>NZ_LT964979.1:0-1287680 GCF_900240335.1 Sanguibacter massiliensis
GCTCGTCCTCGATCCGACCAAGAACTACCAGCCCACCGGACGGCCACGAGGACCAGCCCCCGGACATGACAACGGCGGACCTACAATTTCGTAGGTCCGCCGTCGCGGATGTCCTGAGACATCACAAACGTGCCCTCGACAGGATTCGAACCTACGACCTTCTGCTCCGGAGGCAGACGCTCTATCCACTGAGCTACGAGGGCGTGCGCACCGTGGTGCACGAGGGACGACATTAGCACCGCGTGCCGCGCGCGGTCACATCGGTCCGGGGTCAGCTCGTGAGGGCTTCGAGGTAGAGCTCGAGGTAGGCGTAGATCTCGCGGGCGGCGGCGTCCTCGTCGCCGTCGACGATCGCCTCGACGAGCTCGTCGTGCGTGTGGTCGGGGTGGTCGGTCTCGACGTTGGCGCGGATCGAGTCGCCGATCGCGTCGAGGAGGTTCTCGTAGAGGTCGAGCAGCAGCGGGTTGCGGGCGGCGGCGACGATCGCGCGGTGCAGGGCGAGGTCGCTCGTCACCATGGAGTCGACGTCGCCGACGGCGAAGCTGTTCTGGCGGCCCTCGTTGAGGGAGCGGAGCGTCATGACGTCGCGCTCGGTGCGGCGTCGCGCGGCGAGGCGAGCGGCCTCGACCTCGAGGCTGCGGCGGACCTCGAGGATGTGCTGCTGGTGGACGTGCTCGATCTGGCGGCCGAGCGCGACGGAGAGCTCGGAGTCGGAGAGCACGTACGTGCCGGAACCCTGCCGGCGCACGAGGAGACCCGAGTGGACGAGGGACTGGACGGCCTCGCGGACGGTGTTGCGGCCGACGCCGAGCGTTGAGGCGAGATCTGCCTCGGTGGGGATGCGGCTGCCGACGGGCCAGGTGCCGTTGATGACGGACTCGCGGAGCTGGTCGACCGTGCGATCGATGAGTCCGGTGCGGGCGGCCATGTGCGTCTCCTTCGTCGGGGGTCCATGAGAAGTGAACACCGTGGGACGTCCTACGACCACCTCGGCTCACCGGGTGGACCGGAACGTCCAGATCGTCACCCGCAGCGGGCTCGGATCGTGCTCGCTCCTGCGCGTAGTTCCCGGCTAGGCTGGTGAACGTGCGCGCGTCACGTCGGAGTTGTGCTCCGCGCCGCGCACGCAAGGCTCGAGGAGGAGTGATGACCACGGAGCGTCGCGGCGCCCCCGTCCGTGACGGTGCGCGGACCGCCGTCGCATCCGTCATCACGGGCATCCTCATGTCAGGCCCAGTCGCGCTCGTCCTCGGAGTCGTCTCGCTCGTCGCCCGGCCGGCCGCCGCGGTGCGGCGTCTCGCGGTCGTCGGGTGCGTGCTCGGGCTCCTCGGCACGGCCGGGTGGGGCGTGTGGGCCGTGAGCGTTCCGACGGGGTCCGGGACCGCCGTCGCCGCGGCCGCGCCGAAACCGGTGCGGCTCGCGCTTCCGTCGACGGCGGTCGCGCTCACCGACGAGCGGTCGGCGTTCGACACCGAGACGGGTTCCCGGGCCGCTGACGCCACGGAGAGCGCCAGCGCGACGGTGGCGATCGAGGACCTCGACGGCAAGGACGAGGTCCCGGTGCTCGGCATGGAGTCCGGGCTCGTGCAGAGCCTCCCGTTGGACGTCGCGACGTTCTCGACGGCCGGCTGGACGGTCGACCGGGGCGACGGCACCACCGAGACGATGCGCGCGACCTTCACCCACGACGGCACGGCGGTCAACGTCGTCGTCACGCTGCACCCGACCGCGACGGATGCGGAGGCCGCGATCGCGAGCGCCGTCCGGGACCGGCTCACGAGCCCTGACGCGTCCGAGCGGTCGGTCCTCACCCTCCGGGACGGTGCCGAGGCGCGCCGTGTCGTCGAGGCGGGCGTCACGACGTTCGCGTGGTCGGAGTTCACCGCGAGCGTCGAGGTCGACGGCCCCTCGAAGGACGCGCGCGTCTTCGTCGACCGCTTCCTCCTCGGAATGGGGGAGCAGGGCGGTCAGCAGTCTCGCTAGGATTGCCCGGTGACTCCCGACGAGCTCTCCCACGCGATCAGTTCCGCCCTCGCCGCCGCCGTCGCTGACGGCACCCTGGCCCTGCCTGCCGAGGACCTCCCGGCGACCGTCCACGTCGAGCGACCCCGCCAGCGTGAGCACGGTGACTGGGCGACGAACGTCGCGCTCCAGCTCGCGAAGAAGGCGGGCGTCGCCCCGCGCGTCCTCGCCGAGGACCTCGCAGCGCGCCTCGGCGCGACGCCGGGCGTCGCGAAGGTCGACGTCGCAGGCCCCGGCTTCCTCAACATCACGCTCGAGGCCGCAGCGGCGGGCGAGCTCGCACGCACGATCCTCGAGGCAGGAGCGGCCTACGGCCGCGGCACGGCCGAGGCTGGCAAGAAAATCAACCTCGAGTTCGTCTCCGCGAACCCCACGGGCCCCATCCACATCGGCGGCGTCCGCTGGGCCGCGGTCGGCGACTCGCTCGCGCGCGTCCTCGAGGCGCAGGGCGCCGAGGTGGCGCGCGAGTACTACTTCAACGACCACGGCGCGCAGATCGACCGCTTCGCACGGTCGCTGCTCGCGCGCGCCCGCGGCGAGGAGGCGCCCGAGGACGGCTACGGCGGCCAGTACATCCAAGACATCGCCGACGCCGTCCAGGCGGACGTCGCCGCGGCGGGCGAGCCGGACCCGCTCACGCTCCCCGAGGCCGAGGCCCAGGAGGTCTTCCGCTCGCGCGGCGTCGAGCGCATGTTCGGCGAGATCAAGCAGTCGCTCCACGAGTTCGGCGTCGACTTCGACGTCTTCTTCCACGAGGACTCCCTCCACGAGTCGGGCGCCGTTGAGCGCGCCATCGAGCGGCTGCGCGCCGCAGGCCACATCTTCGAGAAGGACGGCGCGACGTGGCTGCGCACGACCGACTTCGGGGACGACAAGGACCGCGTCGTCGTGAAGTCCGACGGTGACGCCGCCTACATCGCGGGCGACATCGCCTACTACCTCGACAAGCGCGAGCGCGGCTTCGACGTCGAGATCCTCATGCTCGGCGCCGACCACCACGGCTACGTCGCGCGCATGCAGGCCGTGTGCGCCGCGTTCGGCGACACCCCGAACGTCAACCTCCAGATCCTCATCGGGCAGATGGTCAACCTCCTCAAGGACGGCCAGCCGCTGCGCATGTCGAAGCGCGCCGGCACGATCGTCACGCTCGAGGACCTCGTCGAGATCGTCGGCGTCGACGCCGCGCGCTACTCGCTCGCACGCTCGTCGTCCGACTCCTCGATCGACCTCGACCTCGACCTGCTCGCCCGCGCGAGCAACGAGAACCCCGTCTTCTACGTGCAGTACGCGCACGCCCGCACCGCGAACGTCGCGCGCAACGCCGCCGAACACGGGGTCCGCCGCGAGGACGGGTTCGACCCGTCGCTGCTCGACCACCCCACGGAGGCCGCTCTCCTCGGCGCGCTCACAGAGTTCCCCCGCGTCGTCGCGCAGGCCGCGGAGCTCCGCGAGCCCCACCGCGTCGCCCGCTACCTCGAGGCCCTCGCCGGCTCGTACCACAAGTGGTACGGCGAGCGTCGCGTGACGCCGCTCGGCGACGAGCCCGTGGGCGACGAGCACCGCACGCGCCTGTGGCTCAACGACGCGACCCGTCAGGTCCTCGCGAACGGTCTCGGCCTGCTCGGCGTCTCCGCGCCGGAGCGCATGTGAGCGCCGCGGCCGGCGGGCCCGTGCCCGCACAGGTGCCGGGCGGCACGTCGATGCCCGGTGAGCCGTGGCCCCGTTCGGCGCGCCGCGACGGCGACGGCGTCGTGCACGTCGCGGGCGTCGACGTCCGTGAGGTCGCCGCCGAGCACGGCACGCCCGCCTACCTCGTCGACGAGGCCGACATGCGCGGCCGCGCACGCGCCTACCGCACGGCGTTCGAGACCGCGTTCGCCGAGATCGGCGCCGAGGTCGACGTCTACTACGCGGGCAAGGCGTTCCTCTCGACGGCCGTCGCCCGCTGGATGCACGCCGAGGGCCTGCGCATCGACACCGCGTCGGGCGCCGAGCTCCTCACGGCGCTCCGCGCGGGGGTGCCCGGCGCGGACATCGGCCTCCACGGCAACAACAAGTCCGACGCGGAGATCGCGCGCGCCCTCGACGAGGGCGTCGGCCGCATCATCGTCGACTCCCTCGCGGAGATCGAGCGGGTCGCCGACGCCGCCGGCGCGCGCGGAGTCACCGCGCCCGTCATGGTGCGCGTGACGACGGGCGTCCACGCGGGCGGCCACGAGTACATCGCGACGGCCCACGAGGACCAGAAGTTCGGCCTCTCCGTCACGTCACGCGAAGGCACGGACAGCCCCGCGCTCGCGGGCCTGCTCGCGGTGCTCGCACGCCCCGAGCTCACGCTCCAGGGCATCCACTCGCACATCGGCTCCCAGATCCTCGACGCGTCCGGCTTCGCGGCGGCCGCGCACAAGGTGCTCGAGCTCCGCGGCGCGCTCGCCGCACGGACCGGGGTCCTCGTCGACGAGGTCGACCTCGGCGGCGGCTACGGCATCGCGTACCTGCCGGGCGAGGTCGCGCTCGACCCCGATCGCGTCGCCAAGGAGATCGCCACGGCCGTCGCGGACGTCGCCGCGAACCTCGGCCAGCCCCTGCCGCGCTTCTCGATCGAGCCCGGCCGCTCGATCGCGGGCCCGCCGGGGACGACGCTCTACACGGTCGGCACGATCAAGCCCGTGCGCGTCGACGACACGACGACCCGCCTCTACGTGTCCGTCGACGGCGGCATGAGCGACAACGTGCGCCCCGCGCTCTACGGCGCGGCCTACCACGCCGAGGTCGCGAGCCGCCTCTCGACGGCCCCGCCCGCGCTCGCGCGCGTCGTCGGCAAGCACTGCGAGTCGGGCGACATCGTCGTCCACGACGTGTGGCTGCCCGCGGACGTGCGTGCGGGCGACCTCCTGCTCGTCGCCGCGACGGGCGCCTACGGGCGATCGATGGCGTCGAACTACAACCTGGTGCCGCGCCCGCCCGTCGTCGCCCTCGCCGAGGGTGGGACGCGCGTGCTCGTGCGCCGCGAGACCGAGGACGACCTGCTCGGGCTCGACGTCGGCTGACAGTGCCGGTCCGTCCACGGACGTGGACGAACCGGCACGGCCGCCCGGCCGACGCCTATCCTGTGCACGACCCCGCCGCGCCCGGCCCGGAGCGGCGGCCGATCCGGGGCGCAGCGCGCCCCGAACGAAGGAGGACCGGTGCCTGCACCGTCCAGCGCCCTGCGCATCGCCCTGCTGGGCTGCGGCGTCGTCGGCACGCAGGTCGTGCGGCTGCTCACCGAGCAGGCCGAGGACCTCGCGGCCCGCGTCGGCGCCCCGCTCGAACTCGTCGGCGTCGCCGTCCGTGACGTCGACGCCCCCCGTGACGCGGTCGTCCCGCGTGCCCTCCTCACGGCGGACGCCGCCGACCTCGTGACGCGCGCCGACATCGTCGTCGAGCTCATGGGTGGCATCGAGCCGGCGCGCGGCCTCCTGCTGCGCGCGATCGAGCACGGCGCGAGCGTCGTCACCGCGAACAAGGCGCTCCTCGCGCAGCACGGCCCCGAGCTCTACCAGGCCGCCGACGCCGCAGGCGTCGACGTCTACTTCGAGGCCGCCGTCGCGGGCGCGATCCCGCTCGTGCGTCCCCTGCGCGAGTCGCTTGCGGGAGACCGCGTGCGCCGCGTCCTCGGCATCGTCAACGGCACGACGAACTACATCCTCGACGAGATGACGACGAAGGGCCTCGCGTTCGACGACGTCCTGCGCACCGCGCAAGAACTCGGCTACGCCGAGGCCGACCCCACCGCCGACGTCGAGGGCCACGACGCCGCAGCCAAGGCCGCGATCATCGCGTCGCTCGCGTTCCACACCCGCGTGACGCTCGACGACGTCGCGTGCGAGGGCATCACGAAGGTCTCGGCCGACGACGTCGCCTGGGCGACCGCGACCGGCCACGTCATTAAGCTCCTCGCGATCGCCGAGCTCACGGACGACGGCGTCGCCGTGCGCGTCCACCCGTCGCTCGTCCCCGCGACGCACCCGCTCGCGTCCGTCGGCGGGGCGTTCAACGCCGTCTTCGTCGAGGCCGAGGCCGCGGGCGAGCTCATGTTCTACGGCCGCGGCGCCGGCGGTGCGCCGACGGCGTCCGCCGTCGTCGGCGACGTCGTCTCCGTGGCCCGCCACCGCGTGCTCGGTGGCAAGGGGCCCGACGAGTCGCGCTACGCCGACCTGCCGCTCGCCGCCGCCGACTCGGCCGTGACCCGCTACCAGATCCGCGTGCTCGTCGACGACCGCCCGGGCGTCCTCGCCCAAGTCGCAGGCGTCGTCGCCGAGCGCGACGTCTCGATCGCCGCGATGCGTCAGCAGGGGGAGACCGCCGACGGCGGCGCCCGCCTCGTGCTCACGACGCACTCCGCGCCCGAGGCCGCGCTCGCGGCCACCGTCGAGGCCGTGCGCGCCCTCGACGTCGTCAAGGAAGTCACCTCCGTCCTGAGAGTTGAGGGAGCCTGATGGCCCACCAGTGGCAGGGAATCATCCGCGAGTACGGCGACCTGCTCCCTGAGCACCTGCGCACGCACGTCGTGACGCTCGGCGAGGGCGGCACGCCGCTCGTGCCCGCCCCCGCGCTCTCGCGCCGCACGGGCGCGGAGGTCTTCGTCAAGGTCGAGGGCATGAACCCGACCGGCTCGTTCAAGGACCGCGGCATGACGACCGCGATCTCGGCCGCCGCCGCGCGCGGCGCGAAGGCCGTCGTGTGCGCCTCGACCGGCAACACGTCGGCGTCGGCCGCGGCGTACGCGACCGCCGCGGGCATGACGTGCGCGGTCCTCGTGCCCGACGGCAAGATCGCCATGGGCAAGCTCAGCCAGGCGATCGCGCACGGCGCACGTCTGCTCCAGGTCGACGGCAACTTCGACGACTGCCTCGACATCGCGCGCAAGCTCGCCGAGGTCTACCCGGTCGAGCTCGTGAACTCCGTCAACCCCGACCGCATCGAGGGGCAGAAGACCGCGTCCTTCGAGATTGTCGACGTCCTCGGCGACGCCCCGGACATCCACTGCCTGCCCGTCGGCAACGCCGGCAACATCACGGCCTACTGGAAGGGCTTCCGCGAGTACGCCGAGGCCGGAGTCGCGTCCCGCACGCCGCAGATGTGGGGCTTCCAGGCCGAGGGCGCGTCGCCGCTCGTCAAGGGCCACCCCGTCGACGAGCCCGAGACGATCGCGACCGCGATCCGCATCGGCAAGCCGGCATCGTGGGACCAGGCGATCGAGGCACGCGACTCGTCGGGCGGCGTCATCGAGGCCGTCACCGACGAGCAGATCCTCGCCGCGCACCGCATCCTCTCAGCCGAGGTCGGCGTGTTCGTCGAGCCCGCCTCCGCAGCGGGCGTCGCGGGCCTGCTCATGCGTGCCGAGCGTGGTCTCGTGCCCGCGGGCGCCCGCGTGACGATCACGGTGACCGGCCACGGTCTCAAGGACCCGCAGTGGGCGCTGCGCACGCTCGACGGGGCGGACGTCGAGCCGCAGAAGGTCCAGGTCGACGTCATGTCGGTCGCCGACGCCCTCGGCCTCGTCTGACCATGCGGCTCGGTCACGACCACGTCCGGGTGACGGTTCCTGCGACGAGCGCGAACCTCGGCCCGGGCTTCGACTCGATGGGCCTCGCGCTCGGCCGCCACGACGTCCTCGACGTGCAGGCGCTCGGCACGGACACGACCGACGTCACGGTCGTCGGCGAGGGGGCGGGGGAGGTGTCGCTCGGCGAGCAGCACCTCGTCGTGCGTGCGCTCCGTGCCGCGCTCGACCTCGTCGGTGCGCCGCAGATCGGCGTGCGCATGACGTGCACGAACGAGATCCCGCACGGCCGCGGCATGGGGTCGTCCGCGGCGGCGGTCGTCGCGGGCATCGCCGCGGCGCGCGCCCTCATCGCCGATCCGGAGGCGCTCGACGACCGTGTGGCGCTGCGTCTCGCGACGAGCTTCGAGGGTCACCCGGACAACGCTGCTCCCGCGATCCTCGGCGGCGCGACCGTCGCCTGGCAGGGCGTCGACGGAGCTCGTGCCACACGCCTCGAGGTCCACCCGGACGTCGAGCCGTGGGTGCTCGTGCCGACGGAGCGGCTCGCGACGAAGCGTGCGCGCGGCGTCCTGCCGACGCACGTGCCGCACGCCGACGCCGCGTTCAACGCGGGCCGCGCCGCGCTGCTCGTCGAGGCGCTCACGCGTCGACCCGAGCTCCTGCTCGAGGCGACGGAGGACCGGCTCCACCAGGACTACCGCGGCGACGTCATGCGCGGCTCCGTCGACCTCGTCCACGCGCTGCGCGAGCGTGGGCTCGCCGCAGTCGTCTCGGGAGCAGGGCCGACGGTCCTCGTGCTCGGACGGGCGAGCGACGGCGACCTTGTCGCCGACGCCGTTGCGGAGCTGCTCGACGGTGCGCCCGCCTGGCGGGCGTCGTGCCCCGGCATCGACGCCATCGGCGCGCACGCCGAGAGGCTCTGACGCGCACGTGCACAGGGCACGCGTGAGCGCGTGCCGCTCGTGTACCATGAGTCTGTTCCCCCGGTGATTCTCCTGAGACCGGGTGCGCCCGCGCCGCGACGCGCCGGGCAGCCACACGGGGGTGCGTCTCCGGAACGTCGCGTCGGCACCTTGCCGGCCCCTGCACGTGCGAGAGCACGGGGTAGTCGCGTCCGGACGGTCAGCGCGCAGGAGACGCGCGTGGCCTCCACACCAGCGGTCGACCGCACGGGCGGCGCACCGCAACACCAGGGGAAGGGTCCTCAGTGACTGACACCACCTCCGCTCCCTCAGGCGCTCTCAGCGCGATGCGCCTCGCCGAGCTCCAGGCCGTCGCCTCCGGCCTCGGCGTCAAGGGAACCTCGAAGATGCGCAAGAGCGATCTTGTCGAGGCCATCAAGGGAGCCCGCGGCGGCGCCACGGCGCCCCGCGCCCAGAAGGCTGCGCCGGCAGAGAAGCCCGCGGCCGCCACCACCGCGCCGAGCACCGAGAAGGCTGCCGCGCCTGCGCGCGAGGAGCGTGCCGAGCGTCCCGCCCGGACCGAGCGGCCCACCCGCGAGGACGCTGACCGTCCGGCCCGCGCCGAGCGTCAGCGTCGCAGCGACGACGCCGAGCAGCGTGCCGAGGAGGCGCGCAAGCGCGCCGAGGCCCGCTCCGGCCAGCGTCGCAGCGACGACCGTGGCGCGGACACGTCGAAGGACGAGACTCCTCGTGCCGCGCGTGAGGCCGTCGCCGCCGACCTTGCGTCGATCGAGCGCGGCCTCGAGCGCGGCCCGCGCCGTCGCGCGGGTCGCGACCAGGGCCCGGCCGACGGGCAGGGCCAGAACAGCCAGGGCCAGAACGGTCAGCCTCAGAACAGCCAGCAGGGCAAGCAGGCCCCGCAGCAGAGCCAGCAGCAGAGCTCGCAGGCCGGGCCGCGGCAAGCTGGTGAGCACCAGCAGGACCAGCGCTTCGACGACGACGAGCGTGGTGGACGCCGCCGTCGCGGGCGCGACCGCTACCGCGAGCGCGACCGCAAGCGTGGCCGCAGCCGCACGGGCAACCTCGACCTCGCGACCGAGGACTTCGAGGTCCACGAGGACGACGTCCTCCTGCCCATCGCCGGGATCCTCGACATCCGCGACAACATGGCGTTCGTCCGGACGAGCGGCTACCTGCCCGGCCCGAGCGACGTCTACGTCTCGATGGGCCAGGTGAAGAAGGCCGGCCTGCGTCGCGGCGACGCGATCACGGGCGCCGTGCGCCAGCCGCGCGACGGTGACCAGATGCCGCAGTCGAACATCGCACGTGCCAAGGCCAACGCGCTCGTCCGGCTCGACTCGGTCAACGGCGACGCGCCGTCGAAGGCGCTCGAGCGTCCCGACTTCCCGAAGCTCACGCCGCTCTACCCGCAGGAGCGCCTGCGTCTCGAGAACCCCGGGGCGACGAAGCTCACGCCGCGCGTCATCGACATCGTCGCCCCCATCGGCAAGGGCCAGCGTGGTCTCATCGTCGCGCCGCCCAAGGCCGGCAAGACGATCATCATGCAGCAGATCGCGAACTCGATCGCCGTGAACAACCCTGAGGTGCACCTCATGGTCGTCCTCGTCGACGAGCGTCCCGAGGAGGTCACCGACATGGAGCGGACCGTCGACGGCGAGGTTATCGCCTCGACGTTCGACCGCCCCGCGACGGACCACACGATGGTCGCGGAGCTCGCGATCGAACGCGCCAAGCGCCTCGTCGAGCTCGGCCAGGACGTCGTCGTGCTCCTCGACTCGCTCACGCGCCTCTCGCGTGCGTACAACCTCGCGGCCCCCGCGTCGGGTCGCATCCTCTCCGGAGGTGTCGACGCGTCGGCGCTCTACCCGCCCAAGCGGTTCTTCGGTGCGGCACGCAACATCGAGAACGGCGGTTCGCTCACCATCCTCGCGTCGGCGCTCGTCGAGACGGGCTCGAAGATGGACGAGGTGATCTTCGAGGAGTTCAAGGGCACGGGCAACATGGAGCTCCGCCTGTCGCGCAACCTCGCGGACAAGCGCATCTTCCCCGCCGTCGACGTCAACGCGTCGGGCACGCGCCGTGAGGAGATCCTCATGGGCGGCGACGAGTTGAAGATCGTCTGGAAGCTCCGCCGTCTGCTCTCCGGCCTCGACCAGCAGCAGGCGATCGAGCTGCTCCTGGGGAAGTTCAAGGAGACGAAGTCGAACGTCGAGTTCCTCCTCCAGGTGCAGAAGACGACGCCGACGACCGCGCACGACGAGGATGCAGGCAAGACGGTCTGACTCTTCGACGACCGACGTAGGAGCCCCCGTGACCGTGAGGTCGCGGGGGCTCCTGCGTACCTACGCCGACGCGTCAGCGATGCGTGTCGATGAGCGTCGGTGCGCGGTGCTTGGCCTGGCCGCGACGGAGGGTGAAGCGGACTGTCGGCTCGTCACCCGCGTCCTCGTGCGTCGAGAACACCCACCATCGACCTGCCCACAGACCCGTCACCTGCCACCGACCGTCGGCATCGGTCTCGACATACTCGCCCCAGCCGTCCGCCGAGACGACATAGACGGTCGTGCCGGCGAGGGGCATCTTCGTGCGGTCGACGACCTTGCCGGTGACGGTCGTGCCGCGCGCGAGCGTGATGTTCGCCGTCGTGGTGCCTGTCGTGCGGGTCGTCACGCGCTTCTTCGTGAGGACGCCCCGCTTCTGCCAGGAGAGGTCCGGCGCGTGCTCGTTCCCGTCGGCAGGGTCGGCGAGGACGACATAGCTGCCGCGGACGGCCCCACGGATCGTGTAGCGGCCGCGCTCGTCGGTGCTGGTGGCACCGAGGTCGGTTCCGTTCGCGTCGCGCACGACGACTCCGACACCCTCGTACACCTTGCCGTGCCGATCACGGACGACGCCCGAGATCGAGGCCTTGCCTGTGCGCGCTGTGAGTGCGACAGCGGAGGTCCGGGCGTTGCGCACGGTGATGCGCTTGGCGGTGTTGAGGCCGCTGATCGCGACCGAGTACTTCCCGGCGGGCACGCCGGAGAACGTGAAGACCTTGCCCCGCTGCTTCGCGGTGATGCCGACCGGGTACGTGACGCCGTCGACAACTGTCATGAGCATGACCGACTCGACATTGGCGGTGCTCCACCAGGCCTTGGGGGCCTTGATGGTCACCTTGATCTTGCCGGTCGTCACGCGCTTGGCGGCGGCCGTGACGACCGTGGTCGTCGCTGCGGTTGTGGCGGGTGCGGCCTGGGCCGGTGCGGCCGCGCCGGCCGCGAGGGCCAGCGCGGTGACGAGCGCGGCGGCGCTACGACGGGCGCGCGTGCGCCGTGCGGGAGTGTCTGGGTGCATCGAGGTGTCCTGTCTGAGGGAGGGGACGGTGGAGGGCGGTCCGGCCGCCGCACGCGGTGCGACGGCCGGTCGGACGTCAGTCGCGGAGCACGTCGAAGTGGTCGATCGCGTCGTTCCACTTGATCTTGTCGGGGAGGGTGGCGAGGTTCGCGTGGTCCTGGAGCGGCTCGACGACGAGCTTCTCGTCCGGGCGGGAGGTCCGCTTGTTCACTGCGGCCCACCGGTACATCGACCGGTTCCAGACCGAGCTGATCGAGTCGCGTGCACATCCCGTGACGACCTTTGTGCCGCCGATCTTGGCGGAGTCGAGGAGCGAGCTGTACCGGCCCGGACGCAGGCGGTCGATTTTGGTGACAGCCTTCTGGTAGGCGAGCCAAGACTCGCTGGCCGTCGTCGAGACGGTCGCGGCGGAGCGCAGCGCACTCTCACCCGCGGCGCCGAGCCCCTTGATCTTGTCCCACTGGCTCTCCCAGACGTGCTTGCCGGACGAGTTGACGAGGTTGCCATACATGACGCTCGTGTCGTTGTTCGGGTCGGCGAGGAGGATCGTGGCCTTGACGTTTCTGACGACGTCGGTGTTGGTGCCAACGCTGGCGAGCGTGGCATGCGTCACCCACGCGCCCTGGGAGTATCCGACGACGATGACCTTGGCGCTCGGGCAGGTCGTGCGATAGTGCGCGATGCGGTCCCGCAGTGTCGTGACGCCGGTCTCGGCGGACGTGACGTAGTTGGTGACCTCCGTGGCCGTCACCTTGGTTGGCAGGCCGGCGGCAGGGTAGTTGAGCGCTTCCTCCTTGAACGTCGTCACCTGGGTGGTGCGGTACGAGGACGCCTTGAGGTCGCTCTCGATCCGGTTGAGAACGTCGCGGACCGTCTCGCCGTACCCGCCGAACTCCTTGATCTTCGCGTCCGTGCGCTCACCCGACCCTGCGACGCCGAGGAGCACGATGTCGGCGCACGTCGTGGTCACCAACTTGGCGGGGCCGACAGCGGCCTGGGCGGCAGGGGCCGTCGCGACACCGGCTGCGCCGGGCGCGAGTCCGGCGGCCAGTGCCGCTGAGACGATTCTCTTCAAAGGTGCCTCCTCATCGTCGGGGGCAGCTGTGCCCTCGCCGATGACGAGGCTAGTGACGAGTCGGCTACTTCGGAAGCATCTTGACGTGTCCACTTTTCCCGACAGGTCAGACGCCCAGGTGGCGTAAGGGCGGGGCGGCCTGCCGTCGGGCCACGCCCGCCCGATGGCGTGACGTTCAGGCGCGCGGCAGCCCGAGGTAGCCCTGAAGGGTCTGCGCGACCTCGTCCCACGTCCAGTCACGGGCGACGCGCTCGCGGCCGGCGGCGCCCATGCGCTGGGCCTTCTCGGGGTCCTCGAGGAGCTCGACGATGCGCGCGGCGATGTCGGCTGGGTCGCGCGGGTCCACGACGTAGCCGGTGACGCCCTCCTCGATCGCGTCGGGCGCGCCGCCCGAGCGGCCGACAATGACCGGCAGGCCGGTCGCCGCGCCCTCGAAGAAGGCGAGGGGCAGCCCCTCGGGCTCGAGGCCCATGAGCCGGGTGCGGGACGGCATCGCGAAGACGTCGCCCGCGTCGACGAACGGGGGGACCTCGGCCCAGGGGAGTGGGCCGGTGAGGATGACGCTGTCGCCGACGCCGTGCCTGGTGACGAGCTTCTCGACGGGGCGTCGGGCCGAGCCGTCCCCGACGATGAGAAGGACCGCCCCGGGTACGGAGGCGAGGACGGTCGGCCACGAGCGCACGAGCATGTCCTGGCCCTTGCGAGCGACGAGCCGTGCGGCGCACACGACGACGGGCGCGTCGGGAGCGATGCCGAGGCGCGCGCGCACCTCGGCGCCGCCGTTGTCGGGCCGGAAGCGTGTGACGTCGGCGCCCGGGTGGAGGCGTCGCATGCGGTCGCGGGCCGCCGGGGTCATGGGCCGCGCGATGATGTCGCGGCACCAGTCGTTGATGAAGGTGACGTGGTCGGTCGCCTCGCCCGCGGTGCGGATGACGCGCCGCACACCGGGGACGCGTGCCCACCAGGTCTCGGCGGAGTGCGTGATGCCGACGATGCGCTGCGCCCCGGCCTCGCGCAGCGCCGGGGCGAGGAGCGCGAGCGGCGCCGACGCGCCGAACACGACACGGTCGCACTCGTAGGTCCGGAACGTCTCGAGCACCTCGCGGCGCACGCGTGCCGTCGGCAGGAGCGTCGTGCGCCGGTCGCGGACGACGGGGTAGGGGAGGGTTGCGTCGAGCTCGGCGGAGCCCGGCATCCCGGACGTGTGGACGACGACCTCGTCGGAGGGGAACCTGTCGGCGACCGCCTGGACGAACGCCTCGATCCCTCCCTGGCGGGGCGGGAAGTCGTTCGTGACGATGAGCGTCCTGGGCACCTGTCCTCCTCGGCCGGCGCGCCGCGGCGCGGCGCATCCGCACCATCCTAGGGGCGTGGGCCCTCTCGGCAGCCGGTGCGCGCCGGGCTGCGCCGACGTGAGCGGCCCCACCGCCCGCACCGCGCACGGGCCTTGACGGCCGTGGCACAATGGAGCGCTGGGATTCCGGTTCACGGCCGCGAGGTGCGGGCGACCCGGGACCCTCTCACATGAGGAGAACCATGAAGAAGGACATCCACCCGGAGTACGTGGAGACCACGGTCTACTGCACCTGTGGCAACACGTTCACCACGCGCTCGACGAAGACCTCGGGCGAGATCCGCGCGGACGTGTGCAGCGCCTGCCACCCGTTCTACACGGGCAAGCAGAAGATCCTCGACACGGGCGGCCGCGTCGCGCGCTTCGAGGCTCGCTACGGCAAGAAGGCTGCCAACTAGCTTTCTCACCGACGCCGGCGGGACCACGACCGACAACCTCTCCAGGGGCAGTCGGAGCCGTGGACCCGCCGGCGTCGGCCGTTCCCGGGCCTACCACCCGAGATCCCCCGAGCACGAGAGGCACCGATGAGCACCCCCGTCGGGCCCGAGGCCTTCGCGGCCGTCGAGCCCCTCCTCGCCGAGCACGCCGAGATCGAGCAGCAGCTCGCCGACCCCGCGGTCCACGCCGACGGCGACCGTGCGCGCACGCTCGGCCGTCGCTACGCCGAACTCGGCCGCGTCGTCGGCGCGTACCGTGCGTGGCGCGCCGCCGAGGACGACCTCGGCGCGGCGCGCGAGATGGCCGGGGAGGACGAGGGGTTCGCCGCCGAGGTTCCCGGCCTCGAAGAGGCTGCGACGGACGCGGCCGAGCACCTGCGGCGCGTCCTCGTGCCGCGTGACCCCGACGACGCGCGCGACGTCATCCTCGAGATCAAGGCGGGGGAGGGCGGCGAGGAGTCCGCGCTTTTCGCGGGCGACCTCCTGCGCATGTACCTGCGCTACGCCGAGCACCGCGGCTGGCGCACCGAGATCCTCGAGCGCACCGAGTCGGACCTCGGCGGCTTCAAGGACGTCCAGGTCGCCGTCAAGGCGCGTGGCACCGTCGCCCCCGAGGACGGCGTGTGGGCTGCCCTCAAGTACGAGGGCGGCGTCCACCGCGTCCAGCGCGTGCCGGTCACCGAGTCGCAGGGACGCATCCACACGTCGGCGGTCGGTGTGCTCGTCTTCCCCGAGGTCGAGGACGCGGGCGAGGTTGTCATCGACCCGAACGACCTGCGCATCGACGTCTACCGCTCGTCCGGTCCGGGCGGTCAGTCGGTCAACACGACCGACTCCGCGGTCCGCATTACGCACGTGCCGACCGGCATCGTCGTCTCGATGCAGAACGAGAAGTCCCAGTTGCAGAACCGTGAGCAGGCCATGCGCGTCCTGCGCGCGCGGCTCCTTGCCGCGCAGCAGGAGGAGGCGGCCGCCGCCGCGAACGACATCCGACGCTCGCAGGTGCGGACCGTTGACCGTTCCGAGCGGATCCGCACCTACAACTTCCCCGAGAACCGCATCGCGGACCACCGCACCGGCTACAAGGCGTACAACCTCGACACGGTGCTCGACGGCGAGCTCGGCCCCGTCATCGCGTCGGCGATCGAGGCCGACGAGGCAGCGCGCCTCGCCGGAACGTCCGAGTGACCATGGACCTCGCCGGGACGACGCGCGTCCGGGACGCGCTCACGCTCGCCGACGCGCTGCTCGCGGACGCGGGCGTGCCCAGCTCGCGTGTCGACGCGGAGCTGCTGTGCGCGCACGCCGCGGGCGCCGACCGCTCGGCGGTGACGACCGCGAGCATCCTCGGCCGGACGCTTGCCGACCTCGGCACCGACGTCGCCGACGCGTTCGCGCGGCTCGTCGCGGCGCGCGCCGAGCGGCGTCCCCTCCAGCACCTCACGGGCCGCGCCCCCTTCCGGCACCTCGAGCTCGAAGTCGGGCCTGGCGTCTTCGTGCCGCGCCCCGAGACGGAGGACGTCGCACAGGTCGCGATCGACGAGGCCGCCCGCGTCGTCGCCGAGCGTGGCGAGGCCCTCGTCGTCGACCTCTGCACGGGGTCGGCCGCGATCGCGCTCGCGGTCGCGACCGAGGTCCCGGGCGCGGAGGTCCGTGCGGTCGAGCTCGACGCCGACGCGCACGCGTGGGCCGCACGCAACGTCGCCCGCGTCGAGGCAGCGACCGGCGCGCGCGTCGGGCTCGTTCGGGGTGACGCCCGCACCGCGCTCCGTCAGTTCGACGGCACGGTCGACGTCGTCGTCTCCAACCCCCCGTATGTGCCCTCCGACGCGGTGCCACGCGACCCCGAGGTCGCCCGGCACGACCCCGCTGTTGCGCTCTACGGCCTCGGCGCCGACGGCCTCGAGGTGCCCCGCGGCGTCACGGCCGCGGCCGTGCGGCTCCTGCGCCCCGGCGGGCTCTACGTCATGGAGCACGCAGAGGTCCAGGACGCAGCCGCGCGCGCGATGGCCGCGGCTGCGGGCCTCGTCGACGTGCGTACCGTTCCGGACCTCACCGGCCGCCCCAGGACGGTCGTCGCACGTCGGCCGCTCGCAGTCGTGGGAGGATCGGAGTCGTGACGCACGCGATCCTCCCCGCTTCCGACCCTCAGTCGTGGGGGCCCGCGCTCGACGAGGCCGTGGCCGCCGTCCAGCGCGGAGCCGTCGTCGTCCTGCCGACCGACACCGTCTACGGCGTCGGTGCGGACGCGTTCTCGCCCGCGGCCGTCGCGGCCGTGCTCGCAGCCAAGGGCCGCGGCCGGCAGATGCCGCCGCCGGTCCTCGTGCCCGACGCCCGCACGCTTGACGGCCTCGCAACCGAGGTCTCCGACGACGTGCGCGCGCTCGTCGACGCGTTCTGGCCGGGCGGACTCACGCTCATCTGCCGCGCGCAGCCGACCCTCGCGTGGGATCTCGGCGAGACGCACGGCACCGTCGCCCTCCGCATGCCTGACCACCCGGCCGCGCTCGCGCTCCTGCGCCGCACCGGACCGCTCGCGGTCTCGAGCGCGAACCTCACGGGGCAGGCGGCCGCGCTCGAGGTCGCCGACGCCGCCGCGCAGCTCGGCGACGCGGTTGCGGTCTACCTCGACGGCGGCCCCGTCCCCGGGGGCGTCGCGTCGACGATCGTCGACGCGACCAGCGCCGTTCCCGTCGTCGTCCGCGCGGGCGCGATCTCGCTCGAGCGGCTGCGCGAGGTCGTCCCCGGGCTGCGTGGCGCGGGCGAGCCCGCGTCTGCGGAACCGGCTCCCGACACGCCGTCCGCCCCGTCGGAGGGCGCGGGGGACGAGACCCCCGACGCGCTCCGGTGAGGGCCTATCTGCTCGTCGCGCTCGTCGCTGCGACCGTGACGTTCCTCCTCACGCCGCTCGCGCGGTGGATCGCCATGCGCACGGGCGGCATGACCGCCGTGCGCTCGCGCGACGTCCACACGGTGCCGACCCCGCGCCTCGGCGGGCTCGCGATGCTCGCGGGGCTCGCGGTGTCGTTCCTTGTCGCGTCCCGGATCGGCTTCCTCGAGGACGTCTTCGCGTCGGGGGAGGCCTGGGCGATCCTCCTCGGTGCCGGGCTCGTCGCGCTGCTCGGCGCGGCCGACGACATCTGGGACCTCGACTGGATGACGAAGCTCGCCGGGCAGGTCCTCGCGGCGGGCGTTATGGCCTGGCAGGGCGTCCAGCTCATCACGGTGCCGATCGGCGGGCTGACGATCGGCTCGGGCCGGCTCTCCCTGTTCCTCACGGTTCTTGCGGTCGTCACGGCGATGAACGCCGTGAACTTCGTCGACGGCCTCGACGGGCTCGCAGCGGGTCTCATCGCGATCGGCGGCAGCGCCTTCTTCCTCTACACGTACCTCCTCACGCAGTCGACGAACCCCACGGACTACTCCGACCTCGCGAGCCTCGCGACGATCGCCCTCGTGGGCGTGTGCCTCGGATTCCTGCCGCACAACTTCCATCCGTCGCGGCTCTTCATGGGTGACTCGGGCTCGATGCTCATCGGCCTCGTCATCGCGGCCGCCGCGATCGCCGTCACCGGGCGCATCGACCCGGCGCGCATCTCCGAGGGCCAGTCGATCCCCGCGTTCCTGCCGATCCTCCTACCCGCAGCCATCATTGTCCTGCCGCTCCTCGACATGGTTCTCGCCGTCTTCCGGCGCACGCTCCAGGGCAAGAGCCCGTTCCATCCCGACCGCATGCACCTCCACCACCGGCTGCTGCAGCTCGGGCACACCCACCGTCGTGCGGTCGTCGTCATGTACCTGTGGACCGCGGTCCTCGCGTTCGGCGCCGCCGCACTCGTCGCGTTCACCGTGACGCAGGTGGTCGCGGGCATGGCCATCGCCTCCGTCGTCGTCCTCGCACTCACCCTCGGACCGCTCGGCCGCCACGGCCGTGGCGGCTCCGCCCCCGTCACGGCCAGCGTCTCGCAGGCCTGACCGAACCAGGAGCTCCCATGTCCCAGCCCACCGATCCGTCCCCGGTCCGCGCCGCGTTCGCCGGCGTGCTCCGTGCAGTGACGCTCTTCGTCGTCGCGGTCGCCGTGCTCGGCGCGGGCGTCGGCCTGCTCGTCGGAGGGACGCCCGGCCTCTGGGGCGGGCTCCTCGGCGCGGGCGTCGCGGCGTTCTTCTCGGTGACGACCGCGGTCATCATGGTGCGGACGGCCGACAAGCCCATGCACGTGACGAACGCGTGGGTCGTGGGCGCCTGGCTCGCAAAGATGCTCGTGCTGCTCCTCGCGCTCGCTGCGCTCAAGGACGCGACGTTCTTCCACAAGGGTGTCTTCTTCGTCGTGCTCGTCGTCGCAGTCGTCGGCTCGATGGCGCTCGAGATGTGGCAGCTGCAGCGTGCCCGCATCCCCGTCGTGGACCTCACGCAGCGTCCTGGCGCGAGTGCGGGGGACGACGCCGAAGCCCCATAGGCCCGTGACATCCCGACGATCGCACGCACGCAACCCCTGTGGGCGTGGCGATCGTCACACACAGCGGGTCCTGAGGCCTCGGACCGCGGCAGTTCGCCGCGGCTCCATGCGCTAGTCTGGGACCCGATTCCGACAATGTAGTCCGACGGCCCGCGTCCGCACCCGCGTGGTGTGGTATGTCGTCGACACGATCGCTGGGAGATCACCCTGTTCGCTCTGCCTCTCCACGGTGCCACTGTGCTCGCTGCCGGTGACGGCGGTGGGTTCCACACGCCCACCCTGGCCGACTTCTTCCCCCCGGTGATCTTCTTCGAGGGCACGCCCTTCGAGTTCAACCGGATCACGCTCGTGCGCGTCGTCGTGACGATCGCACTCCTCACGGTGCTTGTCATCGCCGCCCGCCGCGCGAAGCTCGTGCCAGGCCGCTTCCAGGGTGGCGTCGAGATGGTCCTCGATTTCGTGCGCGTCCAGATCGTCGAGGAGATCATCGGTAAGCGGACGGCACGCCGTCACACGCCGCTCCTCACGATCATGTTCGTGACAATCTTTGCCTTCAACATCACGGGCATCGTCCCAGGCCTCAACATTGCGGCCTCGGGCGTCATCGGCTTCCCGATTCTCATGGCGCTCGTCGCCTACGTCGCGTTCATCGTCGCGGGTGTGCGTGCCCAGGGTGGCGCGCACTTCCTCAAGAGCTCGCTCTTCCCGAGCGGCGTGCCGTGGCCGATTTACTTCATCCTCACGCCGATCGAGATCATCTCGACGTTCATTCTGCGTCCCGCGACGCTCGCGATCCGACTCCTTGTCAACATGGTCGCCGGGCACCTGCTGCTCGTCCTGTGCTTCGCCGCGACGCACTTCCTCTTCCTCGAGGCCGCAGGTGCCCTCAAGGCCGTCGGCACCGTGACGCTCGCGGCGGGCCTCGCCTTCACCGCGTTCGAGATCTTCATCGCCGCCCTGCAGGCGTACATCTTCGTCCTGCTCACCGCGGTGTACATCAACCTCTCCGAGGAAGCCCACTAAGACCCTCTACCGGGGCAGGTCGCGGACCGGCCTGTCCTCACACCCCCGACCGGGACTCTCCCGGCCGTACTGGAAGGAACACACTCGTGGACATCACGACGCTCGCCGCCCTCGAGGGCAACATCGCGACCATCGGTTACGGTCTCGCGGCCCTCGGCCCGGGCATCGGCCTCGGCATCATGGTCGCCAAGACCCAGGAGGCCACGGCTCGTCAGCCCGAGGTCGCCGGCGCCCTCCGCACCAACATGTTCATCGCGCTCGCTGCCATCGAGGCCCTCGGCCTCATCGGCTTCGCCGCGGGCTTCGTCTTCTGACGATGATCACCACGACGACCATCCTTGCGGCAGCGGAAGGGGAGCAGCCCTCGCTGCTCTGGCCCGAGCCGTACGACATCATCTGGTCGGCGGTCTGCTTCGCGATCATCGCGTTCGTCCTGGGCAAGTTCGTCCTGCCCGTCTTCACGGCGATTCTCGACGAGAGGACCGCGAAGATCGAGGCCGGTCTCAACTTCGCCGACGAGGCGAAGGCCAGCGCTGAGGCCGCGGCGACCGAGCAGGAGCAGACGCTCCGCGAGGCACGTGCCGAGGCCGCCCAGGTGCGCGAGCAGGCGCGGATCGAGGCCGCGGCGATCGTCGCAGAGGCCCGGACCAAGGCCTCCTCCGAGGCTGACCGACTCGTCGAGACCGCGCAGCGTCAGATCGAGGCGGAGCGGCAGGCGGCAGCGGTTGCCCTGCGCGCCGACGTCGGTGCTCTTGCGACCGAGCTCGCCTCGAAGATCGTCGGCGAGTCCCTCGAGGACGTCGCGCGCCAGTCGCGCGTCGTGGACCGCTTCCTCGACGAGCTCGAGGCGTCCACCCTCACCACCGCCAAGGAGAAGTGATGCGGGGTACCAGCCAGCGTTCGCTGGAGGCCGTGCGCGCCGGGTTCGCCCCGGTGCTGCGCGACGCCGGCGAGGGCGCCGTCGAGCTCGGTGAGCAGCTGTTCGCCGTGCTCGACGCGCTCGACGGATCGGCGGCTCTCCTGCGCGGCCTCTCTGACCCGGCGCGTGACGCCGCGGCGAAGGCCGGGCTCGTGCGCAGCCTCCTCGGACGGCAGGCCGACGACCGTGTCGTCGACGTGCTCGTCGACCTCGTCGGTCGGCGCTGGTCGGCGGACGCCGACCTCGCCGAGGCCGTCGAGGACCTCGCGGTCGGGGCGACGCTCGCGTCGGCCCGCGCCCGAGGGACGCTCGAGACCGTCGAGAACGAGCTCTTCACGATCGTGAGGTCGCTCATCGGCTCCCCGGCCGACGTCCGGTCCACGCTCTCCGCCCCCGGAGTCTCCGAGGCCGACAGGATCCGTCTCCTCGAGACGATCCTCGCCGGTCGCGGTGACGAGGCCACACGCCGGCTCGCACGCCGTGCCGTCGGTCTGCGGGGCGGGCGCCGGTTCGTCGCCACGCTCAGCTGGTACATGGAGATCGCCGCCGGCATGCGCGACCGCCTCGTCGGTCTTGCCACGGTCACCGCCCCCCTCACGGAGGCGCAGACGGACCGGCTCGGCTCCCTGCTCGCCCAGGCGTACGGCAAGCCCGTCCAGCTCAACGTCGTCGTCGACCCCACGGTCGTCGGCGGCCTGCGCATCCAGGTCGGCGACGACGTCGTCGAGGCCACCGTCCTCGCACGGATGGCCGACGCCCGCCGCCGTCTGGCGAGCTGACCCCCGCGCCGCAGGCGCACCACCCGCACCTCGCGGCCCGGCAGGGTCCGCACACTGAAAGATCGCACGACCGCCACGGGCGGTCATGACAGGAGAGATCAATGGCTGAGCTGCAGATCCGGCCGGAGGAGATCCGCGCCGCGCTGGACAGCTTCGTGAAGTCCTACGAGCCCACGGCCACCGCGAGCGAGGAGGTCGGTCGCGTCACCCTCGCGGGCGACGGCATCGCACGCGTCGAGGGCCTCCCGGGCGTCATGGCGAACGAGCTGGTCCGCTTCGAGGACGGCACGCTCGGCCTCGCCCTCAACCTCGAGGCACGTGAGATCGGCGTTGTCGTCCTCGGTGAGTTCACCGGCATCGAGGAGGGCCAGACGGTCCACCGCACGGGCGAGGTCCTCTCAGTCCCCGTCGGCGACGGTTACCTCGGCCGCGTGGTCGACCCGCTCGGCAAGCCGATCGACGGCCTCGGTGACATCGCGACGACGGGCCGCCGCGCCCTCGAGTTGCAGGCGCCCGGCGTCATGCAGCGCAAGTCGGTTCACGAGCCGCTCCAGACCGGTCTCAAGGCCATCGACGCGATGATCCCCGTCGGCCGCGGCCAGCGCCAGCTCATCATCGGTGACCGCCAGACCGGCAAGACCGCGATCGCGATCGACACGATCATCAACCAGAAGGCCAACTGGGAGACGGGCGACCCGACCAAGCAGGTCCGCTGCATCTACGTCGCCATCGGCCAGAAGGGCTCGACGATCGCCTCGGTCCGCGGCGCCCTCGAGGAGGCCGGCGCGCTCGAGTACACGACGATCGTCGCCGCCCCCGCGTCGGACCCGGCCGGTTTCAAGTACCTCGCCCCGTACACCGGCTCGGCCATCGGTCAGCACTGGATGTACGACGGCAAGCACGTCCTCATCATCTTCGACGACCTGTCGAAGCAGGCCGAGGCCTACCGTGCCGTCTCGCTCCTCCTGCGCCGTCCCCCGGGCCGCGAGGCCTACCCCGGTGACGTCTTCTACCTGCACTCCCGCCTGCTCGAGCGCTGCGCCAAGCTCTCGGACGAGATGGGCGCGGGCTCGATGACCGGCCTCCCGGTCATCGAGACGAAGGCGAACGACGTCTCGGCGTACATCCCGACGAACGTCATCTCCATCACCGACGGTCAGATCTTCCTCCAGTCCGACCTCTTCAACGCCGACCAGCGCCCCGCGGTCGACGTCGGAATCTCGGTCTCCCGAGTCGGCGGCTCGGCGCAGGTCAAGGCCATGAAGAAGGTCTCGGGCACGCTCAAGCTCGATCTCGCCCAGTACCGGTCGCTCGAGGCCTTCGCGATGTTCGCGTCTGACCTCGACGCCGCATCGAAGGCGCAGCTCACACGTGGTGCGCGACTTATGGAGCTCCTCAAGCAGGGTCAGTACTCGCCGTACCCCGTCGAGGACCAGGTCGCGTCGATCTGGGCCGGCACGAAGGGCAAGCTCGACGACGTCCCGCTCGAGGACGTCCGCCGCTTCGAGACCGAGCTCCTCGACCACCTGCGCCGCAACACCGACGTCCTCACGGTCATCGGATCGACCGGCAAGCTCGAGGACGACACCGAGGCGGCCCTCGCCGCCGCGGTCGAGGACTTCCGCCTCGGCTTCCTCAAGGGCGACGGCACGCCGCTCGTCGGCGGCGACGCTGCCGACGAGGAGACCCCGGTCGAGCAGGAGCAGATCGTCAAGCAGAAGAAGGCCTGACGATGGCGGGCCAGCAGCGCGTCTACCGGCAGAGGATCCGGTCGACACAGTCGCTCAAGAAGATCTTCCGTGCGATGGAACTCATCGCGGCCTCGCGCATCGGCAAGGCCCGCGCGAAGGTCACCGCGGCGTCGCCGTACTCCGACATGCTCACGCGTGCGGTGTCGGCGGCGGCGACGCACGGCGCGACCGACCACCCGCTCCTCTCCGAGCGGACGGACACCCAGCGGGTCGCGGTCCTCCTGGTCACGGCGGACCGCGGCATGGCCGGCTCCTACTCGGCGTCCGTCATCCGCGAGGCGGAGGCGCTCATCGAGCGTCTCGAGTCCGAGGGCAAGGAGGTCGACCTCTACGTCACCGGACGTCGCGCCGTGTCGTACTACTCGTTCCGCAACCGGCCGCTCGCGGGGTCGTGGACGACGCAGTCGGACGCGCCGTCGGTCGAGACCGCCGACGAGATCGCCGACCGTCTGCTCGAGTCCTTCCAGGCTCCGGCGGAGGAGGGTGGCGTGGGCGAGCTCCACGTCGTCTACACGCGGTTCGTCAACATGGTGACGCAGAAGCCGCGCATCATCCGCCTCCTCCCGCTCGAGGTCGTCGAGGGCGTCGAGGTCGCGGGCAAGGACGAGGCGCTGCCGCTCTACGAGTTCGAGCCGTCGGCCGAGGCCGTGCTCGACGCGCTCCTGCCGCGGTACGTCCGTCGCCGCATCTACACCGCGCTCCTGCAGTCGGCAGCCTCCGAGCTCGCCGCCCGGCAGCGCGCGATGCACACGGCGACCGACAACGCTGAGGATCTCATCCGCAACTACACGCGTCTGGCCAACCAGGCGCGTCAGGCCGAGATCACCCAGGAGATCTCCGAGATCGTCTCGGGCGCGGACGCCCTGGCGGCGTCATGAACGTGACGTCCCGAACCCACGTTGCAAGCATCGACCCCGCCGGGCACGTGCCCGGCACTGTGAAGCGAGGCCAGCAGTCATGACCGCCACCACTGTCGACACCGGCGCCGCCGGCGCGAAGACCCCCGGCGTGGGGCGCGTCGCCCGCGTCATCGGTCCCGTCGTGGACATCGAGTTCCCGTCGGATCAGATCCCCGAGCTCTACAACGCGCTCCAGGTCGACATCGACCTGACGTCGCAGGGCGAGGGCGAGAAGAAGTTCACGCTCAACCTCGAGGTCGCACAGCACCTCGGCGACTCGATGGTCCGTGCCATCGCCCTCAAGCCGACGGACGGCCTCGTCCGCGGCTCGGAGGTCCGTGACACGGGCGCCCCGATCTCCGTGCCCGTCGGCGACGTCACCAAGGGTCACGTCTTCGACGTCACCGGTGAGGTCCTCAACGCGGAGCCCGGTGAGCAGATCGAGATCACCGAGCGCTGGCCCATCCACCGCAAGCCGCCGGCGTTCGACCAGCTCGAGTCGAAGACCACGATGTTCGAGACCGGCATCAAGTCGATCGACCTCCTCACCCCGTACGTCCAGGGTGGAAAGATCGGCCTCTTCGGTGGTGCAGGCGTCGGCAAGACGGTCCTCATCCAGGAGATGATCTACCGCGTCGCCAACAACCACAACGGTGTCTCCGTGTTCGCCGGTGTCGGCGAGCGCACCCGTGAGGGCAACGACCTCATCCAGGAGATGACCGAGTCGGGCGTCATCAAGCAGACCGCGCTGGTCTTCGGCCAGATGGACGAGCCGCCGGGCACGCGTCTGCGCGTCGCGCTCTCGGCACTCACCATGGCCGAGTACTTCCGTGACGTGCAGAAGCAGGACGTCCTCCTCTTCATCGACAACATCTTCCGCTTCACGCAGGCCGGCTCCGAGGTCTCGACGCTGCTCGGCCGCATGCCGTCGGCCGTCGGCTACCAGCCGAACCTCGCTGACGAGATGGGTCAGCTGCAGGAGCGCATCACCTCGACGCGTGGTCACTCGATCACGTCGCTCCAGGCGATCTACGTCCCCGCCGACGACTACACGGACCCGGCCCCGGCGACGACGTTCGCGCACCTCGACGCGACGACCGAGCTGAGCCGTGAGATCGCCTCGCGCGGTCTCTACCCGGCTATCGACCCGCTGACGTCGACCTCGCGCATCCTCGACCCGCGCTACGTGGGCCAGGAACACTACGACGTCGCGACCCGCGTGAAGTCCATCCTCCAGCGCAACAAGGAGCTCCAGGACATCATCGCGATCCTCGGTGTCGACGAGCTCTCGGAGGAGGATAAGACCGTCGTCGGTCGCGCGCGCCGCATCCAGCAGTTCCTCTCGCAGAACACCTACATGGCCGAGCAGTTCACCAACGTGCCCGGTTCGACCGTTCCGCTCACGGAGACGATCGAGGCGTTCAAGAAGATCGCGGACGGCGAGTTCGACCACATCGCGGAGCAGGCGTTCTTCAACATCGGTGGCCTCGAGGACCTCGAGCGCAACTGGGCCCGCATCCAGAAGGAGTACGGCGTCTGACGCCGTCCGCCTCCTGATCGAGCCGACACACGCTAGGAGCTCACATGGCTGAACTTTCCGTCGACGTCGTCGCCGCTGACCGGGCCGTCTGGTCCGGCACGGCACGATCCGTCACCGCGCCCGCGCACGACGGGTCGCTCGGGATCCTCGTGGGGCACACGCCCCTGCTCGCGCTGCTCGGCGCGGGGGCGGTCGTCATCCGTCCCGCGTCGGGCCCCGAGCTCGAGATCTCGGTGACGGGCGGATTCCTGTCCGTCGACTCCGACCAGGTCACGGTGGTCGCCGACGAGGCGACTCTCGTCACCGCCTGATCACGCACGAGGGCGGCCGTCATGGGGGAGTGGTTCCGGTGGATGCTCGTCATCCTCGGTCTGCTCGCCGTGACGGCCGCCCTCGTCGTCGTCCTGCGCCTGCGGGCGCTCGAACGACGCGTGGGCTCCTTCTCGTGCGCCGTGGCGCCCGCCCACGCCCCCGCCCCGAGCGCGCCGCCGCGCGTCGGGGTCGCGCACTACGGCGTCGGCCGCCTCGACTGGTACCGGCGCTGGTCGCTCTCCCTACGTGCTGACCGCACGTGGATCCGGCACGACCTCGAGGTCGACTCGCGCGAGCTCGTCCCCGGGTCGGAGGACCGCTACCGCGTCCTGTGCAGCTATCGTGGGGAGCCGCTCGTCCTCGAGATGTCGTTCCCTGCGTACGCGGGACTCACCTCGTGGCTCGAGTCCGCGCCGCCGTCGGACGGTGGCGTAGTCTCCTGACCGCGCTGCGTCCCCGGGCGCCCGGCGCGGCGGAGCGCTTCCCGTCACCCCCGAGCCTGAGGATGTCGTGAGACTCGTCATCGCGGACTGCTCCGCGCACTACACCGGCCGGCTCTCGGCCCACCTGCCGCTCGCGCGGCGCCTCATCGTCGTCAAAGCCGACGGTTCGGTGCTGCTGCACTCGGACGGCGGCTCCTACAAGCCGCTCAACTGGATGAGCCCGCCGTGCACGCTCGTCGTCTCGGAACCCGACGACGACGAGGCGGCCGCAGGTCTCACTGCGGTGTGGGACGTCCAGCACACAAAGAGCGACGACCACCTGCGCATCGAGATCCATGAGGTCGTTCTCGACACGACCGCAGACCTGGGCATCGACCCGGGACTCGTCAAGGAGGGCGTCGAGGCACACCTCCAGGCGTTGCTCGCGGAACAGATCGAGCTGCTCGGGCCCGGGCACACGCTCGTCCGGCGCGAGTACATGACGGCGATCGGTCCGGTCGACATCCTCGCGCGCGACCCACGCGGCGGGTCGGTCGCGATCGAGATCAAGCGCCGGGGCGAGATCGACGGGGTCGAGCAGCTCACCCGGTACCTCGACCTCCTCAACCGGGATCCCCTCATCGCGCCGGTCCGCGGAGTGTTCGCGGCGCAGCAGATCAAGCCGCAGGCTCGGGTGCTCGCGACCGACCGCGGGATCGAGTGCCTCGTGCTCGACTACGACGCGATGCGCGGGGTCGACGACGTCGACGCGCGTCTCTTCTGAGCCGAACCGGGGCCTCGTGACTGGCACTGGGCGCCGCTCCGGGACAAGAATGGCAGCGTGGCTAACAAAGTGGTGCTGCGCGGTCGGGTCCTCACCGGGACGACGGAGATCCGGGATGGTGCCGTCGTCCTCGACGGACCGAGGATCGCGTTCGTCGGTGAGGTGAGCGAGGCGCAGGCCGCAGGCCACGACCTCGCCGGCGCGCGGGCCGTGCCCGTCGTCACGCCGGGCCTCGTCGACATCCACTGCCACGGCGGCGGCGGCGCGAGCTTCCCCGACGCTGAGGACGCCGCGACCGCGATGGCCGCTGTGCTCGAGCACCGGCGTGCAGGCACGACGACGCTCGTCGCGTCGCTCGTCACGGCGGCACCCGAGACGCTCCTGCAGCGCTCGGGCGTGCTCGTCGAGCTCGCCGAGGCTGGGGAGATCGCGGGCGCGCACCTCGAGGGTCCGTTCGTCTCGGTCGAGCGCTGCGGCGCGCAGGACCCGGCCCTCATCCAGGCGCCGTCGGCTGACCTCGTCCGCGAGGTCGCGCAGGTCCTCGGCCGGCACTTCGTGACGATGACGATCGCGCCGGAGAAGGACGGCAATGTCGGCGAGGGCGGGGTCGCCGAGGCGCTCATCGACGCGGGCGCCCTCCCGAGCTACGGGCACACGGACGCGGCTGCGGGCGAGATGCGCGTCGCCCTCGACGAGGCGCACGAGCGGCTCGCAGCGCCGGGCGTGCGTTCGGCGCGGCCGACGGTGACGCACCTCTTCAACGGCATGCGGCCCCTCGCGCACCGCGAGGCGGGCCCGATCGCCGACTGCCTCTCCGCGGCGGCACGCGGCCGGGCGGTCGTCGAGCTCGTCGCGGACGGCATGCACGTGCACCCCGCGCTCGTGCGGGACGTTATCGAGATGGTCGGCGCCGAGAACGTCGCGTTCGTCACGGACGCGATGGCAGCCGCCGGCATGGCCGACGGCAGCTATCGGCTCGGCTCGCAGGACGTCACGGTCCTCGACGGCGTCGCACGCCTCACGGTCGGCGGCGCGATCGCTGGCGGCACCGCACGGCTGAGCGACGTGCTGCGGCGCACTGTCCGGGGCGGTGTGCCGCTCGTCGACGCGGTGCGCTCGGCGACGCACACGCCGGCGACGGTTCTCGGACGCACGGACGTCGGCCGGCTCGAGGTCGGCGCGCGCGCCGACGTGCTCCTCCTCGACGAGGAGCTGCGCGTCCTCGACGTGCTCCGTGGCGGTGAGATCGTCGCGTAGGGCTGGCCAGGCCTCGGCCGTCGCTCCTTCGTCCGACTCGTAGGGCCCCAGCACCGTTCAATGGTGCTGGGGCCCTACGGGCCGTGCGAACCGGGCGGCAGGTGAGCGGGTGCACCGTCGGCGGTGCGCGATCCCGTGGTGCCGGTCGCCGGGCCCGTGGTACCGGTCGTCGGGGCGTCGGGGAGCGCTGCCTGCCGGGACGAGGCGCTCAGTGGCGCCTCGTCGATCCTCGGTCGACGAGCGTGGGCGCGACGAGCCGGATCTCGGCCGGTCGGGTCTCGGCGATGCGGTCGACGAGCATGTCGACAGCGGCGGCACCGAGGTGCTCGGCAGGGATCTCGACGGCCGTCACGGGCGTCGACTGTCGTTCGGCGACGTCGGCGGGGCAGACTGCGAGGACGGAGACGTCGCCGGGGACGGTCCGACCATGAGCCGCGAGGTGCGCGCGGACGTGGGGCAGGGCTGGCTCGTTGTGGACGATGAAGGCGCTCGTGCCGGGGGCTGCGGCGAGGATCGCGTCGACTGCGGCGTGCGTGCCACCGCCGCTCCCGTCCGAGCCGACGAGCGTCACGTCGAGGCCGGTGGCGTTGCCTGCGTCGTGGATGCCACGGGCGAACCGGACCGCGAACGAGGTCCCCTGCTCGCGGAACTCGTCGGCGTGGGCGACAACGCCGACGGTCGTGTGACCGAGCTCGGCGAGGTGCTCGATCGCGGCTCTGCCAGCACCCTCGAAGTCGAGGTCGACGCAGGGCAGCCCGCCGGGGGAGGCGGGTAGGCCGACGAGGACGGCGGGGCGGGGCCTGTCGCTCGCGTTCTCGGGCTTCGGATACTGGAGCCACGACATTGGTGGCTTCGAGGGCACGGCCGAGCCGGCGGTCTTCAAGCGGTGGCTCGCGTTCGGGCTGCTCTCGTCGCACTCGCGCCTCCACGGCTCGACGTCGGTGCGCGTCCCGTGGGCGTTCGACGACGAGGCGGTCGACGTCACGCGGCTCTTCACACGCCTCAAGCTTTCGCTCATGCCGTACCTCGGGCGGGTCGCAGGTGAGGCGCACGCGGCCGGGACGCCGATGGCACGCCCGATGCTGCTGGAGTTCCCCGAGGACCCGGCGGTCGCGACGCTCGAGACGCAGTACATGCTCGGTGACGCGCTCCTCGTCGCCCCCGGTCTTCTCGCACGAGGGCGAGGTCTCGTACTACGTGCCCGCGGGCACGTGGACGCACCTCCTCGACGGGCGGACGCTCGAGGGCGGCCGGTGGGTGACGGAGTCCTACGGCTTCGACTCGCTCCCGCTGCTCGTGCGTCCGGGCACGGTGCTGCCCGTCGGTGCGCGCGACGACTCGCCCGAGTACGACTGGGCGGACGGCGTGACGCTGCGGCTCTTCGAGATCCCCGACGGCTTCGACGAGGTCGTCGTCGTGCCGGCGTCGCAGGTGACGGGTGGTGCGGCGACCGAGTTCCGGGTCGTGCGCGAAGGCGCCGAGATCCGTGCGACGTCGTCGAGCGCGAGCCCGTGGCAGCTCGAGCTCGGCGGGCGTCTCGTCGAGGCGGCGTCGGGCACGGCCGTCCTCGCTCTCTGAACCCCGCGGCGGCTCCGGCCGCCGCCCTGGCCGCCGTTCCCCCGCGGCGGCCGACCCGGCCGGTCCGGCACTGCCGGACCGGCCGGCCCTTCCCCCTGATCGAAACGTTTCGATATTCTGGGCGGGGCTTGAGCCCACGACCACCGTCTGCCACCGTGGGCCCGGGACCCGTCCGCATCTCGAAGAGGAGACCACGCTCGTGACCGACCCCCGTACCTTCCCCGCCGACTTCCTCTGGGGCACTGCGACCGCCTCGTACCAGATCGAGGGCGCCGCGACCGAGGGAGGACGCTCCCCGTCCATCTGGGACACGTTCTCCCACACGCCCGGCAAGGTCCTCGGCGGCGACACCGGCGACGTGGCCGTCGACCACTACCACCGCTGGGAGGAGGACGTGCAGCACCTCGCCGACCTCGGCGTCGGTGCCTACCGCCTCTCGATCGCGTGGCCCCGCGTCCAGCCCGACGGCCGCGGCGAGCTCAACCGCGAGGGCGTCGAGTTCTACTCGAAGCTCGTCAACGCGCTCCTCGCACGTGGCATCAAGCCCGTCGTCACCCTCTACCACTGGGACCTCCCGCAGGTCCTCGAGGACGCAGGCGGGTGGCGCAACCGCGAGACCGCCGAGCTCTTCGGCGAGTACGCGCGCCACATGGCGCGCGAGCTCGGCGACCGCGTCAGCCTGTGGACGACGCTCAACGAGCCGTGGTGCGCCGCCTTCCTCGGCTACGGCAACGGCCAGCACGCCCCGGGCGTCACCGACGACCTCGCGGCGCTCGAGGCCTCCCACCACCTCAACCTCGCGCACGGCCTCGCCGTGCGCGCGATCCGTGACGAGCTCGGCGAGGATGCGCCCGTCTCCGTGACCCTCAACCTTCACGTCGTGCGGCCCGCCGACCCCGAGAACCCCGGTGACGTCGAGTCCGCGCGCCGCATCGACGCGGTCGGCAACCGCATCTACACGGGCCCCATGCTCGAGGGCGCCTACCCGGACGACCTCCTCGCCGACACGGCCTCGATCACCGACTGGTCGTTCGTCCGCGACGGCGACCTCGAGATCATCCACCAGCCGCTCACGTCGCTCGGCGTCAACTACTACGACGTGACGATCGTCGCAGCGCCCACGGGTGAGCCCGTCGGCGACGAGCCCACGCCGTGGGCTGGATGCCGGGACGTCGTGTGGGCCGACCGCCCCGGCGAGAAGACCGCGATGGGCTGGGGTATCGACGAGACGGGCCTCACCGAGCTCCTCACGAACCTCTCGGCGCGCTACCCCGGGCTCCCGCTCATGGTCACCGAGAACGGTGCCGCGTTCGACGACGAGGTCTCGGCCGACGGCGCCGTCCATGACCCGCGGCGCATCGACTACTACGCGCGTCACGTCGAGGCCGTCGGCAGGGCGCTCGACGCGGGCGCCGACGTCCGCGGCTACTTCGCGTGGTCGCTGCTCGACAACTTCGAGTGGTCGTTCGGTTACGAGCGTCGCTTCGGGATCATCCGCGTCGACTACGAGACGCTCGCACGCACGTGGAAGGACTCCGCGCACTGGTTCCGCGAGCTCGTGACGACGGGCACGCCGCCAGCGCTCCCGTACACCCCCGCACGCTAACCCCCGACCCCCGACCCCCNTCTATGTCGATCATCTCTCTGAGGCTGTTTTTTCAAGTAATAGACGGCATATGATATCCTATCGGGTTGCGGTGTAGTTGAGATGTGTATTAGATACGTTTTTTTTAGGAAAAGGAGAAGGGGGCATACGAGTTCTAGTCCGGTCTCGTGGGCTGGGAGATGTGTATAAGAGGCGGGGTGGGGGTGGGTCAGGCCGGGACTCGGTTTGCGAGCCACGCGAGCTGGCGCGGCGCCATGTGACCTCCGCCGCCCTCGTGGCCGTTCCACGGCCACACGACGATCTCCTTGTCAGTGCCGGCGTACGCGTTGAACGCCGCGTAGATCGTCGACGGCGGACACACCATGTCCCGCAGCGCCGCCGACGTGAGGAGGGGAGCGGTCGCCCGACGCGCGTGCGTGACGCCGTCGAAGTACGCGAGCGTGCGGAACACCTGCTCCTCGTGGAGGCGGTTGACGCTGAGGTACTGGACGATCTCCTGGTACGGGAACGCGTCCGTGAGGTCGACCGACCGGCGGAAGTGGCAGAGGAATGGCACGTCGGCCATGACACCCGCGAGACCGTCGGTGAGGCCGGCGACGGCGAGCGCGACGCCGCCTCCCTGTGACCGGCCCGTGACGACGATCCGGGTGCCGTCGACCTCGGGCATCGCGCGCGCAGCGTCGACCGCGAGCACGGCGTCCGTCTGGAGGCGGCGCAGGTAGTGCTCGTGGGGGTCGAGGATCCCGCGCGTCATCTGGCCTGCGGCGGCGGGGCCGTGGCCGACCGGGTCGGGCGTGTCGCCCCCGTTGCCCCACCCCGATCCCTGCCCGCGGGAGTCCATGAAGAGGTGTGCGTAGCCCGCGTTCGCCCAGAAGAGGTGCTCGATCGCGAGTCCTCGTCCGCCGCCGTAGCCGTTGTACTGCACGACGGTCGGCAGGGGGCCCTCGGTCGCCGCGGGGAGCGTGAGCCACGCGCGGACGGGGTGGCCGCCGAAACCGGAGAACGTCACGTCGTAGGAGTCGACCGCGCGCAGGCCGGTCGTCACGCGTGTGCGCGTCGGCGCCGAGGCGAGGGCGCGGGACCCGGCGAGGGTTGCCGCCCAGAACTCGTCGTGGTCCGGGGCCTCGCCGACCTCGTCGGGCCCCGGTGCGTACGCCTGCAGCTGGTCGGTGGGCAGGTCGAAGAGAGCCATCACGTCCTCGTCGTCGGATCGTCCGTGCGCCGTCGTCGGCGCGTGCCCGCCCAGCGTAGGGAAGATGTGGGAGCGCTCACCTGGCGTGGGTGGGTGTGTCGCAGGAACGGGTCCCGGCGTGTCGCTCCCCGGCGTGTCGGAGGCGCGGCGGGTGAGATCTGCCCCGTCGGCGCGCGGTGTCCACCGCCTGTGGACGACGCGGGCGCACGGGGTGGGGACAGGCGCTCGGCGGGGGCGGGGGGGCCGCGGCGCAGGGCGGGGAGCGGCGTGTTGGCGCGATTGTCGGTGGCTCGTGGGAGGGTGATCGAGCAGGTTCTGTGCGTGGGTTGCAGCGGGGTCCGCGCGGTCGTCCACAGGCTTCCCACACGTCTGTCCACCTTCCGGCGAACATGGGATGACACCGATGTAAGTCACAACACCTAGGGGCTGTGGCCACGGCCGACCACTAGGTGTAGTGTTGCCGACGTCGGTGCGAGCCCGGGCCTCCCGGAGCCCGCCCCGAGAATCACATGAACGTCGTTCAGCCGCCGCGCGCGGCCGGACGGTCCGAACGAGGGGATCCGACTGATGAGCATCACGGTCTACAGCAAGCCGGCCTGCGTGCAGTGCGACGCCACCTACCGCGCGCTCGACAAGCGCGGCATCGACTACACGGTCGTCGACATCAGCCAGGACCTCGAGGCCCTCGAGATGGTCCGCTCGCTCGGCTACATGCAGGCTCCCGTCGTCGTCGCTGGCGACACCCACTGGTCCGGCTTCCGCCCCGACCAGATCTCGGCCCTCGCGACGCAGGTCGCCACCGCCGTCGCCTGACGACGCACCTGCCCGGTGCACCTCGCGAGGTGCGCCGGGCATCCCCGTACCCGGAGGTGCCCGTGACCGCCCTGGTCTACTTCTCGAGCGTCTCAGGGAACACCCACCGGTTCGTCGAGAAGCTCGGGCTCCCCGCCCGGCGGATCCCGCTCCTGCGGACCGACGAACCACTACGCGTCACCGAGCCGTACGTGCTCGTCGCCCCCACCTACGGCGGGGGCAACGGACGCGGGGCCGTTCCCAAACAGGTGATCCGATTCCTCAACGACGAGACCAACCGATCACTCATCCGCGGCGTCATCGCCGCAGGCAACACCAATTTCGGTGAGGCGTACTGCCTCGCCGGAAAGATCATCTCCGCCAAGTGCGAGGTGCCGTACCTGTACGGCTTCGAGCTCCTGGGGACGAGCGAGGACGTCACCCGCGTCCGCGAAGGATTGAGGCAGTTTTGGCAACGACAGTCACGGAGAACGGCATGACCGCCCTCGAGCAGGAGTCCGAGATGGACTACCACGCGCTCAACGCGATGCTCAACCTCTACGGCCCGAACGGCGAGATCCAGTTCGACAAGGACCGTGAGGCCGCGCGTGCCTTCTTCCTCCAGCACGTCAACCAGAACACGGTGTTCTTCCACTCGCTGCGCGAGCGGCTCGACTACCTCGTCGAGCACCACTACTACGAGCAGAGCGTGCTCGACCAGTACTCGTTCGAGTTCATCACGCAGCTCAACGACCTCGCGTACTCGAAGAAGTACCGCTTCGACACCTTCCTCGGCGCGTTCAAGTACTACACGTCGTACACGCTCAAGACGTTCGACGGGAAGCGCTACCTCGAGCGCTTCGAGGACCGCGTCGTCATGACAGCCCTCGCGCTCGGCGCAGGCGACGAGGCCCTCGCGACGAACATCGTCGAGGAGGTCCTCGCTGGCCGCTTCCAGCCCGCGACCCCCACGTTCCTCAACGCCGGCAAGGCGCAGCGCGGCGAGCTCGTCTCGTGCTTCCTCCTGCGCATCGAGGACAACATGGAGTCGATCTCGCGCGGCATCAACTCCTCGCTCCAGCTCTCGAAGCGGGGCGGGGGCGTCGCGCTCCTCCTCTCGAACATCCGCGAGTCGGGCGCGCCGATCAAGAAGATCGAGAACCAGTCGAGCGGCATCATCCCCGTGATGAAGCTCCTCGAGGACTCGTTCTCGTACGCCAACCAGCTGGGCGCACGCCAGGGCGCGGGCGCGGTCTACATCTCCGCGCACCACCCAGACATCATGCGGTTCCTCGACACCAAGCGTGAGAACGCCGACGAGAAAATCCGCATCAAGACGCTCTCGCTCGGCGTCGTCATCCCCGACATCACGTTCGAGCTCGCACGCAAGAACGAGCCGATGTATCTCTTCTCGCCCTACGACGTCGAGCGCGTCTACGGCGTGCCGTTCGGCGACATCTCCGTGACGGAGAAGTACCAGGAGATGGTCGAGGACTCCCGGATCCGCAAGACGAAGATCAACGCGCGCGAGTTCTTCCAGACGATCGCCGAGATCCAGTTCGAGTCGGGCTACCCGTACATCGTCTTCGAGGACACGGTCAACAAGGCGAACCCCATCAAGGGCCGCATCAACATGTCGAACCTCTGCTCGGAGATCCTCCAGGTCAACACGCCGACGACGTACAACGAGGACCTCTCGTACGACGTCATCGGCAAGGACATCTCGTGCAACCTCGGCTCGCTCAACATCGCGCGCGCCATGGACTCCCCGGACCTCGGCCTCTCGGTCGAGACCGCGATTCGCGCGCTCACCGCGGTGTCCAATCAGTCGCACATCTCGTCGGTCCGCTCGATCGAGGTCGGCAACGACTCCTCGCATGCGATCGGCCTCGGCCAGATGAACCTCCACGGCTACCTCGCGCGTGAGCGCGTGTTCTACGGCTCGGAGGAGGGGATCGACTTCACGAACATCTACTTCATGACGGTGCTCTTCCACGCGCTGCGCGCCTCCAACCGCATCGCAATCGAGCGCGGCGAGACGTTCGGCGGGTTCAAGGACTCGACGTACGCGTCGGGCACCTTCTTCGACAAGTACACCGAGCAGGCGTGGGTCCCGGCGACGGCGCGCGTCGCCGAGCTCTTCGCGCAGTCCGGCCAGCACATCCCGACGCAGGACGACTGGCGCGAGCTCAAGGCCTCGGTCATGGAGCACGGCATCTACAACCAGAACCTCCAGGCGGTGCCGCCGACCGGCTCGATCTCGTACATCAACCACGCGACGAGCTCGATCCACCCGATCGCGTCGAAGATCGAGATCCGCAAGGAGGGCAAGATCGGGCGCGTCTACTACCCGGCGCCCTACATGACGAACGACAACCTCGAGTACTACCAGGACGCGTACGAGATCGGCTACGAGAAGATCATCGACACGTATGCCGCCGCGACGCAGCACGTCGACCAGGGCCTGTCGCTCACACTGTTCTTCAAGGACACCGCGACGACGCGCGACCTCAACAAGGCCCAGATCTACGCGTGGCGCAAGGGCATCAAGACGATCTACTACATCCGTCTGCGCCAGCTCGCGCTCGAGGGCACCGAGGTCGAGGGCTGCGTCTCCTGCATGCTCTGACCCGCTGACGGCACATCGACGGCCCCGTCCCGCCCCCCGGCGGTGCGGGGCCGTCGGCGTCGCGACCGGGGAGCACCTGCGCTGTGCACGCTCGTCGGAGGTGGGGGAGGATGAGCAGCAAAGCGACAGGGGGATGCATGAGCAATAGCCGCACGCACATCACGGTGGCGCGGGGGCCCGCCGCGTACGTCGTCCTCGGCGTCATCGTGCTCGGGATGGCTGCGTTCTGGGGCTTCGTCGCACCGTTCATCCTCTCGGCGGTCTCTGCGGCGGGACCAGGGCCGGGCGGGCTCGACGCGCGCACGCTCGGGCTCCTCGTCCGCGGGGTCACTGTGCTCCTCGTCGTCGGCGGCCTCGCGAGCGTCGTCCGGGGGATCGCCGGCATCGTCCGACGCGAGAGCCCCGAGGCATCGAGCGCGAACTTCTACGTCGACGTCGGAGTCGAGCCCTGGCTGCTCGACGGGATCCTCGGGCGAGACGAGCGCGGCACGCCCGACGGCGGCACGTCCGACGACGGGGGCCCCGACGACCGCGAGCAGCCGAGGTCGCAGGGCCCTGATGTCGCTCCTCCGCTCTTCTGACCGCGGCGCGCGTCGCCCCGGCGGGTGCGCTCGCACCGGTGACCGGGCACCCCTAGACTCGGCGCGACAGCCACGGCCGGGCCTCCGGGCGCGCACCGCGGCACGGAGCTGGTGTGCGACGCAGGGGGTCGACGGACGATGACAGACGGAACCTCTCACGGCACGCCCGCGTGGGATCACGGACGGGGCTCCGGTGCGCCGGACCCGTTCCGTGCTGCACCGGCCGGTGCAGCACGGCCGGGCACGGGCCGCACGGTCGGTGGTGTCGTCGCGCTCGTCATCGGCATCTTCCTGATGTTCTTCGGAGTCGTGTGGCTCGCCGTCACGGTCGGGTTCGGTTTGCTCTCCGGAGCCGGGAGCGTGCTGTTCGACGACAACCTCGTCGAGGCCGACGGGCGTGTCGTCGACCTCGTCCGGTCGACGTCGAGCGACGGCGGCGCCTCGTGCCAGCCCGTCATCGCCTACCCGGGGCGCGAGGGAGAGGTCCTCACGTTCACCGGGCTGGTGAGCGAGTCGCCCTGCCGACGCGTCGGCGACGTCGTCCGCATCCATGTCGACCCCGTGAACCCGACGCGCGTCTATCTCGACCCGTTCGACGGGCCTACGGGCCTGCTGCTGCCGATCTTCGCCGTCATCGGCGGGGTCCTGCTCGTCGGGGGCATCGGGCTCGTCGTCGGCGGTTCCGTCGCCCTTCGGCGTGGGCGTCGTGCAGCGCGTGCGAGCGACGTGTCCCGCGGGGCGTGGCCGCCGCCCACGGGGACACCGTCCTCCGTGCCACCGCCGCCCGGGTACGTCGAGCACGCGGGCCCGGGCAACGGCATGGCTGCCGGTGCGTACGCCGTCGCGGACGAGGCCGGTGCCCGCACCGACGCTGCCCGCGCCGACGCCGCCCGCACCGACGCGGCCCGCACCGACGCTGCCCGCACCGACGCCGCCCGCACCGACGCGGCCCGCACCGACGCCGCCCGCACCGACGCGGCCCGCACCGACGCTGCCCGCACCGACGCTGCCCGCACCGACGCGGCCCGCACCGACGCTGCCCGACCCGACGGGTCGGGGTCGCACGTCGCACCGCCCCTCTTCTGACCCCCGCTCCCGTCTGTCCGAGGGTCTCCGCCCGTCCGAGGGGCGAGCCCCGTCGACCGTCCGGGAGAGGTGTCGCGGGCATCACCTGACCGGAGCGTGGGTCCGGCTTCACCCCGCTCGCGTGCGCGGCTAGGCTGGGCCAGCGGTGCACGAGCACCCGCCCGAACCTCGTCCCGGCGCCACGCCGGTCGGGTCCGTGGCGGCTCGTCGCACGCATGTCGCTGCGCCCGGGGCACCCCGTGGGCCCGCAGCGGCGCACGACGACCCAGGAGCGAGGAGCGGCATGACCCCCAGCCCGAAGATCAAGCTGATCGACCGTGTCACGGCGATCAACTGGAACCGCATCGAGGACGACAAGGACCTCGAGGTCTGGGACCGTCTCACCGGCAACTTCTGGCTGCCGGAGAAGGTCCCGCTGTCGAACGACATCCAGTCGTGGGCCAACTTCAACGACGAGGAGAAGGCGCTGACGACGCGCGTCTTCACCGGCCTCACGCTGCTCGACACGATCCAGGGCACGGTCGGCGCCGTCTCGCTCATCCCGGACGCCCTCACGCCGCACGAGGAGGCCGTCTACACGAACATCGCGTTCATGGAGTCGGTCCACGCGAAGAGCTACTCGTCGATCTTCTCGACGCTCATCTCAACGCCGGAGATCGACGAGGCGTTCCGCTGGTCGGAGGAGAACGAGGCCCTGCAGCGCAAGGCGCAGATCATCCTCGACTACTACCGCGGCGACGACCCGCTCAAGCGCAAGGTCGCCTCGACGATGCTCGAGTCGTTCCTCTTCTACTCGGGCTTCTACCTGCCGATGCACTGGTCGTCGCGGGCTCGCCTCACGAACACCGCGGACCTCATCCGCCTCATCATCCGCGACGAGGCCGTCCACGGGTACTACATCGGCTACAAGTACCAGAAGGGCCTCGAGCGCGCCTCGCAGGAGGTCCGCGACGAGATGAAGGCCTACACGTTCGAGTTGCTCTTCGAGCTCTACGAGAACGAGGTCCAGTACACGCAGGACCTCTACGACGGCGTGGGTCTCACCGAGGACGTCAAGAAGTTCCTGCGCTACAACGCGAACAAGGCGCTCATGAACCTCGGCTACGAGGGTCTCTTCCCCAAGGACGAGACGAACGTCAACCCCGCGATCCTCTCGGCGCTCTCGCCGAACGCCGACGAGAACCACGACTTCTTCTCGGGGTCGGGCTCGTCGTACGTCATCGGCAAGGCCGTCAACACGGAGGACGAGGACTGGGACTTCTGACGCTCCTGGTTCGCTGAACCGTACGACGGAGGGCCGGTCACCGCGCAGGCGGTGACCGGCCCTCCGTCGTCTGCGGCGGGGGAGCTCAGTCGCCCGGCACCGTCGTCCCGATCGCGGGCTGCGCGGACCACGGGAACGTGATCCACAGGTCCGTGTCCTTCCACGAGTAGTCGGGGCGCACGATCGAGCGCGGCTTCGTGAAGAGTACGGCCGAGCGGGCCTCGGCGCCCTTGGCGGCGAGCATCTCCATGACGAGCGCGAGCGTCCGACCCGAGTCCGCGACGTCGTCGACGACGAGGACGTGAGCGCCCGGCAGGTCGGCGGTGTCCATGAGCGGCGGCAGGACGCGCGGGTCGTCGAGCGTCTGGCCGATGTCCGTGTAGAACTCGACGTTGAGCGTCCCGACGCCCTTCGTGCCGAGCGCGTACGCGACGGCGCCGCCGGGCACGAGGCCGCCGCGGGCGATCGCGACGACGACGTCGGGCCGGAAGCCCGAGTCGTAGACCTGCTGGGCCAGCTCACGGGCGGCGACGCCGAAGGCCTCCCACGTGAGGACCTCGCGCTCGGGGGACAGGACGGGGTTCTCGGTGCTCATCGCCCCACGATACGTGCGCCGCGGCAGGGGGCCGGGGCTGGACGGCCCGGATCGGGCAGACGCCACGCGTGAGCCTGCTCACGCGCGACTCCCGGGCCCGGAGACGGCCGAGGGGCGCGCAGCCGCAGCTGCGCGCCCCTCGGGACGTGAGGCGGACGGAGCCGCGCGGTGCTACTTCGCTGCGACGACCGAGTCGATCGTCACGACGAAGACGAGCGTCTCGGTCGCGAGCTCGGAGGTGGGCGACGCGCCGTAGCCGAGGGCCGGCGGAATGACGAGCATGACCGTGGTCCCGACCTTGAGGCCCTCGAGCCCATGCGTCCAGCCCTGGATCACACCGGTGAGCGGGAACTCCGACGGCTCGTCGCCGCGCGTCCACGACGAGTCGAACTCCTTGCCGTCCGAGCCGTTGACACCGAGGTAGAAGGCCTTGATCGTGTCGGTCTGCTTGACGACGTCGCCGTCGCCCTCTTCGAGGACGACGCGGGTGACTCCCGGAGCCGTCGTCGCGAGCCCGCCCTCGGGCAACGTCACGGTTGGCTTCTTGCCCTGGGGGGCGTCGACGGTCGGCAGGCCGGCGTCGCCGACCTTCGCGTCCGTGACGAACTCGTCCTGGGCAAGGACGTCGACGAGTTCGTAGACCTGGACCGCCGGCGTCCCGTCGTTGGGGAACGTCACGGCGAAGCGCGTGCCGACGGTGAGGCCCGCGAGGGCCCCCTGGTCAAGCTCGCCCTTCGCGACGCTCATGTAACCGGGTGCCGTGGCCACGTAGAGTTCGGTGCCGTCCGCGATCGTCACGGCGCGCGAGAGGTACGTCGCGACGTTGCCCTCCTCGAGGACTGGCCCGTCGCCGGTGCACAGGGTCGCGACCTCGCCCTGCTCGGGAACCTCGTAGGACGCGTCGACGGTGATCGTCGGGGTCGTGCCGAGGTCGCCGCCGAGCGTCACGGCGGACACGAGCTTCGACTCGCTTCCCTCGACCGGGGTGCAGGTCGTCGCGGTGGTCGCGAACGTCGCGGGGACACCGGGGGTCGCAGCGTCGCCGGACGGCGTCGCCGACGCGCCGGGAGTCGCGTAGCCCGACGAGCTCGAGGTGTTGCCACCGTCGTCGGAGCAGCCGGCGAGGGCGAGGGCGGCGACGGTGACGAGCACGGCGCCGCGCCGCAGGAAGGTGCTGGACACTGGGGGAGTTCCTCACGTCGTGGGGGCGCAGCGCGCCGCGGGTCCGGACCACCCTACGACCACTTCCTGAGAACGGCCTGGGGAGCCCGGCATCCGGTCGTCCGCGTCCGTCGTGGCACCATGGACGGGTGCCGTCCAAGCGTCCCTCCCGTCGCCGCCCGTGGGGCGAGCCGCACCGCGAACTCGACCTCGACCGGGCCACGGGCGGACGCTCGACGACGCAGCGGCGCGGCGAGGACTGGACGGTCCAGAAGATCCGCGCGAGCGACAAGGCGTACCGTTGCCCCGGCTGCCAGCAGGAGATCGCGCCAGGCACCCCCCACGTCGTCGCGTGGGCGCAGGACGGGCTCTTCGGCGCGGACGCCGCGCTCGCGGACCGCCGCCACTGGCACAACCCGTGCTGGGACCGCGCACGCTGACCCGGTCCGCCGAGCGTGCCGTGCCCGACGTCACGCGCCCGGGCCGTCCGTGACGGGGAGGCCCGGGCTAGGCTCGGGCCTCGTGACGACCGAGATCCGCTCCACGACCGTCCTGCCCGCCCGCCGCGAGGACATCGAGCTCCACACGGCCGACGGCCTCACGCTCGTCGGCGAGCTCGCGCTCCCGGCCGACCGCGACCCCGTCGCGACGCTCGTGACGCTCCACCCGCTGCCGACGCACGGCGGCTTCATGGACTCCCACGTCTACCGCAAGGCGGCGTGGCGCCTGCCGGCGCTCGCGGACCTTGCGGTGCTGCGCTTCAACACGCGCGGCACGTCGTCGCCCCGCGGCACGAGCGAGGGCACCTTCGACGGCGGGGAGGCCGAGCGGTTCGACGTCGCCGCGGCGATCGAGCTCGCGGAGTTCCGTGACCTGCCCCGGCCGTGGCTCGTCGGCTGGTCCTTCGGCACGGAACTCGTCCTCAAGCACGGCACCGACCCCGCGATCGAGGGCGCGATCCTCCTCTCGCCCCCGCTGCACCGCGCGACAGACGACGACCTGCGACGCTGGGCAGAGTTCGGCCGGCCCCTCAAGGTCCTCGTGCCCGAGCTCGACGACTACCTCCGGCCGGCCGAGGCACGTGAACGCTTCGCGCTCGTCCCGCAGGCCGAGGTCGTCGGGGTCGACGGAGCCAAGCACCTGTGGGTCGGGGAGTCCGCGGTGCGACGTGCGCTCGACGAGATCGTCGGCACCGTCCTGCCCGGCCACGGCCCGCTCCCGACGACGTGGGACGGCGAGGCGACGACCGCCGACGAGCCCGAGACCCGCTGACGCACGTCCTGCCCGTCCCGGGTGCCGTTTGGCCCGGGTGCGCCATGATGGAGACGGGCACGGCCGCACGGGCCGTGCGACGCTGCGGGCCCCGCGCCCGGGACGGGAGGCACCTCGTGATGACCGGAGACGGACTGCTCGCCCACCACCGCCTGCGTGAGGGGGAGGGCACGCCCCTCGTCCTCCTCCACGGGTTCCCGCTCGACTCACGCATGTGGCACGACATCGTGCCGCTGCTCCCGGGCTCGTTCCCCGTCCTCGCGCTCGACCTCCCCGGCATGGGGGCGTCGCCGTCGGGTCATGACGTCGCGCTGCGGCTTCAGGTGCCCGACGTCCCGTCGGTCGAGCTCCAGGCCGACGCGGTCGCCGACACGCTCGCCGAGCTCGGCATCGACCGCGCCGTCGTCGCGGGCCTCTCGATGGGCGGGTACACGGTTCTCGCACTGCTCGAACGTCACGCATGGCTCCTCGCCGGCGCGGCGCTCGTCGACACGAAGGCCGGCGCCGACGCCGAGGAAGCACGCGCGAACCGCCTGCGCATCGCCGACGAGGTCGAGCGCACTGCGACGGTCGACGAGGTGCTCGGGATGCGCCGGGCGGTCCTCGGTGAGACGAGCCGTGTCGAGCGCCCCGACCTCGTCCAGCGGATCGACGGCTGGATCCGCGACCAGGGCCCCGCAGGGATCGCGTGGTGTCAGCGGGCGATGGCAGCCCGGCCCGACCGCCTCGACGCGCTGCGGGCCTTCGACGGCCCGGTCGCGGTCGTCGTCGGCGACGAGGACGAGCTCTCGCCGCTGCCGGAGGCCGAGGCGATGGTCGGCGCCGCGCAGGACGCCGTCCTCACGGTCGTCCGTCGGGCTGGCCACATGACGCCCATCGAGCAGCCCGAGCCGGTCGCCGTCGCGCTCGCGGACCTCGTCGCGCGGGCCTGAGGGCCCCAGAGGTGCTAGAGGTCCGGGCCCGTGGCTGCTCGTCGCAGCCACGGGCCCGGACCTGTTCGACGGACTCGGGGTCAGTCCTCGGGGACGACGCGCGCGAGCGCGTCACGCATGTCGATCGACTCACCGTCACGTCCGCCCTTGCCGAGGACGAGAGGCGGGTCGCTCGGTTCAGGACGTGACCCGGCGAGCCGTGCCCGCAGGCCGCCGGCGACCGTGAGGACGTAGAAGAGACCGTCCTCGCCGACCGCGGCGGAGCGGTTGGCGCGGAGGTACCACCCGCGCAGGCCCGTACGGTACGGGCCGTTGCCGGAGTAGTCCCGTGCGTGGAGCGGCTCGGGCTCGACACCGCGTGCGCGGGCCCGCTCGACGAACGCCGCGATGAGCTCGCGTGCCACGGCAGTCTCGCCGGCCTGCTTCTCTCGGAGGCGCTGCTCGTGGACGAGGGCGGCTTCACGCCGCTGATCGGCCCAGCCACCTCCGTCGTTCATCGTGCTGCCTGCTCCGGAGCCTGCTCGTCGCCCGCCGCGTCCCCGCCCGTGGCGTCCGCGTCCGTGGCGTTCGTGTCCGTCGCGTCCTCGTCGTCCTCGTCGGGCTCGTCGGCGGCGACCTCGACGTGGTCGTCGGCCGGCTCGGCCTCGACCGCCTCGGCCTCGACCGCCTCGGCGGAGGCCGCCGACGGTGCGGGCTCGGCGGAGACGGCCGACGGTGCGGCGGCTGCCGCAGCTGCCGAGAGGTCGTCGGCAGCGGCCGATGCCGCCGCCGTGAACTCGGTCGTCTCGGTGCCCTCGGCCTGCTGCTCGAAACGCTCCTGGGCGACGGAGACCTTCTCGAGCGTGCGCCGCGAGGGGATGGGGTCGCCACCGAGAAGCGAGCGCAGCTCGTCGAGGTACGTCGTGATGGACTCGCGCTGCTTGTTGAGGTCGTCGACTTGGCGCTGCGCGGTCGTGCGCTCGCGGTCAGCCTCGCTCACGGCCTCCGAGAGGGTGCGCTCGGCGTGCTCGCGCGCGCCCGAGACGATCTCGTCGGCGTTGCGGCGGGCACCGGCGAGCAGCTCCTTGGCGTGGGCGTCGGATTCCTGACGGATCTTCTCGGACTGCTCGACCGCGCGGACGACGCGCTGCTCGGCGTCCGCGGCGTGCGCCTCGGCCTCCGCGACCATGCGGTCCGTCTCGGCGCGGGCGGCCGCCATGCGTTCGTCCTCGGAACGCTCGAACTCGGCCTTGCGGGTCGCGATCTCGAGCTCGGCATCGGCGAGCGCCTTGCGGGCCTGCTCGCGCAGCGTGTCGGCGTCGGCCTTCGCGGATGCGAGGACCGCGGCCGCCTCACGGGCTGCCTCGGCGCGCTGTGCCTCGACCGCGAGGCGGGTGCTCTCGCGGAGCTCGGCGGTCTCGCGAGCCGCCGTCGAGCGGAGCTCGGCGACGGCGGTGTCCGTGGTCTCGCGCAGCTCGGTCGTCTCACGTTCCGCGGCCTCGCGGAGCGCGGTCGTCTCGAGACGAGCGGTCTCGCGCTGCTCGGTCGTCTCGCGGTCCGTCGTCGCTCGGAGCGTCGTCACGTGCTGCTCGGTCTCCGTGCGCAGCGCCGTCGCCCACGTCTCCGTCTCAGCGCGGAGCTGAGCGACCTCGGCGGCTGCAGCCTCCCGGAGCTCACGGACCTCGCGGTCGGCAGTCGTGCGCGTGAGGGCCGCGTACTGGTCGGCCTCGGTGCGGAGAGCTTCGGTCTCCTCCGTGACGCGGCGGCCCAGCTCGGTCGTCTCGCGCTCGGCGGTCTGGCGGAGCGTGTCGGCAAACTCCTGGGCGCTCGCACGCAGCTCGGCAGCGGCGGTCTCGGCTGCCTGTCGGAGCTCACCCGTCTCACGTGCCGCGGGGCGTCGCAGCTCGGCGGTCTCGCTGTCGGCTGCCTGGCGGAGCGCGGCGGTGTCCGCCTCGGTCTTCTGGCGCAGCGCCGACGTCTCGACGTCAACGGTGCGACGCAGGTCCGCGGCGTAGGCGTCGGTCTCCTCGCGCAGCGCGGTCGTCTCGCTCTCGGCCGTCTGGCGCAGCGCGGCGACCTCGTCCTGCGTGCGCACGCGGAGCTCGGTCGTCTCGAGTTCGACGGCTGCGCGGAGGCTCGACGTCTCGCGCTCAGCAGTCGCGCGAAGTTCGGCGACCTCGGTCTGCGTGACGGACTGGATGCGAGCGGCCTCGCGCTCGGCGGAGCTCACCATCTCGTCTGCGCGGCGCAGCGCGCTCGTCGTCACGGACTCGGCCTCGGTCGCGGCGGCGGCGCGCGTGTCGTCGGCCTCGCGGCGGGCGGTCGCGAGGATCTCGGCGGCCTCGTTCTCCGCGCGGGCACGGATCTGGCCCGCGGCAAGCTTGGCACGGGCGACGGAGTCGGACGCCTGAGCGTTTGCCTGCGCGACGACGTCCGACGACTGCTCCTCGGCGGACCGCATGAGCTGTTCGATGCGCGAGCCGAGACCGGAGTACGTCGGGCGTTCGGCCTCACGGAGCTGGCGCTGCGCGTCCGAGAGCTCTCCGCTCATCTGGAGCGTCTTCTCGTCGAGCGACGCGACCTGGGCGCGCGCGGCGTCGAGCTGCTTGGCGAGGCGGGCGATCTCGCCGTCGACCTGGCCGCGGTCGTAGCCGCGCATGACGACGGGGAACAGAGGACGGTCTTCGGACACGATGAGCCTTCGGCGTCGGGAGTGGAGCATCGGGTGCGCGGGTCCGCCGGGTGGTCGTCGTCGACTCCCGCCCGGGCACGCCGTCCCAGCGTATCGGTTCACCCGCAGGTCCGGGACCCGGATGTTGTGATCTGTGCCGGTGTGCAGATCCCGTGGTGAGGTGGCACGGGCCGGGCCGCTCGATGGCCGTCGCCGCGGGCGACACCGTAGGCTGGAGCGTCCGGAACGGAAGGAAACTTGGTGCTGCAACGCGTCATCGGTGCCGTGCTCGTCGCGCTCGGCGTGCTCTCGGCGGCCCTCGCCGTCGCCTCGGCGACGGTCTGGCGACCCGACGACGTCGTCACGGCGTCGAGCACGAGCGGGGGGGCGGCGACGCTGCTCGTCGTCGAGCCCGGTGTGCTCGACCTCGTCTCGGACGAGGTGACTGTGACCGCGAGCCGGAGCGACGGCGGCGAGGTTGCGGTCGCTCTCGGCCGGGAGGCCGACGTCCGTGGCTGGGTCGGTGACGACGCGCACCTGGCCGTCACAGGTCTCGCGTCATGGGACGCTCTCGCGACGCAGCTCGTCGCGGGGAACACGACACCCGTCGAGCCCTCCGACGACGGGACGACGAAGCCGTCCGCCGACGCCTCCGCGACCCCCTCCGGCGACGCGACGACGAAGCCGTCCGACGATGCCTCGACGAAGCCGTCCGCCGACGCCTCCGCGACCCCGGCGGCCTCGCCCACGCCGACGCCGGTCGTCGGTTCCTCGGGTCTCGTCGGCCCTGACCCGTCGGGCTCCGACATGTGGTTCGCCTCGGCCTCAGGCGCCGGCAGCGCGAGCCTCCCGGCTGGTACGGCCGTGGCGGAGGGGCGCACGATGCTCCTCGTCGCATCCGTCGGCGACGGCGCGCCCGCGCCCGTCCTCACGCTCTCGTGGCAGCGCGAGGTCTCGTCGGCGTGGCTCGTCCCCGGCCTTGTCCTCGGGAGCCTGCTCGCGCTCGCCGGCGCGGCGGTCCTCCTCGCGGCCTCGCGCGGCGGGCTGCGCGCCGTCGGCGCGAGCACGCGCCGCAGCATCCTCGAGACCTCCGCCCGCACCGCCGCGACCCTCTCGCGCCGCGGTGGCCAGCGTGCCGAGCCGACCGACGAGCGACCGGCGTCGCCGACCCCCACCCAGCCACCGGCGACCCGGCCGACGACGCCCGTGGCGCCCACGGTGGCGCAGGCCCCGTCCCCGTACGATCTCCGGCCCGGGCCCTCCTCACCCGGCGGACCGGTGCCCGCAGGACCCGCCGACCGCGGCCCCGTGCCCGGGGCCGCCTCCGCAGCGGGCGCACAGCCCGCCGACGGTCCCGCCCGGACCGCCGGAACCTCCGCGGCGAGCCCCTACGAGACGCGACCGAGCTCCCCGACGAGCGGCTCCGCGGTCGAGCCCGCAGCCGAGACCGGAGCCCGACCGCTCACGCGGCGTGAGCTGCGCGAGCAAGCGGAGCGTGAGGCGCTCCTCGCGGCGCAGGAGAAGACCCGTCGCCGACCCCGCACGGGCGCGCTGCCAGCCGTACGCGCCGAGCGCGCAGGCGGCGGCACCGAGCCGACACCGACGCAGCCGGCTCCTCCCGCAGCCTCGCCCACGCCTGCCCCCACGCCCGACGACTCGAACACCGCCCGGGCCGACGCCTGGCGGCGCGCCTGGGGCTTCGAGCAGCAGACCTGGACCCCGGACACTCACGACGCCAGCCCCGCCCGCCCCGAGGAGGACGCATGACCCGCACTCACCGGACGGCACTCGCTGCGTCCGCGCTCGCGCTCGCGCTCGGCCTCGCGGCGTGCGCCGAGCCGCTCCCCACGCCGACGCCCGCGGCGACGCCCGTCCAGGCGCCGCCCGTGCTCACCCCCGAGCAGTCCGCAGCGATCCTCGCCTCGATCGGTGAGACCCTCGCGACGACCGACGAGGCCCGCAGCGACAAGGGCCTCAAGGACCGGCTTTCAGGACCCGCGCTCGCGATCCGCAAGGTCGAGCTCGCGGTCGCCAAGGCGACGAAGAAGGACGACCCGCTCACGAAACTGCCGACGACGGCGCTGTCGATGACGAGCCCCGTCGAGCAGGCGTGGCCGCGCGCGGCGCTCGTCGTCTCGGAGCAGCCCGAGCTCGAGACGGAGCGTCTCCTCGTCCTCGAGCAGGACGAGGCCCGGGACCCCTGGCGCCTGTGGTCGTGGGTGCGGCTCTTCCCCGGCGTGACGCTGCCCCGCTTCGCCGCCGCGACCGTCGGGTCCGGCACGGTCGGCGCCGACGACGACGGCTACCTCGTCACCGCCTCCGAGGCACTCGAACGCTACGCGGACGTCCTCTCGAAGCCGAAGAAGTCCAAGCACCTCGATCTCTTCGCCGACGACCCGTTCCGGGAGAGGGTCGCGCAGCTGAGCAAGCTCCAGAACGCGGCGCTCAAGCCCGCCGAAGGCAAGCAGACCATGACGTTCACCGCGGTGCCGGGCGCACTCCACGCGTTCGCGACCGTCGACGGCGGCATGCTCGTCGTCGGTGAGCTCACGGCACTCGAAGATCGCGTTGCCGAGAAGGGCGCGAAGATCTCGCCCGTCGACGACGTCGAGAAGCACCTCACGAAGAAGCTCAAGGTCGAGAACTCGATGGCGCTCACGTACACGACGGTCGTCGCGATCCACGTGCCCGCCGACGGCTCCGACGCGACGAAGGTCGACGTCCTCGGCGTCGAGCACGCCGCGACGAAGGCCTCGATCCCCGAGAAGAAGGACTGACGACGCGCGTCGTCCCCGCACGCAGGAAGGTGTCATGAGCCAGCCCCAGCCCGACCCCCGTCTCGACGTCCGCGGAGCCGTCGACCTCTCCTCGCTAGGCCGACCGACCGCGCCGCCCCCGGGCGAGCCCGGCGGCGCACCCGCGGCCGGGGGCAACGTCGTCGACGTGACGACCGAGACGTTCGGCGACGTCGTCGAACTCTCCGCGCGCGTGCCCGTCGTCGTCCTCATGTGGCTGCCGACGGACGACGCCGTCGCGCGCTTCGGCACCGCGCTCGGCGCGGTCGTCGACCGCTATGAGGGCCGCATGCTCCTCGCGCGCGCGGACGTCGAGGCGCACCCGCAGATCGCTGCCGCGTTCCAGGTGCAGGGCGTGCCGTCGGTCGTCGCCCTCATCTCGGGCCAGCCCGTCCCGCTGTTCCAGGGCATCCTTGACGACGAGCAGGTCGGGGGCGTGCTCGACCAGGTCCTTCAGGCTGCCGAGGCCAACGGCGTCACCGGGCGCCTCGACGCCGAGGGCGGGGCCGCGGACGACGACGTCGCCGCGGAGCCCGAGCCGGAGCCGCTGCCGCCGCTCCACCAGAAGGCGTACGACGCGATCGACGCAGGGGACCTCGAGGGCGCGATCGCGGCCTACACGCAGGCGCTGCGCGAGGACCCCCGCGACGCGGCCGCGTCAGCAGGGCTTGCGAACGTCCGGCTCCTCGCGCGGACCGCGACGATGGAGCTCGGCGCGGTGCGCGCGGCCGCAGCGGAGCGTCCCGCGGACCTCCAGGCCCAGCTTGACGTCGCCGACCTCGACCTCGCCGGCGGCAAGGTCGACGACGCGCTCGGACGTCTCGTCGAGCTCCTGCCTTCGCTCGACGCCGACGGCAAGGAGACGGTGCGCACGCGCCTCGTCGAGTACTTCGAGATCCTCGGACCCGAGGACCCGCGCGTCGGACCTGCGCGCCGCGCCCTCGCCAACGCGCTGTACTGACGCTCACGACGACGGCGGCCACCCCGGACCGGGGTGGCCGCCGTCGTCGCGCGTGGGCGTCAGCCCTCGTGCCGCAGGTAGATCGCGCCGAGCGGCGGGACACGCAGCGGCACGGAGAACCGCTGGCCCTTCCACGGCTGGTCCTCCGCGGTGACGCCGCCGAGGTTGCCGACGCCCGAGCCGCCATAGTCGGCGGCGTCCGTGTTGAGGATCTCCGTCCACGTGCCGCCCGTCGGAAGCGGCAGGCGCCATCCCTCGTGCACGGTGTCGGCGAAGTTCACGACGACTGCGACGTCCCGGCCGTCGGTCCCACGTCGCAGGAACGCGATGATGTTCGCATCCGCGGCGTCGGAGTCGAGCCACGTGAAGGCCGCAGGGTCGAAGTCCCGCTCCCACAGCGCGCCCTCGGCGCGGTACACCGAGTTGAGGTCGCGCACGAGGCTCTGGACGCCCCGGTGCGGCGCATGGTCGAGCAGGTACCACTCGACACCCGAGCCGTCGTCCCACTCGGTGCCCTGTCCGATCTCGCAGCCCATGAAGAGCAGCTGCTTGCCCGGATGCGCCCACTGGTAGGCGAGCAGCCCGCGCAGCCCCGCGAACTGCTGCCACTCGCCGCCCGGCATCTTGCGCAGGAGCGACCCCTTGCCGTGGACGACCTCGTCGTGGCTGAGCGGCAGCATGAACTGCTCGGAGTACGCGTACACCATCGAGAACGTCACCTCGTGGTGGTGGTATCGCCGGTGGACCGGGTCCGTCGCGAGGTAGCGGAGCGTGTCGTTCATCCACCCCATGTTCCACTTGAGACCGAACCCGAGGCCGCCCGCGCTCGTCGGCGCCGTGACGCCGGGCCACGACGTCGACTCCTCGGCGATCATGACGATGCCCGGGCTGCGCCGGTAGGCCGTCGCGTTGGCCTCCTGGAGGAACGCGATCGCCTCGAGGTGCTCACGGCCGCCCTGCACGTTGGGACGCCACTGGCCGGGCTTGCGCGAGTAGTCGAGGTAGAGCATCGACGCGACGGCGTCGACGCGCAGACCGTCGACGTGGAATTCCTCGAGCCAGTACGTCGCGTTCGCGACGAGGAAGTTACGGACCTCGGCACGTCCGAAGTTGAAGACGTACGTGCCCCAGTCTGGGTGCTCGCCACGGAGCGGGTCCGGGTCCTCGTAGAGCGGGGTCCCGTCGAAGCGCGCGAGCGCCCACTCGTCCTTGGGGAAGTGCGCCGGAACCCAGTCGAGGATGACGCCGATGCCCGCCGCGTGCAGCGAGTCGATGAGGAACCGCAGGTCGTCAGGGTGGCCGAAGCGTGAGGACGGCGCGTAGTAGCCCGTCACCTGGTAGCCCCACGACGGCCCGTACGGGTGCTCGGCGATCGGCATGAGCTCGACGTGCGTGAAACCCTGCTCGACGACGTACGCCGTGAGCTGCTCGGCGAGCTGGCGGTAGCCGAGGCCCGGACGCCACGACCCGACGTGCACCTCGTAGACGCTCATCGGCCCCGTGTGCGGGTCCGACTGCGCACGGCGTGCCATCCACGCGTCGTCCTGCCACACGTGCTCGGAGGCGACGACGACGGACGCCGTCGCGGGCGGCACCTCCGCGGACTTCGCCATCGGATCGGCCTTCTGCCGCCACGAGCCGTCCTGCGCGAGGATCTCGAACTTGTAGCGCGTGCCTGCACCGACCCCCGGGACGAAGAGCTCCCACACGCCCGAGCTGCCGAGTGAGCGCATCGCGTGCGACGCACCCTGCCAGTGGTTGTGGTCGCCGACGACGCGCACCGCGCGAGCGTTGGGCGCCCACACCGCGAACGCCGTGCCGTGAACCTCGCCGAGCACGCTCGGGAACGTGCGGAGGTTCGCGCCGAGCACCGTCCACAGCGTCTCGTGGCGGCCCTCCTGCACGAGGTGGAGGTCGAGCTCGCCGAGCGTCGGCAGGAAGCGGTACGGGTCGTCGGAGCGCGTGACCTCGTCGCCGTACCGCACGCGGAGCCGGTAGTCGGGCACCTCGTCGACGGGCAGGACGACACACCACACCCCGTCCTGCTCGTGCTCCGTCGGGTGCTCGCCGTCGGCCGTGACGACGACGACCTCGTCGGCGAGCGGACGCAGGACTCGGACCGTCACCGCGCCGTTGTGCACGTGCGGCCCGAGCACCGAGTGCGGGGCATGGTGACGACCTGCGGCGACCGCGGCGAGTTGCGCGGCGTCGACGGGGAGCGGCGAGGGTGAGGACGGGATCATTGCACTACCTTTCCACGGCACGGGCAGGAGACAGAGGGACCGACGACCGGCGCGTCGGCTCCGGTGCAGGTCACCCGGGCACGGGCTCGTCCCCGTCGGGCGCAGGTGGCTTGCCGTGTGCGAGCAGCCGGTCGACCGCGCCGAGCGGGATCCTCAGCCAGTCGGGCCGGTTCCCGGCCTCGTAGACGACCTCGTAGAGCGCCTTGTCGAGCTCGAGCGCGTCCCGCAAGGTCTGCGTGAACGCGTCGTCGGGCGTGGGGTACGCCTCCGCGTAGCCCGCGAGGAACGCCTCACGCGCGTCGGTCGCCCACGTGGGCGACGTCGCCTCGCCGACGGCCGCCGCGTAGTCGAAGGACCTCAGCATCCCGGCGACGTCCCGGACCGGAAGGTCGGGGCGCTGCCGCTCCGCGAGCGGCCGCATGGGCTCGCCCTCGAAGTCGAGGACACGCCACGTGCCGTCGCCCGCGCGGAGGACCTGGCCGAGGTGTAGGTCGCCGTGGATGTGCTGGAGCTCGAGCAGGCTCGCCTCGTCCGGCGCCTCGAGCAGGCCGTAGAACTGCTCGATCGCGGGGAGACGCCCCGCGATCACGCTCGCGCTCGCGGCGGCGGCCCGCGCCCGCCGACGCAGCTCCGAGCGTAGCCATGCGAGCCCGACGGTCTGGCCGGCAGCGGGCAGGGCCTGCCGCAACGCGACGTGCATGCCCGCGACCGTGCGGCCGAGCTCGGCCGCGTCCTCGGCGAACGAGAGGTCTCCCGTCGCGTACGCGCACGCGAGCTGGAACCCGTCCGACGCGTCAGGGACGAGCTCCGTGAGCACCCCGAGGTCGATCGGCTCGGCACCGGCCGGCACGTCGCCCTCGTCCTCGCCCGCAAGCTCGAGCCACGCGAGCGGGGCGGGCACGCCGTCCCAGCCGACCTGCACGAGAGCCCGCGGCACGTCGACGTCCGGGTTCGCACCCGGCGCGACCGTCCGGAACAGCTTGAGGATCGCGCCGCCCGCGACCGCGGGCAGGAGGATCGACGTGTTCGACTGCTCGACCGTGAGCATGCGCGCGCCCGCAAGGTCGAGGCTCGCGGGCGGGGCGTCTGCCTCGCCCCACTGGGCGAGCGTCAGCCACGCCCGCCAGAACGTCGGGTCGTCGCACGCGTCGAGCAGGTCCGTGCCGTCGCCCAGCGTGCCGATCCACGACGGTGGCACCTCCTGCCCGACGGCGTGCGTGACCGACGGCCGCCGCACGACCGGAACCTGGACCGTGACGGTCGCCTCGGGACCCTCGACGCGCAGAAGGTGGACGATCGCGTCCGAGCCGTCGGCGAGCCCGAAGGACCGCCACGGCGTGATCGTCGTCGTCCCCGACTTCACGGGGAACCAGCGTCGCGCCGGCATCCACGCGCGCAGCAGCGCCAGCTGTGCGTCGTCGGGCGCGGGCGCCGGGACGAACGGTCCGAGCTGGTCGGTGAGATCAATGCGTCGACGGCTCATGCGCACCCCTCAGCTAGCCGTCGTCGACGTCGTCGGCGTGAGCGACACCCAGTGGAAGTCGCGCGCCCCGAAGGTCCACCGCACCGAGCCGTCGGCCGCGACCGTGCCGAGCACGGCGCCGCCGAAGAGGTCCGTGAGCGTCGCACCCGCATGCCCGGGAAGCATGAGGGTCGCGGCACGTGCCGTAGCACCGAGGTTCGCGAGGCACAGCAGCGTCTCGTCAGCCGTCGTCCGGAGGAAAGCGAGCACGGACTCGTCGTCCGCCGGCACCGGCGTGAACGTGCCAAGCCCGAACGCCGGGTGCCGCCGCCGGACCGTGAGCATGCCGTGCACCCAGTGGAGGAGCGAGCCCGGCATCGCGAGCTGCGCCTCGACGTTCGTGCCCTCGTAGGTGTGTCCGAGCGAGCGCACGACCGGCAGGTAGAGCTTGCCGGGATCCGCCGTCGAGAAGCCCGCGTTGCGGTCCGGCGTCCACTGCATGGGGGTGCGCACGCCGTCGCGGTCCTCGAGCCAGATGTTGTCGCCCATGGCGATCTCGTCGCCGTAGTAGAGGCAGGGGCTGCCAGGGAGCGACAGGAGGAGGGCGTGCGCGAGCTCGATCTCCTTGCGGGAGCCTCCGAGCAGCGGCGCGAGCCGCCGGCGGATGCCGACGTTCGCACGCATGCGCGGGTCCGACGCGTACCAGCCGTACATCGCGGCACGCTCCTCGGTCGACACCATCTCGAGCGTGAGCTCGTCATGGTTGCGCAGGAACGTCGACCACTGCGCGCCCGCCGGGATCTCCGGGGTGTCCGCGAGGATCTCGAGGATCTTCGTCGCCTTCTGGTCCCGCAGCGCGTAGTAGATGCGCGGCATGACGGGGAAGTGGAAGCACATGTGACACTCGGGGGCTTCCTCGGTGCCGAAGTACTCGACGACCTCGCCCGGCCACTGGTTCGCCTCCGCGAGCATGATCGTGCCCGGGAACTCCGCGTCGACCATCGCCCGCACGCGCGCGAGGAACTCGTGGGTGCGCGGCAGGTTCTCGCAGTTCGTGCCCTCCTCCTCGAAGAGGTACGGCACGGCGTCGAGCCGGAAGCCATCGACGCCCACGCGGCACCAGAATCGTGCGACGTCGAGCATCGCCTCCTGGACGGCGGGGTTCTCGAAGTTGAGGTCCGGCTGGTGGGAGAAGAACCGGTGCCAGAAGTACTGGCGGCGCACCGCGTCGAACGTCCAGTTCGACGTCTCCGTGTCGACGAAGATGATGCGGGCGTCGCCGTACCGCGTCGGGTCGTCGCCCCAGACGTAGAAGTCGCCGTACGGCCCGTCCGGGTCCTGCCGCGACGCCTGGAACCACGGGTGAGCGTCGCTCGTGTGGTTCATGACGAGGTCGATGACGACGCGGATGCCGCGCGCGTGCGCAGCCTCGATGAGCTCCGTGAAGTCCTCGAGCGTCCCGTACTGCTCGGCGATCGCCGTGTAGTCCGCGACGTCGTAGCCACCGTCACGCAGCGGCGACGGGTAGAACGGCGGTAGCCACAGGCAGTCGACGCCGAGCCACTGCAGGTAGTCGAGCCGGTCGACGAGGCCGCGCAGGTCGCCCGATCCTGACGCTGTCGAGTCGGAGAACGCCCGCACGAGCACCTCGTAGAAGACCGCGGTCCGGTACCACTCGGGGTCGTCGGACAGCGCACGAGGCACGGCCGGGACCGTGGGGCGACGCTGCGGCGGCAACGCCGCAGCAGCGAGCTGGCCGGTCACGGGTGCTGGCTCAGGCATACGGGGGATCGTCGTCATGGCGTCGTCACCTCGATGATGTGCGCGGGGCGGCCCGGCTCGAGCCGCACGAACGCTCGACGGCCCCACGCGTACGTCTCGCCTGTGAGCAGGTCGTGCGCGTTGAAGCGCGGCTCGTCGTTGTCCGCGGGCTCGAGGCCGAGGGCCACGAGGTCGAGGTCAACCATCGACTCCTGCGGACCCCACGGGTCGAGGGAGACGACCGTGATGACGGTGTCCGGGCGGCCGTCCGTCGTGAACTCACCGCCGAGGTGCGAGGAGAACGCGACGACCTGGTCGTTCGTCGTGCCGTGCACCGTAAGGTTCCTCAGCTGGCGCAGCGACGGGTGCGCGCGGCGGATCTCGTTGAGCCGCGTGAGCAGACCCGTGAGACGCGCAGCCTCGGGAGCTGACCAGTCGCGCGGCTTGAACTCGTACTTCTCGTTGTCAATCTGTTCCTCGGCGCCAGGTCGCGCGACACGCTCGGCAAACTCGTAGCCCGAATAGATGCCCCACGTCGGCGATCCCGTCGCGGCGAGCACCGCGCGGATCGCGAAGATCTCCTCGCCCCCGTGCTGCATCGTCGGCGTGAGGATGTCGTGCGTCGTCGGCCAGAAACTCGGCCGCATGACCGAGCCGACCTCGTCCGACACCTCCGCGAGGTACGACGTGATCTCCTCACGCGTGTTGCGCCACGTGAAGTACGTGTACGACTGCTGGAACCCGATGCGCGCGAGCGTGAGCATCATCGCGGGACGCGTGAACGCCTCCGCGAGGAAGATCACCTCGGGATGCGTCGCCCGGATGCTCGTGAGCAGCCGCTCCCAGAAGTCGAGCGGCTTCGTGTGCGGGTTGTCGACGCGGAACGCCGTCACCCCATGATCGATCCACAGGCGCACGATGCGTTCGATCTCCGCCTCGATGCCTGCGGGGTCGAGGTCGAAGTTCAGCGGGTAGATGTCCTGGTACTTCTTCGGCGGGTTCTCCGCGTACGCGATCGTGCCGTCGACGCGCGTCGTGAACCACTCGGGGTGCTCCGTCACCCACGGGTGGTCCGGCGAGCACTGGAGCGCGAGGTCGAGCGCGACCTCCATGCCGAGGCTGCGAGCACGCGCGACGAACGTGTCGAAGTCGTCGAAGGTCCCGAGCTCGGGGTGGATCGCGTCGTGACCGCCGTCCGGCGAGCCGATCGCGTACGGCGAGCCTGGGTCACCCGGGAGCGCCTCGAGCGAGTTGTTGCGCCCCTTGCGGAACGTCGTGCCGATCGGGTGGATCGGGGTGAGGTAGACGATGTCGAAGCCCATCGCGGCGATGCCCGGCAGGCGCTCGGCCGCGGTCCGCAGCGTTCCCGAGCGCCACGAGCGCGTCGCGGCGTCGTACACCGCACCCTCCGAGCGCGGGAACATCTCGTACCACGCACCCGCGAGCGCAAGCTCGCAGCTCACGACGAGCGGGTAGTCCGCGGACGGCGAGATGTGGTCACGCAGGGGCGACCGCAGGACGAGGATGTCGCGGACGTCGTCCGCGAGCGCCGCCGCGAGACGGTCCTGCGGGGTCGACCGGGTGTCGGCGAGGGTCGTCCGGACGCGCTCAAGCGTCGAGCGGTCCGCGGCGTCGAGCGTGAGCTCGGCGAGGACACGGTCCATGAGCCGCACACCCTCGGCGAGCATGAGCTCGACGTCGACGCCCGCAGCGATCTTCACGGTCGCGTCGTGCGTCCACGTCCCGTAGGGGTCCGACCACGCCTCGACGCGGAACGTCCACTCGCCCGGTGCGTCGGGCGCGACGCGCGCCTCGTAGCGGTCGAGCCCCGGCGCGATGTCGACCATGCGGGCGCTCGCGTGGACGGTGCCGTCGGGAGCGACGAGCACGGCGGTCGCCGCGACCGCGTCGTGGCCCTCACGAAACACCGTGGCACGGACCGGGACGGCCTCGCCGATGGCGGCCTTTGCGGGCCAGCGGCCCTGCTCGACGGTCGGGGAGACGTCGACGACTGGGATGCGACCGATCGGGGTCGGGCGGACCGGGACGGGCTGCGCGACGCGCGGCGCCGGGGCGACCGGTGCGCTGGCGCGCACGGCGTGGCCCGGGTTCGCGGCGGCACTGACGGGGCGGGGGCGCTTGTTCCTGCTCACAGGTCGAACCTAGCCCGTGGGACGGGGTTCCCGCGCGTCGCCACGCTCCCGGCGGGTCACGGTGATGGGCGTCGGGGGACCGTGACCAGCGAACCTGCGGTCAGTGGGCGCTCTCGACGTAGAGCCGCATGCTCAGCGGCTCGAGCTCGGTGCCTGGGTCGTCGAACGGCTCGAGGTGCTGGTCCGGGTGCTCCCACGAGGAGTCCCACACGAGGTCCCAGCCGACGTGGGCCTCGGGGAGCGCGGCGTCGACGACGTCGAGGGACCCGTTGAGGACGATGAGCACCGCCGGGTCGGCGACGTCCGCCGTGCGACGGACCATCTGGAGGACGCGGCGCGACGTGTCGTTCCACTCGGCCGGTGTCATCGGGGTGCCCGCCTCCGTGTACCACGCGAGGTCGAGACCGTCGTCCGGACGCGATTCGTACGGACGGCCGAGGTAGAAGCGCGCGGGGCGCAGCGCCGCGAGCTCGGCGCGGCGCGCGAGGAGGTAGCGCGTCGTCGCGAGGAGGTCGGCCTCGGGGCCAGTCACGTCGAACCGCGGCCGCGTGAGCTCGTTGTCCTGGCAGTACGCGTTGTTGTTGCCCTGCTGGCTATGCCCCACCTCGTCGCCCGCAGTGAGCATGGGCGTGCCCGCCGAGACCAGGAGCGTGCCGAGAAGGTTGCGGTGCGAGCGTCGACGCAGCGCCGCGATCCCGTCGCCGTCGTCGACGTCGGGGCCCTCGATCCCGTGGTTCCACGACCGGTTGTCGTCCGTTCCGTCGCGGTTGTCCTCCCCGTTGGCCTCGTTGTGCTTGTGGTCGTAGCGTGTGAGGTCGGCCATCGTGAAGCCGTCGTGCGCCGTGACGAAGTTGATCGACGCGACCGGGCCGCGCTCGAGCGGCGGGTCGGAGTGGCCGAAGAGGTCGGCCGAGCCGGACAGCCGCGTCGCGAGGTCCCGCAGCCCGTGGCCCGTGCGGCCGTGCGAGAGCTCGCGCGCGTCGGCGAGCCAGAACTGCCGCACCGCGGAGCGGTAGCGGTCGTTCCACTCGCCGAACGGCTCCTTGAAGCTGCCGGTCTGCCAGCCGCCCGGACCGACGTCCCACGGTTCCGCGACGAGCTTGACGTCGGCGAGCGTCGGGTCGGTCGCCAGCGCGACGAGGAACGGGTGGACGTTCGTGAAGCCGTCGTGGTGGCGTCCGAGCGTCACGGCGAGGTCGAAGCGGAAGCCGTCGACACCGATCTCCTGGGTCCAGTAGCGCACCGAGTCGAGAGCCGCCTGGACGGGCCTCGTCCGCCGGTGGTCGAGCGTGTTGCCGCAGCCCGTCGTGTCGGCGAACCGGGCAGGCGTGCTGCCGTCGTGCATGTAGTGGACGGTCGCGTCGAGGCCGCGCCACGACAGCTGCATGCCGTCCGTGCCGCCCTCCGCGGTGTGGTTGTGGACGACGTCGAGCATGACCTCGAGCCCGGCCGCGTGCAGGAGCGCGACCATGCCCTTGACCTCGTCGAGCACGGCCGTCGGGCCCTGCGCTTGTGCCGCGGCGGTCGCATACGACGGCTCGGGCGCGAAGAACCCGAGCGTGTTGTAGCCCCAGTAGTTCACCCGGCCCTGCGAGAGGAGGTGCGGCTCGGACACCTTCGCGTGGATCGGCAGGAGCTCGAGCGTCGTCACGCCGAGCGAGCGCAGGTGCGCGATCGTCGCGGGGTGCGCGACTCCCGCGTACGTGCCGCGCAGCGCGTCGGGAACGCCGGGTAGGTGAGCCGTGAGGCCCTGGACGTGGGCCTCGTAGACGACGGTCCGCGACCACGGGACGTGCGGCCGCTCGTGCACGGGGTGGTAGGTGGGGTCGACGACGACCGAGAGCGGGACGTGCCCGAGCGAGTCGAGGTCCGATGGCAGCGGCAGGCCGTCCTCGCCGCGCGCGTCCCAGACGTGGCCGTAAACCGCCGGCCCGTGGACGAGCGCGCCGTCGAGGCCTCGCGCGTACGGGTCGACGAGGATCTTGGCGGGGTTGTACCGCAGGCCGACGCGCGGGTCCCAACGGCCGTGGGCCCGGAACCCGTACCGCTGGCCGTCGCCCACGCCGGGCACCGTCGTGTGCCACACCCCGCGCGCCCCCCGCGTCATCGGCAGGCGTTCCTCGGCCCACCCCGAGGCCGTCGCGGGGTCGCGCTCGAGGAGGCACAGCTCGACGAGGTCGGCGTGCGAGGCGAACACCGCGAACGAGGTGCCGCCGGAAACGACGCGCGCGCCGAGCGGGGGCGTCCGCTCGTCGGTCGCGGTGCGGGCGGCGGTCGTCGTCATCGTGGTGGTCTCCTCAAGCGTAGGGTCCCGCGGTGCACGCCGGGGCCGACCATCGATCCTACCGTCGCGCCGGGACCGGATAGCGGGACGTCCGCCACGCCACGCACGCGACCGCGCCGTGGGGCGATAGCCTCGACGGGTCCGGTCCCGGCCCCTCCAGGAGGCTCGCAGCGTCATGGCCCGCAGAATCGTCGTGGTCGTCAAGCACGTCCCCAACATCCACTCCGCCCGCGCGTTCGCGGACGGCCGCACGGTGCGCGGCGCGGAGGACGGCTCGCTCAACGAGCTCGACGAGCACCCCGTCGAGGAAGCGGTACGGATCCTCGAGGGGCTCGACGAGGCCGAGCGTGCAGAGTCCGAGATCGTCGTCGTCACCGTCGGTCCCGCCGAAGCGGTCGACGCGCTGCGGCGCGCCTTCCAACTGGGTGCGACGACCGCGATCCACGTCAACGACGAGGCGCTCGCGGGCTCCGACTACGCGGGCACCGCGAAGGCGCTCGCCGCCGCGGTGCGCAAGGTCGCGGCCGACGGCCCGATCGACCTCGTCCTCGCGGGCATGGCGGCGCTCGACGGACTCGGCTCGGTCGTGCCCGCGCTCCTCGCCGCCGAGCTCGGCCTGCCGCAGCTCACGAACGCCGGCAAGCTCGAGCTCGACGGGGCCACGGCGCGCGTCGAGCGCGTCGTCGACGGCGCGACCGAGGTCCTCGAGGCGCCGCTGCCCGCGGTCGTCTCCGTCAACGACCACATCAACCGGCCCCGCTTCCCGAACTTCAAACTCATCATGGCGGCGCGCACCAAGCCCGTGACGACGTGGACCCTCGCGGACCTCGGCGTCGACGCGGCCGAGGTCGGCGAGGCCGGAGCACGCACCCGCGTCCTGTCGGCCGAGCCGCGCCCCGAGCGCGCCCCCGTCGAGATCCACGTCGATGCTGGCGCGGGCGGCGAGGCCCTCGTCGAGTTCCTCGTCCGCCGCGGCCTGGTCTGAGAGGAGACCCCCATGACCCGTCCCATCTCCGTCGTCCTGCTCGACGACGTCACCGGCGCGCTGCGCGAACCTGACCTCGAGCTCCTCACCGTCGCGCGGACGCTCGGCCCGGTGCGTGCCGTCGCGTTCGACGCGCCGTCGGCCGACGCGCTCGCGGCGCTCGGCACGTACGGCGTCGCTGACGTCGTCCACCTCGACGTCGACGGCGAGCCGCACCTCACGGGCGTGGCCGCGGCCGCGCTCGCACCCGTCCTCACGGACGCGCGCGTGCTCCTCGCCCGCGCGACGTTCGCCAACAAGGAGGTGCTCGCGCGCCTCGCCCACCTCACCGGGGCGGGCCTCCTCATCGACGCCGCGCGCGTCGGCGAGCACGACGGCCTCGTCGCCGGGTGGAAGCGCGTGTTCGCGGGTTCGTGGGACGTCGACTCGGTCGTGACGACCGAACTCGCGCTCCTCACGGTGCGACCCAACGCGGTGCGGCCCGTGCCGGCCGACGCACCCGCCGACCCGGTCGTCCGTACCGTGGCGCTCGACGCCGCAGCCGCGGAGGCCGCCGCGGGCGGCGTCCGCCTCGTGTCGCGCACGCTCCACGAGACCGCGGGCTCGGCGCGCCCGCCGCTCGCCGAGGCGAGCGTCGTCGTCGCGGGCGGCCGCGGGACGCTCGGCGACTTCGGTCCCGTCGAGGACCTCGCCGACGCGCTCGGTGCCGCGATCGGCGCGACCCGCGACGCCGTTGACGAAGGCTGGATCGACCACGACGCGCAGGTCGGCCAGACCGGCGTGACGATCACCCCGCACCTCTACATCGGCGCCGGCATCTCGGGCGCGCCCCACCACCGCGGCGGCATGCAGGCGTCCGAGGTCATCGTCGCTGTGAACTCCGACCCCGAGTGCCCGATCTTCGAGATCTGCGACTTCGCAGTCGTCGGCGACCTCGCGACCGTCCTGCCCCAGGCGGCCGCCGCCCTGCGAGCCCGCACGGCCTGAGCCGACCCGCGCACGCCCCGGACGCCGCGGCCCCCGACGAGAGGGCCGCGGCGTCCTTCGTAGGATGGGGTGCGTGACACCTCCCGCCTACCTCGACCACGCCGCGACGACCCCGATGTCGCCTGCGGCGGTTGCGGCGTACACCGAGCAGCTCGCGATCGCGGGCAACCCCTCGTCGCTCCACACCGCGGGCCGCGCCGCCCGCCGCGTCGTCGAGGAGGCGCGCGAGTCGATCGCCGCGTCGCTCGGCGCCCGTCCGAGCGAGGTCGTCCTCACCGCCGGTGGCACGGAAGCCGACAACCTCGCCATCAAGGGACTCTTCTGGGCGCGCCGCACGGGTCGTCCGGAGCGCACGCGCGTCCTCGTCTCCGCCGTCGAGCACCACGCGGTGCTCGACCCTGCATTCTGGCTCGCGGAGCACGCGGGCGCCGAGATCGTCCTCCTGCCCGTCGACGCGACCGGCCGCCTCGACCTCGACGCGCTCGCCGCCGAGCTCGCCGCGCACGCCGAGGAGACCGCGCTCGTCTCCGTCATGTGGGCGAACAACGAGATCGGCACTGTGCAGCCCGTCGCCGACGTCGTGCGACTCGCACACGCGCACGGCGTGCCCGTCCACTGCGACGCCGTCCAGGCCGCGGGTATCCTGCCCGTCGACTTCGGCGCGAGCGGCCTCGACGCGATGACCGTCACCGCGCACAAGCTCGGCGGCCCCGTGGGCGTCGGTGCGCTCGTCGTCGGGCGCACCGTCGACCTTGTGCCCGTCCTCCACGGCGGTGGTCAGGAGCGTGGCGTGCGCTCGGGAACGGTCGACGCCGCGGGTGCCCGCGCGTTCGCGGTCGCGCTCGCCGGGGCCGTCGCGGCACGCGACGCCGAGGCCGCGCGCCTCGGCGCGCTCCGGGACGAGCTCGTCACCGGCGTCCTCGCGCGCGTGCCGGGCGCGACGCTCCGCGGCCCCGCGCCGGACGCCCGGACCGACGACGGCGGGGTGGCGCGTCTGCCCGGCAACGCGCACCTCACGTTCGACGGCTGCGAGGGCGACTCGCTCCTCTACCTGCTCGACTCCGTGGGCGTCGAGGCGTCGACCGGCTCGGCGTGCCAGGCTGGCGTGCCGCAGCCCTCGCACGTGCTCCTCGCGCTCGGTCTGACCGAGCACGAGGCTCGCGGCGCCCTGCGGTTCTCGTTCGGCGCGACGTCGACGTCCGCGGACGTCGCGCGCGTGCTCGACGTCCTGCCCGGCGTCGTCGAGCGGGCCCGCGCAGCGGGTCTCGCCTCGCCCGCGCGCCGCAGCGTGCCCACGGGCCCGACCACGGTCGGGGGTGCCGCATGAGGGTGCTCGCCGCGATGTCCGGCGGCGTCGACTCGGCGCTCGCGGCCGCGCTCGCGCTCGAGGCCGGGCACGAGGTCGTCGGGGTCCACATGGCGCTCGCACGCGAGCGCGCCCAGATGCGCACGGGCTCGCGCGGCTGCTGCTCGATCGAGGATGCGAGCGACGCTCGGCGCGCGGCCGACGTCCTCGGCATCCCGTACTACGTGTGGGACCTCTCCGAGACGTTCGAGGAGACCGTCGTCGCGGACTTCCTCGCCGAGTACGCCGCGGGCCGCACCCCGAACCCGTGCGTGCGCTGCAACGAGCACGTGAAGTTCGACACGTTGCTCGACAAGGCGACCGCCCTCGGCTTCGACGCGGTCGCGACGGGCCACTACGCGCGGATCGTCGAGACCGACGGGCGGCGCGAGCTGCACCGCTCGCCCAACACGGACAAGGACCAGTCGTACGTCCTCGCCGTCATGGGATCCGAGCGGCTCGCCCGGTCGATCTTCCCGCTCGGCGGCTTCACGTCGAAGGCCGACGTCCGCGCGGAGGCCGCGCGTCGCGGGCTCGGCGTCTCGACGAAGCCCGACTCCTACGACATCTGCTTCGTCGCGGACGGCGACACGCAGGGCTTCCTGCGCTCGCGCCTCGGCGCGCAGCCCGGCGAGATCCTCGACGAGTCCGGGCAGGTCGTCGGAGAGCACGACGGCGCGTACGCCTACACCGTGGGCCAGCGTCGCGGCCTCCACCTCGGGCGCCCCGCGGCCGACGGCCGGCCGCGCTACGTGCTCGAGGTCCGGCCCCACGCGAACCAGGTGGTCGTCGGCGCGGCCGAGCTCCTCACGGTCGACCGCGTCGCGGGGGACCGCACGGTGTGGCTTGCGGACGACGTCGACGCCTCCGCGGGGATCGACGCCGAGGTGCAGGTGCGTGCGCACGGCACCCCCGTGCCCGCGCGCGTCACGCATGTCGGCGGCGAGCTCGTCGCAGAGCTCACGGACGCACGGCTGCGCGGGGTTGCGGCCGGCCAGTCGCTCGTCGTGTACTCCGGGACGCGCGTGCTTGGGCAGGCGACGGTGACGTCGGCCGGGCGGCGGACGTCGTCCGTCGGTTCCCTCACGCCCGTCGCCTCGTCCGCCTCCGCCGCCGGCGGCTCCGGCACGGGCGGCACCGGCGCGTGCGGGACCGGCACGGGTGGGAACGGCGCGTGAGCGGTCTGCTGCGCACGGGCGCGGAGGGTGCACCGGACGACGTCCCGAGCACGACGACCGTCGTGCCGCCCGCGTTCCCCGGCGCCGTCGCACCCCTCGCGTGGCCCGGGACGGAGCCGCTCGAGGCGCTGCTTACCGTGCTCGGCGACGCGTCCGACGCGCCCGCCGAGGTGCGGTCGCTCGCGACGCTCCCCGTCCTCGCGTCGCGCGGTCCGGGAACCGACCGGGTTGGCCGCACGGCGGCGCTGCTCGACGGCCTCCCGGTCGAGCTCGGGCCCCACGGCTGGCGCCTCACGGACCACGAGGGCTCCGACGTCGAGCGCGCGCGGGCGGCGTGGCGCGAGGACCTCGACGCGCTCGCGATCGCGTCGGTCGGCTGGTCGGGGGAGCTGGTCGTCGAGGCGGTCGGGCCGTGGTCGCTCGCGGCGTCGCTGTGGCTCGCGCGCGGGGATCGTGCGCTGTCCGACGCGGGCGCGGTGTCCGATCTCGGGGCGGCGCTGGCCGAGTCGCTCGCCCGGCACGTCCGTGACGTGGTCCGACAGACGCCAGGGGCGCATGTCACGGTGCTGCTCGCGGAGCCGCTCGTCGGCCAGGTCGTCGCGGGCGTGATCCCGACGTTCTCGGGGCACGCGCGGCTGCGCGCGGTGCCGCGACCGCGCGTGCTCGAGGTGCTCGAGCCGGTCGTCGCCGCGATGCACGCTGCGAGGGCCAGGGTCGTCGTCCACGTGGGGACGGCCGTTGGTGGCGTCGCTCCCGCGGTGCTCGCCGGGGCCGACGGCGTCGGCCTCGATGTGGGTCCGTGGGACGAGCGCCGGTGGGAGACGATCGCGACGGCCGTCGAGCGGGGCGTCGAGCTGTGGCAGGGCCTGCCGCCCGCTCGCGTGTCGTCGTGCACCGGACCCGACGTCGCCGGCCTTGCGGCGCTCGTGAGCGACCCGTGGCGCCGCGTCGGGCTGCCTGTCGGCGATCTGACGCGCGTCGTGCTCCACGAGACGCTCGGCGAGGTGCGCGTCGACCCCGTCCCGCCCGTCCCGCGGAGCACCGACGACGCCCGCACCTCCGCGCGGAACCTCCGCCGCGCGGCGCTTCTCCTCGCGGAGCGCGCCGCGGGCTGAGGCCCCATGGGTCAGCCGCCGAGACGCTCCCAGCAGAACGCGTAGGCGAGCGCCGCGAGGTGCGCGGCCTGGGAGTTGTCGGCCGCGCCGCCGTGCCCGCCCTCGAGGTTCTCGTAATAGGTGACGTCGGCCCCGAGCGCCTCGAGTAGGGCGGTCATCTTGCGGGCGTGGCCGGGGTGGACACGGTCGTCCTTTGTCGAGGTCGTCAGCAGCACGGGCGGGTACTCGGTGCCTGGCCGCAGCAGGTGGTAGGGCGAGAACGTGCGGATGAACTCCCACTGCGCGGGGTCGTCGGGGTCGCCGTACTCGGCCTGCCAGGACGCGCCTGCGAGCAGGCGCGTGTACCGGTGCATGTCGAGCAGCGGCACCTGGACGACGATCGCGCCGAAGAGCTCGGGGTAGCTCGCGAGCATGTTGCCCGTGAGCAGGCCGCCGTTCGAGCCGCCCTTGCACGCGAGGTGCGCGTGGTCGGTGATCCCGCGAGCGACGACGTCGCGCGCGACCGCCGCGAAGTCCTCGTAGGCGCGGTGGCGCTTGTCCTGGAGTGCGGCCGCGTGCCAGTCGGGTCCGTACTCGCCGCCGCCGCGGATGTTCGCGAGGACGTACGTGCCGCCGCGGGCGAGCCACGCGCGGCCGAGGACCCCGGAGTAGTCCGCGGTGAGGGAGATCTCGAAGCCGCCGTAGCCGTAGAGGAGCGTGGGGACCGGGCCGTCGCTCTCGCGCGCCGCGGGATCGCCGTGGACGACGAAGTACGGCACGCGCGTGCCGTCGTCCGACACGGCGGTGTGCTGCTCCCAGCGCATCGTGGACGCGTCGAAGAACGAGGGGGCGGCCTTGAGGTACTCGCTCGGGCGCGCCGCGGTCGCGTCGACGCGCACGAGGGTCGGCGGGGTGAGGAAGTCGGTCGCGGTGATCCACAGGTCGTCGTGCGTGTCGCGGTCGACGGCGCCGACGGCGAGCGTCGCCGCGGCCGGCGCCCCGGGCAGGGCGGCGTGCTGCCACGCGCCGCTCGGGGCATCGGGCGGCGTGAGGACCTCGATGCGGTGACGGACGTCCTCGAGCACGGTGAGGACGACGCGGCTGCGGGTCCACGTGACGTTCTCGAGCGCGCTCGTCGGGGTCGGGGCGAAGAGCACGACGGGCTCGTGAGCTCCTGCGAGCAGCGCGTCGAGCGGAGCAGCGAGGAGCGTCCCGCCGGGGTGCGCCGTCCCCGCGACCTCCCACGGCTCGCGCAGCCGGACGAGGGCCCAGGGACCGTGGAGGAGGACGTCCGCGGAGCGGGGTGCGGGCACGAGCACGGGCGTGCCGGCCGCGTCGAGAACGTACGTCTCAGAGTCGTAGAAGGCGATCGACCGCGTGACGACGTCCCGCTCGAACCCGGGAGTGCGCTCGTGGTGGGCGGAGATATAGAGGTCGTCGGTGAGGCCCTCGTAGACGACCTCTGCGGTGCTCATCGGGGCCCCACGGCGCCAGCGACGGACGACGCGCGGGTAGCCCGAGCGCGTCGACGAGGCCTCGTCCTCCGCGGAGAAGACGAAGACGGTGTCGCGGTCGATCCATGCGAGCCCACCCTTGGCTTCGGGCCGCACGAAGCCGCCGTTGGCAGGATCGACGAACGCGAGGGTCGCGAGGTCGTACTCACGGTCGACGTCGGCATCGGAACCGCCGTGCGAGAGCGTGACGATCGCGCGGTCGAGGTCGGGCCTCAGGAGGCTTGCGCCGTGCCACACCCAGTCCTCGCCCTCCGCCTCGTTGAGCGCGTCGAGGTCGAGGAGGACCTCCCAGACGGGCTCGTCGGTGCGGTAGGACTCCTCCGACGTCCGGCGCCAGAGTCCGCGCGGGTGCTCGGCGTCGCGCCAGAAGTTGTAGAGGTGGTCGCCCGCCGCGCCGACATAGGGGATGCGGGCGTCGTCGTCGAGCACCTCGAGCACCTCGGCCTCGATCTCGGCGAGGAGCCCACCGCCGGCGAGCCGCGCGTTCGCGGCCTCGCCGCGCTCGCGGGCCCACGCGAGCGCGGCGTCGCCGCCCACGTCCTCGAGCCACGCGTACGGGTCGGCGCCCGGGAGGGGGAGCGTGACGTCGGTCGGGATCTGGCGCGGCTGGGCAGCAGGGGGCGTCGGCATGGTGACACGGTAGCCGGGGCGACGGACATCGCAGCCTACGGGGCGATGTGACCTGCGTTGACGTCCCCGGGACGGGCGAGCCCGCGCCCGATGTCCGACCCCCTTGGCATGATGGTGGACGTGACCGACGCCGATGTTCCCGCCACCCCCGCCGAGCCTGACTCTGCAGCGCACGCGCGCTGGACCGAGCTCGCCCAGACCGTGACGGCGCACCAGTTCGCCTACTACGTCAAGGACGCCCCGCTCGTCTCCGATGGCGAGTTCGACGCGCTCCTCGGCGAGCTCGCAGCGCTCGAGGACCGCTTCCCGTCGCTGCGCACCCCTGAGTCGCCGACGCAGCGGGTCGGCGGCACGTTCTCGACGGATTTCGCGGCGGTCGACCACGTCGAGCGCATGCTCTCGCTCGACAACGCGTTCTCGTTCGAGGATGTCGAGGCATGGGCGGGCCGCGTCCGTCACGGCGTCGGGGACGCGGAGGTCCACTACCTCACCGAGGTGAAGATCGACGGCCTCGCGATCGCGCTCGTGTACGAGAAGGGACGGCTCGCGCGCGCGGTGACGCGCGGCGACGGGCGCACCGGTGAGGACGTCACGCTCAACGTCCGCACCCTCGCGTCGGTGCCTCACGAGCTCGGCGGCGACCCCGCGACGCACCCGGACCTCGTCGAGGTGCGGGGCGAGGTCTTCTTTCCGATCGAGCAGTTCGAGGCGCTCAATACTGCCCAAGTCGCCGCGGGACGTGCGCCGTTTGCGAACCCGCGCAACGCGGCGGCCGGTTCGCTGCGCCAGAAGGACCCGCGCGTCACGGCGTCGCGCGCGCTCGCGATGTACGCGCATGGTGTCGGCGCGCTCGTGTGGGGCGACGCGCCCGTGCCCGCGGCCTTCGCCGAGGGACGCGTCCGGCAGTCGCAGGAGTACGACCTCCTGGCGGCGTGGGGCGTGCCCGTCTCGCCGCACAACCGCGTGTGCGACGACCTCGACGGAGTCCGCGAGTTCGTCGCGCACTTCGCGGAGCACCGCCACGACATCGAGCACGAGCTCGACGGTGTCGTCATCAAGGTCGACGAGGTCGCGCTGCAGCAGCGGCTCGGCGCGACGAGCCGGGCCCCGCGCTGGGCGATCGCGTACAAGTACCCGCCCGAGGAGGTGACGACGCGCCTCCTTGACATCGTCGTCGGGGTCGGCCGCACGGGCCGCGCGACGCCGTACGCGGTCATGGAACCGGTGCGGGTCGCGGGATCGGTCGTCCGCCAGGCGACCCTCCACAACCAGGACGTCGTCAAAGCCAAGGGCGTCCGTATCGGCGACATGGTCGTGCTCCGCAAGGCGGGCGACGTCATCCCGGAGATCGTCGGCCCCGTCGAGGCCGCGGCGGACGACGGCACCCCGCGACGCGACTTCGTCATGCCGGCCGCCTGCCCCGAGTGCGGAGCGACGCTCCGCCCCATGAAGGAGGGCGACGTCGATCTCCGGTGCCCCAACGCGCGCTCGTGCCCCGCGCAGGTCCGCGGTCGCGTCGAGCACATCGGCTCGCGCGGCGGCCTCGACATCGAGGTTCTCGGCGAGGTGACCGCCGCAGCGCTCACGCAGCCGCTCGTCCCCGAGGTCCCGCCGCTCGAGACCGAGGCGGGGCTCTTCGACCTCACCGAGGCCGACCTCGTGCCGATCCGCGTCGTCGTCAAGGACGCCGAGACGGGTCTGCCCAAGGTTGACGAGGACGGTCAGGCCAAGGAACGCACCCCGTTCGCGCGTCGTGCGACGAAGAAGGACCACGTCGCGTGGGCCGAGGGGCGCGGTCTCACGCTCGAGGAGGCTCAGGCGTCGGGCGAGCTCCCGGCCGTCGTGCCGTCGGCGGCCGCCGGCAAGCTCGTCGCCGAGCTCGCGAAGGCCCGGACGAAGGACCTCTGGCGGATCCTCGTCTCGCTCAATATTCGGCACGTTGGACCGTCGGCGGCGCGTGCGCTCGCGGACCACTTCGGCTCCCTCGAGCTCGTGCGGACGGCGTCGGCCGAGGAGCTCGCAGCTGTCGAGGGCGTGGGCCCGACGATCGCGACGGAGATCCGCGCGTGGTTCGGCGTCGACTGGCACGAGGAAATCGTCGAGCGCTGGCGGGCATCGGGCGTGCGTTTCGAGACCCCGGGGCACCCGGGTCCGGGCGCCGCGAAGGAGGAGGTGTCGGGCGTGCTCGACGGACTGACCGTCGTCGTCACGGGAGGCCTCGAGGGCTTCACGCGCGACGGTGCCAAGGAGGCGATCCTTGCGGCTGGCGGCAAGTCTGCGGGCTCCGTCTCGAAGAAGACGGACTTCGTCGTCGTCGGTGAGAACGCGGGGTCCAAGGAGACGAAGGCGCGCGAGCTCGGCCTCCGGATCCTCGACGAGGAGCAGTTCGTGCGCCTCCTTGCGGAGGGCCCGTCGGCGTTCGACGCATGAGAGGCGGGGCTCTCAGCCTCGCGCGGCGAGCCGGCGCTCGATGATCGTGCGCACCTGCGGGACCGCGAGGTCCGCGAGGTGGTGCCCAGGGGCGCACACGACGATCCGGCCCGCGCCCCAGCGCCGCGTCCATATGGCGGGGTGCGTCGACGGTCCATCCCAGGGGTCGTCGGGGCCGGCCTCGATCGTCGTCGTCGCGAGGACGTCGAGGAGCGGGTCGGTGAGGAGCCAGTAGCGTTCGGAACGGAGCGTGAAGTCCTCGATCCCCGCGATGACGGGGTGGTCGGACCGCTCGGGGACGACACGCATGGTGTGCCCGACGGGGTCGCCGGGGTGAGTGGCGAACTGGGCGCCCATGAGGTGGAGGTATGCGGCGGACATCCGGAAGGAGTCGACGACGCCACCGTGCCAGCCGACGAGCCCCGTCACCCAGGCGACGGCGGCGCGCAGGCCGTGGACCTCATCGCCGAGGATCTCGCCCATCGTCCAGGACTGCAGGACAAGGTCGGTCTGGGCCATGAGCTCGGTGTCCGCGTCGACATCGAGGGAGTCGGAGACGACGACCGTGAACCCGGAGTCCTCGAGGAAGGGGACGAAGAGTTCGGTCGCCTGCTGCGGGGCGTGCCCGTCCCACCCTCCTCGGACGACGAGGGCCTGGCGTGGGCTCGGGTGCGCTCGGTGACATCGGGGCGCAGGTCGTGGACCTCGCACAGTTCGTCACGGGGGAGTGGCTCACGGGGGTCTCGGGACTGCTCGAGACGTTCGTCCACGAGCGTCCGGTCGCAGACGCCCATGCGGGACTCCGCGGGTCGGCCCGCGCCGGCCGTGCGCCCGACGTGCGACGACGGTCTGCAGGTTCAGCGGGTGCTCGACGCGGTCGAGCGTTCGAGCCTGGCCGACAACGTCTGGGTCCCGGTCCCGGGGCCTCGCCGCGTGCAGCCCGCCGCGGCCCGAGAGTGCGGAGAGCTGCTGTGGCACGAGCGATCACCCTGTTCAGCGGCCAGTGGGCCGACCTGCCGTTCGAGGAGGTGGCGAGCCTTGCGTCGGGGTGGCGGTACGACGGGCTCGAGATCGCCTGCTGGGGCGACCACCTCGACCCGTGGCGCGTCGACGAGCCGGGCTACGTCGAGGGTCGGCTCGAGATCCTCGACCGGCACGGCTTCAAGGTGTGGACGATCTCGAATCACCTCACGGGCCAAGCGGTGTGCGACGACCTGATCGACGCGCGCCCCCGCGACATGCTGCCGAACGTCGTGTGGGGGACGGAGATCCTGAGGGGGTGCGGGCGCGGCACCTCCGGGGGACCGTCTCGCGCCCGTTCTGCGTGCGCGGGCTCCCTCTCGTCCGCAGGATTCCGCCGATTTGGCATCAGCGGAACAGCCCGTGTAGTGTTCTTCGAGCCAGCCCGGCAGGGCGAAGGAACGGGATGCAGATCCCGGGCCGAACCGCCGAGGCTCAGCCACCCACCTTCAACAGTTCCCGGAACTCCGGGTTCTTCGGTATGCGTGGAGGGCGCGGGTGCTTCCGAAGCTCGGATCCGGTCGACAAACCGGGTTTGACACGGGGAAGCGAACGGGGTAAGTTTGAACGGTTGCCTCCGAGCAGGACCCGCAAGGGAAGAGCGAGGATGCGCGTCTGTTCCTTGAGAACTCAACAGTGTGCTTGATAGTCAATGCCAAATAACTCTCGTGCGAGAGGGATGCCGGCCGCTACATGGTGGTTCGGTGCCTGATCGTGGAGATTCCTTTGGAATGGATCGACGATTGTCGGTCATTGCCAGTTTAATTGGACCTTCGGGTCCGCTTCGTATGGTTGTTAGTCCTTCGGGGCTGGCGATACACATTTACGGAGAGTTTGATCCTGGCTCAGGACGAACGCTGGCGGCGTGCTTAACACATGCAAGTCGAACGGTGACGGCAGAGCTTGCTCTGCCTGATCAGTGGCGAACGGGTGAGTAACACGTGAGTAACCTGCCCCTCACTTCGGGATAACCTCGGGAAATCGTGGCTAATACCGGATATGAGACCTGACTGCATGGTCGGGTCTGGAAAGATTTATCGGTGGGGGATGGACTCGCGGCCTATCAGCTTGTTGGTGAGGTAACGGCTCACCAAGGCGACGACGGGTAGCCGGCCTGAGAGGGCGACCGGCCACACTGGGACTGAGATACGGCCCAGACTCCTACGGGAGGCAGCAGTGGGGAATATTGCACAATGGGCGAAAGCCTGATGCAGCGACGCCGCGTGAGGGATGAAGGCCTTCGGGTTGTAAACCTCTTTCAGCAGGGAAGAAGCGAAAGTGACGGTACCTGCAGAAGAAGCGCCGGCTAACTACGTGCCAGCAGCCGCGGTAATACGTAGGGCGCAAGCGTTGTCCGGAATTATTGGGCGTAAAGAGCTCGTAGGCGGTTTGTCGCGTCTGGTGTGAAAACCCAAGGCTCAACCTTGGGCTTGCATCGGGTACGGGCAGACTAGAGTGCGGTAGGGGTGACTGGAATTCCTGGTGTAGCGGTGGAATGCGCAGATATCAGGAGGAACACCGATGGCGAAGGCAGGTCACTGGGCCGCAACTGACGCTGAGGAGCGAAAGCATGGGTAGCGAACAGGATTAGATACCCTGGTAGTCCATGCCGTAAACGTTGGGCACTAGGTGTGGGGCTCATTCCACGAGTTCCGTGCCGCAGCAAACGCATTAAGTGCCCCGCCTGGGGAGTACGGCCGCAAGGCTAAAACTCAAAGGAATTGACGGGGGCCCGCACAAGCGGCGGAGCATGCGGATTAATTCGATGCAACGCGAAGAACCTTACCAAGGCTTGACATACACCGGAATCATGCAGAGATGTGTGCGTCTTCGGACTGGTGTACAGGTGGTGCATGGTTGTCGTCAGCTCGTGTCGTGAGATGTTGGGTTAAGTCCCGCAACGAGCGCAACCCTCGTCCTATGTTGCCAGCACGTTATGGTGGGGACTCATAGGAGACTGCCGGGGTCAACTCGGAGGAAGGTGGGGATGACGTCAAATCATCATGCCCCTTATGTCTTGGGCTTCACGCATGCTACAATGGCCGGTACAGAGGGCTGCGAAACCGCGAGGTGGAGCGAATCCCAAAAAGCCGGTCTCAGTTCGGATTGGGGTCTGCAACTCGACCCCATGAAGTCGGAGTCGCTAGTAATCGCAGATCAGCAACGCTGCGGTGAATACGTTCCCGGGCCTTGTACACACCGCCCGTCAAGTCACGAAAGTCGGTAACACCCGAAGCCGGTGGCCCAACCCTTGGGAGGGAGCCGTCGAAGGTGGGATTGGCGATTGGGACTAAGTCGTAACAAGGTAGCCGTACCGGAAGGTGCGGCTGGATCACCTCCTTTCTAAGGAGCCACAACCCGCCCAGCCTCACGGTTGGTGTTCGGGTCAGTGCCACGCCTCGGCCGTACGCGTCGGGGGTGGACGCTCATGGGTGGAACATTGACTCTTGCCTCCCCGCATCTCGCGGTCGGGCTCGCCAGTACGCTCTAGCTTCGGCTGGGGAAGGACCGCGAACCTCGGCGTCGGTGGGGAGGATCAAGCACGCTGTTGGGTCCTGAGGGAACAGGCCCACGCCCCACGGGGTGTGTGGACCTGCCTCTTCGGACCGCGCCGGCCGGCGAACCGACCTTGAGCTGCTTTGCGGGCTCGGGTCAGGCGCCTGGCACAACGCGCGGGGCCGGTGGTTGCTTGAGAACTGCACAGTGGACGCGAGCATCTTTGAAGTTTCAAAGATTCTTATATCTTTGGTATCTGCAAATAGCTGTTGTTCAAGTTTCTAAGAGCACATGGTGGATGCCTTGGCACTAGGAGCCGATGAAGGACGTCGTAGCCTGCGATAAGCCTCGGGGAGTTGGCAAACGAACCGTGATCCGAGGATGTCCGAATGGGGAAACCCACCTGGAGTCATGTCCAGGTACCCTCACCTGAATATATAGGGTGAGCGGAGGGAACGCCGGGAAGTGAAACATCTCAGTACCGGCAGGAAGAGATATTCCGTGAGTAGTGGCGAGCGAAAGCGGATGAGGCCAAACCGTGCGTGTGTCAAAGCCGGCAGGCGTTGCGCGTACGGGGTTGTGGGACCCTTTGGGATCAGCTGCCGCTGGTCCAGGGAGTCAGAAAGTCACGTCATAGTCGAAGGATCTGGGAAGGTCCGGCACAGAGGGTGAAACCCCCGTAGACGAAATGGCGTGGCCTCCCAAGGGTGTTCCCAAGTAGCACGGGGCCCGAGAAATCCCGTGTGAATCCGTCGAGACCACTCGATAAGCCTAAATACTACCTAGTGACCGATAGCGGACCAGTACCGTGAGGGAAAGGTGAAAAGTACCCCGGGAGGGGAGTGAAATAGTACCTGAAACCGTGTGCTTACAAACCGTGGGAGCCTCCTTAGCAGGGGTGACCGCGTGCCTTTTGAAGAATGAGCCTGCGAGTTAGTGCTCAGTGGCGAGGTTAACCCGTGTGGGGAAGCCGTAGCGAAAGCGAGTCCGAAGAGGGCGACCATAGTCGCTGGGTCTAGACCCGAAGCGGAGTGATCTACCCATGGCCAGGTTGAAGCGCGGGTAAGACCGCGTGGAGGACCGAACCCACCTAGGTTGAAAACTGGGGGGATGAGCTGTGGGTAGGGGTGAAAGGCCAATCAAACTCCGTGATAGCTGGTTCTCCCCGAAATGCATTTAGGTGCAGCGTCACGCGTTCCTTGCCGGAGGTAGAGCTACTGGATGGCCGATGGGCCTCACCAGGTTACTGACGTCAGCCAAACTCCGAATGCCGGCAAGCCAGAGCGTGGCAGTGAGACTGCGGGGGATAAGCTCCGTAGTCGAGAGGGAAACAGCCCAGACCACCAGCTAAGGCCCCTAAGCGTGTGCTAAGTGGGAAAGGATGTGGAGTTGCACAGACAACCAGGAGGTTGGCTTAGAAGCAGCCACCCTTGAAAGAGTGCGTAATAGCTCACTGGTCAAGTGATTCCGCGCCGACAATGTAGCGGGGCTCAAGTACACCGCCGAAGCTGTGGCATTCACACATTTGCTAGGCCTTCGTGGTCCAGGCGTGTGGATGGGTAGGGGAGCGTCGTGTGGGCGTTGAAGCCGCGGGGGAACCCAGCGGTGGAGCCTACACGAGTGAGAATGCAGGCATGAGTAGCGAATGACGGGTGAGAATCCCGTCCGCCGAATGACCAAGGGTTCCAGGGCCAGGTTCATCCTCCCTGGGTTAGTCGGGACCTAAGGCGAGGCCGACAGGCGTAGTCGATGGACAACGGGTTGATATTCCCGTACCGGCGAAGAGCCGCCAAGATCGAATCCGGTGATGTTAAGCGCCCGAGCCGGCACCATGTTCCCTTCGGGGGACCGGTGCTCCGGTGAGGCCGTGAACCAATCCGGTAGTAGGTCAGCGCGAGGGGTGACGCAGGAAGGTAGTCGAAGCACGGCGATGGTAGACCGTGTCCAAGGCTGTAGGGCGAACGGTAGGCAAATCCGCCGTTCATGTGCCTGAGAGCTGACGGGGACCGTTAAGGGAAGTCGATGATCCTATGCTGCCTAGAAAAACCTCGGCGCGAGGCTCAAGCCGCCCGTACCCTAAACCGACTCAGGTGGTCAGGTAGAGAATACTAAGGCGACGAGAGAATCGTGGTTAAGGAACTCGGCAAAATGCCCCCGTAACTTCGGGAGAAGGGGGGCCTGAGGCGTGAACCTGCTTGCCAGGGGAGCGTTTGAGGGCCGCAGAGACCAGGGGGAAGCGACTGTTTACTAAAAACACAGGTCCGTGCGAAGTCGCAAGACGATGTATACGGACTGACGCCTGCCCGGTGCTGGAAGGTTAAGAGGACCGGTTAGCTCTTCGGAGCGAAGCTGAGAATTTAAGCCCCAGTAAACGGCGGTGGTAACTATAACCATCCTAAGGTAGCGAAATTCCTTGTCGGGTAAGTTCCGACCTGCACGAATGGCGTAACGACTTCCCCGCTGTCTCAACCGCGAACTCGGCGAAATTGCAGTACGAGTAAAGATGCTCGTTACGCGCAGCAGGACGGAAAGACCCCGGGACCTTTACTATAGCTTGGTATTGGTGTTCGGTGCGGCTTGTGTAGGATAGGTGGGAGACTGTGAAGCCGGCACGCCAGTGTCGGTGGAGTCATCGTTGAAATACCACTCTGGTCGCTCTGGATACCTAACCTCGGTCCGTGATCCGGATCAGGGACAGTGCCTGGTGGGTAGTTTAACTGGGGCGGTTGCCTCCTAAAATGTAACGGAGGCGCTCAAAGGTTCCCTCAGCCTGGTTGGCAATCAGGTGTCGAGTGCAAGTGCACAAGGGAGCTTGACTGTGAGACTGACAGGTCGAGCAGGGACGAAAGTCGGAACTAGTGATCCGGCGGTGGCTTGTGGAAGCGCCGTCGCTCAACGGATAAAAGGTACCCCGGGGATAACAGGCTGATCTTGCCCAAGAGTCCATATCGACGGCATGGTTTGGCACCTCGATGTCGGCTCGTCGCATCCTGGGGCTGGAGTAGGTCCCAAGGGTTGGGCTGTTCGCCCATTAAAGCGGTACGCGAGCTGGGTTTAGAACGTCGTGAGACAGTTCGGTCCCTATCCGCTGCGCGCGTTGGAAATTTGAGAAGACCTGTCCCTAGTACGAGAGGACCGGGACGGACTAACCTCTGGTGTGCCAGTTGTTCCGCCAGGAGCACGGCTGGTTGGCTACGTTGGGAAGGGATAACCGCTGAAAGCATCTAAGCGGGAAGCCTGCTTCGAGATGAGATTTCCTTGCCCCTTGAGGGTGTGAGGCTCCCAGTAGACCACTGGGTGGATAGGCCGGATGTGGAAGCGAGGACGAAAGACTCGTGGAGCTGACCGGTACTAATAGCCGATGACTTGATACAACAGTTTTGCTTGCGTCCACTGTGCGGTTCCCGGGTCATCACCGGTGTGTTGATAACCCTATAGAGTTACGGCAGTCATAGCGTGAGGGAAACGCCCGGTCCCATTCCGAACCCGGAAGCTAAGCCTCACAGCGCCGATGGTACTGCCCTGGTGACGGGGTGGGAGAGTAGGACGCTGCCGGACATTCTTTCGCGAAGGCCCACCCCGTTAAGGGGTGGGCCTTCGGCGTTTCCCCTCCCTGTCAGTCGGCACCCCCTGACGGGGGGAGTCGCACGGGTTGACGGTTCCCGCGCATGCGATGGTCGGGCCGCGTCTATCCACCAGAAGCGGTGAGCGCGGTGCGTGCTCGCGTCCGCTGTCCGTGGAGGCGGATCTGCCTCGTCGCGCTCGTGCGTACGTCGTCGTTGCGTGGGAACAATTCACGGCTGCCGTCGGTGCGCCATGTGCGCCCAGGCGGAGGCTTCTCACAGGGTGGCGTGCCGGACACGTCGTCCTGCGCCCGGCCCGAACGCCTAGACTGGTCCCATGTCCTCCATCTCACGCGACGAGGTGTCGCGCGTCGCCGCTCTGGCGCGCATCGACCTCACCCCCGACCAAGTGGACCGGTTCGCCGCCGACCTCGACGTCATCGTCGATGCGATCGCTCAGGTGAGCGAGGTCGCGACCGCCGACGTCCCCGCGACGAGCCACCCGCTTCCGCTCACGAACGTCATGCGCGCCGACGAGCCCGTCGCGCCGCTCACGCAGGAGCAGGCGCTCTCGGGCGCCCCGGCCCAGGAGGACGGCCGCTTCCTCGTCCCGCAGATCCTCGGGGAGGAGTGACGATGGACCTCACACGACTGAGCGCTGCAGCGCTCTCGGAGAAGCTCACGGCAGGGGAGGTGACCTCGGTCGAGGTCACCCAGGCCCACCTCGACCGCATCGACGTGGTCGAGGGCGCTGTCCACGCGTTCCTCCACGTCTCGGACGACATCGCGCTCGCGACCGCCGCCGACGTCGACGCGCGTCGTGCCGCCGGACAGTCCCTCCACCCGCTTGCGGGCGTGCCGATCGCCGTCAAGGACGTCGTCGTCACCAAGGGCATGCCGACGACCGCCGGCTCCAAGATCCTCGAGGGCTGGGTGCCGCCGTACGACGCGACGCTCGTCGAGCGACTCAAGGCCGCGGGCCTGCCGATCCTCGGCAAGACGAACATGGACGAGTTCGCCATGGGCTCCTCAACCGAGCACTCGGCCTACGGCAACACGCACAACCCGTGGGACCTCGAGCGGATCCCGGGCGGCTCGGGCGGCGGCTCCGCCGCAGCCGTCGCGGCCTTCGAGGCCCCGCTCGCGATTGGCACCGACACGGGTGGCTCGATCCGCCAGCCCGGCGCCGTCACGGGCACCGTTGGCGTCAAGCCCACCTACGGTTCGGTGTCCCGCTACGGCCTCATCGCCATGGCGTCGTCGCTCGACCAGGCAGGCCCGGTCACGCGCACCGTGCTCGACTCCGCGCTCCTCCACGAGCTCATCGGCGGGCACGACGCGCGCGACTCGACGTCGATTGACGAGCCGCTCCCGGCGCTCGTCGACGCTGCGCGCCAGGGCGCGCTCGGCGACCTCTCGGGCGTCCGCGTCGGCGTCGTCACCGAGCTCTCGGGCGACGGCTACCAGGCAGGCGTTTCCGCGCGCTTCGCCGAGTCCCTCGAGCTGCTCGAGAGGGCCGGCGCGACCCTCGTCGAGGTCTCGTGCCCGAACTTCCGCTACGCCCTCGGCGCGTACTACCTCATCATGCCGTCCGAGGCGTCCTCGAACCTCGCGAAGTTCGACGGCATGCGCTTCGGCCTGCGCGTCGAGCCCACCGACGGCCCCGTCACCGCCGAGCGCGTCATGTCCGCGACCCGCGGCGCCGGCTTCGGCGACGAGGTCAAGCGTCGCATCATCCTCGGCACGTACGCGCTCTCCGCGGGCTACTACGACGCGTACTACGGCAGCGCGCAGAAGGTCCGCACGCTCATCCAGCGTGACTTCGACGCCGCGTTCACGCAGGCCGACGTCCTCGTCTCGCCGACAGCGCCGACCACGGCGTTCAAACTCGGCGAGAAGCTCGACGACCCGCTCGCGATGTACCTCAACGACATCGCGACCATCCCGGCCAACCTCGCGGGCGTGCCCGGCATCTCGGTGCCCAACGGCCTGTCCGACGACGGCCTCCCCGTCGGCTTCCAGATCCTCGCCCCTGCGAAGGCCGACGACCGCCTCTACCGTGTGGGCGCAGCCCTGGAGGCCGCCCTCGAGAACGTGTGGGGCGCGCCGCTGCTCGCGCAGGCCCCGGAACTGGAGATCGCACGATGAGCGCCACCACCGTCGACCTCGTCGACTACGACGAAGCGATCCGCCGCTACGACCCCGTCCTCGGCATCGAGGTCCACGTCGAGCTCGGCACGCGCACGAAGATGTTCTGCGCGGCCGAGGTCGAGTTCGGCGGCGAGCCCAACACGCAGACGACGCCCGTCTCGCTCGGCCTGCCGGGTGCGCTCCCGGTCGTCAACGCGGCGGCCGTCGAGTACGCGATCCGCATCGGCCTCGCGCTCAACTGCTCGATCGCTGAGTCCTGCCGCTTCGCGCGGAAGAACTACTTCTACCCGGACGTCCCCAAGAACTTCCAGACCTCCCAGTACGACGAGCCCATCGCGTTCGACGGCTACCTCGACGTCGAGCTCGAGGACGGCACGATCTTCCGCGTCGAGATCGAGCGCGCGCACATGGAGGAGGACGCTGGCAAGAACACGCACGTCGGCGGCTCCACGGGACGCATCCACGGTGCTGAGTACTCTCTCGTCGACTACAACCGTGCCGGCATCCCGCTCGTCGAGATCGTCACACGACCCATCGAGGGCGCGGGCGAGCGAGCTCCCGAGGTCGCGCGCGCCTACGTCCAGACGCTGCGCGACATCTTCCGCGCGCTTGACGTCTCCGAGGCACGCATGGAGCGCGGCAACGTTCGCGCCGACGTCAACCTCTCGCTGCGTCCGACGCCCGAGAGCCCCCTCGGCACGCGCACCGAGACAAAGAACGTCAACTCCTTCCGGTCCATCGAGCGGGCCGTGCGCTACGAAGTCTCGCGTCAGGCGGCCGTCCTCGACGCGGGGGAGAAGGTCATCCAGGAGACCCGTCACTGGCACGAGGACACGTCAATCACGACGTCGGGCCGCGTGAAGTCCGACGCCGAGGACTACCGCTACTTCCCCGAGCCGGACCTCGTGCCCGTCGCGCCCTCACGCGCGTGGGTCGAGGAGATCCGCGCAGGGCTTCCCGAGATGCCGGCGGCCCGCCGCCGTCGCCTCCAGGACGAGTGGCAGTACGCCGACGCCGAGATGCGTGACGTCGTCAACGCAGGCGCGCTCGACCTCATCGAGGCGACCGTCGCCGCAGGCACGAGCGCCGCGGCGGCACGCAAGTGGTGGATGGGCGAGCTCGCGCGCCGTGCGAAGGCCGACGAGGTCGAGCTCGACGCGCTGCCCATCACGCCCGCGGGCGTCGTCGAGTTGCAGACTCTCGTCGACTCCGGACGCATCAACGACAAGATCGCGCGCCAGGTCCTTGAGGCCATGCTCGCGGGCGAGGGCACGGCGGAGGAGATCGTCACTGCCAAGGGCCTCGAGGTCGTCTCTGACGACGGCCCGCTGCTCGCCGCGATCGACGACGTCCTCGCCGCGCAGCCCGACATCGTCGAGAAGATCAAGGGCGGCAACATGGGGCCGATCGGCGCGATCATCGGCGGCGTCATGAAGGCCACGCGCGGTCAGGCCGACGCAGGCCGCGTACGCGAACTTGTCATGGAGAGGATCGGCTGACATGGCCCGCGGACCTGAGCTCGCGGGCGAGCTCGTCCGGCTGCGTCCCTTCGTCGAGTCCGACGCCGAACGCGCGTGGGAGCTCGTCCAGGACCCGGAGGGGCTCCGGCTCACGGGGACGACCGCTTCGTTCACGCGCGAGCAGATCGCCGCGTGGGTGCGTGACGTCCCCGAGCGTCCGGGTCGCTACGACTGGGCGATCACGAGCGGTGTCCGGCGCGATGGCGAGCTCGTGAGCGACGAGATGCTCGGCGAGATCGTCCTCAACGACCTCGATGACGACGCCCTGTCCGCGAACCTGCGGCTCAACATGCTGCCCAACTACCGTGGGCGCGGCTACGGGCGCGAGGCCATCCGCCTCGTGCTCGGGCACGCGTTCGCAGCCGACGGGCTCGGGCTGCACCGCGTCTCGCTCGACGTGCTCGACATCAACCCGCGCGCGCAGATGCTCTACGAGTCCATCGGCTTCACCGTCGAGGGACGGCTTCGCGAGGTCTACCGTGACGGTGACCGCTGGACGGACGCGATCGTCATGAGCATCCTCGAGCACGAGTGGGAGCCCGACAGCGACGCCGTCTGACCGAGAATTCACGCACGGCGCCGCACCCCTCGGGGTGCGGCGCCGTCGTCGTCCCACGCCCGGAGGGCTGGTCTGGGTGCACGACCGCTGGTGGCGGCGGCGCGGCGGTGGTTCGCTGGGACGCATGGAACCTCTCGAGATCGCACGCGTTGAGCAGGCTGTCGCCGGGACCGGCTGGGAGGTCGTCGACGGACAGCTCGTCGTCCGGTACGCGACCGGCAGCTTCGTCGCCGGGGTCCGGCTCGTCGAGCTTGTCGCTGGGGCGGCCGAGGCCGCGAACCACCACCCTGACGTCACGCTCACGTACCCGTGGGTCGAGCTGCGTCTCCTCACGCACGAGGTCGACGCGCTCACGAGCGCTGACGTCGATCTCGCGCTCGAGCTCACCGAGCTCGTGCGCGAGCACGGCGTCGAGGTCGCGTCGGGGGAGTAGCACGACGACGGCACCGGCGGAGCACCGGTGCCGCGGCCCGACCACGCTCCGGACGCCTTCGCCGCGCCCCGGCGCGCCCGACGTACTGTGGTGCGGCGGCGCCTCTCGCCGCACGACTGCGTCGAAGGAGCATGACCGATGAGCCGCCCGCTGCGCTCCCGCACCTCCACCCACGGCCGCAACATGTCGGGGGCCCGCGCCCTGTGGCGTGCGACCGGCATGACGTCGGAGGACTTCGGCAAGCCGATCATCGCGATCGCGAACTCCTACACACAGTTCGTCCCGGGCCACGTCCACCTCAAGGACATGGGCGACCTCGTCGCGTCCGCGATCCGTGAGGCCGGCGGCGTCGCCAAGGAGTTCAACACGATCGCGGTCGACGACGGCATCGCGATGGGTCACGGCGGCATGCTCTACTCGCTGCCGAGCCGCGACCTCATCGCCGACTCGGTCGAGTACATGGTCAACGCGCACTGCGCCGACGCGATCGTCTGCATCTCGAACTGCGACAAGATCACGCCCGGCATGCTCAACGCCGCGCTGCGCCTCAACATCCCGGTGATCTTCGTGTCCGGCGGGCCCATGGAGGCCGGCAAGGCGGTCGTCGCCGACGGCGTCGCGAAGACGCACCTTAACCTCGTCAACGCGATCAACTACGCGGCCGACGACGCGGTCTCCGACGAGGCGCTCGCGAAGGTCGAGGAGTCGGCGTGCCCGACGTGCGGCTCGTGCTCGGGCATGTTCACCGCGAACTCGATGAACTGCCTCACCGAGGCGCTCGGTCTCTCGCTGCCCGGCAACGGCTCGACGCTCGCGACGCACACGGCCCGCAAGGAGCTCTTCCTCGAGGCCGGGCGCACGATCGTCGAGCTCGCGCGCCGCTTCTACGACGAGGGTGACGACTCGGCCGCCCCGCGCTCGATCGCATCGAAGGCCGCGTTCGCCAACGCCATGACGCTCGACGTCGCGATGGGCGGCTCGACGAACACGGTCCTCCACATCCTCGCGGCCGCGCAGGAGGCCGAGATCGACTTCACGCTCACCGACATCGAGGAGATCTCGCGTCGGGTGCCGTGCCTCTCGAAGGTGGCACCCAACCACCCGAACTATCACATGGAGGACGTCCACCGCGCCGGTGGCATCCCCGCGCTCCTCGGCGAGCTCGACCGCGCGGGCTTGCTCGATCACGACGTCACGAGCGTCCACACGCCGACGCTGCGCGCGTGGCTCGACGATTGGGACATCCGCGGCGGCAAGGCCACCGACACCGCGAAGAAGCTCTTCCTCGCCGCCCCCGGCGGGGTCCGCACGACGCAGGCGTTCTCGACGTCGAACGTCTGGGAGTCCCTCGATACCGACGCCGCGGGCGGCTGCATCCGCGACCTCGAGCACGCCTACACGGTCGAGGGCGGGCTCGCGGTGCTCCGCGGCAACCTCGCCGAGGACGGCGCGGTCTTCAAGACGGCAGGCGTCGACCCGGACGTCTTCCACTTCGTCGGCACGGCGCTCGTCGTCGAGTCCCAGGACGAGGCCGTCGAGAAGATCCTCACGAAGCAGGTTCAGCCGGGGCACGTCCTCGTCGTGCGCTACGAGGGTCCCGCCGGAGGCCCCGGCATGCAGGAGATGCTCTACCCGACGTCGTTCATCAAGGGTCGCGGTCTCGGCAAGTCCGTCGCCCTCATCACGGACGGACGCTTCTCGGGCGGGTCCTCGGGCATCTCGATCGGGCACGTCTCGCCCGAGGCCGCGGCCGGCGGGCTCATCGGCCTCGTCGAGGACGGCGACCGCATCGAGATCGACGTCGACACGCGCCGCGTCCACCTCGACGTCCCGGACGACGTCCTCGCGGAGCGCCGCGCCAAGATGGAGGCGCGGGAGAACCCGTGGCAGCCCGTCGACCGCGACCGCTACGTCTCCCCGGCGCTGCGCGCCTACGCCGCGATGGCAACGTCCGCAGACCGCGGTGCGGTGCGCGACGTCTCGCTCATCACGCGCCGCTGAGGCGCCCCGCACCTCGTACGCGACGGGGCCGCTCCCCCCCGGGAGCGGGCCCGTCCGCGTCCCCGCTGCGGTCACGAAGCCCTGCGGCCCCGCACGTCCCGACGGCGGCGAACCGCCCCCGCTGTGGCCCAGGTCGCGCACATGGGGTGATACTCGGGTATGGATGACTCAGAGATCGACCTCAAGCCCCGTTCGCGCCAGGTGACCGACGGCCTCGAGGCCACGGCCTCGCGCGGCATGCTCCGCGCCGTCGGCATGGGCGACGACGACTGGGTCAAGCCCCAGATCGGCGTCGCGAGCTCGTGGAACGAGATCACGCCGTGCAACCTCTCGCTGCAGCGCCTCGGCGCGGCCGTGAAGAACGGCGTCCACGCCGCAGGCGGCTACCCGCTCGAGTTCGGGACGATCTCCGTGTCCGACGGCATCTCCATGGGCCACGAGGGGATGCACTACTCGCTCGTCTCGCGCGACGTCATCGCTGACTCCGTCGAGACCGTGATGATGGCGGAGCGGCTCGACGGGTCGGTTCTCCTCGCGGGCTGCGACAAGTCGCTGCCGGGCATGCTCATGGCCGCCGCGCGCCTCGACCTCGCGGCCGTGTTCCTCTACGCGGGCTCGATCATGCCCGGCTGGGTCAAACTCTCCGACGGCACCGAGAAGGACGTCACGCTCATCGACGCGTTCGAGGCCGTCGGCGCGTGCGCGCGCGGACTCATGAGCGTCGAGGACGTCGACCGCATCGAGCGCGCGATCTGCCCGGGCGAGGGTGCGTGCGGCGGCATGTACACCGCGAACACCATGGCGTCGGTCGCCGAGGCCATGGGCATGTCCCTGCCCGGCTCGGCCGCGCCGCCGTCCGCGGACCGCAGGCGCGACCAGTTCGCGCACCGCTCGGGCGAGGCTGTCGTCGGGCTGCTACGCCGCGGCATCACGGCGCGCGACATCATGACGAAGGAGGCGCTCGAGAACGCGATCGCCGTCGTCATGGCGTTCGGCGGCTCGACAAACGCGGTCCTCCACCTCCTCGCGATCGCGCACGAGGCCGAGGTCGACCTCACGCTCGACGACTTCCGTCGTGTCGCCGCGCGCGTCCCGCACCTCGGCGACCTCAAGCCGTTCGGCCGGTACGTCATGGCGGACGTCGACCGCGTCGGGGGAGTGCCCGTCGTCATGAAGGCCCTGCTCGACGCGGGACTGCTCCACGGCGACTGCCTCACCGTCACGGGCCGCACGGTCGCGGAGAACCTCGCCGAGATCGCGCCGCCCGACCCCGACGGCAAGATCCTGCGCGCCCTCGACCGCCCGATCCACCGCACGGGCGGCATCACGATCCTCCGCGGCACCCTCGCGCCCGAGGGTGCCGTCGTGAAGTCCGCGGGCTTCGACTCCGACGTCTTCGAGGGCACCGCGCGTGTCTTCGAGCGCGAGCGTGCCGCGATGGATGCGCTCGAGGACGGCACGATCACGGCTGGCGACGTCGTCGTCATCCGCTACGAGGGCCCCAAGGGCGGTCCGGGCATGCGCGAGATGCTCGCGATCACTGGGGCGATCAAGGGAGCGGGCCTCGGCAAGGACGTTCTGCTGCTCACCGACGGGCGCTTCTCGGGCGGAACGACGGGGCTGTGCGTCGGGCATGTCGCGCCCGAGGCCGTCGACGGTGGGCCCATCGCTTTCGTGCGGGACGGCGACCGCGTGCGGCTCGACGTTGCCGCCGGCACGCTCGACCTCCTTGTCGACGAGGCCGAGCTCGCGGTGCGCCGCGAGGGCTGGGAGCCGCTGCCCCCACGTTTCACGCGCGGCGTGCTCGGGCGGTACCAGAAGCTCGTCGGCTCGGCGTCGCAGGGCGCGGTCCTCAGCTGACCCCTGCGTCTGACCCCTGCGTCGGCTGGGGTGCGACTCGTAGGGCTGGAGCACCATCGAACGGTGCTGGAGGCCTACGAGTCGGGAGGGAGACCTCTCGGGTTGCGAAAGGGGTGAGCCGTCCTAGGCTTGCGGTGCCACGCGCCGGAGACTCCGGGCGACGCGCTAGGGGCACGTCGTGACGTGGCACGACCAGGGGAACCTACCGATGACGAAGCTCAGCCGACCGCGCCCGCGCATGCTTGCCGCCGCCCTGCTGGCGCCGCTCCTCCTCCTCGCCGCATGCGGCGGGGACTCGACCGACGACGCCACGGCGCCGCCCGCGGCGAACGGCAGCACCCCGGCCGCGACGACGCCGGGCGACGCCCCGGCCGCGTCGGGCGTCTGCCCGGTCAACAGCGGGCTGCGTGACGAGACGATCACGAGCTACGCCACGATCGGTGAGGTCACCGGATACGACGACGAGACCGCGAAGCGGATCGGGACGACGTGGCGCCACTCGGTGCCGATCACCCTCCACAACCCGCTCGACGCCCCGTGCAAGATCCAGGTCGGCGTCACGGTGACCGGCTCCGCCGGCGGATACACGGAGGGCTCGGTGGTCTCGGTCCTCGAGCCCGGCGCGTCGGTCGACGTCCAGCAGTTTGTGCTCGAGGACGACTTCACCTTCGAGTCGGACGCCCAGGACGCGAAGCCGACCGAGGACCTGGACATCAAGGTCTCGTGGATCGCGACGGGCCCGGTCTACGACTACTACGACGCAGACGTCACCGTCGGGGAGCCGACGGGTGAGGGCGCCGACACCGTGCTGCCGGTCACGATCGTCAAGCGCGGCATAAAGGATGGCGTGCCCAAGGCGTTCGGGATCACGGCGACCGACTTCATCTACGTCGTCGGGCACGACGCCTCGGGGAAGACCGTCGCGACGTTCTACGCGGCCGATGCGAAGTTCGTCTACTCAGGCGAGACCGGGACGCACAACATCCCGGCGACGTTCGCCGGGACCCCGAACGGTGGCGGCATGGCCTTCCAGGGGCTGGCCGCGCTCGAGGACATCGCCGAGTACAAGGTCGTTACCTACCAGCCGAACTCGATGCAGCACGAGGGGTGAGCCGGCCTCAGCGCGCCCGGCGGACCTCAAGCGTGCGGTAGGTCGGGACGAGGACGCGCGGCTGCGCGCGACGCCGGACGACCTCGAGCGGACCGCCCTCGAACAGCGTGCGGAGCAGGTGCTCGAGCTCGGCCCGCGCGAGCGCGGCCCCGAGGCACAGGTGTCGGCCCGCACCGAACCACAGCTGGCGGTTGTCCGCGACGTACGGTCGGTCGATCCGGAACGGGCCGGGCGCCGTGTTGGCGCTCCACACGAGCATCATCACCCGCTCGCCCGCGCGCAGCGTGCGGCCCGCGATCTCGACGTCGGCCGCGACGCCCCGCCCGATAACGGACGCGGGGCTCGTGACGCGCAGGCCCTCGCGGACGACGTCGTCCCACGGGTCTTCGCCGCGGTCGAGGGCCGCGAGCAGACGGTGCTGCTCGCCCGTGTCGACGAGCAGCGCGGTCGTGCGTGCCATCGCGCTCGCGGACGTCTCCGTGCCCGCGACCATGAGGAGGCTCGCGATGCCCGTCGTCTCCTCGAGGCTCAGCCCGAGCTCGCGGCAGCGGCCGAGCAGCAGGTGCCCTGGCGCGTGCGCCCAGCCGTCGGGCACGCCCGACGTCAGCTCCGCGACGATCCCGCGTGCCGTCGTCACCTGCGCGTCCGACAGGTGCGTCGAGGAGCCCGTGCTGAGCGCGACCGACGCGAGGCGCTCGCCCGTGCGGAAGGTCGCGAGAGCCTCGTCGTCGGTCGGCCACGGGGCGTCCTGCGGACGTCCCGCAGGTGGCACGATGCCGAGGATCGTCGTCATCATGCGGCCGACGAGCGTGCGTGACAGCGGACCGACGTCGAGCGTCCCGCCCGCGTCGAGCGTCGCACGCGCTGCGGCGAGGGACGGTCCCCACGCATCGTCGACGATCTCGGTCGCCGTCGCCTTCGTGAAGAGGTCGCGGGCGCGCGTGCGCAGGTCGTGGTGACCCGGCCCGTCGAAGAGGTCGAACACCCAGTCGCCGAGGATCTGACCCCACAGGTGCCCGACGCCGCCCTCGTCGAGGATCGTGAACGCGCGTCCGTCCTTGAGGATCTCGCGGCTCACGACGGGGTCGGACGTCACCCAGCCGATGCCTGGGACCTTGACGAGCGGGCGGCGCAGGGCGCGCCCGCCGAGGAGGACCGCGGCCATCGCGGGACGGGCGCGGGCGAGGAGCGCGAGCTCGGAGCGTGTTGTCACCCGCGGAAGTCTGCCGGACGCGGCACGGCACGACCAGGTTGTCCACAGATGGGTGTTCGGCGGACGACATCCGGAGCGTGCGGGCGGCCGCGGGGACCGACCGCTACGCTGACCGCCATGCTCCAGCCGCTCCACGCCCCGGCCGTCGTCGTGGCCCCCGCGCGTCCGGCCCCCGCCGCCGCGATCCTCGGCGTCGCCGTGCACCTACCCGACGACGTCCGTGAGGTCGCGGACGTCGAGCGTGCGCTCGCCCGACGCAACCCCGGCGTCGTGCCCCGCACGCCGCTTGTCACCCGGCTCACGGGTGTACAGCGGGTGCACGTGCTGCCCGACGGTGAGGACGCGTCCGACCTCGCCGTCGCGGCCGCGCGGACGCTCCTCGCCGAGCACCCCGGTACGACGGTCGACCTGCTGATCTTCGCCTCCGCGAGCCAGGACATGGTCGAGCCCGCGACGTCGCACATCGTCGCGCACAAGCTCGGGCTCGACTCCGTGCCCGTCATGGACGTCAAGAACGCCTGCAACTCCGTGCTCAACGGCATCGAGGTCGCCGAGGCGCTCGTCGCGACAGGGCGGTACCGGACGGTGCTCGTCGCCTCCGGGGAGGCGCCCTCGCGCGCCGTCCGTCACGACGTGCCCGACCGGGCGACGTACGCGCTCTCCGCGCCGGGCTACACGATGTCCGACGCGGGCGCTGCCGTGCTCGTCGGCCGCCCGCCCGCCGTCGCCCCGGGGCAGGCAGCGCGCGGCATCCTCGCGAGCGCGTTTTCCGCGCGCTCCGAGCACTGGGACGTCGGCATGCTCCCGGGTGGCGGGACCGCACACCCCCGCGACGTCGAGCGCACCTACTTCGAGATCGACGGCGGACGCCTGCGCGACGCGTTCTGCGCGCTCGGCCCCGGCGTCGTCGAGGAGGCGCTCGAGCGGGCAGGGCTCACGCTCGACGACGTCACGCTCGTTGCCGTCCACCAGGTCGCGGTCGCCTATCTTGACGACGTCCACGACGCGCTCGGCCTGCCGCGCGACCGCACGCTCGTCACGGTCGCCGACCACGGCAACGTCGCCTCGGTGACGCTCCCGCTCCAGCTCGTGCGCGCACGCGAGTCCGGGCGGGTCCGTGACGGTGACGTCGTTCTGCTGCTCGGGCTCGCGGGCGGCATCTCGATCGGCGCGACGCTGGTGCGCCTGTGAGGCCGCCACGTCCCGGGGGACGCGTGCGCTCGACCGCGGGCACGCACCCCGCGCTCGGCCGGCTCGGCGTCGTTGTGCCCGCGCGGGACGAGGCCGCAGGCATCACCGCGACGCTCGACGCGCTGCGCGCGCAGACCGACCGCGACTTCGACCTCGTCGTCGTCGACAACGGGTCCTCCGACGGGACGGGTGACCTCGTCCGCGAGTACGCCGCGAGGCACGGCCTGCCACGCTGGCGCGTCGTCACGGAGAAGCAGAAGGGGACGGGGGCTGCCGCCGACACGGGCATGCGCGAGGCCGCGGCCGCGGGAGCCGCGCTCCTCGCACGCACCGACGCCGACTGCCTGCCCGACCCCGGCTGGACCGCGGCCGTGCGCCGCGCGCTCGCACTGTCCGAGCTCGTCGCGGGCAGGCTCGTGCCCCGCACCGACGACCTGCCGGTCTCGCGGCCACGCACGGCCGTCCTCAACGGGGCGGTCGCGCTCGCGGGCGCGTTCGGCAGGGTGCGACCCGGCAACCAGGACGACGGCTACCTCGGGCCCTACATGATGTCCGCGGGCTGCAACATGGCGGTCACCGCCGACCTCTACCTCCGCGCCGGCGGCTTCCCGCGCACCGCGATCGAGGACGTCCACGAGGATCGTGCGCTCGTCAACGCTGTGCGCCGCCTCACGACGCGCTACGCGACGTACGACGACGTCCTCGTGCGCGGCTCGACCCGGCGCGTCGCCGCCTGGGGGCTCGTGCGGACCCTCGGCTGGTACGCCGACCACCGCTACCGGCCCGCACACGTGGACATCCGGTGACGGTCGACGACGTCGTGCGCGCCGCGCACGCCGTGCACGACCCCTCGGTGGCCGACGACGAGGTGCTCCACCACGAGGAGCGCGTCCAAAGCGGCGCCCACCCGCTCGCGTACCCCGCGTTGCGCGCCCTCCGCAACCGCCCGGCCGTGCGGGTCCCCGGCCTCGGCGTCGTCGTCTCCGACGCCGCGACCGCCCGCGAGGTGCTCCTCGACACCGAGTGCTTCTCGAAGATCGGGCCGGGCTCGCCCGCCGACCTGTGGACGCCCGTGCTCGGGCCCTCCGTGCTGCTCAACATGGAGGGCACCGAGCACGCCGCGCTGCGCCGCACGCTCACGCCGCTCTTCACGCCGTCGTCCGTCAGGGCCCTCACCGCGACGCGCTCCGAACGGCTCGACCTGCTTGCCGCGCGGCTTCTCGCGGGGGAGAGCGTCGACCTCGTGCCCGTCGTCGGCGACCTCGCCGGCTCGCTCATCTGCCACCTCGTCGGCCTCGGCGACACCGGCGCCACGGTGCGGGACCAGCTGCGGCGCGCCCAGGAGATCGTCGGGCTCGTCCGCCTCCACCGACGCGGGCTCACGCGCTCGCAGGTCGCCCGCGCCCGCGCGGTGCTCGACGAGCTGAGCGAGCCCGCGCGCGCCGCCTACCGCGACGGCGGGACGCAGACCGTCCCAGGGCGCATGCGCGAGCTCGGCCTCTCCGAGCGGGAGGCGATGGGGGCGGTCGGTGCGTTCGTCCTCACGGGCACCGAGACCGTCCAGTCGTTCGTGCCGCGGCTCGTCGCGATCACGCACGACGCGGGCGTGCTCGACCGGCTGCTCTTGACGTCGCCCTCCGACCGCTGGCGCGGGCGCGTCGTCGAGGAGGCGCTGCGCACCGCCGTGCCGACGCCCGTCATGCTCCGTTCCGTGACCGCCGAACGCGAGGTCGCGGGCGTGCGGGTGCGGCCGGGCGACCGTGTCGTCATCGTGACGATCTCCTGCTGCCGCGGTGCGGGGCCGTTCGATCCGGGCCGCGAGGCGGACCCGTCCGTCCGTCACCTGTGGTTCGGCGCAGGACCGCACTTCTGCCTCGGTATGCCGCTCGCCATGGCGCAGATCGACTCGGCGCTCGCAGCCCTCGCTCCCGTCGCGGCCGCGGGCCGGCCGGTGAGCGTCGTCCGCCGACGCGTCGCCCGACGCGTCCTCATCCCCGCGTACCGCGAGCTCGTGGTGACGGCGTGAGCGAGCCCGAGACCCCGGAGGACGCACACCTCGTCGCCCACGTGCTCGACGCGTGCGCGCGCACGCCCGACGCCGTCGCGCTGCGCGTCCCGCGCCGCACCCGTCCGGGCCGCCCCCAGCGCTTCGGTGCGCTCACCTTCCGCGAGCTCGCGACACGCATCGAGGCCGTCGCCGCGGGGCTCCGCGCGCACGGGCTCGAGCCCGGCGGACGCGTGCTCTTCTCGATCCGGCCGCGGCTCGACGGGATCGTCACCGCGCTCGGCGTCGCACGCGCGGGTGGCACCGTCGTCTTCGTCGACCCCGGCTCGACGCCCGAGCTCTTCGCGGCGCGCGTCGCTGCTGCCCGGCCGACGCACGCCGCGACCGAGTCGCTCCTCCACGCGCTCTCCCGCGGACCGCTGCGCGCCCTCGCGCGTCGGCGCGGCCTGCTCCTGCCCGGGTACGCCGAGCTGCCCGTCACTCACGTGCACTCCGGACCGTGGCTGCCGGGGGTGCCGCGGGGATCCGTGCCCGTGCGACGGCTCGTGCGGGACGCCCTCGCGACCGCGCGCGGCGCGGCGCCTGACCCTGCGGCGTCGAGCGGGGCCGCTGCGGCGCTGCCGCGCGACGGGGCATCACTGCCGCCGCTCGACGGGGCGCGCGAGATGCTCGTCGTCTTCACCTCGGGCACGACCGCGGCCCCGCGCGCAGTCGTCCACTCGGGCGCGACGCTCGCGGCCGCGACGCGCGCGCTCGGCGAGATCGTCGCGATGAGCCCCGGGCAGGACGTCGTCACGGACCAGATGCTCCTCGGCGTGCCCGCGCTCCTCGCGGGCGCGACGTGGACCGTGCCCGTCGTCGCGCCCGCCCGCGACGTCGTCACGGCGGGTCGTCTCATGACGGGCGCCGACGCGACGTTCCTCGTGCCCGCCGACGTCACCGCCCTGCTCGACGCCGTCGAGGCCGGCACCGTGCCCGCCCGCACGGCCGCGACCGTCCTCGTCGGAGGAGCACCCGTGACCCGCGCGCTCCTCGAACGCGCGACGCGGCTCGTGCCGACGACCCGCTGGGTCGGGATCTACGGCATGACCGAGTGCCTGCCTGTCGCGTCCGTCGAGGCCGCGACGAAGCTCGCGCACACGGGGGACGGCGACCTCGTCGGGACGCCCGTGAGCACCGTCGACGTGCGGATCGTGCCCGCGCCTCCGGACGGCACCGCGCCCGACGGCGCAGGTCCGGACGGCGCTGCTCCGCACGCGACAGCGTCCGGGGGCGCCGCGTACGACGATGCCGCGCCCGGCGAGCTCGTCGTCTCAGGGCCCGCGCTCATGCTCGGCCTGCTCGGCGCCGACGGTGTTGTGGCGCCCGTGGCCGAGCACCGCACGGGCGACCTCGCCCGTCTCGAGGCCGCCGGTTCCGTCGTCCTCCTCGGGCGGACGCGCGACATGATCATCCGCGGCACGGTCAACATCTACCCGGGCCTCTTCGAACCGCGGCTCGCTGCGCTCAAGGGCGTCGGCGAGGCCGTGCTCGTCGGGCTGCCGCAGGAGGACGGTGACGAGCGGGTCGCGCTCGTCCTCGTCCCGGCGGACGCCGCCGAGCGTCCGCCGCGGCTCACGTGCGACCACCCGCTCGCCGAGGAGGTGCGGCCGCGGCTCGCCGAAGTCCTCGACCACGGCGCGCTGCCCGACGTCGTCCTTGTCGCGCCCGAGGTTCCCGTCGCGGGCCGCAGCCGCAAGCCCGACCGACAGGCGCTCGCGCGCGAGGTCGCCGCGCTCGTCAACGCAGCGGCAGGGGAGGGACCCACGTGCGCGTCGCGGTGACCGGGGCCTCGGGCTTCGTCGGCGGCGCCGTCGCCCGGGCGCTGGCCGCCGACGGGCACGACGTCCGCACGTTCTCGCGCCGCCCCCCGCACGTCGGGACGTGGCGGGCATGGGACCTCGCCGACGGCGCGCTCGCGGACCCGCCCGAGGTCGACGCCGTCGTCCACGTCGGCGCAGCCGTCGCCGACGGCGGCAAGCGCGCCGCCGCCGCACGGATCAACGTCGACGGCACGCGCGCCGTCCGCGAGACGTTCCGCGGCGCACGGATGATCCACGTGTCCTCGGCGAGCGTCTACGACCCGCGCGTGCCGACCGTCGCCGGGCGCGAGGACACGCCCCTGCCCGGCCGCCACCTCAACGCGTACGGTGCGACGAAGGCTGCCGCCGAGCGCTACCTCGCGGACACGGACCTCGGTCCCGTGCTCGTCCTGCGACCGCACGCGGTCTACGGGCCGGGGGACACGACGCTCCTGCCGCGTGTCGAGGCGCTCGTGCGGCGCGGCCGCGTGCCGCTCGTCGGCGACGGTTCCGCGCTCCACTCGTTCACGCACGTCGACACGTTCGTCGCGGCCGTCCGAGCCGGACTCGCGCGCGACGTCACGGGCGTCGTCAACGTCGCCGACGCCGAGCCGTGGCCGCTGCGCCGCGCAGTTCTCGAGCTGCTCGGCAGGCGTGGGCGCCGCGGTCCGGACGGCGGACCGCTGCGCGTCGTCGAGGTCCCGCCGCGCCTCGCGCACGGACTCGCGGCCGCGCTCGACGGTGCCGCCGCGTGCGGTCTGCCGCGCGCGCGCCTCAGCCGCTACGCGCTCAGCCACCTCGCGGTCGAGCGGACGCTCGACCTCACACGCCTGCGCACCTGGCTCGGCGTCGACCCGCCTCCGACGACGCTCGAGGGCGCCGAGACCTGGTAGGCCGCATCGGCTGGCGTCGCGCCGGTCGGCCAGGTCCGCCCGCGGACCGGGCGGACGCTCGGCGCCCCGACGACTTGTAGATCTCGAGCACCGTTGGACGGTGCTGGGGACCTACGAGTCAGGGTGGGTGTCGGGACCGGGCGGGGTCAGCCGGACGTGATCGTCCCCGATTCGTAGGCCGCGACGACGAGCTGCACGCGGTCGCGGCAGCCCGTCTTGCGGAGAATCTCCGAGACGTGCGACTTCACGGTCGGCTCGCTCACCCACTGCTCGGCCGCGATCTCCGCGTTCGACAGGCCGCGCGCGACGGCCGCGAACACCTCGCGCTCGCGGGGCGTGAGCGCGTCGAGTCCGGGGACAGCGCGCGGCGCCGCGCGGCGAGCCGCGACGTCGATGACGAGGCGCCGCGTGACACCGGGCCCGAGGAGCATCGACCCGTCAGCGACGAGCCGCACCGACTCGACGAGCCGCTCCGCGGTGACGTCCTTGAGGAGGAAGCCGCTCGCCCCGGCCCGCAGCGCGTCGTACACGTACTCGTCGAGGTCGAACGTCGTGAGGATGACGATGCGCGTCGGGCTGCCCGACGCCGTGACCCGCCGCGTCGCCTCGAGCCCGTCGACGCGCGGCATGCGCACGTCGACGAGCGCGACGTCCGGCACGGTGTGCACGACGAGGTCGACGAGCTCGTCGCCGTCGGACGCCGTGCCGACGACCTCGATGCCGGGTGTCGCCGCGAGGATCGCGGCGAGCCCGTGACGGATGACGGGCTGGTCGTCCGCGAGGACGACGCGCACGGGCGTCGCAGGGAGGTCGTCGGGGCTACGCACCCGGTCATCCTGCCAGGCGACGGCCGTGCGAGCCGGTGCGGTCCGCGGTGTCACAGGGTCTCGGGAGACGTCGTCGGCAGCGTGACGTCGACGACGAACCGGCCGTCCACGGTCTCGGTGCCGACCGTGCCACCGAGCTGCGCGGCGCGCGTCCAGACGCCTGCGAGCCCGCGGCGCGCAGGCCCGGGCACACCGTCTGCAGGGTTGCTCACGACGAGCCGCAGAGCCCCATCCTGCTCCGTGAGGTCGAGCGTCACAGGCTCGCCGGGCGCGTGGCGCCGCGCGTTCGACAGGCACTCCTGGGAGATGCGGTAGAGCGCCTGGCCGGACCGGGCGTCGACGCGCGCGAGGACCGCCTCGACGTCGTCGGGAAGGTGGGCGTCGATCCGCTGACCGGCGTCGCGGGCACCTGCGACGAGGACGAGGAGGTCGGCGGCCGTCGGCGGGGGCGTGAGCGGCGCGTCGTGCTCGACGGGCGAGAGGACGTCGAGCGTCGCGCGGACCTCGGCGAGGGCGGCCCGAGCGTCCTCGGCGACGAGCGCGAGCTCGTGCCGCGTGCTCTCGGCGAGGTCGGGGGTCGCGTAGCGCAGCGACTCGGCGCGGACCGCGACGAGCGAGAGGTGGTGAGCGGTGATGTCGTGGAGGTCGCGGGCGAGCTCGGAGCGCTGGCTCGCGTCGATGCTGCGCGCCTCGGAGCGCGCCGCTGCGGCGATCGACGTGTCCCGGACGGCCCACGCCTCGAGGAGGACCCGCACGGTGAGGATGGCGACGGCGACGACGACGACGGGCAGGACGTACCCGAGGACGGCGTCCTGGACGACGTGGCGCTCGCCGCCCGACGCGAGGAGCCAGCCCGGGATCTCGAGGTACGTCGGTCGGGAGGTACCGTGGCTGATGGCCGCGCCGACGACCCCGACGAGCGCGAGCACCGAGGCGGTGGCGAACGGCACAGCGGAGCGACGGGTCGCGCCGAGACCCGCGACGAGCGCCGTCGCGACGACCGCACCCCACCACGCGGCGTCGACGAAGCCGACGGTGGCGGGTGGGACGAGCGCGACGAGGCTCATGGCGGCCGCGGTGGCGGGACGCGTGCGGGCGACCCAGATCGTGGCGATCATCCAGGCGAGGCCCAGCACGGGGAGGACGAGGGCGAGGACGCCCGGGTCGACGGTCGTGAGGCCTCCGCCAGGGACGGGGTCCTGGCCGCCGAGCTGCTGGCGCCAGTGCGTCGCGAGGAGCGAGACGCCCGTGACGAGGACCACGAGGCTCGAGAGGCCGGCGACGGCGTCGACGATGCGACGCGGTGCTGCGCGGCCGGGGTCGCGGAGGAGACGGGGGAAGGCCGGGAGGGCCTCGGTCATGGGTGTGGTCGTCGTGGTCATGGGTCGATCCAATCCGGGCGACGGGGTGCGGGGCCACCGTCGCGAGGAGGAGATCGTCCCCTCCCGCCGACGGGGAGGAGAGACGTGACGTGGACCACGCGGTCCCGCCCCGTGAGACCGGGGCGACCCGTATGTGACACGACGGGACCCTCCGGCGTACGCTGACCCCGTGCAGACGATCCTCGTAGTACTTCCCGGGCGCGCGGCCTGACCGGCCACATCCCGGTCGTTGACGCGCGCTCTCCCCTCGCATGGCCCCCACCCGGGCTCGAGGGGTTTTTTCTTGCCGCTGAACCCTCAGCGGCGCCACCCGAGGATCGACTCTCACCACCGTGAGACCGGGGCCGCAGCCGCATCCGGCGAAGGCCCCGCCAGCAGTCCGAGCAGTCCCAGCATCGCAGCCAGGGAGAAGACCATGGCCCAGGGTCACCCCGCATCCGACCAGGCGTCCACGACGCCCAGGCCGGCGCCCAGCCCCGCCCACGCAGCCGCCGCCGCGGCCGAGCGCGCCCGCGCGTCCGTACCGCAGCGCGAGGAGATGACCGGCGCGCAGTCGCTCATCCGCTCGCTCGAGGCCGCGGGTGTCGACACCGTCTTCGGCATCCCGGGCGGCGCGATCCTCCCGGCGTACGACCCGCTCATGGACTCGACCCAGCTCCGGCACATCCTCGTGCGCCACGAGCAGGGTGCGGGCCACGCCGCGCAGGGTTACGCCCAGACGTCCGGCAAGGTCGGCGTGTGCATGGCGACGTCGGGACCCGGTGCGACGAACCTCGTCACGCCGATCGCCGACGCGAACATGGACTCGATCCCGCTCGTCGCGATCACGGGCCAGGTCGGCGCGTCGTTCATCGGCACGGACGCGTTCCAGGAGGCCGACATCGTAGGCATCACGATGCCCGTCTCGAAGCACAACTTCCTCGTCACCGACCCCGCGGACATCCCGCGCGTCGTCGCCGAGGCCTTCCACATCGCGCGCACCGGCCGTCCCGGTCCCGTGCTCGTCGACGTCGCGAAGTCCGCGCTGCAGTCCCGCACGGTCTTCGAGTGGCCGACCGACCTCCACCTGCCCGGCTACCACCCCGTGACGAAGCCGCACTCCAAGCAGATCCGTGAGGCCGCGAAGCTCCTCGCGACCGCCCGCCGGCCCGTGCTCTACGTCGGCGGTGGCGCGATCCGCTCGGGTGCGGCCGACGTCCTGCGCAAGCTCGTCGACCTCTCGGGCGCGCCCGTCGTCACGACGCTCATGGCGCGCGGCGCCGTCCCGGACTCGCACCCGCAGAACCTCGGCATGCCCGGCATGCATGGCACGGTCCCGGCCGTCGCCGCGCTCCAGCGCGCCGACCTCGTCGTCTCGCTCGGCGCGCGCTTCGACGACCGCGTCACGGGCAAGCTCTCGTCGTTCGCACCGGGCGCCGCGATCATTCACGCGGACATCGACCCGGCCGAGATCGGCAAGAACCGCGCCGTGGACGTCCCCATCGTCGGCGACCTGCGCGAGACGATCTCCGAGCTCGTGCCGGCGCTCGCCGACGAGCACGCGAAGAACGGCCTGCCGGACCTCGCGGGCTGGTGGGCGACGATCGACGACTGGCGCGAGACGTACCCGCTCGGCTACGCGCCGACCGCGGACGGACTCCTGTCCCCGCAGCACGTCATCCAGACGCTCGGCGAGATGGCAGGCCCCGAGGCCGTCTACGTCGCGGGCGTCGGCCAGCACCAGATGTGGGCCGCGCAGTTCATCCGCTACGAGCGTCCGGCCGCGTGGCTCAACTCGGGCGGCCTCGGCACGATGGGCTACTCGATCCCGGCCGCGATGGGCGCGAAGGTCGGCGACCCGGACCGTGAGGTCTGGGCGATCGACGGCGACGGCTGCTTCCAGATGACCAACCAGGAGCTCGCGACTTGCACGATTAACGACATCCCCATCAAGGTCGCGCTCATCAACAACTCCTCGCTCGGCATGGTCCGGCAGTGGCAGACGCTCTTCTACGACGAGCGCTACTCGAACACCGACCTCCACACGGGCCACGGCACGGCGCGTGTCCCTGACTTCGTCAAGCTTGCCGACGCGTACGGCTGCGTCGGTCTGCGCGTCGAGCACGCGAGCGACGTCGAGGCGACGATCAAGAAGGCGCGGGAGATCAACGACCAGCCCGTGCTCATCGACTTCAACGTCTCGCGCGACGCGATGGTGTGGCCCATGGTCGCCGCGGGCGTGAGCAACGACGACATCCAGTACGCGCAGGGGATCTCCCCGGCGTGGGACCGCGAGGACTGAGAGGACCCGGCACCATGACCCGTCACACCCTCGCCGTGCTGCTCGAGAACAAGCCCGGCGCCCTCACCCGCGTCGCGGCCCTCTTCGCGCGCCGCTCGTTCAACATCCACTCCCTCGCGGTCGGTCCGACCGAGCACGAGGGCATCTCCCGCATGACGATCGTCGTCGACGTCGACGAGCTCCCGCTCGAGCAGGTGACGAAGCAGCTCAACAAGCTCATCAACGTCATCAAGATCGTCGAGCTCGACGACGAGTCGTCCGTCCAGCGCGAGCTTCTGCTCGTCAAGGTCAAGGCCGAGGCCGGCACCCGCTCGGCGGTGCTCGAGGTCGTCGAGCTCTTCCGCGCGCACGTCGTCGACGTCGCCGTCGACGCCGTGACGATCGAGGCGACCGGCAACCCCGGCAAGCTGCGCGCCCTGCTCGCGGCGCTCGAGCCGTACGGGGTGCGCGAGATCGTCAAGTCCGGCGCGATCGGCATTGGCCGCGGCTCCCGCTCGATCACCGACCGCGCGCTCGACCGCGTCTCACGCAGCGCCTGATCCTGCGGCGGACGGCCGTCGTGGGGTTGACTTGCCCCGGACGGTCGGTCGCCGACCCACGCTTCACACCGCACACAGAACGAGGAGAAACATCGTGGCAGAGCTTTTCTACGACGACGACGCCGACCTGTCGATCATCCAGGGCAAGAAGGTCGCGATCGTCGGCTACGGCTCGCAGGGCCACGCCCACGCGCAGAACCTGCGCGACTCGGGCGTCGAGGTCGTCATCGCGCTCAAGGAGGGCTCGAAGTCGATCGCCAAGGCGACCGACGAGGGCTTCGAGGTCAAGACGGTCGCCGAGGCCGCGGCCTGGGCGGACCTCATCATGATCCTCGCGCCGGACCAGCACCAGCGCTCGATCTACGCCGACTCGATCGCGCCGCACCTCACCGAGGGCAAGACGCTCGCGTTCGCGCACGGCTTCAACGTCCGCTTCGGGTACATCGCCGTCCCCGAGGGCGTCGACGTCATCCTCGTCGCCCCCAAGGCGCCGGGCCACACGGTGCGCCGCGAGTTCGTCGCGGGCCGCGGCATCCCGGACATCATCGCGGTCGAGAAGGACGCGACGGGCACGGCGTGGGCGACGGCGCTCTCGTACGCGAAGGCGATCGGCGGCACGCGCGCCGGCGTCATCAAGACGACGTTCACCGAGGAGACCGAGACCGACCTCTTCGGCGAGCAGGCCGTCCTCTGCGGCGGCACGTCGCAGCTCGTCCAGTACGGCTTCGAGGTCCTCACCGAGGCCGGCTACCAGCCGCAGATCGCCTACTTCGAGGTTCTTCACGAGCTCAAGCTCATCGTCGACCTCATGTGGGAGGGCGGCATCGCCAAGCAGCGCTGGTCGGTCTCCGACACGGCCGAGTACGGCGACTACGTCTCGGGCCCGCGCGTCATCACGCCCGAGGTCAAGGAGAACATGAAGGCCGTCCTCGCGGACATCCAGTCGGGTGCCTTCGCGGAGCGCTTCATCGGCGACCAGGACGCGGGCGCTCCCGAGTTCCACGCGCTGCGCGAGAAGGGTGCCCAGCACCCCATCGAGACCGTGGGCCGCGAGCTCCGCTCGCTCTTCGCGTGGAAGCAGCAGGACGCTGACTACACCGAGGGCTCGGCCGCGCGCTGATCCTCGCACGACGACGAACGGCCCGCCCGCACCGGTTGGTGCGGGCGGGCCGTACGTCCTTATCCGACTCGTAGGTCTTCAGCACCATTCGATGGTGCTGAAGACCTACGAGTCGGGCTCGGCGTGCCGGGCCGGGATCGCCTGGGTGGGGACGGCCGGAGCGTCCGGTCGGGACGTCAGGCCTTCTTGACGAGGCGGACGAGCTCGGCGCCCTCCGCGTCAACGAGGACGAGCGAGCCGTCGGCGTCGAGGCCCGCCGCGCGCGCGGTCGACGCGAACATGGGCATCTGGACGCCCTCGCAGTAGATCAACGTCTGCGGGCCCGACGTGGCACGCCACGAGCCCTTGTCCGAGAGCCACAGGCCCTGCGCCCCGTTGCAGCCGTCCGAGCCGGTCCACGTGCCGTCGGCCGCGAGGGTGAGGTAGGAGGCCTCGGGGTCGCCGACGGGCTCGGCCGGGAGCCAGCGGCCGACGAGCTCGTCCGTCGTCGCGGCGGTGACGCCCGCGGGCAGGGCGGGGGAGGCCGGGTCGAGCGCTGCGCGGAGCGCGTCGTCGAGGACGGGGTCCTTCGCCAGATCGGGGGAGTCGTGCGCCGGGACCTTCGGGGTGCCGCCGGGCGTGAGGGTCGCGGTCGCGATGCCGTCGGCCCCGAGGAGGACGAGGTCGTCGCCGGCTGTCGCGAGCGAGGCCGCGTCGTCGAGCCACGCCGGGAGGTTCGGGACGTCGCACGTGCCCGAGCCGGCCCACGCGTCCGTGAGGAGCGCGCCGTCTGTTCCGAGGAGGTAGGAGCCCTCGACGCGGCCGCAGTCGAGCCACAGGGTGAAGCCGTAGCCGATCTGGACGACCGTGCCCGGGTCGGCGGCGGCGCCGACGACGGTCCACGTGCCGACGGCCTCGCGGGCGTCGGTGAGCGACACGGGGGCGTGCTCGTCGATCGAGGTCGGCTGCGCACCGGGCGCGTCCGGGTTCGCGCACGCGCCGAGCAGGAGTGCTGCGGGCGCGAGGGCGGCGACGGCGAGGCGCACGCGGCGGGACGGACGGGAGGTGGTGGTCCTCACGAGGGTTCCTCTCGGACGGGGGTGACGACGTGCATGTGTCCTGGTCGGCAGGGGGCTTGCACCCGTCGCGCGGAATCGTCGCAGGACCGCCGTCGTCCCGACCCGCGGGAGGATACGTCTCACCATGTGGTGAGACGGTCCGTCGGAGTGCGGACGGCGCGCCCTACGATCCCCTGCATGACGAGCAACATCAACCTGGCGGTCGTCGCGGGCGACGGCATCGGCATCGAGGTCGTCGAGCAGGGCCTCGCGGTCCTCGAGGCTGCCCTCACGGGCACCGACGCGACGGTCTCGCAGACGGCCTTCAACCTCGGCGCGCAGCGCTGGCACGCGACCGGTGAGACCCTCACCGACGCCGACCTCGACGCGATCCGCGGCCACGACGCGATCCTCCTCGGCGCCATCGGCGACCCGACGGTGCCGTCGGGAGTCCTCGAGCGCGGCCTCCTCCTCAAGCTGCGCTTCGCGCTCGACCACTACGTCAACCTGCGCCCCGCGAAGCTCTTCGCGGGCGTGCGCTCGCCGCTCGCCGAGCCCGGCGAGATCGACTTCGTCGTCGTCCGCGAGGGCACCGAGGGCCCGTACGTCGGCAACGGCGGCTCGATCCGCACCGGCACGCCCCACGAGGTCGCCAACGAGGTCTCCGTCAACACGGCCTTCGGCGTCGAGCGCGTCGTCCGCGACGCCTTCGCGCGCGCCGCCGCGCGCCCGCGCAAGCACCTCACGCTCGTCCACAAGCACAACGTCCTCGTCCACGCAGGCCACCTGTGGCGTCGCACGGTCGAGGCCGTCAACGCAGAGTTCCCCGACGTGACGACGGACTACCTCCACGTCGACGCCGCGACGATCTTCCTCACGACGAACCCCTCGAGGTTCGACGTCATCGTCACCGACAACCTCTTCGGCGACATCCTCACCGACCAGGCCGCCGCCATCACGGGTGGCATCGGTCTCGCGGCGTCCGCAAACATCAATCCGGACCGCACCGCCCCCTCGATGTTCGAGCCGGTCCACGGCTCCGCCCCGGACATCGCCGGTCAGGGCAAGGCCGACCCCACCGCGACCGTCCTCTCCGTCGCGATGCTCCTCGACCACCTCGGCTACGCAGCCGAGTCGGCGAAGGTCACGGCCGCGGTCGCGGCCGACCTCGTCGAGCGCGGTACCCGAGTACGGTCGACGGCCGAGATCGGCACCGACCTCGCGCAGCGCGTGGCCGAGTGACCCCAGCGGGTCCCGTGCCCTCGGCCGTCCTCACCCGGTAACGTCCGTTGGTGGCGGGCGCGCGTCCCGCGCGCCCGCCCGGTGAAAGGCCACCCTCATGAACGACAGCACCACCCCCACGCAGATCTCCGACCTCGCCGCGGCCTACGACGTGACCCTCACGGACACGCCGACGCCCGATCACGAGCGGGCGTCGGCCCTCGCCGCGCCCCGCTTCGGCACCGTCTTCTCCGACCACATGGCCCGTGCCCGCTGGACCGCCGACGGCGGCTGGGCCGAGCGCCGCGTCGAGAAGTACGGCCCGCTCCAGCTCGACCCCGCGACCGCGGTCCTCCACTACGCCCAGGAGATCTTCGAGGGGCTCAAGGCGTATCAGCACGCCGACGGCTCCGTGTGGACCTTCCGGCCCGAGGCCAACGCCGAGCGGTTCGCAGCGTCCGCCCGACGCCTCGCCCTGCCCGAGCTCCCCGTCGACGACTTCGTCGCGTCGATCGAGGCGCTCGTGCGCGTCGACCGCGAGTGGATCCCCACGGGCGACGAGGCGAGCCTCTACCTGCGTCCCTTCATGTACGCGTCGGAGAAGTTCATCGGCGTGCGCTCGACGCTCGAGGCTGAGTACCTCGTCATCGCCTCACCCGTCGGCCCGTACTTCGCCAAGGGCGTCAACCCGGTCTCCATCTGGGTGTCGCAGAACTACCACCGCGTCGGTGCCGGCGGCACGGGCGCGGCCAAGTGCGGCGGCAACTACGCCGCGAGCCTGCTCCCGCAGCAGGAGGCCTACGCGAACGGCTGCGACCAGGTCGCCTTCCTCGACGCCGCGACGAACACGACGCTCGAAGAGCTCGGCGGCATGAACATCTTCGTCGTCGGGGCCGACGGATCCGTCGCGACGCCCTCCCTCACGGGCTCGATCCTCGAGGGCGTGACCCGTCGCTCGATCCTCCAGCTCGTCGCCGACCGCGGCATCGGGGTCCACGAGCGCACGATCACGCTCGATGAGGTCCTCACCGGCCTGCGCGACGGCTCGATCGCCGAGATCTTCGCGTGCGGGACGGCCGCCGTGCTCACGCCCATCGGCCGGCTCGCGGGCGCCGACTTTGACCTCACCGTCGGTGACGGCACGTCGGGCGCGCTGACGATGTCGATCCGCGAAGAGCTCACCGACATCCAGAACGGCCGCCGGCCCGACCGGCACGGATGGATGCACCGGCTCGTCTGACGTCGCGCCGTCGAAGGCGAATGCCCCGGCTCTCCTCGTGGGAGAGCCGGGGCATTCGTGTTCCGTGAAGGCGCGGGTCAGCGGCGCTTCACCGTGATCTTCTGCGCCTTGGTCTTGTAGCCCTTCGCGTACTTGACGGACGAGACCTTGAAGTAGACGTGCCCGGTCTTCGTGAGCTTCTTCGTCTTGAGGACCGCCTTTGCCCAGTACGAGCCCTTCTTGGCGACGAGCGACTTCGTGACGATCTTCGTGTACTTCTTGGCACCCTTCTTCTTGTAGTAGAGGGTGACCTTGCCACCGTGCTGGTAGGCAGGAGCGTTGAACGTGATCGTGGCGGTCTTGCCGACCCGCCAGCTCGGCGCGTAGTAGGTCGTCTGAGCGAGGCTCAGCTTGGGGTGCGCCTTGATCGTCACCTTCTTCTTGACGATCTTCGTGACCTTGCCGTAGGGCGACACGGTCCAGTTCTGCTGCGTCACGGGGATCGCGAGCTCGTAGACCCCGGGGCTCGTGTAGGCGGACACCCGGAGCTTGTACGTGTTCGCTCCCGTGACGATGTTGTCCGGGTAGGTGCTGATCGACGGGCGGGACGGGTCCTTGACCTTCGAGGAGAGGGTCCTGACCTTCGGCCCGTAGAACTCGGAGTCGTATGGCTTGTAGAGCACGCTCAGGCCGTCGCCGTTGTCATCGGTGACGACGCTGCTGTCGGCGGCCGTGCCGCTGACGTTGACCGTGAAGGCGTACTCCTTGGTCTTCGACGAAAGCGTGTACGACGACTTCATACCGGAGACAGAGAGTCCGGTGAACGTGGGTGTGGCGGCTGCGTGGGCGGGAGCGGTCGCGACGAGCGCCCCGGAAGCTGCAAGTGCAAGCGTCGCGAGCGACGTCACGGCGCGCTTGGTGAAGGTCTTCAATGTTTCCCCTGGTGAGATGCGGCGCGCCCGTGCGTGCGCGCGAACGACATGTGCATGGCGAACCTAAGGGATAAAGCTCGGGCGCGCGCGTTGAACGCGGGTGAAGGGTCACTTCGTGGAACGTGAGGTTCTCGTCCGCCACCGAAGGTCGTAGGTCCACCAGGTGGGCACCCGTGTCTCGGGCTCCGGGGTGTGGCATCATCCCTCTGTGACCTGCTTCACCCTCATCATTGCGTAGCGCGCCCGGCCCCGGCTCGGCGCGCAGACCTCCCGTACCTTCCGGGGGGTCTTTTTGTTGGTCACGACACCACGGTCGACCCCGACCACCGACACGAGGAGAGTCCCGATGGGCTTCGACGTCTACGACACCACGCTGCGCGACGGTGCCCAGCAGGAGGGTATGAACCTGTCCGTCGCGGACAAGCTCGCGATCGCCCCGCTGCTCGACGAGCTCGGCGTCGGCTACATCGAGGGCGGCTGGCCGGGCGCGGTGCCCAAGGACACCGAGTTCTTCGCTCGAGCCGCCAAGGAGCTCGAGCTGCGCCACGCGGTGCTCGCGGCGTTCGGAGCGACCCGCAAGGCGGGCATCGTCGCGTCGCAGGACCCGCAGGTGCGCGCGCTGCTCGACTCGGGCGCACCCGTCATCACGCTCGTCGCGAAGTCCGACGTCCGCCACGTCGAGCGCGCGCTGCGCACCGAGCGTGCCGAGGGCCTCGCCATGATCGCGGACACCGTCGCATTCCTCGTCAGCGAGGGACGCCGTGTCTTCGTCGACGCCGAGCACTTCTTCGACGGCTACCTCTTCGACCCCGCCTTCGCGCTCGAGGCAGCCCGCGCTGCCGCCGACGCGGGCGCCGAGGCCGTCGTCCTGTGCGACACGAACGGTGGCATGCTCCCCGATCAGGTCACCGAGATCGTCGGCGCGGTGCGCGACGCCCTCGGCCCCGACGTGCGCCTCGGCATGCACGCCCACAACGACTCGGGCTGCGCCGTCGCCAACACGATCGCGGCCGTCAACGCCGGTGCCGAGCACATCCAGGGCACCGTCAACGGCTACGGTGAGCGCACCGGCAACGCCGACCTCCTCACCGTCGTCGCCAACCTCGAGCTCAAGCTCGGCCGTCCCGTCCTCGCGGGCGACGGGCTCGCCGAGGCGAGCCGCATCGCCCACGCGATCTCCGAGCACACGAACATCTCGCCTTACGGCCGCCAGCCCTACGTCGGGGCGAGCGCCTTCGCGCACAAGGCCGGACTCCACGCGAGCGCGATCAAGGTCGACGCCGACCTCTACCAGCACATCGACCCGCGCCTCGTCGGCAACGACATGCGCATGCTCGTCTCCGACATGGCGGGGCGTGCGTCGATCGAGCTCAAGGGTCGCGAGCTCGGCTTCGACCTCGCGGGCCAGAGCGAGCTGCTCAGCCGCGTCACACACCGTGTCAAGGACGCTGAGGCCCAGGGCTACACGTTCGACGCGGCCGACGCCTCCTTCGAGCTCCTCCTGCGCGAGGAGGTCTCCGGCACGCGCCTCAGCTACTTCACGGTCGAGTCGTGGCGCTCGATCGTCGAGCGTCACGGCTCGCGCGGGGCCGACACGTCCTCGGAAGCGACGGTCAAGCTCACCGCGGGCGGCGAACGCATCGTCTCGACCGGCGAGGGCAACGGCCCCGTCAACGCGCTCGACCACGCGCTGCGCCAGGCGCTCCTGCGCGTCTACCCCGAGCTCGAGGAGTTCGAGCTCATCGATTTCAAGGTCCGCATCCTCGACAACTCCCTCGGCACCGACGCCATCACGCGCGTCCTCATCGAGACGACCGACGGCGAGACGTCGTGGTCGACCGTTGGCGTCGGCCCCAACCTCATCGAGGCCTCGTGGGAGGCCCTCACTGACTCGGCCGTCTACGGCCTCCTCAAGGCGGGCGTCGAGCCCCGCTGACCTGCGGAGCGTGACCCACGCCACGGCACGGGCGTCCTCGCGCGGACGTAGTGTGGGGCCTTGTGAGAGGCGAATACAAGGTTCCCGGTGGCAAGCTCGTGGCGGTCGACGTCGAGACCGACGAGGCAGGCGAGAGGCTCGCGCAGGTCGCGGTCTCGGGCGACTTCTTCCTCGAGCCGGACACAGCTCTTGAGGACATCGACGCGGCGCTCGTCGGCATGCCGGCGACCGCCTCGGTCGCTCAGCTCGCGCGCGCGGTCGAGGGGGTGCTCGACGACTCGGTGACGATGGTCGGGTTCTCCGCCGAGGCCGTCGCGATCGCCGTGCGCCGAGCACTCGGCCACGCGACGGGCTGGCACGACCACACGTTCGAGATCGTCCACGAGGGCCCGCAGAGCCCCGCGATGCACATGGCTCTCGACCAGGCGATCTCCGAGAGCGTCGACCGCGGCGAACGACGCCCGACGCTGCGGATCTGGGAGTGGGGCGCACCTGCGGTCGTCATCGGCTCGTTCCAGTCTTTGCGCAACGAGGTCGACCCCGAGGGCGCGGAGAAGCACGGCATCACCGTCGTCCGCCGGATCTCGGGCGGCGGCGCGATGTTCATCGAGCCCGGCAACACCATCACGTACTCGCTCACGGTCCCGAGCTCGCTCGTCGAGGGCCTGAGCTTCGAGCAGTCCTACGCGTTCCTCGACGACTGGGTGCTCGGCGCGCTCGGCTCCCTCGGCATCGAGGCGACGTACAAGCCGCTCAACGACATCGCGTCCCCTGCCGGCAAGATCGCGGGCGCCGCGCAGAAGCGGCTCGTCGGGGGAGCGGTGCTCCACCACGTGACAATGGCCTACGACATCGACGCGGACAAGATGCTCGAGGTCCTGCGCATCGGCCGCGAGAAGATGAGCGACAAGGGCACGAAGAGCGCCAACAAGCGCGTCGACCCGCTGCGCTCGCAGTCGGGCATGGCCCGTGCGGACGTCATCGAGGCGTTCAAGGACTACTTCGCGAGCCGCTACGACACCGTGCCGGGCGTGGTGACCGACGCCGAGCGTGCTCGCGCGGCCGAGCTTGCGGAGACGAAGTTCTCGACGGAGGAGTGGACGGCGCGGGTCCCGTGACGGTCGACGACGCGTTCGTCCGGTCGTGCGCCCGGCTCGACCGCGTCGTCGACGCCCTCGTGTGGAAGACCGAGGGGCTCTCGGAGCGCGAGCTGCGGACGCCGATGACCCCGACGGGCTTCACGCTGCTCGGGGCCTTGCGGCACTGTGCGAACGTCGAGCTCGGCTACCTCGGGGACTGCTTCGGCCGGCCCTGGCCGGGCGAGCCGTCGCCCGTGAGCGTGCCGCTCGACGCGTACGACACGGACCCGCAGGCGGACTGGTGGGTGCCCGTCGAGGTTCCGGCCTCGGTGGTCGTCGGGTTCGTCCGCGACGTGCACGCGCACGTCCGGCCGACGCTCGACCTCGGTCCGGGCACCCCCGGCGTCGTCCCGTGGTGGCCTGCGGAGAGGTCGTCGACGACGCTCGGCCTCGTGCTCGACCACCTGCTCGCGGACCTGCTGCGGCACGCCGGCCAGATGGACGTCGTGCGCGAGCTTGTCGACGGTGCGGTGGGGCTCGCGCGGGACGATGCCTGGAACGTCCCCGACGGCGTCGACTGGCCCGCGTACGTCGCGCGGCTGCGGGGGATCGCCGCGCAGTTCTGACGCGAGCACGGCGCTTCTCAGGGTGCGGCGACGGCCCGGACCCTGGGGGGTCCCGGGCCGTCGCCGCGTCCGGAGGGGTCGGGGAGCATGCTCAGCCGCGTCGGGCGACGACGACGCTCGTGACGACGAGCGTGCCGATGAGCAGCCACAGGAGCACCGCCATGACGGGGACGACGGGGGCGTCGAGCGCGAGCGCGACCGTGGCGATGCTCGTCGCGCCGATCGCGACGAGCCCTGTCGTCGCGAAGGACTTCTCGACGAGCCGGGTGTCGCGCTCGTCGGCGCGGCCGGTGATCGTGCGCTCGGCGGCCGTGAGCCCGGCCGGGTTGCGGAGCGCGCGGACGACGGCGACGCAGAAGAGGACGAGGACGGTGCCGCCGCCGAACGCGACCCCCTTCGCCATGGAGTCCTGCCCGTTGGCGGTGAGCAGGAGGACGAGGGTGATGGCGGCGGCGAGCCCGCACGCGAGCCCGACGGCGCCCTGGACGAGGGTCGTGCGGCTAGTCGTCGACATGGAAGATCTCCTCGATCGTGAGGTGGAAGTGGCGGGCGATCGCGAACGCGAGGGGGAGCGAGGGGTCGTACTTCCCGTTCTCGATGGAGTTGACGGTCTGACGGGAGACGCCGAGGGCGGCGCCGAGCGCGGCCTGGGAGAGGCCTGCGGCCTCGCGGAGCGTGCGGACGTCGTTGCGCATCAGGGGCTCCGGGGAGCGGTGCTGGTCACGTGACCTCCTGTGTCAAGGTAGCTTGATATGGAAAGCGTGCTTGACATAGACGCGTGTGTCAAGCGTGCTTGACCATTGCGCGCCGGGGCGCGGCCGGACCGGAGGTGTCGCGCTTGACTCAGCATGTGCATACCGGGTATCTCTTAGCTGTCGATGTGACCATACCGAGTATGCAGGGGGTGCGGATGTCCGTCCGCCACGGGCTCATGGCCCTTCTCGCCGAACGGCCGATGCACGGCTACCAGCTCCGCCAGGAGTTCGAGAGCCGCACCGGAGGTACCTGGCCCCTCAACGTCGGGCAGGTCTACACGACGCTCCAGAGGCTCGTCCGCGACGGCCTCGTCGCCCCGGCCCCGCAGGGGGAGGTCGGGGTCGACGAGGCCGTCACGGCCGACACCGGCACCGTCGAGTACCACCTCACCGACGCGGGCCGCGCCGAGGCCGACGCCTGGTGGACGACTCCCGTCCGCCGCGGCGCCCCCGCGCGCGACGAGCTCGCCATCAAGCTCGCCCTCGCCGTCACCGTCCCCGGCGTCGACGTCAGCGCCGTCGTCCAGCTCCAGCGCACCGAGACCATGCGCGCCCTCCACGACTACACACGCCTGCGCACGACGACGGCCGGCACCGAGCCCGCCGAGCTCGCGTTCTCCCTCGTCCTCGACAGCCTCGTCTTCCAGGCCGAGGCCGAGATGCGGTGGCTCGACCACGTCGAGGCCCGCCTCGCCCGCGCAGCCCGCACTCGCGCCACCACCACAGCTCCCACGAGCGCCCCCGCCCCCGCGGCCGCGCGCACGACCGACACCTCGGCCGGAGGCCACCGATGACCACCCCCGTCCTCTCTCTGCGCGCCGTCACTCGCACCCACGGCACAGGCGAGAACGCCGTCCACGCGCTCGACGGCGTCGACCTCGACGTCCACGCGGGCGAGCTCGTCGCCGTCATGGGCCCCTCAGGCTCCGGTAAGTCGACCCTCCTCAACATCGCCGGCGGCCTCGACACCGCCGACACGGGCGTCGTCGAGATCGCAGGAACCCCCATGAGCGGGCTCGGCGCCACGCAGCGCGCCGCGCTGCGCCGCCGCGAGATCGGCTACGTCTTCCAGGACTTCAACCTCGTGCCCGCGCTCACCGCCGCCGAGAACGTCGCCCTGCCGCTCGAGCTCGACGGAGTCTCCGCGCGCCGTGCCCGCAAGGCCGCGCTCGTTGCGCTCGCAGAGGTCGAGATCCCCGAGCTCGCCGACCGCTTCCCCGACGACATGTCGGGCGGCCAGCGCCAGCGCGTCGCGATCGCGCGAGCCCTCGTCGGCCGCCGCAGCCTCGGGCTCGCCGACGAGCCCACGGGTGCGCTCGACTCCGTCACGGGAGAGGCCATCATGGGCGTCCTCCGCGCCCGCGTCGACGCCGGGGCCGCGGGCCTCCTCGTCACGCACGAGCCGCGCTTCGCCGCGTGGGCCGACCGCACGATCTTCCTGCGCGACGGCGTCGTCGTCGACGGGACCGGGCGCCGTGCGGGCGCCGAGAGCCTTCTCGCGGGCACCCGCCCGGGTGGTGACGCGTGACGCTCGGAGCCCCTCCTACCGGCGGTGGGCCCGCGCCCTCGCCCGCGCCCGCGGCCACGGCCGCAGACGCGCCCGACGCACTCGCGTCGGCAGGCGCGCGACGCACGCGTACGCGGTGGCGTGTCGCGATCCGCCTCGCCCGACGCGACGCCCGACGTGACCTGGGCAGCACCTTGCTCGTCGCCGGACTTCTTGCTGTTGTCGTCGCGGTCGTCTCGATGGCGCTCGTCGTGCAGACCGCATACACGACGCCGGGCGTCGGGGGCCTCGTCCTCGGTGAGGGGGTCGAGGCCGAGCTCACGTGGGCCGGCGCGCCCGTGCTCCAGTCGGGGCCGACCGACGCGCAGCGCGTGCTCGTGGGCAGCCCCGGGGCCGCAGCCTCTTGGGAGGACGTCGCCGCACGCCTGCACGACGCGCTCCCGGGCGCCTCGGGCTGGGCGACGACCGGATGCTCCGACGTGATCGTCGGCGGCGCCGACGCGCGACGCGCGCTGCTGTGCACGCTCCTCGTCCTCGACGCCACGGCCGGGAAGGATGGTTTCGCGGAGCCGTCGGACCTCGCCACGGGCCGGGCGCCGCAGGACCCGGACGAGGTCGTCGTGCCCGTGGGAACGGACGCCGTCGTCGGCGGCGCGCTAGACGTCCGCATCGGCGACGACGTCCGCACACTGCGCGTCGTCGGCACCTACGTCCCCACACCCGGCGCCCTCGTCGAGCTGCGGGTCGGGCCCGGGCACGGCACGGTCCTGGCGCCGCACGCGACGACCGTGCGGATCACCGACCCGGCCGTCGCCTGGGCGGACCTCGTCCGGCTCAACGCCGCAGGGTTCCACGGCCCGGCACGCGCGGCGGCGGCCGACCCGCCCGCTCGGGACGCGATCCCGTTCCTCGTCGCGGGTCACACGACCGGCGCGAACGACCCGCCCACGGTGAGCGGGCCGAGCACGGAGGTCATCGTGCTCGGGACCGTGGCCGCGACGCTCGTCCTCGTCCTCATCGTCACGCCCTCCCAGGTCGTTGTCGTCCGACGCCGCACCCGGACGTACGCGCTCCTCGCGGCCGTCGGGGCCGCACCGCGGACGCTGCGCGCGCTCGTCCTCGCCGGCGCCGCGCTCCAGGGCGCCCTCGCAGCCGTCGTCGGCATGACCGTCGGCGTGCTCGCCCGCGTCGCAACCGTCCATCTCGCCCCCGTGCCCGCTGGCGAGACCGCCGAGCGCAGCGTCACCGTCCCGTGGGCGAGCCTCGTGCTCGTGCTCGTCGGGACCGTCACTCTCGTCGTCACGGCCGCGCTCGTCCCCGCACGCAGCGCCGGACGCGTCGACGTCGTGCGTGTCCTCGCCGGTCGACGCGGCGAGGTCCCGCCGTCGCGCCGCACGACCGTCGCCGGGCTCGGCCTCGTCGCGTGCGGGCTCGCGCTCGGGGCCTGGGCGTTGTCCGGCTCACTGAGCGGCCTCGTGAGCGCCGCGCTCGTCGTGCTCTGCCTCGGGGTGCTGCTCAGCGCCGGCGGGTTCGTCACCGGGGTGGCCCGCGTGCTCGCGCCGCGCGCGTCGCTGCCGGTCCGGCTCGCGCTGCGCGACGCGACACGCAACCGCTCGCGCTCGGTCGCCGCCGTCCTCGCCGTCGCGGCGGCCGCTGCTGTCCTCGTCGGTACGAGCCTCTCCCTCACCAGCGGCATCGCGCACGCCCGCGCGACGGCCACCCCCGCTGCCGGCGAGGGCACCGTCGTCGCCTACGTCAACCCCGAGGTCGTCGACGGGACGGCCGCGCTCGACCGCGTCGAGGCCGCCGTCCATCGCATCGACCCGCACGCGAGGATCGTGCGCGTGACAACCCCGTCGGTGCGCGCCGGCGGGACCGATGCGGCCCCCGAGGCTGGCGTGGCTGTCGACGTCGCGCCGAACGTGGCGCGGACGTGCCCGTGGGTGCCCGTCGAGGGGCCCGACGGGTCGGCGGAGAACCGGCGGCTCGCCCGCGAGGACCCGCGCTGCGCGCCGTCGTTCCTCGAGGAGGGTGGTGCCTGGACCGCGTCGGTCTTCGTCGACGACGGGACCTGGTCGGCAGACCTCGGGCTGGACGCGGCGCTCGCCGCCTCCGCCGTGCTCGCGAACGGCCGCGCGGCGCTCGCCTCGAGCACGCTGCTCCAGGACGACGGGACGGTGCGCGTCCGCGTCATACCAGACGTCACCGAGGACGCCCCCGCCCCCGACGACGCGATCCCGTGGACGTCGATCCCCGCGACGGTCGTGCCTGGCCTCGACCGGACCCAGTTCATGACCATTCTGCCGACGACGGTCGTGGCCAACCTCGGGCTCGGGGCGCTTCCCGTCGGGGCCGTCGTCCACCCGTCCGAGGCGTCGCTCACCGCAGCGGTCGAGGCTGCCGCCGACACGGCGCTCGGGAGCGCCGGATGGGCCTCCCCGGGCGTGCGGAGCCAGCTGAGCAGCACGGTCGTCGACGTGTCGCTCATGGCTGCAGCGGCCGTTCTCGGAATCGGAACTGCTGGTCTCGTCATCCTCCTCGTCGCTGGGGAGGCGCGCGCCGATCTCGCGGTCCTCCACGCCGTCGGCGCCGCACCACGGACGCGGCGACGCCTCCTCGCGGCACAGTCCGGCGTGCTCGTCGGCCTCGGCACCGCGCTCGGCGCGCTGCTCGGGCTCGCCGTCGCTCTCGGCTACGTCGCCCTCTCGGCGCGCAAGCAGCCCGGGCCCGTCGACCCCACCTGGGTGCTCACGGTGCCCTGGACGCAGATCGCTGTGGTGCTCGTCCTACTGCCGCTCGGCGCCTGGCTCACGGGCTGGCTCACGACGCGCTCCCGCCTGCCGCTGCCGAGCGAGGTCCGATGAGCGTCGCCCAGCGGGTCCGTCCCGCACCCCGGGCCGCCGCCTCGCGTCACGCCGTCGGCCGTCGCGGCGGGAGGCTCGCGCGCCTGCGAGCGCTCGCCCGCGTCGCGCGCCGCGACGTCCGGAGCAGCCCCGGCCGCACCGCGCTCGTCGCGGGCCTGACGCTCCTGCCCGCCGCGGTCGCGACCCTCCTCACGCTCAGCACCGTCGCGGTCGCCCGCCCGCCGGTCGTCGACGACCTCGTGCCCTCGGGCGTCGAGGCGGTGCTCACGTGGCACGTCCGGCCCGTCACCCAGGACGGTCCGCTCGCGCTCGACGTCGCCACGACGCTCGACGAGCCGCCCGCTCCGGACAAGCTGCGCGCGGAGGCGGGGCTCGCCGCGCTCACCCGGACCGTCGACCCGGCGCAGGTCGTCACGCTGCGCGGATGCGCGTGGACCGACCGCGCCGACGGCAGCCTGCGGGGCTTCGACACGTGCGAGCTCGCCTCCGACCCCACGGGCCGTGCGGCGCCGACCCTCGGCCGCATGCCCGTCACCCGGGGCGAGATCGCGGCCGGCGACATCGGGCTCGGGCTCGGCGACGTCGTCACGGTCCGCGCCATCACGGCGACCGGCGCGGGCTACGTCGACGTCGACCTCACCGTCGTCGGCCTCCTCGACCCCGCGATCGTCGGGGCCCGCGTGCTCGTGTCCGAGCCCGTCGTCGCGCCACTGACCGGGAGCGACGGCATGGTGGTGCCCGACGGCACGTACCTCGTCGTCGGCCAGCCCCTCGCGTGGAGCGACCTCGTCGCGCTCAACCAGGCAGGCCTCTCCGGCCCGTCGCGCGACGCCGCCGCCAACCGACCCGCGGCATCCGAGGTGCCCTACCTCGTGGCCGGCTACGGCGAGCCCGCCGGCACCCGCACGAGCGAGGCGGTCGGGACCGTCGCACTCGTCGCCGTCGGGGTCGGCCTCGTGCTCGTCCTCACCATCGCACCCGCACACGTCGTCGGTGTCCGGCGACGTGCCCGAGAGCTCGCACTGCTCGCTGTCACGGGCGCGACGCCGCGCGACCTCCGACACCTCGTCATGCTCGGAGCAGCCCTCCAGGGCATCGTCGCGGCGCTCGCCGGGACGGGCGCCGGCATCGCCGCAACGTTCGTCGGCGAGGCCGTCGCCCCCGGCTGGGCGGGCGGCGTCGACATGACCGACCTCCGGTACGCCGTCCCGTACCTCGCCGGCGTCGGCGGCGTCGTCGTCGCTACCGTCGCGCTCGCTGCCTGGGCGCCCGGGCGCACTGCCGGGCGTCTCGACCCGGTCGCAGTCCTCGGCGGACGGCGTGCCGAGCCCCGACCGCCCGCGCGGCTCGACATCCTCGGCGGTGTGCTCGCCGTCGTCGGGCTCGGGGCCGTCGCCTGGGCGGCACGCACCGGCTCCGACCTCCCGTTCGCGGCAGGGACGCTCGGGCTCGCGCTCGGCGCCGTGCTCCTCGCCGGACCCGCCGTCACGCTCCTCGGAAGGCTCGCACGCGGTGCCGCCCTGCCCGTGCGGCTCGCGCCGCGCGACGCCGCACGGGACCGGACCCGCACGGCCGCAGGTGTCACCGCCGTCATGGTGACGAGCGCTGCCCTCGTCGCAGGGATCGTCATCGGGACGAGCTTCGACGCCCGCGAGCGCGCCGCGCACCACCATGCGGCAGGGGAGGGGCGCGTCGTCGTCGACCTCCTCGCCAACGGCACGCACCGCCCACCGCTCGCGCCCGGCAACGACGCCGAGGCCGACGCCCGGCGGCTCCACGCCACCGTCCGGGAGACCGACCCGGGTGCGCGCATCGTCGTCGTCCGCGGCCCCGGCACGGATGTCACGCACCTCGGCCCGGAGGAGCGCGAGGAGATGGCGGCGCAGGGGCTCACGCCGATCGTCGTCGCCCGCACCGCACCCGACGAAGCCTGCCCGATCGTCGCCGACCCGTTCGACCCCACGAGCTCCAGCGACACGGACGCGCTGCGTCGCGCCCAGCGAGAGGACCCCCGCTGCGACCCCCGGGTCGCGGAGCGTCACTCCGCCCCGGGGTGGTCAGGGATGACGCTCGTCGACGACGGCACCGCGCTCTCCGCGCTCGGGATGCCCGGGACGGATGACGGCGTCGCCGCGCTCCGTGCCGGCCTCGTCCTCGACTCCCGGGACGCCGTCGTCACGGCCGCCGGCACGACGACCCTCGAGGTGCACGACGCCTTCGGGAACGTCGGCGAGGCCACGACCCTTCCTGCGACCTACGTGCCCGAGCTTGCAGTGGCGGGGCGCCTCACCATCCTGCCGCCCGCGGTCGCCGACCGGCTGGGGCTCCACGTCGAGCCCGTCGGGCTCGTCGTCGAACCGAGCAGCGATGCGGCACGCTCAGCCGTCGCAGCCACGCTGCGGGAAGAGCTGTCGTCGTTCTACGTCACCGTCGAGGACTGGACGACGACGACCTACGGCCCCTACGTGCGAGGCCTGGCCGCGGCCGGGCTCGTGCTCGGGATCGGCACCGCGCTGCTCGTCCTTCTCCTGCTCGCCGGTGAGTCACGTCCCGACCTCGCGGTGCTCTCCGCGATCGGTGCGGCACCCGGGCTGCGAAGACGGCTCGCCGGGGCCCAGGCCGTCGGTGTCGTCGGGACGGGCGTCGCGCTCGGCACGCTCGTCGGGCTCGTCGTCAGCGTTGCCGTCGTCCTCGCCCGCGTCGACCGTGACGTCCTCTACGACCCGACGTGGCAGGTCGTCATCCCGTGGGGCTGGCTCGCCGTGCTCGTCGTCGGGCTCGTCGGCGGTGCGTGGCTCACCGGCTGGAGCACGACGCGCTCGCGCATGCCGCTTCCGAGCGAGGTGCGGTAGGGCACGGGCGGTCGTGGTGGCGTCGGCCGGTCGCGACGTCGACGGGAACGGTGCTGCGCGCCAGGAGGCAGTCAGCCGCGCGGCCCGACGATCGCCGTGCCGACGCGCACGATCGTCGCACCCTCCGCGACGGCCCATTCGAGGTCGCCGCTCATGCCCATCGACAGTTCGGTCGCGCTCACGACGCCCGCCGCGAGGACGTCGTCGCGCAGCGTGCGCAGGCGCGCGTAGCCCGCGCGGACCTCGGCCTCGACGGGGGAGTGCGCGCCGATCGTCATGAGGCCGCGCAGGCGCAGCCCGTCGGTCGCGGCGACCGCGAGCGCGAGGTCGACCGCTTCGTCGGGGGAGACGCCGGACTTCTGCGGCTCGCCCGACACGTTGACCTGCACGAGGACGTCGAGCGTGCGGTCGTCGCGCACGCAGCGCGCGCCGAGCGCCGCCGCGAGCGAGGTCGTGTGCACGGTCTCGACGCACGTGACGTGCCGCAGCGCCGCATTGATCTTGTTCGACTGCAGCGGGCCGATGAGGTGGACCTGGGGCGGGGCGTCGAGCGCCTCGAGCGCAGGTGCCTTCGCGACGATCTCTTGGACGCGTGACTCGCAGAGGACACGCGCACCGGCCGCAACGGTCTCGAGCGTCCGGGCGACGTCGACGGACTTCGTCGCGACGGCGAGCGTCACGTCGTCCGCGGCCCGGCCGGCCGCCTCCGCGGCGGCCGCGACACGGTCGGCCTGACGGGCGAGGGCGGCGGCGATGTCCCAGGTGCTCACGACCGGTCATCCTAGTGCGGTGGCCGCGGTCAGCGGCGCGCGATCCAGCGGGGCACCCCGAGCCACAGCGTCGACAGCCCCACGAGCACCGCACCCGCTGCTACGAGCCCCTCGACGCGCCCCAGGACGACGTCGAACACGAGCGCCGCGGCACCCGTCATGAGCAGCCCGACGAGGACGAGGCACGCGCGCGCGATGCGGTCGCCCGCCTCGACGAGAGGTTGCTTCTGTCCCTGTCGGAACAGCGAGCGGTGCGCCCGCACGGGCAGCACGAGCACGCCCGTCGTCGTCACCGCCGCGACGACGAGCCCGAGGAACAGCGTCCGCTGGTACTCGTCGAGCGTGTCGAACCGAGCCTGGAACGGCAGCGTGAGGAGGAAGCCCGTGAGGATCTGCACGCCCGTCTGCACGATGCGCATCTCCTGGAGCAGCTCGTCCCAGTTGCGGTCGGCACGCTCGACGCGCGTTTCGTCACGGTCGTCCGACGACGACTGCTCGTGCGCGTCGTCGTGCGGCGTCCGACTGCCTGTCTGCCCGTCGGGCATGGTCACCACCTGTTCTTGGGCCGCACCGCGCGGCAGCCAGCATGACGCGCTCGCCCTCTGCGAGCGCGAGCATAGTCGTCGCTCGGCGCGAGCGCGCGGGTCGAAGCCACCGCAGCCGTGCGCAAAGATAGGCGCCATGACAGTGCGACCCCCGGACGCCCCCGCGGACACCCCCGTTGACGGCTCTGCTGACGATGTGGCGGCCCTGGACGGCGGGGACGCGACGACCCTCGTCGACGAGGCCGCCGCTCCGGGCGAGACGGCTACCCCTGCCGAGACGGCGGCTCCTCGCGAGACCGCGGCCCTGGACGAGACGGGCGCAGGTGCCGATCCGCGCGTCGAACGCCCGTCGCTGTGGCCCGCGGTCGCGGTCGCCGTCGTCGCGCTCGCCGCCTACCTCACGCTGAGCCTCGCCCGCTGGCACCGCTGGGACACGCCCAGCTGGGACAACGGGATCTTCGAGCAGGCGATCCGTGGCTGGGCCGGGCTCGGCTGGCCCGTCGTCGACATCAAGGGTGACGGCTACATCCAGCTCGGTGACCACTGGTCACCGCTCCTCGTCGTCATCGCTCCGTTCTACCGGATGTTCCCGAGCCCGGTGACGCTCCTCGTCGCCCAGGCGGTGCTCGTCGCGATCTCCGTCGTCCCCCTCACGCACGCCGCGAGGCGCTGGCTCGGACGATCCGCGGGCCTCGCCGTCGGCGTCGCCTATGCGGCGAGCTGGGGCGTGCAGTCCGCGATCGACGTGCAGTTCCACGAGTACGCGCTCGCGGCCCCGATCCTCGCGTTCGGGCTCGCCGCGGCGCTCGACGGCAAGTGGCGCCGTGCCTGCCTGTGGCTCCTCCTGCTGCTCGGCGTCAAGGAGGACATGGGGCTCACCGTCGCGGGCTTCGGCGTCGTCCTGTGGTGCTGGGGCGAACGACGACGTGCATGGCAGATGGCCGCCGCCGGGCTCGGCGGCATGACGCTCACGCTGTTCGTCCTCATCCCGATCTTCAACCCGTGGCACCGCTACGACTACTGGGGCAAGCTCGGCGAGGAGGGCGGCGCAGGCGCTCCACAGGGCCTCGCCGGACTCGTCGACGGCGTCTGGCGGATCTTCACGAACCTCCTCGTCCCCGAGGTGAAGATCGAGACGCTGCTCCTGCTGCTCGTCGTCACGGCGTTCGCGGCGCTGCGCTCGCCGCTCCTCCTCATGATCGTCCCGACGATGCTCTGGCGGTACGCAGGGTCCACCGAGTACTACTGGGGCTCGACCTGGCACTACTCGCTCATCCTCATGCCGATCGTCTTTGCGGCGACGATCGACGGCACGCGGCTCCTGCGCACCTCGTCGCGCGCCGCGGCACGCGGGTTCGCGCGAGCCGTGCCCGCGCTCACCGTCGTCGTCGCGGCGCTGCTCGTGCCCCGTTTCCCGTTCGGTGACCTCGTCGACCCCGCGACCTACGAACGCACCGCCCACGTCGCGGCGGGCGAGCGCGCGCTCGCGTCGATCCCCGTCGGGGCGAGCGTCGCGAGTGACCTCGGGCTCATCGTCCACCTCACCTCGGACCGCACCGTGTACTGGATCGGCACCGAATCCGACGTCCAGCCCGAGTACGTCGCGATCCGCACGTGGTCCGGCTGGGGCGGGAACCCGCCCGACGACGTCGCCGCGTACGCGGCCTCACGCTTCGGCGGCGTCTACGAGACGTCGTTCGACGACGGTGGGTACGCGGTCGCGCGACGCATCGGCTGAGGCTTCGGGCGCACGGCGTCGGCGTGGCGGGGGCGGCGAGCCGATGTCGGGGGCTGTTCCTAGGATGGGCGCATGCGCGCGCTCCTCAACGTCATCTGGCTCGTCCTCGCCGGCTTCTGGCTCGCCGTCGGCTACGCCGTCGCGGGCGTCATCTGCTGCGTGCTCATCGTGACGATCCCGTGGGGCATCGCGTCGTTCCGCATCGCTTCGTACGCGCTGTGGCCCTTCGGGCGGACGGTTGTGCGCAAGCCGGGCACGCAGGTGATGTCGACGCTCGGCAACATCGTGTGGTTGCTTGTCGCCGGGATCTGGCTCGCGATCGGACATGTCACGACGGGCATCGCGCTGTGCGTGACGATCATCGGCATCCCCCTGGGGATCGCGAACTTCAAGCTCGTGCCCGTGTCGTTGCTGCCGCTCGGCGCGGAGATCGTGCCGACGGACTGAGCCTTCGCGTGACGGACGCCGTGCAGAGGCCGCGCCGCGTGCTCGTCCTCGGTGGCACGGCATGGCTCGGTCGCGCCATCGTCACGGAGCTGCTCGCGGGAGGGTCCGACGTCGTGTGCCTTGCGTGCGGGTCGTCGGGCGTGCGACGCGCGAAAGGCTGAGCGATCGGCTCCTCGTCGTGCGGCCAGGGCTCATCGTCGGGCCCGGCGACGGCAGCGACCGGTTCGGCTACTGGCCCGCGCGGTTCACGCGCGGCGGGACCGTGCTCGTGCGGGAGACGGCGCAGCGCGCGGTGCAGGTCGTCGACGTCCGTGATCTCGCGGCGTTCGTCGTGCGTGCGGCCGCACGCCGTGTCGTCGGGGTCGTCGATGCGGTCGGGGATCCGTGGTCGTCTGGCGACGTGCTCGGGCTCGACCGCGAGCGGCGGTCAGGTTTGCTGGCGGCGCTGGGGGGGGCGCTCGTGCGGGGGCTCGTCGCTGGGGAGGTCAGTCGCGACTGAGGGCAGCCGTCGTCGCGTCCGTGAGCGCGACGAGGTCGGCGGGCGCGAGCCCGACATCGAGGCCTCGGCGACCCGCGGAGACGTAGACGATCGCGTGGTCGAGCGCGGACTCGTCGACGACCGTCCGCAGGCGCTGCTTCTGACCGAGCGGGCTGATCCCGCCAACGACATAGCCGGTTGCGCGCTCTGCAGCGGCGGGGTCGGCCATCTCGGCCTTCTTCGCGCCGACGGCGCGTGCGAGCGCCTTGAGGTCGAGCCGACCGTCGACGGGGACGACGCCGACGACGAGGCGGCCGTCGGCGAGCGCGAGAAGCGTCTTGAAGACCTGCGCGGATGGGACACCGATCGCTGCGGCGGCCTCGAGGCCGTAGCCGAGATCGGTCGACGGGTCGTGCTCGTACGCATGGACGGTGTGGGCGACGCGCGCGCGATCGAGGGCGACGAGGGCAGGCGTGCCGGACGGGGTCGACTTCTTGGCCACCGCGCAGGTGTACCGCGAGGGGGAGGTCGGTAGCAACTTCGACGCGACGCGTGCGTGGCGCGACGTGCCCGGCGGCCGGGGTGCGGGGCGGGCCTGCCCTGCGCGCGTGGCGCGGCGTGCTCGGCGTGCGGAGCGGGCGTGTCCTGCATGGGGTCGGGCGTGCTCGAGCGTGCTGGTGGCCGAGATGACTGGCGGGCCGCTCGCCGTGGTGCGGGGCACGCTTCGCGCACGATCGTCCCTCTGCGCAGTCCTCATGCGACTCCCTGGCACGGACAGGTCGCAGGAGCCGTCTTCCTCCGCGCACGGGGTGAGCTGGGGGGTGAGAGGTCGGTCCAGCGGAGAATGTCGAACAGGTGTTCGATACTCTGAAGATGTCGCCCCAGGTGAGCGACGCGGCGTGATCTGATACGCGACGAGACGACGAGGCGCAGGATGCAGCGCTGACGGAGGTGACGGCGATGGACTTCATCGACCGCGGCGTGCGCGGCGCCGCTCCCGCCGCGCGGCCGCACATCCGTCGTCGGGGCGCGTCGCGTCCTGGTGCCGCGTCTCGCACCACTCACGTACATGGTGCGGCCTCAGCGGTGGAGCCAGGGGACACGCAGTCAGCTGCCGCCGCGAAGGGACGACAAGCCGCAGACGCCAACGAGTCTTCCCAGGAACAGAGTGCGTGGGACGAGGACGCGCGCGCGGAGAACTGTCAGGTCGAGGAAGCGCGCGCGAAGAACTCTCGCGTGGAGGATTCCTGTGCGTGCGCGTCGAGCGGCATGCTGCCGAGGGATCTCATCGGTCAGATCACGCTCCTCGAGAGGCTGGCGGCGCTCATCGCGTCGTACGCCCTCGACGACGGTCCCGCCACGCTTGCGGCAGAGGCCTCCCGGCGAACGGTCGCCGTGCTCGATCAGCTCGGTGCGCAGCGTCTCGCATGGCTCGGGCGCATCGAGGCTGACGGCCTGTGGCGGGCCGACACGGTGCGCAGCTTTCCGTACTGGATCGCATGGCACGACCATCGGTCGCTCGCGATCGCTCGCCGAGAGGCGTTGGCAGCGGCCCGTCTGCGCGACCATCTTCCCGCAACCCTGAGGTCCGCACGGGCCGGTCGTCTCACGGCACCGCAGGTCGAGGTGCTCAGCCGCACGCTGCCGACGTCGGACGAGCGGTGCGCCGCGCTCGCGCAGACGTATCCGCAACAGGCCTTGCCAGCTGAGCGTCCAGTGGACGGGGATGCCCACGACTCCGTGCCCTCAGACCGCGAGGCCCGGGCTGAGAACGGCATGGTGCCGGGCATCGGAGCCGACGGTCGCGTGCCCTGGGCGGACCCGTCGCACGACCCGTCGTGCCCGGCCGACCGCGGATGGTGCACGTGCGAGCGGGCGGAGATCACGGGGGAGCAGGCGATGCTCGGGGTCGCGGCCCGCTTCGACCTGCGTGACCTCGGCAAGGCCGCCCGGCGCTTCGCGCAGGTCGCAGACCCCGAGGCCGACGAACGAGGTTACCGGCACGCACAGGACCGTGAGCATCTCGACCTCTCCCGGACGCTCGGTGGCTACCACGTCTCGGGGTTCCTGGCCGAGGAACACGGGCAGATGCTCACGACCGCGCTCGATGCTGCGATCGGCGTGCCGTCGAAGGATGACGGTCTGCGGCCGACTCAACGACGCGCGATCGCGCTCGCAGGGGTCGTGCGGTCATACCTCGAACGAGGGGAGGCCGGGGGAGCCGGAGCAGGTGTCCGGCCGCACCTGACGGTGCTCGTCCCGTGGCGCGACTTCGTCGGTCTCGCCGGGCACGGTGCCACGGAACCCGGTGTCGACGAGCGCAGTGCTGAGGATGTCGTCGCGGAGCTGCTCAGCCCCGGACCGACGTGGCTCGACGGCTCAGGTCCCGTCCCGCGTCAGGTGCTCGAGAGGATCGCGGCGGACTGCGCGGTCACCCGCGTCGTCTTCGGACCGGACTCGGAGGTTCTCGATGTCGGCAGGTCGCAGCGGACGTTCACGTCGGCGCGCCGGAAGGCAGTCGTCGCACGTGACCAGGGCTGCGTCTGGCCGAGATGCTCGGCTCCCGTCCAGATCTCCGAGATCCACCACGCCCGCCGCCACTGGGCGGACGGCGGCGGTACGTCGACAGACAACGCCGCGGTGCTCTGCTGGTTCCATCACCGTCACGTCGACCGCGAACGCATCGCCATGGCGTGGCGAGGCGGCTGGATCTTCTCCGACCCGGGCGGCTACGACAGACCGTGGGACCCAGGGTTCCCCGAGATCGACGACGGGGAGCCCTACCCCGATGGGTGACGTCCAGGCCGCGACGACGAGGTCGAGCGCACACGTCCGTGCCACCGAGACCCGCGTCCACATGCGGTTGCGTGTCCTGCGTGCACAGCCGTGCCCCCACGACCCTGCCCGCACGGCTGTGCCCGCACGGCTGTGCCCGCACGAGTGTGCCCGCACGAGTGTGCCCGCACGAGTGTGCTCGCACTAGTGTGCCCGCACTGCTGTGCCAGCCCGACCCTGCCCGCAGGTCGGAGGCGCCTGCTGGGTGTTCCGCGGTGGGCACGGGGTGCGCGGGTTCTACAGGCTGCCGACCTCCGTGATGTGCAGCACGACCTCGCCAGCTTCGTCGCTCGCGTCAAGATCGACGATGGCCCGGATGTGCCAGGCACGATCACCGTCCGGGTCGTCGAGCACCTGGCGCACGGCCCAGCGCCGCGAGTTGCCGTCGACCTGCTCGGCCATCTCGACGAGTCGCGGCGAGCGTGCGGCGCCGGTGATGCCGATCGCGTCGTCGCCGTACTCCTCGAACATCGGGTCGAGCGCGTCGGCCCACGCGTCGGCGTCCCAGCCGTCGGCGGCATCGAGCGCGCCGAGCGCCGTGTACGCCTCACGCGAGGCAAGCTCGACGCGGCGGAACATCGCGTTGCGCACAAGAACCCGGAAGGCGCGCAGCGACCCCGTGACCGGCCGGACCTGCTCGCTCGCGCCCGCCCCCGAGAGAGGACCGTCACCGACGAGCGTGTCAGCGTCGTCGTCGACCGGGTTGGCGAGCCGCTCCCACTCGTCGAGCAGACTCGAGTCGGTGCCCTTGACGAGCTCGCCGAGCCACTCGGTGAGCTCCTCGACCTCCTCGGTGCGGTGCTCGGCGGCGACCGTCTGCCGCATCGCCCGGTAGGCGTCAGCGAGGTAGCGCAGGAGGACACCCTCGGTGCGGTCGAGCTGGTAGCGCGACACGTACTCGGAGAACGTCGAGGCACGCTCGACCATGTCCCGCACGACCGACTTGGGTCGCAGCTCCTGGTCGGACACCCACGGGTTACCGCGCTTGTACGACTCGAACGCGGGCGTGAGGAGCTCCTCGAGCGGCCGGGGCCACGTGACGTCCTCGAGCATCGCCATGCGTTCCTCGTACTCGTAGCCCTCCGCCTTGAGTGCGCCGATCGCCTCGCCGCGGGCCGCCCGCTCCTGGGCGTAGAGGACCTGCCGCGGGTCGTCGAGCGTCGCCTCGAGCACCGAGACGACGTCGAGCGCGTGCGTCGGGCTCTCGACGTCGAGGAGCTCCTGCGCAGCGAGTGCGAAAGGTGACAGCGGCTGGTTGAGCGCGAAGTCGCGCGGCAGGTCGACGACGAGCCTCACGCCCGGCCGCTCGACACCGTCGTCCCCGCGCACGCGGATCTTCTCGACGATGCCTGCCTGGCGGAGCGACCGGTAGATGCGGAACACCTGCCTGACGTGCTTGGCCTTCGCGGTCTCGTTGTCGTGGTTTGCCGTGAGCAGGTGCCGCATCGCGCCGACCGGGTCCTCGCCGTGCTCGCTGCGCGCGAGGACGTTGAGGACCATCGCGTGGTTGACGGTGAAGTGGCTCGTGAGAGGCTCAGGCTCGGAATCGCGCAGCCGCTCGAAGGTCTTGTCAGTCCAGTTGACCGAGCCCTCGGGGGCCTTCTTGCGGACGATCTTCTTGAGCTTCTTCGGGTCGTCACCGGCCTTCTGGACGAGCTTGCGGTTCTCGATGACGTGTTCCGGCGCCATGACGAGCACGTCGCCGACCGTGTCGAAGCCAGCGCGGCCCGCGCGCCCCGCGATCTGGTGGAACTCGCGTGCCGTGAGGTGACGCATGCGCTCACCGTCGTACTTGACGAGCGACGTGAACAGCACCGTGCGGATGGGCACGTTGATGCCGACGCCGAGCGTGTCGGTGCCGCAGACGACCTTGAGCAGGCCGCGCTGTGTGAGCCGCTCGACGACGCGCCGGTACTTCGGCAGCATGCCGGCATGGTGGACGCCGACGCCGTGACGCAGGAACTTCGACAGCACGCGACCGAAGCCTGACGAGAACCGGAAGTCGCCGAGCTCGTCGGCGATCGCGGCCTTCTCCTCGCGCGTCGCGACGTTCATGCTCAGCAGCGACTGCGCGCGGTCGACCGCGTCTTTCTGCGTGAAGTGGACGATGTACACGGGCGCACGATGCGTGTGGACGAGGTCCTCGACGACCTCCCCGAGCGGCTCGAGCACGTACTCGAAGTTCAGAGGCACGGGTCGCTGCGCACTCGTGACGAGCGCGACGTCGCGCCCCGTGCGCTTCTCGAGATCCTCGGTGAAGAACGACGTATCGCCGAGCGTCGCCGACATGAGGAGGAACTGCGTGCCGGGCAGCTCGAGAAGCGGCACCTGCCACGCCCAGCCACGCTGCGGGTCCGCGTAGAAGTGGAACTCGTCCATGACGACCTGGCTGATCGCGTCCGCGCCCGTCCGGGAGCCGCCGTCACGCAGCGCGACGTTCGCGAGGATCTCCGCGGTGCAGCAGATGATCGGCGCGCCCGGGTTGACCGAGGAGTCGCCCGTCATCATGCCGACGTTCTCCGAGCCGAAGACTTCGACGAGCGCGAAGAACTTCTCCGAGACCAGTGCCTTGAGCGGGGCCGTGTAGTACGTGCGACCGCCACGCCCCGCCTGGAACGCGGCGAGCGCCGCGAAGTGCGCGCCCATCGCGACGAGGCTCTTGCCCGAGCCCGTCGGCGTCGCGAGGATGACGTGCTGCCCCGAGACGAGCTCCATGAGCGCCTCAGACTGCGCCGGGTAGAGCTCGAGGTCGCGCCCGGCGGCCCACTCCTCGAACGCCTCGAAGAGCGCGTCGGGGTCGGTCGATCCGGGCAGGGCTGCGGCGAGTGACGCGGTTCGGGTGCTCATGGTGGGTCCATCGTCTCAGGTGCGACGGACATCTGGAGTGGCGGGCCCGGGGAGCCGCTACGCTCTTCGTCGCTGACATGCCTGGCGAATCAGCATGACGGTGCGAATGCCCTGAGGAGGGACAATGGCGGATCCGCGGATGATCGACCGCACGTTCTGGGACGCGCTGTGCGCGAACGTCGTCGACGGGGCGCGCCTGCGCGCGACGATCGACGAGGTGCTCGCCGCCGAGGTGTGGCTCGACGACCCCGACGAACCCGCGTGGACCCCCAGCGACGTCGTCGTGAGCGCCATCACCGAGACGATGTGCGCGGGCGCCTGGTACGCGGACTGGAAGGACGACCGGGAGAGCTTCGTCACCTTCCTCGAGGGTGCGGTGCGTGCCGCGCGCGGCGACGGCGCCGCAGCGTCCCTCGACCTCTCGGGCATCCCCGACCTCATCGTCGGCGACGAGGCGACGACCGCCGCGGCCGTCGAGCCGCTCGCCCGTCTCGGGCTCGAGCTGTGCTTCATCGACGAGGACAGCGATGCGTTCCCCTTCCTCGTCGTGCCGTCCGACCGGGTGCGGGACCTCGAGCGTCAGGTCGCCGCGCTCGGCGGCGTGCGGCTGCGGCCGCTCCCCGAGAGCAGGTCGTGGGACGACGTGCCGACAGCGGTGTCGGCACGCAGCGGCGACGTCACGCGCGAGACACGCCCCGGACGCTGGGCGATGGCCGGGATCGGGATCATTGCGCTCGCCCAGCTCGCCAGGGTCGCGATGCGGTCCGACGACCTGTTCGACGAGGGGTCCGCCGAGATCTGGCAGATCGCCCTGCCCATCCTCGTGGTCCTCGCGTTCGTGTTCTGGGGGATCGCCGCGCTCGCGACGCGCGGGGTGCGGCGCCGTGAGCGCGACCTCGCTGCCGCGCACGCGCCGGCCCACGTCGGCACGACGTTCGTCGGCGCCCTCCTCACGGAGGCGGCGCAGGTCGTCGCTGCGCAGCAGGGCCAGGGCTGGGATCGGGGCAGTCTCGACAACGTCCCGTTCGCGCTCACGGCACGAGGTCTCGTCCTCGGCGCCCGCGGCGGGGCGGCCGAGCTCACGGTCCCGCGTGCTGCGGTGCGCACGGTCGAGGTCGCCAGCGTGCCGTACGCAGCGCTGCCGGCGTCGGCGGCCGTGCTCTGCTGCGTGGTCGACGGCCGCTCGGTCGAGGTGCCGCTCGTCCCGCTGCGCAACGGGTCGCTCACGGTCCCCGCGGGGCGGCGCGCGGCGCGCCGGCTCGCCACCCGGGTCCTCGAGCAGTGGCCCGAGGTGCGCGGCCTGACCGCGGAGCGCGGCGCGCGCTGACGGCCCGCACGGCGCGCGCTGACGGCTCGCACGGCGCGCCCGCGGACGTGCGCCCGGGAGCGGCCACGACGGTTCGGCGGCGCTGGCGTCGTCCGCGGGTCAGCGGCGCGGCTGGCGCCTCCGGTGCAGCAGCCCGATCCCGGCGGCGAGGTCCGAGGCTCCGTCGACGATGACGACCCCCGCGACGACCCACAGCGCCCAGCCCTGGCCGAAGAGCGTCCCGTCCCGGGCTGCCCATGCTCCGAGGAGGGCGCCGGCAGCAGTCGTCAGCAGTGCGACGACCACCCGCGCTGCGGGTCCGCGTAGAAGTGGAACTCGTCCATGACGACCTGGCTGATCGCGTCCTCGCCCGTGCGTGAGCCACCGTCGCGCAGCGCGACGTTCGCGAGGATCTCCGCCGTGCAGCAGATGATCGGCGCACCCGGCTTCACCTGCCGTCCCCCGTCGCGTCCTCGTCCGGTCACCGGGCGCACCCCGACCGGTCACGGAGGGCATCCATGCTGGTCACGCCGCACCCCAGGGGTGCGCGGGCGGGTGGCCCGCCCCGGGCCGCGAGCGCGGTCCGCCACGAAACTGAGGACGACGACACACATGTCTGCGACCACAAAGCTCGCCGGGCTCGGCCTGGCGCTCTCCCTCGGACTTGCTCTCACCGCCTGCACCGCGGAGGCCGACGCGACCTCGCCCGACGGCGCCTCGACGGCCGCCGCGACGGCAACGAGCGCCGCCGACCTCGGTGGGCTCGAGGCCCTCGAGGCCGCCGCGAAGGCCGAGGGGACCCTCAACGTCATCGCGCTGCCCGACGACTGGGCCAACTACGGCGCCGTCAAGGCTGCCTTCGCCGAGAAGTACGGCATCACGGTGAACTCGATCCTCCCCGACGCCTCCTCGAAGGAGGAGATCGCCGCCGCCGAGGCCAACCGCGGCACGGCCCAGGCGCCCGACGTCTTCGACCTCGGCACGGCCGTGACCCTCGAGTCGACCGACTACTTCGCTCCCTACAAGGTCGCGACGTGGGAGCACATCCCGGACGTCAACAAGGAGCCCTCGGGACTCTGGGTCAACGACTACACCGGCATCATGTCGGTCGGCTACAACGCGACGAAGTACGGCGAGATCTCCTCCCTCGCGGACCTCACGCGCGAGGAGCTGCGCGGCGCCGTCGCCCTCAACGGCAAGCCCTCCGAGGCGGGCGCCGCTTTCAACGGCTTCCTCATGGCCAACGCGGTCGCGGGCGGGACCTTCGACGATCTGCAGCCCGGCCTCGACTACTTCACGACCCTCGCCGACGCGGGCACCCTCAACGTCAAGGACGTCACCGCGGGCACGATCGACGCCGGCGAGCACGGCGTCGTCATGGACTGGTCCTACAACCAGCTCTCGACGGTCGAGCGCCTCGCCAGCAAGGGCGTCGACTGGAAGGTCTTCGTCCCCGCGGGCGGCGAGATCGCTTCGTTCTACAACCAGGCGATCAACAAGGACGCCCCCAACCCCGCCGCAGCCCGCCTGTGGCAGGAGTTCCTCTTCTCGCCCGAGGCGCAGAACCTCTGGCTCGCCGGCGGCGCCCGCCCCGTCCTCTTCGACTGGCTCGAGGAGACCGGTGCGCTCGACGCCGAGGCCGCGACGAGCCTCCCCACCGTGGCGGGCGAGCCCACGACGCCGTCGATCGCGCAGGCCGAGGCCGCGAACGCGGTGCTCGCCGAGAAGTGGGAGTCGGCGGTCTCCTGATGACCACGCTCCTTGCCGCCGGGGGTCGCACCACGGTGCGGCCCCCGGCGCGTGACGCCTCCCGTCGCCGACGTGACGTCGCCGCCCGCCTCCGCGGGCTCGCCGGGGCCGCCCCCTTCCTCGGGTACGTCTCCGTGTTCCTCCTGCTGCCGACGCTCCTCGTCGTCGACGGTGCCTTCCGGACGCGCGATGGTGCCTGGTCGCTCGACGGGCTCGCCGCGGCGATGACCGCCCGCACCGCCCAGGTCTTCTGGACGTCGACGTGGCTCTCCGCGCTCACCGCGCTCGTCGGGGCCGTCCTCGGAGGGATCCTCGCGCACGCGGTCTCGACCGCGCCGCCGACGAGCCTCGTCCGCCGCGCCGTCACCGGGTTCTCCTCGGTCCTCGCCCAGTTCGGGGGAGTGATGCTCGCCTTCGCGTTCGTCGCGCCCCTCGGCACCAACGGCATGGTGACCCGCCTGCTCGCCGGCACGTTCGGCGTCGTCGTCCCCTCGGACCTGCTCTCCTCGATGGCCGGCCTCGTCGTCGTGTACGCGTACTTCCAGGTACCGCTCATGGTCGTCGTCTTCCTGCCCTCGCTCGAGGCGCTGCGCCCCCAGTGGCGCGAGGCGACCGCCGTCATGGGCGGCACAACCGCGCGCTACTGGGCGCGTGTCGCCGGCCCGGTCCTCGCCCCGCAGCTGCTCGGCGCCTACCTCCTGCTCTTCGCCAACGCGTTCTCCGCGTTCGCGACGGCCGCCGCGCTCATCAGCCAGCAGACCGTGCTCGTCCCCATGGCGATCGAGTCGGCGATCCGCAACGAGAACAACACCGGCATGGACGCCTACGCCAAGGTGCTCGCCCTCGGCATGGTGTGCGTCGTCGGCGTCGTCATGGTCCTCCACGCGCTCCTGCAGCGCCGGGCCGCGCCGTGGACGGCGGCAGGCCGATGAGCGCGGGCACGACGCTCGACGGCACGAGCCCCGCCACGACGGCTGGCACGACGCCCGGCGCGACGCTCGGAACGGTGCCCGGCACGACGAGCGCGCGTACGACGAGCGCGGGCACCGGCACCCACCACGTCGAGCGGGCACGCCGCCGCACCGCCGTCTACCGCCGCACCGTTCTCGCGGTCGCGCTCACGGTGCTGCTCGTCCCCGTCGTCGCGCTCGTCGAGTTCTCGGTGCGCTTCCCTCTCACGGGAGCCGTCGACCTCTCGGCGTGGCGCAAGCTCGTCGCCGGTCGTACGAGCGAGTACCAGACCCTCGACCCCCTGTGGGACGGGCTCACGAGCTCGCTCGTCATGTGCGTCGCGACGGTCCTCGGCGTCCTCGTCCTCCTCCTGCCGACGATGGTCTGGGTGCGCCTCAAGGCCCGCTGGCTCGACAAGGTCCTCGAGTCGATCTGTCTGCTGCCCCTGACGATCCCCGCGGTCGTGCTCGTCGTCGGCCTCGCCCCCATATACCGCTGGATCGGTCGTTCGCCCCTCGGCGGCGCGACCGAGTGGCTCGCCCTCGTCTACGTCGTCCTCGTCCTGCCGTTCGCCTACCGGGCGCTCGACGCAGGGCTGCGCTCGATCGACCTCGTGACCCTCGCCGAGGCTGCCCGCGTCCTCGGCGCCGGCTGGACGCGCGTCCTGCTGCGCGTCGTCGTCCCGACGATCCGCCCCGCGCTCGTCTCGGCCTCGTTCCTCGCCGTCGCCGTCGTCCTCGGCGAGTTCACGATCGCGCGCCTCCTCGCCCGGCAGAACCTCCAGACGGCGCTCTTTCAGGTGAACCTCTCCGACAGCCAGGTCGCCGCGGCGACGTCGTTCCTCGCGCTCGCGGGCACGACGGTGCTCCTCGTTGTCCTCGAGCAGTTCACCGCACGAACGCCCGGGCGTGCGCGCACCTCGCCGGGCGCGTCCGCACGCACGTCCGAGGACCTGTCCGTGCGCACGTCCCGCCGTCCCGCGCGCGTCGCTCTCACCTCGACCCAGGAGTCCTCATGAGCTCCCTCCTCACCACTGCGCGCAGCGCGCAGCGCACCCTCGCCGACGACCGTCCCGCGCCTCCGCGCCCCGGCGCCCAGGAGGTCCGGCTCGTCGGCCTGCGTCGTGCGTTCGGCGACGTCGTCGCGCTCGACGGGCTCGACCTCACCGTCCCGGCGGGCAGCCTCGTCACCCTCCTCGGTCCGAGCGGCTGCGGCAAGACGACCGCCCTCCGCGTCCTCGCGGGCCTCGAGGACGTCGACGCCGGTGCGGTCCATGTCGGCGGGCGCGACGTCTCCCACGTCCCGGCGCGCCGCCGCGACCTCGCGATGGTCTTCCAGGCGTACTCGCTCATGCCGCACATGACCGTCGCCGAGAACGTCGCCTTCGCGCTCGAGCTGCGCGGGCTCGCCCGACGCTTGCGGGCCGCGGTCGTCGACGAGCACCTCGAGCTCGTCGGCCTCGCCGAGCGCCGCGACCGCTACCCGCACCAGCTCTCGGGCGGTCAGCAGCAGCGCGTCGCGCTCGCCCGCGCGCTCGCGGTGCGGCCGTCGGTCCTCCTGCTCGACGAGCCGCTCTCCGCCCTCGACGCGACCGTGCGCGTCCAGCTCCGCGAGGAGATCCGGCGCATCCAGCAGCAGGTCGGCATCACGACCGTCCTCGTGACCCACGACCAGACCGAGGCCCTCGCGATCTCCGACCTCGTCGCCGTCATGGAGGCGGGCCGCGTCGTCCAGGTCGCCCCTCCCGAGGAGCTCTACCGGCGGCCCGTCGACGGGTTCGTCGCCGAGTTCGTCGGCGAGACCACCCGGCTCCCCGCGATCGTCGTCGACGGGCGAGCCCACCTCCGACCGGGGACGGCGTGGCGGGGCGACCTCGCACTCCTGCCGGGGTCCCTCCTGCCCGGGGCTGCGAACGGCGAGGTCGACGTCCTCGTCCGGCCCGAGCACGTCCGCCTCGTGCGGGTCGACGGCGCGGGAGGGACGGCGACGGATGGGCCGACGGTCGGTCGGCCGGCTGCAGGCAGCCCGACGGCGGATGCGCCTGCCGACGGTGCGGACGCGGCTCCGGCGACGGTTGCGACCCCTGTCGGCGACGCGAACTCGGCGACGGCCGCGCCAGCCGTGCCCGCCGGACGTTCCGGGACCGCGGCGGCCTCCGTGGCGACCGCGAGGTTCGGGATCCTCGCTGGCACCGCGGTGTCCGCGCCGTCGGCGCGCGTCCGGCTCGTCACCTTCCTCGGTGCCTACGCCGCGGCCGTCGTCGAGCTCCCCGACGGGAGGACCCTGCGCGCCGACGTCCCCGCCGACGAGGCCGGGCGCCTGCGTCCCGGGGACGAGGTCACCGTCGAGATCGCCGACGTCGCCGTCCTCGCGGTGTCGCGTACCTGACGCGCGCCCGACGCGCTCGCGCCCTCGGCCCCGGGGTGCTACCAACGAAGGATGACGCACGAGCTCCTCACGGTCGGTCATGGGACGCTCGACCGCCCGGGCCTCGCGTCCCTGCTGCGCGGCGCGGGGGTCGAGCAGGTCGTCGACGTCCGTCGCTTCCCGGGCTCGCGACGCAACCTCGACGTGAGCCGCGACGCCCTGCCCGGGTGGCTGCCCGAGGAGGGGATCTCCTACCGCTGGGAGCCGCGGCTCGGAGGCCGACGGCGCCTGCCGGCGGGGGAGGGTGACGTCGTGACGGACCACTGGTGGCAGGTCGAGGCCTTCCGCGCGTACGCAGCCTGGACCCGGACCGACGAGTTCCGTTCCGCGCTCGACGAGCTGTGCGCGGAGGTCGTCGGCGGCACGCGCACCGTCGTCATGTGCAGCGAGTCCGTGTGGTGGCGCTGCCACCGGCGCGTCGTCGCCGATGTCGCGGTCCTGGCGCGGGGACTACCCGTCCGGCACCTCATGCACGGCGGCAGGCTCACCGCGCACCCGCCCTCCGCGGGGGCGCGGGTCGTGGAAGGGGACGTCGTGTGGGACGGGCCCGCGACGGGCTAGCGACCCACGACCGGGTCTGCGTCCACGTGACCGGGTCTTTCCACGTAACCGGGTCTTTCCACGTAACCGGGTCTTTCCACGTAACCGGGTCTTTCCACGTGATCGGGGACGTCCGCGTGACCGGGTGCGTCCCTGTGACCGTGGACGGGCCCTCCGCCTAGCGGCGCCGACGCTTCAGGAGCGCGACGCCCGACGCGAGGTCGGGAAGCCCGTCGACGAGCCACAGCGCGGCCGCGACCCACACGAGCCACCCCTGCCCGAGGAGCGTCCCGCCCGCGAGGGCCCACGCCGCGAACCCGAGCCCCACGAGCACCTCGGCCACGGACACCGCGACGAGCGTCCCCGGACGGTGCCACAGCCAGCGGCGGAAGCGCGCGTAGCGACCGTCGCCCCGCGGCTCCTCGAGGACCGTGTCGACGAGCCCGCGCGCGACCATCCCTCCCGCCGACGGGTCGGGCTCGAGCATTGCCGCGTCGGGCAGCCCGAGCCAGCGCACCGGGGCGCGGCCGTGCGGCTCCTCGCCCGCTGCCCGCGCCGCCGCCCCGGCCAGCTCGACCGTCTCGGCGAGGCCCGCGGGAAGCCCGAGCGCCTCGGCGGCCTCCGTGAGGAGCGTCGCACGGTCGAGGGGGAGGGCCCGCAGCCGGGCGAGGGTGGCCTCGTCGAGGTGCGTCGTCGTCGGCACCTCGCGCATCGACCCGTCCCCGAGCTTCGCCGCGAGACGCGCCGAGACGCTCCCCACGGCTCCGTCGCGCAGGACGACCTCGGTCGGTGGGCCGACGACGAGCTCGACCGTGACCTCGCGTCTCTTCTCGCGGTGGTGCCACGACACCGACCGTGTCTCGCCGGCCCGCGTGAGCGCGACGACGGGGCGCTCGCCGCTCCCGACGGCGCCGGCCGCGAGCGCGCCCGCGTCGACCGTCGTCCCTGCGGGGAGCGCGACGACCGTCCAGCCGTCGAGCGTCGCGTGCTCGACCGGCATGCCGGCCCCGTGCGCGATCGCGCGGACGATCATCGGCGACGACACCGACGCGCGCCACAGGACGAGCGTCGTCGCGGTCCGTGCCGCGAGCGCGTCCTCGTCGGGCTCCGACTCGGTCCCGTCCGGTGCGACGACGACCGTGTCGTCGACGACGACGCGGCAGCCCGTGAGGTGCGCGAGCCCGGGCACGAGGTGCTCGACCTGCTGGCCCGGGACGGGCCGCCCGTCGGCGTCGAGGAGGACCCGCCCGTCGTCCGTCGTCGCGAGGATCGCGACGGTCGCGCCCGGAGTCCCGAGGTCGTCGCCGTCGGCGACCGCCGCGATGACGCTCCTCTGGCGCAGGAGCCTCGCGAGCTCGGCGGTCGTCGTCCGCCGGCCGTCCTCGCCCGGCAGCAGGCTGAGGACGAAGGTCGTGCGCTCGGGGAGGTCGTCGAGGCTCGCCACGGCGTCGGCGTCGGCGTCGGCGTCGGGGGCGTCCGCGGCCGGCTCGACGCCCCACGGGGCGGTGCCCGACGGCGTGCCGGCCGACGGATCCGGGGCAGACGACGTGCTCGACGTGCTGTCCGACCGACCGGAGCTCGACGATCCAGGGCTCGACGATCCAGGGCTCGACGGTGCGGCGTTCGAGGGCTCGGGGATCATGGTCTCTCCGGTGTGCGACGGTGAGGGACCGTCGGTGTGCGAGGCGGGCGGCGGGGTTGCCGGGCGCCCGCTCGCGCGGTGCGGGGCCTGGCGCGGGTCCATCATCCCCGACGCGGGGTGTCCTCTCGCACGCCGCTGTCTCGCACGATGCCGCCCAGGACGGCGTCGCACACCTCGACCAGGCGCTCCCGAAGCCCCGCGGCACGCTCCGCGAACCCGCGCTGCCGTGCCGCGTACTCCGCCTTGCCCTCCGGGGTCTCGATCGCGATCGCGTCGAGGCCGTAGGAGGAGACGTCGTACGGGCTCGCCTGCATGTCGACGTGGCGGATCTCGAGCGCGAGGTCGAACGTGTCGAGCAGCAGCTCGCCTGGGACGGCCGGCCCGAGCTTGCCCGCCCACTTGTAGAGGTCCATGTTCGCGTGAAGGCACCCCGGCTGCTCGAGCTCGGTCTGCGTCTCTCGCGTCGGCCGCAGCCGGTTGAACGGCACCGCCTCGGGCGTGAAGAACCGGAAGGCGTCGATGTGCGAGCAGCGGATCTGGTGGCTCTCGACGACCGCGTCGGTCGCTGCGGCACCGAGGCGCAGCGGCAGCGGGTGCCGCGTGCTGTCGCCGGTGCGGTAGACCATCGCCCACTCGTGGAGCCCGAAGCAGCCGACGTTCGCGGGCCGCTGCGCGGTGCGGGAGAGAAGCTCGCGGACGAACCGGACGGTTGGGCCGCGGTCGGCGAGGAACGCGTCGACGTCGACGCGGGCACCGTGACCGTCGGGCATGTACCAGCGCCACGTGAGGCGCTCGTCGACGTCGGCTCCGGCGCCCTCGAGCGTGACGTCCGCCCCGGGGTGCCAGCGACGGAGCTGGCCGGGTCGCGTCGCGTAGTACGTGTGGAGAAAGTCCTCAATCGCGTGGGTGTCGCCCGCGGCCCTGCGGGCGCGGTGGCCCGCCGTGAGCGCGTCGGCCCGCTCCGCGTGCACGGCTGCGCGGGCGCGCCACTCGTCGGCGGGGAGGACGGTGGCGGGCACGCAGAGAGCCTACGACGGTCGTGCGCTATCCGACGAGCGCCACCGCGGAGAGCACGAGCCCGACGACGAGGATGACGCCACCGATGCTCCCGAGGACGATGCCGACGAGTCCGGGCACGCCGAGGCTGCTGTCGGGAGTGAGCCGCGCGTCGTGCAGGTCGTCGACGTTGACGTGGACCGGGACCTGCGCGCCCTGCGACCAGCCGAGCGTGGCGATCCCGCCCGGACTCAGCGGCGCACGTGTCACGGTCGTGGCCCACGTGCCGTCGGGCAGCGGGTAGGCGACCTCGTAGAGCGGGGTCCGACTGAGGCCGACCTGCCGGACGATCTGTCCGGTGACGACGACGCGTCGGGCAGGCTGACGGCGTCCGGTGCGGCCGACGATGACCGCGGCGACGACGAGGACGATGCCGACGAGGGCGAGCACGAGCCCGACGGCCCTCATACGAGACTCCGGCGTGTATGTGCGGTGCTCATCGGTGCTCCTTCGGCGTCAGACCTGTGGGGTGGTGATCGTAGCGGCCGGGCGCACCGTCGTCCTGCGGGGGCCGGGTCTGCAAGGCGCCGTGCCGTCGTGCTGCAGCACGCAGGGACCGCGTCACTCCTCGGCGTGCCCCGCCCTCGTCATGACGCCCCAGCCGGACTCGGCGCCGCGCAGGGCGCGCACCATTCCGACGGCACGCCACCACGAGTGGAGGAAGTGGAACCAGAACGGTTCGAGGAGCGCGGTCGTCACGAGCGAGAGCACGTCGCGCCGTCGGGGGTACCGGGAGAACGACACCTCCTCGACGAGGACCGCGGCGAGCGAACCGAGCGCGGCAAGGAGGACGGACGCCCCCGCGTACATCGCGGCCATCTGCCAGGGCAGGGCGCCGGAGACGAACCCGGTGACCACGATCGCGAGCCCGGCGACCTCGATGAACGGTCCGATGAACTCGAAGAGCACGAAGTACGGCAGCGTGAGCACACCGAGCGTGCGGTAGCGCGGATTGCCGATCATCTTCCGGTACTTCCACAACAGCTCGCCGAGCCCCTGCGACCAGCGCTTTCGCTGCTTCGCGAGGATATCGAGGGTTGCGGGCGCCTCGGTCCAGCAGACGGGCTCGGGCTGGAACACGACCCGGAAGTCCTCGCCGCGGTCGCGCATCATGCGGTGGATGCCGACGACGAGGTCGGCGTCCTCGGCGAGCGACGTCGGGTCGAGCCCGCCGAGCTCGACGACGACCTCGCGCCTGAAGAGCCCGAACGCTCCCGAGATGATGAGCAGCCCGTTCATGCTCGACCATCCGGAGCGGCCGACGAGGAACGCCCGGAGGTACTCGAGCACCTGGGTGCGGACGACGACGCTGCGCGGGATGCGCGTCGAGACGATGCGGCCGCGGTGGACACGTGACCCGTTCGAGGGGAGGACGATGCCGCCCGCAGCGACGACGCGGTCGTCGTCGATGAACGGCTGCACGACGTGGAGGAGCGCGTCGGACTCGAGGAGCGAGTCGGCGTCGATCATGCAGACGAGCTCCTGCGTCGCGACGCGCAGCGCGGCGTTGATCGCGTCGGAGCGGCGGCCGACGGACGCCTTGCGGACGAGGACGAGCCCGGGGTGGCTCCGCGACCGCAGCGTCGCGAACGTCGCCCCCTCCTGCTCGACGCGGTCGTCGGTCGTGAGGTCGATGTCGGTCATCTCGAACGCGTCCGTGAGGATCTGCGCGGTGCGGTCGGACGACCCGTCGTCGACGACGACGATCTCGACCGTCGGGTAGCGCAGGTCGAGGAGCGCTGTGACGGCCGCGAGGATGCCCACCTCCTCGTTGTGGGCCGGGACGAGGACGGACACGCCGGGCGAGAGCGGGTTCGCGAACGTGAGGTCGCGGGTGAGCGTCGCAGGCCAGGCGAGCTCGGACGTGATCGCACGTCCTGCTCGAGCGACGAGCAGGATGTAGAGGACGTTGTACGCGAGGTAGTAGACGACGAGGACCGCGGTCGTCCACCACACGACGCTCTCGAGGACGGTCATGGCACCTCCCGGGGGGAGTCGAGCGCCGCGAGCGCGTCGAGGATCGCCCGCTCCTCGACGGAGCCGCGGACGACGACGACCAGCGCGGTCTCGAGCGCACCTACAGACAGCGGTGAGCCCACGCGTCCGAGCGCGACGGCGGCGCGGGTGCGCAGCATCTGGTCCTCGGAGCGCAGCGCCCGCTCGAGGTGAGGCCGCGCGTCGGCGAGCCCGAGGTGACCGGCGACGTCGGCGGCGAGCCGGCGCGCCCGTGGGTCGGCGGAGTCCCACACGGGACCGAACGCTGAGGCGCTGCTCGGTCCGGCCTGGACGACGGCCATCGCAGCGGTGCTCGTCGACACGCCGCGCGGGGCGACCGCGGCCTCGACGATCGCGGGGATCGCGGTCACGGCGCCGGCCTCGCCGAGCGCGCGGACGACGGTCGCGCGGACGCGTGCGTGCGGGTCGGACAGGAGGGGCAGCACGGGGCCCGGGTCGTCGTCGAGCGCGAGGTAGAGCTCGGCGGCCGCGGCACGCCGGGCCGGGCGCCGCGCGCGGAGACCGCGCAGCGCCTCCTCGCGGAAACCGTTCCGCCGGAGCCAGCTGGCAAGGTCGGCGCGGTCCGCGCCCCGAACCTTGTGGACGAGGGCGGCGGCGCTCGTGCCGAGCGCCCGTGCCGCACGCCGGTCGCCGGGCAGGGGGACGTCGACACCGTCGGTGATCTCGAGGAGGAGCGGGAGTACCTCGGAACGCTCACGCTCGTGGCGGCGGTTCGCGACGATCGTCGACGCGCGCACCGCAGTGATGACGACGAGGAGGAGAACGGTCGCGCCCGCCGCCGCGACCAGCACCCACCCCGCGACGTCGTACCTCATGCGCGCGCGAGCAGCGCCTGGGTGCGCACGACGAGCTCACGCGTGCTGAAGGGCTTCTGGAGGTACTCGTCGGCGCCCGCGGCGAACGCGCGCTCGAGGTCGGCCTCCTGCGCCTTCGCAGTGAGCATGAGGATCCGCGTCCCGGCGAGAGCCGCGTCGGCGCGCACGGCCTCGCACACCTCGAGCCCGCTCATGCGGGGCAGCATCCAGTCGAGGACGACGAGGTCGGGCCGCTCGGAGCGGATCGCCGCGAGCGCCGCCTCGCCGTCGGACGCGTCGAGCACCGTGTGACCGGCCCCGCGCAGCTTGTGGACGACGAGCGCCGAGATGTCAGGGTCGTCCTCGACCACGAGGATCTTCGCCATCCGGGGTCCCTCCAGAAGTTGTGCCCGAGCGCGCCCGTGGGCTGCCCAGGGGCGAGCAGGTCGGCCGTGCGGGCACGTCGTGTCGGAATGTGCCTCAGCATGGTTGCATGTTGTCGGTCAACCTCATCATGAGGTGTCGACATTGGTCGAGCCCGTGGGAGGTTGTCGATGTTGCAAGTCACAGAACCGGGGGTGCCCAGCTGGGTCCGCGGCCTCCTCGTGCACCTCGCGCTCGTGGCGATCGCGCTCGCGCTCGGCAGCGGTGCGGGATCGTTCGTTCAGTCCTCCAACGGTGTAGCGGTCTGGTGGCCGGCGGTTGCGGTGTGCGTCCTCGCGCTCCTCGCGGTCCCGCGACGCTGGTACGGCTGGGCGGCGCTCTCCGTCGCCGTGTGGATGTTCGTCGCGAACCTCCTGGCGGGCCGGACAGCCGCAGTCGCGTTCGGGTACGCCATCGCGAACGCGGTGGAGGCGGTGATCGTCGCGCTGCTGCTCACGAGGGGACGACGGCGGGCGCGGCTCGCTCAGCTGCGCGACATGTCGCTGATGCTCCTCGCGGCGGCCGCGGGTGCCGCGGCCGCCGCCGTCATCGTCGGCGTCACCGCGTCGATGGCGGGGGCTCGGTTCGTCGAGATCGCGCCGACGGTGCTCACGAGCCACGCTTCGGCGCTGCTCGCCATCATTCCCCTGGGGATCGCCGGGACGCGGTCCGGCGTCGCGGTGGCGACGTGGCACCGCGTCGTGCAGGTCGTGCTGCTCGTCGTCGTCCTCGCGCTTGTCGTCGGACCGGGCAAGGACCTTCCCATCACCTTCCTGCCGATGCCCATGCTCATCTGGGCCGTCTTCCTGTTCTCGACGCGATTCGTCGCAGCCGAGCTTGCCCTCGTCGCTATCGTCGTCGCGACCGCGACTGTGCAGGGAGAAGGGCCTTTCTCGCGGATCACCGATCCGGTGGCGTCGACGATCTCCGCGGAGTTCTTTATCGTCGTTTACGCAACGACCGTCCTCGCGTTCGCGGTCGCGCGCGACGAGCGTGTCGCGGTGACGATGCGCCTCGCCAAGAGGGACCAGGTCCTGCGCGGCGGGCTCATCGACGCGCAGGTCGGGTTCGTTGTCCTCGAGCAGGTCGGCCCGCGGGACCTGCGGATCGTCGAGGCGAACGTGCGCGCGGCGGAGATGCTGGCGGGCGAGGTCGTCGTGACGACCGACGACGCGGTCGATGCGACGGACGAGGCCGAGCGGCGTCCGCTCGAGCTCGACGAGTCGTCGCCGTTCGTCCGGGCCGTCCTCGCGACGCTCGACTCCCCGCTCGGGGAGTGGTTCGACGAGATCGACGTCGCGGGGTTCCGTCGGGCGGAGGTCTTCCTCACGCGTGTCGAGCGCTCCTCGGGCCCGACGATCGTCACGGCGCAGCTCATCGACGTCACGCAGCGTTATCTCGCGGACGCGGCGATGCAGCGTGCGCTCGCGGACGAACGTGACGCGGCCGCCCGTCTACGCGACCTCGGACGGCAGAAGGACGACTTCCTCTCGGCAGTGAGCCACGAGTTGCGGACCCCCATCACGAGCATCGTCGGGTACACCGAGATGCTCGTCGACGACACGGACGTCGACGACGAGCAGCGGCGCTACCTCGACGTCGTCGAGCGCAACGCCCGGCGCCTGGGTGTGCTCGTCGAGGACCTCCTCGAGCTCGGCGCGGGCGCCGGTCGTCACGACGACGCCACACCGGCCGTCACGGCGCTCGACGAGGCGGTGCGACACACGGTCGAGGAGCACGTTCCGCAGGCGTCGGCGCGCGGTGTGCGCCTCGTCGTCGGTGAGCGAACCGGGCTCTCGGCCCACGTGGTGCGGGACGACCTCACGCGGATCCTCACGAACCTCGTCTCGAACGCCGTGAAGTTCACGCCGCCGGACGGCACCGTGACGATCGGCGTGGAGGCCGACGGCGACGCCGTCGTTCTCCGCGTCTCTGACACGGGCCCCGGGATCGCCCCCGACGAGCTCGAGCGGGTGTTCGAACGCTTCTACCGGAGCACGACCGCCGAGGAACGGCAGGTGCCCGGCGTGGGCCTCGGGCTCGCGCTCGTCCGCAACCTCGTCGAGCGCAACGGCGGCACGATCTGGCTCGAGTCCGACCCCGGGCACGGCACGGACGCGTGCGTGCGGCTGCCGCGGGCCAGGGCGTCCCGGACCTAGCGACCGCCGGCGCTGCCGAGGCGAGCGAGCAGTGCCGGGAAGAGCGGCGCCTAGAAGAGCGCGACCTTCGCGGGCGGCGGGAAGAGCGCGTCGATCTGCGCGAGCTCGTCGGCCGTGAGCGGGTGGACGGCCGCAGCGTTCTGCCGGACCTGCTCGGGCCGGGTCGCTCCGGCGATGACGCTTGCGACCTGCGGCTGCGCGGCGAGCCACGAGAACGCGAGCTCGAGCAGCCCGAGGCCGCGGGCACGGCCGAGCTCGGCGAGCGCCTCGAGTGCGTCCCACGGGGCCTCGTCGAGCATGTGCTGGCGCGTGTGCGAGAGCCGCCCCTCGGACGGCGTTGTGCCGCGCGAGTACTTCCCCGAGAGCAGCCCGTTGGCGAGGGGGAAGTAGGGGAGGATGCCGAGGCCGTACGCCTGGGCTGCGGGGACGACCTCGAGTTCGGCGCGGCGGTCGAGCAGGTTGTAGTGGCTCTGCGACGAGACGAACCGGGTAAGCCCCGTGCGGCGTGCGACGTGCTCGGCGTCGGCGATCTGCCAGCCCGCGCGGTTGGAGTGGCCGACGTGGAGGACCTTGCCCTCGCGCACGAGGTCGTCGAGCGCTCCGAGCGTCTCCTCGACCGGCGTCAGCGGGTCGGGCGTGTGGAGCTGGAAGAGGTCGATGTAGTCGGTGCCGAGGCGCGTGAGGGAGCCTTCGATCGCGCGACGCACGTAGCGGCGCGACCCGCGCGCGCCGCGGTCGTCGCCGTAGAGGCGGCCGTTGGCCATGCCGAACTTCGTCGCGACGACGACGTCGGCGCGGTGGCGTCCGAGTGCGGCGCCGAGCATGCGCTCGGAGAGCCCGCCCTCGTGCCCGTAGTTGTCCGCCGTGTCGAAGAACGTGATGCCGGCGTCGAGTGCAGCGTGGACGACCGCGTCGGTGCCCTCCTGCGTGAGGGTCGCTGTGCCGGTGCGGCCGAGGTTGTTGCAGCCGAGCCCGACGACGGACACGGCGAGGCCCGAGTCACCGACGCGGCGGGTCTCGGGGCTCGCCATGTCNGCGGGGGACGCGGTGGGGGAGTGGTGGGCGGTCACGTCGACCACGCTACCCCGGGGCGCGGGCCCACGATGTGGTCAGAACGTTCCACGTCATGAGGGCCGTGGTTAGCGTGACCTCATGTCGACGACCACCGGGCCGGACGCCGTGACCGACGGCTCCAAGCCTCACCCCAAGGACTCCTACACGCACGGGCACCACGACTCCGTGCTGCGTTCGCACCGGTGGCGGACGGCGGAGAACTCCGCCGCGTACCTGCTGCCGCACCTGCGCGAGGGCCTCTCCGTGCTCGACGTCGGCTGCGGCCCGGGCACGATCACGGTCGACCTCGCGCGCACCGTGGGCCCGGGCGTCGTCACGGGCATCGACACGTCGACGGCGGTCCTCGAGCAGGCGCGGGCGACGGCCGCGAACCAAGGAGTGCGCAACGTCGAGTTCGTCGAGGCCGACGTCTACGACCTGCCGTTCGCCGACGGCTCGTTCGACATCGTCCACGCCCACCAGGTGCTGCAGCACCTCTCGGACCCGGTTGCGGCGCTGCGCGAGATCCGGCGCGTGACGCGGCCGGGCGGGCTCGTCGCGGTGCGCGACGCGGACTACGCGGCGATGGCCTGGTACCCGGAGTCGCAGGAGCTCACCGAGTGGAACGAGCTCTACCACGAGGTCGCGGCGGCGAACGGCGCGCAGCCGGACGCGGGTCGTCGGCTCGTGTCGTGGGTGCGCGCCGCAGGCTTCGCGGACGAGGCGATCACGGCGTCGGCGGGCGTGTGGTGCTACGCGTCGGACGCGGACCGCGCGTGGTGGGGCGACCTGTGGGCGGAGCGGTGCCTCTCGTCGCAGTTCGGAATGCAGGCGCGGGCGACGGGCCTCGCGGACGACGTCGCGCTCGAGGAGATCGCCCGCGGCTGGCGCCAGTGGGCGCAGGACGAGGATGGCTGGTTCTCGATCACGCACGGCGAGGTGCTCGCGCGGGCGTGAGCCCGTGCTGCGACGTGACCGTGAGTCGGGCGTCACGGCCGGGTGTCGGTCGGCCCGCGTAGGCTTGGCCCGTGCGTATCGCTAGGTTCACCCAAGGCTCCGACCCCCGTTTCGCGCTCGTCGACGGCGCCCCCGGCGCGGAGGCGCTCCACGTCATCACCGGGGACCCGCTCTACATGCCGGTCCAGCAGACCGGTGAGGTCGTCCCGCTCACGGACGACGTTCGTCTCCTCGCGCCGGTCATCCCACGCTCGAAGATCGTCGCGGTTGGCCGCAACTACGCGGACCACGTCAAAGAGATGGGCAACGAGCTGCCCACGTCCCCGCTGCTGTTCTTCAAGCCGAACACGTCGGTCGTCGGCCCGGACGACCCGATCGTCCTGCCGTCGTGGACGCGCGAGGTTTCCTACGAGTCCGAGCTTGCGGTCGTCATCGGCAAGGTGACGAAGGACGTCGAGCCTGAGGACGCGCTCTCGAAGGTCTTCGGCTACACGGTCGCGAACGACGTCACGGCGCGCGACGTGCAGCGTGCCGAGGACCAGTGGGCGCGCGCGAAGGGCTTCGATTCCTCGTGCCCGCTCGGTCCGTGGATCACGACGGGCCTCGACCCGGAGGACCTTGCGGTGCGTTCGCGGGTCAACGGTGAGGTCCGGCAGGACGGCCGCACGTCGGACATGATCTTCGACGTCGCGTTCCTCGTCTCTTACGTCTCGCAGGCGTTCACGCTCCTGCCGGGCGACGTCATCCTCACGGGCACGCCTGCGGGCGTCGGCTCCGTCGACCACGGTGATGTCGTCGAGTGCGAGGTCGAGGGCGTCGGCGTCCTGCGCAACCCCGTCATCCGGCGCGGCTGAGCCCCGCCTCCGCTCCCTCCTTTCCCAGGCCTGCCGCGCAGGCCTCCGGCCACCCCTGGAACAAGGTGCACATAGTGTCTGCAGTCCTCCCCACCGGCTCCGACGTCCGCGTCCGTTTCTGCCCTTCGCCGACGGGCACGCCGCACGTCGGCATGGTCCGCACGGCGCTGTTCAACTGGGCGTACGCGCGCCACGTCGGCGGCACGTTCGTCTTCCGCATCGAGGACACCGACGCGGCGCGCGACTCCGAGGAGAGCTACGCGCAGATCCTCGAGGCGCTGCGCTGGCTCGGGCTCGACTGGGACGAGGGCATCGACGTCGGCGGCCCGCACGGCCCGTACCGTCAGTCGCAGCGCAAGGACCTCTACGCGGATGTCGCGCGACGCCTGCTCGAGGGCGGCTACGCGTACGAGTCCTTCTCGACGCCCGAGGAGATCGAGGCGCGGAACGTCGCGGCCGGTCGTCCGGCGGCGATGGGCTACGACGGCTTCGACCGCGACCTCACGGACGAGCAGAAGGCCGAGTTCCGTGCGGCAGGGCGTGAGCCGGTCCTGCGTCTGCGGATGCCCGACGAGGATGTGACGTTCACGGATCTCGTGCGCGGCGAGATCACGTTCAAGGCGGGGACGGTTCCTGACTACGTCATCGTCCGTGCGAACGGGGACGCGCTCTACACGCTCGTCAACCCGGTCGACGACGCGCTCATGGACATCACCCACGTGCTGCGCGGCGAGGACCTCCTCTCGTCGACGCCCCGCCAGGTCGTCCTCTACCGTGCGCTGCTCGAGCTCGGCATCGCGAAGGTCATGCCAGCGTTCGGGCACCTGCCGTACGTCATGGGCGAGGGCAACAAGAAGCTCTCGAAGCGCGACCCGGAGTCGAACCTCTTCCTCCACCGCGACCGTGGCTTCACGCGGGAGGGTCTCGTCAACTACCTCGCGCTGCTCGGTTGGTCGATCGCGGCGGACCGCGACATCTTCTCGGTCGACGAACTCGTCGAGGCGTTTGACATTGCGGACGTCAACCCTAACCCGGCGCGTTTCGACCTCAAGAAGGCGGAGGCGATCAACGCTGCGCACGTGCGTCTGCTCGACCCGGCCGACTTCCGGTCGCGGCTCGTGCCGCACCTCCACGCGGCGGGGCTCGTCGACGCGGCCGTGTACGACGAGCTCCCGGAGGCTCAGCGCGCGTTGCTCGACGCGGGCGCGCCCCTCGTCCAGGAGCGCATGACGCTCCTCGGCGAGGTCACGGGGATGCTCGGCTTCCTCTTCGTCGCCGACGACGCGGTCGTCTTCGACGCGGACTCGATGGCGGCGCTCGTCGACAAGAACACGTTCAAGGGCGTCCTCCCGGGCGTCCAGGCCGAGCTTGTCCTGCCCGAGGGCGCGGCACCGGGCACGGCGATGCAGCTGACCGAGGCGTCGGTCGCGCAGGTGCGTGAGCGTCTGCGCGAGATGCTCGACCGCGCGATCGAGGTCCTCGAGAGCGTGGCGTCGTTCGACCCGACGACGACGCAGGACGCGCTCAAGGCTGCGCTCATCGAGGAGATGGGCGTCAAGCCGAAGTTCGCGTTCGCGCCGCTGCGCGTCGCGATCACGGGGCGGCGGGTGTCGCCGCCGCTTTTCGAGTCGATGGAGATCCTCGGCCGCGAGTCGTCCCTCGCGCGCGTCCGCGCGCTGCGGGCGGCGCTGTGACCGCCGGTACGTCCGACCCGCAGGCGCCCCGCGCCGACGTCCTCGCGGCGACGGTCGCGGGGCGTCCGCGCATCGCGGGCGTGCTCTTCGACGTCGACGACACGCTCGTCGACACGCGCGGGGCGTTCGCGGACGCGATGGCGGAGGTCGCGCGTGTCTACCTGCCGCACCTGCCTGACGAGCGACGCGGTGAGGTCCTCGCGACGTGGCGGCGCGACGTCGGCGGCCACTACCGGGCGTACACCCGTGGCGAGGTGTCGTTCCGGGCCCAGCGCATGACGCGGGCGACCGAGCTCATGGCGGCGTTCGGTGGTCCAGAACTCGACGACGCGGCTTTCGACGCGTGGGACGTCGTCTTCGAGTCCGCGTTCGCGGAGGCGTGGCGGGCGTTCCCCGAGGCGGCCGATGTCGTCGACGCACTGCTCGCGGCCGGCGTGCCGGTCGGCGCGCTCTCGAACGCTGCGACCGACTACCAGGTGCGCAAGCTCGGCGCCGTCGGCCTCGGGGAGCGCGTGCCGATGCTCGTGGGCGTCGACGTCTTCGGCGTCGGCAAGCCCGACCCCCGCGTGTTCCTCGAGGCGGCACGCCGGCTCGGCACGGTGCCCGCGGAGACGCTCTACGTCGGGGACGAGCTCGATATCGACGCGGGTGGTGCGGTGCGTGCCGGGCTCCTGGGGGCGTGGCTCGACCGACCGGGTGCGCGGCGCGGGGGAGCTCACCCCGAGGATCCCGAGGCTGCGCGGGCGGCCGGGGTCGCGGTGTTGACGACGCTCGAGGACGTGCTCGCGCTCGTCGGGCTCGGGGAGCCCGCGGCGCGCGTCTGACTAGCGCGGGCGGGGGCTTGACGTGGTCGCCGCCTCGTGGGTGTGACCGCCGTGACGCCCTCCCGGTTTTGTCGCTCGGCCGATCGTCGGGTACTGTTCTTTCTCGGGACAACCCCTGGAAAACGGGTTGGCGGCCTCTTCGAGGGCGTCGATGACGGACTGGTGGGTTACCCCCTTGGGGTATGGTGTAATTGGCAACACAACGGTTTCTGGTACCGTCATTCTAGGTTCGAGTCCTGGTACCCCAGCTCAAGATCTTCGTATCGAGCGGTCGTCACGGCCGCATCACGCCGAGGATCTTGCTCCGTCAGGAGGAGTGCTCGCACTCGCACCTGGCATGTCCTGCCCCCGTCGTCTAGCGGCCTAGGACGCCGCCCTCTCACGGCGGTAACACGGGTTCAAATCCCGTCGGGGGTACGTCTCGAAGGCCCGGTCATCACTGATGACCGGGCCTTCGTCATTTCCGACTCTGGGTCGCGGGTCGCACGCGGCAGAACGAGCGAGCCGCACAACCCGCAGGACGTGCCCAATTCCGGTAGCGTGCCGCTGACGCGCGGGGCCGCACCGGATCGCGTGAGCGCTGACCCGGTGAGCCGGGTCCCGGCAGAGGAGCAGGAACATGACGCCATCAACACCCGAACGGCGGCGCATCGGCTGGCGTATCGCTCTCATCGTCCTGGGTTTGGTCCTGTCGCTCGTCTCCGGGGTCATCGTCCTGCTTCTCTTCGGGCTCGCTGCCATGGGCACTGCCGCGATGAACGAGGGTGACGCCTCGACGAGCGGCGTGGTGGTCGCGGTCGCACCGGGCGCGGACGGCGAGGGCGCCGGCAGCTGCGTCCTCACCTTCACGTACACGGTCGACGGCGTCGAACGTGAGGCCGTCGACCGTGAGCCCGCGGCGATGGATGCGTGCGACGCGGTCGTTGGCGAGACCATTCCCGTGCGGATCGACGCGGAGTCGGGCGTGGCGAGCTACGACCCGGCCCCCGCCCTCGAGGCGTTGTTCGCGTGGATCGGCCGGCTGTGGATCGTCGTCGCTGCGCTGGCTGCCGTCGGCGTCGCGGGGATCGTCCTTCTCGTGCGCGCCGTGAGGCACAACCGTCGACTCGCCGCTCAGGAGCATGCAGCGCTCCTCCCGGCCGGGGGGCTGGCTGGTCCGGGCGGCGGTCCGGCGGCGTCCTGACCCGAGGCGGTGCTGCCCTCGCTCTCGTGTGACGACGGTCACCGAACGTCGAATGGCGCGCGGAGCCCGTGACTGTGTAATGTTCTCGACGGCGCAGCGAGCGGCACCTTCGGGTGAGGCTCGAGCGTCGTCCGGCCCCCGTCGTCTAGCGGCCTAGGACGCCGCCCTCTCACGGCGGTAACACGGGTTCAAATCCCGTCGGGGGTACGTTCGCGAAGGCCCGGTCATCATCGATGACCGGGCCTTCCGCCTGCGCGGGGTAGTTTCGCACCTCGTGACGGCGCGCGTGCCGCGGCCGACGCGTTCGGCGCGCACGGTGTCATCGTCGCGGGCCACGCGCATCCCCATGTCGGGCGCCGCGAGCTCGCTCAACGCCGCGAACGCCGCGACGGTCGTCCTCTACGAGGCTGCGCGGCAGCGGGGCGCGGCAGGTCGTCGGGGCTGACGGAGGCTGGCCCGCTGATCCTCTGTCCCGTTGACCCCCTGACGCACCGAGGCCCGCCGAGAGGGTGCTCGACGGGCCTCGGAACGGGAGCCGCTCAGCTGGCGGCGCGCCGCAGAACCTCGGTGAGGCGGTTGGCGGCGGCGACGACGGAGCCAGCGTGCAGGCGGCCGGGCTGGCGGCTGAGCCGCTCGACGGGGCCCGAGATCGACACGGCGGCGACGACGCGGCCCGAGGGGCCGCGGACGGGCGCGGAGACGGATGCGACGCCGGCCTCGCGTTCCGAGACGGACTGCGCCCAGCCGCGGCGGCGGACGCCCGAGAGGATCGTCGCGGTGAACTTGGCGCCCTGGAGCCCGCGGTGAAGCCGGTCGGGCTCCTCCCAGGCGAGGAGGATCTGGGCGGCCGAGCCGGCGAGCATCGTGAGGGTTGCGCCGACGGGGATCGAGTCGCGCAGCCCGACGGGTCGCTCGGCGGCCGCGACGCAGATGCGCTGGTCACCCTGGCGCCGGTAGAGCTGGGCGCTCTCGCCGGTGTGATCGCGCAGCGCGGTGAGCACGGGGTTGGCGGCCGCGAGGAGGCGGTCCTCGCCGGCCGCGGTCGCGAGCTCGTTGAGCCGCGGGCCGAGGACGAAGCGTCCCTGCATGTCGCGGGCGACGAGACGATGGTGCTCGAGGGCGACGGCCAGGCGGTGCGCCGTCGGTCGGGCGAGGTGGGTGGCTGCGACGAGCTGGGCGAGCGTCGCAGGACCGGCTTCGAGAGCGCCGAGAACGGCGGCGGCCTTGTCGAGGACGCCGACTCCGCTAGAGTTGTCCATAGGACGATATTGCAGTCTCGGAGGCTGAGACGCAAGTGCGACGCACCGTGTGTCGTCGCGATTCTAGTCCCTGCCGCCGCTTCGCGGCAGTCTTTGACGAGAGGAACATTCCATGGCCGGCACGCTGGCAGAGAAGGTCTGGGACGCGCACCTCGTGCGTCAGGGTGTCGACGGAGCGCCCGACCTTCTCTACATCGACCTCCACCTTCTCCACGAGGTGACGAGCCCGCAGGCTTTCGAGGGTCTCCGCCTCGCCGGACGCAAGCTGCGCCGCACGGACCTCACGATCGCCACCGAGGACCACAACACCCCGACGCTCGACATCGACCTGCCGATCGCGGACCTCACGAGCCGCACGCAGATCGACACGCTGCGCAACAACGCCAAGGAGTTCGGCGTCCGCCTCCACTCCCTCGGCGACGCCGACCAGGGCATCGTCCACCAGGTCGGTCCGCAGCTCGGCCTCACGATGCCGGGCCTCACGGTCGTCTGCGGCGACTCGCACACGTCGACGCACGGCGCGTTCGGCGCGCTCGCGTTCGGCATCGGCACGTCCGAGGTCGAGCACGTCATGGCGACGCAGACGCTCCCGCTCGCGCCCTTCCGCACCATGGCGATCAACGTCGAGGGCGAGCTCCCGCCCGGCACCACCTCGAAGGACATCATCCTCGCGATCATCGCGAAGATCGGCACCGGTGGCGGTCAGGGCTACGTGCTCGAGTACCGCGGCGAGGCCATCCGCAAGCTCTCCATGGAGGCGCGGATGACGATCTGCAACATGTCGATCGAGGCCGGCGCCCGCGCCGGCATGATCGCCCCCGACCAGACGACCTTCGACTACCTCGAGGGCCGCCCCCACGCGCCCGAGGGCGCGGACTGGGACGCCGCGGTCGAGTATTGGAAGACGCTCCGCACGGACGACGACGCGGTGTTCGACGCCGAGGTCACCCTCCAGGCGTCCGACCTCGAGCCCTTCGTCACGTGGGGCACGAACCCCGGCCAGGGTCTGCCGCTCTCCGCAAACGTCCCGGTGCCCGAGCTCATCGCCGACGAGAACGACCGCATCGCCGCCGAGCGCGCGATCGAGTACATGGGCCTTGTCCCCGGCGCCCCGCTGCGCGACCTCAAGATCGACACCGTCTTCATCGGCTCGTGCACGAACGGCCGCATCGAGGACCTTCGCTCGGTCGCCAAGGTCCTCAAGGGCAAGAAGAAGGCCGCGGACACGCGCGTCCTCGTCGTGCCCGCGTCGGCGCGCGTGCGTCTCCAGGCCGAGGCCGAGGGTCTCGACGAGATTTTCCTCGACTTCGGCGCCGAGTGGCGCAACGCCGGCTGCTCGATGTGCCTCGGCATGAACCCCGACCAGCTCACCCCGGGGGAGCGGGCCGCGTCGACGTCCAACCGCAACTTCGAGGGACGTCAGGGCAAGGGCGGTCGCACGCACCTCGTCTCGCCGCTCGTCGCCGCCGCGACCGCGATCCGCGGCACGCTCTCGTCGCTCGCCGACCTCGACCTGCCCGAGGACACCGACCTCACGACCTTCGACGGCTCGCCGCTCGCGCCGCTCGACCCGAACGTCCTCGTTCAGGTCTGACGCCCGCACCCGGTCACCGAAGCCACACCCAAGGAGCCTGTCATGGAGAAGTTCACCACCCACACGGGCGTCGGCGTCCCGCTGCGTCGCAGCAACGTCGACACCGACCAGATCATCCCCGCGGTCTACCTCAAGCGCGTCACCCGCACGGGCTTCGAGGACGCGCTCTTCGCCGCATGGCGCGGCGACGAGTCGTTCGTCCTCAACCAGCCGGCCTACGCGTCGGGCTCCGTGCTCGTCGCGGGCCCCGACTTCGGCACCGGCTCGTCCCGCGAGCACGCCGTCTGGGCGCTCAAGGACTACGGCTTCAGGGCCGTCCTCGCCTCACGCTTCGCCGACATCTTCCGCGGCAACTCGGGCAAGCAGGGCCTCCTCGCGGCGCAGGTCGCGCAGGAGGACATCGAGCTCCTCTGGAAGGTTCTCGAGAACGAGCCCGGAACCGAGGTGACGGTCGATCTCGTCGAGCGCACCGCGTCGGCGGGCGACGTCACCGTGCAGATCCACGTCGACGACTACACGCGCTGGCGCCTCATGGAGGGTCTCGACGACATCGGGCTCACGCTCCAGCACGAGGACGAGATCACCGCGTTCGAGGCGCGTCGCGAGAGCTGGCGCCCGAAGACGCTCCCCGCGAAGCACCTGCCCAAGCAGGAGATCGTCGCCGCGCGTCCCACAGGCGCCTGAGCGCACACCCGCACCACCCCGACGCCGGGACGCCGCCATGCGGCGTCCCGGCGTCGCCGTGCCGGGAGGGGGGACGGAGACGCGGGCCACGGAATACCGTGCGTGCCGGACGGCGTTCGACCCTCGGAGCGACCGTGCCCGGGGCGGTCCGGCAGATCTCACCCCGCCCTCCCACGAAGTCCACACACCGCGCGCGGCGCATCTGGCCCGAAGGCCCCCAGCGATAGGCGACCATAGACCCATGACCGATCTCATCCACGTCACCGGCGGCACCCCGCTCAACGGCAGAATCCGGGTCCGCGGGGCCAAGAACTTCGTCTCCAAGGCGATGGTCGCCTCCCTCCTCGGCGACGGGCCGAGCGAGCTGAGGAACGTCCCCCTCATCCGCGACGTCGAGATCGTCAAGGGCCTGCTCGAGCTTCACGGGGTCGTCGTCAAGCACGACCGTGACGGTGGTGTCCTGCGCATGGACTCGACGGCCGTCGACTCGGCGCACGTCGCGGACATCGACGCGCACGCCGGCTCGAGCCGTATCCCGATCCTCCTGTGCGGACCGCTCCTCCACCGGCTCGGCGAGGCGTTCATCCCCGACCTCGGCGGCTGCCACATCGGCGACCGGCCGATCAACTTCCACCTCGACATCCTTCGCAAGTTCGGTGCGGTCGTCGACAAGCGGCCCCAGGGCATCCACCTCACCGCGCCGAACGGCTTGCGCGGCACGAAGATCGAGCTGCCCTACCCGTCGGTCGGCGCGACCGAGCAGCTGCTGCTCACCGCGGTGCGCGCCGAGGGCGTCACCGAGCTCTCGAACGCCGCGATCGAGCCCGAGATCATGGACCTCATCAACGTCCTGCAGAAGATGGGCGCGATCATCTCGGTCGACACTGACCGCGTCATCCGCATCGAGGGTGTCAATCGCCTCGGCGGCTTCCGTCACACCGCGCTCGGCGACCGCATCGAGGCGGCCTCGTGGGCGTCGGCGGCTCTCGCGACGGGCGGTGACATCTTCGTCGAGGGCGCGACGCAGCCGGAGATGATCGCGTTCCTCAACACCTTCCGGAAGGTCGGCGGCGAGTTCGAGGTCGAGGACGACGGCATCCGCTTTTACCACCCGGGCGGCGAACTGCGCTCGATCGTCCTCGAGACCGACGTCCACCCCGGCTTCATGACCGACTGGCAGCAGCCGCTCGTCGTCGCCCTCACGCAGGCCACTGGCCTCTCGATCGTCCACGAGACGGTCTACGAGAACCGCTTCGGCTTCACCGAGGCCCTGCGCGGCATGGGCGCGACCATCCAGGTGTACCGGGAGTGCCTCGGTGGCCTCGAGTGTCGCTTCGGCCAGCGCAACTTCCACCATTCCGCCGTCATCTCGGGCCCGACCCCGCTCGAGGCCGGCGAGATTACCGTCCCGGACCTCCGCGGTGGCTTCTCGCACCTCATCGCGGCGCTCGCCGCGAAGGGCACGTCGACCGTCCACGGCATCGGACTCATCGACCGCGGCTACGAGAACTTCACCGAGAAGCTCACGGCGCTCGGCGCAGACTTCGAACGCCCCTGAGCGCACGGCCCGGGCCGCACGGCCCGGCATGGCCCAACACGACGACGACCCCGGTCCAGGCGCCTGCCGCGACCGGGGTCGCCGCGTCTCCGCCCCAGGAGGAGGCCGCCCGGTAGGATGTGGTCCCGTGCCGAAGCATCCTGCCAGCGCCAACCGCGCCTACCGCAATGTCGCGCGTCTCGTGCGCCCGCTCATGCGCTCGATGACGCGCCGCGACTGGCAGGGCATGGAGCATCTGCCGGCCTCGGGCGGCTTCGTCGTCGCCGGGAACCACATGTCGAACATCGACCCGCTGACGTTCGCGCACTACGTGTACGACGCGGGCTTCGCGCCGCGCATCCTCGCGAAGGCGTCGTTGTTCAAGGTGCCGGTCCTCGGGGCGCTCCTGCGCGCGACCGGTCAGATCCCCGTCGAGCGCAACTCGACGCACGCGCACGATGCGCTCGACCCGGGCATCGAGGCGCTGCGCGAGGGGCGCTGCGTCGCCGTGTTCCCCGAGGGCACGCTCACGCGCGACCCGGACCTGTGGCCCATGACCGCGAAGACCGGCGTCGCGCGGCTCGCGCTCGAGGCCCGCGTCCCGGTCATCCCGGTCGCGCAGTGGGGGATGCAGGACATTCTGCCCCGGTACTCCAAGCGCTTCCGCCCGTTCCCGCGCAAGCACGTCTCGGTGCACGCAGGTCCGCCGGTCCCGCTCGACGACCTCTACGGCCGCCCGCTCGACGCCGCGACGCTCCGCGAGGCGACTGAGCGCGTCATGGACGCGGTCACGGCGATCCTCGCCGAGATCCGCGGCGAGGAGCCGCCTGCGGTGCGCTACGACATGCGGACGGCCCTGCGCGCCGCGAAGGCCGACCCCACCCAGGTCCCCGTGGGCCCGAGCCGGGGGACACCGGCAGACGACCCTCGGCCACGTCCCGAGGAGGCCGACGCGGCACCGGGTACGACGACGGACGGTGAGGACTCATGACGGGCGAGCAGAGCACGAGCTCCGGCACGACTGAGACCGAGCGCCCCCTCCGCGCCGCCGTCCTCGGCACGGGCGCGTGGGGCACGACCTTCGCGGTCGTCATGGCCGACGCCGGCTGCGACGTCCGCATGTGGGGCCGGTCGTCCGAGGTCTGCGCGCAGATTACGCTCGACCACCGCAACTCCCGCAACCTCCCCGGCGTGCGCCTGCCCGCGCAGATCACGGCGACGACCGATGCAGCGGCGGCGCTCGAGGACGCCGATCTCGTCGTCGTCGCGATCCCGTCGCAGTCCGCACGCGCGACCCTCACCACCCTGCGCGAGCACGTGCCCGCGGACGCCGTCGCCGTCTCGCTCATGAAGGGCGTCGAGCTCGATACCGACCGCCGCATGAGCGAGGTCGTCGCCGAGGCGCTCGGGCTTCCGGCCCGGCAGGTCGTCGTCGTCTCGGGACCCAACCTCGCGCGCGAGATCGCCGAGAGGCAGCCGACTGCGACCGTCGTGGCGGGAACTGACCCGGAGGCGACCGCCCTCGTCGCGCGCGCGTGCACGAACCCCTACTTCCGGCCCTACACGAACACCGACGTCGTCGGCGTTGAGCTGTGCGGCGCCGTGAAGAACGTCATCGCGATCGCCGTCGGCATCGCGCAGGGCAAGGGCTTCGGGCTCAACACGACCGCGACGGTCATCACGCGCGGCCTTGTCGAGATCACGCGTCTCGGCCGCGCCCTCGGCGCGAACGCGGAGACGTTCCCGGGTCTTGCGGGCATGGGTGACCTCATGGCGACGTGTGCCTCGCCGCTCTCGCGCAACCACACGCTCGGCAAGCACATCGGTGAGGGCCTCACGCTTGAGGAGGCGATCGCTGCGACCGGCGGCACGGCGGAGGGCGTGAAGTCCTCGCGCTCGGTGCTCGAGCTCGCCCGCTCGCTCGGCGTCGACATGCCCATCACGCAGGCCGTTGCGGCCGTCCTCTACGACGGCCTCGCGGTCGACGAGATGGCGCGAGCGCTGCTCGCCCGCCCGCAGAAGGCAGAAGGGCTGTAGAGCCGTGCCGTCGTGGCAGGAACTCGTCGTCGCGCTCGGCGTGCTCGCTGCGATCGTCGTCGTCGTGGCGGTCCGCGTCGGACGGCCTCGCCACGACGACGACCGACGCCGCGAGACGACCGGCAGCGACATCGCTTCGGGCATGCTCGGCGAGATGATCGAGATCTTCCAGCCCTCGCGCACGACCCTCACCGAGGAGCGTGAGCGGATCCGCCACGACCGGCTGCAGACCGGGGCCGCCGCGCCGCCGTTCGGCGTCGACCTCGAGGCGGGCACGGCAGTGCTGCCGGGCCGGTCGACCGCCGTGCCCGCAGCAGCCGACGCGGACGGGCGCTCGAGCGGGGACGACGATCCTGCCGGGGAAGCGGACGAGAGCTCCGGCTCACGCACCGCCGGGAGCGCCGCCGACGCGCCGACGGGCCGGGACTGACACGGGCTCAGCGCGGCAGGCGGAGCTCGACGATCACCGGGTCGTGGTCGGACGCGAGGGGCGTCGCGTAGCGCGTGCGGCTCGTGAGGCGGTGGTCGACCTTCCACGCCGTCACCGCGACGCTGCGGGGGACGAGAACGCGGTCGATGTGGTCGCCCCAGAGGGTCGACGTGCGCACCGTGCCCGACGTGCCGATCGCCGAGTTCTGGTGCGGGTGCGACTGGTAGCGCAGCGCGACGTCGTAGGCGTCGTCGTACCCCTCGCCAGCGAGCGCGACCCGCGGACCGTCGACCTTGCGGCTGCGGCTCGAGTTGGTGTCGCCCGCGTAGATGACGGTCCGACCCGGGAGGGCCTTCGTCACGGCGGCGTGGACCGCCGCCGTCTCACGCCTGCGGTTGGCGTCCGCCCCCGCGCGCTCGTCGACGTGGAGTCCGACGAACGCGTACGTGCGACCCGTGGCGCGCGAGCGGGCCTCGACCCAGCACGCGCCGTGCGTCGCGTCGTCGTCGAACGCCTCGAAGGTCATGCCTCCCGCGGTGCCGGGGACGGCGGTGAGCGTGGCGTCGCGCAGGAGCACGCCGACGTTGTTGTCGTATGCGTCACCGGTGCCGTCGCCCGGCTTGCAGCCGCGTGTGAACGTGCCGGCGAGCGCGTTCTCGAGGTCGCCGCGCTCCTCGTTCTCGGCGAGGGCGCGGTCGCCCTCCTGGATCGTCACGACGTCGGCCCGACGATGCGAGGTGCCGACCGTGAGCCGTGCGATGCGGTCGGCGACCCGCGCGGCGCGGCTCGGTCCCCACGCGGGCAGCTTGCCGGACGCGCAGCCCGAGCACACGTTGTACGTCGCGACGGCGAGCCGTTCGCGACCCTTCGTCGCGGCACGGTCGCGCTCGGTCGTCATCCGACAGTGCGGCGCGCTGCGCGGCCCGACGGTCTTCGAGCCGCGCAGTCCGCGCACGACGACGCAGTAGACGGTCCCCGGCTTGAGGCGTGTGAGGCGGGCCTTCTGCGTCGTGCCCTTCGTCGCGGCGAAGCTCCGGGTCCGGGTCGCGGACGACCGCGTGATCTGGGCGCCGCTCAGAGCCTTGCCCGAGCGGGAGGCCACGAGATCCACTTCGTAGCGGGTGGCACCCTTGACCCGCGGCCAGCTGATGCTGAGGGTCACGGACCTGCCCGTGACCGACTGCGCGGTCACCCACGGCGCTCCGGCCTTCGGCAGTGCGGCGGACGCGGGCGCCGCCGCAGGGAGCGTGAGGACGAGTGCCGCGACGGTCGCGAGCACGATGAGGAGCGGTCGACGGGCGCTGACGAGCAGCATCGGGGGGTCCTCTCGACGTGAGGACGTGAGTCTATGCCCGCGGCCGTCGAGCGCGACAGGGTGCGGCTGATTCTGCCGGCCCGTGCGGTCGACGCCCCGCGCGGCTGCGCGGCACCCGGCGGCTGCGCGGCCGCCGCCGGGCGAGACGTCAGCCCTGTGCTGCGCGCAGCGCCCGGTCGAGGTCGGCCCAGAGGTCCTCGACGTCCTCGACGCCGACGCTGAGGCGCAGGAGGTCCTCGGGCACAGTGAGCGACTCCGTCCCGAAGCGGCGGCGCCGCTCGAGCGTCGACTCGACACCGCCGAGGCTCGTCGCGGGCGTCCACACGCGCACGTTCGCGACGACCGCGTCCGCAGCGGAGGGCCCGCCGTGCGGGCGGAGCCCGAGGATCGCGCCGTAGCCCGCCATGAGCCGCGTCGCGCGCTCGTGGCCGGGATCCGTCGGCAGGCCTGGGTGGCGCACCTCGGCGACCGCGGGGTGCTCGGCGAGGCGTCGGGCGAGCTCGAGCGCGTTGGCCTGCGCGCGCTCGACGCGCAGGGCGAGTGTCCGCAGCCCGCGCAGCGCGAGCCACACCTCGAACGGACCTGCGATCGCGCCGTGCGACGTCCGGTGGGCACGGAGGTGGTCGGCGAGGTGCTCGCTCGCGGCAAGAGCGATGCCGAGCACGACGTCGGAGTGCCCCGCGAGATACTTCGTCGCGGAGTGCACGACGATATCGGCGCCGTGCTCGAAGGGCCGCTGGACGAGGGGTGTCGCGAACGTCGAGTCGACCGCGACGAGCACGTGCCGCGCGTGGGCCGCCTCGACGAGCGACGGGAGGTCGGCGACCTCGAGCATGGGGTTCGTCGGCGTCTCGACCCACAGGAGGTCCGCGTCGTCGAGAGCCCGGGTGACCTCGTCGGTGTTGGCGACGTCGACGCGCCGCACGTCGAGCCCACGCTCGACCGCGAGCTGGTCGAGGAGGCCGAGCGTCGCTTGGTAGGCGTGGCGCGGCACGACGACCGCGCCGCCGAGCGGCACGAGCGCGAGCACCGCGGCGACCGCCGCCATGCCCGAGCCGAAGACCGTCGCACCGTGCCGACCGCCCTCGAGCGCCGCGACGGCCTCCTCGAACGGCTCCCACGTCTCCGTGCCCATGCGGGTGTAGAGGCGCTCGCCGGGCACGACGGGCCCCTGCGAGACGTACGTCGAGGACAGCACGACCGGCGGGTTGACGGGCGCACCCTGGACGGGCGCAGGGCGGCCGGCGACGACCGCGAGCGTCGCGGGCGACAGCGCCGCGGCGGCGTCGACGGGAGCGGGGTCGGGCGTGGCGTCGGGCGTCGTCATGCCCGCAGGTTACGCCCGCACGACCCCTCCGGGCGTGCTGGAACGGGCGCGGGTCCATCTCGTGGTCCGGCGGTAGGCTTGCCCGCGATGGACACGCTCAGCACACCCCCCGCCACCGTCCCCGGCACCCGCCCCCGCGTCATGGTCCTCTTCGGAGGCCGCTCGGGCGAGCACGCCATCTCCTGCGCGACCGCCGCCGGCGTCCTGCGCGCGATCGACCGGGAGCGCTGGGACCCGGTCCCCGTCGGCATCACCCGGCAGGGCCAGTGGGTCGTCGCCGCCGACGACCCTGCGGCGTGGGAGATCACCGACGGCCGCCTGCCCGAGGTCGAGGCGTCGCACGCCGACGTCGTCCTTCCCATGGCCACGCACGCGCGGGAGGTCCAGGTTCTCGCGCCCGGCGAGGTGCCGAGCGCGCTCGGTGCCGTCGACGTCGTCATGCCGCTCATCCACGGGCCGTTCGGCGAGGACGGCACGCTCCAGGGCATGCTCGAGATGTCCGACGTCCGCTACGTCGGTGCCGGCGTCCTCGCGTCGGCCGTCGGCATGGACAAGCACTACATGAAGGTCGTCTGCGAGTCCGAGGGGCTCGCGGTCGCGCCCTACGTCGTCGTGCGCCCGGGCGCGTGGGAGCGTGAGCGCGACGCGTTGCTCGCGCGCATCACCGAGCTCGGGCTCCCGCTCTTCGTCAAGCCCGCCCGCGCCGGCTCGAGCCTCGGGATCTCGAAGGTCGACGACCTCGCCGACCTCGACGCCGCGATCGTGGCGGCCCGCGAGCACGACCCCAAGGTGCTCGTCGAGCAGGGTGTCGTCGGCCGCGAGATCGAGTGCGCGGTCCTCGGCGGGCACGGGGGCGACCGTCCGCGCGCCTCGCTGCCCGGCGAGATCGTCGTGCGCGATACCAACCGCGCGTTCTACGACTTCGACGCGAAGTACCTCGGCGAGGGCGACGTCGAGCTCTCGTGCCCCGCCGAGCTGCCCGCGCACGTCGTCGCCGCCGTCCAGGACGTCGCGGTGCGCACGTTCGAGGCGCTCTCGGCCGAGGGGCTCTCGCGCGTCGACGTCTTCGTCACGCCCGACGAGCGCGTCATCGTCAACGAGATCAATACGATGCCCGGGTTCACGCCGTTCTCGATGTACCCGCGCATGTGGCAGGAGTCGGGGCTCGGCTACGCCGAGCTCATCGACGAACTGCTGACGCTCGCGCTCGAGCGGCCCACCGGACTGCGCTGAGCCCCTGCCAGCCTCAGTAGCAGTGCCGCGTCTGCGGCGCGGCGGACACCGCGCGGTTGAGGTCGACGACGGCCGCACCCGACGTCCCCGCGGGCACGCGCACCTCGACGGCTGGGGTGCGGCCGTACGTCGTGAACACCCAGTCGCCCGTCCCCGGTTCCTCGACGACGATCCAGTCGACGCTCGCGCCCGTGACGTCTGCGATCGCCTGGCACTGCTCGGTCGTCGGGCCGGGCGGCTCGACGCCGCAGCGGAGCGTCACGGCCTGCGCCGTCGTGCCCCACGCGGCCGTCGCCTGCGCGGACGCGGTGATGCGGTCGAGGTTCCCGAGCCTGTCCGGCACCGCGAGGACGATCGACGCGCACAGCGGGTCGGTTGCGTAGGGCGCCGCGGCGAGCGAGATCGACGGAGCGCACGCCGCGAGCGGCGCGGCGACGGCCGCGGCGGCGAGCAGAGCGGCGAGCGGACGGCGCGCAGGGACCTGGGACGACGGACGGTCGGGGAGGGGCACGGCTCCACGCTACCCGTCCGGCACCGTTAGGTTGGGCGCGTGACACTTGTGACCTCGCCCGACCCGGACCGCGACCGACTGACGCTCGTCGGCGACCTCTCCGAGTCGGAGCTCCTCGCGCGCTTCGTCCCTCTGCTCGGCGCGCCGGGCGCCGCGCTCGTCGGACCGGGGGACGACTGCGCGGTCCTCTCGGCACCCGACGGGAAGGTCGTCGTGAGCACCGACGTCCTCGTCGAGGACGTCCACTTCAGACGGGCCTGGTCGAGCGCCCGCGAGGTCGGTCGGCGTGCGGCCGCGCAGAACCTCGCGGACGCCGCGGCCGTCGGCGCCGTCCCCACGGGGCTCGTCGTCTCGCTCGTCCTGCCCGGTGAGCTGCCGGCCGTGTGGGTCGAGGACCTCGCGCGCGGCCTCGACGACGCGTGCAGGCCGTGGGGAGCGGGGGTCGTCGGCGGGGATCTTGCCGGCGGGCCGCTCGTCGTCCTCGCCGTGACCGTCCTCGGCGACCTCGAGGGCCGGGCGCCCGTGCTGCGCTCGGGAGCCCGGCCCGGTGACGTCGTCGCGCACGCGGGCGTCCGGGGTCGCTCCGCTGCGGGGTTTGCGCTTCTCGACGCGGGTCGCGCCGACGACGCCCGCGTGCCAGCTGACGTGCGCGCGGTCGTGCTCGACGCGTTCCGGGTCCCGTCGCCTCCGGTCGGGGCCGGCCGCGCCGCGGCGGTCGCGGGCGCGACCGCGATGCTCGACGTGTCCGACGGGCTGCTGCGCGACGCCGGACGGATCGCGTCCGCGAGCGGCGTGAGGCTCGCGATCGACGATCCGGCGGACGCTTTCGCCGACGACGTCGCGTTGCTCTCACCCGTCGCCGCTGCGCTCGGCGCGGACGCGACGCGGTGGGTGCTCACGGGAGGTGAGGATCACGGCATGCTCGCGACCTTCCCGCCCGGCGTGGCGCTGCCCGACGGCTTCCGGACGCTCGGACGCGTCGAGGAGCTGCCGGCGGGCGGGGCGAGAGTCACCGTCGGGGGTCGGGCCGTGCCTGCCGGGGGCGGCTGGGACCACTTCGGACCGGGGAAGGATTGAGGACCGGGGACGGACTGAGGGGCTCCGACCAGCGCGGCGGTGCCGCGCGGTGAGGCGGCCGGTGACTCAGGAGCTCGTGCGGACGTAGCGCACCTCGGTGAGGTGCGTGCCGCCGAACTCCTCGAGCCGCTCGACGCCGTCCGGCGCGAGCCCGTGGCGGCGGTAGAAGTGACGCGCGCGCTCGTTGTCCGCGAAGACCCAGAGCGTGAGCCGCGCGGTCTCGGGGACCTCCGTGAGCAGCGTCCGCATGAGCTCGCGCGCGGCGCCCGTGCCCCAGGATTCAGGGGAGAGGTAGATGGCGTAGAGCTCGAGGTCGCCGTCGTCCGCGTCCTCGTCCCTGGCCGGCCCGAGGGTTGCGAAGCCGATCGTGCGGTCAGCGACCTCTGCCACCCACGTGCGGATGTGCGTGTCGGCGAGGTAGCCGTGCCACCGCTGCTCGCGCGCGTCGACGTCGAGCGTCGCGAGGACGTCGTCCGGGACGATGCCCGCGTAGGCGCTGCGCCACGACGTGGTGTGGATGCGCGCCACCGCGGGCGCATCCTCGACCGTCGCGGTCCGGATCGTCAGGGCGTTCATCTCCTGCACCATGTGCCAAGACTGCCACCCGATCGGTCATGGGTCCACCGGGAAGAGGCAAAGGACCCGCGATGTTCACCACGGGGCGGTGCGATCGTCGTCAAAGAACCACGTCACCCGCTCGGGGTGCGTCGTGTCTCGGGGACGTGTGCGCCTGACGCCGCCGTGACGGATCTGGGAACGACGAAGGCCCGCGTCCCCGGAGGGATGCGGGCCTTCGTTAAGCCGTGGGCTCAGGCAGGGCGCTGGACCTTGCCGGCCTTGAGGCACGAGGTGCACACGTTCACGCGCTTGGGCGTGCCGTTGACGATCGCACGGATACGCTGGATGTTCGGGTTCCAGCGGCGCTTGGTACGCACGTGCGAGTGCGAGATGGAGTGCCCGAAGCTCGGACCCTTGGCGCAGACGTCGCAGTTGGCGGCCACTGTCTCTCCTGAAATAGTCGGTCGTGCGAGCCGCGTGGACGCGGCCGAGGCGTGAAGTCGGGGTGGCCTGGACATGACCTGACCCTGCGAAGAGGAGTCGTGGGCCTGCATCGAGCGCACCGCCGGGCCCGGGTCGTCCCGGGCAACCTGAACAGAGTACCTGATCGGCACCGCCACTCCCAAACACGTGGACGGACACGTCCTGTGGCGTGCGTCTCGCCGGTTGTCGGTCGTGCCGCCTACTGTGGACGCGACCTCGCCCGCAAACTTGCTCGTGGACGCTCGGTGCCCCGCGGCCGTGGCATCGTGGAGGCGTCCGTCCGACCCCAAGGAGACTCCCCGTGGAAGCCCGTCTCGACGCCGCCGCGGTCCGACGCTGGGCCGACCTCGCGGTCGCCGCGCTCGAGAACGCGCGCGAGCGGATCGACGCGGCGAACGTCTTCCCCGTCGCGGACTCCGACACGGGGACGAACATGCTGCTCACGCTCACTGCGGCACGGCGTGCGGTCGACGACGCGGAGGACGACGCGGCGGGTGCGCTCCACGATCTCGCGCGCGGCGCGCTGCTCGCGGCGCGCGGCAACTCCGGGATCATCCTCTCCGAGCTCCTGCGAGGTCTCGCCGTCGGCGCCGAGCGTGCCACCCGGGCCGACGGCCCGAGCGGGCACCTCGCGGGCCTCGACGCGGCGGGCGTCGCGATCGCCCTCCGCACGGGCGCGGGCGCGGCTCGCGCCGCGGTCGCGCGGCCGGCCCCGGGCACGATCCTCACGGCCGCGGATGCCGCGGCGTCGGCCGCGGAGCGTGCCGCCGCCGACTCGGGAGCGACGGCCGCCGGTGTCGTACGGGAGGCCGTCGCCGGCGCGCGGACCGCCGTTCTCGGCTCTCCCGACGAGCTCGACGTCCTCGCCCACCACGGCGTGCTCGACGCTGGGGCGTTCGGCCTCACGCTCGTCCTCGCGGCGCTGCGCGACGCGCTTACGGACCCCGCCACCCGCGATGCGGCGGCCTCCGCCGTCGACCTCCCCGACGACCTTGCGGCCTCCGGCGGCCGCCGTGACGCCGGCACGCTGCACCCGGGCCACCTGGTCTCCGCGGGCGAGGCCGACGGTGCGTTCGAGGTCATGTACGTCGTCGAGGCCGAGACCGACGGCGGCGACCTCGCCGACGGGCTCCGCGCACGGCTCCGCGCGGTCGGCGAGTCGGTCGTCGTCGTCGGCGGCGACGGCGTCTGGCAGGCGCACGTCCACACCGACACGCCGGCGGCAGCCCTTGAGGCGGCCGAGGGAGCTGGCCTCCGGCAGGTGTGCGTCCGCTCTCTCCTCGTTTCTCCGGGCGACGTCGGCGTCGTCGCCGGGGTGAGGAGCCCCGGCCTGCTCGCGGACGCCGCCGGCACGGGAGCCGTCGTCCTCGCGCGCACCGACCGGCCGTGGACGCCGTCGGAGCTCGTGCGCGTCCTCGAGGACACGGGTCGCGACCGCATCGTCACCGTGCTGCGCTCCGACTCGGTCGCGACCCTGCGCCGGTCCCTGCATCGCATGCCGGGCGTCACGGTCGAGGCGGTGGTCGTGCCCGACGACCTCCACGTTGTCGCCGCGCTCACCGCGCGCGAGGAGTCGCTCGGTCAGCACGGCGACGAGGCACGGGCGCTCGAGGACATGCGCGCCGCGGTCGCTGCGCTGCGCTGGTGCGACCTTGACGTCCGCACGGCCGACGTCGCCGCGGGGCTCACAGGCCTCGGCGAGCCCGGCGACGTCGGGCTCGCGATGGTCCTCGTCGGCGGCGGTGTCCCCGCCGACGACCTCGCGACGTGCCGCGCGCACCTCGAGGCCCGGCCCGGCCTCGACGTCGTCGAGCTCTTCTCGGGCCGCGACGACACGGTCCTGCGGGTGGGGCTCCTGTGAGCGAGCTCGCGGTCCCCGCCGACGCCTCGGGGCTCGACGCACCGCTCGAGCGCGTCCTCGGGAAGCCGACGGCCAAGGGCCTCGCGACGCTCGGCCTCACAACCGTCGGCGACCTCCTGCGGCACTACCCGCGGCGCTACGTCGAACCCGGTGAGCGCACGAGCATCGCCGACCTCGAGGTCGGCGCACACGTCACGGTCGTCGCGCAGGTCGAACGCGCGACGGTCCGCACCATGCGGGCGCGCTCAGGCGCGATCCTCTCGGTCGTCGTCACGGACGGGTCCCGCAGCCTCGACCTGTCGTTCTTCGCGCGCCACGCGGGCGCGCTGCGCCCGCACGAGTCGCGGCTCGTGCCGGGACGTCTCGCGCAGTTCTCGGGCACCGTGAGCGAGTACCGCGGCGCCCTCCAGCTCACGCACCCCGACTACGAGGTCATCGAGGACGCCGAGGGGCTCGGCGAGATGCCGCCGACCCCCATTTACCCCGCGACCGCGCAGATGCCCTCGTGGAAGACGGCGCGCGCGGTGCGGGCCGTCCTACCCGCGCTCGTCGACGGCCTCCCCGAGCCCGTGCCGCTCGAGGTCCGCGCGCGGCGCGGTCTCATGTCGCTGCCGGACGCGATCCGCACCGTGCACGCGCCTGCCAAGGTCGCCGACGCCTACCGGGCGCGCCGCACGCTGCGCTTCGAGGAGGCGCTCGTCCTCCAGACCGAGCTCGCCCGCCGCCGTCACGCCGCGCTCGTCCTCTCGGCCGTGCCGCGGCCGCGCGTCGAGGGTCCGTCGCTCCTCGCAGACCTCGACGCCCGTCTGCCGTTCGACCTCACGGCGGGGCAGGGCGCGGGCGGGGAGGGGATCGCCGCCGACCCCGGGCGGGCCCACCCCATGCAGCGGCTCCTCCAGGGTGACGTCGGCTCGGGCAAGACGCTCGTCGCGCTGCGCGCGATGCTCCAGGTCGTCGACGCGGGCGGGCAGGCGGTCCTCCTCGCGCCGACCGAGGTCCTCGCCCAGCAGCACCACCGCACGCTCACGGCGCTCCTCGGCCCGCTCGCCGAGGGCGGCCTGCTCGGTGGTGACGAGCGTGCGACGCGCGTCGCGCTCCTCACGGGGTCGCTCGGCGCCGCGGCGACGCGTGAGGCGCTTCTCGATGCGGCGAGCGGCCGCGCGGGCATCGTCGTGGGTACGCACGCGCTGCTCTCCGAGAGGGTCCAGTTCGCCGCCCTCGGTCTCGTCGTCGTCGACGAGCAGCACCGCTTCGGCGTCGAGCAGCGCGACACGCTGCGCACGCGGGGCGACGACGTGCCGCACATGCTCGTCATGACGGCGACGCCCATCCCGCGCACGGTCGCGATGACCGTCTTCGGGGACCTCGAGGTGTCGACGCTCACCGAGGTGCCCCAAGGGCGCGCGGGCATCACGTCGCACGTCGTGTGGGCCGACCGGCCCGCCTGGATGCAACGCGTCTGGCAGGTCGTCCGCGAGCACGTCGACAGGGGCGAGCGCGTCTTCGTCGTGTGCCCGCGGATCACGGGCGACGACGCCACGTCCGACGGCGCCGACCTGCTTGACGACCTCGCCGCGCAGCTCGGCGGCGGCACGTCGTCGGGCGCCTCGTCGTCCGACGGTCGTGCCGCTGGCGGCGCGGGCGCGGGCACCCCGCCCGCGCGGCGCGCGGTCGAGGACGTCGTGCGCGAGCTCGAAGGCATGCCCGTCCTCGGGGGCGCGGCGATCGGCACGCTCCACGGCCGGATGTCGTCGGACGAGCGTGACCGCGCGATGGCCGCGTTCCTCGAGGGGCGCACGCAGGTCCTCGTCGCGACGACCGTCATTGAGGTCGGCGTCGACGTGCCGCTCGCGACCGTCATGGTGATCCTCGACGCCGACGTCTTCGGCATCTCCCAGCTTCACCAGCTGCGTGGTCGCGTCGGCCGCGGCACGCTGCCCGGCACGTGCTTCTTCGTGACACGCGCCGAGGAGGGCTCGGACGCCGCGCAGCGCCTCACGCACCTCGCGGGCACGACCGACGGCTTCGAGCTCGCGCTCCTCGACCTCTCGGTGCGCCGCGAGGGCGACGTGCTCGGCGCGTCGCAGTCGGGCGGCGCGAGCTCGCTGCGGCTCCTGCGCGTCGTCAAGGACGCGGACCTCATCGCGGAGGCGCGCGAGGAGGCGACGGACCTCGTCGCGGCCGACCCGACGCTTGCGGCGTTCCCCGCGCTCGCGGCCGCGGTCGAGGCGCGGCTCCGGGGCGTCGAGACCGCGTTCCTCGACCGCGGCTGAACGTCCCGCGGGCTGCAGCGTCCCCAGCCACGGTCCGGCCCCAGGGGCCACGGCCCGCACCCGGAGGGTCGGGGCGCCGGCTGCCCGATGCTGCGCGTTGCGGGCCCTAGGCTGTTCCCGTGACACGGATCGTGGCCGGACGCGCCGGCGGACGCAGCCTCAAAGTGCCGCCCAAGGGCACGCGCCCGACGAGCGACCGGGTGCGCGAGGCGATGTTCTCGCGCCTCGAGCACTACGACGTCGTCGACGGCGCGCGGGTCCTCGACCTCTTCGCCGGCTCGGGCGCCCTCGGGCTCGAGGCCGCGAGCCGCGGCGCCGCGGCCGTCGTCCTCGTCGACGCGTCGCGCCAGGCCGCGGACGTGTGCCGCGCGAACGCTGCCGCGACCGGGCTCACGGCCGTCGTCACGGTCGTCGTCGACCGTGCCGAGCGCGTCGTCGCGCACCCGCCCGCGCAGCCGTGGGACCTCGTCCTCGTCGACCCGCCGTACGACCTACCGGACGCGACCGTCGACGCGCTCCTCGAGGCGCTCGCGGTCGACGGCGCCCTCACGCCCGGCGCGGTCGTCGTCGTCGAGCGCTCACGGCGCACCGCACCTCCGACGTGGCCCGCCGGGTGGAGCGAGATCGCTCACAAGGACTACGGCGAGACGAGCATCTGGTACGGGGGACCCGATGGCGATGACGCGCCCGCCTGAGCGGGACGTGTGCCGCGCGGGGACCGGGCTGTCACCGGAGGCATGGTCTAGCGTGGAGAGGTGACCATCGCCGTCTGCCCGGGGTCGTTCGACCCATTCACGCTCGGACACCTCGACGTCGTGCGCCGCGCCCGACGCCTCGTCCCCGAGGTCGTCGTCGGCGTCGCCCGCAACTCCTCGAAGTCGTCCCTCCTCACGCTCGACGAGCGCCTCGACGTCGCCCGCGCCGCGGTCGCTGACCTCGCGGGCGTGCGGGTCGAGCCCGTGCCCGGCCTGCTCGTCGACTTCTGCCGTGAGATCGGCGCGACCGTCGTCGTCAAAGGCCTGCGCGGCGGCGCCGACTACGACGCCGAGGTGCCGATGGCCCTCATGAACCGTCACCTCGCGAGCGTCGAGACCGTCTTCGTCGTCGGCGACGGCGCGCTCGCGCACGTCGCGTCGTCCCTCGTCAAGGACGTCGCCCGCTTCGGCGGACCGATCGACGACCTCGTCCCGCCGGGCGTCGGCGACGTCGTGCGGGCCGCGCTCGCACGACGCGCCGCCGACGCAGACCCTGCCCGGCCCCGCACCGACCGTCCCTCCGAGGAGCCCCGATGACCGAGCAGCAGCACCCCACCGAGGACGAAGTTCCCAGCCTCCCCGCGCTCGTCGACGAGCTCGACGCGCTCGTCACGCACGCGCGCGCCATGCCGATGTCGGCGTCCGTGCTTATCAACCGTGCCGAAGCGCTCGCGCTCGTCGACGACCTGCGGGCCGCGATGCCCGCCCAGCTCGACCGCGCCGACGAGGTGCTCTCGGATGCCGACCGCGTGCTCGCGGACGCTGAGGAGCAGGCGGAACGTGTCATCGCGACCGCGCGGACGCGAGCCGCTCAGCTCGTCGCCGAGGAACAGGTCGTCGTCCAGGCGCGAGCCGAGGCCGCGCGGATCGTCGAGGAGGCGCACGCGCAGGCGGACACGCTGCGGCGCGAGGCCGACGACTACTGCGACCGGCGTCTCGCGGAGTTCGAGATCGACCTCGGCAAGCTCGTCCTCCAGGTGCAGGCCGGCCGCGCCAAGCTGGCGGAGCGGCTTGATGACGGCGCGTCCGCCTCGAGCGACTAGCATCGGAGGACCGCCGCGCCGATCCAGCGTGCGGCTCGAAGAACAGCAGGCAACGATCGTGGACCACCGCACGCCCGACCCTCGCGACCCCTTCGTCCTCGACGTGCACGACCTGGGGCGCTCACCAGGGTCGATGCGCGCGCTCGACACGACGCTCGAGGCCCCGGCCGGGTTCGGCACCGACATCGTCGCTGTGCCGGAGGGCTCGTCGGTCCACCTCGACCTGCGCCTCGAGGCCGTCATGGAGGGCGTGTACGTCTCGGGCCTCGTGACGGCCGACGCAGTGGGGGAGTGCGCTCGCTGCCTCACCGAGCTCGAGATTGACGTCGACGTCGACGTCGCCGAGCTCTTCCTCTACCCCGAACGGGCAGCCGCCCTCGCGGAGGAGCAGGCCGACGAGGAGAACCCCGACGAGGTCTACCTCGTCGAGAACGAGCTCATCGACCTCGAGCCGCCGCTGCGCGACGCGGTCGTCACGTCTCTGCCCTTCTCGCCCCTGTGCCGTCCCGACTGCCAGGGGCTGTGCTCGGAGTGCGGCGCGGACCTCAACGACCCGGCGAACGAGGGCCACTCCCACGAGATTCTCGACCCGCGCTGGAAGGCGCTCGCCGCACTCGGCGGCGGTGATGCCGACGACACCGCTGAGGGGGGCGAGCGATGAGCGCGGCCGAGAGCACCCTCTCGCCGTCGGACCTGCTCGAGACGCTCGGGATCGACGTTGACCCTGAACTCCTCGTCCTTGCGCTCACCCATCGCAGCTTCGCGCACGAGGCGGGTGGCATCCCGACGAACGAGCGCCTCGAGTTCCTCGGGGACTCGGTGCTCGGGGTCATCGTCACGGAGGCCCTCTTCCGCCGGCACTCCTCGCAGCCCGAGGGTGAGCTCGCGAAGATGCGGTCGGCGACGGTCTCGCAGCGCGCTCTCGCGGAGGTCGCGAGGACGCTCGACCTCGGCCAGTACATCCTCCTCGGCAAGGGGGAGCGGCGCACGGGCGGACGTGAGAAGGACTCGATCCTCTCCGACACGGTCGAGGCGATCATCGGTGCCGTCTACCTCACGCACGGGCTCGAGCGCACACGGCGCTTCGTCCACACGCTCGTCGACCCGCTGCTCGACGCTGCCGCGGGGCTCGGCGCGGGGCTCGACTGGAAGACGAGCCTCCAGGAGGCGTCCGCCGAGGCCGGTCTCGGCGCGCCACGCTACGAGTCGGACTCCGAGGGGCCCGACCACGCGCGGGTCTTCACGTCACGCGTCGTGCTCGCCGGGGTCGTTCGGGGCACGGGGCAGGGCACCGCGAAGAAGCACGCGGAGCAGATCGCGGCGGAGGAGGCGTACGAGTGGGTCCAGGTGCACCTCGCCGCGACCGCCGTGCAGGAGGAGCCCGCCGAGGGTGCCTGAGCTTCCTGAGGTCGAGACCGTCCGCGACGGTCTCGCCCGGCACGTCGTCGGTCTGAGCGTCACCCGGGCGGAGGTTCTCGCGCACCAGAGCGTGCGCCGCCACGAGGGCGGCGGGCCCGACCTCGTCGGACGGCTCGCGGGCCTGCGGCTCGCGGCCGCGGTGCGGCGCGGCAAGTTTCTGTGGCTGCCGCTGTCCGACGCGTCCGGGCCGACGGGTGAGGCACTGCTCGCGCACCTCGGCATGTCGGGTCAGCTCCTCGTCTCCGACGCGCCTTTGCCTGCCCGCCGGCACCTGCGGGCCCGGATCCTGCTCGGCGAGGACGGCCGCGCGCTCGACTTCGTCGACCAGCGGATGTTCGGCTACCTCGCGGTGAGCGAGCTCGTCCCGACGTCCGACGGGCTACCCGGAGGGCTCGGCGCGCCGGACCCGTGGCTGCCCGCACCCGTCGCGCACGTCGCGCGCGATCTTCTCGACCCGGCGGTCGACGTCCGCGCGCTCGCCCGCGCCGCCCGCACGCGCCGGACCGCGATCAAGCGACTGCTGCTCGACCAGACGTTCGTCTCGGGCGTCGGCAACATCTATGCCGACGAGGCCCTGTGGCGGGCGCGCGTCCACCACGCGCGGGCTGCGTCGGGCATCGCCGAGAGACGCCTCGTCGATCTCTTCACGGCCGCGCGGGACGTCATGACCGAGGCCCTCGTGGTCGGCGGCACGAGCTTCGACGCGCTCTACGTCAACGTCAACGGCGAGTCCGGCTACTTCGCGCGCGGCCTCAACGCCTACGGGCGTGAGGGCGAACCGTGCCCGCGGTGCGGCACGCCCCTGCGCCGCGAGGCGTTCACGAACCGCTCGTCGTTCTTCTGCCCGAGGTGCCAGCGTCGCTGAGGCCGCCGCGGGCGGCGGAGATCGGGGGACGGTCAGACGAGCGGTGCCCAGACGAGCTCCCAGAGCTCGGCGCGAGCGAGGCCCGCGAGCCGGCAGAAGAGCTCGAGGTGCGCGTCCTCGGGGTCATCGATCTCCTCGAGGCCCTGCTCGGCGGGGACAGCAACGCCCTGGTCCTCGACGACCTTGCCCTCGGCAACGACCCGGAATCGCGGGCTCTCGCCGAAGACCCGCAGCGTGTAGGTGTCGGCGACGCCTGCAAGCTCGACGACTACCGTGCCGGCGGCGGGATGCGCTGGCAGCTCGAACATCGTCATCGTCGGGTCGCAGACGACCGTGTGGTCACCGACCGCCGCCGCTGAGGGCCCAAGCACCTCGCTGCTGCTCGCCTCGTCGAACGTGGTGACCTCCGACGGCGACGCGCCGAGGGCTGCGGGATCGGTGCGGGGGAGGAGTATGAGGGCAAGGTTGTGCGACATGCGATAAATACTAGGGCTTTCCCGATCTTTTCCCAGGCCGGAGGGGTGGCGGCGGCATCTGACGGGTTGCGTGGAGAGCCTCGAGCGACGCCGACCCCGGGTCGTTGTCCACGAGGCGCGGTGTCGACGGGCGACGGGCGTGAGGCCGGGCCGCCCCGGGCTTGCGGGGATCGATGTCGTCACGCCTGTCTCCGCTCGTGTGCTCAAGGGCGTGGACGAGTCGCTCGGTCTGCCACCCGTGACGGTTCCGACGCTCTCGACGCGGGAAGCGCTGGCTCGTCGGCGTGACTTCGCGCGTCGGACCTGCGCGCCCCTGCGCCGCGAGGCGTTCACGAACCACTCGTCCTTCTTCTGCCCCGTCTGCCAGCGGCGGCGGTGAGCGGCGCGGTGAGCGGCGGCCGTGAAGGTGCGCGGCGCGTCGTAGACTCCCCGCCATGCCTCGCCCTCGTCGTGTCCGTGACATCCCCCTGCGCTTCGACGACGGGTTTCGCGGTGCGATCGCGATGCTCGTGTCGGTGCCGTTTGTCGTCGTGGCCTTGCTCATGCTCAGGGGGCCGCAGGACGACCTCGGGACGGCGCTCGCGTGGCTGTGCGTGTCCTTCACGGTGTTCTTCATCGTCTACAACGCGTGGACGCACCTGCTGCTGTCGAGGGAGGACGCGCGCACGGTGACGCGGCTCGCGGCACTCCAGCATCGCCGTGGTGCGAGCACGCTGTCGAAGGCTCTGGGCCTGAGGTCGGCCGAGGAGTGGGGCGTGACGGCAGCGGCGACGGCGCTCGTCATCTCGATCGCCGCGGCGGTCGTGGGGGCGCGTGACGGTGGACTGCTGCTGCCGGTGCTCGTGCTTGTCACCGTCGCGTCGACGTGGGTGTCGGTCGTCTACGCGTTCGCGTTGCGCTACCTGCGGCTCCACGCGGCGGGGGAGCGGATCGACTTCGGGCTCGACGAAGATCCCGAGTTCGGGGAGTTCCTCTCGATGGCGGTGATGGTCTCGGCCGTCGGCGCGCTCTCGGGCGGGACGCCGCGCACGCGTGCGGGACTCACCGCGGTGCGCGTCCAGACGGTCGTCGCGTTCGCGTTCAACACGATCGTCGTCGCGATGGCGGTCTCGCTCATCACGGGGCTCGTCACGTCGTCCTGACCACCGGCACCGCGCCCCGTCCCGGGGCAGGTGCCCCGCCTGTCAGCGGCCTCGCTTGTCAGCACCGCCGTGACGCTGGCAGGAGTCGCGCGAGGACGTGACAGACGAGCGCCGCCGGGACGAGGAGCGCGGCGCCCCGTGCGTAGTCGGCCGCGCGCAGAGGCGTGCCCTCGAGCTCGAGCTCGCGGCGCGCGGCCGTCGCGCCGGGCAGCATGACGGGCAGGGCCGTCGCGACGCCGGGCGTGTAGCCCCGCTGGAGGACGGAGGCGCCGACGTGCGTCGCGACGTGCGCCTCGAGGCCTGCGACGACCGCCCGGTAGAGCCGTGAGCGGCCGCCGAGGCCGCGACCTGCGCGGCACGCGGCGGCGACGAGCACGCCCATGAGCCCGACCGCGACCCACGACTGCCGGTGGTCCATGCGCAGCACCTCGACATCTGTCGCGTTGGCGGCGCGCTCGCACGCGACGGGGAACGCCATGGCCTCCTCGACGTCGTGGAGCGCCCAGGCGAGGAAGAGCGCAGAAGGTCCGTTCCGTGGCATGCGGCTGACGATAGTGCGCTCACGTCGTCACCGCAGGGCGAGCGCCGGCGCACGTCGGGACAGGACGCGACCGTCACACGCGCGAGATAGGGCGTCAACCGTGCGGCGCGCTGGGTACGATGGTCCTATGCGAGCGACGAACGCCCCTGACACGTCCGGTGAGCCGATCACCGTCATGATCGTCGACGACCACGAGGTGGTCCGCCGTGGCATCGCCGAGGTCGTCGACAGGTCCGAGGGCCTGAGCGTCGTCGCCGAGGCGGGCTCGGTCGCCGAGGGTGAGCGACGTGCGGCGCTCGTGCGGCCCCAGGTGATCCTCGTCGACCTCCAGCTGCCCGACGGCACCGGCATCGACCTCATCACCAAGCTGCGTGCGAGCGGCTCCGAGGCGCGGGCGATCATCCTCACGTCGTTCGACGACGACCGGGCGCTCGCCGAGGCCCTCGAGGCCGGCGCGGCCGCCTACCTCCTCAAGAGCGTGCGCGGCGCCGAGATCTCCGACGTCATCCACGCGGTCGCCGCGGGACGCGTGCTGCTCGACGAGCGCACCGTCACCCGTCGTCGTGCCGAGCATGAGGACCCGACGGCCGACCTCACGCCGTCCGAGCTGCGCGTCGTCGACCTCATCGGTGAGGGCCTCTCCAACCGTGAGATCGCCGAGCGGCTCTCCGTCGCCGAGAAGACCGTGAAGAACCACATCACCTCGCTCCTCGCGAAGATGGGCCTCCAGCGCCGGACGCAGGTCGCGGCGTGGGCCGCGAGCCGCAAGAACCGCGAGTGGGCGGCGACGGACAAGCACTGATGACTGACGCCGGCATGCTCCGCCCCATCGTCCAGGGACTCATGCCCCGCGCCCTCGCCGAACTCGGCGAGCTCGTCGCCATCCCGTCCGTCGCCGACGCGGCGCTCGTCCCGCACGAGCGACTCGTCGAGGCGGCCGAGCTCACGCGCGACCTCTTCACCGAGGCGGGCGTGCCGTGCGAGCTCGTCCCGACGCCCGACGGCACCGACGCCGTTGTCGGTCACCTGCCCGGCCCCGAGGGCTCACCGACGGTCCTCCTCTACGCGCACTACGACGTCCAGCCGCCGCTCGACGCACAGGCGTGGACGACCCCGCCGTTCGAGCTCACCGAGCGTGACGGTCGCCTTTACGGCCGCGGCTCGGCCGACTGCAAGGGCAACATCGTCGCCCACCTCACCGCGCTGCGCGCCCTGCGTGCGTGGACCCAGGAGACCGGCCGGCCGATCCCCGTCGGCATCCGCGTCGTCGTCGAGGGCTCCGAGGAGCAGGGGACCGGAGGGCTCGAGCACCACCTGCTCGCGCACCCGGACACCTACCCGGCGGACGTCATCCTCGTCGCCGACGCGGGCAACGTCGCCGCGGGCCAGCCGACGCTCACGGTCTCGCTGCGCGGCACTGCCGACGTCGAGGTCGAGCTCCGCACGCTCGCCGGACCGCTGCACTCGGGCGCGTACGGGGGCGCGGCTCCGGACCCCGTCGCGGCCCTCGTCGCGCTCCTCGCGACCCTGCGCGACGCCGACGGTGTCGTCACGGTCGACGGCCTCGACACGTCGGGCACGTGGGACGGCGCACCGTACGACCTCGCGACGTTCCGCTCCGACGCGGCGATCCTCGACGGCGTCGACGTCACCGGGACGGGCACCGTCGCGGACGCGCTCTGGGCGCGGCCCGCCCTCACGATCACGGGCATCGACGTGCCGAGCGTCGCGAACGCCGTCAATGCCGTCCAGGCGTCGGCGCGTGCCCGCCTTAACCTGCGTGTCCCGCCCGGCATGGACCCCGCCGCGGCGCAGGACCTCCTCGTCGCGCACCTCGAACGGCACGTGCCATGGGGCGCGCACGCGACGATCGTCCGCGACGTGCCCGGCTCACCGTTCCTCGCCCGCACCGACGGCCACGGCTTCGCGGTCCTCTCCGACGCGCTCGCCGAGGCTTTCGGTACCGAGCGCACCGTGACGAGCGGCCAAGGCGGCTCGATCCCGCTGTGTAACGTCTTCCAGCAGGTCAACCCCGACGCCGAGATCGTCCTCATGGGCTGCGAGGAGCCGGCGAGCCTCATCCACGCTCCCAACGAGTCGGTCGACCCGTCCGAGATCGAGGCGCTCGCGCTCGGCGAGGCGCTCTTCCTCCTCCGCCTCGGGACCCCGGCGTAACCGTCACGCAGGAATCCGCGCATCTGGTCACTCCCAGCGACCATCTGCGCGGATTCTCGTGTCTGGGGACGCGGGGGCGGGGGCGCTACTGGAGCGGGACCGACCAGCGGACGAGCGTGCCCGCGCCCTCCGGGTTCGGCTCGAGCGTGAACTCGCCGCCGTGCTGACGGGCGCGTGACGCAAGGTTTCCCGTACCGGAACGCCGGCCCGTGACGTTGTCGAGCCCCACGCCGTCGTCGCGCACCTCGACGACGACCTCGCCGCCGCCCGCGACGCCCGGCAGCATGTCGACCGCGAGCGACGTGATCGCGACCGTCACCTGCACCGACGACGCGTGCGCGTGCCGCGCCGCGTTCGCGAGGCCCTCGCGCACGACCGCGACGACGTCGTCCGCAAGACCGTCGGCGACGAAGTCGTCGACAACCGTCTCGTCGTCCGCGAGCGACGGCTCCGCGCGCGACTCCGAACCGAGGACGTGCCCGTCGATCGTGATGACGAGCGACGGCGCGAAGGACAGCCCCGTGCGCGCGAGGCTCGCCTCGCGCCGCAGCCGCTCGACGAGACCCGTCGCGGCATCCGGGTCGCGCAGCGCGTGGACGATCGCGCGGATCTGCTTGACGGTCGAGTCGACGTTGTCGAGCGACTCCTCGACGATGCTCACGAGCTCGGTCGCGTCGGCGCCGCGCGCGGCGCGCCGGCGCACGGTCTCGAGCTGCATGCCCGTCGCGAAGAGCTGCTGGATCGCAAGGTCGTGGAGGTCGCGGGCGATGCGGTCACGCTCGCCCGCGAGCTCGGCCTCGGCCTGCGACTGGCGGGCCGCCGCGAGGATCATGGCGATCGCGGCCTGTCCCGCGAACGTCTCGGCGGTCGCGAGGTCGGTCTCGTCGAACGGCTCGCGACCCGGCCTGCGCAGCAGGACGAGCACCCCGACGGGGTCCTCGGGCGTCCCCATGGGGGCGTAGAGCGCAGGGCCGAAGCGGCGCATCTCGGGGACCCGGATGCCGGGGGCCGTCGCGAGGTCGAGGAGCACGCCCCAGCCCGACGCGAGCGCGGTGCCCGCGATGCCGTCGGGCGGCACCTCGACGCCGAGGATCTCGGTGTTCGACCACCCCTCGGCGAACTCGATGAAGAGCCGCTTGCCGACGCCCGGCAGGATGAGCGCAGCCGTGTCGGCGTCCGCGATGGACCGGGACGTCGAGACGATCTCCTGGAGGATCTCCTCCTCGTCCTTCTCGCCCGAGAGCAGGAGCGTCGTGAGCTCCTGGCCCGCGCGCAGCCATCGCTCCCGCCGTGCCGCAAGCTCGTAGAGCTGCGCGTTTTGGATCGCGACGCCCGCCGCGGCGGCGAGCGCCTCGACGATGTACGCGTCACGGCGCGTGAACCCGCCGGGCTTCTCCGCGAGGTAGAGGTGGCCGAAGACCTTGTCCCGGACGCGGATCGCGGTGCCGAGGAACTGGTGCATGGGCGGGTGCCCGGGCGGGAACCCCTCGAAGGACGGGTCTTTCATGAGGTCGAAGAGCGTGAGCGTGCCGCGGTCGGGAATGTTGCGGAGCACTCCGTGGAAGCCGGGCGGGTGGGGCAGGTTCTCGGCCGTGCGCTCGTCGATGCCGACCTGGACGAAGAGGATCGAGTCGCCCGCGGGCGAGAACGAGTTGATCGCGGCGTACGGGGCGTCCGTGAGGCTCGCGCACGTCTCGACGAAGTTCTGCAGGACGGCTGGCAGGTCGAGGTCGGACGCGAGGCCGAGCACGGCGCCGAGCACCTCGTCGTCGATCTTGTGAGGCCTGTGGACAGCCATGCCGGTCTCCCCGTGGTTCGTCGTCACCGGGCCTCCGCACGTTCGAGGTCCCACGCCGTACGGTACGCGGGCAGGTGCTCGAGCAGAAAAGCGTGGGAGCCGCGCGCGACGACGCGAGCCGCGGGACGCGGCACGTCCGGTGCTGTCGGAGCGTCGGGGAGTGCGAGGACGAGCACCTCGTCGACCGCGTCGAGCGGCGTGAGGCGGTGGGTCGCGACGACGATGCCACGGCCCGCAGCCGCGAGACGCGGGAGGACCTCGGCGACGAGAGCGTCGGCAGCACCCGGCTCGACGTGCTCGGCGGGCTCGTCGACGAGGAGGATCGGGGCGTCGGCGAGGACGGCACGCGCGAGGAGGAGGCGTCGACGCTCACCGCCGGAGACGGTCGCTCCGCCAGGGCCGAGGAGCGTACCGAGCCCGTCGGGCAGTGCGTCGAGCCACGCGCCGAGGCCGAGGAGTCGCAGGGTCTCCGCGGCCTCGGCCTCGGTGACGGTGCCGCGTGCGACGCGGAGGTTCTCGAGGACGCTCGTCGCGAAGACGTGGGCGTCCTCGGCGGTGACGACGCTCGAGCCGGCGGGGCTCGTCACGGTTCCGGCGGCGGGCTCGAGGAGCCCGCCGAGCGTGAGGAGCGCTGTCGTCTTGCCGATGCCGCTCGGCCCGACGAGGGCGACGACGCGTCCCGGCGTGACGTCGAGGTCGAGGCCCTCGACGACGGGGGCGCGTCCGGGCCATGCGCACGCGATGCCGGCGGCCGCTACCCGGGGCGCGTCGGGCCCGGTGGCGTGCGCAGGAGCGTCGGCCGTCGGAGGGGTCGCGAGGACGTGGGCGCTCACGGATCCGTCAGGGTCGCACGCGTCGAGGAGGGCCGCGATGCGGCCCGCGGCGGCGCGCGAACGGTGGAGCTGGACGGCTGCGGCGGGCAGGAGCGACGTCGCCTCGAAGGCCGCGAGCGGCACGAGCGCGACGACCGCGAGCTCGACGGGCGCGAGCATGCCTGCGTCGACGGCGGGAATGCCGAGGACGAGCGCGCCGAGGAGCGCGACCCCGACCGCGACGTCGGCGATCGCGGCGGCGACCGCGAGGGGCGCGGCGGTGCGGTCGCGGGCCGCCGACATCTCGCGGTCTGCGGCGCGCAGCCGCGCCCGCTCGTCGTCGAGAGCTCCCGTCACCTGCAGGAGCGCGGAGTCCTCGAGGAGCGTGAGGGCGGCGTCGGTGACGCGAGCGCGAGCGTCGACGGTCGCGGCCTCCGAGGCGCGTGTCGCGCGGGTCGTGAGCCACGGGCTCACGACGCCCGCGACGAGCAGGCACAGCGCGAGCACGAGCGCGGCCGACGGCAGGAACGCGCCGACGGTGATGACGGCCCCGAGCGAGAGGACGACGGCGACGCCCGCGGGCACGAGCGCGCGCACGACGACGTCGCCGACCGTGTCGGCGTCCTGGCCGGTGCGCGCGAGGAGGTCGCCGCGCCGGAGCCCCGCGACCGCGTCGAGGCGGCCGGCAGCGAGCACGCGGTAGAGGTTGGTGCGGAGCGACGCGACGCCGCGGAGCGCGACCTCGTGGGACGCGAGCCGCTCGAGGTAGCGGAAGAGGCCGCGACCGATGCCGAAGGCGCGCACGCCGACGGTCGCGACCGAGAGCGAGAGGACCGGCGGCATCTGCGAGGCGCGGGCGATGAGCCACGCGGAGACGGCGGCGAGGGCGAGGGCCGAGCCGAGCGCGAGCGAGCCAAGCCCGACAGCGGCCAGGGCGCGGACGGGGGAGACCTCGAGCAGCGGCAGGACGCGACGCAGCGGGTCGCGCCGGGGTGCGGGGGCGGTCATGCGTCGGCCCCCCCGGCCACAGCGGCGGGCACGTCGTCGCGAGCCGTCACCTCGACGACGGCGTCGGCGGCGGCGACAAGCGACGCGCGGTGCGCGACGACGAGGACCGTCCGGCCCTGCGCACGCAGCGCCGCGACGGCGGCGAGCACCTGCTCCTCGCTCAGCGCGTCGAGGTGCGCGGTCGGCTCGTCAAGCACGACGACGGGCCGTGCCGTGACGAGCGCACGGGTGAGGTGGACGCGCTGGCGCTGGCCGAGGCTCAGCCCCGTGCCGCCCTGGCCGACGGGGGAGTCCCAGCCGCCGGGCAGCGTCGTGACGACGCCGTCGAGGCCCGTCGCGCGGGCGGCGTCGAGCTCGGCGGGCGTCGGTGCGCCGGTCGTCGCGCGGACGCCCCGTACCGCGGCGAGCACGGTCGCCGGAGCGGGCGGCGCACGCTGCGGCACCCACGTGACGAGCTCGTGCCACGACGTGAGGTCGACGTCCGCGAGGTTGTGCTCGGCGCCGTCGACGACGATGCTCACGCCGCCGGCGTCGGGTGCGGCGAGCCCGAGCAGGGCGAGGACCGCGGTCGACTTGCCCGCGCCGTTGGGGCCGACGAGCGCCGTCACCTCGCCCGGGCGGGCCACGAGCGTGAGGTCGGCGGGGGCCGTGCGACCGCGCCCCCCCGCGACGACGGACAGACCGTCGAGCCGCACCTCGACGCGCGGCGCGGAGTCGGCGGCCGGCAGCGTCACGGTGCCGCGCGGCCGGGGTGTCGCGTCGGGGTGCTCGATGACGTCGAACGCGGCCTCGGCAGCCGCGAGCCCGTCGGTCGACGCGTGGAAGTGGAGGCCGACCTGCCGCAGTGGCAGGAACACCTCGGGTGCGAGGACGAGCACCGCGAGACCCGTCTGGAGGTCGAGGTTGCCGTGGACGAGGCGCATGCCGATGGTCACGGCAACGAGCGCGACGCACAGCGTCGTGAGGAGCTCGAGGACCATGCCCGAAAGGAACGCGATGCGCAGCGTGCCCATCGTGGCGCGACGGTGCGCGTCGCCGAGGGTCCGGACCCGTGCTGCGGGACCGTGCTCGCGCCCGAGGGCGCGGAGCGTCGGCAGGCCCGCGAGGAGGTCGAGCGTCTGGGCGCCGAGCCGCTGCATCGACGTGAGGCGCCGCTCTGAGACGCCCTGGGTCATGACGCCGACGAGCCACATGAAGATCGGCACGAGCGGGATCGTCGCAAGGATGATCGCGCCCGACACCCACTCGTGCCACCACACGACCGCGAGGGTCGCAGGCGTGAGCGTCGCGGCGAGCAGCAGCTGGGGGAGGTACCGCACGAAGTACGGCTCGAGGTCGTCGAGGCCCCGCGTCGCGAGCGTCGTCACGGCAGGCCCGTCACCGCCCGCGAGCCAGCGGGGGCCGCGCGCGAGCGCGGCGTCGACGACCTGTCCGCGCAGGTCCGCGACGACGCGCGTCGCGGCGCGGTGCGCGTAGCGCTCCTGGAGGCCGACGACGAGCATGCGGACGACGATGACGCCGGCGAGCCACCCGAGCAGCCCGCGGGCCTCCGAGAGTGGCCGGGCGTGCGTGATCGCGGGCGCGAGGATCGCGGCGAGGAGCAGTGCTTGGGCGACGACGAGCCCCGCGGTGGCGACGCCCGCGGCCGCCGTCACGAGGACGTGGCCGCGGGCGTCGCGCGCGTGGGCGAGGAGCCGCGGGTCGAGAGGCTTCACAGACCTATCTTCAACCCACCGTGATGTCGTCAGTCTTGGTGAGCGACAGCCCGATCGGGTCGGGGATGTGCTCGACCGTGAGGCGCTTCTTGAACACCCAGTACGTCCAGCCCTGGTAGAGGAGGACGACGGGCACGAGCGCGACCGCGACCCACGTCATCACCGTGAGCGTGTAGTCCGTCGAGCTCGCGTTGTGGATGGTGAGCGAGTTCGCGGGGTCGAGCGCGGGCATGACGTCGGGGAACATCGAGCCGAAGATCAGCACGACGGCCGCGACGAGCGTGACGCCCGAGAGCGTGAACGCCCAGCCCTCGCGCTCCTTGCGGGTTGCGACGACGACGCCGACGAGGCATGCGGCGGCGACCGCGACCGCAGCCCACGTCCACGTCACCGAGTAGGCGACCTGCGCCCACACGGCCCAGCCACCCGCGAGGACGGTCGCGACGAGCGCGAACGTCCGGGCGAGGCCCGTCGCACGCGTCCGGATCTCGCCGCCCGTCTTGAGCGCGAGGAACACTGCGCCGTGGAGGAGGAAGAGCGAGAGCGTCACGAGTCCGCCGAGCAGAGTGAACGGCGTGAGGAGGGAGAAGAACCCGCCGACGAACTCGTGGTGCGCGTCGAGCTCGACGCCCGCGACGAGGTTCGCGAAGGCCACGCCCCAGAGGACCGCGGGCACCCACGAGCCGATGATGATGCCGCGGTCGGCCCACGCCGCCCAGCGGGCGTCGGCGATCTTGCCGCGGTACTCGAAGGAGACGCCGCGGATGATGAGCGCGAGGAGGATGAGCAGCAGGGGCAGGTAGAAGCCGCTGAAGAGCGTCGCGTACCACTCGGGGAACGCCGCGAACGTCGCGCCGCCGGCCGTGAGCAGCCACACCTCGTTGCCGTCCCACACGGGGCCGATCGTGTTGATGACGACGCGGCGCTCCTTGTCGTTCCTGCCGAGGATCGGCAGGAGCATGCCGACGCCGAAGTCGAAGCCCTCGAGGACGAGGTAGCCGGCCCAGAGGACCGCGATGAGCACGAACCAGAGCTCGGGAAGCATGATGGGTTCTCCTTGTCCTGGCGGCGGCTCAGTAGGCGAACGACAGCGGGGCGTCCGCGTCGTCGTCCGTGCGGGCTTCGGGGGACTCGTCATGGACGACGAGGGGTACGCCCTCGATCGCGTAGCGGTGCATGAGCTTGCCCCAGACGACGGCGAGGGCGCCGTAGACGAGCGTGAACGCGACGAGCGAGGTGAGGACGACGCCGGGGCTCGTAACGTTCGAGACGCCGCGCCACGTCATCATCCACACGCCGTCGACGCCGGACGGGTTGGGGTTGGGGTAGACGACCCACGGCTGACGGCCCATCTCGGTGAAGATCCAGCCGAACGCCGACGCGAGGAACGGCGCGGGCAGAGCGACGAGACCGAGGCGCTTGAACCACACGTTGTCCGTGACCGTGCCCTTGCGGGTGAACCACAGCGCGCCGAGCGCGAGGAGCGCGGAGAACACACCGAAGCCGATCATGAGGCGGAACGACCAGTAGGTGATCGCGAGGTTGGGGGTGTAGTCGAGCACCTCGTCGGCGGTGCCGTCGGTCGGCACGGGAAGACCGTTGAGCTGGGCGTGCTCGCCCTTCGTCGCGCCGTGGACCGCCGCCATCTCCTCCTGGAGCTGCGTGGTGCCCTTGATCGTCGCGTCGAACGTGTTCGTCGCGAGGAACGAGGTGAGGCCCGGGATCTGCAGGAGGTGGGTGACAGAGTCGCAGTCGCCCTCGAGGTTGCCGATCGTGAGGATCGAGAACCCGGCGCCGTCCTCCGTCTGGCACAGACCCTCGGCGGCGGCCATCTTCGCGGGCTGCTGCTCGAACATCAGCTGGGCCTGCGTGTGGCCCGAGAGCGCGACGCCGAGGCCTGCGACGAGCATGACCCACGCACCCGCGCGGAGGCCGGAGCGGTACGTGGAGCGGGCGAGCTCGACGTTCTCGGGCTTCTTCGACGCGACGAGGCGGACCATCCACCAGGCGCAGATACCCGCGACGAACGTGCCCGCCGTGACGAACGCGGCGGTGATGGTGTGCGGGAAGGCCGCGAGCACCGTGTTGTTCGTGAGGACGGCCCAGATGTCGACGAGCTCGGCGCGGCCGGTCTCGAGGTTGAAGATCGAGCCGACCGGGTGCTGCATCCACGAGTTGGCCGCGAGGATGAAGTAGGCGGAGAGGTTCGTTGCGATGGCGACGGCCCAGATGCACGCGAGGTGGATCTTCTTGGGGAGGCGTCCCCAGCCGAAGATCCACAGGCCGAGGAACGTGGACTCGACGAAGAACGCGGCGAGGGCCTCCATGGCGAGCGGTGCGCCGAAGACGTCGCCGACGAAGCGCGAGTATTCGGACCAGTTCATGCCGAACTGGAACTCCTGGACGATGCCCGTGACGACGCCGATGGCGAAGTTGATGAGGAGGAGCTTGCCGAAGAACTTCGTGAGGCGAAGCCACTTCTCGTCGCCCGTACGGACCCAGGCGGTCTGGAAGGCGGCGACCATCGGTGCGAGCCCGATCGTCAGGGGGACGAAGATGAAGTGGTAGACGGTGGTGACACCGAACTGCCATCGTGCGAGGTCAAGTACTTCCACCGGGGGCTCCACGTTCGAGGTGCGGGGTGCGGTCGACGGATGCGAGATGACGCAGCGTCGTGTCAGGAAGAATCTAGGGCTGATGGGCTGAAGGTCCCGGGGACCTTGGTCCCGGATCGCCTCGTGCCGGGCGGGTCGGCGCTCGTCGTCGTTATCTCTGTGTGATACTTGGCGAAGCGACGTCCCGCGCACCGGGGCGCCGCGACGAGCGCGCAGCAGCTGCTCCGGTCCTGCGGAACCGACGCCCCGGCACATGTCGGCGGCGCGTAGCCCACCGGGACCGGGAGCGCGGTCCGCAGCCGTCCTCACGGACGGCGCGCCGCGGGGCGTGCGCCGCGCCGTCATCGACGACTTCCGTCGCCGGTCAGGTTCTTCCTGCCGAGCGACGACTGACTGCCTCGGGGCCGTGGGTGCGGACGGGGCCCAGGGCGTGGAGTACCCCATGACTCTCGACAACGACGCGGCGAACGGCTCCTCAGAGGCTCCTGCACCGCGGACCCGCCGTCGTGTGACCCGCACGGCTGCTGCGCCCGGCGCGGCCGACGCCCGTGCGACGCAGCCAGAGGCGGCGACGGCGCCTGCGGAGGCAGCTGTACCTCAGGCCGACGCCGCCGAGGCGCCGGCGGCCCGCCGCGCGAGCTCGCGCTCGCGGGCGACCTCGAAGAAGGCTGCTGCGACCGAGGCCCCCGCGGCGGAAACCGCCGCAGCCGAGGCTCCGGCTGCCGAGGCTCCCGCTTCCGAGGTGGCGGCCGAGAAGCCGGCCAAGGCGCCCCGCCGTCGCGCCGGCCGTGCGTCGGGCCCCGTCGACGGCGTCGAACAGACGCTTGACGCCGCTGTCGGCGAGTCCGCCCCCGCCGCGAAGGCTGCCGCGACGGCCGCTGCCGCTCAGGCCGACGGCGCCGCCGAGGCCCTCGCCGAGAAGAAGCCGGCGCGCCGCCGCTCGACGCGCACTGCGGCCGCCCCCGCGAGCGAGGCGACCGACGCCACCAGCGCTGAGGCCGTCGACCCCGCCCCCGCCGAGAAGCCCGCGAAGGGCCGGACCGCAGCGAAGGGCGCACGCACCACGAAGGTCGCGTCCGCAGCGCAGTCGGAGGTTGCCCCCGCCGCGACGCCGGCTCCCGAGGCGGCCGCTGCTCCCGAGGCTCCTATCGCGGAGGCTGCGCCCGCCGCCGCGCCCGCACGTCGTGCACGCCGCGCTGCTGGCCGTCCGGCCGGCGCGCCTTCGGCCGTCGTCGGCGAGGCCCCGGCCGCCGAGGCCCCGGCGACCGAGACCCCCGCTGCTCCGGCCGTCACCGAGGCTGCCGAGACCGAGGCGCCGAGCGCCCCGCGCTCGCGTCGCTCGACGCGCCCCGCCGCCGCGGCGGCTCCTGCGGAGCAGCCGGAGGCGGCTGCCGAGGCCGCTCCCCTCGAGGATGCGCCCGCCGCGCCCGCGCGCTCGCGATCCTCACGCGCACGGGCCGCGAAGGCCCCGGTCGAGCCGACCACGGTCGAGGAGGCTCCCGTCGAGGAGGCCCCCGCGACTCGCCTGCCCATGACTGCGCTGCTCTTCCAGGCGCCCGACGCCTCGAAGGCCCCGCGCCGTCGCCGTGCGCAGGCGCCCGCGGGCACCCCCGCGCCGATTGCCCGCGAGACCCCGGCCGAGGTCGAGGACGAGGTCGACGAGACCGAGGTCCTCGACGACGTGACGGCCGACGCCGAGACGGTCGAGCCCGGATCGACCGACGTCGACGGGACGACGGACGGCGCGGCCCAGGACGCCACCGAGGACGGGGCCGACGACTCCTCGGACGACGACTCTTCGGACGACGACTCCTCCGACGACGAGGGCGGCGCACCGCGCCGTCGCCGCCGCCGTGGCGGTCGCGGCCGTCGCCGCTCGGGCTCGGGCTCGGGCTCGAACGCCGAGAACGCTCGGCACAACGACTCGGACGAGGCATCCGACGCCGACTCCGACGCCCCTGCCGACGACGACGCGTCCACGCACGACGACGAGGCCCCCGGCTCCGCCGAGGACGGTGAAGAGCCCGCCGAGGGCTCCTCGAGCCGTCGTCGTCGCCGCCGTCGCCGCTCGGGCGACTCGGAGGGCGAGCCGCGCCAGCGTCGCGCAGCCAGCACGTCGACGTCGTCCGACGAGGTCACCGCGCTCAAGGGCTCGACGCGCCTCGAGGCGAAGCGTCAGCGCCGCCGCGAGGGCCGCGACGCGGGCCGTCGCCGCCAGATCATCACCGAGGCCGAGTTCCTCGCCCGCCGCGAGGCTGTCGAGCGCTCGATGGTCGTCCGCGAGAAGAACGGCCGCACCCAGATCGCGGTCCTCGAGGACGGCGTCCTCGTCGAGCACTACGTCTCCCAGGCGGAGCAAGCCTCGATGGTCGGCAACGTCTACCTCGGCCGCGTCCAGAACGTGCTGCCGAGCATGGAGGCCGCGTTCATCGACGTCGGCAAGGGCCGCAACGCCGTGCTCTACGCGGGCGAGGTCAACTGGGACGCCGCGGGCCTCGAGGGCCAGCCGCGTCGCATCGAGCAGGCGCTCAAGTCGGGCGACCCCGTGCTCGTCCAGGTGACGAAGGACCCCATCGGCCACAAGGGTGCGCGGCTCACGTCGCAGATCACGCTCGCCGGCCGCTACCTCGTCTACGTGCCCGGTGGCGGCATGACGGGCATCTCCCGCAAGCTTCCCGACACCGAGCGTGCGCGCCTCAAGAAGCTCCTCCGCGAGCTCGTCCCGGACTCGGCGGGCGTCATCGTCCGCACCGCGGCTGAGGGGGCGAGCGAGGAGGAGCTGCGCGCCGACATCGCCCGGCTCCAGGGCCAGTGGGAGAAGATCGAGAAGAAGTCGAAGAGCGGCAACGCGCCCGTCCTGCTCCAGGGTGAGCCGGACATGGCGATCCGCGTCGTGCGCGACATCTTCAACGACGACTTCTCGTCGCTCGTCGTCCAGGGCGCGGACGCGTGGGACGCGATCTCGACGTACGTCGGCGAGCTCGCCCCCGACCTCGCCGAGCGCGTCACGCGCTGGACCGAGGAGAAGGACGTCTTCGCGAGCCACCGCATCGACGAGCAGCTCGCCAAGGGCATGGATCGCAAGGTCTGGCTGCCGTCGGGCGGCTCGCTCGTCATCGACCGCACCGAGGCCATGACGGTCGTCGACGTCAACACGGGCAAGTTCACGGGCTCGGGCGGCACGCTCGAGGAGACGGTGACGCGCAACAACCTCGAGGCGGCGGAGGAGATCGTCCGTCAGCTGAGGCTCCGCGACATCGGCGGCATCATCGTCATCGACTTCATCGACATGGTGCTCGAGTCCAACCGTGACCTCGTGCTGCGTCGTCTTGTCGAGTGCCTCGGCCGTGACCGCACCAAGCACCAGGTCGCCGAGGTGACGTCGCTCGGGCTCGTCCAGATGACGCGCAAGCGCGTCGGACAGGGCCTCGTCGAGGCGTTCTCGACGACGTGCGAGCACTGCCACGGCCGTGGCTTCATCGTCCACGCCGACCCTGTCGAGAAGGGCAACGGCGGCGGCAACGGCAGCAATGGCGGTCAGCAGGCGTCGGACCCGTCGCAGGGCGAATCGAAGCGTTCACGACGCAAGCGTGGCGGGGCGGCGAAGGAGGAGCAGGCGCCCGCGGCGCCATCCGTCCCGGTCCTGCCGGCCGCGCGTGCCGAGGTGAGCGCGACGCTCGCCGCGATCGCGGCCGCAGCCGCCCAGGCCCACGTCGACGAGCCTGCCGAGGCCAGCGCTCCCGTCGCCGACGAGCCTGCAGCTGCGGAGCCCGCGGTCGAGGTTGGCGCGCCGGAGACGACTGCGCCCGAGGCCTCTGCTGCCCCGGAGGCTGCCGCGGACGCCGAGGCGCCCTCGGCCCTCGAGGAGATCGTCCTCGATCTTCCGGAACCCGCTGCGAAGCCGCGGACGACGCGTGCCCGTGGCTCGCGTCGAGCGACGGCGAGCGGACGTGCTGCGGACCGTGAGGCGAAGGCTGCCGAGGCGGCGCCCGCTGCGGCCGACGCGGCTCCTGCGGGGGAGGACGAGCGTCCGCGTCTCGACGTCCTCGCCGAGCTCGCGCAGGTGCGTCGCGAGAACCGCAGCTAGGAGATCTCCGATCGTCGTGTGACGATCGACACCATGCCGTCCGGCGGCGTGGCGCGCACCGTGCGCCCCACGTCGTCGTGCAGCATGAACGTGGCCCTCGGACGGCCGGATCGCGCCTCGTGCGCGGTGCCCGGGCGGGGTCCGCACGCGGATGGGGTGGCGCGGTGTGACGTGCGCCCGCGGTGGGGCACGGCATTTGACCGGCCGCCCGTGATTCCGTATCTTTGAACGTCGGTGCGTATCGAGTCGCGCCGTTCCCCGTGTGCTCCCGGATTTCTCCGGTTGACGAGCATGCCGAGAAGACCTAAGAGAGATGAGCAGCAACGTGGTGTACGCGATCGTCAAGGCCGGTGGCCGTCAGGAGAAGGTTTCTGTGGGCGACGTCGTCGTCGTCGACCGTCTCGCTGGCAACGCCGGCGAGACCGTTGAGCTGCCCGCCCTCCTTCTTGTGGACGGCGAGACGGTGACCTCTGACGCGGAGGCCCTGGCCAAGGTCAAGGTCACCGCCGAGATCGTTCGGGACGAGAAGGGCCCGAAGATCAACATTCTCAAGTACAAGAACAAGACCGGATACCGCAAGCGCATCGGCCACCGCCAGGCCCTCACGCGCCTTAAGGTCACCGGCATCAAGTGACGTCGCTCGGGCGGCGGTCACGCGGCCCGGGTCTCCGACACCCCGTTCTCGATCCCAGATAGGTAGGTTGCCGTCATGGCACACAAGAAGGGCGCGAGCTCCTCGCGCAACGGTCGTGACTCCAACGCTCAGCGTCTCGGCGTCAAGCGCTTCGGCGGCCAGGTCGTCAAGGCCGGCGAGATCATCGTGCGCCAGCGCGGCACCCACTTCCACCCGGGCGTCAACGTCGGCCGTGGCAAGGACGACACGCTGTTCGCTCTCGAGGCTGGCGCCGTCCAGTTCGGCACGCGTCGTGGCCGCAAGGTCATCGACATCGTCGAGGCTGCCTGAGCCTCCACGCTCATGACCGAGAGGGGCGCACCGTGTGGTGCGTCCCTCTCGGCGTTCCCGGCGCCGTGCGCGTCGACCCCTGAGGGCGCGGGCCTGCTGGCCCGCTGTCCCCGACCCCAGCAGTAAGGACCCCACCATGGCCAGCTTCGTCGATCGTGTCGTGATCCACGCCTTCGGCGGGGACGGTGGGAACGGGTGCGCGTCCATCCGGCGCGAGAAGTTCAAGCCCCTCGCGGGCCCCGACGGCGGCAACGGTGGCGACGGCGGCTCCGTCCGCCTCGTCGTCGACCCCCAGGTGACGACTCTCCTCGACTACCACCACTCGCCGCACCGCGTGGCGCCCAAGGGCACGCAGGGCATGGGCGACTACCGCTGGGGCAGCAACGGTGAGGACCTCGTCCTCGGGGTGCCTGACGGCACCGTCGTCAAGACGCGCGACGGCGAGGTGCTCGCCGACCTCGTCGGTGTCGGGGCCGAGTACGTCGTCGCCGAGGGCGGCAAGGGCGGGCTTGGGAACTTCAAGCTCGCGTCCGCCAAGCGCAAGGCGCCCGGCTTCGCGCTGCTCGGCGAGCCGGGGGAGGAGGCGACGGTCGTCCTCGAGCTCAAGTCGATCGCGGACGTCGCGCTCGTCGGCTACCCGAGCGCGGGCAAGTCCTCGCTCATCGCGGCGATCTCCGCCGCCAAGCCGAAGATCGCCGACTACCCGTTCACGACGCTCGTCCCGAACCTCGGGGTCGTCCAGGCGGGCGAGCACCGCTTCACGGTCGCCGACGTCCCGGGGCTCATCCCGGGCGCGAGCGAGGGCAAGGGCCTCGGCCTCGAGTTCCTCCGCCACATCGAGCGCACCGCAGTGCTCGTCCACGTCCTCGACTGCGCGACGCTCGAGCCGGGCCGCGACCCGATCAGTGACCTCGAGACGATCGAGGCCGAGCTCGAGGCGTACTCGGGCGACCTCGGTATCGAGGGCAGCAGGGCGCCGCTCAACGAGCGTCCGCGGCTCGTCGTCCTCAACAAGATCGACGTTCCTGAGGCCCGTGAGCTTGCCGAGTTCGTCAAGGCCGACCTCGAGGCGCGCGGCCTGCGGGTCTTCGAGGTCTCGACCGCGAGCCACGAGGGCCTGCGAGCCCTGACCTTCGCGCTCGGGGAGATCGTCGCGGCGGCACGCGCGGCCGAGCCGCCTCGTGAGCCCGCCCGCATCGTTCTGCGTCCCAAGGCGGTCGACGACGACGACGTCACCGTCGTCCGGCACGGCGACGGGCCGTCCACGTACTTCCAGGTGCGGGGCACGAAGCCTGAGCGCTGGGTGCGCCAGACGGACTTCGCCAACGACGAGGCCGTCGGGTTCCTCGCCGACCGGCTCGCAAAGCTCGGCGTCGAGAAGAAGCTCTTCGCGGCGGGCGCCGTCGCGGGGGCCGAGGTCGTCATCGGCGACGGCGACAGCGCGGTCGTCTTCGACTGGGAGCCGACCCTCATGGCGGGTGCCGAGCTCCTCACGGGGCCGCGCGGCACCGACCTGCGCCTTGAGGGCGGTGAGCGCCCGACGCGCGTGCAGAAGCGTGAGCAGTACAAGGACCGCATGGATGCCAAGGCCGAGGCCCGCGCCGAGCTGTGGACGGAGCGCGAGGCGGGCCACTGGACCTCTGACGACGACTCGTCCGACGCCTGAGACCGAGGTGCGCACGCGGCCCCGTCCGGCTCCTGCCGGGCGGGGCCGCGCCGCACGGTGGACGTGACGGCGTTCTGACCCTGGGACGGGGGATGATGGGCGCGTGAACCAGCCCGCCTCCGCCGCCGACGGTCGCGCCGCGATCGCCGCGGCACGCCGCGTCGTCGTGAAGATCGGCTCGTCCTCGCTCACACGCGCGGACGGGCACCTCTCGGTCGACGCCCTCCAGCAGCTCGTCGACGTCGTCGCGCGCCGTCGTCAGGCCGGCGTCGAGGTCGTCCTCATCACGTCGGGCGCCGTCGCCGCGGGACTCGCGCCGCTCGGGCTCACGGCCCGTCCCAAGGACGTCGCGACCGCACAGGCGGCCGCGTCCGTGGGCCAGGGCCTGCTCGTCGCGCGGTACACCGAGGCGTTCGCGTCCCACGGTCTGCGCGTCGGACAGCTGCTGCTCACGGCTGACGACACGATCCGGCGCGCGCGTTACCGCAACGCGCAGCGCGCTCTCGAGCGCCTGCTCGACCTCGGCGTCGTGCCGATCATCAACGAGAACGACGCCGTGACGACAGACGAGCTGCGCTTCGGCGACAACGACCGTCTCGCGGCTCTCGTCTCGCACCTCGTGCGTGCTGACGCGATGATCCTCCTCACCGACGTCGACGGTCTTTACGACGCCCCGCCGTCCCGGCCCGGTGCGCGGCGCATCGCCGAGGTGCGTTCCGCCGAGGACCTCGCGGGCATCGAGGTGACAGGGCGCGGCAGCTCCGTCGGGACGGGGGGCATGCTCACGAAACTCGACTCGGTGCGCCTCGCGACGAGCGCGGGAATCCCCGTCGTCCTCACGAGCGCCGCGAACGTTCATGGCGCGCTCACGGGCGAGGATACGGGCACGTGGTTCTCGGCGTTCGGCAAGAAGGGCACTGCGCGCAGCCTCTGGCTCGCGCACGCCGCCCGCACCCACGGGCGGCTCGTCCTCGACGACGGCGCCGTACGCGCCGTCCTCGGCGGCAAGGCGTCGCTCCTCGCCGCAGGCGTCACCGCGGTCGAGGGGGAGTTCTCCGCGGGCGAGGTCGTCGACCTCGTCGCACCCGACGGCCAGGCCGTCGCGCGCGGCATCGTGAGCTTCGACTCCGGCGAGCTGCCCGCACTCCTCGGCCGGACGACGACCGAGCTCAAGGAGAAGTTCGGCAACGGCTACGACCGCACCGTCGTCCACCGCGACGACCTCGTGCTCGTGCGGCGCAGGCCGGTGCGGGCGGGCTGAGGGCCCCGTCCGTCCACACAAGTCCGTCGACGCCCGTCGGACCGTAGCTTCCGAGCCGCAGCTTCCGGGGCGCGTCCGCTGGCTGGGCCTCCCGTCGAGGCGCGACGACAACGTCGCAGCCCTCGGGCCCCGGGCGGGCAGGAGAACGTGTTCTCGCCCCGGCCCGTCCCAGGGGCCCCTCCTCGTATGGTCGTCCCAGGACGCGCCCGCAACAGGGTGCACGACACGGACGGAGAACGACATGCGCAGGACGATGACGATGCTCGTGGCGGCATCGCTGCTCGCGACTCTCGCCCCCACGACCGCGACGGCGGCCGCGACCGGTGCGGCGACGGAGCAGCGGGTGGTGACGACGGCGGGTTCCGCCGGCGGCAGCGCTAAGGCGCCCCGAATGAAGGTCTCCAAGGCGCGAACTTCCACGACGACGCAGACGGTGAAGATCACGACGACCTCGCGCGTGCCGGTGCTCGTGGGCTCGTCGAACAAGAACCGCAAGGCTGTCGCGTCGGCCGCGGCGCGCGCCGTCGCGGCGGCCCGTGCCGAGGTCGCAGCCACCGCTCAGGACTGCCCCGCGGAGTACCGCATCCCCGGCAGGGTCACGGTCGACGAGGTGACGACCGGTCTCCACAAGGGCCGCTACGCCTCGACGACGATGGTCTTCGGACTCTCGGGCGGCTGCGGCAACTTCGGGCTCCAGACCGCACGCTCGTTCACTATCGATCTCCGCACGGGCAAGAAGGTTGCCCTCGCGAGGTTTGCGGCACCCGACGCCGTCGTGACGAAGCGCGCGACGGTCGCGGCCCTCCGGGCTCAGAACCCGTCGTGCCGCTCGAGCATCGTGTCCGCGGGCAAGATGCGTCGCGCGTCGGGGTGGAACGTCTCGTCGAAGGGCCTGCGCGTGACGTACGACGCGGGCCGGGCCGCGCCGAAGACGTGCGGCGCGGTGAGCGCCGTGATCCCGTGGAGCGACGTCGCGCCGGCGAAGGCCCTCACGACGCCCCGTGGGAAGAAGCCGGTCGTCCACGCCTACGCCCACACGGCGTACTTCGACGCCATCACCGCGATCCGGAGCACGGGACGGCTCGTCACGGTGGTCGACAGCGATGGAGCGAGCACCTCGTGCATGGTGGGCGTGCGGACCGGCTCGAAGCTCGTCTCGTTCGACTCCAGCTCGCGGCGCAGCGTCACGAAGCTCTCCGTCAAGGGATCCGACGTGCGCTTCGTCCCGGCGCCCGGCATGCGCCGCCTCACCGGTGCAACGGGTGCCAAGCTCCGGAAGTCCATGATGACGCCGTCAATGACGCGCTGCGCGTCGCTCGGCTGAGCAGGTCGCGCCGGTCGTGGCACGACCGGCCGACGGCGGTGGTGCCTCAGGCGCCGCCGCCGTCGAGCGTCCGCCGGCGTGCAAGCTCGGCGCGGACCTCGTGCCAGGCCTCGGCGGCGAGGATCCCCGACTCCCGGACCCGCCGGGCGATGACGGGGATCTTGTCGCCCTTGGCCTCGAGACCGAGCGCGGCGAGCGCCTTGTCGAGGCGTCCAGTGAGCCGACCCGCGCTCACGGGCACGCGGAGCCACGCGCTCGCATCTTCGCGCAGGGTGCGAAACGGCGAGCCGCTCTCGTCGGCGAGGACGGCGAGGACCGCGACGACCATCCACTCGTTCTCCGGTGCGGGGAAGCGCAGGGCGTGGAGCGACCAGGGGGAGACGGTCCGTCCCGCCCCGCCGTCGGCGTCCCGCGCAGCCGTGGGCCGGGCGGGCGCACTCGCCTCGACGCGGAGCGCGGCGACGACACCGCCGACGACGACGCGCACAACGGTACGCGGCGCGGGGTCGAGCACGTGGACGTCGCCCCTCTGCAACGTCGCGACGACGAGACCATCGTCGTCGACGACCTCGACCGTGCCGACGCTCTGGAGGCTTGTCACGGCGAGACGGCCACGGTCGCGTGCGCACAGGCCCACGGATCGGCGGGAGACCGCTGAGGACGGGCCCAGCCCGATGTCACACCCGTGCCCTGACCTGCCGAAGGTCACAGGGACATTCGTGGCCAGCTCGACAGGGTCCCCGCGCCCGATGGGGACCTCGACGACGACGTGCATTCTTCCTCCCGTGTGCCGTATGACCGGGGACGGCGTGGACCCGGCCCTGATGCGCGTGGCCTGCTGCTAGGGTACGGCGCGTGTCGGTGAGGTAGCGGCACGCGACAGGGGTAGTCATGAGCGGTGAGCACGACAGGGGCGCATGGCTCGGGCGTCTGCACGAGCAGAGCGTCCCGGGCCTCGACCTGCGTGAGGCCGTCGCGCGGGGAGCCAGCGCGACGGTCTACCGGGCGATCCAGGAGTCGGTCGACCGCGAGGTCGCCGTGAAGATCTGGCACGCACCGCTCGTCGATGCGGCGTCACGCGAGGCGTTCCGTACGGAGGCACGGGCCGCGGGCGTGCTCTCGGGGCACGCAGGGATCGCTGCTGTGCACGACGCCGGCATCGATGCGCGTGACCGGCCGTACCTCGTCATGGAGCTGTGCCGCCGTGGCTCGCTCGCGGATCTGCTACGGTCCGGGCCGCTCGACGGTGAGCAGGCCGTGCGCGTCGGAGTCGGCGTTGCGGACGCTCTCGCGGCGTCGCACGCGATCGGCATCGTTCATCGGGACGTCAAGCCCGGCAACATCCTCATCTCCGACTACGGCGAGCCGCTGCTCGGAGACTTCGGTATCGCGGCGCTCGTGGACTCCGACGACGCGCTCCACGCGTTCACACCCGCCTATGCGGCGCCCGAGGTGCTGGACGGCGCCAGCTCGCCAGACCCCCGTCAGGACGTTTTCAGCCTTGCCGCGACGGTGCACGCGCTCGTCGCCGGTGCGCCACGTCGTGCGCCCGAGGATGCACCCGACCCAGTGGCTGCGCTCGCCACGCTGGAGTTTGCGGAGCTTGCGCCCCGGGGCCCCGACGGTCTCGACGCAGTGCTCGCGAGGGCGCTCGACCCCGACCCGCGCCGGCGCACCGCGTCCGCGACGATGCTGCGCGACGAGCTCCGGTCGCTCCTTGGGCCGCGCCGCCGTGCGCGCGGGCGGACCGTGGCGATCGCGGCTGCCGTGACCGTCGGCGTTGCAGCGGCCGTCGGAGGACTGTGGCTCCTCGACCGGGCCGTGCTCGACGCGGACGGACGGACCACGCCCTACGAGGTCGGGACGTGCTGGACCGACGTGGCGGGTGGCGGGGTTCGTCCTGCGCCGTGCGACGGGACGGAGGACTGGACGACGCTCACGAGCGTGTGGTTCGAGGAGGGGACCGACCCTCGGGCGGTGTGCGAGTCGTCGGTGTCGACGCTCCCTGAGGCGGCGGGCCGCACCGTCCTGCCCGTCGTCGAGCAGCGCGGCGCTGCTGGCGAGCGGACGCTCGCCTGCCTCGCCGCCGTGGAACGACGCGAGCCGTGAGAACGAGTTCTGGAACCGCGACGTCGACCGATGCGGTCGTTGGAGGATTGCCGCGTCCGGGCGGGCGCGATCCGCGCAGCGGGCGCGGACGGACGACGACGGCCTGAGAATCTGGAGGTAGGACCATGGGACGGCAGAGGCCTGCCCGACGGCGGAGGCTCACGATGCTGCTCGCGGGAGCGGCGACGATCGCAGGAACGATCCTGGGCGTCGCCGGTGCGCCGACGGCAGCGGCGGCGGAGGCCGAGGACGACCCCCCGCGGATCGTCGTCGACGACCCGTCGCGCCCGCTCCCGCTGCTCCGGGACGAGGCGGGGCGGTACTTCGTGAGGATCCGGCTCGAGGGGACGATCTCCGAGGGGTTCATCGCGACGTGGGTGTCCCAGGCGGACGGGAGCCCCTGGACCCTCGAGGAGCTCGCCAGGGCGCAGGACTTCGACGCCCAGCGGCGATGCATCCGGGACGCGTGGGCCACGTTCGCAGCTCGGTTCGGCAGCGAGGCGGAGTGGGAGGACACCCCCGCGTGGGGGCCTTACGGCGAGGACGGGTACCGCTCTCTCGTCGATCCGTCGGCGCTTGAGGCGATTGATGCCTGTATACCGTGGTTCGCCGAGACGCAGGACGCCGTCTTCGAGACACAGGACGACGGAGGCTACGTCGTATTCCTCCCGGTCGACAGGCTCGGTCACGGTGCGCAGACGCTGTGGCTCGCGCCGACGATCTATCGTCCGCGGACGACGTTCGAGGTCACGCTCGGCGACGGCACGACACGTTCCGTGTACTCGACCCTGCTCGAGGTACGTCCCGCGATGAGCGTCGACGTCGTCGTGCCCGAGCCGCCTACCACGGACCGCAGGCTCGAGGGCACCGGCGACGAGCCCGGGACGTGGTTCGACCAGAGCGGCTTCTCCGACCTGCCAGCGCTCGCCTGGGGCGAGGCGGGGCCCGTCGAGCCGACCCCTGCGCAGCCGTCAGGGCCGGGGACCACGCAGGGTCCGACGGCCCCGCCCTCGGACGCCCCCTCGAGCGAGCCCACGCCCGCCACATCCCCCGACCCTCGTGCGGAGCCCTCCGACGAAGAGACGGGGAGATCCGTCGTCACGGGCCGCCTCACCGAGGTGCGCGCGGCCGACACCGTCGTGACCTCGGCCGGCTGGTTCGCCCCGCAGCGGCCCCCCTATCTCGTGTGGTCGCTCCTCGGCGGCCTCGCGCTCGCGCTGCTCGTCGGCATTCCCTCGTGGGTGCTCGAGCGCCGAGCCCAGGCTGCGCCGGGCGCGGCTGCGCTGCGCGTCCGGACCATGTTCGGGCTCACGGCCGACGCCCCGCGTCACGAGGGGGCGGAGGTCGACACGCCGACGACGACGTTCGACGTGCTCGGCGCGACGACCGTCGAGACCGCCGCGCACGACGTCCCACCCGTGCCTCTGCCACCCGTGCCGTTCCCCGACGTGGTGATCGATCCTCACGCGACCGTCGAGCCCGATGCGTCCGTCGATCCTCACGCGACCGTCGAGCCCGACGACGTGCCGATCCCCCACGAGGAGGGCGAGCGATGACCGCCGCACCGACGGTCCCGGACGACCTCCCCGTCGCGTCGCCGCAGGGGGCGGCTCCCCGGCGCGGCCGCTGGTGGCTGCGCCGCGTGGGCCGCTGGCAGGCGCTCCTCCTCACCCTTCTCGTCGCCCTCGTCTGCGCCCTCGCGGAGCCCGGAGCAGGCGCGGGATCGTGGCAGCTGACGCTGCGCCTCGCCGCGACGTTCTGGGTCGCGATCCTCGTCGTCAACCACGGCGCCGCGTGCGTCCGGTGGGTCTTTTCACATCGGCGGGACCGACGGTACGACCGCCCGCGACTCACGTCGCGCTGGATCCTCGTGCCCGTCGCTCTCCTCCTCGCGCTCTACGCGCGGGCCACAGGCATCGAGCCGGCGCTCGTCCTCGGTGCGGTCGTCGCCACCGATTACGGCCGTGAGACCGGGCGGGCCCGCACCGCGGTCGCGACCGTCGCGGGCGTCGTGTGGACCGCGCTCGTCGCGGCGGTCGCGTACCTCGGCTACTCGTTCCTCGTCGCGCACCCCGTGCGGGAGCTCGTCGCGTGGGACCGGATCGACCCGGCCCGCGAGGCAGAGGTGTGGCGGTGGGTCGCACTCGGCAACGTCGTCGTCGGCGAGCTGCTTGCCGTGCTCACCGTCGTCGCACTTACGGCGCTCGTCGTCGGGCTGCTGCCGTTCGCGCTCTTCGAGGGAGTCAACGTGTGGCGCGCCTCCAGGGCCGTGTGGCTCGTCGTTTACGCGCTCGGCGCTGCGGCGTTCCTCGTCGTCGTGCTGCCCGTCGCGTCGGGCGGGACGTGGACGTCGGCCGCCCGGTGGTGGGCGCTCCTCTACGTCGCCTACGTCGTCGCGGGCCTCGTGACGGCGGCCGTCCTCGGGCGCCGGCGTGGCCGACAAGAACGTGTTCTGCAACCGACGCGCACGCGGGTGCCCTGAGGGCAGGATTCAGATCACGGCGGGCCGCTCGGGACCGCCTCACTTCGCACGGTGCAGGACCGTGCGACGACAGGAAGGAAAGAACCCCATGCGACTCAGGAGCTTCGCCGCGGTCGCCGCGGCAGCAGCGCTCGTCCTCGCACCCGCGGTCCCGGCGCAGGCGAAGATCGTCTCGGCGTGTACGGTGCCGATCAACGTGCCGACGCGGCTTTCGATCACGGAGGGGCGTCAGCCGGTGGGGATCACGAGCCCTGGTGGGCTCACGTGCTTCGAAACTGTGATGGTGGAGTTCGACCTGATCGGCGGTGGCGGCGCCCTGGGCATGTTCTCCATCCAGCCCGAACAGCTCGGCTATCAGAAGGGTGTCGTCGACTACGCCGGGCCCGATCGCGGGTTCGCATGGCGCAACAATGTCACCGGCACGTACGCGATCAACGTCTGGAAGGCGACGCTCGACTCCTCCTGGGCGTCGCGCAACGGTTACAGCACCACGAGCGACCATGCGAACGTCGTCCTTTCGACCAGCACCATCGACGTTCGGTACGGCGCTCGCACCTCCCTCACGACGACGCGCACGACGGCCGGCCTCCGCCTCACGGGCGCCGTGACGCGGTACAGCCTCTACCAAGGCGAGCCGGAGTGGGTCGCCCAGCCGAGGACGACGGTCACCGCGCAGAAGCTCGTCAACGGCCGGTGGACGAACGTCGCGACGGCCGCGACCACGTCGAAGGGCACGTATGCCTTCACCGTCAAGGACTCGACGCGTGGGTCGTGGCGGGTCGTGAGCGCGGCGACTCCGGGAGTCTGGTCGGCGACGTCGACCACCCGCACGGCCAAGTCCGCAACCGTGACCACGGCGAAGGTTAGCGCGGTCAAGGCGAACCGCAAGGGCTCGAAGGCGACGGTGACTGGCAAGGTCACGACGAACGCAGGCTCAGGGCACCTCGCGACTTCGGGCGTCAGGGTCAAGCTTCAGGCGCGCTCGGGAAAGGCTTGGAAGACGGTCGCGACGGTGCGCTCCGGCTCGAAGGGGTCGCTCCGCGCAACCGTCAAGGCTCCAGGGACGCGTAGCTACCGGTGGGTCGTCGTCGGGACGAAGGCCTACCGCTCGGGAATCTCGGGGACGGCACGCGCCTGAGCGCGGTACGAAGACCACTCAAAGGCTCGTACGACGCGAGCACGGAAGAAGGAAAGACGATGAAACAGGGAATACTCAGAGGCGCAGCGGCGCTCCTCACCGCAGCGCTCGCCGCGGCCGGAGCGATGCCGGCAGCAGCAGCCGCGCCCACCGCGACGTGCACGTTGGACCTCAAGCTGCCGCCGACGGCAGCGATCAGCAGCTCGACCGTCCCGCTCACCGTGGGCGTCGCGAACCCGGTGGCGTGCATCTCGCTCGCGGATCTCGAGCTCGTCCGCCAGGGCAGCCCGGCTGTGGTGTCGGATTCCACCATGATCGGCATGTACCTCGACGACTACACGCGCGGCGCGTTCACCTGGGACGCGTTATTCATGGACGGTGCTGTGCCCGGCAAGTACACGGCGCGCGCTCAGCCGGGCTGGTCCCCGCACGGGCCGTGGCTTCCCGAGGGCGTGGACTATGAGGACGCGTCGCTCGACGTGAGGAGCACGGCCGTCGACCTGCGGCTCGCATCGGCGGCGAAGATCAAGGCTGCGCGCACACCCGCCGGTGTCCGGGTCTCCGGAACCGTGACGCGGTACGACCACGTCGACGACGAGACCATCGGCTGGAAGGGCGCGACGGTCGACGTGCAGCGTCTCGTCGGTCGGGTCTGGACGACCAGCCGCACGGTAACCACGGACAGCGGCGGCACGTTCTCCGCGACGATCGCCGACGACGCCGGAGGGTCGTGGCGTGCCGTCGCGCGCGAGAGCTCGACCGTGTGGTCGGCGACGTCGGGCACGGCGAAGGTCGCCGCGCGCCAGGTGCTCCCCGCCAAGGTTGTCTCCCCCCAGGCTGTGAGGAGCGGTGGGAAGATCACCGTGACCGGGTACGCCGAGACGTCCGTCGGGACCGGGTACGCGCGTACGTCGGGTGTCGCCGCGACGCTTCAGCGGAAGTCGGGATCGCGGTGGGTCGACGTCGGGAAGGCGACGTCGACGACGAACGGACGACTCACCGCCACCGTCACGACGTCCAAGGCGGTCACGTTGCGTTGGCGCATCGCCGCGACGCCGCGCCACCATGCCGCCGTGTCGACGTCCGTCAAGGTAGCCAAGGCGCCGGTGCCTGCCTCGCCGACGAAGGTCACGCTCACCGCGAAGCGGTCGGGTTCCACGATCACCGCGACGGGCAAGGTCACCCGCGTGAAGGGTGCGCAGCTGACCGGTGTCTCTGGGGTCAAGGTTCGGCTCCAGAAACGCTCCGGGGCCTCGTGGAAGACGGTCCGCACTGTGACGTCGGGCAAGGGCGGCAAGCTCTCTGCGACGTACACGTCCACGTCGAAGGTGTCGCTGCGCTGGTACGTCCCGGCGACGAAGGCGCTCAAGAGCTCGAAGTCGACGACCCGGACGGTTGCCGCACGGCCTGTGACGACCGTGTCCATCAGCCACAACTCTGACCAGAACCGTATCTCCGGTGTCGTCCGCGTACCGAAGGGATCGGGGACGGCAGCAGTCAAGGGCGTCGTCGTCAAGCTCGAGCAGAGGGTCGGGGGGAAGTGGCGCACGGTCGCGACCGTGAAGACTGATGCCAAGGGCAAGGTGTCGGCAAAGACACCGAAGGTGCAGGGCCTCGCGAGCTTCCGGTGGAAGGTCCCGGCAACTCATGGATCGAAGGCCGTCACCTCCAAGGTGCTTGACATCCTCAGCTTCAGCATCTTTGCCTGACTCGCTCGACGAGCGTGCCACCGCGGGGTTGTCGCCGTGCTCTCGAGCGACGACCCCGCGGTGGAGTTCCGGCACAGCGGCCGTGCCATCCTTCTCCCGTCCTGGAGGTACCACCACGGTGACGAGCTCGACGACGACTGCTGCGACCGAGAGGTCCACGGTGTGTCCTGGCCGGACGGCTCACCCGAGCCCGGCCCCGTACCGGTCGCGCCGGGCGTCGGCGCTCGTGAGCGGCGCACTCACCTTCGCTCTCGCGCTCGTCGCGTGCAGCGCCGACGCGGAGTCCGGAGCCGAGCGCGCCGCCCCGACGACCGCGTCCTCGACTGCTTCCGCTACCCCGGTCCCTGCGTGAGCGCTGCTCCGACCCCTGAGCCTTCCGCGACAGTTCCCTACTTGGACCGCAGCGGGAACGCGGCGAAGGGCTTCCTCACGTCGAGCACGAGCATCACGGACGGGTTCGGGACGTACAACCCGCTCGTGCTCGATCCGCACGCGGATCTCCTGCAGACCGACAGAATTTTGTACAAGGGGCCTGTGAACGAGTGGTACGACGACGCGACGGTCAATCGTGCCAAGAAAGCCGTCATGACGTTCCTCCTCGAGTCCTGGCTCGACTCCGAGGCGACGTTCGACCCGAGCCCGGAGGCGAGAGCGCGAGCCGAGGCGATCGGGAGGGCTGTGCTCCCGCCGGTGCACAAATATACGGAGAGTTACACCGAGACCTTCACGGTCGAGGATCACTTTATGTTTGACAACTCACCGTTCGATATCTTGGAGTATGGCTTCGCGGCTGACTACCCGGAGGGTGGCGCGCGCATCCGCGTGGACGATCTGAGGTTCGAGTCGATCGAGGCGACCGAGGAGCGACTGTACTTCGAGATTCCCGTCGCACTGACGAGGCAGTACGGCAACCTCGAGGGCGAACCCGAGCTGATGCAGTTCACGTCGACATACAGGTTCGTGGTAGTGCCCGACCGCGAGACCGGCATGACCATCCTCTACGGCTGGGACAGGAAGAACAGTCGCGCCGAGACCATCAAGGAGTGACCTGAGCTGCGTCGTCGGCATGTGAGGCCCGGCCGCCGCCGGGGCGGGAGATGGCGGCCCCGTCCGCACCACGGACCCGACGTGACCCGCGGGTCTCCTGAGGACTACCCTCGGGCCGCATGACGACCGAGACGCAGGCCCCCCTCGCTGACGACGTGACGACCGCCGTCCAGGACATCGCGCGACGCGCGAAGGTCGCGTCGCGCGCGCTCGCGACCGCGACGCGTGCGGTCAAGGACGCGGCTCTCCACACGATGGCTGACGCGCTCGTCGCGGCGTCCGACGAGATCGTCGTGGCGAACGCGCTCGACCTCGAGCGGGGCCAGGCAAACGGCATGGAGCCGGGGCTGCTCGACCGGCTCGCGCTTGACCCTGCGCGCATCGGCGCGATCGCCGACGCGCTGCGGGAGCTCGCTGCGCTGCCCGACCCGGTGGGCGAGCTCATCCGGGGCTGGACCCTGCCCAACGGTCTGCGGCTGCGTCAGCTGCGCGTGCCCATGGGCGTCGTCGGCATGATCTACGAGGCCCGCCCCAACGTCACGGTCGACGCGGCGGGGCTCGCGCTCAAGAGCGGCAACGCCGTTATCCTCCGCGGCGGCTCGGCCGCGGCCTCGTCGAACGAGGTCATCGTCGACGTCCTCGCCCGCGCTCTCGAGTCCGCGGGTCTGCCGCGCGACCTCGTCCAGTCGATCGACCGCTACGGCCGTCCCGGCGGCGTCGCCCTCATGCGGGCGCGCGGGCTCGTCGACGTCCTCGTGCCCCGCGGCGGCGCGGACCTCATCCGCACGGTCGTCGCCGAGTCCGTCGTGCCCGTCATCGAGACGGGCGTCGGCAACTGCCACCTCGTCGTCGACGCGAGCGCAGACCTCGACGAGGCCCTCGCGATCCTCCTCAACGCCAAGTTGCAGCGGGTCGGGGTGTGCAACGCCGTCGAGACGCTGCTCGTCCACGAGGCTGCGGCGCCTGCGTTCCTGCCGCAGGCGCTTGACGCGCTCGCGTCGGCCGGCTGCGTCCTCCACGGTGACGACGCGACCCGGGCGCTCGCGCCCGCGGGCGTTGACGTCGTCGCGGCGACCGACGAGGACTGGGCGACCGAGTACCTCGCTCCCGAACTCGCGGTGCGCGTCGTGCCGGACCTCGACGCTGCGATCGAGCACGTGCAGACGTGGTCGAGCGGCCACACCGAGGCGATCCTCACGAACGACCTGCGGAGCTCGGAGCGGTTCGTCGCCGAGGTCGACTCGGCCGTCGTCAACGTCAACGCCTCGACGCGTTTCACGGACGGCGGGCAGTTCGGCCTGGGCGCCGAGATCGGTATCTCGACGCAGAAGCTGCACGCCCGTGGCCCCATGGGGCTGGCCGAGCTCACGACGACGAAGTGGGTCGTCGAGGGCGAGGGCCATACCCGTCCCTGAGCGGAACCTGAGAGCGACGTGGAGGTCCTGCGGACAGGTGCCCGACACGCCCCAACCGGGTTCTCCCGGCACCGTCCGCATGAGAGACTTGGCCTTCGTGGCGGCTCCTCGAGGGAGCGCCCGACGACCGCACCCGACCAGGAGGTCCATCCATGATCGCGTCCGTGCTCCGAGCCTCGGAGTCGACCGTCGTCACAGAGCTGCCGATCCCGCCGATCGCGTACGGGCTGCTGACGCTCGGTGCGCTCCTCGCGCTGCTGCTCGTGACGTTCGCGTTCAAGAGCTCCGGTACGCGTCACTGAGCCGAGGCCGGACGGGAGCAGGAGAGAGCTGACGGGATGACGGCACGGCGGTTCCGGCTCGGGGTCATGGGTGGCACGTTCGACCCCGTGCACCACGGCCACCTGGTCGCCGCGAGCGAGGTCGCTGCGCGCTTCGACCTCGACGAGGTTGTTTTCGTCCCGACGGGGCGTCCGACGTTCAAGCAGGACTCCCGCGTGACGGAGGCCGAGCACCGGTACCTCATGACGGTGGTCGCCACCGCGTCGAACCCGCGCTTCACCGTGAGCCGCGTCGACATCGACCGCCCGGGTCTCACCTACACGATCGACACGTTGCGTGACCTGCACGCGCAGCGACCCGACGCCGACCTCTTCTTCATCACGGGGGCGGACGCGATCGCGCAGATCGCGGCGTGGAAGGACGCGGACGAGCTCTTCGACCTCGCCCACTTCGTCGCCGTGACACGCCCGGGTCACACGCTCGACCTCGGGACGCTCGACGCGCTCAAGGTGACCGCCGTCGAGATCCCCGCCCTGGCGATCTCGTCGACGGACTGCCGCGAGCGAGCGCGCGCGGGCCGGCCTGTCTGGTACCTCGTGCCCGACGGCGTCGTCCAGTACATCCAGAAGCATCGACTCTACGTGGATGCGTCATGACCACACCGGAGCAGCCCATGTCCGCCGGAGCGCCCCTGACGCGACGTCAGATGCGTGAGATCGCCGAGCGCGAGGAGCGTCAGCGCGCGGCGCAGGCCGAGGCGCAGGAGCACGCCTCACGCACGCAGGCGCAGGCACCCGATGGACCGACCCCGGCCCAGCATCCCGCGGCTCAGCGGCCTGCCCCGCAGGCGCCCGCGGCGCAGCGCCCTGCGCCGCGGCCAGCGGCCGCGCCGGCACCCTCGCAGCCGCAGGGCCGCGCGACGGCTCAGCGCCCCGGGCACCCGGGCTCGTACCACGCCCCCGCGGGCGGCCACGTCCCGTCGATGACCGATGCACGCCCGACCCCCGGTTCGGTGCCCACCGGGGCTTCTCAGCCCCAGCCTGGCGCTTCGCTCCCGCAGCGTGCACCGGCTCAGGGCGGACGGCCTGCTGACGCCGGCGCAACGCGACGTGCAGCGATGCAGTTGCCCGACGTCGAGCCAGAACCGAGGTCACGCCCCGCGCCGACCGTCGTCCCGCCTGCGGTCACGGGTGCCGTGCGTACCGTCGACCACACCGGCCGCATCACGCCCGTCGTGCCCGTCGACCAGACCGGTCGTCCGGCGGCATACTCCGCCCCGCCCCGTGACACGCAGCCCGCGGCGCAGGCGCCGGCCCGGATGGGTGTGCGTGACGCGGTCGCCCAGGCGTCGGTCGGCACGCCGAGCCCCGTCAACCCGTCGGGCGGGGTGACGCCGCAGTCGGCCGCACCCGCCCAGCAGCAGCGCACGTCGCTCGCGAGCGCACCGTCGGCCCCGAGCGCCTGGGGCCCCGTCGAGGACCGCGCGCACGCGGCGCCGGGAGCGCGCGCGCCGTTCGCGCCGACCGCCTCGGCCCAGCCCGGTGTGTTCACCTCGCAGCCGCCGCACGCCGGCACGCACGCGACCACCGGCCAGCCGATGCCCTGGGGACCGGTCACCGGTGCAGGGACCCCGGCGGCCGCCCCGCAGGCGGCGCCGTCGTTCGCCCCCTCCGCAGGTGGCCCGGACTCCGCAGGTGCGCCGGGCGCCCCCGCGGAGGGCCCGGCTGCGCCGGGGGAGGACGCTCCGATCGTCCCCGCGTGGGGTCAGGTGCTCGGGGCGCCGACGTTCGACGAGCCGGACGACGCGCGCGACGACGCACCCGCGCACGAGCAGGACGCGGTTCTCGGACTGTCCTGGCCGCAGATCATCATCCTCGTCGCTGTCGGGCTCCTGCTCGGCGTCCTCGTGTGGCTCCTTCTCGAGTCGCGCACCCCCGACAGTTCAGTGCAGGCGAGCGCGGACGTCGTCACCGTCACGGTCGACGCCCGTGCACCAGGGGAACTCTGACCCGTCATACTGGGGTGTCACCCGACCGCTCTCGCTAGGAGAACCGTGCCCGCCACCCAGCGCGCCCTGGACCTCGCCGTCGTCGCCGCACGCGCAGCCGCCGACCGCAAGGCCGAGGAGATCATCGCCCTCGACGTCTCGGAGCAGCTCGTGCTCACCGACGTCTTCCTCATCGCGTCCGCGAGCAACGAGCGCCAGGTCACCGCGATCAGCGACGCGATCGAGGAGGCCATGCACAAGGCCGGCTCGAAGCTCGTCCGTCGCGAGGGGCGCACCGAGGCCCGGTGGATCCTCCTCGACTTCGGAGAGGTCGTCGCGCACGTCCAGCACTCCGAGGATCGCGTCTACTACGCCCTCGAGCGGCTCTGGAAGGACTGCCCCGTCGTCGAGCTCCCTGCCGACCTCCACGGTGCCCCGGCGGACGACGCGGAGCAGGACGCGCCGCAGGCATGAGAGCCGGCACGCTCCTGCTGCTGCGGCACGGCCGGACGGCGTACAACGCCGAAGGTCGACTGCAGGGGCAGGTCGACATCCCGCTCGACGACGTCGGCCGCTGGCAGGCTCGCGAGGGCGCCGCGGCGCTCGCCGCGGCGCACCGTGTCACGCGCATCGTCACCTCCGACCTCGTGCGCGCCGCGGACACCGCGCACGCCCTCGGCGAGGTCACGGGCCTGCCCGTGACCCTCGACGCGCGGCTGCGCGAACGCAGCTTCGGGCCCTGGGAAGGTCTCACCGCCGCTGAGATGCGTGAGGGCTGGCCCGAGGAGTACGCCGCCTGGCGGCACGGTGGCGAACCCGTCGACGGCGCCGAGCCGCGCGCGGCCGTGGGTGAGCGCTTCGTCGAGGCGGTCGAGGAGTATGCCGGAGGTCTGGCTCGTGACGAGGTGCTGTGCGTCGTCTCGCACGGCGCTGCGATCTCGACCGGGACGACCGCGCTCCTCGGCCTCGACGTCGAGACCTGGCGGGGGCTCATCGGGCCTGCGAACGTCCACTGGGCCGAGCTGCGCGCCGGTGGACCCGATGCCGTGCCGTCGTGGCGGCTCGCTCGTTACGACGCTGGAGCGGCGTTCTCGCGCGAGCACTGGGCAGCCGGACCCGATTGGATTTCTCGGCAGGCCTCTGCGTAGACTTACCGAGGCCCACCGCGGTGGGCCGACGCGAGGGTTCGCCCTCACGGGGCTGTGGCGCAGCTGGTAGCGCACCTGCATGGCATGCAGGGGGTCAGGGGTTCGAGTCCCCTCAGCTCCACCAGATCGAAGGCCGGGACCATGAGGTCCCGGCCTTCATCGTTCCTGGGCTACGGCCCCTCGGACGTCGGCCGTTCCTCGATGAGCAGCCGCACCGCAAGGACGTGCGCGCACGGGCCGCGGCCCGTGCCGTGCCGCAGGAACCACGGGCACGTGCACGACGCCTCGGGGCCGTCGAGGCGCACGCTGTAGCCCGGTCCGTCGCCCGTCCGCACGCGCCAGGCGTCGGCGAGCGGCTCGACGGCGCCCGCGGCGAGCAGGCGCCGTGCGCGCGTGAGGCGCGCCGCGTCCTTCGTCACGCGGTCCGGGTCGTGGGGCAGCTCGCGGTGGTACCAGGCGTCGTCGACGACGTCGCGTCCGACGCGGCCCGACGCGGCGAGCACGGCGATCGCGTCCCGCACGCGCGCGGGGTCGAGGGCCGCGTCGCGGGCGAGACGTGCCTCGTCGAGCACGGGCTCGAACGCGAGCAACGCTCCGACGAGCTCGGCGTCCTCGAACGCCGTCCCGCCGGCCAGGTGCTCGAGCAGCGCACCCTCGCCCGAGAAGCCGCGCCACGGAGCGTCCGTGAGGCCGAGCGCGAGACGCGCCCCGGGCAGGAGCAGCGTGACGACCGCGGGACCCGGCTCATCGGACCCGTGGACGACGAGCCCCGTCGCATGCGTGAGCAGCCGCTTGAGCGCCGAGAGCCGGTGCAGGCCCGCGACGTGGACGCCGCCCGCGACCTTGCGCGGCGAGAACCGCAGGCCCGTGCGGTCGGGGACGAGCCAGCCCGTGCGGTCCGTACCCGTCGCGGGCGGCAGGCTCGCGACGAACGCTCGGGCGGCGGCCGCCCCGACCTCGAACGCGCGCGGAAGGCCGTGGTGGATCTCGGCGGCGTTGCCGAACCCGCGCACCCACCGGTGCGGCATCACGACGGGACGCTCGTGCGAGGTGCCGTCGGGCGTCGCGACCCTCAGCCCCTCGTGCCCGACGTCGAGGTGGAGCAGCTCGGCGCGGCCGACCTTCGTGAGCGCGACGCGCATCTGCGGACCGAGGTCGACGTTCGTCGTACCGTGCGTGATCTCGCCCGCGTCGAAGGACTCCGGGAGCAGGTCGAGCCGCGCGTGGACCGACGCGCATGCCGAGAGGCACTCGGCGCGCAGCCGGTCTCCGTGCGCCGTGAGCACCGGGTCGCGCATCGATTGCGGGACCACCGTGTAGTACTGGGTCCCCGTGACCTCGGCGAGCGCGACGAGGCCCCGCGCAAGCACCTGCGGGTGGGCCGCGAAGCCGTGGAAGAAGCTCGGCGAGGCGGCAACCCCGGACGGCGTGAGAGCCGGTGCGAGGGCGAGCGCGAGGCCGGCCTCGTCGAGCCGCGACTCTGCGGCGAAGGTCCGCACGCTCATGCGGCACTGCCGGCCGGGTCGAGCCCGAGCAGCGCTGAGAACGTCCGCGCGCTCATGCGTCACCGTCCGCCGCGACGAGCCCGAGCAGCGCAGCCAGTGCGGCGGCCTTGCGGAACGCGACCGACGACCCCGAGCGGCCCGCGAGGTCGAGCAGACCGGGCCACTCCGCCGCGTCGTCGGGCAGCAGCCCCCGGTGGGCGGCCGTACGCAGCGCGGGCGCGTGCAGCGTCGCCGCGTCGAGCACGCGCGGCAGCCAGCGGGGCGGCTTCGGCAGGCTCGCCGCAAGACGCACGGGCTCGACGAGCAGGGGCCACAGGACGGGCAGGAGCCCGGGATCGGTCGCGAGCAGACGCAGCACCCTGCCCGGGTCGATGTCCTCGAGGGGGAGCAGCCGCAGCAGGGCGGTGCGCACCGCGTCGGCACCCACCCGGGAGTCCCGCAGCGCGGACGCAGGGCTGTACGCCGACCCGTCCGAGCACGCCATGGCGAGCATGACCGCGACCATCGAGATCGTCAGCGGGGTCCGCGCCTCGCGGGCGAGCGGCCCCGACGTCGCGTCCACGCGGTTGCGGAAGGGAGAGACGGCAAGCTGCTGCGCCGCGTCGTCCCAGAACAGCCAGACCCGCGCGTGGCCCTCGGAGCCCTGCGGGGGCGCGCCGTCGGTCCACGGCACGGCGTTGACCTGCCCCTCGACCTCGAGGGAGTAGAACCATCCCGTCGACACCCGGAAGGTCCCGAGGTGCGCGACCGTGAGGTCGAGGGCGCACTGCTTCTGCTGCGAGCGGGCTGCGACGAACGTCGCGGCGAGCATCGCGCCGTCGTCGACGACCCGTGCCGCGCCCGGGCCCATCGGCCACTGCTCGGCGAACGCGGTCGAGTCGAGAAGCGTTGCGGCCTGCGGGAGCGCCGGCGCGGCTGCGCGGGAGGTCGCGGCGCGGCGCGGGCTCGCAGTCGACCTCGCAGACGACCTCGCAGACGACTCCGCTGCCGACCCCGCGGCCGCGGAGGAGGTGTCTGGTGCAGGCACCGGCAGGAGATTCACGGCCGCGCGGGCGCCGGCCACCGCCTGCGCCGAGCCCGTCCGCGCGGCGAGCGACCGCAGCCCCGGCACGTCGAGGACGGCGGGTGCGGCGATGCCGCGCGCGACCGCGTCGAGCGCGTCCGGCACGAGTGCGACGACGGTCTCGACAAGCTCGGCCGTGCCCACCGGGACACGCGGAAGCGCCGCGAAGCGGGCGAGCAGGTCGTCGAGGAACGGCCACACGGCGGCCGCCGCACCGTCGTCGGCAGCCGCGAGCAGCGAGGCGGCGAGGGCCGCGACACCCGTCGGCGTCATCCTTGCCCACGGGAGCGACGCGTCGGCGGCGCCGGGTGGCAGGAGACCGCGCGACCACGCGTCCCGCACGGCCTGCGAACCCTCGGGCACCGCGACAGGCAGGAGCGTCGACGGCGCCACGAGCAGCGCCGTCGCGAACACGGACGGCAGCGGTCCATGACGACGGGTCGCCTGGAGGAGAGCCGTGCCGGTCCCAGGGGTACCCTCCGGAACGACGTCGTCGAGGGGTATCTGGGTCCAGCCCGGGAACGCAGCAGGGTCGGGCGCGGGCCACCCGACATGAGCGCGCGGCGGCAGTGCCGCCAGCGAGGCCGGGATCGTCACGTTCTCCGCCGACAGCGTCCGGCTGCGCCGGGTGTCGCGCGACGCGTCACGCAGGACGTACGGATCGTCGAGGTAGGCGGACGTGAGCGCGACGGCGTCGAGGCCGAGGAGCGTGCCGGAGCCGCCGACGAGCGGGACGGTGCCCAGCGCCGCCAGACGTGCCCGCGAGCTCGCATCGACCGACGAGAGGTCAAGGCGCGCGAGCGCGAGCTGGAGGTCGCCCTCGCTCGCGGCGACGCCTCCGATGGCGTAGGCGCTCAGGCGGTCGGCGAGGTCGGCCACGTCGAGCGCGAGGTCCTCGCGGCTCGGCGTCGACAGGAGGCAGGGCAGCGTGCCGAGCCGGTGGACGACCTGGGCGTCACGCGCGCGGACAGGAGACAGGGTGTAGGCGTGCCTGCCGTCCTTCTCGGGCCGGTCGATCTCGTAGTACGTCGGCTCGCTGCCGGCGAGCCACGTCGTCACGCAGGCCGCGAACATGCCGAACGAATCGCCTGGTGCGCGGGGCACGCCCGCGAGCGCCGAGCGCGCCCCCTCGCGGTCGCTCGCCGCGACGGTGTTCATCGTCGTGAGGAGCTGCTCCCACAGAACGTCGACGGTCCGCTCCGGACGGCGTGCGACCACGGCGACGAGCCGCTCGAGCGAGCGTACCGTCGCCTCCGCGGGGACGAACCGGGGCAGCGTCCACGGTGGTGGGGTCGGGTTCCAGCGGCCGGCGACGGCCTGTGCCTCGGGTGCGTCGTCGTCGGGAACGTCGAGACCCCAGGCCTCGACGAGCGCGGCAGCGGCCTTGACGACGCCACGGTCCTTCGAGCCGAGCAGCGGCGCGACGGCGACCGCGGCGAGCTCGAGGACCTCGGGGTCGGCCGGGGCGCGCCGCGCGAGCGCGGCGGCGAGCACGGTGCGCCGGGCCTTCGCGGAGCGCACGTGGAGAGCGGTGAGCAGGACGTCGCCCACCGTGGCGTCGTCGTCCGACGCGAGCAGCGCGGGCGCAAGCTCCTCGACGAGGCGCGTCTCGGTGTGCGCGAGGAGAGGGACGAGCCTGTCAGCCGCGGCACGCACCTCGTCGTCGGAGAACGCCAGGTGCTCACGCAGGATCGTCAGCCAGTGCGCACGATCGACGGGCCGCCGCGCGGTGTCGAGCGCCATGAGCGCAACCTCGACGGTCGTCTCGCGCTCGAGCTCTCCCCGCGCGACGAGCTCGGGCACGAGCGTCTCGATCGAGGACGGCGTCGGGATGCCGTGCTCGGCCGCGAGCCGGACATGGTCCGGCACGTGCCGCAGCACGTGCGCGAGCGTGAGCCCGGGGGTGGCGCGCCACCGCGCCGAGGCGGGCACGTCGTCGCGGAGCAACGACGCGGCGTGCAGCGCCCAGTCCTCGAGGTACGGGGCGTGGTCGACGGGCGCGGCGTCGAGCGCCGCAAGGAGCCGGAGCGTGAGACCCGACCGATAGGTGGGGTCGGCCGGGCCGAACCTCGTGCCGTTCGTCGCGAGCGCGCGGACCAGCTGCTCCGCGAAGTCGCTGCCCCAGGCGACGAGGATCGGCAGGACGTCGTCGTCGGCAAGATCCCGTGCGTCCCGCAGGATGCGGGCGACCTTGGCCGCGGGGGCGTGCGCAAGCTCGGGCGGGACGGTGCGCGTGGCGTCGGTCTTCACGGGGACTCCTGTCGGGCGACGGGGCGGTGGACCAAGGGACGCCTCCGGGGACGGGTGCAGGTGCTGTCGCTGACGGTAGCGCGGACGGGGCGTCGTGCGTCTGCTGTCTCGCGGCCGTTCCAGGGCCGGCGTCGCCGGAACGCTCCGTACCGCCACGGCCGGTCGCTCAGCCCCGCGCCTCGCCCTGCTCCGCGACGAACGACGCGACGTGCGCGAGGGCCGAGTTTCAGTTGATCGTCAGCTCGTTGACGCCCCACGCCCCGATGTCGTCGAGGTAGCACTGCTGCGGTGCTCGGCCCGCAAGAGGGGCCGACACCGGGTCGGGCACGGCGGAGCAGGGGCCGCCCGCGACGGTGCCCGCGGGCGGGTGCGGCAGCGCGGGGTCCACCTGCGCCGCGTACCAGCGCGAGTGCTGGTTCTGGGCGGTGCGTGTCCCGTACCCCGTGACGTAGGAGAACCCGAGCGCGTTGCGTCCGAGCAGGTGGTCCATCCCGGTGAGCACGCCCTGCCGGAAGCGGCCCTCACCCGTGAGGTCGAACGCCGCCACGAGGACGGCCAGGTTGTTGAGGAGCAGGCCGTTCGAGCCCCAGTCGTAGCGTCCGTCGGCCGGGACGTACGCCGTGCCGAAAGGCTGCGTCGCCTGCGTGCCGTCGCACGTCCAACCGTCGTAGAGGTCGTGCCCGTCGACCGTGAGCGCACCCGCGGGGAGGAAGGCGACCGCGTCGTCGCCGCGGTTGGGGGCGAGCCCGACGTGTCCTGCGGCGCGTGCGTACGAGGCTCCCGCGACGGCACCGTCGATCGGTGTGCCGGAGCGCTGGAGGTAGAAGAAGCTCAGGGCGTCGACGCGCAGGGCCGTGCAGAGGTCGGCGCCGATCGAGAACGGGTCGCTCGTCGCTCCGTCCGCGGAGAGCGTGTAGCCGGTGCCGGGCGCCGTGGTCGCCGACATGTCGATCGTGTGGACGGCGAGCCCTGCCGACGGGTCCGTCCCGCGGGGGAGGGTCGTGCCGCGGGCGACCGTCGTCCCGTCGTGCTCGAGGATCCACGGCACGGCTGTGGCGGCGTCCGTGACGAGGGTCGCGATCTTCTCGGCGAACGTGGGGTAGCCGATCTGGTTGACGCGGACGCGGGGTGCGGGGGGCGTGGTCATCGGGGGACTCCGCAGTGCAGGTGGTGAACGGCCGACACGGGGTGGAAGCGCTTCCAGGCTGGTGGAGAGTCTGTCGTGCCGCCCGAGCCCCGTCAACACGTCCGACCCGCCCGACGCGTCGACCACCCCGCCCGACGAGGCATGATGGACGCGCGAGCACAGGCGCCCGCACCCCCGACCACACGAACGGCCCGCCGCCATGTACGCCCTCCTCCTCGCGATCATCTACGTCGCCTTCATCAGCCTCGGCCTGCCCGACTCCCTCGTCGGCTCCGGATGGCCGGTCATGCACGGCGACCTCGGCGTCCCCCTCGGCTACGCAGGCATCCTCACCATGGTCATCGCCGCCGGCACCATCGTCTCGAGCCTGCTCTCCGACCGCCTCACCCGCCGCCTCGGAGTCGGGCTCGTCACCGCCCTCAGCGTCGGCATGACCGCCGCAGCACTCTTCGGCTTCTCCGCCGCCGACTCCTTCTGGACGCTGTGCCTCTGGGCCGTGCCCTACGGCCTCGGCGCAGGCGCCGTCGACGCCGCCCTCAACAACTACGTCGCGCTGCACTACGCCGCCCGCCACATGAACTGGCTCCACTGCTTCTGGGGCGTCGGCGCATCCATCAGCCCCTTCATCATGAGCCACGCCATCGGCGCCCAGCTCGGCTGGTCCAGCGCCTACCAGAGCGTCGGCACCATCCAGGCGGTCCTCACCGTCATCCTCCTCGCGAGCATCACCCTGTGGGCCAGGGTCAACCCCACCCACCCCGTCGACACCGACGGCGACCCCGCAGACGCCCCGGCCGACGGCACACCCGCACCCGCACCCGAGCAGCCACGCCGGCACGTCCCGCTCGGCACCGCCCTCCGCATCCCCGGCGTCACCCTCGTCCTCGGCGCCTTCTTCGCCTACTGCGCCGTCGAGAGCACCACGATCCTCTGGGCCTCGACCTACCTCGTCACCGACCGCGACGTCGACGCAGGAACCGCCGCAGCCTTCGGCGCCCTCTTCCTCCTCGGCACCACCGCCGGCCGGTTCCTCGCCGGCTTCGTCGCCGACCACGTCGGCGACCGCCTCCTCATCCGCGGCGGCTTCCTCACCGTCGCCCTCGGCGTCATCCTCGTCGCGCTGCCCGTCCCCACCGACGTCGTCGCCCTCGCAGGCCTCGTCCTCGCAGGCCTCGGCTGCGCGCCGATCTACCCCGCGATCATCCACTCGACGCCCGCGAGCTTCGGACGCGAGAACTCCCAGGCGATCATCGGCATCCAGATGGCCGCCGCCTACACCGGATCGACCCTCGCCCCGCCCGTGTTCGGAGCACTCTCCACCTGGACGGGGACGTGGATCTTCCCGCTGTACCTCGTGCTCATCGTCGGGCTCGGTCTCGTGCTCTCCGAGAGGCTCAACCGCGTCGTCGCCCCCGGCACGACACGCGCCGCACTCACATGACACCCCGACGCCCAGCAGCGAGCACCCCGCACGGTCCCCACCGCGGTGGGTCGACGAGAGGGTTCGCCCTCACGGGGCTGTGGCGCAGCTGGTAGCGCACCTGCATGGCATGCAGGGGGTCAGGGGTTCGAGTCTTCTCAGCTCCACCAGATCGAAGGCCGGGACCATGAGGTTCCGGCCTTCGTCGTTGTGCGACTGCGTGCGGGTGCCTGCGCTCGCGCGCCTCAGTTCGCGCGTGTCAGCGACGGAACGTCGCCGCGTCGCGCAGGGCTGCGGCGGTCCCAGCGCCGAGTCGGCTCTCGAGCGCGAGGAGGACCCGGAGGACCTCGATGAGGGCTTCCGTCCGTGCGGTGTCCGCGCGACCGACGGCGTCGAGGGGCGTGGGCGAAGTGGCGACGGTGGACGGGCGGTCGGGGGCCGTGCCGCGGATCCGGGCCGCCGCGAGGATCCTGTCGCCGACATCGTCGACGGCCGCTGCGCCCAGCATGCCTGCGGGGGACGACGCGCCGTCGAGCACCGTGACCCGTGCGGTGACCGTCGGGGACCAACCGTCGGGGGTCGAGGCCCGCCGCACCCGTGCGTCGTAGTGGCCGACGGCCGTGTGCCGGGGTCCCCTGAGCCTGCTGACGAGCCGGGTGCCGCTCGGGACGGGGTACTCCGACCAGGGTTCCGAGGTGCCGGACGGGCGCAGCGCGACGACGGACGCGCGCGACCCGAGGAGCCGGCCGAGCAGGCCGGGCCTGCCGCGCTCCCACGTCACCGTGACGGTTTGCGTCTGGCCGAGCTGCTCGATAGTGAGCCGGGTGACGCTGGGACGTCGGGGCACGGGGCACCTTCCGGTGGTGGGGGATATCGACGCCGACGCTAGCGCGGATCCTGTTGCGGGTCTCCCTTCGTCCAAGGCCAAGGCCAAGGCCAAGGCCAAGGCCAAGGCCAGGGCCCTGGCCAGGTCCACGGGCAGGGGCGCGAGCCTCGTCAGACCCACGGCCGACGCACCCGCACCGCCCCTCGGACGGAGCAGTAAGCAAGGTCACTCGCACGTCGACGCACGGGTCCGCGCAGCGGTGTAGGTTCGCGACCTCGCACGACACGTGTCTCTCCATGCCGTCGGGACCCGGGACCCGGGACCACAGTCCGCTGGGCCCGTGACCGTCGCGCTCGATCCCGACGGTGTGCGGGGAGAACGCGACGTCATCGTCGACCTCGGCACGGAAGCGACAGTCCGCGCGCCGCCGCAGCACCCAGCAGACGTCACGACACGAACGGCCCGCACATGTACTCCCTGCTCCTCGCGCTTATCTACGTCGCGTTCGTCAGCCTTGGACTGCCTGACTCTCTCGTCGGGGCGGGCTGGCCGGTCATGCACGGCGACCTCGGCGTACCCCTCGGCTCTGCCGGCATCCTCACGATGATCATCGCGGGCGGCACGATCGTCTCGAGCCTCCTGTCCGAACGCCTCACGCGCCGGCTCGGCGTCGGCCTCGTCACGGCGGTGAGCGTTGGAATGACCGCAGCGGCGCTCTTCGGGTTCTCGACGGCCGACGCGTTCTGGGTCGTGTGCGTGTGGGCGCTCCCGTACGGGCTTGGCGCCGGAGCCGTCGACGCTGCGCTCAACAACTACGTCGCGCTCCACTACGCAGCCCGTCACATGAACTGGCTGCACAGCTTCTGGGGCGTCGGCGCGTCGATCAGCCCGTTCATCATGAGCCACGCGATCAGTGCTGGCCTCGGCTGGGCGAGCGCCTACCGGAGCGTCGGCATCATCCAGGCCGCGCTCACCGTCGTCCTGCTGCTGAGCGTCACGCTCTGGGGGAGGGTCAACCCCGTCGCCATGGCGACGCGCACCGCCGACGAACCCCGGGACGAGCAGTCCGGCACCGAACCGACCAGGGGGCACGTCCCGCTCCGCACGGTCCTGCGCATTCCCGGGGTGCGCCTCGTCCTTGGCGCGTTCTTCGCCTACTGCGCGCTCGAGAGCACAGCGATCCTCTGGGCGTCGACCTACCTCGTCACGTACCGCGACGTCGACGCCGGGACCGCAGCCGCGTTCGGCTCCCTTTTCCTCCTCGGCATCACTGCCGGCCGGTTCCTCGCCGGTTTCGTCGCCGACAGGCTCGGGGACCGTGCGCTCATCCGTGGCGGCTTCCTCACGATCGCCGCAGGTGTCGTTCTCGTCGCGCTCCCAATCCCGACGGACGCCGTCGCGCTCGCCGGGCTCGTCCTCGCAGGTCTGGGCAGCGCACCCATCTACCCGGCGATCATCCACTCGACGCCCGCGAACTTCGGGCGTCACACCTCGCACGCGATCATCGGCATCCAGATGGCGGCCGCCTACACCGGCTCGACGCTCGCCCCGCCTGTCTTCGGCGGGCTGTCCGCGCTGCTGGGGATGTGGCTGCTCCCGCTTTACCTCGGTGCCCTCGTCCTTCTCGGGATCCTGCTCTCCGAGCGGCTCAACAAGGTCGTCGACGAGGCTACGCCGGCGCGGGACGACGCGACGCTCGACGCCGAGCGCTGAGCGGACGATCGGGCAAGACCGGCACGCTGCGAGCAGTGCGGGCTCAGCGGGTGGCGAGCCTCGCGAGCGCGTCGCCCGTGACGCGCTGCGTCGTCGACTCGTCCATGCCGACCGCGCCGAGTGACCGGTAGAACGCGATCGACGGCGCGTTCCAGTCGAGGACCGTCCACTCGAACCGGGGGAAGCCCCGCTCGACGCACACGGCTGCGAGGGTCTGCACGAGCGCACGGCCGTAGCCGCGTCCGCGGAACGCGTCGTCGACCCAGAGGTCCTCGAGCCACATGCCCTGCTCGCCCGTCCACGTCGAGTACGTCGTGAACCACAGGGCGATCGCCACGACGTCGCCGTCGACCTCGACGACGTGCGTGAACGCTGCGGGCCGCTCGCCGAAGAGCGTCTCCGTGAGGCGTTCGACGGTGTTGACGACCGCGTCCGGCTCCTTCACGTAAGCGGCGAGCGCCTGGATGCAGCGGAGGATAGCGGGCTCGTCACCGGGGCGGGCCTCGCGGACGAGGGCGCCGTCGGAGAGGGTGGACGCAGGCATGCGGGGCTCCGGGGGAGAGGATCGGGGACAGTTCGATCCTACGGCGCGGTTGTGCCAGTGGAGTGTCAAGGTTGTGCCAGGGAAATCCCAGGAACAAGTTGCAGAGTGGTGGTCAGCGAGGCCCCGGCCCGTCGGGTGGAGCATCCCCGACGGGTCGGGCAACCTCGCGGCAACGTGAGCGAGGCTGGCGCCCTATCGGCGTCGAAGCTGCGAGCGGCCTCGGAGACGGCTGCGCAGCACAGCGAGCGACGTGGGTGTTCCATCCTGGACGACGTGCCAGAAGAGCCAGCCGTTGCGCTGGTAGCCCACGGCAGCAGTTGCAGCCGCGGACGGCCCCGGATGGGTCGTTCCCTGACGGACCACAGACCCTGCGGCAGTGACGACAGCGCGCTCGTCGGCCGCGTCGTTCGGTCCGCGCAGCTCCTCGCCCGCGGTGAGGACACCTGCGCTCAGCATCCAGACGAGATCGGGATCGACCGACGGCTCAGCAGGAGCGCTGGCCAGGAGGTCGTCGGCCGGGGGGACGTCCTCGCGCAGGGGCGGCGCCGGCGTCGGGACCGTCGGCGGCACGACCTCGTCGGCGTTCGCTGGTGCGGACGGACCCACGAGTCGCGCGAGCGCGGCCTCGAGAACATGGCGATGCAACGACGGCACGACGTTCTTGTCGAGGTCCTTGAGCAGCTCGTCGGCGTGATGGGCCACCGTCCTGCGCTGCTTGTCGCTGAGCGACGCGTCGAACGTGGGAAGAACCGTCATTGTTGCCCCTGTCGCTCTGTGCTCGTCGTGAGTCCTCGACGGTCACGACGCGGTGCCGCGTCGTGCCAGTGCGTCCCCGTTCCACGGTGATCATTGGCGCAGCGCAGCGAAAGGATGAGCCGTCGCGGCCTCAGAGGCGTACGGCTAGCGCGAGCCTACCTCGGACGGACTGGTGGGATCGTCGAGATCGTCCACTTGCATGGTGCGCGAGCGGGATCGCCTCGGGATCGGTGTCGGGGACGCCAGGTGCCTCAGTCATCGCTGGACCTCCGTCACAGGCTCGCCGCACACGTCGCACTGCAGGACGTCGACGCTCTCGGTCAGCGTCTCGCCGTAGTTGCCGCAGAACTCGCACACCCAGGCTACGAGGTGTTCTGGCCTCATGCGGGGACCTCCGGTCCGTCGTAGGTCGATGACCAGCCGCGCAGCACGCTGTGGAGGTAGGCACGCCGGCCGTCGGGAGGATCGCCGAGGCGCGATCCGAGGTCGTCGGCGACGGCCGCGAGCGACTTGCGGGACTCGCCGGTGGCGAGCTCGCCGAGCAGCGCGAGCATGAGGTCGCTCGCGGGCCATGCCTCGACGATGCTGCGCGCCTTGCCAAACTTGTGCCGGAGAAACCGGTCGGAGAAGATCCACGACGTCATGTGGACCGGGGTGCGGTCCGTCTGCGTGAGCAACCGGCAGGCGCGCCGCACGGACTCGCTGGGCGGGTGGAACCGCGGGCCCGGGCCGCCGAGCGCCGGGATGAGCGCTTCCGCGTCGTCCTCCTCGACGATCTGCAGGAGCACGCACGAGGAGGCGTACCACTCGGGCGAGACGATGCTCGTCGTCGCCGCGACGCCGTCGACGAACGCGGTGAGCGCGCTCGCGAACGCGACGGGGTCGTCGTCCTCCTCGAGACTCACCCGGTGCATATAGACGGTCGCCGGCGCTCCTGTGAGCTCGTCGAGGTACGGGTGGACCGCGACCTGGACGAGCCGGTCGCCGGGTTCGAGCGCTAGACGTTTGGCAAGGAGTCCCATCAGGCCTCCTCGTCGACCGGCGCGTGGAGGGCCTCGACCCATGACGTGAGCTGGTGGGAGGCGGAGATGAGGCTCGCGCGCTGGACCTCGAACGCGAGCCCGTCGTGCTCCGGGACGTGCGCGTCGAGGGCCTCAACGACCGAGCACTCGACGGTGACGTCAAGATCTGTCGAGGCGACGAACGCGACGGTGATGCCCCCCTCGGGGATCTCGACCGCCGGCACCGTGACCTCGGGGTGCTGGTCGGCTGCAGCCCTGAGGTAGGCCTCCGCAAGGCGGGTGAGCCCGGCCGTCGGGATCCTGCGTGAGAGGTAGCAGACGAGCCTGTCGGGGGAGAGCATCTCGATGTCGACGAGCAGTCTCCCCTCCGGGCCTGTCGGCCTGCTCCACGGGTCCGGCACGGGGACGAGCCCGAAGGCTGCTCCCGCTGGCGAGACGAGTCGCCCTGTCATTCCGACGTCACCCATGTCTGGCTCCCTGAGGGTTGTGCGTGACGGTGGTCCCCGGCGCCGGGTCCCTGTTCCGACGCCGTGGATCTCCCACCGTGGTGCTGCCGACGCTATCGGCAGCCACCGACATTCGGTCACGGGAGACGGGAAGCTCACCCGGCTCGAGGGGAACTCGCACCACCGCCGCAGGCTGGCCCGTGAATGTCGGTGGCTGCCGCTACGTTCGTCGTGAGGGCTCAGGGACTCTCGCCGGCTGGGCCGCGGCAGCGCGGCCCGGCCGGGCCGGGAACGGGGAGGTCGACGATGAGCAGCACCGACGCGAGTGAGCGGCCTGAGCCCGTCCTGCCGTGGGACGAGACAGGCGAGTGCCCCGTCTGCGAGGCGGCCGGCGCCGTCTATCGGTACGCATACGGCCTGGTCGTCCCGCCCGGCGGCATGTCCCTCGAGGACTACGGGCTGGTGCTCGAGCGGCAGCGGGTCGTTCTCGCAGGCTGCGACGTTCGGCCTGGTGTCGCGTACGTCTGCCGTGCCTGTGGCTCGACGTTCGACGACCGTGGACTCTTCGTCGACGAGCAGCCGAGCCACCCCGGGCAGGTCGGCGCGGCTCGCGCGCGGCCGCCTGCGTCGCCGGGCCCGGACGGTGCTGGTGCCCCGGGTGTGGTCCGACGCGTCGTCTCGCGTCGTTCAGTGCGCAGCCGCCGACGCGGCTGAGACGTCGCGGACTCCTGCCGCCGCATCACGCGTGCGGATGCGCCGGCGTGCGGAGTCGGCGCGGAGCCCACAGCGTGGGAACTCGTGTCACACCGCGTCGGCTGCCCACAGGAAGGGTGCAAAAGCAGGTTGTCCACAGGCGCCCTGCAGCGGCCGGTCCGGCACCATATGTTCCGGGGATGAGCTCGCCCACACCGCCGTCGAACCCGCCCGTCGTCCAGCCGCCACCTCTCGGTCCTCCGGCTCCTCCGAGCGACCCGAACCCGCAGCTCGCACCGCCCACGCCACTCGCACCGCCCACGTCGCCTGCGCCTGCACCAACAGCGCCGCCAGCGCTCGCTCCAGGGATACCGCCGACGGCGAACGACTGGCTGAACGGCGCGCCGGGCCTCCCGGCCCCGCACCCGGGACGGACCCGCCTGCAGCGCCTTGCCGTCGCGACCGTCGTCCTCTTCGTGCTTGCGGGCATCATCGTCGCGCTCACCCTGCTCAACCGGCCGCGGACGGCGACCGTCGGGTCGGACTCCGCCACAGAGCGACTCGCTGACGCGTCGGTGACGACGCGCGCGATGACGCTCATCGACACAATCGTCACTGCGAACGGTCGGGGTGACGCGAGCGCGACGTGCGATCTCGTGACGCACCGGCTCGCGCTCTACCTCAGCGGCTTCACGACGACGTGCGAGGACACCGTCGACTGGTGGTGGCTCGACAAGGAACCAGCGTTCGCGCCGATCGACGTGCAACCCGGCGACGTCCGTGCCGATGCGCGGCACCCCGGTCTCACCATCGTGCGCGTCCCGCCCGAACGTGCCCCGTCGGGGCCGCCCGACGGGAACGTCTACCTGCTCGTCGAGCAGGAGGGCGCGCTGCTCGTCGACGCGGTGCTCGGAGGGTGGGAGGCCCCGCTCGACGAGCTGCTGCGCGAGCAGAAGGCCAACGACGAGCTCGACAAGGACCGCCAGGACGTCGACCCGCGCCGCCCGGTTCCGACCGGCTGAGCCTCGGCGCCGCCGCCGGGACCATGCCCGGGGGCGGTGACGAGCCGGTCAGGGGACAGCACCGCGACGTTGCCGCGCGGCCACCTGCCGAGGATGTCGGTGGCTGCCGCTACGTTCCTCGTGAGGGCTCAGGGACCCTCGCCGGCCGGGCTGCGGTCGCGCAGCCCGGCCGAACCGACAGGAGACCCCGATGAACGAACCTCTTCTCAGGCTGCGCAGCCTCACCCTGCGCGCGACCCGCACCGAGGCCGGCGGTGTCGACCTCTACGGCACGGACTACCGGGACGGCGAGGACTACGAGTACCACCACACGATCCCGGCCGACGGCGTCGCGCAGCTGCACGCCGCGCTCGGCGGCGACCCGGACCGCGACGTCCTCGAGCTCCTGCGCATCTTTGCGCCCGTGCTCGTCGCCACAGGGGAGGGCCGCTGGCTCGAGGCGCACGACGTGCCCTTCGAGCGCTTCACGTGGGGTGTGCCCGTCTCGTCGGTCCGGGGCATCAGCCTCGTCGAGCGCGCCGGGCTCATCGCTCTGCACGCCCACGCCGGGCAGGTCGACAAGCTCGGCGTCGACTACATCGAGCACCCGCGCGCCGTCGCCGCACGGTTCGACCCCGTCGAGCAGGAGGCCGAGCACGTCGCTGCTCTCCTCCACGACGTCGTCGAGGACTCGCCGATCACGCCCGACGACCTCCGCCTCGCAGGTATCCCCGCCGACATCGTCGACGCGGTCGTGCTCCTCACCCGCACCCCGGAGGTCGCGGCCGACGACTACTACCGCGCCATCCGCGCGAACGCCGTCGCACGCAGCGTGAAGCTCAGCGACATCGCCCACAACACCGACCCCGCGCGCACCGCGAGCCTCACGGCATCCGAGCGGGAGTGGTTCGCGCAGAAGTATGCCCACGCCCGCGCGATGCTCGGGGCGTAAGCAGATCCGGACTCGGCCAGGTAGGCGGGGGAGGTCAACTCGTCCGCGGATGCCAGAGAGCCCCCGAGGCGATCCGTTCGACGGCGCGCGCGACCGTCCGATCGCGAGTCTCGCCGGGGGCGGCCGTGACGACCCGGTGGAGCACCGCGTACCGGTTCGCGGCGTCGAGGCCCGCGAAGGCCTCGGCGGCGCCGGGCCGCGCGGCGAGCGCCGCCGCGAGGTCCTCAGGCACCTCGATCGTCGCCGAGCCCGCGTACGCGCGGTCCCAGCGGCCGTCTGCGCGCGCCGCGTCGACCTCGGCGCGGCCACGAACACGCATGCGCCCTTCGGCCTCGAGCCGCGCGACGTGCTCGACGTTGCGCGCCGACCACATGGACCGGCGTCGGCGGGGCGTGAAGCGTTGCAGGAAAACGGCCTCGTCGAACGACCGCTTCTGCCCGTCGATCCAACCTGAGCACAGCGCGACGTCGAGGGCCTGCGCGTACGTGAGGCTCGTCGGCGTCGTCGTTCCCTTCTTCGCGAGCGCGAGCCACACCCCGTCGGACGTGCCCTCGTGCGCCTCGAGCCACGTCCGCGACGCTGCGACGTCCGGGACGACGAACGGTTCTACTGCTCCAGCTGCTGGCATGTGGACCTCCTCGTGCAGGAGGAGCGTGCTGCTCCCCGGTCGAGCGTAGTGAGGTGCCCCGCGCACCAGAGGCGCGGATGCACCCTGCCCGGCTCCGTGGGACGGTGAGGAGCCGACGACGAACGGAGCACACCATGGACGTCACCTCGGTCCCCGCCCTCGACCTCGAGCGCTACCTCGGCCTCTGGTACGAGATCGGCCGCCTGCCGATGAAGCACGAGGACGACACCGCCCGCGACGTCACCGCCGAGTACACGCTCGACGACGACGGCAACGTGCGCGTCGACAACAGGTGCCTCGACGCCGACCGCGAACCCGTGCAGGCGCTCGGCAAGGCCACCCCGGACCCGGCGCACCCCGGCCAGCTCGAGGTGACGTTCCTGCCCGCCGGGCTGCGATGGATCCCGTGGACGAGCGCCGACTACTGGGTGCTGCGCATCGCCGACGACTACGGGACCGCGCTCGTCGGCTCACCCGACCGCAAGTTCCTTTGGCTCCTGGCACGTGCCCCGCACATCGACGGCGCTGTCGAGTCCGTCTTCCTCGGGACCGCACGCGCGCAGGGGTTCGACCTGGGACCGTGGATCCGGACGCCGCAGTCGGGCAGCCGAGTGACCGACGCGCAGCTCGCTGACTGACCCGCGCGAGGACCGCCCCGACGTGTCATGACGTCGGGGCGGTGGCACTCTCGACGCTAGGTGCACCACGGCGTGACGCTGGGACGATGGGCTCCGGGCGGCGGCACGGGACCAAGGGACCACGTTCGCGCGGCGACGTGCCGATATGTATGAGATCTAGGAAGAAGGACGGCACCGACGGCGTCCGACCACGGCCGCCATGCCGATGCCGTCTCGCGCGGGGCGCAACGGCGCGCCCCCCGACGTGGGAGGTTGGCATGGCCACGTACGTGCACCGGTTCGCTGACGGCGGCAAGGACGACAAGGACCTGCTCGGCGGCAAGGGGGCGAACCTCGCCGAGATGGTGAAGATCGGCCTGCCGGTCCCTCCAGGTTTCACGATCACGACGGAGGCGTGCCGCGCCTACATGCGCGACGGCGTCGTGCCGCCCGAGCTGCGGGTCGAGGTGACGATGGCGGTCCGCGAGATCGAGGACGCGTTCGGCCGCCAGCTCGGTGACGTGCGGGATCCGCTGCTCGTCTCGGTGCGGTCGGGCGCGAAGTTCTCGATGCCGGGGATGATGGAGACGGTCCTCAACGTCGGCCTCAACGACGCGTCCGTGCGTGGGCTTGCGGCGATGGCGGGCGACGAGCGGTTCGCGTGGGACTCCTACCGGCGGCTCGTGCAGATGTTTGGCCGCACCGTGCTCGGCCTCGACGGGGACCTCTTCGCGGACGCGCTCGACGCGCTCAAGGCGGAGCGTGGCGTGACGAGCGACGTCGACCTCACAGCCGACGACCTCAAGGGGCTCGTCGCGACGTACAAGGCGCTCGTCCTCGAGCACTCGGGCCGCGAGTTCCCGCAGCATCCGCGCGAGCAGCTCGACATGGCGATCGAGGCGGTCCTCGACTCGTGGAACACGGACCGCGCGCGGCTCTACCGGCGTCGGGAGCGGATCCCGGACGACCTCGGCACGGCCGTCAACGTGTGCACGATGGTCTTCGGCAACCTCGGCGAGGACTCAGGCACGGGCGTGTGCTTCACGCGCGACCCTGCGACGGGCCACTCGGGCGTGTACGGCGACTACCTGCCGAACGCGCAGGGCGAGGACGTCGTCGCCGGCATCCGCAACACGTTCCCGCTCGCGCACCTCGAAGAGCTCGACCCAACGTCGTACCGCGAGCTGCTCGCGGCGATGCGCAAGCTCGAGACGCACTACCGCGACCTGTGCGACATCGAGTTCACGATCGAGCGCGGCAAACTGTGGCTCCTGCAGACGCGCGTCGGCAAGCGCACGGCGGCCGCGGCGTTCCGGGTCGCGACGCAGCTCGTCGACGAGCACCTCATCACGCTCGACGAGGCCATCTCCCGCACGACCGGCGAGCAGCTCACGCAGCTGATGTTCCCGCAGTTCGACAGGTCGGGGGAGACGACGCTCCTCACGCGAGCGATGGCGGCGTCGCCAGGTGCGGCGGTCGGCGAGATCGTCCTCGACAACGCGCAGGCCGAGGCCCGCGCGGCCGAAGGTGCGAGCGTCATCCTCGTGCGACGCGAGACGAACCCCGACGACCTTCCGGGCATGGTTGTTGCGGCCGGCGTCCTCACGGCGCGCGGCGGCAAGACGTCGCACGCGGCGGTCGTCGCCCGCGGCATGGGCATCTGCGCGGTCGTCGGCGCGGACAAGCTCGACGTCGACCTCGCAGCTCGCGAGGTGCGGGTCGACGGGCGGGTGCTGCGACCCGGTGACGTCATCGCGATCGACGGGTCGACGGGTGAGGTGTTCCTCGGCGAGGTGCCGGTTATGGACTCGCCCGTCATGCGCTACCTGTCCGACGGCCTCGAGGCGGGCCTCGCGGCAGCGCCCGATGATGCGACGCGTGAGCTCGTCGGCGCCGTCGACCGCATCCTCGGGCACGCGGACAGCGTCCGCACCATGGAGGTGCGGGCCAACGCGGACTCGGCGGACGACGCGCTGCGGGCGCGCGCCCGCGGCGCGCAGGGCATCGGCCTGTGCCGCACGGAGCACCAGTTCCTCGGCGAGCGGCGCCACTTCGTCGAGGCCGTCGTCCTCGCCGAGAGCGACGAGGAGCGTGAGGCGGCGCTCGCGGACCTGCTGCCGCTGCAGCGCGGAGACTTCGCCGGGCTGCTCGAGGCGATGGACGGGCTGCCGACGACGATCCGGCTCATCGACCCGCCGCTGCACGAGTTCCTGCCGGACCTCACGGAGCTCTCGGTCAAGGTCGCGCTCGCGGAGCGCGACGGCGGCGCGGACCCGCACGACGTGAAGATCCTCGCGGCGGTGCGGCGCATGCACGAGCAGAACCCGATGCTCGGCCTGCGGGGTGTGCGGCTGGGCCTGAAGATCCCGGGGCTGTTCGCGTTGCAGATCCGGGCGGTCGCGGAGGCGACCGTCGAGCTGCGGGAACGTGGCTTCGACCCGCGTCCGGAGATCATGGTGCCGCTCGTCGGGTCGGTGAGGGAGATGCACCTTATCCGTGAGGAGGCGCTCGGCATCCTCACGGAGATTGGTCGAGGCTCGGGTCAGCTGCTCGACCTGCCGGTCGGTTGCATGATCGAGCTGCCGCGGGCGGCGCTCACGGCGCACCGGATCGCTGAGGAGGCGGACTTCTTCTCGTTCGGCACGAACGACCTCACGCAGACGACGTGGGGCATGTCGCGCGACGACGTCGAGGGCGCGTTCTTCCACGACTACCTCGACAACGGCGTCCTCACGATCTCCCCGTTCGAGACGATTGACGCGCTGGGCGTCGGAGCGCTCGTCCGGGTGGGCGTCGAGGGTGGGCGGTCGACGAAGCCTGAGCTGAAGATCGGGGTATGCGGCGAGCACGGCGGTGACCCGGAGTCGATCCGGTTCTTCCAGGCGGCGGGGCTCGACTACGTGTCGTGCTCGCCGTTCCGGGTGCCGGTCGCGCGGCTCGAGGCGGCGCGCGCGGCGGTCGAGGCGGGCGGTGACGCGACGCTCTGAGCCGCTGTCGCCAGCTCTTGGTGCCTCGCTGGTCCTCTGGTCGCTCACCGACCCCAGTGGTCCGATAGCCGATCCGTGCACGTGACGTGCACGGATCGGCTATCGGCACAGCGGACGGCGTCGACCAGGTCCGGGCCTGGACGTTCGATAGCCGATCCGTACGCCAGGGGCGTGCAGATCGGCTATCGAGGGTGCGTCAGGCCTGTGCCCGGCGGTAGCCAGCGAGGACCGCATCGATGACCTCGCCCGTGCGCAGCGCGGTCCGGCCGGTGCTGGGTGCCGGGCCGCCGTTGCCCGTGAGCTCGTCAACGATGAGCTGGATGAGCGGCTGCTGGACGTGCTCGGGGTACGGCGCCTGGATCTCGCGGTCGACGCCGCCGACACGCACCCGGATCGGGGCCTCGCCGAAGCACGGGAACCGTACCGAACCCCGCGTGCCGTGGAGCGCGATCTCGTCGGTGCGCTCGGCGTCGTCGTACGCCCACGCGCCCGTGCCGACGGCGCCCGACGCCCAGCGGAACGCCGCAACGACGTGGTCCTCCGCAAACGACGCGCCCGTGACGTTCGTCGCGATGCCGTGGACCTCCTCGACCGGGCCGAGGACGTGGTCGAGCCAGTCGAGGGCGTGAGAGCCGAGATCGACGAAGAGGCCGCCGCCGGAGATCTCCGGCTGGACGCGCCATGGCTGGTGACCCGGCTCCCACGCCTCGCCGGGGGAGGAGTTGCGGACGCTCACGGAGCGGATCTCGCCGAGCTCACCCGAACGCACGAGGTCCTCGACGATCTTGAAGCGCGGCATGGCCCGCCGGTAGTACGCGACGAACAGCGGCACTCCTGCGGCGTCGGCCGCGTCGATCATCGCGCGGCACTCGGCGGCCGTGCGCGCCATGGGCTTCTCGACGTAGACGGGCTTGCCTGCTGCGGCGACGCGGATCGCGTAGTCGGCGTGCGAGCCGGGCGGCGTCGCGATGTACACCGCGTCGACCTCGGGGTCGTTGATGAGTGCGTCGGCGTCGTCGTACCAGCGGGGCACCCCGTGCCGCGCCGCGTAGTCGGCAGCCTTGCCGCCGTCGCGACGCATGACGGCGACGAGCGAGGACCGCTCGGCCTTCTGGAAGCCGGGACCCGACTTGCGTTCGGTGACGTCACCGACGCCGATGATGCCCCAGCGGACGTGCGAGAGAGGAGCGGTCATGCGGCAACGGTAGCGGGATCTCGGTCGCGGGCCGCGGTAAATGTCGGCGGTGTGGTGCAGAGTCGGTTTGCGAACCACAAGTTGGAGTCGCCGAACGGCATGCTCTGGGCGGAAGGATACATTCAAAGATGTCGCAGTCTGAGGCAAGTTTGAGCTCACCACCGATTGCTGTCGCATCCGCGGATGAGGTGAGCGCTTGGCGCGCGACCGCGTTTGCGGCATCGCTGGCACTGTTGCTTGGCGCTTTGCTCTGCGTGTGCGTACTTCTTGAACCGGCTCTGCGCTTCAGGTCGGAGCCGTACGTGATGCGTGAAGTGATTGTCGAAGGTGCCGTTCAACACTTCGCCGCGGCGACGGGCATGGTTGTCTCCCTGGTTTTTGCTCTCGCCTTCGCAGGGATGACGATCTTGCGTGGCTCGGATGCGGGCACCTTGAGATTTCGCCGGCGGCTCGGCGACCTCACGGGTGCGCTCGTGGCAATAGAAGCGGTCGTCGCTGGTGTGGCCCTCCTGGGGCTCTTCAGCCAGCCACGAGCAGTCGTACATCAATGGTGGGTCTTTCCCGTGGCACTCGTGGCATGTGCCCTTGGAATTGAGCTCTCACGGTTCGTCGGGAGGCCAACTCGGGAGAAGCTCGTACGAGCACGCGCGAGGTTGGATCACGCGGAGACTGTGCTCGACCGTTGCCGGGCGAGCGATGGCGTGTCGCTGCCCTGGTCGTTCTCCATCGCGTGCGCCGTCGGGGTCCTACCGACGTTCATCGCAGTCCTTGCAACTGATGTTCCGCTTGTCGCGATGCTCGCGGCGGTCATCCTTTCGCTCATGTGCTCCTGCTACGGCGTTCTCGTCGCCGTTGCGAGTCTCGAGGACTCCAACATCGAGAGAACGTGGATGACAGTCCTCTTCCGCGTCTCTCTGGGGCTGCTCACGCTCCAAGTGTTCCTCACGTACGTCGCACGAGAGGAGCTGGGTGCAGCAGTCGTGATGTCACTCGCAGCGGCGCTTCCGGCCATCGGTGGGATGGTCCGGCGAGACACGGCGGGGCGGTGGGCTCGATTCACACTGGCGAACGGCGTCTCCGCGTGGCGTGAGAGAGCCTGGGCGGCCTCGGTGGATGAAGCGCGAGTCGAGCTTGCCAAGATAGAGACGGAGGCTCGTGAGGCGCTGCGTCGGCAGTAGCGCTGCGTCGGCTCACCACACCCCCTCGTCCGGAGCTCGCCGGTACGTGACGTGGGTGACGGCGTCCGACGTGCGCGACGCGACCGGCACGAGCGTGAGGCCCGGCCTCACACCCGCGAAGAGGCGCGCCCCGCCGCCGAGCGTCATGGGGGAGACGTGGAGCCGCAGCTCGTCGATCGCGTCGAGCGCGAGGAACTGGTCGGTCGTCGACGCGCCCCCGCAGATCGCGACGTCGCCATGCCCGGCGGCGTCGCGTGCGAGCCCGAGCGCGACCGTGGGCCCGCCCGTGACGAAGTGAAAGGTCGTGCCGCCCTCCATGGTCTTCGGCTCGCGCGGGTGGTGCGTGAGGACGAACGTCGGCGCGTGGTACGGCGGCTCGGGCCCCCACCAGCCGTCCCACTCCTCGCTCCAGGGCCCGCGGACCGGCCCGAACATGTTCCGGCCCATGACGAACGCGCTCGCGGCGGTGATCGCGCTGATCTCGGAGCAGTTCGTCTCGGCGTGGTCGAACATCCACCGGTGGAGCAGCTCGCCGCCCACGCCGAGCGGGCGCTCGCGCGACTGCTCGGGCCCGGCGACGTACCCGTCGAGCGACACCGTGACGTCGCACGTCACCTCACCCATGGCCGACCTCCTCGTCCGCCTTCCACGGTAGGCGTACCCGCGCGGGTGCGGCGGGTGGAGGCACCCGGCTCAGTCGTGCCGCACGAGGTCGAGGTACGCGGCTGCGATCTCACGATGCGTGTCGGCGACCTCGCCGCGCCGGTACGCGTCGAGGACGAGCGGGTCGACGTACGACGCTCGGGCGACCGCGGGCGTGTTGCCGAGGACGTCGGCGGTGAGGCGCACCGCGTCGCGGATCGCACGCTCCTGGTCGCGAGGGTCCTCGACGGGGCCGGTGAGCGCGAGCTCGTGCGCGGCGGTCGCCGAGCCCAGGAGCGTGCGCAGGTCCTTCGTCGTCGCATCGGTCCCGGTGACCTCCCTGACGTACGCGTTGAGCTCGGCCGACCGTAGCGGTCGCCATCGGCGGCCGTCGCGGTAGGCGACGAGGCGTGCGCGGGCGGACCTGTCGCGCTGGAGCGAGCGCACCGCGACCGCGAGGTCGTGGTCGGTCGCGCTCACGTGCCAGTGCATGCCGCTCTTGCCGGGGAAGTCGAGCGTCACGGTGTCGGCGTCGACGGTCGCGTGGCGGACGTCGAGCGTCGTGAGACCGCGGTGGCCCGTGACAACGGTGTGTCGCGCGTCGCCGACTCGGATGCCGACCGTGTCGACGAGTCGGAACCCGACGGCGAGCGCGCGCTCACGGCTCGCAGGTTCGGCGCCTAGGTCACGGCGCACGCGCCGGCGGGCGCGGGGGAGCGAGGCAGCGAGATCGGGCAGTCGTGCGAACTTCTCCGCGTCGTGCGCCTCGATCCACGCCGGGTGGTAGATGTACTGACGTCGTCCGGCGCCGTCGACGCCCGTGACGAGCACGTGGCTGCGCGGGTCCGGCGCGATCCACACGTCGGTCCAGGCGGGCGGGATCGCGAGCCCGTCGAGGCGCGCGATCGTCTCCGGGTCGGAGATCCTGTCGCCCTCGGTGTCGATGTAGAAGAAGCCCTTGCCGGCTCCGCGGCGGCCCCAGCCCGGTGCGCGCAGGTCGGCGCGGACGAGCCGTGCCATGTCAGTGCTCGCGCAGCAGGTCGATGAGCTCGGCCTTGCGCATGCGGGAGTAGCCGCTGAGCCCGAGCTCCTTGGCACGAGCGCGCAGCTCGGGAACGGTGCGGTCCTCGTAGTCCTCGGCCTCGCCACCGCGTCGGCCGACCTTCGAGCGCCCGTCGCGGGCGGCCGCATTCGAGATGCGCGCGGCCTTCTCCTTCGACGCGCCGTCGTCGACGAGTTTCTCGTAGAGCTCGGGATCCTTGAGCTGGGGTGTCTTCGTGCGTGGCATGTCGACCTCCGTCGTCGGGGATCACCCCATCGTGCGCACGGGTGGCGCCTCGGCGCCACCCGTGCGCCGGGATGCAGGCTCGGGAGGCCGCACCTAGCGTGGTGAGGACGGCGCGTGCCGTCCCGGCACGCGCTCTGCCTGACGACGACGGGAGCACGACATGACCGAGGAGAACCGGGCCTTCCCCGCGCAGCAGCAGGAGCCGCCGGGCTTCACGGCGCCCATGGAGCCGCGGCCGGACCACGGGGAGACGTCGTACACGGGGCACGGGCGCCTCGACGGGATGCGGGCGCTCATCACGGGCGGCGACTCCGGCATCGGGCGGGCGGTCGCGATCGCGTATGCGCGGGAGGGCGCCGACGTCGCGATCTCGTACCTGCCGGAGGAGCAGGAGGACGCGGAGGAGACTGCACGGTGGGTCGAGCGGGTGCAGCGCAGGTGCGTGCTCGTCCCGGGCGACCTCACGCAGGAGGACGTGTGCCGGCAGACGGTCGAGCGCGCGGTCGAGGGCCTGGGTGGGCTCGACGTCCTCGTCAACAACGCTGGCTACCAGATGGCGCGCCGCGACTCGGTCGCGGACGTCACGACGGACGACCTCGACCGGGTCATGCGCACGAACCTCTACGCGCTCGTGTGGCTCGTCCAGGCTGCTTTGCCGCACCTGGGCAGCGGCTCGAGCATCATCAACGTGTCGTCGATCCAGGCGTACCAGCCGTCGAACGCGCTGCTCGACTACGCGTCGACGAAGGCGGCGATCAACAACCTCACGGTCAACCTCGCGGCTGAACTCGGACCGAAGGGCATCCGCGTCAACGCGGTCGCGCCGGGGCCGATCTGGACGCCGCTGCAGCCAGCCACGCAGCCGAACGAGAAGATCGAGCAGTTCGGTCTCGACACGCCGCTCGGACGTGCGGGGCAGCCTGCGGAGTGCGCCCCGGCGTTCGTCTTCCTCGCGTCGCCGCGCGACGCAAGCTACGTCTCCGGGACGGTGCTCGGCGTCACGGGCGGCAAGCCGGTGTTCTGAGACGGGGCATGCACGAGGGGCCCGGAACCACAAGGTTCCGGGCCCCTCGCCATGCGTGCGTCAGGCGTGCTGTCCGGCGTGGACGCCCTCGCCGATCTCCTCGACGAGCTTGTCGTTGAACGCCGGCAGGTCGTCGGGCGTGCGGCTCGAGACGAGACCCTGGTCGACGACGACCTCCTCGTCGACCCACTCCGCGCCCGCGTTGCGCAGGTCGGTACGCAGGCTCGGGTAGGACGTGAGGGTGCGGCCGCGGACGACGTCGGCCTCGACGAGTAGCCACGCACCGTGGCAGATGACGCCGACGGGCTTGCCAGCCGCGAAGAACGCGCGGGCGAGCGCGACGGCCGCCTCGTCGAGCCGCAGGTGGTCTGCGTTGACGACGCCGCCGGGCAGGACGAGGGCGTCGTAGTCGTCGGCCGAGGCCTCGCCTGTCGTCCTGTCGACGGGGTGCTCGTGGCCGTTCTTGCCGGTGAGCGTGCCCGTCTCGGGGGCGATGAGGTGCGCGGTCGCGCCGTGCCCCGTGACCGCCTCCCACGGGCTCATGAGCTCGGAGTCCTCGAAGCCGTTCGTGGCGACGAACGCGATCTTCTTGCCGGTGAGATGTGACATGGTGCCTCCTTCTCTCGGGTTCTCCTGCAGGGTCTTCTACGCCATCACGGCCCGCTGGTCGGCGCCACCGGGGGCGTGCTCATCGTCGGTGGCGGCGTGTGGTCGTCGTCGCGGTGGAGCGCGTGCGTGACCTTGTCCTTGAGCGCTGTTCCGGCGTCGCCGGCGACCTCGCCCACCTTCGCGCGGACGGCGGCGCCCGCGGCACCTGCCGCCTCGGCGGCACGCTCCTTCGCGGAGTCGACGACCTCCTGGACGCGGTCGTCGGCGAGCACGGAGCGTGCCTTGGCCTTGATCTCCTCGTAGCGGGCGCGGCCCGCACGGCTGCCGAGCACGTACCCGACCGCAGCACCCGCGAGGAACGTCATCTTCGAGCCCATGGGTTCGTCCTTCCGTCGTGTCCGGTGGCCTTCGCGGCCCGTCCCTCCATCGTGCGCCGCGCCTCGGCGGCGCGCATCTGGGCGGGTCGACGGTGGCACCCGGGTCGCGCGGTCGGTCGTCGCAGGTCATCATCGGTCCACGTCCGACGACGAAGGAGGGATCGATGGCAGGTTCGACGGTGCCGACGGGCCCGGTTCAGGACAGCGTGGTGCGGGACGACGCGGTGCGGGCTGCCGTGCCGCAGCTTCGCACGTCAGGGGAGGTGTGGAGCGTCGTCGCGTTCGGCGCCGAGGGACCGCGCGACGCGCGGGACCGCGCGCTCGCGCTTCTCGCCGACGTGAGCGATGTCGGCGGGGCGCTCGCGGTCGCGCCGCAGCTGCCAGCGACCCTGCGTCCGGGCGGTGACGGGACGGTGGCGGTGTGGGAGCTGCTCGCGACGGTCGCGTCCCGCGACCTCGGGCTCGCGCGGGCGATCGAGCCGCACCTCGACGCGCTCGCGATCCTCGCGCAGGCGGGGCTCGCGCCGGACGACGTCGTGACGGACGGCGCACGGGCGTCGTGGGGCGTGTTCGCGGCGGAGGGGCCGGCGGCGACGCTCGCGGCGCAAGCCTCGGACGACGGTCGCGTCGTGCTGCTCAACGGGACGAAGCCGTGGTGCTCGCTCGCGGACCGGCTCGACGCGGCTCTCGTCACGGCGCGTGACGCAGCGGGGGAACGTCAGTTGTACGCGGTCGACCTGCGGCACGCGGGCGTCGCCGCGGCGGCCGAGGAGTGGGTTGCGCGCGGCCTCACGGAGATCCCAAGCACGGGCCTCGAGCTCACGGCGGTCCCGGCGGTCGCGGTCGGGGAACCCGGCTGGTACCTCGAGCGTCCCGGTTTCGCGTGGGGCGGCGCGGGGGTTGCGGCGTGCTGGTACGGCGGGGCTGTCGGGCTTGCGCGTACGCTGCGCGAGCAGGTCGCGCGACGGTCGGATGCCGAGCTGCTCCTCATGCACCTGGGCGACGTCGACGAGCATCTGCACGCGGCGCGGGCCGTGCTCGGCGAGGCGGCGCGCGAGGTGGCCGCGGGTCGTCCGACGCCCGTGACGACCGCACGAGTTCGGGCCGTGGTCGCCCGCACGTGCGAGCGGGTGCTGCGGACGGTAGCGCACGCACTCGGCCCTGCACCTCTCGCGCTCGACGCCGCTCACGCCAAGCGGGTCGCCGATCTCGAGATCTACGTGCGTCAGCACCATGCGGAGCGTGATCTCGTGTCGTTGGGCCGCAAAAACCTCGCGACGGGGCCGTCGTGGTGAGCTTCGACGCTGCCGAGCCGGGGACGGACGCGCGCGCGTGGGACGCGGCGCTCGCGGCGCTGCCCGCGCTCGCGCTGCCGGCGGTCGACCGGGTCGTGGTCCTCGCGGCGCACGCGGACGACGAGACCCTCGGGGCGGGCGGCCTCCTCGCGCGGCTCGGCGCCTCGGGCGTGACGCTCGAGGTCGTGTGCGTGACGGACGGCGCGGCGTCGCACGCGGGCGTCGGGCGCGACGAGCTCGTCGCGACGCGGCGTGCCGAGCTCCGCGAGGCGCTCGACGTCCTGTGCCCGGGCGCGCAGGTTCACGTGCTCGACCACCCCGACGCGGCCACGGGCGCGCACCGCGCGGGGGTGCGCGCCGACCTCGCCCGGGTCCTCGACGCCGGGACGGTTGGCGCGCGGCTGCTCGTCGTCGCGCCGTGGCGCGGCGACGGGCATCACGACCACCGGGTCGTCGGGGAGGTCGCCGCTGAGCTCGCCGCGGAGCGCGGCGCGCACCTCTGGGAGTATCCGGTGTGGCTGTGGCACTGGGGCGACCCGGACGCCGGGCTGCCCGAGGGCGCTCGCGCGCTGATCCTGCGGGACGCGGAGGTCGTCGCGAAGATGCGGGCGCTCGGCGCCTACGAGTCGCAGACGATGCCCGACGCTGCGGGAAACGCGCCGGTGCTGCACGCCCGGTTCCTTCGGCACGTGGTGCGGGACGTCGAGACGTTCGTCGTCACGCCCGCCCGGGGCGCTGCCGACCGGCCCGAGCGGCTGGGCGCGGAGTACTTCACGGAGCTCTACGGCCGCCGGGAGGACCCGTGGCGGCTCGGCACGCGATGGTACGAGCGGCGCAAGCGTGCGCTCACGGTCGCGAGCCTGCCGCGGGAGGACCTCGGTCGCGTGCTCGAGATCGGGTGTTCGCTCGGGCACCTCACGGTCGACCTGGCGTCGCGGGCCCGGGAGGTCGTCGCGCTCGACGTCGCCGAGCGAGCCGTCGAGCAGGCACGGCAGCGCGTCGCGGACGCGGGCCTCGCCGACAGGGTCGACGTGCGGGTCGGCTCGGCGCTTGACGCGCTGCCGGACGGGCCGTTCGACACCGTCGTCGTCTCCGAGGTGGGCTACTACCTCTCGCGCACGGACCTCGCGGACCTTGCGACCCGCCTCCTGGGCGTGCTCGCCCCGGCGGGGTGCGTTGTCACGTGCCACTGGCGCCACGACGTGCCGGAGTACCCGCTCACGGGTGACGACGCGCGGGACGTCCTGGCGCGCGGGCTCGGCCTGCGGCGGCTCGTCGAGCATGTCGAGGAGGACTTCGTCCTCGACGTCCTCTCCCGCGACCCGCGCTCGGTCGCGGCGCTCGAGGGGCTGACATGACGGCGACGACGCGGGTGCGACGCACAGAGGTTGTCGTGCCCGCGCACGACGAGGAGGGACTCGTCGGCCGGTGCGTCGAGGGTCTCGCGGCTGCCGTCGGGCATGCCCGCGCGCACGGCCTCGACGCGCGGGTGACGCTCGTCCTCGACGCGTGCCGCGACGCGACCGGCACGGTCGCGGCGGAGGCCGCGGCGCGCGCGGGCCTCGACCTCACGGTCGTGGAGCTCGACGCGTGCGCGGTCGGTCGCGCCCGCGAGGCGGGGGTCGCGGCGGTGCGTGCACGGCTCGCCCGCGAGGCTGCTGTCGCGGACGAGGAGGTGTGGCTGCTCCATACGGACGCGGACTCCGTCGTCGGGCACGACTGGATCGTCGAGCACGTGCGGCTCGCGGACGCGGGGGCCGACGTCGTCGTCGGAACCGTCCGTCCCGATCCTGCGGACCTCGGGCCGGAGCGGACGCGAGCGTGGGCCGCGACGCGCGTGCCCGGGCGGCCCAACGGTCACGTCCACGGCGCGAACCTCGGCCTACGACTGTCTGCGCACGTTGCTGCCGGTGGCTTCGACCCGGTCGTCGCGCACGAGGACGTCGGGCTCGTCGCGCGGCTGCGTGCGCTGCCGGTGAGGATCGTCGCGTCGGACGTCGTCGACGTCCTCACGTCAGGCCGGACGGAGGGCCGGGCGCCGCACGGGTACGCGCAGTACCTGCGCGAGCGGTTCGCGCCTGCGGGATCTGGTGCGCCGTCGTGAGGGACGTGGTGGGGCGCAGGGTCACCGCCGCCGCTGGGCCGCGGCGGGACGCGCTCAGGTTGCGGCGATCGTGAGGGTCGCGAGGAGCACCGTGAGCGGTGCGACGAGCAGGCCGAGCGCCATGTAGCCGCCCCAGCGGACGCTCACGCCGAGGCGGGTGAGGCGATCGTGCCAGAGGAGCGTGGCGAGCGACGCCCACGGTGTGACGAGCGGCCCCGCGTTGACGCCGACGAGCAGCGCGACGAGGCGCGCAGGGGAGCCCGTCACGGGCTCGAGGGCGAGGTAGGCGGGCAGGTTGTCGACGAGGTTCGCGCCGAGCATGCCGGTCGCGGCGACGCGCAGCAGGTCGGCCGTCCCCTCGCCCTCGCCTGCGACGCGCGCGAGCCACGCGCCGAGGCCCGCCCCGTGGGCGGCCTCGAACACGACGAAGAGACCGCTCACGAGCACGAGCGTCGGCCAGGGGATGAGGCTCCAGCACAGAGCGTCGGGTTTGCCGGGAGCGCCGCGCCCGTCGGGAGCACCGTGCCCGTCGGGAGTCGCGCGCTCGCGGAGCGTGAACGCGCCCGCGAGCACGGCGGCGGCGACGACGGCGGGGATCCACACGTCGATGCCCGAGACGAGCGCGGGCACGAGCAGTGTGACCGTGACGCCTGCGATCCGCAGGAGCACGGGGTCGTACGGTTCGGGCGGTCGCTGCTCGGGGTCGTGGCGGCCCGTGAGCGCGCGGCGGAACAGGACCAGCAGCACGAGCATGGGGACGACGGTCGCGACGAGAGCGGGCGCCCACGTGAGGCGCGCGAACGCGAGCGGACTCGGGTCGCCGAGCGCGTGCAGCGCGAGGAGGTTCGTGAGGTTCGACGTCGGCAGCCACAGCGAGCCCGCGTTGGCGAGCCACACGGTCGTGAGCGCGAACGGCAGGGGAGCGACGTCGACGTGCCGCGCGAGCACGACGACGACGGGGGTGAGAAGGACGGCGGTCGTGTCGAGCGACAGGAATGCGGTCGAGACGGCGCCCGCGACGACGACGAGACCCCACAGCGCGAGCGTGCTGCCGCGGCCCCAGCGGGCGACGCGCGCGGCGACCGCGTCGAAGAGTCCCGCGCGCGCGGCGAGGTCCGTGACGACGGTCATGCCGACGACGAACGCGAGGACGGGACCGACGCGTGCGGCGAGGCGGCGACGTCGGCGAGGGGGAGGACGCCCACAGCGACGAGGACCGCGCCGACGACGAGCAGGGCGAGGCCCGTCAACGTCGTGCGCATTGCTGGCTCCGGTTCTCGGGTACGCGTGCCTCTTTGGGCGAGAGGCCCGGGGCGATGCTAGTCGGCTGGGATCGTGGTGCTGCACGTCTGCCTGGGCGGCGGTCCTTCCACGGCGACGTCTCCCGGCTGGTGTCTCGGGGCCGTGCGTAGAGCACCGTCCGCGAGCAGGTAGGATCTTCCGTGTTCGGAGCCACGGCTCCGCGGGGCTGTGGCGCAGCTGGTAGCGCACCTGCATGGCATGCAGGGGGTCAGGGGTTCGAGTCCCCTCAGCTCCACCATGTGAGTAGTCGGGACATCGTTGAGAGATGTCTCGGGGCGTCGTTCATAGTTCGAGAGCTCGGCCGGCGGCCGGGCTCTTGTGCGTTGGTGCGCCAGTGGGTGCGGTTTGTCTCGCGTGACCGGGCTGGAGGCGCGGGAACGGCGATCCCAGGCGCTAGTTTGAAGAATCTGTCCGAAACCGCCGACGCAGCCGGTTGCCATCTACTAGCGTGTGAGTCGCAACCGGACAACAGGGTGGGGGCCATGCGTAGAGGTGCCAAAGCCGCGACGATGGCGGCGGTAGTCATCACGGCCTCACTCGGGTACGTAGCCGCAACTAGCCCGTTCACAGACGAGGGCGACACCCTTTCGTCAGCCGCCGTACTGAACCGGGCGCAGGTCGAGCGGATCGACACGTCCCCGAACAAGGGACGAGTTGCGTTGCCGGCAGCCGAGCCGCCTCTCCTGGAGTTCGTCCAAGCGGTCCGCACGAAGCAGTCGGCGTCCGAGGTCCACTTCCAGGAGCGCGGCACCTTCGTTGTCGTCTGCCGCGGGATCGACGATGCGGACAGCGCGTGCGACGCTGAGACCGCCACCGTCTTCCGAGACGAAGACGTGAACGGGCAGCGAGTTCGGGTCGCCTGGATTGCGTCCGACGACGCGACGGCGAAGGTCGGTCAGGTCGCCTCCGACGATGACCGGGCACAGATCGAGCAGTTCTGGGTTGGCGTCGACCTCCAGCTGGGCATGCCCGCCTGGCTGTACGACTTCGCGTGACCTTTTCACCTCAGAGTGTGGACGAGCCCCCGCCTTTCGTCTCGACCCACTCTCGCAGCATCACCAGTGGTCCCGCGGCCCCGTGCCCCAGCTCGGTGAGCTCGTACCCGACGCGCGCCGACACTTCCGGGTAGACGGTTCGGGTGACGAGTCCGTGGTCCTCGAGTCGTTTGAGCGTCTGCGAGAGGACCTTGTGGCTGATGCCCACGAGCCGCCGCGTGAACTCGCCGTTGCGCTTCGGCCCGTCCTCGAGCGCGCCGATCGCGAGCATGTCGAGCTCCTGGAAGAGCGTTGTCAGATGCGACCTTGTGCGGTTCGGGAAGGGCGTGGGATTTCCGGAGCCGGACTCATTCGATCCCGGGTTGCCGCGGATCAACTGCCCGAGAGCCAGCAGACGTCGTGATCGGAACCTCATGCATTCTCCGAGTGGCCGTCGTCAGGCATCGTACGTATCGAAGTGTGCCTGTTCGACCGGCCTCGCCAGCGTGAGGCGCACCCCGCGTGCAGAGTGCGAACTGGCTGTCGTTCTTGGCCGTCCACAACGGATCGGAGCCGATCGTGCCCACCAGGCCGTTTTGGGTTGCCCCGGTAGAATAGTGCGACTCGGGAGAGGGGAGCCCCGCCGTGGCTACAGAGTTCGATATCGAGGTCCGTTGGCCCGAGTTGCTCGTGCAACTCGACGAGACTCAGCGTCGTGCCGTGGTGCAGTCGCTCGCCAGCGCGTGGCATGAGGGGTGGATCCCGAACCGCGAGGATGTGGAGAACCTGACGGACGAGGCCCGCGGTGCGATCGACGCCGAGGAGTACCGTCGGCGCGCCCACGCCGCTGCGCGGCGTCGGACGGCAGCCGTCGCTCCTTGATGGCGTTCGCCACCTGGGAGCTGTACTTCTTACCCGCCGCCCGACGAGGGCACGCTGAACCGTCACGGGTTTGATGCCGTTTCCTTGTGATGAAGGATGACGACATGCCCAAGAAGTACGACGCAGAGTTCGAGGCCCGCGCGGTGCGCCTGGTCCGGGACCATCTCCAGGACTACGGGTCGGTGACGGCCGCGAGCACAGCGGTCGGGGCGCAGCTCGGCGTGGCTCGCGAGAGCCTGGACTGCTGAAGGTTCGGTTGACACTTCGGGTGTGGTGGTTCAGGCCGCTCTCGTCGGCCAGTAGATGGTCTCAAACTCGACCGGTGTCGACTTTCCGAGGGCGCGCTGCCGGCGTCGGCGGTGGTAGGTCCGTCTCGGGCGGTTGGCCCCGATCAAGTTCGAGACCATCATGACCACTCAGGTCGCAGTCGCAGCCTGAACCTGACTGTCACCTATCCGTGCAGCAGTCCCGGGCGTCGTTCATCGTTCGATAGTTGGGCCAGCGGCCGGGCCTTGTGCGTTGTTGTGCCAGCTGCGCGACAGAGCAATCCGGCGCGATCTGCATCTGATCTTGAGCGAGGTGAAGGTTTCAGCGTGGCCGGGGGTGCGCAGTCAGCGTCGGGGGCTCACGCCGGTTCCCACCGCCGACCTGCAGCGTTGTTGCGACGCCACGGCGCCGTCCGCGTCAACCAAGGGACGCCTACGCCAAGTAGCTCATGCTCCAGCATTCGCCTCCACCCACTCCCGCAGCATCCCGAGCGGCCCCGCCGCACCGCACCCGAGCTCGGTGAGCGCGTACTCGACGCGTGCCGGCACCTCCGGATACACGGTCCGCGTGACGAGTCCGTGGTCCTCGAGCCGTTTGAGCGTCTGCGAGAGGACCTTGGGGCTGATGCCCTCGAGCCGCCTCTTGAGCTCGCCGTTGCGTCTCGGCCCGTCCTCGAGCGCGCCGATCGCGAGGGCGCTCCATTTGTTGGCCAGCAGGTCGAGCATGTCGCGGCACGGGCACATGGCCGCGTAGACGTCATTCCTTGTGCAAGCGTCAACATCGGTACTCATCACGCGATGGTACCCATCGGTAACCAGGTGTCCTTGACGGTAACAATAGGCTGGGCGGAACCATGACAAGCATGACGACTTCACGTACGGCCACGGCCACCACAACACGCACGACGACCGCCATCGGCTACGAGTCCAACCTCCCCGCCTCCGACCCCGCAGCACTCGTCGCTCGCGAGGTCGACGTGCCCGAGCTCGGCCCGCACGACCTTCTCGTCGAGGTCGAGGCGGTCTCGGTCAATCCCGTCGACGTCAAGGTCCGCGCCGGGGCGCCCGCGAACGGCTTCCGCGTGCTCGGCTTCGACGCGGCAGGCGTCGTGCGCGCCGTCGGCCCGGCGGTGACGCTCTTCGCGCAGGGCGACGAGGTCTTCTACGCCGGCAGCATCGACCGACCGGGTACCAACCAGCGCCTGCACCCCGTCGACGAGCGCATCGTCGGCCGCAAGCCCCGCACGCTGATGTTCGCCGAGGCCGCTGCGCTGCCGCTCACCGCGATCACCGCGTGGGAGAGCCTCTTCGACCGCCTCGGTCTCACCGCCGACTCGACCGGCACGCTGCTCGTCGTCGGCGCGACGGGCGGCGTCGGCTCCGCCATGCTCCAGCTCGTCGAGGCGCTGCTGCCGCACGTCACTGTCATTGCGACGGCGTCCGACGACGAGCGTTCCGACTGGGTGCGCGACCTCGGCGCGGAGCACGTCATCGACCAACGCGGCGACCTCGTCGCCCAGGTGCTCGACATCGCCCCGCGCGGCGTCGAGTGGCTCTTCACCGCGCACTCCGAGGGCCAGGTCGAGACGTACGCGCAGATCGTCGCGCCCTTCGGGCACGTCGTCGCGATCGACGACGGCCCGCGCGACGTGTCCCCGCTCAAGGGCCGCAGCATCGCGTGGCACTGGGAGCTGATGTTCACGCGCCCGCTCCAGCAGACCCCGGACATGGTCGAGCAGCACCGGCTGCTCACCACGATTGCCGACCTCGTCGACGCGGGGCGCCTGCGCACGACGGCGACGACGACCCTCACTCCGATCTCCGCCGCAACCCTGCGCGAGGCCCACATGCTCGTCGAATCCGGCCGCACGGTGGGCAAGGTCGTCGTCCACGGGTGGTGAGCGGTGCGATGCGGTCCGGTAGGCAGCCCGCTACGCCGACCCGGCGTCGCCCCACGGTTCCGGCCGGAGTGGGCAGGGCACCGGTGATCGTGGGGCCTTCGAGGCTGTCGAGCTTCACAGAGAGGCCGAACCATGCGCGCAGCGCGCCGTCGACCGAGTCGTCGATCAGTGCGAGGCGCGCCGCTCCGACGACGTGCGTCGCATCGCGCCGCACGCCGGGTGCCACGAGGTTGCTCGCGGGGTCGGTGACATCGATGAGTCGTTCGAGTAGGTCTGTCGACGGGTCGCGGCGGACCCCGGAATTTCGGGGCAAGTCCCTACCCTCATGCTATGAACGGTGACATGAGCGAGCAGTTGGGTGAGGCCACTGCAGACGAGGTGCGTGTGCTACTCCGTGGCCACGCGCCGAGCGCTATCACACTGCACTTCGTCGACATTGACGATGTGCAGTGGCCGGTCAAGCAAGTCGTCTCGATCGCCACAGGATTGCCTGTCAGCGAGTTCACGTCGAGCACTGCTCGGCGGTGGCTTGTGAAGCGGGGATTCTCGACCCACCGCCTCGATACGGAGGCTGCGGTTGCGAGCGTGGCACCGAGACCGACGCGCACACCCCGCCGCGCTCTGGACGATGCGGAACTTGCTGGCCTCGAGGTAGTGCAGCACACGACCATGGCCATCTCCTTCATGTGGCGTCGAGCGGGCAGGGTGACGCTCACAGCCGAGGGCCGGCTTGTGTTCCCGCCGCTACCGAAGAGACCGGGTTTGTATCGCTTCGACCTTGAGTGCGACCCCGATTGCGTGACCGTCGCCTACATCGGAGAGTCGATCGATCTGGAGAAGCGAGCCCGCAACTACCGCAGTGCTTTTGCAGACGGGGCGCGCTCGAAGAAGACGAGTCGCCGGATCCACAAGGAACTTCTCACCCACCTGGGGAGGGGTGGGACGATCACGCAGTCGATCGTCACTGAGGCCCACGACGGCATCGGATCCGTGGTCGACCTCGGGCGCAAGTCTGCGCGACTGCTCGTCGAGAACGTCGCCATTACCGAAGCGCGTGCGACAGGTCGTACGCGTCTGCTCAATATCGATTCCATTCGCGCGGAGGGAGACTTGTGACCACCAAACTTGATCTGCGCTTCCTCCTTCCTCTGTCGAACGAGAACGCGTGGAGCGACCTCCTCGCGACCCTCATGACGGCGGACGAGTCGACCACGCGACGCACCCTCGGCATCGCCGACGGTGCTCCGCTCGTCGTCCGCCGTGAGGTGTCGAAGGCGCGCGGTGACCGCAGGGCCGACCGTCCGGACGTTGTCGTCGAAGCGGGCGGCCGGGTCGTGGCCGTCCTCGAGATCAAGGTGCTCTCGGGCCTCGGCCCCGAGCAGCTCGAGCGATACCTCGCCTACGTCGACGACGCTGATCGTGACGCGTGCGCGTTTCTCGCGGTCTCGCCGCGGGGAGTTCGCGTCAACACCCAGCATGCCCGCGCCTGGCGAAACACGTCGTGGGAAGAGCTCATCGAGCCCTTCATGAGTTCTGACGTGCCGTGGGTCGCGGCCACCGCAGCAGCCTGGCGTCGGCACCTCGAGACGCACGTCCCACGGGTCGACGGTGCGAGCATCTGGAACGGCATCGTCGACGAGGACCTGTTCCTCGCGCTCCGCGCCCGCGCGACCTACCTCCACGACCATGTCGTCCTCCCGCACGGCTCGACGCGCACGACGCTCGAGATCGGCTCGGGCGGGCTGTGGGCCACCACCGTCGACGCCCCGATCGAAGGGACCGGCTATGTCGTGCGGTGGGAGGTGGCAGAGAGCCTGCCGACGCAGGACGTTGTGCGCCTCGCTGACGCCTCAGGGCTCCGCGGCCCCGAGCTGCGCTTCCGCCTCGTGCAGCGGGGCGTCACGACGTCGCGTGCCTACGACTGGGACCACCTCGCTCACCTGTGGCACGAGCACCTCGCGCACGAGGAATGGATCACCTGGTGACGATCCGTGCCGCGCAAGAGGGTGCAATGGGAGAAGGACGGGATCGCCCGCCTCGCCGAGCTCGGCTCACCGCGCTTCCTCGGCACCGGATTCGGCGACGGCCAGGCACGGCTGAGCGGTGAGGTCGAGCTCGGCGCCGTCTTCGACATGCCTCCCACATCGACGCTCAACGAGATCACCGAGGTGCTCACGCGGGTCGCAGCGCTCGGGTCGAAGATGGCGTCGGACGTCCGGAGACCGAGGTAGCGCCTGCCCGGGCACTCCCGCTACGAGACCCCGACCCCACGACCACGCCCCACGGGCCGCACCACGGCCCGCAGTGCGCGCGCCAGCTCGGCGATGGCCACGGCAAGATCCTCACGACGACGTGCGCGATCCCGGGCCTTCCGGGCCGCGATCTCTTTGCGCTCGTAGTCGACGGCGACGTCGACGAGCCACGTCGCGTCGGTGAGCGCCGCCGCGCAGCCCTCGGCGTCGGAGGGCGCGACCGCGTGCAGCCATTCGCGCCACCGGAGGATGCGCGCCTCCGTGCTCGTGTCGAGCACGTCGACGACGGCGGACCACGTCGTCATCCGGCGGCGAGCAGGACCGCGCGTCACTAGGTCGGGGCTGACGGCGTTGAGGATGCGGCGCATTCGGATGGCGAGAAGCGACCGCGACGGTTCGAGGCGGGGCACGCTCATGACGGCGCGGGCCGCTGCGTGGCCGGTGCGTGTGGCGACGACGTCTTCAAGGTGGCGGCAGGTGTCGCACGTGAGGCGGCGGGCGCGGGCCTCGCTCGGCACCCAGGCCCCGGCAAGGCATGCGTGACACAGCTGGAGGGCGCGGACACCGTGTGTGTGGTGTCGGGCGTGGGACGTGGTGGCCGGGGTCGGCAGCCGCAGAAAGCCGTGATCGTCGAGGGTCGTGCGGGGATCGATGTTCATGGGGTTGCTCCGGTGGTTCGCTCTTCCCGTCACGGTCGTGACGGGCCGGTCTTCCTCCTGGGGCACCGTGCGCGAGAGCGCGGTTGCCGGACCAGCACGCGGAGGGCGTGTCGCTGGTCGCTCGTGACCTGTCGAGGACGCTACCCCGAGCCGCCGACATTCATGGAACTGCGGCCGCTCACCCCACCCGTTCCATCCGGTAGTGGAGTCGCACCGCCACGGTCCGGCGCAGCCGCAGCACGTGGTCGGTCCGTAGGACGCCCTCGTCGTCGACGAACACGCGGAACGTCTCGTGGAGCCGCCATGCGCCAGCGGGACGTGCGCTCACGCCCGGACGAAGAGCTCCGCGGGTTTGCCGCGGGCGCCGCGGCGCAGCTCGCCCGTCGCGCGCAGCCCTGGGAGCATCGCGCGCCGGAACGTGTCGGCGTTGACGCGTTCGCCTGTGACAGCCTCGTGGAGCACGCGCAGGTCCCGCACGGTGAAGGGCTCGGGGCCGAGCAGTCCGCGCGGGTCGGGGCGTGCGGCGTGCTCGGCGCGCAGGTCGTCGACGGCCGCGTTGAGGATTGCGCGGTGGTCGTAGGGAAGCGGAGGGACCTCGGCGACGGGGACGATGCGGGTCGTGGCCGTGCGGGGGATGCGGTCGGCACGGACAGCGTCGACATGCGCGACCGAGAGCACCCAGCCGCGGTCGTCACGGTCCGGGGCGTCGAACACGTGCAGCTGGCGCGGGTCGAGGCCCTCGACCCCGGCCTTCGTGCGCAGCGCGCGCAACGCTGCTTCGCGCAGCGTCTCGCCGGGGTGGAGGAACGTGCCAGGCAGCGCCCAGCCCGACGTGCGGTGGGCGCGGGACTCGGGGGTGAGCAGCACGCACAGCGCGTTGTCCTCGACGGTGAGCACGGCGGTGTCGACGGCGACGGACGGCCGCGGGTAGTCGGTGAGCGTGCGGCCGTGGCTGTCGCGGTAGGCGGGGGTGTCGTTGGGCATGGACCAACTTTAGGCGATTGTTGCGCAATAGGGCGAGGGTGTGTCATGCTCGACCCAGTAGTTAGACGATAATCGAGCAAAAGACTTCGGGAGGCACCATGCACCTCACGTCCCACCAGACCGATCGCGCGATCGGCGCGATCCTCGGCGCCGCCGCGGGCGACGCCCTCGGCTCCCAGTACGAGTTCGGCCCCGCGCACGACGACAGCTTCACTCCCGTCCAGGGCGTGGGAACCTTCGGCCACGCGGTCGGGGAGTGGACCGACGACACGTCGATGGCTCTGTCGATCCTCCGCGTCCTCGCGGGCGACCTCGACCCGAGCGCCCCGAGCGACATCGACCCCGGCACCCTCCCGTTCCCCCCGCTCGACGACACCGGCGCGCACCTCGCGATCGTCCGCGAGTGGATCGAGTGGTCCCGGACCGCCAAGGACGTCGGCAACCAGACCCGCGCGGTCCTCGACAGCACCGCACACCTGCTCCACATCGGCGATCTGGAGGTCGAGGACCTCTCCGACGTCAGCAACCTCCGCATGCTCCCGCGGCGCGCCGCCCGCGAGCACCACGAGCGCACGGGCCGCAGCGCCGGCAACGGCGCGCTCATGCGCACAGGCCCCGTCGGGCTCGCAGGCATCGCCGCCGCCGCACGCACCGGACGACCCCGCACTGACCGCGACCTCGTCGCACGCGCCGCAGGCGCGATCGCCCGCCTCACCCACTGGGAGGAGGACAACACCCACGCGTGCGTCCTGTGGTCCCTCGCGATCGAGCACGCGATCCTCACCGGCGAGCTCGACGTTGCCCGCGGCCTCGACCACGTGCCCGCAGGCGAGCCCCGCGACCGCTGGGCACGGATCATCGACGCCGCGCTCGCCGACGGCGCCCACCCGCGCGACTTCGCCGCACGCAACGGCTGGGTCGTCGCCGCGTTCCAGGCCGCGCTCGCAGCCGTCGCGGGCGCCGACGACTACCGCGAGGCGATGTACCGCGCGGTCCGCGGAGGCAACGACACCGACACCGTCGCCGCGATTGCCGGCGCGCTCGCAGGCGCCCTCTGGGGACAGACCCAGATCCCAGCCACGTGGCTGCGCCGCCTGCACGGCTGGCCCGGGACCGACGCTAACGGGCTCGTACGCCTCGCCGCGCTCGCGGTCCGCAACGGCGAGCCCGACGGACAGGGCTGGCCGTCGGCACCGAGCACGCTCACCCCGGGGCTCAAGGTCACCGCGCCCGTGCGCCACCCGCTCGACGACGGCGTGTGGCTCGGCTCGCAGGGGGCCCTCGACGCGCTGCCCGCAAGCGTCGGCGCCGTCGTCTCCCTGAGCCGCGTCGGCACCGCCGAGGTGCCCGACGGGCTCGAGTCCGTCCGCGTGCGGCTCATCGACAGCGAGGGGCACAACCTCAACCTCGAGCGCACGCTCACCGACGTCGTCGACGTCATCGCCGAGATCCGCGCCGAGGGCACCGAGGTGTTCGTTCACTGCGCCGAGGCACGCTCGCGGACCGCGGCGGTCGCAGCTCTCTACGGCACCCGCCACCGTGGTGCCACGCTCGAGGACGCGTGGGACGCGGCACAGCGCGCGCTGCCTCGGTTTGAGCCCGAGAGGTTCCTCCGCGAGGCGGTGGGTCGGCTCGCAGCCTGAGCGGCCCGCCCCAGGGTCGACGGCCTGGCCGTGGCGGGCGCACGACGGCTGTCGACTGGCCGGCCGCGGCGGTCGAGCCCGCAGTCGATCGCCGCCCCGCACGCCCTGGAGGAGGTGTGCGGGGCTGCGGCTTCCGGGAGCCGGGGCACCCCTGTCCGTCCACTTCGAGTGGGTGCTCGACACGGTCCACGGCGCCGACTACTTCCGCCGCTGGCACCGTGAGCGCGCGAACTCGGGCAGCCTCCTCATCCACAAGTCCTCGCACCACTTCGACCTCGTCAACTGGTGGCTCGACGACACGCCCGTGCGGGTCTACGCGTCGGCGCACCGTGACGTCTACGGGGACGGGCACGCCGGGGACCGCGGGCCGCGTCGAGCTGCGCGTCGTCGAGCGCGGTGCGATCCGCGTCGCCGGTGACGGACGTGTCGTCCTCGACCCCTCGGCGACTCCTGACGCCGTGCCGGTCGCGGCCTCCCGGCCCGAGGGCGAGCAGCTGCTCCAGCGCCACGGGGAGGGCGCCGCGCTCACGCGATGACGACCCCGCGGCGCACAGGATGCTGCGCGCCGCGGGTCCCAGACCGCACCTCTTCCCACACCTAGGATGGCGACGTGCGAACCAGCAGAGCAGTGAGCGGTGGCGCGACAATCAGTGACGTGGCTGAGGCCGCGGGCGTCTCGCGTGCGACCGTCTCCCGCGTGATGAACGGCCTGCGCGGCGAGGACGAGCTCACGCGCCGTGTCCGCGAGGTCGCGGAGCGCCTCGCGTACCGGCCGTCGGTGACTGCGAGGTCGCTGTCGCTCGGGCGCACGCTCGCGGTCGGCGTCGTGGTGCCCGACCTCGCCAACCCCATGTTCCAGGCGGTGCTGCGCGCGGTGACGGACGGTGCCTACCGCGCGGGCTACGGCGTCGTCATCGCGGAGACTGCGGGTCGTGACGAGCGGGAGGTCGACGTCGTGCGCGCGACGCGGGCGCGGTGCGACGCGCTCGTGCTCGTCTCGCCGCAGATGTCGGACGCGGCGCTCGAGGCGGCGTCGGTCGAGCTCGGTCCTCTCGTCCTCGTCAACCGGTCGCTTCCGGGCTCGCGGATCGCGTCGGTCAACGTCGACTACGCCGAGGCGATGTTCACGGTGCTCGAGCACCTCGTCGAGCTCGGGCACGAGTCGATCGCCTATCTCCAGGGCCCTCCGACGAGCCCGTCGAACCGGGCGCGTTTCGAGGGGGTCGACGAGGCGCAGGTGTCGTTCGGCGGCACGAGCCTCGTGACGCTGCCGTGCGGGCCGACTGTCGCCGACGGCTACGCGGCTGCTGAGGCGGTCCTCGCGACGCGTGCGACCGCGGTCGTCGCGTACAACGACCAGGTGGCGTTCGGCCTGCTCGCGCACCTCGGCGAGCTTGGTGTCTCGGTGCCCGAGGACGTCTCGGTCGTCGGCTTCGACGACATCGAGCTGGCGCGATACTCGTCGCCGTCGCTCACGACGGTCCACGTGCCGCACGACGAGCTCGGCGCGCACGCGTGGGGGCGTCTTGGCGCGCAGTTCGCGGGCAAGGCCGCGGTCGCCGACGACCACGAGTCGGACACGCTCACGGAGATCCTGCCGACACGCCTCGTCGTGCGGGCGTCGTCGGGCCCGGCTCCCGCGGGGAGCGCGAGCACCGCTGCGGCGGCGCGGCGGACGCCCCGGCCCGAGGGCCTCGCGTGAGTGCTCGACGGCGCCGACACGGTGCTCGCAGCGGGGGAGTCGCGGCTCGCGCGGTACCGCGAGGGGGCGTCGATGACCGACGTCCACGCGCCGCGTCCGCACCTGCACCCGGTGCGTTCGCTCTCGGGGACGCGGATCACGGCGGCGTTGCCCGCCGACCGTCGTCATCATCACGGGCTGTCGATCGCGCTGCCCGACGTCGCGGGCACGAACTTCTGGGGCGGTCGGACGTACGTCCCGGGGGAGGGTATGCGTGTCCTCGGGGACCATGGCCGTCAGGTGAGGCTGTCCACGGAGATCGCCGAGGGGTGCCCGGGCCGGCTTGTCGAACGTGTCGAGTGGCGTGGCCGTGTCGGTGAGGTGCTGCTCGACGAGGAGCGGACGCTCGACGGCGAGCTGCTCGACGGCGACGCGGGCTGGGCGCTGCGCTGGTCGAGCGAGCTCACGGCGCGCCGGGCCCTGACGATCTCGAACCCTGCCGAGGACTCGGGATCCGTTCCGGGCTACGGCGGGATCTTCTGGCGGTTCGCTCCCGCGGACGAGCACCGGGTCGCGTCGAGCCTCGGCACGGGCGAGGTCGTCCACGGGTCGCGCTCGCCGTGGCTCGTCGTCGCTGCGCGTCACGGGGTGGCGTGGACGACGGTCGTGCTCGTGCAGGACCGTGGCCGGCCGTGGTTCGTGCGGACGACGCCGTACCTCGGGGCGGGGCCTGCGGTCGCGTCGGGTCGTCCGATCGAGCTGGGCGAGGGACACCCGTTGGCCGTCCGGCTCGCCGCGGTCGTGCTCGACGGGCTCCACAGCCCGTCGGCGGTCGCGGAGCGGTGGTACCCGTTCGGAGCGCGGCTGCTCGCCGAGTCCTGACCTCGTCATGCGGCGCGGCTCTGGGCCGCCCAGCGTGGTGCGGAACCGGTTTCCGCGCTGGTGTCGTGCCGCACATAGACTCCTCCCCGGCTTGACGGCGAGCAGGCGGCAACCGGTTGCTCCGAGTGTCGAGGATAGGACTACACATGACGGACCAGCGCACGGACACCCTCCCGGGCGTCCTGCTCCTGCGGACCGGGGACGATGTCGCGGTCGCGACCCGCGCCCTCGAGCCCGGCGAGGAGATCGCCCCCGACGGTGCCGCCGTCGTCGCGACGACTTCATGGACACGCCCGGCTACGACCCCGTGTCCGTCACGGGCCTCGTCGCGGGCGGCGCGAACGTCGTCGTCTTCACGACTGGGCGTGGCTCCGTCTTCGGCTGCCGCCCCGCACCGTCGATCAAGGTCGCGACGAACACTGAGATGTACGAGCGCATGCGCGAGGACATGGACGTCAACGCGGGTCGGATCGTCGACGGCACCGCGACGCTCGAGGAGGTCGGGCAGGAGCTCTTTGACCTCGTGCTCGCCGTCGCGTCCGGCGAGCAGACCGTGAGCGAGGAGCTCGGCATCGGCGTCGAGGAGTTCGTGCCCTGGCACATGGGCACCGTCACCTGACGTTCGCTGTGCGGACTCCCGTCGTCCACATCGTGAGCAGGTCGCGGCAGCACAGCGAAGGCTCCGGTCCCCGGACCGGGGCCTTCGCCGTCGTTCGCGACGGATTGGCGCTGACCTGAGCAGACGTCCCATGTTGTCGCTCTTTCGCAGTAGCGGACACCTGCCGGACCCGCTACGTTCCGCTGCAGACTCGTGCAGCAAGCCCTCAGAAACTTGCGGCGAGTCCCGCCGGCGACGACGCCGGCCGGTCCGGGGCCGCGACGTCGCGGCCCGTCGAGAAGAGAGAATGATGCGACGAAGCAGATTCGCGAGACCACGTCTCCTCGCCTCGGTGGTGGCAGTAAGCCTCGCCGTGCCCCTCCTCGGGGCGAGCCTCGTCTCGGCGGTCCCCGCCGCGACGACGACCGTCTACTACCCGGCCAAGGCCGCCTGGTCGCGGACGTACATCCACTACGGCGTCGACGGCCAGCAGTGGACCGCGCTCCCCGGCGTCGCGATGGCCGACGCGTGCACTGGCTGGAAGTCCCAGCAGATCGTCCTCGGCTCGGCCGCAGGCGCCCAGGTGACCTTCACCAACGGTGCGGGCGCGTGGGACAACAACGGCGGCAAGAACTACCGCACGGAGAGGGGCACGGTCGTCTGGAAGGACGGCGCGCTCACCCCGGGCACGAACCCCTGCGACACCGGCAACGAGCCCACGTCGTCGGCCACCATCTACTACAAGACCGCCTGGACCACGCCGAAGATCCACTACCGCGTCGGCACGGGCGCATGGACGAACGTCCCCGGCGTCGCGATGACGCTCGCGTGCGACGGCTGGTACAAGCACCAGATCCCGCTCGGCACCGCCTCCGGCGGCATGCTCGTCCTCAACGACGGCTCCGGGCGCTGGGACAACAACGGCGGCAAGGACTACGCCTACTCCGGTGGCGTCCAGATCGTCAAGGACGGCGCGATCGCGGCCGGGACCAACCCCTGCGGTCCCGAGCCCACCGACGAGCCCACCGACGAGCCCACCGACGAGCCCACCGACCCCGAGACGACCCCGCCCCCCGCGGCGAGCGCGAAGATCTTCTACGGCTCGACGTGGTCGGCGCCGAAGATCCACTACCGCGTCGCCACGGGCGCCTGGACCGCCGTCCCCGGCGTCGACATGACGCCCGCGTGCCCCGGCTGGTTCGTCAAGGACATCGCCCTCGGCACCGCGACCGGCGGCACCGCCGTGTTCAACGACGGCTCCGGCCGCTGGGACAACAACGGCGGCAAGGACTACACGTACGGCGCCGGCGTGAACCTCGTGCGCGACGGCCGCATCGCCGCCGGCACCGACCCGTGCGAGGACGTCCCGCCGCCCGTCGACGACACGACCGCACCCTCGGTCCCTGCAGGTGTCGTCGCGACCGCCGACGGCACGCGCACGACCGTCTCGTGGCGTGCGTCGACCGACAACGTCGAGGTCGCGGGCTACCGCGTCGTGCGCACCGGCGGCGCCGGCACCGTGACGCGCGACGTCTCCGCCCTCACGGCGACGGACACGGGGCTCCTCCCTGAGACCCGGTACAGCTACACCGTCGCGGCGTTCGACGCGGCGGGCAACGTCTCCGCCGCGAGCGCTCCCGCCGCCGTCACCACGGGCACGGCGCCCGAGAATCCCCGCGGCGGCACGCCGCTCGGCGGCGACCCGCGCGAGGACTCGATCTACTTCGTCATGACCGCACGGTTCAACGACGGCGACGTGACGAACAACCGTGGAGGCTCCCAGCACGTGAGCTCCGGTAACGCCGCGAACGACGACCCCATGTTCCGGGGCGACTTCAAGGGCCTCGTCGAGAAGCTCGACTACATCAAGGGCCTCGGCTTCTCCGCGATCTGGATCACCCCGGTCGTCCTCAACCGCTCCGACTACGACTTCCACGGCTACCACGGCTGGGACTTCTACCGGGTCGACCCGCGCCTCGAGTCCCAGGGTGCGAGCTACCAGGAACTCATCGACGCCGCCCACGCCAAGGGCATCAAGATCTACCAGGACGTTGTCTACAACCACTCCTCGCGCTGGGGAGCCAAGGGCCTGTTCACGCCCACCGTGTGGGGCGACTCGAGCGGGGAGTGGAGCTGGTTCTACTCGAAGAAGGAGGCCGGCCGCGAGTACGACCCCATGGTCGAGAACCAGGGCGACGACCCGACGCTCACGGCTGCGCAGAACCTCCTCGCGAAGGGCCGCTCCTACAACGGCGACCTGTGGTCCTCGACCGCACCGCTCGGCACGACCTGCAAGGGCTTCGGTCAGCCGACCGGCAAGTTCTCCAAGGAGGGCTTCGCGCTCCGTGAGTGCCAGTGGCCCTCGCCGACCGCCGGCATGTTCCCCGCGAAGAACTTCCACCAGTGCTGGATCGGCAACTGGGAGGGCAAGGACGCGCAGGACTGCTGGATCCACGAGGACCTCGCGGACTTCAACACGGAGGACGCCGAGACCCGCCAGTACCTCATCGACGCCTACAACGGGTACATCGACATGGGTGTCGACGGCTTCCGCATCGACACCGCGGTCCACATTCCGCGCGTCATGTGGAACCGCTACTTTCTCCCGGCAATCCAGGAGCACGCGACCTCGGTCCACGGGGAGAAGGGCAAGGACTTCTACGTCTTCGGCGAGGTCGCCCAGTTCGTCCACGACAAGTGGAACCGCGGCTCGGTCAACCACTCCGCGCCGTTCTACACGTGGAAGGAGCGCAAGGAGTACGCGCTCGACGACGTCGTCGCGGCCGCCGAGCAGTTCGCGTGGGAGAACCTCCAGGGTCCGGACGGCCAGCCCACGTCGACCAACGCGGTCCTCGCGGGCGCCGACGGCAACACCTACCACACGCCGGACCACTCGAAGTTCTCGGGCATGAACGTCATCGACATGCGCATGCACATGAACTTCGGCGACGCAGGCTCGGCGTTCTGGAACGGCATGGATTCCGACGACGCCTACAACGACGCGACGTACAACACGGTCTACGTCGACTCGCACGACTACGGGCCCAACAAGTCGAACGTCCGCTACGACGGCGGGACCGACGCATGGGCGGAGAACATGTCGCTCATGTGGACGTTCCGCGGGATCCCGACGCTCTACTACGGCTCGGAGATCGAGTTCCAGGCGGGCAAGCAGATCGACTGCGGCCCGAGCTGCGCGCTCGCCACGACCGGTCGCGCGTACTTCGGTGACCACCTCGCGGGCTCGGTCGTCGCCTCGGACTTCGGCGTCGTCTCGTCGTCGTCCGGAGCGGTCGCACAGACGCTCGAGAAGCCGCTCGTCAAGCACGTCCAGCGGCTCAACCTCATCCGGCGTGCGGTCCCCGCGCTCCAGAAGGGGCAGTACTCGACGAAGAACGTCGATGGCGGCATCGCGTACAAGCGCCGCTACACGGCCGCGGGGGTCGACAGCTTCGTGCTCGTCGCCGTCTCGGGGTCCGCGACGTTCCGGTCCGTGCCCAACGGCACGTACGTCGACGCCGTGACGGGCGACCGCAAGGTCGTGACGAACGGGACGCTCACCGCGAGCGTCTCGGGCAAGGGCAACATGCGCGCCTACGTCCTCGACACGGCGACCACGCCCGCCCCGGGCAAGGTCGGCGAGGCGGGGCCGTACCTCAAGTAGGGTCCGGCACGTCAGCGTGAGAGGGCGCCGTCGTCCGCGGTCAGCCGCGGACGACGGCGCCCCAACCTCGGCTTCCAGGTGCGTCACGGGACGTACTAGTGTGAGTCCCTAGATGCTGGCGCGTCTGCGTCCGCGCGCCGAGCGCCGCCGACTCGGATGCGTCAGCAGGGGACAACATGCCACGCAAGACTTGGGGCGCCGTGTGCGCCCTCGCACTCACGCTCACAGGGATTCCCGCGGTCACGGCCGCGGCGTCCCCGGGCCCCGTGGACGACCTCGTCGTCCGCGGCACGCTCGTGGCGACGCTCGGCTCCGGCCGGGACGCCGCCGGCCGCCCCGTCGAGACGACGGGGCTCGGCATCCGGACGGAGGCAGGGTCCGTCGTGCGCCTCGACGCTGATGTCCCGGCCGCCGCGCTCGTCAAGGCGCGCCCCGGCGATACCGTCAAGGCAGTCGTCGGTGTCCCCGCGGACGTCCCCGTCGCCGCGCTGCGCGGCTCGCGCCCGGACGCACCTGCGGGTGCGCTCACGCGCGCCGGAGACCTCAAGGCACGGAGCATCGACGTCCTGCAGGCCGCGCCCGTCGCGGCTGCGCCCCGCCCTGGTGCGCACTCCGCGTACCTCGTGCGCGTCGACGACGCAGCGGCGACGGGCGAGTTCACGCTCGCCGAGGGCCGTGCCGCCGTCTCGCGAGGGAGCGACTACTGGACGCGTGAGACCGGGAAGATCGTCAACGGGCTGACCGTCCGGGGCGAGGCGACGCTCACGACGAGCAACGTCTGCGCCGAGCTCGCGAACGGCGACTACTTCAAGGTCTGGGAGCGCGCGCAGAAGCTCCTTCCGGGCGTCGACGCATCACGTGCAGCCCGCACGCACCTCATCGTCATGGTGCCGCGCTCGTGCTACGACGACGGGTCAATCGGCTGGACCGGCCTCGCGACGATCGGCTCCGGGCTCACCTCGGGGGGGCTCGTCTTCCTCGCGGCGGACGACGCTCACACGGTGTCCCACGAGCTCGGGCACAACTTCGGCCTCGGGCACTCCAACCTCGAGATCGGGGATGCGGACGGAGCGATCGAGTACTTCGGCATCCACTCCGTCATGGGGGCCTCCTCGAGCGAGGGCACGACGACCTACGCCCCGCCCGTGCTCGACCCGGCGTTCCGCGAGGTCCTCGACATCCTGCCCGGTTCCTCTGTCACGGCGGGGAGCCCCGGCGTCGACACCCGCGTGCGTGCGGTGTCCGGCAGGTCTCCCCTGAGCCTGAGGTTCGTCGACCAGGCGGGCCGCACGATCTATCTCGAGCTGCGTGACGGCGGGGGCAACGACGCCGGCGCGTACTACGCCTCGCCGTGGGCGATCGACCCCGCCTACGACCTCGGCACGGGAGTGCGCTTCTCGACGATCGTCCGCGATTCCCGTGGGGTCCCGTCGCTCGTCACGCTCGGCGGCTCGAGCGACGGCGTCGCCTGGGCGACGGTCCACGCGGGTGAATCGGTCCGGAGCTCGAGCCTCGGCCGGACGGTCATGGTGCGATCCATCTCTGGCGGGACCGCGGTCGTCGGGTTCTCGACGCCGGCGGAGTCCCGCGCGACGATGTCGAAGATCTCCGTGCGCTACGGCCGCAGCACGAAGGTGTCGGTCAAGGTGACGGGGGAGACGAAGCCGCAGGGCGTCGTGCGGTTCTACGTCGGCACGAAGCGTGTCGCCACGGCGAAGGTGTCCTCGAGCGGGCGCGCCACGGCGACCCTGCCCGCGAGCGTGCGCCCCGGCAAACAGACGGTCACTGCGCGGTACAGCGGTGACGTCATGCTCGCGGGATCGCGTGCGAAGCGGACCGTGAAGGTGACCAAGGGGCTTCCGTCGATCAAGGTGACGAAGGCGGCGAAGGTACGCAAGGGTTCGAAGGCGACGCTGACGGTCCGCGTCGGCACGGTCGCGGGGACGCGACCGCACGGCACGGTCCGTGCGAAGGTCGGCAAGAAGTACGTGTCGAAGAGCGCGAAGATCGTCCGATCGGGCAAGTACTGGGTCGCGAAGGTCCGCACGAGCAGGCTGCCGCGCGGCAAGGTCGCGCTCGTCTACACCCCGGCGAAGTCGACCTCGAAGCTCCTCGCGACGAGGACGGTCTCCTCGGGATACACGGCTCGCTGACAGCTGGCCAGGCCGCGCGGGCCTGGATCTCCGGGTCCGCGCGGCGTGTCGCGGCGACACGCCGCGGCGCTGCCCTCAAGGGGGCGGGGGAAGATGGCGCGACGAACCGGACTCGCATACCGTATCGGACGTCTCTGGTCCCGTTCTGCTCATCCCTGAGGGAGCCCCATGCACCGTCCGAGAGCCGCCCTGCTGTCCTCAGCGCTCGCCCTCGCGCTCGCCGCGACGCTCGCGCCCGCAGCGGCCGGCGCGGCCGTCGCGGCAGGCCCCGCCGCCCCGCAGTCGGCGGGGGTGAACGCAGTCGTCGACACCGACATGACGACGCGCGTCGCCGACGCCCTCCGTGCGGGGGCCAGCAGCACGTCCGCCGACGGCATCACGGTCGTCACCGACGACGACGGCGCCTTCGTCTCGTGGACTGCACCCGCCGGTGACCGGCTCACCGACGCCCGCACCGAGTTCCGACTCCCGGACGCACGTGTCGTCCAGCCGACCGTCACGGGACGGACCTACGGCGCGCGCGTCCTCGGCGCGACCGACCTCAAGGCTCGCGACGTCGCCGTCGTCCGCGGCAGCAAGGTCCTCGCCGGACGCGCCGACGCCGTGACAGCACTCGTCGCCCCGTCGGCACCGACCGCTCTCCCTTCGCGTCCGACGACGCTCGTGTCGAAAGACCCCGGAACCCCGGGCCGCTACACGACCCGTGCCTTCACCTACTCGACAAGCGGCATGAAGGTTCCCGGCTACGACACCGCCGTCGAGACCCGTGCCCACGTCGTCATGCCGCGCGACGCCAAGGGCACCCGTCCCGTCGTCGTCCTCCTCCACGGTCGCCACTCCGTCTGCTACAAGGGTGACGAGATCGTCGACGGCTGGCCGTGCCCCGCGGGATCACACTCGATCCCCAGCTACCTCGGCTACCGCGACCAGCAGAACCTCCTCGCGTCCCAGGGCTACGTCACCGTGTCGATCTCGGCGAACGGCATCAACGCGCAGGACCACAGCGAGAACGACGGCGGCGCCGGCACGCGCGCGGACCTCGTGCGCCGGCACCTCACCCTCCTGTCGCAGTGGAACCGCGGCACGAAGGGGCCCCGTGGCACCGAGAAGCTCAAGGGCAAGCTCAAGCTGTCGCGCGTCGTCACCGTCGGGCACTCCCGCGGCGGCGAGGGAGTGAGCCGCGCCGCGATCAAGTCCCGTGCGGGCGACCCGTTCCGCATCGTCGGACAGGTTCTCGTCGCCCCGACCGACTTCGCGACCCAGGTCGCGATCGGCATCCCGACGACCGTCCTGCTGCCGTCGTGCGACGGCGACGTCTCCGACCTCCAGGGACAGGCCTACGTCGACCGCGGTGTCGGCATCGCGTCGGGCGACCACGCGCTGCGGTCGTCCGTCCTCGTTCTCGGCGCGAACCACAACTACTTCAACTCCGAGTGGACCCCCGGCGTGTCCCAGGCGCCGTCGTGGGACGACGGCGAGGGGGTGTCGACCTCGTGCGGGCCGAAGGCCTCGGGTCGCCTCACGGCGAAGCAGCAGCGTGCGGTGGGTGCGACCTACGTCGCAGCGGCGGTCAATGCCTATGTCGCGGGCGACGCGTCGGCGCGCAGCCTTCTCGACGGCTCGCCCGTCCGAGCGCACTCGGCAGGGTCGGCGACCGTGCTCAGCCACGCGGTCGGCGGACGCCGCACCGCGGTACTCACCGCCGACCGCCAGCCCAAGGTCTCGACCCGCGGCAAGGCAGCCGCGAGGTCGTGCTCGCTCGTGCCCCGGTCCACGGACGCGGTCACCTGCTTCGGTGACGAGCTCTCGCCGCACGGTGCCGGTCTCATGGGCATGAGCTCCCTCCCGCTCGACCCTGCGCTCGCTGTCGGGTGGACCGCGAAGGGTGCGCGCGTGAGGCTCACCGGCCTGCCGAACCTCAGCCACCGGAAGTGGCTGACGATGCGCGTCGTCGTGCCCCCGCAGAAGACCACGCCGTCGTTCGACCTCGTCCTCACCGACACGGCCGGCCGCAGCGCGACCGTCAAGGCCGAGCACGCACCCAGCCGCATGCCCGCCGTCGCGAACCTCGCATCCCGCTGGGCGCAGGAGGTCCGCTTCCGCCTCCCGGCGCGCTCGAAGGTCGACACGTCGAAGCTCGCCCGGGTTGATCTCAAGGCGCGGAGCGCGTCCGGCAGGCTCGTCGTCCTCGACGCCTACGGCGTCTCGAGCGGGCAGCGTCGCTCGTCCGCGTCCGTGCGCACCGTCGCCCGGGTCTCGGTGCCGACGACGACGAAGATCACGTCGGCGGACGCTGCGACGCAGGTCCTGCGGATCCCGGTGACGGGCACGCGGACGAGGTCCGCACGGGTCTGGGTCGAGCACCTCGACACGCGCACCTGGAGCACGACGGGCGAGTTCCGGACGATCAAGCCCGGCCAGACCTCGCTCGACGTCCGGCTCACAGTGCCCGACGACGACGCGGTCTCGATCAACCCCGACGGCCACGACATCGGGTACGTCACCGTCATCGCCGACCGCGGTGCCGTCGTCGATAACCCGTCGGGCGCCGTGTCCGCGCCTGCCGGCAAGGTGCCGACGCTCGACGCGGTCAGCACCGTCGCGACGGCGACGCCCGGCGGGAGCCTGCGCTGGGAGCTGCGTCTCACCGAGCCGACGATCGAGGGCCTGTGGACCACGGGGACGTTCGCGGCTGTCACCGACGAGCTCGCTGCCGAGCAGCTCGTGCCGACGTGGCTGCAGTCTCAGGTGTCGGATGCCTCCCTGCGAGGTCCGCTGAGCTCGAGCGGGGCGCAGCTCGGACTCGCGATCAACGCGGGGGCGACCTCGATGATCGTCGAGATCCCTGTGCGACGCACGGCGCAGGTTGCGCCGGCGCGCCAGGTCCGGCTCGTCGTCGACCGGTCGATGCTCGGCCAGCCCGACCTCGTCCTCACGGGCACGGTGACACCCGCACCGTGACCGCCGCACGACGCGGGGCTCTCCACCTGCCGGTGGGGAGCCCCGCGTCGTGACCGGGAGCGGTGGTCAGGCGTAGTCCTGCATCCACTTCTGCAGGTCGTCACGCAGGACCGAGCGCAGCGACCCGGCGGAGCCGCGCGAGTACGTGAACACGAGGTGGGGCATCCCGCCGAGGTCCTGGACCTCGAAGAGCTCGGCACGACGTGGGTCGCGGCATGCCGCGACGAAACCCTCGTGGCTCGCGGGGATCGTGATGTAGGCGGCACCGGGCGTGACCCCCACGTCGGTGAGGTTCTGCCAGTGCTCCGCATACTCGCGCGTCGTCGCGTCGCCGAAGAGCTTCGAGTGGCGCGGCTTGTCGAGCTTGTGGGTCCGGCCCTGGGTGTAGGGCACCCATCCGCCGTCCTCGAGCAGCGCGAGGCGGGGCCCGACCATCCAGCCGCGGAGGCCGGTGTCGGAGTAGCGGGTGACGACGGTCTTCCCCTGCGTGGACTCGCGCGCGACGAGCACGCGTCCGGGCGGCACGGTGCGGCCGATCGCCTTCGCGGTGCGCCTGAGCTCGAGTTCGAACTCGTAGAGGAGGTCGGCTCGCACGGATTCGAGCCCTGCCGACCTCGGGTCGATGGAACGGGAGGAGACGTCTTCGGCTCTCATGGCCATACCGTAGGGCCTATTGACCTGGAAGCGTAACCACCGTGACCTCTCCGTGACCCCAGTACGATGGTCCGCATGCCACGAACCCCCTCCGAATCACCCGACGACGCACCTGAGCTGCTCCAGGAAGCGACCGAGGACACCCGTCCCGTCGTCGAGATGTGGACCGACGGCGCGTGCAAGGGCAACCCCGGCGTCGGCGGCTGGGGCGTCCTCATGCGCTCGGGCGGCCACGAGCGCGAGCTGTGGGGCGGCGAGGCCACGACGACGAACAACCGCATGGAGCTGCTCGCCGCCGTCGAGGGGCTGCGCGCCCTCAACCGTCGCTGCGCCGTGACGCTCCACGTCGACTCGACGTACGTCATGAAGGGCATGACCCAGTGGATTCACGGGTGGCGCCGCAACGGCTGGCGCACCGCGGACAAGAAGCCCGTGAAGAACGCCGAGCTCTGGCAGCTGCTCGAGGCCCAGGTCGCACGGCACGACGTGCGGTGGGCGTGGGTCAAGGGTCACGCGGGGGACCCGGGCAACGAGCGTGCGGACGCGCTCGCCAACCGCGGCGTCGAGGACGTGCGCGCGGGCCGCGTCTGATCCGTGAGCCCGTCAGGCGTCGCTCGCGCCCACCTCGTCGAGCTCGGCGAGGGCCTCGAGGCTCTCGCGCTCGGCCGGGGTGTCCCAGTCGTCGGTCGCGAGCGACGGCGCGATCGCGGCGAGACGCGGGCGCCATGCCGCGCGATGCTCGGGGAAACAACGCTCGAGGACGTCGACCATGGCCCACGCGGCGGTCGAGGCGCCGGGCGATGCCCCGAGAAGGCCCGCGATCGTCCCGTCGGCTCCCGTGACGACGTCCGTGCCGAACTCGAGGCGACCGCCCTTCTTCGGGTCGCGCTTCATCACCTGGACTCGCTGGCCCGCGGTGATGAGCTCCCAGTCCTCGGGACGCGCCGTCGGCATGAACTGGCGTAGCGAGCGGAACTTCGCGTCGAACGACTTCGTCACCTCGGAGACGAGGTAGGCGGTGAGGTCCATGTTGTCGAGGCCGGCGCCCGCCATCGTCACGATGTTGCCGGGACGGATCGACGTGAAGAGGTCGAGGAGCGAGCCCTGCTTGAGGTACTTCGTCGAGAAGCCCGCGTACGGGCCGAACATCACCGAGGTCTCGCCGTCGACGACGCGCGTGTCGAGGTGGGGCACCGACATCGGTGGTGCGCCGACGTCGGCCTTGCCGTAGACCTTCGCGTGGTGCTGCGCGACGATCTCAGGGTTCGTCGTGCGGAGGAACTGGCCCGAGATGGGGAAGCCGCCGTAGCCCTTGATCTCGGGGATGCCCGAGCGCTGCAGGAGGGGCAGCGCGCCGCCGCCCGCGCCGACGAAGACGAAGCGCGCGTTGACGGTGCGGACCGGGTCCTTGGCGTTCCACGACGTGTCGCGGACCTTGACGTCCCATGTGCCGTCCTTGCGGCGGCGGAGGTTCTTCACCTCGTGCTGCGTCGCGAGCGTCGCACCGTGGTCGACGAGGTGGCGGAGCATCGACCGCGTGAGCGAGCCGAAGTCGACGTCGGTGCCCGAGATCGCACGCGTCGCGGCGATCGGCTCGTCGTCTGCACGCTCCGCGACGAGGAGCGGCGCCCACTGCGCAATGACCGCGGGGTCGTCCGAGAACTCGAGGTCGGAGAAGAGCGGGTGCGCGCTGAGCGCGGCATGCCGGCGGCGCAGGTAGTCGACGTTCGCCTCGCCGCGCACGAAGGTCATATGCGGGGTGCGGCTCATGTAGGTCGAGGCCTCGGGCAGGAGGCCCGCCGAGGTGAGGTGATGCCAGAACTCGCGGGAGACCTGGAACTGCTCGTTGATCTTCACGGCCTTCGTCGTGTCGATCGAGCCGTCAGGGCGTTCGGGCGTGTAGTTGAGCTCGCACAGCGCCGCGTGCCCCGTCCCCGCGTTGTTCCATGGGTTGGACGACTCGAGCGCGACTCCGTCGAGGCGCTCGAAGATCTCGATCTTCCACGTCGGCTCAAGCAGCGAGATGAGGGTCCCGAGGGTCGCGCTCATGATCCCGCCGCCGACGAGGACGACGTCCACGTTGTTCTTCTTCGTCCGGTCCACGTTCTCGAGTGTAGGTAGGACGACCGGGACCTGGGTCCCGGATGTTGCGCGGACCACCGTGAGAAATCCCACTCCGTCCTGTCGCCCACGATCGCTTGACGAGCGCGCGCCGCATACGCTCGCGGTCGTCCCCGGCGGGTCCGGAGAGCGGCACGGGTGTGCGCGTCTCCTGCGAACACGCCTAGGCTCGGAACCGCAAGGATCGGGTCGCGCGGCCACCGCGCGCTCGACCCGCACGAGGCGAACGAGGGGAGGACGCGATGCCCGTCGACGCTCGCCCACGCGTCCGCCCGGGGCGGACGCTCCCGCCGACATGGCTGCGCCGCACGCTCGTCGCCGTCGCGATCCTCGCGGCGTCGCTCGTCGTCGGCGTCGTCACCGCGCGCGCTGACCTCACGCTCGGACCCCACGAGGCCAGCTACGAGGTGACGACCGACGGGATCGTCACGGTCGACCTCGGGCCGCTCGGCACGATCGAGGTCGACTCGCCCGCACCGCTCGGCATCGGCGTGCGCGCGACGCTCAAGGAGATCCCCGCCGACCTCGAGGCCGTCGGCGACCGCACGACGCTCGAGGCGCTCGACGGCGACCTCACGGCCTACCTGCAGTTCTTCACCGGGCCGCAGGCCACGGTCCGGCACGTCGCGGAGGCGCTCGCCGAGGACGCGGCCCGCCGGGCCCTCGCGTGCGCCGGACTGTCCGTCGCCGCGACCCTCGCGCTCGGGTTGCTCCTGGGCAGGCCGCGCCGCACCGAGCTCCTCGCACGGTTCGCGCCGCACACGGTGACGCTCGCGGGCGCCGTCGTGCTTGTGCTCGTCGCTGCGACGGCGTCGAACGGGGCGGCGGCCCGCGCACGGCTCGAGGCGCTCCCGGAGAGCACGGTCTTCGCAGGGACCTCCTTCGAGGGCGCGAGGATCACGGGTCGACTCTCGGGTGTCATCGAGGAGTACGGTGGCCAGCTCCTCGACATGTACGAGAAGAACGAGGCGTACTACGCGGCCGTCGTCGCCGACCTCGACCGGGCATGGCTCGACCGCACCGCGGCCGACAAGCAAGCCGCCGCGCTCTCGCTGCGCGAGGGCGCGGCGCGGGTCGACGCCCACCTGCCGCCGACGCGCCCCGCCGACGACCCGTCGACGACCGCTGGGCAGTCCCCGGACGGCGGCACCGGAACTGTCACCGCCCCGGCCGCGACGGACGCGAGCACCGACGGGCCGACGCCGGACGCGACGACACCCACGACGGACGCGCCCGAGCCCGAGGACGCCGACGTCGTGACCTTCCTCCAGGTGAGCGACCTCCACTGCAACATCGGCATGACACCGGTCATCCGCCGCACGGCACAGCTCGCCGGAGCCTCCGCGATCCTCGACACCGGCGACACATCGATCAACGGCACCGCCGTCGAGCGCGTCTGCGTCGAGGCTTTCGTCGACGCCGCCCCGGACGGCACCGAGTACGTGCTGACGACCGGCAACCACGACTCCTCCCAGACCGCCGAGCAGGCGCGGGCCGCAGGCGCGACCGTGCCGGGAGGGGACGTCGTCGACGTCGCGGGCGTGCGGATCCTCGGCGACCGCGACGCACGCGAGACCCGCCTCGGTGCGGGAACCGTCCAGGCGGGCGAGGAGGACCCCGACGACCAAGCGGAGCGCCTCGCGACGACAGCGTGCGAGGACGACCCCGACCTCCTCATGATCCACACTCCGCGCATCGGTGGGGCAGCGCTCGCGACAGGCTGTGTTCCGCTGCAGATCTCCGGGCACCTGCACCGCCGGATCGGCCCCGTCCGCTCGGGCCTCGGCACGCTCTACGTCTCCGGGACGACCGCGGGCGCGGCCGAGGGCCAGCTGACGATCGGACCGCTCGGCGGGGTCGCGCAGATGACGCTGTGGCGATTCGACCGGACGAGCCGCACCTGGCTCGACGCGCGCGTCATCGTCGTCACGCCCGACGGCACGGTCGAGGTCGGCGCTGCTGTCCGTGTGCCACGCCCGCTCCCCGCCCCGCCCGCGAGCCCGGAACCTGCAACTGACGCCATGACCTCGCCGTCCGGCACACTCGACCTCGGCCGCACGCTGGCGCCGGACGAGACCCCCGAACCCACGTCGACGATGCCCGACCCAGCGCCGTCGGCCACCCGCGCCGAGGAGACCCCATGACGGACGCGCATCCGGCCCGGAGCCAGCACGGACGGCGCGTCGCCGCCGTCGTGACCCTCGTCGTGCTCGCCACGCTTGCGGTGCTCGTCGGACCCCGGATCTACGCGTGGTGGGGGAACCGGAGCACGCCGCCACCGCTCGCAGTGACGACGACGGCACCCGCGCCCACGACGGGCCCGCTCGAGGTCGACGGCACGTGGACTCTCGGGCCCGGCACGACCGCGGGCTACCGGGTCGCTGAGGTCCTGCGCGGCGAAGACGTCACGGTCGTCGGCCGCACCGAGGACGTCACGGGCACCGTCACGGTCGAGGACGGCCGTCTCACCGCCGTCGACGCGACCGTGCAGGTCGCGTCGATCGTCACGGGCGTCGGCCCGCGCGACTCGTTCATGCGGAACCTGCTCGAGGCCGGGACGCACCCGACGGCGACGTTCCGCATCGGCGCGCCCGTCGCGCTGCCGGACCTCGAGGAGGGCGGCACCGTCGAGGTTCCGGGCACGCTCACGCTGCGCGGGACCGAGCATCCCGTGACGTTCACGCTCGACGTCGTCCGGGACGGCGCGGGGCTGAGGGCCGCAGGCTCGGCTCCCGTGACGTTCTCCGACCTCGGGCTCGAGGCGCCGAGCCTCGGCTTCGTCGAGGTCGAGGACGCCGGGACGCTCGAGCTGCTCCTCGTCCTCGGCCGCTGACCTGCCGCGCGGCCGTCGTCGCGCCGCTCTCGGTAGGCTGGTCCCCGTGGCGGCACGAGACAGCGACATCACCCCGGTCGTCGAGGACTACCTCAAGGTCGTCTGGTCGGCAGGGGAGTGGGCCGAGACCCGCGTGACGACGAAGCTCCTCGCGGAGCGTCTCGGGGTCGGTCCGTCGACCGTCTCGGAGAACGTGCGTCGCATGGTCGGCCTGGGGCTGCTCGACCACGAGCCGTACGGCGCGATCGCGCTCACGCCCGAGGGTGAACGGCTTGCGGTCGGCATGGTGCGCCGGCACCGTCTCATTGAGACGTACCTCGTCGAGCGGCTCGGTTACGCGTGGGACGAGGTGCACGACGAGGCCGAGGTGCTCGAGCACGCGGTCTCCGACCTCATGCTCGCGCGCATTGACGCGGCCCTCGGGCACCCGCGTCGCGACCCGCACGGCGACCCGATCCCCACGGTCGACGGCGAGCTCCCAGCGGCGGACGCGTGCACGCTCGCTGATCTCGCGACGGGCGTTGCGGGAGTCGTCGTCCGCATCTCGGACGCGGACCCGGCGCTCCTGCGCTGGTTCACCGAGCTGGGGCTCGGGCTCGACGCGCGGGTCGAGGTCGTTGCGCTGCGGGAGTTCGCGGGGACCGTGACGGTCGCGTGGACGCGGCCCGACGGGACGACGTCGGAGGCGGCGCTCGGGCTGCCGGCGGCGCGCTCCGTGTGGGTCGCCGAGGGCTGACGCCCAGGCGTCTCCCAGGTCCCGGTGGGACGTTCGTCCCAGGCCGTGCCATAGTGCGTGCGAACCTGCTTCGAACCCGGAGGACACCGTGGCCGACACCGACCTCGACAGCGCGTACGACGCCGCCCCCACGGTCGCGTCGCGCCCGCTCACCGATCGCAGCCTCGGCCTCGTGCTCCTGCTCGGCGGCCTCGTCGGTCTTGTGGGGTCCGCGGCGCTCGCGATCGAGCGGTACCGCACGCTCGTCGACCCCAACCACCAGCCGAGCTGCTCGATCAACGGGCTGCTCACGTGCAGCCCCGCGATGGCCTCGCCCGCGGGGAGCCTGCTCGGCTTCCCCACCCCATCCCTCGGCCTCGGAGCGTTCTCCGTCGTCATAACGGTCGGCGTCGTCCTCTTCGTCGCGCCCGGCGTTGCGCTGCCCCGGTGGTTCTGGCGGGCGTTCCTCGCGGTTGCAACCGCCGGCATGGGGCTCGTCGTCTTCCTCGTGTGGACGTCCGTCGTCGAGCTGCGCGCGCTGTGCCCGTACTGCATGGTGGTGTGGGCCGCGACGCTCCCAGTGTGGTGGTACGTCCTCGTGCGTCACGTCGAGGGAGGGTTCCTCGGCGGCTCGGGAGCCTCGACTGTCGTGCGGATGCGCGGCTGGATCCTCGCGGTTCTCTACGTCGTGCTCGCGGCGGTCGTCGTCGTGGGGCTCGGGCCGACGCTCCTCGCGCAGCTCGGCTGAGCTCGGCCGGAACGGCGTCCCGGCCGTCGGCGGACGGGCCGGTCGGGGGCCTGTGCGCGGGTAAGATCGTCGGGTGACCGAGAACCCCACGACGCCTGATGTCGCTGCACGCACGAGCGCGGAGCCGACGTTCCGCTACACCCCGGCCCTCGCCCAGGAGATCGAGCTCCGCTGGCAGGACCGCTGGGCCGAGCGCGGCACGTTCTTCGCGGCCGACCCGGTCGGCGGGCTCCCGGACGGTGACGGCAACTTCGCCGACCCGGCCTCGTCGTCGTTCTTCGTCATGGACATGTTCCCGTACCCGTCGGGCGCGGGCCTGCACGTCGGGCACCCGCTCGGCTACATCGCGACGGACGTCACCGCGCGCTTCCGGCGCATGTGCGGCGATAACGTCCTCCACGCCCTCGGCTTCGACGCATTCGGTCTGCCAGCAGAGCAGTACGCCGTGCAGACGGGTCAGCACCCGCGCGTGACGACCGAGGCGAACATCGCGAACATGCAGCGTCAGCTGCGTCGCTTGGGCCTTGCGCACGACCCGCGCCGCTCGTTCGCGACGACCGACTCCGACTACGTCCGGTGGACGCAGTGGATCTTCCTGCAGATCTTCGACTCGTGGTACGACGCGGACGCCGTGCGTCCGGACGGCGGCACGGGTCGCGCCCGGCCGATCGCCGAGCTCGAGGCCGAGTACGCGGCGGGCACGCGCGCGCTGCCCGACGGCCGCGCGTGGGCGGACCTCTCGGAGTCGGAGCGCCGTGCGGCCCTCAACGATCAGCGGCTCGCCTACGTCTCGGACTCGCCCGTCAACTGGTGCCCGGGCCTCGGCACGGTCCTCGCGAACGAGGAGGTCACGGCGGACGGCCGCTCGGAGCGCGGCAACTTCCCCGTGTTCCAGCGCAACCTGCGCCAGTGGAACATGCGCATCACGGCGTACTCCGACCGCCTCGCGGACGACCTCGACCTCATCGACTGGCCCGAGAAGGTCCGTTCGATGCAGCGCAACTGGATCGGGCGGTCGCACGGCGCCAAGGTCCGGTTCGCGGTCGAGGGCGGCCAGGAGGTCGAGGTCTTCACGACCCGCCCCGACACACTGTTCGGCGCGACCTTCATGGTCGTCGCGCCTGAGCACCCGCTGCTCGACGAGGTTCCCGCGGAGTGGCCCGACGGCTCGCGTGACACGTGGACGGGTGGCCACGCGAGCCCCGTCGCGGCAGTCGCCGCCTACCGTGCCGAGTCGGCCGCGAAGACGGCCGTCGAGCGCCAGGCGGACGCGGGTCGCAAGACCGGCGTCTTCACGGGCCACCTCGCGGTCAATCCTGTCAACGGCGCGCTCCTGCCGGTCTTCACGGCCGACTACGTCCTCATGGGCTACGGCACGGGCGCGATCATGGCCGTCCCCGGCGGCGACGAGCGCGACTACGCGTTCGCGCAGGCCTTTGACGTGCCCGTCATTTACACGGTCGACGCCCCCGAGGGAACGCCGGACGGCGCGCGCACGGGCGACGGCGCGATCATCAACTCCTCGAACGACACGATCTCGCTCGACGGTCTCTCCGTTCCGGAGGCGAAGTCCGCGATGACGGCGTGGCTCGTCGAGCGAGGCCTCGGCGAGGCCACGACGACGTACCGGCTGCGCGACTGGCTCTTCAGCCGTCAGCGCTACTGGGGCGAGCCGTTCCCCGTCGTCTACGGCGACGACGACCAGCCCATCGCGCTGCCCGCCTCGATGCTGCCCGTCGACCTCCCCGAGGTGCCCGACTACGCGCCGCGCACGTACGCGGCCGACGACGCCGCGTCGTCGCCCGAGCCGCCGCTCGGCCGTAACGAGGACTGGGTCAACGTGACCCTCGACCTCGGTGACGGCCCCCGGCAGTACCGCCGCGACACGAACACCATGCCGAACTGGGCGGGCTCGTGCTGGTACTACCTGCGCTACCTCGACCCGACGAACGCCGACGCGATGGTCTCCGCGGAGCTCGAGCGCTACTGGCTCGGCCCCGAGCACAACGCGACGGCGGGCGAGGCCGGCGGCGTCGACCTCTACGTCGGTGGCGTCGAGCACGCGGTGCTCCACCTGCTCTACGCGCGCTTCTGGCACAAGGTGCTCTTCGACCTCGGCCACGTCTCGGGCGCGGAGCCGTTCCACAAGCTCTTCAACCAGGGCTACATCCAGGCGTACGCGTACACGGACGAGCGCGGCGCATACGTCGACGCCTCGACCGTCACCGAGGAGACCGGCCCCGACGGCACGGTGCGCTACGTCGCGAACGGCGTCGAGGTCCAGCGTGAGTACGGCAAGATGGGCAAGTCCCTCAAGAACGTCGTCACGCCCGACGAGATGTACGAGGCGTACGGCGCCGACACCTTCCGTGTCTACGAGATGGCCATGGGCCCGCTCGACCTCTCGCGCCCCTGGAACACGCGCGACGTCGTCGGCTCGCAGCGCTTCCTCCAGCGCCTGTGGCGCAACGTCGTCGACGAGACGACGGGCGAGGTCACGGTGACCGACGACGCCCCGAGCGAGGAGACGCTGCGCGCGCTCCACCGTGCCATCGCGGACGTCCGCGCCGAGATGGAGGGCATGCGCCCCAACACGGCGATCGCGAAGCTCATCACGCTCAACAACCACCTCACGTCGCTCGACCGCGTGCCGCGCGCGGCCGCCGAGGCCATCGTCCTCATGGTCGCGCCGCTCGCACCGCACGTCGCGGAGGAGCTGTGGGAGCGGCTCGGCCACGAGCGGTCGCTCGCGCACGAGCCCTTCCCGACGGCCGACGAGGCCTACCTCGTCGAGGAGACCGTCACGTGCGTCGTCCAGGTCCAGGGCAAGGTGCGTGCGCGCCTCGAGGTGCCGCCGACGATCTCGGACGCCGATCTCGAGGCCGCGGCGCTCACCGACCCGGCGGTCGTGCGCTTCCTCGACGGCCGTGAGGTCCGCAAGGCCGTCGTCCGCGCCCCCAAGCTCGTCAACCTCGTCGTCTGACGGTGACGACCGGCACCCCGAGCGCCGGCGTGGGCGGTGCGCTCGCCGCCGTGCAGCGGACGTTCGCGAGCCCGACGCTCGCGCTCCTGCACAAGGCGAGCGCGCCGTTCGTCGTCGCCGTCTTCGAGACAGTCTTCGTGCCCGGCCGCGGCGCGGTCGGCGCCGACGCGATGCACCTCGAGGTCGCGCAGCTTCTCGCCGACCTGCGCTCGGCGGGCGTCGAGGGCGTGCCCGGCGAGGCCGCGCGCGTCCTGTGCTCGCGCTGGGTGCGGGAGCGCTGGCTCATCCGGGACGTCGACGACGCGACGGGGGAGCAGTACCGGCTGACGTCGAGCGCCCAGGAGGCGCTCGAGTTCGTGCGCCGCGCCGGCGGCGCCCGCGCACTCGTCTCAGAGTCCCGCATTCGTACGCTCCTCGACGCGGTCGAGCGGGCCGCGCACGACGCGAACCCGGACCGTGAGGCCCGCGTCGCGGCGCTCGACCAGCAGATCGCGCGGCTCACGGCCGAGCGGGACCGGCTCGCGCACGGCGGCGAGGTCGCGGCGGCGTCGTCGGAGCGCATGGAGGAGCAGGTCGACCACGTCCTCATGCTCGTGCGCGAGCTCCCGAGCGACTTTGCGCGCGTCGCGGAGTCCATCAAGGCGCTGCAGCGGTCGATCATCGGGCAGCTGCGCGCGGACGAGCGGCCGACGGGCGAGGTGCTCGAGGAGTACCTCACGGCGTCCGAGAACCTCATGGAGAACACCCCCGAGGGCCGCGCGTTCCTCGGCGCGATGGAGCTTCTCGGTGACCCCGAGCTCGTCGCGTCGCTCGACGCGCACCTCGCGACCGTCCTGCGCCACCCGTTCGCGCAGCACGTCGACCGCGCGCAGCGCACGGCCTTCCGCTCGATCCGGTCACAGGTCGTCGAGGCACTCGAGGTCGTCCAGACCGAGCAGGCGCGCGCGACGCGCACGCTCACCGCGCAGGTCCGTCAGCGCGACCCGCTGCGCGACCGCGAGCTCGACCATGCGATCCGAGACGCGGTCAACGCACTCACCGCGTGGTTCCCAGTCGCGGGCCGGGGTGCGCGCGTCGAGCCGCTCACGTGGCTCGGCCGCGCACGCCTGGGCCGCCTGCGGACGACGCTCCACGACCTGCGCCCGGAAGCACCTCCTGCGGCTCTCTCCCAAGCAGTGCCCGACGACCTCCCCGCGACCGACCTCGCCGAGATCCGCGCGATGGGCGGCCCGCAGACGGGTCTCCTCGCGGAGCACGTCACCGTGCTGACGTCGGACGGCACGCCAGTCTCCGTCGCGGACGCGTTTGCACGGGGCGACGCCGCGCTGCGCCGGCCCGTCGAACTCCTCGGCTACTACGAGCTCGCGGCCGACGACCTCGGCGCCGACACCGGCGCGACGGACGACGACGACGGCTCCGACACGGTCGAGCGCGTCACCGCCGTGCGCGCGGACGGCTCGACCCGTGACTTCCTCGTGCCGCGCATCCTGCTCGCGGCCCCGACCGACCCTGCCGACGGAGGCATCTCATGACGACCGACGAGGCCTTCGTCGACCAGGTGGCGATGGAGGAGGACACGCCCGTCCTCTTCGACGGCGATACGGGTCAGCTCCCGCTCGTCACGCGTCGCGCGCTCGCGCTCCTGCTGCGCTCGCGCTACGTCGCGGCCGCGGACCACCCGGCCGAGTGGCGGGCGATCCTCTCCGACCAGGACGTCCTCGAGTCGCGTCTCCACGACATGTTCCTCCAGCTCGTCGTCGACCGTGACGACGAGATCGCGTACAAGACGCAGGTGCGCTCCGACGGCCTGCAGATCCCCGTGCTCCTCAAGGAGGAGCCGTACCGCCGCGTCGAGACGCTCATGATGGTCTTCCTGCGGGGTGCCTACCGCCAGCAGCGCAACGCGGGCGAGCGGGCCGCGTACGTCGACGCGGAGGATCTCGTCGAGTACGCGCTGAGCTTCCTCGCGCACGGCGAGACGAACCTCGCGGCTCGACGCAAGGAGGCCGAGAACGCGCTCACCACCCTCGTGCGCGAGCGGGTGCTCGTCGAGGAGACCGAGGGCCGCTTCCGTGTCCTGCCGATCATCGAGGTGCTCCTGCCCGTCGACCGGCTCCAGGAACTCACGCGCTGGCTGCGCGAGGGCGGGGTCGCGTCGTCGGCGGAGGAGACCGAGGACGTCGTGCCCGACGCCCCGGAGCCCGACGTCGCGGAGCCCGACGTCGCGGAGCCCGAGGGCGCGGTGCCCGAGGGCGCCGCGGGCGCGGCGGCGCCGGCCGACGTGCTGACGCTCGCCGACGCGGCCCGTGAGCCCGACGACGACAGCGCTGACGACGACGGCGCTGATGACGACTCCGAGGAGACCCCGGCATGAGCAGCATGAGCCAGACCCTCTTCGGGCTCGTCCCGACGTCCTCGACGGGCCAACAGTGGATCGCCCGGTCGATGCAGCTCATCAACTGGGGCGGCTACGACGGCTATCACGACGTCGCGCTCGCCTCGACGGCGACCCTGCTCTCGGGCGGGTCGGGCACGGGCAAGTCGACGCTCCTCGACGCGTACATCGCCCTCACCATGACGCACACGACGCCGTTCAACGGCGCGTCGAACGCGGCGTCGAGCGGGCGTGCGCGCGGCCCCGAGCAGCGCAACGTCATCTCCTACGTGCGCGGCAAGCTCGACGAGGCACGCGTCGCGGGCACGGACGCGTCGCGCGACGCCGTCCTGCGCGGCGACACCTCTGACACGTGGTCGGCGCTCGCCATGACGTGGGCCGACCAGACGGGCCGCACGTTCACGGCCGTCCGGGCGTACTACGTGCCCCGCGGCGCGACCCGCAACGACGAGTGCGTGCTCGTCCGCGCGACGTACGACGGCGAGCTCGACCTGCGGGTCCTCGAGCCGGCGGCGGCCGCACGCTTCGCGCGGCCGAGCCTCACGGCGATGGGCCTCGACCTTTACGACACGGACGTCGCGTTCACGACGCGCCTGCACTCGGCCCTCGGCATCGGCGCGGCGGGCGACGGCGCGAAGGCGATGGCGCTCCTCGCCCGCATCCAGGCGGGCCAGCAGATCACGACGGTCGACGCCCTCTACAAGGCGATGGTCCTCGAGGAGCCCGAGACGCTCGCCCGCGCGACGGAGGCCGTCGAGCACTTCGACGAGCTGAGTGAGGTGCGCGAGGAGATGCTCACCGCGCAGCGCCAGCTCGAGCTGCTTGCGCCCATGACCGAGCTGCGCTCGCGCGTCGACCAGGCCCGCTCCGACCTCGGCGCGGTTGACGGTCTCGGGCTCGAGGCGACCGCCGAGGGCGGCACGCCCTTCCAGCATTGGCACGACACCCGCCGCCTCGCGCTCGCCCGCGCGCAGGAGCGTGCGAATCGTGAGGACCACGCGGTCGTCGAGGCCCGACGCTCCTCGCTGGACGCGCAGGTGCTCGTCGCGGAGCGCGAGCTCGAGGAGGTGCGCGACTCCCAGCGCCGCAACGGCGGCGACGAGATCGGCCGTCTCGAGCGTGAGGTCGTCGCGCTCGAGGACGCGCTCGGCCAGGTTGAGGCACGTCATGCCGCCTTCGAACGGCACCGGAGGGTGCTCGACGTCGAGGTCGACGGCAAGGGCGACTTCGAGCGGCTGCGCCGTGAGGCGGGCACGTTCGTCGCGGACCGTGAGACGCAGCAGCGGGCGCTCGGCGAGCAGGTGTTCGCCGCGCGCACGGAGCTCGCCGCGGCAGAGCAGTCGCTCGCCGCGCTCGAGCGCGAGAAGGCGTTCCTCGCCGGCCGCCGGTCCAACGTGCCCGAGGGCGAGGACCTCGCCCGGCGCGCTCTCGCCGAGGCTGCGGGCCTCGACCCCGCCGACCTGCCGTTCGTCGCCGAGCTCATAGACGTGCGTCCCGAGTACGAACCGTGGCGCTCCGCGATCGGGCAGGCGCTCGGCGGGTTCGCGCTCACGCTCCTCGTCGACTCCGACGACCTTCCCGCATTCCGCCGGGCGATCAACAACGTCCGCACCGAGCGCCGCGTGCGCTTCGAGGGCGTCCCCACGGGCAGGCCCGTCGACGAGCAGACCGACCGGACGCTCCTCGACGGTCGCCTCGAGCTGCGACACGGCCCGTTCACGGGCTGGCTCGCAGAGACGCTCGCGCAGCGCTTCTCGTACGTGTGCGTCGACGACGCGGCCGAGCTCGGCCGCCATCGCCGGGCGCTCACGCGCACGGGCCAGACGAGCGACGGCCAGCGTGGCGCGCACGGCGGCCGCGCCGGGCGTTCCGTGCTCGGCTTCTCCTCCGATCGGCGGATCGCCGAGCTCGACGAGGCGCGCCGCGAGGCCGAGGTCGAGCGCGCCCGCGCCCGACGCGCCGTCGAGGAGGCGCTCGCCAACGAGGCAGGCTTCACCGACCGTTTCGCGGCGTCGCGTGCGGTGGGGGAGTTCACGTGGGACGAGATCGACGTGCGCGGTGCGGCACGGCTCCTCGAGGAGCGTCGGGCCCGGCTCGACGCCGTCGTCGCTGGCTCCGACGTCCTGCGTTCGCTGCGCGAGGACGAGCACCGCGTCTCCACCCGGCTGCGCGGGCTCCGCGAGGAGCACGCGCGCACGGGCGTCGAGCTCGAATCGCTCGAACGCCGGTGGAGCGACCTCACGGACGAGGTCGACGCGCTCGGCGACAGCCTCGCCGCGCTCGAGGACGCGGGCGTCGTCGCGAGCGACGAGCAGGTGGCGCTCCTCGACGAGGCGCTCGCAGCGTCGCCGCAGAAGGGCGCGGACCTCCGCGCGTTCACCGCAGCCGTCGCCGGCCTCCAGCGGGACCTCGTCCACCGGCGCGAGCTGGCGACGCACGACCTCGCGGCCGCCCGTGAGGGCCTCGCGTCGATCTTCCTGCGGTTCCAGGAGCAGTGGCCCAACCCGAACCTCGGCACGGACCCGGACACGTCGTACGACGACTACCGGCGCATCCACGACGACATCGCGCGCGAGCGCATGTATGCGCTGCAGGAACGATGGAGCCGTGCGATCTCACGCCTCTCGGGCCGTGACCTCACGATGCTCAACACCGCGATCGAGCAGGCCGTCGCCGAGATCCGCACGCGTATGGAGCCCGTCAATGACATCCTCGCGCAGCTGCCGTTCCACGACGACGACCACCGGCTGCGCATCACCGCGCGCGTCACCGAGGCGGCCGACGTCACGTCGTTCCGTCGTGACCTGCGGACCCTCGCCAAGGAGGCGTCAGCCGACGGCACCCCTGCTGAGCGTGAGCGTCGCTACGCGCGCATGGCGCGCCTGCTCGCGCGCATTCGTCCCGAGAGCCCCGAGCGGCGGCGGCTCGTCGACGTGCGCGAGCACGTGCGGATCTCCGCGGAGTGCATCGACCTCGACGGCAACCACGTCTCCGTCTACGACCACATCGCTGGCAAGTCCGGCGGTGAGTCCCAGGAACTTGTCGCGTTTATCGTCGGCGCGGCGCTGCGCTACCAGCTCGGTGACGCGGACGCGGCCCGGCCGCGGTATGCGCCCGTGTTCCTCGACGAGGCGTTCATCAAGGCCGACTCGCGCTTCGCGGGACGCGCCGTGGGTGCATGGCGCGGGCTCGGCTTCCAGCTCATCATCGGTGCGCCCCTCGACAAGGTCGCGGCGCTCGAGCCGCACGTGGACCTCGTCCTCCAGGCGGTCAAGGACGCCTCGGGGCGTTCCCGTATCCGCTGGGTCGCGGGCGCGGAAACGGTCGACGCGGGCTGACGGCACGCCCACCCGAAAGTTTGTGCCCTACCCGCAAGTTCAAACCTGCGGGTAGGGCACAAACTTGCGGGTAGATGGAGGGGTTGCGAGACGGAGCGCTCAGCGGCGCTTGCGCGTGCCGAAGATCGTGCGCGTGATCTCGCGGCCCAGCTGGGTTCCTGCGGAGCGGACGAGCGACTCGAGGCCCTTCTCGATCGAGCTCTTCTGTGTGCGTGACGTGCCTCCGGAGCGACTTGTGCCGCGGTGCGCGTCCTTCTCGAGGCGGGCGCGCATGCGCTCGAGCTCGGCGGCCTGCTTCTTCGCCTCGCGCTCGGCCTCGGCGGCGGCCTTGGCCTCGGCCTTCGCCTGCTCGGCCGCGAGCTTCTCGGCGGCCGCCGCCTGCTCCTTCGCGAGCTTGTCGGCCTCGGCCTGCGCGCGGTCGGCGGCGACGCGGGCCTCGAGCAGCTCGTACGCGGACTCGTTGTCGATCGGCGTTCCGTAGCGCGCGTTCGACGGCGACGCCGCGACGAGCGCCTCGAGGGTCGCGGCCGGCGCGGGGTCCATCGACCCCTGCGGCGCGCGCAGGCGCGTCCACGCGACGGGCGCCGGAGCGCCCTTCTCCGTGAGGACCGTGACGATCGCCTCGCCCGTGCCAAGCTCCTGGAGGAGCCGCTCGAGGTCGTACTCGCTCGTCGGGTACGTCCGTGCGGCGGCACGCAGCGCAGCCGCGTCGTCGGGCGTGAACGCGCGCAGCGCGTGCTGGACCCGGTTGCCGAGCTGAGCGAGCACGTCGGCGGGGACGTCCTTGGGACTCTGGGTGACGAAGAAGACGCCGACGCCCTTCGACCGGATGAGCCGCACCGTCTGAACGACCTGCGCGAGGAAGTCCTTCGACGCGCCGTTGAAGAGCAGGTGCGCCTCGTCGAAGAAGAACACGAGGCGCGGCTTGTCGACGTCCCCGACCTCGGGCAGCTCGGAGAAGAGGTCGGCGAGCAGCCACATGAGGAACGTCGAGAAGAGCTGCGGACGGTCCTGGACAGCGGGGAGCTCGAGCGCGCTGATGACCCCGCGCCCGTCGGGTGCGAGGCGCAGGAGGTCTGCGGTCTCGAACGCGGGCTCGCCGAAGAATGCGGCGGCGCCCTGCGCCTCGAGCCCGACGAGCTCGCGCAGCAGCACTCCCGCGGTCGAGGCCGACAGCCCGCCGATGCCCTTGAGCTCGGCCTTGCCCTCGTCGGAGACGAGGTAGGCGATGACGGAGCGCAGGTCCTTGAGGTCGAGCAGAGCGAGACCCTGCGTGTCCGCCCAGTGGAAGACGAGCCCGAGCGACGACTCCTGCGTCTCGTTGAGGCCGAGGACCTTCGCGAGGAGGATCGGACCGAAGTCGGTGATCGTCGTGCGGATCGGCACGCCCGTGCCGAGCCCGCCGAGCGTGTAGAGCTCGGTGGGGAACGCCGTCGGCGTCCAGTCCTGCCCGAGGCTCGACGTGCGAGCGAGAAGCTTCTCGTTGCCCGTGCCGGGCACGGCGACGCCCGAGAGGTCTCCCTTGATGTCCGCGAGGAACACGGGGACGCCCGCGGTCGAGAGCTCCTCGGCCATGCCCTGGAGCGTGCGCGTCTTGCCGGTGCCGGTCGCACCGGCGACGAGCCCGTGACGGTTGAGCATCGCGAGCGGCAGGCCGACCTGCACGGCCGGCACGGGGGTGGCCTGACCGTCGGCGTCGGTCTCGAGGAGCGCGCCGAGGCGCAGCGTCGATCCCTTGAACATGTAGCCGTCGCGGACGGTGCGCGCCCAGCCGTCGAGCTCAGGCTCCTCGACACTCGCGTCGGTTGCTCCGGCCGGCGCGGACGGTGCGGGGTCGGTGAGCGGCGCGGGCGGGGCCGCAGGCTGGGGAGCGTCGGCCACCGCAGTGGTCGTGGCGCCCGTCGCCGCAGCGAGCTGCGCCTCGGCCGCCTCGAGCGCGGCCTGGGCCGCGGCGGCTCGGGCCTCGGCCGCGTCCGCGGCGGCCTGGGCGGCTGCGGCACGCAGCGCCGCGAGGTCGGTGGACGGGGCAGCGGCTTCGCTCATGCCGAGCATCCTAGAACGACCGTCCCACGTCCCGGGCGATCGCCGGCGCAGCGTGCCGGGTGAGGCAAGGTTCGGAACCGCAGGTCCGCTAGTGTGCGGATCATGGCCTCCTCCTCGCGCGTGCGCGTCGTCACGGACTCGACGTGCGCGCTGCCGGCCGCTCTGGCGGCCGCGGCGGGGCTTGCGACGGTTCCGCTTCACGTCGTCGTCAACGGGGTCGAGCACCTCGAGGGGGTCGACGTCGACGACGACGCGCTTGCGGCCGCGATCGTCGCGGGCGCGCGCGTGACGACGTCGCAGCCGACGCCGGCAGCGTTCGCGCGCGTCTACGCGCGCGTCGCCGACGAGGGTGCGACGGACGTCGTCTCGGTGCACCTCTCGGGCGCGCTCTCGGGAACCGTCCACACCGCGGCCGCGGGTGCGGCCAGCGCGCCCGTGAACGTCCGGGTCGTCGACTCGCGTAGCGCCGCGACGGGCATGGGGTTCGCCGCGCTCGAAGCCGCACGCGCTGCGGAGCGCGGCGCCGACGTCCGCGCGGTCGAGCAGGTCGCGCTGAGGGTCGCGTCCTCGGCGACGACGCTCTTCCTCGTCGGGTCGCTCGACCACCTGCGGCGCGGGGGTCGCCTGACCCGTGCCGCCGCGGCCGTCGGCAACGTCCTCGGCATGCGGCCCCTGCTCACGGTGCGTGACGGACGCATCGAGGTGCTCGCGAAGGTCCGCACGCGTGCCGCCGCGATCGACCGGCTCGTCGAGATCGCCCGTGAGGCTGCTGCCCGAGCGGCGCGGCCCCCTGTCGCGGTGCACCACCTCGACACTCCTGCCGACGCGGCGGCGCTTGCGGCACGGCTCGACGACGTCGCGTCGGAGCCGGTGCTCGTCGGGCCCGTCGGCGCCGTGCTCGGCGCGCACGTCGGTCCGGGACTGCTCGCTGTCGTCGTCGTCGACGCCGACGCGTAGGACGCCTGCCCCGTCCCGTCGGGAACCGTGGGGGAGCCGCTCCGGCGCGACTCACCTGACCACAGGGACGACGACGAGCGCGCTGGCGCACAGAAGCGCCGGGTCGCTCGGCGCGCGGAGCCGTCATGCGGCACGGTCGTCGCATGTACGCACCGGACACCGACCCCGGCCGACGCGCGGCGACGATCCCCGACGACGGGGACCCGCCCGGCGCGTCCCTCCCGGACGCACCCGATCCCGACGACGTCGCAGCGTTGCGGGCCCGTCTCGTCGCGGGCCGGACGGGCCGGACGCCGCGTCCTCAGCCTGCGGACCACCTCGACCCGGGCGAGCCAGTCGCACGAGGGCGCACTTCGTGGGCCGTGACGGCACGGTCGGTCGTCGTCGGGGTCGTCGTCGTCGCAGTGCTCGCGGTTGCGCTCGTCGTGCGGGCTCTCGGATCGACACCCGGCGAGGTCGTGCCGTTGCCCGCCGCCGGACCTGCCGCGCTCTCGCCGGACAGCAGCCCGGCGGGTCCCACCGACGAGCACCCCGCACCCACGCCCACGCCCACGCCCGCGCCCGCGTCCGTGCAGGGTCTCGTCGTCCACGTCGTCGGCCGGGTCGCTCGCCCGGGCGTCGTCACTCTCGCCGCCGGGGCGCGGGTCGCCGATGCCGTCGAGGCCGCGGGCGGACTGCGCCGGGATGCTGACGTCACGCACGTCAACCTCGCTCGTCCTGTCGCGGACGGCGAGCAGATCCTCGTTCCGCGACGGGGCGAGGACCCACCCCCGCCGAGCCCCGGCACCTCGACGGTGCCCGGCAAGGTCGACCTCAACGCGGCGGACGTCGCCGCGCTCGATGCCCTGCCCGGCATCGGGCCCGTCCTCGCGCAGCGCATCGTCGACCACCGTGAGCAGCATGGGCCGTTCCCAGACGTCGCGTCGCTCTCGGACGTCTCGGGTATCGGGCCTGCCCTCGAGCGTAAGCTCGCGGACCTCGTGACCGTCGGGTGACGCGCACCGACGTGCGGCTCGTCCCGCTCGCTGCCACCGTGTGGCTCACGGCCGCGCTGCTCGTCGGGCGCACGGTCCCGTCGGTCGTCGTCGCAGGGGTCGCGGCGCTCGCTGCCGCGGCGGCTTTCGCTCGGGCGCGGCGGCGCCGGGCGCGGCGCGCCGGACGGACGGCGCTGCCGGGTGTCGTCCTGTGCCTCGTCGGCGTCGTCGCGGTCGCGGGCGTCGTCGCCGCCGACGCCCGTGCAGCACGCTCGCAGTTGCTTGCCGAGGCCGCGCACGTAGGCGCGCGCGTGACGGTCGACGTGCTCGTCGTGGGCGAGCCGCGTGCACTGCCGAGCACGTGGGGAGGTCCGGCCCGGTACGCGGTTGACGTGCGTGTCGAGCAGGTCCAGACCGGGGCCGAAGGTCACGCGCGCGGTGCGGGCGCGCTCTCCGAGACGATCGCGGTCCCCGCTTCGCTCGTCGGCGCCCGCTGGCAGGACGTCGTCGTCGGCGAGCGGGTCTCGACGACCGTCGCCGTCACGGCGCGCGGGCACGACGGACGGCGCGCCCGCTACGACCTGCGCGGAGCGACAGCGCCGCGACCGGTCGCTCCTGCGAGCGCGCCACGTCGCGTCGCCCACGGCCTGCGCGCCGGCCTGCGTGGCGCCGTCGTCGGGCTGCCGCCCGACGCGGCTGGACTCGTCCCTGGCATCGCCGTCGGTGACACGAGCGCGGTGCCCGACGACCTCGTCGACGCGATGCGGACGACGGGGCTCACGCACCTCACCGCCGTCTCGGGAGCGCACTTCTCGCTCGTTGGCGCGCTCGTCCTCGCCGCGACGGCCGCGCTGCGCGTGCCGCGGGTCCCGCGTGTCGTCGGCACCGTGGCCGTTCTCACGGGGCTCGTCCTGCTCGTCGGACCAGACCCGTCGGTCCTGCGTGCCGCCGGGACGGGGGCGATCGGTCTGCTCGCGCTCGCCGTCGGACGACGGGGCGCGGCCGTGCCGGCCCTCGCCGCGGGTGTGGTCGTCCTCCTGCTGCTCGATCCGTGGCTTGCCCGGTCGGCGGGGCTCGCGCTGTCGGTCGCCGCGACCACGGGCCTCGTCGTTGGTGGCCCGCTCGTTCTGGCTGGTCTCCACGGCGCCCGTCGGTGGCTGCTCGCGGCCGTCGCGGCACCGGCCCTCGCGCAGCTCGCGTGCGCGCCCGTTCTCGTCCTACTTGCACCGAGCCTCGCGACGTGGTCCCTGCCGGCGAACGTCGTCGCGGCTCCGGTCGTCGCACCGACGACGATCCTCGGTCTCGGTGCGACGCTCGTCGCACCGGTATCGCCGGGAGCCGCGGTGCGGCTCGCCGCGCTCGCGGGGCACGGCGCGAGCTGGATCGCCGGGACGGCGCGGACGTTCGCCGCGTGGCCGGGCGCGAGCCTCCCGTGGCTGCCGGGTCCTGCCGGAGCGGGGCTCCTCGTGCTCGTCGAGGCGTCGCTCGTCGCGCTCGTCGTCGTGAGGGTTCGGCGGGCGCGCGGTGTCGGCGGCTCGTGGGACCCTTGAGGCATGGCCGCACGCAGCACCTCCCGCAGCTCCCGTCCCGTCGCCGGTGTCGGGTGGGACGAGGTTGCGCTCGCCCCCGTCGTGCTCGTCCACGGAGCGGAGCACGTGCTCGTCGAGCGCGCCGTGCAGCGTCTGCGGTCGCTCGCGCGGGAGGCGCAGCCGGAGCTCGAGGTCGTCGAGGTCGAGGCGTCGACGTACCAGGCGGGCATGCTCGCGGTCGAGACGAGCCCTTCGCTCTTCGCGGAGCAACGCCTCGTGCTCGTGCGTGGCGCGGAGGCTCTCACGGACGCGCTCGTCACGGATGTCCTCGCCTACGTCAGGGCTCCTGCGGCTGATGTCTGGCTCGTCGTCGAGCATCGTGGTGGCCAGCGCGGCAAGAAGCTGCTCGACGGGCTGCGGCACGCCGGGGTGCCGGTCGCAGCGTGCGAGCCGATCAAGAAGGACTCCGACAAGGCGTCGTTCGTGAGCGCCGAGTTCCGGCGCGGCGGACGCCGTGTCGAGGCGGGGGCGGTGCGGGCGCTCGTCGAGGCTCTCGGGACCGACCTGCGCGAGCTCGCGTCGGCGTGTGACCAGCTCATGGCCGACACGACGGGCACCGTGACGGAGGCGACCGTCAGCACGTACTACGGCGGCCGCGTCGAGGCGACGGGCTTCCGTGTCGCCGACGCGGCGGTCGCGGGGGAGCGGGCGCAGGCCGTCGCGCTGCTGCGGCACGCGCTCGCGACGGGGGTCGACCCGGTGCCGATCGTCGCGGTGCTCGCGCTCAAGCTCCGTCAGCTCGCGAAGGTTGCCGCGATGCGTGGCCGAGGTGGCGTGAGCGCCTCCGAGCTCGGCCTCGCCCCGTGGCAGGTCGATCGGGCACGCAAGGACCTGCAGCGGTGGACCCCGGAGGGCCTCGCGGCCGCGATCACGGCGGTTGCCGACGCGGACGCCGAGGTCAAGGGCCAGGGCCGGGACCCGGTCTTCGCGGTCGAGCGCGCGGTGCTGCGGATCTGTAACGCGTCGCGCAGCTGAGCTCCGGGGCCCGAGCCCCGACCGATCGTGGATCGGGACGTCTGACGTGCACGGATCCGCAGTCGGCGGCTCGGTCGCGACCGGGGCGATGGGGGCGGAGGGACGACGACGGCGCCGCACCCGAGGGTGCGACGCCGTCGAAGCTTCACGTGTCGGTGCCGGAGCACCGCAGACGCGTCAGAGAGCGTTGACCGCCTTGGCAAGAGCCGACTTGCGGTTGGCAGCCTGGTTGAGGTGGATGACACCCTTCGAGACAGCCTTGTCCAGCTTCTTCGACGCAGCGACGAGGGCGGCCGCAGCGGCCTCCTTGTCGCCAGCCGTCACGGCCTCGCGAACCTTGCGGGTGAAGGTCCGGAGCTCGGCCTTGACAGCCTTGTTACGCAGACGCGCCTTCTCATTGGTGCGGTTGCGCTTGATCTGGGACTTGATGTTCGCCACGTGTGGACTTTCTGGTGTGTTCGCCCGAGGGCGAGCGGACAGGTCGTAGAGAGCGGCTCCGACGCCGGGACTGGGGTGGGGAACCCGTGGTGAGGCGCCAGAACGGTGCCCGCCGACCTGGGCGGACACGCAAGGACCCACGCTACCAGCGCCGAGGGCCGACGGTCGAGGTGGCCGGAACGTGTCGCACGGCACGCAGGCCGTCACGTGACGACTCTCAGAGGCTCCCGACGACCTTGTCGAACGTCGGGCGGTCCATGATCGCGCCCTCGCGCCGCACCGCGACGGGATCGAGCCGCAGGACGCGGTCGAGCCGCACCTCCGACTCGCGCCCGCGGGAGTCCCACGGTCCGGACCCGATGTCCATCCAGCGGGGCCCGTCGTCACGGCGACCGCGGGAGTGGTCCTTGCTCGAGAGCATGAGACCGAGCAGCCAGTCGCCGTCGTGCCCGACGACGAGGACGGGCCGGTCCTTGCCCTGGGAGTGGTCCTCCTCGTACGGCACCCACGTCCAGACGATCTCACCGGGGTCGGCGTCGCCGTCGAGCTCCGGGTTGTAGACCGGTTCGACGCGGCCCCGGAAGTCGCCGGGATACCCGGAACTGCCCGGAGGGACCGGGCCCGCCGGTGCTGACGGCCGTGGGGGGCGGTCGGGGCGCGCCGACGTCGTCGGTCGACCAGGCCGCGGGCCGGGGGAGGGCTGCCCGGCGGAGGGCTGCTGCTTCACGGCGTCCGTGGTGCGCGTCGTCGTCCGAGTCGACGAGATCAACGACAGTGCGATGCGCGCAGCGCGCGCGAGGGTGTCCGACCACGTGCTTCTGGGCATGCCGACCAGCCTAGCGACCCGACCGTCGCGAAGTCGCAGGAGCGTGTCGACGCACCCGTGAACCTCGGGCCGGGGGAACGCCGGACCCGTGGGAGAATGGGGCCCGTGACTCCGATCCCTTCCGCAGCCGAGACGGCACGAATCCAGCCCGCCGCGACCGCGCCGGAGCTCCTGCGCAACTTCTGCATCATCGCCCACATCGACCACGGCAAGTCGACGCTGGCGGACCGCATGCTCCAGCTCACTGGCGTCGTCGAGCAGCGTGCCATGCGCGCGCAGTACCTCGACCGCATGGACATCGAGCGTGAGCGCGGCATCACCATCAAGTCCCAGGCGGTGCGCATGCCGTGGGCGCACACGGGCGACGACGGCGTGAGCACGCCGTACGCGCTCAACATGATCGACACCCCCGGGCACGTCGACTTCACGTACGAAGTCTCGCGCTCGCTCGCGGCGTGCGAGGGTGCGGTGCTGCTCGTCGACGCGGCACAGGGCATCGAGGCGCAGACGCTCGCGAACCTCTACCTCGCGATGGAGAACGAGCTCGCGATCATCCCGGTCCTCAACAAGATCGACCTGCCGGCCGCCCAGCCAGAGAAGTACGCCGACGAGATCGCGGGCCTCGTCGGCGTCGACCCGGAGTCGGTCCTCAAGGTGTCTGGCAAGACAGGTGTGGGCGTCGAGGCGCTGCTTGACCGCATCGTCGAGACCGTGCCGCCGCCCGTCGGTGACGCCGACGCACCTGCGCGCGCGATGATCTTCGACTCCGTGTACGACACGTACCGCGGCGTCGTCACGTACGTGCGTGTCGTCGACGGCAAGCTCAACCCGCGCGAACGCATCTCCATGATGTCGACGCGTGCGACGCACGATCTTCTCGAGATCGGTGTCTCGGCGCCCGAGCCGCACCCGACGGACGGTCTGGGTGTGGGTGAGGTCGGCTACCTCATCACAGGCGTCAAGGACGTGCGCCAGTCGAAGGTCGGCGACACCGTGACGAACGCGCTCAAGCCCGCGGCGGAGGCGCTCGGCGGCTACAGCGACCCCAAGCCCATGGTCTTCTCGGGTCTCTACCCCATCGACGGCTCGGACTACCCGATCCTGCGCGACGCCCTCGACAAGCTCAAGCTCAACGACGCGGCGCTCGTCTACGAACCCGAGACGTCGGTGGCGCTCGGCTTCGGCTTCCGCGTCGGCTACCTCGGACTGCTTCACCTCGAGATCGTCCGTGAGCGTCTTGAGCGTGAGTTCGACCTCGCCCTCATCTCGACGGCCCCCAACGTCATCTACGACGTGACGATGGAGGACCGGAGCGTCGTCACGGTGACGAACCCGTCCGAGTTCCCGGGCGGCAAGATCGGCGAGGTGCGCGAGCCTGTCGTCAAGGCGACGATCCTCGCGCCGAGCGAGTTCATCGGCGCGATCATGGAGCTCTGCCAGACGAAGCGCGGCGACCTCCAGGGCATGGACTACCTGTCCGCCGACCGCGTCGAGCTGCGGTACTTCTTGCCGCTCGCAGAGATCGTCTTCGACTTCTTCGACCAGCTGAAGTCGAAGACGCGTGGCTACGCGTCGCTCGACTACGACGTCGTCGGCGAGCAGGCTGCGGACCTCGTCAAGGTGGACATTCTCCTCCAGGGTGAGCAGGTCGACGCGTTCAGCGCGATCGTCCACAAGGACAAGGCGTACGCGTACGGCGTCATGATGACGGGCAAGCTCAAGGAGCTCATCCCGAGGCAGCAGTTCGAGGTGCCGATCCAGGCGGCGGTCGGTGCGCGCGTTATCGCGCGCGAGACGATCCGCGCGATCCGCAAGGACGTCCTCGCGAAGTGCTACGGCGGTGACATCTCGCGCAAGCGCAAGCTCCTCGAGAAGCAGAAGGAGGGCAAGAAGCGCATGAAGACCATTGGGCGGGTCGACGTCCCCCAGGAGGCGTTCATCGCCGCGCTCTCGTCAGACGCCGCGGATCCGAAGGACAAGGGCAAGAAGTGAGTCCCGCGCTGCCCGACGGGGATCCTGCGCCGGCGGACGGTGCGCTTCCCCGCTGGGCGGGCGTCGCGGGCGCGCCGCAGCATGCGTTCGGCGTCTACGTCCACGTCCCGTTCTGCACGGTGCGTTGCGGCTACTGCGACTTCAACACGTACACGGCGACCGAGCTCGGCGGGGGCGCGAGCCAGGACTCGTACGCGACGACGGCGCTCGCGGAGATCGAGCTCGGCGCCCGCGTCCTCGCGGACGCGGGACTGCCCGCGCGCGAGGTATCGACGGTGTTCGTCGGCGGCGGAACGCCGACGGTCCTCCCGGCGGGGGACCTCGCCCGGATCCTCGACGGTCTCCGTGACGCGTGGGGTCTTGCGGACGGCGCCGAGGTGACGACGGAGGCGAACCCGGACACGGTGAGCCCCGAGTACCTGCGGACGCTCGCGGACGCCGGGTTCACGCGCGTGTCCTTCGGCATGCAGTCGGCGGTCCCGCACGTCCTCGCGACGCTCGAGCGCACGCACGACCCGGCGCGCATCCCCGACGTCGTCGCGTGGGCGCGCGACGCGGGGCTCGACGTCTCGCTCGACCTCATCTACGGCACGCCGGGGGAGTCGCTCGACGACTGGCGGACGAGCGTCGAGGCGGCGCTTGCGACAGGCGTCGACCACGTGTCGGCGTACGCGCTCGTCGTCGAGCCGGGCACGCGCATGGCGGTGCAGGTGCGCCGGGGTGAGCTCACTTTGCCCGACGAGGACGACCAGGCCGCGAAGTACGAGCTTGCCGACGAGCTCCTCACGGCGGCGGGTCTGCGCTGGTACGAGGTGTCGAACTGGGCGCGCGAGCGCGCCGACGGGTCGGTCGCGGTGTGCCGGCACAACCTCGCGTACTGGCGCGGCGACGACTGGTGGGGCGTGGGTCCGGGTGCGCACTCGTACGTCGGCGGTCCCCTCGTCGGGGATGACGGCGACGAGGTCGCGGGCGTGCGCTGGTGGAACGTCAAGCACCCGCGGCGCTACGCGTCGATGCTCGCCGCCGGGCAGAGCCCGGCGGCGGGACGCGAGCTGCTCGACGCCCCGACGGCCGCGCTCGAGCGTGTGATGCTGGGCGTGCGTCTTGTCGAGGGTCTCGATCTTGCCGAGCTCTCGGCCGCAGGCCGGCGCGCGGTGGCCGGCCAGGTCGCGGCGGGCCTCCTCGACGGCCGCGCCGCGATCGGGGGACGTGCGCTCCTCACGAGGCGCGGGAGGCTGCTCGCCGACGCCGTCGTCCGCGACCTCACGGACTGAGACGACCGTCGATATACGCGTCTTCGACGCGCGGTCGGTGGCGCGGATCACTACGCTGTGGGCGGTGACGTGCATCCGTGCACGTCGAACCGGGTTCGAGGGGAACCCGGTCCGTCCTGCCCCGATCCAAGGAGCATCCCATGTCCGACAGCAACCTTCCGCCGTACCCGGGCGGGTCCTCCGACCCCTACGGCCAGCAGCCGGCGGGAACTCCCGCGCAGCCTGACCCGTCGGCGCCGTACGGCGCGACGCCGCCTCCGCCGGCCGGGCAGCCGGCTTACGGGACGACGCCTCCTGCTGACCCGTACGGCGCTCAGCAGCCCTACGGTGCGCCGCAGCAGCCCTACGGTGCGCCGCAGCAGCCGTACGGTGCGCCGCAGAGCTTTGGTGCCGCGGCCGACCCGTTCGACATCGGCTCCGCGCTCACCTACGGCTGGGAGCGTTTCTCGTCGAACGCCGTCGCGCTCGTCGTCGGCACGCTCGCGTGGGTCGCGGGAGTGAGCATCGTCGTCACCATCCTCTGGGGGGTGCTCGTCGGCGGCAGCCTCTTCGCACTGCTCACCAGCCCTGACACGGCAGGGGTGTTCGCGGCCGGTTTCGGCGGCGGCTTCTTCCTTCTCGTCGTGCTCAGCGTCGTCCTCGGGTTGCTCGCGGAGGCCGGGCAGATCAACGCGTCGCTCGTCGTCACGCGCACCGGCCGGGTGGAGATCGGCGACTTCTTCAAGATCCCCAACCTCGGTCAGGTCCTGCTCGCGTCGCTCGTCCTCGTCCTGGCAGCGGCGATCACGGCGATCACCATCATCGGACCGCTCGTCGTCATGTTCTTCGGTCTCTTCGCGCTCCACTTCGTCATGGACAAGGGCATGGGCGCGATCGACGCGATCAAGGCGAGCATCGATGTCGTCAAGAAGAACCTCGGCTCAGCCATCCTGCTCACGATTGTCGTCTCGATCGTCTCCGCAGCGGGCAGCATCGTGCTTGTCGGATCGCTTGTGACGACCCCGATCGCGCTCGTCGCACTCGCGTTCGCCTACCGCCGCGTCATCGGCGAGCAGCCCGCCTGACGTTCCCGTCCGCGTGGCCCGTCGGCCCGGCACCCCGTCCGCGGGGCGCCGGGCCGCCGGCGTTCGAGGGGTGCGTCAGCCCGTGGGCTCGGTGACAAAGTCGATGAGTTCCTCGACGCGTCCGATGAGCGCGGGCTCGAGGTCCGTCCACGAGCGGACGGTTCCGAGGATCCGCTTCCAGCCGTGGGCGACATCGGCCTGGTCGGCGTGCGCCCAGCCGAGGTGGCGGAGGATCCCGACTTTCCACTCGACGGAACGATCGATGCGCGGCCAGGCCTCGAGCCCGACGCGTGCGGGCTTCACGGCCTCCCACACGTCGACGTAGGGGTGCCCGACGACCCTCACGGTGCCGGCGGGCGCGAGGCGCAGGACGGCGTCGGCGACGCGCTGCTCCTTGGAGCCTGCGACGAGGTGGTCGACGAGCACGCCGAGCCGGCGGGTGCGGTCGGGTGCGAAGTCGCGGACGTAGGCCTCGAGGTTGTCGACGCCGTCGAGGAGCTCGACGACGACGCCCTCGACGCGCAGGTCGTCGCCCCAGACCTTCTCGACGAGCTCGGCGTCGTGGCGTCCTTCGACGAGGATGCGCGAGCCGCGGGCGACGCGCGCCTGGGCGCCGCGGACGGCGACCGAGCCTGATGCGGTGCGTGTCGGGGCGGCGGGGGCGCGCGAGGTGACGGGCGCCTCGAGGATCACGGGCGCACCGTCGATCCAGAAGCCGGGGCCGAGCGGGAACGTGCGGGTGCGGCCGCGGGAGTCCTCGAGCTCGACGACGTGCATGCCGCCGGACTTCTCGACGCGGATGACGGCGCCGACCCAGCCGGTCGTCACCTCCTCGACAACCGTCCCGCGCTCGGCGGCGACGGGGCGCGCGGCGGGGCGGCGCCGGTGGTGGGTCGTGGGGTCGCCCCCGAGGACGTCGGATCCGTAGCGGTCGTGCATCCCGACACCTTAAGGCGGTGCAGTCGGCCAGCAGGGGAGCGTCGGGTGTGTGGCGTGCGTCGCTGACCGTCTGCGCCCGGACGCGGGTAGGATTGGCACTCGGACCCTGAGAGTGCGAATCTCCTGGGTGTGAGAGCTGAGGGAGGAGCATGATGTCGACGCACGGGACGGCCGCGGACCGCCGCCTCGACGTGCTCCGCGCGATCGTCGAGGACTACGTGACGACGCGCGAGCCCGTCGGCTCGCGCGTGCTCGCCGAGAGGCACCGCCTCGGTGTCTCGCCCGCGACGATCCGCAACGATATGGCTGTCCTCGAGGAGGAGGGCCTCATCGCGCAGCCGCACACGTCGGCCGGGCGTGTGCCGACGGACAAGGGCTACCGCCTTTTCGTCGACCGCCTCGCCGAGGTCAAGCCGCTCTCGCAGCCCGAGCGCCGCGCGATTACGTCGTTCCTCGACGGTGCGGTCGACCTCGACGACGTCATCGTCCGTGCTTCGCGCCTCCTCGCGCACCTCACTCAGCAGGTCGCCGTCGTCCAGTACCCGTCGTTGCGACGGTCGGGGCTGCGTCACCTCGAGCTCGTGCCCGTCGAGGGCTCACGCCTGCTCGTCGTCGTCATCACCGACACGGGCCGCGTCGTGCAGCGCACGCTCGAGCTGTCGTCCGACGTCGACGAGGAGTCGCTCGCACGCCTGCGGGCGCGCCTCAACGCGGCGTGCCTCGGCCGGCGGCTCCCCGAGATGCGCACCGCGCTCGAGTCGCTCCCGGAGCAGTTCGTCCCTGAGGAACGGCCGCTCCTCCGCGAGATCTCCGACCTTCTCGTCCACACGCTCGGCCTCGAGTCCGGCGAGCGCATCGTCCTCGCGGGGACGTCGAACCTCGCGCGTTCCGGGATGCGGTTCGAACATGCGCTGCGGCCCGTGCTCGAGGCGCTCGAGGAGGAGGTTGTGCTGCTCGGGCTCCTCACGGAGATGACCGAGGATTCCGCGGGCGTCGCGGTGCGCATCGGTCACGAGATGCCGCACGTCGGCCTCTCCGAGACGTCGGTCGTCACGGCGGGCTACGGCGCCGAGGGTGACGCGGTCGCGCTCCTCGGTTCGATCGGCCCGACCCGCATGGACTATCCGCAGACGATCGCCGCGGTGCGCGCGGTCGCGCGCTACCTCACCCGCATCATCACGACGTGACCGGGCCGGCGCGAGCCGCCGTCCCCTGACCGTTCCACCCACCACCAGGAAGAACCCCTGTGACGGACTACTACGAGATCCTCGGTGTGCCGAGAGACGCGACGCAGGACCAGATCAAGAAGGCGTACCGGAAGCTCGCGCGCGAGCTCCACCCGGACGTCGCCGGCGAGGAGGGCGCGGACCGCTTCAAGGATGTGACGCGCGCCTACGAGGTGCTCGGCACGGCGGAGAAGCGCCAGGCTTACGACATGGGCACGGATCCGTCGGCGCCGGGTGGCGGCCAGGCGGGCGGCTTCGGTTTCCAGGACATCTTCGAGACGTTCTTCGGTGGTGGTCAGGCCCAGCGCGGCCCCGTGCCGCGCACGCGGCGCGGCCAGGACGCGCTCCTGCGCCTCGACATCGACCTTGCGGAGGCCGCGTTCGGGGCTCGCAAGGAAGTGACGATCGACACCGCGCGCGTGTGCTCGACGTGCGGCGGCGCGTGCACGCGGCCCGGCACGTCCGTCCAGACGTGCGTCGTGTGCCAGGGCCGTGGCTCGGTCCAGCGTGTCGCGCGCTCGTTCCTCGGCCAGGTCATGACGACGCAGCCGTGCGCGGCGTGCCAGGGGCACGGCACGACGATCCCCGAGCCGTGCGTCGACTGCGCGGGCGAGGGTCGCGTGCGGACGCGCCAGACGATCTCGATCGACGTCCCGGCCGGCGTCGACACGGGCACGCGCATCAAGCTCTCCGGTCAGGGCGAGGTCGGCCCGGCGGGAGGCCCGGCTGGCGACCTCTACGTCGAGATCCGGGAGCGCAAGCACCCGGTGTTCGTGCGTCGGGGCGACGACCTCCACTGCACGCTCGAGGTGCCGATGACGGCGGCGGCGCTCGGCACGACGATCGAGCTCGAGACGCTCGACGGACCGCGAGACGTGACGTTCCCGCCGGGCACGCAGCCGGGCGACGTCGTGACGCTCGCCGACCTCGGCGTCGGGCACCTCCACGTCGGTGGACGCGGCGATCTCGACGTCCATGTCGACGTGCGCGTCCCGCACGACCTCGACGACGAGCAGGCCGAGCTGCTGCGCCGCCTCGCCGCGCTGCGCGGCGAGGAGCGTCCCGAAGCGAAGGTCGCCGCGGCGCACCCGAGCGTGTTCAGCCGCCTCAAGGACAAGCTCTCCGGTCGCTGAGCGACATCGGCGGAACAGTCGCGGAAAGGCTAGGGTCGACGACCATGAGCGCACCCGTCTTCCTCGCCGAGGCGTCCGGCATCGACCGGCTCGCGGCGGGCGACCACTACCTCCTCGACGGGCCCGAGGGCCGGCACGCGGGTGTCGTCCAGCGGCGCCGGCCGGGGGAGGCGGTCGACGTCGTCGACGGCGCCGGGGTGCGTGCCCGCTGCACGATCGAGTCGGTACGCGAGTCGGAGGTGAGGCTCGCCGTCGACGAGGTCGTCCACGAGCCCCTCCCGCAGCCGGCGCTCGTGCTCGTCCAGGCGCTCGCGAAGGGCGACCGCGACGAGATGGCGGTCGAGGCCGCCACGGAGGTCGGCGCGGACGCCGTCGTGCCGTGGCAGGCGTCGCGCTCGATCGTCGTGTGGCGTGGCGACCGCGCCGCGAAGTCGCGTGCTCGCTGGGTCGCGACCGTGCGCGCGGCGTCGAAGCAGTCGCGCCGGGCGCGTCTGCCGCGTGTCGAGGAGTCCGTGACGACGACGTCGCTTGCGGCGCGCACGCGCGAGGTCGTCGCGGCGGGCGGGGCCGTGCTCGTCCTCCCCCAGTCGGCCGAGCAACCGCCCGCGGGGGCTCGCGTGCCGGCTCCGGGGGAGGGCGTCGAGATCCTTGTCGTCGTCGGCCCGGAGGGCGGCATCGCCGCCGATGAGCTCACGGAGCTCGAAGAGGCGGGAGCTCAGACCGTGCTCCTTGGCCCGCACGTCCTGCGGACGTCGACGGCCGGACCGGTCGCGCTCGCGCTCCTCGCCCAGCGGCTCGGCCGCTGGGGCTGAGAATGGGCCGCCGACGACGACGGAGCCCGCACGATCTGCCGTGCGGGCTCCGTCGTGTCTCGGGCGGTGCGCGGCTCGGTCAGGACACCGTGAACGTCACGGCGACGGGACGCAGGGGTGTGCCGTCCTTGGCGCTCGCCTCGAAGACCTGGACGACCCACTCGCCCGGCTCGAGGTCGACCGTGAATGCGAACGGCGCGATCTCACCGTTCGCGCCGGTGTCGGCCGAGCCCTGCTGCGCAGGGTCCTCGGCGCTGCCGCCGACCGGGTAGACGAGCCACGAGAGCGTGCCTTCGAACGCGGTGGCCTCGCCCGTGACCTCGACCGTGGGGCCCTCGACGGTCGCGCCCTCGAGCGGGGCGGCGAGAAGCGTCGTGTCGTTGACGGCGGGGGGGACCGTGACGAGCGGGGTGGTCGACGTGCCGGACGCCGGCGTTCCGCTGCTCGACGTGATGGACGCCCCGGGGGCGGTGCCCGTGGGCGCGGGGTCGGCACCTGTCGTGCAGCCCGCCATGACCGCGGCAGCGGCGGCGAGCACGAGGACAAGGGTGGGACGGCGGCGCATCAGAGGGAACCTCTCGGAGGGGAAGGCGATGGGACACGTCCATCGTCACCCGACGTCCGTGCAGGTGCCGCGTCGAAAACCACTTCGTGGCCGAGCCGAGACCAACGTGAGACAGCGACGAGACCCGCGGTCCGTGAGAGCACGCAGCGCCGCTCGGTAGACTCGGACCGACGGCGCCTCCCGGCGTCGCACGCTCCCGGAAGGTCGACAGCGCACGCGCCCCATGGACGATCGCACACGCACCCCCGCCGCAGGACGCCGTCGCGGCACACCTCCCACGTCGTCGACGCCGACGGACGACGGTCCGCGCACCCGCGGACAGGCTCGGCTCGAGCACCGGATCGTCGTGCCGCCCCAGGTCCCCATGGTGGCGCTCCTCGGCACGGGCGACGCCGTGCTGCGCGCGCTCGAGGACGGCTTCGGGCGCGTCGACTTCTTCGTCCGCGGCAACGAGATCACGGTGACAGGCCCCGCGGGCGACGTGGGCCTCGCGGTGCGTCTCGTCGACGAGCTCGTCGAGGTGTGCTCGTCGGGCACCCCGCTCGGGCCCGACGTCGTCGCGCGGTCGATCGCGATGCTCACCGAGCCCGGCGGTGCGCGCCCCGCGGACGTCCTCACGGTCGACATCGTCTCGTCGCGCGGCCGGACGGTCCGCCCCAAGACCGTCGGGCAGAAGCGCTACGTCGACGCGATCGACGCGTCGACGATCACGTTCGGCATCGGGCCGGCCGGAACCGGCAAGACGTACCTCGCGGTCGCGAAGGCCGTCCAGGCGCTCCAGGACCACAAGGTGTCACGCGTCGTCCTCACGCGGCCCGCGGTTGAGGCCGGCGAGCGGCTCGGCTTCCTGCCCGGGTCGCTCACCGAGAAGATCGACCCCTACGTGCGCCCGCTCTACGACGCGCTCCACGACATGCTCGAGCCCGACTCGATCCCACGGCTGCTCGAGGCTGGCACGATCGAGGTCGCGCCGCTCGCGTACATGCGCGGCCGTACGCTTAACGACGCGTTCGTCATCCTCGATGAGGCGCAGAACACGACGCCCGAGCAGATGAAGATGTTCCTCACCCGCCTCGGCTTCGGCTCGACGATGGTCGTCACGGGCGACACGACGCAGATCGACCTGCCCGGCGGCGTGCGTTCGGGCCTCAAGGTCGTCGAGGACGTCCTCGTCGGTGTCGACGACGTCGAGTTCTGCCACCTCACGAGCCAGGACGTCGTCCGGCACCGCCTCGTCGGTGAGATCATCGAGGCATACGCACGCTGGGACGTCACCCAGCCCGGTCTCGCGTCCCGCGGGACCTCCGACCCCCGGCAAGGTCCGGGGCGCACCGAGAGGCGATCATGACGATCGAGGTCAACAACGAGTCCGGGTTCGAGGTCGACGAGGCCGAGTTCGCGGCGATCGGACGCTTCGTGCTCGACGCGATGCACCTCCACCCGCAGACCGAGCTCTCGATCCTCATGGTCGACACCGATGTCATGACGGACCTCCACGTGCAGTGGATGGACGAGCCAGGCCCCACCGACGTCCTGTCCTTCCCCATGGACGAGCTGCGTCCCGGGTCCGAGGACGAGCCGACGCCCGCAGGGCTCCTCGGTGACGTCGTGCTGTGCCCCGAGGTTGCGGCCGCCCAGGCGCTCAAGGCCGGCCACTCGACCGAGGAGGAGATGCTCCTCCTCACGACGCACGGGATCCTCCACCTCCTCGGCTACGACCACGCCGAGCCCGAGGAGGAGAAGGAGATGTTCGCGCTCCAGCGACACCTCCTGCTGACGTTCCTCGCCTCCCGATGACGGGCCTGCTCCTCGCGCTCGCCGCCGCCGGCATCGTCCTCGCAGCCCTCCTCAGCGCGGGCGAGACCGCGGTCCTCAGGGTGACGCGCGCGTCGGTCGCGCTCATCGTCGCGGAGGGCGGGCCGCGCGCCCGTCGCGTCGAACGTCTCGCGGCCGACCCGCGCCGCACCGCGTCCGCCGCGTCGTTCCTCCGCATCCTCGGCGAGATGGTCGCAACCGCGTGCATCACGCTCTCCCTCGAGGAGATGCTCGACGTCTGGTGGCAGGTCCTCGGGCTCGCCGTCGTCGTCTCGACGCTCGTCGCGCTCGTCCTCGTGCGGCTGAGCCCCCGGTCCTTCGGGCGCCACCACCCGGCCCGGGTCCTCACGGTGCTCTCGGGGCTCCTTGCGATCGCGCTGCGCCTCGCCGGATGGGCGGCCGGCGCGAACCGGCAACTCGTCGCGACCGACGAGCACACGGAGCACGAGCTGCGCGAGATGGTCGATCGTGTCAATGAGTCGGAGGTCATCGAGGCTGAGGAGCGCGAGCTCATCCGGTCGGTGTTCGGGCTCGGCTCGACCCTCACGCGCGAGGTCATGGTCCCGCGCACGGACATGGTGACGACGCCCGCGTCGACGCCGCTGCGCAGCGCGCTGCACCTCTTCCTGCGCTCCGGGTTCTCGCGCGTCCCCGTCGTCGGCGACTCCGAGGACGACGTGCGCGGCGTTGTCTACTTCAAGGACGTCGTCGCGCGGCTCCAGGCCGCGGACGCGGGCGACGGGGGGACGGTCGTCGACGTCATGCGTGCCGCGTACTTCGTCCCCGAGTCACGGCCCGCGGACGACCTCCTGCGTGACTTGCAGGCGGCGCGCTCGCACATGGCGCTCGTCATCGACGAGTACGGCGGCACGGCAGGTCTCGTGACGATGGAGGACGCAATCGAGGAGATCGTCGGTGAACTCACCGACGAGCACGACCAGGCGGCCGTCGAGGCCGTCGAGGTCTCGCCCGGCGTCTTCCGTGCGCCGGCACGCACGAGCCTCTGGGACCTTTCCGAGCTGCTCGGCACGGTCGTCACGGACGACGACGTCGACACAGTCGCGGGCCTGCTCGCGAAGGCTCTCGGGCGCGTTCCGCTGCTGGGGTCGAGCGCCGACGTCGCCGGTCTCCACCTCGTCGCCGAGAAGGTCGAGGGACGACGCAAGCGCGTGTCCTCGATCCTCGTCACGCGGCTCGATCCCGACCAGGACGACGACGCTGAGGACCGCCCCGCCCCCTCCGACCGAAGGACCGACGCATGACCGCCACCGACCACCGTTCTGGGTTCGCGTGCCTCGTCGGGCGCCCGAACGCGGGCAAGTCGACGCTCACGAACGCGCTCGTCGGCGAGAAGGTCGCGATCACGTCGGGCCGTCCGCAGACGACGCGCCACACGATCCGCGGCATCGTCCATCGCGACGACGCCCAGCTCGTGCTCGTCGACACGCCCGGCCTCCACCGTCCGCGCACGCTGCTCGGCGAGCGCCTCAACACGCTCGTGCGGGACACGCTCGCCGAGGTCGACGTCGTCGTCTTCTGCCTCCCGGCCGACCAGAAGGTCGGGCCGGGCGACCGCTTCATCGCGAGCGAGCTCGCGCCCCTCATGACCGGGCGGCGGCGCACGCCCGTCGTCGCCGCCGTGACGAAGTCGGACACGGTCGGGCGCGCCGAGCTTGCCGAGCAGCTCCTCGCCGTCGCGACCCTCGGCGAGTGGGACGACGTCGTGCCCGTCTCGGCACGTGACGGCTTCCAGGTCACCGAGCTCACCGACGTCCTCGTGCGGCACCTCCCGGAGGGCCCCGTGCTCTACCCGGACGGAGAGCTCACCGACGAGCCCGAGGCCGTCATGGTCGCCGAGCTCGTCCGTGAGTCCGCGCTCGAGGGCGTGCGCGACGAGCTGCCGCATTCGCTCGCGGTCGTCGTCGACGAGATCGTGCCGCGCGCCGACGGCCGGGTCGTCGACGTGCGCGTCAACCTCTTCGTTGAGCGGGACTCGCAGAAGGGCATCATCATCGGCCGCGGGGGCTCACGACTGCGCGAGGTCGGGACCCGCGCCCGGACGGGCATCGAGCGTCTCCTCGGCCAGAAGGTCTTCCTCGACCTCCACGTCAAGGTCGCCAAGGACTGGCAGCGCGACCCCAAGCAGCTGGGCCGACTGGGCTTCTGAGCGTGGCGCGCGCACGGGGCGGCTGGGGGAGGACGGCGACGACGGCGGCGGCGTTCGCCGTCCTGCTCGCAGTCGTCGGCGCGGTCGCCGGGCCTACGTGGGACCCGGTCCCCGTGCCGGAACAGCTCCGGGTGAACGTCACCGACACGTCGATCGCGGGTGCCGAGGGAACGACACCGGTGGGGACGCACGACGTCGTCACGGAACGCGTCGTCCTCACGATCGGCGACGACGACGTCGACGCGACGGTCCGCTCGCCCGCGGGCGTCGCCGGCACCCCTGGCGTCGTCTTCGTCCATGGTGCCGGGACGAAGGAGTCGGACAAGGCCTTCGTCGGGCAGGCGGTCGCGCTCGCGAGCGCCGGTGTCACGACCGTCGTCCCGGCGAAGCGTCCAGAGTTCTCGTCGCTCAGGCACCGGGACTACGAGGAGATGGCGCGCGACTACGCAGCCGCGGTCGCCTACCTGCGGACGCTGCCGACGGTCGTCCCGGACCGGGTCGGCGTCTACGCGGAGTCCGAGGGGACGTGGATCGCGCCGCTCATGGCGCGTGACGACCCGACGCTCGCGTTCGTCGCGCTCGTCTCCGCGCCCGTCGTGCCACCGCGCGCCCAGGCCGCGTTCGCGGTCGACAGCTACCTGCGCAACACGGGTGTGCCCGAGTCCGTGTTCCGTGCGATCCCGCGCGCGGTCGGCATGGAGCTGCCCGGCGGGGGGATCGACTACGCGGACTTCGACGTCGACCCGTACTTGCCTGCGCTCCAGATGCCCGTGCTCGTCGCCTACGGGACCGACGACTCCTCGATGCCCGTCGTCCAGGGGACGCGGGACATCATCTCGGCGCTCACGACCGCCGGCAACGGCGACGTGCTCGTCCGCTTCTACGGCGGTGCGAACCACGGGATCAAGGTCGACGGACGGCTCTCGCCGGCGTTTGCGGCCGACCTCACGGGGTGGGTCCTCGGACTGCCGGAGACCGGGTCCGGGACGCCGCGCGTCGCCGGCGCGCAGCCCTTCCAGAGGTACCTCGCCCTCGACGTCCCCGCACCCCACTGGTTCGGCTCGGGCGACACGGTGCTCATCATCGTGCTCGTCGGGCTCGGCCTCGTCGCCGCCGGTGGGGTGATCACGGTGGCCATGAGGGTCCGGGACCGGCGGCGCGCGGTCCCGCGGGCCGAGCGTGGCGTCGACGGGGTTGTCGCGCGCCAGCTGGTTCTGCTCCCGGTGCTCGCCCTCGTGACGCTCGCCGGGCTCGTCGCCTACCTCGTCGCGATCGCCCGCCTCGCGGTCGACTACGAGCGGGACGCCTGGGTCGTGTGGGGCGGGTGGTTCGTGGTGCGTCTCGTCGGCCTCGCGGTCCTCGTCGTCGCAGCGGTGCTCGTCGAGCGGGTCATCGACCACCGTGCGGGAACGCGCGAGGCGCTCGAGCTGGGCGAGGCGCCCCCACGCGTGCTCGTCCGGGGGCGTGCCGCCTGGTGCGCCACGGTCGCCACCGTCGCCGGGACCAGCATCGTCGTCCTCATCCTCGCGTACTGGGGCGTCTACCAGCTCGGGATCTGACGCTCCGAGGTTCGGCGGGCGGTCACGCACAGGTCACGGTAGATTCGCACCGACGCGCTCAGGGCGTGTCCGGTCGAGCATGCCGTGCGGGCGTGGCAGACGGAGGAGGACTTCCACATGGATGAGAACGTGGGCGGCACGCCCCTCGGTGACACCACCGAGTCGGCTCCGGCCGAGAACACCGCTCCCCGCGGGCGGTTCGACGACATCACCGACGGGGACCACGTGCGTGACCTGCTCGGTGTCGTCGCGATCGTTCTGGCGCTGCAGCTCCCGTGGAGCGCGGCTGGCGGCGCGACCGACGTCCCCTGGGCGCTCGCCTCGCTGCTACTCCTCGTCGTCCCGCTCGCGCTCCCGTACCTCGCGCGTCTCGGCGCCCTGCCCGCTGCGTGGACCGTGCACTCGACCCGCCGGGCGCGCGTCCTGCTCGCGCTGCCCACGGCCGCTGCCGCGATCGCGCAGATCGTCCTCGACGCCGCGAGCGTCGACGGGCACCGGGGCGTCGGTGCGGGTGTCGGCATTGCGCTGACGGCAGCAGCGCTCGCGGCCGTCCCGCGCGCGTGCGAGCTCGGCCCGGTCGAGCTCGACGGCGCCACCACCAGGTCGTGGCGGGCGACGACGCTCGTCGTGGGAATCCTCGCTGCGCTCGCACCCGTGGCATGGCTGACCCTCGTCGTCGTCCAGCGGCTCCAGGTGGCCGAGCCGATCCGAAAACTCGACGAGCTGGACGGTCTAGTGACGGCCATCGCCGTGACGACGACCACCGTCCTCGTCGCCCTTGTGCTCCCCGCCGTCCTCGCGGCGTTCACTGGCACGGCCCTGTGGCGCCGCGCGTCGGTCGTCGTCGCGGCGACCTGGGCGGCTGTGCTCTTCGCGTCGGGCGGTACCGGCGCAAGCTCCGCGCTGGAGTCGGTCCGCACGCTCGTCACCTTCAAGGACGGCGACGACACGTACGTCACGGGCATCGCGGCACTCGGGTTCGGGCTCGTCCTCGTCGGGGTCCTCGCCGCCCTCACGACGTCGCCCGCGGTGGTCCGCGCCGCGAAGCCTGAGGGCGATCCCGCGATCGGCTGGTTCGTCACGGCGCGCGGGCTGCTCGCCCTGCTCGGTGCGCTCGCCGGCGTGCTCGCCGCGGTCACGCTCGTCGTCGCGATCGACGACCGCAAGATCCCCGGAGGATCGGTCGGCACGGAGTGGTTCGGCATGCATGGTGAGGCCTCGCCCGGTCTGAGCGAGCTCATCCCCGGTGCGGTCGTCGCCCTCGTCCTCGGGGGTGTCGCGCTCAAGGTGCGTTCGATGCTCGTCGGCCGGCCGGCCGACGCCCGTCGCCCGGCGCTCGCGGCGACCGCGGCGCTTCTCGGCCTCGGCATCGTCCTCGTGGTCGTCTCGCGCCTCGACGAGGCGAGCGCGGTCGCTCCGGCCGCGCACGTGGGTCTGCTCACGCTCGTCCTCGGTGTCGGACTCCCGGTCGCGGTCCTCGCGTGCCTCACGCTGCCGAGCGCCGTCCGCTCGCACATCGCGGCGAACCCCGCGACGCCACGTCCGGGTGGTGTCGAGTCCGCCTTCGTGTGGCGGCCCCAGGTTGCGGCGCTGCGGTCCGCTCCCGCGGCACCCGCGCCGAGCGCCCCGTCCGCCCAGGGGTCTCCTGCCGCGTCGTACGGCTATCCGCAGGCCCCGGGCCCGGCGTACGGTGTGACCCCGGCACCCGTGGGCGTCACCCAGCGGCCCGCACCTGCGGGGGCGCCTGCCGTGGGTGCGCCCGGCTATGGTGCTCCTGCCGAGCAGCCGGCCTACGGTGCGCCTGCTGGGCAGCCGGCCTACGGTGCGCCTGCTGGGCAGCCGGCCTACGGTGCGCCTGCTGGGCAGCCGGCCTACGGTGCGCCTGCTGGGCAGCCGGCCTACGGTGCGCCTGCTGCCGAAGCCCCGGGGTCGGTGCCGGAGGCGGCACCCGCGGCGGAGGTCGCGACCGGGTCGTCCCCGGTCGACGGGGCCGAGGCCGAGGCGCCGTCCGCGGACGCAGGGACGTCGTCGGTGGACCTGACGGAGCAGTCGTCCGGTGCGGATGCCGCTCCGGCCGGCGAGCAGATCACCGAGGTGCTCCGGCTCGACGATGCCGGTGCCGCGGGCGTCTCCGAGCCGTCGACCCGTGCCGAGGCTGGATTCACGTGGGCCCAGGCGATCGACCCGCAGACGTCGGCGACGACGCTCGCACAGATCGCTCAGGACGCGCCGACACTGCGGGCCGCGCTCGCCGCCAACCCCTCGACGTACCCGGCGCTGCTCGAGTGGCTCGGGCAGCTGGGTGACGCCGAGGTCGACGACGCGCTACGCTCTCGCACGGCCTGAGAACGAACGAAAACGACAATCACGCCACGCTTTGAAGCCGTGGCTGTCAAGGGGGAGAACGATGACACAGGACCAGGCGCGAGATCTCGCGCTCGACCCGACGACACCTGGTGCGCAGCTCGCGGAGATCGCGACGCACCGTCCCGACCTCCGGGCGCTCGTCGCTGCGCACCCGAACGCCTACCCGGCGCTGCTCGAGTGGCTCCGAGGGCTCGGGGACCCAACCGTCGTCGCGGCCGTCGACGCTCGGCCGGGCACTGCGGCACCGCTCGTGCCGCAGTCGCACCCGCTGCCCCCGGGGGGTGCGCAGCAGGTGCCGGCCCAGGTGAGCGCCTGGAGCCACGGCGGCGAGGTGCATGACGACCCTGCCGCCGTGGCGGCCCCCTACGGGGCGGTACCGGGTACCGAGGGCGGCTCGGTCGCCGGCTTCCAGCCGGGTGGACCGTCGTACGGTGCAGGTGCATCCGTCGCCGAGATCCAGGGCGCGCCGCGCCGCCGTCGCAAGGGACTTGTCGTCGCCGGTGCGGCCGCGGGTGTGGCCGTCGCGCTCGGAGGTGCCGCCCTCGCGGTCAATCACTTCATCCTCGACAAGGTCGACGGTTCCGAGACGCCACGTGCGGCGTTCGACCAGCTCGTGACGGGCCTCGAGAAGAAGGACGCGCTCGCGATGCTCGGTGCGATGTCCCCGGCAGAGGTCTCGTCGCTCTCCGGGATGCTCGACGCGTCTCTCAAGAGCGCAGAGGGCTCGTCGTCCGCGACGAGCATCAAGGCGTTCACCGACGTCCTCGACTCGCTGACAATCACGACGTCGGGTGTCACGACCACCGAGACGACCCTCCAGGACGGCCTCTCGAAGGTCGAGGTCACCGCGGGCACCATCACGCTCGACGGTGACCCGGCGAAGATCGGCGACGCGTTCGTCAAGTTCTGGGACGAGGCCATGGCCCAAAACCCCGAGCTCTCGAGCCTGCTCGAGACGTACGGTGCGGGCGAGTCGCTCGATGCTCAGTCGTTGCGTGGTGAGCTCGTCACGCAGCTCGAGGAGGCGCTCCCCGCCACCGCCGACTTCGCGGACCTCGCTCGCGAGAGCAACCCGCTCTTCGTCGTCACGGTCAAGGAGGACGACGCCTGGTACGTGAGCCCGTACCTCACGTTCGGTGAGGCAGCCTATGTCTCGAGCGGCTCGAGCACCCCGCGAGGCACGATGCTCGGCGAGGGCAAGGGCACCGGGTTCGGCTCCCCGGAGGCTGCCGGCGACGGGCTCGTCCGCGCGATCCTCTCGGGTGACGTCGACGCGATCGTCGCGTCGCTCCCGCTGCCCGAGCGCCGTGTGCTCTCCGTGTACCTGCCGGCCGGGCAGACGTTCCCCGTCCCCGTGACCGTGGATGGCACGTTCACCACGTCGGAGACGAAGGGCGACCGCGCCCGCATCGTTCCGAAGGGGCTGAAGATCGCGGCCACCGACGGTGGTCCGTCCGTCACGCTCGACGGCCCGTGCCTCACGGTCTCGGACCCGACGAGCGGCAAGGACGGCAGGATCTGCACGGACGAGGCGCCTCTCCTCTCCGAGCTCGGCCTCGCAAAGCTCGGCCTCGTCGCGGTCTCCGAGGGCGGCACGTGGTTCGTCAGCCCCACCGAGACGATCGTCGACGGCGCCCGTATCCTGTCGGACGCCACCCTTGAGCTCCAGAAGTCCGGCAAGCTTGACGACGAAGCCTGGCTCACCGAGCGTTCGACCGCTCTCGTCGAGTACCTCGCCAGTCAGCCCCTCTTCGCGGACTTCGCCTCGATGCTCGGTGAGCAGGCGATGAGCGGTGGCGGGCTCGGTGCCCTAGGCGGGCTCGGCGGGCTCGGCGCGCTCGACGGGGCGGACGACACCGGCACGGGCCTCGACGGGCTCGGGGCGGGGGACGAGGCCGCACGCACATCGTTCCTTGAGTCCGACCTCGCAAACGCCGGCGGCTACGTCGCGATGTTCCTCGTCGAGAGCACCGCCGAGGCCGCGAACTACGCGCGGGGGATCGATCTCGACGGCGGCGCGAGCCTCCTTGCCGCTGCGGGCGTCGTACCGTCCGACGGCGTGAGCATCACGGTGTCCGAGCTCGACGTGAGCACGGAGGCGGCGACATACTGCATCGTCGCGACCGACGACACGGGCATTGCTGCCGGTCGTTCGATCGACGAGACGCACGTCATCTACGAGTCGCTCACGTGCTCGTGATCCGCTGACGCCGCGTGGTGTCACGAGGCCCGTCCTCCCGGCCGAACGATCGGCGAGGACGGGCCTCGTCGCGTCCGGGGCGGCGTCCGGGGTGGGTGAGCGGGGGCGGTGAGGGCCGGTGACGAGCGGGGGCTCGGCAGGTAGGCTCACCGCGGGACCCATCAGGGAGGTCCTCGGACGCCGCACGTCCGCCGCCCACGACGCACAGGGAGCGTCTCATGGTGAACGACCCGTGGTACGACCGCGTCTGCGATCCGACGACCGACGCCGCAGAGCTCGCACAGATCGCCGCGCACAGACCTGACCTCCGCGCCCACGTCGCCTCGCACCCGCAGGCCTACCCGGAGCTCCTCGCGTGGCTGCGGGACCAGGGCGACCCGCACGTGGCCGCCATCGTCGACTCCCGGGTGCACGCCGCTGCCGTGCCGCCGTCGGGCGCCCCCGCGTACGCGTATCCCGTGGCGGACGCCGCGGGCACCAGCACCCCTCACGTCCCGACGTACATGGCACCGGGACATGCGGAGGCTGCGTACGACGGCTGGGCGTCGCCCGCGCACGAGCTCTCGGTGGAGACGTCCGCGACGCCACCGCGTCGCCGCAAGGGCATCGTCATCGCGGGCGTCGCGGCGGGTCTCGCGCTCGTGCTCGGCGGTGGCGCGTTCGCCGTCAGTGAGTTCATCGGAGGGAAGTTCAAGCCGGCCGCGTCCCCCGAGCAGGCGGCCGAGAGGCTCGTCGACGCCGTCGCGGCCAAGGATCTTCTCGGCATCGCGGGCATCATGTCGCCGGCCGAGACCGGGGCCCTCCGGGACGTCGTCGCGGACTCGTCGACGAGCAGCGGTTCGGTCGGGTCGAGCGTCAAGCAGGCAGCCAGGGCGCTCGATGTGCTGAAGATCTCCGTCGAGGGCGTGAAGACACGTGTCGTGGACCTCCAGGACGGACTCGCACGGGTCGAGCTCACCGACGGCACGCTGACGGTCGACGGTGACCCGGCCAAGCTCGCCGACATTGTGCTCGAGAACCTCGACTCGCTGCCGATGACGGACCTCGGGTCGGTCGACCGCGAGGAGACGCGCGACGCGATCGTCGACCAACTGGCCGGTGAGCTGCCGTACCGGGTCGACCTCGGACGGATCGCCGCGGAGGAGGACGTCCCTGTCTTCGTCATGGCTGTCGAGGAGGGCGGCGGCTGGTACGTGAGCCCGTACCTCACGCTGGGAGAGATCGCCTACCTCGACTCGGGCACGGACGCGCGGCGCGGGACGATGCTCGGCGTCGGCGAAGGAGCCGGCGGCGAAACTCCGGTCGAGGCTGCTGACGCGCTCGTCCGCGCGGCCGCGCGAGGTGACATGCGTGGACTCGTCGCCGGGCTCTCGCTCGCGGAGCGTCGCGTGCTGTCGGTCTACGCGGACACGTCGAGGCTCGACATCGACGACATCGTGGTCCACGGGACGTTCTCCCAGATCGAGGCGGGCCCACGGCGTGCGCTCGTCGTGCCCGACAACCTGAGTCTCGTGGCCGATTCCTACGACGGCCGGACGACGGTGACGTTCGACGAGGTGTGCGTCGACGTGGATCTCAGCTATGACGGGTATGGACGGCTGTGCCTCGACAAGGCCCCGCTCGTCTCGGACCTCGGCCTCGGGGGAGCGGCGTTCGTCATGGTCAAGGAGGGGGACGAGTGGTTCCTGGCGCCGACGGAGTCCGTCGTCCGTGCGGTCTCCCTCGCCCAGAACGCCGCGTCCTCGCTCGAGAAAAGCGGCACGCGCCTCGACGCCGCCTGGGTCGAGCGGGAGGCGGGTCGGCTCGCCGACCACCTCGGAGCGGACAACCCGCTCCTTGACCTGCCTGTTCTCTCCGACCTCCGCTACTTCTACTACTGACGGGTGATCCGGGACCCCGGACGACGAACGTCCCGGGTCCCGGACGCCGTTCCCGGCACGGCACCGCCGCGGAGTAGAGTGACAACGTGCGCCGTGCTGCGCAGCATTTGCTGCTCCTTCGCTGCCGCGACGAGGCCTGATCGGTCGGATCCTCGTCGCGGTGGTTGGTGTGCCGACCGGCAAACCCCGCTGAGCAGCACCAGACGAAGGACCCCATGATGAACACGCACGTCCCCACACACGACGGTTTCCCCGGCGGCCCGCAGCAGCCCTCCGGGATGCCGGTGCACAAGTATCTCCCGTTCGCACAGCAGATCGTTGTCGACCTGCCGGACCGCACGTGGCCCACCCGGACGATCACCCAGGCTCCGCGCTGGTGCGCGGTCGACCTGCGCGACGGCAACCAGGCCCTCATCGAGCCGATGAACCCCGAGCGCAAGCTCACGATGTTCAAGCTGCTCGTCGACATGGGCTACAAGGAGATCGAGGTCGGCTTCCCGTCGGCCTCGCAGACCGACTTCGACTTCGTCCGCCTGCTCATCGAGGGCGGGCACATCCCTGACGATGTCGTCATCCAGGTGCTCACCCAGGCGCGCGAGCACCTCATCGCGCGGACGTACGAGTCGCTCGAGGGCGCCAAGCAGGCGATCGTCCACCTCTACAACTCGACGTCGATCCTCCAGCGCGAGGTCGTCTTCCGCACGGACGAGGCCGGCGTCACCGAGATCGCCGTCGACGGCGCCAAGCTGTGCCGCAAGTACGAGCACACGATCCCGGACACGCAGGTGTTCTACGAGTATTCGCCCGAGTCGTACACGGGGACCGAGCTCGAGGTGGCTGTGCGCGTGTGCAACGCGGTCCTCGAGGTCCTCGAGCCGACGCCCGAGCGCAAGGTCATCGTCAACCTGCCGGCGACTGTCGAGATGGCGACGCCCAACGTCTACGCGGACTCGATCGAGTGGGTGAGCCGCCACCTCGCGCACCGCGAGAACGTCATCCTCTCGCTGCACCCGCACAACGACCGCGGCACCGCCGTCGCGGCCGCCGAGCTCGGCTACCTCGCGGGCGCCGACCGCATCGAGGGTTGTCTCTTCGGCAACGGCGAGCGCACGGGCAACGTCGACCTCGTCACGCTCGGTATGAACCTCGCGAGCCAGGGCGTCGACCCGCAGATCGACTTTTCCGACATCGACGCGATTCGTCGCACGGTCGAGTACTGCAACCAGATCGGCGTCCACGAGCGTCACCCGTACGCGGGCGACCTCGTGTTCACCGCGTTCTCAGGTTCGCACCAGGACGCGATCAAGAAGGGCCTCGACGACATGGCGGCGCGCGCCGCGGAGCAGGGCGTCGGCGTCGACGATCTCGTGTGGGGCGTGCCCTACCTGCCGATCGATCCCAAGGATGTCGGGCGCTCCTACGAGGCCGTTATCCGCGTGAACTCGCAGTCCGGCAAGGGCGGCATTTCCTACCTCCTGAAGTCGGAGCGTCATCTCGACCTGCCCCGCAGGCTCCAGATCGAGTTCTCGCGCGTCGTCCAGGGCGTGACCGACGGCGAGGGGCGCGAGGTTTCGGGCGACGACATCTGGACGATCTTCGCCGACGAGTACCTGCCCGCGGCGCCGGGGGGCACCCTCGAGCCGTGGGGCCGCTTCGCCCTGCGCGGCACGCGGTCGACGAGCGTCGAGGACGGGCCCGACACCATCGCGGTCGACCTCGTCGACGGCGACGTGGCGGTGACGCTCGAGGGGCACGGCAACGGACCGATCGCGGCGTTCGTCGACGCCCTCTCACAGGTCGACGTGCACGTGAGCGTCCTCGACTACGCCGAGCACGCCCTGTCCGAGGGCGGCGATGCCACGGCGGCCGCGTACGTCGAGTGTGAGGTCGACGGCGCCGTGTTCTGGGGCGTCGGCATCGACCCGTCGATCACGACGGCGTCCCTCAAGGCCATCATCTCCGCGATCAACCGGGCGGGCCGCGCAGCTGCCTGACCTACGGAGCCGCGCGAGCCGCGCGGCGTCGGCGGGTGGACGTCGTTGACCGCGGTGCGTCAGTCTCGCGGCGCGGTCACGACCCTCGGACGCCGAGCGAGCGGTGCCCGGCCGGGACGTCCCGGCCGGGCACCCGCATGTCGGTGGCATGAGGGAGGATGGACCTGTGCCTCTCTACCGTGACGAAGGAGTGGTCCTGCGCGCCCAGAAGCTGGGCGAGGCGGACCGCATCGTCACGCTGCTCACCCGCGAGCACGGCAAGGTCCGTGCGGTCGGCAAGGGCGTGCGCCGCACGTCCTCGCGGTTCGGGGCGCGTCTCGAGCCGTTCATGTACGTGGACCTCCAGCTGCACGTCGGCCGCAGCCTCGACGTCGTCACGCAGGCGGAGACGCTCGGCGCGTTCGCGCGGCCCATCTGCGATGACTACGCGCTCTACACGGTCGGCGCCGTCATGCTCGAGACCGCCGAGAGGGTCGTCGCCGATGAGCGCGAGCCGTCGGTCCAGCAGTTCTGGTTGCTCGTCGGAGCGTTGCGTGCACTGAGCGAGCGCCGTCAGGACCCGGGTCTCGTGCTCGACTCCTACCTCGTGCGCGCGCTCGCCGTCGCAGGCTGGGCTCCAAGTTTCACCCGCTGCGGCCGCTGCGGCGCACCGGGCCCGCACCGTGCGTTCTCGGTCGCGCACGGTGGTGCGGTGTGCCCCGCCTGCCGTCCGCCGGGCTCGCCAGCACCCGCACCGGAGACGTTCGCGCTGCTCGCGGCGCTCCTCGAGGGAGACTGGGAGACCGCGTCGGCGACGGAACCACGGACACGGCGCGAGGCCTCGGGTCTCGTCGCGGCGTACAGCCAGTACCACCTCGAACGCTCGCTGCGGTCGCTGCGCATGGTCGACCGGGACGCGCACGCGCCGCGGCCACCCGCTCCCGAGCGCAGCGGGTAGCGTTCATCCGCGAGGCTCTCGTGCCGCGCGACGAGCGGAGCTCCGCCGCGCGTGCGAACGGCCAGCTCCGTGTCGCGCGGCGGTCCATCTGCCGCTCGTCGTCCCCGCCTTCCGGAGGTTCTCGCCGATGCCTCGTCCACCCCGTCCGTCCATGCGCACCTCGCCGCGTCCTGCGCCGCAGCGCCCGGACCCTCATCCGTCGGGAGCCCTGCCGCCGACGCTGCCGAGCGAGCTCGTGCCGCGGCACGTCGCCGTCGTCATGGACGGCAACGGGCGCTGGGCGAACGCGCGCGGCCTGCCCCGCACCGCGGGGCACGCGGCAGGCGAGGCCGCGCTGCTCGACGTCGTCGCGGGCGCGATCGAGATCGGCGTCACGCACGTCTCGGCGTACGCGTTCTCGACGGAGAACTGGAAGCGCAGCCCCGAGGAGGTGCGGTTTCTCATGGGTTTCTCCCGCGACGTGCTGCGCCGCCAGCGCGACACCCTCGACTCGTGGGGGGTGCGCGTGCGCTGGGCGGGCCGGCGGCCGCGCCTGTGGAAGTCGGTCATCACCGAGCTCGAGGAGGCGGAGCGTCGCACGCGTGACAACGATGTGTGCACGCTGACGATGTGCGTCAATTACGGGGGCCGCGCCGAGATCGCGGACGCCGCGCGGGACATCGCGCGTGACGTCGCGGCGGGTCGGCTCGACCCGGAGAAGGTCACCGAGCGTACCGTCCAGCGGTACCTCGACGAGCCGGACCTCCCCGACGTCGACCTGTTCCTCCGGAGCTCGGGCGAGCAGCGCACGTCGAACTTCATGATCTGGCAGTCGGCGTACGCCGAGCTCGTGTTCCTGCCCGAGCCGTGGCCCGATGTCGACCGCCGGGTGCTGTGGCACGCCGTCGAGGAGTACGCGCGCCGGGACCGGCGCTACGGGGCTGCGGTCGACCGTCCCGAGGGATGACCGGAGGGCTCCTCGGGCAGGGAGGTCCTGTTCTGCGCGTCGGCGGGCCCGGACGTGCGGTCCGATCGTGCGGACGAGGCGTCGGGCTCCGTCGGGACGTCGTGCTCCGTCGGGATGTCGTGCTCACCCGTGACGTGCGTGCCGTAGGGGAGGCCCGCGTCGTGCGCCTCGGCCGCGCGGCCGTGGAGCTCACGCACGGCCTGGAGCGGGCCGCCGGCCACGTCGAGCTCGGTGCGCGACCGTCGGGCAAGCTGGTGCCGACGGTGGAGAACGACGCCGGTGACGACAGCAGCGACGGCCGCCACGAGCGCGAGGAGCGCCCACGGCGACCCGGCGGCCGCGCTCACGACGGCGGTCCACGCGGCCCAGCCGACCGTCGCGTAGATCGTCGCGTGGGTGACGCAGCCGACGAGCATCGCCGCGGTGTAGCGGCCGTAGGGCATGCGGGTGACGCCGGCGGCCGCGTTGACGACGGTCTTCGTCCCCGTGAAGAGGAAGCTCAGGGGGACGACGAGAAGTCCCCAGCGGTTGAGGGCTGCGACGCCCGAGTCGACGCCGCCCTCGGTGAGCCACCGCTTGAACCGCCGCAGCAGGGGTGAGCGGGGCTCGCCCCTGGTGACGGCACGCTCGGTGAGCGTCCGCGCGAGCCAGTAGGTGATCTGGGTACGGACGACGACGATGAAGAGGAAGAACGCGAACATCCCGAGGAGGGGCGTCGTCGCGGCGTCGGGGATGAGTCCCGTGGCGAGCATGCTCAGCGCGCCTCGCCGACGGTCTCCGGATCGGCGGCGTCCTCGGCCGAGCACTCGGCGCAGAGCCCGAAGAGCTCGACCGTGTGCTCGATCCGCGTGAAGCCGTGACTGTCGCCGACGAGCGACGCCCACGCCTCGACGGTGAGGCCGTCGATCTCGACGGTCGTGCCGCACGCACGGCACACAAGGTGGTGGTGGTGCTCGCGTCGTGCGCAGCGCCGGTAGGCGAGCTCACCGTCGGAGAGCCGCAGGACGTCGACCTCACCGGCGGACGCAAGGGCCTGCAACGTCCGGTAGACGGTGGCGAGACCGACAGCGTCGCCGCGCGCCGTGAGCTCGTCGTGGAGCTGCTGCGCGGAGACGAACTCGGGGATCTCGGCGAGCGTCTCGCTCACGGCAAGTCGCTGGCGGGTCATGCGCTGCACGCTCATCCCTCCAGGACGACGTCGGTGGGCAGGTCGGGGTGCGGATCACGCCGACCCTGCCGCCCGCGCAGCACCGGATGGAGCGTGGCGACGACGGCGTAGGCCGCGATCGTCAGCACGACGATCATCGCACCGGGCGAGACGTCCCACCAATAGGTCGCGGAGAGTCCCACGACACACGCGACGACGCCGATGCCGATCGCGAGACGCATCGTCGTGACGAACGAACGTGTGAGGAGTTGGGCGACCGCGACGGGCACGATCATGAGCGCGGAGACGAGCAGTAGCCCGACGACGCGCATCGCGACCGTCACCGTGAGGGCGGCCATGACGGCGATCGCGACGTTGAGCAGCCGCACGGGCAGGCCGCTTGCGCGAGCGAACTCCTCGTCGTGCGAGACCGTGAAGAGGGCGGGCCGCAAGCCGACGCCGAGCCCGAGCACGACGAGCGCGAGCACCGCGGTGAGGACGAGGTCCCACGTCGTGACGACCGAGATCGAGCCGAAGAGGTACGCCATGAGGTTCGAGCTCTGGCCGCCCGCGAGCTGGATGATGATGACGCCGCCCGCGATGCCGCCGTAGAAGAGGAGCGCGAGCGCGACATCGGCGCTCGTGCGGCCCCGCTCGCGGACGACCTCGATGCCGACGGCGCCGACGACGGCCGCGATGACGGCGCCGGGAACGGCGAGCGCGTCGACCGGCGTGACACCGGCGGCCGCGCCGACGAGCCAGCCGAGCGCGACGCCCGTGAGGGCGACGTGGCCGATGCCGTCGCCGAGGAGGGAGAGCCGCCGCTGCACGAGGAACGTGCCCATGACGGGTGCGACGATCCCCACGAGGAGCGCGGCGAGGAGGCCGCGCTGCATGAGGGGCGTCGAGAGCATGTCGAGGATCTGGTCCATGTCAGTCGGCCTCGCAGAAGGGGTGGTCGGTGAGGACGACGGCCGACGGCGCGAGCTCGGGATCGCCGTGCGCGTGCTCGTGGTCGTGGTCGGGGTCGTCGTGGCCGCGCGCGGCACGCGGCGCGGGTCCGTCGTGGACGACGGTCCCGTGCCGCAGGACGACGGTGCGCGTGATGAGGTGCTCGAGCTCGCCGAGCTCGTGGAGGACGACGAGGACGGTGACGCCGCGCGCGACGAGCGCGGTCATCGTGCGGGCGAACGCCTCCTGGCTCGGCTGGTCGACGCCGGCGATAGGCTCGTCGAGGATGAGCAGCTCGGGGTCGCGGACGAGGGCTCGCGCGATGAGGACGCGACGCTGCTGGCCGCCCGAGAGGTCGGACACCGCCTGGTCGCGACGGTGGAGGAGGCCGACCTCGGTGAGGGCGGCATCGACGCGCGCACGCCAGTCGCGCGGCTTGCGGAGGGTGCGCGGACCGAGGAGGCCCGAGGTGACGATCTCGCGGACGGTCGCGGGGACGCCGCCGGCGGCACCGAGCCGCTGGGGCACGTAGCCGATGCGGTGCCATGGCACGCGCGGGCCAAGCGGCGCGCCGAGGACGCTCACGGTCCCGCCGCTCGCGGGGACAGCACGCACGAGCGTCCGCACGAGCGTGGACTTCCCTGAGCCGTTCGTCCCGAGGAGGGCGACGACCTCGCCGCGGTCGATGCGCAGGTCGACGCCGCCGAGGATCTGCTGCCCGCCGAGGTGCGTCGTGAGGCCTCGCACGTCGAGGGCCGGAGTAGCGGCCGGGCCGGAGCCAGCCTGGGCGCCGCTCGGGACGGCGGCGGACGTCGTGGAGGTGTCAGGCACAATCGAGTCCTGTCCGTAGCGCCGCGAGGTTCGCGGTCATGATCGTGAGGTAGTCGTCGCCCGCGTCGACCTGCTCGCGCGTGAGCGACTCGAGCGGGCTCAGGGCGGCGGTCGTCACCCCTGCGTCCTCGGCGAGGACGTCGGCGACTTTGGCGGTCGCGGCGGACTCGAAGAAGATCGTCGGGACTCCCGCCTCGCGGACGAGGTCGGCCACCTCACGGATGCGACGCGGTGACGGCTCGGTGTCGGGGTCGAGGCCGGCGACCGAGACCTGGTCGAGGTCGTACCGCAGCGCGAGGTGGCCGAACGCGGCGTGGCTCGTGACGAGCGTCCGGTGCGTGCACGACGCGAGGCCTGCCGTGAACGTGGTGTCGAGCTCCGTGAGTTCGTGAACGAGCGTGTCGGCCCGGCTCCGGTACTCGTCCGCACCTGCGGGATCCGCTGCGGCGAGCGTCTCGGCGACTGCGGGGGCGAGGAGCGCGAGGCGCGTCGGGTCGAGCCAGAAGTGCGGGTCGACGCCGCCCTGGTCATGACCGTCGTCGGCCACGTGGCCGGCGTCGAGCGCGGCGGCGTGGTCGTGGTCGTGCGCGTCGGACGCCTGCTCATCGTGCGCATGCTCGTCGTGCTCGTGCTCGTGCTCGTCGTGAGCGTCGACGTGGTCGTCGTCGTGGAGGGGCAGCGCGGGCTCGGCCGCGGGGGCGGCCTCGAGGACGGCGGTCGCGTCGAGGGTGCGGGCGGGGTGGCCTTCGAGGACGGCCTGGTCGACGGCGGGCTGGAAGCCGGACTGGACGACGACGAGGTCGGCGCGGCTCACGCGGCCGATGGCGGCGGGGGAAAGCTCGAGGTCGTGGGGCTCGCCACCGAGGGGAGTGAGGTTCGTGACGGTGACGCGGTCTCCGCCGACCTGCTCGGTGACGAACTGGAGCGGGTAGAACGAGGCGAGGACCTCGAGGCTGCCGTCGTCCGCTGCGGCCGTCCCGCACGCGGTGAGCGCGAGGAGCGCGGCGAGGGCACCGGCGGCGCGTGCGGTGCGGTGGGTGGGCCGGGGCGGCGTTGAGCGATGCATGATCTCCATTCTCAATAAGACTGAGAACCGTTGTCAACGTGGCCCGGTGTGACGCGGCCCGCGCCACGTGCGCACGGGCCGGTTGCCCGCTGGTGGCCCGGTATCCTGGGAGGGTTGTTCCCCGCCCCGCACGCCATGCGTGGCGCCGACGATCCAAACGGAGTGATCACCAGTGGCTTCCACCTCCAAGCGTCTCGACGCCGTCATCTCCCTCGCCAAGCGCCGAGGCTTCGTCTTCCAGGCAGGTGAGATCTACGGAGGTTCGCGTTCGGCCTGGGACTACGGACCCCTCGGCGCCGAGCTCAAGGAGAACATCAAGCGGCAGTGGTGGCAGTCGATGGTCCGCGGCCGCGACGACGTCGTCGGCATCGACTCCTCCGTCATCCTTCCGCGCAGGGTCTGGGAGGCCTCGGGTCACGTCGAGGTCTTCACCGACCCGCTCGTCGAGTGCACGAGCTGCCACAAGCGTTTCCGCGCCGACACGCTCCTCGAGGAGTTTGAGGAGAAGAAGGGTCGTGCCGCGGAGAACGGGCTCGGCGACGTCGCGTGCCCCAACTGCGGCACGCGCGACGCCTGGACCGAGCCCCAGAACTTCTCGGGCCTCCTCAAGACGTACCTCGGCGCCGTCGACAACGAGGAGGGTCTGCACTACCTCCGTCCCGAGACCGCGCAGGGTATCTTCGTGAACTTCGGCAACGTCCAGACGGCGTCGCGCATGAAGCCCCCGTTCGGAATCGGCCAGATCGGCAAGTCGTTCCGCAACGAGATCACGCCCGGCAACTTCATCTTCCGTACCCGGGAGTTCGAGCAGATGGAGCTCGAGTTCTTCGTCGAGCCCGGCACGGACGAGGACTGGCACCAGACCTGGATCGACACGCGGATGGCCTGGTACACGGACCTCGGCATCGACCCCGAGAATCTCCGCCTCTACGAGCACCCCGCCGAGAAGCTCTCGCACTATTCCAAGCGCACCGTCGACATCGAGTACCGCTTCGGCTTCACGGGCTCGGAGTGGGGGGAGCTCGAGGGCATCGCCAACCGCACCGACTTCGACCTGCGCACGCACTCGACGATCTCGGGCAAGGACCTCTCGTACTTCGACCAGGCGAAGAACGAGCGGTACTACCCCTACGTCATCGAGCCTGCTGCAGGTCTCACGCGCTCGCTCATGGCGTTCCTCGTCGAGGCCTACGCCGAGGACGAGGCACCCAACGCCAAGGGCGGCGTCGACGTCCGCACCGTGCTGCGCCTCGACCACCGTCTTGCGCCCGTCAAGGCTGCCGTCCTGCCCCTGTCGCGGAACGCCGACCTCTCGCCCAAGGCGCGTGCGCTCGCGACCGAGCTGCGCAAGCACTGGAACGTCGACTTCGACGACGCCGGCGCGATCGGCCGCCGCTACCGCCGTCAGGACGAGATCGGTACGCCGTTCTGCATCACGGTCGACTTCGACACGCTCGAGGACAACGCCGTGACGATTCGCCACCGTGACTCCATGGAGCAGGAACGAGTCGCGCTCGACCAGGTCGTGCCGTTCCTCGCAGCGCGTCTCACCGGCGCCTGAGAGCACATCCCGAGGGGCCGGCGTGGCGCAAGCCACGTCGGCCCCTCGGGCGTCCAGTGCGAGGATGGAACCCATGACCACCCCGACCCTCGAGACCTCCGCGCCCGACGGGCACGTGCTCCCACCGCTGCGCATCGGCCCGCACTCGGTCGACACGCCCGTCGTCCTCGCACCTATGGCGGGCGTGACGAACAGCGCGTTCCGCAGGTTGTGCCGCGAGAACGGCGCGGGCCTCTACGTCGCGGAGATGGTGACGTCGCGCGCGCTCGTCGCGCGCAACGAGGAGTCGCTGCGGATCGTCACGTTCGAGCCGGACGAGGCCGTGCGCTCGGCGCAGGTCTACGGCGTCGACCCGGCGACGGTCGCGGCGGCCGTGAAGATCATCGCGGGCGAGGATCGCGCCGACCACATCGACCTCAACTTCGGGTGCCCCGTGCCCAAGGTAACGCGCAAGGGCGGCGGCGCCGCGCTGCCGTGGAAGACGGAGCTCTTCACGCGCATCGTCGGGGCGGCCGTCGAGGCTGCAGCGCCGTACGGCGTCCCGGTGACGATCAAGATGCGTAAGGGTATCGACGCCGACCACGAGACGTACCTCGAGGCGGGGCTGCTCGCCGAGAACCTCGGCGTCGCAGCGGTCGCGCTCCACGCGCGGACGGCAGCGGAGCACTACTCGGGCCACGCCGACTGGGCGGCGATTGCCGAGCTCAAGCGCACCGTGACGAGCATCCCGGTGCTCGGCAACGGCGACATCTGGTCGGCCGAGGACGCGCTCGAGATGGTGCGGACGACGGGCTGCGACGGCGTCGTTGTCGGCCGGGGCTGCCAGGGGCGGCCGTGGCTGTTCCACGACCTCGCGGCGGCGTTCGCAGGACGTCCCGAGCGGCTGCAGCCCGGGCTCGCGATGGTCGCGGAGACGATCTACCGGCACGGGGAGCTCATGGTCGAGGAGTTCGGCGAGGAGGACCGTGGGGTGCGCGAGCTGCGCAAGCACATGGCGTGGTACCTCAAGGGCTATCCGGTCGGCGGTGACGCACGGCGCGGCCTTGCGATGGTCTCCTCGCTCGCCGAGTTGCGGACGCTGCTCGACGCGCTCGACCTCGAGGCGCCGTACCCGGGGGAGGCCGCCGAGGGCACGCGCGGCCGTCAGGGGACGCCGAAGACGCCGCACCTGCCGGAAGGCTGGCTCGACTCGCGCGAGCTTGACGAGACGTTCCGGGCGCGTCTCGCGGAGGCGGAGCTCGCGGTCTCGGGTGGCTGATCCTGAGCGCGTGGCGGTCACGTGCGCGACAAGCTGCAAGTTTTCTGTATGCTTGCGACGTCACCGTCGACCAGGGAGTTCCGATGCGCACCGCACGCACCACGCACCACGTCGCTGCAGCAGCCGTGCTCGCCGCGCTGCTCGCGGCGTGCTCCGGCGGTGCGAGCGACGGCGAGGTTCCTTCGGAGCAGCCCCCGGCATCGAGCGGCGCTCCCGCGACGACGGCGGCTCCCGACGAGGGCCCGCTGCCGGGCGTCGGGATCCAGCTCTTCCAGTGGAGTTGGGACGCGATCGCACGGGAATGCACCAACACGCTCGGCCCCGCAGGGATCGACTGGGTTCTGACGTCCCCGCCGCAGGAGCACATCCTGGGTGAGGAGTGGTGGACCTCCTACCAGCCCGTGAGTCATCGGGTCGACTCGAGGCTCGGGTCACGCGAGCAGTTCACAGATATGGTCTCCACGTGCGGCAGCGCGGGCGTCGGGATCGTCGCCGACGCCGTCGTCAACCACATGACAGGGCAGGAGCGCCCGGGCACCGGCTGGGCCGGGTCGTCGTACGAGCACTACGAGTACCCGGGGCTCTTCTCCGACGAGGACGGCGACTTCCACCACTGCGACACCATTGATGGCGACATCCAGAACTACAAGGACGCCGAGCAGGTGCAGAGCTGCGAGCTCGCCAACCTCGCAGACCTCGCGACCGGCACCGAGCGTGTACGCGGCGTGCTCCAGGCCTATCTCGCGGATCTCGTGAGCCTCGGGGTCGCCGGTGTCCGCATCGACGCGGCCAAGCACATACCGCCCGAGGACATCGCAGCGATCATCGCGGACCTGCCCTCGGACGTGCTCGTGTGGCAGGAGGTCATCCGCGCGGGCGGCGAGCCCGTGACCCCGGAGCAGTACGTCGGCAACGGTCAGGTCTTCGAGTTCGGCTACGGGCGCGAGCTCGTCGGGCTCCTCGGTGGCTCGACCTTCCGCCAGGCGCTCACGCTCGGCGAGCGCGGCATGCTGCCGTCGGACGACGCTGTCGTCTTCGTCGTCAACCATGACACCGAGCGCAACGGGGAGATGCTCACGGCGCGCGACCCGGAGTACCTCCTCGCGAACGTCCTCATGCTCGCAGGGGCCTACGGGACGCCCGTCCTCTACTCGGGCTACGTGTTCGACGACCGGGATGCGGGCCCCGTCCAGGACGGTGACGGCAAGGTCCTCGACGCGTCGTGCCCCGACGCTCCGGGACCCGCCACGTCGCTCGAGAACGGAGCGTGGACGTGTGAGCAGCGCTGGCCCGCGATCCAAGGGATGCTCGAGTGGCGGCGCGTCACCGATGGCGCAGGCCTCGTCGCGGTCGACGACTCGGCGGGCGACGTCCTCGCGTTCTCGCGCGGAGAGCTCGGGACGGTCATCGTCAACCGGGGCGACGAGGAGGCGGTCGGTTCCTGGCCGACGACCCTCGCCCCGGGTGAGTACTGCGACGTCGCAGACGGACCCGGCTCCCCTCAGGGGTGCGCAGGCGCTACCATCGAGGTCGCTGCCGATGGCACGCTCAGCACCACGGTCCCCGCCGGCGGATTCGTCGCGGTCCACGCCGAGGGTCGCACGAGCTGACCAACGGCGGATAAGCTGCCGCACTGGGTGCGCGCGTGTCGTGGACGGACACGCGCGCCCGGGCGGCGGAGCGCGGGGGCGGTGGCCGGTGGCCACCGCCCCCCGTTCGTCCCCGGAGAGTGCTCCTGGACGAGCGTCTCAGAACGTGGGCAGCGCCCAGACCGTCGTGTCGGTCGGCACGCACCCCTCGTCGAGGCTCGCGCTCGCGAGCACGACCTCGAAACCTGCGGGGAGCGGAACGGGCACCTCGCCGAGGTTCGTGAGGACGAGCAGCTCGTCCGTGCAGAACGCGAGGACCGACGGGTCGTCCCGGAACGCGTCGACCCACGCGAGCGCCCCGTCCCCGAGGTCGCGCGCGCGGCGTAGCGCGAGGGCCGCCCGGTAGAGTTCGAGCGTCGATCCCTCGACGCCCGTCTGGGCGTCGGCCGCGAGCTCGCGGTACGACTCGGGCTGGGGGAGCCACGTCGCACCGGTCGGGCCGAAGCCGAGCCCGGGGGCGTCGGCCTCCCACGGAAGCGGGATGCGGCAGCCGTCACGCCCCGCCTCCTGGTAGCCCGTGCGGAACCAGGTGGGGTCCTGACGCAGCGAGTCGTCGAGCGCGGTGTGCTCGGGCAGGCCGAGCTCCTCGCCCTGGTAGAGGTAGGCCGAGCCCGGGAGCGCGAGCATCTGGAGCGTCGCCGCACGGGCCCGCCGCAGCCCGAGCGCCGCGTCGGGCTGCGGGTCGTGCGCGCGGATCCCGTTGGGGCGGTGACCCGCGGGCAGCGCGAGACGGGTCGCGTGGCGCACGACGTCGTGGTTGGAGAGCACCCACGTGCAGGGGGCACCGACGGCGTCGTAGACGCGGAACGACTCGCCGATCGTCTCGCGCAGGGAGGCGGCGTCCCAGGGCGTCGTGAGGTAGGGGAAGTTGAAGGCCTGCTGCATCTCGTCGGGACGGACGTAGTCGGCGAGCGAGGAGAGCGGTTCGACCCAGGCCTCGGCGACGAGGGCGCGGTCGCCGTCGTACTCGGCGAGGACGGCGTTCCACTCGCGGTAGATGTCGTGGACGCCGGGCTGGTCGAACATGGGGGAGAGGCTGGTCTGCTGCGCGGCGGCGCCGTCGGACCCGGTGACCATGGCGGTCGACCAGTCCCAGTCGGGCAGGCCGGGCTTCTTGACGAGGCCGTGCGCGACGTCGACGCGGAAGCCGTCGACCCCGCGGTCGAGCCAGAACCTCAGGACGGAACGGAGTTCGGCGTGGACCTCCTCGCGCGTCCAGTCGAGGTCGGGCTGGGTCGTGTCGAAGAGGTGGAGGTACCACTGGCGGTCGCCGGTGAGGCCGAGCTCGGCCGCGTCGGGTCGCTGGTCGACGCGCGTCCAGGCGGGCCCGCCGAAGATCGAGGACCAGTTGTTGGGAGGCGTCTCACCGCCGTCGCGACCCTCACGGAAGATGTAGCGGGCCCGCTCGGGGGAGCCGGGCCCCGCGCGCAGCGCCGTCTGGAACCAGGCGTGCTGGTCGGAGGTGTGGTTGGGGACGAGGTCGACGATGACGCGCAGGCCGAGCTCGGTTGCGCGGGCGCGGAGCGCGTCGAAGTCCTCGAGCGTGCCGAAGAGGGGGTCGACGTCGCGGTAGTCGGCGACGTCGTAGCCGCCGTCGGCCTGCGGGGACCGGTAGAACGGAGAGAGCCACAGGGCGTCGACGCCGAGCGCGGCCAGATGGTCGAGCCGGCGCGTGATGCCGGCGAGGTCGCCCATGCCGTCGCCGTCGCCGTCGGCGAAGGATCGGGGGTAGACCTGGTAGATGACGGCGTTGCGCCACCACTCGCCCTGGGGGCGCGCGGCGTGGGCAAGGGTCGTCGCGAGGGTCTGCGACGGGGCGGGGGTGGACACGGGTCGACGCTCCTGGGCTCGGACGAGGTGCTCGAATCGTTTCGAGGACGTCCAGCGTAACCCGATGCCTGGGACTCGCTGCAAGTCCCAGGCGCGTTGCGACCCGGCGATGTGCGGGTGCCGACGGCACGCAACCGTGGCCTCTGCGGAACCCGTGGTGCCGACCGTGTCGCGCCCTCGGGCGAGGCCAGTCCCGACCGCTGGGGAGCGGGCCGTGGGGGTGTGCGGCGACCGTCAGCCGCCGCTCGGTGCCACCCCCGTCGACTCGCGCACGACGAGCTCGGGGTGGAAGAGGATCTCCGAGCGCGAGACCCTCTCCCCGGTGATCTGCGCGACGAGCGACGTGACGGCGGCGGTGCCCATCGCGGTGACCGGCTGCCGGATCGTCGTGAGCGGGGGCTCGGTGAACGCGATGAGCGGGGAGTCGTCGAACCCGATGACGGAGACGTCGCGCGGCGTCCGTAGGCCGCGGGCCCGGACGGCGCGCGTCGCGCCGAGCGCCATGAGGTCGGAGCCGCACACGATCCCAGTGTGGCCCGAGTCGACGAGCTCGCCCGCCGCGGCGGCACCACCCTCGACAGTGAAGAGCGAGGTCGCGACGTGCGGGCTTGCGTTGGTGACGCCGAGGTGGCGCGCGATCGCGGCGGCGAACCCCTCGCGCTTGCGGTGCACGGGGACGTAACGCTCCTGGCCGATCGCGAGCCCGATCTTCCGATGGCCGAGCGAGACGAGGTGGCGGACGGCAAGTTCCATCGAGGTGACGTCGTCGTTCGAGATGAACGACGCGTCGACGCCCTCGGCGAAGCCGTTGACCATCACAAGCGGGACGCCGCGCTCACGCAGACGGTGATACCGCTCGCGGCTCGCGGACGTGTCGGCGTGCAGCCCCGAGACGAAGACGATGCCGGCGACGCCGTGCTCGAGGAGCATCTCGATGTACTCGTCCTCGGTCGTGCCGCCCGGCGACTGGGTGCACAGCAGCGGCGTGTAGCCGTGCTCGGAGAGTCGCGACTCAATCGCCTGCGCGAACGCAGGGAAGATCGGGTTGGTGAGCTCGGGGACGATGAGCCCGACGAGGCCCGCTGAGTGGCCGCGGAGCTTCTCGGGTCGCTCGTAGCCGAGGAGGTCGAGGGCAGCGAGCACCGCTTGGCGCGTCTCGCTCGAGACGCCGGCCTTCCCGTTGAGCACGCGGGAGACCGTCGCGGTGCTCACGCCGGCCTGCTGGGCCAGATCGGTGAGTCGGGTGCGCACGGTGTGCAGGGTACGGGACAAGATGGCCTCCTTGCCATGTCCTCGTTCGCGTCGACGGATCCGCGTGGTTCTGCGGGCGTCGTGCGGAACGCGTCGGGGTCGTCCGGTTGTCCGGAGGCTCTCCGGGTCGGGTGAGTGCGGCAACCGTTGCATGAAAGTTACCGCAACGGCTTGCATCTTGTGCACTCCGACGTCTAGCGTCAGTCTCATCAGGGCGGCGCCCACCGACGTGGGTGGTCGCAAAGATGCAGAGAAACGGGAGAACATTCAGATGCGACGGAGCATCCCCATCGTTGCCGCGGCACTTGGCCTCGGCCTCGCCCTCACCGCCTGCTCGGGCGACACGGGCAGCAAGAACCCGACCACCACCCCCGCCCCTCAGGCGACCACGTCGGAGGCTCCCAAGCTCTCGGGCGAGCTCAACATCTGGGTTGACGAGCAGCGCATCGTCGACCTCAAGGACGTCGCGGCCGACTTCGAGAAGGAGAACGGCGTCAAGGTCAACATGACGCAGAAGGCCTTCGGTGACATCAAGAAGGACTTCGCCGCCCAGGCGACCCAGGATGGCGCCCCCGACATCATCGTTGGAGCCAACGACTGGGCCGGCGAGCTCGTGGCCAGCGGCCTCGTCGCCAAGGTCTCGCTCGGCGACGCACTGAACGAGCTCTCGGACACCGGCAAGGCAGCCTTCACCATCGACGGCGGACTCTACGCGGTGCCGTACGCGACCGAGAACATCGCGCTCATCCGCAACAACGACCTCGTCAAGGAGACCCCGGCGACCTGGGACGAGCTCATCAAGCAGAACGACACCACGAAGGCCAAGTACCCCGCTGTCCTCCAGCAGAGCGGTGAGGACGGCGACGCCTTCCACATGTACCCGCTCATGGCGTCCTTCGGGGTTCACTTCTTCGCGCTCAACGACGACGGCACCTACAAGAAGGAGTCCGGCCTCGGCGGCGAGGACGGAGCGAAGTTCGCGACGTGGCTCAACGAGCAGGGCAAGAACGGTCTCGGATGGCTCTCGGGCGACATCAACGGTGACGTGGCGGCGGACGCGTTCCGCAAGGGCGAGACGCCCTACATCATCACGGGCCCGTGGAACGTCGCGGGTGCTGAGGGTCGCTTCGTGGAGTCGGGCATGGACGTCTCCGTCCTCCCCATCCCGTCCGCTGGTGGCAAGACGGCGAGCCCCCTCGCCGGCTTCCAGGGCTTCTACGTCAACGCGACGTCGAAGAACCAGATCGCTGCGAACTCCTTCGTGTCCTACATCGCGACGTCGGATGTCCAGACGAAGCTCTACGAGGTTGGCAAGCGTATCCCCGTGAACACGGTTTCGGCTGCAAACATCACGGACGAGGTCGTCAAGGCGTTCATCGAGGTCGGTAAGACGGCTGTGCCGCAGCCGAACTACAAGGAGATGGACGGCGTCTGGGGCGCGGTCGGCGCCGCTCAGGGCCAGATCATCGCGGGCAAGGTCGACGACCCGGCCAAGCTCTGGGCCGACGTCTCCGAGACGGTCTCCGGTCTCTTCTGAGTCACCCCGGCCTGAGGCGCCCGCCGACGGCTGAAGTACGAGTGACGCCGGGGCCCTGCGCATGACGTAGGGCCCCGGCGATCGTTCGAGGACATAATGATCGTGAGCCCGCCGCAGCGCGGGCGTCCCAGGAGGACGAGATGATGCAGCGCAGTCCTGCCGGAACCGGTGCGGCGACGGAGCCGACGGTCCAGGCGGAACTACCACCCGGCCGACCGATCGTCAGCCATGCCCGTGACGTCAGGGCGGGCTTCTTCGTGAAGCTCGCCCTGATGATGCTTGTCGATGCCTTCTTCGTCTACGGGCTCGTGACGTCGTTCGTCCTCGCGTCCTGGGGGATCTTCGCCGGGCTCGTCGCACTGACCCTTGTGGTCAACTGGGTGTACTTCTCCCGGCGGACGATCCCTGGCAAGTATCTCGTCCCGGGGCTGGCCTTCCTTCTGGTCTTCCAGGTGTTCGTCATGGCGTACACCGCATTCGTCGCCTTCACGAACTACGGCACCGCTCATGCGATCACCCGCGACCAGGCGATCGAGCGCATCCTCGAGTACAACGAGAAAGAGATGCCGGACACGCCGACGTACGACCTCACCGTCCTCGTCAAAGACGGCACAACCTTCCTCGCGATCGTCGACAACGGTGTCCCTCTCGCCGGCTCCGCCGACGAACCGCTCGCGCCGCTCGAAGGTGCGACCATCGACGGTGGCCGCATCTCTGCTGCTGACGGCTTCCACGTCGTCTCGAGCCTCGGCGAGCTCGCGGCGATCCCGGACCTCGTCCAGGTCCGAGTGCCATGGTCGGACGACGTCGAGGATGGATCCCTCCGCACGCCAACGGGTCTCATCGGCATCCGGGCAGTCTCTGTCATGGATTTCGATGCCGCTACGAGCACCATGACGAACACCGAGACGGGCGTCGTCTACACCGAGAACGACCACGGTTCGTTCGTCGCTGCCGACGGTACCGAACTCCAGCCGGGCTGGCGGGTCACCGTCGGGTTCGAGAACTTCGGCCGCGTCTTCACGGAGAGCAAGCTTGCCGCACCGTTCGCCAAGTCGCTCGTATGGACATTTACCTTCGGCCTCCTCTCGGTCCTCACGACCTTTGCTGCGGGTCTTCTCCTCGCGGTGACCTTCAACAACGTCCGGATGCGTTCCCGTGCCTGGTACCGGGCGGTGCTCATCCTCCCCTACGCGTTCCCAGGGTTCCTCTCAGCCCTCATCTGGGCCGGGATGCTCAACCGCACTTACGGCTACGTCAACAACGAGCTGCTCGGCGGAGCGGACATCGCGTGGCTCACTGATCCCACGATGGCGAAGATCTCGATCATCGTCGTCAACCTGTGGCTCGGGTTCCCCTACATGTTCCTTATCTCGACCGGCGCGCTCCAATCGATTCCGTCGGACATCTACGAAGCAGCGACTATCGACGGCGCCGGACCGTTCCGGTCGTTCCGGAGCCTCACGTTGCCGCTCCTCCTCGTCGCTGTGACTCCGCTGCTCATCGCAAGCTTTGCGTTCAACTTCAACAACTTCTCGCTCATCTACATGCTCACGGGTGGCGGGCCGACGTACATCGGCAACTCGTTCAAGCTCGGTCACACAGACATCCTCATCTCGATGGTCTACAAGATCGCGATCGATGCGCAGGGCACGAAGGACTACGGCCTTGCGAGTGCGATGTCAATCTTCATCTTCGTCATCGTGGGTCTGGTCTCCTACATCGGATTCCGCAGGACGCGCCAGCTCGAGGAGCTCAACTGACATGACCACCGTCGACAACGCACCCTTGTACACCCCGACGCAGCTCTCCGGTTCGGAGAGAGCAACCCGCTGGCTCCGTGACATCGGTTGGCGGCATGTCGTCGGGATCGTCATGATCCCGATCTGTCTCCTCCCGATCCTCATCGCCGTTTCGATGTCCTTCAAGGGGCCGACGGCGACGCTCAACAGCTCCGACAGCCAGGCCCTCTTTACGTCCTTCGAGCTCACGACGTACGAGGAGCTCTTCGCCAGTTCGCTCTTCCCTCAATGGGCGCTGAACTCCGTCCTCATCTGCGCCATCACCGCGATCGGTACGGTCATCATGGGCTCCGCGGCGGCCTACGCATTCTCACGGTTCCGCTTCGCGGGCCGCCGGGGCGGCCTCACGGCTCTCCTCATCGTCCAGATGTTCCCCCAGATGCTGGCATTCGTCGCCGTCATGCTTCTTGTGACCTCGCTCGGCAAGGTCTTCCCGTTCCTTGGGGAGAACAGCCCGCTCGCGCTCATCGCGATTTACCTGGGTGGCGCGCTCGGGTCGAACGCGTTTCTCATGTACGGGTTCTTCAACACCGTGCCGCGTGAACTTGACGAGGCCGCGAAGATCGACGGCGCCTCGCACGCCCAGATCTTCTGGGGCATCATCTTCCGGCTCGTCGTGCCAATCCTCACGGTCGTCGGCCTACTGTCCTTCGTCGGCACCTATGGCGACTTCATCCTCGCGAAGGTCATCATGACGCAGGAGCAGAACTACACGCTCGCCGTCGGTCTGTACCTCTGGGCGTCGCGCCCCGAGGTCACCCCGTGGGGACTGTTCGCCGCGGGTGCCGTCATCGCGGCCGTTCCGATCATCGTCCTTTTCATGTTCCTCCAGAAGTACATCGTCTCCGGGCTCACCGCGGGGTCGGTCAAGGGATGATCGACGGGTCCTCCGGGCCCGTCGCCGAGGCAGGGCGCGCGATGCTGCGCGCCCTGCCTCACCACGACGGCTCCGAGCTCTACACAGCCCCGGGTCCTCATCGCCTGGGAGACACCGTCCCCGTGCGGGTGCGCGTGCCGCGCTCGTCTGACGTCACCGAGGTGTGGCTCCGCACCGTCCAGGACGCGGAGCCCCGCATGCGGCGAGCGACGGTCGTCGACGAGGACGAGCGCGACGTCTGGTATGAGGCCGACGTCCTCGTCCACCACCCCCTCACTCACTACCGCTTCGCGCTCGTGCGTCCAGGAGGCGTCGCGTGGCTCGACGCCACGGGCGTCCATGACCGCGGCGTCACCGACGCGCACGACTTCCGGATCTCGACGCACGCACCGGGCCCGACCTGGCTGCGCGACGCCGTCGTCTACCAGATCTTCCCCGACCGCTTCGCGCGCTCCGCTGCCGCTGCCACGCGGGAGCAGCCGGCGTGGGCGATCCCGGCTGCCTGGGACGAGGAGCCCATTGCCCGCGGTGTCGAGACGGGCTGGCAGTTCTACGGCGGTGACCTCGACGGCATCGTCGAACGGCTCGAGCACATTGCCGACCTCGGCGTGACGACCGTCTACCTCACGCCCGTGTTTCCCGGCCAGACCTGCCACCGCTACGACGCGTCGACGTTCGACCGCGTCGATCCGCTCCTCGGTGGCGACGACGCGTACGCGCGCCTCGCCGAGGCCGTCCACACGCGGGGTCTGCGGCTCATGGGTGACCTCACGACGAACCACACGGGCGCGACCCACGAGTGGTTCGAGCGCGCGCAGGCCGAGCCGACGTCGCCCGAGCACGACTTCTACCTGTGGACCGAGCCCGACGCGCCCGACGGCGCGGCCGGCTACGTCGGCTGGGTTGGGCACGCACGGCTGCCCAAGCTGGACTTCCGCTCGCCCGAGCTGCGCAGCCGCATGGTTGAGGGACCAGACTCCGTTGTCGGGCGCTGGCTCCAGGAGCCGTACGCCCTCGACGGCTGGCGCATCGACGTCGCCAACATGACCGGCAGGTACGGGACGCTCGACCTCAACCACGACGTCGCCCGCACGGTGCGAGCGACGATCGAGCAGATCAACCCGGACGGCGCGCTCATCTCCGAGCACTTCCACGACGCGCGCGACGACCTCACGGGCGACACGTGGCACGCCAACATGAACTACACGGCGTTCTCCAACCCCCTGTGGACGTGGCTGTCCGCCGAGGGCGGCGACGTCTCCTACCATGGGATGCACGGGGTTCCCGTGCCCCGACGCCAGGGAGCGGAGGTCGTCGCCGAGATGCGCGACTTCGACGGCGGCCTCCCGTGGGACGTGCTCGTTCGGCAGTGGAACATGCTCGGCTCGCACGACACCCCGCGCATCCGCACGCTCGTCGGGTCCCGGGAGCTGCACGAGGTCGCCGCCGGCATCCTCTTCACGTACCTCGGCGTGCCCGTGGTCTTCGCGGGCGACGAGCTCGGCCTCACGGGAACGACCGGCGAGCACGCGCGCGCGACGATGCCGTGGGATGAGCCCGCGCGTCGTGACGAGCACACCCACGACGTCTACCGGCGGCTCGCGGCCCTGCGGCACGCACACCGTGCGCTCCGCGAGGGCTCGCTGCGCTGGGTGCTCGTCGATGACGACGCCCTCGGCTACGTGCGTGAGACCCGCGACGAGACGATCCTCGTCGTCGCGGCGCGCGCCCCGTGGACCGGGGCGGTGCTGCCGCTCGGAGGATCGGCCGAACGGCTCTTCGGGTCGCTCGAGCTCGGTGCCGTACGCGACGCCGGTGCCGTACACGACGCCGGTGCCGCTACGGGGCATGGAGCAGGTGTCGGTGCTGGAGCTGGTGCCGCGTCCGACGACGCGTCACCGAGCGTCGACGGGCTCGTCGTGCGCGGTGCCGGACCCCACGTCGGGGTCTGGCGGCTGACGTGAGCATCGCTGCCGGGCTGCTCGCACCGAGAGGGCTCGGCGTCGCGATCCTCAGGGGGTCGGTGGCCCACCCGTGAGCACACGACGCCTGCTCGACTAGGGTTGTCCCGTGCCCCTCGACCCTGCGATCCCCGGTTACGACGTCTGTGACGTCGAACGTCTCGCGGCCGAACCGCCCAAGTCGAAGGCGCGGACGCCGTTCGAGCGTGACCGCGCTCGGCTCGTGCACTCCTCGGCGCTGCGCCGGCTCGGCGCCAAGACCCAGGTGCTCGGGCCGTCGAGCGACGACTTCATCAGGACGCGCCTCACGCACACGCTCGAGGTCGCGCAGGTGGGCCGCGAGCTCGGCAAGCAGCTCGGCTGCGACCCGGACGTCGTCGACTCGGCGTGCCTTGCGCACGATCTCGGGCACCCGCCCTTTGGGCACAACGGTGAGCGCGAGCTCGCCGAGGTCGCCAAGGACATCGGAGGGTTCGAGGGCAACGCCCAGACGCTCCGGCTCCTCACTCGGCTAGAGCCCAAGACGTTTGACACCGACGGACGCCCGGTTGGTCTCAACCTCACGCGCGCGAGCCTCGACGCCTCGGTGAAGTATCCGTGGCGGCTCTGGGAGGGGCCGCAGGGCCGGCTCACCCACAAGTTCGGTGTGTACCCGGACGATCAAGAGGTGTTCGACTGGCTGCGTCAGGGCGCGCCTGACGGTGTCAAGTGCATCGAGGCGCAGGTCATGGACCTCGCCGACGACATCAGCTATTCGGTGCACGATGTCGAGGACGCGATCGTCGGCGGGAAGCTCGACCTTGCGCTCATGACGCAGGACGCCGAGCGCAGCCGGGTCATCGATGCCGTCACCACGTGGTATGGCGACCGGTTCACGCCCGACGAGCTTGATGCCGCTATGGCGCGGCTCGCGAACGACGGTCTGTGGCCCGTGGGCTTCGATGGTTCGCGGCGCTCGCTCGCGCGCCTCAAGGACTCGACGAGCCAACTCATCGGCAGGTTCTGCGGGGCTGCGCACGACGCGACCCGCGACCGCTACGGCGAGGGGCCGCTCACGCGGTACGCGGCGAGCCTCGTCGTACCTGACCCGACCGCCGCCGAGATTCAGGTCCTCAAGGGCGTCGCCGTCGCCTACGTCATGGCACCACGTGAGTCAGAGCCGCTGTACATGGCGCAGCGGCAGGTGCTCCGGCAGCTCGTCGAGGTGCTCGTCGACCGAGCTCCGACAGCGCTCGAGCACGCGTTCGCTGCCGATTGGCACGAGGCGGCCGACGACGGCGCGCGACTCCGCGTCATCATCGACCAGGTCGCGTCGCTCACCGACGTCTCGGCGGCGAAGTGGCACGCGCGGCTCGTCGGCCCCGTGTTCTGACGCGCCGGCGGTCGCGGGCGTGCGCGGGCGTTGAGAGAGCACTCGTTCGCGTCTCGCGCGGTGGTGGGAACCTGTGGACGACGTGCATGAGCGGCTGCCTGTGGGCAGGTCGTCGTGCCCCCGCCGGGGCAGAACCGCCGTACGGGGCCGACTAGACTCACCACGTGGCCGGGTTGATCAAGCGGGAGGACGTCGACGCCGTCCGCGAGCGCGCACGCATCGAGGAGATCGTCGGCTCCTACGTGACGCTCAAGCCCGCGGGCGTCGGGTCACAGAAGGGGCTGTGCCCCTTCCACGACGAGCGCACCCCGTCGTTCCACGTCCGCCCGCAGGTCGGTCGATGGCACTGCTTCGGCTGCGGCGAGGGCGGCGACGTCATCAGCTTCGTCCAGAAGATCGACGGCCTCGGCTTCACCGAGGCAGTCGAGTACCTCGCAGGCCGTGCCGGCATCACGCTGCGCTACGAGGAGGGCGGCGGCCAGCGTCGCGGCGAAGAACCGGGGCGCCGCCAGCGGCTCGTCGAGGCGAACCGCACCGCCGCACAGTTCTTCGCCGAGCAGCTCTTCACCCCGGGCGCCGCACCGGCCCGCGAGTTCCTCGCGCAGCGGTCCTTCGACCGGGCCGTCGCCGAGCAGTTCGGCGTCGGCTTCGCTCCCGCGGGCTGGAGCTCGCTCCTCACCCACCTGCGCGGGCGCGGCTTCACCGAGGCGGAGCTCCTCGCTGCGGGACTCGCCTCCCAGGGCAACCGCGGCGTCTACGACCGTTTCCGTGGGCGGCTCATCTGGCCGATCCGTGACGTCACCGGCGAGGTCATCGGCTTCGGTGCCCGCAAACTCCTCGAGGAGGACCAGGGACCCAAGTACCTCAACACCCCGGAGACCGCCCTCTACAAGAAGTCACAGGTGCTCTACGGGCTCGACCTCGCCAAGCGCGAGATCGCGCGGACCAAGCGCGTCGTCGTCGTCGAGGGCTACACGGACGTCATGGCGGCCCACCTCTCGGGCGTCGGGCAGGCGATCGCGACGTGTGGCACGGCGTTTGGCAGCGACCACGTGCGCGTCGTGCGGAGGCTCGTCGGCGACACGTCGTCGGGCGCCGGGGTCCAGCTCGCGGGAGGCGGTTCGACGGGCGGCGAGATCATCTTCACGTTCGACGGCGACGCTGCCGGGCAGAAGGCCGCGCTGCGCGCCTTCCACGAGGACCAGCGCTTCTACGCCCAGACGTTCGTCGCGGTCGAACCGCACGGGATGGATCCGTGCGACCTGCGTCTTGCACGCGGCCCTGAGGCGGTGCAGGCGCTCGTCGACGCGCGCGAGCCGCTCTTCGAGTTCGTCGTGCGCTCGACGCTACGGGCCCACGACCTCGCGCACGCCGAGGGGCGCATCGCCGCGCTCCGCGCGTCGGCGCCCGTCGTCGCCGGGATCCGGGACCGCGCCCTGCGCGCGGAGTATGCGCGGCAGCTCGCGGGGTGGCTCGGGATGGAGGCCGACGTCGTCCGGCGTGCCGTCCTCGCCGCTGAACGCTCGCAGGGGCAGCCACGGCACGCGGCCGACGACGTCCCGTCGGGCGCAGTCGTCGCCGACCCCGCACCCGGGGCGGCGGGCGCCGGGTTCACCGTGCCCGACCGGCGCGACCCTGTCGCGCGCCTCGAGCGGCAGGTGCTCGAGGCTGTGCTCCAGCACCCCGGGGAGACGCCCGACGTCTTCGACGACCTCGGCTCCGACGCGTTCTCCGTGCCGGCATGGCGGGCCGTCCACGAGGCGATCCGGGCCGCCGGAGGGGTGCGTGCCGTCGGGGCCGCCGACCCGGCGCGCTGGGTCGCGGCCGTCGTCGAGGAATCTGCGGGGCCCGTCGCAGGGCTCGTCGGGGAACTGGCCGTGTCGCCGCTGCCCGAGGACCGCGAGAGCGCCGTCGGCGACTACGTGCGTGGCGTCGTCCACGCCCTCGTCGACATGCAGGTGACGCGCCGCATCGCGGACCAGCGCTCGGCGCTCCAGCGCACCGACGCGGAGCGCGACCCCGAGTCCTACCAGCAGATCTTTGCCGAGTTGCTGCGGCTCGAGCAGCAGCGGCGGCTGCTGCGTGAGGCGTCCGCGGGGCAGTGAGTCTCAGCGCCCGGTTGGCAGGGCTCGGCTGTGCGCGGTCGACGCCACACGGGAGGGTGGGCGCTGTAGTGAGGCATCTGGGGCTTGAACCCAGGACCGACGGATTATGAGTCTGACGGTGCGGTACTCTGAGGGTGGTGTGAGAGCGTCAGAAACGGCGGAATCTCGCGGATCTTGCGCCGCACCTGCGCGCTAGTGCGCGCGGGTGCGTGGCTACAGGTGTGGCTACAGTAAGGGCAGGAGGTGCACTCATGGCACGCACAGCACGACGAGACGCCCACTCGGGCTCGCTCTACCAGCGGACCAGCGACGGCATGTGGGTCGCATCCATCACCCTGCCCGACCGCGACGGTAAGCGACGGCGCAAGGTCAAGACTCACAAGACGAAGGCCGGGGCGAGCCGCATCCTCGCCGACATGCGCCGCGAGCTCGACCGCGCCGGAGACCTGCCCACGTCCAGCCCCACGGTCGCCACGTGGATGGCGCTGTGGCTCGACACCATCGCCCGCCCACGCCTCAAGCCGCGGACGTTCGCGACCTACGAGGGCTACATCAACACGTGGATCATCCCGACGCTCGGCACGCGCAGGCTCGACCGCCTCACGCCAGCACACATCCGCGAGATGCACGACGCCGTCGAACGCGCCGGACGCTCCACGACGACCGCACTGCAGGCGCACCGCATCCTCGCGAAGGCGCTCACCGACGCCGAGCGTGAGGGCCGGGTCGCGCGCAACGTCGCGACGCTCCTCGACGCACCCCGCCGAGCCGTCAGCGCCCGAACGGCACTCACTGCCGACCAGGCGGTCACGCTCCTGCGCAGCGTCGCAACGAACGCCGACGAGGCCCCACACTGGACGATCGCGCTCCTCACCGGCATGCGCCAGGGCGAGCGGCTCGGGATCACGCGCGACGCCATCGACCTCGACGCCGGGGTCGTGACGGTGTCGTGGCAGGTACAGCGCCTCCGCTGGGAGCACGGCTGCGCTACCGAGAGGCCCGCGGGCGGCTGGCCGTGCGAGTACACGCGCGCCGGCTACTGCCCTGAGCGGCATGTGCGCATCCCGTCCGATCAGGAGGCGCGGCAGGTGTACGGCGGTTTGTGGATGACGCGCCCGAAGTCGCGGGCGGGGTGGCGTGAGGTGCCGATGGCGCCGCTACTCGCTGACGTGATCCGTCGGCACCTCGATGTGGCGACCCTCGGAGACGAGGGGCTGATCTTCCACCGTGGGGACGGGCACCCGATCGACCCGCGCGACGACTCTGCCGCGTGGGACGCTGCGCTCAAGCGTGCAGGGCTGCCAGACGCACCGCTGCACTCCGCGCGGCACACGACGGCGACGCTGCTGCTCGAACTGGGTGTCGATGAGCGGACGCGCATGGCGATCATGGGACACAGCTCGGCCGCGGTGACGGCTGGGTATACGCACGTGTCGACAGCGCTGGGTCGTGAGGCGATGGCGCGGCTGGGGGAGCGGCTCGCGCGCGGCGATGGCGGATAACCAGATCGCTTATATCGGGGCGGGGATAAGCGGGCGACAGCCTCGCGTTCGGTGCAGCCCGCCCTCTCCTGCCAGGGGGCGGGGTGGCGTTCATCGTCACTTGTCGAGCGGCTGGGCGTCCTCGCTGTCGAGCCACACCCCGCGCACCTGCGACCGCGCGTCGACCAACTCGACGAGGACGACCCGGCCGCACCAGGCGATGGCGCGCGTCCTGATGGTCTCCGTGCCTGTCTGCCACTGGATGGTCGCGGTGACCGGCCGCGGCGGGTCGAAGTCGACCTGCGTGTCGCGGGGCGGGACGTCGCGGCGGTTGAGGATGGGGACGTGACGGGCGTTCCACGTGTCGAGGCTCGAGTCGCGCATGGGGTCAGTGTCTCCCTGACCACCGACAGTCGCAGCGGCAGGTGCGTCCGCATATCCCGGGCGGGATGGCGTGGTGGCTGGGAGGGTGCGGGCATGGACGTTGACGAGGTGGTGCGCGCGATCTTCTGGGATTCGCTCGAGGGCGATGGGGTGTGGGCTGGGGTGGTGTGGCGGACGAGCGGGGAGGCGCTGTGACGAGGAGCCATCTGTCGGTCGCCCGCAGCATCGACATGCCCGCCGCGCCCGTCTCGCAGCGACTACGCCGCTACCCTCGGGCATGACGAAGCTCGGCCGCAGCCGAGAGCGGCGGCGACTAAAGTGCCGGCCGTCGCGCGTCGATATGGACTGCATGGTGGATAACACAGAGGAAGCAGAGGACGCTGGGGCGATCGCCATGCCCAACGAACACGAGTGCCATCCAGCGGGCGAGCAGCACGACGCCTTCGTGCTCGTCGTCTTCCAGGGAGGACGTCGCGGTCCATTCGAAGCACTTGAGCGACCACTCTACGATCATGTCGTTGACATCGTTGAGCGGGTAGTTCCTTTCGGGGAGACCCGCCCCCACCTCGACCTATGGATCGACTCTCCGGGCGGTGACGCGCACGCTGCCTACAAGCTGGCGCGCTACCTGCGCGCCAAGTTCGAGGTCGTGCATGTCGTTGTCCCCGAGTACGCGAAGAGCGCCGCCACGCTGCTCAGCTTGGTGGGCTCAGAGATTTACATGGGTCCCGGAGCTGAGCTGGGGCCGCTGGATGTACAGGATCTCCGTGAGGGCGAGGCCCGTATGCACTCGACCCTGGCCACGGCCAATGCCGCGACCACGCTCTTCCAGGACATGGTGGAGCACGCGGTTGGTCACGGCCCCATGCTGCTTCAGGTTACCGGGCTTGCCCGAGACCGAGCGATCGCGCACATGCTCGACTTCGCAGCATCGTTCAGCAGGCCCCTTGTAGAGAAACTCGACCCCGAAGAGATGCTGTCGGCCCAGACCAGCCTTCTGCTCACCCTCAACTATGCTACGAGGCTTCTTGCCGTGTCCCACAGGGACAAGGTCAACCCCGTCGTCACGGCGAAAGCGCTAGTAACGGACTACCCGACACATGGCCACGTGATCGATCGCACGACAGCCAGAAACGAACTCAGCCTGACAGTAGTTGACATCGAGCGATACTCTCTGGGCAGGGAGAGTTTCAGGCTTCTCCGAAGGCTCGGAGGACAGCCCTTCGTTGAACTGCTCGACGGGCCAACCATCCGCCAGCTATGTGATGGCGACGAAGGAGATCACGATGGAGCAGATGAAGCAGACCTCGGCACCCCAGATGCGCTCGCTCCCGAAGCAGAAGGCACTGACTCTGACGCCGAAGCCAAGCCAGCGTCGCGCTCTCGCCGCAATCGCGTCCGGTCAGGACCTCAGGGCGTTGAGAACCTCGACGGTGAAACTCACCCCTAGCGCAGGACGCTAGCGGGCATGACGAAGCGCCCCCACCCTCTCGCGAGGGTGGGGGCGCAGTCGTAGGATGACGCAACTCTGCCTGTGATTTTATTACAGGCCGCTGCTCGTCAGTCGGCGTCGTCGAAGGTGGCGCACTTCTCGGCGGCCTTGCGCGACCCGTACCGTGTGCCGCACGCCTCGCACTCGTAGGTGCAGCGCCCGCACGTCGTCACGCAGGCGGGGCAGGGCTGGTCACTCATCGGTCGGCGTGGGGTCGTCGATGTAGACCATCGCGCCGCAGCCGGGACACGCGTGCAGCATGTCGACGCGTCCGGTGATGGTCGTGCCGCAGTCGCAGGTGACGGTGCGGAGGGCCTCCCGCGCGTCGGTGTCGGGCTCGTCGGGGAGCGTGTCCGGGTCGGGGGCAGCGGCCGGGTCGAGGCGCTCCGGCTCGCGCGGTGCGGGAGCGAGCCACGGGACGTAGCGCTCGAGCCAGTCGGTGACGGCGGGCAGCGCGAGGACTCGGGTGACGGCTCCGGCGATCGCGAGGGACGCCGCGACCCACGGGATGCCGGCGTCGAGGCCGATCGCCTCGATGATGAGCGCCCATGCGGCGGCGAGGCCGACGAGCGCGGCGAAGATCGTGCGGAGGGTGGCGCGCCACGGGTGCTCGGTCTGCGTCGCCGTGGGCGTGGTCGTGATGGTCACGGGGTGCCTCCTCAGGCGGGGATGTGGTCGACGGTGGTGGTGAGGTGCACGAGGCGGATGCCCTTGTCGAGGGCGAGCGCCTGGATGCGGACGCGGCGCTCACGGCGGCCGACGATCTTGGCGAGCTCGAACGGTGCGACGATCTGGCCGAACGTGCTGCCGCCGGTGCCGATGATCTCGACGATGCTGCCGCGGTGGACGATCTTGGCGTTCTTGCCGTCGGGGTCGGATTCGACGACGATGGCGCGGACTTGCACCTCGCGGCCGCGGGGGACGCCGGTGAGGGTGAGGTCGGCGACGAGCGTGCCGCGGCCCACGGTCGTGCACGCGGAGACGTGGCCCTTGTCGTTGACGGGCAGGGTCTTCCACGCGAGCGGGAGCGCGAGAGCCTTCGTGCGGGTGTGGGTCGTGCGACGCATGGCGTCCTCCGGGAGGTCGGTCGGGAGCGGGATCGGGGTGCCGGGGGCGGGGTCGACGCCGAGGGTGATGCCGCGCGCTGCGAGCCACGGCTCGGGGTCGATGGCGCGGCCGCCGACGCGGATCTCGAGGTGCAGGTGCGGTCCGGTGACGAAGCCGGACGTGCCCATGAGGCCGAGGCGGTCGCCAGCGCTGACTCGCTGGCCGACGACGACGTCGCGGCGCGAGAGGTGCAGGTAGCGGGTCTCGAGCGAGCCGTCGGAGACGTAGACGCGCTGCAGCCGCCCGTAGGTGGGGCTGAGCGTCTCCGAGCGGGTCACGACGCCGTCGTGCACGGCGAGCACCGGGGTGCCCGTCGGGCCTGCGACGTCGGTGCCCTCGTGCGGACGGACCTCACCCGTGACGGGGTGCAGGCGGGCCAGGTCGTAGCGCGAGCTGATGCGGCCCGGCGCGGGGTTGGAGTAGGTCACGCGTGCCTCCTCGGGCATGGGTGAGGCCCCGAACCGACGTGCGGTGCGGGGCCTTGCGGGGGCGGGGTGGATCAGGGGACGGCGGCGACGACCTTCATGAGCACGATCGCGACGCCGAGGAGGGAGCCGAGGCCGACGACCGCTCCGATGAGGGTGGAGGCGATGACCCACGGGCTCGTGCGCGGAGCGGCGGCGGGGAGAGCCGCGAGGCGCTGGGCGTGCTCGGCGAGCTGCTCGCTGTGGGAGTTGAGGCGCGTCTCGGCGGTGCCGATGCGGGTCTCGTGTCCGTCGAGGCGGCCCGTCTGGGTCGCCAGCGCGGTGTCAACCTTCCCCTCGAGGCGGGCGAGCGTGACGGGCACGGGCTCGGCGCTCGTGTGCGCGCGCGTGCCGGGGCTGAGCGTGTCCTCGATCGCGGGGTCGTATGTCATGCGGGGTGTCCGATCAGCTCGCGGCGATGTAGGTCGCGGTGCCGCGCATGCCAGTCGTCGCGACGCTGGGCTTGACGATCTTGATGACGCCGCCGGGGGTGATGACGACCGTCGCGCTGTGGATCGTGGTGGGGCTGGGTTGGAGGGCGATGCCCGACCCGTAGGACTCCATCGCCGGGACTGCCTCGGCCGGGAGAACCGGTGCGCCACCGTTGAGGGTGACGACGTCGCCGGTGAGACCGCTCGCCCCGGAGATGTCGACGGCGACCGTCACGGTCTGTCCGACGCGGGTGTACTGGACGTCGGTGCCCTGCGCCTGGACCCAGGCAGGTCGTCGCCACAGGACCCACCAGCCTCCCTGGTCGTAGATGTAGGTGGTGGCGGTGGCCTCGACGTAGGCGACCATGCCGCGCATGCGGCGGCCCGACGGGATCGCTGCGTCGCGCGCTGCGGTCGTCGCGAAACGCATGATGGTGCGGTCCTCGACGGCCTCGGCGAGAGCCTTGAGGTCGCGGGGGATGTCCGGTGCGTCGCCCGGTGCCGGGTACGGCAGGGGCTGGATCGTCGTGGTGGCCATGTCAGGGCTCCTCAGTGGGTGGGGTATAGGGCTCGGGGTAGTCGGCGGCGATCGCCACGACGGTCTCGGGGGTGACGACGAGCGCGCGCGCGTCGGGCGGGAGGCCGAGGAGCGCGAGCAGGTCGGCGAGCGTCGGCGGTGCGGGTGCGGGCTCGTCAGTCGACGGCAGCTCGACCGGCGGGACCACCTCGGGAGGCGTCTCGTCCGGCACGGACTCGTCCGGGGGCAGATCAGACACGGCGGGCCTCCTCAGGCAGGCTCGGAGTAGGAGATGGTGATCGGCGCAGCACCAGCCAGGCGCAGTGCATCCGCGGGTGCCTGCGACCAGATGCCAATGCCACGCAGCGCCCCGGACAGCAGTGCCGTCAGCCACGACGACGGCAGGTCCCATGAGGCTGTCTCGCCCTGCACGAGTCCTCCCGGCGACCACGGGCCGTACCCTGGCGCCCAGTACGTCGACGGGCCGCTCGTGCCCGTGACAGACGTCGTCGCGTGCCCGTAGATGCGCGGCGCGCGCGGTGAGGGCACGTCGTCGTCCCAGTCACGGGTCAGGGTCAGCCGCGCGGACTCGATCGTGGCCCCGGACGGGATGACTCCGGCCAGCGGCGGATACACGACGAGGCCGCCCCACACCTGCGCGTAGGGCGGGGCACCGCCGGTGTGGCCCTGCGACATCGGGCCGACGCTCCACGACCAGGCGCTGGTCTCCGTGGCGGTGTACCAGTAGGCCATAGCCCCCCACGAGGCTGTCGGCGTCACCGCGATTGTCGTGTACCGGCGGCCCGACCCCGTGAGGTCCTTGCTCAGCTTGCCGAGGACGACCCACGACGTGCCCGCGCGGAGCACGGTGACGAAATCGCCGACGGTCGGCGTGTACGGGGTGATCCAGCGGACGCCGGTGAGCAGCGTGCCGGTGCCGATGTCGACCGTGAGCGCGAGCGCTGTCGCGTCGATCGTCGTCACGGTCCCGAGGTAGGACCCCGACTGTCGTCCGCGCGCGACTGCCGCGCGCACTCCCTGTGCGAGATCCACTAGGCCACCTGCCTCACGTCACGGGTGCGGATAGGGAACTCGGCCCCGGCGGTGAGGCCGAGGGTGTAGCCGTCGACGACGTGCGCCCGCACGGACCCGGCGGGGTCGGTCGGGTCGGTGATGACGTGGATGAGGTCGCCGGGCTCGAGCGCGGGGTTCGGCACGCTCGACGCCTCGAGGGTCTTGGCCGCGCCGACAGACTGCGCCAGGAGGCCGCGGCCCACGGCGCGCGCCTGCTCGAGCGTCGACACCGTCGGGTACGACTCGAAGCGCGGGATCATGCCGTAGCGGCCCGCGTGCGGGTCACCCCAGCGGGTCGGGCTCGTGGGGTCCTCGTCGTACACCGTCGCCTGCATCGGAGGAAAGTCTCCCGACGGGGACTCACCGCGCACCACTACAGCGTTGTACACGCCGTCACGCGAGCTCGACGACGACGCCGACACCAGCACACCACCCTCACCGGCGCGCACCGTCCACGCGGGCGTGCCGGTCGTCGAGGGCGCGTCCGCGATGACGATCCGGCCCCACGGGTCCGCGTACCAGACCGCGCCGATCGCCTCAGCGAGCGAAGTGATCGCACCCGCCCGGTCCTCCTCAAACGTGGTCGTCGGCACCCTCGCGTCACGCGACGCCGACACCACGACCTCCACGCTCGGCAACACCTCATGGATCAGGTCCGCGATGATCGAAGTCGTCGACGGACCCGACACCGTGCGCGGCGCGACGAAACGCGCGTCGATGATCCACGCCTCCCGCGAACGCCCCGTGACCTGCACCGTCCCATCGTCGAACTCCGAGCCGTCCGCTGCGTCGATGCGGAACACGCCCGCTCGCACCCACTCCACCGAGTCGTCCGTGTAGACGACGCCGTAGGACACGTGCAGCTCGGCCCCGAACGCAGCCAGCGGGTGCCCCGGAGTGTCCGGCAGCGCCACCTGGTCCGTGTACAGACCCGTCGACAGGCGCGGCGGCACCGTCAACGACATCGACCACCGACACGCAGCCGTCCCGTCCACCGTCACCGACCCATCCACCACCGGCACACCCGAGTACAGCATCTGCGTGCCCCGACGAGCCTCCACCATGATCTGCACCCGGTGAGGACCCGCCAGCGCAGGCAGGAAACGCTCCGAGACCTGCTGCATCATGCCCCCCGCACGAGGTTGAAGTAGGACGACCTGGCGGCCTTGAGGGCCGCGTAAGACGCGTAGGTCGTCGCCACGGCCGCATACGACCAGCCGATGACGCCCTGGCCGCCGCCGGCAGGGACTCCGGTGCGGGTCAGCGACAGCGTGTGCACGCGACCGGGCAGCAGGTAGTGCGGGTCACGTGGCGCGCGCGACACCTGCGAGACGTAGTACCAGCCGGGCTCGATGACGTCGTGCCCGCAGTCCTGCACGAGGATGACGCGGGTCGTCGACAGGAGAGCACGGATCGACGCCTCCACGCCCGCGTCCTCTGACGACACGACCAGCGAGTACGTCGAGGCGTTGACCCCAGCGACCGACGCGACGGCGACACCCGTGCCTCCGATGACGTCGTACACGCCACCCTGCGTCTGCGACACCGGGCCGTCCGACGCGCGCCCCGTCGTGCGCACCGTGAGGTTCGGACGCCCGGCAGCCTTGAGCCAGATGCCGTGCGGCGCGCCCTCGGTGGAGACCGTGACCATGCTCGAAAGCACAGCCGCGCCCGCCGCGGTGTAGCCGATCGCCTGATACGTGACCGACGACCCGAGCGGCTGCTCATGATCCGAGCCCGCCCAGTAGCCGCCGACCGCCGGCACACGGTCAGCCCCACGCACCGGCACGTCCGACTCACCCGCGACCAGGCGCACGATCCGCACCTCGACGACCGCCGACGACCACGCCGACCCGAGCACCTCCAGCGACACCGCCGCCGCCTCCAGCCGCCACGTCGCCGTCAGCACACCATCCGCGCCAGTCGGCATGTCAGTACCCCCTCGTCATAGCGTTCGCCGCCGAGGAGATCTCGGCACGGACCGTCTGACGAGCCACCGCACGCACGTCCTCACCCGTGATGGGGTTCCGCACGTAGATGTCAGGGATCGTCACGTACACGTCGCTGCCACCCGCGCCCACGCCAGCCGCGACGGGCACCGCCACGAGCGGGGCAGCGACCGGGCCGGGCGTCGCGTTGATCCGCTCGAGCAGGTTCGCGTTGTAACGCGCAGAGACCGCGTTCGTCACGTGCTCACCCGGCATCGTCATGATCGGGACGCTGTCCTTGCCGCGGACGCCGCCGGTGATCCAGCCGCCCGACGCATAGCCCTGCAGCACGCCGCCCGTCGTCGACTCGAGCAGCCGCCCGATCGACATGATGATGCCCTGCGTGCCCTCCGCGATCGCCGTCTGCTTCGCCAGGTCCGCCTCAACCGCGGCCGACGTCGTCCCGAACGCACTCAGGGTGCCGATGTCACCGGTGCGCCGCGACTCCGCCTCGAGAGCCGTCCACGACGACGTGATCGCCGTCCAGTCCGACGCCGACGACCCCAGCAGCGCCTCAGCCAGCGCCGTCCCGCCCTCGATGCCACCCTGCAAAACCTCCTGCAGCAGCGCGTTCGGCGCACCCTTCTGCCGCAGCGCGTCCAACTTCAAGTTGAACGTCCGAGCCTTCGTCAGCTTGTCAGCCAGGTACGCACGGATCGCGCCCGCCGTCGTGCCACCACCCGTGGTCGACTGCGAGTACCAGATGTCCCCGCGACCGTTGGAGTGCTGCACCGTCTGCGACGTCGCCGCCGACAGCGTGTCCGCAAGCTTGACCTCGCCCATCATCTGCTGCGAGATCTGGTCCCGCATGCCCTTGACGTCGGACAGGAGCGCCGTCTGCTCGCTGATCTTGGCGTTCGTCTGCTCGAGCAGCGCGTACTGCCTGGTGAGGTCCTTCTCCGCCTGCTGCGCGACGTTCCGCAACTCCGCGCTCTTCGCCTTCGACAGCGTCCCCGACCCCGCCAGCCGCAGCGCCGAATCCACCGCCGACAGACCGCCCGACAGCCCCGAGTTCACCTGATCCCGGATCGTCCCACGACGCACATCCGTCTCATGCTCAGCCCGCAGACCACGGATATCAGAACGACGCGCCTTCTCATCCGCGACGACCTTCCGCTCCGCCGCCAGCGCCTTCTCCGCAGCCTTGAGCCGCTCCTGCGCACGCTTCAGCTCGGCCTTCTGCCGATCAACCTCACGCTTCGCAGCCTGCTTCCGCGCCCGGTTCGCAGCCTTCCCGTCGATGCCCGAGTACGCGCGCTGCGCCGACGCGACATCCTTCTCCTCGCGCTTGACCGCGCGCTTCGCCGACGCCACATCAGCCTTCGCCGACGCCACACCAGCACTACCCGTACCGCCCGAGATCGACACCATGCCACCCGACGCGAACCGCAACGCGCCCGCCTGGATCAGCCCACGCATCCGGTAGATCGCACCCTGACCGCCCGCCTTCGCGACGTCCGACGCCGTGAGCACGTGCTCACCGTTCGACAGCCACGCCGGAATCGAGTCAGACGTACCCGTACCCGGACCCACCACAGAGCCGCCCGTAGCCTTCGCCGTCTGCCCAGTCCGCCCGGTGCCGCCAGCGTTCGCGCCGATGTTGATTCGGATCTGCCGACGCTGCGCCTCGTCGATGAAGTGGTCCAGCGCCGTCCGCGCCATGCCCATGTCGGCGAGCACCTTGAGCATCGGGATGTTGTCCTGCGCATCCGCGATCGCCTGCACAAACGCGTCCGTCTCGTTCTTCGCGGTCGTCGCGAGGTCGAGCCGTGCGAGTTCCTTGTCCGTCGCGTTGACGAGTTCCGCGACGAGCGGCGCGCCCGCAGGCCCCATCTGCGCGAGTTCGGCGAGCGTCTCCTCGGAGACCTTGCCCGCCAGCGTGACCATGTTCTGCTTCCACTCGCCCTGCGCCTTGACCTGCGACTCGAGCTCGGCGATGTAGTCCGACGCGGACACAGAAACGCCGTCGTAGAAGTCCTCCCACGAGTCCTTGCTCGACGCCGTCGCCTCGGCTGTCGCCTCGGCGAGAGCCCTGTTCTTCTCGACCACCGCGTCATACGCGCCACCAAGGTCGATGAACGCCGACGCCGCATCGCCATACAGGCCCGAGAACGACTCGAACGCCGCCTCGAGTTCCTTCTGCGCAGCCTCCGCCCGCTTCGCCGCCTCCTCCGCGTCAAGCGCAGCCTGCAGCGTCGACGCACCAGCCTCAGCGGTATCCGCACCTGCCGTCGCGAGAGCAGCGCTGTACTGCGGCAGGACCGCCGCGACCTGGTCGAGCGTCTTGCCATTCTTAGCGGCCTCCCGCGACAGGTAGTCCTGCGCGTCAGCGAGCGCATCAGCGTTCCCGGAAGCAACGATCTGCGCCAGCGCCGAGTCGAGCGCCTTGATGCCCTGCTCGGACTGCTTCCACGCCTTGTTGCCACCGAACATGTCGTTGCCCGACGCATTCGTGCCCCAGACCTGGTCCCAAAAGCCCTCGTCCATGTTCGCCATGACGCGGGCCAGCGCATCACCGAGGTCCTGAACCTCGGCCGCCGACGTCGTCCAGAGGTCGAACTGGGACCCCTTGCCGGCGAAGAGCGCGTTCGTCGCCGCGTCCCCGTTCGTCGCGACCCTCTCGAGCGACGCCGCGAGTACGGTCGCGTCCGTCGCGACGACGCCGAGGCTGTTCTCCCACTCGATCGCCGCGATCGCCGCCCCGATTCCAGCGATGGCGAGCGTCGCAACCCCGGCGGCCTTCGCGGTCTTTCCGAGCACGCCCGGGATCCGCGAGCCTTCCGCGCGCATCTGGCCGAGAGCGGCCTTGGTGTCGATGATGCGGGGGAGCGCGAGCAGCAGCCCGCCGGCGAGCGTCGTAGCGCCGCCCCCGGCAGCAATGAGCGCCGACCCGACGACACGCACCGGGCCAGGCAAGCCCGCGATGACGCCCTCGACGTTGCGCAGAGCGTCCGCGAGCCCGTTCGCCCAGCCGACAGCCGCACCACCGGACTCGGGGTCCACGAGTGGGGCCGCGAGCAGCGCCGAGATATCCCGGATCGCCGACCGCACGCGGTCCGTCGCACCGTCCCACGTCTCCTTCACGTTCGCCGACGCGCCCGCGAACTTCTCCGACATGCCAGCCGCGAGAGCATCCAGCGCCACATCAGCGCCCAGCGTGCCCTTCGTGATCGCAGCCTTGATCTCCGCGCCCGTCATGCCCATCTGCGAGCCGATGAGCTCGGCGGCGTTCACACCGCGCTGCCCGAACTGGATCAAGTCCTGGCCGGTGATCTTCCCGGCCGCGCTGATCTGCGCCATGACGAACGCGAGCTCGCCGAGCATCTGGCTGTTGCCGCCCGCCGCTGCCGTCGCGTCGTTGATCGCCGACAGGTACGGGATGACCTTCTTCGACTCGATGCCGAACGCGAGCATCTGCTGCTGCGCGCTGATGAACGTCTGCTTCGAGAACGGCGACGTCTTGGCGAACTTGTCGAGTTCGGCCATCTGCGCGTTGACAGCCTCAGCGCCGCCCAGCATCGTCTTGAGCGCCGCCCGCGACGACTGCTGCAGGCTGTTGTACGCCACACCCGTCTTGACCGTCGCGACCACAAGACCCGTCGTCGCCGCGCCCGCAGCCGCGAGCACACCGCCCGCCTTCTGGTACGCGTCCGTGTTGTCCTTGATCCGCTGCGCCGTCCGACCAGCCGCAGTCGCCGCCGTCTCCTGCGCCTTCGCCACCTGCTGCAGCGACACCCGATGCTTCGCCTCAGCCGCGACGGCGACCTCGGTGGCCTTCGTCAGCTTGTCGCGCTCGCCCTGCGCCTTGCGCTCAGCAGACCCGAGCTTGGACGCGGCGAGATCCGACGCCTTCTGCGCCTTGGCGAGCTCGTCCTCAGCCTTGGCCACAGAGTTGACGGTCCGACGGCTCGACGAGCGCTTCTGCTCGAGGTTCGCTTCCTTCTTAGCGAGACGATCCGCGGCCTCTGCCGCCTGCGCCTGGGCCTTGGCGAGCGACTTCTCCGAGGCCTCGACACGCTTCGCGGCCGTCGCCATCTCGGACTTCGCCTTGTCCATGACGGACTCGGTCTTGGTCGCAGCGGCCTGCATCTCCTTGAGGGAGAGCACGCCCTGCCCGAGTGCCCGACGGAACTCACCGACCTCCGCCCGGAGGCGAACCGAGATGTTGCGCTCAGCCATGAACTACCCCCGTCGGGTCGATATGCGATTGGATGTGCCCATGAGCGAGCAGAGTGAGCCCCGCCCGCGGTGGAAGACCCCGGCGTTCTGGGTTGTCGCCGCGCTGGTTGCCCTCCCCGTGGGATGTGGTATCCGCGCTGCTACTGCACCCGGCGCGTCCGAGATCGACGCATGCAAGAAGGCGGCCCGCGCCGCGTTCCCGTTCCCGGACAGCACGGAGAACGTGACGTTCAGCGAGCAGCAGGAAGCCGGCTGGTTCGTGAAGGGCACGGTCACCGTCTGGCGTGACGGCGCGAAGACGCCCGTCCGCTACTGGGAATGCTCGGGCGGCAAGATCACCTGGTCGTCGACAGCCTGATCGCCGGGCCATGTGTCGACGATCTGCAGGACGGTTCCCGGCTCAGGGTTCGGGTTGTCCTTGTGCCACTGCTGCCGGACCGCCTCGGCGTAGTTGATGCGGGGCTTGGCCTCGAGCCATGTGCCGCGCTCGTCGTCGTACACGACCGACGCGGGCAGCCCATCGGCGGTCATGCCGTCCTCGTAGATCGACAGAGCGAGGGCCATCTCCCGGTCGCGGGGGGACCAGGACCCCAGGAACTCCGTCGGGCGCGCACCCCAGGCGCGCGCCGTCCGGAGAGCGCGGATCAGTCCTGGGTCGTCCCCGAGCCGCGACGCGAGAAAGGCGCTGGGAGGCTCGGCTCGAGGTTCGTCGCCGCGTCGATCGCTTCGAGGATCTTCCCGACCTGCACCTCACCCAGCCGTGCCGGCAGGCTCTGCGCCTGGTCGAGTGTGATCGACGTTGCGATGACCTCACCGCCCACCTCGATGCGCGAGAGGGCGCGCACGATCTTCTCCGCGCCACGCGCGATGAGGGCGGCAGTCACAGCCTCCCGGTAGGCGTCAGCCTCCGCAGCGTGCTCGACGGAGAACAGTCGCTTGCGTTCCTCCCACGCCAGGTACGCCTGCGTGAATGCGCGTGCCTGCGCGTCCGTCGGGCGGGCCTGCATGAACGGCGGCTTCTCCGCGAACGTCTCGGGCTTCTCCGGGAGCGGGTGCGCCTCGTTGACCGCCCTCTCGTCGTCCGACGACAGTGCGCGCAGGAACCACACGGACTTGGATGCCTCAAGCTCGGCGACCAGCGCCTCGCCCTCAGCTTCGAGTGCAGCCAGCGGGTCCTCCTCGCCGGCCGAACGCTCGCCGACGTCCGACTGCTCGGCGCGCTCGTAGCGGCGCTGCCACTCCTCGATGCGAGCGAGCAGGTCGGGCCGCTGGTACACCTCGACGGCTGCTTCGGCGACGGTCGCGCCGCCCAGCCACGCCTCGAGGCCGATCGTCTGCGCGCCCTCGGCGCTCACGTTGATGTCAGTCACGGGTCTCTCCACGGGTCAGTTCTTCACGGGGGTGATGCGGGTGGTGCGCTCGTCGCCGTCCTCGTCACGGATGGGGATGAACACGCGGTGCTTGTAGTAGCCGGAGCCGTTCGGGTCGAGCCGCTTGCGTCCGTGCTCATCGCGCGCGATCACAAGCGCGTGCACGCCGTCGTGCGCATAGCGGATCTCGCGGATGTCGGCCGGGTCGAAGCCGATAGCGCGCAGCGGAGCGAGGTACTGCTCGCGCGTCAGGAACTCGGGCACGCCGGGGATGGTGATGCTCATGGGGAACCGCCTCCGCGGGTCTCGTCACGGGTCGGGTAGTGGTGGTCCGCGCGGCCCCGGACCCGTGAAGAACGGGGCCGCGCGGGGATCATGCGAGCCGGAAGGTCACGGCCCCGCGACGACGACCTTGTCGATCGCCGCGTCCTGGTGGAGCAGCACCTGCCGGTACTTGATGTACCCCGTGCGGTCGCCACGCTGCGGGTCGTCCGTCACGACCTCGTAGTAGCGGTACTCGTCACCCGCCGCCCACGCCTCCTTCGACTTCTTGTGCGAGTCACGCACGACGAGGTAGAGCGTGGTGCCCTTCTCCTTCGCGAGGTCCCACAGCCAGTCGTCGTCCGTGTCAGGGAGGCCCGTCGCCGGGTCCCAGAAGCGGAGGATCGACCAACCGCCACCGAAGTTCGAGAGGCCCGGCGCCTGGCCGTTGCCCTCAGCGCACAGCGGCGCCTCGTCGATCGTCTCCGAGCCCGTCGGCCCGTAGTCGAAGTCGCTCTTGAGGATCTGGCACGACGCGTCCTTCGCGCCCGCGCCCGTCAGCTCGGAGAGCAGGATCGCGTTCTTGTCGGCGGGAGCAGCGGCGAGCACCGTGACCTTGGTGTTGCCGTCCGCGAGAGTCTTGACGCTCATGCGTCCTCCTTCGGGGTGGCCGCGGACTTGCCCGCAGCCTTGGTGGTGGATGCCGCCTCAGCGGCCTTGACCTCCGCCGGACGGCGGGGAGTGCGGGTGAACACACCGGGGAAGATCCGCAGGTGCGACTCCGGCACCGGGTGCGGGACCTTCTCCCCGGTGTCCTTCCGATAGACCTCGATGCGAGCCATGGGTGCCTCCTGGGCATGACGAGCAGCCCCGGCACGCGGCGCGTGGGGGCTACAGGGGGATGGATGGGTTAGGTGGCGGGGGTGGAGTGCAGGTCGTACAGGTCGACCGAGAAAGCCGGGCTCGTGTTCGTGCCGGGAATCTTCACGTCCCGATCCACCTGCACCGTCTGACCGCCAGTGCGCTTGAGCGACGCCGACCGGCCAGCAACGCCCAGCGGCGTACGAGCGTCACCAGGCGAGAGGACCGCGCGAACAGCCGACTGCACCGCCAGCACGCCCTCCGGCGACCCCGCCACGACCGTCACACCGACGACCGCCTCGAGATCATCCACCGGACCGCACAGCGGCGGCTCCGACCCCGGATCGCCCGTGCCCGACCACAACAGCACGTAGGGGAACGTCGGCGGCTCAGGCACGCTCACGTAGTGCACCTGCCAGCCGAGCGGGGCGAGCGCGGCCTTGATCGCCTCGATGTGAGCGAGCATCACAGCCCCTCTCCGACAAGCCGAGCGAGCTCGCGCTCGAACTTTGGCACCTCGGCAGCGAGGGCAAGTGACGGGTCAGGGACAGTGCCACCACCGCGCGACGTCCCGAAGTACGCGACGTTCGCGAGATTGCCCGCGCTGCCCGGCTCAGACTCCGGCCCGATCTCCGCCTCGATGACACCGCCACCGAACGCGCCCGCGGTACGGATGTCGTAGGACACGTCACGAGCGATGCCCTTGAAGTGTCGCGACCCGGACAGTTCACGCTGCAACTGCTTCTTGATGTTCACCGCGCCACGCTCAACCACCGCACGCGCCTGCGACTCCACCGCAGACTCCGCCGCAGCAAACGCCTCAATCGCCTCAGCGAAACCCGACGACTCAAGCGACGTCATGACGGGTCCTCGACGGTGAGCCGCATCGCGGTAGCCGTCGTCTTGCCCGGCCGCCGCGAGACACGGAACTTGCGGCCGACGAGCGTCTCGTCGACGCCCGCCGACTCGACCGTGACAAGCATCCCCGGCTCCGGCGTGAACGCCGCGACAGGAAAGTGCACCTGGCGGGAGTGCACCACGTACTCGTGCCCACCCGCCTCCCGCTCGGCACCCGTCGGGACGCGAGACTCCTGCACCTTGCACTCGCCGCGGTAGACGAGCGTCAGCGTCGGCAGCCCCGTGAGCGGGTCCTTCGCGCCCGCACGCTCGACTCGAGCCGAGTCGATGAACAGCGACTCCGCTAGCGCAGCACCGACCTGCCGGGCGTACAGCATCACGTCACGCACCGGGCTGCCTCCATCTCGGCAGGCCGATGCGCAGGCTGCCCACGGACCCGCGCGGTGCGGGCGCGAGCAGCGCCCTCTCATCGCCCGTCACGTACAGCGCACCAGAGGACACCGCCGTGTCGATCGTCGCCTGGAAGTCGTCCACGCCCATCTGACGCAGCGCCCGCGGGTTCTTGATGACCCGCAGCACCATGTCCTCGACGACGCCCTTGACGAGAGCCGCCGGGAGAGTGCCCGCCGCGATACGGCGGGGGACGGACGGCACGGCCGCGAGCAGCCGTTCCTCGGCCTTGTCGATGAGCTTCTGGATCTGCGCATCGACGGTCGGGCCTTCGGGGATCGCGAGTCCGAAGCCTGCGTCCCGGATGTCGCTGGGGGTGACGCCAAGCGTGCTCATGCGCCCTCCTCAGGTCAGGCCGTGTGAGCCTCGACGGCAGCGCGGATGTCGGCCTTGGACGCGCCCTCGGGGTAGGCCGCGCCGATCTTGTCGGCGTAGGCCGCCCACGTGTCACGTGATGCGCGACCGTCCGGCACGTCGTCACCTGCGGGCTCTACGGGCTCCTCGGGGACGTCGCCGTCGAGGAGGTGCGCGCCGACCACGATGCCGTCCGGCACGTCGTCACCCGCGGACAGGTGGAAGCCGGCGGGGATGCCGTCGGCGGTGTACGGGTGCACGACCCCGACGAGGTCGTGACGGATCTTCGCCATGTTCAGCCCCTTTCTGGGCGCCCGTGGGGCGCAACGATGATGCTGCGCCCCACGGGGATCGGTCACGAGAGGACGGTCGCCTTGAAGGACAGGTCGGCGTTCGCGAGGACCGGCATGCCGATCGCGTCGGACACGACCTCCGCGATCATCGGCGGCTTCTCGTTGCGGTACACGCCCGCGACGATGCCGGGCTGCTCCGACTCCTCGATGCCCCAGCCCGCCTCGGACGAGGACAGCGTCTGCCCCCAGAACGACGCACCGAGCTGCGTGTCCTCCCACGCGTCCGGCTCGACCGGAGCCGGGAGGAGGAGAACCTCCTTCTCGGGGAGGATGAGGCCCGACGCCGAGCGGCGCGTGTAGACCTCGACCGGGGGGAGACCGGCGCCCTCGATGATCGCGTTGACGTCCGCGACCGTGGCGGGACGCGAGCCGCCGCCGACGAGCGACGTCTTGAACTCGTCGCCCTGCGCGAGGACGCGGAGCGCCTTACGCGACATGAGGATGGCACCCGGCGCGACGCCGTTCGTCGCCTCGTAGGCGTCCGACCACGTCTGCAGGTCCGCGAGACGCGAGACCGACGTCGCCGAGTCCCACAGCGCGGACGCCGTGACCGTGTGCGACGCCGACCGTCCGAAGGCGTCCGCCGCACCGATCTCGGGGATCGTCGCGACACCCGTCGACAGCACGACGCCACGGAGCCGCTCCATACGGTCAGCGACCGCGAGAACGACACGGCGCGCCGTCGAGAGGATCTGCTCGAGCAGCACGTCGTCCGACGCGTTGCGCGTGCGGAGCTGGTCGTACTCCGAGACCGGGATGTTCTGTCCGATCGCGGGGAGCTCGAGGACGGTGCGCTTGCCCGATGGCCGCTTGCCGACCGTCGGCTCTGCGTCGTAGGCGCGGAACTCCGCCTCGGGGACGAGCCCGGCCTGGCCGGCGATGAAGCGCACGACGATGTCGGGCACGACGCGGTTCGGCAGGAAGCGCGCGAGCGAACCGCGACGCTGCTCGACGGCCGAGAGGTCCTCGCGGATGTACCCGGTCAGCTCGGCCGGGGTGATGATGTCGGTCCAGAGAGCCATTGCTCCCCCTCTCAGACGTAGACGATCGTCGTGGCGGCACGCTTGGCAGCGGCCACGGGAGCGACGAAGGAGTTGGGCACCTTGGACGCGCGGACGCGGCCGTGGTCGAGCAGCGGAACGCCGAAGTCGGCAGTGCCGACGACGCGCTGGTCCGTGAGGATGAACCCGGCGAGAACGCCAGCGTCCGTCGTGGTGGCCTCGGTCTTGTCGTAGGGGACGAGAACGCCCCCGACCTTCGCGACCGGCGTGCCGGACGGGATGTAGCCGTTGGGGTAGTGCGTTCCGGCGGTGAAGGCGGAGATGTCGAGGACCTCGGTGCGCGCGTTGGCGATGCCGTGCGTGGACCCGAGCCAGGACTGGTCGCCGCCGCCGAAGGTCTCAGTCGTGAGACGGGGCATGGTGGTTTCCTTCCGTGCGGATGGGGGTGTGGGTCAGGACTTCTTCGCGTGGCGGCTGCTGTAGAGGTCGCGGCCAGCGGCCACGCTCTTCGAGTCGCCCTGCGAGCGTCGTCCCTGGCCCATGTCGGGCCACTTCTCGCTCTTCGCCGGCGCGATGCCGTCGACGAACGTCTGCACCTTGTCGGTGTCGACCTCACCGTCTGCGGTGAGGAACTTGGTGGGCTCGATGCCGTCGAGGACGGCGGCGAGCTTGTCGGCCGGGATGCGGCCGGAGTTGGCGGCGCGGAACTCGGCGGTGACGAGGCGTGCGGCGTACTCGCTGCGAACCTCGGCGCGTGCCTTCTCGGCGGCACTGGTCGTCGCCGCGTCGAGCGCCTTCTCGTCGTCGGTGAGGTGCTTCGCCTTGAGCGCGTCACGCTCAGCCTTGAGCGTCTCGTAGTCGCTCATCGTCTTCACGCGGTCCTCGTGCTTGCGCGCCTGGTGCTTCCAGTACGCGGCCTGCTGGCCCTCGGTCATGTCCTTGACGGGCGTGGCGTCGGGGAAGCCGTGCTCGTTGACCTTGGGTTCGCCGCCGTCGCCCTCGCCACCCTCGCCCTCGGCTTCCATGCGGGCGTCGCCGAACGTGAGGCGGTGGAACGCGAGCATCGCCTCGACGCCACCGGGTGCCGTGGGGTCGATCGCGTCGGTCGCGGGACGGTACAGGCTCTTGCTCATGCTGGTCTCCCTGTCGGAGGTCGGATGTGTCAGCAGCCCGTGACGGGCATGCCGTGGTCAGAGCGCGCGGAGCCGCGTGCCGAGCAGTGCGATGCGCTCACGCTGGTACGCGATCGCCTGGTCGAGTCCCGGCTCACCGGATGCGGTGCGAGCCTCGAGCGTCGGGAGCCGCGACTCGAGCGCGCGGATCTCAGCGGCGAGCATCCGGGCCGGGTCCACGGGTGTCGACGGGCGCTGCGGGCCACGCGCGCTCCGGGGCGCCGTGCTTGGCCGCGTACCGGGGTGTGTCGAACGGTGCTTCGGGTCGACGAGCGTCGGCCCGAGCTCGGTGTGCTGCACGACGGTGAACCGCACCTGCGTGAGGTCGGCTGCGCCTGTCGACCCGGCCGCGTCGTAGATCTGCGCGAGCGTCTCGTCGTCGATCTCGCGACCGGGGTCGTTCTCGCCGATGATCGGCATGGTCGTGCACTTGCACCGGTAGTGGATCGGCAGCAGCGTGTCGCGCGAGTACACCCGCCCCGACGCCGCCGCACACAGCCCGCACGTCCCCGTCGTCGACAGTTCAGGGCGGATGATGCGCCTGTAGCCCGTGACGCGCGGCGTCCCCGCGTACACGGCCCGCGACTGCCCTCGCCGTGCGAGCGCTAGGTCTGTGCGGACCATCGCGTCGACGCGGGTCTGCGCCCGCTCGACGGCCTCCCACCGGGACAGGCCTGTGGACTCGAGGTAGCGCACGTGCTCGGCGACGCGCGCGTACACCTGCTCGTAGGACTCCACACCAGCGCGCAGAGGCGTCGACAGGTCGAGCACGCCCACGCTCTTCGCGGGCGCGTCGAGCATCATCGACAGCATGCGCGTCAGGTACGCATCCGTCGTCCCTGCCGCCGCGACTGACGCTGACCGGGCAGTCGCGCCGATCTGCCGTGACAGCGCCTGCACGTCGGCAGGCACGTACCAGGACTCGACAGCCCCCACCGCGGCCACAGCGCGAGCGACCGCGGCACTTTCGACCTTGGCCTGCGCGGCCGTCTCCATGTCGACGAGCGACCGCGCACGCGCGACGCTCACGGCTGCACCGTCTCACGCAGCGCCACAGGGTCACCGGTGAACCGCAGCCCCGAGTACCCAGCGACCTCGGCCGCCTGGTTCGCCTCGACACCAGAGCGCAGCAGCACACCGAGGGTGTCCGCACGCAACTCCGCGTCAGCGGGGCTCTCCACGGTCACGCCCCCCCGGCCACAGCAGCATCGTCAGCCGCCGGAGCCGTGCTCGCAGCCGCCCCCGTCAGGAACATGTCGTCCATCCGCTCGGACTCCATGCGCGCGATCTGCTCAGGCGAGTACTGCCACACGTCACGCATGATCGTCCGCCACGGCACGCCAGACGACTTCGCCTTCACCGCAGCGTCAGCCTTCTCCGCGAGCGAGTAGCGCTCCGCCGGCCGCCAGATAATGTCGAGATCCTCGAACCGCGACCGCTCCGTGTCGCCCGTCATGAGGAACAGCGCGGCGAGCGCACGAGCGTGCGTCTCCCCGAACCGGTCCTGCCGATCCTCAATCTTGAACGTCCGCCCCTCACGAGCGAACGCCGAGCCAGCCGCCGACTGGTTCTGCCCCTCAGGGGAGAACATCGCCAGCGGCGTGAACGTCACCGCAGAGAGCTGCTGCGTGAACTTCTCCATGCCCGTCCACACAGGCGTGAGGTCGACATTCCCTGACTCCCACAGTTCGGCAGTCAGTGGCAGCATCCACAGCGCGCCGGGGTCCGCCGAGAAGACGTCGTTGTAGTCGATCTCAGCGCCGGTCTCCGGGTCCTCGGACGGGGTGTCCTTCGGGTCGATCTTGAGTGCGCGCTGACGGAACGCCTGGTACGTCGCGATCGACATGCCCTGCAGCACCATGTGGTCCAGGCGATCGAGCAGGTCCCGGTGGCGCTGGAACTCACCCACGCCCTCCTCGTTCCGGTACCGGAACACAGGCACGAGCTTCTCGCAGCCCTTGGGGAGCGCCTGTCCCTCTTCGCCGCCGAACTCGGGGTCCCAATCCCACGACGACGCGAACCGCGCGCCATTCGGTCGCTTGCGGTCCGTGAACGCGCGCCACACCCGGCCGGGCCGGTAGAGGTACGCGTAGGCGCGCTCGTCGACGTCGTGATGGAAGAACTTCGCCGCGGCGAGCACCTCGGACTGCACCACCGGGTCGTGGATCGTCACGACCTGCCGCGGGTCCTCCGACGTGTACCGCGGCTCGTCGCCGTGCATGCCGACGATCGCGTACCCATTGCCCGCAGTGAGAGCGAGACGGATCGCGTCGTCACCCTCCGAGCGCATGCCCGAGCGGACGACCATCCGCCACGCCGCCGGGTCGCCTCCCTCGCCCGTGTCGACACCGGTCGCGACACCCTGCAACCGCAGGGGGTACTTCACCGACTTCACGATCATCTCGGCGAACGTAGTGCGTGACGCCTTGAAGAACCGCTTCGCCGACTCCGGAGCGTCACGCAGCGACGACGGCACCGGGGCGTCACCCTCGTAGCGCGCGAACAGGTCACTCCCCGTCTCCTGACGGTCGTCCATCTTCCGCGACAGTCGCTGCAGCCACCAGCCGGGGCTCTGCACAGTCTTGACGTCAATGCTCACGCGTCGCCTCCTGTCACCTGATGCGTCGTGGGCGAGCGGGAACGTGCGGCTTGGCCTGGCCAGCCTTCACACCATCGAGGTACGCCTGCCACGAGAGCATGGCCGCCATCGCGGCATCGAACTTCCGGTCGGGGTGGATCTTCCCGAGGATGTACAGCGGCTTGCCCTCGTCGTCGACGATGTTCTTGAGCTTGACCTGCCCCGCCGCTGCGATGTGCCGCGCGAGCTCAGGAGCGTGCGGGTCCGACGCCGTCCAGCCGACCGCACCGGACGCGATCGCCTCCTGGTACGCGCGGATGGCGTAGGCCGCCTTCTTGTAGTGGTTCGTCCACCACTCCTCGACGAGCCCCTTGTGCCTGCCAGCCCACACGCCCATCTCGGTCACCCAGTACGGCGGGTCGCCGTACAGGCGCCACACGTTGTAGCGCGAGAAGATGTGCTCGACCGTCTGATCGACCTCAGCCTCGGGGACTTCCCACTCGTCGTCGTCGAGGTCCTTCTCCCACAGGCCAGCGATCTCCTGCGTACCTGTGAGCAGGTCCGTGATGACGAACGCCGTCGAGTCACGACGCCGAGCGCCGTCGAACCCCACCGCGACCGGCGCACCCGCAGGGATGCGCCCGCGCAGCGGCTTGTCGACGTCGCCGCCCTCGTGCTTGAGATCCGACCAGCGCTTCACGTCGAACGCCTGCTGCCCGGACTTCACCCAGCGGTTCAGCCACACCCGCTCGAGGTACGCCTTGTCCACGCCGAGCCGGTCCCACTGCGACGCGATGTCGTCGAACTGCCCCGGCCCCCACTCGCCGGCTGGGCCGGTCGCCTCAGCAACCGCCTTGATCCTCTCGGCCTTCACCTCGAGGTCGTGCCCGCCGTCATCCGTGCGGTACAGGTAGAACAGGTCCGGCCGCTCGATCTTGCCGTCACGGATCGCCTCAGCCTCAGCGTGCAGGTTCTCCGCGACCGACCCCTGCCCGAGCTCGCCCGCCGTCCCCACGTACAGCGACCACGGGTCCTCGAGCGGACGCTTCGCAAGGTTCGCAGCCATCGTCTCGTGCGCCTTGAGGTGCCGAGGCAGATGCAGACGGTGCGGCTCGTCGAACGCATTCAGTGTCGTGCGGCCACCGTCACGCGAGTCCGGCGCATTCGCCAGCGGCCACGCGCCACCGTCCGCACGCCCCCAGTCGTCGAGCCGCAGCGCTCGCTCGAGCGACACGTCGAACAGATCCGAGTCCGGGCCGTTCTCGATGACGTACTTGAGCGCCCCGTAGGCGAGCTCTTCGACCTGGTCGAGCGAGAACGCGAGCATCGGCACGTAGGGCGACATGACCGGCGCAGCCACAGGGTGCCCGTCGGCGTCGAACCCGTCGCACTTCCCAGGCCCCTCAGGGTGGATGTGCGCGTAGACGAGCAGCGCTTCCTTCTCCGTCTTAGCCAGGCCCTTGCGGACCGACAGCCCGCCACGCTTGAACCGACGACGGCCAGCCCACGGATGGCCCTGCGGGTACACCTCGAACAGCCGGTAGATGAACGCCCGGAACTCCGGGTCGATCACATACGGCTGCCCCTGCAGCGACCCCGGACCGTAGACCGCACGCTCCTCGATGAAGTCGCAGACATCACCGCCGATCGTCGGCCACGGCTCAGCATCCGCACCCGGAACGACGAGAAGCCCCATCAGCCCACCGCGTACAGGCCGCCGCGCGGGTCCTCACCCGACTTCGGCTTCGGCTTGCGAGTCTCCCGACGCCGCTCACCACGGTCCTGCGCCTCTTCCGCGCGCTCGATCTCCGCACGCAGCGACATCAGCGCCTTCGGGTTCAGCCCCAGCCGATCCGACAGCATCCGCGCCTCAGTCGCAGCCTTGAGGTCACCCTGCTCGGCGCGGATCTTCCACCGCACGTACTGAGCAACCTCACGGCCCGAGTGGGACTCCTCCCAGATCGCGGCCTGCGGCATCGCCCACAGTTCAGCCCACAGCGCGACCTCAGCGTCACGCGCCTGCTCGATCTGCAGACCCAGCGTCGCCACGAGCATCTCGTTCTTGTTCAGATCCCGACGCAGACGGCCCTTCGTCCGACCGTCTTCCGCCTCCTCGACCTCGACCTGCAGCGCAGCCACACGATCACGAGCGAGCTCGAACGCAGCCTGCTTCTCGACGTCAGGCTGCAGCGGCCACGGAGGAACCGCCGCACCCTCACGGCCATCAGCCGGCAAGACACGAAACCCAGCCTTCGGGTTGTTCTTCCGAGCGCGCACACTCGGATGCTTCGGAGCAGGACCAGCCATGATGAGACCTCCATGTCGGAGACGAAACGTCCCGACGCCATGCCGGAGATCAGGACGGAGACGTGCCCTGGCGGCTGTTGCAGCTGCGACACAGGACAGTGAGACGAGACCCGACACCACCGCGAGCGACGGCCGTCGAGTGAGCCGCCGTCAGATCCCGCGACTCATGAGACGGGCGCTCCCAACCGGGACAGACCCAGCCGTGCACCACGACCCACGCAGCCACAACCTCAGCGCGACGAGCCCTCTCCTCCGGATCCCGCGCCGCCAACGACGACGCCGACAACGGACGCCGCGCATGCTCCGCGCAGTACGTCCGACCGGACACGCGAACCTCACAGCCGAGCCGGGCACACGCCTTCGGAGCACGAGGCACCAGACACCTCCGCCCAGGGGAATGACCACCACCAGAAAGGCCCCGAACCCGTAGGCCCCAGAAAGAGCAGAACCCCGCGGTCTGGCCGGAGGGTGGGGGAGGGGGTGGGGGGCCTNCGGGTCAGGGTCGGGGGCGTCTGGCGGCGAGGTCCGTGATGTCGATGCCGCGGTCGAGGTCGGCTTGCGTGACGTGCTCGGGGTCGACGGGGCCGGGGACCCAGTAGGTGCGCGCTGTGGGCGAGGAGGTGACGGCAGCTCGTGCTCGTGCGCTTTCGGCTTGGAGCAGCGGGCACCGTTGGGTCCAGGCTCGGAAGTCGTCGAGGGTGATGCCTGCGGGGCAGAGGTGTTCGGGCGGGCCGTCGTCGAAGGAGTAGAGGGGTTCTCCGCATGTGCAGGGGTCGAGGCGTCGCCTGGTGACGTGCACGGGCGGGCCGGGGAGGAAGCCGCCTCGGGAGTAGCGGGCTGGCGTGGTGCTCACGTCGTCTCCGTCCGTGCGAGCTTGTCGGCGGCGGTGATCGCCTCAGCGTGCGTGGCGTACTCGCCGAGGCGCGCTGCGCCCAGGTACACCCACCACGGGCGGTGCTGGGCGCCGTCGCGGACGACGACGAGCCGGTCCGGGTAGTCGCGGGCGTGCCAGTGGTCGCGGAGCATGGGTCGGTCAGCCACGGCGGTCCTCCTTCGGTGTGCGGGTGTCGTGGTTGGGGCGCCCGGTGTCGGGGTCGGTGCCGCCGTAGCCCTGGCTCATGTCGGATGCGATGTCCCCGCAGGTGTGGCACCGGTAGACGGGGCAGGTGCGTCCGCTGGGCCACGTGTGGACGCCGTGGGGCTGCCAGGCGTGCTTGTGGCTGTGGTGGTAGATCAGGACGTCGCCGGGGGTGGGGTCGAAGCCGTCGATCCCTTCGCGGGTGGGCTTCACGGAGCACACGAGCGTCCACGTGTCACCCACGGTCGGCCTCCTCCTCGCGGTAGGGGTTGGGGCTCTCGTCGGGGTCGCGGTCGTCGGTGCCGTCGCCGTACCCGACTGTGTAGCCCTCGTCCCATGCGCGGGCTGCGGTCTCGCGGTCGTGCGCGGCGAGCCACCGACTGAACGCATCCGGCTCGACGGCGACGGCACCGCTGGGGCTTGCCGCCTCGCGCACCTGCTCGGTGGTGGGCGTGTAGTCGCTCATCGGGTCCCCTCCTTCTGTGCGAGGTGCTCTTCCCGCAGAGCGGTGCGCACGACGTCGGCGTGTCGGTCGAGCTCGGCCTTGTACCGGGCTGGGATGTCGGCACGGGTGAAGCGCGAGCGGTACACGAAGACGCGCCCGAGCGGGGCGCGCAGTACGATCACGCGCCGCGCCACCATGAGCGCCGACGCCTGCACGATGCGGTCTCCTGGGTGGTCCAGGACGACGGGGTGCAGCCGCTGCCACCACCGCTTGACCAGACCGTGGATGCCGAGGGCGAGTCCGTAGATCGCCGCGACGGCAACGGCTACGGCGGGCAGAGTGGCGAGGCCGAACAGGTAGTCGCTCATCGGGTTTCTCCCTTCTCGATGCGGTCGGCGCGGGCGTCGTGCCACCACTGGACGCACCGCGCTGCGAGGCGAGCGAAGTCCACGGCGTCTGCGTCGCCCTTCTGCGAGTCCAGGAAGTCGATGACCTCCTGGACCGCCTCGTCCTGCACCTGGGCGCGGGACTCACCCGGCCACTCGGCGAGCACGGCGTCAGCGAGGCTGAGCCAGTCCTTGCGCTCCTTGTCGGTGGCGTCGTCCCAGCGGTCCAGCCCGTCGGCCTCGTACAGCGCCCGCGCGATGGTCTCCCGGTCGGGTCGGGTGGGCAGGTGACGGCGGACGACGGCGAGGAGTTCTCGCGCCTGGTCTCGGAAGGTGCCCGCGTTCGGCTCCCAGGCGTAGTCGTACTCGGAGCAGGCGTCCGCGTAGAGCAGGCGAGCGACGTCCTCGGTCACGGTGTCCTCGTCCCACGCGGGCGAGACCGTGGCCGTCGAGACGGCATCGTGCAGCGCGCTGTAGTCGCTGTACTCGATGCGCCCCTCGCGGTTCATCTCGTCGAGGAGCGCGAGGGCGTCGCTGTCGTCCGCCACGGGAGCAGGACGAGCGGCGCGCTCCGTGGCGACGAGGGTGTGCAGGCGCGTCACCTCAGCACGGAGGCGACGCACCTGCTCCTCACGAGCACGGAGACGCTCACGCTGGCGGGTGATGGTGAGTTCGCTCTCGGCGGCCTCGTCGGCCACGCATCGTGCGGCAGCCTCCCGGACCCGTGCGGACGCGGCGCGCGCCTCGTCCCGCTCGGCTTCGGCGGCGTCGAGCGCGTCAAGCAGACGTCGCATTTCAGAGGGGTAGGTGTACCCTCCACCAGGCTGCTGCACTCGCTTGCGCAAGGCAGCGCGCTCGTCAGGGGTGATCGGGGCGGTCATCGGTCGGCCTCCTTCCCGAGGTGCTTGGCCACGAGCTCGTCGAGAGCCTCGAGGAACGCCTCGTCAAGGCGGAGGCTGCTGTCGTACGGATACACCCGCGCCTCGCGCAGTCGGCGGTTTCGACGCTCGATGCGGTCCATCTCCGCGGCCTGCTCGGGCGTGACGATGTAGACCGGCTGCCACATCTCGGTGTCCTTCTCGACGCCGGTCTTCAGGTTGAAGATCCGCTCTCGCGGGTAGGGGTCCTCGAAGGTGGCGGTTCCCCACACACGGCCGACCTTCGTGACGACGGCGGCAATCGGCTGGGGCTCGACGCCCTGCCGTCGGGGCCGCTTGATGATGACCTTCTGGCCCAGGGCGTACCCGTGCTTGCTCATCGGTCGTTCTCCTTCGGGGTGGTGTCGATGTGCGCGGTGATCGCGGCGCGGACTTTGCGTGCGACGTCGGCCTTGGTGCACGCGTCGTGGCTCCACGGGTAGCGGTCGGCGCGCGCCTCGATCCGGTCGCACTCGGCGAGCACGTCGCGGATCGCGGCGGACAGGGCCGGGACGTCGGTGCGGGCGTGCGCGATGAACTCCGCGTCCGCAGGCGATGCGGTGGCGACAGGTTCGCGGTCGTCAATCGGGCCGGACCAGTCGCTCGCCCCGGTCCAACTGGTGGCTACGTGCGACCCGCTCGCCTCCCGCGGTCCTTCGGTGGCGGCGTCGGCGCGCTGGGTGATGTCAGCAAGCGACGGACGGGTCATGACGGGTTCTCCTTCGTGGCGTAGTGGTCGCACATGTCGGCGTGCGCCTGGGCTCGGGTCGCACGCAGCGGCGACCCGTCGTAATCGGCGCGGTACAGCGGGGCGAGTGACGAGAACCGGCCGATCGCGGACGTCGAGCCGTACAGGGAGTGCGCGTACCCGCAGCGCTGGCAGGGCGGCGTCATCGGTCGGGCTCCTTCGGGGTCGTGCGGACAGCGGTCTTGGCAACGGCGCGCATCACCTGCGCGCGCACGTGGACGGGCATCGGCTCAGGCGTGAGCAGCGGTGCCCGGACGACGACACGGAGACGACCGCGCGCGTCCGGGGCGAGGTGCCCCCAGCCGTCGGGCAGGTCGCCGCGCACGACGTCGCGCGGGGCGACGAGCCACCACCGGTCGCAGTAGCGCCGCCACGCCTCGGCCTTCGTGGGGTCTCGGAGTTCGGTGAGCCAGTCGGAGCGGCTGATCTTCACCTCGTGGCCGTGGAGCACCTGACGACGATCGCCATCCGCCCGCTCGGGACCCCACGAGGCGGCCTTGGTGCCGTCAGGCAGGAGCCACTCGTTGTAGGTGTCCTGCGCGAGGAAGTCGGCGATGCGTTCGCGGCCGTGCATCCACGAGCCGCCGACGTTGGAGACGTGCTCCGCGACCGCGTACCGGCGGGTCGTGGTGCCCTGCTGGACGGCCGCGTACCGGGAGTGCAGCATGTCGAGCACGTCACGCTCGGTGAACACCGCGTGGCGCGTCTCCGGGTCACGTGCGGGGGCGAGCCCCAGGTCGAGCTCGGTCATGGTCGCTCCTTCGGGTTGGCGAGGTCGAGCAACACATCCCCGTGGCACGGGGAGTCGAGCGGGCACCAGCACGCAAGGTCACGGCCCGCGAGCTCGGGCAGGTGTTCGAGGACGAGCGCGGCGTCGACCGTGGGGTGGTGAGCGGTGAGCCACGCGCGGTAGTCCCGGACGGCGCGCTCGGGGGTGCGGGCCATGTCGCCGTATCGGTGGGTCTCGTAGTGCGACCCGACGCGGAACGGGTTGCCCCATCGGCTCGGGCGGGCGACGATCACGGCGTCCGGGTGCTCATGCCGCCACGGACGCTGACGGGTCATCTGGATGCGACGCGGGGCGGTCATGCGGCGGCCCACCAGACAGCACCGATGAAGCACGCGCACGCGAGGGCGAACACGGTCCAGCCGATGCGGGCAGAGCGCTCCCTCGCTTCCCACCCGCGGCTGACTTCCGCCGAGACGCCGAGTGCGATGGCGGCGACGAGCAGCACGACCCCAGTGACGGCGAGGGCGCCCCACCCGCTCATCGGTCGGTCCTCGGGGTGATCGCGTCGAGCAGGTCGGTGCGCCACGAGGCGAGCGTCGCCGGTCGCGCCAGGGGGAACGTCAGCGTCACGCGCCACTCGTCTGCCTCGCCGTCAGCGACGATGCTCGCGAGCGCGTCGAGTGCGTCCACCGAGACCATGCGCGCGACGTCCTCGCGGGTCGCGGACGGGGCCGCACCCAGGAACGGGAGAGCAGCCGACAGCGCGGCGTAGGCGATCATCTCCGCGCACTGCGGCACAGCACCCGCCCCGTACGCAGCAGCGGCCGCGAAGGCTCGCTCACGCCGCACGGCCGCGGTCGCCGCCTCGACGGCGGCGTCCGACACCACCTGAGCGGGCGTGGACTCGGTGCGCGCCTCGGACGGGTCGTGCACGACGGTCGCGGGCAGGTAACGCTTCGCGTTCGCCAGGGACACGAGGCCGGCCTGGGCATACTGGACGACGATCTCGCGGTTGACCCGGTCGATGAGGCCGAGGTCGCCGTGCTTGTCGACGATGCCCGACCCAACAGGCAGGGCCTCGAGCTCGGACGGGTCAGTGATCGTTCTGGTCATCGTGATCTCTCCTTCAGTCGGTCGATGTGCGCCCGCACGTCGTCGGGCATAGGAACGCCCCCCGGTTCAGTCACGCGGGGGGCGGTGGCTTCGAGCGTCTCGCTGCGACACGCGCCGCAGTTGTCGACCCGGTACGAGCCATGACCAGGCTCAGGGCACCGGTCGAAATGCAGCGGGGTGCCGTCGCCGATCGCACGACCCCGCCAGTGGTCACCCGGCAGCGCGATAACCGCCGGCGTGCGGACGCTCGGGTCCTGCGCCGCGTACAGGGCCGCGTGCGCCAGGTCCCAGCCGGTGCCTCGAGCTCTCGCGTCGGAGAGTGCCTTGAGGATGCCGGGGGTCTGCCAGTCGGGGCGCATGGTGGCGATGAGTGCGGCGAGGGCTTGTGCTTGGTCTCTGGTGATGGCCGTCATTCATGCGTCTCCGGGGCCTCGCGTTACGTAACGTAACGATGAATGAAGTACTTAGGGGAAAGGGGAAAGGGAGTTGCCTAACCCTTCCCGGAAGGGTTCCCCGAAGGGTTCCCTGATGCCCTCGCGAGGAGTCCCGCGAAGCCCTCGGGGTCAGCGGCCTGGTAGCCGCCCCACCCGCGCGCTTCGGGTTGCTCGGCGAGAAGCCTCACAAGCTCGACTTTCACGGCTTCCCTGATGCGCTCCGATTCGACCTTCCGCAACGCGCTGACCAGCGCCTTCGTAACGTTCGGCTGCTTGAGCAGGCCGTCGTGCCGGACGTAGGAGCGGACGAGGATCTCGGCGGTGTCGTGGTCGATGACCAGGAAGCGGCCGGCCTCGAGTGCGTCGAGTGCGGCGGTGACCTTGCGTGCGGAAAGATCACGAGCCACCCTCGCGAGGCGCACGGGGATGAGGGGGAGGACGCCGCAGTACGAGAGGGCTCGTGCAGAAATCAGCGAGAGGTACACGGTTTGCTGCAGCGACGTGAGCGCTGTCCACTCGGGGTCGTCCCAGATGTCGACGCCGATCCGAGCGTGATCGCGGGCCACGTCACACCACCTCTCCGTTCTCGATCGCGGCGCGCGCGACGTCCTCGATGGCTCGAAGCTTGTTCCAGCAGATGCCGCAGAAGTAGCGCCAGCGGGCACGCTGGGGGACCCCGTCGGCTGCGGCGGCGATGTTGATCGCGTCGTGGATCTCGTGTGCGGGCAGACCGCGCGTGTAGAAGCGCCACACCGTGCTGTCGGTCTCGACGCTGAGCTCGGCCCACTGGGGCATGACGGCCGCCCACCGCTCGACGAAGTCGTTGATGAACACGGTGCGGTCGGCGAGGTCCTTCGCCGCGCGCTCGGCCGCGAGGTTCATGGCGGCGGCCCATCGGAGCGCGTCCTGGTCGACGTCGGCGACGAGCGACTGGTCCGGGGCGCTTGACCCCTTGCCTGCGTTGCACTCGCGGCAGGCTGCGACGAGGTTACTGGGGTCGTCGCTGCCGCCGAGCGCTACGGGCGTCACGTGGTCGATCGTGAGCGGGTTGCTGTCGCTGCGGCAGTAGCGGCAGGTGTAGTTGTCGCGGCGAAGCACCTCGTAGCGGGTGCGCTTGGAGACTGCCACGGCTACTCCTTTCGTGCTCGTGCCACGGGCCGGTGTCCGTGGATGAGTTGGTGTCGTCGGATGCTGTCGGGGTCGTGCGGGTCGAAGCGTGCGCCGCATCGGCAGGTGGTCATGGGGTCTCCTTGATGTGGAATGTGAGGCGGGTGGACTTGGGGATGCCGCTGAGGTCGGGGTCGACGCGGAGGTCGGGGCCGGTGAGGTGCCGGTCGTCGTCATCGGGGAGCAGGCCGTAGTCGATGAGCCCGTCGATACAGGCCTTGACCGTGACGTAGAGGTTGTGGACGTCGCGGCGTCGGCGGTCGGGCCAGGCGGCGTGCACGGTGATGTGCGCGCGGTCGAGGCGGGGGGCGGTCTGGGGTGCGGCGGCGGCTGCGGCGGCGCGGCGGGGCAGCTTGACGATGGCGGGGCGTCGCATGTGGTGCAGGCGTTGGTTGGCGGTGAGGAGGTTCTGCGCGCCGACGGTCATGGTGACGGTGTGCACGGCGGCTCCTTTCAGACGTTCAAGCCGCGAAGCGGTCGCGTCGAAGAAGTGGGCGGACAGCGCAGGGCTGTCCATTGATAGGAGGCGGAGATGAATCCGATGATCGGCAGCGGTTGGGACGCGGTCGTGGACCAGATCGACGAGAGCACGCCGCTGGCACACGAGGTTGCGAACACCGCAAGAAGATTCGGAGCGGGGCACACGACAGGCGGTGCCCTTCTCGCCGCGGTTCACGAGCTCGAGAAGCGCGTGATTGCTCTCGAGTCGAAGTAGCCCCTAACGCCCGAGGCCCCGTGCTCTGTGGGCGTGAGCGCGGGGCCTCGTGGCCTGGGTCAGCGGGTGCCGCACTCGCGGCAGGGTGCGTCGTCGCCGTCGCGAGGCCAGTCGTGGGTCACACGCGCCTCATAGGTGAGGAGGAAGGATGTCCCGGCGTCCTCGGCGTCGGTGAACAGGACCCCGATGCACGGCGCTGCCTTGCTGCCGAAGAACGCGACCGCTCGCCTCGTGGCGTACCGGGATGCGCCCGCTGCGTCGTCCGACTCGACGACGCCCTTGAGCGTCACCACGGGGGCTCCTGCGACGACGCCTGTCCGGCCCACGGGTCCTGCGCGGGTGCGGCGGTGCGGGTGGCCCGCTGTGCGGTGGGGATGACGCCGACCTCCTGCGCGCGGATCTCCCACACCGTGCGCTTCTCGCCGTCGCGCGTCTCGAAGTCGCGGGACTCGAGGTCGCCGGTGAGGACGACGAGAACGCCCTTGGTGACGACGTCGGCGGCGGCCTCGGCCTTCGCGCCCCAGAGCGCGAACCGGTGCCAGTCGACTCCGCTGTCCTCCCACTCGCCTGCGGCGTTTCGGGAGCGCTTCTGCTTCGCGACCGACCCGTTCAGCACGGCCTTCCCGGACGGCGTGAACTTCAGCTCGGCCTGCCCGATGCGGCCAACGACCGTGATCGGCGTGCTCATGCGCGCTCCTTGATGATCTCGATGCGGGCGCGGGTCCAGTCGCTGGGGACGAGGATGGCTGCGCCGTTGATCGTGAAGAGCGTGCCGACGGTCGGGAGGAACTTTCGATCGCAGATGTCGTCAGGCCCGATGAGGTCGTAGCCGTGCTCGACGCTCTCGAGGTGCCCCTGGTGGATGGTCTTGCCGTCCTCCCAGCGGACGAGCGCGCCGATGTGGTCGCCGTTCAACTCGCACGGGTGGATGCTCTGATTCATGCTGTCCTTCTTTCTGCCGCGAGTGCGGCGATGCGGTCGGGCCGGTAGCCGGACCAGTGGGTGCCGTCGTCGGTGACGACGACGGGTGCTGTGAGGTGGCCGAGTGCGCGGACACGCTCGGCGGCGTCGAGGTCGACAGTCACGTCGATGACCTCGTGGGGGATGCCGTGCCGGTCGAGCGCGCGCTTCGTCGCGATGCACGGCTGACAGCCCGGGCGCGAGTACAGGACCGTCATCGGGCCTCCAACATCGCGCGCCGGGACGCGGCGAGCTCTGGGTCTGGACGGTCCGTGATCGCGTCGAACGCGGCCGCAGTGGCCGCGCGACGTGCGGAGCCGCGCCACTCTTCGACGGCCTTCGTGAGCCGCTCGTGGGGGCTCACCTTCTGTCGCGGCTCCGGCTTGTACCCGGTGCGCCGTCGCAGGATCTGCCGGCGCTCGTCCTGGGTGAGGCCACCACGGATGCCGTATGTGCTGGACGGCGCGTTCTTCTCCTCGTCGAGCGCCGCGTCGAGGCACGCCTGTCGCACCGGGCACGCACGGCAGAGGGCGAGCGCCGGGCGAGCGTCGTACCCGTGCCCGCCACCCCTCCCGATGCGCTCCGGCGGGAAGAACACCTCCGTGTCCACGCCGCGACATGCGGCATCGTCAATCCAGGCCACGTCGGGCCTCCTTTCGTTCGGTCTCGGCGCGGCAGCGCGCGAGGTAGGCGGCGTCTGCGCGCCGCTCGGGGTGTAGGTCGTAGTAGCCGCACGCGACGCCCTGCTCGTCGCGCCACAGGGCGAGTTCGGCGGCGGTGATCTCGCCGTCGCGCATGCGGATGAACATCGCCTGGTCGGCGCGCATCCGGTCGCGGTGCGTCGCGGCGACGCTCGCCTCGAGGTCGAGCAGCGCGAGGAGGTCCATCACGCGACCTCCGCGAGCAGGTCGAAGATGTCCGGCTGCGTCGGGGTGACGGGCGCGCGGTAGGTGAGCGCCAGGTCGAGCAGCGGCGCGAGCACGTCTTGCTCGTGCTCGAACATCGTCGCCTCGGCGTCTGCGACGACGAGCTTCGCAATACGGCCGTGCATCCAGGGCAGGTAGGCGACCGCGTGGTGCTCCTCGCGGTATGCGTTGTTGCGGGCGCGGCACAGTGCGGCGTGCTCGGCGTGGGCGTCGCGGAGGCGCTGCGCGAGGTCGGCCGGGAGTGTGTCGACGTGGCCCTGGATGTCCTTCCACGTCGCTACGAGCGTCCCGTCGTGGTCGTCCAGCGTGCCCGACTTGATGCCGTGGCGCGTGAGCGTCGCCCAGCGCACGAGGCCGTCGGTGCGCCACCTGCGCGTGGACCCGTACATGCTCTCGACGAGCCACTTCTGCGACTCGCGCCCGCCGAGCAGTGCGGCTGCGAGCATGTATCCGCTGAGGTGCTCACGGATGACGGTGCACTGGTCGGGCGTCATGGCGTTGCCGGTGGTCGGGCGATGATGCCGAGCGTCTCGAGGAGGTCGCGAGCGTCGGTGGCGTCGCGGGCGTGACCGGCGACGACGAGCGCGACCCGGTGCCGCACCTCGTCGGTGAGCGCGGGTGTCGTCGACACGTAGTGGCCGGGGTTCGTGTCCGCGCCGGGGATGCGGGTCTGGAGGTGCGACCGCCGGATCTGGAAGAGTGCGAACGGGTTCGTCTCGCGCGGCGACACGTAGGTGCGCGGGTTCTGCGGGGCCATGAGGTTCTCTATCTCGTCAGGACGGCCCCCGCACCGTGCGGTGCGAGGGCCGTAGGGGTTCGGGCTCGTGGTGCGCGGCGGTCACGCGGCGTCCTTGATCTCGGCGAGCAGCAGCTCGGCGTGGTGGATCGACGTCCCGTGAGTGCTCGTCCGCAGCGTGTACTCCGCGATCGCACGCAGGACATCGGGTCGGCCCTGCTCGCGGGCCGCCTGCTGCACGTCCCACGACGATGACCGGCAGCGACGTGCGGCTTGCTCCGGGGTCTCCCCGCCGAGCACTAGGTGCATCCACTCGTCGAGGTCCAGCCCGCGCTCCTTGACGCCGACGTCCGGCGTCTCGGTGGGGTCGTCGATGTCGTCCCACGCGCCGATGCCGTGCCAGCCGTGCGCGCGCGCGACGTTCCGCGCGCGCGTCGCGTGGCGGCCCGCCGGCGGTGTGCGGCGCGACAGTTCGGCGCACAGGTCGCGCACGCGGTCACGGGTCGACACGAGCACCTCGATGCGGGAGCCGTGCAGGAGCAGGTGCGTCGTGCGGGACGAGAAGCCGAGGCGGGCGGTCAGGGATCGTGCGGTCCAGCCCATAGCGACGAGCGCGCGGAGGCGGCGCTGGGTGCCGAGGGAGTCGACGAGCCCCCCTCTCTCGGGGCCGTGGCGGTTGGCGCGGACCGCGAGGACGGCTCGCTCGGTCTTGCGGGCGACCCGCTTGGAGCGGCGTCCGTCGGGCGTGCCGAGGATGAGGTGGAGCGCAGTCGGGTGGATACCCGACCGCCGCGCGATCTGCCCCATCGTCAGGGTGTCCATGAGCGTCGCCAGGTGCGCGCGCGTCCTGTCGGCGGGGACGAGCGCTGACTGTCCGGTCTCGGCGCGGACGCGCGCGGTCTTCGCGCGACGGTTGGCGGCGGTCCGGCAGGGCTCGCACCGGCACTCGTCACGCTGGTAGCAGGCGTAGGTGCCGTGTTGGTGCCGTGCGCGTGGGTGGGTGCAGGCGGCGTTGAGGGTCATCGGTCTCTCTCATCACGAAGGCCCCCGCACTCTGGTGTGCGGGGGCCGTGCTGTCTGGGGGTTACTGGTGGCGGGCGACGGCTCGTCCTGCGGTCGCGCCACGGAAGAACGCCTGCGCGTTGCGCGCGGACTCGCGCGCTCGGTCGAGGAACACCTGCCGGGCGAGCCAACGCTCGATCGGATCGGTCACGACTCCGCGGCCTTGAGCTCGGCGACACGCGCCTCGATCTGCGCCCTGCGTTCCGGCCCCGACACGCGCCACATCTCCTTGAGCGCGTCCGTGTCAGTGCACTCCGCGACGGTCTCGGCGGGCGGCTCGGGTGCGACCGTCGACGGCGCAGTGTCCGGCAGCGGCTCCACCGTGTGCAGGGCGCGCTTCCCGCGCGTGACCGTGAGCGCGATGCTCAGCCGCTTGTCGATGTGCGACAGGTGGCTGATCTTCACGCCACCGACCTTGTCCCGCCCGAAGGTCACCTCGGGGTCGCGGTACAGGGTGAGGCGACGCCCGGTGTACGCCGTGGAGTCAGCACCCCAGGCGGCGACGAGCACGCGCCGCATGCTCTTGCTCGGGCGGTAGGCACGTCCGGGGAACTCGATGAGGCGCACGTCGACAGGCTGCTCGGCGTTGCCCGCGACGACCGACTCGACGGTCACGGTCACCGGCCCCCCAATCAGGTCATCTGCGTTGACCTGGTCAGAGCGCGGCGCGATGGTCTGCGTGAGGTCCATGTCAGATCACGATCTCCTTGTCGTAGTCGATGCGGTCGGTGGCGGGTCGGCCTGCGGTGAGGTCTGCGTACCGTTCGAGGTGCCCGGCGATCGACTGTTCGGCGAGCGAGACCGCGGCCGCGATCGCGTCGAACCAGCGCTGGTCCGGGGTGACGCGGATGACGTGCATGGGCATGCCACCGCACCAGGACACGTAGTCGATCCACTCGCGCCCCGACACGAGCAGCCCCGCCTGCAGCTGGGCGACGTTCGCGGCGGGCACGGTGTCGGTGAGGATCGTCTGCAGGTGCGTCTTCGCCTTCCGGCTCTTGATCTCGATGAGGCCGTCGTCGCCGACGAGACCGTCGGGGGAGTAGCCGAGCCTGACGCCGTCGCGCTCGAGGACCATGAAGCCGGTCTCAGTGACGGGTGCGTGGTGTTCGGCGTAGTGGGCGCGCGCGATCGGCTCGTCCATGACGCCGCGCCACATGTCGCTGTTCATGGGGATCTCGTCTGCCCAGCCGGTGATGCGTTCGGCGGCGAGCGACGCGATGAGACCGCGGCTCGTGTCGTTGTGCGCGGGCGCGATCTTCGCGGGGGTGATGAGCGCGCCGACGGTCGACGCGGTGACGATGCCGAGCCGCAGTTGGTGCCACGCTTCGGTGCCTTGGACGATGTCGTCGTGGATGGTGAGCGTCACGGGTCACTTCTCTCTGAGGTTGTCGAGCCAGATGCTGGCGGTGGTGATGAGGGTGAGGGCCACGACGAGCACCCAGTGGCCGAAGGTCATGCGGGGACGACCTTCGCGGGCGTCCACGCGGTGATGTGCTTGGGGAGGTGCCATCGGCTGCCGTCGATCGCGCGGGCGAGCGTCAGCCACTCCCCGTCGCCGTCGCACACTGCGAGGACGGGCGGGTCCAGTCGCTCGCCATGGCACTCGGTGACGAGGATTACGGACCCCGGCTCGGTCGGCAGAGACGGGGCCTCACGAGTCGCTCGGACGAAGGTGAAGTAACCGCTCCACACGCCGATGGCGTAACGCACGATCTCCCCTCCGAGGAAGAGGCGCCCATCCTCGCGCTTCCACAGCGGCCCGCTGAACTCGTGGCCCCGGTAGGCGAACGTGGCGACGTCCCCGACCCGCAGGTCGTCCCTGTTCGTGATCTCGATGACGGTCACAGTCCGTGCTCCCTCGCGTAGGCGTCGGCGGTGTCGCGTGCGGTGACGTAGGCGGCGGTACGCTCACGCAGCCGTGCGAACGTCACGATGGGGTCGCCGTCGGCCGGGTCGTTGCGGAACACGACCTCGCTAGCGGTCGCGACGAGCGTCGCCGCGAGCGCCTCCTCATCCCGCAGCCGGTCGAGCTCGTGCGCTCGCTCCCGCTGCTCGTCCTGCTGCTCCTGACGCGCGGCCAGCGCGCGATCTTCCATGCTCATCGTGGTCACCGTCCGCTCGTGCGCAGGTCGACGTCCGGGATGATCTGCTCGGGCTTGAAGACGACTCGATAGTGGTACTCGCTGACGTCGGCGGACTCGAGCTGCTCGACGAAGTAGGAGACGTTGTCGCTCAGCCCGAGGAAGTGCTTCTTGAACGCGTCCGGACCGACCTTGCACGTGACCTCGAGCTGGTTGCCCTGGTCGACGATCGAGCAGCGGCCCTCGATGGACAGCAGGTAGGTGTCGGTGATGCCGTTGAGGAAGACGACGCGGCGGTCGATCTCGAAGTTGTCGGCAGCCTTGGACAGGTTGTGCGACGCGACCTCGGCGTCCGGCGAGCAGCCGACGAGGGCGATGGTGGCGACGGCCGCGAGCGTGGCGGCCTTGGCGAGTCGGTTCATGAGGGTTCTCCTTCGGGTACGAGAAAGGCCCCAACGCGAACGCGCGGGGCCTGGGATGTTCAGGGGTGGGTCAGTGGCCGTAGCCGGGTCGCATGAGGTCGCGGATCTCGCGGTCAGCGCGCACGCGACGCGCCTGCTCCTGCCGCAACTGCCAGACCGCCTCCGCAGCCTCGGCGCGACGCAGACGTGCGTCCTCGTCGGCCTTCTGTCGTGCACGCCGCTTGGCGTCGTCGGCGGCGATGCGGTCGCGGATCGTCGCGGGCTTCACGTCACCCGACGCCGACAGTTTCGACCGGACGCTCACGACACGACCCGCTCAGGCAGGACCCCCGTGCGGGAGTACGTCACGACCGCGAGCGCCGACCGGATGTGCGCCTGATGCGCCGCCGACACGTCCACCCATGCGCCCTCCCACACCGGCTCCCCATCGAGAATCCGGTCGAGCAGCGACCGCTCACACTCACGCACCGTCACGCCCAGGCAGTCCGGGCCGAGCGACGTCGGGTCAGCCGCGAACACGTCCGCCGTCAGCCGCACCCAGCCGGGGTCGGTCAGGTCCGGCAGCGACGTCGCCTCCGCAACCGAGTCCGGCACCACGGCGGGCTTGCGCTTCCAGAACTTGAACATCAGTCACTCCTTCTCAGGCAGAGACGCCAGAAACGCCTCAAGGTCAGCGGCGAGGATGATCGGCTTCGTGCCGAGACGACGAGCGACCAAGTCGCCCGCCGTGATGCGTGCCTGCAACGTCCGCACCGGGATACCCGTCGCAGCCGACGCCTCCGCGTAGGTGTACGAGAGCTTCGACGCAGTCATGTGGTCTCCTCGGGGATGGGCGCGGCCAGGTGGTAGATCTGCGCGGCCTTCGTGCGGTTGCGGCTCGTGCTGTCGCCGTTCGGGGCGTAGCGGCCGGTGGGGGTGAGGTGTCGTGCGCGGACGAGGGCGCAGGTGACGGCGCCGATCATGGGCGGCGCGATCCAGTCGGGCAGCAGCGGGCGGATGTTGGCGATGTGGACCTCACCGTCGTGCTCGCGCGCCGCCTGGTTGATGGCGCGGCGGATCGCGGCCCGCGCGTCGGTGCGCCGCCAGTCGCCGGCGAGCGCGTCGAGGATGTCGGTCATGTCATTCCCTTCCTGGGACGACGAAGCCCCCGTCAGGCGAGACGGGGGCTTTCGTGTGGGGTTGGTGGTCAGTAGGGTTCGGGCATGGCAAACGCGGCACGGCTTCTCGGCGACCTGATCGACACGTGGGAAGGCCCCGCCCACCAAGCGCCAGCCAGCAACAGAGGCGCGGGCAGCGCCGACTCGATCGAGTTCTGGCGAGTCCATGCGCAGGCCGTCGGATACCTCGTCGAGATCGAAGAAGAGATCAACGAGCTCGCAAGCACCAACCCAGATGCAGAGGCAGACTCCTTCTTCGAGTTGCTCCCGCAGGTCTACAAGGCCGTGTTCGGGATGGAGCCACGATGGGGCGACGCCACAGGGAACGGTGGGAACCGGGCGGCCATAAACAAGACGGCGAGGCAGGATCTCCGTCGGCTCTCAGGTCTCCTAGCAACCACTGCCGCGCTGCGCGACCTCACCAATGACCAGTTGGAGCCCGTGCTCGCGGCGCTATCTACGGCACTGGACGAGGTCAAGAAGGCCGAGTTCGCTGAGCCGCGTCTCCGCGCCGAGCTCGTCGACATGTTGGCCCGCGCGATCGACATGGTGACAGGCACAGAGTCGACAACAAGGCAGAAGCACCGCGTGCTGCGTGACGCTTCCTCAGCGGTGGTCGTCGCATCCCGCGCGAAGGGCCTCAGCGAGGAAGCGCGCAACAAGATGGTCTCGGCGGCCGCCACCCTTGCTGTGGGCGCGGCGGCGATGTTCGGCAACGCGCTCGTCGACAACGCGGTCGATGCCGCGTTCGAGCCGTTCAAGCACTCCATCACAACTGGCGTCGAGAAGGCCCTACACCTGGTCGACTCGACGAATCTCGGCGGCGATGAGGCGGATGACATTGCCGTAGGCGATGGCGGCAACGAGAGCCCCTGATTCTCCGAACTCGGCCTGCGCTTGGTTGCGAAGCCGGATGACCCCGCCCTGGATGCGCCCGACGCACTCGGCCATGTCGAGATCGCTCACGCCGCCACCTTCTCTCTGGTCGCCACAGCCACCTGTGCGCGGATGATGCTGTTGACGACGCCCTCGCCCACGGGGTCGAGGTGGAGGCAGCGTAGGTCGCCGGCGGCCTCGAGCGGCGCGTCGACGTACTGCCGCACGTAGGCCTCGCGGCTGACGCGCTGCGCTTCCGTCCGGGACAAGCGCACCTGGTGCTCTCGGAGCGCGAACGCCCGCACCTCGTCGACGTACTCGCGGAACATCTGCGACCTGTTCGTGGGCATGGCGAAGTCCTTTCTGTGACACCCCGTGGTCGGGGCCGCCCGCGAGACGCAGGGACTTGGGTAGGGCAGGGCGCCGTGCTCGCGCGATGCGAGACGGCAGGGGGCGGGGGTGGGGTTAGAGCGGCTCGAGCTCGTTGGCTCGGAAGAACGCGTCCGCGGAGCAGGAGTCGAACTCGACCGTGTACGGGGCTGCGTGCTCTGGTCCCGCGTCCTCGACGATCACTCCGGTCTGACCGCGGTACATGTCGTCCGCAATGACGCGGACCACCTGCCCGACCCTGAGCGCGGCCACGTCAGGCCGCCTTCGCGGTGGCGGCGACCAGCGCGGCCGGGATGAGCGCGGCGGGGGAGACGTCGAGTGCCGCGGCGATGCGGAGGAGGTCTCCCATGGTGAGGCCGTTCGGCTCGCGGAGCCGACGACGGAGGGTGGAGTATGCGATGCCGGTCTCGTCGGCGAGGCTGTTGATCGAGAAGCGCTTCTCGCTGAGGAGGCTCTTGATCGGCTCGGGGACGCCGGTGAGGGTGTCTCGGTTGGTTGCCATGCGGCTAACTTAGCCATCCGGCTATTCGTGCGTCAAGTAGCGGCACGGCTAGACACTTAGCCGGAGCGGCGGTAGCGTTAGCCGCATGGACAGAGATAGAGAGTTCTCGCGACTCGTGGCCATCGAACTCGTCAGCGAGGGCAAGCGACGCGGCGTCACCCAGAAGCAGATCGCAGCGGCAGCCGGCATCGGAGCGCCCCAGCTCTCCTACTACGTCGCAGGCGTCCGCGGCCTCCTGACCGTCGGCACTCTGCTACGCGCGGCCGAGCGGCTCGAGATCAACCCAGAGGTGATCGTCGAACGCGCCTACGCCGCACTCACCCAGATGTCGCAGGCTGATGTCATGCTCGCGGCCAACAACCCCGGCTACCAGCCGGCTGACGAACAGGGGCGCGAGGATTGACAATCTCGTCTGACGAACTCGCGGACCGGGCTCTGCACCAGGGGGTGCGGGTCCGGTCCGCTGACATCGGGCACCTGCACGGGCTGTACGACGACGACGCCCGATGCATCACGCTCCACGTGTGCCTGACCGACTACCAGAAGCGGTCGACGCTCGCGCACGAGATCTCTCACGCGACGTGGCGCGACCGCCCGACACGCGACCGCCACGAGCACGAGCGCCGCGAGCGCCGCGCCGACGCAGACGCCGCCCGCACCCTCATCCATCCCGTCGACTACGCGCGCGCCGAAGCGCTCGTCGGCTCCGACCCCGGAGCGCTCGCCGTCGAGCTCGACGTCTCCAAGTGGGTCATCCTCGCGTGGCAACGCGAAGCGCGACACGGCCGCGCCTGGACCCGCGCTCAAGAGACCGACGCCGAGCGCCGATAGACCAACTGCGGCACATCGCCGCGCAGGGAACAGGGGGAGACCATGAACGACAGCATGCCGTCCGCCAGCAGCGGATCGCATCCGCCCGTCCCTCCGCCGCCCAGCGCCGAGGCAACGCCGGAGAAGCCCCGCCGCGCGCTCCCAGTCTGGGCTCTCCCCGCGGTAGCGGCCGCCGTCGCTCTCACGGTCGGCCTCGGCGCGGGAGCGATCATCGGGGGCTCGGGCGACGTCCGCGAGACACCCGAGTACGTCGCGCTCGCCGCAGAGCGCGACGCGGCCGCGGCCGAGCTCGCCGAGGTGAAGGTCGGCCGCGAGGAAGCGCAGGGACGCTACGCGGCGCTCGCAGAATCGCTCAAGGACATCGACGACCGCACGGCCGCGCTCGTCGAGCGGGGGAAAGAGCTAGACGCGCGAAGCGCCGACCTCGACGACCGCGAGTCCGGCCTGGACGACCGCGAGAAGGCCGTCGGCACCGCCGAGAAGAAGGCCGCCGAGAAGTCGTTCGACGACGGTATCTGGACGGTCGGCGAGGACATCAAGCCCGGCCGCTACAAGGTCACGGAGGCCGTCGGAGGATCCTGCTACTGGTCGATCACTCGGACCGGGTCGAACGGTGACGACATCATCGAGAACGACATCGTCACAGGCGGGCGCCCCGCCGTCGTCCTTCGCACAGGGCAGGACTTCACGTCCAACCGCTGCGGCACATGGATGCTCCAGGACTGACGAGCGCGACAAGACGCCCCCGACCTCACAGTGGAGTTCGGGGGCGTCGTCGTTTGTGGCTACAGCGGGGGGCCAGTTTTCGGCCTTGGCTAAAGGTGTGGCTACAGTGGGCCGCTGCTGATGCGCCAGGATCGGCGTGATTGCTGGTGAGGCATCTGGGGCTTGAACCCAGGACCGACGGATTATGAGTCCGCTGCTCTGACCGACTGAGCTAATGCCTCCGGGGGTCGGACGACCCCGGAACAATCTACCGTCCCGCGCGGTGCGCCCCGACGCTCCAGGATTCCGCGTCGATGGTCGCTGCCATCGACCATCGATGCGGATTCTTCGGAGAGTGGGATCCGGGAGCGGGGAGCGGGCGCCTGGAGCGGGAGCTGGGGCCCTAGGCCGCGAGGCCCGTCGGCCACGTCCGACGCTCCCACGCGATCGACGCGCCGAGCAGCGTGAGGCCGAGCGTCGCGAGCACGACCCCGACCCAGGCGGGCGCGAGGTAGCCGAAGCCCGCGGCGATGACGGCCCCGCCGAGCGCCGCGCCGAGGGAGTTGCCGACGTTGAACGCGGCGTGGTTCGTCGCGGCGCCGAGCAGCGCAGCGTCGCCTGCCGCGCCGATGAGCCGTGACTGCACGGCCGGCAGCAGGAGGCTCGACGTGAAGCCGAGGACGCACGTCGTGACGAAGAGCCCGACGGGTGAGCCGCCAGCGATCCCGAGGAGTGCGAGGGCCGCGATGTACGCGCCGAAGCCCACGACTGCCGCGCGGTCGCGTGCCCGGTCGGCGTAGCGACCGCCGACGAGGTTGCCGACGGTCATGCCGACGCCGACGGCCGCGAGGAGCCAGGGGACGGCGCTCTCGGTGAGCCCGGCACGCCGCGTTGCGGTCTCGGCGATGTAGGAGTAGACGGCGAAGAACCCGCCGAAGCCGATGCAGGCGACCGCGATCATGAGCCACAGCGGTCCGCGGCGGAAGGCCGCGAGCTCGGTGCGCGGGTCGCGTTCCGGGTCGCCCGGGACGTACGGCACGGTGAGGAGCACGGCGACGAACGCGACGGCGAAGATGCCCGCGACCGCGAGGTACGCCGTCTGCCATCCGGAGGTCTGGGCGAGCCACGTCACGGCGGGAACCCCGACGATGTTCGCGACCGTGAGCCCCGAGAGAGCGAGCGCGATGCCCTGACCCTGCTTGCCGGGGCCCATGAGGCGGGCGGCGAGCAGCGAGGCGACTCCGAAGTACGCGCCGTGGGGGAGCCCGGCGACGAAGCGGGCGACGAGCGTCGACGTGAACGTCGGCATGAGCGCCGATGCGGCGGTGCCGAGGACGAACGCCGCGAGCAGCCACAGTGTGAGGCGTGTGTGCGAGGCGCGTGCGGCGAGTGCCGCGAGCGTCGGGGCACCGACGACGACGCCGAGCGCGTACGCGCTGATGAGCTGACCCGCGTGGGCGATCGCGACCTCCGGGTCGGTCGCGAAGCCGGGGACGAGGTCGGCGGCGATCTGCGGGAGCATGCCCATCGAGGCGAACTCGGAGCAGCCGATGCCGAAGCCGCCGAGGGCGAGCGCGAGGAGCGCGAGCGTGCGACGGGCGGGGGAGAGCGGGGCGGGGGAGTTCTCGGTGGGCACGACGGACCTTCGGACGACGGGGCGGGGCGCCGACGTCGTCGTCCGGCCGCGGTTATCCTACGACGCGCTGTGAACGTTCACGCGACCGTGCCGGACACCGACGGCGGGCTACCGTGGACCCATGGCGCTCTTCCGCAGACCCGTCCCCGCCGTCCAGGCCGACCTTGCCCTCCGCACCGTCGGCGAGAAGGCCGTCGCCGGGACGCGCGTTGAGATCCTGCCCGACGGCGTCGCGCCGCGCGACGACGTGCGTATCGCCGACCTGCCCGAGCGGTGGGCGCTCGCGACCGCTCACCACGTCGTCGTCGAACGGGACGGAGATCCTCTCGTACGCCGCTGGTGCGACGTCGATCACGCCGCCGTCGACGCGCAGATCAACGTGCTGACGATCCGCTGGGCCGACGGCACACCGCCGACCCGCCTCCACCTCGTTGACCGCACGCCCCAGGCGTTCGCTCGCACGCTGCGCGAACGTGTCGTCGCGAGCGTCGTCCACCGTGAGAGCGCCGACCTGCCGGGCGGCGGGACCGTCCGTGTCGCGATCCGTCGCGACGAGCGTGACGAGCTGTTCTCCGAGGTGCTCGGCGACGGTCACGTCGACCTCTCCGACCCCGCGACGAAGGCTGTGGTGCAGGCAACAGAGTCCCGGGCACGCAGCGCGGTCGGACTCCCGCTGTAACACTGCTATAGTTCTTCTCGGCTTGCTACGGCAGGCCACGCGATCCCGCGTAGCTCAGTTGGCAGAGCATCCGACTGTTAATCGGACGGTCGCTGGTTCAAGTCCAGCCGCGGGAGCGTAACGGAGCCTCCGCCCTCACCACGAGGGCGGAGGCTCCTCTCGTTTGACGTGGCAAAGAAGTCCGACGGCTCGACGCCGATGAGGTCGGCGATCTGCGAGAGATCGTCTACGTCGAACGCCACCCTCCCCGTGAGGCGACGACTCCAGTAGGTCTGTGACTGCCCTAGGGCTGTCGCGAGTCGTGATCCATTGAGGCGAGCCCGTGCGAGATGCGCTCGCACCTCTGCCGCGACACGTTCGCGGGGGGACTCGTTGCTCGGCATCTGAAGAACTTCGCTCATGCATCAATGCTACCGCCTACGGGGCTAATCAAGGCGGTTCTCTCGCATTCCAGTCGCTCAGCGCCTAGTCGGTGCTTGCAACGCGAGGTTCACGCGTGTACAACTTGGCGCATGGAGATGAATCTAGGCGGTGAGCGCCTACTTCTAGCCGGCCGCGCGAGTGTCGCGGCGGAGGTTCGCGCTGAGCTCGCACGCAGCGGAAGATCCGCGGCCGACCTGACGCGTGCGACGAGTAGGTCCCAGGCCTACTGGAGTCGTCGCCTCACGGGGAAGGTCGCGATGGACACCGACGACCTCGACGAAGTCGCCAAGATCGTCGGCATCGGCGCCGATGAACTCCTGCGTAGAGCGAGAGACCACTCTGCTGCGCCGACTGCCGGGAGCCCGTCGTGACGGGGAGGGAGCCCATCGTCGTGGTGGGTGACGCCTGGCCAGCGACTAGCCGCGAAGGTGAGGGTCCGGGCGCGGTGACTGACCTATCGGGCGAGGCTGCGCGAGCCGTGACCGAAGAGGTACGCCAAGCGACCGTCCGGCTTCTCGATTCCCTCGCCGACGTAGACGAGGCCGTTGCCCGAGCCTATGACGGGCGCGCATGGCTTGCGCTGGGATATGCGAGCTGGGAGTCATACTGCGCAGCTGAGTTCTCGCAGGCGAGGCTCTGGGGAACCGTCGACGAGCGTCGAGAGCGCGTGAGCGCACTGCGGACGGCGGGTCTCTCAACTCGGGCAATCGCGGCGGTGCTCGGCGTGTCGAAGGCCACGCCGGGACGCGACATCGCAGTTCTATCAGGTGCCACATCTGTGGCACCTGATGCGCTCGGTGGTGGTGAAGCCACGCCTTCGACGCTGAGCCCTGCGACTCCGGGGGTTGCGGGGGTTGACGGGAAGCAGTACCGCCCGCTGCGCGCGATGCCGGAGCAGCTGCTCGAGCGCAAGCTCTCCGTCGCCGAGCTCCACTCCGACGGCTTGCGCCAGGAGGAGATCGCCGAACGCCTCGGTGTCTCCCAGGCGACGGTCTCCGCCGATCTCGCCGAGATGAGGCGCATGGCAGAGGCTGCACCCGAGCCGATCCGCGAAGCGCTGTCCAACCCGACGCTGACTCGTGCAGAGACGATGAGCCGCCTGCAGGACCTGGTCCTGCCACGTGTGAACCTTGGGCCGATCGCAACCAGGGTCATCGCCGACGTCGCAGCGTCAACCCGCACCCTGCACCGCGACATCTACATGGACGACGCGTGGCAGGACGAGACACAGCGCCGCGCGGCAGCGACGGCCATCATCGCTGGCGGCCTCGGCGAGGTGCTCCTCCTCGCCGCTGAGCTGGCTGAGCACATCACGCGCGACGACGTCGAGCTCGAGGAGGAGCGCTGGATGCGGTTCACGCAGGCCATCGGCGACACGTCCCGAAAGCTCGCACGCGCAGCACGGGACGCACACGACCGCTGACCTCGGCCCCACAGGGAAAGGGACCCCATCATGACCAGCACGACCCCGCTCCTCTCGCCTCGCGCGCACGCCCGGATCCGGGCAGTCTCCACGCTCACAACGATCCTCGTCGCGCTGGCCGCCGCGGTGCTCTCCTGGCACGGCCTGACGCTGCTTGGGCACCAGGCCGGCTTCGGGCAGCTCTCGGTGCTGCTGCCGATCGTCATCGACGGGGCGATGGTCGGCGGCGCGGTGCACGTCCTGCACGCCTCGCTCACGGGAGTCTCCACCCGCTGGGGCTGGGGCATGACGCTGGTCGGTGTGGCGATCTCCACCTGGGGCAACGTCGCGAGTGCACCTCAGTCGGGGATCTCCGCGGGCATCGTCCACGCGGTGCCGCCGCTCGCGCTGGCCGCGATGGTCGAGGCCACCATGCGCATCATCCGCCACGGGATCACCGTCGGCGCCGCAGCGCAGACGTCGACGTCGTCGAGCACCTCTACATCCGCAGCGACCGTCCCGACGGGCCAGCGCCCTGCACCGACGCCGGTGCCGCCGACTCCGCCCGCGCCCGCCTCCAGTCCGGCTCCCAGCAAACCGCGCGCCTCCGAGCTCGCAGCGACGGCGTCGAGCGCACGGGTGACGCCGGCGGCAGAGGGCGCTGGGGTGCGGCCGACGACGCCGACGCTGCCTACCGAGCCCGTCCCGGAGCCCGTGCGTCGCGAGGTCGCCCCTCCCCCCGCGCTCGCGCGGCGGGAGCCTTCGTCCATGCGCCCCGCGACTGCCGCGCCCCCGCCGGTCGGCCTGCGCGCCGTGCCGACCCCGACGCTGCCCGCCGAGCTCGAAGACCTGGCCGCATGGGTGCGTGCGGAGATCTCCGCCGGGCAGACCGCCTCGGCACAGCGCGCCGTCGACGCCGGCATCGCCGCCTCCCTGTCCACGGCCAAGCGTCGCCTGCGCGCTCTGCGCGACCTCGACGCTGCGGCCTTCGAGGCGGTGCCTGTCGCGCGGGACGAGCCGCAGGTCCGGGTGGCGGGGGCGTGACCATGACCCTGCCCGAGACGACACAGCCTCCGAGCGTCGACGAGCCCGAGCCGTTGTCGCTGGCCGACTACGGCATCGGCGAGGCAGAGTGGGCTGAGGCCGTCGCCCTGGCGCAGCGCGCTGTGCGTCGGAAGATGTTCTCGATGGGCCGCGGCTATCGCGCCGAGGACGCCGTGGCCCTGGTGCCCTCGGAACTGTGGTGGTCCCTGCCCCGCTGGGCCACTACATCCCCTCGCCCGGCGCTGGCCGCCTGGGCCCGCTCGCATGCCTCCTCCCGCAACACGATCTCTCGCTGGGAGCGCGAGGAGGATCCCCTGCGCGCCCCGGGTGACATGGCCATGGTCCTGCTCGACGCGCTGCCGGCCGACGGCCTCGTCATGGACGCTCACCCGGTCCGGCGCGGCTCGCAGGATGCGAGCGCGATCGTCCACGAGCTGCGCGAGCGTGTCCTGTCCCAGCCCGGCGGAGCCGCACGGTGGGACTGGATCGTCGCCAACGTCGAGCACGGGAGCCGCGGCAGACGTGCGCGCGCGGCCGCGCTCGCCGTCCTGCACGACATGGCCCGCGATCGCCAGGCTGATCGATGAGAGCCGCGTCTGACATGGACCGGCCCATGGCGGCGGTCCGGCTCACGGCCCACGTCGGCGGTCCGGCTCACGGCCCACGGCCCACGGCTCACGGTCCGGCTCACGGCTCACGGCGGTGGACCGGCTCACGACGTCGGCTCACGACGGTGGACCGGCCCACGGCCCACGTCGGCGGTCCGGCTCGCGAGGGCGGTCCAGCTCACGGTCCACGGCTCACGCGGTCCGGCTCTCCCCGCCCGAACTTCCTCCCCTCGACCAGACAGGACATCTGACATGAGCACCGACCCTGGCGCTGCTCGTGCGCGTCTGCGCCGGCACCGTCTGGGACCAGTCCCCGGCCGACCCCGCACACGTCCTGGACACGATCGCGCCGGCCTACCGGTGTTCCAGCGGCGGCACCCCAGTGGGGCCGGACCGCGGATGAGCCCTCACCCGCACACCAAGGAGCCCTCCTCGTGAGCATCGAAGCGATGAACTGGGTCTGGTCGAGCCTCAAGGCCCTCAACCCCTCCCAGACTCTCCTCATGCTGGCCCTAGCCGACCACGTCGACGAGGACGGCATCTGCTGGCCCTCCCAAGCGCTCCTCTCGGAGAAGAGCCGTATGGACGCCCGCTCCGTCCGACGTAACCTCACGACGTTGGCCGAACTCGGCCTCGTCACCGTAGAGCGCACCTCCCGCACCCGGGGGGAGAGCCTCAACCGCTACCGGCTCGACCTGAGCCTGGAGTACGTGCGCGACGAGGACGGGACCGCGCGCGTCACCCTTCGCGGCGCCGGCGCGCAGACGCCGAGCGCGCGTCCTGGCTGGTCGGGCCCGACCGGACAGAATGACCGGTTGGACAACTCGCCCGAATCTGACGCTGTGGCCCTGGAGCGTTCTCCCAGGTCAGTCCCGACCGGACAGATTGTCCGCTCGGACAACCCGGACGAGACGCTCTCTGTGGATAGCCCGCGTTTGCGCAGGTCAGAGCCGACCGGTCATTCTGTCCGGTCGGACAAGGCGAACAAGGCCTTCCCTGTGGATAACTCAGGTGAGGGGGCTTCCCAACCGGACGCTGGCGTCCGGTTCGAACCGGACGCCAGCGTCCGGTCCCTTCTTTGTGGGGTCTTTAACCATCAGGAAGAACCACCACCAGCAACGCCCGCGACGGTGACGGCACCGGTGCCAGCCGCTGACGCGACCGGTGCTGCTGGTGGAGGAGCCCACCCCACGACGGCCGACGTCGACGTCGAGCGCGCCGCGGTCCGCGAGGTCCGGGCCGCGTTGCCTGCGGCGCTCGGCACCCGGCTGAGCGTTGGCCCGCTCATCGTGGCGCTGCGCCCGCTGCTGGCGGCTGGCTGGAGCCGCGCGGACGTGGTGGCACGCCTCGAGGCCCGATCGTGGGCCGACGCCGGTCCGGGCCTGGTGATCTCCGTGCTGCGGGACCTGGCCGTCGAGGGACCGCCCCTCCCGGCACCGGCCCCGGTCCGGGTGCGGCGGTGCGAGGAGCACTCGACGTTCGATGCGTCCTCGTGCCCGCCGTGCCTGAGCGAGATCAAGCTCGGGGACCGGCGCAGGGAGGACCTCGGGCGCGCCCTTGCGCCGCTGGGCCGCTCGAGCTCTCCGACCACGCACGCCGAGGCTGCACGCGCCCACCTGCGCGACGCCGGCTTCGCCGGGAGCGCGGGACGCAGATGACCGCCGACCGCACACCCCGACCCGATCCCCGATCGCCCCTAGGAGTACCAATGAAGCGCATGCTCGCCCTTGCCACCGCGGCAGTCTTGACCCTGACCGGATGCGACCTCGGCCTGGCTGCCGAGCCCGTAGCGGACGATGGGCCTCCGGACGCCGTCGTTTGCGAAGTGTGGGCGGAACAGTCCCGTGACCGAGCGGCGTACGTGCACTCGCGCTCTGCACCGTCCGGTAGATGTCTCGCCCTCGCAGTACACCTCACCGCGCACGCCGCGGTCGTACCTCGCGGCGAGAACTGATGCGGCGACCCGCGTGCTCCAAGCGGTGTCCACGGGGCTACCCTCGCGGTTGCCGGCGCAGACGGAAGCCCCAGCGATGGTTGACGAGTGGGGAAGCGGGCTGCGGGGGCTGCGTCTGCGCGAGCAACTCGATGCGCTCGTCGTACCGCCGGAGACGCTCGGCCCAGACCTGATCGGCAACGACGTTCTCCCGGTGTTGGAGACCCGTGATGATCGCGATAGTGCCAGCGATGACAACCGCAGCGATGGGGCCGAACGGCGCCAGTGCCTCCCACCCGCCGAGCGATCCGGCGAGCAGTACCGCCGTGGTTGTCGCGAAGACGGTAGCCACCCATGTGAGGGCGCCCGACGTGCTTGCGTGGGCGGCGGCGCAGGCCGCCGCTCGAGAACGTTGTGCGCGCGCGACGTCCACGGATTGGAGGGCGCTGGGGACGATCAGGCTGCGCGAGTTGCTCGGGTCTTCGGCGCGCTCAGGGATTGTGCTTCTATCGCGGCTCTTTGCGAATGAGACGAGCGGGTACTCCCACTGACCTCGCGCTTCGTCGAGGTGGTATTCGATCTCGTCGATCAACCGGGGCATCTTCTTTTTGGCCATGGACGAAGTGTGCCCGACATGGCTGATCGGTGGGCACGGGTCGGTTCGCGAGGCAGCTCCTCGGGGCGTGAAGAGGTGACCCCCTCGCCACGCCACCGGGAGCGCCCATGGACTTCGCCGACCTCGCCGACCTCACCCAGCGTCGCGTGCTCTACGAGATGGTCTGGGACGCGGGCTTCGCGCGCGAGGTCTACCCGCGCACGAGCCCGGCCGACTTCGGGATGCGCGCGGGCCTAGCCGCGCTGCTGGCCACCCACGACCGCACCCATCCAGCCCCGGCACGAGCGGCCGAGCGCGTCGAGGCAGTCCTTGGCCGCCTCCAGCGCGCCGCGGTCGCCGCGGAGGACTACCGCCGACAGGTTGCCGCCTGGCGCGCCGAGGGCATGCCGGGCGGAATGGCTCCGCCCACACCGATGAGGGACGAGCCGCGGTGGTTCATGGTGACTGCCGCAGCTCGCGGGTTGGCTGAGGGCTGGATCTGGGACGTCGTGGCTCCATTGGACGCGCTGGCGGATATCGACGTCCGTGACGCGCTCGCGCACGTGCAGGCGAACGCCCCGCTGCGCGCGGCCCCGACCCTCTGGCGTGAGGGGCACTCGCTCATCACCCACGGCGGCAGCGGGCCGGCGCCCCTCGAGCCCGCGTTCAGCTACGAGCGGCCCGACCCGGGCGACCCCTACCTCGACGAGCCCGGGCTCTAAGACAGGTCCGGCCCCGGAGGTGTCAGGGAACACCGTCCGGGGCCGGGGACCGCGCGGGGGAGCGGCCCGGTCGCCCACAGGGAAGAGCGACACCTCCCTACGCGCCCGACCGACGCCTCGGGGGTGCGTCGATCAAGCCCGCTGCGACCGGGGTCGCGTGCGCGTAGGGGAGCACCAGCCTACGACCGACAGGGGAGATTCATGACCATAGTGGAGCGCTCGTGCGGACACGAGACCAATATCAGCCTCGAGGGGCTCAAGCCCTTCGAGCGCGAGGGGAAGCTGGAGTGGGCGGCGCGCTCGAAGTGCCCGGCGTGCGACCCGAAGATGCGCAAGCGGGACGCCGAGCGCCGGCAGAACGAGCTCGCCGACGCGCGTGAACGTGAGAGCCGGATGGGCCTGGACCCGCTGCGGGGCTCGGCCAAGCAGGTGGACTGGGCAACCCGGGTGCGCGTGGAGCTGCTCGAGGCGGCCTTCGAAGAACTCGACCTCGAGGAGGCCGAGTTCAACTCCCAGGTCGCGGGCCCCGCCTCTCAGGTCGACGCCGCCAGATGGTGGATCGACAACCGCGAGCTGGCTCCTGCGGAGCTGCCCTCTGCGCTGGCCGGGGCGTTGGGAGAAGACGCCTCCGCGGGCACCGAGAATCCGTTCGCCTGATGGCTATCGGTGGGGCGACTGCGGCGCGAGTCGGCATTGCAGTCGCCCAGTCCAAGACGGGCCGGCGCTTGCTGGCCGGGGCGCTCGCCGCTCTGGTGGCGCTGGTACTGACGCCGGTGATCCTCCTGGTCCTGCTCGTCTCGATCCTGGCCTCGGCGGACACCGCCGAGGCCGAGACGCGCACCGGGTTCATCGCTCCCACCGATAGCGAGGTGGTGGCCGCGACGAGCGCCTGGTCCAAGCTGTGCCCCGAGAAGCTGGGAGCGAACCTCGACTACCTGCTGGCGACGATCTACGTCGAGACCAACTGGGACGCAAACTCCGAGCGTGATGGTCGTTTCGGCCTCTCCAACACCACCGAGGAGGAGTGGGCGGGCGCCATGGTGGGACTGGCGGACTCCGATCTTCGTCGGACGGTGACGAACGAGGCGCCGACCGCATATGTGTGGGGTAAGGCGCAGGACCGTCGCGCCGCCACTCCCGCGATGCACGTTGCGGCGATGATGGAGATCATCTGCGCTCATGCTCCGGCGAAGGCTGTCACGACGCGGTCAGCTCAGGCGCAGACAGCCGCGGCGATGGCCGAGCGCGGGATGTCGCCGACGCTCGTGGACGTCGAACGGACCGCCGACGCCCGGGCGGACTACATCAAGGCAATCGCCGACGCTCTCGACGCCCAGACGGAGTCAACGGGGTCAGGTGACCTGCCTGACCAGGCCACCTATGCCGAAGGTCTCGGCGCCGACATCGTCGCGGCCGCGCGCAAGTACCTCGGGTTGCCCTACGTGTGGGGCGGAGGCAACATCCACGGGCCGACACAGGGAGGGTTCGACTGCTCGGGCCTGACCAGCTACGCCGTCTACGAAGCCTCGGGCGGCAAGGTCGCCCTCGCGCGGACTGCGATCGCCCAGGGAGGGCAGCATGCCGACGTCTACACCGGTCCCGCCGAGGGACTCGACCTGGACCTCGCCGCACCAGGGGATCTCATCGCCTTCAAGATGAAGGGCAACGACCGGCGCGGATCGGGTGACACCGCCTACACCCACATCGGGATCTACGCCGGTGGGGGCCTGATGATCCACGCACCTCGACCCGGCAAGACCGTCGAGGTCGTCAAGGTCACCGAGTACTGGCTCAACCCGAGCTACGCGCAGAACATCTCCGTGAGAAGGATCGTGCTATGACACTTCGCCGCTTCGTGCCAGTTGCACTCGCCACCGCACTGCTGGTCTCGGCATGCGCGCCGTCGAGTCCTGACCCCGGTGGGGCGGGCGCCCCCGCGCCACGTCCCACGGCCTCGGCATCGGGAGCCTTCCAGCCTCACGGCACCGGCCAGCATGCTCCGTCGGAGGCGCCGAGCGCTGACCCCTCCAGGATCTTCGGCGCTCTGCCGCCGGAGGGGACCTTTCCCCTGCACCTGCCTGCGCCGGTGACATGGCCCCTGCCCGACCGCTCCCAGCGCTGTGCCGGTGTGGAGTACCCGCGGGACCGTGAGGCCGGATACCGCCAGCTGGTGAAGTACGACCACCTCGTCGAGGCGATTGTGTGCGACCTGTTCCAGTGGGACACGCGGACCGAGCCTCTGGCAGACCTCGAGGCGCGGGGGCGGGAGTGGTTCGTTGCCGAGGCCTCCCAGGTGATGCCGCACGAGTACACCTCGCGGTGGGAGGAGCTGGCCGAGGCTGGCACTGTGGCCTACGTCCAGGACTTCGTCGACTCCACCGAGTGGGGGGCGCCGTCGGACACCGAGTCCAACGGCTACCGCTCGGTCGTCGTGACGGTCCGGCTGCGGGATGCTTCCGGCGCCGAGCGCGTTGAGCAGTGGGTGGCGTTCCTCACGATGACGACCGTGCGGGCCGAGCGCACCACGAAGTACGCCTACACCGTGGCCACCACGATGAGGCTGGTGCTCGCGTGATCACCCTGGCCGCATCGTTGCCCGCCATCAGCCTCACCCCCGACAGCGCCTGGGTCAGCGAGATTCCCTTCCTGCGTAACCTCGCCGGCGGCGTCTACGCCGCGGGCCTGGTCATCGCGGTGATCGCCCTCGTGATCACCGTGGTCGTCGTGGGCCTGGTCAAGAGCGGCTTGGTCCGCGCCGATCTCGATCCGCGGCACGTCGCAGGAGTCGTCATCTCCGCGATCGCACTCGGAGCGGTGTCGGGCCTGGTGGGGCTGAGCCTGGGAAAGTTCTCGATCCCCGAGTTCGGCTCAGGACTCAAAGCGCCCAGGCCGCCGCTCATCGAGGTCGAGGAACCCAACCGTGACTGCCCACCGTTCGCGTTCCCTGGGCTCATCTGCTGACGTCGTGGGCCTCATGGGCTCTGGCCCAGTCCGGCGCCTGGGGGAGCCATAGCCGGTTGATGTCGTCCAAGATCCTCGCGAGGTCGACGACGGCCTGACGAAGCTCGGCGACGGCGACCACACGGCCGAGGTGAGGGTTCCCGTCCGTCGACTTCCTCCTGCGGTACGCCGGGAGCTCGCGGTGCATGAAGATCTCCCGGTCGGCGCGCACCGTCCAGATCGAATGGGCGATTTCGTCGCGCAGGTTGACGAGCCCGTGGAGCCGCTCGAGAACCGCAGCGACCTCCACTGCAGCGCCAGCAGATGAGGAAGGAAATCCTGAGCTGCGTACGGCCCTGATGAGCGTGTACAAGGACTCGCCACGCAGGGAGCGGGGAGTGGCGCCGTCGGGGCCCGTCGCGGGAACGTGCTTGGGTCCCAGCGCGTCGACGAGGAAGCCGAGCCGGTCCTCCACATGTGCGAACAGGGCACTGAGGCGCCCGCGGAGCGCCCAGGCGTCTTCGGGAATCGGCCCGAAGATGCCCAGGGGCAGGCCAAAGGCATCGGTGGGCGGGGCCGTGGGGAGCTCGGTCATGCGCCGAGAGTATCGACCTCGGCGCGAGGTCGATATGGCGCGCGCAAGAAGGTGTTCATTCACCTCACACAGGGAGCCCTTCATGCTCACTCGTCTCTCGGACCTCACGGTCCTCGCCGACAAGCTCGACCCGGGCGTCAAGCCCAACTGGACGTTCTTCCCGTTCATGGGGTTCCTGCGCAACGTGGGCGGTGGCACGATCACGGCGACTCTGGTGGTGTCCGTGATCGTGCTCGTCATCGCTATCGGGCTGCTCGTCATCGGGAAGTCGTCGGGCTCGAACAAGCTCTCGGACAAGAGCGCATCGGTCCTGCTGTGGGTGATCGGCGGTGCGGCGCTGATCGGCTCGGCGTCTGGCCTCATCGCGTGGGGCGCAAACCTCGACCTGGGCTTCTGACATGTGCTCGCCTCTGGACACGTTCTGCAAGGCCGACGAGTGGCTGACCTCCAAGCTCACCGGGATGATCGAGTCGGCGTGGGGCATGGTGCACGCCGCGTTCGTGTCCACGGGGCTCTCTGACAGCGCGTGGAGCGCCGCGACGTTCTTCACCAACCGGTTCGTTGCGATCCTCATGTTCGCGACGGTCGCGGCGGCCATGGTGAAGATCATCATGGCGATGGTCCGGGGCAGGCCCAAGGAGGTGTGGCCGGCGCTGCTGGCCGCCTTCCTAGCGTGGCCTGTGACGGCCACTGCCGTCTGGCTGGCGATCCGCTTCTCGGCCGCGATCGACAAGCTCACCGCCGCGATGCTCGTCGATGACAAGGGCAGCGATGCGCTCTCGCGCGTCTTCCTGGCGATGACGCTCCTCGACAAGTCGGTCCCGTTCATGGACCCGACGTCGATCTCGATGAAGTACTCCTCTTCGACCTTCGTCTTCGCGCTGCTGGCGATGGTGATCTGGGTGGTCTCGTTGGTGCTCACCCTGGTGCTCCAGTTCCGCAACTTCGCGCTTCTCGTCCTCATCGCGTTTGCGCCTGTGGCTTGGATGCTCCTCCCGGCGGAGACGACTCGGGCGTGGATCAAGGCGTGGACGCAGATGACGCTCGCGCTCATCCTGGCCAAGCCGGTGGCCGCCGTGGTGCTCATGCTCGCCAGCGAGATCATGGACCGCACCTCGACGGAGGGCTGGTCGGCGGTGCTGACCGGGCTGGTCGGGCTCGTCGTGGCGTGCGCGAGTCCGGCAGGGACCCTGGCCCTGGTGCGGTTCGCGGGCGTGCACACGGCCTCGGAGGCCGACGGGGCCGCGACGGCCGGCATGCGCAACACCAACCGCAGCGCGATGAAGACCTATCAGGGCGGTCGGGCCGCCGTGCGCAACGTCAAGACGCTGGCGCGGTGAGGTAGATGGGCATCTACCTCGAGCGGGCGAGCTTTCCGCGCTTGGAGCGGTCTGGGTACCTGTTCGGCCTCAGCGTCGGGCAGCTGGCCTGGATCGGTTCGGGGATCGGCGTGCTCATGAGCTCGTTCATGACCCAGAACGGTGGCGCGATCGCGCGCGGACTGCTCCTGAGCATGCCGATGGTCCTCTTCGGTGTGCTCTCTATTCGTCGCCGCCCGTTGGTGCGGCTTGCAGCAGATCAAGGGGTGTGGCAGATGAGACGACTTCTGGGTCAGACGCGATGGAGGGTCTCCCCGGAGAAGCCCAGGGACGCCTACGACATGCCGGTGCCCGGCGCGGCTGGGGCCCGCATGAAGGTCCTGGAATCAGCGTTCGGCGCCGGCGCTATCTTGTGGGACGCCCGTACTCGTTGGGCTACGGCCGTGGTGCGGTGCACGACGACGAGCTTCACGCTGGCCTCGGACGACGAGTGGGCCAGGCGCGCTGCGGGATACTCCGACGTGCTCGCCCAGCTGGTCACCCACGACGGCGTCGTGCGCGTGGCCACGCACGCTCGGACCATCCCGGCAGCGGCTGCTGCGGCAGCGAACTACTACGCGACGACGAGCGCGGCGCGCGGCGCAGGCGCGGACGCCTCGCCGTGGGCCCACGAGGCGTATCGGGCGGTGCTCGAGCACGTTTCCGCCTCTGGGGAGGCCCAGATGGTCTCCCGCGACGTCCTGGTGACGTTGACGATCGACACCACCGCCGTGCGGGACAGGATCAAGGACGGCGGCGGTGGATCTCGCGGCATTTCGTTCGTTCTGGCCCAGGAGGTTGCCGCGCTCGGCGCGCTCCTGGAAGCGGCCGGTGCCGAGACGGCTGAGTGGCTGGACGCAGCCGAGGTCGACGAAGCGGTTCGGCTGGCCTACGACCCGTCCTCGATCGACGTGCTCGCCCAGCGGCGCGCCGCTGGGATGCGACCTGTTCCCGCAGGCTCGGCCGGCCCCGTGCGCCTCATCGAGCACGCCGACCACCTGGTGACCGACGACGCGTGGCACAAGGTGTTCTGGATCGCCGAGTGGCCTCGCGCCGACGTCGAGGTCGGGTTCCTCAAGAACCTCATCTGCCAGGGCTCCTACGCCCACACGTTGACCTGCGTCATGACGCCCGTGCCGATCGACAAGGCCCTGCGCGGCATGGGTTCGGCCCGCGTGGGTCTCAACTCGCGCCTGACGATGAACGTCAAGCTCGACCGGCACATCTCCGCCGAGCTGCGTGCCGAGGAGCGCGACCTGGAAGAGCGCGAGGAGGAACTCACCTCCGGCGGGGTGGAGGTCGCCTTCACCGGGTACATCACCGTGACCGCTCCCGACGAGGCCGCCCTGGGCGCGGCTCAGGGGACCGCGCGGATCGCCGCGTCTCTCCTCGACTTGCGTGTCCTGCGGGGCCAACAGGCGGCCGCCTTCGCTGCGGCGTCCCTGCCGCTGGGTTGGGGGCTGCGATGAAGGAGGCGCCCGTCGGACAGGTCCTGGGGACCCGCCCCGCTATGGAGAGTCGCGCGCAGCGCAAGGCGCGTCGTGCGCTCGAGCGCGAGGTGACCCGGGCCGCGCGCGCCGCGATGCCGGCACCTGAGGTCGAGGTCGACGACATGCCACGCTCGACGACGGGCGCGTGGGGATCGAGGACGGCTGGCATGTGGGGGCCCGCGGCACCGGCCCTTCCCTCGCACCGGACCACGTCCCCGCGGCTCGGACTGGCCACGCCGATGCTTGCCGAGTCAGGTCTGGGCCACCGCGGGGCGATCATCGGGATCGACGTGGAGTCCGGGTCGCTGTTCGCCCTGGACCCCTGGGAGCTCTACCGGGCCGGTCTCATCACGGGCACCTCGCTGCTGTGCATCGGCAACGTGGGCACCGGAAAGTCCACGACCAACAAGGCGCTCGCCTCACGGCTGATCGCTCTGGGCCGCAAGGTCGCCGTGGCCTCCGACCCCAAGGCCGAGTGGGTGCCGGTGGCGCGCGCCGTCGGCAACGCCGGCGTCGTCGAGATCGGGCCAGGGCGCCCAGGACGCGTCAACATCCTCGACGCCGGCCCCCGTGCGCTCGACGTCGACGATGCCGCGTGGGCGCAGATCGCCTTCCAGCGCAGGCGCACCACGGTCGCAGCAGTTCTGTCCCAGCTGCGGGGCGGGGAGCGCATGAACCCCTTCGAGAACACCGCTCTCGACCTGGCCCTCGACGACGTCGGACGGCGCATCACGAGCCCCGTTGTCGCCGACCTGTCCGCGGCGCTGCTCAACCCCGACCAGGAGGCTCGCGCGATCGTGGGCGACTCCGGTGCAGCCCTGGCCCTCACTCTGCGTCGGCTGGTCTCCGGAGATCTCGCCGGGATGTTCGACGCGCCCTCGACCGCCGTCTTGGACCCGGCGATGCGGATGTTCGTCTTCGACACCTCGGCGCTGCTGAGCTCGTCGGCAGATGCTCTCGCGATCGCCTCGACGATCACCTCCGCGTGGCTTAACTACGTCATCCACGACAAGACCTCGAAGGACTTCTGGATGATCGTGCAGGAGGAGGGGTGGAGCGCGATGCGCGACCCCAAGACCGTCGAGCAGATGGATGAGCGCGTTCGGATGGCCGGGGAGTGGGGCATCGCGAACATGCTCATCATGCACGAGCTCAAGGACCTCGACATGATCGGCCCGCCCGACTCCCCGCAGCGCAACCAGGCGCTCGGCCTCATGAGCAAGGCGCAGGTCAAGATCATCCACCGCCAGGCCGCCGAGACGCTGCCCGCGCTGGCGGCGACCCTCGGGCTCACCGAGCGTGAGCGTGACGTCGTCGCCCACCTTCCCCAGGGGCATGCGCTGTGGAAGATCGGCTCGGGCCGCAGCTACCGCGTCCGCACCCTCATCACCGCCGTCGACGCCAGCGTCTTCGACACCAGCGCAAGGAGAGCCGGATGACTTCCCCGACCACCACCAACGAGAAGCTCGTGGGCGTCGCCGCCAGCGCGCTTGGCGCCGGCATGGCGATCACCGGCATCGGCGCGCTCGGCGTGCGTGCAGCGTGCGGGGAGCTGCCGACCGAGGTCAACGCGATCGCGGGCCTGGGGTACCTGGCGACGTGGAACGCCGAGCTGTTTGGCGCGACGTCCGCGGGGTGCACCGCGCCTCAGGTGCCCATGCGCATCGTGGTCGCCGCCGTCCTGCTCGGACTGGGAGCCCTGGCCGCCTGGGCGCTGGTGCGACGGCGCGACCACAAGCTCTCCGACGCCTACCTGCGCTCACAGATCCTCGCGCGCCGCGAGGTGGCCGCGCGCCGGGAGGTCAACCGCATCCAGGGTCCGAAGGTCACGTGCGAGCGCGGGGCGCAGGTGCGCCCGACGCTCGTGCTCACCCGCAAGATCGAGGCGGGCGACGTCGCCTGGTACCTCGGCACGAGTCAGGGTGCGGAGGTGTGGATCTGCATGGAGGACGCCGTCCTCATCATCGGTCCGCCCCGCTCGGGCAAGGGCTTTCGCATCCTGACCTCAGCGATCGTCGAGGCGCCCGGGGCCGTGGTAACGACGAGCTCGCGCGGGGACAACATGGAGGCAACGATCATGGCCCGCGCGGCCAAGGGGCCCGTGTACCTCTTCGACCCGGAGAAGGTCACCAGCCGCACCACCACGATCCGGTGGTCGCCGATCCGGGGGTGTGAGGACGCGACCGTGGCCAAGCGTCGTGCCGGGGTGCTCGTGGCCGGCACCGGCCTGGGAGACGGGCAGAACAAGGAGTGGGCGGGCAAGGCCGCCGACATCATGCAGTGCCTCCTGCACGCTGCCGCCGTCGCAGGCGTGTCGATCTCCGAGCTGCACACCTGGACGAAGTCGCCCGTGCGAGCCAGGGCGGCTGTGGCGATCTTGGAGACCCAGTCCGCGCTCGGCTGGGCGCCGATGCTCCAGTCGGTGCTAGACGAGGAGCCCAAGAGCCGGGACTCGAAGTGGTTCGGCGTCTCTTCGGCGCTGTCCGCACTCGATGACCCCGAGGTGCGCGCGCTGTTCGACGTCGCCCCAGGGGAGGGGCAGTTCGACCCGGAGGACTTCCTGCGCCGTTCGGGGACGCTCTACCTGTGCGCGCCGCTCAAGCAGTCGGTCAGCGCCCCGGGCGGGGTCGGGATCTTCTTCTCCCTGCTGCTCGACGACATCGCCGCGGCCGCGCACGTCCTCGCGCTGCGCTCGCCGGGCGGACGGCTCGACCCGCCGTGCGCATTCATCTTGGACGAGATCGCCAACATCCATCCCTGGGGCGGTCTGCCCGGGGCGATGGCCGCCGGCTCGGGTGAGGGCTTGCAGGTCGTGGCCGTCTTCCAGTCCCGCAACCAGGCCCGGGAGGGCTGGGGTCAGAACGGTGAGGGAACCATCTGGGAATCGGCCACGCGCAAGGTCCTTCTGGGCGGGGCCGCCGACGCCTCCGACCTGCGGGGTCTGGCTCACCTGCTCGGCGTTCGCCAGGAGACCGAGCTGTCCCGCTCGTGGGCGGCAGGTCAGGACGCCTCTCACTCCGAGCAGCTGCGCGAACGCCCGGTGCTCTCCCTGGACGAGCTGCGCCGTCTTCCCGAAGGCAACGCCCTACTGGTCGCAGGCCGCGCACGGCCCATGCTCGTCGACCTCGTCCCGTGGACCGAGCGGTCCTACGCCGCGGCGATCCACGCGTCCAAGAAGTGGCACAAGGACCGTCCCGGAGATCCGGTGCGGCTCGGTCCCACCTACACCGGCAAGGAGGCAGCGTGAGCTCGCTCAACCCGTCTCTGCGCCGCGCAGGACCCTCCCGACCAAGCTACGGCGCCTACCTCGCCAACAGGTCCTGGTGGGGCCGGCGCCGGCGCTGGTTCGCCGCCCACGCGAGTGCCGAGGGGACCGTGGAATGCGCGGTGTGCTTGCGGGCGATGCCCGAGCGCGCGTTCGACCTGCACCACCTGGACTACTCCGGGGTCGTCGACCTCGGCATGGGCAAGTGGCAGTCCAGGGAGCGTGACGAGGACCTCATGGCGCTGTGCCGGCGGCATCACGACGACCTGCACGCCCTGCTCGACTCCGACCGTGGCTGGGCGTCGATGGGACGGCGCCAGGCCTCCCTCGAGGTCGCCGCCGTCCTGAGAGCGGAGTTCGCCGAACGCGTCCAGGCCTACCTGGACGCCACCGACACCCTTGCGGCCCCCGCAGATGGCCACCGCGCAACAGCCGAGGAGCGTGACGTATGACCACCCAAGCCACCCCTGTGCCACCGCCGCCGGCGGCGTCTGTCCCGGCACCCCCGCGCGCACCGCGCCGGCCGGCCCGCGTGGAAGCCGGGACAGCCGGAGCGTTATCGAACCTCATGCGGGAGTCCGCCACGGCGATGGCGGTGCGTGAGGCCCGCGAGGAGCGCCTGGCGCCGACGGTCAGCGTCGTGGACTTCTACGCGGCCGAGCGCCGCGGTGATCGAGCGGTGACCGGTGCGGTGATGGAGCCGTTGCGGGACTGGGTCGACTGGTTCATCACGCGTTGGCAGATCGCTCCGTCGGAGGTACCGCCGTGCTGGTGGCGTCACGGCCCGATCATGGCCGAGCTCTACGCGCTGTGGTGCTGCTACCAACTCGCGCACGCCTCCACCGACTCGGGCGCCGGACCGCTGTCCTTCATGGAACGGCTGGTCGGAGCGCGTCAGCGACTGCGCTCGACGACGTCGTCGGCCGGGTGCACCGCCCGAATGCACGAGGACGCGGCGGTGCCCGCCGTGCTGACCGAGGGCACGGATAGCGCCGAGTGGTACCGGATGGCCAACCTGGACGGAGCAAACTGATGGCGATCACCGCTGAGGAGCTTGCGGCGCAGCTGCGTGCGCTGGAGGTCGAGGCCGAGGCAGCCTCGGTAAGGAAGGGCCGCAAGAGGAAGTCGGCGCCCGTCCCGGTCGAGGGGACCTGGCAGCACGCGCTGGCTGAGCTCACCGACGCGACAGCTGCGGCGCGTGCTCACGAGGTCGCCGTGGCCCGCGGCGTGGTGGCTGCCGCCGGCACCTTGGCGCCGATCATCACGACCGTGCCAGGATTCGGTCCCCACACGCCAGTGCCCCCACCGCCGGCAGACATCGTGGAGGTGCCGCGCCCCTCGGCGGATCCCGGCGACGGGCCGGCGGTGCCGTCCTTCCAGGTGCCTTCGGCGGGGGAGCAGCAGGTCGCGGCAGGCTATGAGGTGATCGACCCGGCCGAGCTCGAGGCCCGGATCGCGGTGCAGGACGAGCACATCGTGACCCTCACGATGGCCCTCGACGCGCAGCAGGGCGACGCGACCTTCCAGCGCGCGCAGCTCGAGGACGCGCTTGCCGCCCGTGCGCAGGCGCACGCCGCGCTGGAGGAGATCTCCCGCGCTCACGCAGCCGAGCTCGACCGCACTCGCCGGGCCGCTCAGTCTCAGCTCGGGGCGGCGGAGCAGGCTCGGGCAGCAGCCGAGGCCACAGCACGGGAGGCCGAGGCCGCGCGCCGGGCGGCCGACGAGCGCATCGCCGCGCTCACCTCAGCGATGGAGTCCGCCGCGCGGGAGGCCGAAGAGCGGATCACGACGCTGTCGACGCAGCTGGGCGATCTGCCGGCAGCCGAGGATGTCGCGGCTCTGCGCGCGGCACGTGACGCTGCGGCATCGGAGGCCGCTGCGATCCGCGCAGAGCTCGCCGAGGTGCGCGCCCAGAGGGAGCGCGACGCTGCCGAGCGCGAGCAGGTCCGCCGGATGCAGACCGCGCTTGCCGAGGCACATACTGAGGCCAGCGAGGCTGCTCGGACCGAGGTGGCCGAGGTCGCGCGGCAGCTGGCGGACGCGCAGGGGGAGCTCGCCAGTGTGCGCGACGACCTTGCTCGAGCACACCAGGACGCTGCCGCGGCACTCCGGGATGCCGAGGAGGCCCGGGCCGCGCTCGTGACCGCGACCAGCGCCACCGACGAGGCCGAAGAGCGCGCGCGAGCCGAGGCCGAAGAGCGCGCCGCGATCGCCGCGCGCCTGGCCGCCGAGCAGAAGACGGCACGCGAGGCACGCCAGGCGGCTGACGAGGCCGCGGCGCGAGCCAGGGAAGCCGAAGAGGCGCGCGAGGCGATCGCCGCGCAGCTGCACGCCGCGACCCAGGAGGGAACCGCGCAGCGTGAGGATCTGGCAGCCCAGCTCGCCCGCGCCCAGAGCGAGGCTGAGGACGCGGCCCGGGCCCGCCAGAAGGCCGAAGAGGCCGCGGGCGCAGCTCAGGAAGCAGCCCTGGAGCAGTCCAAGTCCGCCGCCCTGCTCGAGGTGGCCGTCGCTGCGACCCGCGAGGAGCTGGCCCGGGCCGAGCAGGAGAAGCAAGCTGCTGCGGACCGCGCGACCACGTCCGAGGACGCCCGACGTGAAGCTGAGCAGGTTCACGCCGCGCGCGAGGCGGCTGCGGCCGGTCGTGTGCGCGACCTCCAGGCGGCCTTGGACGAGGCCCGCGACGGAGCGCCCGGGCAGGGGGCCGTGACGCTGGGGCACCTGACCAACGAGCTCTCGACGGCACTGGCCGAGCTTGCGGCGGTACGTGAGGCGACGCCGACCGTCGCTGCGCAGCCGACCCAGCGCCGACGGCGCCTGTGGCTGGGCACCGCGGCGGCGGTCGCGCTGGTCCTGGCGGGGAGCAGCAGCTTCTGGATGCTCAACAGGCCCACGACCCCACCAGCATCGGCTGAGGTGGGCACCGTCACGAGCGAGGAGCTGCGGGCGGCGGCTCGTGAGGCGATCGCCCAGGCTCGCGCGGCAGCCGACGCACCGGGCGTTGACGACGTGGCTGCGGCTTCGCTCACCCGCGGCGCGGACGCGCTCGACCGGTCGCTGGAGTCGATGGAAGCTGCAGGGCTCGCCGCTGCGACGTGGGACCTGACCTCGCTGGTGGCGAGGGTCAAGGTGCCAGGTGGCCCTGCGGTCATCCCGATCGAGACCACCCGGCCTACCCCTGCCCCGTCCAAGTCGCCGTCTGCGTCGCCCTCGGCGTCGCCCTCTGCGTCGCCGTCGACGAAGGCCCCCGCCAATGAGCGCCCCCGAGCCACAACGGCCCCGACGCACGCGCCCACGGTGAATCCGACGCCGCGGCCGACGTCGACGCCCACGCCTCGGCCGTCGCCGAAGCCGTCCCCGAAGCCGTCGCCGAAGCCGTCCCCGAAGCCGACGACGGCTCCTCGCGCTCCCCAGACCCACCAGATCAGGCTCACCTGTCCCACCGATGCGCAGGTGACCGCCACGGCTGCCGGAGTGGGTGACGTCAAGGTGCGCGTGTCCGGGGCGGCGTCTTCGTCGCGGGCTGGTTCCGGTTCGGCGTCGACGACCGTGAGCGTGCCTGAGGGCGGGACGGTGAGCATCTGGGCGTCGGACACCGGCCACGGCCTGCGGGTGAAATGGTCAGCGACAGGCTCGTGTGTCCAGGGGTGAGCGTCTTCTGGCGATATCAGCGGTGAAGTGAGGGGCGCTGGCGGGGCGTGGAGGGGGTGAACAACCACCATCTGCACACCGAGGAGCTCACATGCAGTTCAGGGACACAGGGAAGGGCGCGGGGCTCATTGCGCGCCTGCGCACCCGCCGAGGTCGCCACCGGGGACGGACCTCGCCCAGGGGGCGTCGTCTGCTGGCGATGGGCCTGGGCCTCGTGCTGGTCGCGCCGCTGGCCGTCAGCGCGCAGGCAGCGCTCAACCCGAACCTGCCCACGAAGGGCAACGGCCGCATCATCACCAACCTCTACTCCCAGGGCACGCACCGTGACGGGTGGGTCGGGCCCTACGCCGGGGCGAACGTCTCGGGCTCGGCCGGCACCGGGCTGGCATGGTGCACCGACGCCTCGTCGGCCGCGGCGGCTGGCACGGGCACGGGCACGACCCAGCGCGCACCGATCGTGGCCTACGCGCTGTGGAAGTACGAGTCCTCGACCTCGGCGCTCAACCGGGCGGCGCTGGCGTACCTGGTTCATTCCGAGCTCGACGACGGCGGCTCGGACGGCGGGTACTCCCTGAACCGCTACCTCAAGCGCGTCAAGGCCGACCACGCCGACGTCGTCAAGCGTGCGAACGACATCATCGCCGAGGCCGAGATCTACGGCGGGACGGACTCCTCTGACGTGCAGCTGACGATGAACGACACCACCCTGGCCGGGCAGCTCACCGACATCGGTGTGCGCGCCTCGGGCGTGGGCGGTGGCAGCATCGCCGGGGCGGGCGCGTTCCTGAGCGGCATTCCGTTCACCGCGACGATCACCGGCAACGCGACCTGGGTCGCCAACGGCTCCAAGACCCTGACCGGCACGACCACGGGCTCGGCACTGACGCGCAACCTCAAGGCGAGCGCGGTCGGCACGGTGAAGGTGTCGATCTCCTATTCCGGTCTGCCCTCGCGCAACGTCATCGCCTACTATCCGGGGAACAACACCAACGTCCAGCGCTTCGTCGTCCAGGCTGACCCCACGTCGCTCTCGGACTCGGCACGCGATGCGACCACGACGCAGATCGAGATCTCCTCCCAGGCTTCCAAGACGGTCAACGCGGCCGGCGTGACGACGATCGGCGACACGATCACGCTGAGCGAGGGCCCCGCCGGGGCGACGATCACGGGGATCCACGCCCGCCTGTGGCGACACTCGACGGACCCGACGGCGCGACCGTCCCGCGGTTCGGGTCTGGCTTCGGAGGTGACCAAGCGGGTCCCGACACCGGTGAGCATCACCACGCGCGACCTGCCTGACGTCAAGCTCGACAAGAACGGCGCCAAGACGTTCACCGTGCCCTCGCCGCCGACGACCTCGACGCCCGGCTGCTACACGTGGGTGGTGTGGGTCGATGCCCAGATGGGCATGGACCGGGTCGTGCACGACTACGGCACCCCCGCCGAGACCGTCTGCATCGACAAGCCGACCTTCGCAGCGTCGGTCGTCACGACCGCAGCGTTCACCAAGACCGCCACGGGCACGGTGCACTCGGACACGATCGTGCTGAGCGACCTGCCGGCCAATGCCACGATCACCGGCATCACCGCCCAGCCCTACCTCGCCTCAAGCATCCCGGGCGCAGCCGTGCCGCAGCAGTCCACCGTCCCGGCCACCGCCACGGCGCTCGGTGAGTCATTCACGTTCTCGGTGACCACCGACGCCAACGGCAACGCGAGGCACACCGCCTCAGGACGGCCCGGGCCTGACCGCGGCGTCGTGTCGTGGGTCGTGAAGATCCCTGCGCAGTCGGCTGCGACCTGGGAGCTGGACGCCTACACCTCCGACTTCGGCATCCCGACGGAGACCGTGCGCATGTACCCGCCGGTCATCACCACCGTCGCCGCCGTCGACGCAGGTGCCTGGACGGGCGTGGATGAGTACACGGTGACGTTCACCGACACGATCACCCTGGGCCGCGCGACCCCTGGCGCCTCGGGCCCCGTGACGGCCGAGCTCTACTACGCCGGTACGACCTCGCCCGACCAGCAGGCCACCGTGCCGGCGGGAGCGCAGCGAGTTGGTACGGCGACCGGGACGCTCACGGCCAACGCCTCCGGTGCGGCCACCCTGGCACTGCCCGTCAAGGTGAAGAATCCCCGCGACGGGCACTACACCTTCGTCGTGCGCACCCCGGCCGGCGTGCTCGGTTTCACGACGGCGTACGTCTCGGCGTACGGCATCGACGAGGAGACAGTTTTCTGGGAGATGCCGCCGGCGAATGACCCGTTCTCGATCACGACGCAGGTCTCCGACCAGGTCCTCGACCCGGGCGGCTGCGTGCACGACGTGCTCGACGTCACTGACCAGCGGAACGTGCTCGGCACCCATCCCGCGAACGTCACTGTGACGGCATGGGGGCCCTTCGTGGCACGGCCGACGCCCGGGGCGGCCATCAACCCCGCCCGTGACCCGAAGATCGGCAGCACCCAGGTGCGCATCACGGGTACGGGGCCGTACGCTGCGCCCGAAATCTGCACCGACCCGAACGGGCCGGGCGGTTACGTCGTGTTCACCTACGCCTACCCGCGTTCGGCGGTCTACTCGCCCCCGTTCGTCGGCTACGACGCGTTCGAGGACCTGACGGTCTACGCCACCGAGACGGCACTGGTCCAGTGGCAGCCCAAGGTCACCACGCAGGTCTCCGACCAGGTCGTCGAACCGGGCGGCGAGCTCGTCGACACCTTCCACGTCACCGGCGGTCGCCCGGGTGCCGTCCTTGACGTCGTCCTGACCGCTCACGGCCCGCTCCTTGCCGAGCCCATCCCGTCGGACGTCGCACCGGTCGGCACGCCCACACTGGGGACCGTGACCGTCCGCGTAACGCTCGACGCCAAGGGTGAGGCCCGCGGGCAGACCCCTGGCATCAAGACCGACCCCGAGGGTCCGCGCGGCTTCTACACGTGGACCGACGAGATCGCCGAGTCGGCCGAGACCTTCGGCGGCAAGCCGGTCCAGGCTGGCTGGCGCAGCACCTACGGCGTGGCCACGGAGACCGCGCTGGTGCCGTGGACGCCGAGCGTGGCTACTCGCGTCACCGCGCCCTACGTGCTCGCGGGCGACACCTTCCGCGACGAGATCGAGGTGACCGGTCTGCGTCCCCAGGAGGCGGTGGAGGTCGCCTCGAGCATTTGGAAGGTCCGCGAGACCGACCTGCCCGAGACTCCCGAGGCCATGACGCCCGAGCTGATCGAGCGCCTCGGCGACCCTTGGGCGGAGGTCACCACCACGGTCACCGCTGACGCAGACGGGATCGCTCGGGGGGTGTCCCCGGAGGTCTCCACCGACCCGACTGGCGCGTTCGTCTACGTCGTCACCGAGACGTTCACTGCCTCGACCGACACCTTCGGCGGCGAGAGGGTGCGCGCGTCGTGGACGGGCCCGTTCGGTGTGCCGAGCGAGATCGTCCGCACGGTGCGCGTCACCACTCAGGCCACCCCGCACGTCCTCGCCGGGACTCCGACGACCGACGTCGCTCGCGTCGAGGGGTACGTGCCCGACGGCTCAACCCTGGTCTTCAAGCAGTACGACCAGGACGCCGGCGACGACGTCGCGCTCGACGAGCTCGTGTGGACCTCGGAGCCCGTGGCGATCGACGCGCAGGACACCGACCAGGTCGCCGAGTACACCTCTCCGGAGGCCCCAGGTCGCGACCCGGGCACGACGTACTGGCGCGAGGAGCTCCACATCCCCGGCGTGGCCGAGCCGATCCACGTCGGCGCGCCCCGTCTGCCGAACGAGACGACGACCATCGTGCGTGTCACGACGAAGGCCCAGTCGACCGTCGTGGCCGGCACACCGCTGGTCGACGTTGCGCTCGTGGAGGGTCCGGTGCCTGCCGGGTCGCGTCTGGTGTGGCAGCTCTACGCGCAGGACGCAGGCGAGGACGTCACGCTCGACGAGCACGTCGTCACGACCGAGGCCGTGACGGTCGAGGGTCCGGGGGAGTTCGAGTCGCCGGCGGTCACCTACGACGTGCCGGGCACGGTCTACTGGCGTGAGGCGCTCTACCTGCCCGGGCAGGAGACGCCGATCCACGTCGGCGCGCCGCGCCTGCCGAACGAGACGACCACCATCACGCCGGTGCCTACGCCGTCGTCCGACGGGGAGGACTCCCCTCCCTCTGACGGGGAGGACACACCGACCAGCGACGGCGAAGACGTCCCGGACTCCGAAGGCGATGGCCTGCCTGAGACCGGTGCGTTCGTCGTCGGGTCGGCACTGCTGGCGGCCCTGCTGCTGGCATCCGGGGTCGTGATGCGGGTCCGACGTCGGGCAGTCGCCTAAGAACGAGCGGGCACATGGGGTGCGGGGGAGAACCTCTCACCCCATGTGCTTTGTCCGACCGATCCGCTACGCTGCAATGAATCGAACGCATGTATGAGGTAGGGGGGTGACGTGGGGACGTCTACACAGCCGATGAGCCGAATGGTCGCGCTCGTCATGAGCGCCGGCCTGGTCCTCGCCGGGGCCGTCGTAGGCGCGTCGGCGCCGGTCGCGCAGGCGGCATCTGCGCCGGTGGCGACGACGGCGCGACAGGTCGTGGACATCAAGCGTGCCGTGAAGACCAAGGTCAAGGTCACCGCCCGCGCCAAGGCAGTCGGAGTTGGCAAGGTGCGGACCACCGCGAAGATCACGGTCGCCGCCAAGCGCACCACGAAGACGAAGAAGGCCGTCGTCCGGTATGCGGGCAAGACCAAGCCCATCGCGCTGCGCTGGTCCAAGGGCGCCTACCGTGGCACCTACGTCGCCACGACCAAGAAGGTCGGCAAGCTCACGGTCTCGGTCAAGGGCGCCAGCACCGCGAAGGTCACCGTCGCGCGCGCGTCCACCCGCGCGACATGGTCATCGGCTCGCGCCACCCTCAACGCCGGCCAGACGCGCCGCGCGAACGTCACCGTCAGCCCTGCCTATGGCAGGACGGTCTACCTCGAGCGCAGGGTCGGCGCGAAGTGGGTCCGTGTCTCCACCCACAAGCTGGCCCGCAAGGCCACGGCCAAGGTGAGCCTCACCCTGCGCGCGGGGACGCCCGGCTCGCAGGCGACGTGGCGCGTGCGCGTGCCTGCGACGTCGACGACCGGTGCACGCACGAGCGCCGGCCGCGTCGTCGTGACGCGGGCGCCGGTGCCGCCGACGTCCACCCCCGAGCCCCCGTCGAACCCGTCCACGGGAACTCCGACGCCCACGCCCCCAACCTCCGGTCCGAGCACGAGCCCCACACCCTCACCCTCGCCGACGACGGCCCCGCCGACCTACCCGAGGATCGTCGACGGCGTGAGGTTCCCCGCGCCCTGCGGCACCTACACGGTGATCGACGAGACCAGCGAGGAGTACTGGGTGCAGCGTCCCCTGGACTGCGCCGGCCAGGACTCGATCCGCACCGTCCTGGACACCTGGACCGTCAACCCGCTGTGCGGCGTCACGCAGAACTGCGCCGACCGCCGCGACGCAGCCACGGGCGAGGTGTGGGGTCGACGGTGGACTGCAACGACAAAGCCCGGAGTCTTCACCAAACCCGAACGGCTCATCGCACCGAACTGGCTCGCCGCACTCAACGCCGAGCGCGCAGCTGCGGGCGTTCCACCGGTCAAGGCGATGCCGCTGCACCTGCTCTCTGGCAAGGCGCCGGTCAAGAACGCCTCGACGACCGCCGTCGTCAGACAGAACGGGCGCCTCTCCACGAAGACGTTCACCGCGCCCGCTCAGGGGGGCTTCTCCCAGCACTGGGCCGAGTGGATGACCACCAACGCGCTCGACGCCGTTCGCGACTTCACGACGCCGCACTCGTGCGGCAACCCTGCGAAGGCGCCCCTGTCTGCCGGATGCGCAGGTGGAGCGACCGCGCTCAACGCCGACGACGAGTTCTACAACACCTATCTGCCAGCAGACCAGCGCGGATACACGTGGGGATGCGCCGAGAACGTCGCCAAGAACGGCGAGGTGTCGAACGCTAGGCAGCTCCTCGACCCCTACCGACGCTCTGAGGGGCACTGGTCGAGCCTGATGAACCCACGCTCGACTTACGCGTCCTTCGGAGCGTCCGTCGCCGACGACGGACGGGTCTTCATCGTCACCACGATGTGTCAGATCTATCCGCACGCCGGACACGCTGATTGGCCGAACGTAGGAGCGATCCTCGATTCCCGTCCCGACTACCTGCCCGTCGGCTGACAACCGCACCACATAGAGCACGGAGGACGACACGTGAACGACACCACCCCGCAGCCGCGCGATCGCCGCGCCCCCGACGACCTCGAGGTGACCGACCGGTTCCCCGGCACGATCATCACGCTCAACCCGCCGATCCCGATCAACATCGAACCACCACGGCGCGACTCCTGACACTGCTCATCGAACGCCCGCCTCCCGAACTCCTCGGGTGGCGGGCGTTCGGCGTCTTGCGTGCGCTGCTTGAATCGGCCCAGGTTCTCTGCCGCTACTTTGCGGGTTCGGGCTCTCGGATGAGGGCCTCGTAGTGGAGCGCCTCGGACTCTACCGGGGTGAGCATCCCCAGGGAGCCATGCAGGCGCCGGTTGTTGTACCAGTCGACCCAGCCAGCGGTCGCGAACTCGACGTCTGGGAGCGTCCGGAACGGGCCTGAGTGGAACACGGTTGTGCGGATGCACTCGGTCTTGTAGAGGCCGTTGATCGTCTCCATGAGCGCGTTATCGAAGGTGTCGCGGACGGTTCCGATCGACGGAGGGGTCTGCCCCAGCATCGGTTGACCGGGGTGGTCAGGCCGCGAGAGCGACCGGGTCTGCCCCAGCATCGGTTGTGCCAAAGTGTCGGAGCGGCCCGCTACGTTGGTCGCGCAGGGGTTTGGACGACGACAGGGGAGAGTGGTTTTGATGTCTTGGTTCGACTGGCTCGAGCAGCAGATCGACGACCTCAACGAGCGCGCTGGGGAGCGCGCGCTGAACAGAGAGCTCGCGGCGTCACAGAAGGCGACATTAACGTCGCTTGCTGAGACGTCGGCAGCTCGCGGAGACCGGGACGATGCTGCGCACTACAGGGCTGAGGCGCGGGCGTCTGCTGCTGAGGAGCGTGCAGATCAGGCCGAATTTGAGGAGGAGGTTGGCGCGGAGCTCGATGAGCTCAACAGTGCCTTGGCGGATGAACTTTCAGCGCTGGACGGGATGCTCGCTGCGACGTTGGCTGTTGACGACTTCTTCGATCTGACCACCCTCGAGCAGGTGGCTGACCATCCGCCATTCAAGTCGGTGCACTCCGCGCCTCTTGCGCCTCCAGAGCCGTTGGTGGTGGGGCCTGAACCTGTCTACGTGCCGCCGGTCGCTCGTGGGCTGTTCGGCCGCAAGAAGCGCCTGGAACGGGAGACGTTGGCCGCCCAGGAGGAGTGGGCGCGGGTTCACGGGGCCTGGTCTCAGGAGGTGGCGGCTCTGCCCGGTCGGCAGCACGCGCAGCTGGTTGCGCATGCTGCGGCTGATGCTGACCGGGCTGCTCGTCTGGCTGCTGACGAGGAGGTCTACCGGCAGCAGTGCGTCGAGCGTGAAGAGGCAGCTGCTCGTGCCAACGCTGAAGTTGCAGCACTGGCGGAGGGTCTGGGACGGGGCGAGGCAGCAGCTGTCGTGGAGTACCTTCACCTTGTTTTCGTCGCGGCGGGGTACCCGGCGTTGTGGCCGTCGGAGTGCGGCCTCGTTTACGACAAGCAGTCGCGTGAGCTTCGGGTTGATCTGAGGGTTCCGCCGCCGGCACGCATCCCCGGGATGCGGTCGTTCAAGTACGTGCGCTCCTCTGGTCAGGTACAGGCTGTTGCTCAGACGCAGAAGGAGCGCCGGGACCGTTACAGCTCCCTGCTGCACCAGGCGGCGTTGCGGCTGCTGCACGAGGTCTTTGAGTCCGACCGAGGGGGCGTCATCGCGTCGGTGTCGCTGGCGGTGGGGGCCGAGTACATCGACGTGGCCACCGGGCAGCAGAAGTTCGCGCCGCTGCTGGCCGTGGGTACGAGTCGGGAGGAGTTCCTTGCCATCGACCTGCGGCACATCGAGCCGTTGGCGACCTTGACGCACCTCGGCGCCACGGTATCCAAGAAGCCGTGGGACATGCAGCCCATCGAGACGAGCCTGGGAGCAAGCCTTGGCTGAGGGCCCCTCGCTGCAGTTCAATGCGCCTCCAGGTTGGCCCACCCCACCGCCGGGATGGGCGCCGCCTGCGGGGTGGGTCCCGGATCCGTCGTGGCCGCCTGCTCCTGCGGGCTGGCAATTCTGGCAGATGCCGTCGCTTGCTGCGGAGGTCCCACCGCACGTGCCAGCGCCCGTCGCTGTGGCGCCGCGCCATGCAGCGCCTGTCGAGGAAGCTGCCCCGCCGCGGCTGCCTGTCTCAGGAGGGGAGGAGCCGGGGCCTCCCGTAGCGGCGCCCCCTGCAAGCGGCAGCGCCCCGGAGTGGAGGCGGGAGCCGGAGCCTGACCTTGACTCTCCTGTTGCGAGGGGCGACGGCGAGGGTGAGGGGCTGCAGGGGGAGCTCGACCGGCTTCGTGCGCAGATCCAGGCGGCACGTGCGGAGCTCATCGAGGTTGACGATGCGCTCGTCCTGCAGCAGATGGGCGTCTACGAGTACCACCACCCGCTCGAGAACGCTGACGCCTACCGTGAGCGGCTGGACGAAGTGCGTGCAGCGATCAAGGAGGCGGTGCGTCAGGGGCGGGCTATCGAGGCGGCGGAGAAGTTCACGTTCAACAACTCTCCTGCCCAGGGTAGGAAGTTCGTCAAGGACTTCGGCGCGCTCATGCTTCGGGCATACAACTCAGAGGCGGAGAGCTGTGTGAGGACGCTCCGGTCGGGGGCTTTGGCGCCGGCGGTCGGGCGGCTGGAGAAGGCCGCCGAGCACATCGCCCGTCTGGGTGCGTTGATGCAGATGCACGTTGCTGCTGACTACCACCGTCTGCGGGTCACTGAGCTGGAGCTCGTCGCTGACTACCGGCAGCGTCAGGCTGAGGAACGGGAGATCGCGCGCGAGGAACGGGAGCGGCTGCGTGAGGAGGCAAAGGTCGCTGCGGAACTTGCTGCGGAGAAGGCCAAGCTCGACAAGCAGCGGGAGCACTACCTCAACGCCCTGGCTGCGCTCGGAGACACCGGGGCCTCGGACGATGTCGCTGAGCTTGAAGCTTTGCTGGCCGGTGTCGATGCGGCCTTGGCGCAGAACGACTACCGCACCACGAACATCCGCGCCGGCTACGTGTACGTCATCTCCAACCGCGGCACGATGGGCCCCGGCGTGGTCAAGATCGGTCTGACGCGCAGGCTCGAGCCGATGGACCGCGTCCGGGAACTCGGTGATGCGTCGGTGCCGTTCCCATTCGACGTGCACGCGCTGTTCTTCTCCGACGACGCCGTCACCCTCGAGAACGAACTCCACCGGCACTTCGCCGACCGGCGCCTCAACCAGGTCAACCTGCGTCGCGAGTTCTTCTTTGCGACGCCAGCGGAGGTCCGGGAGGTAGTCGCTGGCAAGGTGGGCTCCTTGTTGGAGTTCGTCGAGGAACCTGTCGCCGAGCAGTATCAGCAGTCCCTGCACTTCTGGCCGGCTGGTCGCAAGGTGTCACCAGCCAACTGAACGTGGCAAGCGTCAGGCCCGGAGCTCTTGGGGCTCCGGGCCTGACGTGTGTTGCGACTGTCCGACGAAGATCGCGTCGACGCCGCCTTCGTGGTCGTGCCTTCGTGTGCTGGGTCGCCCACTCGACCTTCGTCGAGCAGGTGTGGGGTTCTCGAGCGCTCCGTGACCGCTCGCACGACTGTGTTCGTCGCAGGTGCGGGAACTTCCACCAGGTCAGTCGGTACGGGTGATGCACCACGCTTCGTCGAACCGCTGGGCGTCGAGGTCGGTCTGTCGGATCCAGATCTCGAGGGGCGCTGCGTCGCCGAACCAGCCGGCGAGGTGTGTCCAGGACTCGATCTCGAGGACGAGCCGGTGGTCGTCGTCGGGGTGTGAGAGCGGGAGCAGGTCGTTGAGGGTGTCACGGATAACTTCGGCGCCGGTGGTGGAGTGGCCGTACGCGTGCGTGACGGGGGTGGGGTACGGGGCGCCCATCTGGCGGCGCCAGCCTTCCTGAAGTTGCGCTTGGACGGTCTCGGCGGCGTCGAAGGTGGCTTCGCCGTACTGGAGGAGGTCCAGGGGCGCGGTGGTGCTGAAGCCGGGTAGGAAGAGGCCGGCTTGGTGGACTTCGCTGGGAGTTTCGAGGTCGTCGGGTGCGGGGATCAGGTGGGTTCGGTCGGGAGTTGGGACCCAGCGGATGTACCAGCCGTTGGTGTCGCGGTCCGAGGGCTCCCAGCCATAGACCTGGAGGTCGTGGAAGACCTCGAGGGCTCCCGTGGTGGGAAGACCCTGGCGGTGGTCGGGCCAGGCGAGCTTCTCGGGGGTGTCTGAAGCTGCGTGGAGGTCTGGGAGTGAGATGGTCGCGACGTGGGCGAGGGGTTGGCCGTCGGTGTTGCGTGGCCACTGGGGCAGGGGCGCGATCGCCGGTCCGCCAAGCCAGTTGATATCGCCACCGGTGGTCCACAGATCGGTGATGGTGTCGGAGCCGGGCGGGAAGCTCTGGTGGGAGAAGACAGGGGCCCAAGCGGCGGTCTCTGCAAGGGGGTCTGCGCCGGGGCCCAGTGTGGCAAGCCAGGCTTGGGCGGGGGGCCACGTGCCGTGAATCGGGGCGGGGGATGTGGTCATGGGTCTCCTCCGTCGGGGGTGCGGCCCGCATCTGCGGGCCGCACCCGTGGATGGTGCTGTTAGATCTGGACGCCGCAGTGGCGCAGCAGGGCGACGCCGATGGCGTGCTGCTTGGAGTATGTCTGACTCTGGAGCCAGTGGCGCATGGTCTGTCCGCGTGCGGCCTGCACGCCGAATGCTCTGACGCCCGTGCGTGCCATCCAGGAGTTGATGCACTTCTGGTGGACTGCGGTCGGGATCTGAACGAGGTTGTTGGGGTGGTGGATGACTCGGGGGTCCCAGCCGCGCCTGATGCCTGCGCTCTGCTCGACGATGTGGTGCCACTGGGTGCCCGGCTTGGTTCCGAATGCGGCCTTGAAGCGGGCGAAGGACGTGTATCCGCCGCGGACCGTGGCGGTGGCGCCGGCACGGATTGCCTGTGCGGCGAATGCGCGGACTGCGTGGGGTGCCAGTGCTCGGGCGGCGGCCCCGAGGAGGATGCCTACCAGGGGCCAGGGGTCTGAGACGACCGGGAATGCTGCGCCGGTGGTGTCGACGACCTGGGTGATGGTGTTGCCGTCGACCTTGTAGTGGGTGGGCAGGGAGTTGCCGTTGCTGTCGACTGACCAGGGTGCTGCGAAGGAGGCCAGGACGACGGGGCCGTCGCGGCTGGTGGCGTCGTCGAGTTCGGTCGCGTGTGCCTCGCTGCCGGGGTCCGTGTCGGGGGTGATGTCCGCGAGGGGTTCGGGGAGGATGTCGTCGAGGATGTTGGGGTCGATGTCTTCTGCGTCAGCGAGTGCGGTGCTGGCGTCCTGGAGGACGTTGACGGTGCCGTCTGGCTGAGGTGCGAGCCACGCGCCCTCTGGCAGCGTGAACTCGTAGTCGTACTCGTGGGTAGCGGTCGTGCTGTAGTGCTGCTCAGCGATCGTGATGAGGCGCGCCGAACCGCCTTCGATGGCTTGGACCTCGACGGCGATGCCCTCATCGGGGGCGTCGGCGATGACGAGTGTTCCGCTCTCGGTGACGGCGGGCGAGGTGTGTGCGGTGACGGGGAGGGTGACGATCACGTCCTCGAGGCCGCCCCCGAAGGCGAGCTCACCGTCGGTGACGGTGACTCCGTCGTCTGTGGTGGCAGTGCTGGCTTCGAGCTCGAACGAGTCGGGCGTGAGCGTTGGTGTGTCAGCGGCGTTGATGGCGTCGCTGGTGGCGGCCTGGATTTCTTCCGCGGTGGGCGCGTGGAGGGTGTCGGCCGCAGCGGGGAGCGCGACGGACGAGGCCGCTGTGGCACCTGCGCACAGTGCGGCGATGGCGGATACCCAGAGTCTTCTTCGCATGGTTAGTTCCTTCGCTTCTCTCGAGGGCCCGAGGGAGCGCGGGCTGCGCCTCCTGTGCTCGGGTTCGGGGGATCGTCACATCACGGCGAGAGCTGCGCAAGGTGGCCTAAAGCCGTTCTAAAAGGTGGGACAGGCGTGCCCGTCCGGCACCCCGGTTCCGCGTCCATTCAGACGCCTCGGGTATGCGGTGCGGGCGAGGTGGGGCCTGACGGTCAGGTGTCACCTATCCGTGCAGCAGACCCAATCGAGGCAGCCCGCAGAATCGCGTTGGCCTCTGCGAGCCGCTTGTTCTCAACCTTCAACCGACGGATCTCTGCTTCGTGGTCCGTGCTGAGACCCGGGCGAGCGCCGGAGTCGATCTCGGCCTGGGACACCCATCGGCGCAGGCTCTCGCGAGCCACGCCGAGCTGCGCCCCGACCGCTGTGCTCGCGGCCGTCACCGACCCGTAGTCCTGGAGATGGTCCCGGACCAGGCGTACTGCGCGGGCCTTGAACTCTGCGTCGTACTTCTTGGGCATGTCGTCATCCTTCATCACAAGGAGGCGGCATCAAACCCGTGACGGTTCAGCTCGACGTCGTTATCAGTGCGGTGGCGAGTGGACGTGGTGGGTCCGTAGGGCGGTAACGAACCGCCCTGGAGGACCCGATGGACCGAGACACGCTCACTGCCGAACAGCTCGCCAACCTCACCGAGCGTCTGCTCGGGGTCGTCCCTGAGCCGGGACAGACCGTCTTCTGCGCCACGAGCCCCCGCGGGGTGGTGAACGTTGGCCTGCTTGAGGTCGAGGCGGAGCCTGACGCGGACGGTCTGGCGTCCCGCCTCGAGGGCGACGCTGACACCGTTCACCTGCTGGGCTACGGCGCGGCCGGAGCCGCGCAGGTCCGCTCGTGGGCACGTGCTCTTCGCGTGTCCTTGGTGGGCCTCGAGGTTGGGCACACCCAGCAGGTCCAGGCAGGCATGTACGAGGACGTCGATGCGCCCTCTTACGACGTGCCGGTGTCGCGGCCGGCGCCGGACGAGGTGGTGCGATCGTTCGGTCCCTTCGAGGCGGCGACCGACGGCGAGGTCCTGGAACGGCTGACCTACCGCGCGGCCCCGGGCGAGCTCGGGCCTGAGTTCGACGGCGGCGTGCGTGCGGGCATCGCGCTGCGAGCCTCCCTCTCGCCCGCAGCACGCGCCGGTGACCTGGAGAACCTGCTGCTGAGCGCCTCGGACGAGAGGCGCGACATCGGCATGGGCCTGGATGACGCCACGGTGGGACTCATCGTCGGCATGGTGCGCATGGACCCGGTGATGACGCAGGTCCTGACCGCGGTGGCGATCGCCGACGACGGGGCGCGACGTGAGCTCGTCGATGCCTCCCGCCGCGCGATCGCCGCGGGCCACATGGACCTTGCTGGCGCGGCGGCGAGCGCAGTGTGGGCGACGAGCTCGGATGGCCTGGGGCCCGTGAGCTCGTGGCAGACCGCCGCATGGCTTACCGAAGTCGAGAAGATCCGCGAGGGCCTCGGCGCGTCGATCGACCCTGCGCTAACCCTCGTGCGGGTCTCGGCCGCGCGCGGCCTGAACCCCTCGGACTGGGCCCTGGCCGCGATGCCGCTGGCCGCTGAGCTCGTCGACGACGCAGACCGCGAGTGGACCCGCGCCCAGCGGCACACCGCTGGCAGAGCTCCGAGCGCGAACCCGGTTTCGGTCGAGCGCGTCGACCCCGGGCAGGCCGAGTCCATCCTGCGCACCCCCGACCTGTGACCCTCACCCGCAACCACGAGCACGAGAGGCGTTCTGCTGCCATGAGCACGACCACCACATCCCCTGACCCCGTCCGCACGCCGGCGCCGGTCGCGGGACTGTTCTCCGTCGACGTCGACGACCCGCTGGCGATCTTCGAGGCCGAGGGTTTCGACGCTCCGTGGAACGGCTGGGCCACCCCTGTGGTGACCCGCGAGACCTTGGCGGAGTTCATCGGCCGGATCGAGGGGCACACGCTGGAGTGGACCGGTGACGTCGCGCGCATCACCTACGACGAAGACGTCGACGGGCCCTTCGACATCCACCCGGACGCGAACGGCCTCTACCCGATGGCCGAGGGCGGCTGGTGCCTGGACCGCGTCGATGAGGAGGTGGCCGGTGCGCTGCGCGCCGTCGCCGAGCACGTGACCTGCCTCGAGCGCGAGGAGGGCATCGCAGTGGTCAGGCGTGCGAGCTCCGTCGTTCTTCTCGATGCCGAGCGAACCGATCGCGCCCTGGCGCTCGGGCCGCTGCACGCCGTCGCGTCGCGAGCCGAGACCGTCGTCGGTTGGCAGGTCGTCACGAGCGATGCCCGCGGCCAGCGAACGGAGCAGATCGCCGCAACCGACGTCCAGCGGCTGTGGGACGTGCTGGACGACTGGCAGCACCCGGCGACGCCGGCAGACCCGCTCGCGGCGGCTCCCGCCCTCGTTGAGCACGTCCAGGGGCCAGGGCTGTGACTGGGCATTGGTGGCAGGGCCCTGCCGGACTCACGCTGCGGCCATCTGCCGCCGCCCCGTCATGTCACCGCGACGTCGAGCAGAGCTCGGCGAGAGGAGTACGAGCATCATGAGCACCTACATCGAGTCCACGGTCTACATCGCGCTCGAGGTCGACGGCGCCGACGATCTGCCCAGCGCCGCGGCCGCGGTCGTGGACGTCCTTCAGGGGGCGCGGTCTGACAACGAGTGGGTCGAAGGGTGGCGGTTCGCTCAGGCGGGTGCCGCCGGCGTCGACCGCAACGACCGCGACCCGATGACCCTGGTCGTCCCCTCGCCGGAGACGACCTCGCGCTTCGTCCTGGTCGACGTCGACGTCGTGGAGCACCGAGGCCCGTACACCCGTCGCGCCGCGCTCGTCGACCGGCTGCTCGAAGCGCTCGACGACGCCGCAGACCGCATCGAGACACCCGAGGGCACGAGCCTCGTGCGGGTCGCGGCGGCGGGAATCGGCGGACCGTCGGGCGAGGGCTTCGGCGCTCTGTTCGGACAGTTCGACACGCCCACGCCCGACGTCGTCGTCGAGGCTCTGGGGCCGGCGCCCGACGGGCGTGTGGTCGAGGTCCTGCGTGAGCTCGCGCTGCTGGGCTACACCACGGGCGCCGGGTCGAGCGCACGTCGTCAGATGCTCGCGGATGCCGCGATGGGGGCCAGCAGCGTCGCGGACTCGCCGCCGGAGATCCTAGCCGCCGAGCGCGCTCGCCTGGGCCACCTGCTGACCGTGGACCCCACCCTGGTCCGTGACGCGTGCGAGCAGGCGCGCACCGGAGAGCTTCCCGGAGACCTGGCGGGGTGGGCGGGTGCGGCGCGCGCGTTGCCGACGGAGATCTCCGCCCCCGCCTACCAGGTCGTGGCGGCGATGGCGGCAAGGGCCGGCGAACGGGACCTCGCGGCCTCGGCCGCGTGGTGGGCGCGCATGGGGCAGGCCCCGGTCGAGATCAGCATTCCGCTGGCGCCAGCGACGACCCATGTCCCTCCGGCACCGGCGGTCGCTGTCAGCGACTTCGGCCCGGGCCTGTGGGCACCGGGCTGCGGCTGACCGGTCGGCCCGGCGCGTAGTTGCTCATCGACGCAAGACCCACAACCTCGGAGGACACCATGGCTGAACCCACCACCCCGACGCCCGGCGAGCGAGCCTTCGCGGCCCGTCTCGCAGACCTGCCGCCCCGGGAAGCCGCGCCTGCCGGCGTCGTCGACGTCGTCTACGCCGCACCCGAGGCCGGTGAGGACCGATGAACGGGCCGATCCGGGTCGGCACGGTGCCCGACCTCATCTCGACCGTGCCCTTCGAGCTCGGGTTCACCCCGCGGGAGTCGATCGTCGTCGCAGCGCTCTCGGCGCGCGGCCGCCTCCTGGTGACGATGCGCGCCGGCATCGACGACCTCACCTCGCGCATTGGCGGTCCGATCGCCGCGCAGATCGCCGCGACGCTCAGCGAAGCCGGCACCGCAACGGCGGTCGCGTTCGCCTACACCGACGCCGAGCCGGTAGCCGGAGGGCAGATCGACAACCTCGCTCGCGAGGCCTGGCGCCAGCTGGACGACGTCCTGCCCGTCGAGATGGCCTCGACCATGGTCGCTCAGGTCGGACGCACCTCGTTCGCCGAGCTGCACGGGACGACGCTGGGGGAAGTCCGCTCCGTCAGCGAGCTCACCACCTCGGTGTTGGTGGCGCAGCATGTCGCTGCTGGCAACGCACCCGCGAAGTCGCGCGAGGATCTCGGTGCGCTGCCCGAGGTCTCTGCTCGAGCGCTGGAGGAAGCGCGCGAGGCGGCCGCCGAAATCGCCCGGTCCTGGGCGCGGACGACACCGGGCGACCTGGAGGACTGGTACACCCACGAGCGCGACCTCTGGCGCGACGTGCTTGCTGCGGGTGGAACTGCCGACGTCGACGCGCGCACCTGGGGACGACTCGGCGAGACGCTCCAGTACGGCCGGATGCGCGACGAGGTCCTCGCCCTCGTCGTGGAGAAGGCCACCGGCCGCTTCATGGGCGAGACCTACCTCGAGTGCACCACGATCTCCTCCCAGCTGATGCTCGACCCCACCGGGCCGCGTCCGGACATGGCCGAGCTCACCACCTGCGACAAGGTGCTGCGCACCGTGGCCGCGCACAGCACCACCGGCAACGCCCCTGCCCTCACCCTGGCCGCGATGGGCCAGTGGTGGGCAGGAACAGGCGCCGGCGCGGGCGTTCTCCTCGACCAGGCCCTCGCCGTCGACCCCTCCTACCGGATGGCGACGATCCTCAGCGAGACGCTGAGCAAGGCCGTGCCGCCCGGCTGGGCGCGCGCCAACATCGACTCCCAGCGGCAGGCATCCACGTTGAGGCGTGAGCCTGACCGGTTCCTCTCGATCCCCGACCCGGCAGACCTGTTCGGCATGCCGATCTACGAGGGTGACCCGATCGAGGCGGGCAACCTGCTCGAGGACGGCGTCTATCGCGGCACGATCCTCGACGACATGGACGACCCCGACTGCGTCGAGCGAGCGATCGTGCTGCGCATCCATGACGGCGAAGTTGACATCCGCGACGCGCCGACAACGACGACCGTCCCTGGCGCCAGCCTGCCGCCGTCCGCCGACCTCGACAGCGGCCTGGGCCTGTGAAGGAGACCGTGACGATGGACAACACCACGACGCCCGCCGCTCCGGACGACACTGAGCCGACGACGCTGGCCGAGGCGTTTCTCGCTGCGGCCGCGCAGGCTCCCGAACGCGCCGACCTGCCCGAGGGCATGACATGGCTGCGTGACGCATGAACGCCACGATCACCGACGTCTTCGCGCTCAACGAGCGCGCCGGCTTCTACGCCGGGCCCGGGCAGGTCCGCTTCGGCTACCTCGCCACCAACGGGGCCGTCGAGGCGCTCTACGACGTCGACGTCGCGCGCCTGGAGTCCCTGTGGGACACCCTGGCCACGGGACTGCTCGACGCCGGCGCCCGTCGCGGCGCCGCCCAGGACGCCGGCATCGTCGTCGTCGCCTTCGACGACGCCGGCGAGGCATCCCTCGGGCGCATCGAGGACGTCCTGGTGGCGCGCGGTATGTCGGTGGCGATCGCCGCGCGCGTCGACGAGGGCCGCGTACTGACCCTCGACAGTTCCGGCGTCGGTGACGTCGAGACTGCCCGTGTCTGGACGCCCCGTACGCCGCTGGCCACCCTGGAGGAGGTCGCGGCGAATCTGGTGCCCGCCGAGGACCCCTACGTCGACGAGGCGTGGGTCAGCTGGGCGCGCAACTACGAGGAGTGGCGCACGGCCACGATGCCGGGCACCTCGCCCACGGCACGGCTCGCGGCGGAGGTCCTCGAGACCCTGCATCTGGCGCGGGAGGCCGACGTCGCGCGGGCAGGGGTCCGGCTGCTCGACCGGGAGCGGGTGGCGCTGCTCATGGAGGCCATGCGCCGCGAGACGGTGCGCGACCACGTCGTCGTGCACCTGGTCGACGCACGCACGGACCTGACCATCGAGCTCGCCGAGATCGCGCGCCACGCACCCGAGAACGTCCGGCAGGCGATGTGCGCGGCTGCCGGCGCCGCGGTGTACGCGCGAGGGAACCAGGCCCTGGCCCGCTGCTACGCCGAGGCCGCCCCCGCCGATCCGCTCGGCCAGGGCGTGCTCGCCGCGGCGCAGGCGGGCATGAGCCCGCAGAGCGTGCTCGAGCGCGTCGTGGAGGCTCAGCGGCCGCGTATGGCGGCCCTCGTCGCACGTGAGAGCGCCCCGGCGCTCACGCAGCAGTACACGCTGGAGACGACCTACGAGATCTCGACGCAGGTCGAGACCGAGTACGCGATCGCCGGACCGATCCGGTAGGCGAGAGACACCGCTGTGACCTGCGGAGATTCCGGCCTTCGACACGATGCTGAGGCGTCCGGTTCTCGTGGGGTGCGGAGTGGGACGAGTTCGAGTGAGACCTATGGGCGAGACTCTGGGAGGATGAGGTCGTGAGCGAAGGACGGAACATGATCATGGGTTGGGGCTATGAGGGCCGCACCGTCGACGAGCTGGTGGACGCTTGCCAGACGTGGGGAGCGAACCTCGTTGTTGACGTCCGCCTCAACCCAGTCTCGCGCCGTGCCGGCTTCTCCAAGAGACAGCTCGCGAGCCGGCTGGAGGAGGCTGGGATCACCTACCAGCACAGCAAGTCGCTTGGGAACCCTCGCGATAACCGCGCAGGTTTCGCCGACACTCTCGGCGAAGAGGGCGCACGTGCCCGCCAGAGGTTCTCGGAGGAGGTCCTCGAAACGGAAGAGGCAACAGCGGCACTCGACGACATCCTTCGAGCGAGCCACGACGGCGCGGTCGTCCTCCTTTGCTTCGAGGCCTCCGAACGCCACTGCCACCGGCAGTGCGTGCGGGACGCGCTGAGCGCACGGGAAGCGCTACTCGCGCGAACTTCCTGACTGGGGAAGTCAGAACAGTCTCGCCTCCTGCGGGACCTCTGAAGTCTCGGGGTAGAACATCCCCAGCACCGTGAAGCGATCGCGGACGACGGGGTTCTCCTGGTTTCCGATGAAGATCTGGGAGTCCTTGGAGTCGCCGAACGGCCGCTCGAGGAAGTTGCGGCGGATCGCGGCCTTCCTCTCCTCATCGGTAGGCGCGCGCAGCTTGCTCTGGAACGCCGTCAGCTCCCAGTCGAGGATTCGCTGCGTGTGCCCGGGACAGGCGCGATCCGAGCACCGGTACCTCAGCTGGACCTTCCAGCGAGGTGGAACAAGGAGCGGCTGGTCCGCCGGGCCGAAGAGTGCTCCCGCGCTGAGGAACTGGTCGAGGTTGGCCTGCTGCTTTACGCTCCATGGGCCATGCTCGGAGAAGATCAGCTCGTCGGCATCGACAGGCCGCACCTTCGCAAGTGACGACGAGTGGATGTCGGTCTTCACCATGCGCACCACTTCGCACGTTGAGAGGTCGGGCAGGTCGAAGAGGTGAGCCGCACGCGCGGCCTTCGTCTTTGCCTGGGCGCCGATGTCGATCGACTCGGCGTCGATCTTCAGGCTCTCGTGACGCGTATCGCTGCCGGCCGAGCGGACCTTGACGTTGACGATGGTGTACTTCGGGAACCGACTTTCCGCGGGGATGTAACGGAAGGGCACCGGGTAGAGCCGCACCCATCGCGCCGGGTTCAGTGCCATCCCGGCGACGCACACCGTGTCGCCGTACGTCTTGGACGGCTGGGGCGTTGCCTTGACGAGGATCATTACGTCGATGCGACGGCCGGCGCGGTCAAGCGTCCGAGCCGCGGTCACCTCGTCCTGTGCTGGAACGGTCATAGTTCGCGAGACTGGCAGGAGGCGCCTGCTTGAGTCAACGCGCCATGCCGCGATCGTCGCGACAGTCAGTTCGCCCACGCGTTCGGGGCCCGGTGACATCGCACCGCGACCGCTGGACCGTGCCGCTTTGGGCGCTCGAGCCCACGCGAGTATGTGCGGCTTCGTGGTTCGTGAGGGGCCTGCCCTCGGTCCGTGCCCGTGTGCAGGCAGAGCCTTCCGAGCCCTTCCGGCGACGCGGGGTCTTCATTACCTCGGGGACGCTTGAGCGCTGGTAGACGATCACGCGCGGTCATGTCACTCATCGACAAGGTCGCGCAGGTGCCGGTAGAGCGTGTCGCGGCTGACGCCGATCGCCTTTGCCACAGCCGTCCGTGAGGCGCCCTGCGCGAGCGCGGCGCGAGCGGCGTCGACGCGTTCGGGTGTCATCACGGTCGGCCGGCCCCCGACGCGGCCGCGTGCGCGCGCAGCCGCGAGCCCGTCGAGGGTGCGCTCACGAATGAGGTCGGCCTCCATCTGCGCTACGGCCGCTAGGACGTGGACCATGAGTCGCCCGGACGCTGTCGTAGTGTCGATCGTCTCCGAGAGCGAGTGCAGCGCGACGTCGCGCGAGTCGAGGTCGGCCACGAGCTGGGCGATGTGCGAGGCAGAGCGCCCGAGCCGGTCGAGCTTGGTCACCACGAGCGTGTCGCCCGGGCGCAGGGAGTTGAGAAGGTTGCCCAGCGCAGGACGGTCGTCGCGCCGGCCGGAGCCGTGCTCGACGACGACGCAGCGCTCGTCGACCCCCGCGCGCACTAGCGCGTCGACCTGGGCGTCGAGGTTCTGGGCGAGGGTCGAAACGCGTGCGTAGCCGAAGGTCTGTGCCATGAGCGCACCGTAGCGAAACCCGCCGGCGTGGTTCTCGGACGACAGAGGTTGTCGGACGGGTGTGACTGTTGCAGGTATGTGGCGGCATTCTTGCTGAGATACGTGGCGGCAAGGGCCGTCCATCCAGGAACGACACTGTCCGCAAGCTGGGGCCAGCAACGATCGCCAGGACGTCGGCATCGACAATGGCCGGAGATCTCTTTGTGGTGGAGGCTGCCGATCAGGAAGCGTGGTTAGAAACCGAAGGCCCCGCCGCTGACCAGGATGAAGAAACCCAGGCCGATCAGCACGATGGGGAACAGGATGTGTTCCCAGCGCTCCAGGACCTCGGCGATCGGTCGCCGGGTGGCGACGAACTTGGCCAGGCCCACCAGCACCGCGACCAGGGCCAGGAACACGATGCAGTAGGCAGCCACAGCCCCCGGTCCGACGCTGAGGAAGACCGGGGCGTAGACGCCGATGTTGTCCCCGCCGTTGGCGAAGGTCACCCCGGCCACGGTCCAGACGGCGACATTCTTGCCCTCGATCTTGGCGTCGTCATCATCGTCTTCGCCTCTGCGCCACCCCTGCCAGGCCGCCCACACTCCCAGGCCCAGCGGGATGAGCCCGAAGTAGGGGATGACCCCCGGGGGCAAGAACGCGCCCGCGCCTAAGGACACGAGCACTGCCGCAACCAGGATGCCGGTGAAGCCGAGGTACTGGCCGACCAGGATTCGGACGGTGGTCCCACGCTGGCCCGCACCACGGCCGAAGAACAGGGATAGCACGATGATGTCGTCGATGTTGGTAACCAGGAACAGACCGATCGCCTGGAGGGTTGAGGACAGGATCACGCGCCCACCCCCTTCTCGCAGCAGCCGGGCACGGAGCAGGCCGGGTCCAGGCACGGGGCACTCTCATCCACCGCGAGGGTGACCTCGACCAGAGCAATCAGCACCCGCGCCAGGTGTGCATCGGCGATCTCGTACCGGGTCTGGCGGCCCTCGGCCACGGCGACCGCGATCCCGCAGTCCCGCAAGCACGCCAGGTGGTTCGACACGTTCGACCGGGTCAGCCCCAAGTCCCGCGCCAGTTCGGCCGGGTAGGCCGGCCGTTCCAGCAAGGTCATCAGGATCCGCGACCGGGTGGGGTCGGCCATCGCCCGGCCCAACCGGTTCATCACGTCAACACGAGAGGCAATGGTCAGCATTCACTGAACTATACAGTATGAGCTGAACTTACAGTGTCGCCTCGTAAAGCTATAGCTGAATAAGACACGCGGGACGCTGGTCCAATGCAACCTCTCCTCGCCAGAAATCCGAGCTTGCCTTTGTCTCGTAAAGTTGCCTCGCCACAGTTCGTCTCGATGCTCGCGCGTTTTGGAGTTTGTGAGGCATTCTGGTCCGATGAGGCGTTTGGGATACACGCGAGTGAGCACGACCAGTCAGGACGCACGCCTTCAGCTCGACGCGCTGCGCGGCGTAGGGGTTGAGGGGCGGGATGTGTTCTCCGATGTCACCTCGGGCAACCGAGCGGCGATTAAGCGGCCAGGAATGAAGAAGCTGTTGGAGTATGCCGAGGATGGAGACACCGTCGTGGTGTGGCGCATCGACCGGCTCGGTCGCTCGCTGATTGACGTGTTGAACACGGTCAACCTCCTCCGCGAGCGTGGCGTTAAGGTTCGCTCGATCTCGGACGGCATCGACCCGGAGACATCATCCGGGCGGATGATGCTGGGAATGCTCGCGACCCTTGCGGAGTACGAACGCGAGCTGATCACCGAACGAGTGAACGCGGGAATCGCCGCAGCCAGACAGTCCGGGACCCGATTCGGGCGTCCGCCGGTAAAGCCTGACGAGATCCAGCAGAAGCTGCAGATCGTGCGCGAGGCGCGCGCGAGGGGGCGCACGGCGGAGGAAGCTGCCCGGCTGGTGGGCTGGTCGAGGGCGACGCTCTACCGGCACCAGCACGCAGCAACAGTCGGCGGCGAGATGTGACATGGACGCCCTGGCCCGGTGGCGACTCCTGCGTCTTCATGTAGAGGACGGGATCCCGCTGGCGGCCCTGGCCAGGGACACCGACATCAGCCTGCGCACGCTGCAGCGTTGGAAGCAGGCCTACACCGCCGACGGCATCGCAGGTCTGAACCCGAGGGAGCGGGCCGATGCGGGCGGGCGGCGCACTGACGCCAACGTGGTCGCATTCGTTGAGCGGCTGGCGCTGACTCGGCCCCGGCCAAGCATCGCGACCCTCTACCGCCTTACCGTCAAGGAAGCCGACAGGCTGGGGCGCCCCAGCCCCGGCTATTCGACTGTCCGGTCGATCGTGCAGGGCCTCGACCCCGGACTCGTCACGCTCGCGCTGGAGGGGCCTGTCGCATACCGGGACAGGTACGAGCTGCTGCTGCGGCGGCGGGCCGAGCGGCCGAATGCGACCTGGCAGGTCGACCACACCGAGCTCGACATCCTGATCGTCGGTGCCGACGGGAAACCCGAGCGTCCGTGGATGACATCCGTCATCGACGACTACTCACGCGCGATCTGCGGGTACACCGTCTTCACCGGCGCCCCATCGGCGATCAACACGGCCCTCGCGCTACGACAAGCGATCTGGCGCAAGAGCGATCCCGCGTGGCCAATGTGCGGCCTGCCAGACGTGCTCCACATCGACCACGGAAGCGACTTCACCAGCCAGCACATCGAATACACCGCCGTGGCACTGAAGATCCGATTGATCTACTCCACCGTCGGGCGCCCACAAGGGCGCGGGAAGGTGGAGCGGTTCTTCGGCACCGTGAACACCGAACTCCTCGCCGCACTGCCCGGACACCTCGCCCCCGGAGCACGGCGCCCCAAGCCGCACCTCACGCTCGCCGAACTCGACCAAGCCGTCGGCGGGTTCGTCACCGACTACAACGAGCGTCCCCACCGCGCGATCAAACAGAGCCCGAAGGCCGCATGGAAGGCCGATGGCTGGCTGCCGCGGATGCCGGACACCCTGGACCAGCTCGACGGTCTGCTGCTCACCGTGCCGAAGAACCGAATCGTCCAACGTGACGGCATCCACTTCCAAGGCCAGCGATACCTCTCGCCCACACTGGCACCCTTCGTCGGTCACCCAGTGACGATCCGGTACGACCCGAGGGACGTGTCCGAGATCCGCGTTTACGACCACGACACCTACATCTGCGCCGCGATCGACGAAGGCCACCCCAATCAGCGGCTGAGTCTGCGGGACATCGAATCCGCGCGCCGCACCCGCCGACGCGAGCTGCGCAAAGAGATCAACGACCGCATCCCACGTGCGGCCATCCGCGAAGAACCTCGAACCGAGCGGACCGCGCCAAAGCGAGTGAAGCTGCGCACCTATGAGGAGGACGACACATGAGCCGTGACTTCATCGTCACCAAGGAACATCGCCGCTTCATCGAGTTCGCCAACGCCGTCCGCAAAGAACGCACCATCGGTATCTGCCATGGCGACGCCGGCGTCGGCAAAACGCAGTCCGCGCGTCGGTACGCACACTGGGACACCCTCGAGCCCTTCATCACCACGTGGGGACCGCGCAACGACGAAGACCCGCAAAGCTATGCGACAGCCAGCCGATCCCGCACTGTCTTCTACACACCTACCGTGATGCCCAAGCATGCACAACTGATCCACGAGATCGATCACCTCCAGACGAGGATCGGGATCTGCATCGACGAGCACCTTCGAAGCACCGGCAAAGTCCCGGATACATCCGCCCGGAACAACACCGACGAACTCGTCGAACTACTCATCATCGATGAGGCGGGACGACTCACTCCAACCGCGCTCGAAATCCTCCGCGACCGCCATGACCGTACCCACCTCGCGATCATCCTGATTGGCATGCCCGGCGTCGACCAGCGCTTCCGCCACTACCCACAGCTCTACAGCAGACTCGGCTTCTCCCATCGCTACCGCAACCTCGGCCGCGACGAACTCATCTTCGTCCTGGACCGCCACTGGAGACGACTCGGCCGCACGCTCGACCCCGACGACTTCACCGACGCGCAAGCCATCGCCACGATCGAGCGCATCACCCGTGGCAACTTCCGCCTCGTCGAACGACTCTTCCCCCAGATCGCGCGAGTCCTCAAAATCAACGAACTCGAGACCATCACCGACGACGTCGTCGAAGCCGCCGCAAGCATCCTCGTCATCGGGAACTAGCGACAAAGAACGCCGCGAAAGCCCGCCAACGAGCGCTAACAATCACAGCCGCGGTGCAGCTCGCGGCCGTGCCGGAATCGATCGTTTTCGGCCTACTCGGCTCGCGGTGATGAACCTATGCGCCGGCAATCTGCTGGATGGCCTGGTTACCTTCCGAATGGTAACCTACACTCATGCGCACCGATCCTCGCCCCGCGATCCTGGCGGCCGCCTTCTCTCAGCTCGACGAGGGGCGGGCGGTGTCTCTGGATTCCGTGGCCCGAAGTGTGGGGCTGACCAAGCCGGGGGTGATGTATCACTTCCCCACGAAGGAAGCCCTCATGCTCGCCCTGGTGGACTCCGTTTTGGACCGCTGGGAAGAGGCGCTGGTCGCACGCCTCGGGTCGTCGCCGGAGGGCGCGGCGCCGGCCGCGCGCATCGGCGCGTATGTCGACTGGTCACTGTCCGGGGGTTTCGATGAAACCGACCTGGTGGCGATGAGTGATCCGAAGCTGCGCCGCTCGCTCACGCAGCGCTGGGCCGAACGTCTCGCGCCCTGGCTCGTCGTGCCCGATGACGTCGCCCCGGACGAACGCACCCGGTTGCTCGCCGCCCGCCTCCTGGCCGACGGCGGGTGGCTTGCCGAAGCCGCCAACGTCTCCCCTCCTACCCCCGGCGACCTGGCGCAGCTCCGCGCCTTCGCCCACAACCTCGTGAAGGACTGACTATGAAGAAATGGCTCCTGCTTGCCGGCGCGATCATCAGTGAAGTCGCCGGCTCCCTCGCCCTCCAAGCCGGCCAGGACCACCCCGCCTGGTACATCCTCGTCGCGATCGGCTACGTCGGCGCGTTCACGCTTCTCGCGCTCGTTCTACGCGAGGGGATGGCCCTCGGGGTTGCGTACGGGATCTGGGGCGCGATGGGCGTCGCCCTGACGGCGGTGCTGGCGGCACTTCTGTTCGGACAGCCCTTGACCGGCGTGATGATCCTCGGCCTGGCGTTGATCATCGGCGGTGTTCTCACCGTCGAACTCGGATCGCAAGCGGCGCAGCGCAAGAGGGAGGCGAGCATCTGATGGTCTGGCTCTTCCTCATCCTCGCGATCGTCCTCGAAGTCGGCGCGGCGCTCTCCCTGCGCCTGGCAACCGGCGGACGGAAACTGTTCTACATCGCCGTCGTCGTGGGCTACCTCGGCGCGTTCTTCTTCCTCACCCAAGTCCTTGCCCTCGGGCTCGGCATCGGTGTTGCCTACGGCATCTGGGCCGCCTCCGGCGTCGCCCTCACCGCAGTGGCCAGCAAGTTCCTGTTCAAAGAGCCCTTCACCTGGGTCATGGCGCTCGGCATCGCCCTCATCATCGGCGGCGTCCTCCTCGTCGAACTCGGCGCGGCCCACTAGCCTGCCGACACGGCCATGACCGTCGCTCGCACCCTCGCGGCAATTCGCCGCGCCCTCCTGGAAGATCCTGCCGTCGACATCCGATTCGTGGACGCAATCACCGTCGACAGTCATCTTCTGAGCACGCACGGCCAGGCCCTCATCCTGTTCGTACACCCACAGCATCGCGAAGTCGTCGACGAGCTGCGCAACGCCTCCCGCCCATTGGACTAGTTGTTGCTGGCCATGAGGTTGTTGACGTTCTTTGGGGGGTGGCGACGCAGGCGGGTACGATGAGGCGTATGTCGAGCCCTGAATCGGACACTCAGGGGCTTTCGGTCACGCCGTCAGCCCCTCACCTCCGCTGAGCCCCTAGCTCTCTGCTGCTCCATGCTGCGCGCAGCACGACATTCGGGTGTCCTCTGGGTGCTGACCGTGGTGACGAGACGTTCTCCTGTTCGTACTCTCGCTTCGGAGCTATCTCGATGCCTTTTGCTCTCTATCTTCTTGCCCTGGTGGTCTTCGCCATGGGTACTTCCGAATTCGTGCTTGCCGGCCTCGTGCCGGACATCTCCAACTATTTCGGCGTTTCCGTGGGGACCGCTGGTCTCCTGACATCGGCGTTCGCCGCAGGGATGGTGATCGGCGCACCTGCGATGGCCGCGCTCACTCGTCGCCTCCCCATGAAAGCGACACTCTTTGGTTGTGTGATCGTGTTCGCGCTGTGCCATGTCGTCGGAGCACTCACACCGGACTTCACTGTTCTGTTCATCACGCGCGTGATCGCCGCGATCGTCAACGCAGGCTTCTTGGCGGTCGCGCTGGGTGCGGCGACGAAACTCGTGGCACCCAGCGCCAAAGGTCGGGCCGTGGCGATTCTGCTGGCGGGCACCACCGTCGCAACCGTCGCCGGCGTCCCCGCGGGTGCTCTGCTTGGTACGGCACTCGGTTGGCAGTCGACGTTCTGGGCGATCGCTCTTCTCTGCATCCCCGCTGCGATCGGCATCGCCGCGGGCTTCACCAATCAAAGTGACGAATCGTCAAGGGAGGAATCGTCTTCGACCCCGCTGCGGGCGGAGCTGGCCCAGCTTGCCTCCCCGCGCCTCGTTCTGACGATGCTGCTGGCTGCCCTGGTGAACGCCGGAACCTTCGCGACGCTGACCTTTCTCGCGCCGATTGTTACCGATACCGCCGGCCTGAGCCAATGGTGGGTGTCGGTGGCGCTTGTGCTCTTCGGCGTTGGCTCCTTCATCGGCGTCACCGTTGCGGGACGACTCTCGGACGCCCGACCTCGATTCGTCGTCTTGGGTGGTGGAAGCGTTCTTGTGCTCGGGTGGGCCGCGTTGGCGCTCTTCGCGACGAACCCCGTTGCCCTGCTCGGGCTCGTATTCGCTCAGGGGGTGTTGGGGTTTGCTGTCGGGAGCACGCTGATCACGCGAGTGCTCTATGCGGCGGCGGGTGCGCCCACCATGGCGGGTTCGTACGCGACCGCGGCACTCAACGTCGGTGCAGCAGCAGGTCCAGTCCTCGCCGCTGCCGCACTCGGTGTGATGTCCAGCGCGCTCGGGCCGGTGTGGGTGGCCGTCATCGTAACCGCAGCCGCATTGCTGCTCGCCATTCCCGTTCTTCGACTGGTCGCACCCGCCGAGAGCGAAGTGGTCAAGTGACGCATGCGAACTCGCCGTTGACGGTCGAAGGTCGTCGCCGACTTATCGAGCGCTGTCGGACTCGACCCCTCGCGCATGTCGCCGCCGAGATGGGCATCTCCCGAGCCACCGCATCCAAATGGGTCGGACGGTACCGCCGATTCGGTGAGGTCGGCTTGCATGATCGTGCGTCTACCCCAATCCGTCAGCCAACGGCAACGCGGAGCGAAGTCGTGGTGATGATCGAAGCCATGCGACGCCATCACAAGTGGTCAGCCTCACGTATCGCGTTCGAGCTGGATCAGCGTGACATTTCCGTCAGCCGCCGCACGGTCACGCGCCTACTCGCACACCTCGGGCTGAATCGCCGGAAGATCATCGACCCGAGCGGTGCAACGAACCGAGAACCGCAGAAGATCGTCGCTGAGCGCCCCGGACACATGATGCACATCGACGTGAAGAAGACAGGACGCATCCCGGACGGCGGCGGCTGGCGCGTACACGGCAAGGGCAGCACCGAAGCAAAGAAGGTCGCGCGGGCGAAAAGGAGAGGCGGGAAGACCGGCTACGTGTTTCTCCACTCCGCGATCGACGGATACTCCCGACTCGCCTACACGGAAGCACTGTCCGATGAGAAAGCGGTGACGGCAGTTGCGTTCCTCGATCGCGCGAGAGCATGGTTCGCCGCGCACGGCATCACCCGCATTGAGCGCATCGTGACCGACAACGGCTCCTGCTACCGGGCCAGCGCATTCGCTGCTGCCATGGGCGAGAGCCGACATCAGCGCATCGCGCCCTACACGCCGCGACACAACGGAAAGGTCGAACGCTACAACCGCATCCTCGCCGAGGAGTTCCTCTACGCACGCACCTGGCACTCAGAACACGAACGCGCCGCGGCACTCGATGTCTGGAACCAGCACTACAACTACCACCGACCCCACGGCGCACACGACGGACAACCACCCGCACTGGCAACGCCGACGCCCGTCAACAACGTGCTGGCCTCATACAACTAGTGCGGTCGGCCGGGGTCATCACCGCGGCCGCGCAGCTCGTCAACGAGCTGGCGGTGCGCCGTGTGCAGGAACAGCACTGGGCGGCCGCTGCGCCCACTGTGGAGGTAACTGTCGGCGGTGAGCGCATCGGTGAACACGACTTCAAGCTCCGGCTGCTCGTGCAGCAGTCGCCGCACTTGTTCGGCCACCCGCTCAGTCATCGAAACTCCCCCCAGAGCTTCCGGGAGCGTATCGGACACGTCCGCACCGCGGCGCGGGCGGATCGCTATCGCGCGATCAGGTGGCGACGCCTCCGGCCCCTCGCGACGAGCTGCACGACGATCAGCCCGGCAATCATCGGGACGGCGAACAGGCCGGCCCCGATCAAGATGTTCTCGACCGTCAGCAGCTCGAACAGGGACGGGAACCGGCCCTCCTGGTGGGCGGCCTCGAACAGGCGAATGAGAAACCAGCCGAGCACTACTAGCCCGCCGATCACCACTCCCGCGTAGGGGCTCTGTTGCAAAAATCGTGAAGCTTGAGCATGCTTGGCGGAGATTGGACGGACGGAACGATGACGGATTTCAAGTGGCGCCATTTCCAGGGTGATGTGAGGCTCTGTTGCAAAAATCGTGAAGCTTGAGCATGCTTGGCGGAGATTGGACGGACGGAACGATGACGGATTTCAAGTGGCGCCATTTCCAGGGTGATGTGATCCTGTGGGCGGTGCGCTGGTATTGTCGCTATCCGATCAGCTATCGCGACCTTGAGGAAATGCTGGCGGAACGCGGCATTTCGGTCGACCATACGACGATCTATCGCTGGGTCCAGTGCTACGCCCCGGAGATGGAGAAGCGGCTGCGCTGGTTCTGGCGGCGTGGCTTTGATCCGAGCTGGCGCCTGGATGAAACCTACGTCAAGGTGCGGGGCAAGTGGACCTACCTGTACCGGGCAGTCGACAAGCGGGGCGACACGATCGATTTCTACCTGTCGCCGACCCGCAGCGCCAAGGCAGCGAAGCGGTTCCTGGGCAAGGCCCTGCGAGGCCTGAAGCACTGGGAAAAGCCTGCCACGCTCAATACCGACAAAGCGCCGAGCTATGGTGCAGCGATCACCGAATTGAAGCGCGAAGGAAAGCTGGACCGGGAGACGGCCCACCGGCAGGTGAAGTATCTCAATAACGTGATCGAGGCCGATCACGGAAAGCTCAAGATACTGATCAAGCCGGTGCGCGGTTTCAAATCGATCCCCACGGCCTATGCCACGATCAAGGGATTCGAAGTCATGCGAGCCCTGCGCAAAGGACAGGCTCGCCCCTGGTGCCTGCAGCCCGGCATCAGGGGCGAGGTGCGCCTTGTGGAGAGAGCTTTTGGCATTGGGCCCTCGGCGCTGACGGAGGCCATGGGCATGCTCAACCACCATTTCGCAGCAGCCGCCTGATCGGCGCAGAGCGACAGCCTACCTCTGACTGCCGCCAATCTTTGCAACAGAGCCAGGTGGGGNGCTTTTGGCATTGGGCCCTCGGCGCTGACGGAGGCCATGGGCATGCTCAACCACCATTTCGCAGCAGCCGCCTGATCGGCGCAGAGCGACAGCCTACCTCTGACTGCCGCCAATCTTTGCAACAGAGCCAGGTGGGGATCGGCGATCTCGTAGCGCGTCTTGCGGCCCTCGGGTTCGGCAGCAACGATGCCGCAGTCGCGCAGGCACGCCAGATGATTGGACACGTTGGAGCGTGTGAGGTCCAGATCGCGGGCCAGCTCTGCCGGGTAGGCCGGCCGGTCGAGCAGCGTCAGGATGATCCGGGACCTGGTCGGGTCGGCCAGCGCGCGGCCCAACCGGTTCATCACGTCCAGGCGAGAAGCAATGGTCAGCATATGCTGAACTATACAGCATCGACTGAACCGCTATTCTTGTGCCGAAAATGAAGGATTCCGCTACAAGGTTCGGGCGTCGAGATCTGAAGTTCGGGGCGGTCGGTGTTCTGTGGTTTCTCGCCATCGGCGTTTGTAGCGGAACTCAGTATCAGAATCTACGGTTCGATACTTCCGGGGCTCGACGACTTTCGGTACGGTCGCCAGTGTGAGTCATCTTCTGGGGTATGCGCGCGTGTCGACCAGCGATCAGGATGCGTCGCTCCAGGTCGATGCGCTGAAGGCGGCCGGGTGCTATCGGGTGTTCGTCGACACCGTCTCCGGGGCGCTGGAGCATCGGCCCGAGTTCGACAAAGTCCTCGATCAGCTGCGACCGGGCGACACGCTGGTGGTGTGGCGGCTGGACCGCCTGGGTCGCTCGATCCGACATCTCATCGATCAGCTACGTGCCCTCGACGAGCGCGGCGTGGGGTTCCGGTCCTTGCAGGAGACGATCGACACCACCTCCTCCGGTGGCCGGCTGGTGTTCCATGTCTTCGCGGCGCTGGCGGAGTTCGAGCGCGACCTCATCCGTGAGCGCACCAACGCCGGGCTTGCGGCCGCCCGGGCGCGGGGCCGCACCGGCGGGCGGCCCTCGTCGCTGTCACCCGCTCAGATTAAGGCGGCTCGGCGGATGTATGAGCAGAACGAGATGACGGTGGCTCAGATCGGTGACGTGCTCGGAGTCAGTCGCACCACCATCTACCGCGCGCTGAACCGCCAGAGCACCCAAGCGGTGCCACGACGGTCGAGAAGCGCCGTGTAGATCATGGACGCGGCCGGGCGCTGGCAGATCCTCAGACTCCATGTCGAGGACCACGTCCCGCTCGCCGCTCTCGCCCGGGACTCCGGAATCGGGCTGCGCACCCTGGAGCGCTGGCACGCCCGTTACCGCGCCTCGGGATACGCCGGCCTGGACGCAGGGCGACGCTCTGATGCCGGCACTCACCGATTACCTGCCGAGCTGGTGGCGCTGATCGAAGGTCTTGCATTGACCAAGCCTCGGCCAACCGTCGTCACGATCCACCGCAAAGTGAGCGGCATCTGCAACAAGGAGGGATGGCCGGTCCCGTCGTATGCAGTGGTACGGGCGATCGTCGGCGCGCTGGACCCGGGAATGGTCACTCTCGCCCTGGAAGGGCCGACGTCCTACCGGGACAAGTACGAACTCGCGCTGCGCCGACAGGCCGAGCGGCCCAACGCGATGTGGCAGGCCGACCACACCCTGCTCGACGTCCTCGTGGTGGGCACCGACGGCAAGCCTGCCCGGCCCTGGCTGACGACGATCATCGATGACTGCTCACGCGCTATCTGCGGGTACACCGTGTTCCTCGGTGCGCCCTCGGCCATGAACACCGCGCTGGCGCTGCGCCAGGCGATCTGGCACAAGACCGACCTCTCCTGGCCGATGTGCGGCCTGCCCGACGTGCTCTACGTCGATCACGGGACCGACTTCATCAGCAACCAGCTCACCGGCACAGCCGTGGACCTGCATATCCGGCTCATCCACTCTGCCGTCGCTCGTCCTCAGGGACGCGGCAAGGTGGAGAGATTCTTCCGCACCGTGAACACCGAACTTCTGGCTCGTCTGCCGGGATACATCGCCGAGGGCCACCCCTGGCCAACGCCGAAGCTGTCCCTGGCTGAGCTAGACGCTGAGCTGGAGGGATTCGTCGTCACCTACAACGACCGCACTCACAGCGAGCTCGGCATCTCCCCGCGCGCTGCCTGGATCGCGGAGGGCTGGTTGCCGCGGATGCCCGAGAGCTTGGAGGACCTCGACGGGCTGCTGCTCACCGTCGCCCGGACCAGGGTGGTGCGCCGCGATGGCATCCACTTCCAGGGCCTGCGCTACATCTCCCCAACCCTGGCCGGCTATGTCGGCCGGTCGGTGGTGATCCGCTACGACCCCAGGGACATCACGGAGATTCGCGTGTTCGATCACGAGGCGTTCGTCTGTAAGGCCATCAACCAGGACCACCACGACCAGAAGGTCAGCCTCAAGGAGGTCCAGGCCGCCCGCAACGCCCGCCGCCGGGCTCTGCGGCAGGGCATCAACGAGCGGATCGCCGTCGTGGCCACGCACACCACCGAACCAGTGACCGAGGCGTCGTCGCCGGCGCCGCGGCGGAAGTTGAAGGTCTACAGAGAGGACCTGAGGTGAGTCAGCGCTTCATCGTGACCAAAGAACACCGCCGCTTCACCGAGTTCGCCGACGCCGTGCGCCGCGGGCACACCATCGGCCTGTGCTTCGGGCCAGCCGGCGTGGGCAAGACGCTCTCCGCGCGCCGCTACGCACGCTGGGACAAGGCCCAAGACCTGCTGACCTACTGGGGACCGCGCTCCGACAGTGACGCGAGGGTCTACGCCGCGCTGGCCAAGAGCCGCACCGTGCTCTACACCCCCAGCGTGCTGACCACCCCACGGGCCTTGAAGGACGAGCTGGACCAAGTCATCACCCGCACCAACATGTGCATCGAGCAGCACCTCGCGCCGGCCGGACAGGTCACGCCAGAGACGCGCGGGTGGCGCCACAGCAGGAACTACGTGGAGCTGGTCATCGTCGATGAGTCCGAACGCCTACGGCCCACCGCACTGGAACTGCTGCGCGACCGCTACGACCGCGACAACATCGCCCTCATCCTGATCGGCATGCCCGGTCTGGAGAAGCAGTTCAGCCACTACCCCCAGTTCTACAGCCGCGTCGGCTTCGCCCACCAGTACCGACCCCTGGGCAAGGACGAACTGCTCTTCGTCCTGCAACGCCATTGGCGCGCCCTCGGCAAGACCCTCGATCCCGAGGACTTCACCGACGCCCAGGCCATCGCCGCCATCGCCCGCATCACCCGCGGGAACTTCCGGCTCCTGGAACGACTCTTCCCCCAGATCGAACGTGTCCTGAAGATCAACGAACTCCACACCATCACCAACGACGTCATCGAAGCCGCCGCCAGCACCCTGGTCATCGGCGCCAGCTGACAGGCCGCCACACAGCACCTACAGAACCCCGCCATTTATCGCCGCAAGCCACAGGACGGGTATGTCGTACGCCCGTGCCGGGCGTGTCGCGCCGGCGGGGAGACTGTCGGAGAAACGACCGTCTTCCGGACGCTTGGGACGCTGCGTTAGGGACGGCGTGCAAACAGCGCAGGGACCTTGGAGTCCTGTGCGACCCAGGCGTCGAGGTCGCGGTCGACACACCTCAGCAGGGAACGAGTGCACTCATGGGCGCGCTGGGCCGAGATGCGTCGCTGCTGTCCAGGAAGGGGTACCCCGTTGAGGAAGGGCTCGTGGTGCGCGGCACGGTTGCGGACGGCGTTGACTTCGACGAGCAGACTGTGGAACCAGGCGCGGGACGCCTGCTCCCCGGCGGCGCGTGCCTCAGCGTTCCTTCCGCGGAAGGCGGCGGCAAGGTGGTCCCGCCACAGGCCTTCGTTGTTCGTCTTCGTCTTCCATGGACCGTCCCCGCGGGTCAGGCCCTTGTCGAACAGGTTGACCCAGAACCCGAACATGAGCTGCGCGACCAGCTTGTCCGGGGTCCGCCGGGTAGCCGGCGTCACGGCGCCCCATGCGTTCGCGATTTGCTTGGCGCCTCGGTCGTCGAGAAGAAGGTCGGTGTTGAGATACCACTCACGACCGAACGCGTCGGTGAGCCTGCTGGCAACGGTGTTGCGTAGCGCCACTTCGGCGATGGCGATGTCGGCGAGCATCGCGGCCGCGATGTCCCGGTCCCAGACGTAGAGCGCCAATGCGCGGTCCTCGTCGCCGTCTGCTGCCGCGAGGAACGCGGCAAACCTTGTCGGCGAGACGGCGCGAAGCAGGGGTCTCCGGGGGCTCTCGTGCACTTGACTGTCGCTCCCTTGTGAGGTTTCCTTAGAGGGAATTCCCCGGATCCGCCTCTCTGGACATGAGCCATGATGCGGCCGGGGTTCTTTCGTTCCAGGGCATTCTTGCAGGGAAGTCAGGGTGCCGCCCATGCACTTGGTCGCAGGGTCGGGTGAGTGTGGACTCTCTGGGGTGCGCTGCACCTAACGAGGTTGGTGGACGGCCGTCGTGTCAAGAGACGCGAAGGGGTCGGAGGCGACCTCAGGCGCTTCGACGACGATCAGAACCTTGTTGAGTGCGCCGAGCACGGCCAGGACGCGGGCGAACTCAGCACCCGGTCTCGTACCAGCCTCAAGCTCCGAAACGAAGCGGCGCGAGACGCCCGCACGCTCGGCCACCTCCGCCTGTGTCAGTGAGAGCTTCTTGCGCGCGTCGCGTACGGCTGGGCCGATCTGGTGAGGCCTCGCCACCCGGTGCTCCATGAATGACACAGTACCGTCGCATCGGCGAATGTTACGGATATGTAGCCGTGTCGGCGCAGGCGCGTTCGTTGCAATGTCGCAACCAGTGCGCCTATGCTACAGAGCCGTAACATTACGGGGGTGGTCCGCTCGATATTGAAGCGTGGTCAGTGGAGCCGTCATCGATCGCGACGCTGCGTACCTCCTGCGAGACCAACTCGCTGGAGGTAGCAGTACCGTGACACCCCGCAAGCCCGTACAGCACGAAGCGTTCGACTTCGACGCCCTCTGGGACGCCCCCGACCCGACGAGCAAGGAGAACCGAGATGAGTCACGAACCGAACGAGCAGGTGTTCTTCGAGAGTCGGGAGAGCCAGGACGCGACGCTGCGACGGGAGGACATCGCCACGCGGATGTGGGAGCAGGATCCCGAGCGCTGGAAGACGGAGCTGGAGGACTACCCCGAGCAGGCGCCGGTGCTGACGGCGACGTCGTACCACGGCAACGACCTGGAGTTCCTCAGCGACCTGTGGACGACCTCGCCGTTCACGGGGGCGTTCACGGCGATCCTCGACCGGCTCCACGGCGCCTGGTCGAAGGACGGCGACCTGCGGGCGGTGCGTTTCGCCAGCGGGTCCTCATCGACCTCCGAGCCGGTGCGGACGCTGCCGGACGGGCGGACGCTCACGGAGACGCCGGCGCTGCGCGAGGCCGTGATGTGGACGCTGGTGCAGGTCGCCCTGGAGCAGGTGAGCGAGCACCTGAGCGATTCGGGTCGCCTCGTCGAGCAGGACTCGACGGCGGTGAGCCTGGCGCGGATCGAACTGGGCGAGCGGATCGCGGTGCTGTCTCCGATCGAGACGGACACTCTGCGGGTGCTGCTGGCGCGGGCGGGAGTCGACCTGCTGGCCTGAGGTTCCGCCCCGAGGTTCGTGTCTACCCGCCCTCGGGCAAGAAGGAGCGCGCGGCCGCGAACCTCGCGGCCCTGCACGTGCTGCGCGCGTGCGAGGCCGAGGGCCGGCCGGCAACCGCCTCCGAGCAGGAGATCCTCGCGACGTGGTCGTCGTGGGGCGCGCTGCCGGAGGTGTTCGAGGGCTGGCGCGAGGACTGGACGGGCGTCCAGGAGCAGGTTGCGGCCGCGCTGAGCCCGGCTGAGCGCGATGCCGCCTCGACGACGACGCTCAACGCCCACTACACCGACCCGGCCGTCGTCGCCGAGGTGTGGCGCGCGCTCGAGCGTGCAGGCTTCGCCGGCGGGCCGGTGCTGGAGCCTGGGTGCGGGTCGGGGACGTTCATCGGCCTGGCGCCCACCGGGGCGCAGATGATCGGTGTCGAGCTCGACCCGATCACGGCGCAGGTCGCCTCCCGGCTCTACCCCGACGCGGCGATTCGCGCCGAGGGTTTCGAAACGACGCGTCTGGCTGGACAGGTCAATGCCGCGGTCGGCAACGTGCCCTTCGGTGGCTTCTCGCTGTATGACCCGCTGGACAACCCGCGCGGCCTGTCGATCCACAACCACTTCATCGTCAAGGCCCTCAAGGCCACCGCTCCGGGCGGCTACGTCGCGGTCATCACCTCCTCGTTCACGATGGACGCCAAGCGCACCACGGCGCGCCGGGAGATCGCCCGGTACGGAGATCTTCTCGGCGCGGTGCGCCTGCCGACAGGCGCGTTCTCGCGCGTGGCAGGCACCGACGTCGTCACCGACCTGCTCGTCCTGCGCAGGCGCGACCCCGAGGCGCCGGTGTCCGAGGCGTCTTTGGCCTGGACGCAGACGGCGACGTGCGTCGTCGACGACGTCGAGCACGACGTCTCGGCCTACTGGCTCGCGCACCCGGGGCACGTCCTTGGAGCTCTGCGCACGGGCTCGGGCATCTACGGCGCGGCGACGCTCCTGGTCGACGGCCCCCGTGGGGCAGACCTCGCCGAGCCGCTGCGGGAGGTTCTGGCCGAGATCGTCGACACCGCGGCCGCGGCCGGTCTGGGCTACGCTCCTACGCTCGCCGAGCCTCTCCCCGCTCACCAGGTGCGCGGCGGGCTGCACCTGCCCTCGCGCCCCGAAGACGAGGTCGTCGTCGGTCACCTGCGCGCGAATGGGGCCGACTTCGAGACCTGGTCGGGCGCTTCCTGGACGCCGGCGAAGGTCCCTGCGACCCAGCGCGCCGAGACGCGCGCGTTGCTCTCGCTGCGCGACGCGGCCGTCGAGCTCGTCGCGGCCCAGCGTGCCGAGTCCACGACCGAGCAGCGCGATCACCTGCGCGCCGAGCTCGCAGCCCGCTACGAGCGCTACGCGGGCACCTACGGGCCGATCAACCGCTTCGAGCTCGTGGCAGGCCGCACCGTCACCGAGGCCCAGATCGAACGCTACGTCGCGGCCAACACCCGCACGTGGCGCGCGGCCCTCGACGTGTCGGCGGCCGAGCACGAGGGCTTCGACCCTCCGGTCGACCTCGTGGACTCCTGGCGCGCCGAGGCGGCTGAGACCGCCACGTGGGTGCGCAAGCAGAAGCACCTGGTCCCACTGCGCAAGGACCCCGAGTTCGCGCTCGTGCTGGCCCTGGAGCTCTTCGACCCCGAGACCGGCCACGCCCGACGCTCGCGGATCTTCTTCGAGGACGTCGTCGGGCGTGCCGAGGTGCGCACGAGCGCGACCGACGTCGGCGACGCGCTGGCGATCGCCATGGACGAGACCCGCGTGGTCGACGTCGCGCGGGTCGCCGAGCTGCTCGGCCTCAGCCAGGACGCGGCGCGGACCGAGCTGCGCGGTCTGGTCTTCACCGACCCCGCCACTGGGGTGCTAGAGCCGGCCGCGACCTACCTCGCCGGCAACGTCCGCGCCAAGCTCGCCCGCGCGCAGGCCGCTGCCGAGACCGACCCGACGTTCGGGGAGAACGTCCGCGCGCTGAGCGAGGTGCTGCCCGAGTGGGTGGACCTGGCCGAGGTCGTCGTGCGGCCTGGGGTGCGCTACATCCCTCCGAGCGACTACGAGGCGTTCGTTCTGGAAGTCTTCAAGGCCACCGCCGTCGTGCGCGACACCGCCTCCGCGGGGACCTGGGAGATCGAAGGGCCCGAGCGCACGCGCCTGAACGCAGCCGTCGACCTGCGCTACGGCGTGGCCAAGCGGTCTCCGCTGGAGCTGCTCGAGGCGGTGATGAACAACGCCCCCGTCACGATCACCAAGGTCGTCGACGGCCCGGGCGGCACGGAGCGCACGGTGCGTGACGTGCAGGCCACGACCCTCGCCCGGGAGAAGTGCGAGCTCATCACCCGCGACTTCGCCACCTGGCTGTTGGCCGACGACGAGCGTCGATCGCGGATTGAGGTCGCCTACAACGGCCGGTTCAACGCCCACAGGGTGCCGGACTACACCTCGCTGGGTCAACGCCTGGCCCTGGACGGCCTTGGCTCGGCGTTCACCCCCCACCACTACCAGCGCACCGCGGTGGCCCGCGCGCTGCACGAGCCCACGGTGCTGCTCGACCACGTCGTGGGGGCAGGCAAGTCGGGCACGATGTTCATGACGGCGATGGAGCTGCGTCGCACGGGCCTGGCCCGCAAGCCGTGGCTCGTGGTGCCCAACCACCTCGTCGAGCAGGTCGCCGCGGAGTGGAAGAGCTGGTATCCGGCCGCTCGCGTCATGGCGATCCCCACGGGCTGCAACCCTGCTGAGCGGAGGGAGTGGATCGCGCGTTCGGCGCTGAGCGACTGGGACGGCGTCGTCGTGCCGGCCTCGGTCTTCGAGCGCATCAACGTCGACCCGGCACGCTCGGCCGCGTGGCTGGCCGAACGTGTCGAGCAGATGCGCGCCGAGCTCGCAGAGGCCTCGGCAACCGAGGGCCGACGCGCCGCCACACGGGTCAAGCGCATCGAGCGGGACATCAAGGCGATCGAGGAGAAGTACGCCCGCGCCGCCGACCTCAAGGACCCCGGCCTCACCTTCGAGTCGACGGGATGCGACTACCTGTTCGTCGACGAGGCCCACAACTACAAGAACCTGGCCCGCACCTCGGCTCACCCAGAGCTTGCGTGCACCCCCGGCGCCCAGCGCGCCTTCGACCTGTCGTTCAAGCTGCGCGCGCTGCGGGAGTCCAAGACGGAGCAGCGCGCCCGGGAAGGCTTCGACGTCGCCGACTACCTGCCGGCAGTTGCCACCTTCGCTACGGGCACACCGGTGGCCAACACGCTCTCGGAGATGTGGGTCATGCAGCACTACCTGCGACCCGACCTGCTGGCCCTGGCCGGGGTGGAGTCCGTGGACGCGTGGGCCGTGCAGTTCACCCAGACCGAGTCCAAGCTCGAGCTGGGACCGGACGGCACGACGTGGCGCATGAAGGACCGCGTGGCACGGTTCGCCAACGTCCCCGAGCTGCTCGCCCTGACAGCCTCGTTCTCCTCGGTCGTGGGCCGCGAGGACATCACCGCCGCGCTGCCGTCCCTCGTGGGCGGTGAGCGCAGGCTCGTCTCGCGCCCCGCGAGCGAGCCCGTGGCTGCCTTCATCAGGGACCTGGCCCACCGCGCCAACAACCTGCCCCGGGACCCGGCCGAGGACAACCTGCTGAAGATCACCCACGAGGGGCGCATGGCCGCGCTCGACCCGCGGATGTTGGGCTTGCCGGCCGCCCCCGACGACGGCCGCCTGGGCGACGTCGCCGAGCAGATCATGCGCATCCACGCCGCCGGCGCCGAACGTGTCTTCACCGACGCTCTTGGCAACCCCGAGCCGGTCCCGGGCGTGCTTCAAATCGTCTTCGCCGACCGCGGCACACCCAAGGACGACGGCACCTTCTCGGTCTACACCGAGCTGCGCAACGTGCTTGCCGCGCGCGGGATGCCGCCCGAGCGCGTCCGGTTCATCCACGAGGCCCGCACGGACGAGGAGCGCGCAGCCCTGTTCACCGCGTGCCGCGAGGGCCAGGTCTCGGTGCTGGTGGGCTCCACGGAGAAGATGGGCACCGGCGTCAACGTCCAGAAGCGTGCCGCTGCCCTGCACCACCTGGACTGCCCCTACCGGCCGGCCGACCTCGAGCAACGCGAAGGACGCATCATCCGCCAGGGCAACCAGGTTCCGGAGGTGGAGATCTGCAACTACGTCACCGAGGGCACCTACGACGCCGTCATGTGGCAGATGGTCGCGCGCAAGGCCGCGTTCATCGCCCAGATCAAGCGCGCCGGGTCCACCGGGCGCGTGGTGGAGGACCTCTCCGACGACATGACGATCTCGGCGGCCGCAGCCTCGGCCGTGGCCACAGGGGATCCGCGCATCATCGAGAGGGCCGAGGTCATGCACCACGTGGCACGCCTGGAGACCTTGGAGAGCGCCTGGCGCGGGGAGGTGGCCTCGCTCGAACGCGACCGTCGCGTCGAGCGCGCCGCGGCCGAGACGATGCAAGAGCGACTGGCCGCACTGCGCACGGTGGATGAGGGTCGTCGCACGACGGCCGGGGCAGCGTTCGCCATGCGGATCGGCGATCGCCACTACACCGAACGTGGCGCGGCCGCCGAAGAGCTCGCCGGGATCCTCGTGCGCGGGTTTGCCGCGATGGAGGCCGGCACCCAGAAGGCCGTCGACGGCGTCGAGCTGGGCGGTGTCGCGCTGAGGTTCACCCCGGCGCTGACCGGGCGAAGCCTGATCGCACACCTGGTCGCCGACCGCGAGCACCAGGTCCGCATCGACCTCACCGAGCAGATCGGCACCGCCGAAGGACGCCGCGGCATCATCACGCGGTGCGAGAACCTCGTCGCCGCGATCCCCGGACAGGTCGAGGTTCTGACCGTCCGGCACCGGCGGCGCCTGGAGCGCGCCGACGAGCTCGATCAGGCTCCTGTGCCCGTCTTCGGACGGGCAGCCGAGCTCACGTCCCTACGGTCACGGCTCGTGGCTCTGGACGCAGCGCTCGACCTTGGCGAAAACCTCGACGAGGACGTCGACGTCGTCGACCCCGGCCAGGGTCGGATCGAGGGGGCCGAGCTTGCACGCCTGGTCGAGGGACGCCTGAGCGACCGCGACCTGCGCGAGGGCGACATCGTGCGCACCCGCAAGGCCGGCCTGTGGCAGGTCGAACCGCTCACCCACGCCTGGCACCGGATCGCGTTCCGCGTCGGGGACGGCGAGGGCGCCGAGCGGTTCCAGATCGACGGGCCCGTCGACCTGGTCTCCCGTCTCCAGGACGCGCTGACGCCCTACGAGCGGGCCGCCCTCGCCTCCGGCAAGAGCGACGAGACGAACGTGTCGTCGCACCTTCTGCGCGTGGGGGATCGCATCACGGCGATGACCCGGGCGATGGTCCTGCGGGAGGGGCGTCCCGTGACGCCGGACCCGCGGCCCGAGGCCGAGCTGCGCACGGGCGTGCTGGGAAGACGGGAAGGCTCGGCGTGGTGGCTGGCCGACGACGACGGCAGCGAGTACCTCGTCATGGTGCAGGGCCTCTCGGTGCGCTACGGCACCGCGCGTGCCCCGATACCGATCGGCGCCGTGGCACTGCCCGGCGACATGCTCCTGGTCGAAGACGCTGGCGCTGACCTTCCCGCCGGCACGATGCTCGACGGCGCCCAGCTCGCGCTTCGCCCCGACGGGACCCGGGTGCGCGCAGGGCTGTCCCCGTTTGCCTCGGACCCGGACGCGGTCGCGCCCGGGCGGATGCTGACGGACCACGAGCGCGCCGCGCTCGACCTCGAGGAGATCGACCTCAGCGACCTGCGCCTGGGCGATGTCGTGTCCTCGGCCGCGCTGGACTCCACGACAGCGATCGACGTGCCGGTCATCGTTGACCATGTCGGCTACGGCACGGTGCGCGATTTCCGCTACCGGCCCCTGTCCGACCCGGGCGCGGCGCCAACGACGTGCTCGCGTCGCATCAGCGGCACCATCAAGCTGCTCGGGCGCCGCGCGGGCGCACTCACCGACGCCGAACGGCGCCGCCTGGTCGACCCGGATGTGAAGGTCCTCGGCGCGTTCGCCGACCTCTCCGGCCACATCGGTCAGCACGTCGCCGTCGCCGGCCGCCGCGGACGGGAGTACAGCGCGTGCACGGAGGTCCTCGTCGGCACGCTGCGCGACGTCCGCGAGAGCGCCATGGGGCGCGAGGGCGGAAGGGCGGTCGCAGTCCAGGTGGAGACCGCGGGCGGCCTTGAGGAGATCGCCGTGCTCGAGCACGTCTTCGCGCACACGGACGGCCAGGCCCCTGCGGAGTACGAACTCGCAGCCGCGCCTGACCTCCTCGTGGCCGGGGGCGCGTCCGTCGTCGAGGCCGGCGAGAGCCGGCACGTGACCGAGGTCGTCACGGATCACTACCTGAGCCCGTCCGGCGCCCAGGTGGGGCCCGGCATGTAGCGCGGTGCGCGCTTCCCCACCTGTTGGGGAAGCGCGCACTTGCGGCGTCAGCAGGGCCCGAACGCGCTGTAGGCCGTCAGCGCCAGGGCCGCCACCTCGACGACCAAGGTCAGTCCCTTCCAGGGGAGCCTGCCCCGCGTTCGGGTCCTCGAAGACGCGGATCCGAGCCTTAGCGCGTTCTCGTTACCGTCAATGTGGAGGTCGACCGAGCCCACCAGGCCCATGCGGCTCGCTGCGTCGAGGAGCCCTTTGATGTCCAGGTGGTTCTTGTTGCCGGTGACCCTGGCCGTGAAGCGGAGTGGCGGTGGGTCGTTGCGGCCGCCCGGGGCAGGGCGACCTCGGTGCTTGTTGGTGTGCGTCGGGTAGCTACTGCCCCGACGCCGACGGGCGAACCTGGGTTGTGCTGGATCATGACGTCCTCCTTGGGCGTCGGCGCGGGGACCTCCCGTGCCGTTGACCGCGAAGCGTTGGCCGCGCGGCTGCGGGTGACCGTGTCGGGGCCTCCAGGGCGCGCAACAGACCTCCGGGCGGGGTTCGCACGGCGAGTCTTGTTGCCGTTCCGCTGCGGCGGCTTCAACTGGGGAGCAGGCCCGGGCACGTGTGGTGTTTCCTGCATGCCCTACTGCATCGACAGGAGCGCTGGCGGTGCGTTCGACCAGCGCAGTAAGGCCGTCGCGCAGCGCGAGCGTGCGGACCGCGAGGCCCTATCGGGCGTCGATGACCGGGAACGGCGGGGCGTACCCCTGCAACAGCACCCACGAGGATCGGAGTAGGTATGGACGAACAGCTTCGTCATGAGGCGGAGAGGGCACTGGAGGCCCTCGATACCGCCCAGAGCGCGTTCCGGCGGTCGGCATGGCGCCACGCCGTGGATAAGTTCACGCAGAACCACCCGACCGCGACGCTCGTCGTTGCCGCCAAGTTCTCGGCCGGGGACGAGAGCATCCCGATCGCGCTCTACGACGCACGTGGGGACCTGGTCGCAGACCTTGACCCGGACGACTTCCTGTTCGGGGTCAGGGAAGCGAGTCTCGACCACGAGCGGATGCTCCTGGACGCGCGCTCTCAGCCTCATGACGCGGTCGTGCAGCGCGCGATCTTCGACGCGATGGTGCGTCGCGCTGAGAACGACGAGGAGGCCGTCCACATCCGGGACCTGCGCACCGTCTACCTCTCCGACGTTCAGGAGTTCCTCGCCGGGGACAGCCCGAACGAGATCTCGCTGCGTCGCAAGCAGCAGAGCGGCATGGACGATTGGCGTCGCGAGATGACGCCGAGGGCCTGGGTGGAGGCGCGTCCCGTCGCGGTTATGGCCGGGATCGACGGACACGGCGACCACCACGGCGTCGTCTTCCCCGGGGAACCCTCAGGCCACGTGCACCCGACCGTCTGGGTCACCAAGCGCACGTTGCGCTACCTCAACAACGAGGCGAACCACGGCGAGCCCGACCACGAGGCAGCGGGAGAGCGACGGCTCGAGGCAGCTCTCATCCCACCGACGATGAACGTTCGCGTAGTCCACGACGAGCTCGCGGGCCTCGGCTACGACCAAGGGCTGGCTCTGTACGCCGTGCCGAGCTCGCTCCCCATCGTCATCCGCGGTTACCACCAGCCGGCGGACCACGCGCCGCCTACCACCACCGTCGAAGGGGCCACACCCTTCACGGTCGACGCTCCAGGACCGGACATGTGATCTGGCCACCCCTACGAGGGGCTCAGATCGCAAGATCTGGGCCCCTCGCCTCGTGCTCAGGGGCGGGCGCCGGGGGAGGCTGACGGTGCTCAATGGCTCAGCCGCCGGCGAAGAGGGCCGAGCCGAGTTGCAGGCCCAACGTGAGGAGGTTGGTCAGCAGGCCGCCGAGCCCACTGATGAGCACCTCCTCGGCCCAACGGCCGACCCGTCGCCGCGTGCGGGCGAACTGGCGAGGTCGTGCCTGCACTTGGTGGGAGCAGAGCGCGTGTGCTGCATCGTCGGCCGCGTGGACGTCAACGATCACCGCGCGACTAGCATCGCGACGGGAGGCGAGCGCGACGACGGCGATGATCGCGACGAGGGCAAAGGCAGCGACGGAAGGTTCGCCGACGGTGAGATTGAAGGAGACGCAGTAGGTAGTGATGGCGTACCTATGTGCGGCACTTCATCGGTGTCAGTGCGAGGGCCAATGGTGGCGCGCAACGGGCTACCCCTGACGCCGAGAGACGGAGAGTCCCATGAACCTTCCTGACCGCACCGAAGCCGCCCGCGCACTCGCCCACGCCACCGAGGTCTACGAACGCGCTGCCTGGGCACAAGCGCTCAAGGCCCTAGCCGAGCAGATGCCAGCGGCCGACGTCGTCGTCGTCGACGCCAGCGGCTTGGAGGAGATCACCTGGTACCCGGTGGTCGTGCTGGACAGTGAAGGCCGTGCGCTTCCTGCGCCCAAGGGCTTCCAGACCGAGTGCATCGAGCTCCTCGGCGCTGGCGACTCCAACCTGTTCTTCGAGGCGTGGCCGAGCGCGGCCGCGGCAGCCAATGCGCAGCTGGGGGAGAGCGCAGGCGCACTGGCCCTCGACGCGCGCTGCGTCTACCTCGCAGATCTCCGCGAGTATGTCGCGGGCGTCGACCCGCAGGTCACCCGGGCGCGACGGATGGGGATCACGATTCCGTCGCTCGCGGTGGCGTCGCTGGAGGTACACGCCGAGCAGTCGCCTGAGCACTCCCTGTAGATCACACAGCGAGAGGGGGCCCCACCGATGGTGGGGCCCCTTCCTGTGCGCCTAGGGTCCGGTCGGTCCCGTCTCCTCGGGCCCCCAGTCATCGAAGTCGGGGCCGCCGTTGCCGGGCTCCTCGTTCGGCACATCCGTGCGCTCTGCGCTCAGCGCGTGGGCCAGATCGGTCCAGGTCGCCAGGCGCTTCGCATCGGCCTCCAGAGGGCGTGGTCCGAGCAGGGAAGGATGCTCGACGTCGTAGCGGTCGCGGTAGACGGCGATCGCCGCGAGCAGCTGCTCCCGGCCCGGCAGGTAGGAGGCGACGTGGCCCGCCCAAGAGGTCGCCGCCGCGGCCTCGAGCAGGACACGGGTGCGTTCGGCGATGTGATCGGCGTTGACGCCAGGGCATCGTCGAGGCCCTGGTCCTGGGCGCGCACGGGCCGCACGAGATCCTCGAGCGCGACGCCGGCGGTCAGGTCGATGCCGTCGCGGCGTGCGTAGTTGTGCACGTGCACCGCCAGGACGGTGGCGTAGTCGGTGGTCGGCGTCGTGGAGGCGAGCCGCGCGACGAGCGCCTCGCCTCTCCGGGTGTAGCGCGCAGCGCAGGAACTTGCCTTCACCAGTTCTATTCAACCGCTTCCCATCGGCGGGTGATAGCACCTAGTCTCCTCTCAGCGTCCGGAGCGGGCGCGTCAACAGGGGCCGGCGGGGGGTCGGCGAAGCGGGGATGGCACAATGATGCGTTCTTCTAGTGTGTCGGGTCGTCGGGGTTGGACCTCGTCCTGTGCCGCAGTGGCTGCGGTCGGATCGCTCGCGGTTGCCGGTCAGCTGGTGCCGGGTGTGGCGGTGGCTGCGCCTGCGGCGGCTGAGCCGGTGAAGGTGACTTCGGCTGGGGCGACGAGCGAGGCCGCGGACGCGCTGACCGCGATGCTTGCGGCCAAGCTGCAGGGCTCGCGTGTGGAGGATCTCTCGGCGCGGACGGAGTCCTCCAAGCGGTTCGCGAACCCTGAGGGCACCTGGACGGTGGAGGACTTCGGCCTGCCTGTGCAGGTCCAGGACGGCGACGGCACCTGGCAGGAGATCGACCTGACCCTGGAGACGGGCAGCGACGGCACGATCTCCCCACGCGTGAGCGCCACCCCGGTCGAGATCGGTGGCGGGGCGCCCGGTGAGCTGGGTCGCACCGAAGTCGCCGAGGACGCGTTGCTGGCAGTGACGTGGCCGGGCGGGGACCTGGGTGAGCCGGTGCTGGAAGGGGCGACCGCGGTCTACAAGGTCGACGAGACCTCGGACCTGCTGGTGACGGCCACCCGCACGGGGATGAACGTGCGCCTGCGACTTAACGAGGCGCCGGCCGAGCCTGTGGACGAGGTTGTCCTCGGCCTGGAGGCGCGCGGTGGGGCGCTCGTCGAGCGCGACGGCGGCGTGGCGCTGCTGGACGAGGCTGGTGAGGTGCTGGGGCAGACTGCTGAGCTGGTGGCGTGGGACGACGCCGGTGCGGCTGGCGGTGCGGGGACGGAGGCCTCCGAGGTCGTCGAGCTGAGCCCGGAGCTGTCGAAGGCGACCACGCGGACCGAGCGCGTGGCCGGAGCCAGGCGAGCAGTGCGCAGCCATAAGCTGCGCCTGGGCGTCCCAGAGGGGTTCCTCACCGACCCGGCGACGGTGTATCCGGTGGTCATCGACCCGGACATCTCCTCGATGACGGGGCGTGGGGACACGTGGATGCGTTCGGGCACCGGCTCGAAGTCCACTGACTCTCAGCTCGTTGTCGGCAACACGACCGCGACGGCCGCTGAGGCGCGCACCTATATCGGCTGGGAGGTCGCAGACACCACGCGGCTGCCTGCGGGAGCCGAGATCCTCTCGGCGGCGATGCAGCTGTTCCAGTTCGAGGCGAACTCTTGCGTCGCGCGCCGGACGAACGTGCACCCTCTGGGGACTGCGTTCAGCGTGAGCGACACCTGGGCGAACCGTCCCACGGCCAAGACGGACACGGGGACCTCGACGTACTTCACCGACAACCGCGGCGGGGGGACGTGCACGTCCTCCAACGGCTTCGTCAACGTGCCGCTGACCGCGATGGTGAAGTACTGGCAGGCCAACCCGGCCAAGAACTTCGGGCTTGTGCTCAACGTGCCTACGGAGAACATCGGGGATGCGAGCTACTCCAAGCGGTACTGCTCGTGGAACGAAGACCCGAGCGCGTCGGCGTGCAACGTGCACTCGCGCGGGCCGAAGCTGGCGATCACGTACACCAAGACGCCGCCCGCGCCGGGCGCACCGACGTTCGTGAGCACGGGAACGGCCGGGTGGACGAGCAACCAGCGGCCGACGCTGACGACCTCGGGCAAGGACGCCTACACCGACGCGGTGAAGTATGAGATGCAGATCCTGACTGGGACGACGGTCGCGGCCTCGTGCACGACCGCGCAGGTGGCCTCAGGTGCGGCGGCGTCGTGCACGCCCGCGACCTCGCTTCCTGCGACCGGTGGGACGTCGTACACGGTGCGGGCGCGCACGATCAACGCGCACGGCAAGGCGTCTGGCTGGTCAGGCACGCGCGCGCTCGGGCTCGACACGGTCGCTCCGCCTGCTCCGACGATCAGCGCCACGGGCCTGAGCAACGGAGGCTGGAACGACGCGGCGCTGACCTCGAGCACGTTCACGTATACCGGTGGTGCGGCGAACAACGTGGTGCGGTACATCGTCCGGCGTGACGGTGGTGCGGAGACATCGCTGGCCTCGACGAGCTCGGGTCCGGTGACCCACGCGTGGAGTCCGCTTCCGGTGGGCGGGCACACGGTCACGGTGACTTCGGTGGATCGTGTCGGGAAGGTGTCTGCTCCGGCGACGTTCACGTTCGGCACGGGCAAGCCCTCGATCACGGTGCCGGGCGCGGGGGGTGTCAAGGCGACGTCGTCGGTGCGGGTGGAGGCTTCGGGTCCGGCCCCAGCTCCCGGTACGACTGTGACCGCCTACATCCGGTGGCGCAACATCGACGCCGGTTCGCAGACGTGGGGGACGCCAGCCGTCTTGCCCTCGACGGTCTCGGGCACCACTGTGCGCGTCGCACAGAACGTTGACGCCTATGCGGTAGCGGCCGCGATGGGTCGTGAGCGTCTGCACACGACACTGGAGATGCAGGTGTACTTCACCTACTCCCAGGCCGGGGCAGGTACGAAGTACACCGATGCGCGGCGGCTGTTCTATGTGCCGCACGCCTTCGGCAACGGCTTCCCTGTCGCAGAGGCGGGACCGGGGCAGGTGGCCCTGTGGACGGGGGAGATGCTCACCTCGGCCACCGACGTGTCGGTGCCGGGGTTCGGCTCGGAACTGACGGTGTCGCGCACGTATGCGTCCTTCGACAACGCTGCCAGCCTCCCTGGTCCCTTCGGACCGGGGTGGACGGCGTCCTTCGACGGCGCGGCCGGTGGTGCGGCGACGTATGACGTGGAGGACTCCACCGGCTTTGACGGCACGTTCGCGTTGGTGGACGAGGAGTTCAACGCGCTGTTCTACGGCCACCCGGCAGGCAGGCAGGCGGGTGCTCCTCGCACGGGCCGCTATGTCCCGCTGGACGAGGACACGGCTGGCACAGAGACGACTCTTGACGTCTCGGTCTCGGGGACGACCTACCGGCTGGTGCTGACCGAGGCTGACGGAACCCGGACGACGTGGGTGCGCACGGCTGTTGAGACGTGGGTCGTGGAGTCTGTCCAGGAGCCTGGCAGTGCCTCGGCGACGACGTTCGGACGTGACGGCGCGGGGAGGATCACGCGCATCGTGGCACCTGTGCCTGCCCGGAGCGGTGGTGCGATCACGTGCGTCGCGGGCGCGGAGCAGCCCGGGTGCCGGGTGCTGACGATCACGTATGCGACCACGACGACGGGCACGCAGGTCGCTGGTCAGGTCTCCCAGGTCTCCTACACCGCGTTCGACCCGCAGACGTCTGCGATGCGCACGACGGTCGTGGCGACCTATGCGTACGACTCGGCAAAGCGGTTGATCAAGGTGACCGACCCGCGCGCGAACCTGTCGACGTCCTATGCCTACGGCGGCCTTACTAAGGCCGGTGTGCCGCAGCTGGCTTCCCTGACGCCTGCGGGTCTTGCGCCCTACACGTTCACCTACGCGAACCTCACCTCGGGTGGGATGGCCCTGACCGACGCCCTGACCAAGGTTGACCGGGCCGCCGGGACGGGAGTGGCGGCGGCGCGGCTGGCAGCGTTCGGCTACTTCGTGCCGCTCAGCACAGGCGCGGATGTCTCGGCGACGTCGGTGGCGCGCTGGGAGCAGCCGGGCGCGCCGACTGCGGCGTTCGTCGTCCTGGGGCAGGACGCCCCGGCGAGCCTCAACGCCCAGGCCCTCAGCGGGACGAATGGCCGCTACGGCTCGTACCAGTACACCGACGCCAGCGGCTACGTCCTGAACACCGCCGACTGGGGTGGGAGCTCGTGGAACCTCACCGCGACCCGGTACGACTCCGGGGGCCGGGTGATCCATGAGCTCGACGAGCGCGGGATCGCCGCGATCCTTGACGAGCGCGCCGCTGGGCGGACTCCGCTGGTCGACTCCTTTGCGACGTTGACGCGGTTCAACGCGGAGATCAAGGCGGCCACCGCGATCACCCCGGCCGTGGGTGCTGTCGTGCCTGCGGGCACGGTGCTGGTGCCTGCAGGTGCTCGTGTGACGGACACGTGGGCGCCCGCGGTCGAGTACACGGGCGCTGACGGCACGGTGCTCCTGGGCCGGCTGCACACGCGTACGACGTTCGATGCGGGCGCGCCGAACTCCGGCATCAACCACAAGACGGGGCTGGCGTGGAACCTGGCGACCGAGCAGGTCACCTACCTCGTCGACGCAGGCGCGGGCACCACCGAGCCGGGCGGCGACGTCGATCTGACCGGCGCTGTGGAGGTCTCACGTGTCCGGACGGGTTATGACCCGATCGATGGTGCGAGCGTGACGGGGGAGACCTCGGGCTGGGTGCTGGGGGCGGCGACGTCTCAGACGACGGTGGACCCTGACGGGCCCGACCTGGTGACCCGCACCCGGTATGACGCGCTCGGGCGCACGCTGGAGGTGCGTGAGCCCACCTCGGACGGCACCGATGACCGCACGACCCGCTCGCTGTACTACACCGCCGATGCTCAGAGCGCCGGCGGCTTCACCGATGCGCGTTGCGGGGCCAAGCCGGCCTGGGCAGGCATGGAGTGCCTGACGCGATCGGCTGCGGGAACGGCGAAGAAGGCCGAGACGCTCACCGAGTACAGCCACTACATGGCCTCTGCGAAGACGGTCGAGTCGGCTGGAGGTGCCACGCGCACCACGACGACGACCTTCGACAACGCTGGTCGCGAGACGCAGGTCGCAACGACGGCGTCAGGGCTGACGGGTTCGACGGCGCGGCCCGCGATCCGGTACACCTATGACCCGGCCACGGGCCTGAAGACGGAGACCGCGACGGTCGACGGCGCGAGCGTGATCGCGAAGGTGAGTGAGACCTTCGACGGGTGGGGTCGCCAGATCGCCTATGCGGACTCGGTGACGGGTTCGGCGTCGGCGAGCACGACGTATGACGCCGCGGGGCGTGTGGCGTCCTTCACCGACGCGCTGGGCCGGGTGACGACGAACACCTACGAGCCCGTCACCGGCCGTCTGGTGGGTCAGGCGGTGGCGGGTGTGGGGTCGTTCACGGCCGAGTACTCGAACGTCGGGGACCTGGTGTCGCAGTCGATGCCGGGCGGCGTCGCGCAGTCCAGCGCGTATGACCGCAGCGGTCAGGAGATTGCCCTGTCGTATGCGATCAACGGGGTCGCGGCGTACAGCTGGAGTCTGAGTCGGGATGCGTTGGGGCGCATCTCGCAGATGAACGGGCCCTCGGCTGACGGGAACGGGCGGGTGCAGTCCTACGGGTATGACCGTCCGGGACGCCTGACCCAGGTCAAGGACATTGCCGCAGGGGTCTGCACGAGCCGGAGCTACGCCTTTGACGCGGCGGGGAACCGTACGAGCCTGACGACCAACGCTGGTGACGGTGAGTGCGCGGGTGCCAGCGACCTTGTGCGGTCGTGGAGCTATGACAAGGCCGACCGCGTCCTGAACGCCGGGACGGGCCAGGGCTCCTACGTGTATGACGCGCTGGGGCGGCAGACGCTGGTGCCGGCCGGGGACGCCCCGGGTGGGTCGGACATCGAGATCGCCTACTTCGACGACGACCTCGCCCGGTCGATCACCACAGGGGGGACGTCGACGACGTTCGACCTGGACGCGCTGGCACGCCGGTCGGTGACGACCACCACGGGCGCGGGCTCGGGTGTGGTGACGCGGGTGTACTCCGATTCCTCCGACAACCCGACCGGGGCCCGTGAGGTGTCTGGTGGGGTGACGCGCACGAGCTCGTATGCGGGTGCGATCGCCGGGGACGTGCTCTACACGCAGGTGGACTCCGCTGAGGCGACGCTGACGTCGGTGGCGATCGCCGACCCGATCGGCTCGGTCGTGGCAACCCATGCGCTCAGCGATGTCGGCGGCACGCGGACCGCTCTGCCGGGGAGCGGTTCGGGCCTGGCGGTGTATGACGAGTACGGCAACCGCGCCGGTGCCGGGGTGAAGGCCGGGGCACTGGACTACGGCTGGCTGGGTGGCAAGGAACGGGCCTCGGATCCCTCGGGGCTTGTGCTCATGGGGGTGCGCCTGTTCAACTCGGTCACGGGCTTGTTCACCTCGGTCGACCCTGTGGTCGGGGGCAACGAGACGGTCTACGGGTATCCGAGCGATCCTGTCAATAAGCTCGACCTCGACGGGCGCAAGAGTTGGTGGTCACGCAACTGGAAGAAGGTGGTCGTCGGTGTTGTCGTCGCTGCGGTTGTCGTCGGGGCTGTGGCGTGTGTCGCCGCTTCGGGTGGAGGATGCCTAGGTGCGATCGCAACAGGAGCGAGAACTGCCCGAGCGCTTCCGGGGGCGATTCGCTTACTCAAGGGGGTCAAGGCCGGTAAACAGGGGCTGACGGCTACGAGGCGGCAGAGCGACTTGGCCGGACGTCTGTGGACTCGAGGTCAACGAGCCAGCAAACCTGGGACCTGGGCGGGCCAGTCGTTCACGAGGTCGTGGTCTAGCCGCACGGGGAATCAATACCGGACGCCCACTGTTAAGAACAACAAGAGTTTCAGAGGGACGTACTCGAACTTTGAAAGCAAGAGTGGAGCCAACGTGCACGTGAGGATTAGGGGAGGGGCGCACTGGTGACCCGGCGCCAGATCTCCGTTCCCAGCGAGTTGTGGACCCTCGGGCAGCGGAGGTTCTTCGGGATGGGGCGAGACAGCGAGGGTGTCGAGTTTCTGTTTCGAGTCTCAGGGGTATCGGTTGAACTGTCTGCGGCTTCTAGGAAGAGGTGGTCGACGCGTTCGAGAACTGGCGAGTTGCGGAAGGAGCTGATGTCATTCGAATGGATCGCGACATCAAGCCGGGATGGGGGCGCGCTTCCTGCGATTGACGAGTTTCAGACGCCCGTTGGTGATCATCGCGAGTTCTCTGTCGAGGGCCTCGAATGCCATCGTTGGATTGTGAACGAGTCCAGTCTTGCAGAGCTTCGGGAAAAGGGACCGTCGGTAGCGGCCCATGTCCCTGATGTGGCGCGATCCCTTCGCGGAGCGCCAGCGCTGGGAGGCCTCGCAGTCGTCGGTGAACTTGATGCTGGAGACCATGGGCATGCGATCGTCGGGGTCACGCTCCTCGACTACGATTCCGTGGAGGATGGCGCTGGTTGGAAGGGAATCGAGCCAGCTTTCGAGACTGGCACCGGATGTGCAGGGAGGCCAACGGGCCTCGTGCCCGCGGCGATTGAACTGGACCTGTCGTTCGAGTGGTGTGGGAACCCGGAGCGATGTTCGCGCCGGCACAGCGATTCTTACCGGGGAGGTGCCGAAGGTGCCTACGGGGGGTATGGATCATTCATCGGTTCCGTGTTGCGCGATATGGCTGATGCTGAACGGAGCTGCTGGATGTCAATCCTTTGCGAGAGGCTTATCGTTCGCTGACACTTGTCGGCGGTAGCCGCGAAGGCGGTGTCGTGGGGGCGTCCGTGCATCCGGGTATGGCAGGTGCCAACGGAACTCGCGCTCTGCGCTCCGTGAGCCACAAGTTCTGAGAGTGCGCCGCCGGTCGATACAGCTCGGGTGGGGCAACCCGCGGACCGTTGGCCTCCGGCCGGGCACGCGGCCAGAGGACCGGGAGAACGGCCATGCCCTCCCGTCCGTCTACAGGTCTTGCGAGCCCGCCCCGTCAAGGTCTCGGACCTGAGGTGCAGGCGTGCTCGGGACGGCCTCATTCGTCGGAGTGGACGTCGCGGCTGAACTCTCCGCACTCAGGGCGCGGGCCAGTTCGGTCCAGGTTGCTAAGCGCGCCGCTTCGTCCTCGGCAGGGCGCGGCCCGAGCGGTGTGGGGTGCTCGACGTCGTAGCGGTCGCGGTAGAAGGCGATCGCCGCGAGCAGCTGTTCGTGGCCCGGAAGGTGCGGGTCGACGTGGCCCGCCCACGGGGTCATCGCCGCGGCTTCGACCAGGACGCGGGTGCGTTCGGCGATGTGTTCGGCGTTGATCGCCAGGGCCTCGTCGAGGCCCTGGTCCTGGGCGCGCACAGGCCGGATGAGATCCTCGAGCTCGACGTCGGTGGTGAGGTCGATGCCGGTGACGTGAGCGTACTTGCGCAGGCGCGCGGCTAGGACGGCGGCGGCGTCACGCATGTGCTCGAGGCCGTCGGCCCCGAACTGGGTCAGGAGCTCGTCGACGTTGACGCCGGCGTCGGTGAGCCGGTCGACGACGACGCCGAGCGTCGCCAGCCGAGGGGAGGACGCGACCGCTGCCGCGTCGGTTGCGGGCATCGTGGCGGCGATCTGCGCGAGGAGCGCCTCGCGTCCGCGGTCTGCGCGTTCGTCCGCGGCCAGGGACAGCAACAGGTCCCGCTCGGCATGCAGACGCGAGAGGGAGTGGTGCTCGCTCGTCCAGCGCTCGGAGGTCTCGTGGGCGGTGAGCTCGGCGCCGGAGGTGGAAATGATGCGTTCCAGCGTGGAGCGCCACGTGTCGAGATCAGCCGCCGCCACGAGGCGTTCGCGGTCGGGCGCGGGGTCTTGCTGGCCGACCCAGGTGGTGTTGGCCTTGCGGCCTCGGGTCATGGCGACGTAGTACGTCTCGCGGGTCATGGAGGTGTCTGAGGGCACGACGACGTGGCCGACGTCAACGGTGGTGCCCTGGGCGCGGTGGGCGGTGATGGCGTAGCCGAGCTCGCCGTGCTCGGCGAGGTTCGCGCGGGGGATGACGAAGGTGGCTCCGTCCTCGGTGTCGGTGCGCTGGGCGTGGACCTTGGTTCGGGTGATGGAGGTGATGCGTAGCGGGGTGCCGTTGCGGATGAAGTCCCCGCGGGAGTCGACCAGGGTGCGGTCAACCTTGCGGTAGAGGACCTGGTCGCCAACGCCGGCGTCGGCGCCGGCGCGCAGGGTGGCGAGCTGGGTGATGTCGACCTCGCCGGTGGCGCGCCGGTCGAGGGTGAAGCGCTGGTTGAGGTCGGCGACGGCGGCGTTGGTCGCGGCGATGAGGATCGTGGAGCGGCCCGCGGTCTGGTCGTCGCGGGCTGCGGCGTATGCGGCCTCCAGGATGTCCTCGTCGCTGCCGGCCTTGATGCGGTCGTGGGTGAGGTAGGTGTCGATGACGTCCGTGTTCCCGGCGCGCAGCGCGAGGGAGGAGGTCGGTTCCCAGTCCTTGTTGTCGGCTCCGTCGAAGCGCCACACCGAGTCCAGCGCCACGGTCGCACCGCGGCGCTCGAGCCAGCCCAGGACGCCGCCGGCGTCGACGGCGTCGAGCTGGGCGGGGTCGCCGACGAGCAGCACCTTCGCGCCGGCCTGCTCGGCCTGACGTGCGAGCTCGGCCAGGGCGTGCGTCCCGGACATGGACGCCTCGTCGACGATGAGGAGCTGGCCGGCGCGCAGCTGCCAGGACTCGGCCCGGGCCAGGGCCTTGGCGAGCCCTCGGCGGGCACCGGCGTGCCGGTGGGGCCGGGCCTCGTCGTCGAGGACCTGGTGCATCTCGGCGATGAACGCGGCGCGCTGCTCGGCGCCGGCCCCGACGGTCTCGTGCAGGCGCTTGGCGATCGTGGTGGTCTCGATGCCGGTCTCGGCACCCAGGACGGCTGCGGCCTGCGCCGAGGTCGTGACGCCAACGACGGAACCAGCGCCGTGGATCTCCTCCCATGCCGTGCGCACCGCGCGCATGGTGGTGGTCTTGCCGGTGCCGGCGGGCCCCACGATGGCCGAGAGACCGGCTGGGTCGGCGAGCACGGTGCGTGCGACGCGCTCCTGATCCTCGGCCAGGGCGAAGCCCTTGTCGGTGCGCTGCGCCGAGGAGGCTGCGGCGACCAGGCGCGCGGCGTCGTCGACGGTGAGGTGGGCGTCGGTCGCGGTCTGGGTGCGCGCCAGCAGGTAGGCCTCCGCGTCGAGGATCGCGGTGTCGGTGAAGACGCGGGTCTGATCGTCGTCGAAGATCGACCGGCCGCGCAGGGTCAGGCGCCCGTCGGCCAGCTGGGCGGCGCTGAGGCGGTAGCGGGTCGTGGAGATCTCCACCGATGCCCCGGCCACGGCGGTGGTGATCGCGTCGACGAGCTCGCGGCGCACCGTCGGACTCGGGCAGCGCACCGCGCGGGTGACGCGCTCGACCTCAGCGCGAATGTTGGCCAAGGTCCACGTCGAGCGGGTGGCAGCGACCTGGGCGTGGACGAGCGCGGCGATCTGGCCGCCGGCCTCGCCCGTCTGGGCGACGTCGGCGAGGATCTCGTCCAGGGTGAGGGACGCGAGGTGGTTGACGAGCGGGTCGTCGGGGTCCCGGTCGCGTCCGGCGACGTCGGGCGTCGTGGGGCGGTCCATGACACCTGCGACGAGCGCGGGCACGTCGATGCCGGCGGCTACGGCCTGCCCGCGCCAGCGCCGGCGGAGCTCGGCGAGCGGGGTGGCTTCGGCGTCCTTGGCCTTGCGGGTCTCGCGCCACGCCGTCTGGTGGATGCGCGCCAGGTCGCGGCCCTTGGGCGGGCGCCCGTGGGTCGCGCGGTACTCGCCCTCGAGCTCGGCCTGCCGGGCGCGGATCGCCTGGTCACGGGAGGAGAACGCTTCGAGCAGCGTCTCGGGCACGCCGACGGCGTCCAGGACGACCGCCGAGCTCGTCGAGGCGGCGCGGCCCTCGCGTTCGGCGAACTCGATGCCGCAGGTGCGGGCGAGCTCGTCGAGCAGCAGGTTCTCGTGGGTCTCCGACAGGGACACCGCGGCCTTGTAGGCGGCGCGGGAGTCCACGGTGAGCCACTTGCCGTCGCGGGCGCGCTGGACGCGGTTGGCGACGACGACGTGGGTGTGAAGGTGCGGGTCGCCGTCGCGGGTGTCGAAGTGGTGGAAGACGCCCGCCATGACACCCAGCGTGGCCTCGGCGGCCACGCCGCCGGATCCCGAGCGGGTCTGGAGGATGCGCTCCTCGAAGTAGGTCAGGGTCTGGTCGATGGCCGCGGAGTGCGCGGCCTGGATGCGCGCCCGCGTGGGGCCGTCGGCCAGCGCCCACAGCGCGGAGACGGACTTGGGCATCGTGAACGTCAGGTCGAAGCCAGCCACCGAGCCCTCCGGGCGCGCCTTGCCGCCGAGCTGGGCGCCGCTGGTGGGGTGGCGGAACTCCTTGAAGAGCCGCGAGGCCTCGACCCCGGTGATCGTCGCGGACATGTCCAGGCCTGCGGCTGCGGCACCCGCTCCCGCCCAGCGTCCCGGGGGCGTGCCGGTGGCGGCGTAGTAGCCGACCAGGTCCGGGCCTTCCGAGCGGCTCAGGGGGTTGTCGCCTGCGGCGACGGTGCTGAGCAGGTAGTCGACGCCGGCGATCGTCGACAGGCGGGTGAACTGGACGGTCATGGGGGCCTTTCAGAAGAGCGTGAAGGTGCTGGTGGCCTCGGAGAGGTCGTAGCCGAGGGGCGGGCCCTCGACCGTCGTGACGAGGGCCGTGTCCGGGGTGGATGGCTGGGGTCCGTAGAGAAGTTCGAGCTCGCGTGCGACCGGGGCGTTCGCGTCCAGGCCGAGCGTCCCGCCGAGGACCATGGCGGCCACGATGGGTGAGACGACGTCGCCGGCCTGTTGGAACTGGCTCGTGCGTGACCCTGTCCAGGGATAGTCGTGGCGGAAGCCCGACAGCAGCCCTGCTTCCTGCGGGGTGAGGTGGAGCCCGTCGTCCCGTTGCCATGAGCGGGCCCTGCCGGTCAGGCACCATGAGGGCTGGTCGGCACTGAAGGCGTTGCCTCCTGAGGAGCGGCGTTGCCCGCGCGTGACGACGTCGTGCCCCGCCGGCCATCCGAGCGCGTCGGCCATGGACCGCTCCAGGTGGCGGCCGTCGTGACCCACGTTGGTGGGGCGGTCGCGGTGCGCGACGATGAAGGTGCGCGCGCGGCGAGAGGGAACCCCCAGGTTGCGGGAGTCGATCTGCACGACGTTGAAACCCATCCAGTCCATCGCAGCGAACTCGGCGACGAGATCTTCGAAGGCAAAGTCGACGGCGGGCACCTGCTCCATGGCGAACCACTCGAGGTTCTCCATGGTCATCGCCCACGTCCCGGCGATCGCGAGCATCGCGGTGCGCGGGTCCATGCCCTCGATGTCAGCCAGGGCCTCCAGAGGCGGGATACCCCAGCCGATGCCCGTCCACACATCGAGCACGCTCTGGTAGTCCCGCCCGCACCCCTGCCGCTTGCCGGCCGGGGAGAAGGTCGGGCAGGGCGGGGACGCAATGAGGCCGGTCGCGTAGGGGTAGGAGGCAGGGTTGATGGTGGCGACGTCGACGAGCCTGCGGGAGTGCCCGGCGGCCCTGGCGGTGGCGCAGGCGTCGGGTGAGATGTCGAGCCCTTCGGCCTGGAGGTCGAGGCCGAGGATCCGCGCGCCCTCGTCCCAGCCTCCTGGGCCGGCGCAGAGATTGACGGTGGCGACCTGGCTGCGCCGCTCGGCCTCGAGCTCGTCGAGCAGGTCGATCGGCGCAGCCGCCCACGTCATGCAGGTCCCCACGGGAACGCCGTCGCCTCGCCGCAGGCGTGGTCGACGTGAGGCCCTGGGACGTAGGTGACGGATGGGCTGGGCCGAGGGACTGGGGCGGCGTCGGGGGCGGACCACAGTCCGTCCATGTCGAACAGGGCCACTTCCTCCGGTGCGCCGCCCGCGCCTCGGGAGCACGGGGCACTCAGGCACGCGGTGACGGAGTGTTCGAGGCTGGCCATGAGGTCCGCCTTGGCGTCGGTGAACTCGATCAGCCGTGCGGCGCGCCAGGTGGCGTTGAGTTCCAGGTAGGCCTGCCTGTCGTCGGCAGCGACCCCGCGACCATCGACGTGGATGCCGTGGGCGCGGGCGAGCGAGTCGGGCAAGTGAACGGGGTAGGTGTGATCGAGGACGCCGAGTGCGCGGAGCAGCACCTCGAGCTCGTCGCGCTCGTTGAGCGACAGGAGCCGAGCGTGCTCGGCTACGCGCGCCCACGGGAGGACCTCGCGGGCCTGGCCGACGGTCGCGCCCTCGGCGTCGATGACGACGCGCACGCCTCCGCGGTTCGTCTCCACGGCGCTTGGGTAGAGCGGGGCGCGTCCGGCCAGGCGAAGTGCGATCTGGTGCGTGTCGCACGCGCTGCGCAGCAGGTGGAGCTCGCGCTCGTCGAGACGGCGCGCGTGGGAGGCGGTCACAGGCCCGGCCCGTCGTGCCCGGAGCCGGTCCACGAGACGGGCACGTCCACGTTCGTCGTCACCGGCGACGGGGTCATGGGGTGGCCGTCGAGGTGCACGGTGAGCGCGCCCGTGTGGTCGGCCACGACGAGGTCGTAGCCCTCCGAGGTGCTCTCCACGTGCACTGTGACGACGGTGGCACCTTCGTCGTTGTCGAGGTCGACGCGTCCGTAGCGGTCGGGGTCACCGTCGGTGGGCCACACCGTCGGCTGCAGGCGCGCGCCGGTGTCGTACGGGCTGGGCGACAGGCTCGGCGCGGTGAGGCTTGCCTCGGTGCGGCGGTGCTCGTCGAGCGCGGCCTGGAGCACGTCGCGGGCCGTGTCCTGCTCGACCTGCCGGCGTATTGCGGAGGCGACGTCGTCGTCGGTGTAGTGGTCGGCGAAGTCGGGCTGCTCGCGCCACTCCTTCCAGAAGGTCTGGGCGTCGGAGACGGCGGTGAGCAGAGCCTCGGCGGTGTGGACGTCGACGAAGATGCGGCGGTTGGTGGGGGTGGTCATCGGAGGCTCCTGGGGTACTGGGTCGGGTTCATGACGACGCTGGTGGTCATCGAGCAGTGCGCTGGGCTGCGGCCGGGATGGGCAGGTGTGAGAGGTCGACGTACTTCTCCACTAGGTCCCGCACCGGTCCGTGGAACTGGAGCCAGCCGAGAGCTGCGTGAGCCTTGAGGAGCTCGGTGGCAAGCGTTCGGGCGTCGTCGTGTGCGGCGTCGATTTCGTCGACGAGAGCTCCGAGTTCCTCGGCTGCCTCGCGGGTGACCTTGCTCAGCGCGTTCTGCGCGGAGGTGGCCGTCGCGATCGCGGCGTTGCGTTCGGCACGGGTGGCCGCGACGCCTGCGGCCGCGAATAGGTCCAGGTCGACCAGCACCTCGGCGCGCGGCCGGGGGCGGCGCACGGAGCCGCGGCGTCGGGCGCGCCGCTTCTTCTCCCGCTCTCGGCAACGGTCCGAGCAGTAGCGGCGTACGGCCTGGGCCCCGCAGGGGCATCTACGTGTCGTTGTCATGCACCGACTACGCGTTCCTAGGCGTCCTCGCGGCCCCCTCAATCGGGGACACGAAGTGTCCCCGATTCGCCGGAGGTGCCAGAGGCCCGTGGTCGATCTTGCTGATATTGGAGGTGGGTCTCTGTGAGGTCCTCCTCGTGGTTGCTGTCGTGATCTTCGTCGGTGGGTCCTCGTCTCGTCGGTCGGTGAGCTCGTGCTCTCTCTTGGGTCGTCGTCTGTGGTGGCTCTCGTGCTGCGTGTTCCTTGGTCGGTGGGGTCCTTGGTGTCTGATCCTGCTCCTGGTCGTCGTCTCGTCGACGTCGTTGTCGACGACGCGTTGGTTGTCGGGGTAGGTCCAGCGCCGCAGATCTCGTGCAGGGGCCGCGCTCACCTGTCGTGGGCTGAGAGCGGACGGCGAGGCGGGGTCTGTGTGCGAGCGGTCGGGTGGGTCCCGTCGTGCCCCTGTGGGCGCAGCGAGCCGCGGAGCGGTGGGAGCTCGCGGCGTCCATAGGTGTGCGAGGGGTCATTCCCGTCTCCAGCGGGCCTGCGATGGCGGAGCACACAGGGGTGCCAGCGCTGATGAGACACGACGGCGGTCCGGTCCACCTCGGCGGGTCGGTCCACGACGGTGGCCCGGCCCAGGTCGACGGCCCACGCCGGCGGTCCGGCTCACGGTCCACGGCTCACGGCTCGCGGTCCACCTCGGCGGGTCGGTCCACGACGGTCGCACGGACCACGCCCCACGGTCCACGCTGGCGGTTCGGCTCGCGGTCCACCTCGACGGGGCGGTCCTCGACGGCCCACGGCCCACGGCCCACGGGCCACGGCCCACGGCCCACGGCCCACGGCCCACGGCCCACGGCCCACGGTCCACGCCGGCGGTCCGGCTCACGGTCCAGGACGGGTGGCCCGGCTCACGGTCCACCTCGACGGTCCGGTCCACGCTGGCGGTTCGGCTCGCGGTCCACCTCGACGGGGCGGTCCTCGACGGCCCACGGCCCACGGCCCACGGCCCACGGCCCACGGCCCACGGCCCACGCCGGCGGTCCGGCTCACGGTCCAGGACGGGTGGCCCGGCTCACGGTCCATCTCGACGGTCCGGCCCACGGCCCACGGCTCACGGTCCACGGCCCACGTTGGCGGTCCGGCTCACGGTCCACGCCGGTCGCCCCCGGTCCACGGCCCTCGTTCCACGGCTCTCGGCCCGCGGTCCACGTCGACGAGCTCGGTGCTGCTGCTGACAGGGCTGCACAAGTCGCGGGCGATGGCTACGGTCGGCGGTGACCTCATCGTCGCCAACGCCTCCAGTGGAGCCGGCGTCGCGCTCAGAGGCGTGTGGAATTACCACGGGCTCGGCAAGTAGCGTCCGACTCGACGCGCAGCCTGAACGCGAGGAGCGGTCGGGCGGGCATGAGGAAGCCCTGTCGCCGCGGCGACAGGGCTTCGTCGGTGTGGGCCTACAGTCTCGGCGCGTCTGGCCCGGGCATCTGAGCGGCCGGGGCGGCCTCGACGTGCGTCGTCGGGCCTGTGGCGGTTCGCGCCGGTGCCGCTCCGACGAGCTTGGCGGTCGCGTCGATCTTGTTGGGCCTGAAGCCCGACCAGTGGTCGACGACGTTGCCCTCGGCGTCCTCGACGAGCACGACGGGCGCCTGGAAGTAGCCGAGTGCCTTGACGCGCTCGAGCGCCGGCGGGTCCGCCGGCAGGTTGATCTGGGTGTACTCCATGCCGAGCTTGTCCATACGCGACGCGGTCATGGCGCACGGACCGCAGTTTGGCTTGGCGAACTCGGTGATCTTGTAGCCGGACATGGGGCCTCCGTCTAAGTCGGGATGATGCCCAACTACGCACTGGAGACACTGCTTGTAGATACTGCGGGTGGATAGTCTCACTGGGAAGGGGCCAACTGCATGGCTCCGCGCCCCGGCTCCGGGCCCCGATCGTCGCGTGTGTGCACAGACGTCAGCCCACGGAATCGGCTTTCGCTTACGCCCGAGCCTCACGGCTCGTACTATCCGTAGCTTACGTGCGAACGAGAGCTGTGCGAGACACGGTGCGGAAACCGGGAAACCGCGCACCCATACGCCAGCTGGCGGGCTGTTCCAACTGCTTGGGTCGGCGGCGAACTGTTGACTACAACGTCGGCAACGGGAACGCCCACGTCGACAGGCGCGATGCCACCCCAGGGACCGGACCTGGCCCCGTGACCTTCTGGCCAGCGGCCTCTGCCGCAGCCACGGAGTGGTTGAGCGCAAGCAGCTGAGGAAGAACGTCAGTGCCAAGCTCGAAACCGTACGCGTCCATCACGGCCGCATCGAGTGCGGAGTGCAGGTCCCGAAGCTTCGACTTCCCGGGCTTTCTCAGTACGTCGTACTGGTCGGCGAGAGTCACGCCCATGCGGAACGGCTGAGCGCGGTGTTCGACGATCGCCTCCGCGGCCTTCGCGACAGCAAGCACCTTGTCGGGAGTTGGGGCTTGCGGCCACGGGAAATGCGCTCCGACGGTCTTTGCCGTGTAGGTAAGGCGCGTCTCCAAGGTGGTGCACTTCGCTTCAAACCAGCGGGTGTGGAGGCTCGACTGAAGAACGCCGAACGAGTAGTCATCATCGAACGGGAAGGCGACGGCGCCGTCCGATACACGGATGCCCTTGCTGACGAACGTGAAGACGGGCCCGCGTTTCTCTGAACTGGTGCGTGTGAGCGCGATATACCGTTCGAGGCCGTCAAGCGCCTCGAGCATTTCCTCGCGTCTGTATCCGAGGCGCCACCATCGATCGGCGAAGCGAATATGGTGGACGTTCACGCGCGCATCCGGGTTCCTCGCGAGGATTCGCTCGTTGTCCGCAGCCTGCTCCCGCCCCCGCGCAACGCGCCGAGGCATTGCCGTCTGCTCCAGCGACTTCATGACCGACGGGTAATTGCGGTATGCCTCGTCCGAGTCGTCACAAGGCACATCGATCACCCAATCACGAACCTCGATGGTCTTGAGGAGCTCGTCTCCGCCCAAGACCGGGTGGATAACTTCTGCAGCTGCCTTCTCGGAACGTAGTATCGTGCGCGCCTTCTCGGCAGTGATCTTGAAGGCTGGCGCGATGCCGTAGGTCTGACCCTGGTAGAACGAGTCCTTGTTCGCTTGGAGCACCAGCGTGGCGGTCATGTCGGTCGCAGCGTCGAGGCCAGCGGAAATCTCGGCGACCTCCTCACGCAAGGTGGCGCCCTGAGTCCAAAGCACCCGTGTCGCCGGGGGAATCCCTCCCTTTTGCCAGTTTACAATGTCGACTGTTACTTGAGCGTCGCCTGACCACGGGATCATTTTGGCAGCCTCGATTATGACGCCATCGCGCGCGACCACGTAGTCGAGTGACGCCTTGCGGCCGTCGCCCTGATGGATCGACTTGGTAGCTACGAACCCCGCACGTGCGCCGTCGGGCAGGTGATCGTGGGCCTTGGGGAACCAGTACGTAACGAAGTCCGCTACTCCCTTGGGGCCGAAAGCCTCGTGGAGGCGGCCGACGTAATCAGCGCCCAAGTCCGTCGTCATCTTTCGGTTTCCGATGTACGGTGGATTTCCGATGATGACGTCGGCTCGAGGCCAGGGCGAGAACAGGGCGTCGGCAGTTACGATAGACGAGTCGAGGTTGTCGAGGGGAAGTACGCCGCCTGAGTCGCCGAACTCGTCTGCGGACAACTTCTTCCCAAGCATCATCGTGACCTTTGCGATCTCGACCGCAAGCGGGTTTATGTCGATGCCATAAAAGTTCTCAGGTTGGACGTAGGCGAAGGATCCCTGGTCTGGCCGTCCCGACATCTCAGCGAGCCGGCCGGTGATCTCGTGTTCGATTCGGCGCAGAGCCCGGTATGCAACATAGAGGAAGTTGCCCGACCCGCACGCTGGATCGAGTACGCGGTACTGCGATAGGTCGTGCAGCAGTCCGCTCAGCGCCTTCTGGGTCGTAGCGGCCGCGATGCGCTCGCGCCACGGCTCGACGATGCACGGGCCGACGACCCGCATGATGTCGACCTGGGAAGTAAAGTGTGCGCCCAGTGCGTGTCGTTCGTTTGCATCGAGCGACTGCTCGAAGATCGTGCCGAAGATCTCGGGTCGCACGGAACCCCAGTTTTCACGACAGGCATCTCGCAAGAGATCGACTTCCGAGCGGCTGAGCTCCTGGGGGGAGATGTGTGCAAACAGGCCGCCATTGAAGTGTGGGGTTCCCGCAAATCGACCTCCGGCGGTGATGCCCGGCGTGTTCATCTCGCGAAAGAGCCCACCGATGAGGTCGTAGGCATCAGCCCCGTCCTTGGCATCACGGAGTGCCTCGGTGAAGGAGTGTCGAGGCAGCAATCCAGTGTCTTCAGCAAACATTGCCATTACACACTGGAGAATGAAGCGCTGCGCAATCTCGCGCGGGACGTCACGTTGAGTCATGGCTCGGAAAACTGCGGCGACCTTGGCAGCAGCGGTTCTGGTGACATCGACCAGATCGTTGCCAAAGACAGGCTTCAGTTCGCGCGGAAGCAAGAAGGCGAGTGCCTCCCAACGCTGTGGAAGATCGATCAGTTTGACACGGTCGATCGGCTCGTCGAGCTGCGTCTCGAAGTCATAAATCCAGAACTCGTCGAAGTTGCATAGCAGGACGTAGCGAGGTCGCTCGGGTACGGAGCGGGTCCAGTAGTCGAAGGCTTGCTGGTAGTGACGTGCCAGGGGGGTACCGGACCTCTTCATCTCGACGATGACGCGCGGCTTCCACATGAGGTCAGCGAACGAGACGCCCCGAGACCCAGGACCCTTCCGGATGCGTGACTCGAACTGGGCGCCGGCTTCCTGCACCCCCGCGTGCCCGAAGGCTCGGAACAGTCGATCGAGGAACGACTGCGCCTCGCCCTTCTCGTCCCCAATGAGATGGTCCTGCCGCCAAGTGACGAGAGCGGTCAGTCTCGTACGGAGCTGAGCGGTTGCCGGGTTCTGCACCAGCGTTTTTGCCATGTGTGCACTGTACGCGGCATCAGGCTTTGACTCACAAGTCGGTTGCGGTCTACGGTCGCGCGGCTACTGCGCCGCGGCGACGACGGCGCGGAGCTTGTCGTTCGAGATGCGCGTGTAGCGCAGCGTCGTCTCTGGCCGCGCGTGTCCCATGACCTTGCACAGCGACAGCAGATCTGGGTTCTCGTCGTAGGAGCGAGTCGAGAACCGGTGCCGCAAGGTGTGCCCGGTCCATGCTCCGGGCAGCACTCGGCTCATGAGCTTGCTCACGTGACCCGGGGACAGGTGTCCGGTGGGGGAGCGGTCTGAGGGGAACAGGAACCCGCGCGTGCTCGTCAGCGCGTTGATGATCATGTCGTCGAGCACGGGGACGTCGCGCTTCTTGTCGCCCTTGCCGACGACCCGGAGCAGCTCGCCGTCGAAGGCCTCGGCGTGCACGGATGCGATCTCGGCGCATCGCAGGCCTCCGAATGCGGCCAGGCGCAGCATGAGGGTGGTGCGGTCGTCCGCGGCGGACAGGGCGACTGCGAGGACAGACTCGGGGGCTGGACGTGGCGCGGGGGGTGGGACCGTGATGGGCGCCAGTCGCAGTGCGGGATCGACGTCGATGTAGCCGGAGAGCAGCGCCCAGCGGTAGAAGCCCACATAGGTTGTTCGCGCTGTCTTGGCCGTCTCGGCCGACCACTGACCGGGGGAGAGGGCGCGGTTGAGGTCGCGGATCGTTACGTGCCACGGCGTCGCAGCGAGCTGGGACAGGTGTCGCAGGTAGTGCCGGTACACGCGGATCGTCGACGCCGCGCGGCGGGCCGCCTTCAGCGCGTAGACGTACTCCTCGATTGCCGCGGCCCAGGTCTCGGGCCGCATGACGACCTCCCTGTGGGTGATGGTGGGGTTCGCCGGGATCCTAGCCTGTAATGCCTCCTGACCTGTGTGTTCACTTTCTTGCTGTGGATAGCTCAGCGCCCGGAGGCGGCGGCAAGGAGGGTGGCGGGTGCGGGTCGGCGGGCGGATCTCTCCTCGTCGAGCACGATGACCTGCGCAGACGTGTAACCGGACGGTCACTGGTTCAAGTCCAGTCGCGGGAGCGTCAAAACGGCCCCTGGCCTGCGGAAACACTCCGCGGTCCAGGGGCCGTTCTCGTGCGTGAGCGGGCCTCGCCCCCCCCGACCTGAGTTGGGTCAAACGCCTTAGTGCCCTGACGACGGTGTCCTGAGCGCGTCGAGCAACGCCTGCTTGTCAGCCGGGATTGCGGGGGCGACGTCGGTGACGACGCCCCCAGCTTCGATGGTTGCTGAGCGCAATGGCCGTAGATCGCGCAGAACCTTGCGGATCGAGAGGCCCGTGCGGTCCTGGATCGTGCGGGAGACCGCCAGTGCGGTGAACACGATGGTGAGGTGGGCCTCGATGGCTTCGCGGGTGCGTGCGAAGAACGGACGGGCTCGAAGGTCCGTCTTGGACATCCGGAAGGACGCCTCCACGTGCCACAGGTCGTGGTAGCTGGAGATGACCTCTCCGGCTGGCATGATCGCCGCGGGGATGTTGGTGACGTAGCCCTTGAGCCCGGCCACCATCCGGGCCCGCGCAAGGGCGGCCTCGTCCAGGCTGCGGGCGCTGCCGGAGGTCTTGACGAAACGCGTGCCGCGGGCGGCCTTGTCGCCCTCGATGACCGCTCGGGCGCGGTTCTCCTGCAGGGTGAGGGTCTTGTTGTCCCGGACGAATCTCTTGGTCGAGTACGCCCACACCGCCCGCCATGAGGCCGGGGTCCCCTGCGCGCTCCAGACCGGTTCGGCGCGCTGCTGGGTGTCGTTGTCCGCCCGTGCGCCGCGATGCTTGGGAGTGAGGGTGTCGATGATCTGCCCCTCGACCATCGCGGTGCCGTTCCAGCGGTAGTGAGAGGCCAGGTCCAGCGGCGCGGAGGTCTGACGGGCCCCGACGATGAAGGACAGCCCCGCATCCTCCAGCTCGTGAAGGTTCTTCGCCGAGAGCATGCCGGCGTCTGCGACGACGACCATGGCCTCGATGCCGTGGCGGGCCTGGAAGGACTTGATGATGGGCACAAGCGTGTGAGTCTCGGCCTTGTTGCCCTCGAAGCAGCCGATCTCGAGCGGGAACCCGGTGCGGTCCACGAGCAGTCCCACGACAATCTGCGGGTCGACCCGGCGCTCCTTGGAGAACCCGACCTTGCGCAGGTCGTCTTCCTTCTCGGCCTCGAAGTACAACGTCGTCACGTCATAGAGCACCAGCGAGATGTCTCCGCGGCTGCGTGCGTGAGCGAAGCAGGCGGTGGCGATCAGGTCCCGGTAGCGGCCGTCATGGGCGCGCTTGAGCGTGCGCTTGCGCGTCGAGAGCGACGCCGACACTCGACCCAGGTCAGCAAGGACCCGGTCGACGTCGAGCAGGGAGGTGGGCTCAACGATCCGCGCGATGACCAGGTCCCGAAAGGTCTCATCGGCCACGACGTCGAAGCCGAGGTCGTCGAAGACTCCCGCAAGGACCTCATAGAGCAGCCCGGAGAAGGAGCGGGTCACCCGTGGGGGACGCGCCGGCCGGCCGCGGGGCGCTGGTGGCTCCGGGAGAAGTTCAGGTGCGGTCGGCTCGGGCAGCAGCGCAACGTGGCGACCCGTGGAGTGCAGACCCAGATCAAGCTGCATCTGAGCGTCGTCGACGATCAACCCGTCGGCTTCCTGCAGGAGCATCGCCAGCGTGACCTCGTCGTGGGCTGAGCCAACATGGCGCACGATCCGGCGTCGGCCCTGCACGGATTCCACGATCTGCACGGCCGTCGCGCCCGACGCCGTCCGCACTCGCCGGACCCACACCATCCCTGGAGAATACTTAGTGCCTCAACCGAGGCANGCTGAGCCAACATGGCGCACGATCCGGCGTCGGCCCTGCACGGATTCCACGATCTGCACGGCCGTCGCGCCCGACGCCGTCCGCACTCGCCGGACCCACACCATCCCTGGAGAATACTTAGTGCCTCAACCGAGGCAACAATCCACAGAATCGCGCGCATCATCGCAGGTCAACGAACCGCGCTCTTCCGGCTGTGGAGAACGTGACCCAAGTCAGGCCCGAGAACCCCTCGGGAAGCTTCTCGGAAGCGCCCGGAGTCACTGCACGGGCACGGCGAGCTCGTGATCGCTTGTCGTGCCGGACGCCGTGCGGGACCCCGGGGTGGGGTCAGCCCGCTTCCGTCCCGTCGGCCGCTCCGGACGTCCCGTCAGTCGTGAAGAACGAGATCTTGCCGTTGGGTTCGAGCACGGCGAGCCGGACTGTGTCGAGATCCTCGATGCCTTGCTGACGTGCGGCTCCGAGCAGGTCGTCGTAGGCGAGGCGTTCGCGGCGCAGGGCTCCGCGGTCGGTGACGCCTCGGGTGACGACGACGACGGGTCTGCCCGTGACGATCGCGTGGAGGCGACGGGATCGCGCGTTGAACCAGGCGAGGATGATCGTGAGGCTGGCCATCGTGCCGACGGCGAGGATCGCTCCGGTGACCGAGGAGTCCTGGCCTGTGACGCCCTGCTGGACGAGGTCGCCCATGGTGATGAAGACGATGAGCTCGAACGAGCTGAGCTCGCCGAGAGTCGAGCGGCCGACGACGCGTGTGATGGCCCACAGGACGAGGAAGACGACGGCGGCGCGGACGACGGTCTCCACGGAGGCCTCCCGAGTCTGTGATGGTCAGGGGATGAGGCGGGTGCGGATGCTGACGGGTGCGACGAAGTTGCCGTCCGGGGTGACGACGGCGACGGTCCCGGCGGCGTCGGTGTGGTGCAGGGCGCGGACGTAGGCCTCGATGTCGATCGTCAGCGTGTCGCCGTCGGGTGGTGTGAACGTCAGGTAGGTCCACGAGGCATCGCGGGTCTGCTCGGCGGGTTCGGGTCCGGTGCTCTGCTGGTCGAGGATCCGGAGGTAGTCCGAGGTGACGGCGACGACGACGTCGTCGTTGAAGCCGCCGGCGCGGTGGACCGTGATCGTCACGGGGACGTCGAGCCCGGCGCGGGCGACGGCGGCGTGGCGGACGCTCACGGTCCAGCCGTCCTGCGTCGCGGAAGCCTCGGCGGTGCGCGTGCCGAACGCGCCGAGCAGAGCAGCACCGATGACGCCGAGCAGCGCGATGGTCCCCGACGTGCGGATCAGCCACGGGGTGCGCGCCATCGGCTCGACGTCATCGACCGTGCTCGACGTCATGGTTCAGTCCGTGATCGGACCCGGTGCGTCGTCGTCGACCTCCGTGCCGGGCGGGACGCTCGGGGCGAAGCCTGCGGCGAGGTCAGCAGGTCGCGGCGCCTGCGTTCGGCCCTCCGAGAACTCGCCGCCCTGACGTCCGCCGTAGGGGCGTCCGTGGTCGGCGCGTTCCTCGCGCCAGAAGGTGAGGACCCACGGGTCGACCTCGATGCGGGCACCGGTGCGCAGGGCGCGGTCGCCGTCGTCGGAGGCGGAGCCGCCGCCGACGGCGCCGAGCGCGCGGACGCGGTACTCGTCACGGGCGTCGTGGTAGATCGTCACGTGGTGGGGCAGCAGGCCGTCGAGCTCGAGGTCGACGCCGGGGCCGGAACCGATAGTCAGCTCTTCCGAGGTGATCGGCACCTCGTGCGGGGCAGTGCCGTCGTCGATGAGGGTCGAGACGAAGATCTTCGGGTGGCCGGAGCCTGGTGCCGCGTGGGTCGTCGTGGGGTGGGGTCGGCCGGTGTCGTCGTACGTGCTGCCGTGCGTGTCGTCATGGCTCGTCATGGTGGGCCTCCTCGGTGGCGTGCTCCTCGTGCAACATGGACGTCCTGCCTGCGGGCTTCCGACGTGCCCGCGGGCCGTTGCCCTTCACCGTGCGCCGCGGTGCGCGGTTCCGCAACCGGGGCGGAGGAGTCGTGCCCGGGCGCGTGACGGTGCCTGCTGCCGGGTGACGGCATCTAGTCGAGCTCGGGCTCGGGCGCAGGCGCGCCGGGCCCCGGCGCGGTGGGCCTCGCAGCGGGGCGCCATGGCCGGCGCCAGCCGTGCGTGCAGCACCTCCACGAGGCCTCCGTGTCCACGGACGGGACTCCCGTGGACGCCTAACCTACGGTTCCGTAGGGTTGGGTCATCCGCACGACGAGCGCCCGCTCATACTCACGGCTGGGAAGTCGCCACCTGCACCGCCGGGAGACATTGATGTCAGCCGAGACCATGCGCTACGCCGAGCGTCCGAGCCCGCGGGCCGAGGACATGCCGAACCTCACGAGCAGCTACAGCGCGCTGCTGCGGACGGTCAAGGACGCCGGCCTTCTCCATCGCGCGCAGGGCTACTACGTCGGGACGCTCGGCATCCTCGCGGCTGCGCTCGGCGGGCTCGTCACAGCGTTCGTCCTCCTCGGCGACTCGTGGTTCCAGCTGCTCGTCGCCGCCGGCCTCGGTCTCGTCCTCACGCAGTTCGCGTTCGTCGCGCACGAGGCCGCCCACCGTCAGGTGTTCGCGTCGAACACGACGAACGACCGTGCCGGGCGCTTCCTTGCGAACGTCGTCGTGGGGATCTCCTACACGTGGTGGATGCACAAGCACACGCGTCACCACGGCAACCCCAACCAGGTCGGCAAGGACCCGGACATCGAGAACGACACGATCGTCTTCACCCCCGAGGGTGCTGCGCAGCACACGGGGCTCATGGCGCTCCTCACGCGACACCAGGGGTGGTTGTTCTTCCCGCTCCTCACGCTCGAGGGGATCAACCTCCACGTCACCGCGATCCGCTCTCTCGCGACGGGCTCGCAGGTCGGCCGCGCCGACCTGCGGACGCGCATGCTCGAGCTCGCGACGATCATCGTGCGCCTCGCGGTCTACCTCGGGCTCGTCCTCTGGGCGCTTCCGCTCGGGCTCGCTGCGGCGTTCCTTGGGGTCCAGCTCGCCGTGTTCGGCGTGTACATGGGGGCGTCGTTCGCGCCCAACCACAAGGGCATGGCGATCATCCCGGCGAGCTCGCGGCTCGACTTCCTCTCGAAGCAGGTGCTGACGTCCCGCAACATCCGCGGCGGGCGGGTCATGAGCATCCTCATGGGTGGCCTCAACTTTCAGATCGAGCACCACCTCTTCCCGAGCATGCCGCGTCCGCACCTCTCGCGGGCCGCGGCGATCGTGCGTGAGCGGTGCGCGCAGATCGGCATGCCGTACACGGAGACAAGCCTCGTGCGCTCGTACCTGATCGTGGTGCGGTACCTCAACGAGGTGGGCCTGGGTGCGCGTGACCCCTTCGACTGCCCGATGTTCCGCGAGCTGCGCCGACAGCAGTAGGGTGCCCGCGCGGCCACGGCCGGGTGCCACTCTCCCTGGTGCCCGGTCGTTCACATCCCCGCACCCCGCCCACGGGCTCCGAGCCCCCCGAAGACGTTATACCTGGCCCACTATAAGCGATCTGCTTATCATGATGTCATGAGTAGCCTGCGGTACGCCCTTATTGTTGACATCGTCCGCTCGCGCGAGGTCCCCGACCGCGCCGCGGCGCAGACCGCCGTGCTCGACGCGTTCGCGCGCGCCCACGACGTCGTCCCGCTCGCCATCCCCCTGTGGGCGACCGTCGGCGACGAGTTCCAGGCGCTCGCGGACACGCTGCCCGCCGCCCTCTGGACCGCGACCGTCGGCCGTCTCCTCCTGCCCGACGGGCTCGACGTCCGTGTCGGGATCGGACGCGGGGAGACCCGCGACGTCGCGCAGGACGGTGACGGGCCCGCGATCAAGGACGGCTCCGCGTGGTGGGCTGCCCGCGACGCGATCGACGAGGCCCACCGTCGCGCCGACCGCAAGGAGTCCCCGTGGGTGCGCACGTGGTTCCTCGACGGACGCGTGACCGATGAGGCGACGAAGACGAGCGGCCACGACCCGTCCGCGGCCGTCGTCGACGCGCAGCTTCTCGTCACGGACAGGATGATCGACGGCATGACCTCACCCCAGCGTTCCTACGTCGGTTCCGCCGCGCTCGGACGGACCCAGGCCCAGGTGGCCGCGGAGCACGGCGTCACGCAACCTGCGGTCTCCCAGGGGCTGCGTCGCTCGGGCGGCACAGCGCTCCTCGCGGCGCTCGCGCTTCTCGAGGAGGCGACCCGGTGACCGCAACCGTCGTTCTCGCGCTCGTCGTCGCGGCAGACGTCGCACGGGGAGCCCGGCTCGCACCGCGGACGCGCCGGGCGCTCGCCGCGCTCGTCGTCGCTGCCGTCGGCACGACCCTCATCGTCGGGTTCGGCGCGCATGTCGTCACGGTCGTCGTCGGCGCGGTCGCGGCCGCCGCGTGGTCCTTGCTCGTGCCGCAGGTGGGAGTTGCCACGGGTGCTGCCGCCGCGCCTCCTCGCGCGTGGCCCGCCGCAGCGCTCGCCGTCGTCCTCGTCGCCGCCGCGCTCGTCCCTGCACCGGAACCCGCGGGCCCTCTCGTCGACGCGTGGGCGCGAACCGTCCCCGGTCGCGCGGGCGTCCCCGTCGCGGTCGCGCTCGCCGTCCTCGTCGTGCTCGTCGGGCTCACGCGCACCGCGAACCTCGTGACGCGCGCCGCGCTCGCGCGCGCCCGCCGGGCCCCGGACGGGAACGTTCCCGGCATCGACGACGCGGGCCGGTCGACGGGCCGACGCCCGACCGGATGGCGCCTCGCGGTGCGCGGCCGTGACGTCGCGTCCCTCAGCCCCGTCGAGGCCCCGCCGGAGCCCCGCACCGGTCCGGTCATGCGCGGCGGCCGGTACATCGGGCCCCTCGAGCGCGTCCTTGTCCTCCTGCTCGCACTCACGGGTGCGTACGGCGTCATCGCAGCGGTCCTCGCTGCGAAGGGCGTCGTGCGCTTCCCGGAGATCTCGGCGGACCGCGCGCGCGGCACCAAGGCCGAGGAGTTCCTCGTCGGCTCGCTCGTCTCGTGGGCGTGCGCCGGTGCGGGCGTGCTGCTCGTCCGGGTGAGCGGGCTCGGCTGAGGTCGTCGCCGTCGCAGGCAGCGGGGGAGAGACGTGGCCCCGGACTGCTCGCGACCCGTGAAACAATCACCCCATGGCCATGAGAGACATCCGTGTTCTGCCCGACCCCGTCCTGCGCACGCCCTGCGAGCCGATCACGCAGGTCGACGACAGGGTACGGCAGCTCGTCGCGGACCTCGTCGAGACGGTCGACGACGAGGGGCGCGCAGGTCTCGCCGCCAACCAGATCGGCGTGAGCCTCCGCGCGTTCTCGTGGAACATCGACGACGAGATCGGCTACGTCCTCAACCCGCGCATCGTCGACCTCTCGGAGGACGAGTACCAGGACGGTGACGAGGGCTGCCTCTCGGTGCCGGGCCTGTGGTTCTCGACGCGTCGCGCGTGGTACGCGAAGGTCGAGGGCGTCGACCTCGACGGCAACACGGTCGTCGTCGAGGGTGAGGAGCTCATGGCGCGCTGCCTCCAGCACGAGGTCGACCACCTCGACGGCTATCTCTACCTCGACAGGCTCGAGAAGTCGGTGCGCAAGAAGGCGATGCGCGCGCTCCGCGAGCAGCTCTGAGCCGTCGGGAGGCGGCGCGGCCGCACGTCGGTTGCGCCGACCTCTCGCCAGGACGGGCCCCGATGGGGCATGATGGTGCCGTTGCACCGTGCAGGACCGCTGGTCACCTGTGATCTGAGGACGTTGGGGAAGACGACCCTCGAGACACAAGGAGGCCTACCATGGCTGGTTCGTCGACCCGCGGTGTGCTTTTCGTGCACTCTTCGCCGCGTGCACTGTGCCCTCATGTCGAGTGGGCCACCGAGAACGTCCTTGGCGTGCGCGTGTCCCTCGACTGGATCGAGCAGCCCGTCGCGCCCGGCATGCTGCGCGCCGAGCTGTCGTGGCAGGGTGAGCCTGGCACGGGCGCACGTCTCGCGTCCGCGCTGCGTGGCTGGGCGCACCTGCGGTACGAGGTGACCGAGGAGGCGAGCCGCGGCACCGACGGCTCCCGCTGGAGTCACACCCCTGAGCTCGGGATCTTCCACGCGGCGACGGACGTCCACGGCAACGTCGTCGTGCCGGAGGACCGGGTGCGCGCGGCGCTTGAGCACGCGGACGATCCCGTGCGCATGCGGACGGAGCTGTCGCTCGCGCTCGGCCAGGCGTGGGACGACGAGCTCGAGACGTTCCGCTACGCGGGTGCGGGCGCGCCGGTCCGCTGGCTCCACCGCGTGGGCTGAGCCCAGCTCCACACCTCGACGACGAGGAGCGCGCGCACGAGGGTCGTCTCCACCCGCGCTCGTGCTCTCTCGGACGGATCGACGCCGTGCCCTCGTTCGACGCTCGGTACGCGTCCATCCCCGTCACCCGTGTGGCTCGATAGCCGATCCGCCCACCTCACCTGTCCGGATCCGCTATCCAGCGAGGTCGCATCGCGCTCGATAGCCGATCCGTTCACGTCGCGCGTACGGATCCGCTATTGGACCGCCTCCCAGCATGCCGCAGGGCGGCGCTCCCCGGGGAGCGCCGCCCTGCGGCATGCACACGTCGACGCGCGCGGCCCGCAGGCCCCGCACGACGACATCAGGCATTCGTCACGACGAGCGCGACGTTGTGGCCACCGAAGCCGAACGAGTTGTTGATCGCCGCGACGTCGCCGGAAGGCAGCGCGCGCGGCGTGTCCCGGACGAGGTCGAGCACGAGCTCGGGGTCGGGGTCGGAGACGTTGATCGTCGGCGGAGCCTGACGGTCGTGGACGGCGAGCACCGTGAAGATCGTCTCGAGCGCGCCCGCGCCCCCGAGCAGGTGCCCGGTCATCGACTTCGTCGCCGAGAGCGCGACGTGGTCGGCGTCGTCGCCGAGGACGCCGCGGATCGAGCGGGCCTCGATGAGGTCGCCGACGACGGTCGACGTCGCATGCGCGTTGACGTGGACGACGTCCTTCGCGGTGACGCCGGACTCGGCGAGCGCGGCCGCCATGGCGCGGCGCTGGCCATCACCCGTCGGCTCGGGGGACGTGATGTGGTAGCCATCGGCGGTGAGGCCGACGCCCGCGATCTTCGCGTAGACGCGCGCGCCGCGTGCCGCGGCGTGCTCGGCGGCCTCGAGAACGACGATGCCGGAGCCCTCGCCGATGACGAAGCCGTCGCGGGCCGTGTCGTAGGGGCGTGACGCCCCCGCGGGGTCGTCGTTGCGCAGCGAGAGCGTGCGCGACGCAGCGAAGGCCGCGATCGGCATGGGGTGGATCGTCGCCTCGGTGCCGCCGCACACGACGATGTCGGCGCGGCCCGAGCGGATCATCTCGAGGCCGTAGCCGATGGCCTCCGCGCCCGACGCGCACGCGGAGACGAGCGCGTGAGCGCCGGCGCGCGCACCGAGCTCGAGCGACACGAACGCGGTCGCGGAGTTCGGCATGAGCATGGGGACGGTCATGGGCAGGACGCGGCGCGCACCCTTCTCGCGCAGGGTGTCCCACGCGTCGAGCGTCGTCCAGATGCCGCCGATGCCCGAGGACACGACGGTGCCGAGCCGGTCGCCGTCGACCTCGGGGGAGCCCGCGTCGGCCCACGCCTCGCGGGCCGCGATCATCGCGTACTGCGTCGAGGGGTCCATGCGCTTGATCTCGGGGCGGGGCAGCACCTCGTCGGGGGCGACCTTGATGGTTGCGCCGAACTCGACGGGAATGCCGTACTTCACGGACCAGTCGTTGTCGAAGGTCCTGGCGCCGGACTCGCCTGCGAGGGCGGCGCGCCAGGTGGAGGCCACGTCCCCACCCAGGGGGGTGGTGGCGCCGAGGCCGGTGACGACGACGTCGCGAGGGGTGGTCATGGTGGTCTCCTCAGGAAGGCTGGGGTCGTGCAGGGGTGGCCGGGCGCCGGTCCCGGGCCGCGTGCGGCCCGGGACGCGGTCGGCTCAGGCCTGGGCGTTCGTGATGAACGAGACGGCGTCGCCGACGGTGGCGAGGTTCTTGACGTCGTCGTCGGGGATGGTGACGCCGAACTTGTCCTCGGCGTGCGTGACGATCGTCATCATCGACAGCGAGTCGATGTCGAGGTCGTCCGTGAAGGACTTCTCGGAGGTGACGGTGTCGGCCGGAAGGCCCGTCTCCTCGGCGACGATCTCGGCGAGCCCGGCGAGGACCTCGTTCTCGGTGTAAGCCATGGGGTTGCTCCTTCGGTTGGTCGCCGCGTGCGGCGGTGGGGTGGTGGGGGTGCTGCTTCCCGTCGCCGCGGGCGGCGACGGACGTCGTGGGGCTACGGGACGACGATGACCTGGGCCGCGTAGACGAGGCCGGCGCCGAAGCCGATCTGGAGGAGGACGTCGCCGCTCTTCGCGGTGCCCTCGCGGACGAGGCGCTCGGTCGCGAGGGGGATCGACGCGGCCGACGTGTTGCCCGTGTCCGCGATGTCGCGGCCGACGACGACGTCGTCGCGGAGGCCGAGCTGCTTGATCATCTGGTCGATGATCCGCATGTTCGCCTGGTGGGGGACGAAGACGTCGATGTCGGCGGGCGTGAGGCCGGCGGCCTCGACGGCCTTGAGTGCGACGGGGCCCATTTGGAAGGCGGCCCACTTGAAGACGGACGGCCCGTCCTGCCGCAGCGTGGGCCACTCGGCACCCTCGACGCCCGCGGTCTCGTTCCACGGCGCCGTCTGACGGATGGCGTCGGCCTTCGAGCCGTCCGAGCCCCAGACCGTCGGGCCGATGCCGGGGAAGTCGGAGGGGCCGACGATCGCGGCGCCGCCGCCGTCGCCGAGGAGGAAGGAGATCGAGCGGTCGGTCGGGTCGATGAAGTCGCTCATCTTCTCGGCGCCGATGACGAGCACGTGGCGTGCGGCGCCCGAGCGGACGAGCGCGTCGGCCTGGCCGATGCCGTACGCGTAGCCGGCGCACGCTGCCGAGATGTCGTAGGCGGCGGCGGGGTTGGCGCCGATGCGGTCGGCGACGATCGCGGCGCCCGCGGGGGTCTGCGCGAAGTACGTGACGGTCGAGAGGATGACGACGTCGATGTCGGCGCCCGTGAGTCCTGCCTTCGCGAGGGCGTCGAGCGCCGCGGCCTCGGCGAGGTCGAGCACGTCCGTGTCGGTGCCCGCACGGCGGCGCGTGACGATGCCCGTGCGCTGACGGATCCACTCGTCGGAGGAGTCGATCGGGCCTGCGATGTCGTCGTTCGTCACGACGTTCTCGCCGCGGACGCCGCCGATCGCGAGGATGCGCGAGAACTGGGGGCCGGTGGCCTGGGTGAGCTGCGCGGTCACGCGGGAATCTCCTCGGTGGGGATGGTGGTGCCGGAGTGGCGGGCGACGAGGTCGCGGGCTGCGGCGAGGTCGTCGGGAGACTTCACGGCGACGAGCTCGACGCCCTTGAGGGCGCGCTTAGCGAGGCCCGTGAGGACGCCGCCGGGGGCGAGCTCGAGGATCGCGGTGACGCCGAGCGACGCGAAAGTCTCCTGGCAGAGGTCCCAGCGGACGGGGGCGACGACCTGGCGGCCGAGGTGGTCGAGGACCTGCGCAGCCGTGCCGAACCCGTGGGTGCCGCCGGTGTAGACGGCGCCGTCGAGGTTCGAGACGAGGGGGAGCGTCGGGTCGGCGGCGTCCCACGCGGCGGCGATGGGCGCGAACTCGGCGCGCGCGGGCTCCATGAACGGCGAGTGGAACGCGCCGGCGACCTGGAGCGGGATGACGCGAGCGCGCGTCGGGGGCTGCTCGGCGAGGCGCGCGAGGCCCTCGAGCGAACCGGCGGCGACGACCTGCCCGCCTCCGTTGACGTTCGCGGGGACGAGGCCGGCTGCCTCGATCGCGGCGAGGACCTCGTCGGGGTCGCCGCCGAGGACGGCGCTCATGCCGGTCGCCTCGGCGGCAGCGGCGACCGCCATCGCGCGGGCGCGTCGGGCGACGAGCCCGACGGCGCCCGCGTCGGTGAGGACACCGGCGACGGCCGCGGCGGCGAGCTCGCCGACCGAGTGGCCGGCGGTGACGTCGACCGTGCCCGCTGCAGGGGCATCACCGAGCACCTCACGGAGCGCGACGAGCGAGGCGGCGACGATGAGGGGCTGGGCGACTGCCGTGTCCCGGATCGTCTCGGCGTCGGACGTCGTGCCGTGGGCGACGAGGTCGAGGTCGGCGGCGGCCCCGAGCTCGTCGAGGCGTGCACGCACGCCGTCGATCTCGAGCCACGGGGCGAACATGCCGGGGGTCTGGGAGCCCTGGCCTGGGCACAGTACGGCGATCACTCGTCAACCTTGCCTTCCGGGGGGTGCGTGCAGCCCGTGACGACGCGCACCAAGTGTGCGAGACGACGTTGTGAGATACCTACAAGACCTAGGGAAGGCGGGGGATCTCGTGACGCTCGAGCTCGCCGAGGGCGAGCGCGACCTGGAGGACGAACGACTCCCGGGCGTCGAGCGGGTCCCAGCCTGTAAGCTCGGCGACCTTCCGGAGGCGGTAACGCACGGTGTTGGGGTGGACGTAGAGCGAGCGCGCCGCAGCCTCGAGCGAACGCCCCGTGCCGAGGTACGCCGAGAGCGTCTCGAGGACGGAGCCCGTGCTTGCGCTCAGCGGCGCGAAGGCGGTGTCGACGAGGGTCCGGCGGGCGAGCCGGTCGCCGACGAGGACGCGTTCGGGCAGGAGGTCGTCGGCGTGGACGGGGCGGGGGGCCTGCGGCCACGCGGGGGCCGCGGCGAGCGCGGCGAGGGCCGCGGCCGCGCTGCGCCCGGCCTCGGAGATCGAGCCGACGACGGGCCCGATGACGACGGGGCCGGGGCCGAAGCGGGCGACGAGCGAGCGGGCCGCCTCGAGGAGGTTGTCGCCTCCGCCGAGGACGAGGACGACTCGGTCCGACTGGATGCCGACGAGCACGTCGTCGACGAGCCGGCGGGTCGCGCGTCGCAGCTCCGCCGAGCGCACCTCGTCGAGCCTGGTCGTCGTCGTCCCGACCATGACGAGGACGTTCGCGGCCCCCGACCAGCCGAGGGCCGCAACGCGCGAGCGCACGGCGTCGTCGTTCTCGCCACGCATGAGCGCGTCGACCGTGAGCGCCTCGAGGCGTGCGTCCCACGCGCCGCGCATCTCGGCGGCACGCGCGTAGACCTCGGCCGCGGAGAACGCGACCTCACGCGAGTACCGCAGGACGGCTTCCCGCAGGTCGCGCTCCTGACCGGGGACCGCGAGTCGGTCGGAGTGCGCCTCGACGACCTCGACCGCGAGGCGCACGAGTTGGAGCGTCTGCTGGAGCGAGATCGCCTGCGTGAGCTCGGGCGGCGCGGCCGAGAAGATCTCGCCGACACCCGTCGCATTCGCCGGGTCGGTGTACCACTCGATGAACGCCGAGACCGCCGAGCTCACGACGACGCCGATCCACGAGCGGTCGTCGGCCTGCAGGTCGCGGTACCACGAGAGCTCGGCGTCGAGCTGGGCGAGCGCGGCCTTCGTGAGCATGCTCGCGCCCTCACGAACACGGCGAAGGTTCTCGTCGTCGACGCGTGCGTCGTCGGGCATGGCGAGGGGCGGGGTCATGGGGTGAGCATACGACCCCGGTTGTGGGGTAGCGACAAAACCCGGGGCATGTCGCTCTCGGGCGGCGAGACGGGGCGGATCTGCCCGGGACACCTGACCTTGAAGCGGATATGGTCAAGTCATGGCTGTCTTCCCGAAGTTCCGCAAGCTCTTCCAGCGACCTGCCCCGGTCTCACGGGTCGGCGCACGGCGCCCGACGAGCGCGGCGCCGGCAGGGGACGAGCCACGGGAGGACCGGCTGCGGTCGCGGCTCGCGAGCGATCCCAATGACGTGGGTGCGTTCCGCGAGCTCGCCGAGCTCGTCCGACGCCGCGCCGACGGCCCGCACCCTGCCGAGGACCCGCTCGTGCCCGCGGAGGACGTCGAGACTGCGGAGCAGGAGCGCGCCCGGCGCGGTGACCTTGCCGTGTGGGCGCTCGCCGAGGAGCTCGCGGGGCACCCACGCGCCTGGTACCCGCTCGTCGAGCTGGCGAGGCTCTCGGTCGCGGAGGACCACGAGCAGGCCGTGCGCAGGCTCGTCACCGCGCACGAGCGCGACACGACCGGCACAGCCCTCGCGCACGGTCTCGGAGTTCTGAGGGACGCCGACCGACCCCACGAGGCCCTTGCGCTCGGCACCGGTCACTGGCGCGCCCGCGAGCACGACCTCGAGGTCGGACGCCACCTCGTCCTCGCCGCGCTTGAGGCCGGTCGCCCGGACGAGGCCGAGCGTCACCTCGCGGCGATCGACCAGCACCAGGACCAGCCGCGGGCGGCACGGATGCACACCGAGCTCCGCGCGGCGCTCGACGAGGCGTCGGACAGCTCGACGGCCTGAACCTGCGCGCGCCACGCGCGTCCGCGCGCCACGTGCCCTACGCACGAACGGCAGGAGCCCCGCACCTCACGGTGCGGGGCTCCTGCCCTTCGTCAGCGAGGACGGGCTCCGTCAGGAGTCGCCGCCCACCGAGCCGGACGTGCCGGCCGTGACGTCGTGGATCCGGTACTTCTCGATCGCCTGCGCAGGGGCGTCGGCCGCGATCTCGCCGCGGGCCGCGAGGGCCTGCAGCACGCGGACGGCCGTCGAGGGCCCGTCGATCTTGAAGTAGCGGCGCGCCGCGGCGCGGGTGTCGGAGAAGCCGAAGCCGTCCGCACCGAGCACGTGGTACTCGCCAGGGATCCAGGCACGGACCTGGTCCTGCACGAGCTTGTCGTAGTCGCTCGTCGCGACGAACGGGCCCTGAGCGTCGGCGAGCTTCTGCGTGAGGTACGCCGTCCGACGCTCCTCGCCCGGGTGGAGGAAGTTGTGCTCGTCGGCGGCGAGGCCGTCGCGGCGTAGCTCGAGCCAGCTCGTCACCGACCACACATCCGCCTGGACGCCCCAGTCGGCCGCGAGAATCTCGGCGGCCTCGAGGGCCCAGAGCACACCGACACCGGACGAGAGGATCTGCGCGCGCGGGCCCTCACCCTCAGCGCGGTGGATGCGGTGGATGCCCTTGAGGATGCCGTCGACGTCGACGTCCGCCGGCTCGGCAGGCTGACGCATCGGCTCGTTGTAGACCGTGAGGTAGTAGACGACGTCACGGTCGCGGCCGCCGTTGTCCTGGCCGTACATGCGCTCGAGACCGTCGCGCACGATGTGCCGGATCTCGTACCCGTACGCGGGGTCGTAGTGGACCATGTGCGGCATCGTGCCCGCGAGGAGCGGCGAGTGGCCGTCGGCGTGCTGGAGGCCCTCGCCCGTGAGGGTCGTGCGGCCCGCGGTCGCACCGATGAGGAACCCTCGCGTCAGCTGGTCGCCGGCCGCCCAGAACTGGTCGCCCGTCCGCTGGAACCCGAACATCGAGTAGTAGAAGTAGAACGGGATGAGCGGCTCGCCGTGCGTCGCGTACGACGTGCCGACAGCCTGGAAGGCGGAAGCCGAACCGGCCTCGTTGATGCCCGTGTGCATGATCTGGCCGGACTCGGACTCCCGGTAGGAGAGCATGAGCTCGGCGTCGACCGGCGTGTAGTTCTGGCCGAGCGTGTTGAAGATCTTCGCGCTCGGGAAGATCGAGTCGAGACCGAAGGTCCGCGCCTCGTCCGGGATGATCGGGACGATGCGGTGGCCGAACTCCTTGTCGCGCACGAGGTCCTTGAAGAGGCGCACGAGCGCCATCGTCGTCGCGACCTCCTGCTGACCCGAGCCCTTGGCGAGCAGCTCGTAGGCCTTGTCGCCGGGCAGGGTGAGCTCGGTGTGCTTCGTGCGGCGCTCTGGGACGAACCCGCCGAGCGCGCGGCGGCGCTCGAGCATGTACTGGATCGTCGGGTCCTCGGGGCCGGGGTTGTAGTACGGCGGCATGTACGGCTCGGCGTCGATCTGCTCGTCCGTGATCGGGATGTGCAGCGTGTCCCGCAGCGTCTTGAGCTCCGCGTTCTTGAGCTTCTTCATCTGGTGCGTCGAGTTGCGTCCCGCGAAGCCCGAGCCGAGGCCGTAGCCCTTGACGGTGTGCGCGAGGATGACGGTCGGCTGGCCCGTGTGGGCGCGCGCCGCGGCGTAGGCCGCGAAGATCTTGCGGTAGTCGTGGCCGCCGCGCTTGAGGGCCCAGATCTCGTCGTCCGACATGTTCTCGACGAGCGCCTTGGTGCGCGGATCGCGGCCGAAGAAATGCTCGCGGATGTAGGCGCCGTCGTTCGCGCGGAACGTCTGGTAGTCGCCGTCGACCGTCTGGTTCATGAGGTTGACGAGCGCGCGGTCCTTGTCAGCGTTGAGCAGGACGTCCCACTCGCGGCCCCAGATGACCTTGATGACGTTCCAGCCGGCGCCGCGGAACTGTGCCTCGAGCTCCTGGATGATCTTGCCGTTGCCACGGACGGGGCCGTCGAGGCGCTGGAGGTTGCAGTTGACGACGAACGTGAGGTTGTCGAGCTGTTGCTGCGCGGCGAGCTGGAGCATGCCGCGCGACTCGGGCTCGTCCATCTCTCCGTCGCCGAGGAACGCCCAGACGTCCTGCTGCGACGTGTCCTTGATGCCGCGCTCGTGGAGGTAACGGTTCGTCCAGGCCTGGTAGATCGCGGACGACGGGCCGAGGCCCATCGAGACCGTCGGGAACTCCCAGAGCTCGGGGGCGAGGCGCGGGTGCGGGTACGACGGCAGACCGCCGCCCTCGTGCGAGTGCTCCTGGCGGAAGCCGTCGAGCTGGTGCTCGCTCAGGCGGCCCTCGAGGAGTCCGCGCGCGTAGACACCGGGGGAGGCGTGGCCCTGGAAGTAGACCTGGTCGCCGCCGCCGGGGTGGTCCTTGCCGCGGAAGAAGTGGTTGAGCCCGACCTCGTAGAGCGTCGCGACGGACGCGTACGACGAGATGTGGCCGCCGACGCCGATGCCCGGTCGCTGCGCGCGCGTCACCATGACGGCTGCGTTCCAGCGGATCCACGAGCGGTAGCGGCGCTCCATGACCTCGTCGCCCGGGAAGTAGGGCTCCTCGTGCACGCCGATCGTGTTGACGTACGGGGTCGCGAACGAGGTCGGGATCGCAACGTTGCGCTCCCGGGCCCGCTTGAGCAGGTTGAGCAGGACGTAGCGTGCGCGCGGGCCGCCACGGTCGTCGATGAGCCCGTCCAGCGCCTCGACCCATTCCGCCGTCTCGGCGGGGTCGAAGTCGGGGACCTGGCTCAGCAGGCCGTTGATGAGCGGGCGCGTCTCGTCGTGCGATGCCACCAGAAACCTCTTCATCTCCTCGGGAGCCCGCACCCGCAGGTGCGGGAGGGGCCGGGCCGGTCCTCGGCGGTGCGGTGTGCCGCTGCCCGCGTCGGGTGGTGCCGAACCATTGTGTTCACCACAGGGCGGCAAAGTCACACCCACGGGGCCTCCAACGGGCGTGACGTCCATGACACTCTACGTTTTGACCACCGGGCGCGGCAGGGCGCGTCGCAGGGCGGACACCGGGACGGAGGCCCGTCCCGTGGACTAGGTTGGTTGCGTGGGCCCCGTTCCGGGCCCACGGCGACGGCGCCCCAGGCGGCTGCCGTCGTCGGCGGATGCGAGAGAAGGCGGACACAGGTGGCGACGAGCACGGACCCGGGTAGCGCGACGGGCGCGACGGGTGTGGACAGGCTGGGCTTCGAGGACGGGCATCTCGTCCAGGAGTTCGGGTATGCCGACGACGTCGACCACGACGTCCGCGATGCGATCGCCGATCTCACGGGTGCTGACCTCGCGGACGAGGACTTCGACGACGTCGTCGACGGTGCGATCGTCTGGTTCCGCGACGGTGAGGGCGAGGACCTCACGGACACCCTCGTCGACGTCCAGACGGTGCTCGACGACGGGGCACCCATCTGGGTGCTCACGCCCAAGCCTGGGCGTCGCGGCCACGTCGGCCACAGCGACATCCAGGAGGCGGCGACCACCGCGGGCCTGCACGCGACGAGCACGTTCTCGCTCGCCGAGGACTGGTCGGCGACGAAGCTCGGCACGCGTGGCCGAGGCCGCTGACGTGACGGGCATCCCGCAGGTCGGTGAGCCGGCTCCCGACTTCACGCTCCAGGACGTCCACGGCACGCCGGTGACGCTCTCCGACCTGCGCGGCACGCCCGCGCTCGTTGTCTTCTTCCCGTTCGCGTTCTCGGGGATCTGCACGGGCGAGATGTGCGAGATCCGCGACAACCTCGAGGACTTCGAGGACGCGGGCGTCCGCGTGCTGGCGATCTCGTGCGACCCCGTCTACTCGTTGCGCGCGTGGTCGGAGCAGGAGGGCTACGACTTCGACCTGCTGAGCGACTTCTGGCCGCACGGCGAGGCCGCGCGCGCGTACGGCGTGCTCGACGAGTCGCGGGGCCTCGCGATCCGTGGCAGCTTCCTCGTCGACGAGGACGGCGTCATCCGGTGGAGCATCGTCAACGCTCCCGGCGAGAAGCGTGCGTTCTCCGGCTACCACCAGGCGCTCACGCTCGTCTGAGCTGCGCTGATCTGGGCTGAGCTGCGCTGAGCTGGGCCGAGGTGCGGCGCGACGCCGGACGACCTCCCGGGCGGCCGGCGCTCGGCGTGCTCAGGATGCGGGAGAGTGCGCGACGCGCCGACGCCGAACGGGTATCGTGTGACCGCTTCAAGGGCCTGTAGCTCAGCTGGTTAGAGCGCCACGTTTACACCGTGGACGTCGGGGGTTCGAGTCCCTCCGGGCCCACCCAAGTCCCGTGACGCGCTCCGCGGCCGCGACGGTCGTGGGACGGACTACTTCGCAGGTGACGAGCGCAGCAGCTACGAGCGGATGATGGCCGGTGACTTTTACGTCGCTGACGATCCACGGATCGGCGAGAACACCGTCGTCGGGGCGGGTTCGGCCGTCACACGCGACCTGCCGACTGGCGTGTTCGGGGTGGGCAACCCGGCGCGCGTCGTGCGGGAACTCACCGACGACGACTTCGACGCGCCGCGCGGGCCCCTCGGGCCTCGCGGGCGGGCGTGAGGAACAATCGCGGCCCACGTCGGGGTTGACCACGCATGACGCTCTTCTCGATGCTCGACCTTGCGACGTCCGCCCCGGGCCGGACGGTGCGCGAGGCCCTCCTGGACATCGTCCCTGCCGCTCGCGCGGCCGAGGCGGCCGGCTACCACCGCGTCTGGTACGCGGAGCACCACAACATGCGCGGCGTCGCGTCGTCTGCGACGTCCGTGCTCGTCGGGCACGTCGCCGCGCACACCTCGTCGATCCGGGTCGGCGCGGGCGGCGTCATGCTGCCGAACCATTCGCCGCTCGCGATCGCCGAGCAGTTCGGCACGCTCGCCGAGCTCTACCCGGGCCGGATCGACTTGGGGCTCGGGCGTGCGCCGGGCGGTGATCTCGCGATGCTCGCGGCCCTACGGCGTCGGCCGGAGGACTCCGAGCGGTTCCCGACGGACGTCGTCGAGCTCGCGTCGTACCTCGGTGACGGGCTGCCCGCTGAGGCTGTCAACGCCTACCCGGGCCGCGGCACGAACGTGCCGCTCTACATCCTCGGGTCCTCGCTCTTCGGTGCGAAGCTCGCCGCTCAGCTCGGGCTGCCGTACGCGTTCGCGTCACACTTCGCGCCCGACGCGCTCGAAGCGGCGCTCGCCGCCTACCGGCAGGACTTCCGCCCGTCGGCGTCGTGCCCCGAGCCGTACGCGATCGTCGCGGCGAACGTCGTCGCGGCCGACGACGCGGACGACGCGGCGCGCACGTTCCGCGCCGTCCTGCGGGAGCGGGTGAGGCGTTTCGTGCTGAGGCCGGGCGTCGAACTTTCCGACGCGGACGTCGAGTCGATCCTCGACGGTCCGCACGGCGAGCGCATCCACCACATGATGTCGGTGAGCGCGGTCGGGACGGTCACGGACGTCCGCGACCACCTCGGGGCGCTCGTCGAGCGCACGGGCGCGGACGAGCTCATCGTCGCCCACCAGGTGCCGGACCTCGCGGCGCGGGTCCGCAGCATCGAACTGCTCGCGGAGGCGCTCGCCTGAGACGGGGTCCTTTTCAGGTCGCGGGCGTGAGCAGGCCCACCTAACATCGCGCGCATGTCCGACATGATCTCGCTCTTGAAGTGCCTCGCCCCTGGGCCGACCCGGTCGGTCCTCGTGCGTGCCGTCGCACTGCCTGCCCTCGTGGTTGCGCTTGTCGGCGGTTGCGCGTCGGGCCCGCCCGCGGAAGGCGTGAGTTCCTCGTCGACGGTCGCCGCGAGCACCGCGCCCGGGGGAGGCGTGTCTCTCCCGGAGGGCTCTGGGCCGACGCAGGACGTGCCTGCGGGGCCGGTGATGCCCGCAAGCTGTTCGTCGATCGCGATGGTCGAGGGCGCTCGCATCGCCGCCGCAGACTTCGCGCAGTGTCTCGAGGACTTCGCGCGGGCTGCCCGCACGGGCGCACGCACCATCAAGGTGACGGCTGACTCCGAGCCTGCGCACTACCAGTGGCTTCATGCCGACGACGGCACGTACGGGATGGTCACGGGCGGTGACTCGCTCATCGTCATCACCCCGACGGACGCGTGGATGCGCGTCGGCGGCAAGGTGGTCAAGGCAGATCCCGACGGCGACAGCGAAGCGATGTGGGTCGCCGACGTGACGGACCAATCGCGTCGGATGTTCCAGCCCGACTTCTACAACAACATCCTCGGGCTCTCGTCCGAGTGGGTCGTCGAGGGGCGGGAGGAGGTCGAGGTGGCGGGTGGCACAGAGCGCTCGCTGTGGCGCATCGTGTCCGCGACCCCGATCGAGCTCGTCAAGGGCTTCGCGACCGAGGTCACCTACTACACGGAGGTCCCGGGTCCGACCGCCAAGATCGTCACGACGGACGGCACGGCGGTCTCCGAGGTCGTCTACGAGGACTGGGGCGAGCCGATCGACACCGACGCGATCGAGGAGATCATCGGGAAGTCCATCACCGGCTGAGGCCCACCAGGACCGGGAACCCGACGACCGCGAGGGGGCCGTGCGCGCAGATGGCGTGCACGGCCCCTCACGGTGGGACCCGGTGGGGTTCAGCGCACCTGGCGGACCTCGAACTGCAGCTGCGGGTGCGCGTAGAACTCCTGGGCGGCGACGAGCTCGAGCTCGCGGCGTCCGGACTCGTGCGTCGTGCGGAGCAGGTCGAACACCGACGACGTCGTGCGGGCGAGCGCCTCGGCGGCGTTGCGCGTGCGTACGTAGTGCGCGGTGAAGAGCGCCGCCGTGACGTCGCCCGAGCCGTTGGCCTTGAGCGGCAGGTACGGGGTCGTCACGAGCCACGCACCCTCGGGCGTGACGGCGAGCATCTCGATCGTGCCGGGCTCGCGGTCGGGACGCTCGACGCTCGTGACGAGGACAACCGACGGACCCATCGCCCGCGCGAGGTCGGCCGACTCGAGCGTCGAGGCGAGCGTGTCGGGCTCCGTGCCGGTGAGGAACCCGAGCTCGAACTGGTTGGGCGTGATGATGTCCGCCGCGGGCACGACGCGGTCGCGCAGCAGCACGGGGATCGCGGGGGCGACGAAGCAGCCGCTCTTCGCGTTGCCCATGACGGGGTCGCACGCGTAGAGCGCGGCCGGGTTGGCGGCCTTGACGCGGGCGACCGCGTCGAGGATGACGTCGGCGATGCCTTCGCCGCCCTGGTAGCCCGAGAGGATCGCGTCGGTGTCGGCGAACGCGCCGCGCTCCTCGATGCCCGTGACGACGTCGCGGACATCGGCCGGGTCGATGAGCGGTCCGCGCCACGCGCCGTAGCCGGTGTGGTTGGAGAAGTTCACCGTGTGGACGGGCATGACCTCGACGCCGAGGCGCTGTAGCGGGAACACCGCGGCGGAGTTGCCGACATGGCCGTACGCGACGGAGGACTGGATGGAGAGGATCTTCACCCCGGAAGGGTACGACCCCGGGGGCCGACCTCGCCGGGACGGTCGGCCCGTGGAACCGCTCCGCCCGCGTTGCGGGGTGTCCGAGAGGCGTGCGACGTGTATCGATGGGACCCAAGGACGTGGCGGTCGTCCCGCGCCCGGGTGACCATGGACACCATGGACGAAGCCACGCTGTCAGCGCACGCGCAGCCGGACCCGACGCAGCCCGGCGCTGCGCTCCCCGACGGGTCGCCGGGGGAGCGTGCCGGGCACGTCCCGTGGGCGCAGTCCACGGGGCAGGTCCTCGCGGAGCTCGGCACGAGCGCGGACGGACTCACGACCGACGACGCGGCACGGCTGCTCGCGCAGCACGGTGCGAACCGTCTGCCGCCGCCCGAGCGCGATCCGCTCTGGAAGAGGATCCTCGTCCACTTCGACGACGTGCTCATCTACGTCCTCCTCGTCGCGGCGGTCCTCAAGGCGGTCGTCGGCGACTGGGTCGACTTCGCCGTCATCCTCGCGGTCGCGATCATCAACGCGGGCATCGGCTTCGTCCAGGAGGGCAAGGCCGAGTCGGCGCTCGCGTCGCTGCGCACGATGCTCTCGACGCACGCGGAGGCACTGCGCTACGGGCAGTGGTCGAAGATCGACGCGGACGACCTCGTGCCGGGTGACATCGTGCGCGTGCGTGCGGGTGACCGCGTGCCGGCCGACGTGCGGGTGCTCGACGCGACGAACCTCCGGATCGAGGAGTCGGCGCTCACGGGCGAGTCGGTGCCCGCGGAGAAGCATCCGGGCGCGGTCGAGCCCGACGCGGGCGTGGGTGACCGGACGAGCATGATGTTCTCGAGCACGCTCGTCGCGGCCGGTCAGGGGTCGGGGGTCGTCGTCGCGACGGGCCAGCACACCGAGATCGGTCGGATCCAGACGATGATGTCCGAGGTGACGGACGTCAAGACGCCGCTCACGCGCCAGCTCGACCGTTTCGGCAAGGTCATCGCGGTGGCGATCCTGGGGCTCGGCGCGTTCATGGTGCTCGTCGGGAGGCTCGTCCACGACCAGCCGGTCGACGAGCTGCTCTCGGCGGGGATCGGCTTCGCGGTCGCTGCGGTTCCGGAGGGCCTGCCGGCGCTCGTGACGATCACGCTCGCGCTCGGGGTGCAGCAGATGGCGCGGCGCCGCGCGATCACGCGCAAGCTGCCGGCGGTCGAGACGCTCGGGTCGGTGACGACGATCTGCTCGGACAAGACGGGGACGCTCACGCGCAACGAGATGACGGCGCGCACCGTGCTCACGGCGGACCTCACGATCGACGTCGAGGGGGTCGGCTACGCGCCCGAGGGCCGGCTCACGGCCGGTGGCGCCGAGGTGGTGCGGGGTGAGCACGTGGCGTTCGACGCGCTCACGGACGTTATGGCGCTGTGCAACGACGCGCGTGTCGAGCAGGGCGACGACGGTCGCTGGGGCCTCGTCGGGGAGCCGACCGAGGGCGCTCTCGCGGTGCTCGGGCTCAAGGCCGGTGCGGCGTCGGGGGAGTGGGAGCGGCTTGCTGTCCTGCCGTTCGAGTCGGCGACGAAGTACATGGCGACCCTCGACCGGCGCGGGGAGGAGTCGGCGGTCATCCACGTCAAGGGCGCTCCTGACCGTGTGCTCGAGCGCTGCTCGGCGCAGACGTCGGCGACGGGCGGCCGGGAGCCGCTCGACCGCGACATGTGGCTCGAGCGGATCGACGAGCTCGGGTCGCGCGGTCTGCGTGTGCTCGCCGCGGCGCGCAAGCCTGCGGAGCCGGGGGTGACGACGGTCGCCGCGGACGATGTCGCGGACGGGCTCGAGCTGTGCGGGCTCGTCGGGATCGTCGACCCGCCCCGGCCCGAGGCGATCGAGGCGATCGCGGAGTGTCACGCGGCGGGCATCGGCGTGAAGATGATCACGGGCGACCACGCGGGCACGGCGTTCGCGATCGCGCAGGAGATGGGGATCGCTCGGCCGGGTGCGCGGGTGCTCACGGGTGCCGATCTCGAGGAACTGACAACGTCCGAGCTCCGCAAGGTCGTGAGGGACGTCGACGTCTACGCGCGCACGAGCCCCGAGCACAAGATCCGGATCGTCGCGGCGCTCCAGTCTCACGGCGAGATCGTCGCGATGACGGGCGACGGCGTCAACGACGCGCCCGCTCTCACGCAGGCAGACGTGGGGGTTGCGATGGGTATCAAGGGCACCGAGGTGACGAAGGACGCCGCGGAGGTCGTGCTCGCGGACGACAACTTCGCGACGATCGAGCGCGCGGTCGAGGAGGGGCGTCGGATCTACGACAACATTCGCAAGTCCGTGCTGTTCCTCTTGCCGACGAACGGCGCGCAGTCGCTCGTCGTGCTCGTCGCGGTGCTCGCGGGGCTCACGATGCCGCTGCTGCCGGTTCAGGTGCTGTGGATCAACATGATCACGGCGGTGACGTTGTCGCTCGCGCTCGCGTACGAGCAGGCGGAGCCGGGCATCATGCGCCGGCCTCCGCGCGACTCGCGGAGCGGGATCCTCGATGCGGCGGCGGTCAACAAGATCGTCGTCGCGTCGCTCGCGATCGGTGCTGCTGCGCTCGGTGTGTTCATGTGGCTCGAGCGGGCGGGGGAGCCGCTCGCGGTCGCGCGGACGACAGCAGTGACGACGCTCGCGCTCGCGCAGCTCGCGTACCTCTTCAGCTGTCGGTTCCTCGACCGGTCGAGCCTCACGCCGGCCGTGCTCCGGGGCAACCGGGTGCTGTGGCTCTCGGCGGGGGCCTTGCTTGTGCTCCAGGGCGTGTTCGTCTACGCGCCGTTCATGCACGTGTGGTTCTCGTCGGCGTCGATCGGCGCGGCGCACTGGGGCGTCGCGGTGGCGGTGTCGGTGGGTGTGCTGCTCGTCGTCGAGCTCGCGAAGGTCGTGAGCCGGGGGCTGACGAAAAGGCGGCACTGACACACTGGCATTCATCGTCGCGCACCGATAGGATCGGCTCATGGCGATGAATCTCACGGGCGTGGAGGTCGACGTCGTGGCGACGGCCACGTACGCCCATCTCTTCGACGCGCTCTCCGACCCCACCCGCCTCGCGATCCTCCAGCACCTCGCGACAGGCGAGCACCGCGTGCGCGACCTCGTCGAGCACCTGGGCCTCGCGCAGTCGACCGTGAGCGCGCACCTCGCGTGCCTCAAGGAGTGCGGGCTCGTCGCGGCCCGGCCCGAGGGGCGCTCGACGGTCCTCAGCCTCGCCGCACCGGCACCCCTCGCCGCACTCCTGCGGGCGACCGAGGACCTCCTCGGCGCGACGGGTGCACGCGTGAGCCTCTGCAGCCACCTCGTGCGACCGGAGGAGAGCTGACATGAGCCACGGACACGACCACAGCCACGTGGGCGACCCCGCGGCGCCCGGGCACCGCCGCCGCATCGCGATCGCACTCGGGGTCACGGCGACGATCCTCGTCGCCCAGGCCGTCGGGGCTCTCCTCACCGGCAGCCTCGCGCTCCTCACCGATACCGCCCACATGCTCACGGACGCGGGCGGGCTCGCGGTCGCGCTCGTCGCCGCGACGCTCATGGCGCGCCCTCCGACCGAGCGGCTCACCTGGGGCTTCCGGCGCGTCGAGGTCCTCGCCGCGCTCACGCAGGCGGCGGTGCTCCTTGCGGTCGGCGTCTACGCGGCGGTCGAGGGCGTCCGACGCCTGTGGACGCCGCCCGAGATCGCACCAACCGAGCTCCTCGTCTTCGGCGTCGTCGGGCTCGTCGGCAACATCGTCGCGATCGCGGTGCTCGCGTCGGGCCGCGACGCCAACCTCAACATGCGTGCCGCGTTCCTCGAGGTCGTCAACGACGCGCTCGGCTCCGTCGGCGTCATCGTCGCCGCGATCGTCATCCGCACGACGGGCTGGCTCCAGGCGGACGCCCTCGCGGGCCTGCTCATCGCGGCGCTCATCGTGCCGCGCGCCGTGACGATCCTCCGCGAGGCCGGCGGCATCCTCCTCGAACAGACCCCGCGCGGCCTCGACCTCAGCGAGGTGCGCGAGCACATGCTCGGTGTCGACCACGTCGTCGACGTCCACGACCTCCACGCGTCGACCGTCGCGACGGGGCTGCCCGTCATCTCGGCGCACGTCGTCGTCGACGACGAGTGCTTCCGGACCGGCCATGCGCCCGAGATCCTCCAGCGGCTCGCCGAGTGCGTCGCGACGCACTTCCCGGTCGCGCTCGAGCACTCGACGTTCCAGATCGAGACGGCCGAGCACGCCGCACAGGAGACCCATCGGCACGGCTGACGCGTCGGCCGACGTACCGTGGAGGGAGACGCGTGCCCGCACGGGTGCGCACCTGAGACCGGAGGAGGACCCCATGGCCGGGACTATCACCATGTACGGCGCGGACTGGTGCGGCGACTGCACGCGCGCCAAGGCGCTGCTTGACCGCGAGGGTGTCGCGTACACGTATGTCGACGTCGAGGCCGACGAGGCCGCGCGCGAGCGGGCGATCGAGATCGCCGGGCGTCAGAACATCCCCGTCATCGTCTTTGACGACGGTTCGCACCTCGTCGAGCCGTCAAACCCCGAGCTGCTCGCCAAGGTGCGCGGCTGAGTCGAGCGTGACGCCCGCGGCGCGCGTGCGCCGCGCCGGGTGGCGTCCACGGTGTCAGGATGGCGCTTGCACACCCGTCCCGACGGATCCACGGCGGCACCTCGACAGAGGGGCCGCCGTGGATCTGTCGGAAGGGCTGGACTCAGAGCAGGTCGCGCCGGAGGTCGGCGGCCGAGCGCGGCGAGAGCAGCGCGGGCGGTACGTCGAGCAGCGTCACCGCGCCCGTCTCGCCGCGCGCCTGGAGTCGCGCGACCGCGCGCGCCGAGGCGACGAGGACGGCCGCGGTGAGCTCGGGGTTCGACTCGAGCCGCAGCGAGTACTCGACGACCTGGCGCGTCCCCGCGGAAGTCTCGGCGGCACGGATGACGAAGCCGCCGTGCGGCATGCCGGCGTGGTCGCGGGCGAGCTCGTCGGCGTCGACGAACGTCACGGTCGTGTCGTAGTCGGCGAAGTAGTCGGGCATCGTGACGATCGCCTCGCGCACGGCGGCGCCGTCCGCGCCCGGCTCGAGGACGACGAAGCACTCGCGCGTGTGCTTCTCGCGCGTCGTGAGCGTCGGGCGCGCCCCCGAGCGCACGGCGTCGACGGCGGCTGGCACGGGGTGCGTGTACTGGACGCCGGCCGCGACACCCGGCACGCGCCGGATCGCGTCGGAGTGGCCCTGCGAGAGGCCGCGGCCCCAGAACGTGTACGTGTCGCCGTCGGGCAGGAGCGCCTCGCCGTAGAGCCGGTTAATCGAGAAGAGACCCGGGTCCCAGCCTGCGGAGATGAGCGCGACGTTGCCGCCCGCGCGGGCCGCGGCGTCGACGCGCTCGAAGTGCTCGGGGATGCGCGCGTGCGTGTCGAACGAGTCGACGACGGGCAGGAAGCGTGCGATCGCGGGCGTCTGCTCGGGCAGGTCGCTGCGGGAACCGCCGCAGCAGATCGCGACGTCGATGCCGTCGGCGTCGCTCTTGAGCGCGTCGAGAGGCCGGACTGTCGCTTCGGGGGTGACGGGGGTGACGGCGGCGGGGTCGCGCCGTGTGTAGATGCCGACGAGCTCGGCGTCGGCGGTCTTGAGGAGCGCGGCCTCGACGCCGCGGCCGAGGTTGCCGTGGCCGACGATCGCGATGCGCAGGGGGCTGGTCATGGGGAGTCCGTCCGTGCTCGGGGAAGGTTCGGTAGGTCACGCTACCGGTCGGCGCGATCCTGGTGCCGCGTGTCGCGCGGAGGGTCTGTGCGAGGGTGACAACGACTGTTGGGCTTCCCAACAAAGATCGGCCGGCGGCCGCCGAAGGTCGCCGACATCCACGATGTCCCATCCCACCCCGAACGCGGCGCCGTCCGGCGGTGCTTCAGCCGTCGTCCTCGCCGCGGGTGCCGACGACGAGTCCCGTGCGCTCCTCACGAGCACGCTCGGCGACGCGACCGTCGTCGAGTTGGCGCTCGCCAACGTGCGCGCACTGCTCCCCGCCGACACCTCGGCGCTCCTCGTCGCCTACGCCGACATCGTCCTGCGCCGCCTCTCCATGCCGCGCAAGAACACCGACACGCACATCGCATTCGGCACGGGGGGCTGGCGCGCGGTCAACGGCGAGGGCTACACGCTCGGCAACGTCCGCAAGCTCTGCCAGACCAACGCGAACGAGGCGACCCGCAAGCGCATCGACCTGACCACGAGATGTACGGCAAGGCGCAGAACCCGTGGCTCACGGGGACGGCCGGCTGGATGTACACGGCGGCGACGAAGTACATCCTCGGCGTGCGCCTCACGCTCGACGGTCTCGTCGTCTCCCCGTCGATCCCGAAGGACTGGGACGGCTTCGAGGTGACGCGTCAGTGGCGCGACGCGACGTACGAGATCGTCGTGACGAACCCGAACCACGTGAGCTCGGGTGTCGCCTCGATCACGGTCGACGGTGTCGCCCAGGACCCGACGGCAGCGATCCCGGCCGCTCCGGCCGGCTCGGTCGTCAAGGTCGAGATCGTCCTCGGCTGACGTCTCACCGACGCCCGGTCCGGCGCGCCCCCGCGGTGCGTCGGACCGGGTGTCGTCGTTCGTGCGGTCGGTCTGGCCGCACGGTGTTCGACGGTGGGGGAGGATGTCGACATGAGACTCGACCTCACGGGCACGTCGGTGCTCGTCACCGGTGGCGCGCTCGGCATGGGCCGCCTCTACGCCGAGCGGGCGCTGCGCGAGGGCGCCGGGCACGTCGACCTGTGGGACCGCGACGCGGAACGCCTCGCGGCGACGGCCGCCGAGCTCGCGGCGTCCGCCCCGGACGCGCACGTGTCGACGACCGTCGTCGACATGGGCGACGTGTCCGCCGTCGTGGCGGCCGCGGAGACGCACCTCGCGGAGCGCGGGGTGCCTCACGTCGTCATCAACAACGCCGGTGTCGTGCGGGGCGCGCTGTTCTGGGAGCACGACGTCGAGCGCGACGTCGTCGGCACGATGGCGATCAACGCGGTCGGGCCCATGGTGCTCGTGCGGACCCTCCTGCCCGCGATGCTCGCCGACGGTGCCGATCGTCGGATCCTCAACGTCGCGTCGGCCGCGGCGACGCTCTCGAACCCGCGGATGAGCGTGTACGCGGCCTCGAAGTGGGCGCTGCTCGGCTGGTCCGACTCGCTGCGGCTTGAGCTCGAGCGCACGGGCAACGGGCATGTGCGCGTGACGACGTTCTGCCCGTCCTACATCTCGACCGGTATGTTCGAGGGCGCGAAGGGTCCCTTGCTCACGCCGCTCATGAGGCCCGAGGTCGCGGTCGACCGTGCGTGGCGAGCGATGCTCGCGGGGCGCGCGCAGCGGCTCACCCCGTGGACGGTCGGGCTCGGGAAGACGGTGCGCGGACTGCTGCCGCTCGCCGCGTGGGACGTCGTCGCGGACAGGGTTTTCAAGGTCTACGGGTCGATGGACGACTTCCGAGGCCGTGCATCCGCTCCTGCGGGAAGGGACTGAGAAGCGTGTCGCAGCCGACCCTCGGCGAGGTCGTCGACCTCGTCCACTCCTGGTACCCGCCTGCGACCGCCGAGGGGTGGGACGCCGTCGGGCTCGTCGCGGGGGACCCCGCGGAGCCGGTGCGGCGGATCCTCGTCGCGCTCGACCCGGTCGCGGCGGTCGTCGACGGGGCGCTCGCGTGGGACGCGGGCCTCGTGCTCACGCACCATCCGCTCCTGCTGCGCGGCGTGCACGCCGTGACGGCTGACGACCCTAAGGGCGCGATCGTCCATCGCCTTGTGCGTGGCGGGTGCGCGCTCCTCGCGTCGCACACGAACGCGGACGTCGCTGACGGCGGCGTCGCGGAGGCACTTGCGGGCGTGCTCGGGCTCGTCGACGTGCGGCCTGTCGTGCCGGACGACGCCGACGCGACGACGGGTGCCGGCCGGATGGGCGAGCTGCCCGCGCCCGCCACGCTGCGCGCGTTCGCGGCGCACGCGGCCGCTGTCCTGCCGGCGACGCCGCAGGGGCTGCGTGTCGCGGGCGACCTCGACGCCGAGGTGCGGACGATCGCGGTGCTGCCGGGCTCGGACGACACGCGTTTCGCGGAGGCTGCCGCGGCGGGGGCCGACGTCTACGTGTCCTCCGACCTCAAGCACCACCCCGTCTCCGAGCAGCGCGAGCGAGCGCTCCTCGGCGACGGGCGGCCCTTCGTCGTCGACACCGCGCACTGGGCGAGCGAGTCGCCGTGGCTGCGGGTCGTCGCGTCCCGGCTTGCGGCAGCGCTCGCCGCGCAGGGGCACGACGTCGAGGTGCGCGTGAGCGAGCTGCGGACCGACCCGTGGACCGCGCGCGTCGCGTCCCCGGGGCACCCCTAGCTCCCCAGCGGCACGCTCCCGTGCGCAGCGATCCGAGGTGGGGGCCGGACCCGATAGCGTGGACCCCAGCATGCACCGGCGCTGGCCTCCTGGCCCGCGCCACCCTTCCGACCCGAGGAGAACCTCATGGCGACCGCTCCCGCCGCGGACCAGGCTCGGCTGCTCGACGTCCAGGCGCTCGACACGCGACTCGACCAGATCGCGCACAAGCGGTCGCACCACCCGACGCTCGCGCGGATCGCAGAGCTCGACGGTCAGCTTGCCGACCTTCACGCGTCGCTCGTCGCGTCGCGCACCGCGGTCGCAGACCTGCGCCGTGAGCTCACCAAGGCGGAGGACGACGTCACGCAGGTGCGTGAGCGCGCCGAACGCAACCAGAAGCGGCTCGACTCCGGTGCTGTCTCGGCGAAGGACGCGACGGCGCTCCTCAGCGAGAACGAGTCGCTCGCGAAGCGTCAGGAGGTGCTCGAGGAGATCGAGCTCGACGTCATGGAGCGCCTCGAGGCCCACGAGACCGCCCTCGCGGGCGTCGAGCAGGCGCACAGCGAGCTTGTCGCGGCACGTGAGGGCGTCGTCGCCGAGCGCGACGCCGCGTACGCCGAGCTCGACGTGGAAGCCCGTGACGTCACGGCGCAGCGTGCGACCACGGTTGACGGGCTCGACACGACGCTCGTGACGACGTACGAGAAGCTGCGCGCCCGCCTCGGCGGCGTCGCGGTCGCCGCGCTGCGTCATGGCCGGTCGGAGGCGTCGGGCATGCCGGTGAGCCCCGTCGAGCTCTCGCGCATCAAGGCTCTCGGCCCCGACGAGCTCGTCTACTGCGAGGACACGGGCCGGCTGCTCGTGCGCGGCGAGGACGCGTTCTGACCGTGTCCGGTCCGCACCAGCCTGCGCCCGCGTCGACGCCGTCGCAGCACGCGTCCTCCGGCGGCATGCGCCGGGGTGCGTCGACGGGCGAGCCCGCGACGTTCGTCGTCGTCCGGCACGGCCGCACCGCAGGGACCGAGGCCGGTCTCTGGACGGGCGGGACCCAGCCCGGTCCGGGCCTGTCGTCCGGCGGGAGGATCGACGCCGCGCGGGCGGCCGACCTCGTCGCGCGCATCGGTCGCGACCGGTGGGCCGATCTGCCGCGCGTCAGCGAGATCCTCGCGTCGCCGACGGTCCGCACCCAGGAGACCGCGGCCGCCATCGGGAGGCGGCTCGGGCTCCACGTCGGGACCGAGCCCGACCTGCGCGAGGTCAACCTCGGCGCGTGGGACGGCCTCACGGGCGAGCAGATTGACGCGCTCGTGCCGGGCGCCGTCCGCACATGGCACGCCGAGGGGACGCTCGTCGCGCCCGGAGGGGAGTCGCCCGCTGAGGTCGCAGAGCGGGTGGACGCGCTTCTCGCGCGTCTCGTCGCGGGTCGTGAGGGGCGGGCGACGGTGCTCGTCGGCCACACGATCGTCGTGAGGTCCGTCGTCGCGTCGGTGCTCGGGCTGCCCGCGTCGTCGATCAGCCGCGTGCGGATTCCGCCCGGCGGCGTCGTCATCGTGCGACGGTGGGCCGACGGCGTCGGGGAACTCGTCGCGAGCGGCGTCGTCCCAGGCTGACGCCCGGGTCCTGGCCAGGTGAGGTCGCCGTGGCGTCAGACGACGAGCTCGAGCGTCGACGCGCCCCCACGGCCGGCATGGAGCGTCGCCTCGCGCAGCGTGCCCCCGACCATCTCGGTCGCGGCCTCGAGCAGCTCGGCCGCGGTCGTCGGCGGCTCGCCCGCGCGGCGCAGCAGGTGACCGGTGAGCAGACCGCGCGTGTGCTTGGCGTTGTGCGAGACGACCGAGCGGCGCCCGTCGAGCTCGCGGAGGACCTTGACGGTGACGTGCTCGGCGCCGCGCGGCCGGTAGGCCGCCGCGTAGGCCGCCGAACGGCAGTCGACGACGACGTCTCCCGCGGCGCGCTCGTCGAGGCAGCGCAGCGGATTGCGCCAGAAGCGCGCGAGCGGGCCGATGCCCGGAAGGTCGGTGCCCATCGAGAGACGGTAGGCGGGGATCGCGTCCGTTGGGGTGACGACGCCCCAGAGAGCCGACACAGTGAGGACGGAGCGGAGGCGCGCTGCGGCCCGCGCGTCCGTGAGCGCACCGGCGAGGTCGGCCGCCGCGTAGAGGACGCCCGTGTAGACGCGCGCCGCAGGGGCGGCAGGCGCGAGCTCGAGGTCGACGTTGCGTGCGACCTCGCCCGCGAGGCTCGCACCGACACCGAGGACCTCGAGGGCGTCTGGGAGCGCGGAGACCGCGGCGAGGGCCTCGAGGACCTTGCGCCGCTCGGCGGTGAGGTCGGGGAGGGTGAGGGCGTCGAGGTCGACGGGGGAGCCGGTTGTCGGGGCGGATTTGCCTTCGGAGGGCGGCAACAGGACGATCACGCCGTCCAGCGTAGTCGGTGCGGAAGGCCGCCCGGAGCGGGGTAGTGTGGGGCCTGCAGACGAGCCGGCCGGGCGGCCGCGTGACGCCTTCGGGCGTCCCGAGGAACGTCCGGGCTCCATAGAGCAGGGTGGTGGGTAACGCCCACCCGGGGTGACCCGCGGGACAGTGCCACAGAGAACAGACCGCCCGTCCTCGGACGGGTAAGGGTGAAACGGTGGTGTAAGAGACCACCAGCGTGCCGGGTGACCGGTGCGGCTCGGTAAACCCCACCCGGAGCAAGACCAGACAGGATGTGTTCGAGGGTTGCTCGCCCGAGCATCCGGGTAGGTCGCTCGAGCCGTGCGGTGACGCACGGCCTAGATGGATGGCCGTCACCTGCACGAGGGCGACCTCGGCAGGCACAGAACCCGGCGTACAGGCCGGCTCGTCTGCATCCACCTCATGAGTGCGCACTGTTCGCGCACGCTCCGCCGTGGCACCATCGGGGCGAACCGCTCGGGCCGGCCGTGGCGGACCGGAACGACAGGGGCATCATGACGGACGAGCGTGCACGCGGCTGGTACCCGGACCCGGACGCCGCAGGGTGGGTGCGCTACTGGGACGGGGAGTACTGGAAGGACTCGCGCCGCGACCCGGCCACGCTCGCAGCGGTGTCCGCTGTCGGCCCCTTCACGGCGGCAGTCTGGTGCCTGGGTATTGCGGTCGCGGTCGAGACGTTCGTCTCCCTCGCCGCCGGCAACGTCGCGACCTTCGCGTCCGTGTCGGAGCTCGGCCCTGACCAGGGCAGCTCGCTCGCGGCAGCGGTCGCCGTCGCGGGCGGGTTCCTGCTCGCCGCGATCTTTTGCGCCCTCGTTGGGGCACGTCGCCTCGCACGCCAGGTGTCGTCGCTCCATCGGGCCGTCGTCGAGTCACCAACGGCGCATGCCGTTCCGGTGGCGTCGCCGGACGGGCCCGACGCTGAGCGGTGAGCACCCCGTGCCGATCCGTCGCCTTCCCGCCGCGTGAGTGTCATGTAACGGTCAAGGCGTGTTCTTGCTCGAGTCGGTTGCGTGTGGCAGTGTCGACCACGAAGCAGGAGGTGGCCATGACATCCACGGGGTTCAACGACGAGCACCACGGCACCATCGAGATCCGTGTCGACGACGACCGCGCGAGGCTCGTCCTCCGCGGTGAGATCGACGGGGCACGGCGCGACGAGGCGAGCCGAGCGCTCGCCGCGGTCGTCACGGCAGCCGTGCCGGTCGAGATCGAGACGGCCGAGGTGACGTTCATCGATTCCTCGGGAATCGCGTTCCTCGTGCAGATCCAAACGATCGGTGCCGATGAGGGCTTCCCCGTGACTCTCATCGAACCGTCGGAGATCGTCATCGACGTCCTGCGGATGATCGGTCTCGACGACCGCTTCGGGCTCGAGCCGAGCGCGACGGCCGCGAACGAACTCATCCGCCTCGTCAGCTGACCAGACCAGCGCCCAGACGGGTCCAGCCCGTCAGAGGCGGGCACCGCCCGAGAGGGCCGCAGCTCCGACGATCCCGGCACGGTTGCGCAGCGTCGCCGGGACGATGGGCGCCGTAAGGTTGAGGAGCGGCAGGAAGCGCTCGTGGTGCTTGGAGATGCCGCCGCCCACGACGAGGAGGTCGGGGGAGAAGAGCATCTCGAGCGTCGAGTAGTACCGCTGGAGGCGCTCGGCCCACTGGGGGTACGAGAGGTCCTCGCGCTCGCGCGCCGACTCCGCGGCGCGCGACTCCGCGTCGAACCCGTCGATCTCGAGGTGACCGAGCTCGGTGTTCGGCACGAGCGTCCCGTCGACGATGATCGCCGAGCCGATGCCGGTGCCGAGTGTCGTGACGATGATCGTGCCGTCCACCCCGCGGGCTGCCCCGAAGAGCGCCTCGCCATAGCCCGCCGCGTCCGCGTCGTTGACGGCGTGCACGGGCCGACCGAGCGTGTCGGAGAGGACGTCGGAGAGGTGGACGCCCGTCCACGACTCGTCGAGGTTCGCGATGAACGTGATGCGCCCGTGGTGGATCGGCCCGGGGAACGCGACGCCGACGGGCGTCCCGGACGGCAGGTCGAACCCGTCGACGAGCTCGCGGACGACGGCCGCGACGGCTGCCGGGGTCGACACGCCGGGGGTGGGGATGCGGACGCGGTCCGCGGTGAACTCGCCCGTCGTGAGGTCGACGGGGGCACCCTTGATGCCTGATCCGCCGATGTCGATGCCGAAGGCGATCTGGGGGGTGGTGTCGAGGTGGCTCATGGCAGCGTGAGGATCTCCGTCCCGGTCTCGGTGACGAGGACGGTGTGCTCGAACTGCGCGGTGCGCGAGCCGTCCTTCGTGAGGACTGTCCAGCCGTCCTCCCACTGCACCCACTCGTGGGTGCCGAGGGTGAGCATCGGCTCGATCGTGAAGACCATGCCGGGCTCAATGACGTCCGCGTACGCGGGCGCCGAGTCGTAGTGCGGGATGATGAGTCCCGAGTGGAAGGACTCGCCGACGCCGTGGCCGGTGAAGTCCCGCACGACGCCGTAGCCGAAGCGTGCGGCGTACTTCTCGATGACGCGGCCGATGACGTTGACCTCGCGGCCCGGGCGGACGGCCTTGATGCCGCGCATCATGGCCTCGCGGGTGCGTTCGACGAGCAGCGCGTCGTCCTCGCTGATCTCGCCGACAGCGAACGTTGCGTTGTTGTCGCCGTGGACGCCGTCGATGTACGCGGTGATGTCGATGTTGACGATGTCGCCCTCGACGAGCACGGTCGAGTCGGGGATGCCGTGGCAGATGACCTCGTTGACGGAGGTGCACAGCGACTTGGGGTAGCTGCGGTAGCCGAGCGTCGACGGGTAGGCGCCGTGGTCGCAGAGGAACTCGTGGCCCACACGGTCGATCTCGTCGGTCGTCACGCCCGGGGCCACGGCAGCGCCTGCGACCTCGAGAGCCTGAGCGGCAAGGCGTGCGGCGACGCGGATGCGTTCGATCGTCTCAGGCGTCTTGATCTCGGACCCCGTGAAGGGGCGCGGTGCGGGACGGTCGACGTACTCGGGCCGGGCGATCGAGGCGGGGACGGCACGGCGGGGGCTGACGGCCCCGGGTTCGAGCGGGTCGCGGGAACGTCGGGGTGTCGTCGTCATGCAGGTGATTCTACGTGGGCCGACGCGCGGGCGGGCCCTGCCGACGCGGTGGGCGGCGTTCCGCGCGCGGGGACGCCCTGAGGGAGTAACCTATGCCCCGCAAGGGGCGCGGCCCGGCGACCGCCGGCGCTGATCCACGGCGCAGGCGCGCCACTGACGAAGAGGTCACGATGGGGCACGGGCCTGACGACGACGTCGAGTTTTTTTACAACCTCACGACGGGTGAGGTCGAGCAGGGGCGGCAGCATGCCGCCCAGCACCTCATGGGTCCGTACCCGACGCGCGAGGCCGCTGCTGCGGCGCTCGAGAGCGCCCGTGCCCGCACGGAGGCGTGGGACGCCGCGGACGAGGCGGAGCGCGACGAGTGGGACGACGACGATGAGTGACGCGCGCAGCGCGAGCCCGCTCACGGTCATGGTGGCGGCTGCGACGGCGCTCGTCGTCCTCGTGTGCGCGATCGCGGCCGTGTCGATGCTCACGGGCCGTCCCGACGCTGCGGGCACTGCCGGTGCGACCGTAACGGGCGTCCCTGACGGGCCGGCCGTCACTGCGGTCTCGCGTGATGACGCCGCGGGGCGTCCCGCGCCGGGCGACGGGCCGACGGAGGCGTCGGGCACCGCGCTCGAGCTTGCGGCGGCAGCGGTCACGGGCGCGCTCGGGAGCAGCACGTGCGAGGACGCCGCCGCCGACACGGCCGCGCTCCTCGCAGCGATGAGTGGGCTCGGCGAGCCCGCGACGTGGATCGACCGCGGTGGGCTCGACGGCGCCGTCGGCCAGCCGGTCGAGGCCTTCGCGGAACGTTGCGGCTCGGCGCACGCGTCGGCCGTCGTCGGTGCGCTCGGGCTGCCCGCCGTCGTCTCCGGGCCGCTCGCCGCGTACGTCGCCAACGGTGGCGCACGCTCGAGCGTCGACGCGTCGGCGGCGCGCGATGAGCTCGCGGTGGGTGTGCCCGCGAACCTTCTCGTCGGTGAGTCTGCGTCGCGCAGCGTCCAGCAGTTCATGCTTCCGTCGGGCAACATCGCGTGCGCGATCGGCGGCGACGGCGCGCGGTGCGAGATCGCGGACGCCGACTTCGGCACGGACCCTGCGGGTGCGTGCACGGGCCGCTGGGGCGGCCTCATCACCGTCGGCTCGGGCCCGGGGTCACCCGAGTGCCTCGAGGGCTGGTCGGCGCTCGGCGGCGGCACGGTCCTGCGCTACGGCGAGTCGACGCGCGCGGGAGGGTTCTCGTGCGCGTCCTCGGTCGAGGGCGTCGCCTGCCGCAACGACGCGACCGGGCACGGGTTCTGGCTCCGTTCGAGCGCGTTCCTCGTCTTCTGACGGGGGCGAGACCACGGTCGAGCGCCCGGCCCCGCACGCGCGGGGCCGGGGCGCTCGATTGTGAAGTCAGCTCGTGTAGGTGTGTTCCGGGCCGGGGAACGTCCCGCCCGTGACTTCGGCGACGTAGTCTTTCGCGGCCTGCGAGAGCGCCGCGCCGACCTGCCCGAACTGCTTGGCGAAGCGCGGGGACCAGTCATCCATGCCGGCCATGTCGAGCCACACGAGGACCTGGCCGTCGCAGTCGGGCCCGGCGCCGATGCCGATCGTCGGGACGTGGAGGATCTCGGTGACGTCGCGCGCGACGGGAGCGGGCACCATCTCGAGGACGACGGCGATCGCGCCAGCCTCCTGGAGCGCAAGCGCGTCGGATTTCAGCTGCTCGGCCGCGTCGCCGCGCCCCTGGATGCGCTTGCCGCCGAGGACGTTCTCGGACTGCGGGGTGAAGCCGAGGTGGCCGACGACCGGGATGCCGGACTGCGTGAGCAGCCGCACCTGGTCGGTGATGCGGCGTCCGCCCTCGATCTTCACGGCGTGGACGCCCGCCTCCTTCATCATGCGGACGGCGCTCGCGTGAGCCTGTTCGGGCGACGCCTCGTAGGTGCCGAAGGGAAGGTCCGCGACGACGAGTGCGCGGCGTGCGCCGCGTGCCACGGCGCGCGCGGCCGGGATCATCTCCTCGAGCGTCACGGGCAGCGTGTTTTCGTGGCCGAGCATGTTGTCGGCCATGGAGTCGCCGACGAGGAGCATGTCGACGCCCGCGTCGTCGAAGATGCGCGCGGTGGGCAGGTCGTACGCGGTGAGCATCGTGAGCCGGCGCCCGTCATCCTTGGCCTCCCTCAGATGGTGGACGCGTACCCGGCGGGGCGGTGTCGTCGTGCCGGGCGTGGGAGTGGGGTCGCTCATGGCTGCTCCAGGTTCGGGGTCGTGGTGCTCGGGGTGGGGGCCACGTCAGGGGTCGGTGGTGTCTCGCGCCGCCGGCTCGTCACCGGCAGGCGACGGGCGCGGCCGAACGCGACCGCGCTGATCTTGGGCCCCGGCGGGTACTGTCGGCGCTTCCACTCGGCGCGGTCGACGAGCCGGAGGACAAGGGCGATCGTCGCGGGGTCGTGCCCGGCGGCCGCGAGGGCGTTGTGGCCGAGGTTGCGGCCCACGTAGTCCTCGAGGACAGCGTCGAGGCGGTCGTACGGTGGCAGGGAGTCCTGGTCGACCTGCCCGGGGCGCAGCTCGGCCGACGGCGGCTTCGTGATGGACGACTCGGGGATCGGAGGGATCTCACCGAGGTCGAGCGCATGGTCGTCGCGCCAGCGGGCGAGCGCCCAGACGCGGGACTTGAGGACGTCCTTGATCGGGGCGTAGCCGCCGACGGCGTCGCCGTAGATCGTCGAGTAGCCGACGGCGAGCTCGGACTTGTTGCCCGTCGCGAGCGTGAGGTGGCCCTCTGCGTTCGAGAGGGACATGAGGATCGTGCCACGGACACGCGCCTGGAGGTTCTCGGCGGCGACGCCGTCGAGCGGCAGGTCGCGCATGAACGCGTCGACGGTTCCGCCAATCGGCTGGACGCGGTAGTCGGCACCGATTCGCTGCGCAAGGTCGGCCGCGTCGTCCTTCGAGTGCTGTGAGGAATAGGCCGACGGCATGGAGACCCCGACGACGTTCTCGCCCCCGATCGCGTCCGCGGCCATGACGGCGACGAGCGCGGAGTCGATGCCGCCCGAGAGACCGAGGACGACCGAGCGGAAGCCGTTCTTGCGGATGTAGCCGGAGAGGCCGGCGACGCATGCGCGGTAGACCTCCTCGTCGGGGTGGAGCGGAGGAGCGACGCGTCCTCGGCGCAGCGCGCCGCCGCGCGTCGGTACGTCGTGGACGAGGAGGTCGGGCGTGAACTGCGGCGAGCGGGCGACGACCTCGCCCGCGACGTCGAGGATAAAGCTGCCGCCCTCGAGGACGAGGTCGTCCTGGCCTCCAACCTGGTTGACGTAGGCGACGGGTGCGCCGAGGGTCGCGGCGACGCGGCGTGCGTGCCGGAGCCGCTCGTGGTCCTTGCCCTCCTCGTACGGGGAGCCGTTGACGACGACGACGAGGTCGAGGCGAGCGTCCGCGAGCTCGGCGACGGGGCCGTCCGCCCGCCACAGGTCCTCGCAGACGAGCAGGCCGACGCGGTGTCCGTCGACGTTGAGCACGGTCGTCGTCGTGCCCGCGGCGAAGATTCGGGCCTCGTCGAAGACGCCGTACGTCGGCAGGTGGCGCTTGTCGTACGTTGCGACGACGCGGCCGTCGCGGAGCGCGACGGCCCGGTTCGTGGGCCGGGGCCCGTCGGGCGTCGTCGTCGTGCCGAGCGTGCCGACGACGACCGTGACGTCGCCGTGCCCGGCCTCTGCGAGGTCGCGCGCGAGCACGTCGACCGCGGTCGCGGCGTCGTCGCGGAACGCGGCGCGCAGCGCGAGATCCTCGACGGGGTAGCCGGTGAGGGTCATCTCGGGCAGGGCGACGAGGCGTGCGCCGTCGGCCGCCGCAGCGGCGACCGCGTCGAGGACGAGGCGGGCGTTGCCCGCGAGGTCACCGACGCACGTGTCGGCCTGGGCGAGCGCGATGCGCAGGTCTGGCATGGCTCCAGCCTAGGACGTGCCAGCGACCGACGACGCAGGTGGACGCCGTCCGACGCGTGGTACGCAACGTGCTCGTAACACTTGTCGGGCAGGATGGGCGCATGGACAAGCAGCAGGAGTTCGTGCTTCGCACCGTCGAGGAGCGCGACATCCGATTCATCCGTCTCTGGTTCACCGACGTCCTCGGCATGCTCAAGTCCGTCGCGATCGCCCCGGCCGAGCTCGAGGGCGCGTTCGCCGAGGGCATCGGGTTCGACGGGTCCGCGATCGAGGGCCTCACCCGCGTCTACGAGGCCGACATGGTTGCGCGCCCCGACCCGTCGACGTTCCAGACGTTGCCGTGGCGCGGGGACCGCAACGGCACGGCACGGATGTTCTGCGACCTCCTCAACCCGGACGGCACGCACTCGCTCGCGGACTCCCGCTATGTCCTCAAGCGTGCGATGGACCGTGCGGCCGCCAAGGGCTTCACGTTCTACACGCACCCCGAGATCGAGTTCTACCTCTTCAAGGCTCCGCTCTCCGCCGGTGATCCGCTCGTGCCGGTCGACCAGGCCGGCTACTTCGACCACGTTGCGCGCGGCAACGCGCACGACTTCCGTCGTGCTGCGATCCAGATGCTCGAGTCCATGGGCATCTCGGTCGAGTTCTCCCACCACGAGGCGGGTCCGGGCCAGAACGAGATCGACCTGCGTTACGCGGACGCCCTGACGACCGCCGACAACATCATGACGTTCCGCACGGTCATCAAGGAGGTCGCGCTCGAGCAGGGCGTGTACGCGTCCTTCATGCCGAAGCCCATGGCGCAGCACCCGGGTTCGGGCATGCACACCCACCTCTCGCTGTTCGAGGGCGACCGCAACGCGTTCCACGAGCCGGGCGCGCAGCACGAGCTGAGCAAGACGGGACGCGCGTTCATCGCGGGCCTCCTCACGCACGCGGCGGAGATCACGGCGATCACCAACCAGTACGTCAACTCCTACAAGCGACTGTGGGGCGGCGCCGAGGCGCCGAGTTACATCTGCTGGGGCCACAACAACCGCTCCTCGCTCGTGCGCGTGCCGATGTACAAGCCGGGCAAGGGGAACTCCTCGCGCATCGAGTACCGTGCGCTCGACTCGGCGGCGAACCCGTACCTCGCGTTCGCGGTCCTGCTTGCCGCGGGGCTCAAGGGCATCGAGGAGGGGTACGAGTTGCCCGAGGGGTCGGCGGAGGACGTGTGGCTCCTCACGGACGCCGAGCGGCGTGCGGCCGGCATCGAGCCGCTGCCGCAGTCGCTCGACGAGGCCGTGCGCCTCATGGAGCGCTCCGAGCTCGTCGCCGAGACGCTCGGCGAGCACGTCTTCGACTTCGTGCTCCGCAACAAGCGTCAGGAGTGGGAGGCGTACCGCTCGCAGGTGACGCCGTTCGAGCTCGAGCGCTTCCTGCCCGTCCTGTGAGCGTGGCGGTCGACCGGTGAGCGTCCCGGGGCCCGGTGCGGGAGGCGGTCGGCGCGAGTCGGCCGGCGCACGTCTGCGCCGCGCGGGCTTCCTCGAGGTGGCGCGGGCCGAGTCGTTCCTCGCCGATGCTGCCCTTGCTCGCGTCGTCGTCGACACGGATGCGCTCGTCGTGGCGCTCGCTCCGGCCGCGGACCCCGATGCGGCGCTGCTCGCTCTCGTGAGGCTTGCGGAGGCCGTCGCGGGGCGCCCCGAGGAGGCGGCGCTCCGTCGTGCGCTCGCGACCGACGACGACGCCCGCGCGCGGCTGCTCGCGGTCCTCGGCGCGTCGGTCGCGCTCGGTGACGAGCTCGTCCGGCACCCCGACGTCCTCGGGGACGTGCTCGACGACGCCACGCCCCTCGGAGTCGACCCCGGTGCCGTGCGCGCCGAGCTGCTGCGGGCGGTCGGAGCGGACCCGTCGGCGGACGTGCCGGTCGCACTCGTCGGGGCGCTCTCAGCCGACGGCTCCGGGGAGGCGGCCTCGTCCGCCGACCTCGCGTCGGTGACCGACGTGATGCGTCGCGCCTACCGTCGGCGGCTTGCGCGGATCGCCGCACGGGACCTCGCGTCGCCCACGCCCGAGGACGTCATGCCTGCGGTCTCGGCGGCCCTCTCGGACCTTGCGGCCGCCGCACTCGAGGCGGCCCTCGCGATCGCACGGGCGGGCCTGCCGGGGCATGGTGCCGGGACGCGTCTCGCGGTCGTCGCGATGGGCAAGTGCGGGGCCCGCGAGCTCAACTACGTCTCGGACGTCGACGTCATCCATGTCGCCGAGCCTGTCGACGGCGGCGACGAGACCGTCGCCCTCCAGGACGGTGCGCGACTCGCGGCGGCGCTCGCGCGCATCTGTGCGCAGCCGTCGGGGGAGCCCCCGCTGTGGGCGGTCGACGCAGCGCTGCGGCCCGAGGGCAAGGACGGGCCGCTCGTGCGGACCGTCGCGTCGCACCGCGCGTACTACGAGCGGTGGGCGAAGACGTGGGAGTTCCAGGCGCTCCTCAAGGCACGTCCTGTGGCGGGCGACGCCGCGCTCGGCCAGGCGTACCTCGACGCGGTCTCGCCGATGGTGTGGCAGGCGGTGACACGGGAGAACTTCGTCGCCGATGCGCAGGCCATGCGCCGCCGCGTCGAGAACCACGTCCCGGCCGCCGAGGCGGACCGGCAGGTGAAGCTCGGCAAGGGCGGCCTGCGTGACGTGGAGTTCACCGTCCAGCTCCTCCAGCTCGTGCACGGGCGCACCGACAGTTCGATCCGTGCGGCGACGACGCTCACGGCGCTCGACGCTCTCACCGACGCCGGCTACGTCGGGCGTGACGACCGGGACGAGATGGCACGCTGCTACCGCTTCCTGCGCGTGCTCGAGCACCGCCTGCAACTGTCCGGCCTCGCTCGCACGCACCTCCTGCCGACCGCGGAGACCGACCTGCGGCGACTCGCGCGCTCGGTCGGGCTGCGTGCTGGGGGTGCTGACGGTCTGCTCGCCGCCTGGCGCGACACCCGTCACGCGGTGCGTACGATGCACGAGCGTCTCTACTACCGGCCGCTCCTGCCCGCGGTCGCGCGCCTCTCAGCGACCGAGGTGTCGCTACGCCCGGAGGATGCTCGCGCGCGGCTCGCGGCGATCGGCTACCGCGACCCGGCGGGCGCGGCGCGGCACATCGCAGCGCTTACCGAGGGCGTCTCACGGCGTGCCTCGATCCAGCGGCAGCTGCTGCCCGTCATGCTCGGCTGGTTCGCCGAGGGCGCGGACCCTGACGCGGGGCTGCTCGCGTTCCGCGTCCTGTCCGACGAGCTCGGCTCGAGCCACTGGTACCTCAAGCTGCTGCGCGACTCGGGAACGGCCGCGCACCGGCTCGCACGGCTGCTCGCTGGTGCGCGCTACCTCGCGGACGCGCTTGCACGCTCGCCCGAGTCCGTGTCGTGGCTCGGCGACGACGCCGAGCTCGCGCCGCCCGGTGCGGAGCGGCTCGCGAACGAGATCGACGCGGTGCTCACGCGCTCGGACGAGGTCGAGTTCGCGACGCAATCGGTCCGCGCCCTGCGTCGACGTGAACTGGCCCGGACCGGCGCGGGCGAGGCGCTCGGACTCGTCGACGTCCTCGGTGCGGTCCGTGCGATCTCCGGGGTCACCGACGTCGTGCTGGCGTCGGCGCTGCGCATCGCTCACCACGCGGTCCGAGCGGAGCGCGGGCTCGACGGGCCGCTCGCGGACGTCCTCGTCGTCGGCATGGGGCGGCTCGGCGGTCACGAGTCGGGCTACGGCTCGGACGCTGACGTGCAGTTCGTCCACCGGGGGCGCGCAGGCGTCGACGAGTCCGACGCGCACTCGTACGCGACCGCGGTCTGCGCTCGGCTGCGCCAGCTGCTCGGGGAGGTCGGTCCGGAGCCGTCGCTTGAGGTCGATGCGTCACTGCGTCCCGAGGGTCGCAACGGGCCGCTCGTGAGGTCCGTCGCGTCGTTCGCCGAGTACCACTCACGGTGGTCCCTCGTGTGGGAGGCGCAGGCCCTCCTGCGGGCGCGCCGTGTCGCGGGCCCCGAGGAGTTGTGGGACGAGGTGGCTGCGATCGTCGACCCGATCCGCTACCCGCCGGAGCTGTCGCCCGAGAAGGCGCGGGAGGTTCGCCGGATCAAGGCACGTGTCGAGGCTGAACGGATGCCGCGGGGGAGCGACCCGGCGCGCAACGTCAAGCTCGGACGCGGAGGCCTCGCGGACGTCGAGTGGACCGTCCAGTTGCTTCAGCTCGAGCATGCGGGGCGGGTGCCCGCCCTGCGGACGACGTCGACACTCGACGCTCTCGACGTCCTCGCCCACGAGGGACTTGTCGAGGCCACTGACGCCGAGGTCCTGCGCGAGGCGTGGCTCCTCGCGTCGTCGGTCCGTCACGCGAACGTGCTGTGGTCGGGGCGCGCGGACGGTGCGGGCACGGACGTGCTGCCCGCGGCGCGGCGTGACCTCGAGGGCGTCGCGCGACTTCTCGGGCGCGACGCGAACGACCTCGAGGAGACGTACCTGCGGACCGCGCGCCGTTGCCGCGCGGTCGTCGACCGCGTCTTTTACGGCGCCTGAGGCGACCCGGGCGCGTCGTCGTCCGCCGCGATCGTCGGGATCCGCACGACACCGTCGTCAGGGTCCGCGGTGCCCTTCCACCCGTCGGCGGGCTCGTGCTCGCGGAGCATCGCCGAGTCGACGAGCTCGTGCCGACGGAGGTACGTCGATGCGACGGCCTGGATCGTCGCGGCGACGGGCAGCGCGAGGAACGCGCCGAGCGCCCCGAAGACGGCCCCGAACGCGAGGACGACGACGAACGCGACCGCCGGGTTCATCTCGAGTGCCTTCTGCGAGATCTTCGGCGAGAAGATGTAGTTCTCGATCTGCTGGTAGACGACGATGAAGACGAGCACCGCGAGCGCCTTCATGGGGCTCTGCGCGAGCGCGAGAAGGACCGGCAGAGCGCCACCGATGTACGTGCCGATCGTCGGCACGAACTGCGAGACGATGCCCGTGAAGAGGGCGAGCGGCAGCGAGTACGGGATGCTGAGGATGATGAGGAAGACGAGCGTGAACGCCGTCGAGAGGAACGCGAGCACGAGCCGCGAGTTGATGAAGCCCGAGACCTTCACCTGCGTGATCTCCCACAGGTGGAGGACCGTCACCTGGTTGCGGGGCGCGAGCCACGAGCAGATAGCGGCCCGGAACTTCGGCCCGGCGGCGCACAGGTAGTAGACGACGAGGCCGATCGTCATGACGGCGAAGATGAAGCCGAGCAGCGAGCTGCCGATGCCGAGCGCCGACGACGCGATGTCGTCACCCCAGCCGTCGATCGCCTGACCGAGCAGTTTCTCCTTCTCGGGCAGCTCGGCGCCGAAGCTCTCGGACGCCCACGTGCGGATGTTCTCGTAAATCTGAGGGACGGACTTGCCGAGTTCGATGACCTGCGTGACGAACATCGTCCCGAACATTGCGATCATCGCGACGATCGCGAGGAACGCACCGCCCATGACGACCCCGGTCGCGGCGCCGCGCTTCCACCGGTGACGCACGAGCCACGCGATCATCGGCTCGAGCATGAGCGCGATGAACAGAGCGATGACGAGGTTCGTGAAGAGGGCCGTGAGCATCCCCATCGCACGCCACGCGAGGACGCCGACGATGACGGCGACGACGGCCATCGCGAGGGCCTTCGGCAACCAGCGTGGGGGCCGTGCCGCAGGGTCGACCTCGTCGAGGTAGCGCGGCTGGACGTCGGGAACGGTCACGGGGTCCTCCAACGGAGCATGGTACGGGCAGAGCGAACCTACCGCAACGACGGCGGGGCCCGCGCGCAGGATCTGCGTGCGGGCCCCGCCAGGAACGGCTAGCTGATGTCAGCAGTCGTAGTAGAGCTCGAACTCGTGCGGCGTCGGACGCAGCTGGACGGGGTCGAGCTCGTGCGTGCGCTTGTAGTCGATCCACGTCTCGATGAGGTCGGGCGTGAAGACGCCGCCGACGGTGAGGAAGTCGTGGTCCTCCTCGAGGGCCTTGAGCGCCTCGTTGAGGCTGCCCGGGACCTGCTGGATGAGCGCGTGCTCCTCCGGGGGCAGTTCGTAGAGGTCCTTGTCGATCGGCTCCGGCGGCTCGATGCGGTTCTTGATGCCGTCGATGCCCGCGAGCAGCTGGGCCGCGAACGCGAGGTACGGGTTGGCTGACGGGTCCGGAACTCGGAACTCGACGCGCTTCGCCTTGGGGTTCGAGCCCGTCACGGGGATGCGGATGCACGCGGAGCGGTTGCGCGCCGAGTACACGAGGTTGACCGGGGCCTCGTACCCGGGCACGAGGCGACGGTAGGAGTTCACCGACGGGTTCGTGAAGGCGAGCAGCGCGGGCGCGTGCTTGAGGAGACCGCCGATGTACCAGCGCGCGATGTCGGAGAGGCCGCCGTAGCCGGCCTCGTCGTAGAAGAGCGGCTTGCCGTCCTTCCACAGCGACTGGTGGGAGTGCATCCCGGAGCCGTTGTCCCCGAAGAGGGGCTTCGGCATGAAGGTCACGGACTTGCCGGCCTCCCACGCGACGTTCTTGATGACGTACTTGAACTTCATGAGGTCGTCCGCAGCCGCGGTGAGCGTCGAGAAGCGGTAGTTGATCTCCTGCTGCCCGGCCGTGCCGACCTCGTGGTGGGCGCGCTCGACCTCGAGGCCGACCTCGTTGAGCACCGCGCACATGTCGTCACGCAGGTCGGCCATCTGGTCGTTGGGGGAGACGGGGAAGTAGCCACCCTTGTAGCGCGTCTTGTACCCGAGGTTGCCGCCCTCCTCCTCGCGGCCCGTGTTCCACGCGGCCTCCTTGGAGTCGAGCGAGTAGAACGCGGAGTGCTGGGTCGTCGCGAAGCGCACGTCGTCGAAGACGTAGAACTCGGCCTCGGGAGCGAAGAACGCAGTGTCGGCGATGCCCGTCGAGCGCAGGTAGGCCTCGGCCTTGAACGCGACGTTGCGCGGGTCGCGCGAGTAGGCCTCGTCCGTGAAGGGGTCGACGATCGAGAAGTTCACGATGAGCGTCTTGCGCTTGCGGAACGGGTCGACGTACGCGGTCGTCACATCGGGGATGAGCTTCATGTCCGACTCGTGGATGGCCTGGAAGCCGCGGATCGAGGACCCGTCGAACATCATGCCGTCCGTGAAGGCGGACTCCTCGAACTGCGCGATCGGAATGTTGAAGTGCTGCATCACTCCGGGCAGGTCGCAGAAGCGCACGTCGACGAACTCGACGCCTTCGTTGCGCGTGAAGGCGATGGCCTCCTCGGCGGTGGTGAACATCCGTAGCTCCTTGGGGAGAGTGGGTCGCCCTCGATCGGGCAGGTCCCAACCTAGGAGGGCACGATTTCTCGACCGTGACCCTGATGTTTCGGACGTGTTACGCGTGCGGCCCGCACGTGAGTTCCGTGTGAACGGAAGCACCATGCGGCCCACGTAGGCTGGTGCCGTGGTCTCGAGAGAAGACATCGGCTCATGGTTGGAGGGCGCCCCGACGGGCGACGGCCCGGCGGGCGAGAGGCTCGGGCTTCCCGCGGACGGCCCGGGCTCGCTCGCAACCCTCGGGCGGCGCGTTCCCGCGCTGTTCCTCGACTGGTTCGCGTGCATGGGCGTGTCGGCGCTGTTGTTCGACGGGAATGCGACCGCGACGCTGCTCGTGTTCCTCGCCGAGAACGTTGTGCTCGTCGGGCTTCTCGGCTTCACCGTCGGTCACAGGATCTTCGGCATCGGTGTGCGCCGGCTCGACCGTGCGCCGTTCGTCGGGCCGCTGCGTGCCGCGGTGCGGGCGGTCCTCCTGTGCCTCGTGATCCCCGCCGTCGTGTGGGACGGCGACGGTCGTGGCCTCCACGACCGCGGTGCGGGCACGGTGCTCGTGCGGCTCTGACCGCGTCCGGATGCCCCGACGACGTGAGGCGCCCACCCCGGTCGGGGTGGGCGCCTCACGTGCGTGGAGCGGGGTGGATCAGCGGCCGCGCATGCCCTTGCGGTCGACGCGCATGCGCGTGGGGTCGACGCCCTTGGGGATGGGCAGCCGCGCGGTCCCGAGCGCCTGGAGGCGCTTGAGGACGACGGAGATTTCATGCTTGTTGATCGCCGGCTTGAGCTTCGTCACGTGGCGGACGAGCTTAGGCAGGGGGACCTGCCCGGCCTCGCGGCCGATCTGGACGACCGTCACGGGGACGTTCGGCAGGACGCGCACCGTACGCTTGCGCTCGTTCTCGCCGACACGCTGTGCGCGCGCCGCGGGCGCCTCGACGAAGAGGACGACGCCCGGGCGTCCGACGCCCCGGAACACCGCGTCGTGCGTGCGCGGGTCGATGAAGACGGGCTCCTGGTCGAACGTCCAGCCGCGCCGGATCGTGCCGAGCGCGGCGAGCGACGCCCCGGGCTGGCCTTCGATCCGTGCGTACGCGGCCCTCTCGGCGCGTCGCGCGAGGACGAACATCGCGCCGAGAACAGCGGTCGGCACGCCGAGGATGCCCCAGAACCAGAGGCTCTTGAACACGATGCCGAGGACGATCGCGACGGCGAAGATGCCAGCGAAGGTCCCGAGGATCCACCAGCGCACGGCAGGGTCCTGCGTGACCGTCATCTTGTAGGCGTCCCACACCTGGTGGTACCACCGGCGCTTCTTCACCTTGGTCTTCTTCGTGGCCGCCTGCGCGGGCGCAGCGGCGTCATCCTTCTTGCGGGCCATGGTCGCCAGTCTAGTGCCGTTCGGGGGCGTCCCGGTCAGGACGTCGGCTGCTGGGCGAGGAGGTGGGCTGCCTCCTGGCGCGACGTCGTCGGCTCGGCAAGGTGCGCGAGCTCGGCAGGGATCTCGAGGCCGCGGCGCGTCATCGCCTGTCCCCAGAGGCGACCCGCGCGGTAGGAGGAGCGGACGAGCGGTCCGGACATCACGCCGAGGAAGCCGGTCGACTCGGCGACCTCCGAGAGGTGCACGAACTCCTCGGGCTTGACCCAGCGGTCGACCGGGTGGTGTCGCGGGCTCGGGCGGAGGTACTGGGTGATCGTCAGGAGGTCGGTGCCGGCCTCGTGGAGCGCGACGATCGCCTCCTCGGCCTCCTCGGTGGTCTCGCCCATACCGAGGATGAGGTTCGACTTCGTGACGAACCCGGCCTCGCGCGCCTGCGTGAGCACGGACAGGGAGCGGTCGTACCGGAATCCGGGGCGGATCTGCTTGAAGATGCGCGGCACCGTCTCGAGGTTGTGCGCGAGCACCTCGGGGCGCGACGAGAAGACCTCGGCGAGAAGCTCGGGCACCGCGTTGAAGTCGGGGATGAGCAGCTCGACGCCCGTGCCCGGGTTGAGCGCGTGGATCTGCCGCACCGTCTCGGCGTAGAGCCAGGCGCCGCCGTCGGGCAGGTCGTCCCGGGCGACACCCGTGATCGTCGAGTACTTGAGGCCCATCTGGCGCACCGACTCCGCGACCCTCCGGGGCTCGTCACGGTCGAGCGCGGCAGGCTTGCCCGTGTCGATCTGGCAGAAGTCGCAGCGACGCGTGCACTCGGAGCCACCGATGAGGAACGTCGCCTCGCGGTCCTCCCAGCACTCGTAGATGTTGGGGCAGCCAGCTTCCTCGCACACCGTGTGGAGCCCGCCCGAGCGCACGAGGTCCTTGAGCTCGGAGTACTCGGGGCCCATCGTCGCGCGGGTCTTGATCCAGCCCGGCTTCTTCTCGATCGGGACGGCGGCGTTGCGCGCCTCGACCCGCAGCATGCGGCGGCCCTCGGGTGCGATCGTCACGTGCTCTCCTGGCTTCTCAGGGACGGAGGTACCAGCGTACGCCGGGGGATGTCGTCGCGGGCGGGGATTCGGTTGCCGGACGGCCTCGTGCAGGTCAGACGTGAGACTCGTCGAGGGTCCGTCGGACGACGTCGGTGGGCCCGGAGGCGCGCAACGACGCCAGTTCACGGGAGAGGTGGCCGACGAGCCCGTCGACGACCGTGGTCGGGGTCAGGGACGTGCCCGTCGCCCGCGTGAGGGATGTCACGTCCGCGTCGTCGATGCCGCACGGAACGATCCGGTCGAACGCGGTGAGGTCCGGGTCGACATTGAGCGCGAGCCCGTGCATCGTCACGCCCTTGGCGACACGGCAGCCGATCGCGGCGACCTTCGCGTCGGGGGTACCCGGCACCCACACCCCGCTGCGCCCGTCGACGCGGACGGTCGCGAGGCCGTGGTCGTCGCACATCTTGATGATCGCCTCCTCGAGGGCGCGCACGTACGCGACGACGTCGACCGGCTCCGCGAGACGCAGGATCGGGTACACGACGAGCTGCCCGGGGCCGTGCCACGTGATGCGGCCGCCGCGGTCGATCTCGACGACTCGTGTGCCGTCCGTGGGCAGGTCGGTGCGCCGGGTACGACGGCCGGCCGTGTAGACGTCGGCGTGCTCGAGCACGAGGAGCGTGTCGGGCCGGCGGCCCTCGAGGACGTCCGCGTGGACGCGACGTTGCAGCTCCCACGTCTCCTCGAAGTCGCGCAGCTGCGTCCCGAGACCGAGGTCGACGACATCCATGCCGCCACGGTAACCCGGGGCGGACCGGACCGTCGGAGCGGTCCGCGGCCCGGGCGCCCGAGCCTGTGGATGACGCCCGCGCGCGTCCGCGACGCGCTTGGATGCAGGGATGGACGACGAGCGCAGAGTGCTGCCCGGGCCCGACGACGCGGCGCGTGCCGACCTCAGGTCGCCGACATCATCGGGGCCGGACGTCTGGCGCGTTGCCGGGGCGACGCCCGGGGCCGTCCCCGACCCGACGCCCGGGCGGGACGCCCCTGTGGAGCGGCCGGACGTCGACGAGGCATTGCTGCGCCTCGGCCTCCGCCTTGTCGACGCTCGCGACACGACAGGGCCGTGGACGGCGGAGAGCAACGACGGCGTCGTGCACGACGTGACGGCGCTCGCCGTCGAGAGCGTCGAACGGTGGGAGGTGCTGCGCACCCGGACGACGGCGCTCCTCGGACTCGAGCACGAGAACGTCGTCCCGCTCGTCGGTGCCCTGCCGGTAGGCGACCCCGATGCCGCGGCCCCGCGCACGCTCGTCCTCGTGTGGCTCCCGGCCCCAGCGCAGCGACGTCCGGACGTCGCCCGTGCGACGACGGCCCGCGAGCTGCTCGACGTGCTCGTCACGGCGTGCCGGGGGACCGTCGCGCTCCGCGCGTGCGGGATCGACGTCCCTGGTGCCGCGGCTGTTGCTTCGCTCCTCGCGTCCGACGCTCAGCAGGACCGCCCGCAGCTCCATCCGTGGCGCTGGTGCGGCGAACCCACCTCGGCGACGGTCGGCCTGTCCGACGTCACCCGTGCGGTGGCCGGCGCGGTGACCCGGCGGGCCGAGCGGGACGGCACGGTGCTTCCGCGCCGGGTCCGGGACCTACTGGCGGCAGGGACGGGTCCTGCGGCTCCCGCGCCCGGGGACCTTGCGGTGCGGGCGATCGAGCTTCTCGGAGACGCTTCGGCGAAGACGAGTTCCTCGATGCCCGGGGCTACTGGGGCAGAGACACGAGGCGAGGCCGTGGGCGGCGACTGGCGCGAGATCGTCAGAGGCAGCCCCGCCCCGCTCGTCGTCGCCCCGCCGCAGGCGCGACGTCACGGCAGGCTCCGGCCGCCGGAGCCGGGGGAGAGGAGGCCGCACGGCCTCGCTGACGGCATCGCTGTGGCGCCCGGGACAACGCTCCCGGCACGGCCGACGGATCGGACCCGGAGTGCGGCGGCGCGTCCGACGGAACAGGGAGGACGCCGATCGTCGCACGCACGAGCCTCCGCGACCGCGATCCCGAGTGCCCGCGGGCACTCGGTCGGAGCACGCACCGCAGGTGGAGCATCCTTGCGGGGCTTGCGACGCCCAGGTGGCTACGGGCGGCGACGTGGCGTCGTGGTGGGCGTCGTGCTCCTCGTGGCCGGCGGAGTCGGCGTGGCAGTGCACGGCGCGCCGTTCGGCGATGCGCCGAGGAGCCGTCCCGCGGCCGCGCCCTCGACGCCGCAGGTGACTGCGGCGCCACCGTCGCAGCCCGGGGCGGACGCAGCGGGCACGGATCCTGTCATGGAAGCCACGGAGCCGTCCGGACCCGGAGACCCCGCTGCCGCCGCCCGCCGGGCCACCGTCGGTCGGGTCGAGCTGCTGGCGGCCCTTGCCCCCGTGCCCGCGGCGCGGCGGACGCAGGCCACGGCGGACGTTGATGCACGCCTCGGCGAGCTCGTCGCCGCAGGGCCGGTGCGGGACGCGGACCGCGCGTTCGTCGAGCGAGTGCTCAGCGGGGATGAGGTGCCGCCGCAGGTCCGCGCCGAGGTGAGGACCGCCGATGTCGTGAGCCAGGACTCGACGTCGGCGACCGTCGCCATGACGTACGCGCTCGTCCCTGGCGGCGGGGTGATGCAGCAGACCCTCCGGCTCGTGCTCGACGCTGGTGTGTGGAAGGTCGTCTCGGTCACTGACTCGCCGGGGGAGCCTCGGACCTGAGTCCCGGCATGCACGAAGCCCGTCATGCCGCTGCTGCGGCACGACGGGCTTCGTTCACGCTCGTGTCAGAGACCGACCTCGGACTCGAACGCGCCCTCCTCGATGCGGCGCTTGACCGCCATGAGGTAGCGCGATGCGTCCGCGCCGTCGACCAGGCGGTGGTCGTACGACAGGGAGAGGTAGCAGATCTGACGGATCGCGATGACGTCCTGGCCGTCCTCGTCCTGGATGACCGCGGGACGCTTGACGATCGTGCCCGTGCCGAGGATCGCGGACGTGCCGCCGGGGACGATCGGCGTGTCGATGAGCGCGCCGCCCGACCCCGTGTTGGTGATCGTGAACGTCGCACCGCCGAGCTCGTCCGGCGTCACCTTGTTGTCACGCGTCCGCGTGGCGAGGTCCGCGATCTTGCGGGAGAGACCGGCGAGGTTGAGGTCGCCTGCGTCGTGGATGACGGGGACGAGCAGGCCGCGCGGGGTGTCGACCGCGATGCCGACGTTCTCCTGGCCGTGGTACGTGATGACGTCGTCGGCGAGCACGCCGTTGATCTTCGGGAATGCCTTGAGCGCCTCGACCGCGGCGAGCGTGAAGAACGGCAGGAACGTGAGGTTCGCACCTTCGCGTGCCTTGAAGCCGTCCTTCGCCTTCGCACGCAGGCGTGCGACCTTCGTGACGTCAACCTCGACGACCGTCGTCAGCTGGGCCTGCGTCTGCAGGGCCTCGACCATGCGGGTCGCGATGATCTTGCGGAGGCGGCTGGCCTTCTCGGTCGTGCCGCGCAGCGGGGAGACCTCGAGCTTCGTCGACGGCTTCGCGGCCGCAGCGGGCGCGGCGGCGGGAGCCGGGACGGCCTGTGCGGCGGCAGCCTTGGCGGCCGCCTCGAGGACGTCCTCCTTGCGAATACGACCGCCGACGCCCGTGCCCGTGAGCGACGCGACGTCGACACCCTTCTCGGCCGCGAGCTTGCGGACGAGCGGGGTGAGGTAGCCCGATGCCTGCTGGGCGGCTGCCGACGGCGCCGGTGCGGCGGGCGCGGCTGCCGGGGCCGCGGCTGCGGCCGGGGCCGGGGCCGGTGCAGGCGCAGGGGCTGCGGCGGGTGCCGGAGCGGCAGCAGGTTCCGGAGCGGCGGCAGGTTCCGGAGCGGCAGCAGGTTCCGGAGCGGCGGCGGGCGCGGCGCCCGAGCCGACGACGGCGAGCGCCGTTCCGACCTCGACCGTCTCGTCCTCCTGGACGAGGATCTGCTGGAGCGTGCCAGCGACGGGCGAGGGGATCTCCGTGTCGACCTTGTCGGTCGAGACCTCGAGGAGCGGCTCATCGACCTCGACCGCGTCGCCGACCTGCTTGAGCCAGCGGGTGACGGTGCCCTCGGTCACCGATTCGCCGAGCGCGGGCATGACGACCTGCTCACCCTCGCCGCCGGACGCGCTCGCCGGCGCGTCGGACGACGGTGCGGGTGCTGCCTCGGGCGCAGCCTCGGCGACAGCGGTCGCCGAAGCGTCCGGGGTGGGCTGGGCCGGAGCGGCCTCGGCAGGCGCGGCCTCGGCGGGAGCAGCCTCCGCGGCCGACTCGCCACTGCCCGAGCCGTCGCCGACGAATGCGAGGTCGGTGCCGACCTCGACGGTCTCGTCCTCCTCGACGAGGATCTTCTCGAGCACGCCAGCGACGGGCGAGGGGATCTCGGTGTCGACCTTGTCGGTCGAGACCTCGAGCAAGGGCTCGTCGACCTCGACGCGCTCGCCAACCTCCTTGAGCCAGCGGGTGACGGTTCCCTCGGTGACGGACTCGCCCAGCGCGGGCATCTTGACGGCTTCAGACATGGTTCTGTCTCTCCTCAGGTTTCCGGCTGGGATCAGTTGTGAGCGTGCAGCGGCTTGCCCGCGAGAGCGAGGAACGCCTCGCCGAGGGCCTCGTTCTGCGTGGGGTGGGCGTGGACGAGGTTCGCGACGTCCTCGGGGTAGGCCTCCCAGTTGACGATGAGCTGGCCCTCGCCGATGAGCTCACCGACGCGCGACCCGATCATGTGGACGCCGACGACGGGACCGTCCTTGCGGCGCACGAGCTTGATGAAGCCCTGGGTCGCGAGGATCTGGCTCTTGCCGTTGCCGCCGAGGTTGTACTCGAGGGCCTCGACCTGGTCGTCGCCGTAGAGCTCCTTGGCCTTTGCCTCGGTAACGCCGACGGAGCCGACCTCGGGCTCGCAGTAGGTGACACGCGGGATTCCCGACTCGTCGATGGGCAGCGGCGACAGGCCGGCGATCTGCTCGGCGACGAAGATGCCCTGCGCGAAGCCGCGGTGGGCGAGCTGCAGGCCTGGGACGATGTCGCCCGCGGCGTAGATGTTGCCGACACCCGTGTGGAGGCGCTCGTCGACGATGACGAAGCCGCGGTCCATCGTGATGCCCTGGGCCTCGTAGCCGAGGTCCGCGGTGCGCGGGCCGCGGCCCACGGCGACGAGCAGGATCTCGGCGTCGAACGTCTTGCCGGACTCGAGGGTGACGTGGACGCCGCCCTCGTCCTGCGTGACACCGGAGAAGCGGTCGCCGACGGAGAAGTTGATGCCGCGCTTGCGGAACTGGCGCTCGAGCGCCTTCGAGATGGCCTCGTCCTCGGCGGGGACGAGGTGGGGCAGGCCCTCGACGACGGTGACGTCGGCACCGAACGACTTCCAGACCGACGCGAACTCGACGCCGATGACTCCGCCGCCGAGCACGATCGCCGAGCCGGGGACGTAGTCGAGGTGGAGTGCCTGGTCGGACGTCATGACGCGTCCGCCGATCTCGAGGCCCGGGAGCGAGCGAGCGTAGGAGCCGGTCGCGAGGACGATGTTGCGGCCCTTGATGACCTGGCCGTTCACCTCGACGGCGTCGGGGCCGACGAGCTTGCCGTGGCCCTCGACGAGCGTCACCTGGCGCGACTTCACAAGGCCCTGGAGACCCTTGTAGAGGCGCGAAATCACGCCCTCCTTGTAGGAGTTGACGCCTGCCATGTCGATGCCCTTGAGCTCGGTGTGAACACCGAACTTCGAGCCCTCGCGGGCATTGTCGGCGAGCTCGGCGGCGTGCAGGAGCGCCTTCGTCGGGATGCAGCCGTTGTGGAGGCACGTGCCACCCAGCTTGTTCTCCTCGACGAGCGCGACGGAGAGGCCCAGCTGGGCTCCGCGCAGGGCGGTGGCGTAGCCGCCGCTTCCTCCGCCGAGGACGACGATGTCGAAAGTGCCGTTGGTGTCGGCCACGTGCAGCTCCTTAGATGCGAACGGTCGGCGGTCACGCCGACTTCATCTTGTCATCAGTAGGACTCTCGGCCCAACCGGATCGACCGCGGCGTGCTGTGATGCCGCTGACACCGACCGTGAGGGTGACGCCGTCGCTCGCTACGATCGTGGGATGAGTCTCTTCCGTCGCCGTCCGCGTGACGGCGGTCCAGCCCGGTCCGGCCGGGAGGGGCGGGCCAGCGTCGCGCACCTCTCGGAGTTCGTCGCGTCCCGCACGGGCGTCGAGGCGTACGTGGAGCCGCCGACGCGTGACACCCCCGCGACCGTGCTCCTCGTTGCGACGACGGGGGAGTGGACGCGGCGAGCCACGCCCGACGAGCGCACGGCGTTCGACGTCGCAGGGTCGCTCGGCGTCCCGGTGTACAACGTGCGGTTCACGGGGTACCCCCAGCGCTACCGGGACTGGGGCACGCGCCAGAAGGGCCGCCGCCTCACCCAGGACCCGCCGACAGCGTAGGCCGTCGCCGACGACGAAGGCGTGCCCCCGCACCGAGCGGGAGCACGCCTTCGTCGTCGTGTGAGCGGGAGGCTCAGGCCTTCGCGGAGCGGCCCTCGACGAACGCGAGCAGCGTGCGCACACCCACGCCCGTGCCTCCGACCGGGGTGTAGCCGTACGCGGCGCCCTCGTTGAACGCGGGGCCCGCGATGTCGAGGTGCGCCCACGGCGTGCCGTCCGTGAACTCCTGGAGGAAGAGCCCGGCCGTGAGCATGCCTCCGGCGCGTCCGCCGATGTTCGCGATGTCCGCGACCTTCGAGTCGAGCGAGGGGCGCAGCTCGGCGGGCAGGGGCATGGGCCAGAACTGCTCGCCCGCGGCCTCGGCAGCCGCGACGACCTCGCCGCGGACGTCGTCGGTGCCCATGACGCCCGAGACGCGGTCGCCGAGCGCGATGATCTGCGCGCCCGTGAGCGTCGCGATGTCGAGGACGACGTCCGTGCCGTCCTCGACGGCCGCAACGAGGCCGTCCGCCATGACGAGGCGACCCTCGGCGTCGGTGTTGAGGACCTCGACGGTCGTGCCGCCACGGATCGTCACGACGTCGGCGGGGCGCTGTGCGCCGCCACCAGGCATGTTCTCGGCGAGGCACAGGTAGCCGGTGACGGCAACGTCGCCACCGAGACGCGCCGCGGCGACGACGGTCGAGAGGACGGCTGCGGCACCGGCCATGTCGGACTTCATGGCCTCCATGCCCTTGGCGGGCTTGATCGAGATGCCGCCCGTGTCGAACGTGATGCCCTTGCCGACGAGCGCGACCCGCGCGGCGGGACGGCTCGGCGTGTAGGCGAGCTTGACGAGGCGGGGACCGCGCGTCGAACCCTGGCCGACGCCGGCGATGCCGCCGTAGCCGCCAGCGACGAGCGCCTTCTCGTCGAGGATCGTGACCTTGACGCCCGTGCCCTTGACCGCGGCCTTGGCCGCGTCGGCGAACGCTGCGGGGAAGAGGTCGTTCGGGGCTGCGTTGACGAGGTCGCGGGCCGCGTTGATCGCGGACGTGACGATCTCGGCGCGCTCGACTGCGTCCTTCGCGGCACGGGTCCGCGCAGCGGGTGAGGCGAGCTCGAGGACGGTCGCGGGCGACGTCTCGTCGGCCGTGCGGTAGCGGTCGAAGACGTACGCGCCGAGGAGGGCGCCCTCGGCGATGGCGCCGACCGCGACGGCGTCGTCGGCGGGGAGCGCAAGGACGGTCCTGCCGCCGCCGAGCGTGCGCACTGCCGCGCCCGCAGCGCGCCGGAGCGCCTCCGTGTCAGGGGCTGATGTGCCGACGCCTGCGAGGGCGAGGACGCCGGCCTCGACGCCGGTGGGCGCCGGGACGCGCACGACCTCGTCGAGCGCGCCGGAGATGCCGAGGGCCCGGGCGTGGGCGGCGAGGCCGCGCACGGAGTCGGGCACGTCGCCGAGGACGACGACGGCGTCATCGACGACCGCCGTCGCGACGACGAGCGCGTCGGCGGCGAGGGAGAAGGGGTTCTTGCCGGTGAGAGTCAGGTCAGCCACCCCTCGATGCTAGCCCGAGTGTCCGACATCCGGACGGGACCTCGGAGAAATCCGTGCGTCGGCTCAGGCGAGGACCGGAGGTCCGCCCCTGCGCACGCCGCGACCGGTACTCTCGGAGCCGTGCTCCTGCCCCTCATGATCGTCGTGCTCGTGCTGTGCGCGCTCCTCGGCGCGTGGGCAGCCTGGTTCGCCGTCCGCGACCGCGCGGTCATCCTCAAGCAACTGTGGGGAGCCGCCGTCGTCGAGGGCGTGCTCGTCGTCCAGCTCGTCGTCGCCGCGGTCCTGCTCGTGCAGGGGTGGCACGGCGACCCCGTGATGATCTGGGGCTACCTCGTCGTCGTGCTCCTCGTCCTGCCGTTCGCCGCGTTCGTCGCGTTCGCGGAGCGGTCCCGGTGGAGCTCGATCGTCCTGCTCGTCGCCACGGTGACGGTCGCGTTCCTCGAGCTCCGGCTCTGGCAGATCTGGCAGCTCGGCGCATGAGGGAACTGCCCGCGGTCCCGCGCGCCGACCGCCCTGCGACGAGGTCCGGCATGGGCATGCTCATGATCACCGTCTACGGGATCTTCGCGGTCGCCTCGACCGCGCGCGCCACCTACCAGGTGGCGACGAAGCTCGACGACGCTCCCGTCGCCTACCTCCTGTCCGCGCTCGCCGCGGTCCTCTACGTCGTCGCGACCGTCGCCCTGCTTCGTGCCACGCCGCGAGCGCGTGCCGTCGCCTGGACGAGCGTGACGGTCGAGTTCGTCGGGGTCGTCGGCGTCGGGACGCTCTCCTTCGTGCGACCCGAGCTCTTCCCCGAGGCGACGGTGTGGTCGCACCTCGGCGAGGGCTACGGGTACGTGCCTCTCGTCCTGCCGCTGCTCGGTCTGTGGTGGCTCGCCCGCACCCGGCCGGGCGCGGGCGCCCCGGCGCCCGCCACCCCGACACCGACCCCCTGAGCCGCACGACCCCGACCGAGGAGCCTCCGCGTGTACCACCTGCTGTTCGACCACGTCTTCAAGAAGATGGACCCCGAGCGCATCCACCATCTCGCGCACGGTGCGATCAGGCTCGCCGGACGCACGCCGGGCGTCCGTGACGTTCTCGGGGCACGGTTCCGTGCACGGCCGGGGGTGCGTGCGTTCGGTCGTACGCTCGCGGGGCCGCTCGGGCTCGCGGGCGGCTTCGACAAGGACGGCACCGCGGTCGAAGGGCTCACCGCGCTCGGCTTCTCGTTCATCGAGGTCGGCACGATCACGGCGCACGCGCAGCCCGGCAACGAGGCACCACGGCTGTGGCGGCACACGGACCAGCGCGCGCTGCGCAACCGGATGGGCTTCAACAACCTCGGCGCCCAGGCTGCCGCCGCGGAGCTCCGCAGGCTGCGGTCGACCGCGAACGGCCGCCGTGCCGTCGTCGGGGTGAACATCGGCAAGACGAAGGTCACCCCAGCCGAGGACGCCGCGGGCGACTATGCAACGAGTGCGCGAGCGCTCGCCCCGTACGCGGACTACCTCGTCGTCAACGTGTCCTCGCCCAACACTCCCGGTCTGCGCGACCTGCAGTCGGTGGACGCGCTGCGCCCGATCCTCGTCGCGGTCCGCGAGGCTGCGGACGCGGCGGTGCCAACCCGCAGCGTCCCGCTGCTCGTGAAGATCGCGCCGGACCTCGCTGACGAGGACGTCGACGCGGTCGCCGACCTCGTCACGGAGCTCGGGCTCGACGGTGTCGTCGCGGTCAACACGACGATCGCCCACGACCTCGGCCCGGGCGGGCTCTCCGGTCCGCCCGAGCTCGAGCGGGGCGTCGAGGTCGTCGTGCGCCTGCGCGCCAGGCTCGGCGCGGGGCCGACGATCATCGGGGTCGGTGGGATCTCGAGCCCGCAGGACGCGCGTCGCTACCTCGTCGCAGGGGCCGATCTCCTGCAGGCGTACACGGCGTTCATCTACGAGGGTCCGTTCTGGGCGTCGCGTGTCAACCGCGCTCTCGTGGCGGCGACGTCGTGACGTCGTCGGGCGCCGACCCGGTGCAGGCGCCGGCGGCCGGCGGGGCTCCCGTCGTCGACAGGGCCTCGGCCTGGTCGTGGCGTCTCGGAGGGCGTGAGGGCGTCGACGCCGTCGCCGCGGGCATGGTCCAGGAGCCTCCGGCCTTTGCCCGTCGGTTCGACGCCGAGGTGTGGCTGGGCGCCCGGTGGCGCTCGCTCGCGACGTCGGGCGTCGAGCGGTGCGTCCTGCAACGCGGCGGGACCGACGTCGGCGCCCCGCTCCCGCTCCCCGTCGAGCGGGCCTGAGCGGCCGTAGCGCCGAGGATCACCCGCATGGCGCGGGCGCGGTGAGACTCGCTGCAGACGCGTGGAGCCCCCGACCTCATGGTCAGGGGCTCCACGCGTCTGCAGCGGTCTTCCGTCAGGACGGGTACTCGCCGTGCTTGACCTGCGGCTTGGGCAGTCGCGCGCGCCGGATCTGGTAGGCGCGTGTCAGGGCGTACCAGCGCTGGGCCTTGAGGTCGACATCGTTGCCGAACTTCGCGACGAGCGCCTTGCGGAGCTTGCGCCACAGGAAGAAGCCGTCGGCGATGGTGACGAGGACGACGCCGTAGAGGAACAGCATGAGGGCGAGCGTCAGCGCACCGTTCTCGATGAGCGGCGTGACGAAGAGGACGACCATCATGACGAGCGCGAAGAAGAGGAAGATCTCGCCGAGGTTGTGGCGGGCGTCGACCCAGTCCCGGACGAAGCGCTTGACGGGTCCCTTGTCGCGGTACGGGAGGTGGCGCTCGTCGCCCGAGAGCATGGCCTGGTACTCGATGTCACGCTGCTTGCGCATCTCCGCGCGCTGCGCCTTCGCGGCGGCCCGGCGGTCGTTCGCGACAAGGGGAACCTTGTTCGCCGCGACGGCCTCGCGGCGACGCGGCGTGGGTCCGGACTTGCGACGCGGGTCGGCAGAATGGTCGAGCTCCGGCGCGACCTCGGGCACGGGCTGGGGCGTCACGTCCTCGGTGGGACGGTTCTTCTTGAACACCGTGCCAGCCTAGTCGACCGGGCGGGGTGCCCCGGCCCGGGTTCGGGGCGTCAGCGCGGGCGGTGTCGGATGTCGAACGCGTCGGCCCACGCGGCGACGTCGGCCGGGAGCGCGGGCGACGCCTCGGTGTGGCCGGCGGCAGCGGCGACGTCGGACCCGGCGACGCGGGTGTGGTCGCGCGAGAGGAAGCGACCTGCGACGACGCCGCGGACGATCTGCTCGCCGCCGCGGTGGAACGTCTGCTCGAGAAAGACGCAGCGGTCGTCCCAGCCGAGGGTGCGCGTGTGGATCTCGAAGCGTTGTCCGAGCGTGAGCGAGCGCCGGTAGTGCATCGTCGAGTTCGCGACGACGGGGTACCAGCCGCGGCGGCCGAGCTCGGGCATGAGTCCGAGGTCGGCGATGTAGTTGATGCGCGCGACGTCCATCATCTGCAAGTACACGCCGTTGTTGACGTGCCGGTAGAGGTCGAGGTCGCCGATGTTGACGCGCATCCGGGTGACGGACGAGTCGAGGAGGTCGAGCCCCGGCACGGGGCGACGTGGGCGCGAGGTCGCAAGGGCGAGCTGGATCGTCCGGAACACCTCAGCAGGGTAACTCTCGACCTCCGGTACCCGCTACCGTCGGTATCGGGTTCTCCGCGCTCGTGGGAGCTCAGACCCCGGGCAGCGCGAGCATCTGGTCGAGCGCGACGCGCGCCCAGTGCGCGTCGTCCGCGTCGACGACGATGCGGTTCGGCACCGTGCCTGCGACGAGCTGCTCGAGCGACCACACGAGGTGCGGCAGGTCGATCCGGTTCATCGTCGAGCAGAAGCACACGGTCGAGTCGAGGTAGTGCACCTGCTTGTCCGGGTGCGCCTTCGCGAGGCGGCGGACGAGGTTGAGCTCCGTGCCGATCGCCCACGAGGACCCCGGCTCCGCTGCATCGAGAGCCCTGATGATGAACTCCGTCGAGCCGACCTTGTCCGCGAGGGCGACGACCTCGTTGCGGCACTCCGGGTGGACCATGACGGTGACGCCCGGAACGGTCGCGCGCATCTGCGCGACGTTCTCGGGCGAGAACCGGCCGTGGACGGAGCAGTGCCCGCGCCACAGGATCATCCGCGCGTCGCGCAGTTCCTGCGTCGTGAGACCGCCGTCCGGCTTGCGGGGGTCGAAGACGACGCAGTCCTCCGCGCGCATCCCGAGGTCGCGCAGCGCTGTGTTCCGACCGAGGTGCTGGTCCGGCATGAAGAGAACCTTGCCGGTCCCGTCGACCCCGCCGACCTTGTCGAACGCCCAGCGGAGCGCGACGTGCGCATTCGACGACGTGCACACGGTGCCGCCGTGGCGACCCGTGAATGCCTTGATGGCCGCGGTCGAGTTCATGTACGTGACCGGGACCGTGCTCTCGGCGATCCCCGCCTCGACGAGGGCGTCCCACGCGTCCTCGACCTGATCGATCGTCGCCATGTCCGCCATCGAGCATCCCGCGGCGAGATCGGGGAGTACGACCTGCTGATCGGCCGTCGTGAGGATGTCCGCGGACTCTGCCATGAAGTGAACGCCGCAGAAGACGATGAACTCCGCCTCGGGCCGCGCCGCGGCCTCGCGCGCAAGCTTGAACGAGTCTCCGGTGACGTCCGCGAACTCGATGACCTCGTCGCGCTGGTAGTGGTGACCGAGGACGAAGACGCGGTCCCCGAGCGCGGCCTTCGCCGCGCGGGCGCGCTCGACGAGGTCCGGGCTGCTCGCAGGCGGCAGCGCACCGGCGCACTCAACACCGCGCTCGGAGGCGAGGTCGGATCCCTGGCCGAGGAGCAGCAGCGCGGAGGGAGCGGGCTCGGAGAAGGTCGCGTTCGTCGTCACGCCCGGTATCGTCCCACATCTGCGCGGGCTTCCCCAGGGCGTTCCCGGGGTGCGGACGGCCCTCGCCGGGGTGCGACGATGAACTGGTGCGTGTCGTCGTCGTGAACTCAGGCGGATGGGGCCCCCGTGGCCCCCAGGTGGCTGCTGGCGTGGCCGAGGCGTGGCGCAGGGCTGCCGGGGGGAGCGTCGACGTCCTGCCCCTCGCCGACGGGCGGTCCGGCACCGCCGAGGCGCTCTCCGGCGTGCGCGACGTCGTCGTCCTCTCGGACGCGACGCTCGTGGCACCCGGGACCGACCGCGCCGATGCCGTGCGGAACGGGTCGTCCCGACCTCTCGGGACGCTGCTCGCGTCCGCGCTCACGACCGATGTCCGGACGGTGCTCGTCGCGCTCGGCGCCGACGCAGGAACGGGTACGGCGTGGGCCGACGGCGGCGCTGGGATGCTCGTCGGGCTCGCCGACGGCCTCGGCGTTCCCGTGCGTGACTCCTCACGGCTCGTCGCGGGCGGGGCCGCTCTGCGTGGTGTGACGGCCGACGCCCTCCCCGACCTCGGCGCGTTGCGGCGTGCGCTCGCCGGCCGCGACGTCCGGGTCGCGCACCGTGCGCCCGACGCGCTCCTCGGGCTCGGCGGGCTCGCGGGAGGTCTCGTGCCCGACGTTCTCGACGCGGCGGCCGCGCAGGATCTCGAGCGCGCGCTCGGCGACCTCGTCCACGCGATCGCCGGCGCGCGTGCGGGCACGCTCGTCGGACGTGACCTGCTCGGTGCCGCGACGTCGTCGACGACGAGCGCGCGCGCCATCTCCGACCACGCGCGCGAGCTCGGTGCGCTGCGCGGCGGCGCCGCCGGGGGAGGCGCGGCGCTCGCGCTCGCCGCGCTCGGCGTCCCGCTGGTCCCGGCCGCGCCCCTCGTCGCTGACCTTGTCGGTGTCACATCGGCCGTCGCGCAGGCGGATCTCGTCGTCGTCGTGGTGCCCGTGCTTGATGGCGACGAGTCGCACGACGGGGTGCTGCCCGCGGTCGCCGACGCTGCTCTCGACGCCGCGGTACCCGTCGTCGTTCTCGCGGGGACGTCGCTCTCGGGGCGTCGGGAGTGGTCAGCGCTCGGGGTCGCAGCTGTCCACGAGACGGGTTGGGCCGTGCCTGACGACGTGCTCGGCGCGGACGGTGCGGTGCAGGACTGGGCGGCGGAGCGGGTCGCCCGCATCGCCCGCACCTGGCGGCTCTGAGCGGCTCACGGCGCCCGTGTGGCGAACGTCTCCGTGCGCCGTGCGTGACGCGGCGTACGCTGGCCGGGAACATCGCCGGGGTCGCGGGTGTTACACCCGACGGACACCCGTCCCCACTGCCGAACGTCCGGAGATCCACATGAGCGAGACCACGGAGACCACGCACGGCGTGCTCCTCACCGACGTCGCCGCGGACAAGGTCCGCAGCCTTCTCGAGCAGGAGGGTCGTGACGACCTCCGGCTCCGAGTCGCGGTGCAGCCCGGCGGCTGCTCCGGACTCATCTACCAGCTGTACTTCGACGAGCGCCTGCTCGACGGCGACGCGACGCGCGACTTCGGCGGTGTCGAGGTCGTCGTCGACAAGATGTCGGTCCCGTACCTCGAGGGCGCGTCGATCGACTTCGCCGACACGATCGAGAAGCAGGGCTTCACGATCGACAACCCCAACGCGGGTGGGTCGTGCGCGTGCGGCGACTCCTTCAGCTGAGCCGCTGACGCTTCCGACGAGGCCCGGGTCCCCGCAGGGACCCGGGCCTCGTCGTGTGCGGGGCTCTCAGAGATCTGCGCCGAGCCGCGCGCGGACCCGGGCGACGGCGCCAGGCAGGACCGCGCAGAACCGGTCGATGTCGTCCTCGGTGACGCCCGGGTGGAGCGTGAGCCGGACGTTGCCCTGCGTGAGGGCCCCCATCGCGGCGAGGACATGGCTGGGCTGGAGGGTGAGCGACGTGCACGCGGAGCCCGAGCCGACCGCAAAGCCCGCCGCGTCGAGCTCGCCGAGGATCGCCTCGCCGTCGACGTAGAGGCACGAGAACGTGAGGACGTGGGGGAGCCGGTCCGTCGGGTCCCCCACGACGTCGACGTCCGGGACGAGCGCGGAGACGCGGTCCCGGAGCCGGGCGACGTAGGCGCGCAGCCGGACGTCCTCGGCTTCCTGGCGCGACCGTGCCGCGGTGAGCGACACCGCAGCGGCGAACGCGACCGCGGTGCTCACCCCGCCGGGGAACCATGGGTCGGGGTCCTCGGGGCCCACGGGGCGTGCGCGCACGCCCGCCCGCATGACGAGGATCCCGATGCCGTCCGGCCCGCCCCAGTCCGCCGGGTCGGCGGTCAGGACGTCCCAGGACGGACCGACGTCGACGTGCCCGAGCGACGATCCCGCGTCGACGAGCAGCGGGACCTGGGCCGCGCGCGCCGACGTGTGCACCTGGTCGAGAGGCTGAAGCGTGCCGACCTCGCCGTTCGCGTGCTGGAGGCACGCGAGGCCGACGCCGTCGGCCGAGACCGCCGCCTCGAAGGCGTCGCTGTCGACGCGCCCGCGGGCGTCCACCGGGACCAAGGTCACCTCTCCGGGCGCGGTGTGCTCGGCCGCCGCGAGGAGCGCCGAGCGCTCGACCGCGCTCGCGACGATACGACGCCCGACGCGCCGACGGGCGGGCGCGATGCCGCCCACGGCGGCGTGGATCGCTGCCGTGTGGGAGGGTGCGAAGCGCACCTCCTCGGTCCGTGCACCGACGGCCGCAGCCACCGTCTCGCGGGCCGCACCAAGCAGCAGCCCCGCGCGCCGACCCTCGGAATGGAGCCTTCGCGGGCCTGACCAGGCCTCGAGGCGTGCCGCTCGAAGTGCCTCGAGGGTCTCGGGCAGGAGCGGCGCGGCGCCGCCCGCGTCGAGGAATGTGCGCACCGCGGCTGGTGGTGAGGGGGTGGTTGGGGTCACAACCCCACGCTATCTGAGGCCCGCCGAGGGTCTTGGTGACACAACCTTGGCAAGTGACGTGACCCGCGTGCGCAACCTGGGGAGAAGAGGTGGTGGGAAGAGATAGGCTCGGACCGATGAGGACCAAGGTCCCAGTGGCGTGCCCGCCACCAGGACGTGACGTGAAAGGCCCACCCTTGCACTCGCAGACTCCCCCCAGCCGCCGCCGGCGCACGAGGCTCGGAGCGATCGCGCTCTCCGCCTTCGTCGTCCTCGCGGTGTCCGGATGCTCCGAGGAAGCCCAGCGAGGCTTCCTCCCCGGGTACTCCGACGGGCCGGTGACCGACCACACCGACCGCATCACCAACATGTGGGTCGGCTCGTGGGCCGCGCTCCTCCTCGTGGGTCTCATCACCTGGGGCCTCATGCTCTGGAGCGTCATCGCTTACCGGAAGCGCAAGGACGACCACCAGCTTCCCGTCCAGACCCGCTACCACATCCCGCTCGAGATGATGTATACGGCGATCCCGATCATGATGATCGGCGTCCTGTTCTTCTACACGCAGCGCGATATGGCCGAGATCCGTGACACGTCCGCCACGCCCGACGTCTCGATCCAGGTCGTCGGCAAGCAGTGGAGCTGGGACTTCAACTACCTCGACGACGACGTCTACGAGTCCGGCGTCCACGCGGGCGACGTCTCCAAGCTCGGCGGCGAGACGAGCCTCGACGGCGCGGTGGGCACCGACGAGTCTCTCCCGACCCTCTACCTGCCCGTCGGCGAGAAGGTCGAGCTCATCCTCGACTCGCGCGACGTCATCCACTCGTTCTGGGTGCCGGCCTTCCTCGACAAGCTCGACATGATCCCGCACCGCACGAACAAGATGCACATCGTGCCCCAGCGCATCGGCTACTACGCCGGCAAGTGCGCCGAGCTCTGCGGCGAGCACCACTCGGGCATGCTCTTCAACGTCGCGATCGTCTCGCGCGCCGACTACGACGCAGCGATGGCCGACCTCCGCGCCAAGGGCCAGACCGGCGCCCTCGGCATGGACCTGGTCCGCCAGCAGGACGCCGCCGACCTCACGTCCACGGAAGGTGACAACTGATGGCTGCCGCTGCAGCGACCACGGTCCCGGGTCTCGCACCTGCTCGCAGGAACATGGGCCGCACGATCGTCAAGTGGGTCACGTCGACCGATCACAAGACGATCGGCTACATGTACCTCATCACGTCGTTCGTGTTCTTCTGCATCGCAGGAGTCATGGCGCTTGTCATCCGCGCCGAGCTCTTCGAGCCAGGCATCCAGATCGTGCAGAGCAAGGAGCAGTACAACCAGCTCTTCACGATGCACGGCACAATCATGCTGCTGCTCTTCGCGACGCCGCTCTTCGCCGGCTTCGCCAACGTCATCACGCCGCTGCAGATCGGTGCCCCCGACGTCGCGTTCCCGCGGCTCAACATGTTCGCGTACTGGCTCTACCTCTTCGGTGGCCTCATCGCGTGCGCGGGCTTCTTCACGCGTCAGGGTGCGGCGTCATTCGGCTGGTTCGGCTACGCGCCGTTGTCGAACGCGACGTTCAGCCCCGGGCTCGGCGGTGACCTCTGGGTCTTCGGCCTCGCCATGGGTGGCTTCGGCACGATCCTCGGCGCCGTCAACTTCATCACGACGATCATCACGATGCGCGTCCCCGGCATGACGATGTTCCGCATGCCTGTCTTCACGTGGGGCACGCTCGTCACGTCGATCCTCATCCTCATGGCGTTCCCCCCGCTCGCCTCGGCGCTCTTCGCGCTCGGCGCCGACCGCCGCCTCGGCGCGCAGGTCTTCAACCCGGAGAACGGCGGTGCCATCCTCTGGCAGCACCTCTTCTGGTTCTTCGGGCACCCTGAGGTGTACATCATCGCGCTGCCGTTCTTCGGCATCGTCACCGAGATCGTCCCCGTCTTCAGCCGCAAGCCCCTCTTCGGCTACAAGGGCATGGTCTACGCGATCATCGCGATCGCCGCGCTGTCCGTCACCGTGTGGGCGCACCACATGTACGTCACGGGCGCCGTCCTCCTGCCGTTCTTCTCGCTCATGACGATGGCGATCGCCGTCCCGACAGGCGTGAAGTTCTTCAACTGGATCGGCACGATGTGGCGAGGGAAGCTCACTTTCGAGACACCGATGCTCTGGTCGCTCGGGTTCCTCGTCACCTTCCTCTTCGGTGGCCTCACGGGCGTCATCCTCTCGACGCCGGTGCTCGACTTCCACCTCTCGGACTCCTACTTCGTCGTCGCGCACTTCCACTACGTCGTCTTCGGCACCGTGGTCTTCGCGATGTTTGCGGGCTTCTACTTCTGGTGGCCGAAGTTCACAGGCCGCATGCTCAACGAGAAGCTCGGCAAGATCCACTTCTGGATGCTCTTCATCGGCTTCCACGCGACCTTCCTCGTGCAGCACTGGCTTGGCGTCGCTGGCATGCCCCGCCGCTACCCCGACTACATGCCCGAGGAGGGCTTCACCTGGATGAACCAGGTCTCGACCTATGGTTCGTTCCTCCTCGCCGCATCGACGCTGCCGTTCCTCTGGAACGTCTACGTCACCTGGCGCCGCGCGCCCAAGGTCGAGGTCGACGACCCGTGGGGCTTCGGTGGCTCGCTCGAGTGGGCGACCTCGTGCCCGCCCCCGCGCCACAACTTCACCTCGGTGCCGCGTATCCGCTCCGAGCGGCCGGCCTTCGACCTCCACCACCCGGAGGTCGCCGCGATGGACTACGTTCACGGCGAACTGGCCGCAGCATCGGCCCGACCGACCGCGGTCGGGACTTCCGACGAGACGAAGGGTGACACCCTGTGAAGATCGAGACCCGGCTCTTCGCCGCACTCGTGCCGTTCTTCCTCATCGTGGCTCTGGCCTACGGGCTCACGAGCAAGTTCGAGCCCGTCGGCACCGCCGCACTCTTCCTCCTCGCGGGACTCGTCGGCATGATTGCCGGCTACCTCGCGCTCACGGCCCGTCACATCGACGCGCGTCCCGAGGACGACCCTGACGGCGAGATCTCGCAGGGTGCTGGCGAGCTCGGCACGTTCGCCCCGTGGAGCTGGTGGCCGCTCGTCCTCGCGTTCGCCGCTGCGGTCTGCTTCCTCGGCCTCGCCGCCGGCTGGTGGATCTTCTACATCGGTGTCGGCATCTCCGCGATCGCGGTGACGGGCTGGGTCATGGAGTACTCGCGGGGCCTGCACGCCCACTGAGCGATGCCCCCGGCTGCGACTGACGCGGCCTGCACACACGAGGAGGGCCGCACCCACAGGGTGCGGCCCTCCTCGCGCGTGTGGCGGATCCGTCGAGCGCCTCCCGGTCATGCGAACGCCCGCACCTGCGCCACTCGGGCCGGGGAGTGCGGGCGTGCCTGCGTGTCGCGGTCAGTCCTCGCCATGCTGTGTGTCGACGAGGTGGACGGTGCCGTCCGGAGCCACGACCCGGCGGAAGCGAGTGTGCAGTTCTTCCTCCCGCGCACGCTCCTCGGCATTGGCCGGGCGGATCGGTGCGGCGTAGTCGCCAACCTGCGGCGGCCCGAGAACGTGAGCGAGCGTGTCCGTGATCGCGCGCCCAGTGGTGCGCTCCTGCGGTCTCATGTCGACTCCTTCGTCCACTGCGGGACCCCTCGCCCCGCACTCTTTCGATCGTAGCCCGCCCTGGCGTCCGTGAGGCGTGCAAGCAGGTCAGCGGGGGTGTGAGAAGCGTTGCAGGCGCCCTGTAGCGCCCGGTTGGTGACCCCGTGTGTCGTGTCCTGGAACGCTCGTGGTGCCCCTGGAGACGGCGCAGGGCGGCCACCCCCCGAGGGGGTGGCCGCCCTGCGATCCGGTGCGGGTCAGATGGCGACGATGAGGCCCTGGCCCTGCGAACGCGCGCGCTCGAGGCGTGCGGCGACGTCCGTCCAGTTGACGATGTTCCAGAACGCCTTGACGTAGTCAGCCTTGACGTTGACGTAGTCGAGGTAGAAGGCGTGCTCCCACATGTCGAGCATGAGCAGCGGCACGACACCGATCGGCAGGTTGCCCTGCTGGTCGTAGAGCTGCACGATGATGAGCTTCTGCCCGAGCGTGTCCCACGCGAGGATCGACCAGCCCGAGCCCTGGATGCCGAGCGCGTTCGCCGTGAAGTGGGCGACGAACGCGTCGAACGACCCGAAGAACTCGTCGATCGCGGCAGCGAGTTCGCCCTCGGGACGGTCGCCGCCCTCGGGGGAGAGGTTCTGCCAGAACACTGAGTGGTTGACGTGCCCGCCGAGGTTGAACGCGAGGTTCTTCTCGAGCATGTTGACGGCACCGAGGTTGCCCGTCGAGCGAGCCTCTGCGAGGGCGTCGAGCGCGGCGTTGGCGCCGGCGACGTACGCAGCGTGGTGCTTGGAGTGGTGAAGCTCCATGATGCGGCCGGAGATGTGCGGGTCCAGCGCGCCGTAGTCGTAGGAGAGGTCGGGAAGGGTGTACTCGGCCATGCCGTGCTGCCTCCATCGTCGTGGGCGCCTGCGCGCCCTCGGGTTGTGACGCCGCCTCGCGACGGGGCGACGTCCTTGCACGTGAGCCCCGCGGCCGAGGTCGGCCGCGGGGCTCACGTCCTGCTAGGTGAACACAGGTTCAGTCTCTGTCATTCCGGCTCGTGGCGTCGATCAGTGACCGATCTGCGGCGCGTCGTCGGACTGCTCGACGGCCGTGTGAGCGCCGTGAGCGTTGGCGATCTCCGCAGGGGTGACAGGCTCGATGCGGTCCTCGTAGAAGAACCGGGAGAGGGCCTGCCAACGCTTGTCCGCCGCGTAGCCCTTGCGACGGACGCCACGCGCGTCCTCGCCGGGCTCGATGACGAGCGGAGCGTGCGCCTGGTAGTTGACGCGCAGCCAGCGCTCCTGGTCCGAGAGCGGCTTGTGGACCTCGATGACCTCGCCGGACTCGAAGCGCACGAGACGAGCGGCCTCGTGGCCGTGGAGCACGAGCTCCCGGTCCTTGCGCTGCAGCGCGAGGCACAGTCGCTTCGTCACCATGAACGCGAACACGGGGGCGACGAAGAAGGCCACCCGGAAGATCCACGTGATGGTGTTGATCGACATCTCGAAGTGCGTCGCGATGAGGTCGTTCGAACCGGCGAGCACGAGGATGACGAACGCGGTGAGGAACGCGACGCCGAGTCCGGTGCGGACCGGGACGTTGCGAGGGCGGTCGAGCACGTGGTGCTCGGACTTGTCCTGCGTGACGCGGGCCTCGATGAACGGGTAGAGCGCGAGGAAGGTGAACAGCAGACCCGGGATGACGACGCCGGGGACGAGGATGTTGATCGGGATCGTGAACCCACCGATCACCCACTCCCAGCCCGGCATGAGCCGCAGGCCGCCCTCGAGGAACAGCATGTACCAGTCCGGCTGGGCGCCGGCGGAGACCGGCGACGGGTCGTACGGGCCGTAGTTCCACACGTTGTTGATCGAGAGCGTCGCTCCCATGAGAGCAAGCACACCGAAGACGATGAAGAAGAAGCCACCGGCCTTGGCGACGTACACGGGGAACAGCGGGAAGCCCACGACGTTCTTGCTCGAGCGCCCGCCACCGGGGTACTGCGTGTGCTTGTGGAGCACGACCATGAGGAGGTGGATACCGACGAAGGCGAGGATGAGCGCCGGCACGAGAAGAATGTGCACCGTGAAGAGGCGCGGGATGATGTGCTCGCCGGGGAACTCTCCGCCGAACAGCGCGTACGAGACGAACGCGCCGATGATCGGGATCGACTTCGCGACGCCGTCAGCGATGCGCAGGCCGTTGCCGGAGAGCACGTCGTCGGGGAGCGAGTAGCCCGAGAAGCCGGCAAGGAGGCCGAGGATCATGAGGGTGAAGCCGACGAGCCAGTTGAGCTCGCGCGGCTTGCGGAAGGCACCCGTGAAGAACACGCGCATCATGTGCGTGACGATCGACGCCATGAAGAGCAGCGCGGCCCAGTGGTGGATCTGGCGCATGAGGAGGCCGCCACGGACCTCGAAGGACATGTGGAGTGTCGAGGCGAAGGCCTCGGACATCTCGACACCCTGCATCGTCACCGGGAGGGAGTCCGTCGGGTAGGTCGTGAACCCCATGGACGGCACGAAGAACATCGTGAGGAACCCGCCCGAGATGAGCAGGACGACGAACGAGTAGAGCGCAATCTCGCCGAGGAGGAACGACCAGTGGTCGGGGAAGACCTTGCGTGCGAACTCCTTGACGGCGCCGGCGATGCCGGTGCGCTGGTCGAGGTAGTCGGCGGCTGCGCCGACGGCCGTCTCCGGCTGGGTCGTGGTCACTTGAGACGCTCCCAGAAGCTCGGGCCGATGGGCTCGGCGAAGTCGTCCTGCGCGACGAGGTAGCCCTCGGCGTCGACGGTGATGGGCAACTGAGGCAGCGGCCGGTTCGCGGGGCCGAAGACGACCTTGGCGCCGTCCGCGATGTCGAACGTCGACTGGTGGCAGGGGCACAGGAGGTGGTGGGTCTGCTGCTCGTAGAGCGCCACGGGGCAGCCGACGTGCGTGCAGATCTTCGAGTACGCGACGATGCCGTCGTAGGACCAGGTCTCGCCGGAGGGGGACTGGTCGCCCTTGAGGTCGCGCTCGTCGAGGCGCACGAGCAGGACGACGGCCTTGGCCTTCTCCTCCATCCAGTGCTCCTCGTCGCGCATCCCGTCCGGGATGACGTGGAAGACGGAGCCGACCGTGACGTCCGAGGCCTTGATAGGACGGCCGCTCGGGTCGAGCGCGAGGCGACGGCCCTTGCGCCACACGGTGTGGCGGAACTTCGAGATGTTCCAGTCGCCGCCGACCGAGCCGATGAGCGGCACGGCGATCGTCAGTGGGAAGATCGCGAGGGCGGAGAGGACGGCACCCTTGAGGACGCCGCGACGGGCGATCGCCGAGTCGCGGGCGCCGTCGACGAGCGCCTGGACGGCCGCGTCGCGCGTCGCCTGATCGGACGAGATCGGCTTGCGCTTCTCCGTGACCTCGTGGTCTGACATGAGGGTCTTGGCCCAGTGGACCGCGCCAGTGCCGATGCCGAGGAGGCTCAGCGCGAGGCCGAGGCCGAGGCCGAGCGTTGCCCACCGGACGGACATCGGGTCGGAGCCGAGGGGGAGCGCGAAGTACGCGACGAGCGCCCCGACGGCGCCGAGCACGGAGATCGCGAAGAGGACGACGACCTGACGCTCGGACCGCTTGTTCGCGGCCGGGTCAGTGTCACCCATGCGGTAGCGGTGCTCCGGGAGGCCCGGGTCCTCGAACGCCGCGGGGACGTCCGAGTGCTCGAGCTCGGTGTTCTTGTCGTGCGTGCTCACGAGGACTTCGCTCCGATCCAGACGGCGAATCCGATGAGGATGCCCATACCGATGACGAAGACCCAGAGGCCCTCGGAGACGGGGCCGAGCGAACCGAGGCTCAGGCCGCCGACCGACGGCTCACGCTGCTCGACGAGGTACGAGATGACGTCGCGCTTCTCCTCGGGGGTGAGGTTCGCGTCGTTGAACACCGGCATGGACTGCGGGCCGGTGAGCATCGCCTGGTAGAGGTTCGTGGGCGTCGTGTCCCAGAGGGCCGGGGCCCACTTACCCTCGGAGAGCGCGCCACCCGCGCCAACGGCGTTGTGGCACATCGCGCAGTTGGTCCGGAAGAGCGCGGCGCCGTTCGACGGGCTGCCAAGCGCCGGGTCGACCATCTCTGCGGTCGGAACCGAGGGACCCGCGCCGAGCGAGGCGACGTACGCGGCGAGCTGGTCGACCTGCTTGTCGGTGAACTGGGCGGGCTTGACCGGGGCCTGGGGGCCGCTGGCCTGCATCGGCATGCGACCGGTGCTCACCTGGAAGTTCACGGAGGCTGCGCCGACGCCGATGAGCGAGGGCACCTCGTCCGCGCCGCCGGCACCGACGCCGTGGCAGGTTGCGCAGTTGGCCTGGAAGAGCTGCTTGCCGGTCTCGATGTCCTCCGCGCTCGCCGAGGTGTCGGCGGTCGCGGTGGTCGGGGTCATCACGGCGTACAGCGCGCCGGTGGCGAGCAGCGCCAGCAGCATGAGCACGACCGGTGCGAACCGGTGGTGCCTGCGGGCGGCGAGTGCCTTCACGGGAGTCCTCGTCTCGACGTGGGGGGTGGGTAGGGCAGGTGCGCGGTGTGACATCCGCGCGGGGTGGGGCTCAGCGAAGCACGTAGATCACGAAGAAGAGCGCGATCCACACGACGTCGACGAAGTGCCAGTAGTAGGAGGTGACGATCGCGGTCGTGGCCTCGTGGTGGCCGAAGCGCTTGGCCGCGTGCGAGCGTGCGAGCACGAAGAGGAAGGCGATGAGCCCGCCGACGACGTGCAGCCCGTGGAAGCCGGTCGTGAGGAAGAAGACGGAGCCGTAGGGGCTCGACGAGATCGTCACGCCGTGCTGCACGAGCTCGGCGTACTCGAAGACCTGGCCGGCGACGAACACGGACCCCATGACGAACGTGAGGACCATCCACTCGTTCATGCCCCAGCGGTTGATCTGCACGAGCGAGCCCGTGCGGCGCGGCTGGAAGCGCTCAGCGGCCCACACTGCCATCTGGCACGTCACCGACGAGGCGACGAGGATGAGCGTGTTGCCGAGGGCGAACGGGAACGCGAGGTTCGAGGCGTGAGCCTCCCACTCCTGCGTCGCCATGACCGACCGGTGGGAGAAGTACATCGCGAAGAGGCCCGCGAAGAACATGAGCTCGCTCGCGAGCCACACGATGGTGCCGACCGAGACAGGGTTCGGCCGGTTGACGCCGACGTGGGCGCTCGGGGCATGGGTAGGTGCAGTCGTCACGGGAGCCATTATGGCCGAACAGGCGGCTGTCTGGGACCATTGGACCTCCCCTGGGCCCTCACTGATGGCGCACAATGGGCGGACTCGCGGGTCATGACCCGCGCAACGATGCGGAATCGGCGAGATTCCAACGCTTTTGATGACGACTCGATGACTTTTGTCATCGCGCGCGCTCGGCGTGTTTCGGCAGTCGGTGGACACCGTGACAAGATGCGTGAAGCACGACCACAGCCCTGACGACGAAGCGAAGGCGATGACGATGTCGACCCAGCCGGCCACCACCTCCACGGCGACCCGCGCGCCGCGGATCCTCCTGCACAGCGACGACATCACGGTGCGCGACCAGGTCCGCACCGCCGTCGGGCCGCGGCTCGCGGCAGGCGCCCCCGAGATCGAGTGGCTCGAGGTCGCGACGGCTGACGCGCTCCTGGACAGGAAGGACCTCGCGTCCTTCGACCTGGTTATCCTCGACGGCGAGGCTGACAAGGTCGGCGGTATGGGCCTGTGCCGTCAGCTGAAGAACGAGATCTACCTCTGCCCGCGGGTCCTCGTCCTCGTCGGACGCCCGCAGGACGCGTGGCTCGCGTCGTGGTCCCTCGCGGACGCGACGGTGTCGCGTCCTCTCGACCCGTTCGAGGTGCAGCGGACGATCGCCGAGCAGGTGGGTGCCGCCCAGGCACGGTGAGGACGACTTCATGAGCACGACGTGGCCCCAGCTCCTCCGTCGGCTCGTCGCCGGTGACGACCTCCCGCGTGAGGACGTCGCCTGGGCCATGGACCAGGTCATGGCCGGTCAAGTCCCGCCGGCGCGCCTCGCGGGACTTCTCGTCGCGCTCCGCGCCAAGGGGGAGACCGTCGAGGAGCTCACGGCGCTCGCCGACGTCATGCTCAAGCACGCGGTGCCGTACGCGGCACACGTCGAGCGTGCCGTCGACATCGTCGGGACCGGCGGCGACATGGCGAACACCGTGAACATCTCGTCGATGGCAGCGATCGTCGTCGCGGGCACGGGCCTCACCGTCGTCAAGCACGGCAACAGGTCCGCATCCTCGACGACCGGCTCCGCCGACGTCCTCGAGGCGCTCGGCATCGATCTCGACCACACGCCCGCGCGCGTCGCGCGGATCGGGGTGGAGGCAGGCATCACGTTCTGCTTCGCGAAGACGTTCCACCCGGCGATGCGGCACGCAGGTGCCGTCCGTGGTGAGCTTGGCATCCCGACGGCCTTCAACTTCCTTGGGCCGCTGACGAACCCGGCCCAGCCCGGCGCGATCGCGGTCGGGTGCGCGGACCTGCGGATGGCTCCGCTCATGGCCGGCGTGTTTGCGACGCGCGGCACGCACGCCCTCGTGTTCCGTGGCGCCGACGGCCTCGACGAGCTCGCGGCCAACGGCCGTGCCGACGTGTGGGAGGTCCGCGGCGGCGCCGTCGAGCGCACGACGCTCGACGCGACGGACGAGCTCGGGCTCGACCCGGTGACCGTGGCCGACCTGCGCGGCGGGGAGGCAGAGCACAACGCGGCCGTCGTGAGGCGGGTGCTCGACGGCGAGGACGGGCTCGTGCGACAGACGGTCCTGCTCAACGCCGCCGCCGCGATCGTCGCAGACGGATCGTTGCCAGGCACGGGCGAGGGCGCGCTCGTCGACCGCCTCCGGGCGGGTCTCGACCATGCCGCGCACGCGGTCGACTCGGGAGCCGCGCGCGGCAGGCTCGAGGCGTGGGCGCGAGCGAGCGCGTCCGACTGAGAGCGGCGGGCTGAGCGTGTCCCGCGGAACCGCTCGCGCCCCGGACTTCGGCGTCAGTCGCCGAGGCCGAGGTCGAACGCGCGGTCGAGCTCCGTCGACGAGTACGTACGGAACGCCAGGTGGGTCTGCGTGCGCTGCACGCCGTCGACCTTGTTGATGCCGTCGGCGATGACGCCAGCGAGATCGTCATGGTTCCGCACGCGCACGATCGCGATGAGGTCGTTGTCGCCCGTGACCGAATAGACCTCGTCGACGCCACGGATCGCCGTGATCGTCTCCGCGACCTCGGGGATGCGGGCGGGGATCGCGTCGATCATGACGATGGCGGTGAGCATGGGGACTCCTTCGTGGCGCTCCGACTGTGCTCGTCCCATCCTGCCACCGCTGTGCCGAGGCTGGCTGGAAGGACTCAGTCCGCAGGGGCCCCGTCGCCGGCTCCACGGGCGTCCCGGGCCTGGGCTGCGAGCGCGCCGTATGCGCCCGGTCCGTGGACGGCGCACGAGAACGGGTGCGTCGTGCGGACGAGTCTCACATCGCTGGAGTCGAGCCAGTCGAGCAGCAGAAGGGTCTCCTCGGGGTGGGCCGCGGTCGCGGGCACGACGGGCGGCGGGACCACCTCGGCCGTCGCGGTCGCAGCGTCGATCGTCAGGTAGGGGTCCGTCCCGACGGGAGCGACCGCGGTCGCCGCGAGCCGACCGTGCCGGACGACGACGACCTCCCACGCGCCGTCGTCCCGCGCCCGAGCCGCGACGAGCTCGTCGCACGCCGCCATCTGAGCGAACCGTTCCCGGCGTGCGGCTCCCTCGACGACCGCGGCGATGCGGTCGCGTTCGACGGCGGCCTGCTCGAAGCGCTCCTCGGCCGCGTAACGCATGATGCGGGCGAGCATCCGCTCGACGACCGACCCGGGGTCGTCGCTCATCGCGGACCGGGCGGCGGCGACCTCGGCGTCGTGCGCGGCGCGCGAAGCACGTCCGTCGGCGTCGTCTCCGGCGACGCACGGTCCCGCGCACCGACCGAGGTCGAGCAGCGGGCACGCGGCGGCGCCCGGCCGTGCGACGAGCGGGAGCCTCCGGGTGCAGCGCCGGACGTCGAGCGCGGACTGGAGTCCCTCGAGCGCGGCCTGCGCCGTGCGCCGGGAGAGGAAAGGCCCGATGTGCCATGCGCCCTCACGCCGGGGCGCCGCCGGGGCGACGGTCCCGACGTCCTCGGCCCGCACACCGGTGCCGGCAGCATCTGCTGCACCCTCGGTCTCTGCGACGACCTGCGTGACGATGCTGAGGCGCGGGTGCGGCTCGTCGGTGAGCCGGACCCACGGCATGCGCTCGGGGAACCGGGACCGACGGTTGTAGCGCGGCGAGTGCTCCGCGATGAGCCGGAGCTCGCGCACCTGCGCCTCGAGGCGGGTCGCGCACGGCACGGCCGAGACGCGCTCGGCGATCGTCACCATCTCGGTCATGCGACGCCGGGTCTCGGCGCGCGTGAAGTAGCTGCGCACACGGGTGCGGACGTCGACCGACGTCCCAACGTAGAGGACCTCACCGTCGGGGGCGTGGAACATGTACACGCCGGGTCCGCGCGGCATCTCGTCCGCGAGGTGCCGCTTGGCTCGCACGGCAGGGGCCACCGGGTCGACCGCAGACGCGAGGTCCTCGAGATGCGTGATGCCCCACGGGGCGAGCCTGCCGAGAAGTGCATGGAGGACATCGACCGTCGCACGCGCATCCGAGAGTGCCCGGTGGTCCGGAACCGTTGTTGCGCCGAAGAGCTGCGCGAGCGTGCCGAGCCTGTGGTTGCGGACCTCGTCCTTGGGGACGACGCGGCGGGCGAGCGCGACCGTGTCGACGACCTCGAACCTGGGCCACGGGGTGTCCGTGGCTCGTGCCGCCGCCTTGAGGAAACCGACGTCGAAGCGCGCGTTGTGCGCGACGAGCACGGCGCCGTGCGCGAACTCGAGAAACGCCGGGAGGACCGCTTCGATCCGCGGAGCGTCGACGACCATCGCTGTCGTGATACCGGTGAGGACCGTGATCTGTGGAGGGACGGGGCCGCCAGGGTAGACGAGGGTCTGGAACTCCCCGAGGATCTCGCCGCCGCGCACCTTGACCGCGCCGATCTCTGTGATGGCGTCGGTCGCTGGTGCCGTCCCCGTCGTCTCGAGGTCGACGACGACGAAGGTCACGTCACGCAGGTCGGTGCCGAGGTCGTCGAGCGCGCCCTGGACGCCGACGGCGTCAGGCGCGACGACGGGACGCCGCAGCCCGGTTCCCGGGTGGTGCGTCCTGGACGTTGTCGAGGCCTTCATGGACGCGACCGTACGCCGCGGCGCCGACATCCGGCGTCGACTTCGTGCGAACAGCCGTGCGACCTGGGCAGACGCCGATGGCGGCATCACGGAGGGGACGCCGCCATCGGCGGGACTCGGGAGTCGTCAGACCGTTCCGGGCGACGCGACGCCGTCGTAGAGCGCCTCGACGTCGTCACCGAAGTCCTCGAGGACGAGCGACCGCTTGACCTTGAGCGACGGCGTGAGATAGCCGTTGGCGATCGTGAAGTCGGTCGGCAGGATGCGGAACTTGCGGATCGACTCTGCGCGAGACACGGCCTTGTTGGCACGGGTCACGGCCTTGTCGATCGCTGCGAGGACGTCAGGGTCCTCCATCGCTTGCTCGAGCGTGAGCTCGGGCTTGCCGCGCGCCGTGAGCCACGTGGGCAGCGACTCCGCGTCGAGGGTAATCATCGCGGCGATGAACGGCTTGGCGTCGCCGACGACGACGCACTGCGAGACGAGGGCATGCGCGCGGACGCGGTCCTCGAGGATCGCGGGGGCGACGTTCTTGCCCCCTGCGGTGACGATGAGCTCCTTCTTGCGCCCCGTGATCCGGATGTAGCCGTCGGCGTCGACAGAACCGAGGTCGCCCGTGCGGAACCAGCCGTCCTCGAACGCCTCCGCGGTCGCCTCGGGGTTGTTGTGGTAGCCCCGGAAGACCTGGGGGCCGCGGACGAGCAGCTCGCCGTCGTCGGCGACGCGGACCGCGGTGCCCGGCAGCGGCGGTCCCACCGTGCCGATCTTCGAGAGAGCCGGGAGGTTGACGGAGACCGGCGCGGTCGTCTCCGTAAGGCCGTAGCCCTCAAGCACCGAGAGCCCGACGCCGCGGTAGAAGTGGCCGAGCCGCTCGCCGAGGGCCGCGCCGCCCGAGATTGCGTGGCGCGCGTCGCCGCCGAGCGCCGCCCGGATCTTCGTGAGCACGAGCGCGTCGGCGATCTTGTGGCGCACACCGAGCATGAACGGGACCTTGCCGTCGTCCTGCGCGCGCGACCACGCGATCGCGGTCGCGGCGGCCCAGTGGAAGATCTTGCCCTTACCACCGGCGATGGCCTTCTGCTCCGAGGAGTTGTAGACCTTCTCGAAGACGCGAGGAACCGAGAGGATGAACGTGGGCTTGAACGCTGCGAGGTCAGGCAGAAGCGTCCCGACGTCGGGCGTGTGGCCGAGGACGACGTTGGCGGGAACCGTGAGGACCCCGATGAACCGCGCGAAGACGTGCGCGAGCGGCATGAACAGGAGCGTCCGACTCCCGGGGACGCCGACGACCTCCGGGAGCTTCTCGATCGCGTTGAGGCAGAGCGTCACGAAGTTCTCGTGCGTGAGCTCTGCGCCCTTGGGGCGCCCCGTCGTGCCCGACGTGTAGATGATCGTCGAGAGCGAGTCGAGCGTCGCGAGGGATCGACGGCGCGCGATCTCCTCGTCGGCGACGTCGGCTCCGCGTGCGACGATCGCGTCGATGCCGCCCTCGTCGAGGATGAGGACCTCCCCGAGCGATGGGCACTTGCGTCGTACCTGCTCGACCGTCGCGGCGTGGGCAGAGGTCTCGACGACGACGTGCTTGACGTCCGCGTCGGTGAGGATCCACTGGACCTGCTTTGCGCTCGACGTCTCGTAGAGGGGGACGGGCACCGCACCGGATGCCCAGATCGACCAGTCGAGGAGCGACCACTCGTAACGGGTGCGGGACATGATCCCGACCCGGTCGCCGGGCTCGACGCCCATGCCGACGAGGCCCTTGGCGACCGCGACGACCTGCGCCTCGAACTCGCGGGCCGAGATCGACCGCCAGGGCGCGCCCTCGGCAGCCTTCACCTCGATGATCGCCATGTCGGGGAAGCGCTCGAGACGACCCGCGAGAAGGCTGTTGATGTTCTCGGACCGGGGTGGGTCGACGAGGATCGGCGTGCTGTGCTCGCTCATTCTGACTCCAGTGGCAGTGGGCGTGTGCCCACAGGTTAGCGGCCCGCGAGGGGCCCTGTGGGCACCGTCGCGTTATCACAGCCGACCGTCACCGATCCGTGACCTAGGTCCTCGGCGGGGAGGTGAGGGGCGTGCGCCCTGTTCGGGCCGTGTTTGCGTGGTCCGGGGCGTCGGGTGCTGGAAGCGATCCAGTGCTGTGGCACGCTTGGTGGTCGGAGCAGCGCCGACGGGCGTTGCCGGACGACAGGAGCAGGATTCGGATGCACGCGCTCGGTGTGGACATCGGCGGGACGAAGATCGCGGCCGGCGTGGTCGACGAGAACGGGACGATCCTCGCCCAGCTGAGGCGCCCGACCGACCCGACCGATGCACCGAGCATCGACCGCGCGATCGCGGCCGCGTACCACGAGCTCGCGGCCGAGCACGAGATCGGCGCGATCGGCCTCGCCGCCGCCGGCTTCTGCAGCCCTGACCGGCGCAGCGTCGCCTTCGGGCCGAACATCGGCGCGTGGCGCGACTACCCGCTCGCCGAGAGGATCGCCGAGCTCACCGACACGTCGATCCCCGTCGTGGTCGAGAACGACGCGAACGCGGCAGGATGGGCCGAGTTCCGCTACGGCGTCGGCGCGGGCACAGACGACTTCCTCATGCTCACGGTCGGCACCGGCCTCGGCGGTGCCGCGGTCGTCGGCGGTGCGCTCGTCCGCGGCGCCTACGGCGTCGCGACCGAGGTCGGTCACATGCGTGTCGTCCCGGACGGACGGCTCTGCGGCTGCGGGCACTTCGGCTGCTGGGAGCAGTACGCGTCCGGCTCGGCGCTCGTGAGGACCGCGCGCGCCGCGCTCGTCGCGCACCCCGACCGCGCGGCACGGCTGCGTGAGCTCGCCGAGGGCGGCGAGCTCGTCGGCCCCCACGTGACGACCGCAGCCCAAGAAGGCGACCCGCTCGCGATCGAGCTCTTCGCTGAGCTCGGCCGCTGGCTCGGCGAGGGCGCCGCGACGGTCGCGGCCTTCATGGACCCGTCCGTCATCGCGATCGGCGGTGGCGTCGGCGATGCGGGCGACCTCCTCCTGCGCCCGACGCAGGAGGCCTTCGAGCGCGTCCTGCCCGCCCGCACCCATCGTTCGCGCCTCGCGACGATCGCGATCGCGACGCTCGGCAACGACGCGGGGATGGTCGGCGCGGCCGACCTCGCGCGACACTGACGACGACGGACGCCGCAGACGCGGGGTCCGACGACGAGGGGCGCGGACCGCAACGGTCCGCGCCCCTCGTTGTGCACGGGGGTGCCTATACCCAGGGCTCGTCGTCGTCGTGCTCGTCGCCCCGCTCATGGGGGAGACGCCAGAGGAGTACCCCGGCGCCCGCGGCGAGCAGCACGGCACCGGCCCAGGCGATGACCGACGGCATGACGCGGACGAGCAGCGCCGAGAGGACGAGCGCGAGGATGCCGCCCGCGACCGCGAACCACGCCATCGTCAGCACGGGGTCGCCGCCGAGGATCGGGCCGGGGTCCGGCGGCACGAAGTGGCTCTGCTCGTCCTCGAGCTCGATCTCCTCCTGGGAGGCCACGTGGTCACGCGGGCCGATGGGCTTGACGCCCGGGAGCGTCGGGACGTCGGTGAGCCACGGCCGGGGCCGCACGTCAACGTCGTCCGTCGCCGCGCGGACGTCATCGAGCCCCGCGACGATCCGGGCGAACTCCGAGTCCGTGTCGAGGCCGCATGCCCCGGCGGCGGGGGCGCCTGACGCGTGAGGAGCGTCGGGTGCGGTAGGTTTCTCCGCAGGATCAGGGGTGCTCGCGTCGTCGTGCATCGTCCGACCGCCGTCCGTGGCCTCGTCCGGGAGCTCGCCCGGGGACTCGTCACGGCCCTGCGTGGGATCGACGTTGGGTTCCACCATGCAGATCACTCTAGAGTCGGAAGGTGCGCCCCGTCGGAGGCGCGAGGAGGAAGCTGCGTTGTTCTACTGGCTCATGAAGAAGATCGTCGCCGGTCCCTGGCTGAAGTTGTACTTCCGCCCGTGGACCCGCGGGCTCGAGAACGTGCCCGCAACCGGCGGAGCGATCCTCGCGAGCAACCACCTCGCCGTCATCGACTCGTTCGTCCTGCCGATCGTCCTCGACCGCGAGATCGTCTTCATCGGCAAGTCCGAGTACTTCACGGGCACGGGCCTCAAAGGTCGGCTCCAGGCGAAGTTCTTCCGCGGCGTCGGGACGATCCCCGTCGACCGCTCGGGGGGCAAGGCTTCTGAGGCGGCGCTCAACACGGGGCTCGCGCGGCTGCGCGAGGGCGGGCTGTTCGGCATCTACCCTGAGGGGACACGCAGCCCCGACGGTCGTCTCTACCGTGGCAAGACCGGCGTCGCGCGTCTCGCGCTCGAGTCGGGCTGCCCGGTCGTGCCCGTCGCGATGATCGCGACCGAGGAGGCCCAGCCGCTTGGCAAGGTCATGCCGCGTCCCGTGCGCGTCGGCGTGGTCGTGGGGGAGCCCCTCGACTTCTCGCGCTACCACGGCATGCAGGACGACCGCTTCATCCTGCGCTCCGTCACGGACGAGATCATGTACGCGCTCATGAGCCTCTCGGGCCAGGAGTACGTCGACATCTACGCCGCGACCGCCAAAGCGCGCCTCGCCTCGGGACAGAAGTCCGGTGCCGACGCCCCCGCGGCACGCAAGGCTCCTGGAGGACGTTCCGCCCCGGACGTCCATGTGCCGGTCCCGCCCGAGGAGGGCGCGGCACCGCCAGTAGACTGACGGTGGCGCGGGCGGCCCTGCCGCCCTGCGCTCCGCGGTCCGGAAAACCACGGCCCGTCGGGCTCGGCGCACACCCGCGTCGCAGGCCCGCGGGCGACGATGAGAGGTAGTTCTTCGATGTCTGTACGTCGTGTTGCCCTTCTGACGGCCGGCGGCTTCGCCCCGTGCCTCTCCTCCGCGGTCGGAGGGCTGATCGAGCGCTACAACGAGCTCGACCCGTCGATCGAGATCATCGCGTACCAGCACGGCTACCACGGCCTGCTCCGCGGCGACAAGATCGTCGTCGACGCCGAGGGTCGCGCCAAGGCCGGAGTCCTGCACCGTTTCGGCGGCTCGCCGATCGGCAACTCGCGCGTCAAGCTCACGAACGCGAAGGACTGCGTCAAGCGCGGTCTCGTCCAGGAGGGTGAGGACCCGCTCAAGGTTGCCGCCGAGCAGCTCAAGTCCGACGGCGTCGACGTCCTCCACACGATCGGTGGCGACGACACCAACACGACCGCCGCCGACCTCGCCGCGTACCTCCACGAGAACGACTACGAGCTCACGGTCGTCGGCCTGCCCAAGACGATCGACAACGACGTCATCCCGATCAAGCAGTCGCTCGGCGCGTGGACCGCTGCCGAGGAGGCCGCGCAGTTCGCGTTCAACGTCATCGGCGAGCACCGCTCGGGCCCGCGCATGCTCATCGTCCACGAGGTCATGGGTCGCCACTGCGGCTGGCTCACCGCCGCCGCTGCAGCCGAGTACCGCAAGCACCTCGACACGCTCGAGTGGGTGCCGAGCCTCGGTCTCACGCGTGAGCGCTGGGACATCGACGCTGTCTTCGTCCCCGAGATGAAGATCGACATCACCGCCGAGGCCGAGCGCCTCAAGGCGGTCATGGACGCCAAGGGCAACGTCAACATCTTCCTCTCGGAGGGTGCGGGCATGCACGAGATCGTCGAGCAGCTCGAGGCCGCCGGTGAGACCGTCGAGCGCGACCCCTTCGGTCACGTCAAGCTCGACACGATTAACCCGGGCGCCTGGTTCGCCAAGCAGTTCGCCGAGCGTCTCGGCGCCGAGAAGGTCATGGTCCAGAAGTCGGGCTACTACTCGCGTGCCGCCGCGGCCAACGCCGAGGACCTGCGCCTCATCAAGTCGATGACGGACTACGCCGTCGACGCCGCCCTCCGCGGCGAGTCGGGCGTCGTCGGCCACGACGAGGAGAACGGTGATGTGCTCACGGCCATCGCCTTCCCGCGCATCGCCGGTGGCAAGGCCTTCGACGTCTCCCAGCCGTGGTTCGGCGAGCTCCTCGCCGGTATCGGCCAGGACCTGGTGCCTGCCCAGGCATGACGACGACGGCGCACGACGAGGTGGTGGAGGGGCTCGACCACTTTCGCTCGCTGACTGCCAAGCAGCAGCCCACCTGGCCCGACGCACACGCGTTGGGCCAGGTGGCCGCGCGCCTGGCCGAGGCCGCCCCCCTCGTCGTGCCCGCCGAGGCCGACCTGCTCACGGAGCGTCTCGCGGCGGCCGGCCGCGGCGACGCGTTCCTCCTCCAGGGAGGTGACTGCGCCGAGACGTTCGCCGAGGCGCAGGCCGACCGCATCCGCAACAAGATCCGCACAATCCTCCAGATGGCCGTCATCCTCACGCACGGCGCGAGCATGCCCGTCGTGAAGATGGGGCGGATGGCCGGGCAGTACGCGAAGCCGCGCTCGTCGAACGACGAGACGCGGGACGGCGTGACGCTCCCCGCGTACCGCGGCGACATGGTCAACGGCCACGACTTCACCGAGGCCGCTCGGACCCCCGACCCGCAGCGGCTCCTCGACGGCTACCAGATCTCGGCCGCGACGATCAACGTCGTCCGCGCCTACACGCGCGGGGGATCGGCCGACCTGCGGCGGGTGCACGAGTGGAACCGCGGCTTCATGCGGAACCCCGCGTACGCGCGCTACGAGTCGACGGCCGCGGAGATCGACCGCGCGCTGCGCTTCATGGAGGCGTGCGGCGCCGACTTCGACGCCCTGCGCACGGTCGAGTTCTTCGTCTCGCACGAGGGGCTGCTCCTCGACTACGAGCGCGCCCTCACGCGCGTCGACGCCCGGACGGGTGAGGCCTACGACACCTCGGGCCACTTCCTGTGGATCGGCGAGCGCACCCGCGACCTCGACGGCGCGCACGTCGAGTTCCTCTCGCGCGTCGCCAACCCCATCGGCGTCAAGCTCGGCCCGACGACCTCGCCCGCGGACGCGATCGCGCTCGTCGAGAAGCTCAACCCGAGCGGTCGCCCGGGACGGCTCACGTTCATCACGCGCATGGGCGCAGGACGTATCCGCGAGGCGCTGCCCCCGATCGTCGCGGCGGTCCGTGACCACGGCAGCCCCGTCACCTGGGTGACGGACCCCATGCACGGCAACACCATCACGTCGGGCACGGGGTACAAGACCCGTCGTTTCGAGGACGTGCTCGACGAGGTGAGCGGCTTCTTCGAGGTGCACCGGGCGCTCGGCACCGTCCCCGGCGGCCTCCACGTGGAGCTCACCGGTGACGACGTCACGGAAGTCCTCGGCGGCTCCGAGGAGATCGACGACGAGGGCCTCGCGGCCCGCTACGAGACGCTCGTCGACCCGCGGCTCAACCACCAGCAGTCGCTCGAGATGGCCTTCCAGGTCGCCGAGATGCTGCGCTGACACGCAACCGACGCGGAAGGGCTCCGACCACACGGTCGGAGCCCTTCCGCGTCGGACGGGGTGCGTCACACGACGGTGATCGAGATCGTCGAGCCCTTGGGGATCTTGTCGCCGGGGTCCACGCTCTGGAAACGCACGATGTCGAGGAGTCCGCCCCACTGCTTCTTGACGTCGGGGACGAAACCCGCCTTGCGCAAGATCTCCTCGGCGTCCGCCGCCGACTTCCCGACGACGCCCGGCACCTCGACGAGCGGCGGGCCCTTGGAGACGACGATCGTCACCGTGTCGGTGCGGTGCGCTGCGCTCGAGGCCTCGGGCGTCTGGGAGATGACGGCGCCCTCGGGGACCGTCTCGGAGAACTCCTTGGTGACCTTGACCTTGAGGCCGACGCTCTTGAGCGTCGCGGACGCGTTCTTGCTCTGCGACCCGACGACCTGGGGGACCGTCACCGGAGCAGGACCGTCGGAGACCGTGAGGGTGACAGGCGTCGAATGCGGAACCTCCGAGCCTTCCTCCTGGTCGACGGACATGACCTCGCCCGCGGGGACCTTGTCGTCGTGGACGAGGACGTCCGGCGCGGCCTCGAGCCTCGCCTCCGCAAGGCGCGCATGCGCCTGCTCGGCCGTCGCCCCCACGAGGTCGTCCGGCACCGTGAGCATGAGGATGCCGAGCGACACGACGAGCTGGACCGTGCCCTCCTTGTGGATCTCCTCGCCCTCGCGCGGTTCGACGCTCACGACCGAGCCCGCGGGCACGTCGTCGTCGTGGACCGCCCGCGAGGTGTCGGCATGGAGCCCGAGCGTCGTGAGCGCGTTCGCGGCGGCCTCGGCCTCCGCGCCGACGAGACCCGAGGGGACAGTCGTGTAGGCACCGGGGCCCCACGTTGCCCACCACAGGGTTGCTCCGCCCGTGAGCGCGGCGACGAGGACGACGACGAGGGTTGCGACGAGTGCGCGGCGTCGCCGCCGGGCACGCAGCGCAGGGCCGACGGTGTCGACGGGCGCGACGGCCCCCGTGCCGATCGGCAGGGCGATCGTTGTCCCGGAACCCACGAGACCGAGCGCCTCCGTGCGGTCGTCGTCCTCCTCAGGGCTTGGTGCCGAGACGGGAGAGCTGGAGGAGCCCGCGGACCCAGGAGTCTCGGCCGAGCCCTCCGCGCCCGGGGGCGGAGGCACCGGGGGGAGCCGTGGCTCGTCGTCGTCCGCGGCCTCGGGCTCCGGGGTCTCCGCGAGGGGGACCTCGTGGCGGAGCGCGAGGTCTTCGGGGGTGAGGGCGCCACGCGTGCGCCGCAGCAGGTCGATGGCCGCTGCCGCGTCGGGCGGACGGTTCTCGGCGTCGCGCGCCGCGAACGCCGCGACGAGCTCGTCGATCTCGGTGGGCACGTCCGTCGCGACGTCGGAGACGTCGGGGACGTCGACGTTGACGTGCCGGTAGGCGACCTGGATGGGCGTCGCGCCCGTGTGCGGCTGCGCGCCCGTGAGCATCTCGTGGAGGAGGATGCCCACCGCGTAGACGTCGGTCCGGGCGTCGCATGCGCCCGTGAGGATGATCTCGGGCGCGAGGTACGCGACCGTGCCGAACACCGTGCCGGTCGCTGTCGACGTCACCTCGGTGACCGCGCGTGCGAGCCCGAAGTCGGCAACCTTGACGCGTCCCTCCTCCGAGATGAGGACGTTCTCCGGCTTGATGTCGCGGTGCACGAGACCGGTGCGGTGCGCGGCTGTCAGCGCGTCGAGGACGGCTTCGGCGATGTCGAGCGCCTCGCCGACCGGGAGCGTGCCCTGCTCCCGCAGGCGTCGGCGCAGCGTCGAGCCGTCGACGAGCTCCATCGTGAGGTAGCTCGTGTCACCGTCGACGCCCTGGTCGAAGACCGCGACGAGCCCCGGGTGCGCGAGCCGGGCCGCGGCACGCGCCTCGCGGCGGAAGCGCGAGACGAAGTCCGCGCCCTCGGCGCCGTCGGCGAGATGCGGGTGCATGACCTTGAGCGCGACCTCCCGGTCGAGCCTGCGGTCGACCGCCCGGTAGACCGTCGCCATACCGCCCCGGGCGATCCGCGACACGACGAGGTAGCGGCCGTCGACGAGACGGCCGACGAGCGGATCAGTCAGGGTGGCTCCCACGGTGGCGAGTCTACGGTGGGCGGCACGTCCGGGACGTGTGGGCGCGCCCGATGTCTACCGGGTGATCGTCGAGGCTTCACACACGACTACCGTGGACCCATGACTGACACCACCAGCACGGGGGAGTGGCTCACGCTCCCGGACGTCGCCGAGCTCCTCGGGACCGACGTCTCCAAGGTTCGCGGCATGCTGCACGACCGGGTCATCATCGCGGTGCGCCGCGGCGAGAACCCCGTCAAGCGCGTCCCCGCCGACTTCTTCGTCCCGCGACACCTCCAGAACCCCGCGGACCGGCGTCAGCCCGTCGAGGGGGAGCGGCCCGTGCCGCTGCCGTCGCTCCAGGGGACGATCGCGCTGCTCGCTGACCTGCGCTTCGACGACGACGCGATCGTCGACTGGCTTCTCGCCGACAACGACGAGATCGGCACCTCGCCGCTCGCGGCCCTCCGCGAGGGGCGCAAGTCCGAGGTCCGAAGGGTTGCGCAGGCGCTCCTCTGAGAGGAGCGTCACCCTGACCGACAGCTTCTCGAGGGGTGGGACCACGACCGTGTGGCTCCACCCCTCGGGCGTGTCAGGCTGAGCGCTCGATCGCGGCGTAGCCGAGGGCACGGAGCATCGTGGCACCCTCGCCCTCGAGGTCGAGCACGTCGAGCGCGGCGAACGCCTCGTCCGCGAGCTCGTCGACGAGCTTCTCGACGCCGTCGAGCGCGCCCGTGCGGACGAAGATCTCGCGCAGGTCGTTGATTTCGTCGTCCGTGAGCTCGGGCGAGCCCACGAGGCCGCGCACGAGCGCGGCCTCCGCCGGCGTCGCCCCGCCGAGCGCGCGCGCGAGCAGCACGGTGCGCTTACCCTCACGCAGGTCGTCGCCCGCGGGCTTACCTGTCGTCGCGGGGTCGCCGAACACGCCGAGGATGTCGTCACGCAGCTGGAAGGCCTCGCCGAGCGGGAGCCCGAAGCGGCGGACCCCGGCGAGCGTCTCCTCGTCGGCACCCGCGGACGCCGCGCCGAGGCTCAGCGGGTGCTCGACCGAGTACCGCGCCGACTTCGCGCGGATGACGGCGCGCGCGCGTCGCTCGTCCTCGGAGGCATCGTCGCTCCACGGCCGCACCTGCGAGAGCACGTCGAGGTACTGCCCGAGCGTTACCTCGGCACGCATCGTGTCGAAGATCTCGCGCGTCGGGGACCCGACGCGCTCAGGAAGGTGCTCGAGCGCGGTGCTGAGCATGCGCTCGCAGCCTGCGAGCGCGAGGTCGCCAAGGAGGACGGCGGCCGAGAGCCCGAACTGGGCGGAGTCGCCGGGCCATCCGCCGGCGCGGTGGACGCGCGCAAAGTGCACGTGCGCGGTCGCATGCCCGCGGCGGGTGTCGGACTTGTCCATGAGGTCGTCGTGGAAGAGCGCGGCAGCCTGGAAGAGCTCGAGCGCGGCGCCGAGGCGCAGCGCGCCCTCGGCCTCGCCGACGTCGGTCGTTAACGAGCGCCACGCCCAGTACGTGAAGGCCGCGCGGAGGCGCTTGCCGCCGCCGAGCAGGCGTCCCATCGCGTCGAAGAGGGGGACGACGTCGTCGCCGAGCTCGGCGGCTGCGTCGTGGCGCGCGCCGGTGAGGTAGAGGTCGACGAGGTGGTCGACCCGGGAACGCACGTCATCACGGTCGACGAGGGCAGGGGTGCTCATGCGGGCAGCCTATCGAGGTTGTCCCCAGGAGAGTGCCGCCCGCTGTCCGTCCACAGATGTGGGGGGATCGCGGGCGCGGGGCCGCCGGAGAGTGTGACCTGACCCCATGACCAACACGATCCGGGCCTCCGAGCCCTGCGAACTGCTCGCCCTCGTCCCGTACCAGCTGGGCTTTGTGCCCCGCGACTCCGTCGTGCTCGTCGGCCTCCGAGGGCCCCGGCGACGCGTCGGCATGATGATCCGGACCGACATCGCCGACGTCGCCCACCCCTTCGACGGACCCCAGCTCGCGCGCAACCTCGTCGCGGCAGCGGCGCGCGACGGGGCGTCGAGCGTCGTCGTCGTCCTCTACCGGGAGCAGGACCTCCGTGACGGCGAGTACCTCGACGCCGAGGCGTCCGAGGCGTTCGACGCGCTGCTCGAGGCGCTCGGCGACGCGCTCGAGATCCGCGGCGTCGTCGCAGTCGGTATGCGGACATATCACGAGGTCGAGCCGGACGGCACGCTCAGCACCGCGCGGCCCCTCGCGGACCTCGAGTCGACCGCCGTGGGAGCCCGCATGGTGTTCGACGGCGTCGCGGTGCTCGCCGACCGCGACGACCTCGGCCGGGTGCCCGTCGTCACGGCGGTCCACCGCCGGGCCGCCGCCCGCGCTGCCCGGGAGCACGCCCAGCCGTTGCCGGACGCCGAGGGCGGGAGCGGCGGCTGGCGTGCCCGCTCGCTCGCGGAGTGGCGCGGCGCCGTCCGGGCTGCTCAGCGGGACGCGTCGGCCCCGGGCACGGTGCGGGGGCGCCCCACGCGGTACGGCCGGATCGGCGAGGCGCTCGAGGACAAGAGGGTGAGGGACGCGGTGCTCGTCACGCTCGTCCCCGGCACGGGCGACGTCGCCGAGATCTTTTGTGCGAGCGACGGGCGCGAGCGCACCGAGGACGTCGGGTTCGTCGTCCGCGTCATCGTGGACCCCGAGGTCGCGATCGCCCCGGACGCCGCGCTCCTCGAGCCGGCCCGGGCCGTCCTCCGGCAGGTCGTCGCGCACCGTGACGAGGGCTCGGCGCCCGCGCTCACGTTGCTCGGGCTCACGGCGTGGTGGACCGGGCACGGTGCCGAGGCCGCCGTGTGGATCGACCGCGCGCTCGAGGTCGACCCGTTCCACTCGCTCGCGAGGCTCGTCCGCGAGGCGCTCGATGCAGGGCTCCCTCCAGGCTGGGTGCGGCGGGCACGCGACGCAGGCCGCTGAGGCGCGCGTCGAGCGGCTCGGGACCGGGTGGCGCCCCGCGGGTGGCGGGCGGGGCGTCGAGTGTCGCGGTGGGCGCGACGTCGTCGCGGTCTGGCCGGCACCACGGCGCCGGCGCGCATCTCCGGGACCGACGGCACGAGTCACGGCGGTCACCGTCAGATATCGTCGGAACCCAACGGCGCGACACAGGGCGCCCGGCGCAAAGGAGCAACGATGTCGGTCGTCGTCGGATACCAGTCCACCCCCGAGGGGACGGCGGCGCTCAGCACGGCGAGGGACGCCGCACGTTCCCGGGGGACGCGTCTCGTCGTCGTCGTGAGCGAGCGGGCAGACCGGGTCGACGCCGAGCGTGCCAGGGCGCGCGACGAGGACCTCGCGCGCGTCGCCGCCGACCTCGCCGGGGCAGGTGTCGACCATGAGGTACGGGTGCTCGAGGGGGCCGGCGACGTCGCGGACGACCTCGTCCATGTCGCCGAGGACACCGCCGCGACGCTCGTCGTCATCGGCCTCCGCCGGCGCAGCCCCACGGGCAAGCTCGTGCTCGGAGCGAACGCGCAGCGGGTTCTCCTCGACGCGCCGTGCCCCGTCCTCGCCGTCAAGCCGGACCCGACCCGGTCCTGATCTTTCCCGAGAACGGGAACAAACCGGGGTTCCCTGGGCGTTAAGCGAGGCGTGCACAGCCCCTGGCTGCGTGACGGACGACCGCGTCCGGGGCGTCGCCGGGGTCATCCGTGCGCGCGGTCCGAGTACAATAGGGGGACCGTGCTCGTCCCGCACCGCGAAGCTCATCCCGCGGTCGGCATCAAGCACTCCTCGAGTTCTGCCGAAAGGTCATCTGTGGCGCCCAACATCCCGAACCCCGCTCTTCCGCGCGAGTTCGAGCACCCCGTGCTCCAGGAACTCGTCCGGCGCGGGACGAGCGACGGCCGGATCGACGCCGAGAGCCTGCGCACGGCATGCGAGACCGCAGCTGTTGCGGACGCCAAGCGTCTCAAGGCCGTCTACCGAGCGATCGCGATGCTCGGCATCGAGGTGACGCTCCCCGCCTCCGGCAAGGTTGCGGCCGCCGCGACGAAGCGTGCGACGTCGACGACCGCGAAGGCTGACGCCGACGCCGCCCCCGCGAAGAAGACCGCGGTCCGCAAGACGGCCGCCAAGGCTGCTGTGACCGAGGGCGAGGCGGAGGACGAGACGGCTGCGAAGCCGGCCGCCACGAAGCCTGCTGCGAAGAAGGCCCCCGCGAAGAAGGCCGCCACGACCACGACGAAGGCCGCTGCGGCGAAGAAGAAGGCTGCCGGAGCCGCGAAGGACTCCGACGCGGGCGAGGAGGTCGTCGAGGAGACCGACGACGCCGCCCCCGGTGACGACGACCTCGAGGACGTCGAGATCGAGCCTGACGAGCCGGACACCGAGGCCGCCGAGGACGCGCCCGCGAAGCCTGCGGCCGCCGTGAAGTCGGCGGAGGAGGCCGAGGAGTCGGCGGGCGGTTTCGTCTACTCCGACGCCGACGACGACGATGCCCCCGCGCAGCAGGTCGTCACCGCCGGAGCGACCGCCGACCCGGTCAAGGACTACCTCAAGCAGATCGGTAAGGTCGCGCTCCTCAACGCGGAGCAGGAGGTCGACCTCGCCAAGCGGATCGAGGCCGGTCTGTTCGCCGAGGAGCGCCTCACGCACGCCGCGGGCGAGCTCGCCCCCAAGCTGCGCCGTGAGCTCGAGTGGATCGCGTCCGACGGCCGTCGTGCGAAGAACCATCTGCTCGAGGCCAACCTGCGCCTCGTCGTCTCGCTCGCGAAGCGCTACACGGGCCGCGGCATGCTCTTCCTCGACCTCATCCAGGAGGGGAACCTCGGCCTCATCCGTGCGGTCGAGAAGTTCGACTACACCAAGGGCTACAAGTTCTCGACGTACGCCACGTGGTGGATCCGACAGGCGATCACGCGCGCCATGGCCGACCAGGCGCGCACGATCCGCATTCCCGTCCACATGGTCGAGGTCATCAACAAGCTCGCCCGCGTCCAGCGGCAGATGCTTCAGGACCTGGGTCGCGAGCCCACGCCCGAGGAGCTCGCCAAGGAGCTCGACATGACCCCCGAGAAGGTCGTCGAGGTCCAGAAGTACGGCCGCGAGCCCATCTCGCTCCACACGCCGCTCGGCGAGGACGGCGACAGCGAGTTCGGTGACCTCATCGAGGACTCCGAGGCTGTCGTCCCGGCGGACGCCGTGAGCTTCACGCTCCTCCAGGAGCAGCTCCACCAGGTGCTCGACACCCTCTCCGAGCGCGAGGCGGGCGTCGTCTCGATGCGCTTCGGCCTCACCGACGGGCAGCCCAAGACGCTCGACGAGATCGGCAAGGTTTACGGCGTGACGCGTGAGCGCATCCGTCAGATCGAATCGAAGACCATGTCGAAGCTGCGTCACCCGAGCCGGTCGCAGGTCCTGCGCGACTACCTCGACTGAGCGCTTCCGGCCTGAGCCACGACGACCCCCGCACGGACGTGCAGGGGTCGTCGTCGTTCCTGGAGAGATGGCGCCGTCCGGCACTCGGGGAGCGACGCTGGCCGTCGCGGGGGAGCCGCGGGGACGACGAAAGGCCCGCACCAGCAGGTGCGGGCCCTTCGGGGTTCTTGGCCGGAGCGCGTCTCAGCGCGCGCCGTGCTCCTCGTGGAGGCGGTCGGTCTCGTCCTGAATCTCGAGGGCGACCGAGGCGTAGGCGTCGGCGTGCGCGCGCGAGTGGTGCGCGCAGAAGAGGAGCTCACCCACGGGAAGGGTGACTCGGACGTACGCCTGGGCGCCGCAGCGGTCGCAGCGGTCGGCTACGGTCAGCGGGGTTGCGGTCACGGTGCTCATGTCAACATCCAACCATCCGGGCGGGCCGCGGATTCCGTCGACCCAGTGACGTTCGCCACCGGCGTACGTCTCCGAGAGGTTCGGAAGGCGGGATATCGACGTCCGAGACGTGGGCGTCAGCATCCATGGCGGGTCAGGGTGCAGGGCGTGCCGCGCGCCGAGGCGAGGAGTGTCGGGGGCACCGCCTAGAGTGTGTGATCGTGCCGACCGCAACGACCGAGTCCTACTCCGCCCGTCATCTTTCCGTCCTCGAGGGGCTCGAGGCGGTGCGCAAGCGTCCCGGCATGTACATCGGGACGACCGACTCGCGGGGCCTCATGCACTGCCTCTGGGAGATCATCGACAACTCCGTTGACGAGGCGCTCGGGGGGTTCTGCCGGAACATCAGGGTGACGCTCCATGCCGACCTGTCGGTGACGGTCGAGGACGACGGGCGCGGCATCCCGGTCGACGTCGAGCCGAAGACGGGCCTCTCCGGCGTCGAGGTGGTCTTCACGAAGCTCCACGCGGGCGGCAAGTTCGGCGGCGGGTCCTACGCGGCCTCGGGTGGTCTCCACGGCGTCGGCGCAAGCGTCGTCAACGCGCTCTCAGCCCGGCTCGACGTCGAGGTCGACCGTGGCGGCAAGACGTGGGCCATGTCGTTCCACCGGGGGGAGCCCGGCACATTCGACGACCCGCGGACGGGTCCGAGTCCCGACGCGACGTTCACGCCGTTCACCGAGGGCTCGGAGCTCCGCCAGGTCGGCAAGGTCGCACGCGGGCGCAGCGGCACCCGCGTGCGCTACTGGGCGGACACGCAGATCTTCCTGCGGACCGCCGAGTTCCAGTACGACGAGCTCGTCGCGCGCATCCGGCAGACGACGTTCCTCGTGCCCGGCCTGCGCATCGTGCTGCGCGACGAGCGCGGTCTTCCTGGCACGCCCGGTGCCGAGGGCCCGTCTGAGGAGGAGTTCCACCACACGGGCGGCACCGTCGACTTCGTCGAGTTCCTCGCCCCTGACGCCCCCGTGACGAGCCCCTGGCGGCTCAGCGGCTCCGGGAAGTTCACCGAGACCGTCCCCGTGCTTGACGAGCGCGGTCACATGACGCCGCGTGAGGTCGAGCGCGAGTGCGAGGTCGACATCGCGCTGCGCTGGGGCACTGGCTACGAGACGACCGTGCGGTCATTCGTCAACATCATCGCGACCCCCAAGGGTGGCACCCACCTCGCAGGCTTTGAGGCCGGGCTGCTCAAGCTCGTGCGCAAGCAGGTTGAGGCCAACGCACGCCGCCTGAAGATCACGGCGAAGGACTCCTCGGAGCGCATCGAGAAGGATGACGTCCTCGCTGGACTCACCGCGGTCGTCACCGTGCGCCTCGCCGAACCGCAGTTCGAGGGGCAGACGAAGGAAGTCCTCGGCACCGCCCCGGTCCGCGGCATCGTCTCCAAGGTCCTCGAGAAGGAGCTCGGCGCGATCCTCACGTCCTCGAAGCGGGACGACAAGGCGCAGTCCGCACTCCTGCTCGACAAGGTCGTCGCCGAGATGCGCGCACGGATCTCCGCGCGCAAGCAGAAGGAGATCTCGCGCCGCAAGAACGCGCTCGAGACCTCGTCGCTGCCCGCAAAGCTCGCGGACTGCCGCTCCGACGACGTCGAACGCTCCGAGCTCTTCATCGTCGAGGGTGACTCCGCGCTCGGCACGGCGAAGCTCGCACGGTCGTCGGACTTCCAGGCGCTCCTGCCGATCCGCGGCAAGATCCTCAACGTCCAGAAGGCTTCGGTCTCCGACATGCTGCGCAACCTCGAGTGCGCCGCGATCATCCAGGTCATCGGAGCCGGCTCGGGACGCACCTTCGACCTCGACCAGGCACGCTACGGCAAGGTCGTCCTCATGACGGACGCCGACGTCGACGGCGCCCACATCCGGACGCTCCTCCTCACGCTCTTCTTCCGCTACATGCGCCCGCTCGTCGAGGACGGGCGTGTGTACGCGGCCGTCCCGCCGCTGCACCGCGTCGAGGTCATCGGGGCTGGCAGCCGCAAGAACGAGTACATCTACACGTACTCCGAGGCCGAGCTCGCCGCGACCCTCAAGAAGCTCGACAAGGCCGGTAGACGCTATAAGGACGACATCCAGCGATACAAGGGCCTCGGAGAGATGGACGCCGACCAGCTCGCGGAGACGACGATGGACCCGCGCCTGCGCACGCTGCGTCGGGTGACGCTCGCCGACGCGGAGGCTGCCGAGCACGTCTTCGACCTCCTCATGGGATCGGACGTCGCCCCGCGCAAGGAGTTCATCGTCGCGGGCGCCGAGAGCATCGACCGCTCCCGGATCGACGCCTGAGCCCGGCCGCGTCGACCGGAAATCTGTCGACCGCGGCGGGCCTGCCCGCGCATGCTGGAGGCATGAGTCTCCACCCCGACCTCACGTGGCGCCCCCTGACGACTGCGGACGCCCCGGCGCTCCTCCGCCTCTTCAACGCCGTCGAGGAGGCCGACGCCCAGCCGTACCGCATGGCGCTGCCCGAGGTCGAGGAGCTCCTCGCCGAGCCGTGGCGAAACCTCGCACGGGACACGGTCCTCGGGACGGACACCGCCGGCGTGCCGCGCGCCTATATGACGCTCGTTGCCCCGCCCGGCGACACGACCGAGAGACGTGTCTTCCTCGACGGCGGGGTCGACGCACCGTGGCGCGGACGGGGCGTGGGGCGCACTCTCGTCGCATGGGCGCTCGCCCGCTCGGCCGAGATGCTTGCGGACACGCCTGAGGGCGTCCCGTGGCGCGTCGGGGTCATCTGCGGGAAGGACGACGAGCGTTCCGCACGTCTCTTCGCACACGCCGGGCTGCGTCCGCTGCGCTGGTACGCGTCGCTCAAGCGCGACCTTGCCGACCCGCTGCCGGACGTCGTCGTCCCCGACGGCATCCGCCTGACGACGTGGACGCCCGAGGACGACGAGGACGTGCGACTCGCGCACAACGCGGCGTTCGCCGACCACTGGGGCTCGCAGCCCATGTCCGCCGAGGACTGGGCGTCGGGTCGCACGATGTTCGCACCCGGCTGGAGCCTCGTCGCACGCGACACCAGGCAGGACGGGGCACCCGTCGTCGGCTACCTCGTGAGCGACCGCTTCGAGGAGGACTGGCCCGCGCAGGGTTTCACGAGCGGGTACCTCGCGCGGCTCGGCGTGCTGCGTTCGCAGCGCGGGCGCGGGCTGGCGACGGCCCTCCTCGCCGAGGCGCTCCACCGGATCGCGGCGGACGGCCTCGAAGCGGCGACGCTCGGCGTCGACACGGCCAACCCCACGGGTGCGTTCCGGCTGTACGAGTCGCTCGGGTTCGTCGAGTACCACGGCGAGGTGCTCTACGCGGTGACGTCGTCCGACGGGGTGTCTCTCAGCGAGCTCACGGGCGTCCCGAGGCCCTGACCTCCCGGTGCGCGCGTGGGCAGCGCTGGACGGGCACTGTGGCTGTGGTGGCGGACGATGCCCGCTCGCGACGCGGCGGGGAGGCGCGGGCGCCCTCCGCGACTCGTCGAGCTCACGCTCGTCGCGCTCGTCTTCTCGTGGCTCGGCGACTCGGTGCCGCGCCTGCTCGACGGCGACGCAGCCTTCCTCACCATGGTGAGCTTCTTCCTCGTCGCGCAGGTCGTTTACATCGCCGCGTTCTGGCCGGCACGGCGTCGGAGCGCGGCCGTGCGTGCGTGTTGGAGCCTGCCGATCTACGCGGCGGCGCTCGTCGCCGTCGTCGCCGCGCAGGTGCTCATCGCGTTCGCTGTCGAACGCCGTGCGGCGGGCGGCACCCCAGGGCGAGACGGTGCGCGAACGGTCGCGTCGGACGTCGTGGGGCGCGGCTAGACTCGCCGCGGACGCAGGCCGATGACCCCAGAGGGGACTGCGTCGCACCGCCCCGCCTGTGCGGGGCCCGTTGGCGTCCCGTCTCCGAAAGGCCACCATGCGCATCTCCCGCGCCCTCGCGTCGCGTCCCGCGGCACTCCTGCTCGCCTCCGCGCTCGTCCTCCCGCTCGCCGCGTGCGCCGACGGCGGCACGACGCAGCCGACGACCACCCCTCCTGCGACGTCTCCCGCGCCGACGTCCGCGGCACCGTCGGGCGACGTCGCCGGTGACCCTGCGACGACCGCTGCCGCGGCGCTCGCGTGGCTCGGCACCGTCGAGCGCACCGACGGGCTCTTCACGACCGAGTTCGACGGCACGTCCTACCCCGACCAGGGCCTCACGCTCGACGCGCTCGTCGCAGCGCTCGCCGCGGGCGACGAAGCGTTCGCGACGCAGCTCGCGGGCGCGTTCACCGCCGACGTCGTCGACGCGTACGCGGGCGACGGCAAGGACACCGGGTGGGCGGGTTCGACCGCGAAGGCCGCCGTCGTGCTCGGCGCCGCGCACCACGAGGCCGCCCCCACGCTCGACGCGCGCCTTGCGACCTTCCTCGGCGACGACGGCCGAATCTCCGACCTCGGCGCCGACGACTACTCCTCGATCGTGAGCCAGGCCTGGGGCGTGCTCGCGCTCGTGCGGGGTGACGCCCTGGCGGGCGACGGCGCCGCCGAGCGCGCGGGCTCGGCGGCCCGCTACCTCGCGTCACAGCAGTGCGACGACGGCTCGTTCCCGGCGGCCCTCGAGGCCACGACGTGCGTCGGCGACGTCGACTCGACGGCGTTCGCGCTCTCGGCGCTCACCGCCTACACCGCCTCGGGTGCGACGGACCTCGACGCTGCCGTCCCCGACGGCGCACGCGCGTGGCTGCTCGCGGCTGCGTCCGACGTCGACGGGGGCCGCGCGTGGCTCTCGGGCGAGCCTGCCGCGGCGAACGTCAACTCGACCGCGGTCGCGCTCACGGCGCTCGTCGACGCGGGCGTCGGGACGGACGACGTCGCTGACGCACGGGCGTGGCTCGCCGCGCAGACCGTGACGGTCGACGGCGGGACGGCCCTCACGTTCGACGGCACGACGCCCGACGCCCGCGCCTCGGCGCAGGCCGTTCCCGCCCTGCTCGGGACGGGCCTCGTCGAGCTCGCGGTGAACGTCGACTGATGCGACGCTTCGTCGGTGCGGCGACCGCCGTCGTCCTCGGCGCGCTGGGGCTCACGGGCCTCGGCGCGACCGGCGCGGCGGCGGCGCCCGCCGACGGTGCGTGCGCGGGGGTCGCGATCGTCGTCGACCTCGGTGACCTGCCCGCCGGGGACGCAGGCAACGGCAGCTCGGTGCGGTGCGTGCCGACGACGGGCCGGGCGCTCGACGTCCTGCGCGCCGCGGACGTCACGCTCGAGGGCACCGCGCAGATGGGTCTCGCGTTCGTGTGCCGTGTCGACGGGCGGCCCGCGGCCGATGAGGCCGTCACGATGCCCGACGGCTCGACACGCACGGAGACCTGCCGGCGCACCCCGCCGGCGACCGCGTACTGGTCGCTGTGGACCGTGGGTGACGACGGCGCGTGGCGGTACGCGACGACGGGCATCGGCGACATCGAGCTCGCGTCAGGGGGAGCGTTCGCGCTCGTCTACTCCGTCGGCCGTTCCGAGGGACGCACGCCAGCGGTGACGCCGGCCGCTGCTCGCGCGGGAGACGTGCCAGCCGGGTGGAGCAGCCAGTCCCCGTTCGGGACCACCTCCGTCGTCCGGACGGGGGCTGACGGCGTCGTGCACGACGACCGGCCGGGCCCCGCCGTCGTCGTGGGCGTCGGTCTTCTCGTGCTCCTCGGGGCCGCGGGCGTCGCCGTGCGCGTGCGACGGGCACGACGGTGAGACCGGGCGCCGTCCATCCCGCGGCGTGGTGGCTGTGGGCGGGTGGCGTCGCCGTCGCGGCCACCCTCTCGACGAACGTGCTCCTGCTCGCGCTGCTCGGGGCCGTCGTCCTCGTCACGGTGAGCGTCCTGCGGCCCGAGGGTTCGCGCGGCTTCGGCGTCTACGCGGCGGTCGCCGTCGTCATCCTCGCGGTGCGGGTGCTCGCGCACGTGCTGCTCGCGACCCCCGGGGCGCACGTGCTCGTGGCGCTGCCGTCGTTCGACGTCGGGCCGCTCACGCTCCTGGGTCCGGTGACGCGCGAGTCGCTCCTCGCGGGATTCTCGGGAGGTCTGCAGCTTGCGGTGCTCGTGCTGGCCGTCGGCGCGGCCCACACGGTCGCGGACGCAGGGCTGCTGCTGCGGCACGTGCCGGCCGCGCTCGGCCCGCTCGCGACGGCGGCGGTCATCGCGGTCGCCGCGTTCCCGGCGCTCGTGAGGTCCGTGCTCGAGACGCGTGACGCGCTGCGGCTTCGCGGCGCGAGCCTCACAGGCCGCGGTGCGCGCGACCGTCGCACGCTCGAACGCGTCGTCGTCCCCGTGCTCGAGGGGGCCCTCGAGCGTGCGTTCGCGACCGCGACCGGCATGGAGGCCCGCGGCTTCGGCGCGCGGGCACACACGCGGCGCGGCGCCGTGCCGCTCATGGTCGCCGCGCTCGCCGCGGCGGGGCTCGCACTCCTCGCGCTCCTCGACGGCGACTGGCCCGCGTGGTCCGCGCCGACGCTCGGGGTCGGGGCGGGGCTGCTCACGTGGCTCGCGCTCGGGGGTGCGGGCGGGCTTCGCNGGCTCGAACCGGCCGGGGTTTCCACCTAGCGGGACTAGCGCTGCCAGGAGGCAGTGCGGGACGCTGACGTCGGCGGCGGACTGTCACGGGGACGTCCGCTCGTGGGGGTAGGGTGCCGCGGTCATTCCGTGCACCCCAGCAAGGAGGTGGGCCATGAATCTCCGTCGGGGTCGGGGCCGAGCGTGGCTCGGCATCGTGGCCTTGGTCATCGTCAGCGTCTGGACTCTTCCAGCATGCGCAGGATCCACGCCGGACCCCGTCCCACGCGGGTACACCCGCGATCCGTCGTGGGCCGACGAAACGGCCACCCCCGCCTGCGACAAGGTGAAGAAGGCCAAGACACCGGGCCGCAACAACACCAGGAGGCCTGTCCGCGACATCCAAGAGCTCGTCGGTGCCGAGATCGACGGTAGCTACGGGATCGAGACGACGACGAAGGTCAAGGGCTGGCAGCGATGCAACGGGCTCAAGGCAGACGGTACCTGGGACAAGGAGTCGGACAAGGTGGCGTTCGCAGCGGCCGATGCTCTCGCAGCCGAGGAGAAGGAGAGGAGGAAGGAGCGCGAGCGTGAGGCCCGTAGGTGGCACTGCGTAGATGCAACGTCGTACGACAAGGACGCGTACAACGACAACTACTGCGAGAACGCCTACGAGGCGCGCTTCGTCTCTGACTCCCAGGCAGTCGAGCTCGACCCTGACTATGTGCCAAGCAGGGCGGGGCACGAGTGGTACAACGACCAGTAGGCCGACAGTCGCTTCCACGATTGGCGGGATGAATCGACGTGGCCCGCCTTCTTCGTCATCGATTCAAGCGAGCCGTGTCGTCCCACGTCGCCGGCTACGCAGTTGCTAGCGTGACCCACGTACTAGCGGTATCGACGGACTTCCCCCGGGACATGCCCCCACCGCACGAGACTTCGTGCTGCCCGGGGTGTGTTCATGTCCGTGTCGTCCGTCCGCCTGACGGCGTCCCAGATCGTCGAACTCGCGTCGTCGGGCACGTCCGAGCTGGAGCGTGTCCTGGCCGAGTACCTGAGGTCGCAGGGGATTGGTGCCGGTGGCGCCGGGGAGCGGCGTTCGTGGCGCAACTCGCTGCCGCGCCTCGCGCGCGACCTGTCCGACGCAGGGCTCGGCGCGATCGAGATGCTCGTCGAGCAGCGGCTCCCGCTGACGTCCAAGCGCGCCGACGTCGTCCTCGCGGGTGTCGACAGAGTGACGCACGCGCCGCGGTACGTCGTCGTCGAGCTCAAGCAGTGGGGTGAGGCGTCGGCACTGCCCGACGCGGCCAACCTCGTCAGCGTGCCTGGCACGGCCTACCGTCAGTCGCTGCACCCGTCCGTCCAGGTCGGCGGCTACGTCGATTACCTGCGGGACTTCCTCGCGGTCCTCGGGCCGGCCAACCCCGACGGCGCGACGATCGGCGGGTTCGCCTATCTGCACAACGCGACCGCCCGGTCGGTCGATTCGCTCCTCGACCACGCGGCCGCGCGTGAGTTCCCGTTGTTCACCGGCGACGGCCGCGGCGACCTCGTCGAGCATCTTCGCGCGACGTTCTCGCCCGAACCGGGGATCGGCGCAGCAGATCTGCTCGCGCGGTCGCCGGTCGCACCGTCGAAGCAGCTCCTCGCGCTTGCGGCGGACGAGGTGCGTGAACGTGAGCAGTTCGTCCTGCTCGATGAGCAGCGTGTCGCGTTCGACCTCGTGCTGCGGGCCGTCGAGCGGTCACGGCGCGGGGACACGAAGTCCGCGGTGGTCATTACGGGCGGGCCCGGCTCGGGCAAGTCCATCATCGCGCTCGCTCTGCTCGGTGAGCTCGCGCGGCAGGGGCGTTCCGTCGTGCACGCGACCGGTTCACGGTCGTTCACGCAGACGCTCCGCAAGGTTGCGGGGCATCGTGCGCCGCGTGTGCAGGCACTTTTCAAGTACTTCAACAGCTTCATGGCCGCCGAGCGCAACGGGCTCGATGTGCTCGTCTGCGACGAGGCGCACCGCATCCGCGAGACGTCGGTCAACCGCTACACGCCCAAGACGATCCGGCACGATGCACGCCTGCAGATCGACGAGCTGCTCGACGCCGCGCGCGTGCCCGTCTTCCTGCTCGACGAGCACCAGGTGGTGCGGCCGGGGGAGCAGGGCGCGGTCGCCGACATCCGAGCGGCTGCGGCGCGGCGCGGGTTCGACGTCGCACAGGTCGACCTCGACGCGGAGTTCCGTGCCGGTGGTTCCGAGACGTACATCGAGTGGGTTCGACGGCTGCTCGGGCTCGCCCCCGGTGGGCCCGTGCCGTGGGTCGACGAGCCGACGTTCAGTGTCGAGGTCGTTGACTCGCCCCGGGAGATGGAGTCGCGGCTGCGAGCGAAGCTCGCAGCGGGCAAGGGCGCGCGGATGACGGCCGGGCACTGCTGGCCGTGGAGCGACCCCGTCGACGGGGTCGGGCTCGTGCCCGACGTCGAGATCGGTGAGTGGGCGCGGCCGTGGAACGTCAAGGGCGACCGAGCGGTCGGCGACGCACCGCCGTCGGCGCTGTGGGCGACGGCCGACGGCGGCTTCGAGCAGGTTGGCTGCGTGTACACCGCGCAGGGCTTCGAGTACGCGTGGAACGGCGTCGTCCTCGGCCCTGACCTCGTGTGGCGCGACGGCCGCTTCGTGGCGCGGCGCGAGCAGAACCGCGACCCTGACTTCCGCTCCCGCGTGCGCGTGCCCGACGAAGAGTTCGATCGGCTCGTGCGCAACGTTTACAAGGTGCTGCTCACGCGCGGCATGGAGGGGACGTACGTCTTCTCCGTGGACCCCGAGACGCAGGAGATGCTGCGGACGCTCATGGTGCAGAACCTCCCTCACCGGGTAGAACATGGCTAGAGGCTGCATCGGGCGCATTAAGGTCCTCAACTGTGCGCGACACGGTGGCACACCCCGAGAACTCTCCCCCGGTGTTCCGGCTGGACTTCTCGGGGCGCGGCACCCTGGACCGCGCGGAGCAGGTGCGCGCGCGGCGCGGCCCTCCGCTCAACGGCCGACGAGCGCCGCAGGCCCGGTGAGGAAGCCGGAGGCGCTGCTCCACGCCACGACGGCACACGCGACGACGACGACGCCAGCCGCGAGAAGCGCATCAGCCCGACAGACAGTCACAGGGTTGAGAAAGGTGCGTGGCCCAGAGCCGAGTGCCCGGGTCTGTAACGCCATCGCGAGGCGTTCCCCGCGGCGCAGGCTGATGACAAGGACAGTGAATGCCGCAGCGCCCATCGCGCGGGGAGAGCTCGACATACGGAGCGTCGGCAGGTGTCCTGGCGCGGTGCGGTACGCCCGATCAGGCTGGCGGACAGCGTGCGCCTGCCGGATCGACTCCATCATGTCGGGCAGCTGGTCGAGCAGCCGGGTCGCCGCGAGCACCGCGTACGTGATGGTTCCCGGCAGCCGTGCCTGCTGATGGAGGCTCACCATGAGCCGTGCAGGGTCGGTCGACCGGACGAAGACGATCGACAGCACCCCGATGAGCATCGCGCGCGCGGCGAACGACAATCCGAGCGCAAGCCCGGCCCTGCTCACGTCGAAAGGTCCGATTGCAATCTGCGCACCGCCCGGCCTCGTGAGGACGTTGACCAGGACGATGCTCGTGCCGAACACGAGGAACGGCACCTGTGCGCGCACCAGCGTGCGGATGTCGAGCGACCTGCTCACGACGATCGCGCCGAGCGCCACCGCATAGAGCACCGCCGGTGTGACGGGGTCGGTGACGAGCAGAAGCGCGCACGACAGCGCGAGCAGCAGTGCGAACTTGACGGCCGGGTTGCGCCGTCCGAGTGCGGTCGCGCGAGGGTCGATGCGCGTGGTCGCTCCTGCGGTCGTGCTCATGGGTGTGCTCCTGTGGCTTGCAGAGCCGGCGCGACGCTGGTCGAGCGTGTCGCTCCGAGGGCCCAACCCTCGACAGTGAGTCCCGTGGCGAGACGGCGGCGCAGGAGCTCGGGGAGGCGCAAGCCGGAACTTTCCGTCGTCGCTGCGGTGAGGACCTCTGAAGGTGCACCTCGGGCGACGATGCGACCGTCAGCCATGACGAGAACCTCGTCAGCGAGCTCGGCCGCGAGCGACAGATCGTGTGTGACGACCACGATGGCTCTGCCCGCGTCTGCCATGGCGCGCAGCTCTCGCGCGACGCGTGCAGCACTCCGTCGGTCCTGCGCGAAAGTCGGCTCGTCCACGAGCAGCACGGGGTCGGGACTCATGCACGCGGAAGCAAGCGTGAGCCGCCGTTGCTGCCCGCCCGAGAGCCGGAACGGGTCGGCATCGGCGACGTGTCGGAGATCGAAGCGGTCGAGGATCGACTCGACTGACGGCCCGTCGGCGGCTCGCGTGGCCGCGCGGTGAGCGTGCGCAACCTCCTCTCGCACGGTGCGACGTAGGAACTGGTGCTCAGGATGCTGGAACACCATGCCGACACGCGGCTGGTGGCGCGCGTCGTCGCGGCGCCGGATGCGGCGCCGGGGCGAGGGCGGGCCCGGTGTGTGGGCCGGCCACGTGAGCGCGCCCTCGGCGGGGCACAGTCCAGCCAGTGCTTTGAGAAGCGTCGACTTGCCTGCGCCGTTGACGCCGAGGATCGCAGTGAGCGTTCCGGCGCGGAGATCGAGGTCGACGCCGTCGACGAGCGTGGGACGCTGCCGGACGACGGCAGCTCCGGCAGGTGCGCCGATCGCGGGTGTGGACGTTGCCTCAGCTCGCACGGTGACGCCCCGTGCACGCAGGAGCGGCGTCGACGTGCAGCGTGCGGAGGGGACGCGGCGGGCACCAGGAAGATACGGCTCGGTGAGTGCGTCAGGCATCAAGGCGAGCCGCATGTCGAGGGGCAGCCAGCACCCCAGGGCCTCGATCGCCTGCGCATGCGTCGAGAGGACGTCGGCGGTGGGCCCGTGCGCGAGCACGGAGCCCGACGCGTCGATGACGAGCGTGTCGACCGGCAAAGAGGGGAGCTCGTCAAGACGATGCTCGACGAGGAGGACCGTCGGGCCACCGTCGTTCATGACGGTCGCGACCGCCGCGCCCACCTGCTGCGCGCCGGCCGGGTCGAGCATCGCCGTCGGCTCGTCGAGCAGCAGAAGCGCCGGCTCGGCGACGAGAACGCTGGCAAGCGCGACCCGCTGCGCCTCACCGCCCGAGAGCGTGGCAGTGGGACGGTCGGCGAGGTGAGCGGCCCCGACCCGAGCGAGAGCCGCTCGAACGCGCGCCGCGATGTGCTCGGACGGGACGCCGTGGTTCTCCAGGGTGAACGCCACGTCGTCAAGGACCGTGGCGAGGCACAGCTGGTCGAGAGGGTTCTGCTGGAGGTACGCGACATGTCGCGCAAGGTCAAAGGTCGTGACCTCGCGCGGATCGGAGCCGAGCACGCGAACGTCACCCGTGACGGCCGCATCGACCGTCTGCGGCACGATCCCCGTGATGATCCGCAGGAGTGTTGACTTCCCGGAACCGGACGGGCCCAGGACAAGACACGATCGACCGGCGGCGATGCGCAGCGTGACGTCGTGCAGCGACGGTGACGACGCGGTCGGGTAGTGGACGCTCGCGCCCTGGAGAACCACGGCGGCGTTCATCGTGCGGCGCGCCCAATCGCCTGGTTGTCGAGCACACCCGTGCGGAGGAGCCCGTCGCCGAGGAGCTTGGCGGCCACCGCGGACAGCAGGATGCACGACGCGAGCGTGAACGCGAAGCGGAGGCCGAGGTACTCCTGACCGAGCCATCCCTGCCGGAACGCGTTGTACGCGAAGGTCAGAACCCCGGCGGAGACACCTGACGCGAGGAACGTCGGCCAGCCGAAACGGCGGTAGCGCGTGAGGGCGAAGGGAAGCTCGGCGGTCGCACCCTGGATGAACCCGACGAGCAGGAGCATTGGCCCGACGGGGGAGCCGAGGAACGCGACCTCGACGAGAGCCGCGAGAATCTCGACGACCACGCCGACACCCGGCTTGCGCACGATGTATACGGCGAGAGGCGCGACCATGATCCATGAGCCGGCGAGCACATTTTGGGCAAGGTCGCCGAGCGGACCCATCGCGATCTGCAGTCCGTACCACGCCTGGACGAACGCCCAGTAGAGGAACCCGAAGACGACCGCAAGGACCGCGAGCAGCACGGTCTCGTGGAGCGTGAGCCCGCGGCGGTCGCGGGGCACGAGGGTCGGGAGCGTGGCCGCGGCGTCGTCGGCCGTCGCGCCGGGCAGGTCGGTGCGGGGCGTGCTCATCGGGCCACCTCCGTCGCGGGAGCATCGGCGTCCGGGTGGTTCGTCGAGATCGTCACGTGCGTGACGACGTGCGCGACGGAGCGGCCGGCGGCGAGCCAGCCGTCGGCGACCGTGCCGAGGACGTCGGCGAGGTCGCCTGCGAGCTCGGTGACGAAGTGCCGCGACGCACGCGCGACCCCCGCGGCCTTGGCCCGCTCGATGACCGCCATGATGTGGGACATGTGGTCGGCGCCGGGGCCGTCGGCGAGCGGGTACAGCGCCCACTGGGCGGTGGCCTCGACCCCTGTGGGTGCGAGCGGGGTGAGGTCCGGGATCGCGAGGGTGGGGGCGTCGAGCCCGCACGTCAGCTCGCCCGGGCAGCCGCGGGAGAGCTGAACGTGCGCGACGACGTGCGCACCGCTCGCCGAGACCCGCGCGATGAGGTCGACGATGTAGGCGAGGACGCCCGCCTCGGCGCCACCGACGTACGTCGAGACGTCGTCGGACTCGACGACCAGACCGGGGGCGGATGCCGCGGCGGTGTCCGCGAGGGCAGTGAGCAGGATCGCGACATAGTCGTCGGACATCACGGAGACCGTGATACGTGCGCCGACCCCCAGGGCGAGCGGGTCTCGAGCCTGGGCGTCGCCGCGTGCGGACGTCGTGGACGGGGAGAGGGACATGCGTGCTCCTGTGCATCGACGCCCCCGGGGGTGGGCAAGCACGATGCACCCACTCGCGCGGCAGCGCCACGCCGCCGCGGACACGGAAATGCCCACGACGTGCCCCCGCATCCGTGCGCCCGAGAGCGCGCGGGCACGAGGACGGGAATGCTCCGCCCTGCTCCCTACGCTGGTACTGACCAGATCAGGTTCCACGGGTCTGCAGGTGGGACGGGGGTCCGGCCTGCACTCTCAGCGCTCATGCGCTCCCCGGGGGCTTGGTGAGCACACCGTAACGACGACGAGCCTCGAGGGCCAACGCGGCCGGCGCCCGTTCCACCAAGCGGACGCGGGTGCGAGTGAGGGGATCGTGAGATCCTGTGTCCCCGGCCGGCCTGGGTGCTCACCCACCGCGACCTGCCGGTCCCCGCGGGCGCCGATGTCCGGCTTACGCACGCCGACGTGCGCGACGTACACGGCGAGATGACCGCGGTAGCGGACGACCACTCGGTCTTCTCGGGCTGGCTCGACCTCGAGCTCGTCGACGTTGCCCGCAACCGTGCCTTCATGTGCGGGCCCTACCGGGTGCGGCGCCCGTCCGCGTGATCCCCGTGCGGCGCTGACGTGCTGGCGTCAGTCTCTCTCGAACCAGCGCAGCGTCGCGTCCCGGTACCAGCGCTGGTGCGTGCGCAGCCACGGTGAGGACTCGACCTCGTCGAGGTCGGCAACGCCGAGGAAGTAGCCGAGGTGCAGCGCGATGACGCCGTCGACATGTGCCGCGGGAACGTCGCGCGTCGCAGGATGCGCAGCGAGGAGCGCTCGGACGTCCACGCCGTCGGCGGCGGGTGCGATCATCGCGACGACCGCCATGAACCAGTGCGGCGCGAGCAGCCCCGCGCTCCAGTCGACGAGCCTCACGCTGCCGTCTGCCCCGAGCAGAAGGTTGTCGTCGCGGACGTCGTCATGGCTCAACGTCGTCGCGGGAGCCTCCAGCAGGACCCGACGCGCCAGTGCGCGGATCTCGGCGGTGCGAGTCGCGCCGAGGCGCGACTCCAGAAGACCTAGCTGGTCGACGAAGACACCAAGCTCGCCCACCCACGAGGGCGCATCGATGCCCGGTGGCGGAGGTGTGAGCGACGCGCCGAGCCCTACGAGGGTGTCGAGCACGCGTGCGGCATCCTTCTGCGTCCAGGGCCGCGGCGGATGGCTTGCCGCGACCGCTTCGTAGGCCGCGAGGAACCAGCCATCGGCGTCGAGCGTCCACAGCAGGGGGACCGTCGCGGGGTGCGACGGCAAGGCCGCGACAGTCGCCGCCTCGCGACGATAGGTCTGCGCCAGCCACGCCTCCTGGGCGGGACCTGCTCCCTTGAGAAAGACAGTCCGCCCGTCGTCGAGCGTCAGAACGCTTGCGAGGCCCGGGGTGAAGCCGGCGATCGCGCTCGACCCCGCGGCGACCCGGGCGTTGAGTCGACGTTCCACGGCGTCACGTGCAGCGGCGGAAACGTCCTGCCAGTGCGGACGACGCGACGTGCGGTAGGCCGGCGTGCCCGCTGTGGTACCGGGTCCAGTCATGCGGGCAAGCATCGCACGAGCGCCCCACGTGATGCCACGCCGTGGGGCGGTCTGTCCACAGGCCCACGCATGAGCGGTCACACCGAGAAGTACTTCGCCTCCGGGTGGTGGAAGACGAACGCGTCGGTCGACTGCTCGGGGTGGAGCTGGAGCTCGTCGGAGAGCTCGACGCCGACGCGCTCGGGGCGCAGCAGCTCGACGACCTTGCGACGGTCCTCCATGTCAGGGCACGCGGGGTAGCCGAGCGAGTAGCGTGCACCGCGGTACTCGAGGTCGAACATGCCGGCGACATCCGTCGGATCCTCCGCCGCGAAGCCCAGCTCCTCGCGCACACGCGAGTGCCAGAACTCCGCGAGCGCCTCCGTCATCTGCACGGACAGGCCGTGGAGCTCCATGTACTCGCGGTACTTGTTCGCCGCGAAGAGCTCCGCCGTGGCGTCGTTGACGCGCGCCCCGATCGTCACGAGCTGCACCCCGAGCACGTCGATCTCACCGGACTCGCGCGACCGCACGAAGTCCGCGAGGCACAGGTGACGGTCGCGCCGCTGCCGCGGGAACGTGAAGCGCAGCCGCTCGGTGCCGGGCTCGCCGCCCGAGCCGCCGTCGGGCCCCTCGTGGTGGAGCACGACGACGTCGTTGCCCTCGGCGACGACGGGGAAGTAGCCGTAGACAACGGTCGGCTCGAAGAGCTCCTCGGCGACGATCCGGTCGAGCCAGCCACGCAGCCGCGGCCGCCCCTCGGCCTCGACGAGCTCGTCATAGCCGGGACCGTCGCCGCGCGTCGGCTTGAGGCCCCACTGACCCATGAACGTCGCGCGCTCGTCGAGGAACCCCGCGTAGTCGGCCAGGCGGATGCCCTTGACGATGCGCGTGCCCCAGAATGGCGGCGTCGGCACCGGGTTGTCGGCGGCGACGTCGGAACGTGCGGGCAGGTCCTCCGGTTCGGTGAACGTCGGCGTGACGACCGTGTGCCGGCGCTTCTTGAGCGGGGGCAGCCCGACGGCGTCGCGTGCCTCGCCGCGCGCGATGCGCACGAGCGGCTCCATGAGCCGCAGGCCCTCGAACGCGTCCTTCGCGTAGCGGACCTCACCCTCGTAGAGGTCAGCGAGGTCGTCCTCGACGAAGACACGCGTGAGCGCCGCACCGCCGAGGATCACCGGGTACTTGCTCGCAAGCCCGCGTGAGTTGAGCTCGAGGAGGTTCTCCTTCATGACGAGCGTCGACTTCACGAGCAGCCCCGACATGCCGATGACGTCCGCGCCGTGCTCCTCGGCGGCCTCGATCATCGCGCCGATCGTCTGCTTGATGCCGATGTTGACGACCGTGTAGCCGTTGTTCGTGAGGATGATGTCGACGAGGTTCTTGCCGATGTCGTGGACGTCGCCCCGCACGGTCGCGAGGACGATCGTGCCCTTGGAGCCCGTGCCCTCGACCTTCTCCATGTGTGGCTCGAGGTACGCGACGGCTTGCTTCATCGTCTCGGCGGACTGCAGGACGAACGGCAGCTGCATCTCGCCGCGGCCGAAGAGCTCGCCGACGACCTTCATGCCCTCGAGCAGGTGGTCGTTGACGATGTCGAGGGCCTTGATCCCGGCGCCGAGCGCCTCGTCGAGGTCGTCGGTCATGCCCTTGGCCTCGCCGTCGACGATGCGCCGCGCGAGGCGCTCACCGAGCGGCAGCGCGGCGAGCTCGGCAGCCCGCTGGTCCTTGAGCGAGGCGGAGTCGACGCCCGCGAAGAGGTCGAGCAGGTGCGCGAGCGGGTCATGCGTGAGGTTGCCCTCGTCGTCGTAGCGGCGGCGGTCCCACACGAGGTCGAGCGCGGCCTCGCGCTGCTCGTCGGGGATCTTCGCGAGCGGCAGGATCTTTGCGGCGTGGACGATCGCCGAGTCGAGGCCCGCCTTGACGGCCTCGTGAAGGAACACCGAGTTGAGGACGGTGCGCGCGGCCGGGTTGAGACCGAAGGAGACGTTGGAGACGCCGAGCGTCGTGTGGACGCCCGGGTAGCGCTTCTTGAGCTCGCGGATCGCCTCGATCGTCTCGATCGCGTCCCGTCGCGTCTCCTCCTGACCCGTCGCGATCGGGAAGGTGAGAGCGTCGACGATGATGTCCTCGACGGCCATGCCCCAGCGTCCGGTGAGGTCGTCGATGAGACGGGAGGCGATTGCCACCTTGTGGTCCGCGGTGCGCGCCTGTCCCTCCTCGTCGATGGTGAGGGCGACGACGGCGGCGCCGTGCTCGCGCACGAGCGGCATGATCCGCTGGTAGCGGGACGTCGGCCCGTCGCCGTCCTCAAAGTTCACGGAGTTGACGACGGCCCGCCCGCCGACGAGCTCGAGGCCCGCCTGGAGGACCTCCGGCTCCGTCGAATCGAGGACGAGCGGCAGCGTCGACGCGCTCGCAAGGCGCGAGACGACCTCGCGCGCGTCGGCGACACCGTCACGTCCGACGTAGTCGATGCAGACGTCGAGCAGGTGCGCGCCGTCGCGGGTCTGGTCGCGCGCGATGCGCACGCACTCGTCCCACTCGCCCGCGAGCATCGCCTCGCGGAACGCCTTGGACCCGTTGGCGTTCGTGCGCTCGCCGATCGCGAGGAAGCTCGCGTCCTGGTCGAAGTCGACGTGCGTGTAGAGGCTCGCGACGCCCTGCTCGACGACGGGCGTGCGCGGCGTGAGCGGCGCACCGCCGACGGCCTCGACGACAGCGCGCAGGTGCTCGGGCGTCGTCCCGCAGCAGCCACCGACGAGCGCGAGGCCGAACTCGCCCACGAACTGCTTGTGGGCTGCGGCGAGCTCCGCGGGCGTGAGCGGGTAGACCGCACCGTGCGCGCCGATCTCCGGCAGACCCGCGTTGGGCATGCACGTCACGGGCATGGGGGAGTGCTTGGAGAGGTGGCGCAGGTGCTCGCTCATCTCGGCGGGGCCCGTCGCGCAGTTGAGGCCGATCGCGTCGACACCGAGGACGCGCAGCGTCGTGAGCGCCGCGCCGATCTCGGAGCCCATGAGCATCGTGCCCGTCGTCTCGACGGTGACCTGCGCGATGATCGGCACGTGCTGGCCGAGGCGCTCCATCGCGGCCTTCGCGCCGTTGACGGCGGACTTCGTCTGGAGGAGGTCCTGGCTCGTCTCGACGAGGATCGCGTCCGCGCCGCCGCGCACGAGCCCCTCGGCCTGGAGCGAAAACGTGTCCTTGAGGTGCGCGTACGTCGTGTGACCGAGGCTCGGCAGCTTGGTGCCGGGGCCCATCGAGCCGAGCACCCACCGCTCGCGGCCGTCGGCAGCCGTGTGCTTGTCCGCGCTGCGGCGCGCGATGACGGCGCCGGCCTCGGCGAGCTCGGTGATGCGGTCGTCGATGCCGTAGTCGGAGAGGTTCGACCAGTTGGCGCCGAACGTGTTCGTCTCGACGCAGTCGACGCCGACCTCGAAGTAGCGGTCGTGCACGGACTCGACGACGTCGGGCCGCGTGACGTTGAGGATCTCGTTGCAGCCCTCGAGGTTCTCGAAATCGTCGAGCGTGAGATCCGCTTCCTGAAGCATCGTGCCCATCGCGCCGTCGGCGACGACGACCCTCGTGGCGAGTGCGTTCTTGAACGATGCGGCGCGGGCTGTGAGCATGACGGCAGTCTAGGGAGGAGTGTCGCGTGCCGTCCGCGCTGCCCGTACCTCGGTCTCCGGCCCCGGTAATCCGCGCAGATGGTTGCTCGCAGTGACCATCAGCGCGGATTCTCGCGAGAGTGGGATCAGCCGATCGCGTGGAGGGGAACCTTGAGCGCGACGCCCGAGCCGTCGCGGCGCTCGGCGACCTCGGGCAGCGGGACGGCCTGACCGCCCGACGCGACACCGTGCGCGGGCGACGGACCCACCCACGCGTGCAGGAGCGTGTCCTCGCCCTTGAGGAAGCGGTGCGCGCGCACGCCCCCGGTCGCCCGACCCTTCGACGGATAGGCGGTGTACGGCGTGACCTTCGCGGCTCCTGCCTCGGTGCCCGGCAGCGCCGTCGACGAGCCCGACACCGTGACGACGACCGACTGCGGCCCGAGGCCCGCGGGGACGACGCCGAAGAAGCGCACCTGCTCGCCGTCGGCGAGCCGCAGGCCCGCCATGCCTCCGGCGGCGCGGCCCTGCGGACGCACCTGCGACGCCGAGAAGTGCAGCAGCGACGCGTCGGTCGAGATGAGGACGAGCTCGTCGTCGTCCGTGCACGCGCCCGCGCCGACGACCTCGTCGCCGTCCTTGAGCGTGATGACGTCCCACGCGTCCTTGCCCGGAACGTCGTCCTGCGCGACGCGCTTGACGACGCCCTGACGAGTCCCGAGGACGACGGTCGGCGCGAACGAGTCGAGCGACACGAGCGTGAGCACACGCTCGCCTGGCTCGAGCGCGACGATCTCGCCGACGGGAGCGCCGCCGCCGAGCGAGGGTGCGCCGCCCGTGGGCGGCAGCGCCGGCAGCTCGAGGACGTCGACGCGCACGATCCGGCCGCGGTTCGTCACTGCGCCCACCTGACCGCGGGCCGTCGCAGCGACCTGCGCGGCGAGCGCGTCGTGCGCCGAGCGCTCCTCGCTGCGGACGGGCTCGTCGCCGTCGGTCGTGCGGGCGAGCAGCCCCGTCGCGGAGAGCAGCACCCAGCAGGGGGAGTCGGCGACCTCGAGGGGCGTCGCGGACGCCTTGCGCGCGGCCGGCGTCTCGCCGCCCGACGACTCGAGGAGGATCGTCCGGCGTGGCGTGCCGTGCACGCGCGCGACCTCGGCCATCTCCTCGGAGACGAGCGCACGCAGCCGCGGCTCGGACGCGAGGATCGCCTCGAGCTCGGCGATCTCCGCGCGCAGCTTCGCCTGTTCGTCCTCGAGCTCGATGCGCGAGAACTTCGTGAGCCGGCGCAGGCGCAGCTCGAGGATGTAGTCCGCCTGGAGCGTCGAGAGGTCGAAGACCTGCATGAGGCGGCTGCGCGCAGAATCAGCGTCGTCAGACGTGCGGATGACCTCGATGACCTCGTCGATGTCGAGGATCGCGACGAGGAGACCGTCGACAAGGTGGAGGCGCTCGCGTCGTCGATCGAGGCGGTATGTGCAGCGTCGCCGCACGACGTCGAGCCGATGGTCGACCCACACCTGGAGGAGTTCCTTGAGCCCGAGCGTGCGCGGCTGACCGTCAACGAGCGCGACGTTGTTCATGCCGAACGAGTCCTCGAGCGGCGTGAGCCGGTAAAGCTGCTCGAGCACGGCCTCGGGGTTGAAGCCGGTCTTCACCTCGATGACGATCCGCAGGCCGTGCTCGCGGTCGGTGAGGTCGGTCGCCGCGGAGATCCCGGAGATCTTCTTGTTCTTGACGCCGTCGGCGATCTTCTCGATGACCTTCTCGGGGCCCACCTGGTAGGGGAGCTCCGTGATGACGATGCCCTTGCGCTTGGCTGTGACGTTCTCGATGCGTGCGGTCGCACGCGTCCGGAACGAGCCGCGGCCCGTGCGGTAGGCGTCCCGGACCCCCTCGAGGCCGACGATCTTGCCGCCGCCAGGGAGGTCCGGGCCGGGCACGAAACGCATGAGCTCCTCGAGCTCGGCATCCGGGTTGTCGAGCAGGTGGCGGGCGGCCGCGACGACCTCGATGAGGTTGTGCGGCGCCATGTTCGTCGCCATGCCGACGGCGATGCCCGTCGTGCCGTTGACGAGGAGATTGGGGATCGCGGCGGGGAGGACCTCGGGCTGCGTGAGCTTGTTGTCGTAGTTGGGGACGAAGTTGACGACGTCCTCGCCGAGGTCCGCCGTCATCGCCATGGCGGCCGATGCGAGGCGAGCCTCCGTGTACCGGGGCGCTGCGGGGCCGTCGTCGAGCGAACCGAAGTTGCCATGGCCGTCGACGAGCGGCAGCCGCAACGAGAAGTCCTGCGCGAGACGCACGAGTGCGTCGTAGATCGCGACGTCGCCGTGCGGGTGGAGCTTGCCCATGACCTCGCCGGTGACACGCGCGGACTTCACGTAGGGGCGGTCCGGGCGCAAGCCCATGTCGGCCATCTGGTAGAGGATGCGGCGCTGGACGGGCTTGAGCCCGTCGCGCGCGTCCGGTAGCGCCCGTGCGTAGATGACCGAGTACGCGTACTCGAGGAACGACCCGCGCATCTCCTCGCCGACGTCGATGTCGACGATCTTCTCGACGTAGTCCTCGCCGGGGTCGACGGTCTTCGAGGTCCTGCGGGCCATGGGTGGGTGCGCTCCTCACGCTCGACGATCAGCCGTCATTGTCGCCGCCCGGCAGGGTGCGGGGCGAACGGCGCGCCGCGCCGGCCCTCACCGGCTCGGACGCGCCGCGTCAGGCTAGCCTGAGGCTGTGACACTGACGACGCCGGACGGCGCCGCCCGCTACCCCGTGGAGTGGGAGGCGGACGTCATCCTGCGCGACGGGTCGACGACGCACCTGCGGCCGATCACCCCGGAGGATGCCGACGCGCTCCAGGCGTTCCACGTCGCGCAGTCGGAGCGCTCGATCTACATGCGGTTCTTCGCGCCGCTCAAGCGGCTCCCTGAGCGTGACCTCGAGCGGTTCACGCACGTGGACCACGTCGACCGGGTCGCGATCATCGCGGTCGCGTCGCCGACGACGACCGCGGCCGCGCCCCTCGCCCTCGCGGACGGGACGCCCGAGCCCGAGGAGCGGATCCTCGGGGTCGCGCGCTACGACCGCATCACTCCCGACGAGGCCGAGGTGGCGTTCAACATCGCCGACTCCGTCCAGGGCCGTGGCCTCGGCTCGGTCCTGCTCGAGCACGTCGCGGCCGCCGCGAGGGAGCGTGGTGTCCGGCGCTTCTCGGCGGAGGTGCTCCCGCAGAACACGCGCATGCTCGCGGTCTTCCGGGAGGCGGGGTACGACGTCTCGCAGCGCGTCGAGGACGGCATCGTCACAGTGTCGTTCGACCTCGACCCGACGGAACGTTCACGGACCGTCATGGCGGAACGTGAGCGCCGGGCGGAGGCCCGCTCGGTGCAGGGCCTGCTCGAGGTGGCGTCGGTCGTCGTCGTCACGGACCCGGACGCGCCTGCTGGGTCACCCGTCGCGCTCCTCGCGGAGCGCGCCGTCGAGTCGCTCGTCGTGACGCGACGCCTCGTGCCGCCGGGCGCCCGTGACGAGGCGGGCGGCGCCGACGGTCAGGAGAGCGCCGATGGGGACGGCGTTCCCGGGCTGCAGATCGACGTCGTCGGGCTCGGCGGCACGAGCCGTCTGTGGAACCGGGACGAGGTGACCTACCACGCGACGCTCGACGAGCTGCGCTCGACGGGCCGGACGGTCGACCTCGCGGTCGTCGCGCTCGACGCGGACGCGACCGTCGAGGCCGTGCGGGACCTCGCGCACCTCGGACCGCGGGGTGTCGTCGTCCTCGGCGAGGGCTTCGCCGAGACCGGCAGCGACGGTCTGGCCCTTCAGCGCGACCTCCTCCACACGGCCCGCACCGCGGGCATGCGCGTCGTCGGTCCGGGTTCGTACGGGCTCGCCCGGCTCACGGGCGACGCGCCGGTCGCCGCGACGATCGCCGCGGGCGCACCCGCACCGGGACGCATCGGCTTGTTCTGCCAGTCGTCACCGACGGCGGTGACGCTCCTCGCCACGTTCGCGCGACGGGGGCTGGGCCTTTCGACGTTCCTCTCGGCGGGCAACCGGGCGGACGTCTCGGGCAACGACCTCATGCAGTTCTGGCACGAGGACGCGGCGACGGACGTCGTGTGCCTCTACCTCGAGTCGATCGGCAACCCGCGCAAGTTCTCACGCATCGCGCGGCGCCTGTCGACGGTGAAACCGGTCGTCGTCGTCACGGCGGGGCGTTCCGGCCAGGTCGTGCCGCCTGGGCATGCGGTCCGGGCGTCGCACGCGCCACGGCGGACGCTCGAGGAGATGCTCCGGCAGTCGGGCGTCATCCGGGTCGAGAACACTCACCAGATGGCGGACGTCGCGCAGCTGCTCGACACGCAGCCGCTCCCGGCGGGGCGGCGCATCGGCATCGTCACGTCGTCGGCGGCGCTCGCGTCGCTCGTCGCCGAGGCAGCGAGCTCGGCTGGTCTCCTCGTCACGGAGCACGTCGGGATCGTCGGGGAGTCCGCCGACGACGCGACGGCCGCCGCCGTCGTCGACGAGGTCGCCGGCGGTGAGATCGACGCGCTCGTCGCAGTCGACATCCCCGTCCTCGGGCTCGGCGACGGCGCGTTCACACGTGCCATCGCGCGCGCCGCGGCGCGGACGGGCCGGACGACGGTCGCGTCGGTCCTCGGCCGCCACGGGCTCGTCGACGAGCTCGCGAGCACGACCGACGACGGCAGACGCGTCCAGGTGCCGGCGTACGCGACGCCCGAGGACGCGGTGCTCGCGCTCGCGTCGGTCGCGCGCTACGCCGCGTGGCGTGAGCGTGACCACGGCGAGTACCTGCGACCTGACGCGGACCAGGCGCGGGCCCTCGAACTTGCGGAAAGCTGGACGCTGGCTGACGAAGAGGTGACGCTCGCGCCCGAGCAGGTCGCCGAGCTTCTCGCGTGCTACGGCATCGACGTCGAACCTTCGATCGAGGTCTACGACGCCGAGTCGGCCGTCGTTGCGGCCGAGCGGCTCGGCTGGCCGGTCGCGCTCAGGAACATGGACGCGGCGCTGCGCCACCGGCAGGACCTCGGCGGTGTGCGGCTCGGGCTCCAGGACGTGGACGACCTCCGCGAGGCGTTCGCCGCGATGCGCGCGGAGGGGCAGGAGCGACTGGGCACCGAGGTGCGGCTCGAGGTGCAGTCGATGGTGCCCGCAGGTGTCGCGTGCGTCGTCCGGACGGTCGAGGACCCGCTGTTCGGGCCCGTCGTCGCGTTCGGGCTCGCGGGGGACGCGATCGATCTACTCGGCGACGTTTCGTACGGCATCCCGCCGCTCACGGACGTCGACGTCGACGAGATGGTGCGGTCCGTCAAGGCGGCTCCGAAGCTCTTCGGCTACCAGGGGCTCGCGCCGATGGACACGGCTGCTGTCGAGGGCGTCCTCGCGCGTGCCTCGCGGCTCGCCGACGACCTCCCGGTGCTGCGGTCCCTCGAGCTCTATCCCATCGTCGTCGCGCACGAGGGTGCGCGCGTGCTGCACGCGCGGGCGACGCTCGGGCGCACGCTCCGGCCCGATGAGTCCCGTCGCGCGATGCCCGCGCCGCCCCGCTGACCACAACGGCCCGCGGTGTGCGACGTGTCCACGCCGCTCGGATACCGGCGACTGGCCGCGGGCCGAGTCTGGGATGATGGTCGGGTGACTTCTTCGACGACCGACAACCGTGAGGCGCTCCGCGACCGGCTCCAGCGAGCCGGGTACTACCCGGAGCTCGTGCTCGACATCGTCGAGGGCGCCGTCGTCGGGGAGAGCATCCGGGAGTCCCTCGTCCACGTCGAGACGACGTTCGCGACGAACGAGGTCCACCGTCACGTCACGGTGCTCGTCCTCACCCCGACGCGTCTCGTGTCCGTCCACGTCGACGATCAGCCCGCCGACGCCGAGCACGCGGTGGCGAGCGCGATCGCGACGAGCGAGGTCCTGCCGCTGTCCGCGGTGCGGTCCGTCGTCACGACGCACGTCGTCGTGTCGCCCGCCGATCACGTGCCGGGCGAGCCGCCGTCCGAGGTGACGATCGCGGTCGGCTGGGGCGCGGTCAACCGTGTCGAGCTCGAGCCGGCAGGATGCGGCGATCCAGGTTGCGACGCCGACCACGGCCTCACGGGCACGATGTCTCCCGACGACGTCGTGCTGCGCGTGAGCGCGCAGGCCGAGGGCGTCGCCGCGGTCCGCGAGGCCCTCGCGTTCGCGCGGGCCCTCGCGGCCGCGACCGGTCAGCACGGCTGACCGTGCCCGCGACGTCCGGGGTGCAGACGCGGCTCGCCCGGGCGGGGCTGCGCCCGCCCGACCACGAGCTGTCCCTCGGAGCAGTCCTGCTCGCTGCCGCGGACGCCGCGGGCGCAGTCGTCGCCGCGCGGACGTCGCTCGACGGCGCACAGCGGACCGGCGCCGCGGCCCGCGCTCTTCTGCGGCTGCCACGCGCCGAGCGGGTCGTCGTCGTCCTCGTCGACGGGCTCGGCCTCGCTCAGCTGCGCGAGCGGCGCGGTCATGCACCAACCCTCCGCCCCTTCCTCGACGGTGCGCGCGCCCTCTGCTCGGCGTTCCCGTCGACGACGGCGTCGTCGCTCGGGCTTCTCGGGACCGGGTGCGCCCCGGGGCTCACCGGCATGGTCGGCTATACCGCACGCAGCGCGGACGGGCGGCTCGGCAACCTCGTGTCGTGGACGGGGCTCGGCGACCCGTCGGACGTCCAGCGCGAGCCGACGGTGCTCGAGCAAGCATCCGCGGGCGGACTTCCCGTCACCTCCGTCGGCCTGAGGCGGTTCGACGGCTCGGGGCTCACCCGTGCCGTGCTGCGTGGCGCGCGGCACGTCGGCGTCGACGACCTCGGGGCGCGCGCGGACGCGGCAGCGCGCGCGCTGCGCGCACCCGGACTCGTCTACCTCTACTTCGGCGAGGTCGACAAGGTCGGGCACCATGCGGGCTGGACGTCGGACGCGTGGGGCGACGCTGTCACGGACGTCGATCGCGCGATCGGACGTCTCCTGCGGGTCGTGCCGCGCGGGACCCTCGTCCTCGTCACGGCCGACCACGGGATGGTCGACGTCGACCTCGCGCACCGGCACGACGTCACGTCCGCGCCGCACCTCATCGAGGACGTGACGATGATCGCGGGCGAGCCCCGGATGTCGCACGTCCACGTCCGTGACGGCGCCGAGCCCGGCGCGGTCGCAGAACGCTGGCAGGACGCCCTCGGAGACGACGCGGTCGTCCTCACGCGCGACGACGCGGTCGGAGCGGGGCTTCTCGGCCCGCTCGCCGCGCACGTCGCACCGACGGTCGGCGACGTGCTCGTCCTCACGTCTGGGCAGGCGACGGTCGTCGACCCGCGCACGCAGAGCGCGGCATCGATCGGGCTGAGAGGCGTCCACGGGTCGCTCACGCACGCCGAGACCGACGTCCCGTTCGTCGCGCTCACGACGTAGACCGCGGTGCGGACGCGCGCGGCTACTCGTCCGTGCGCGCCCCGAAGACGATCTCGTCCCAGCTCGGCACCTTGGGCCGGCCCTTGCCACCGCGGGTGCGCGACCGTTCGAGCGGCGGCGGGGTCGCGTCGTCGACCGGGATATCGAGCGTCCCGTCGTCCTCCGCCGTGCCGTCGTGCGACGACGGGGTGACGACCGCGAGGCCCGGTGGGTCGTCGCCCGCGTCCGTGCCGGTGGCCGAGCCGGCGGTCGGGGCGGATCCACCGGTCGAGGGCGTCGGGCGCCCGCGGTCCGCGAGCGAGTAGAGACGCGCCCCGCCGCTCGACGCCTGGTCGTCTAACGGCTCGTCGGGCGTCGTCGGGACCTCGGGGCCTGCGGCGTCTTCGTCCGAGGGCTCGTCGAGCTCCTCCTCGACGTCGAGGTCGATCTCCTGGCGGACACCGCGTCGTGCCGAGAGGTCGTCGAGGAGCGCCGCCGTCGGGTCGTGCGGCGGCTCGGGCGCGGCCGGGCCGGGCACGAGAGGACCGCGCGGGTCGGACTCCTGGTCGTAAGGGACCGCGTCGAAGACACGTGAACGTACCGGCTCGAGGTGGCGGCGCACGGGCTCGTCGACGATGCGGGTCTCCGAGAACCACCGGCCCTCGTCGTCGACCGCGGTGAGCGTCCGAGAATGCTGGTCGAACGTCCACGTGGCGCGACGCGACTCCGTGCCGACCTCGTAGGACACCGTGACGTGCCAGGGCTCGCCGACGGGCCGCCACGCGTCCCACACGAGCTCGGTCGTGTCGACGTGGCGTGCCGCGAGGCGATCGGTGACGAGGTCGCCGAGGACCGGGGAGTCCCCGTCCCGGCCGACACGCGTGCCGCGGGCCTGCGTCGCCACGAACTCGCGCTCGGCGAGCACCGGGCCCTCGTAACGGCGGACCTGCGCGACGCTCACGCCTCCGAGTTCCGCGACCTCCTCGGCGGTGAGACCTGCCCGTACCTGTGCCTGGATCTCACGCGGCGGCATCGTGCCTGCGTCGGCGGCCCGCAGCTGCTCGAGGTGCGGGCGGTTGCGGCGTACGGCCGCGCGCAGCGGCTCGTCGATCCGCAGCGTGAAGCGTGTGCCGTCCGACGCGGCGAGCACGAGGTGCTCGCCGTCGTCGGCAAGTCCGATGAGCTCGAGCTCTGCCATGAGGTCCCTCCGACGTTCTCTCACCCCTACCGTGCCATCTGTGTGCCCGTCGAGCGCGGAGGCGGGCCGGTGCGCCGCGCGCGAGCAGGGTGTTGGGTCCTGCGAGAATGAGAGGCGTGCACCTCGAGATCAATGGGAACGCGCTGCTCGACGACGCCTACATGTGGCTCGAGCTCGCTGCGATCTTCTTCGCGGGCGTCTCGGGCGCCCTCGCCGCCGTCCGGAAGAACTTCGACATCTTCTCGGTCCTCCTCCTCGCGTGGGTGACGGGACTCGGTGGCGGTCTGCTGCGCGACGTCCTCATCGGCGCGGTGCCGCCCGTCGGCATCACGAGCTGGAAGTACGTGACGGCCGCGCTCCTCGCGGGCGCACTCGTGCACCTCTTCCACGTGCGGCTCGACCGGCTGCGCCGCGCGATCATCGTCTTCGACGCGGGCGCGCTCGCGATGTTCGTCGTCATCGGTGTCCACAAGGGCCTCGAGTACGGGGTCGGTCCGCTCGCCGCGGTTTTCGTCGGCATGCTCACCGGCATCGGCGGCGGTCTTGTGCGTGACCTGCTCGTCGACGAGGCCCCGATCGTCCTGCGCGACAGGGAGCTCTACGCGATCCCTGCGACGGCCGGAGCTGTGCTGGCCGCGTGGGTGGGGGAGATGGGGCACCTCAACTACGTGACCGGCGGCCTCATCTGCCTCGCGATCTTCGGTTTCCGGCTCGTCTCGTTGCGCCTCAGGTGGCAGGCGCCGGGACCCTGGCAGGGCTTCGGAGTGCCACGCCGCACGCCGCGTCGCCTGCGTCGCGGCGGTCCGTCGCGCGTGGGGCGCCGTTGTACGGCGCCGGGAACGGACCTCCCCGGGACGGAGACGTCAGCATGAGCGCGATGCCCCCGGACGCGACGATCACGGGCCTGCGAACGCTCTGCGAGCATCTTGCGAGCTCGACGGCGGAGCTCGTCCGTGCGCAGACCCCCACGACTGTTGAGGTCGCCGCGACGAAGTCGAACGACCTCGACGTCGTCACGCGCGCCGACCGTGCGGCGGAGGAGTACCTGCGTTCCGAGATCGCGCGGTGGCGTCCCCAGGATGCGATCCTCGGCGAGGAGGGCGGGGCCTCGGACGGGTCGAGCGGCCTCACGTGGGTCGTCGACCCGATCGACGGCACGGTCAACTACCTCTACGGGCTCGGCTCGTGCTCTGTGTCCGTCGCGGTCGTCCTCGGCGCGGCCGACCCTGCGCGGTGGCAGCTGCTCGCGGCGGCGGTGTGCGAGATCCCTACGGGGACGACGTGGTCGGCGGCTCGCGGGCGGGGTGCGACGCGTGACGGGACCCCGGTGCGGGTGCGTGAGGCGACGGACCTGCGGCACGCGCTCGTCGCGACGGGGTTCCACTACGACGACGCCCTGCGTGCAGGGCAGGGACGCAGCGTCGGCGAGCTGCTCGCGCACGTGCGGGACGTCCGCCGCTTCGGCTCGGCCGCGCTCGACCTGTGCCGGGTGGCCGACGGGCGCGTCGACGCGTACTACGAGGAAGGCCTGTCGCCGTGGGACCATGCGGCGGGGACGCTCCTCGTCGAGGAGGCGGGCGGGGGCGTGCACGGCGCTGGCGGCGGGGCGCCCGGCCGCGGGCTCGTCGTCGCTGGTCCGGCGGGGACGCTGGACGTTCTGGAGCCGCTGCTCGCCCGGCTCGGTGCGGGACGCCGCCCGGGGATCACCCCGGGGTTTCCGCCGGCGGTGTGACCGACCGCACGGCGGTCCGTGAGCGGCCCGGGAACAAGGCGCGCACCCCGAGCGTTGGGCGGGCGACGGGCCCCTGGGAGAGGGGCGTTGCGTGCGCCACGCATCCCGTCACCGGCCCTCTGGGTCGGCGTACACGTGCATCGGCGCGCGAGATGGTGCACAATCCCCTTCGCCGCTGCTCGCGCTGCGGCGGGGGAATCGGTACGGCGCCCTGGATGGGCCGCCGGACCGTGCAGCACCAAGGCGGGACCGCCGAACCCGGTCCCGGACGAACGACGACTGGAGCACAGCGACAGATGGCAACCGACTACGACGCACCGCGCAAGACCGAGGAAGATCTCTCCGAGGACTCGCTCGAGGAGCTCAAGGCGCGGCGGTCCGACAAGTCCTCGGGCGTCGTCGACGAGGACGAGACCGAGGCGGCCGAGGGCTTCGAGCTCCCCGGCGCCGACCTCTCGGGCGAGGAGCTCTCGGTGCGTGTCCTGCCCCGGCAGGCCGACGAGTTCACGTGCTCGAGCTGTTTCCTCGTGCACCACCGCAGCCAGCTCGCCTACGAGAAGAACGGCCAGCAGGTCTGCACCGAGTGCGCCGCCTGACAGACGCGTCCGCACGACGAGAGCCGCGGCCCCACGGGGTCGCGGCTCTCGTCGTGTACTGCGGGGTCAGGCGCCCCGTGCCGCCTCGATAGCGGCGCGGACCGCGGCGGGCCGGCGGGTTGAGACGAGCCACGACGGTGTCGGATCTGCCGGGTCGAGCACGCGTGCGGTGACGGCGCCCTTCGTCCAGGTGCGCAGGCAGGCGAATGAGCGGGGGTCGTAGCCAGGGCCGAGCGCTCTGCGCACGCCGTCGGCGTCGAGCACCTCGACCTCGCCGAGGAGGTCGATGGGGATGTGGGCGCGTCCTGCGTGGAGCTCACGGCCGCGGACCTCGACGACAGGTGAGGTCACGGCGACGAGCACGAGCCCGACGACGAGCACCGCGACGGTTGTGACGATCGCGGCGACGGTGTTCGAGACGAGGACGACGAGGCCGCTCATGATGGCGAAGAGGATGACGGCGCCGACTCCGGCGGGCCCCGGCACGAGCCGTTCGCGATAGGTCGTGGGGCCGGGGGCGGGTGCGGGCGCGCTGCTCATGGGTCCCAGCATGCCAGCCCGCGGTGCACGTCCGGGGCTGCGTCCGGGCTACGATGCCGGGCGTGACGCACGCAACGTCCCCTGGTGGGGGAGACCTCGAGATCCTTCTCGTCATGCTCGACCCGGAGCTGCCCGAGCCCGCGTACGCCCATCCCGGTGATGCCGGGGCGGACCTCGTGGCGCGGGTCGACGTCGAGCTCGCGCCGGGTGCGCGGGCCACGGTGCCGACGGGCGTGTCGATCGCGCTGCCGGACGGCTACGCGGCGTTCGTGCACCCGCGGTCGGGGCTCGCAGCGCGGCACGGCGTGACGATCGTCAACGCTCCGGGGACGGTCGACGCCGGGTACCGCGGGGAGATCTCGGTGACGCTCCTCAACACGGACCCGGTGGCGCCGGTGTCGTTGCGGCGGGGCGACAGGATCGCGCAGCTCGTGATCCAGCGGGGGGGGGGGGGGCGGTTCGTCCGGGGGGGGGGGGTGGCGGGGTGGCGCCCGGGCGGGGGGGGGGTGTGCGTCGGGGGGGGGGGGGGCGGGGGCCGGGCCNCCGTGGCGAGGGTGGTTCCGGCTCGTCGGGGGGGTGGGCCGGGGCCTGACCCTGGCGGGATGGGGACATGCCCCTCTCGAACGCATAGGCTTGGGCGGCGCGCCTGCGTGGCGCTGGAACGGACGGAGTTGGGACGAGTGGGTCTTTTCGGTCGACGTGGTACGAGTGTGAAGAGCGAGGTGGCGCCCGTCGAGGAGACGGTCGCCGAGGTGCCCGTCGAGGCACCCTCGGAGCGTGAGCACGGTCCGTGGGACCGTGCCGACGTGACGGACGACGAGGGACGTATCGACCTCGGAGCGGTGTGGCTCCCGGGCGTCCCCGGCATGCAGATGCGCATGGAGATCGACAAGGCCACGAACCAGACCGCGGGCGTGTCGATCCTCGTCGACGGCGTGAGCCTCCAGGTGCAGGCGTTCGCCGCCCCGCGTACGGAGGGCATCTGGGACGAGATCCGCGAGGAGATCGCGGCCTCGCTCACCGAGCAGGGCGCCAAGGTCGACGACATCGTCGGCCCGTTCGGCCGCGAGTTGCTCGCACGCGCGTCGTTCCGGGAGGAGGACGGCTCACGGACGCTGCGCGTCATCCGATTCCTCGGTGTCGACGGACCCCGCTGGTTCCTGCGCGGCGTCATCAACGGCCCCGCCGAGATCGCAACCGACGGAGCCACCAAGGTCGAGAACATCTTCCGGGAGATCGTCGTCGTCCGTGACGACGCCGCCCGCGCACCACGGGAGCTCCTCGAACTGCACGAGCCGCGGATCGGCGACGGCGCGAACGGCGGCCTCGCCAAGGTCGACGACGGGAAGCCGTCGCCGCTCACCCCGCCCGAGCGCGGACCCGAGATCACCCAGATCGGCTGACATGTCGCTGCGCAGCGCGCTGAGGTCCCTCGTGGCAGGCCGCGACGAGGTCGAGGCCGACGAGGAACGTCTGCGCGCCGCGCGCGGCGGGACCGCCGCGGTCGCGGACGTCCCCGAACGCGCGACCGCCGTCGTCTCCGGTGTGTTGCGCTCGGTCATCCTGCGCCCCTCCGAGAAGGTCCAGGTCGTCGAGGCAGAGCTCTACGACGGGTCGGGCTCGGTCGAGCTGCGCTGGCTCGGCCGACGCCGGATCCCCGGCATCGAGCCCGGTCGTCGCGTCAGGGTCCGCGGGCTCGTCACCGTCATCGACGGCCGACGCGTCATCTACAACCCGCACTACGAGCTCGTCGCCCCCTCGGACGCGAAGCTCTGAGCGCGCTCGCCGCACGTCGGCGCCGCCCGGCGCCCGCCGACCCCGGAAGGACCCTCCGTGACCACGTCACCCCCTGAGCCCGACGCTGCGCCCGACGCCGCGCCGCCCGCTGCACCCGCGGGCACGCACGTCACCCCGGACGAGCCCGCGCGCGGCATGCGCCAGCTCACGGCGGAGGAGTTCTCCCTCACCGAGTCCGTCGGCGGCGTCCGCGGGGTCGTCGAGACGCTCCTGCCCGGTGTCGTCTTCGTCGTCGTCTACATCGCGACGCGCGAGCTCATGCCGACGATCCTCTCGGCGCTCGGGGTTTCCCTCCTCGCCGTCGTCGTGCGGCTCGTCCAGCGCACGCCCGTGACACAGGCGTTCTCGGGCGTGCTCGGCGTCGTCATCGGCGTCGTCTGGGCGTGGCGCTCGGGCGAGGTCGAGGATTTCTTCCTCTTCTCGCTGCTCACGAACGCCGCCTACCTGCTCGCCTGCGTCGTGAGCATCCTCGTGCGCTGGCCGGGTGTCGGCGTCGTCGTCGAGCTGCTCCGTTCCGGGCTCGCAGGAGCACGCGAGGCGGAGAAGCGCGCAGACGGCGACACGACGCCGGAGCCGTCGCTCGGTGACCTCTTCGCCGGCTGGTCCGCGTGGCGCCGGAACCCCGTCACGGTGCGCCGCTACGCCCTCGCGACGTGGTTCTGGGTCGCGCTCTTCGGAGTGCGGCTCGCCGTGAAGACCCCGCTGTACCTCGACGCGACGACCGAGTGGCTCGGCATCGCCCACCTCGTCATGGGCGTGCCGCTGTGGGCGCTGACGCTCTGGGCGACGTGGGTCGTCGTCCATCCGGTCCTCAAGAACCCGCAGCGGCCTCCGCACCCGTGAGGAGCGACTGGAGCGCCCCGAGGTCCGCACCCTGACCCGTGACGAGCAGCAGCTCGTCACCCGCCTCGAGCGTGTCGTCGTCCGAGGGCGCGAGCGGTGTCGTGTCACGGACGACGGCCGCGAGGACGCAGCCGGCCGGCCACGCGACGGCGCCCACACGGGCTCCCACGAGGTGGGAGTCGCGCGGCAGCGTGATCTCGTGGATGTCGGCGCCCGACTGGTGGAACGTGAAGATCCGCACGAGGTCGCCGACCGCGACGGCCTCCTCGACCATGGCCGTCATGATGCGCGGCGTCGACACAGCGACGTCGACCCCCCACGACTCGTCGAACATCCACTCGTTCTTCGGGTTGTTGACGCGCGCGACGGTGCGCGGCACGCCGAACTCCGTCTTCGCGAGCAGGGAGATGACGAGGTTCGCCTTGTCGTCGCCCGTCGCCGCGACGATGACGTCGCACTCGTCGACCTTCGCCTCCGAGAGCGTCGAGATCTCGCACGCGTCAGCGAGCAGCCAGTCGGCGTCCGCGACCTGCGCGATCCGCATGGCCGTGGGGGAGCGGTCGACGATCGTCACCTCGTGGTCGCGGCCGAGGAGCTCACGAGCGATTGAACGGCCGACGGATCCGGCTCCGGCGATGACGACGCGCATCAGTCCTCCTGCTCGGGGGCGTGGGTGAGGATGCGCTCGACCTCGACGAGGTCGAGCGTACGAGCGAGGACGTGGAGGATGTCCCCGTCCTGGAGGACGGTCTCGGGCGTCGGCAGCTCGGCCGTGCCGAACCGGGTGACGAACGCGACGCGGGCGCCGGACGCGCGCTCGACCGCAGAGAGCGTGCGCCCGACCCACCCGGGATGGTGGTCCACCTGGCACAGCCGGACCGAACCGGTCGGGTCGCGGTACTCGTCGCTCGTCCCGAGCGGCAGCATGCGCCGGAGCACCTGGTCCGACGTCCAGCGCACGGTCGCGACCGTGGGGATGCCGAGCCGCTCGTAGACCTCGGCGCGATGGGAGTCGTAGATGCGGGCGACGACGTTGTCGACGCCGAACGTCTCACGGACGACGCGGGCCGCGACGATGTTGGAGTTGTCGCCGTCCGACACTGCGGCGAACGCGTAGGCCTCCTCGATCCCGGCCTGGGTGAGGGTGTCGCGGTCGAACCCGACACCCGTGACCTTCTTGCCGGAGAACGTCGCGGGGAGACGCCGGAACGCCTCGGGATTCTGGTCGATAACGGCGACGGAGTGGCCGTTGCGCTCGAGCGAGTGGGCGAGCGTCGCCCCGACCCGGCCGCAGCCCATGATGACGAAGTGCACGGGATGAGCGTATGCCCCGGGAGGGTCGTGCGTCCTGGTCCGTCGTCCTCGTGTCGGTCCCGGACGCGTGGACGCGCACCACGAGGGCCCGCCCGGGCCTAGCATGGGTCCTTGTGTCGGACATCGTGGACGCTGGCAAGCGTCTCCTCCTCGGGCGGCCCGTGCGCAGCGACGGCCTCGGCCACACGCTGCTGCCCAAGCGCATCGCCCTGCCGATCTTCGCGTCGGACGCCCTTTCGTCGGTCGCGTACGCGCCCGACGAGATCCTCCTGACCCTCGCACTCGCCGGCATCGCGGCGACGGCGCTCTCGCCGTGGGTCGGGCTCGGGGTCGTCCTCGTCCTCGTGACGGTCGTTCTCTCGTACCGGCAGAACGTCCACGCCTACCCCTCGGGAGGAGGCGACTACGAGATCGCGACGGAGAACCTCGGGAAGACCTCAGGCCTCACGGTCGCGAGCGCGCTCCTCGTCGACTACGTCCTCACCGTCGCGGTCTCGATCTCGTCGGGCGCCCAGTACGCGGCGACGGCGATCCCCGCGCTCCGGGGCCACGAGACCCTCCTGGCCGTCGGCCTCGTCGTGCTGCTCACCCTCATGAACCTCCGGGGCGTCAAGGAGTCCGGCCGGCTCTTCGCTGTGCCCGTGTACCTCTTCATGCTCGCTATCGGCGCGACCGCGGTCGTGGGTTTCGTCCAGTACGTCACGGGCACCCTGGGCCGGGCGGAGTCGGCCGCGTACGAGGTCGTACCCAGCGCGGCCTACGAGCAGGGCCTCGTCGGCGTCGCTGGGGCGTTCCTCGTCGCGCGGGCGTTCGCGTCGGGCTGTGCCGCGCTCACGGGCGTCGAGGCGATCGCCAACGGCGTGCCCGCCTTCCGCCAGCCGAAGTCCCGCAACGCCGCGGCGACGCTCGCGATGCTCGGCGCGATCTCCGCCTTCATGCTCGGCTCGATCCTCCTGCTCGCGATCGCCACGGGCGCGACGTACGTCGAGGACCCCGCCCGGGACCTCCTCATCGACGGCCACGCTCCCGTCGGCTACGTCCAGGTGCCGGTCCTCTCGCAGCTCGCGCACACGGTGTTCGCGTCGTTTCCGCCCGTGTTCTACCTCATTTCGGCCGCGACTGGACTCATCCTCGTCCTCGCCGCGAACACGGCGTTCAATGGCTTCCCCGTTCTCGGGTCGATTCTCGCGAAGGACGGCTACCTGCCGCGTCAGCTGCACACGCGCGGGGACCGCCTCGCATTCTCGAACGGCATCATCTCGCTCGCGGTCGGTGCGATCGTCCTCATCGTCGCGTTCGACGCACAGGTGACCCGTCTCATCCAGCTCTACATCGTCGGGGTCTTCGTGAGCTTCACGCTCTCGCAGCTCGGCATGGTCCGGCACTGGACGTCGGCGCTGCGCCTCGCGTACGACCCGCGCGTGCGGTCGCGCATGAAGCGTTCGCGCGCGGTCAACATCGTCGGCTTCGGGCTCACAGCGACGGTCCTTGTCGTCGTGCTCCTCACGAAGTTCCTCCACGGCGCGTGGATCGCGATCCTCGCGATGGCTGTCGCGTTCTTCGTCATGCGCAAGATCCGGCGCCACTACGACGCCGTCGCGGCCGAGCTCGAGCTCGACGCGGACGTCGACACCGAGCGGGCCCTGCCGAGCCGCGTCCATGCGATCGTCCTCGTCTCGAAGATCCACAAGCCCGTCATGCGTGCGGTCGCCTACGCGCGGGCGACGCGCCCCTCGACGCTCGAGGCAGTGACGGTCGCGGTCGACCAGGACGACTCGGCCGAGCTTGTCGCACGCTGGGAGTCCCTCGGGCTGCCGGTGACGCTGCGTGTCCTCGACTCGCCGTTCCGCGAGATCACGCGTCCTGTCCTCTCGTACGTGAGGTCGATCCGGCGGGAGAGCCCCCGCGACCTCGTTGTCGTCTACATCCCCGAGTACGTCGTCGGCCACTGGTGGGAGCAACTACTCCACAACCAGTCGGCGCTGCGGCTCAAAGGGCGCCTCCTGTTCACCCCGGGCGTCGTCGTCGCCTCCGTACCGTGGCGCCTCGCATCGTCGGTCGCGGGGGCGGCTCCCGACGCACAGCTCTACCCCCCGAAGGGCCCTCACTCATGACTTCCCCCCGTCCGTCACGCGGTTCCGGCCGCCCGCACTCGGACGACTCCCGTCGCGGCACCCCACGACGGAACCCGCGCCCGCCGCGGGCTGCTGCGCCTGCCGACCTCCCGCTCGTCGAGGTTGAGGTCGGGCCGGTCGCGCACGGCGGCCACTGCGTCGCGCGGCACGAGGGTCGCGTGATCTTCGTGCGGCACGCGCTGCCGGGGGAGCGGGTCCGTGTGAGGCTCGTCCAGGCAGGTGAGAAGGATCGCTTCTGGCGCGGTGACGCGGTCGAGGTGCTCGACGCGAGCCCCGACCGGGTCGCGGCCGCGTGGCCCGAGGCCGGACCGGGCGGTGTGGGCGGGGGCGAACTCTCGCACGTCGCGCTGCCCGCGCAGCGTGCGTGGAAGGCGACGGTCGTCGCGGAGCAGCTCGCGCGCATCGCGCGGCTCGACCGCGACGTGACGGTCGAGGCAGCGCCGGGCGACGACGAGCGCGGCGGGCTCGGCTGGCGCACACGCATCGACCTCGTGGCCGACGACGAGGGGCGGGCCGGCATGGTGGGTCACCGCTCGCACGACGTCCACGCGCTGCGGTCGATGCCGCTCGCGACCGCGGAGGTCGCGGCGCTCGCGCGTGCCGAGGGCGTCTTCTCGCGCCGGTGGCGTCCGGGTTCGCGGCTCGAGCTCGTGGCGCCCGCAGGCGGCGGTCCGGGGCTCCTGCTCGTCGATGGCGTCCCGGGTCATCTCGGTGTGCCGGACCAGCGGCCCAATGCGCGCCGCACGGTTGTCGAGACGGTGGCGGTAGGTGGCCGCGAGTACGTGTACCGGGTCGCGGCCGACGGTTTCTGGCAGGTGCACCGCGAGGCCCCGGGCCTGCTCGCGTCGGTGGTGCTCGACGCGGTCGGCGACGTCGACGGGGGGCGGGTCGTCGACCTCTTCTCGGGGGCCGGGCTCTTCTCTGCGCCGCTCGCGGACGCGGTGGGTGCCGCGGGCCGTGTCGTCACGGTCGAGGGCGACGAGCGGGCGGTGCGCGATGCGCGCCGGGCGCTCCACGGGGCGTCACACGTCGAGCTCCACGTCGGTGATGTGGCGCAGGTGCTCGCGTCGGGCGAGCACGGTGCGTCGGGGGGAGCGGACGTCGTCGTGCTCGACCCGCCGCGTGCGGGTGCCGGTCGCCGTGTCCTCGACGCGGTCGTGGCGCTCGCGCCGCGGCGCGTCGTCCACGTGGCGTGCGACCCGGCGTCGCTCGCGCGGGACGTCGGGCTGCTCGGCGAGGGGGGTTATGTGCTGACGGGCCTGCGGGCCCTCGATCTCTTCCCGATGACGCACCACGTCGAGTGCGTCGCGGTCCTCGACCGCGCGTGACCGGAGACGTGGGGGAACGCCCGTGACGAGACGTCCGGGTGCTGGGACGATGAGGAATAACGTCAGCACGACGTGACTTATCTTGACGTCAAGATAAATGGTAGGGTGGAGCGACCGCGGACACCGTCGAGGCCGACGTGCGCCCACGGTCGACGCGGGGCCCGCCCCGCACGCCCAGACCCGTGAGCAGAGCACTCGCTCGCCACGGACGATCGTGAGGAGTGAGGAGTCATCGTGAGCACAGTCGACTCGTTCGGTGCCAAGGGAACGCTCGACGTCGGAGGGACCTCGTACGAGATCTTCCGGCTCAGCGCCGTCGAGGGCGTCGAGCGCCTCCCGTACGCGCTCAAGGTGCTCGCGGAGAACCTCCTGCGCACCGAGGACGGCGCCAACATCACCGCCGACCACGTCCGCGCCCTCGCTGGCTGGGACCCGGACGCGCAGCCGGACACCGAGATCCAGTTCACCCCCGGCCGCGTCATCATGCAGGACTTCACCGGCGTGCCGTGCGTCGTCGACCTCGCCACCATGCGTGAGGCCGTCGCCGACCTCGGCGGCGACGCGAGCCGCATCAACCCGCTCGCCCCGGCCGAGCTCGTCATCGACCACTCCGTGCAGATCGACGTCGCCGGCCGCGCCGACGCGTTCCGTCGCAACGTCGAGATCGAGTACGAGCGCAACCACGAGCGTTACCAGTTCCTCCGCTGGGGCCAGACGGCCTTCGACGACTTCAAGGTTGTCCCCCCGGGCACCGGAATCGTCCACCAGGTCAACATCGAGTACCTCGCCCGCGTCGTCATGACGCGCGAGGTCGACGGCGTCCTGCGCGCCTACCCCGACACCTGCGTCGGAACCGACTCGCACACGACGATGGTCAACGGCCTCGGCGTCCTCGGCTGGGGCGTCGGCGGCATCGAGGCAGAGGCGGCCATGCTCGGTCAGCCCGTCTCGATGCTCATCCCGCGCGTCGTCGGCTTCAAGCTCAAGGGTCAGATCCCGTCGGGCGTCACCGCGACTGACGTCGTCCTCACGATCACCCAGATGCTGCGCGAGCACGGCGTCGTCGGCAAGTTCGTCGAGTTCTACGGCGACGGCGTCGCCCAGGTGCCGCTCGCCAACCGCGCGACCATCGGCAACATGAGCCCCGAGTTTGGCTCGACCGCCGCGATCTTCCCGATCGACGGCATCACGCTCGACTACCTGCGCCTCACCGGCCGCTCCGAGGAGCAGCTCGCGCTCGTCGAGGCCTACGCCAAGGAGCAGGGTCTCTGGCTCGACCCGACGGCCGAGAACTACGTCGAGCCCGTCTACTCCGAGTACCTCGAGCTCGACCTCTCGACGGTCGTCCCGTCGATCGCCGGCCCCAAGCGGCCTCAGGACCGCATCGAGCTCTCGCACGCGAAGGCCGCGTTCGAGCGGGACCTGCCGAACTACGTCGACGGCATCGTCAACGCCGTCGACCAGGCTGAGATCGAATCATTCCCTGCCTCGGACGCGCCCGCGTTCTCCGAGCCCGTGCGTCCGACGTTCCCCGTGACGACCCCTGAGGGGGAGACCTACGAGCTCTTCCACGGCGCCGTCGCGATCGCCTCGATCACGTCGTGCACCAACACCTCGAACCCCTCGGTCATGCTCGCCGCGGGCCTCCTCGCGAAGAAGGCCGTCGAGCGCGGCCTCGTCGCCAAGCCGTGGGTGAAGACGTCGATGGCGCCCGGCTCGCAGGTCGTCACGAACTACTACGAGAAGGCCAGCCTGTGGCCGTACCTCGAGAAGCTCGGCTTCCACCTCGTCGGCTACGGCTGCGCGACGTGCATCGGCAACTCCGGCCCGCTCGCCGACGAGGTCTCTGCGGCCGTCAACGAGCACGACCTCGCCGTCGTCTCGGTGCTCTCGGGCAACCGGAACTTCGAGGGGCGCATCAACCCCGACGTCAAGATGAACTACCTCGCGTCGCCGCCGCTCGTCATCGCGTACGCGCTCGCCGGCACGATGGAGTTCGACTTCGAGCACGAACCCCTCGGCCGCGAGGCCGACGGCACGCCCGTCTTCCTCCGTGACATCTGGCCGTCGGCCGAGGAGGTCCAGGCGACGATCGACTCGTCGATCGACCGCAAGATGTTCGAGGACGACTACGCGGACGTCTTCGCGGGTGACGAGAAGTGGCGCGCGCTGCAGACGCCCGAGGGTGACGTCTTCGAGTGGGACGCCGAGTCGACCTACGTCCGCAAGCCCCCGTACTTCGAGGGCATGACGATGACGCCCGAGCCCGTCTCCGACATCACGGGCGCGCGCGTCCTCGCGAAGCTCGGCGACTCGGTGACGACCGACCACATCTCGCCCGCGGGTGCGATCAAGGTCGACTCGCCGGCCGGCCGTTACCTCGCCGAGCACGGCGTCGAGCGTCGTGACTTCAACTCCTACGGCTCGCGCCGAGGCAACCACGAGGTGATGATCCGCGGCACGTTCGCGAACATCCGCCTGCGCAACCAGCTCCTCGACGGCGTCGAGGGTGGCTACACGCTCGACTTCACGACGGGCGAGCAGGCCGCGATCTACGACGCGGCGCAGAACTACGCCGCCGCGGGCACGCCGCTCGTCATCCTCGGCGGCAAGGAGTACGGCTCCGGCTCGTCGCGCGACTGGGCGGCCAAGGGCACCGCGCTCCTCGGCGTCAAGGCCGTCATCACCGAGAGCTTCGAGCGGATCCACCGCTCGAACCTCATCGGCATGGGCGTCCTCCCGCTGCAGTTCCCGGCGGGGGAGTCGGCCGACACCCTCGGCCTCGACGGCACGGAGACGTTCTCGATCGCGGGCATCACGGCGCTCAACGAGGGCACGACGCCCTCGACCGTCGCCGTGACGGCGACGAAGGCCGACGGTTCGGTCGTCGCGTTCGACGCGGTCGTCCGCATCGACACCCCGGGAGAGGCCGACTACTACCGCAACGGCGGCATCCTCCAGTACGTCCTGCGCTCGCTCGTCGAGGCCTGACCTCTGCACGACCGACGGGGCGCCCACCGCGAGGTGGGCGCCCCGTCGGCGTACCTGCGACGGGTGTCACCCGTCGCGGCGCAAGCGAGGGCCCCCTCGCGACACTGACGGGGTATGAGCGCGGAACGAGCTGACCGCCTCCTGGCACCGGAGCCGTGCGGCGAGGGTGGGAGGGTGCCCTCGTGCGTGCCGGGGCGGCGAGACATGCTCGGCGGCATGGCTGAGAGCGTCATGCGCCCGACCGACGCGTCCGTCGTGGCGTTCCTCGATGCCGTCGAGCATCCCGTCCGACGACGGGACGGCTGGCGGCTGCACGAGCTGCTGGCCCGGATCACGGGGGAGGAAGCGGTGATGTGGGGGCCGACGATCGTCGGCTTCGGCCGGTACCGCTACGAGTACCCCTCGGGTCGGACGGGCGAGGCCGGTGCCGCTGGTTTCTCACCCCGCAGGGCGGCGACGACCATCTACCTGCCCGAGGGCACGGGGCGGCACGCCGAACGGCTCGCGCGGCTCGGCCCGCACCGGTCCTCGAAGGTTTGCGTCTACGTAACGAACCTCAACAAGATCGACATGGCCGTGCTCGAGGAGATCTGCCGCGCGTCCTACGCGACGGTCTCGGCAGGACTCATGGACCACCGCGCGGAGGGCTGACGTCGCCCTGGTCGCCGACCGGCTTGTCCGCGCGGATGCACGTCTCGCGTGTGCGTCCGGGCCGGAGCTGTCGTGTGCGCGGGCGCGGGGGTCAGGAGAGGGCTGAGCGGATCGCGCGGGTGGTGAAGGGGGCGTCGGCGCGGCCGCGGGCGTCGTCGGGCACCGCCGCGGGGTGCCGCCGTCGAGCCCCGCCGTCGGGCCCGACCGTCGGGCCTCGCACGTCACGGACCCGCAGCCTGCCGCCGTGGTTCAGCGTGCCGTCGGCGGGGGTGCGAGCTCGCAGATCTCCGCGAGCGCGCCCGTCGCGAGCGCGTGGTAAGACGTGCCGGGTGCGGCGTGCTCGGCCATCGACGTCGCCATCGTCAGGGCCCAGGCACGTGCGCGGGCAGCGGCCGCGTCGTCGTCCGCGCAGGGGTGCCCGGTCTCGTGGAGCCGCGACCGGAACGCCGCACGTCCCGGTCCGTCGAGCACGAGCCACGCGACCGCGAGGTCTGTCGCTGGATCGCCCGAGGTGACGTCTCCCCAGTCGACGACCGCGGCGAGGCCGTGCGGTGCTGCGGACGTCGCGAGCAGGTTCGCAGCATGCAGGTCGCCGTGCAGCCAGAGTGCGGGCCCGGTGTGGTGCGGCGCTGCGAGCCCTGCGTCCCACACCGCCTCGAGCTCATGGGTGACGTCGAGCCCCGAGGTCGCGAGGTAGCCGCCCGGCGCCGCGAGCCGCACGAGGCGCTCGCGCACGGCGGTGTCGCGCGTCGCGAGCGCGACACCGCGCACGGTGTTGCGGGGCGCGTCCGCGGGTGCTGGGGTGTGGAGCGCGACGAGGACGTCCGCGAGCGGACGCGCGAGCGGTCGTCGTGCGGACCGAGGGAGGTCGGCGACGAGCGTCCCGTCGGTCCAGGGGACGACCGCCCAGACCCACGGGTAGCCGAGAGCGTGCGACGGATGCCCCGCGCGCACGGCCACGGGCGTGGGCACGGGTAGCCGGGGCGCGAGGACGGGCAGCGCGCGAAGCTCGTGCTCGACGAGGCGCGCGGCCTCGGTGCGCCGTGGAGCCCGGACCGCGAGGTCGGTCCCGAGGCGCAGCACGACGTTGTCCCACCCGTGGGCGGCGACCGAGACGGGCAGTTCCGCGAGGTCCGGGTGCTGCTCGGCGAGCAGCCTGCGCACGAGGTCGACCGTGACGTCGACGTCGGCGGGCGGTGCCTGCGTCACGCGTCGACCTCGACGAGCCGCGCGTGGTCCCACGGCTCGTCCCAGCCGAGCGCCCCGAGCAGCTCGGTGAGCACGAGCGCCGTGAAGCCCCACACGAGGTTGTCGCCCACGAGGAACGCGGGTCCGCGGTACGTGCGCGCGCCGCGCGTGAGGGTCGCGGTCCTGCGGTGGGCGGGGTCGACGAGGTCGGCGACGGGTGCGCGGAACACCTGGGCCGACTCGCCGTGGTCGACGACGGCGACGGGCGTGGGCCGCGCCCACCAGGCGAGGACGGGCGTGACGAGATGGTCGCTCACGGGCAGCGGCAGCGTGCCGAGCGTGCCGAGCACCTCGACGCCGGTCGCGTCGAGGCCGGTCTCCTCCTCGGCCTCGCGCAGCGCCGCGGCGACGGGGCCAGCGTCGTGGGGGTCCTGGCGCCCGCCCGGGAACGCGACCTGGCCGGCGTGCTGGCGCAGCGTCGCGGCACGGCGGACGAGGAGCACATCGAGGTCCGCGGGGACGAGCGGGGTGTCGTGCCGCGCGGTAACGTCGTCGAGGCGCCCCAGCAGGACGAGGACCGAGGCGGGCCTGCGTCCGTCGCCCGCGCTGACGACGGCGCCTGTCCGCGCGCCCCAGTCGACACCGTCGCGGGCGAGGGCTCGCAGCTGGGCGAGGGCGTCACCTGTCGTCGTCACGCCTCGACTCTACGTCGGACGGTGGTGCCCCTGTCATGGGTCGCGCTACCGTCGCGGCATGAACATCGTCACGAAGGTCGCAGGTCAGGTGCTCGCCGTCGGGGTCGCGCGTGCTGTCGGGGAGCCGGTCGACCTTGGGGGAGGACGGCTCGTGCCCGTCGCGATCGTCGCGCACGCGTTCGGCGGGGGCGGGGACCAGGGCAACGGGGACGTCGACGGTGCGGGCGGTGCGGGAGGCTCGACCTTCGTGTGGCCGGTCGGCGCCTACGTGGGTGACGAGAGCGGCGTGCGCTTCCGCGGGAACCCGGGGCTGTGGGGGGTCGTCGCGGCCCCGCTCGTGCTCGCGACAGGGATCGCTGCGGCCGTCGTCGTGCGTGCCGCACGACGCTGACCTCACTCGGGACGGCACCGTCCGGCTTCGCCCGTGCCGGGCGACGCCCGGGTCACCAGCCCGTGGGCAGCGGCCGTCCCTCCTCGTAGCCGGCCGCTGACTGCAGGCCGAGGACGGCGCGCTCGTGGAGCTCGGCGAGGGTGCGTGCGCCCGCGTACGTGCACGCGGAGCGCAGGCCTGACGTGATCTGGTCGAGCAGGTCCTCGACGCCGGGGCGCTGCGGGTCGAGGTACATGCGCGAGCTCGAGATGCCCTCCTCGTAGAGTCCTTTGCGGGCTCGGTCGAACGCCGCGTCCGACGACGTGCGCGCGGCGACGGCCCGCGCGGAAGCCATGCCGAAGGACTCCTTGTAGAGGCGGCCCGTGCCGTCGTCGTGGAGGTCGCCGGGGGACTCGTGCGTTCCTGCGAACCACGAGCCGATCATCACCTGGCTCGCACCCGCCGCGACCGCGAGCGCGACGTCGCGCGGGTGACGCACGCCGCCGTCCGCCCACACGTGCGCGCCGAGCTCGCGCGCGGCCGCCGCGCACTCGAGCACGGCCGAGAGCTGGGGGCGGCCGACGCCCGTCATCATGCGGGTCGTGCACATTGCACCTGGGCCGACGCCGACCTTGACGATGTCTGCGCCGGCCTCGACGAGGTCGCGCACGCCGTCGGCCGTCACGACGTTGCCCGCGACGACGGGGACGTTCGGGTTCGCGGCGCGCACGGCGGCGAGCGCGTCGAGCATCTTGCCTTGGTGGCCGTGCGCGGTGTCGACGACGAGCGTGTCCGCACCGGCTGCGAGGAGCGCCTCGGCCTTGCCGCGGACGTCGCCGTTGATACCGACGGCCGCCGCGACGAGCAGCCGCCCGGAGGTGTCGACGGCGGGGGAGTAGACGCTCGAGCGCAGCGCCCCCTTGCGCGTGACGACGCCGACGAGCCGGCCGTCGTCGACGACGGGCGCGATGCGCCTGCGGGCCTCGTGGAGCTGCTCGAACACGTGCCGGAGGCCGTCCGGGCCGTCGAGGACCGAGAGGTCGACGGTCACCGGGCCGTGCGACATGACGTCGCGCGCCTGCGTGAAGCGGTCGACGCCGAGGCAGTCGTCGGCCGTGACGATGCCGAGCAGTCTGTCGTGGTCGACGACGAGCGCCGCCCCGTGGGACCGCTTGCCCATGAGCGAGAGGATCGTGTGCACGGTGTCGTGGGGAGTGACGGTTACGGGGGTCTCGACGATCGTGTGCTTGGACTTCACGTCGGCGATGACGCTCGCGACGACGTCGACGGGCGTGTCCTGCGGGATGACGGCCATCGCGCCGCGCCGCGCGACCGTCTCGGCCATGCGACGGCCGGCGACCGCCGTCATGTTCGCGACGACGAGAGGGATCGTCGTCGCGGTGCTGTCGTCGGTCGTGAGGTCGACGTCGAAGCGCGACACGACGTCGGAGCGGGACGGGACGAGGAAGACGTCGCCGTACGTGAGGTCGTGGGTGGGGGTGTGGCCCGGCAGGAAGCGCATACGACGAGCGTACGGCCGGCCTCGGACACCCCGCGCGCGGCGCCGCGCCAGCCGCTTCCGGGGCCTGGGCGCTGAGCGCTCTGGGACCTCCGTCCCAGGTACCTCAGCGCTGTACGCGAGCCCTCTCCGGTGAACGCCCGACCCCCAAGGTGAACGGAAGATGAACGAGGCATGAAAGGTCGCGCCCGTTCGACGTGATCTCGCGCCGGGGCGTGTCGGGCGGGTAGACACGAGGCGTCGAGACACCCTCAATGGACATGTGGCCGAGACACTCATCCTCCTGCTGGTGATCATCACCGCTCTTGCCTTCGACTTCACGAACGGCTTCCACGACACGGGCAACGCGATGGCGACGTCGATCGCGACCGGGGCTCTCAAGCCCAAGGTCGCCGTGGCGCTCTCTGCGGTCCTCAACCTCATCGGAGCCTTCCTCTCCGTCGCGGTCGCCGCGACGGTCGCCAAGGGCATCGTCAACCTCGAGGGCGTCGGTGGGCAGGACCTGCTCCGCATCGTCCTCGCCGGCCTCGTCGGCGCGATCCTCTGGAACGTCCTCACGTGGCTGCTCGGTATCCCGTCGAGCTCGTCGCACGCTCTCTTCGGCGGCCTCATCGGTGCCGCGCTCGTCGCGCTCGGCACGTCGGGCGTCCTGTGGAACGGCGTTGTCGCGAAGATCGTCTTCCCCGCGCTGCTCGCACCCGTCGTCGCGGGTGTTGTCGCCGGCATCGGCTCGTGGGTCGTCCACCGCATCGTCGCGACCGTCCCCGAGTCGACGCAGGAGAAGGGGTTCCGCTGGGGCCAGGTCGGCTCCGCGTCGCTCGTCTCGCTCGCGCACGGCACGAACGACGCGCAGAAGACGATGGGCGTCATCTTCCTGGCCCTCGTCGCGCACGGCTCCGTCACCGCCGACGACACGATCCCGTTCTGGGTCATCGCCGCGTGCGCGATCGCGATCGGCCTCGGCACCTACCTCGGTGGGTGGCGCGTCATCCGCACCCTCGGCAAGGGTCTCGTCGAGATCTCGCCCGCGCAGGGCATGGCGGCCGAGACTTCGTCGGCCGCGATCATCCTCACCTCCTCGAGCCTCGGCCTGCCGCTGTCGACGACGCACGTCGCAACCGGCTCGATCCTCGGCTCGGGCGTCGGCCGCCCGGGTGCCCAGGTCCGCTGGGGTGTCGCCGGTCGCATGGGTGTCGCGTGGCTCGTCACGCTCCCCGCTGCCGCAGCGATGGGCGCGGCCGCCTGGGGGATCGCGCACCTCGTCGGTGGTGCGACGGGCATGCTCGTGGTCTTCGCGATCCTCGTGGCCAGCTGCTTCGCGATGTGGCTGCGCTCGCGCCGGGCCCCGGTCAACCCGGACAACGTCAACGCCGACTGGGAGGAGGGCCTCGAGCCCGCCGCCCAGCCCGTCGAGAAGCTCGCGACCGTCACCGTGCTCGACGAGGCTCCCGAGGTCCCGCTGCCGGCCGAGGACGCCGCCGAGACCGCACCCCGTCGCGTCGCGACCCCCGCCTGAAAGGACGCCCCGTGGACTTCTCCGACATCGGTCTCTCGCTCGTCAAGGTCCTCGTCGTCGGCATCACGCTCGGCGCCGGCCTGCCCGCACTCTTCGCGCTCGGCCTCAAGGGCCTCGCCCGCACCGAGGCTCGTCCCGACGGCACCCTCGCGGTGACCGCCGGGGGCCGTGCCGTCGCCGGTCTTGCGTTCGGCGTCGTGAGCCTCGCCGTCATCGTCGGGATCCTCTGGATCGTCGCCGGCGGCCACTGAGTCCTCCAGCGCAGGTCCACGGATCTGCACCGCACCCCCACGGGACGTGCCGCACCGCGGCACGTCCCGTGGCGCGTCCGCAGGTCGTCCCGTCGTAGAGTGGACGGTCAGCACACTTCCGTCCCGGAGCCCCGGAGGCCCGGACCCGACCTGGAACGAGGACGGCATGAGCCTGCTCGAGAACGTCGAGGGACCTGGCGACCTCAGGGATCTCAGCGCCGAGGAGTGCCGCGAGCTCGCGGCGGAGATCCGGTTATTCCTCGTCTCCTCCGTGTCCCGGACGGGCGGCCACCTCGGCCCCAACCTCGGCGTCGTCGAGCTCACGATCGCGATGCACCGCATCTTCGAGTCGCCGCGCGACACGTTCGTCTTCGACACGGGCCACCAGTCTTACGTCCACAAGCTGCTCACGGGCCGCAAGGACTTCTCCGCGCTGCGTCGCCGCGAGGGGCTCTCGGGGTACCCGAGCCGCGCCGAGTCGGAGCACGACGTCGTCGAGAACTCCCACGCCTCGACCTCGCTGTCGTGGGCCGACGGCATCGCCAAGGCGAACCTCCTCGCAGGACGCACCGACCGGCACGTCGTCGCGGTCATCGGTGACGGTGCGCTCACGGGCGGGATGGCCTGGGAGGCCCTCAACAACATCGCGGCGTCCGACGACGAACGGCTCGTCATCGTCGTCAACGACAACGGGCGCAGCTATGCGCCGACGATCGGCGGGCTCGCGCACCACCTCGACACGCTGCGCACGACGCGCGGCTACGAGGAGTTCCTGCGCTGGGGCAAGCGAACCCTCACCCGCTCGGGCGTGCCCGGGCGTATGGCCTACGACGCACTGCACGCGCTCAAGAAGGGCGTCAAGGACGCTCTCGCGCCGCAGGGGCTCTTCGAGGACCTCGGCCTCAAGTACGTGGGGCCGGTCGACGGGCACGACACGGAGTCGCTCGAGCGGGCGCTCGCCGCGGCGAAGGCCTACGGAGGGCCGGTTCTCGTCCACGTCATGACAGAGAAGGGCCGCGGCTACATCCCCGCGGAGCAGGACATCGCCGACCGCTTCCACGCGGTCGGGCAGATCCATCCCGAGACGGGCCTGCCCGTCGCGCCCTCACGCTTCGGGTGGACGAGCGTCTTTGCCGACGAGATCGTCCGCATCGGCGAGTCGCGTCCCGACGTCGTCGGGATCACGGCGGCGATGCTCGCTCCGGTCGGCCTCGCCCCGTTCGCGGAGCGTTTCCCCGACCGCACGTTCGACGTCGGCATCGCCGAGCAGCACGCGGTGACCGCCGCGGCCGGCATGGCGTTCGCGGGTCTGCACCCTGTCGTCGCGCTCTACGCGACGTTCCTCAACCGTGCATTTGACCAGGTGCTCATGGACGTCGCGCTCCACCGGGCGGGCGTGACGTTCGTGCTCGACCGTGCGGGCATCACAGGGGACGACGGGGCCAGCCACAACGGCATGTGGGATCTCGCGATGCTGCGGATCGTCCCGGGGCTACGGCTCGCGGCGCCCCGCGACGAGGCGACGATGCGTGCAGCGCTGCGGGACGCGGTCGCGGTCGACGACGCTCCAACAGTTGTGCGCTACCCCAAGGGTGCGCTGGGCGACCTGCTGCCGGCGGTGGGGACGCTCGACGACGTCGACGTGCTCGCTGAGCACCCGGGGGAGGGTCCGCGCGTGCTGCTCGTCGGGATCGGGGCGATGGTGCGGACGGCGCTCGCCGCGGGGGCGGAGCTCGCGGCGCTCGGCGTGCCGTCGACGGTCCTCGCTCCGACGTGGGTGCTTCCGGTGCCGTCCGGCGTCGTCAAGGCGGCCGGCGGGCACGACCTCGTCGTGACGCTCGAGGACGGTCTCGCGTCGGGCGGTATCGGGGCGGCGATCGCCGAGGCGTGCGCGCGCGACGGTGTGCGCACGACGGTGCGGACGGTCGGCCTGCCGACGTCGTTCCTCGATCACGCATCGCGCGACCAGGTCGTCGAGGCGCACCGGATGACGGCGGGCGACGTCGTCGCGGATGTCGTGCGAACGCTCGGACGCTGAGCCCGGACGCGCCCCGGCGGCGGTCCGCGCGGGGGGCTCGGCACGGCGTGCTGGGCCCCGTGAGTATTCGTGGCGTGACACCCTGCTGACAGGTGTGCGGTGCGCTGCCGGAACCCCTGCGGGACCAGCGACGGAGCCTGTGACGCACGACTCAGGTGCTGGACCCTCGGCACGGCCGAAGGTCCCAAGTCGTCCCATGAATTTCTCAGTACCTTGGTCCCAAGATCACACAGCGATCGAGCGACCTACGGGAGACGGCGATGACGACGACGGAGACGAGCACCACCATCGATGGTGTGGCGACCCCTGACCCCTGGCGCGGGTTCGAGACCGGTCCTTGGACCGAGTCGGTCGACCTGCGTGACTTCATCCTGCGGAACTACACGCCCTACGAAGGTGACGCGTCGTTCCTCGCGGGCGCGACCGAGAAGACCCAGCGCGTCTGGGAGACGCTCGAGAAGGAGTACCTCTCCGTCGAGCGTGAGCGTCGCGTCTACGACGTCGACGTCGACACCCCGGCGGACGTCGACGCGTTCCCCGCGGGCTACATCAGCTCTGACGACGACGTCATCGTCGGCCTCCAGACGGACGTCCCGCTCAAGCGCGCGATGATGCCCGCGGGCGGTTGGCGCATGGTCGAGACTGCGATCCGCGAGGCCGGCAAGGAGCCGAACCCCGCGGTCAAGGAGATCTTCACCAAGTACCGCAAGACCCACAACGACGGGGTCTTCGACATCTACACGCCGCGCATCCGCGCCGCCCGCTCGTCGCACATCATCACTGGCCTGCCCGACGCCTACGGCCGCGGCCGCATCATCGGCGACTACCGTCGCGTCGCGCTCTACGGCGTCGACTTCCTCATCGCCGAGAAGCTCAAGGACAAGGACGCGGTCGCCGACCAGCCGTTTACCGAGCACTGGGCCCGGTACCGCGAGGAGCACTCCGAGCAGATCAAGGCGCTCAAGAAGCTCAAGAACCTCGGCGCCCAGTACGGCTTCGACCTTGGCCGCCCCGCCGCGACGGCCCAGGAGGCCGTCCAGTGGACGTACTTCGGCTACCTCGCCTCGGTGAAGTCGCAGGACGGCGCCGCCATGTCGATCGGCCGCCTCTCCGGCTTCTTCGACGCCTACTTCGAGCGCGACCTCGCCGAGGGCACGATCACCGAGTCCGACGCGCAGGAGATGATCGACGCCCTCGTCATCAAGCTCCGCATCGTCCGCTTCCTCCGCACGATCGACTACGACCAGATCTTCTCGGGCGACCCCTACTGGGCCACCTGGTCGGACGGCGGCCTCGGCGAGGATGGTCGCACCCTCGTGACGAAGACGTCGTTCCGCCTGCTCCAGACGCTGCGGAACCTCGGCCCGGCCCCCGAGCCGAACATCACGATCTTCTGGGACGAGACGCTGCCCGACGGCTACAAGGAGTTCTGCGCCGCGATCTCGATCGAGACGAGCGCGATCCAGTACGAGTCCGACGAGCAGATCCGTGAGCGCTGGGGCGACGACGCGGCCATCGCGTGCTGCGTGTCGCCGATGAAGGTCGGCAAGCAGATGCAGTTCTTCGGAGCTCGCGTCAACGCCGCCAAGGCTCTCCTCTACGCGATGAACGGCGGCCGTGACGAGGTCTCCGGCAAGCAGGTCGTCACCGGTTACGAGGGTGTCCAGGGCGACGGCCCGCTCGACTTCGACGACGTCTGGGACCGCTACGAGCGCATGCTCGACTGGGTCGTCGGCACGTACGTCGAGGCGCTCAACATCATCCACTACAGCCACGACAAGTACGCGTACGAGGCCATGGAGATGGCCCTGCACGACTCGGAGATCATCCGGACGATGGGCTGCGGCATCGCAGGCCTCTCGATCGTCGCGGACTCGCTCGCGGCCATCAAGTACGCCAAGGTCACGCCCGTCCGTGACGAGACCGGCCTCATCGTCGACTACGTCACCGAGGGCGACTTCCCGACGTACGGCAACGACGACGACAAGGCTGACGACATCGCGGCGACGATCGTCCACACGATCATGCAGAAGATTAAGGCGATCCCGATGTACCGGGACGCGATCCCCACGCAGTCGGTCCTCACGATCACGTCGAACGTCGTCTACGGCAAGGCGACAGGCTCGTTCCCCTCCGGTCACGAGGCCGGCACGCCGTTCGCGCCGGGCGCCAACCCGGAGAACGGTGCGGACACGCACGGCATGGTCGCGTCGATGATGTCGGTCGGCAAGCTCGACTACAACGATGCGCTCGACGGCATCTCGCTGACGAACACGATCACCCCGGCCGGGCTCGGCCGCACCAAGGAGGAGCAGGTCGGCAACCTCGTCGGCATCCTCGACTCGGGCTTCGTCCCGCAGGACTGACCCACCAACGGAACGCAGGAAAGGGAATCATCATGGCCAAGACCTACGACGAGCGCCTCGCCGACATGAAGGCTGCTCGTGACGCCAACGGTGGTGTCAAGGGGCTCTACCACGCGAACATCAACGTCCTCAACAAGGAGACGCTCGAGGACGCGATGGAGCACCCCGAGAAGTACCCGCAGCTCACGGTTCGTGTCTCGGGCTACGCGGTGAACTTCGTCAAGCTCACCCGTGAGCAGCAGCTCGACGTCCTCTCGCGCACGTTCCACCACAGCGCCTGAGACACTGGTGGGGCGGGAACCCGGCAGGGTCCCCGCCCCACCAGCACCACCCCGCACGCATCCAGCCCCTGGCACGAGGAAGGATCGACGATCATGACGATCTGCGAGGCCACCCCCACGACCGGCGCCGACGGTGCGAGCGGCGACCAGGGCTTCGAGGCACCCATCGGGCGCGCCGCGGGCGCTGGCCTCGTCGGTCTCGAGTTGAGCGACGCGGACCGCTCAGAGAAGTTCGCGCGGATGCGCGCGGGCGAGCTCGGGTCGGTGCACTCGTGGGAGCTCGTCACGGCCGTCGACGGCCCCGGCACCCGCATGACGATCTTCCTCTCCGGCTGCCCGCTGCGCTGCCTCTACTGCCATAACCCCGACACGATGGCGATGCGCAACGGCGAGCCGGTCGAGGCCTCCGAGCTGCTGCGCCGCATCAAGCGTTACCGGCGCATCTTCAAGAACTCGGGCGGCGGCCTCACGCTTTCGGGCGGCGAGGTGCTCATGCAGCCCGCCTTCGCGGCGACCCTCCTGCGGGGCGCCAAGGAGATGGGCATCCATACGACGATCGACACGTCGGGCTTCCTCGGTGCGGCCTGCACCGACGAGATGCTCGCGGACATCGATCTCGTCCTCCTCGACGTGAAGTCGGGCGACCCGGAGACATACCGGAAGGTCACTGGCCGTGCACTCGAGCCGACGCTGAAGTTCGGCCGGCGCCTCGCGGAGTCCGGCACGGAGATCTGGCTGCGCTTCGTCCTCGTGCCGGGCCTCACCGACGACCCGGCGAACGTCGAGACGATCGCCGAGTATGCCGCGACGCTCTCGACCGTCTCGCGCGTCGAGGTGCTGCCTTTCCACCAGATGGGCAAGGACAAGTGGGAGAGCCTCGGCATGCCGTACGAGCTCGGTGACACGCAGCCGCCGTCGAACGCCGAGGTCGACCGTGTGCGCGAGCAGTTCCGCGCGAAGGGCCTCACCGTCTACTGACGAGGCTCGGCGCGCCGCGCACGACCCCAGGACACGGAAGAGCCCCGCACCTCACGGTGCGGGGCTCTTCGTCACGTCCGGACGGGTGGGTCGTCACGTCTCCTGCGAGGGGTCGCCGCTCGGAGGCGTGAGGACCGGGAGGACCGGCCGGTCGCTGCCGGGGCCGAGGGGCGTCGAGCGGTGGCTGCCGTTCGACGCCCCGGACGGCCGTCGGGCTGGTCAGAGACCGAGCTCGACCGTCGTCCGGCCCTCGGTGGCTTCGAGGCGCTCGGAGCCGTTCCCTGCGCGCGAGAGCACGCGGAGCTCCCAGCTCGCGGGGCGGGCGTAGAACGTGAACTGGCCCGTGTCACCGGTGACGACCTCGGCGGTGAACTCGCCGTCTGCGTCGTGAAGGCGGACGTAGGCGCCCCTGACGGGGGCGCCGTCTGCCGTCACGGTGCCGTCGATGATTGTCGCGCCCGGGGCGAGAGCGACCTGGCCGGTCTGGGCGGGGGCTCCGCAGCTGGTCATCGTGTGCTCCTCGTGCGGTCGGGTGTCAGGCCGGGACGGGGACCTCGATGGGCGCGCCGACGAGCGAGCCGTACTCGACCCATGAGCCGTCGTAGTTCTTGACGTCCGGGAGGTCGAGGATCTGGGAGAGCACGAACCACGTGTGGCTCGAGCGCTCGCCGATGCGGCAGTACGCGATCGTCGAACGGTTGGTGTCGATGCCCGCGGCGCCGTAGAGCTCGGCGAGCTCGGCGTCGGAGCGGAAGGTGCCGTCATCGTTCGCGGCCTTCGACCACGGGACGTTGATCGCGCCGGGGACGTGGCCGCCGCGCTGCGCGTGCTCCTGGGGGAGGTGGGCCGGGCCGAGGATCTTGCCCGTGAACTCCTCGGGCGAGCGGACGTCGACGAGGTTCTTCGTCCCGATCGATGCGACGACCTCGTCACGGAACGCGCGGAGCGTGAGGTCCTGCTCGCTCGCGACGTACTTCGTCGCGGGGCGGTTGACGGGCTCGGCGTCGAGCGGGCGGCCGTCGAGCTCCCACTTCTTGCGGCCGCCGTCGATGAGGCGGACGTCCTGGTGGCCGTAGAGCTTGAAGTACCAGAAGGCGTAGGCGGCAAACCAGTTGTTGTTGCCGCCGTAGAGGACGACGGTGTCGTCGTTCGCGACGCCGCGCTCCGAGAGGAGCTTCTCGAAGCCGGCGCGGTCGACGAAGTCGCGGCGGACCGCGTCCTGGAGGTCGAGCTTCCAGTCGAGCTTGATCGCGCCGGGGAGGTGCGCGTCGTCGTAGGCGCTCGTGTCCTCGTCGACCTCGACGAAAACGATGCCGGGGGTCGCGAGGTTCGCCTCGGCCCACTCGGCCGAGACGAGGACGTCGTTGCGGGCCATGGTGTTCCTCCTGGTTCCTGGGGGCGCCCCGTGCGGGCGTCCGTGCTTCTGGACCAGAAAGTAGACCGGCGCGCTCGGGATGCCAGGCGATCCGTCGAACGTCTCACATCGTGAGCGCGGTATCTCGCGCGCGGATCGAAAGCTTCCGACCATCGCATCGTCGGAAGCCGTCAATCCGTGGGAAGGGGCGGGGCGGACCGCGAGGGGGGTGGTGTCAGGAGGCCTGGGGGACGTTCGCGACGCCGTCCGGGAGGAGGCGCCGGCCGAGCACCCGCTCGGACGTGCCCGTCCGGTCGAGGTACGGCGCGATGCCACCCGTCGCGAAGTGCCAACCCGCCCCGAGGATCATGCAGACGTCGATCTGCGTGACCTCCGCGACGACGCCCTCGTCGAGCATGTGACCGATCTCCGTCGCGAGCGCCGTGAGCACACGGTCAAGCACGCCGGCCTCGTCGAGCGCGCCCGGCCCGCCGGGCTCACCGAACACCTCCTGGATCGCGGGATCGACGCGCGCGGGAAGCCCCTTGGCGATCGGTGGCAGCACCACCGTGGTGCCTTCGGCGACGATCCGCTCGAGCCCGGGGGACCGCGCGAAGCGCGCGCCGAGGTTCTCCCGCAGTGACGTGAGGACGTGGAGCCCGACGGCCGGCCCGACGAGGTCGAACAGCGCGAACGGTCCCATGGGGAGCCCGAGCGGCCGCAGCGCGCGGTCAGCGACCTCGACGGGCGTGCCTTCCTCGACAGCCCTGACGATCTCGCCGAGCAGGAGGACGAGGAGTCGGTTGACGACGAAGCCGGGCCGGTCGGCGACGCCGACCGCCGTCTTGCGGAGACGGCGCGCGACGTCGAATGCCGTCGCGAGCGTCGCCTCGTCGGTCGCGTCCGCACGGACGACCTCGACGAGCGGCATCTGCGCGACCGGGTTGAAGAAGTGCAGCCCGACGACACGCTCGGGGTGCGCGAGGTCCGCGGCCATCTCGGAGACGGAGAGCGCCGACGTGTTCGTCGCGAGGACGGTCTCGGGCCCGACGATTCCCTCGACCTCGGCGAGCACGCGCTTCTTGAGCGCGAGCACCTCGGTGACGGCCTCGATGACGAGGTCGCACGCGGCCATGTCCTCGAGGACGGTCGTCCCGTGGACGGACGCGACGATGCGCGCGCCCGCGTCGGACGACATGCGCCCGGTCGCGACGAGTTTCTCGACCGTGCCCCGCACGTGTGCGAGACCCTTGGCGACGCGCTCGTCGTCGAGGTCACGCATGACGACGGGGACGCCGAGACGCTGCGCGAGCAAGAGCGCGAGCTGCGCGGCCATGAGGCCCGCGCCGACGACGCCGACGCGCGTCACGGGACGCGCGAGCTCCTTCGGCGGAGCACCCTGCGGCTTCTTCGCAGCGTTGACCGATGAGAACGCGTAGATGCTCGCGCGGAGCTCGTCCGTCATGAGGAGGTCGGCGAGCGCCTCGTCCTCGGCGGCGAAACCCTCCTCGCGGGTCGTGCCGGGTCCGAGCGCGAGGAGGTCGAGGGCGCGGTAGGGCGCGGGGCGCGCGCCGGCGACGACGATGTCGACCTGCGCGCGGGCGCGGGCGACGACGGCCTCCCACTCGTCGGCGTCGACCGGCTCGGGCCGAGTGACGACGGTCTCGCCGCGGACGACGGACGCCGCCCACGTGATCGACCGGGCGAGGAAGTCGGCGCTGTCGAGGAGGACGTCGGCGAGACCGATGTCGACGGCCTCGGCCGGCTTGTAGGGCCTGTTCTGCGCGGGACGCGTGAGGATGACCTCGCACGCGCGCTCGATGCCGACGAGGCGTGGCACGAGGTGCGCCCCGCCCCAGCCGGGCACGAGCCCGAGCGCGGTCTCGGGCAGCGCGAGCGCTCCGGCGGACGTCGACACGGTGCGGTAGTCACACGCGAGCGCGAGCTCGAGCCCGCCGCCGAGCGCGACGCCGTTGATGAAGGCGAACGTCGGCACATCTGCGTCGTGGAGGAGGTTGTACGCGGCGTGGCCAGCGCGGCCGAGCTCGCGCGCCTCGTCGCGCGTCGCGAGGTCTCCCGCCTGGGTGAGGTCCGCGCCGGCGGCGAGGACGTACGGCTTGCCCGTCACGCCGATCGCCTGGATCTCGCCCGCGGCGGCACGGGCTCGCAGGCCCTCGAGCGCGGTGCGCAGTCCCGCGAGGCCCTCGGGTCCGAGGGTCGTGGGCTTCGTGTGGTCGAGGCCGTTGTCGAGCGTGACGAGGGCCATCGTGCCGGCGCCGCCTGGCATCGTCACGTCGCGGACGAGGGAGCGTGCGACGCGCTCGGCACGTGCGGAAGTCGTCGTGGTCATCGGTCAGTCCCCTCGGTCGCGGCGGGCACGTGGCCCGAGTAGTCGGCGTGGTGCGGGTTCTCCCAGACGACGGTGCCGCCCATGCCGAGCCCGACGCACATCGTCGTGAGGCCGTACCGGACCTCGGGGTGCGCCTCGAAGTGGCGGGCGAGCTGCGTCATGAGCCGCACCCCCGAGGCAGCAAGGGGGTGGCCGACGGCGATCGCACCGCCGTCGGGGTTGACGCGCGGGTCGTCGTCGGCGAGCCCGAAGTGGTCGGTGAACGCGAGGACCTGGATCGCGAAGGCTTCGTTGATCTCGAAGAGGCCGATGTCGTCGATCGTCAGCCCTGCGGTGCGCAGGGCACGTTCGGTCGCGGGGATGGGCCCGAGGCCCATGACCTCGGGGTCGACGCCCGCGTACGCGAAGGAGACGAGGCGCATGCGGACGGGCAGACCGAGCTCGGCGGCGGTGTCACCAGCCGCGAGCAGGCACATCGTCGAGCCGTCGGTGAGGGGCGAGGCGTTGCCCGCGGTGACGCGGCCACCTGGCCGGAACGGGGTCTTGAGGTCCCGCATGCCTTCGATGGTCGTGCCGGGCCGGGGGAGCTCGTCGGCGGTCGCGAGGCCCCAGCCGAGCTCGGCGGACCTGACGGCGACGGGCACGAGGTCGGGCTCGACGCGGCCTGCGGCGAGCGCTGCGGCGTAGCGCCCCTGGGACTCCGCCCCGTAGGCGTCGGTGCGTTCCTTGGTGAGGTGGGGGTAGCGGTCGTGGAGCGTCTCGGCGGTCGCGCCCATGACGAGCGCGTCACCGTCGACGAGGCGGTCCGCGACGAAGCGGGGGTTGGGGTCGGCGTCGAAGCCCATGGGGTGGTGGCCCATGTGCTCGACGCCGCCGGCGACGGTGACGTCCTGCATGCCGGTGGCGATCGCGGACGCGGTCGTCGTCACGGCGGTCATGGCGCCTGCGCACATGCGGTCGATCGCGAAGCCGGGGACGGTGCGGGGGAGCCCGGCGAGGACGGCGACCGAGCGGCCGAGCGTGAGGCCCTGGTCGCCGCGCTGGGTCGTCGCGGCGATCGCGACCTCGTCGATGCGGTCGTGGGGGAGGGCGGGGACGCGGTCGAGGAGGCCGCGGAGGACGGCGACGGCGAGGTCGTCGGCGCGGGTCTCGGCGTAGAGACCGTCGGGGCGCGCCTTGCCGAACGGGGAGCGCACCCCCTCGACGAAGACAACGTCACGCAGTGCGCGACGTGCTGGCTGGGCCACGGGCATGGCTTCTCCTGATCTGGACGACGGTGTCCGGAGCGGTTCGCTCGTTCAGGTACACGATACCGCGAGTATCAGCAAAAAGCGCAAGAGGTGGGTCCGAGGTCCCTCGACAGGTCTCCCGTCAGCCCCGACGCAGCCGGCGCACGACGCGCTTCGCGGTCGGAAGCACCCGGTCCCACACGTCGAACAACGGCCCGAACGGCACCTCGACCGTGCCGAGAAGCTCGTCCGTGTGCTGGGCGAACGACTTCTTGAACTCGCTGATACCGTCGTTGAGCAGCCCGTTCATGTCGTAACGTCGCGCCCCGGCCTCCGCCGCGAGCCGCACCGCGTGCCACTTCACCGGCGCGTTCGCCCGCAACTTCCGGCCCGTGTCGTCGACGCCCCCGTAGAGCTCGAACGCCGTCGAGCCCGAGAGGACGTCCCACACGAACGAGCACGGGCGTCCGTCCTCGAACGCCGCGACGAGAAGCGAGGCCTCACCCAGCTCGCGGTGGATCGCGAGGTAGTAATCGTCGTCATGGAGCGCGAACCCCGCATGCTCCGCCGAGACCTTGTAGAGCTCGATGACCGCGCGCACCTCGGCCTCGTCCGTCACCCGCCGCACCTCGAGCCCCGTCCGGGCCGCCTTGCGGATGTCGTACCGCGTCGAGCGGCCCGCAGCCGCGAGGAGCTCGTCCTCCGGTTTCGTGAGGTCGAGGATGAGCGTGCTCGGGTAGAGGATCGTGTGCTCGGCCGGTCGCGACCCCGGCAGGTCAAGCTCGGTGCCTGCGTCCCAGTCCGGCTCGAGCGCGACGCCGATGCCACGGACCTCTCGGCGGCAGTGCTCGACGACCGCCCGGGCGACGGCGGACCGCTCGGAGGCCGTCCCGACGCCGTCGGACCCGACGAACGGGCCCCGTGGCACGTGGGCGAACGCGCGGAACGGTGCCGGCAGCCGACGGACGAGCACCTGGGCACCGCCGACGGTCCGCCCGTCGTCGTTGACCGCGCGAAGCCTCAGCGCGCGCCACGCTCCCGTCGCCTTGACCTCGCCCCAGCCCCACAGCTGGAGCGGGTGACCACCACCCGCGTCCACCAGTCGGTTCCACTCGGCAGGGTCGGTGACAGTCTCGATGTGCAGCACCCGACAACCCTATCCGGCGGCGCCGATCGCGGCCGCGAGCGGCCCCGCGAGCAAGTCCGTCTGCCAGACGCGCGCGCCCCGCGCAGCGAGCGCCGCAGTGACGCTCTCCTCCGTCACCTGCGCGGGCGGGGACCAGCACAGCCGGCGCAGCGCGTCGGGCTGCAGGAGATTCTCGACGGGGACGGTGAGGAGCTCGGAGAGCTCCGCGACGACGGCCTTCGCCGCCTCGAGCCGGGCCGCGGCCGCAGGCTCGCGATCGGCCCACGCACGCGGCGGCGGCGGGGCGTCCGTCCGCGGCCCGCGCAGAGGCGGGAGATCGGCCTCAGGCAGCGCGAGGGCCACGTCGATCGCCGTCTGCCACATCGGTGCCCGGCGCGATGTGCCACGTCCCGAGAATGTCGGCAGCGCCGTGAGCGCGCCGACGTTGCGCGGCAGGGCCTGCGCCGCCGCGATGATCGCCCGGTCGGGAAGGACTCGGCCCGGTGAGATGTCGCGTCGTCGGGCGTTGTCCTCGCGCGCCTGCCACAGCGACCGCACGACGGCGAGCTGCCGCCGCGAGCGCAGCGCGTGAACTCCCGAGACGCGCCGCCACGGGTCGACCCGCGGCGCGGGCGGCGGCGCGAGGCGTACGGCCTCGAACTCCTGGCGCGCCCACTCAGCCTTGCCTGCAGCCTCGAGCCGCTCGGCGAGCGCGTCGCGCAGGTCGACGAGCACCTCGACGTCGAGCGCCGCGTACGTGAGCCACGACGCCGGCAACGGACGCGTCGACCAGTCGACCGCAGAGTGCTCCTTCGCGAGACCGAGGCCGAGCACCTCTGCGACGACCGCGCCGAGCCCGACACGCTCGAGCCCCAGCAGGCGTGCCGCGAGCTCCGTGTCGAAGATCGCGTCCGGTACGAGACCTTGCTCGCTCAGCGGGTGGAGGTCCTGTGAGGCCGCATGGAACACCCACTCGGTCCCGCGCAGCGCGTCGTTGACCGCCGCGAGGTCGGGGAGCGCGACCGGGTCGATGAGCATCGTGCCCGCACCCGTGCGGCGCAGCTGCACGAGATAGTTCTGCTGCCCGTAGCGGTAGCCCGACGCGCGCTCGGCGTCGACGGCCACCGGCCCCACACCACCGGCGAGGGCGTCGACGGCCCGGTCGAGCCCGGACTGCGTCGTGAGGACGTCGGGCACCCCGTCGGCGGGGGTCGTCAGAGGGGTGACGTCGGGCTCCTCGTCCGCGGAAGCGGACGGTGCGGTCTGGCTCATGGGGGCAAGGTTAGACCTGCGCGGTCCGGCAACCCGCGAACGACGCGGCCCGGAGCGGGGCGGACGTCGTCAGCGTCGGTCGTCGATCGACGTCACACCGACCGGCGGCACACCTGCGAAGAGACGCAGGACGTGCGCCCACGCGGTGAGGAACGCGCCGACGTCCGGATCGACCGCGGACCATGACGCGCGCAGCTCGAGCTCGACCTCCTCGGGGCGGCCGGCGACCGCGCCGTGGCTCGTCGTGATGGTCCGAGTCACCGAGCCTCCCGGCTCGACCGGCGCGACCGGGCACGCTTCGAGCGCCTCGAGCATCCAGTCCCAGGCGACCTCGGGGAGCATCGGGTCACCCGACATCTCCTCGTCGAGCTCGGCCCGGACGAGGACGATGACGCGGAACGTGCCGTCGTCGACCGGGGTGAGCGGCGGGTCGTAGAGGACGACGAACGTGCCGTCGGCGACCTCGTCGTCGGGCACACCCGCACGAGCGAGGGAGCCCGAGAGCGCGACCGCGTACGCCGCGGCGCGCGAAGGTGCGGGAACCTCCCGCACCTCGACGCCCGCGCCGAGGGCTGCGGCACGCAACGAGGCGAGCGCCTGCGCGAACGGCGCGGGCAGCTGCGTGAGCGCGGTGGCGACCATGGCGTCACTCTAGGCATCCGGCGCGCGGTCGCCCGAGCGCCACGCCGCGGACCCGGACCGTCACATGCTGGTCGTCCGGGCGGCTCCGCCGGACCGCGGGATATCCTCGCAGGCGGAACATGTTCATCCGGAGGGAGAGTTCACACGATGACGGCACGCGCCCAGATCGGCGTCACGGGGCTTGCGGTGATGGGCCGCAACCTCGCCCGCAACTTCGCACGACACGGCTACACGGTGGCGGTCCACAACCGCTCGTACGCCAAGACCGCCTCGCTCGTCGCGGACCACGGTGACGACGGCGACTTCGTCCCGTCTGAGTCGATGGCCGACTTCGTCGCCTCGCTCGCGCGGCCGCGCAAGGTCGTCATCATGGTGAAGGCCGGTGCCGCGACGGACGCCGTCATCGCCGAACTCGTCCCCCTCCTCGAGGAGGGTGACATCGTCATCGACGCCGGCAACGCCCACTTCCCGGACACGCGCCGCCGCGAGGCCGAGCTCAAGGCTCACGGCCTCCACTTCGTCGGCACCGGTGTCTCGGGCGGCGAGGAGGGCGCGCTCAACGGCCCGTCGATCATGCCCGGCGGCTCGCCCGAGTCCTACGAGTGGCTCGGCCCGATCCTCGAGGACATCTCGGCGAAGGTCGACGGCGTCCCGTGCTGCACATACGTCGGCCCCGACGGGGCGGGCCACTTCGTCAAGATGGTCCACAACGGCATCGAGTACGCGGACATGCAGCTCATCGCCGAGGCCTACGACCTGCTCAAGCAGGGCCTGGGCGCCTCGGCGCAGGAGATCGGCGAGATCTTCGCCGAGTGGAACAAGGGCGACCTCGAGTCGTTCCTCATCGAGATCACGGCCGACGTCCTCGCGCACGTCGACGCCGAGACCGGCAAGGCGTTCGTCGACGTCGTGCTCGACCGTGCGGAGCAGAAGGGTACGGGCCGCTGGACGGTTCAGAACGCCCTCGACCTCGGCGTGCCGATCACGGGTATCGCGGAGGCGACGTTCGCCCGCGCGCTCTCGGGCTCGGTCCCGCAGCGCGAGGCCGGACGCGTCCTGCCCGCCGAGTCCGGCGCGTGGGAGATCAGCGACCGCGCAGCGTTCATCGAGGACGTGCGCCTCGCGCTCTACGCCTCGAAGGTCGTCGCGTACTCGCAGGGCTTCGACCAGATCGCCGCGGCGTCCGCCGAGCTCGGCTGGAACATCGACCGTGGTGCGATGGCCCGGATCTGGCGTGGCGGCTGCATCATCCGCGCCCGCTTCCTCAACCGCATCACCGAGGCCTACGAGCGCAACCCGGAGCTCTCGCTCCTCCTCGCCGACCCGTACTTTACGGAGCAGGTCGGCCAGGGCGTCAGCGCATGGCGTCGGATCGTCGCGCAGGCAGCACTCAACGGCGTGCCGACCCCCGCGTTCTCGTCGTCGCTCGCCTACTACGACGGCGTCCGCGCCGAGCGTCTGCCCGCGAACCTCATCCAGGCGCAGCGCGACTTCTTCGGGGCGCACACGTACCAGCGGGTCGACAAGGACGGCGTCTTCCACACCGAGTGGACGGGTGACCGGACCGAGTCCGACGCCTGACCGACCTCCCGTCCCGCGCGGCGGGGCACCGAGCCGGTGACGACACCGGCCGGCGCCCCGCCGTCGCCGTACGACCACGTGACCGGGACCGCCCGGAAGCCCGAGGAGCCGACATGACCCCGCACGGAACGACCGCCGTGACCCGCGAGCTGGCACGGCGCACGGGCACGCAGCCGGGGGACTGGTTCCTCGTGCACAAGGCGCGCTACGGCATGGAGGTCGTCCTGCGCGCGCTCGCCGAACACCGGGGACCGGGCGAGGTCGTCACGCAGATCCTCACGTGCGCGACCGCGGTCGACCCGATCCTCGTCGCCGGTCACGCCGCGGTGCACGCGGACGTCGCACCCGCGTCGCTCGCGATCGATCCGGCGCAACTCGTCGTCGGGGAGCGCACGCGCGCGATCGTCCTCCAGCACACGTTCGGCGTCATCGACGCCGCGACGGCGCGCGGGCTTCGGGACGCGGCCGACGACGCGGGCGCCCTGCTGCTCGAGGACTCGGCGCACTGCGTCGGACGGCTCGCCCGCCGTCCCGACGGCCGCCCGTACGCGGACGTGTCCGTCCACTCGTTCGGGGTTGAGAAGATGCTCCCGACACGCTTCGGCGGCGCCGTGTGGGTCGCGCCCGACATGGCCGACGCCGCGCTGCGGGACCTCGTCCGCGCACGCCTCGCCGAGCTTCCTGCGGTGGGCCGGCGGCTCGACCTCCTCGCGCGCGTCTACCGGACGCAGAACCGCGTGCTCAACCGCCTGCCGCGGCGCGTCTCCCGGACGTTGCGCTCGGGCCTCGTCCGGGCCGGGCTGCTCGACCCCGCGATCGCTCCCGTCGAGATGCGCGGCGGGCTCCCGTATCGGCCGTCGGCCCCGTCCGCATGGATGGTCGCACAGGTCGCCGCAGCACTCCCTGCGCTCGACGCCGACGAGTCCCGGCGTGCGGCGTGCGTCACCGCGTACGTCGACGTGCTCGCGGACGTCGTCGAGCTCCCCGCGACGATCGTCGACGCCGCCTCGCGCGCCGAACTCCAGCCGCTCCTGCGGCTCCCGGTGCTCGCACGCGACGAGGACGCGGCCGAGCGGCTGCTCGCGACGCTCACGGCAGCCCACGTCCACGCGGGCCGGTGGTACCGGCCCGCGCTGTTCCCGGGAGTCGACGACCCCGCTGTCTACGGTTACGCACCGGGCGACCCGCGCCTCGCGGTGAGCGAGGACGCCGTCTCGAGGCTCGTCAACCTCCCGACCAACGTCACGGTTGAGCGTGCCCGTGAGATCGCCAGCGTCGTGAGGCGGGCCGTCAGCGGTTGAGCCGCTCCCGGCCGTGGCGCACGAAGTCGAGCGTCCGCCGCAGGTCGATCCGGGCGAGCTCGAGCAGGCGGCGCGGGGAGCGATCCGCGCGGTAGCGCAGCGTGTGCGTGACGCCGTGGCGGCGGGCGGCCCGCAGGAGGGGCCGCAGCGACCGCGGCGCGTAGCGGAGCGCCACGAGGTACGGGACGTTGAGCCAGAGGCGCTCGTCGCGCGTGACGACGTCGGGGAGGTCCTCGCCGCGGACGAGGTCGTCGACGTAGCAGCGGGTGAGGTTGCCGCCCGCAGCCATCGTGTAGAAGCTCGCGGCGCCCTGACGGAGGTTGACCTCGAGGATCGTCCGGGCACCGGTACGCGCATCGATCATGATGTCGAGGTTCGCGGGGCCCGTGTAGCCGACGCTGTCGAGGAGCGTGCGGACCATCGCCGTGACCTCGTCGTCGTGCGTCGTGACGATCGCGTTGTAGTTGCCGACGAGACTCGGGTCGGGCTCGCCGAGGACGATCTGCCCGAGCGAGCTGAAGCGCATGCGGCCGTGGCGGTCGGAGTACGTGTTGACGACCTGCATGACCGACTCGTCGCCCGCGAGGTACTCCTGGACGACGATGTCGTCGTCGTAGCCGCCGTCGACCATGCGGCGCACGACGTGCCGGAGGCCCGCGGCGTCGGCAACGAGGTACACCTTCTGCTTGCCCGGGAAGCGCAGGCGCGGATAGATGTCGGTGTTCGCGGGCTTGACGATGACGGGGAAGGGGAAGGGAAGGTCGTCGCCGAGGTCCTCGGCGACGGGCCCCGGGGGGACGATCTCGGTCGCGGGGTGCGGGATGCCGAGCTCGGCGCACAGCTCCGCGAAGCGCGCCTTGTGCATGAGTCGGTCCGCGAGCTCCTTGCGGACGAGCGGGACGACGTAGTGCTCCTCGAGGACCTCGCGGTGGTCGAGGACGACGTTCGCGTAGAACTCGATGTTCGGCAGGAGCAGGAGCGTGCGACCGTCGGCACGCAGCTCGGACGCGAGCTCGAGGAGCGTCGCGACGACGACCTCGGGGTCACCGAGCCGGGCGTCGGCACGGACGTCGACGATGCTCGAGGACGCGGTCTCGCGGAGCGCCGCACGTCCGAGCGCGATCGTCCGGACGCCGAAGGCCTCGTGGAGCGAACGGGCCATGTTGTACGTGTTGATGTTCGTCCCGAGGATCACGGGGACGAACTCGGCGTTGCCGTAGGTCATGCGACGAGGCTCCAGGTGAGGGGCGCGACCGGCGCCGTGACGCCGCGAGCCCTGTCATCCTATGACGCGTGCCCGTGACGGGTGCGGCCGCCCCCAGCGTCGGGCGGGGAGGTCTACCATGGCGGCGTGACGTCTGAGCGCAGCAACGACCCCGGAACCCGTCCCTTCGTCGGTGTCCTCGGCGGTGTCGGACCTCTCGCGACGGCGTACTTCCTCAACCACGTCGTGCGGCTCACGGTCGCCGAGCGCGACCAGGACCACGTCGACATGGTCGTCCTCAACCACGCGACGGTTCCGGACCGGACCGAGTTCATCCTCGGACGGTCCGCCGAGGACCCGGGTCCCGTGCTCGCGCGCGACGCCCGCCGCCTCGAGGCGTTCGGCGCGGACTTCCTCGTCATGCCGTGCAACACGGCGCACTACTTCACGCAGCAGGTGCTCGACGCGATCTCGGTGCCGTTCGTCTCGATCGTCGAGGTGACGGTCGACGCCGCGCGCGAGCGGGTGGCCGACCTCCGCGCGGTCGGGCTGCTCGCGACGAGCGGGACGGCGTCGTCGGGCGTGTACCAGGACGCGTTCGGTGCGCACGGCGTCACGACGCTCCTGCCCGACGACGCCGACCAGGCCGTCGTCTCGTCGATCATCTACGACCAGGTGAAGGCGGGACGGCCCGCGGACCTCGCAGCGTTGCGCGGAGTCGCCTCGCACCTCGTGGAACGCGGGGCACAGGTCGTCATCCTCGGCTGCACCGAGCTCTCGGTCGTCGCGGTCGACCACGGCCTGCTCGCCGAGCCCCTCTTCATCGACTCGACTGACCAGCTCGCCCGCGCGACGATCCGGCACGCGGGCGGCACCGTGCGCGACGAGGCCTGACCCGGCGGACGCCGAGGCGTCAGGCGACGCGCCAACGCGCGACGAGCACGTCGCGCGCGCGCAGGAGCGTCGCGAGCCGGAGGTCGGCCGCGGGCCGACCTGGGTCGCCCGCGACGATCCGGCCCGCACCCGGGCCGACGGCGGTCGGGCTCGTCGTCACGCAGAGGTCGTCGACGAGGCCGTTCGCGAGGAGGTCGGCGAGGAGGTGCGGGCCTCCCTCGGTGAGGATGCGCCCGAGGCCACGACCCGCGAGGTCGGTGAGCGCGGCGCGCAGGTCGACGTCGTCGGTACCCGCGACGACGAGGCGCTCGGACGGGAGGTCCGGGCCGAGGCGCGCGGCGCCCTCCGCCGACGTGACGACGAGGACGTGCGGGTCCGCGAGCAGGGGCGCGGGGACCTCGCCCGCACGCGTGACGACCGCGAGCACGAGCTCGTCCGCGCAGCGGGCCTCGGCGCGCAGCCCGCGGAGGTGCTCGGGGACGACGAGCGTTCCGTAGCCCTCGGCGCGGACGGTTCCCGCGCCCACGACGACGACGTCCGCGAGAGCCCGGACCACCTCGAAGACGCGGAGGTCGGCAGGGCCGTTGATCGACCCTGACAGGTGATCGTGACCCCAGGCGGCACCGTCGACGGTCGCGATCATGTTGGCGCGTACCCAGGCACCGGCGACGGCGCCGTCGCGGCGGCTCGTCGTCGGGTGCGCGAGCAGGAGCCCAAGCCCCGGCTCGTCGGTCTCCGGCGGGATGATCGTGCCGCTCGCGGTCGTGCCCTCGGCGACGAGGAGGTCGAACGTGGGGCGGTCGGCGAGGTTTGTCATGCGGCCAGCCTAGGCGTGCGCACGGCTGTGACGAGCGTCGCACACGCGCACGCGGGACCAAGGTCCCGCTCGCCGGGTGCCGCGGATACCGTGGACGGGTGACCCGACCGACCGCACTGTGCGACGTGCGCCCCGCAGTCGGGCGCGAGCGGCTCCTCACGGACCTCGTGCCCCCGCGCCACTTCGAAGGCGCCTCCTTCGCGAGCTACGTCCCTGATCCGGCGCACCCGAGCCAGCAGGCGGCGGTCGAGCGTCTCGCCGAGGTCGCCGAGCAGCTGAGCGCTCCGGCACGCGGCCTCGGCGCGATCCTCAGGCGGCGCCGTGCCGTGCCGCCCGCGGTCTATCTCGACGGCGGGTTCGGGGTCGGCAAGACGCACCTCCTCGCGGCGCTCGCTCACGCGCTCGGACCCCAGCGTGCTGCGTTCGGCACGTTCGTCGAGTACACGAACCTCGTCGGCGCGCTCGGCTTCGCCGCGACGGTCGACGCGCTCGGCGCGCTCGACCTCGTGTGCATCGACGAGTTCGAGCTCGACGACCCGGGCGACACCGTCCTCGTGTCGAGGCTCCTGCGAGAGCTCGCCGACCGTGACGTCGCGCTCGCCGCGACGTCGAACACGCTGCCTGACGCTCTCGGTGAGGGGCGGTTCGCCGCGGAGGACTTCCTCCGGGAGATCCAGGCGCTCTCGGCCCGGTTCGAGGTGCTCCGGGTCGACGGCGAGGACTACCGGCAGCGGGCCGTCGTCACCGACGCGCACCCGCTCCCGGACCGTGTGCTCGTCGAGGCGACGACCCACCGCGCAGGGGCGACGTGCGACTTCCTCGACGACCTTCTCGAGCACCTGCGCTCCGTCCACCCGAGCCGCTACGGCGCGCTCCTCGACGGCGTCGAGCTCGTCGCGCTGCGCGGCGTGCGCACCGTCGACCGGCAGGACGACGCGCTGCGGCTCGTCGTCCTCGCGGACAGGCTCTACGACCGTGGCGTGCCCGTCCTCCTCGGTGGCGACGAGCGCACCGCGCTCTTCACCGCGCAGATGCTCGCGGGCGGCTACCGCAAGAAGTACCTGCGCACCCTCTCGCGCCTCGGCGCGCTCGCGCAGGAAGGCCGCGAGCTCGTCGCGGCGGGGACGACCGGCGCGCCGACGTCGTCCTGACGCGCCGGCGTCCGTTCAGCGGGTCGTGGCGAGACGTGCCTTCTCGACGTCGACGTCGTAGTCGGGCGTGGGCCAGCCCAGGTCGAGGGAGCGCAACGCGTCGAGCAGCAGCTTCGTCACGGCGAGCCGCGCGTAGTCCTTGGAGTCGGCGGGGACGACGTACCAGGGGGCCTCAGGGATGCTCGTGCGGTCGAGGACGGCCTGGTAGGCCGCCTGGTACTCGTCCCACTGCAGCCGCGTGTCGACGTCGCTCGGGTTGTACTTCCACAGCTTGTCTGGCCGGTCGAGCCGCGCAGCGAGACGCCTGTACTGCTCGTCGCGGGACACCATGAGCGCCACCTTGACGGTCGTCGTCCCCGCGGCGACGAGGTCGCGCTCGAACGCGACGATCTCGTCGTAGCGCGCCTCCCACACCTCGGGAGCGACGAGCTCCTTGACGCGCGCCACGAGGACGTCCTCGTAGTGCGACCGGTCGAACACCCCGATGCGGCCCGGGGCGGGCAGGGCGCGGCGGATGCGCCAGAGGAAGTCGTGCTCACGCTCCTCGGGCGTCGGCACGCCGAACGAACGGATAGCAAGACCCTGCGGGTCCATCATCCCCGCGACGTGCCGGACGATGCCGCCCTTGCCCGCGGTGTCGAGGCCCTGGACGACAAGGAGCACCGAACGGGTACCGCCCGTACGACCTTCCGCGTAGAGACGTTCCTGGAGATCGGCGAGTTCGTCACCGAGGAGAGGGCGGAGCTCGGCCGCGGTCGCGGCGTCCTTGACGCACGGCGTCGCGGCGCGGTCCATGCCCGCGAGGTCGAACGACCCGGCCTCGGGCCCGACCCGCAGCGCGTCGTCGATCCCGTCGAGACGTGCCAGCTTCTTCCTGCCCATCGCGTGCTCCCGTCGTCGGGGCGGCGCCGTCGCCGCCCGTCTCCCGCGAGTATCGCGCACTTCCCGCAGGAGGTGTGCCGGACGCGCTGCGGCGTTCAGCGCTGCCACGACGTGCGCGTCAGCCGTCCGCCGAGGCCGACCGGGGGGCGTGGGGGAGCGGCACGACCCGGGCGCGGAGCGGCGGCCGGAGCAGGACGACGAGCGAGCGTGACGTCACGACGATTTCTTCGCCCGCCACGACCGCACCCGAGCGCGCCGCGGCCGCCGCAGGCGTCGCGCCTGCCGCCGGGGCCGGCGCGGAGCCCGGGCGACGCACGTCGGTCGCCTCAGGGTCGTCGGTGCGGAGCTCGAGACCCCACAAAGACCCGTAGGACGCTGCGGGCACGCGGAATGTCACGTCCTCGGAGAACGCGTTGAAGAGGATGAGCACCGAGTCGTCGACGATGCGCCCGCCGGCGTCGTCGGGCTCGGTGATCGCCTCGCCCTCGAGGAGGACGCCGACGGTCCGCGCGAACGACGCGTCCCAGTCGGCCTGGTCCATGACGTCGCCGCTCGTGTCGAACCACACGACGTCGGGCAGCGCGTCGGGGAGCACCTCCGCACCGTCCGGCAGTGACTCTGGGGGACGTCCCGTGAGGAACCTGCGACGCCGGAGCACAGGATGCTCACGACGCAGCGCGACGAGTTGCTGCGTTACGGCGAGGAGGGAGCGGGCGTCGTCGTCGAGGTCCCAGTCCATCCACGACGTCGGGCCGTCCTGGCAGTAGACGTTGTTGTTGCCGCCCTGGGTGCGGCCGATCTCGTCGCCGTGGGAGAGCATCGGCACACCCTGCGAGAGGAGGAGCGTCGCGAGGAAGTTGCGCTGCTGACGGGCGCGCAGCGCGCGGATCGACGGGTCGTCGGTCGGGCCTTCGACGCCGTGGTTCCACGAACGGTTGTGGGACTCCCCGTCCCGGCCGTCCTCCCCGTTGGCCTCGTTGTGCTTGTGGTCGTAGGAGACGAGGTCGGCGAGGGTGAAGCCGTCGTGAGCCGTGACGAAGTTCACCGAGGCGGCGGGCCGCCGGCCTGTGCTCTCGTAGAGGTCCGACGAGCCCGTGAGGCGGCTCGCGAACTCCGGCAGTGTCGACGGCTGGCCGCGCCAGAAGTCCCGCACCGTGTCGCGGAAGAGTCCGTTCCACTCGGTCCACAGGGGCGGGAAACCGCCGACCTGGTACCCGCCGTCGCCGAGGTCCCACGGTTCGGCGATGAGCTTGACCTGCGAGATCACCGGGTCCTGCTGGACGAGGTCGAAGAATGCCGAGAGCCGGTCGACCTCGTGGAACTGCCGCGCGAGCGTCGCCGCGAGGTCGAAGCGGAAGCCGTCGACGTGCATCTCGGTCACCCAGTAGCGCAGCGAGTCCATGATGAGCTGCAGGACGTGCGGCGAGCGCATGAGCAGCGAGTTGCCCGTGCCGGTCGTGTCGAAGTAGTGCGCGGGGGAGTCGTCGACGAGGCGGTAGTACGCGGCGTTGTCGATCCCGCGGAACGAGAGCGTCGGGCCGAGGTGGTTGCCCTCCGCCGTGTGGTTGTAGACGACGTCGAGGATGACCTCGATCCCGGCCTCGTGGAGCGCCTTCACCATCGTCTTGAACTCGTGGACCTGCTGGCCGCGCGTGCCGGAGGACGCGTACGCGTTGTGCGGCGCGAGGAACCCGATCGTGTTGTAGCCCCAGTAGTTCGTGAGGCCGCGGTCCCGCAGCACGGGGTCGTCGACGAACTGGTGCACCGGCATGAGCTCGACAGCCGTGACCCCGAGGTCCGTGAGGTAGGCGACGACGGCCGGGTGAGCGAGCCCCGCGTAGGTACCCCGGAGGTTCTCGGGCACTGCGGGGTGCGTCATAGTGAGGCCCCGCACGTGCGCCTCGTAGAGAACCGTCTCGTGGTAGCCGTGCCGGGGCGGGCGGTCGTGACCCCAGTCGAAGAACGGGTTGACGACGACGGAGTACATCGTGTGGGGTGCCGAGTCGCGCCGGTCGAGGTGCTCCGCGTCGTCGAGGACGGTGCCGGAGGCGTCGCGCGTGTAGGAGAGCAGGACGTCGGAGGAGTCGATCATGCCGTCGACCGCCTTGGCGTAGGGGTCGAGGAGGAGCTTCGCCGGGTTGCAGCGGTGGCCCCGCGCAGGGTCGTAGGGACCGTGCACGCGGAACCCGTAGCGCTGGCCGGGCTCGACACCGGGGACGTGGACGTGCCAGACGTGCGCGGTCGACTCCGTGACCTCGACGCGGGTCTCGGCGCCCTCGTCGTCGAGCAGGCACAGCTCGACGCGATCTGCGACCTCGGAGAACAGCGCGAAGTTCGTACCACCGCCGTCGAAGGTCGCACCGAGCGGGTAGGGACGGCCGGGTCGCGTTCTCATCCCCTCAGGGTCGCACGGCGACGGCGGTGCGCGCGCGGTGCGGCCAGACGGCCCGGCCGCGTGCTGGTCAGTCGCGTGCCGGTACGCCGCGTGCCGGTCAGCTGCGGGGCGGCGTCGGCAGCTCGGTGCGTGTCGCGGCGGCGTGCTCCGGGAAGGTGGGGACCGCGCGGCTGCGCGCCGCGGTCGCGGCGTCGTCCCCTCGACGGACACGCACGATGCACCGGCCGGGCGCGACGAACGTGTCGATCCCGTCGAGGACCCAGGGTCCGCGCCCACGGGCGAGAACTCCTTCGAGGAGGCCTTCGTGCAGCCGGCAGACGACCTCGGGGTGCTCGCGCGCAAGGTCGAAGAACGGGCAGCCGTGCGTCTCGAGAACCGTGCCGTCCTCGCTCACGGCCGGGTCGAAGCCTGTCGCGGCGAGGTGGTCCTCGAGCAGGCCGAGCTGGGCGCAGCCGGCGCCCTCGGCAGGGGCGAGGTCGGTGCACCCGTCGTCGAGGCGCGGCCCCTGGGCGGGCGACCCGAGGAGGGTCCCCGGGTGGAGTGACGCGTCGCGCCCGAGGTCGCGGGCGCGTTCGACGTCGGCGGGCGTCCCGGTGCCGAAACCCTGGACGAGGAGCCGCAGGAGCTCTTCACGGGCGTGCCCGTCCCGCTCGTCGGCCGCGCTGCCAGGGGCCTGGACGGGCTCGGGGGCCTTGACCGCGTGGTAGAGCATGCGAGGTCGTCCGCGGGTGCGCCGCTCCTCGGGGGTGCACGTGACGAAGCCCGCGTCGATGAGCCGGGCGAGGTGCTCGCGCGCGGTGTTCGTGTGGATCCCCGCCACCTGCGCGAGCTCGGTGACCGTCATACCGTCGCGGTGCTGGAGAGCGTCGAGCAGCGCGACCCGGCTCGCCGAGGCGAGCGCGCGGTACGTGGTGACACGACGATTGCTCATGTCACGATTATTGACGGCCGTCGAGGGGCAATCGTGGGACTTCCGTCCGCGCAGGACCGGGTAAGGGTGCGGTCAGGGCGTCAGGACCGGCATGACGAGCCGCGTGACCGCGGACGCCGGGTCGCCACCCGGTGCCGGCTCGCTCACGTACTCCTCGAGGAGGTCGCCGCGTAGGTCGAGGCCGCGGGCGACCCGCTCGTCCTCGAGTCGCATCCAAACGTGCGGGAGGCACGCGTAGGCACCGCGGTGCGTCGTCACGAGGGCGGGCCCGCCCGGCAGGGACCGTGTCGTCGCGCGACCGTGCGTGACCGTCGTGGCGGGGGAGAGCGCGACGGCGGCCGAGACGTCGGTCACGGCGCCCGGACGTGAGTGGTACCACGCGACGAAGGGGCCTGCGGCCGCGTGCCCGGTCGTGGCGAGCGCGAGATCTAGCTCGGCGAACGCCGCGGGAAGGAAGTTGCCGAGCTCACCGACGGCGACCTCGTCGCGGATCGCCAGGACCGTCTGCGGCGGCAGTTCGATGAGCTCGACGTGCATGGGGCCTCCCGGGGTGCGCACGGTGACCTTGTCAGCATAGTCCGTCACTGCGCAGTTCGCGCAGAACGCTCGTTGTGAGGGGCCGGCGAACGACGAAGGCCACCCCGAGGGGTGGCCAACGCGTGAGTGGGCGATACTGGGATCGAACCAGTGACCTCTTCCGTGTCAGGGAAGCGCGCTACCGCTGCGCCAATCGCCCGACGCCTGGAGACCAGGCGGCGGAGGAGCGGATCCATGCGACGAGCCGCCCCACGGGGCGGCTCGATCAAGGATTCTCGTCCGAGCGGATGACGGGATTCGAACCCGCGACCCTCACCTTGGCAAGGTGATGCTCTACCACTGAGCCACATCCGCACGCCATCGCGATCCGGTCTCCCGGGCCGCGCGGTGCTCCACAAAGATAGTCCACGGAAGCGCGGAACTCCAAAACGAGCCCCGGTGCCGCGCGCCGGGCACGACGTGAGCCCGCGGAAGCGCGAGGACGGCCGGCGGAAGCGCGTGGAGACGACGAAGGCCACCCCCGAGGGGGTGGCCTTCGTGCTGTGGGCGATACTGGGATCGAACCAGTGACCTCTTCCGTGTCAGGGAAGCGCGCTACCGCTGCGCCAATCGCCCAGAGGGGTGCTGCTGCGAGGTGGAGACGGGATTCGAACCCGTGTGTACGGCTTTGCAGGCCGCTGCCTCGCCTCTCGGCCACTCCACCGTGGACTACGCGAACCGGCGAACCGGTGCTCGTCTCCGAGCGGATGACGGGATTCGAACCCGCGACCCTCACCTTGGCAAGGTGATGCTCTACCACTGAGCCACATCCGCATGACGTCGGCCTCCGGGTGTCCCCGGTGCCGCGGCACTCGCAGAACATTAGTCGACACATGCGCGGACGTCCAACTCACACCCGTGTGACCTGCCCCCGGACGCCTCCATCCCCGGCCCGGAGTCGCGGGATATCGTGGCGCCGTGATCCTCCACGCAGCCCCGCAAGCCGCCGCGACCGCGCGGTTCGGCGGCGTCGCTGCGCGAGGGGTCGTCGACGTCGTCGACCCCTCGACCCGGGCGGGTGCCGCCCGCCTCGCCGAAGGCGGGACCTGGTTCGTCCGAGCGGCCTTCGAGGGCGACTGCGTTGCGTGGCGCATGGCCGAGCTCGTGGCCGACGACGCGCCACCGTCCGGGGCGCCGTGGGAGGGCCCCGACCCCGCGGGCTGGTCGACCTCGCTCGACGCCGACGGCTACCGCGCCGGGGTGCGCGTGGTGCGCGCCGCGGTCCACGAGGGCGACGTCTACCAGGCGAACCTCTGCCGCGTGCTCGCCGCGCCGCTCGCTCCTGACAGGGGTGAGCCCGACGCCGCAGCGCTCGACGCGAGGCTCGCGACGGGCAACCCGTCGCCCTACGGCGGGCACCTCCACGTCCCCGCGGGCCAGCTGCTCCCCGACGGCCGTCCGGTCCCGCCCGCGTGGGTCGTCCCGGCGTCGCCCGAGCTCTTCCTGTCGCTCGACGACGGCGTCCTGCGTTCCGCACCCATCAAGGGGACCGCGGCGACCGTCACGGGCCTCACGCCTAAGGACGAGGCCGAGAACATCATGATCACCGACCTCGTCCGCAATGACCTCCACCGGGTCTGCACGCCCGGGACCGTGCGCGTCGAGAAGCTCCTCGACGTCGAGGAGCACCCCGGGCTCGCGCACCTCGTGACGACCGTCGCGGGTGATCTGCTGCCGGGGACGGGCTGGGACGACATCCTCGCCGCGACGTTCCCGCCCGCGTCGGTGTCCGGCGCGCCGAAGCGCGCTGCGCTCGACCTCATCGCCGCGCTCGAGCCGGTGCCGCGCGGCCCGTACTGCGGCGCGTTCGGCTGGATCGACGCCGACACCCGCCGAGCGCTCCTCGGCGTCGGCATCCGCACGTTCTGGTGGGAGGCCGGCGTCCTCCGCTTCGGAACGGGGGCCGGCATCACGTGGGGCTCCGACCCCGACGGCGAGTGGCGCGAGACCGAGCTCAAGGCCGCGCGGCTCGTCGGGCTCGCGTCCGCACCGGCGCGTCCGCGCCCGACCACGGAGGACCGATGACGACGACGTGGCTCGACGGCCGGATCCTCGGCGACGCTCGCACGGGGATCCCCGTGACCGACCGCGCGCTCACCCTCGGTGACGGCGTCTTCGAGACGCTCGCCGTCGTCCGGGGGAGGCCCTTCGCCGTGACCCGACACGTGGACCGGCTCGCGGCCTCGGCGGGGAAGGTCGGGCTCGACCTGCCCGACGAGGACGTCGTCCGCGGCGCGATCGACGCCGTCCTGCGGGCCGATCCCACCGCCGGACGCGTACGGGTCACCTGGACCGCAGGGGACGGCCCCGCCGGGCCGGTGCGCGGCGACGGGCCCGGTCGGCTGCTCGTCGCCGCGTCGGCCGCCCCCATCCCCGGACCGGTGCGCGCGTGGCGTGCGCCGTGGGTGCGCAACGAACGGTCACCGCTCGTCGGCGTGAAGTCGACGTCGTACCAAGAGAACGTCGTCGCGCTCGCCGCCGCCAGGCGGCACGGCGCCGACGAGGCGCTCCTCGCTGACACGACCGGCCGCCTCAGCGAGGCAGCGACCTCGAACGTCCTCGTGGGTGACGGTGAGTGCTTCCTCACCCCGACGCTCGCGACGGGCTGCCTGCCGGGCGTGACCCGCGCGCTCCTCCTCGCATGGTCCGCCGCGCTGCCCGTCCCGGTGACTGAGGGAGACGTCGCGTTCGACGCGCTCGAGGGCCGTCCGCTCGCCCTCACGTCGGCGCTGCGCGGCGTCGCACCCGTCGTCGAGCTCGACGGCGCCGCCCAGCCCGAGGATGCGCGTACGGCGGAGATCGCGCGGGCGTTCGCCGCGCTGCGGGACGACGACCTCGACCCGTAGCCCGCTCTGCCCGCGCAGCCCGGGGCGCGCGGTGGTGCCACGTAGGATGAGCGCCACACGCAGGTGAGGAGAGCGCATGGAGCACGCGACGGCCGTCGGCCGCCACGGCGCGCGTCGCGCCCCCGCCCGCATCGGCGTCCTCGGGTTCCTCGGCGAACTCCTCCTCACAGGGGGCGTCGTCGTGGGGCTCTTCGTCGTCTGGCAGCTGTGGTGGACGGGGCTCGCCCCCGTCGCGGAGGCGCGCGAGCAGGTCACGCAGTTCTACGCGCACGTCGAGCCTGCCGCGCCCGAGGTCGTCGAGTCCGACGGTCTGCGCACCGACGACGTCCCCGAGGTCGCGCAGGTCGGCCACGGCGAGACGCTCGGCGTCCTCATCGTCCCCGCGTGGGCTGACAAGACGCAGAACCGCATGCCGGTCGTCGAGGGTGTGACGCCCGACATCCTCGACCGTGCCTTCGCCGGCCACTACCCGGACACCGCGACGCCGGGGCAGCTCGGCAACTTCTCCGTCGCGGGGCACCGCCGGTCGTACGGCAACAACTTCCTCTACGTGCCCGATCTCGAGGTCGGCGAGGCCGTCGTCGTCGAGACCGCCGACACGTGGTTCGTCTACCGCGTCACGGGGCACGAGATCGTCACCCCGGACCGCACCGACGTCGTCGCCCCCGTCCCCGGCAAGCCCGGGGAGGAGCCTGACCGTCGCATGCTCACGATGACGACGTGCCACTCCCTCAGGTACGGCGCCTTCGGCAACGACCACCGCTGGATCGTCCACGGTGAACTCGAGGGGTGGCTGCCGCGCTCCGCCGGCACCCCGGACGTCGTCGCCGAGATGGAGGCCCCCTGATGTGGACGTGGATCTTCCGGCACCTTCCCGGACCTGCGGCTGTCCGCGCGCTGCTCGTGCTCATCGTCATGGTTGCGCTCGTCGCGGCACTGTTCGTGTGGGTGTTCCCGTGGGCCGCCGAGCAGTGGCCCGGGCTCGTCGGACGGCCCGACGTCGCCGTGTCCGGGACGCCCTCGCAGGGCTGAGCGCTCCACGTCGCCGCAGGGTCCCACGGCGACGCGGTCGCAGCGAGGCCCCACGACGGCGCTAGCGCGCGTGCCCGAGAACGACGAAGGCCCCTCCCGTGCGGGAGGGGCCTTCGTGCTCGTGGGCGATACTGGGTTCGAACCAGTGACCTCTTCGGTGTGAACGAAGCGCGCTACCACTGCGCCAATCGCCCGGCGTGGTGCGGGGACGACTCTAGCGCGTCGTCGGGCGAGGTGCGAAATCGAGCGCTCCGGGGCGCCTCGAGCGTTGCCTACGCGCTGGGCCGCAGCCCTCCGGCCACGGCCCAGCGCGGGCCCTGCTCAGAGGAGCGGCAGCACCTGCTCGCGGACCTTCGCGCGCAGCACCTTGCCGAGCATCGACCGCGGCGTGTCCGAGATCGCGACGATCCGCTTCGGCACCTTGTACGCCGCGAGGCGCGCACGGCAGTGGGCCCGCAGCGCATCCTCGTCGAGGGATGCGCCGTCCTCGAGCTCGACGGCCGCGACGACCATCTCGCCCCCGCGCTCGAGCGGTTTGCCGACGACCGCCGCGTCCTTGACGGACGGGTGCTGGCGGAGCACCTCCTCGACCTCCGACGGCGCGACGTTGAACCCGCCTGTGATGACGAGCTCCTTGACGCGGTCGACGATCGTCGTGAAGCCGTCCGCGTCGACAGTGACGATGTCGCCGGTGCGCAGCCACCCGTCGTCGAGGAGCGACTTCGCGGTCTCCTCGGGCTCGTGCCAGTAGCCCTGGAAGACCTGCGGGCCCTTGAGGAGGAGCTCGCCCGCCTCGCCCTGCGCGACCTCGCGCGTCGGGTCGTCCTGGTCGACGACCTTCATCCACGTCGAGGGGAACGGCACGCCGATCGTGCCCGTGCGGCGGGAGGGGTGGAAGGGGTTGCCGAGCGCGACGGGCGAGGACTCCGTCATGCCGTAGCCCTCGACGAGGAGCCCGCCGGACATCGACTCCCACAGCTCGACGACGTGGTCGGGCAGGTTCATGGCACCCGAGATGCAGTACTTCGCTGAGCGCAGCGACTGTCCGCGCTCCTTCGCTGCGAGCGCCGTGCGCTCGTAGATTGGCGGGACCGCGCAGTAGACAGTCGCGGGCGACTTCTTCCAGGCGTCGAGGACCATACCGGGGTCGAACTTCGGGAAGAGGACGAGCTTGGCCTGCTTGAGCACGCCGAACGTCAGGTAGAGCGTCATGCCGAACGCGTGGAACATCGGCAGGATCGCGAAGATCGTCTCCTTGCGACGCTCGGCGCCGAGCATCCACGCCTCGCCCTGGAGCGCGTTCGCGAAGAGATTGCGGTGCGTGAGCATCGCGCCCTTGGGTCGGCCCGTCGTCCCCGACGTGTACTGGATGACCGCGAGGTCATCGAGGTCGGGGTGAGGCGTCTCGGCGTCGAGCGCGGGGGAGGCGAGCAGGTCCTTCCACGCGACCGCGCCGGTCGTGCGGGCCGTGAGCCCGCGGCGCGTCTCGCGGAGCTTCGGGACCGGCAGGTGGAGCGCCGCGCGCTTGACCGCGGGGAACTCTGCGAGCAGGTCGACCGCGACGATCGTCGGGATCGCCATGTCGGCGGGGAACTCCTGGAGCGCCGCGACCGTCTTGTCCCACGCGATCGCGACGCGCGCCTGGTGGGACTCGAAGAGGTGACGCAGCTCGCGCGAGGTGTAGAGCGGGTTGTGCTCGACGACGATCGCGCCGAGCCGCAGGATCGCGTAGAACGCGACGACGTGTTGGGGGCAGTTCGGCAGGACGAGCGCTACACGGTCGCCGGCGCGGACACCGAGGCGACGGAGGCCCTCCGCGACACGGTCGACCTTGGCGCCGAGCTCGGCGTACGTCGTGCGTCGGCCGAAAAACTCGAGGGCGGTGTGCGGCGCTGCCTCGCGCACGGACTGCTCGAACATCGTCACGAGTGACGTCGTCGGGATCTCGATGTCGGCGGGGACGCCCGGCTGGTACTGCGCGACCCAGGGCCGCTCGTCGGTGGAGGTCATGCCCTCCATCTTCTCTCCGAGGTGCGCCGAGCGTGACGGCCACAGGTCCCGCACCGTGCGAGAAGCGTCACACGTCGTGCTCGCGCGCCCGCGTCTGGAACGCTCCGAGCACGTGCTCGGTCTCGCCTTCCCGACCTGCGACGACGCCGCGGTAGAGCGACGGAGTGAAGGCCGACCCCTCGGCCGTGAGGGCGCGGACGGTCGCGTGGTGCACGGCGAGCGGCACGGGGTGCCCTGCGGCAGTGACGACCGCCTCGGCCTCGGCCACGCGGCGCTGCTCCCTGACGAGGAACGTCACGTTGGTCCCTGCACGGACGAGCCGGGCCCCCAGCACCCCTCCGGTCGCTCCGGCTCCGACGACGAGAACCCGCAGGTGACCACCCCTCCGGATGTCGGTGACTCCCCGGCGTCAACTGTGCCCGACGCTCACCGGCGCATGGCGCGATGAGGTCACGGACGGGTCTCGATCGGGCCACCCTCCGGGTCGGACGTGGTGCCGACGACCCTCACGAGGAGGGCCGCGAGCTCGTCGGGGCGCCTGACCTGGGGCCAGTGGCCGGTCGGCAGCTCGACGACCTCGAGGTCGGTGAGCAGCCCGGTCTCGACGAGCCAGGGCAGGCCGTCGGCGAGCCACCCGTCGAGCTCGTCGCGCGTGAACGTCGACGCGATGATCGTCGTCGGCAGAGCGCGTCGCGCGGTGTCGTCGTGGAGCGCGAGCGCTCCGTGCGCGACCCCCACGGGTTCGCGACGTGCTCCGGTGCGCAGGGCTTCGAGGTCGGCGTCGGTGAGGTCCGTGAGGTCGCGGTCCCAGCCGTCCTCCCGGAAGAACGACCAGTCGGGCACGGGGACGACGCCGTCGACGACGGGGAGCTCAGGGTTGACGCGCGCGCCCGTCGCGGGCGGGAGCGTGTCGACGTAGACGAGCCGTGCGACGCGCCCGGGGCGTGCGGCGGCCGCGCCGGCGACGATGTTGCCGCCGCCCGAGTGGCCGACGAGGACGACGGGGCCCTGCGTCGCGTCGAGGACCGTGACGACGTCGGCGACCGCGTCGGCGATTGTGAGGTCCGCGGAGGGCGTGCCGGGGGTCGCGTCGGGGCGTTCGACGGGGTGGACGTCGTGGCCGGCGGCGCGCAGCGCGGTAAGCACCGGCCCCCAGGACGAGCCCGTGAGCCAGAACCCGTGGGCGAGGATGACGATCATGCGTCAACGCTAGGAGCTGCTGCGCGCGGACGCGAGGGGGAACCTGCCTCCCGGGGGAGGATGGTCCTCGTGACCGACCCGATCGCCCGCCTGCTCGCCGCGCCGCCCGACCTTCCCGTCGCGCTGCACCTCGACGTCGTGCGGACCAGGCTCGCGGAGGCTGGGGTGCTCGTCGTCGCGGCTCCGCCCGGGACGGGCAAGACAACGCTCGTGCCGCCGGCCGTCGCGGCCGACGTCACCGGGCGCGTCCTCGTCACGCAGCCGCGCCGGGTCGCGGCGCGTGCGGCCGCCCGTCGCCTCGCCCAGCTCTGCGGCGAGGACGTCGGCGGGATCGTCGGTCACGCGGTCCGCGGCGACGTGCGGCGCAGCGCGCGTACGCGTGTTGAGGTCGCGACAGCCGGGCTCGTGCTGCGCCGCCTGCAGGCGGACCCGGGGCTCGACGGTGTCGACGTGGTCGTGCTCGACGAGGTCCACGAGCGGCATCTCGACGCCGACCTCCTCCTTGCGTTGCTCGTCGAGGTGCGGCGCACGCTCCGGCCGGACCTGCGCGTCGTCGCGATGTCCGCGACGGTCGACGCCGCCGCGGTCGCGGCGCTGCTCGGCGACGGCGCACCCGCGCCCGTCGTGGAGGTCTCGGCCGAGACGTTCCCAGTCGAGGTGCGGTGGGTGCCGCCGCCGGCCCGGGTCGCCCGGCTCGACGAGCGGGGTCCGACGCGCGGCTTCCTCGACCATGTCGCGGCGACCGCGCGGACCGCGGTCGCGGGGTCGCCTGGCGACGTGCTCGTCATGCTGCCCGGCGCGCGAGAGGTCGACGTGGTCGCCCGTGCCCTCGAGGGTGCGCGCGCGGCTGACGGGGGACCGGTCGACGTCCGTCGGCTCCACGGGCGGCTTCCGGGCGCCGAGCAGGACCTCGCGCTGCGCGAGGGACCGCGGCGCCGCATCGTCGTGGCGACCGCGGTCGCCGAGTCCTCGCTCACGGTGCCGGGGGTACGGACGGTCGTCGATGCGGGGCTCGCGCGCGAACCCCGCGTCGACCACGTCCGGGGCCTCGCCGGCCTCGTCACGGTCTCGGTGAGCAGGGCGGGGGCCGAGCAGCGTGCGGGCCGCGCGGGTCGGCTCGGCCCCGGAACCGTGTGGCGCTGCTGGGCCGAGAACGAGCATCCGCGGCTGCGCCCGTTCGCGGAGCCGGAGATCCGCACAGCGGATCTCGCGTCCTTCGTGCTCGCGGCCGCGTGCTGGGGGAGCGCGCCCGACGCTCTTGCGCTGCTCGACGCTCCGCCCGAGGCCGCGCTCGCCGCGGCCCGGGCGACCCTCGGCGCGCTTGGAGCTCTCGACGACGACGGCCGCGTCACTGCGCGCGGACGCCGCATCGACGCGCTCGGCACCGACCCTCGCCTCGCACGTGCGCTGCTCGACGGGGCCGAGCTCGTCGGTCCGCAGCGTGCCGCGGAGGTCGTCGCGCTCCTCGACACCGACGTGCGCGCTCCCGACGCGGACCTCGTCGCGGCGTGGCGACGGCTGCGCCGCGGCGGGCCGGGCAGCGAGGAGTGGCGTCGTCAGGCGCGCCGTCTTGGCGAGCGTCTCGGCAGCGCACGGGAGCCGGTGGACCGGCTCGGCGACGACGCGGCCGCGGGCCTCGTCGTCGCGCTCGCGCACCCCGAGCGGGTCGCGCGGCGGCGTCCTCGCGGCGGCGGGTTCCTCATGGCGGGCGGCACGGGGGCACGTCTTCCCGAAGGCTCGTCGCTCGCGGGTGCTGCGTGGCTCGCGGTCGCGGACGCCGACCGCGGCCCCGGCCGCTCGGATGCGCTCGTGCGCTCGGCCGCGCCGCTCGACGAGGACGCGGCGCTCGACGCCGCAGGCTCGCTGCTCCGGGAGGAGACGACGCTCGAGCATCGCGACGGTCGGCTCACCGCGACGCGCCGGACGATGCTCGGGGCGATCACGCTTGTCGAGGAGAAGCTGCCACGGCCCGACCGCGCGACGGTCGCCACAGCCGTCCGCGACGGCCTGCTCCGCGACGGTCTGCCGCCGCTCTCGGACGCGGCGACGCGCCTGCGCACGCGCCTCGCGCTCCTCCACCGCACGCTCGGTGCGCCCTGGCCCGACGTCTCCGGCGCAGCGTTGCTCGCGCGGCTCGACGACTGGCTGGGTCCCGACCTCGGCGACCTAGGCACGCCCGCGGACCTCGCCCGCCGCGACACGGCCGCGCTCCGCCGCCTCCTGCCGTGGCCCGACGCCGCGCGCCTCGACGAGCTCGTGCCCGAGCGGCTCGAGTTGCCCGCGGGCACGACCGCGGCCGTCGACTACGCGGGCGACGTCCCCGTGCTCGCCGCGAAGGTCCAGGAGGTCTTCGGCTGGGGTGCGACGCCGCGTCTCGTCGACGGCCGCGTGCCCGTGCTCCTCCACCTGCTCTCGCCCGCGCGGCGGCCGACGGCCGTGACGAGCGACCTCGCGTCGTTCTGGGTGCAGGGCTACCCGCAGGTGCGCGCCGAGCTGCGAGGCCGGTACCCCAAGCACGACTGGCCCGAGGACCCGACGACGGCGGTCGCGTCGCGCGGCGTGCGTCGCCGGTAGCATCGTCGGGTGCGGCACGTCCGCGCACGCACACCACCCACCGACGGACGGCCCCGGTACGGCCGCCCGCGAGCGCAAGGAGCTCCTGTGTCAGAACCCCGGATCACCCTCACCGTCGACGGCGTCGAGACCACGGTGACGGAGGGGACGACGGGCACCGAGCTCTTCGCCGACCGTCGTGACGTCGTCGTCGTCCGCGTCGACGGCGAGCTCAAGGACCTCGACACGGTCCTCGAGGCCGGCACGGTCGTCGAGGGTGTCGAGATCGGTTCGCCCGACGGGCTCGCGGTACTGCGCCACTCGGCCGCGCACGTCATGGCCCAGGCCGTCCAGCAGGCCAACCCGGACGCGAAGCTCGGCATCGGCCCGCCCATCACGGACGGCTTCTACTACGACTTCGACGTCGCGACCCCGTTCACGCCCGAGGACCTCAAGGCCCTCGAGAAGGCGATGATGCGGATCGTCAAGGAGGGCCAGACCTTCCGTCGCGTCGAGGTGACCGACGCCGAGGCGCTCGCGCAGTGCGCGTCCGAGCCGTACAAGGTCGAGCTCATCGGCTTGAAGTCGACCGCGGGCAGCGCCGAGGGCGCGTCCGCCGAGGTCGGTGAGGGCGGCCTGTCGATCTACCAGAACGTCCGCCGCAACGGTGACGTCGCGTGGCAGGACCTGTGCCGCGGCCCGCACCTGCCGTCGACCAAGCTCATCGGCAACGGTTTCAAGCTCATGCGCTCGGCCGCGGCCTACTGGCGTGGCTCGGAGAAGAACCCGCAGCTCCAGCGTCTCTACGGCACGGCGTGGCCGACGAAGGACGAGCTCACGGCGTACCTCGACCGCCTCGCCGAAGCCGAGCGGCGCGACCACCGACGCCTCGGTGCCGAGATGGACCTCTTCTCGTTCCCCGACGCAATCGGCTCGGGCCTGCCGGTGTTCCACCCCAAGGGTGGCGTCATCCGCACCGAGATGGAGAACTACTCGCGGCGCCGCCACATCGAGGCCGGGTACTCGTTCGTCAACACGCCCCACATCACTAAGGGGCACCTCTACGAAATCTCCGGGCACCTCGACTGGTACCGCGACGGGATGTTCCCCGCGATGCACGTCGACGAGGAGGTCGACGACGCGGGCGTCGTGACGAAGCCGGGCCAGGACTACTACCTCAAGCCCATGAACTGCCCGATGCACAACCTCATCTTCGACGCACGGGGCCGCTCGTACCGTGAGCTGCCCCTGCGACTCTTCGAGTTCGGGACGGTGTACCGCTACGAGAAGTCGGGCGTCGTCCACGGGCTCACGCGCGTGCGCGGCCTCACGCAGGACGACGCGCACATCTACTGCACGAAGGAGCAGATGAAGGACGAGCTCGCCACGACGCTGCGCTTCGTCCTCGACCTCCTCGCTGACTACGGGCTCGACGACTTCTACCTCGAGCTGTCGACGAAGAACCCTGAGAAGTTCGTCGGCGACGACGCCGTGTGGGAGGAGGCGACCCGCACGCTCGAGGAGGTCGCGACCGAGTCGGGCCTCGAGCTCGTCCCGGACCCGGGCGGCGCGGCGTTCTACGGCCCGAAGATCTCGGTGCAGGCGCGCGACGCGATCGGCCGGACGTGGCAGATGTCGACGATCCAGCTCGACTTCAACTTGCCCGAGCGCTTCGAGCTCGAGTACACGGCGGCCGACGGCACGCGTCAGCGCCCCGTGATGATTCACCGGGCGCTGTTCGGCTCGATCGAGCGGTTCTTCGGTGTGCTCCTCGAGCACTACGCGGGGGCGTTCCCGGCGTGGCTCGCGCCCGTCCAGGTTGTCGCGATCCCGGTCGCGGAGCCGTTCAACGACTACATGGCGGACGTCGTCGCGCAGCTGCGCGCTGCAGGCGTGCGCGCCGAGCTCGACGACTCCTCGGACCGTTTCCCCAAGAAGATCCGCACGGCCTCGACGCAGAAGATCCCGTTCACGCTCATCGCGGGCGGCGAGGACGTCGAGAACGGCGCGGTCTCGTTCCGGTTCCGCGACGGGTCGCAGGAGAACGGCATTCCTGTCGCCGACGCGGTCGAGCGGATCCTCACGGCGATCCGCGACCGCGTCCAGGTCTGAGCATGACGACGGCGGACGACGCACGTGGACCCGGGGCCGAGGGGGCCCCGGGTCTCGCGGGCGTGCCCGACGGCTTTGGCAGGCTGTGGACCCCGCACCGGATGGTCTACATCCAGGGCGAGAACAAGCCGACCGACCCGGGCGAGGCCTCGTGCCCGTTCTGCGTCGCGCCGTCGCGCAGCGACGCGGATGCGCTCGTCGTCCACCGCGGCGAGGTCGCGTACGTCGTCCTCAACCTCTACCCGTACAACGGTGGGCACCTGCTCGTCTGCCCGTACCGGCACGTCTCCGACTACACCGACCTCACCGAGGCCGAGACCCGTGAGGTCGCCGAGCTCACGCAGACCGCGATGCGGGTGCTGCGCGAGGTGTCCGGCCCCGCGGGCTTCAACCTCGGCATGAACCAGGGGGAGGTCGCGGGCGCGGGCATCGCGGCGCACCTCCACCAGCACGTCGTGCCGCGCTGGCTCGGCGACATGAACTTCCTGCCCGTCGTCGGGCGCACCAAGGCGCTGCCCGAGCTGCTCGCGGACACGCGAGCGCGCCTCGCGGCCGCGTGGCCCGACGCCACCCACTGACCCACGGCGCGCCCTGAGCGCGCAGGTCCGCGACCGCGGACCGCCCGCCGGGCACACCCGGCATCCAGGGCCTCGGCCCGCTGACGGAAGGACGACGGTGCTCGACAACCTGCGCTCGCTGTCCACGTGGCTCTTCACGCCCGTGGCCAAGCTGCTCCTGAGGCTCGGGGTGACGCCGGACGCCGTGACGATCGGCGGTACGGTCGGCACCGTCGTCGCGGCGCTGTGGCTGTTCCCCACCGGGCACCTTGTCGCGGGGGCATGGACGATCGGCGCGCTCGTGCTCGCGGACGCGCTCGACGGCATCATGGCGCGCACCGCCGGACGCTCGGGTGCGTGGGGAGCGTTCCTCGACTCGACGCTCGACCGCGTCGCGGACGCCGCGATCTTCGCCGGCCTGTTGCTCTTCTTCCTGAGCGAGGACTCGGACGCCGGTGTCGTGGTTACCCTCGCGTGCCTCGCGCTCGGCGCGGTCGTCCCGTACGCCCGCGCCCGCGCCGAGGGGCTCGGGATGACGGCGGCCGTCGGGGTCGCCGAGCGCGCCGACCGGCTCGCGATCGCGCTCGTCGCGACCGTCGTCGTCGGCTACGGGGCGCCGATCGCGGTGCTCGTGTGGACGCTCGGGGTGCTCGCGGCGCTCTCCGCGATCACCGTCGTGCAGCGCATGGCGACCGTGCGCACCCAGGCACGGGCGATCGCCGCGGTGCGTCCCGCGGGCGCGGGGGAGTGAGCGTGGACTCCGGTCGGCTCTTCGAGATCGCGTGGAACGTCCTGCCGCGACTCCCGCGGTCGTTCGTGCGCGGCGCGTTCGCCGCGGCGGCCGATGCCGCGTGGCTCGTCCGGCCCGCCGGCGTGCGCCGCCTCGAGGCGAACTATGCGAGGGTTCGGCCCGGCCAGTCGCGCCGCGCGCTGCGCAGGCTCTCCCGCGCCGGCATGCGCTCGTACATGCGGTACTACGCGGAGGCCTTCACGCTTCGGGGCATGACGCCGGAGCAGATCGAGGCACGCGTGCGGCTCGTGGATGCCGAGTACGTTGTCGCGGCGCGCGACGCGGGCCGCAGCGTCATCGGAGCGCTCGGTCACCTCGGCAACTGGGACCTCGCCGGCGCGTACGCGGGCTTGCGCATCATGCCCGTGACGACCGTGGCCGAGCGGCTCGAGCCCCCGCACCTCTTCGAGGAGTTCCTCGCGTTCCGGCAGGACCTCGGCATGGAGATTCTCGCGCTTGGGGACGACGGAGTGTTCCAGTCGCTGCTGCGTGCTGTGCGCGCGACGCCGCCGCGACTCGTGCCGCTTCTCGCCGACCGCGATCTTGCGGCCTCGGGCATCGAGGTCGACATGTTCGGCCGTCGCGCACGCGTCGCGGCAGGCCCCGCCGCGCTGAGCGTCGCGACAGGCGCGCCGCTCGTCCCGATCTCCCTCTCCTACGAGCGGCTCGCGGGAGACCGTCGGCGGCGTGCAGGCTCGCCGTGGGGGCTCGTCATCAGGTTCCACCCCGAGGTGACGACGGACCCTGCGCTGCCCCGCAAGGAGCGCACCGCCGCCGCGACCCAGGGCTGGGTCGACGCGCTCTCGGGCGCGATCGCCGAGAAGCCGGAGGATTGGCACATGCTTCAGCATGTCTTCGTCGAGGACCTCGACCCCGAGCGTTACGCGCGCACGCTCGAGCGCGCGGCCCGACGCACGGAGCCCGAGCCCGAGGGGAGCGCGTCATGAGCGTCCCGCTCGACGGGCGGCGGCTGCGCGTCGGCATCGTTTGCCCCTACTCCTACGACGTCCCCGGGGGCGTCCAGTTCCACGTGCGGGACCTCGCGGAGGCGCTCATGGCGCGTGGTCACGAGGTCGGCGTGCTCATCGCGGCGGACGAGGACACGGAGATCCCGCCGTACATGACGTCCGCGGGCAGCTCGATCCCGCTCCGCTTCAACGGGTCGGTCGCCCGGCTCTCGTTCGGGCCGCTCGTCGCGACGAAGGTGCGACGCTGGCTCGACCAGGGCGACTTCGACATCCTTCACCTCCACGAGCCCGTGACGCCGAGCCTCTCGCTCCTCGCCCTGTGGAACGCGACGGGGCCGACGGTCGCGACGTTCCACACGTCGATGGTGCGGTCGCGCGCGCTCCAGATGGTGTCGCCCCTCGTGCGTCCGGCGCTCGAGAAGATCGACGCGCGCATCGCGGTCTCGGAGGACGCACGGCGCACGCTCATCGACCACCTCGGCGGCGACGCCGTGGTCATCCCCAACGGCGTCTACGTCGAGCCGTTCCGGGTCGCGCAGCCGGACGCCCGGTTCACGGGCACGCCCCAGGCGCCGACGATCGCGTTCCTCGGTCGCCTCGACGAGCCGCGCAAGGGCCTGCCGGTCCTCGTCGGCGCGGTGCGTGAGGTCGTCACCCGGATCCCGGGCGCACGGTTCCTCGTCGCTGGTCGTGGTGACGCGGGGCGGGACGCGGCGATCGCCGAACTCGGCGACCTTGCGCGCCACGTCGAGTTCCTTGGCGGGATCTCCGACGACGACAAGGCGGCGCTCCTCACGTCGGCCGACGTCTACGTCGCACCGCAGACCGGCGGCGAGAGCTTCGGCATCGTCCTCGTCGAAGCGATGAGCGCGGGGACGTGCGTTGTCGCGAGCGATCTCGGGGCGTTCCGTCGCGTGCTCGACGAGGGTGAGGCGGGAGTGCTCTTCCGCACGGGCGACAGTGCCGACCTCGCGCGGACGCTGCTCGAGATCCTCGCCGACGACGAGAGGCGCGCCGCGGTCGCAGCCCGCGGCGAGCACGCCGTGCGGCGGTACGACTGGTCGGTCGTCACCGACGAGGTGCTCACGGTGTACGAGATGGTGCTCGCGGCGTCGAACGCGACGGTGCGGGTCGACGAGGCGCACGGCGGCCGGGGGCGGCTGCTCGACGTCGAGGGGAGCTGGTCATGACGTGGTCAGAGGTCGTCGTCGCGGTCGTCGCGGTCCTCGGTGTGCTGCTCGTCGTCGGATGGCGCGCGGCGACGCGGCTCGACCGGCTGCACCGGAAGGTCGTCGCGTCGCGCATCGCGCTCGACGCGCAGCTCGTCCGACGCGCGAGCGCAGCGGGTGACCTCGTGGTGTCAGGTGCGCTCGACCCGATCGCGGCGCTCCTCGTGGCCGACGCGGTCGTGGCGACGGGCGGATCCGAGGGCCAGGGCGGGCACGAGCTCGCGGTCGCGGTGCCCGACCTCGCCGACGAGGTGCGGGGCGTGGCGACGGGCCGGATCATCGGTGAGGCGCTCGGCGAGGGGCTCGGGACGGAACGTACGGATGCCGAGTCGAACCTCTCGGCCGCGCTGCGTGGTGTTCTCGACACGCCTGAGGAGGTCGCCCAGGTGCGCTCGGCGCCGGGAGGAACGGACGTCCTCGAGGCGCTCTCGGCCGCGTGGTTCCGCGTCCAGCTCGCCCGTCGGTTCCACAACGAGGCGGTCGCGCAGACGCAGCGCATGCGGGCGAAGGGCTGGGTGCGGCTCGCGCGCCTCGCGGGCCGCGCAGCCATGCCGCAGACCGTCGAGCTCGACGATGCCTGGCCCGTGGGACTCGGCAGACCGGGGAGCCACGTCGACCCCGAAGAGGCATAACATGTGCCCGTCCGTGCGGGACGCCCGTCCCGTGCCGCCACACTTTCGAACGAGGTACACATCGTGAGCACCGAAAACTCCTCCGCCCCCGTCGTCGGGACGTCCCACGTCAAGCGCGGTATGGCGGAGATGCTCAAGGGCGGCGTCATCATGGACGTCGTCACGCCCGAGCAGGCGAAGATCGCCGAGGACGCGGGCGCGGTCGCGGTCATGGCGCTCGAGCGCGTCCCGGCCGACATCCGTGCGCAGGGCGGCGTCGCCCGGATGAGCGACCCCGACATGATCGCGGGGATCATCGACGCGGTCTCGATCCCCGTCATGGCGAAGGCCCGGATCGGTCACTTCGTCGAGGCGCAGGTGCTCGAGGCTCTCGGCGTCGACTACATCGACGAGTCCGAGGTCCTCACGCCGGCCGACTACACGCACCACATCGACAAGTGGGCGTTCACGACGCCGTTCGTGTGCGGTGCGACGAACCTCGGCGAGGCGCTGCGCCGCATTACCGAGGGTGCCGCGATGATCCGGTCCAAGGGTGAGGCGGGCACGGGCGATGTCTCGAACGCGACGACGCACATGCGGACGCTGCGCGGTGACATCGCACGCCTCACGTCGATGTCGCCCGACGAGCTCTTCGTCGCGGCGAAGGAGCTTCAGGCGCCGTACGAGCTCGTCAAGGAGGTCGCGTCGTCGGGTCGTCTCCCGGTCGTGCTCTTCACTGCGGGCGGCATCGCGACGCCGGCGGACGCGGCGATGATGATGCAGCTCGGTGCGGAGGGCGTGTTCGTCGGCTCGGGGATCTTCAAGTCGGGCGACCCTGCCGCGCGTGCGGCGGCGATCGTCAAGGCGACGACGTTCTACGACGACCCTGCGGTCGTCGCGCAGGTCTCGCGCGGTCTCGGCGAGGCCATGGTCGGCATCAACGTCGACGAGGTTCCCGTCGCACACCGTCTGCAGGACCGCGGCTGGTGACGTGGCCCTCCAGCGTCCTGCGCCCGTGACCCCCGGCTCGGCGCCGGGGGTCGCGGGCGCGGTCCGTCCCGCGGTGCCCGCCTCAACGGGGTCCCGCGAGGCTGACGCGCCGCTCCATCTCGACGAGGGGTGGGTGCGTGGGCCGGATGGCGTGCGGGAGCGTTCGGCGTCGCGGGTGCTCGTGCTCGACGATTCCGGTGCGGTGCTGCTCGTGCGCGGTCATGACGCGGACGAGCCGGATCGTCACTGGTGGTTCTCGGTCGGCGGCGGGATCGACTCGGGCGAGTCGCCGCGCGAGGCTGCGGCGCGGGAACTGCGCGAGGAGACGGGCATGGTCGTCGACCCTGCGGTGCTCGAGGGTCCTGTCCTGCGCCGCTCGGCGATCTTCGACTTCGCGCGCGAGCACTGCCGGCAGCACGAGGAATTTTTCGTCCTCCGGGTCGCGGAGCGTCCAGCGCTCAGCAGCGAGGGCTGGACGGAGCTCGAGGAGAGCTTCGTCGACGAGGTGCGGTGGCTGACGCCCGACGAGATCGAGGCGAGCACGGACGAGGTGTTCCCTGCGGCGCTGCCCCGGATCGTCCGGGCGCTCGCCGCCGGCTGGGACGGCGTCGTCGAGGAGATCGGCATCGACACGGACGGCGGGGATCCCGCGGCGTACAGCGAGTCGTGAACGCGCAGCGCTTCGTCGACGCGCAGCGCATCGTGGAGACGCCGGTGCCCGGGCGGTCGGACCGCCCGGGCACCGGCGTACGAGGTGCGGGAAAACCTCCGCGGAGGCTCCCAGGGGAGATCAGCCGACGGGGCTGCCTGCTCCGAGGGCACGGGCCTTGCGGTTGTTCGAGGCGGCGACGCCCCACCAGATGGCGCCGGCGACGGTCATGAGGAAGGCGAGGCTGCCGAGGAGGAAACCTCCGACGAGCATGCCGCCACCGGTCGTGAGCGTCGAGACGAGGTCGTCGAAGGCCCCGGCTGACGTGAGCACGACCTCGTCGGCGCCCTCGCCGACGGTGAGCGTGTAGGTGCCGGTCTCGGTCGTGGTGAAGCGCCCGACGAGCTCGATCCCGAGGTCGGACATGTCCGGCGCGGTCGTCGCCCCGCTGAGGGCGACGACGGCGCCTGTGGGGTCGGTGACAGTGACGTCGGTGACGGACGGCGAGAACGTCGTGCTCTGGGTCGCCCAGATCTCGTAGGTGGAGCCCGCGGCGAGCTCGGTGTCGCGGGTGCCGGGCGAGGGCACCGAGACGATCGTCTCGGTGAGCTCGGTGGCACCCTTCGCGACGGCCGAGGCGATCTGGCTGAACCCGACGACGAGGAGCACGAGCGATACGACGCCGAGCCCGATGCCGAGGAACGTGAGAATCTTGGCGCCGCGGGTCTTGCGGATCGACGGGGCGGGCTGCTGCCAGCTGGGTGCGCCGTAGGGCTGGGGCGCAGGTGCGCCGTACTGCGGGCCGCCGGGGGTGCCGTAGGGCTGCGGGGCTGGGGCGCCGTACTGGGGTGCGCCGGGCGTGCCGTACGGCTGGCCCGTCGGGGCGCCGTACGTCTGGCCGTCGGGCACGCCGTAGGGCGGGGGCGTGGCGGGGGATCCCTGACCGGGTGGGGGTGGGGTCATGAACGGGTCGTTTCCGGGGGTCGTCATGGCGCAAAAGTAGCAGGGCGGTAGCTCACGTGCGGTGCTGCTCGGCGGGCGTGGTTTCCCTCCTCATATCGCGCCGGGCCCGTAGTATGGTGCGACGTGAGACCGACGATCGGCGTCCTGGCGCTGCAGGGTGATGTCCCCGAGCACGTGCGTGCCCTCGAGTCCGCGGGAGCGAGCGTGGTGCGCGTGCGCCGCGCGCGCGAGCTCGACGGGGTCGACGGTCTCGTGCTCCCTGGCGGGGAGTCGACGACGATGTCACGGCTCCTCGACGTCTTCGACCTGCGGGAGCCGTTGCTCGCGCGGCTGCGCGAGGGCATGCCGGCGTACGGCTCGTGCGCGGGGATGATCCTCCTCGCGGACAGGGTCCTCGACGGGGCGGCCGGGCAACTCGGGCTTGGTGGGATCGACATGACAGTGCGGCGCAACGCGTTCGGGCGGCAGGTCGACTCGTTCGAGACGGCGCTCGACGTGCAAGGGGTCGCGGGGGGTCCGGTTCCGGCGACGTTCATCCGCGCGCCGTGGGTCGAGGAAGTCGGCGAGGGGGTCGAGGTCCTCGCGACCGTCGGGTCGGGCCCGGCCACCGGTAGGATCGTGGCAGTCGCGCAGGGCCCGCTCATGGCGACGTCGTTCCATCCGGAGATCACGGGTGACGACAGGGTTCACGCGCAGTTCATCCGACTCGTTACTAAGGAGCGGTAAGGCATGTCCGGTCACTCCAAGTGGGCCACCACGAAGCACAAGAAGGCGGCGATCGACGCCAAGCGTGGCAAGCTCTTCGCCAAGCTCATCAAGAACATCGAGGTGGCCGCCCGCACGGGCGGCGGAGACCCTGCGGGCAACCCGACGCTCTTCGACGCGATCCAGAAGGCGAAGAAGACCTCCGTCCCGAACGACAACATCGAGCGCGCGGTCAAGCGCGGCTCGGGTGCTGAGGCCGGCGGCGCGGACTACCAGACGATCATGTACGAGGGCTACGCGCCCGGTGGCATCGCCGTCCTCGTCGAGTGCCTCACCGACAACAAGAACCGCGCCGCGGCCGAGGTTCGGATCGCGTTCACGCGCAACGGCGGCCAGATGGCTGACCCAGGTTCGGTGTCGTACCTCTTCTCACGTAAGGGCGTCATCGTCGTCCCCAAGGCGGGGACGGACGAGGACGCCGTCATGGAGGCGACGCTCGACGCAGGTGCCGAGGAGGTCACCGACGAGGGCGAGGTCTTCGAGATCCTCACCGAGGCGACGGATCTCGTCGCGGTGCGCACCGCCCTCCAGGAGGCCGGGATCGAGTACGACTCGGCCGACACGGTGTTCCACCCGTCGATGAAGATCGAGGTCGACGTTGACCGGGCGCGGGCCGTGCTGCGCCTCATCGACGCGCTCGAGGACTCCGACGACGTCCAGAACGTCTACTCGAACTTCGACGCCTCGGACGAGGTGCTCGCTGCGCTCGAGGACGACTGACCATCGCTCGACGGCGCGTCGGCCGGTTGGCCGACGCGCCGTCGTCGTCCCCGCACGGGGGCAGGAAGGGGTTCGCGTGAGGGTGCTCGGCGTGGACCCGGGGCTCACGCGCTGCGGCGTGGGCGTCGTCGACTCGTTGCCGGGCCGCAGGGCGCGCCTCGTCGCGGTCGGCGTCATCGAGTCGTCGCCCGCGCTGAGTGTCGACCTGCGCTTGCGGACGATCGCGGACGGGCTCGACGGGTGGCTCGACGCACACGTGCCCGATGTCCTCGCGGTCGAGCGGGTCTTTGCGCAGCACAACGTCTCGACGGTCATGGGCACCGCGCAGGCGGCCGGTCTCGCGATGGTCGCCGCGGCGCGTCGTGGCGTCCCGGTTGCGATGCACACGCCGTCGGAGGTCAAGGCGGCGGTGACGGGCAACGGTCGAGCCGACAAGGCTCAGGTCCAGCGGATGGTGGCTCAGATCCTCGGTCTTGCCGAGGCTCCGAGGCCTGCGGACGCGGCGGACGCGCTCGCTCTCGCGGTCTGCCATCTGTGGCGGCCTGCGGGGGCGCTGCAGGGCGGCGATCGTCACGAGCTCACCCCGGCACAGCGGGCGTGGGCGGCGGCCGAGGACGCGGCGCGCCGCGGCGGGGGAGGTCGGTAGCTCTTGCTACGGTGGTCCGGTGTTCGTACAGGTGTTTGAAGTCGCTGCGGCCGTGCGCCGTGGCGGCACGGAGGGAGCGTCGTGATCGCCTCGGTGCGTGGTGAGGTGCTCGCGGTCGGGATCGACCGCGCCGTCGTCGAGACGGGGGGAGTAGGCCTTGCGGTCCTCGCTGCGCCGTCGACGCTCGCGCTGCTGCGGGTGGGGGAGCACGCGCGGCTCCACACGACGCTTATCGTGCGTGAGGACTCGCTCACGCTCTTCGGCTTCGCCGACGTCGACGAGCGCGAGACGTTCGAGACCGTGCAGACCGTCTCGGGCATCGGCCCGCGGACGGCGCTTGCGATGCTCGCGGTGCTCTCGCCCGACGCGCTGCGCGGGGCTGTCGCCGAGGGCAACCTCACGACGCTCATGAAGGTTCCGGGCATCGGTCGCAAGGGTGCCCAGCGACTCGTGCTCGAGCTCGCCGACCGGCTCGGCCCGGTGCAGGGCAGCGCGTCGGTTGAGGCCGCGGTCGCGCCGGTCGACCACCGATCGAAGGTCGTCGAGGCGCTCGAGGGCCTCGGGTGGACGGCTCGTACCGCGGAGGACGCGGTGGGCGACGTGCTCGCTGCTCGCGGTGTCGCGGCGGACGAGCCGCTTGCCGAGGGCGACGTGCCTGACGTCCTACGCGCCGCGCTGCGGATGCTCGGCGGGCGTCGTGGCTGAGCCCGCCGCGGACCGCCTTCTCGACGGGGGTGCCGACGACGTCGAGCGCGCTGCCGAGGCGGCGCTGCGCCCTCGCAGGCTCGACGAGTTCGTCGGGCAGTCGACGGTGCGCGACCAGCTCTCGCTCGTCCTGCACGCGGCGCTCGGCCGGGGCGGGAGCCCCGATCACGTGCTGCTCTCGGGCCCGCCCGGGCTCGGCAAGACAACGCTTGCGATGATCATTGCGGCTGAGCTCGGCACGTCCCTGCGCGTGACCTCGGGTCCCGCGATCACGCACGCGGGTGATCTTGCGGCCGTGCTGTCCTCGCTCGAGGAGGGCGAGGTGCTCTTCATCGACGAGATCCACCGGCTCGCCCGGCCCGCCGAGGAGCTCCTCTACATGGCGATGGAGGACTTCCGGGTCGACGTCGTCGTCGGGAAGGGACCGGGCGCGAGCGCGATCCCGCTCGCCCTGCCGCCCTTCGTCGCCGTGGGAGCGACGACGCGCGCCGGGCTGCTCCCGGCGCCTCTCCGCGACCGCTTCGGCTTCACGGGCCACCTCGACTTCTACGACGCGTCCGAGCTCGAGCAGGTGCTGCTGAGGAGCGCGGGTCTGCTCGGCACGGTGCTCGAGGCCGACGCGGCTGCGGAGATCGCCGGCCGTTCTCGCGGCACGCCTCGCATCGCGAACCGGCTGCTGCGGCGCGTCCGCGACTGGGCGCAGGTGCGCGGCGACGGGCGGCTCGACCTGCGGGCGGCGCGGGCTGCGCTCGAGGTCTACGAGGTCGACGTGCTCGGTCTCGACCGGCTCGACCGTGCGGTGCTCGCGGCGCTGTGCACCCGGTTCGGTGGGGGACCCGTCGGGCTCTCGACGCTCGCCGTCGCGGTCGGGGAGGAGCCCGAGACGGTCGAGACCGTCGCGGAGCCGTTCCTCGTGCGCGAGGGGCTCATGGGGCGCACGCCGCGCGGTCGGGTCGCGACCCCTGCGGCATGGGCGCACCTCGGGCTCACCCCGCCCACCTGACGTCGTCCGGGAACCTCCCGCGCACGGCGGGCGTTGGACCTCCGGAACCGCCGCTAGACTGCGGCAGGCGAAGTCCACCCTCGAAGGAGCATCCTCGTCATGACCGACGTCACGAACCTCGCAGCTGCGACCGGCACCGGCGGTAGCAGCGGCATCTTCCTCTACGTCGTCCTCGGCGCGCTCGTGCTCATGATGTTCTTCGGCTCGCGCCGTGCGCGCAAGCAGCAGCGAGAGGCCTCGGCGTTCCGTGACAGCCTCGAGGTGGGCACGGAGGTCATGACCGGCTCGGGCTTCTTCGGGACGATCGTCGCGGTCGAGGGTGACCGCATCACGCTCGTCGCGGACGACGGCGGCCGGTCGACGTGGATCCGGCAGGCGATCGCCAAGGTCGTCGAGCCGGTCGTCGAGGACGACGGGATCGACGTGCTCGAGGAGGACGGGACGGACACGCCCGAGACGCCGCAGGACCAGCGGCCGACGAACGACTAGGCTCGGCGCGCGACGCTCACAGCGCACGTCGACTGAACCGGACCAGGCCTCCTGGTCCGCACACGGGAAGAGATCACTCTGGTGGCGAGCAGTACGAAGAAGACGCGTCCCCTGCGGACGCTCATCAGCCTCGCGATCCTCATCGCACTCGCGGTCGGCGGCCTCGCTGCCGGCGTGAAGTGGGGGGACGCGGACTGGACCCCGAACCTGGCGCTCGACCTCGAGGGCGGGACCCAGATCATCCTCACTCCCGTCGCGACCGACGGCTCGGCGATCACCGAGGAGGACCTCCGCCAGGCGATCAATGTCATCCGCCAGCGTGTCGACGCCTCGGGCGTCGCGGAGGCGGAGATCTCGAGCCAGGGCGGTCAGAACATCGTCGTCGCCCTTCCCGGCACGCCCGACCAGGCGACCCTTGACCTCGTGCGCCGGTCCGCACAGATGAACTTCCGTCCGGTGCTCGTCCAGGAGTACGGCTTCGCTGCCGAGCCCACGCCGACGCCGTCGGCCACGGACGAGGCGACCGACGAGTCGACGGATGAGGCCACCGACGCGTCGACGGACGAGGCCACCGACGAGTCGACGGACGAGGCGACCGACGCGTCGACGGACGAGGCCACGGACGGCGCGACCACGGGCTCGACGGGCGGTGAGTCGAAGGAGTCGACGGACAGCGCGACCACGACGGCTACTGCGACGGCGACCGCCACGGACAAGGCGACCGACGAGCCGACGAGCACGGCGACGACGCAGCCGAAGCCTGACGCGTCCAACCCGTCCGACCTCGCGCAGATCACCGACGCCGTGAAGAAGGAGTTCGACGCGCTCGTGTGCGACGACTCCAAGCTCACGGGCGGCGACTCGGGCGACCCCAACGCCGTCCTCATCACGTGCTCGGACGACGGCCTCTACAAGTACATCCTCGGCCCTGTCGAGATCCCGGGGACGCAGATCAAGAACGCCCAGTCGGGTCTCCGCGTCGTCAACAACGCGACGACCAACGAGTCGGTCGTCAACATCGAGTTCACGAACGAGGGCAAGGAGGCGTTCTACCAGACCACGAAGCGCCTCGCCGAGCAGTACGCACAGGGAAGCGCGGGCGCAGACGTCGCCCCCAACCTCTTCGCGATGGTTCTCGACGGGCTCGTCATCTCGGCGCCTCAGGTGACCGAGGCGATCCCGGACGGCCGCGCGGAGATCTCCGGTAGCTTCACGCGTCAGAGCGCGGCGACGCTCGCCAACCAGCTGAACTTCGGGTCGCTTCCGCTCGACTTCAAGGTGCAGAGCGAGATGGAGATCTCGGCGACGCTCGGGTCCGAGCAGCTCCAGAAGGGTCTGCTCGCGGGGCTCATCGGCCTCATTCTCGTCGTCCTCTACTCGCTCGTGCAGTACAGGGTGCTCGGCTTCGTCACGGTCGCCTCGCTCGTCATGGCGACGATCATCACGTACCTCGCGATCACGTACCTCTCGTGGCTGCAGGGCTACCGGCTCTCGCTCGCGGGCGTCACGGGCCTCATCGTCGCGATCGGCATCACCGCAGACTCGTTCATCGTCTACTTCGAGCGCATCCGTGACGAGCTGCGCGACGGTCGCGCCCTCGTCGGCTCGGTCGAAAAGGGTTGGGACCGCGCACGCCGCACGATCCTTGCGTCCGACGCCGTCAACCTCCTCGCGGCGATCGTGCTGTTCTTCCTCGCGGTCGGCGGGGTGCGAGGTTTCGCCTACACGCTCGGTCTCACGACCGTCATCGACGTCATCGTCGTGTTCTTCTTCACGCACCCGCTCATGGAGCTGCTCGCGCGGACCCGCTTCTTCGGCGGAGGCCACCCGGCCTCGGGCCTCGACCCGCGCCAGCTCGGCGGACGTGCCGCGGTCTACCAGGGCCGCGGACGCGTCCGTGCGCCGCAGGCGACCGTCCGGAAGAAGGAGTCCGGCAGCGACACGCTCGGCGGCTTCGCGGGTTCGTCGGCGACCGACGTCGAGGACCGCCCGCTGACGATCGCTGAGCGCCGAGCGCCCGCGCTCCGCGAGGAGAAGCCGTCGCAGCCCGAGCCGACGACCGGCACGGACGAGGCACCCGACACCCAGGACGACGTACCCGAGGCCGCGACCACCGAGGTCGCCGGCGAGGACGAGGAGAAGCACTGATGGCACGCCGCGGGTTCTCCCAGTGGGGCAACGACCTCCACACGGGCCGTCGCTCGTACAACATCGTCGGCCGGCGCAAGGGCTTCTTTGCCGTGTCGCTTGTCATCGTCGCGCTCTGCGCGCTCGTGCTCGGTATCCGAGGGTTCAACTTCGGCATCGAGTTCACGGGTGGCTCGGAGTTCACGGTGTCAGGAGTCTCCGACACCTCGCAGAGCATCGCGACCGAGGTCGTCGAGAAGACCGGGGTCACTGAGATCCCGCGAGTCTCGTCGCTCGGATCCTCCGCCGTGCGCGTGCAGACGGTCCCGCTCGAGCAGGCCCAGATCGACGAGGTCAAGACCGGTCTTGCCGAGGCGTACGGCGTCGGAGCCGACGCCGTCACCGTGACGACGATCGGCGCGACGTGGGGCAAGGACGTCTCGTCGAAGACGATCCAGGGCCTCATCGTCTTCGTCCTGCTCGTCACGCTCGTCATGACGGCGTACTTCCGCAACTGGCGAATGGCGGCGGGTGCGATCCTCGCGCTCTTCCACGACCTCATCCTCACACTCGGCGTCTACGCGCTCGTCGGCTGGGAGGTCACCCCGGCGACGATGATCGGCTTCCTCACGATCCTCGGGTACTCGATCTACGACACGGTCGTCGTCTTCGACAAGGTGCGGGAGAACACCGACGGCATTCTCGCGCAGAAGCGCTCGACGTACGAGGAGCAGGCGAACCTCGCGATCAACCAGACGCTCGTCCGGTCGATCAACACGTCCGTCGTTGCGCTCCTGCCCGTGTCCTCGATCCTCTTCATCGGCGCCTTCGTCCTCGGAGCCGGCACACTGCGCGACATCGCCCTCGCGCTGTTCGTCGGCATGGCGGCGGGCACCTACTCGTCGATCTTCCTCGCGACGCCCATCGAGGTCGCCCTGCGCGACCGTGAGCCCGCGATCAAGGCGCACACCGAGAAGGTCCTCGCGCTGCGCGCGGGCGCCGAGGCAGGCGAGCCGGCCACGGCGTACGCCGTGACGGGCAAGCTGCTCCCCGGGCAGCACCAGGGGCACGCGGCACAGCCGAGGCGGCGCAAGAAGTGACCGCACCGCACCACCGGTCGGCGGACGTCGAGATCGTCGAGAGCCTGCTGCGGGAGGTTCCTGACTTCCCGCAGCCCGGCGTCCTCTTCCGGGACGTCGCCGGGGTCCTCGCCTCGGGCGAGGGCCTCGCGGCGGCGACGCGCGCGATGGCGGACCTCGCGAGCGAGCTCGGTGAGTTCGACCTCGTCGCCGGCATGGAGGCGCGCGGCTTCCTCTTCGGAGCGCCCCTCGCGACGCACCTCGGCACGGGGTTCATCCCCGTGCGCAAGGCGGGCAAGCTCCCGCCGCCGGTGCTCGCCGCGACCTACGAGCTCGAGTACGGCACCGCGACGCTCGAGCTGCGGGACGGGACGATCCCCGCGGGCGCGCGCGTCCTCGTCCTCGACGACATCCTCGCGACCGGGGGCACCGCATCGGCGGGTGCAGACCTCGTCGAACGTGCGGGGGGAACCGTCGTCGGGCTCGCATTCCTCTTCGAGATTCCCGGCCTCGGAGGCCGGGAGCGGCTCGCCGGGCGTGCGGTGCGATCCCTCATCGTCTGACGCGTTCCACGACGGCGGCGTCATCCCTCGAGGGATGACGCCGCCGTCGTGCGCGCAGGACCACCTGCTGCGCGCCGTAGACTGTCCACCTGCGCATCGTTCGACGTCGCCCGGGGCACGTAGCCCGGGCACTGGCGTCCCGGGGACGGGACGGACGGGAGGGGCACATGGCCGACGACACGAAGGTGCCGACCCCTGCCCAGCGGCCGACGGCCGCCGCACCCACGCCCCAGACCCCGGCGCGCTCGTCGTCGCTCATGCGCTGGTTCACGCCGCGCGCGGGCGTGTCGCCTGCGATCGAGCCTGTGCTGCAGGCCGTGCGCACCAACCATCCCAAGGCTGACCTCTCGCTCATCGAGCGCGCGTACGTCACGGCGGAGAAGGCCCACCGGGGCCAGAAGCGACGCTCGGGCGACCCATACATCACGCACCCCGTCGCCGTCGCGACGATCCTCGCCGAGCTCGGTATGACGGAGCCAACGATCGCCGCGGCGCTGCTCCACGACACCGTCGAGGACACGGACTACTCGCTCGATCAGCTGACGCGCGAGTACGGCGAGGAGATCGCCATGCTCGTCGACGGCGTCACCAAGCTCGACAAGGTGAAGTTCGGCGATGCGGCGCAGGCGGAGACCGTGCGCAAGATGGTCGTCGCGATGTCGCGCGACATCCGCGTGCTCGTCATCAAGCTCGCGGACCGGCTCCACAACGCGCGGACGTGGAAGTTCGTGCCGGCGGAGTCGGCGGCCCGCAAGGCCCGCGAGACGCTCGAGATCTACGCACCGCTCGCGCACAGGCTCGGCATGAACACGATTAAGTGGGAGCTCGAGGACCTCTCGTTCCAGACGCTCTACCCGAAGGTCTACGAGGAGATCGTGCGTCTCGTCGCTGAGCGTGCTCCAGCGCGCGAGGAGTACCTCGCGGTCGTCCGGGAGCAGATCGTCGCCGACCTGCGGTCCGCGAAGATCAAGGCGACGGTGACGGGCCGGCCCAAGCACTACTACTCGGTGTACCAGAAGATGATCGTCCGCGGTCACGACTTCGAGGACATCTACGACCTCGTCGGCACGCGTGTCCTCGTCGACACGGTGCGTGACTGCTACGCGGCGCTCGGTGCGCTGCACGCGCGGTGGAACCCGGTCCCGGGCCGGTTCAAGGACTACATCGCGATGCCGAAGTTCAACATGTACCAGTCGCTGCACACGACGGTCATCGGGCCCGGCGGCAAGCCTGTCGAGATTCAGATCCGCACGTTCGAGATGCACCGACGTGCGGAGTACGGCGTCGCGGCCCACTGGAAGTACAAGGAGGCCGCGAAGGCGGGCACCGCCGGCCCGGATGCGGGCGCGGGCGACATGCAGTGGCTGCGCCAGCTCGTCGACTGGCAGCGGGAGACCGCGGACCCGACGGAGTTCCTCGATTCGCTGCGCTTCGAGATGGCTGGCCAAGAGGTCTACGTTTTCACGCCCAAGGGCGAGGTCATGGCGCTCCCGGCGGGGTCGACCCCCGTCGACTTCGCGTACGCCGTGCACACGGAGGTCGGGCACCGCACCATGGGTGCGCGCGTCAACGGCCGGCTCGTGTCGCTCGACTCGCCGCTCGAGAACGGCGACGTCGTCGACGTTCTCACCTCAAAGTCCGAGACCGCGGGGCCGAGCCAGGACTGGCTCGCGTTCGTCAAGAGTCCGCGCGCGCGGAACAAGATCCGGCAGTGGTTCTCCAAGGGGCGCCGCGAGGAGGCGGTCGAGCACGGCAAGGAAGCGATCGCGAAGGCGATGCGCAAGCAGAACTTGCCGATCCAGCGGCTCCTCAGCCACGAGGCTCTTGCGGGGCTCGCCTCGGACATGCGTTACGCGGACGTCTCGGCTCTGTACGCGGCCGTCGGCGAGGCGCAGGTGTCCGCCCAGACCGTCGTCACCCGTCTCGCGCAGGCGTTCGGCGGAGAGGAGGGCGCGCAGGAGGATCTTGCGGAGGTCGCGCTCCCCGGGGCGACGCGTCGCAGGTCGCGCCAGGGTGATCCGGGCGTTGTCGTCAAGGGCGTCGAGGACATCTGGGTGAAGCTCGCGAAATGCTGCACCCCCGTTCCGGGCGATGAGATCGTCGGCTTCATCACGCGCGGGCAGGGTGTCTCGGTGCACCGTGCGGACTGCGTCAACGTCGAGGCGCTGCGGGACCAGCCGGAGCGCTTCGTCGACGTCGCGTGGAGCTCGGGCGCGAGCACGCTGTTCCTCGTGCAGATCCAGGTCGAGGCGCTCGACAGGGCACGCCTGCTCTCGGACATCACGCGGGTGCTCTCGGACAACCACGTCAACATCCTCTCGGCGTCGGTCTCGACGTCGTCGGACCGGGTTGCGACGTCGCGCTTCGTCTTCGAGATGGCGGAGCCCGCGCACCTCGCGACCGTTCTCAAGGCGGTGCGGAAGGTTGAGGGGGTCTTCGACGTGTACCGCGTCACCGGGTCGAGGGCCGCGCCGACACGCTGACGGCGACCGGGCGCGGGGCGGGACCAGGACCGGCTCCGACACGTGCCGCGAGCTCGGCGACGATGTCGAGCGCCTCGGACGTGCACGGGCTCGCTCGGTGCTCCCGCAGCCGCGCGGCGGTCTGGGCCGGCGTGGCGAGACCGGCGCTCCAGAGGTGCGTGAGAGCCGCGAGCGCAATGTCGCGGGGCACGTGACGCGCGACGTCGACCGCGGTGCGCAGCGGCGAGGTGACGTGGAGTCCCGGCAGGCCTTCGACGTCAGCCGGGGCGAGCGTCGCCTGGTGCGTGCGCAGGTCGGGCCGCCCGGGTGGCCGGTGCGTGCCAGGTGCGTAGAGGACGCTCAGCTCGCCAGGGACACCGTGACCGGTGTGGACCCAGACGGCGCTGAGCCTTCCGACGACGGTGCGCGGGGGGATGCGCGGCCCGAGGGCCGCGAGGCGGTCGGTTCGGGTGACCGCCGTTCCTGCGAGGACGGCGACCCCGGGCGTCAGCTCGATGAGGTGCCCCGCCGCGCGGAGCGCCGAGTACGCGACCTCGCCGCCGACCGTCGCAGGTCGCAGGGTTCGGGGGAGGCCCGGCTCGGGGCGGGTGAGGGCGTGACGGAGGAGCACACCCCCAGGATGCGCGACGGCCCCGGTGGATCTCCACCGGGGCCGTCGTCCTGTGGACGGAGCGTCAGCCGCGCGCGTCCTCCGCAGCGCGGACGATCTGCTCGAGCCACGCGCGCTTGGCCGTCACGGCCTCCTCGAGCGAGCGCACCTTGCGCTCGTCGCCCTTCGGGCGGGCAGTCTCGAGCTCAGCCTCGAGCTGGGCGATCGACGCCTCGAGCTGAGCGGCCGCGCCCTCGGCGCGCGCACGCGTCTCAGGGTTGGTGCGGACCCACTGTGCCTGCTCTGCGTCGCGGACCGCGGTCTCGACGGCACGCATACGTGCCTCGACGCGCCCCATGGCGTTGCGCGGGACCTTGCCGGCCGCCTCCCACCGCTCCTGGATGTCGCGCAGCGCGGCCTTGGCGCGGGAGAGGTCCGTCACGGGGACGAGTGCCTCAGCCTCGGTGAGCAGGTCCTCCTTGACCGCGAGGTTCGCCTCGAACTCGGCGTCGGTCGCGGCGTTGTCCGCGTCACGGGCCGCGAAAAAGCGGTCCTGGGCGGCACGGAAGCGTGCCCAGAGCGCGTCGTCGTCCTTGCGGTTGGCGCGGCCTGCGGCCTTCCAGCGGTCCATGAGGATGCGGTACGCGCCCGCGGTGGCACCCCACTCGGTCGACGTCGAGAGTGCCTCGGCCTCGGCGACGAGGGCTTCCTTGGCGGACTTCGCGGCGGAGTTGCGGGTCTCGAGCTCCGCGAAGAAGTGGCGACGCTCGCGGTCGAACGTGGTCCGTGCGTGGCTGAACCGCTTCCAGAGCGCCTCCTCCGTCGGCCGGTCGATGCGCGGGCCGTTGCGCTGCGCGTCCTTCCAGTCGTCGAGGAGCTGGCGGAGCCGGTCGCCCGACGGGCGCCACTGGATCCGCGACGGGTCGGTGCCTGCGATTTCCTCGGCGGCCTCGACGATTGCGGTGCGACGCTCGACGGCCGCGGCGCGGGCGGCGGTGCGCTCAGCGTCGAGCTCGGAGCGGCGCTGGGCGGCACGCTCGCGGAGCCCGTCGAGGCGCGCACGCAGGCCGGCGAGGTCGCCCACCGCGGAGGGCTCTGCGAGGTCCTCCGTGAGGCGTGCGATCGTCTGGTCGATCTCCTTGACCGCGAGGTCGGCGGAACCGAGCCGGGTCTCGAAGAGCGTGACCTTCGACTGGATCTCGAGGAAGCGACGCACGTAGAGAGCCATGGCCTCTTCGGCGCTCACGCCGGGGAACTGGCCGACGGCACGCTCGGTCTCGCCCTCGCGGACGTAGACGGTGCCGTCCTCGTCGACGCGGCCGAACGCGGCCGCGGCGAGTGCCTCGGCGGCGTCGTCGGGAGCTGCGACAGGCGCGGCCTCCGCGGGGCGCGCCTGGGCGATCGCGAGAGGGCTCGGGGCGGGACGGGGCGTGGGCCGCGGGACGGGNGCGCGTGTCGTCGACGTGCACCCCCTGCTGCGCGACCGCCTGGACGAGCGGCCCCCGCGCACCCCACGGGTCGAGCGTCCCGAAAGGGTCCGCGAGGCGGTGCGCGTCGGTCTCGGGCGCCTCGGTCACGGCGACTCCGGGCGTGGACGTCGCGGCGTCGTCGGCGGGGACCTCGGCGGCGGTCTCGGCTTCAGCAGACTCGGGAGCGGTGCCCTCGGCGGTCTCGACGATCGGCTCGTCGGCGGTGGGGGTGGTCTCGGACACAGGGCATCACTCCTCGGGTTGTGACGCGTACCGGCCGGTGCGACCGGGTGACATCAGCGACTGTCCCCGCGCGGGGACCGGTGGGCACCGGTTCGGTGACGAACACGGCCGTGGCCAGTCTAGGCACTTTGACGCGCGCTCGTGCGCGCGAGAACACCCTGTCCGCGCAGGGCGGACGGGGAACGCGCCGCTAGCCTGGGGGCATGCCCTCCGCCGACGCGTCCATGTTCCGCCTCACGACGCTCGTCGCGCCGGTTCTCGGTGCGTCGTGCCACGTCCTGTCGGCCACGGGCTCGGGCCCGTGCCTCGTCGTCGACGCGGGCGGCGGGGTCGCGCCCGCGCTGCACGCGCACCTCGTCGAGCACGACCTCGTCCCGGTGGCCGTGCTCGCGACGCACGGGCACCTCGACCACGTGTGGGACGGGCCGCTCGTCACCGACGACGCCGGGATCCCGTTCGTCCTCCACGAGGCCGACGCGCACCGCCTCGCGGACCCTTTCGGGACGCTCGACCCGTGGGGTGCGCGGGGGCCGCTCGTCCAGGCGGTCGCGCAGCAGGGGGTGCACGTCGACGACACGCGCGTCCCGGAGCGTGTCATGACGTTCGCGGGGGAGCGCACACTTCTCGTCGGTGCGGGCGGCCTGCTCGGCGAGGACACGCTCGGGCCCGGCGTCACGGTCGAGGCCGTGCACGCACCCGGGCACACGGAGGGGTCGACGCTCTACGTCGTCTCGGCTGTGCCGGACGACTCCTCGGAGCTGCCACGCCCTGGCCGGCCTCGCACCGTCGTGACGTCGACGGTGCTGACGGGTGACGTCCTCTTCGCGGGGAGCGTCGGGCGCACGGACCTGCCCGGCGGGGACGGTGCCGTCATGGCGCGCACGCTGCGCGATGTCGTCGCGACGCTCCCGGGCGATGCGCTCGTCCTGCCGGGGCACGGCCCGGCGACGACCGTCGGGCACGAAATGGCGTCGAACCCGTACCTCGCCCGCCGGTAGGATCGGGGACCATGGCACGCCCCACCCCCCTGTCCGGATTTCCTGAGTGGCGCCCTGACGGGCGTGTCGTCGAGCAGCACGTCCTCGACGTCCTGCGCGAGACCTTCGAGCTCCACGGCTTCGCGGGCATCGAGACGCGGGCGGTCGAGCCGCTCGACCAGCTGCTCCGCAAGGGTGAGACCTCCAAGGAGGTCTACGTGCTGCGTCGCCTCCAGGAGGAGGAGGGGGCTGAGCCGGACAAGCAGCTCGGCCTGCACTTCGACCTCACGGTGCCGTTCGCGCGCTGGGTCCTCGAGAACGCGGGCCACCTCGCGTTCCCGTTCAAGCGCTACCAGATGCAGAAGGTGTGGCGCGGCGAGCGTCCCCAGGACGGCCGGTTCCGGGAGTTCCTCCAGGCTGACGTCGACGTCGTGGGCGACGGCGAGCTGCCCTACCACTACGAGGTCGAGCTGCCGCTCGTCATGGCCGACGCCCTCGGCAGGCTGCGCGACATCGGCGTGCCCGAGGTGCGCATCCTCGTCAATAACCGCAAGGTCGCCGAGGGCTTCTACCGCGGGCTCGGGCTCGATGACGTCGAGGCTGTCCTGCGGTCGATCGACAAGCTCGACAAGATCGGGCCCGACGCCGTCGCGGAGCTGCTCGCCGCGGAGGCTGGCGCGAGCGCGGCGCAGGCCGCCGCGTGCCTCGAGCTCGCCGCCATCAGCGGATCCGACGCGACGGTCGTCGATCGCGTGCGCGCTCTCGCCGAGCAGCACGGCGCGGTGACCGAGCTCCTCGAGGAGGGGCTCACCGAGCTCGGTGCGCTCGTCGCGGCCGCTGCAGTGCGCGCCCCGGGGGTCGTCGTCGCGGACATGAAGATCGCTCGCGGCCTCGACTACTACACGGGCTCCGTCTACGAGACGCTGCTCGTCGGGCACGAGAGTCTCGGCTCGATCTGCTCGGGCGGTCGCTACGACACGCTCGCCTCGGACGGCAAGCGCACGTTCCCCGGTGTCGGGCTCTCGATCGGCGTCTCACGTCTCGTGTCGCGTCTCCTGTCCGACGGGCTCGTCGTCGCGTCCCGCGGCGTGCCGAGCGCTGTGCTCGTCGCGGTGAACGACGAGGCCGAGCGGTCAGTCTCCGACGACGTTGCCGCCGCGCTGCGGGCCCGCGGCATCGCGTGCGAGGTCGCGCCGAGCGCCGCGAAGTTCGGCAAGCAGATCCGTTACGCCGACCGTCGCTCGATCCCGTTCGTCTGGTTCCCGCCGACGCCCGAGCACACGCGCGCGGACGGCTCCGTCGTGCCCGCGCAGGGGCATCAGGTCAAGGACATCCGCTCGGGCGAGCAGGTCGACGCGGACGCGTCGTCGTGGGCCCCGCCCGCGGCCGACGCCCGCCCGACCGTCCGGGCGGCCACCGCCTGATCCAGGCTCATCCGCGGGCCCCGGCCGAGGAAACGGCTGGGGTCCGCGCCTGTCGCGTCCTAGGATGGACCGACGTGCGTGCCGCCCGCGGCTCGCTCTCCTCCGGCGCCGCCCCGTCTCGGCGGACCGCCCCCAGACTTCCCGGAAGGAAGATCCCAGTGCTCCGCACACACCCCGCCGGCTCCCTCAGGGCCGAGCACGCAGGTCAGACCGTCACCCTCACGGGCTGGGTCGACCGACGCCGCGACCACGGTGGCGTCGCCTTCATCGACCTGCGTGACGCCTCGGGCATCGCCCAGGTCGTCATCCGTGACGAGGCCGTCGCGCACCCGCTGCGCGCCGAGTTCGTCCTCCAGGTGACGGGCACAGTCAACGCTCGCCCCGACGGCAACGAGAACACGAACCTCTCGACCGGTGCGATCGAGGTCGTCGCCGAGACGGTCGTCGTCCTCAACGAGTCGGCGCCGCTGCCGTTCCAGGTCTCGACCGCGCTCGACGGCACCGAGCAGATCGGTGAGGAGGCACGCCTGCGCCACCGCTACCTCGACCTGCGTCGTCCCGCGCCGGCCGCCGCCCTGCGCATGCGCGCGAAGGCGAACGCGGCGGCGCGCCGCGTGCTCGACCGCCACGAGTTCGTCGAGATCGAGACGCCGACGCTCACCCGTTCGACGCCCGAGGGTGCGCGCGACTTCCTCGTGCCCGCACGCCTCGCGCCGGGCTCCTGGTACGCGCTTCCGCAGTCGCCGCAGCTCTTCAAGCAGCTGCTCATGGTCGCCGGCATGGAGCGCTACTACCAGATTGCGCGCTGCTACCGCGACGAGGACTTCCGCGCCGACCGGCAGCCGGAGTTCACGCAGCTCGACGTCGAGATGAGCTTCGTCGAGCAGGACGACGTCATCGAGGTCGCCGAGGAGATCCTCGTCGAACTCTGGCGCCTCGGCGGCCACGAGATCTCGCTGCCCATCCCGCGCATGACGTTCAAGGACGCCATGGAGCGCTACGGCTCGGACAAGCCCGACCTCCGCTTCGGGCTCGAACTCGTCGACCTCACGGCGTACTTCGCCGACACGACGTTCCGCGTCTTCCAGGCCCCGTACGTCGGTGCGATCCGGTTCCCGGGTGGAGCGGCCACGCCGCGTCGTGGCTTCGACGCGTGGCAGGAGTGGGCCAAGCAGCGCGGCGCCCGGGGCCTCGCGTACGTGACGTTCGGCGAGGACGGCGAGCTCGGCGGGCCCGTCGCGAAGAACCTCTCCGACGCTGAGCGTTCCGGGCTCGCGGCGGCGACCGGTGCGGAGCCGGGCGACGCGGTGTTCTTCGCCGCGGGTCGCGCGAGCGACTCGCGCGCGCTCCTCGGTGCCGCGCGTCTCGAGGTCGGCCGCAAGGCCGGGCTCATCGACGAGTCGGCGTGGGCGTTCGTGTGGGTCGTCGACGCGCCGCTGTTCAAGCCCACGGGCGAGGACGACGACGTCGCGGTCGGTGAGGGTGCGTGGACGGCCGTCCACCACGCCTTCACGTCGCCGACTCCGGAGTGGATCGACACGTTCGAGGAGAACCCGGGCGAGGCACTCGCGTACGCGTACGACATCGTTTGCAACGGCAACGAGATCGGCGGCGGATCGATCCGTATCCACCGCCGTGACGTGCAGGAGCGGGTCTTCCGCATGATGGGCATCGGCGAGGCCGAGGCGCAGGAGAAGTTCGGCTTCCTCCTCGACGCGTTCAAGTTCGGCGCCCCGCCGCACGGCGGCATCGCGTTCGGCTGGGACCGTATCCTCATGCTCCTCACGGGCTCGGAGTCGATCCGCGACGTCATCGCGTTCCCGAAGTCGGGTGGCGGCTACGACCCGCTCACGCAGGCTCCCGCGCCGATCACGGCGCAGCAGCGCAAGGAGGCGGGCGTCGACGCGAAGCCCGCCGCCCCGAAGGCGGAGGCTGCCCCGGCCGACGCTCCCACCGGGGCCTGACAGCTGACAGGCCCGCAGCGCGGGCCTGTCAGACCCTCGCGACGGACGCCATGGTGCGCACATGACGTGCGCACCATGGCGTCGTCGTGTCCGCGGCGACCGGTCCGGTGTCGATCACGGACGTCGTCCGGGGCGATCGTCGTTGGAGTTGGGCGCCGCCGGGGTGCGGCGTCAGACGATGCGGCGCGGGACCTGTGCACCCTGCGTGAACGCAGGGTGACGACGCGCCTCGTCGTCGGGCAGGAGCTCGAAGAAGGGCGCATGGGGACGCCGGCGGGCGTGTCGCCACCACACGAGCCCGAGGACGACGAGCGCGACGACCGAGACGACCCAGTGCTGCCCCGCGACGACCGTCCACGCGCGGATCTCCTCGAGCCGCAGCCCGGGATCACGCACCCCGAACGCCCGGCCCCGCGCCCGCAGGGCGAACCCCCACCACAGCACCTCGTAAGCCACGAGGGCGGCGGTCGGGACGACGAGCCAACGCCTGTGACGGCGGTGCGTCGCGGCGTCACGCTCGTAGGCGGCCTCGAGCAGGGCGTTGCGCTGCTCGACGAGCGCCCTCGCCGCAGCGCGCTCCGCCGCGTCGCGTGCGGACCGCTCGCGTGCGACCCGCTCGTCGTCGGCCCGCGCCTGCTCGACCCAGGTCCGCCCGGCCCCGAGCGTGTCGTCGGCGCCGTACCGCATCGTCAGTGCTCCAGGCCGAAGCGTTCATGCAGCCTGCGCAGCGGCGCAGGCGCCCACCAGTTGTACGTCCCGAGCAGCGTCATCGTCGCCGGCACGAGGAGCATCCGGACGAGGGTCGCGTCGAGCGCCACGGCGAAGGCGAGGGCGAACCCGACCTCCTTGATGACGAGCAACTCGCCGAAGACGAAGCCTGCGAAGACGACGACGATGATCGCGGCGGCCGACGTGATGATGCGGCCGGACCGCTGGAGTCCGAGTCGCACGGCCTTCTCCGACTCATGACCAGCGTCGACGAGCTCCTTGATCCGGGCGAGCAGGAAGACCTCGTAGTCCATCGCGAGGCCGAACGCGAACGCGAGCACGAGCGCGAAGACGTACGTCTCGATCCCGCCCGTCGACGTGAAGCCGAGGATCCCCTCGAGCCACCCGTCCTGGAACGCAAGGACGAGCACGCCCGTTGACGCGGCGAGGGAGAGCCCGTTCGTGAGCAACGCCTTGACGGGGACGACGAGCGAGCCGGTCATGAGGAACAGCAGGATGAGGGTCGCGACGACGACGATGCCGACCGCCCAGGGGGCCCGGGAGGTGAGGGCGTCGAGGAAGTCGACCTGGTTGGCGGCCTGTCCCGTCACCCACGCGCGGTGGGGCGGGTCGAGCTCGCGCAGGTCGTGGACGGCGGCGACGGACTCGGGGCCGCCGGCGTCGTCGTCGGTCGTGTCGACCGCAAGGACCGCGTAGGCACCGAGCGCGGACGGACCGCGCACCTCAGCGACCCGCGGGAGCGCTTCGATGTCGGGGATCCAGGCGGCCGCCTCCTCGAGGGTGCCGTCGACGACGACGACGAGGTCGGACCCGGACGTTGCGGGGTACTCGGCCGAGAGCTGCTCGACGAACTGCCGCTGGCTGTCGGACGCGGGCAGCAGGTCGACTCCGGAGTTGCGCAGGTGGAGGTGGCCGAGAGGGAGGGCCATCGCAACGAGGAGGGAGACGCAGCCGACGAGCACCCACCACGGGTGCTTCTGGACGCGTGCTGCCCAGCGCGAGAAGACACCCTCGTCGCTCTCGACGTCAGCCGTGCGGGCGAGCACGCCTGCGAGCCACGGGACGCGGGTGAGGACCCCGGGCCGCTCGATCCGCGCTCCGGCGACGAGGAGGAGCGCCGGGACGAGGGTGAGGGCGGTCGCGACCGAGATGAGGACAATGGCGAGGCCGGCAAGGCCGATCGACCGCAGGATCGACGGGTCGAAGACGACGAGGCCGGCGATCGAGATGGCGACGGTGAGGGCCGAGAACGCGACGGTGCGGCCCGCGGTGGACATCGTGCGGACGAGTGCGACGTGGACGGCGCCGTCGCCGCGGCGGCGACGCATGCCGCCCGTGGCTTCCTGGGTCCGTGCGAGCGCGAGCTCTTCGCGGTAGCGGGAGACGATGAGGAGCCCGTAGTCGATCGAGAGCCCGATCGAGAGGAGGGTGACGACGTTGACGATGGAGGAATCGACGTCGATGACGTATGTGAGGCCGTAGATGACGCCGAGGCCCGCGCCGATCGATGCGATCGCCCCGACCATGGGCATCGAGGCGGTGAGGAAACCGCCGAAGACGAGGACCATGATGATGAGCGCGACCGGCAGCGCAACGACCTCGCCCGTGACGAGGTCGGCCTTCACCTGGTCGGTGACGGCCTCGACGACGAGGCTCGTCCCGCCGACGAGCGTCGTGGCGCCGGGGACCGCTGCGACGAGCGCGTCGTCGGCGGTGGCGAACGCCGCGACGACGGCGTCCTCCGCGGCTGCGCGCGCGTCGTCGTCGAGGGTCGGGTCGAGCTCGGCGACCATGACGAAGCCGTTGCCGGACACGGCGAGCAGGGGCGCCGCGGCAGGGTTCGCGATGCCGTCGGGCAGCGCGTACGGGTCGACGACGGAGGCGACACCGGATACAGCGGCGACGGCGGCCCTCACGCTCTCGACGGCGGCCGGAAGCGCGTCGTCAGCGGGGTCGACGCCCGAGACCATCATCGTGAGGGTCGGCCCGGTCGTCGTGTTCTCCGCGAGGATCCGGCTGCCCTCGGCGCTCTCGGACCCGGTGACGGCTGGCTCGCCGGTGGACAGCCGGTCGAAGAGGCTGCCACCGCCGGTCCCGAGGAGCGCGATGCCTGCGCCGAGGAGCGCCACGAGCGCCCAGACGACGAGGGCGCGGCGCGGGTGGCGGATGAGGCTGCGGCCGAGGGATGCGAACACTGAGCCACTATCCCATCGCGACGAGGGCGTTCGCCACGAGCAGGGGTGGTCCGAGCGCGGGTGCGGAGCGCCGTAGGCTCGGGCCATGGACCTGTTCGAGACCGCTGGGACGGATGTCGCGGGCGTTCCGGAGCCGTCGCGTGGGGCTCCTCTTGCGGTGCGGATGCGACCCCGTTCGCTCGACGAGGTGGCCGGGCAGGCGCACCTGCTTGTGCCGGGCTCGCCGCTACGGCGTCTCGTCGAGTCTGGGGAGGCCTCAGGGCGCGCCGCGCCGTCGTCGGTCGTCCTGTGGGGGCCCCCGGGGACGGGGAAGACGACGCTCGCGTACCTCGTGGCACGGGCGTCGGGCCGACGCTTCGTCGAGCTGTCGGCGGTGACGGCGGGCGTCAAGGACGTGCGGACGGTCGTCGAGGACGCGCGGCGCAGGCTCGTGGCGGGCGGCGAGGAGACGGTGCTCTTCGTCGACGAGGTCCATCGGTTCTCGCGGACGCAGCAGGACGCGTTGCTGCCGAGCGTCGAGAACAGGTGGGTGACGCTCGTCGCGGCGACGACGGAGAACCCGAGCTTCTCGGTGAACTCCCCGCTGCTGTCGCGCTCGCTCCTGCTTACTCTGCAACCTCTTGCGGAGGACGACGTGCGGACGCTCGTCGAGCGGGCCGTGTCCGACGAGCGGGGGCTCGGCGGGGAGGTCTCACTCGACGAAAACGCGCTCGAGCATCTGCTGCGTCTCGCTGGCGGTGACGCGCGCAAGGCGCTCACCGTGCTCGAGGCGGCGGCGGGGTCTGCGCTCGAGGAGCGCGGGACGGGCGCGACGGTCGATCTGGCGACGGTCGAGAAGGCGGTCGACGTCGCGGCCGTGCGGTACGACCGGGCGGGGGACCAGCACTACGACGTCGTCTCGGCGTTCATCAAGTCGATCCGCGGCTCGGACGTCGACGCGGCGCTCCACTACCTGGCGCGGATGATCGTCGCGGGGGAGGACCCGCGGTTCATCGCGCGGCGCCTTGTCATCTCTGCGGCGGAGGACGTCGGGCTCGCGGACCCGAGCGCGTTGCAGACGGCGACGGCGGCGGCTCAGGCGGTGGCGCTCATCGGGATGCCGGAGGGGCGGATCGTCCTCGCGGAGGCCGTCGTGCACCTCGCGACGGCGCCGAAGTCGAACGCTGCGTACCTTGGGATCGACGCGGCGATCGCGGACGTGCGCGCGGGGCGGGCCGGTACGGTGCCGACACACCTGCGAGATGCGCACTACGCGGGTGCGCAGCGGATCGGGCACGGTCAGCAGTATGTGTACGCGCACGACGAGCCGCATGCGGTCGCGGCGCAGCAGTACCTGCCCGACACGCTCGTGGGCCGTCGCTACTACGAGCCGACGGACCGTGGCTTCGAGCGGCAGGTGGGTCCGCGGCTCGACGCGGTGCGTGACATCCTCGCCCGAGCCCCCCGTCCCGCCGACTCGTAGGTGCTGAGCACCGTCGAACGGTGCTGGGGGCCTACGTGTCGGGGTGGTCGGGGATGGGGAGGGGATCGGGTACGATAGACAGGTTGCCCTAGCGGGCACGCCTGGGACCTCGGCCCTGACACTGCTCCTGACCTCGCGTCGGAGGGCTGTGCGTCGGCTGGTCCCGCACCCGGTCGCCCGGGTGTGACGTCAATATCCCACGACAGGATGGAATCACCGTGTCCTCTGTGACCCGTTCGCGCCGCCAGGTGCGTCTGAGCCGTGCCCTCGGCATCGCGCTCACCCCCAAGGCCGTCAAGCACTTCGAGAAGCGCCCCTACCCCCCGGGTGAGCACGGCCGCGCCCGCCGCCGCACCGAGTCGGACTACGCGGTCCGTCTCCGTGAGAAGCAGCGTCTCCGCGCCCAGTACGGCCTCCGCGAGAAGCAGATGGCCCGCGCATTCGAGGTCGCCAAGAAGGACGCCGGCCTCACCGGTGAGGCTCTCGTCGAGATCCTCGAGATGCGCCTCGACGCCCTCGTCCTCCGCGCCGGCTTCGCCCGCACGATCCTTCAGGCCCGCCAGGCCGTCGTGCACCGCCACATCCTCGTCGACGGCAAGATCGTCGACCGCCCCTCGTTCCAGGTGAAGCCGGGCCAGACGGTCCAGGTCAAGCCGAAGAGCCAGGCCACCGTCCCGTTCCAGGTCGCCGCCGCCGGTGCGCACCGTGACGTCCTCCCGGCCGTCCCCGCGTACCTCGACGTCCAGCTCGAGAAGCTCTCCTTCTCCCTGGTGCGTCGCCCCAAGCGCGCCGAGGTCCCCGTGACCGCCGAGGTCCAGCTCGTCGTCGAGCACTACTCGCGCTGATCAGCCCGAGCATCACGTCGGACGCCCCGCCGCTGCCTCGCAGCGCGCGGGGCGTCCGCATTCCCGCCCCCGCCCCCACCCCCGTCCGCGCCGCGTCCACGCCGGCGTCCACGTCCGAGGAATCCGCGCAGATGGTCGCTGGGAGTGGACATCAGTGCGGATTCCCGGAAGAACTCCGTGTGGGTGGCAGCAGCCTCGTTCGGCGTGCTCGTTCGCACGGCCGTTGAAGTGCCGCTGCAGGTAGAGTTGCCGGGTGCCCCGTCACGGGGCTCCCGCACCGGAAGGAAGCACCGATGACCTCGCTCGGAGACGTGGCCGGACTCATCGCCGCGATCGCGTTCGTCCTGCTCGTCGGGCTGCTCGCCGTGCCGCTGCTCAAGCTGGGCCGCGTGCTCGACGAGACGCGCGACGCGGTGCGTGAGCTCACGGACCACACGCTGCCGATCCTCGACGAGGCGACGACGACGGTCGCGGAGACGAACGTCCAGCTCGCGAAGGTCGACACCGTGACGACGTCGGCCGCACAGGTCGCCGAGAATGTCTCGGCGCTTACGGGCCTCTACGCCTCGGTGCTCGGCGGCCCAGTCATCGCTGTCGCGAGCACGCTCCACGGCGCGCGCAAGGCATCGGCGCGTGCGCTCGCGCGCGTGCGGGGCCTCGACCCGGACGACGCCGCACCGGCGAGCCCGGCCCCGGACCTGCGCGGACGACGGGGGAACACCCGATGAAGCGGCTCTTCTGGGTCGCCGTCGGCGCAGGCGTCACGGTGCTCGCCGTGCGCAAGGCCACCGAGCTGCGCGAGCGCTACAGCCCGCCCGCGGTCGTCGACCGCGCGGTCAAGGGCGCGACGGCACAGGCGACGACGTTCGTGGGCCGCGTGCGTGAGGCCGCTGCGGCGTTCGGCGGCGACCTGGTCGAGGCCCGCGACCGCCGTGAGGCCGAGCTCCACGGGGCGCTCGCCGCCGAGGGCCGGGCGCCCGCCGACCGCACGGACGCCCGGGGCCAGGCCCGCCACCTGCGCGAGCAGGCGCGCACCGCGGCACGCTGGGGCGCGGAGCCGGTCGACCCGGCGTCGTCGGGCGGGGACTTCCCGGGCCGCACGACGCGGATCGACGACGAGGACGACCTCCCGTACTCCTTCTAGGGCCCTCCGGGGCCCTACCCTTGACCTTCGGCGCCCGAGCGCCGACCCATGCACGACCACCAGACACACGAGGACACCATGCGTACCGCCGACATCCGCCAGCGTTGGCTCGATCACTTTGAGGCCCGCGGCCACCACATCGCGCCGAGCGCCTCGCTCATCTCGCCGGACCCGTCGCTGCTCTTCACGGTCGCAGGCATGGTGCCGTTCATCCCGTACATCATCGGCACCGAGCCGGCGCCACACCCGCGCATCGCGTCGGTGCAGAAGTGCATCCGCACGAACGACATCGAGAACGTCGGCCGCACGACGCGCCACGGCACGTTCTTCCAGATGAACGGTAACTTCTCGTTCGGCGACTACTTCAAGGAAGGCGCGATCGACCTCGCGTGGGAGCTCCTCACGGGCTCGCAGGACGCGGGAGGCTACGGCTTCGACGGTGACCGCATGTGGGTGACGCTGTGGGACGAGGACACGGAGTCGTTCGACGTCCTCACGCGCAAGATCGGCATCGACCCGAAGCACATCGTGCGCCTGCCGCGCGAGGAGAACTTCTGGGACACGGGCCAGCCCGGTCCGGCCGGGCCATGCGCGGAGTTCCACTACGACCGCGGCCCTCAGTACGGCCCCGAGGCTGTCGGCGGTGACGTCGACCCGGGCGGCGACCGCTACCTCGAGATCTGGAATCTCGTCTTCGACCAGTTCCTCCGCGGTGAGGGGACGGGCAAGGACTACCCGCTCGTGCGGGAGCTCGACCAGAAGGCCATCGACACGGGCGCGGGCCTTGAGCGCATGGCGTTCCTCCTGCAGGACAAGCAGAACATGTACGAGATCGACGAGGTCTTCCCCGTCATCGCGGCGACGCAGGAGCTCACGGGCAAGGCCTATGGCCAGGGCGGCGAGGACGACGTGCGCATGCGCGTCATCGCCGACCACGTGCGGTCCTCGCTCATGCTCGTCGGCGACGGCGTGCGCCCGTCGAACGAGGGGCGTGGCTACGTGCTGCGCCGTCTGCTGCGTCGTGCGGTGCGTTCGCTGCGGCTGCTCGGCGTGCAGGAGTCCGTGCTTCCGCAGCTGCTGCCGGTGTCGCGTGACCTCATGATGGCGTCGTACCCGGAGATCGGCGCGGACTTCGACCGCATCGCGGACGTCGTCTACGGCGAGGAGGACGCGTTCCTCCGGACGCTCGCGTCGGGCACGACGATCCTCGACACCGCGGTGGCGAAGGCCGTCAAGGCCGCGGGGGACGGCACCCCCGTCCTCGGCGGCGGCGAGGCGTTCGCGCTCCACGACACGTACGGCTTCCCGATCGACCTCACGCTCGAGATGGCGGCGGAGCACGGCGTCCAGGTCGACGAGCCTGCATTCCGTGCACTCATGGCGGAGCAGAAGGCGCGTGCGCGGGCCGACGCGGTCGCGAAGAAGTCCGGGCACACGGACGTCGCGGCGTGGGAGGCCATCAAGGCGGAGATGTCCGCGCCCGTCGCGTTCCTCGGCTACACGGAGGCGTCGGCGCGCGGCACGGTCGTCGGGCTGCTCGTCGACGGTGTCCCGTCGCCGGCGGCGACGGCGCCGGCGAACGTCGAGATCGTGCTCGACCGCACCCCGTTCTACGCGGAGGCCGGTGGCCAGCTCGCGGACGAGGGCGTCATCCGCCTCGACGGCGGTGCGGTCGTCGAGGTCGATGACGTGCAGGCGCCCATCAAGGGTCTCAACGTCCACCGTGGTCGTCTCGTCGACGGCACCCTCACGGTCGGGGAGTCGGGCGAGGCGACGATCGACACCGCCCGGCGCGGGGCGATCGCGCGTGCTCACTCGGCGACGCACCTCATCCACAAGGCGCTGCAGGAGTCGCTCGGCAAGGATGCGACGCAGGCGGGCTCGGAGAACGCGCCGAGCCGCATCCGCTTCGACTTCCGTCGCGGCTCAGCCGTCCCGGGCTCGGCTCTCGCCGAGATCGAGGAGCGCGTCAACTCTCGTCTCCAGGAGGACCTCGAGGTCACCGAGGCGATCATGACGCTTGACGAGGCGCGCGCCTCAGGCGCGATGGCGCTCTTCGGCGAGAAGTACGGCGAGCGGGTGCGCGTCGTCTCGATCGGTGGCGACTGGTCGCGCGAGCTGTGCGCGGGCACGCACGTGCAGCGTTCGGGCGAGCTCGGTCTCGTGACGCTCCTCGGCGAGTCGTCGATCGGCTCGGGCGTGCGGCGTGTCGACGCCCTCGTCGGGGCGGGCGCGTACGCGTCACACGCGAAGGAGCGCGCGATCGTCGGCCAGGTCTCCGGGCTTCTCGGGGCGCGTGGCGAGGAGGTCGTCGACCGGGTCGCGAGTCTCATGTCGCGCCTCAAGGACGCGGAGAAGGAACTCGCCGCGCTGCGGCAGGCGCAGCTGCTCGCGGTCGCCGGCACGCTCGCATCGTCGGCGGTCGATGCCGCGGGTGTGCGGGTCGTCGCGCACGACGCGGGCGAGGTCTCGGGGGCGGACGACCTGCGTGCGCTCGCGCTCGACGTCCGTGGCCGTCTCGGCGACTCGTCGGGGGCGGTCGTCGCTGTCGCAGGCGTGTCGGGCGGTCGTCCGCTCGTCGTCGTGGCGACGAATGCGGCCGCCCGCGAGGCGGGCGTGCGTGCAGGTGCGCTCGTCAAGGCTGCGACTGCCGTTCTCGGTGGAGGTGGCGGTGGCAAGGACGACCTCGCGCAGGGTGGTGGCTCGGACGCGTCCGCCGTGCCGGCAGCGCTCGAGGCTGTGACGGCGAGCGTCGCCGCGCGATGAGCGACGCACTTCCGCGGGGTGCTCGTCTCGGGGTCGACGTGGGCTCGGTCCGCGTCGGCCTCGCGGCGAGCGACCCCGACGGGCTCGTCGCGACTCCCGTCGAGACGCTCGCGCGCGACGGGGAGCATGCCGACGGCACGGTCCCGGCGGATCTTGTGAGGATCGCTTCCGAGGTCGGTGAACGCGCCGCAAGCGTGGTGTACGTTGGCTTGCCGAGGCACCTCAAGGGAACCGAGGGCGCCGCTGCCGAGGCCGCGCGTCACTATGCGGAGCGGCTCGCGTCGCTCGTGGCTCCCGTCGAGGTTCGTCTTGTCGACGAACGCATGACGTCCGTCTCAGCCCACCAGGCGCTCCACGCGTCGGGTCGTGCCGGCCGGAAACATCGTGCGGTCGTCGACCAGGTAGCAGCTGTCATCATCCTGCAGACCGCCCTCGACGGCGAGCGTGCGAGCGCCCGTCGTCCAGGCATCCTCGTCGACGTCCCCGCCCCGACCGACGACTGAGCACGAAGGACCACGCGTGACCGACCTGTTCTCCCAGCCCGAGCCCCGCGCGCCCCAGGCACCGCAGCCTGCGCGTTCCCGTGCTGCGAGCCGGAACAACCCCGCTGCTCGCCGCCGTCGCAAGCAGCGGCGGATGCGCCTCGCCGTCATCATCGTGGCTGCTCTTGTCGTGGTCGGCGGGACGGGCGTCTTCCTCGCTGGCAAGCTGCCCGAGCTGTTCTCGACGGAGAAGGTCGTCGCGGACTACCCGGGGCCGGGCAGCGGTGAGGCTCTCGTCAAGGTTCCCCGTGGGGCGTCGAACTCGGCGATCGGCGCGGCGCTCGTCGACGCGGGCGTCGTGAAGTCGCAGGAGGCTTTCGCGGAGGCGCTGAGCGCGCACGCGACGGCGCAGGGTAAGGCGGCGGTCCTCAGCTACGGCACGTACTCGCTCAAGGAGGGCATGACGGCGAAGGACGCGCTCGCCGCGATGCTCGACCGCAAGAACCTCAAGCAGGACGGGGTGACGATCCCCGAGGGACGTACGGTGAGTGCGACGTTCGACCGACTCTCGTCGGTGACGGGCATTCCTGTCGAAGAGTTCGAGAAGGCCGCTGAGGACCCGGCGGCACTGGGCCTTCCCGACGTGGCCGGCGGCAAGCTCGAGGGCTGGCTGGCTCCGGCGACGTATCCCTTCGAGGAGGGAACGACGGCTGCGGAGCTCCTCTCGACGATGATCGCGAAGCAGGTGACCGTGCTCGGTGACCTCAAGATTGACCTCGAGGATGCGCAGGCGGTGCTCACGAAGGCGTCGCTCGTCGAGGCTGAGGCTCCTGCGGACGCGCGCGGCAAGGTCGCACGGGTCATCGAGAACCGGTTGGCGATCAACAAGCCGTTCGAGTTCGACTCGACGATCCATTACATCAAGGGCGAGCGCAGCGACGACATGACGACGACTGCTGACGACCGTGCCGTCGACAACCCGTACAACACGTACAAGTACCCTGGCCTGCCGCCGGGACCGATCGGCTCGCCGGGCAAGGCAGCGCTCGAGGCCGTGCTCGACCCGACGCCCGGAGAGTGGTTGTTCTTCGTCACGGTCAACGGCGACACCGGTGAGACGGTGTTCTCCAACACGTACCCGGAGCACCTGGTTCAGCAGGAGCGATACCGCGAGTGGCTGCGTGAGTTCCACGCTCGTGAGAGCGCGAAGGCGACCGAAGAGACATCCGAGTGACCCGTGCGGGCGTCCTCGGTCATCCGATCAAGCACTCGCTGTCGCCGGTCCTTCACCGTGCCGCCTACGTGGCTCTCGGGCTTGACTGGGAGTACGACAGGCACGACGTCACGGAGGACGAGCTCGGCGCGTTCCTTGCCGCGTGCGGTCCGGAGTGGGCAGGGCTGAGCCTCACGATGCCGCTCAAGCAGACGGTGCTCGGTCTGTGCGACCACGTCGAGCCTCTCGCCGAGGTCGTCGGTGCGGTCAACACGGTGCTGCTGCAGCGATCGGGTCGTGTGCGCACCGTCGTCGGCGCGAACACAGACGTCCACGGGATCGTTGCGGCGCTCCGAGAGGCGGGCTACAACTCTCCCGAGGGTCGGCCGGCCCGGGCCGTCGTGCTCGGCGCCGGGGCGACGGCAGCCTCGACGCTCGCCGCCCTCGGTGAACTCGGCATCACGGACCCGCTCGTGCTCGTGCGGTCGCTCGCACGCACGGGATCGCTGCGTCGTGCGGCGCACCGCATGGGTGTTGAGCCGACATTCGGGCAGCTCGAGGACGCGCCACGGGCCCTCGTCGGCGCGGACATCGTCGTCTCGACCGTGCCCGGTGCGGGGGCCGACGCCGTCGCGGACGCGCTCGACGCCCGATGCGAGAACGTCGGGGGAGTACTGCTCGACGTCGTCTACGACCCGCGACCGACGGCGCTCCAGGCGGCGTGGCGCCGCCTCGGCGGCGTCGACGCACCGGGGGAACGCATGCTTCTCCACCAGGCGGCCGAGCAGGTGCGCCTCATGACGGGCCACGTGCCGCCGCTCGAGGCCATGAGCGACGCGCTCGAGGCGGAGCTCGCGCGGCGCGCTTGAACCCGCGACGTCGACCCGCGTCGTCTGGTGGTGCGCCCCGCGCACGTGTGGATCGTGTAATGAGCGTCTCGTTCGCTTGAGTGGGGGCCGCCTGCTGCCGATAACCCGAGGTGCACCATCGACGGTGCGACGGGAGGACGGCAGACATGAAGCAGCTCGGTGAGATCCTGCTCGAAGAGGGCCTCGTCGACGAGGCCCAGCTCATGCACGCGCTCGACGTGCAGATCGAACGCGGGTCGTCGCTCGGGCGAGTCCTCGTCGAGCTGGGCATCCTCTCGGAGGAGGACCTCGTCCGCGCGCTCGCTCAGCAGGTGGGGCTCGAGTACGTGGATCTTGACGAGTTCACGGTCGACCGTGCAGCGGTCGCTCTGCTCCCCGAGTCGCTGTGCCGCCGCTACTTGCTGCTGCCGATCGCGTTCCGGGGCGACCATGTCGTCGTGGCGATGGCGGACCCGGGCAACGTCATGGCGCTCGACGACGTGCGGAGCCACGCGCGGATGCAGGTGACACCTGTCGTCGCCGCTCACGACAACCTGAGCCGGGCGATCGACCGGTACGTCCGTGCGGACCACGAGATCGACGAACTCGCTGGTGCCATGGAGGACGAGCAGCAGCAGGACGTCGAGCTCGACCTCTCGAAGCTCGGGAGCTCGGTCGACGACGACGCGCCCATCGTTCGCTACGTCAACCTTCTTGTGACGCAGGCGATCACCGACCGTGCGTCCGACATCCACATCGAGCCGACGGAGAAGGACCTGCGGGTCCGCTACCGCATCGACGGGGTGCTCCATGAGATGCAGCGGTCCCCGAAGGGGATCACCGCGGGCGTGATCTCGCGTGTGAAGATCCTCTCGGACATCGACATCGCGGAGCGGCGAAAGCCGCAGGACGGTCGCATGTCGGTGACCCACAACGGCAAGAAGATCGACCTGCGTGTGGCGACGCTGCCGACGGTGTGGGGCGAGAAGATCGTCATGCGTATCCTCGACAACTCCACGGCACGGCTCGACCTGCGTGACCTGTCGTTCAGCGACTCGAACTATGCGATCTACGAGGAGTCCTACAAGAAGCCGTACGGCATGATCCTCGTGACAGGGCCGACGGGCTCGGGCAAGTCGACGACGCTGTACGCGACGCTCAACGCGGTGTCGAAGCCTGAGATCAACGTCATCACGGTCGAGGACCCGGTCGAGTACCGGCTCGAGGGCATCAACCAGGTGCAGGTCAACCCGAAGGCGGGTCTGACGTTCGCGAGTGCGCTCCGCTCGATCCTGCGGTCGGACCCGGACGTTGTGCTGCTCGGTGAGATTCGTGACCACGAGACTGCGCAGATCGCGATCGAGGCGGCGCTTACGGGCCACCTCGTGCTGTCGACGCTCCACACGAACGACGCCCCGTCGGCGGTGACTCGTCTTGTCGAGATGGGGATCGAGCCGTTCCTCGTGGGCTCGGCGCTCGACTGCGTCGTCGCGCAGCGGCTTGCACGCAAGCTGTGCAACAAGTGCAAGGAACCCTATGTCCCGTCGGACGACGAGCTGACGGGTGCTCGCTTCCCCTGGGTTCCGGGGGATGAGAAGCCTCTCCTGCAGCGGCCGGGTGGGTGCACGACGTGCTCGGGCACAGGGTATCGGGGTCGGCTTGCCCTGCATGAAGTCATGCAGGTGACCGAGGCGATCGAACGTCACGCGGTGGCGGGGTCGTCGGCGGCAGATATCGCGCGCGAGGCGCAGGGTGCGGGAATGAAGACTCTGAGGCATGACGGCTGGGAGAAGGTCATTGAAGGTCGGACGACGATCGAGGAGATCCTTCGGGTCGTCGCGTGACTCAAGTCAGCGTCGCTGCCTGCCGATAACTGCTGCGGCGGTGCGCTCCGGCACCGTCGTCGACCACTGCGAGGCATACGTGGCTAGGATGTTTACCCCGGACGGAACCGGGACATCGCTGACCCCAGGGTGGACCCCCGGCGGCGCTGAAGCGGTCCGAGCGACTGCACCTGCACCTGCACCTGCACCTCAGCAGGCTTGGGCGACCGGGCCACGTGCTGAGGGCGCTGTCTCGCCGGCGATGCGGACAGTGACGAGGGCTGGGACTCAACCCGGCATCTCGTCGCAGAGCGCTGATCTCGAGAGTTTTGCGCAGGGGATCCACGACTCTGCTCATGCGGTTGCGCAGGAACATCAGCCGCGGTCGTTTGCCGCGCCAGGTGCGGCCCAGGGTCCGCGGCGCACGACGGGCTACGGCGCTGGTCCCGGGGGTCCAGACCGGCAAGGTCCAGCACCATCGACGACGGCCGTCGGTGGACCAGCCCTGCCGGTTGCTGGCGCACGACCCGCGACGGGCACCCGCCGCGTCGGTGCGCGGTTGTCGGGCGAGCAGGCGGGCCGCATCGACCTCGACCAGCTGTTGCGGTCGATCGGGTCGAACGGTGCCTCAGACCTCCACCTCACGGCTGACGCACCGCCGATGATGCGCCAGTCGGGCTCACTCACGGCAGTTCCCGGGTTTGAGCCGCTCACCGCGGAGGTGCTTCAGGACTCGCTCTTCCAGATCCTCACCCAGCGTCAGCGCGAGACCTTCGAGGAGAAGCTCGAGCTGGACTTCTCCTATCAGGTCCACAATGGACCTCGGTTCCGCGTGAATCTCTACCTGCAGCGGGAGAAGATCGGCGCGGCGTTCCGTGTCATCCCGTCGGAGATCAAGGCACTCGAAGAGCTCGGTGTGCCGCCGGTCGTCTCGACGTTCGCGGGGCTGCCTCGTGGTCTGGTGCTCGTCACGGGACCGACGGGCTCGGGCAAGTCGACGACGCTTGCGGGCATCATCGACCTCGCCAACCGGACGCGTGCCGAGCACATCATGTCGGTCGAGGATCCGATCGAGTTCCTCCACCATCACAAGAAGGCGATCGTCAACCAGCGTGAGGTGGGGGCGGACACGCACTCGTTCGCGGCGGCTCTCAAGCACGTGCTGCGCCAGGACCCGGACATCATCCTCATCGGTGAGCTCCGTGACCAGGAGACGATCTCGACGGCGCTCACCGCGGCTGAGACTGGTCACCTCGTCTTTGCGACGCTGCACACGCAGGACGCCGCGCAGACGATCGACCGCATCATCGACGTCTTCCCGGCGCACCAGCAGGCGCAGGTCCGCACGCAGCTCTCGGGCTCATTGCAGGCGGTCGTCTGCCAGACGCTGTGCAAGCGCGCGGACGGCCCTGGCCGTGTCGTGGCGACGGAGGTCATGGTCGCGACGCCGGGTGTGCGTAACCTCATCCGTGAGGGCAAGACCCACCAGATCCACTCGCAGATGCAGGCGGGTCGTGACCACGGCATGCACTCGATGGACCAGCACCTTGCGGATCTTGCCCGCCAGGGGCGCATCAGCTACGAGACCGGCCTCGACAAGTGCCACAACCCGGAGGAGTTCAACCGGCTCATGGGCCGGCCCTCGGGCGGCCGCGGCAGCATCACTGCGCACAACAACCAGTACGGGTTCCAGGAGGGCTGATGGCCGCGAAGAACGGCTCGAGCAACAGCGGTCTCGCGACGTTCGAATACTCGGTCCGCGATCCCAATGGCAACGTCGTCCGGGGACGTATCGAGGCTCGGGACAAGACTGCGGTTGCGTCGCGACTGCGTGAGATGAACCTCACGCCGCTCGTCGTCAACGAGGTCTCGACGACGGGTCTGCAGAAGGAGATCAACATCCCGGGCCTCTCGGGGCGGATCGATCTCAAGGACCTCGCGATCATGTCGCGACAGATGGCGACGATGGTCTCAGCGGGGCTCTCGTTGCTGCGGACGCTGACGACCCTTGCGGAGCAGACCGAGAACAAGGCGCTCGCCAAGATCCTCGCCCAGGTCCGTGGTGACGTCGAGGTCGGCTCGTCGTTGTCATCATCGTTCGCGAAGCACGACACGGTCTTCCCACCGATCATGATCAACATCGTCCGGGCGGGCGAGGTCGGCGGCTTCCTCGAGAAGTCGTTGCTCTCCGTCGCGAACAACTTCGAGGCCGAGGTCAAGCTTCGCGCGAAGATCAAATCGGCGATGACGTACCCGGTCGTCGTCCTCTTCATCGCGATCGCTGCGGTCATCGGCATGCTCCTCTTCATCGTCCCCGTGTTCGAGAACATGTTCGACGGGCTCGGTGGCGAGCTGCCTGCTCCGACACAGTTCCTCGTGCTGCTCTCGGGATGGATGAAGTGGCTCGCGCCGCTGCTCCTAGTTGTGGGCGTCGCCTTCTCGATCTGGTGGAGCAAGAACAAGAACGACGAGGCGGTCCGCGCGAAGGTCGACCCGTGGAAGCTCAAGCTGCCCGTGTTCGGCAAGCTCTTCACGAAGGTGGCGATCGCGCGCTTCACACGGAACTTCTCGACAATGCTCGGGGCGGGCGTGCCGATCCTCCAGGCGCTCGACATCGTCGGGCAGACGGCCGGCAACTATGTCATCGAGGACGCGCTCAAGGACGTCGCGCGCGCGGTCAAGACGGGGCAGTCCATCGGCGACCCGATGAGCCGTCACGACGTCTTCCCGCCGATGGTCACGCAGATGGTCGCGGTCGGTGAAGACTCCGGTGCGCTCGAGGTCATGCTCCAGAAGGTCTCGGAGTTCTACGACGACGAGGTCGAGGCGACGACGGAGCAGCTGACGGCCTTGCTCGAGCCCCTCATGATCGTGTTCCTCGGCGGGATCGTCGGCGGAATGATCGTCGCGCTCTACATGCCGATCTTCAAGATCTTCGACCTCATGGGCTGATCGTCGGGGCGAGGATTCCCGCTGAAATTCTCCCTCAAGTCTGGCCGAGAAGTGGCCGATAGCACTCGTGAAGCGGGAAGCCTGCTCGGCGGACCGCTCCACCACCACTCATCCTGAACTGCAAGGAGATCATCATGATCGCTCGCGTTTCCAAGGCTCTCGGCAAGAAGGACGGCGACAAGGGCTTCACCCTCGTCGAACTCCTCGTTGTCGTCATCATCATCGGCATCCTTGCCGCGATCGCCGTTCCGCTGTACCTCAACCAGCAGAACAAGGCGAAGGACTCGGCCGCGAAGGCTGACCTCTCGACGCTCCGCACGAACGTCGCTGTCGCGCTCTCGGAGAACCCGAACGCGACCGCTGTTGGCGTCTCGGCTGCGGGCAGTGTCGTCTCGATCGCGTCGACCGGTGGCTCCAACCCGGCCACCACGACGGTCAACCTCTCCGATGGTGTGACGCTCGGCACGCCGAACACGGTGACGATCTCTGCGGGGACCTTCACCCTGACGGTCGTCTCGGCGACTGGTACGTCGTTCCAGACCACCGAAGCAGGAACGATCGTCGAGCTTCCGTGATCTAACGGGGGTGTCGTTCGTCGACGCGCTACGACGTCCCGGTCCGCTAGGGCCGGGACGTCGTAGAGGTTCGTTCGTACCAGTGGCCCAACCCCAACGTCATTTCGTTCACGCAGGAGGGACACACGCGATGGACGCGTCCGACCCGCGCAAGCAGGACGACGCCGGCTTCGGCCTCGTCGAGATCATCGTCTCGATCCTCATGCTCGCGCTGCTCGCGACCGCCTTCGCGCCGGTGCTCATCGGCAGCATCCGCACGATGGCGAAGATGTCGACGATCGCGACCGCGACGCAGGACGCCAACCGGGCGCTCGAGGAGCAGCGCGCCATGCTCCGTACGACCACGACATGCGCCCTCACGGCCCCGTCGAGCTACAGCCTCACGGACAGCCGTGGGCTCGGGCTCACCCGCACCGTCAGCTACGACACGTCGAGCTGTGCCTCCTCGAAGCTCGTCACCGTGCGCGTTCTCGTCAAGGCGTCGGCGAACAGCGCCAACTACCATTCGGGCCAGACCGTCGTCGACGTCTCCACCCTCGTCTACGCAGCGGACGCAGCGTGATGCGCCGCGCGAGGGTCCCCGGTGACGACGACGGCATGACGATGGCGGAGCTCGTCGTCTACATGGTGCTCCTCTCGCTCGTCCTCCTCGGGGTGGGGGCGTTCATGGTCAACGCGCTCACGGGCCAGCGCCGCGCGGTGGCGCTCTCCGAGGCCTCGAACAACGTCCAGGTCACCTCCAACGCCATGTCGCTCGCCGTGCGCAACTCCTCGACCGGAGGCCTGAAGGTGGCCGCGAGCACGCTCGTCGTCCACACGGGAGGCGGGAGCGCGAGCGACCCGTGGCGTTGCGAGGCGTGGATCTACGTGCCCCCCGCCACAGGTGCCGCGGGCGGGACGATCTACAGCAAGCGTTGGCCCGTGGGCACGCCCCTGGCCTCGACGGCGGCCGCGGACCTCGCAGCCGGCGCCACCACGGGATGGACGACCGCGGTCGCCGATGTGCTCCCCGTAGGCGTGTCCCCGGTGTTCTCCGAGGTCGTCGCCGGTAGTGTCACGATACAGTTCCGCAGTGTCCAGTCTGCGCCGTCCGGTGCCCCGGGAGTGACGATCATGACGACCGTCACGCCCCGCACCCAGGCCGTCGCCGCCGCAGCAGGAGGTTGTTTCTGATGGTGATGTTCCGCCGGTTCCGCCGAGCCTCAGGTGATGCCGGAGCGGCCCTCGTGTCCGTCATCGGAGCGATGCTCGTCGTCGGTGTCGTCGTGACGACGCTCGTCGCCACGAGCATCGCCAACGTCCGTGTGACGACCGAGTCGCGATCCTCCTCCGAGGCACGTGCCGTCGCCGAGGCTGGGATCGCGCAGGTCCAGGCGATGCTCGGCGCGAAGTCGTGCCCCACTGGCGGCGTGGTGAACGGCACCGTCGGCGGTGGCTCGTTCGCGGTCGAGATCCACCCGTCGGACACGGCGGCGGCGAGCGCCGCCGACGCTGTCGGCTGCCCGACGGCCACGACCGCCTCGGTGTTCCTCTCTGCGAAGGGCACGGCCGCGCAGACGTCCGTCGGCGGAGGCCCCGCTTCGCGCACCATGCAGGCGTTGCTCGCGCGGAAGGTCGCGTCAAGTCCCTTGTTCGGCGCCGCGATCTACTCCGGCCAGAACATGGATGTCAACACGAACCTCGCGTTGACCGGCACCGACGCCGACATCTTCACCGACGGCAACTTTAGGTGCTCGACGGCCGCCTCGATCCAGGGCAGCGTCCTCGCCACGGGAAAGGTCACCTTCTCCTCGACCCCGTGCACCGTCGAGGGGGACGTCTACTCCGACGAGTTCGAGTGCTCGAACGCCTCGGTGATCAAGGGCGGGCTCTACGCCCGCGGCAAGGCGAACTTCAGTACGCAGTGGTGCACGTTCAGCGAAGACGTCTGGATCGGCGGTGACGTCGCCGCGGCCCGCGGGATCAAGACCGCCGGCGAGCTCAAGGTGCGCGGCAACCCGCCCGTCAACAACGCGACGAGCGAGCTCCCGCTGGCGTCGAACGTCACCGTGGGCGGCAAGATCGGCAACGGGGTCGGGGCGTCGAACTACAACCTTATGCTCGCCAAGTATCCGTTGATGCAGCAGTATGCGGCCGTCGATATGCCGCCCAAGGCCATTGACGTCAAGCCGACGACGATGCCGAAGGTGGACCAGTCACATTCGATCTTCACCGGGTGGACGAAGAAGTCTTGGAAGGCGTCGGTCGAACCGCTGCGCAGCTCCAACATCCCGGCATGCGACTTGAATTGGGGCGGCAACCACTTCTCAGGGACGCTCAAGGTCACGTCACCGACGATCTTTGATACCACGACGGCGACCGAGTGCAACAACGGCATGCTCAAGCTGGGTGCCGGCCTCAAGCTCGAGCTCAGCGCCGACATGGTGATCTTCGCGAAGTCCTTCGATATCGCGGGCGACGTGACCATCACCTCGGGCGACGGCCTCCAGCACTCGCTCTACTTCATCACTCCGTACCCTGCGTCACAGACGAGCTGCACCTCGAACGTCGACAGCGCACGGACGATCACCTATACCACCGGCACGTGGAACCAGAGCAGCAAGGTGGCGCTTCTCGTCTACGCGACCGGCGGGCTCCGCTTCCACATGAGCCCAGGCCCGCAGATCTACGGCCAGATGTATTCCTGCAAGGTCGAGATGAACACGGCGGTCAAGCTCCACTTCACGCAGGCGGGGGCCACGGACGACTCGGCGTCGAAGGCCCAGATGTCCGTCACCTACCTGCGCGACGCCGGCTGACCCGTGCTCGTCGCGCTCTTCACCCTTGCCGGTCTGCTCATCGGGTCGTTCCTCAACGTCGTCGTGCACCGCGTTCCCGCGGGCGCGTCGGTCGTGGACCCGCCGAGCGCATGTCCGTCGTGTGGTTCCCGCATCCGCTGGTTCGACAACGTGCCCGTCGTCTCCTGGCTCGCTCTTCGCGGACGGTGCCGGGACTGCACGGCACGGATCTCGGTGAGGTATCCCCTTCTCGAAGCCACGACCGGTGTTCTCTTCGCCGCCACGGCAGCCTGGACGCTCGACGGCTCCGTCGGATCGATCCTCCTGTCGGCGGTGCTGTGCTACGTCGTCGCAGTCGCGGTGGCGCTCGTCCTCATCGATGTCGAGCACCACCGGTTACCGGACGCCATCGTGCTCCCGAGCATCTACGTCGTGGTCGTCGGGCTCGCCGTGGTTGCGGCTGTGGACGGCGCTGCTGGCCGGCTCGTCATGTCTGTCGTCTCTGCGGCGGTGCTGTATGCGGTGTACCTGGTGATCGCAGTCGTCTACCCCGCAGGAATGGGGGGCGGGGACGTCAAGCTCGCCGCCCTGATCGGTCTCGTGCTCGGGTGGTACGGCATCCCTGCCGTCATCGTCGGGTGGTTCGCCGGGTTCGTCGTCGGAGGGATCGTCGGTGTCGTGGTCATGGTCACGCGGCGCAGCGGGCGCAAGACGATGATCCCGTTCGGTCCGGCGATGATCGTCGGCGCGGCGATCGGCGTGCTGTGGGGTGCGGAGCTCGCTCAGATCTACCTCGACGTCGCGCTGTCCGGTTGATCGACGAAGTCCGACACGTTCGCTCAAGTCGGCGCTGAGTTGCGCCGATAACGCCTTGGCGGGCACAGGTCCGCACGACATGGGAGGTGCGAGTGGCCCGCGAGAGAGTTGTCGGTCTCGATATCGGGACGGTAGGCGTGCGCGCCGTGGAGATGGAGCTCGCCGGCCCGGGACGCGGTGGGACGATCCACAGGATCGGCGAGGTACCTCTTCCCCCAGGTGTCGTGCGCGACGCCGAGGTCATCGAGAAGGGTCCTGTCTCCGCGGCGATCAAGAAGCTCTGGTCCTCGGACGGCATGAGTGCCAAGCGGGTCGTCATGGGGGTGGGTAACCAGCGAGTCGTCGTGCGCAACATGACGATGCCCCGCATGCCGATCGGGCAGCTGCGCCAGGCGGCCGTCTATCAGGCTCAGGAGACGCTCCCGATGTCTGTCGACGAGGCGCTCACAGACTTTCTTCCCACCCACGAGTTCGTCGATGGCAACGGTGACTCGGTGGCAGGTCTCTTCGTCGCCGCAGGCAAGGACACGGTGTCGCTCAACGTGCTCGCGGTCGAGTCGGCAGGCGTGAGCCCCGCAGTGGTTGACCTCAACGCGTTCGCGCTCATGCGAGCCGCGTCGCTCGAGCACGGCGGAGCCACGATCGCGTGCGTCGACATCGGTGCCCGTGTCACCAACGTCGTCATCTCTCACGAGGGTCGGCCGCAGCTTGTCCGCGTCATCGCGGCAGGGGGGCAGGACGCCACTGACGGTCTCGCCCGTGTCCTCAAGACGACGGATGCCGAGGCGGAGAACCTCAAACGCCAGATGGGCCTGTCCTCGAGCGTCCCGGCGGGGCTCGAGGAAGCAGCGAGGACGATCCAGGTGTCCGTCCGCAACATCGTCGATCCGGTGGTCTCGACCCTCAGCTACTACGGCTCGCAGATCCGGGGGCCGCAGATCTCGATGCTCGTCCTCACCGGCGGGGGAGCGCAGCTCCCAGGGCTCGGTCAGTATCTCGCGAGCGCGGCGCGCCTGCCCGCGACCCTCGGCTCCCCGTTCAGCGGCGTCCAATGGACGAAGAGCGCTGGGCGTGAGCGGTTCGCGGATCGTGAATCGTCGTTCGCCGTCGCCGTCGGACTCGCACTCGGAGGTGCCGCGTGAGTCTCTCCCTGCAGAAGAAAGCCGCATCGCAGACGACGGGGTCGACGCGACGCAGCAGCGGTTCGCTCATCCCATCCGTGCCGCGCGTCAACCTCCTTCCCGCCGAGATCATCGACCGACGGTCGCTCCGGTCGCTGCGACGGATGCTTCTGTTCGTCCTGCTCGGCGTCATCGTCCTCTGTGCAGGACTGGGATTCTTCTCGTGGTCGAACCTCGTCCGCGCCGAGGCCGACCTCGAGGCGGAGCAGCAGCGCACGAGCGACCTGCTCCTCGAACAGCGCAAGTACGTCGAGGTGACCGCTGTGAAGAGCCGCATCGAGCTCACCCGCGATGCTCTCGACTACGTGTCGCAGACCGAGGTCGACTGGGACTCGGTGCTCGGCATGGTCGCGAGCGCCACCCCCGAGGAGGTCCTCCTGGGGTCCATCACGGTCGAGGCCGCGACGCCGCTGACGGGCGCACCTGCCGCGGCTGACCCGCTGGCCGCCCCCTCCATCGGGACGATGACGCTGACCGGCAGCTCGGACACCCGCCCGGACATCAGCGCCTGGACGAGCGCGCTCGAGGGCCTTCCTGGCGTCGTCGACGCGCGCATCGTCGTGACGTCGGCGGTCCGCGAGGAGGACGAGGCTCCTTCGTCCTTCAACTTCGAGGTGACTGTCGCGCTGAGCGACGTGCTGCAGCGTGCCGACGGGCTCGTCGCGAACCTCCCTGCAGAGAGCGAGGGCAAGTGATGCCGAAGTCACGTGGTCCATGGATCGCGATCGCGGTCGTGGCGTGCGCGCTCGTCATTGCGGGGTTCTGGTTCCTGCTCATCGGCCCCAACCGTGCCGACGCAGCGGAGAAGGATGCCTCCCGGGAGAAGGTCGCGGCGGAGAACGCGGTCCTCGCGTCCAAGGTGGCCGCGCTCCGCGCGGACTTCGCGAGGATCGAGAACTACCGGTCGGAGCTATCGCTCCTTCGGGTGCATCTTCCGACGGAGATCGGGGACGAGCAGGTGTTCGACCAGCTCACCGAGGTCATCGAGAAGCATGAGGGGACGCTCCTTGAGCAGAAGGCGGGGGCTCCGGTCTCGCTCGTCGGCCAGATCCAGGCGGCCGCGATCGCGAGCGCCGAGGCCGAGGAGGGCAAGAAGGACGGGGAGAGTGCCGCCACGGACACCGCCACCCCGGCACCTCCCGCCGGCTGGGCGGCATCGACGCTGGACCAGCTCGCGGCCGTGCCTGTCGAGCTCGAGATCGAAGGGACCTTCGAGTCCGTCCGGGCGGTCTTCAGAGAGCTCGGACACGCACCGGACCGCTACCTCATGGTGGCGGCGCCGCAGCTTGACGTCATGGAGCGCGAGACCGGTGATCCCCTCATCCGCGCGAGCTTCACCCTTTACACCTTTACGTTCACCGACGCCGTGGAAACCGCTGAGGCAGACGTCCTCGAGCGGTTGGACATCAGTGAGAACGGGCTGGACATGCCGTCCTCGTCCCGCGACCCCTTCGGGCTGCGAGACGACGAGTGACCTCCCGTCGTGCCACGTCCGCAGTGCGGGCGTGGCACGGCGACACGCCTCATCCGTGGAATGATCGGACTCATGCTGCGCTGGTTGACCTCAGGTGAGTCCCACGGCCCGTCGCTCGTCGGAGTGATCGAGGGCCTTCCTGCGGGTGTCGAGGTGACGAGCCAGGACGTCCGTGACGCGCTGGCACGCCGCCGCCTCGGCTACGGACGCGGTGCACGTCAGAAGTTCGAGCAGGACGAGCTTCGGGTACTCGCAGGCGTCCGCCACGGCGTGACACAGGGCGGCCCCGTGACGTTCGAGATCGCGAACTCCGAATGGCCCAAGTGGGTCGATGTCATGGCCCCGGACCCGGTCGACGCGTCGGCACTCCAGGTCGACGCGGGCACGGGCGACGTCCGTGAGATCGCCCGCAACAAGAAGATCACGCGGCCCCGCCCCGGCCACGCGGACCTCGTCGGCATGCGCAAGTACGGTTTCGACGATGCACGGCCGGTGCTCGAGCGCGCATCAGCTCGCGAGACTGCGACCCGTGTTGCTCTCGGTGTTTATGCCGCTGCGTTCCTCGAGCAGACCGTCGGCGTGCGACTGGTCTCGCACGTCGTCGGGATTGGACCCGTTGCCGTTCCCGAGGGCGCCGCCGTCCCAACGCCGGACGATGTCGCAGCGCTTGACGCGGACCCGGTTCGCTGCTTCGACGCCGCAACGTCGGCCGCGATGGTCGCCGAGATCGACGACTGCCACAAGGCAGGCGACACTCTCGGAGGTGTCGTCGAGGTTCTGGCTTACGGAGTTCCCACCGGGCTTGGGACGTATGTGCACTCCGACCGTCGCCTGGATGCACGACTCGCGGCCGCGATCATGGGCATTCAAGCGTTCAAGGGCGTCGAGATCGGCGATGGCTTCCGGACCGCGACCCGTCGTGGGTCGCAGGCTCACGATGAGATCGATGTCGCTGACGGCCACATCACACGCGTAACCAACCGTGCCGGGGGCATCGAGGGCGGCATGTCGAACGGCGAGGTCGTTCGCGTGCGGGGAGCGATGAAGCCCATCTCCACCGTGCCGCGTGCGCTCCGGACCGTCGACACTGCGACGGGGGAGCCTGCCCAGGCCCAACACCAGCGCTCCGACGTCTGCGCGGTGCCGCCCGCAGCCGTCATCGCCGAGGCGATGGTCGCGCTCACGCTTGCCGACGTCGTTCTTGAGAAGTTCGGCGGCGACTCCGTCGCCGAGGTCCGCCGCAACTACGAGGCCTACCTCGCGGCCATCCCCGAGCACATGCGCTGACTAAACTCGTTCGCCACATACAGCGAGGGCGGAATCCCCGGTGGGGATTCCGCCCTCGCTGCATGTGGCACTACTGCGTTGTGTGCTCCCGGGGCGAGTTCGCCCCGGGAGCACACGGTCGACTACTTCACGGTGACCTTCGTCGCCTTGCTCAGCGTGCCCCAACCGAGGGCGTTCTTCGCCTGGACGCGGAAGTACGCCGGCTTCTTGGACTTGCCCTTCTTCCACGTGTAGCTGCGCGCAGAAGCGTTCGTTGTCTTGAGGGTCTTCCACTTCTTGCCGTTGGCGGAGTACTGGACCCGGTAGCCCGTGACCTTCGAGCCGTTAGCCGATGCGGCCTTCCAGGTGACCTTGACGGTCTTCTTCTTCGAGGACGTGACCTTGATCGTCGGTGCGAGGGGCCTGCTCGCAGGAACGAACTGCACTGCAGTCGAAGCTGAACCCGAGCCGAGACGTGTCTTCGCGAGGACGCGCACCTGATACGTCGTCCCGTTCGAAAGGCCCGTGAGAACCGCTGACCTGGCTCCTGTGGTGGATGCCTTCCCAGACCACGCACTCCACTTCTTCCCCGAGAGCTGGCGGGTCTCGATGAGGTAGCCCGTAATTGGTTGCCCGCCATCGGACACGGGAGCATTCCAAGTAGCCGTGACCTTCCGGTCACCACGTACAGCCTTGAGACCAGTCGGAGCGCCTGGAGGAGTGGACGTCGCCGGGGTTGTTGGGTTCGGCGAGGGAGTCTGGGCCGGGAGCGCACTCGTCGAGGTCGTGAGAACGGCCACCGCACCGGCACCGACAGCATTGACCGCGGCAACCTCAACCTCGTATGGCGTCGCGGCCGTGAGGCCGGTGAGCTTGAGCGACGTTGTCGCCGTTGTGGCGGTCACCCACGAGCCGCCCGCTACCCGGTAGCGAACAACGTAGCCCGAAACGACAGAGCCGCCGGTCGCCGAAGGCGCGGCCCACGACACCGTGAGCGCATCCGCTGTCGGTGTGGCACGCAAGCTGCGCGGCGCATCAGGATACGTAGCAGTCGACACCTTAGCGACAGTCGAGTAGGGGCTTGAGCCCACGACATTCGACGCCACAACCCTGAACTCGTACTGCGTGGCGAGAGCGAGTCCGGTGATGGTCAAACTTGTCGCGTTCGCGGATCCCGTGAAGGTCGTCCAGGCGGTCGTGTCAGTCGCCGGAAGTGCTCGGTACTCAACCGTGTACACCGGCGTCGCGCTGCTACCTACCGCTGCGCCCGAGAGCGCATTCCAGGACACCGTGACATCCGTCCCGAGGGCAGTTGCGCTGATGCCGGTCGGTGCCGCTGGCGAGGTACGGACCTCAAGCGGGTGCTCAGCAGACGCTGCGACAATCGGTCGTGTCGACGACGTGAGGGGGTCGGCCTTCGCGGGTACTGCGCGGACGTCCCACACATACGAGGTGCCGTACGCGAAGTTGATGTGGGGAACATAGCTGGTGGCCGCTGTTTCGACTGGCGTCGTCGAGGTGAGCATTCCGGCCTTTGCGACACGCACGAGGTAGCGCGAGGCACCCGGAACGGGTTCCCAATCGAGGACGATGCGCGACGCATCCTGCTCGCCCGCGGGTGGCGCTGTGGACACTGCGCCGATAGGCATGATGAACGAGGGACCGGGGTTGGGCTCCGACCTATTGTTGTCCTTGTCGATGGAGACCACACTCCACGAGTATCCCTTGCCTGGAATGAGGCCTGTGGCGACAGCCGAGGTGGCTCGGTAGTTGTCGCTTGACCTGGTCACAACGACAGGAGTCCCGCCATCGGGCGTCACGCTTACCTCAAACTTGCTCGCGCTCACTGCGCCGGTCCAGGACAGCCGGGCCGAGGTCGCACCGGGCAGAACACCGACCGCTGGATTGACGATCGTGCTTGTGCCGACCGTGAACGCAGCGGCTGGCGAGTATGGCCCCTCGGTGCCGGCTGCATCAAGAACCGCCCAGCGGAACGTGTAGTTGCCCTTGGGGAGTGCCGTCATCGTCACGGGATTGGTTCCGCTGATGGACTTGAGTGCGACGGTTGCTGGCTGGTCTGTCTTGATTGTCGAGACGACAGTGTTGCCCTCTCGGATCTCCACAACATAGCCGCGGTTCGCTCCGCCAAGTTGTTCTGCGGTCGTCGGTGTGAGGGAAAGCAGTGTCTGTGCCCCGGCGGCAATGACCGTGCCGACAGGAGGCGTCTCACCGAGACGCTTCCACATGAGCTTTCCGGGAGTGGCCCCAGCAATATCCGGCCAAGGCGCACCGGCTGATGGCGTCTTCGCATAGTCGGCGATGGCGGGGGTAATCTTCGCCAGGAATGCATCGCTCGACGACGCTGCCTGGTTGACGCGGTAGACACCGTTCACCCTTAGCGAGGGTGTCGGTGTCCAGAAGACCGCCACCTCGGTGGAGCCTTCCTGCGCGGCGGAGACGTCGGCATAGATCTCGACCTTGTAACCGGTCGCGCCAGCAATCGGCTCCCAGACGAGTTCAGGGCTCGTCGCCGTGATGACCTGCTGCTGCGGAACGCTGGACGTGAAATCGGTCGTGCTCGAGGGCTCCGGGGAGGCAATCCGGAAGAAAGTGTCTGAGGACCAGATGCTCGGCACAACGTCGGCACTTGAGCCGCTCTTACCCTGGTAAGTCGCAGTCGATGACGCAGCCATGTCGACCGCACGAACCTTCGCGCGGTAGAGGTGTCCGGGACGAATTGCCTTACCAGGGTCCGTGGTCCACAGGCAGTCCTTGGCATTCTTGAGGTAGTCAGATGCGTTACCTCGCGGGATGTAGGCGGCGATAATCGTCGCGCTCGTGCTCGCGGTCTGGCACGTGACACCGCCCGTGCCATTGACCTGCGTGACCTCAATCTCGTAGTACGTGGCGCGAGGGACAGGAGTCCACCTCAGGGCAAAGTCGTTGAAGTCGATGTCCGGTGCGTCGGCGATCGCCGACGCACCGACACGCAGGGTTGGCTTCGTCGTGTCCGCCGTGGATGAAGCGGGAAGGGACGTGGCGTCCTCACCCATGATCTTGCGCACGTGGGGCAACTTGGCAAGGTCCTCATCGCTCAGGATCGCCGGCGGGTCGGGCAGATTGGCCTGAATACCCGCAGCGTCGAGCGGAATGACACGCCAGTAATACGTGACACTCGGCAGCAGACCCACGGGCGCGAAGACGGTGCCAACGACGGTGCTCGACATGGTGAGCGTCGAGAACTTGGGGTCGACGCTGAGCTCGACACGATAAGCAGATGCACCGGGCACAGAGTCCCACTCGAGCAAGACGTCATTGACGTATGTCCCCGGTTTGGGGCTGAGACCACTCGGTGTGGCGTCCTCTTCGGACCAGACCGAGCTAAACGTGCGAGTCGGGGAGGCTGGTCCCTGATACAGCGCCGTATCGGTGCTTGAGGTGATGAAGTGGGCGGACACTCGCCATGTGTAGTCCCCGCGCAGCGTTACGGCCGGCGTGTAGGACGTCGTCACGAGGTTTGGGACGCTGGTCCAGGTCGCGCTGCCCTCAAGTGCGTACTCGAGCGTGTAGGAAACAGCGCCCGGTACGGGTGCCCACGTGAATTCCACCGGCGCGGGGTAGGCGATCGTTGCACCATCGGCTGGTGAGATGAGCCCAGGTGCCGGAGCTGCAGCGCGCGTGAATCGCGCAACAGGAGCCTCCTTTGAAGACACCCCTTGCGGCGTGACTCGCCAGAAGAGTTCGCGTTCCGCGGTGTCTCCCCACAACCCTGTGGTCGGCACCCAGGAGAGTGCCGGCGTTGTGATCTTGTCGACGATGACACTTGACCCGAAGGATGCGTCGCTCGCGATTTCGACCAAGTAGTTTGTCGCGCCCCGAACTGCGTTCCAGGCGAGCGTGATGTCGCCGGTCTCGCCAGTCACCGTGCGCGTGATGTCGGCAGCCGCGACATCCCCCGACGTGGCGATGGCTGGCATTGCAGTCAACAACCCGATGGCTAGAGCGGCGGCCGTTGCGCCCGCAACGATCCGTGGTGTTCGCATGAGGTCCCCTGTGAGGTGAGAGTGTCGCGCCTATCGGTGTGACATCGACACTCACAGTGCTTGACTTAAGGACTTCGTTCCGATTGAGGGAGCACTGCGCGGTTGCGAGACACACCTTCGTTGCCGTGACGCGGCCCGGTAATCTCGACTCGTGCCCAACGACGTCATGCCCCGCGTAGTCCTCACCGGTCCACCCGGCTCCGGCAAGTCCACGGTAGCCGCCGCACTTGGCGCCGCAACTGGCTGGCAGGTCCGTGACACGGACGCTGACGTCGAAGCCCAGGCGGGTAGGCCGATCAGCGACATCTTCCTCGATGACGGCGAGCCCGCCTTCCGCGCGCTCGAGCGCGAGGCCGTCGCGCGGGCGGTTGCAGAGCACGACGGCGTCCTCGCGCTCGGCGGGGGAGCGGTGCTCGCCCCCGAGACCCAGGAGGTGCTAGCGGCCTACGCCGCCGCGGGCGGCACGATCGTCTTCCTCGACGTCTCGCTCGCGCACGCGGCCCCCCGCGTCGGCTTCAACGTCTCCCGCCCCCTGCTGCTCGGCAACCCGCGCGCGCAGTGGCAGCAGCTCATGACCGAGCGCCGCCCCGTCTACGAGCGCGTCGCGACGGTGCGCGTCGACACCGACGACGTCGCCCCCGAGGACGTCGCGGCGATCATCCTCGAGGCGCTCGGCGCCGAACCCAGCACCACACCCACCGAGGGGAACTAGAAGTGACCACCGCACCCGTCCGCGTCACTGTGCGCGGAGAGCAGCCCTACGACGTCGTCATCGGCCGCCACCTGCTCGGCGAGCTGCCCGCGATGCTCGGCCCCGACGTCCGTCGGGTCCTCGTCCTCGCGCCCGCTGCGCTCGGTGCGACCGCCGAGGCGATCCGTGCCGACCTCGTCGTGCAGGGCTACGAGGCGATCCAGGCCGAGGTGCCCGACGCGGAGGAGTCGAAGACCGCGCAGGTCGCCGCGTTCTGCTGGCAGGTGCTCGGCCAGGCCGGTTTCACGCGTTCGGACGCGATCGTCGCCGTCGGCGGCGGCGCGACGACCGACCTCGGCGGGTTCGTCGCCGCGACGTGGCTGCGCGGCATCAAGGTCGTCCAGGTGCCGACGACGATCCTCGCGATGGTCGACGCAGCCGTCGGCGGCAAGACCGGCATCAACACCGCCGAGGGCAAGAACCTCGTCGGCGCGTTCCACCCGCCCGCGGGTGTCCTGTGCGACATCGACGCGCTCGAAACCCTGCCCCGGTGGGACTTCGTCGCCGGCCTCGCGGAGATCGTCAAGTGCGGCTTCGTCCACGACGCCCGGGTCCTCGAGCTCGTCGAGGCCCACGCGTCCGAGCTCACGCAGGGCGCGACGCACGTCCCCGAGGACGTGCTCGTCGAGCTCATCGAACGTGCCGTCGCGTGGAAGGCCGCCGTCGTCGCCGAGGACCTCAAGGAGTCCGGCCCGCGCGAGTTCCTCAACTACGGCCACACGTTCGGCCACGCGATCGAGCACGTCGAGCGCTACCAGTGGCGTCACGGCGCCGCCGTGAGCGTCGGCATGGTCTTCGTCGCCGAGCTCGCCCGGCTCGCCGGCCGACTCTCCGACGCCGACGTCGACCGTCACCGCACCGTCCTCGAGTCGCTCGGGCTGCCGACCACGTACCGCGGAGACCGCTGGGAGCAGCTCCTCACCGCCATGCGCCGTGACAAGAAGAGCCGCGGCGACACCCTGCGCTTCGTCGTCCTTGATGGCCTTGGCAAGCCCAGCCGCCTCGAAGGCCCTGACCCGACGCTCGTCGCAGCAGCCTACGCCGAAGTCGCCGCAGACGCGCCTCACGGACGGCATAGGGTGGCAATTTAGCCGCGTGCGATACGATCCCCATGCGGCTCACAGGGGGCCGTAACGGGGATACCGCGACAGCGGTGAGGAGTCACCATGCTCAAGAGACATGGCTGCGCGGCGCTAGTCGCGACCATAGCCCTAGCACTCACAGGGGGGACCACCGCGGCCGCCGCGGGCATTGCGCCGCAATCGGCGCTCACAGCGTCCCCCATCACCACCTTGGCCACCGAGGTCATCACCGACGTGCCGGTGACGGTCTCAGGCCAGTTGATTGATGACGCTGGCGAGCCGGCGTTCGGGTACGTCGAGCTCTACGTCGTCGACGCTGAAGACGGATTGTGGAGTGTCGCCGACGCCCAAACCGGCGACGACGGCGCCTTCGAGATCGATCTGCCAGACGAAGGTGACGAATTCACACTCCGCGCGGCAGCGTCCGGGTACCGAGCGACATGGCTGGGCGATGTCGACGACAGCAACGACGCCAGAACCTTCACCCGTGACGAAGTCGATTCTCTCGACGCCACCATCCGGATGATCTCGCAGACGAGCCTCTCCGGCCGCGTGACTTTTGAGGGCGACGACCTTGAGTCAGGCGTCGTCTACCTCTACGGCTGGGACGGAGATGCCTGGCAGGTCGAGAGTACGTCCGAGGTCTATGACGGCACCTACAACTTCGGCGAAGTCTCGCTTGGTACGTACACGCTGGCCTACCGCACCCACGACGACTCAACCGTCAGTTCCTTTTACGGCGGCGGCTCGTCGTTGCCGCAGGTCCCCGACGCGAGCAACTCCATCGTCACCACCCCAGGGTTGACAACTGCCGACCTCGAGGTCACCGGACTCATTTCCATCGAGGGCACAGTGACGAGCCCCCAGGGGCCGGTCGGTGGTGCGTCCATCCGGGTGTATAAGTGGAGTGAAGAGGGTAACGAGTGGTGGCATTCCGACCTCAGGGCTCAGACCGACGACGCGGGCCGATACCGGCTCCTCGTCATGCAGGGCGACACTGAGACCTTCACGCTGCGGGTGACGCGTGCCCGTTATGCCGTGGGCTTCCTCGGTGGCGGCACGTCATTCTCGGAGCCGACGCCCTCGAATTCCTTCACCGCCGCGACTGCTGCCACGCTCCCGAACATCGTGCTCACGCCACGAGCCTCCTCTCTCGGTCGGCACGCCGGGGTGATCGCGCCGCACTGTACGACGCACGAGCTGTTGCCAAACGATGACGAGTCGACCGACGCGATCCAGCTCCCGTTTAACCTCACGTACTTCGGCCAGCCGTACAGCGAGATCTACGTCAACAACAACGGCAACGTGACGTTCGACGGCCCGCTCTCGCAGTACACCCCAGAGGCTCTCGATGGCGACCTGTCCAAGCCGATCATTGCCCCGTTCTTCGCCGATGTTGATACGCGCGACACGGAAGAATCCGACGTCGTCACCTATGGCGCTTCGCCGGACGGTAAGAGCTTCTGCGTCAACTGGGACAACGTTGAGCCCTTTTTCGGAACCTCGTCGTCCGGCGCACTCAACACCTTCCAGTTGATCCTCACGTCGCGAGAAGACGTCCCGGGACGCAGTGCGGGCGACTTCGACATCACCTTCAACTACGACGAAATCACGTGGGACACCGGAAGTGCCTCCGGCGACATCGCGGCTACGGTGGGATACGCCAGCGGTACCGGCGATGACGGCACCTTCTTCCAGCTCGACGGCTCGCTCACGAGCGGGGCCTTCTTCGACAGCGGGTCCCACGCACTGATCGCGGGTCGCCAGAACTCCACTGTGAGTGGCCGCTACGTGTACGAGATCCGCAATCTCGGCCACGACACGCTGCTTGGCGGCGTCACTGGAACGGTCCTGAACGCCGATGGCAGCCCCGCTGCCGACGTCTTCGTGGAACTGAGCAACGGCCGCCAGGCCTACACGACCCGGACTTCCGCCAACGGCACCTACAGCGTCGCGGCCGCTCGCGTGGGCGAGTACTCGATTCGTGCGTGGCCGATCGATGACGGAGTTCGACAGGCTGGTGCGCGCGTCACCGTCGTCGCCGGCGAGACAGTCACCGTGCCAGACGTCCAGTTTGCTCAGCCGGTGGGAATGCCCACGAACGTCGGCCTGTCCGGCGCGTCAACCGGTACCGCGACGGCGGGCTCGGTTCCGTCCATCTACTACCAGGACGCCCTCGCACTCTCCTACACGGCCGCTCCTGGCGGGACCGCGACCTTCGAGGTGCTCGGAATTGACGGCAGTGTCCTCACCAGCGGCACGTTCGTTGAATCCCAGCCCGGCGTCTACCAGGCGACCGTTCCGGCGCTCTACCCGCATGTGGGTGACGCAGAGGTTCGCATCACGTTCACTCCTGCGAGCGGTGTGCCGACGGTCACTGAGTTCGCCATCTACATCGACCCGTCAGGAACCGTCGTCGACTCCTGGGGCATGCCCATTGCCGGCGCCACGACGACCCTGCTGAGGGCAGACGACTACAACACCGAGTACACGGTCGTCCCCGACGGCTCCGACCTCATGTCCGCCAAGAACCGCACCAACCCCATGTCGACGTCCGCACAAGGCATCTTTGGCTGGGACGTCCAGCCGGGCTGGTACAAGGTCCGTGCCGAGAAGCCGGGCTACACGTCGGCCACGACCCAGGCGCTCGAAGTGCCACCGGAGCGCGTCGACCTGGTCATCAAGCTCGCGGGTGGCAGCGCACCAACGCTGACCTCGACGCTCTCCGGCTCTGCGACCGTCGGAAGCCAACTCACCGTCACTGGGCCCACGCTTGACTCGAAGTTCAAGGTCACCGGCTACCGCTGGCTGCGGAATGGTGCTGCGATCCCCGGGGCGACTGGCGCAAGCTACACCCTCACTGCTGACGACGCTGGGGCCACGGTGGGCGTGTCGACCGTCATCCAGCGTGAAGCAGTGCGGTTCGACCCGCTGGACTCGTCAGTCCTCGTGTCGTTTGCGCCCTTCGAGGCGCCTGCGCCGGCCGTGCAGGTTCCTGCCGCGCCCGTGGTGACCCCGCCCAGCGGTGAGACCACGACGCCGCCCACCACCGCGGCCTTCGTCAAGGGCAAGGTGGCGATCACAGGGGCCGCGCGCGTCGGCAACGTCCTCAAGGTGAAGCGCACCGGATGGTCCGGTAGCGCAAGCTACTCCTACCAGTGGCTGCGCAACGGCAAGGCCATCGGCAAGGCCACCAAGACCAACTACCGGTTGACGAGTGCGGACCTCGGCAAGCGCATCACGGTGCGCGTCACCGCCAAGCCCGCAGCCGCCGCACGCGTGTCAGTGACCTCCAAGGCGACCGCCAAGGTGGCCAAGGGCAAGGGCACGATCAAGGTGAAGGTCTCCTCGAAGAAGGCTGGTGTGGCCACCCTCAAGGTGACCGTCACGCGCGCCGGAGTCGCCGCTAAGAAGCTTGGCGGCAAGGTCACGGTCCGGGACGGAAAGCGCGTCGTCGGAACGCACAAGCTGAAGAACGGCAAGGCGACCATCACCCTGAAGAAGCTCACCAAGGGCAAGCACACGTTGACCGTGAGTTACCCCGCGACGAAGACCCACGTCGCCCTCAAGGTCAGCGTGAAGCAGTCGGTCCGCTGACCAACGCTTGACACTCCAACGGCCCGGTATCCCATGTGGGATACCGGGCCGTTGTGCGTGACGGGCCTCAGCCCCAACACGTCACGAGCGTCACCGCGTGTTTCCGCCGCATTGAAGTACACGCGGCCGTCATAGACAGCCGGCCTCGGCGTCGCAATCGCCGCATGCACATTTCCCGGAACCCCCAGATCCTTCGACTCCGCAAGCGTTCGCACCACACCGTCGTCGGCCACAACCCGCACCCGCCACCGGCCATGCGCCACGTCGCCCGTCAACGACTCCACCCACACCGTGACGTCATCGTCGGCGTACGCATCCACCGGAAGCGCCGTCGCCCGCGGGAGCTCAGTGAGATCGCCCTCGTAGCAGCCGCCACACGACGCATCGTCCGCAAGCGTGCCGTCGTCCGCCACAAGCGGGCGACCATCCGGGCCACGCAGCTCATTGACCGTCGGCGTCATCGTCACCGGAGGCGGCGCGGCGGGCAGCGCCCCGCCGCAAAGTGTGCGGAGACCACGCACGGGAGTGCCCCTACCTGGCGCTGGGGTCGGCGCCCGCATCGCGGATGCGCGACCGCAGACCGGACCGCGCCCCAGTGCGAGCGCGCCGCCCGCTACGCTCCCCGCATGAGCCGCGTCCTCGTTCTCAACGGTCCCAACCTCGGTCGCCTCGGCGTGCGCGAACCCGAGGTGTACGGTCACGCGACGCTCGCCGACCTGCGGTCGGCGTGCGAGGAATGGGCTGCCGCGCTCGGCCTTGAGGCTGACGTCCGCCAGACCGATGACGAGTCCGAGATCGTCGCCTGGCTCCACGAGGCCGTCGACACCCGGTCCGACGTCGTCCTCAACCCTGCCGCGTTCACCCATTACTCCTACGCGCTGCGCGACGCCGCCGCCCAGGTGACGGACGTCGGGCTGCGGCTCGTCGAGGTCCACATCTCCAATCCCTACGCACGCGAGGCGTTCCGGCACCTGTCGGTCGTCGGGCCCGTCGCGACGGGAACCGTCGCGGGCTTCGGTCTCGACTCCTATCGGCTCGCGCTCTCGGCCCTCGCGGGCGCCTGATCCGGCCGCTGCCCGACGGCTCGACGACCTCCGCCCGTCCGACCGTCGGAAGGGGTCGAAAGGTGGCATGCCCCGCACAGCGCCGGCCACCAGTGGCGGACGCCACCCCGCGGCCGCGCGAACGAAGCCGTCGCGCGCTCGCTATACTCGACAAGTTGCGGCGGCTGCCGCCCTGCGGCAACCCTCCGGCAAGCCCACCGCCCCGGCGCGCGGGTTCCGGAACCACCGACACTTGACACCCCCAAGAGGAAGTTGAACCGTGGCGACCACGAACGACATCAAGAACGGCACCGTGCTCCGTCTCGACGGCCAGCTGTGGACCGTCATCGAGTTCCAGCACGTCAAGCCTGGCAAGGGCGGTGCGTTCGTCCGCACGAAGATCAAGAACGTCGTCACCGGCAAGACCGTCGACAAGACGTTCAACGCAGGCCTGAAGATCGAGACCGCCAACGTCGACAAGCGGAACTACCAGTACCTCTACAAGGACGGCGACGACTTCATCTTCATGGACACCGACACCTACGACCAGGTGCCGGTCTCGTCCACCGTCGTCGGCGACGCCGTCGACTACATGCTCGAGAACCAGATGGTCCTCGTCGCCCAGAACGACGGTGTGCCGCTCTACATCGAGCTGCCCGCGTCCGTCGTCCTCGAGATCACGTACACGGAGCCCGGCCTCCAGGGCGACCGCTCGACCGGTGGCACCAAGCCCGCGACGCTCGAGACCGGCGCCGAGATCCAGGTCCCGCTCTTCCTCGAGCAGGGCACCAAGGTCAAGGTCGACACCCGTGACGGCTCCTACCTGGGTCGCGTGACCGACTGACGTGGCAGCCCGGAGCAAGGCCCGCAAGCGGGCCGTCGACGTCCTCTTCGAGGCCGAGCAGCGTGACGTCGCACCGTTGACGATGCTCGCCGACCGCATCGCGTCCCCCGGGACGGAGGCAGCGCTCCCGCAGTACGCGTGCGAGCTTATCGAGGGGTACGACGCTCACGCGGCACGCATCGACGAGGTGCTCGAGACGTACTCGAACGGCTGGACGCTGGACCGCATGCCTGCGGTCGACCGCGCGATCCTGCGGCTCGCGACGTGGGAGATCGTCTTCAACGACGATGTCCCGGACGCGGTCGCGATCGACGAGGCCGTCGAGCTCGCCTCGGCGCTGTCGACCGACGAGTCGCCGAGCTTCGTCAACGGTCTGCTCGCGCGCGTCATGGAGCTCAAGCCGACGCTGCTCGGCTGAGCGTCCCGCTCGATCAGGGCCCTGCTCCCCGCGCGGGAGCGGGGCCCTGACCGTTGCGGGCAGGGGCACGCTCCCTAGTCGTCGCACCTACGCGAACGTAACCTACGGCGCCGTAGGTTAGCCTTGCTGCATGGATCTTGCCGACCGTCCCTGGCTCAGCTCGTACGCACCCGGCGTCGCCGCCGACGTCGACGTTCCCGACGAGCCCCTCCACGCCGTCATCGAGCGCAACGCTGCCGCGTTCCCTGACCGCATCGCGCTCGACTTCCTCGGACGACGCACCACCTACCGCCAGCTCGCCGAAGACGTCGCACGAGCCGCTGGCGTCCTCACCCGCCTCGGCGTCGCGCCGGGGGACAGGGTCGCGATCGCATTGCCGAACTGCCCGACGCACGTCGTCGCGTTCTACGCTGTCCTGCGCGTCGGCGGCGTCGTCGTCGAGTGCAACCCCACGTACACGCGCGACGAGCTCGCGCACCAGATCGCCGACTCGGGCGCCAAGGTCGCGATCGCGTGGGAGCCCACAGCAGCGCGACTCCTCACCGTCCAGGCCGACGCCGGCGTCGAGACCGTCGTCGCCGTCGACCTCACGCGCGACCTGCCCGGCGCCAAGCGCCTCGCCCTCAAGCTCCCCGTCGCCACCGCCCGCGCCCTGCGCGGACAGATGCGCGGCGACGTCCCCGACGGCACGCCCCGCTGGGAGGAGCTGCTCCGCGACGCCCGCCCCGTCCCGGCGAGCTACCCGTCACCCGGACCCGACGACCTCGCGCTGCTCCAGTACACGGGCGGCACGACGGGCACGCCCAAGGCCGCGATGCTCACGCATCGCAACCTCGTCGTCAACGCCCTCCAGGGCCAGGAGTGGACCCAGCAGGGCCTCGACACGGCCGACGGACCCCGGCGTGGCCTCTCCGACGACGTCGTCTACGGCGTCCTGCCCTTCTTCCACGCGTTCGGCCTCACGTTGTGCCTCTCGTTCGCCCTGCGCATCGGCGCGACCCTCGTCCTCCTGCCGAAGTTCGACGTCGCGCAGTTCCTCGCCGCGCAGAAGCGCGTCCCCGGCACGTTCCTGCCCGCTGTGCCGCCCATGCTCGACCGCATCGCCAAGGCCGCACCCGCCGCCGGCGTCGACCTCACGACGTTCCAGTTCGCCATCTGCGGCGCGATGCCGCTGCCCGCAGCCGTCGCGTCCGCGTGGGAGGCCGCAACGGGAGGCCTCGCGATCGAGGGTTACGGCATGACGGAGACGTCGCCCGTCGCGCTCGGCTCGCCGTGCTCCGACGCACGCCAGCCCGGGACGCTCGGCCTGCCCTTCCCGTCGACGTACATCCGCGTCACCGACCAGGAAGACCCGCAGGTCCTCGCCCCCGCAGGCGAGCGGGGCGAGCTGCTCATCTCCGGTCCCCAGGTCTTCCAGGGCTACTGGAACCGGCCCGAGGAGACCGCTGAGAGCCTCGTCGAGATCGACGGCCGCACGTGGATCCGCACGGGCGACGTCGTCGTGGTGCAGCCCGACGGGTTCGTCAAGCTCGTCGACCGCATCAAGGAGATGATCATCTCCGGCGGGTTCAAGGTGTACCCGTCGCAGGTCGAGGACCACCTGCGTGCGATGCCCGGCATCGAGGACGTCGCCGTTGTCGGCGTGCCGGGGGGAGACCTCGGCGAGCGCGTCGTCGCCGCGATCGTCCTCGCGACCGACGTCGCCGCCGCGATCGACCTCGCGCAGGTGCGCGCTTGGGGCGAGGAGAAGCTTGCGCGCTACGCGCTGCCCAAGCAGCTCGAGATCGTCACCGAGCTGCCCCGCTCGCAGATCGGCAAGGTCCTGCGTCGCGTCGTCCGCGACGACATCATGGCGCGCAAGTCGGAGTAGCCGGGCCGTTCCGGGGCTGGCCTGCACGGTCCGGGCTGCGCTCCGTCCCGGTTCTTGCGCCGGAGCACCTCTCGGAGGTGCAGCCGCGCACGCTACTGTCGCCCGGTCTCTACCTCGGGACGAGGGCTTGCGTCGGCGCACCTCTGGGAGGTGCAGCCGCGCAAGACTCTGCGCCGGGACGAGGCATCATCGCGTCGCTCGTCCACAGACCGACGTCCCGGTCAGCGCATCGACCAGGTTTCGGGGCATTCTCGACCCATGCGACCCTCCGACGACCTTCGCTGGACTCCGCGTGATGCGGTGACGACCGGCCGTGCCTTCACCCGTGAACAGGCGCGGGCGGCGGGCGCGTCCCGTGGTCAGGTCCGCCGACGCGTCGAGCGAGGCATCTGGGTTCCCGTCGTCGGAGCAGCGCTCCGGCATCGCGACCGGCCGGTCGACGCGCGGATGCTCGTCGGTGCCGCGCGCCTCACTTGGGCGGACGCTGTCGTCGTCGGCGCGGCCGCAGCAGCCTTCCACGGGGCGCCCATCGCTCTCCCGACGGTCGTCGACGTCGCGGGGCTGGTCCCGACGACGAGGACGTTCCGGGGTCTTCGACCGCGCTTCGTCGAGATCGATCCGGCCGAGACCATGGAGTCGCCCGGGTGGAACGTCGTCGTCGAACACCGGGCCTACCTCCAAGCGCTCGCCGAGCTGCCGCGCAGGCAGGCGGAGAACCTCTGGGCGTGGGCGACAACGCGCCGGATCCTCTCGCTCGATCTCCTCCGCGAGGACATCGAGGCCCACCCGCGCCGTCGCGGCAACCGGCAGCTCAGGGAGCTGCACGCCTGGGGTGCCACGGGTGCCGTGAGCGAAGCCGAACGTCGTGCTCACCTGCTGCTGCAGGAGGCCGGGATTACTGGATGGGACGCTGGCGTGAGCGTGCGCGACGCTGAGGGACTCATCGGTGTCGTCGATATCTGCTTCAAGGACGTACGGCTCGTCGTCGAGATCGACGGGGTCGAGTTCCATCGCCGCTCGATCATCCAGGACAACCGGCGCCGTAACCGGCTCGTCGCGGTCGGTTGCACAGTGCTCTCCTATACGTGGGACGACATCGTCAATCAGCCGGACCGGTTCGTCGCCCAGGTGCGGAGCGAGCTCATGCGGCTGCGCGCTGGGCGCCGTTGACATGACCGGCGTTGGCAGCGCCGCGCGCAGTGCTTCACGTTGCGCGCGAGCACCCCCTCGAGGTGCCTCAGCGCAAGGTGCCTCGGGGAGGGAAAGCGCTCCCTCCGGCAGCTTGCGCGCGAGCACCCCCCGGAGGTGCCGGCGCGCAATGTCCTCGCACGGCTGCGGACCGCGCCAGTCTGGCACGGGACCTTCGTCCCTGCGCCGCGCACCCCGGTCGGGCGAGGGTGGGGGAGGAGGGCACGATGATCGAGATCTACTACGCGTCGAGCGCGTCAGGCATGGTCAAGCAGTTCGCGCAACGGCTTGGCCGCCCTGCCCACGACCTCGGCGACCGAGAGGTCCGGCGGTCCGTGCCCGACGGGCCTTGGGTACTCGTGACGCCGTCGTACAAGACCGGCAACCCTGAGAACGACACGATTCCCGAGCCCGTCCGCCGCTTCCTGCGCAACCCTGCGACGCGTCGGCGCCTCGTCGGCGTCATGGGCTCCGGCAACCGCAACTTCGGCGAGCACTACCAGGCAGCCGCGCGCACGATCGCGCGCGTCTCGGGCCGTCCGGTGCTCTTCGAGTTCGAGCTTCAGGGGACCCAGTGGGACGTCGAGGACGCGCGCGCGATCCTCGACGAGCTCGACGCTGCACTCGACGCAACGCACCGCGGCTGACAGCGAACGGCAGTGGCGCACGCCACACCTTCCGCTCCGTGGACGGACCGTCGCGCGGGCACAACCCGGGCGTAGAGTCGGCGACCGACAGGCTTTCCTTTAACAGACCGTCCAGAGAGGCGGAGAAGGAGGTCGCCACATGGCTGGCGCACCCATGCCCGAAGACGCCGTGACGACAGTCCTCGGCGCCCCCGAGATCGGCCGAGCGCTCACCCGCATCGCGCACGAGATCCTCGAGCGCAACAAGGGTGGCGACGACGTCGTCCTCCTCGGCATCCCGACGCGTGGCCTCCCGCTCGCGCACCGGCTCGCTGAGCGCCTCGCTGCGGTCGAGCCGAGCCTCGACGCCGCGCACCTCGTCGGCGAGCTCGACATCACGATGTACCGCGACGACCTCCACCGTCACCCCACGCGGCCGATCGGCACGACGACGCTCCCGGCCGAGGGCATCGACGGCAAGGTTGTCGTCCTCGTCGACGACGTGCTCTTCTCCGGCCGCACCATCCGGGCGGCGCTCGACGCGATCAAGGACCTCGGCCGCCCGCGCGCCGTGCAGCTCGCGACCCTCGTCGACCGCGGCCACCGCGAGCTGCCGATCCGGCCCGACTTCGTCGGCAAGAACCTCCCGACGTCCCTGAGCGAGCGCGTCGCCGTGCTCGTCGAGGAGATCGACGGGACCGACGCCGTGACGATCACCGCAGGGGAGGCCCACGCATGAGACACCTCCTCGACGCGCGCGACCTCACGCGCGCGGACGCCGTCCACGTCCTCGATACGGCCGCCGAGATGGCCGCGACGCAGTCCCGCGAGATCAAGAAGCTCCCGACGCTCCGTGGCCGCACGGTCGTCAACCTCTTCTTCGAGGACTCGACGCGCACACGCATCTCCTTCGAGACGGCGGCCAAGCGGCTGAGCGCCGACGTCATCAACTTCTCCGCGAAGGGCTCGAGCGTCTCCAAGGGCGAGTCCCTCAAGGACACGGCGCTCACGCTCCAGGCGATGGGCGCGGACGGCATCGTCATCCGTCACCACGCGTCGGGCGCGCCGCACCTGCTCGCGCACGCGGGCTGGGTCGACGCCGCCGTCGTCAACGCGGGCGACGGCACGCACCAGCACCCGACGCAGGCGCTGCTCGACGCGTTCACGATCCGCCGGCACCTCGCCGAGCGTGGCGTCGCAGGCTCGGGCGAGAGCTTCGACGCGCGCCGCGGTGTCGGGCGGGACCTCGCGGGTCTCAAGGTCGCGATCGTCGGTGACGTCCTGCACTCGCGTGTCGCGCGCTCGAACGTCCAGCTCCTCACGACCCTCGGCGCCGAGGTCACCCTCGTCGCGCCGCCGACGCTCGTGCCCGTCGGCGTCGGGACGTGGCCGTGCACCGTGAGCTACGACCTCGACGCGACGCTCGCGGAGCGCCCCGACGCGGTAATGATGCTCCGGGTCCAGCGCGAGCGCATGAGCGCCGGAGGCGGCGGCTACTTCCCGAGCCCGCTCGAGTACTCACGGCTCTACGGCCTCGACCAGCGGCGCCTCGCGACCCTCGCCGAGCACGCGGTCATCATGCACCCCGGCCCCATGAACCGTGGGCTCGAGATCTCCGCGCAGGCCGCCGACGCGGCACGCTCGGTCGTCGTCGAGCAGGTCTCCAACGGCGTCGCGGTCCGCATGGCCGTCCTCTACCTCACGCTCGCGGGCTCCGGCACCGCGGCCCCCGTCCCCACGTCGAAGGAGCTCGCATGACCGCCCACAACCGACCCGTCCTCCTCACGGCGGCGCGCATCCTCGGTGGCGAGCCCCAGGACGTCATCCTCGCGGACGGAGTCGTCGCCAAGGTGGCGCCAGCCGGTTCGCTCGAGGCGCCCGAGGGTGCGCTCGTCATCGACGCGACCGACAAGGTCCTCCTGCCCGGGCTCGTCGATCTCCACACGCACCTGCGCGAGCCCGGCCGAGAGGACGCGGAGACGGTCCTCACGGGCACGCGCGCCGCTGCCCTCGGCGGCTTCACGGCCGTGCACGCCATGGCGAACACGACGCCCGTCGCGGACACCGCGGGCGTCGTCGAGCAGGTGTGGCGCCTCGGCAACGACGCGGGCTGGGTCGACGTCTTCCCGGTCGGCGCCGTCTCCGTCGGCCTCGCGGGGGAGCAGCTCGCCGAGCTCGGCGCCATGGCGTCCTCGGCCGCGCGCGTCCGCGTCTTCTCCGACGACGGCAAGTGCGTCCACGACCCCGTGCTCATGCGCCGCGCCCTCGAGTACGTCAAGGCGTTCGACGGCGTCGTCGCGCAGCACTCCCAGGAGCCGCGGCTCACCGAGGGCTCGCAGATGCACGAGGGTGTCGTCTCCGCCGAGATCGGCTTGCGCGGCTGGCCCGCGGTCGCCGAGGAGGCGATCATCGCGCGCGACGTCCTGCTCGCGGAGCACGTCGGCTCACGCCTCCACGTGTGCCACCTCTCGACGGCCGGCTCGGTCGAGATCGTCCGCTGGGCGAAGTCCCGCGGCCTGCCCGTCACCGCTGAGGTCACGCCGCACCACCTCGTCCTCACCGACGAGCTCGCACGCGGCTACGACCCGGTCTTCAAGGTCAACCCGCCGCTGCGCACCGCCGAGGACGTCGAGGCGGTCCGCGAGGGCCTCGCGGACGGCACGATCGACATCGTCGCGACCGACCACGCCCCGCACCCGGTCGAGGACAAGGACTGCGAGTGGGACGCCGCGGCGTTCGGCATGACCGGCCTCGAGACGGCCCTCGCCGTCGTCCAGGAGACGATGGTCGAGACGGGCCGTCTCACCTGGGAGGACGTCGCGCGGGTGCTCTCGACCAACCCCGCGCGCATCGGCCGCGTCGACGACCGGCACGGCCGGCCTGTCGCCGAGGGCGAGCCCGCGAATCTCACGCTCGTCGACCCGACGGTGCGCCGCACGGTCGACCCCGCGCTCCAGGGCACGATGAGCCGCAACTCGCCGTTCGCAGGCCGCGAGCTGCCTGGCCAGGTCGTCGCGACGTTCCTCCGCGGACGTCCGACGGTCCTCGACGGCGAGGCGCTCGCGCCCGCCGGCGAACCCGCACCGCAGGGAGCGATCGCCTGATGGGTGTCCCGCACGAGGTCACGATCACGGTCCTCGCCGTGCTCGCCGTCGCGGCGCTCGTCGGCATGGCCGTCGGCTGGCGCCGACGCTCCGCACGCACGGCGCTCGAGATCGGCGCGCTGCCCGTCGCACCCGCCGAGCGCGGTGCGCCCCTCACCGACGCGATCGCCGCGAGCTACGTCGCCACGACGTTCCACGGGCAGTGGCTCGAACGCGTCGCCGCCCACGGGCTCGGCGTCCGCGGTCGCGCGACAGTGACGGTCCACGAGCGCGCGCTCGTCGTCGAACGCGTCGGCGCGCCGGACCTCGTCCTGCCCGCGAGCACCCTGCGCCGCGTCGCCCGGTCCTCGGGCATGGTCGGCAAGTTCGTCGCCGACGCGTCGATCGTCGTCATCACCTGGGCCTCGAGCGGCCCGGACGGCCACGAGGTTCTCCTCGACACGGGGCTGCGCCCCGACCACTCCACCGAGCGCGACGTCCTCGACGAGGCCGTCCGCTCGATCCTCAGCACAGCCCCCGCACCGAAGGAGCAGCAGTGAACCAGCCCCTCGACCTCGTGCCTCTCGACGACGACGCCGCCGTGCTCGTCCTCGAGGACGGCCGCGCCTTCGCAGGGCGTGCCTTCGGCGCGGTCGGCACGACCCTCGGCGAGATCGTCTTCAACACCGGCATGTCCGGCTACCAGGAGACGCTCACCGACCCGTCGTACCACCGCCAGATCGTCGTCATGACCGCCCCGCACATCGGCAACACCGGCGTCAACAGCGAGGACCCCGAGTCCGTGCGCATCTGGGTCGCCGGCTTCGTCGTCCGCGACGCGGCGCGACGCGCCTCGAACTGGCGCTCGGAGGGCGACCTCTCGGACGACCTCGCCGCCCAGGGCGTCGTCGGCATCTCCGACATCGACACGCGGGCGCTCACGCGGCACCTGCGCGAGCGCGGCGTCATGCGCGGCGGCATCTTCTCGGGCGCGTCGCTGCGCGTCGACGGCCACCCGCGCCGCATCGACTCGCTCGTCGAGGAGATCCTCGCCAGCCCTCAGATGGCAGGTTCCGACCTCGCGACCGAGGTGTCGACGAACACGGCCTACACGATCGAGCCCGCGGGCCGCTTCGAAGGGCAGGAGCCCGTCGCGACGGTCGTCGCCCTCGACCTCGGTATCAAGTCGATGACGCCCGCGCGCCTCGCCGAGCGCGGCGTGCGCGTGCACATCGTGCCCGCCGCGACGACGTTCGACGAGCTCATGGCGTACTCGCCCGACGGCGTGTTCTTCTCGAACGGCCCCGGCGACCCGGCGACCGCCACCGGCCCGATCTCGCTCCTGCGCAAGGTGCTCGACGCGAAGGTGCCGTACTTCGGCATCTGCTTCGGCAACCAGCTCCTCGGCCGCGCACTTGGCTACGGCACCTACAAGCTCGCCTACGGCCACCGCGGCATCAACCAGCCCGTCATGGACCTCGCGACCCGCAAGGTCGAGATCACGAGCCACAACCACGGCTTCGCGGTCGACGCGCCCATCGGCGAGACGTCGACGGCCCCGCACGCGGACGGCCGCTACGGCCGCGTCGTCGTGAGCCACGTGGGTCTCAACGACGACGTCGTCGAGGGCCTCGAGTGCCTCGACATCCCCGCGTTCTCGGTGCAGTACCACCCGGAGGCCGCGGCCGGCCCGCACGACGCCTCCTACCTCTTCGACCGCTTCATCGACCTCATGACCACGGGTGCGAAGACCGCCGCCGGCCTCTCGGCCGCGACCGCAGTCACGCCCACCGCCAGCAAGGAGAACTGACCCGTGCCTCGTCGCAACGACATCCAGAGCGTCCTGGTCATCGGGTCGGGCCCGATCGTCATCGGCCAGGCCTGCGAGTTCGACTACTCCGGCACGCAGGCGTGCCGCGTGCTCAAGGACGAGGGGCTGCGCGTCATCCTCCTCAACTCCAACCCCGCCACGATCATGACGGACCCCGGCTTCGCGGACGCGACGTACGTCGAGCCCATCACGACCGAGGTCCTCACGTCGATCATCGCCAAGGAGCGCCCCGACGCGGTCCTCGCGACGCTCGGCGGCCAGACGGCCCTCAACGCAGCGATCGCGCTCGACGAGGCCGGTGTCCTCGAGGAGTACGGCGTCGAGCTCATCGGCGCGAACATCCCCGCGATCCAGAAGGGCGAGGACCGCGAGCAGTTCAAGCAGGTCGTCGAGGTGTGCGGCGGCGAGTCCGCGCGCTCGCACATCGTCCACACGATCGAGGACGCCCTCACGGCCGCCGAGGACCTCGGCTACCCGCTCGTCGTGCGCCCGTCGTTCACGATGGGCGGTCTCGGCTCGGGCATCGCGTACGACGAGGCCGACCTGCGTCGCATCGCGGGCCAGGGCCTCCACTACTCGCCGACGACCGAGGTGCTCCTCGAGGAGTCGATCCTCGGCTGGAAGGAGTACGAGCTCGAGCTCATGCGCGACAAGGCGGACAACGTCGTCGTCATCTGCTCGATCGAGAACGTCGACCCGGTCGGTGTCCACACGGGCGACTCGGTGACCGTCGCGCCCTCGCTCACCCTCACGGACCGCGAGTACCAGAACCTCCGTGACATCGGCATCGCGATCATCCGCGAGGTCGGCGTCGACACGGGTGGCTGCAACATCCAGTTCGCGATCCACCCGGAGACGGGCCGCGTCGTCGTCATCGAGATGAACCCGCGCGTGTCGCGCTCCTCGGCGCTCGCGTCGAAGGCAACGGGCTACCCGATCGCCAAGATCGCGGCGAAGGTCGCGATCGGCTACACGCTCGACGAGATCACCAACGACATCACGGGCACGACGCCCGCATCGTTCGAGCCGACGCTCGACTACGTCGTCGTCAAGGTCCCGCGCTTCGCGTTCGAGAAGTTCCCGGCGGCCGACGACACGCTCACGACGACCATGAAGTCGGTCGGTGAGGCCATGGCCCTCGGCCGCAACTTCACCGAGGCGCTCGGCAAGGCGCTGCGCTCGATCGACAAGTCCGGCACGACGTTCCACTGGGACGGCGAGGCCCCGTCGGGTGCTGAGCTCGACGAGCTGCTCGAGACCATCAAGCGCCCGACCGAGCAGCGTCTCGTCCAGGTCCAGCAGGCGCTGCGCGCGGGTGCGGGCATCGAGGCCGTCTACGAGGCGACGAAGATCGACCGGTGGTTCCTCGACCAGATCGAGCTCGTCAACGAGGTCGCCGAGCAGGTCGCGCAGGCGCCCGCGCTCACGCGTGACGTCCTCACGCTCGCCAAGCGTCACGGCCTCTCGGACGTCCAGGTCGCCGCGCTGCGCGGTATCCGCGGCCCCGCAGGGGAGTCGACGGTCCGGGAGGTGCGCCGTGCGCTCGGCGTGCGGCCCGTCTTCAAGACGGTCGACACGTGCGCCGCGGAGTTCGCGGCGACGACCCCGTACCACTACTCGACGTACGACGAGGAGACCGAGGTCGCACCGCGCGAGCGCGAGGCCGTCATCATCCTCGGCTCGGGCCCCAACCGCATCGGTCAGGGCATCGAGTTCGACTACTCGTGCGTGCACGCGACGCTCGCGCTCGCCGAGAAGTACGAGACGATCATGGTGAACTGCAACCCGGAGACCGTCTCGACGGACTACGACACCTCCGACCGCCTCTACTTCGAGCCCCTCACCTTCGAGGACGTCCTCGAGGTCTACGAGGCCGAGCTCGCCGCGGGTCCGGTCAAGGGCATCGTCGTCACCCTCGGTGGCCAGACGCCGCTGAGCCTCGCGCAGCGCCTCGCCGACGCGGGCCTGCCGATCCTCGGCACGCAACCCGAAGCGATCGACGCGGCCGAGGACCGCGCGGTCTTCGGGCGGGTCCTCGAGGAGGCCGGCCTGCCGGCCCCCGCGTTCGGCACGGCGACGACGCTCCCGCAGGCGCGCCAGATCGCCGCCGACATCGGCTACCCGGTGCTCGTGCGTCCCTCGTACGTCCTCGGTGGTCGTGGCATGGAGATCGTCTACTCGGAGGAGCAGCTCACGGGCTACGTCGAGCGCGCGCTCGGCTCGGCCGCGCAGCAGGGCGGCCGCGTCGCCCCGATCCTCATCGACCGCTTCCTCGATGACGCGCTCGAGATCGACGTCGACGCGCTCTACGACGGCACCGAGCTCTACCTCGGCGGCATCATGGAGCACATCGAGGAGGCGGGCATCCACTCGGGCGATTCGGCGTGCGTCCTGCCGCCCGTCTCGCTCAGCCAGGCCGAACTCGACCGCATCCGTCGCTCGACCGAGGCGATCGCCCGCGGCGTCGGCGTGCGCGGCCTGCTCAACGTCCAGTACGCGCTCGTGAGCGACGTCCTCTACGTCCTCGAGGCCAACCCGCGCGCGTCGCGCACGGTGCCGTTCGTCTCGAAGGCGACGGGCGTTTCGCTCGCGAAGGCGGCGGCCAAGGTCATGGTGGGGGAATCGATCGCCGAGCTGCGTGCGAGCGGTATCCTCCCCGCCGAGGGCGACGCCGCAGTCATCGAGCTCTCGCAGCCGATCGCCGTCAAGGAGGCCGTGCTCCCGTTCAAGCGGTTCCGCACCGCGGACGGCGTCGCGGTCGACACCGTCCTCGGCCCGGAGATGCGCTCGACGGGCGAGGTCATGGGTCTCTCCCAGCGGTTCCCGACGGCGTTCGCGAAGTCGCAGGCCGCAGCGTTCGGCGGCCTGCCGACGTCCGGCTCTGTTTTCGTCTCGGTCGCGGACCGCGACAAGCGCGACATCGTCTTCCCGGTGAAGCGCCTCGTCGAGCTCGGGTTCGAGATCCTCTCGACGTCCGGCACGGCGACGGTCCTCGAGCGCAACGGCATCGCGACGCGCGTCGTCCGCAAGCAGTCCGACGGCCGTGGCCCGGCGGGGGAGCCGACGATCGTCGACCTCATCTCCGCGGGCGAGATCGACCTCGTCGTCAACACGCCCTCGGGCCAGGGCGCGCGCGCCGACGGCTACGAGATCCGCGCCGCGACGACGGCTGCGGACCGTGCGATCGTCACGACGACGCAGCAGCTCGCGGCGGCTGTCCAGGCGATCGAAGCGGTCCTCGCCGGGCCGTTCGAGGTCACGTCGCTCCAGGAGCACATGGCGGCCCTCGCGGCGTCCGACCTGCCGACCCCGGCGGTCGTCGCGTGAGCGTCGTGCCCTTCGGCGCACGACTTGCGGCGGCCATGGACGAGCACGGTCCGCTGTGCGTCGGCATCGACCCCCACGCCTCGCTCCTCGAGGCGTGGGGGCTGCCCGACAGCCCCGCAGGTCTGCGTGAGTTCTCCTCGCGGGTCCTCGAGGCCGTCGGCGGGCGCGTCGCCGCGGTGAAGCCGCAGGCCGCATTCTTCGAGCGTCACGGCTCCGCAGGGCTCGCGGTGCTCGAGGAGGTCGTCGCGGCGGCCCGCGAGACGGGCACGCTGTCGATCGTCGACGCGAAGCGCGGCGACATCGGCTCGACCATGGGCGCGTACGCGGAGGCGTTTCTCCGCGACGGCTCGCCGCTCGCGGGCGACGCGCTCACCGTGTCGCCGTTCCTCGGTTTCGGCTCGCTCGCGCCAGCGGTCGAGCTCGCGACGGCGACGGGCCGTGGCCTCTTCGTCCTGTGCCTCACGTCGAACCCGGAGGGTGCGTCCGTCCAGCACGCACGGCGTGGCGCGGGGGCGGGCACGACGTCGGTCGCGGCGTCGATCGCCGCATCGGCCGGCGAGCTCAACGCGGGGGCCGAGCCGTTCGGGTCGGTCGGCCTCGTCGTCGGCGCGACCATCGGCACGGCCGCCCAGGGCACCGGCACGGATCTCGTCGGCGTCAACGGTCCGCTGCTCGCCCCGGGCGTCGGCGCGCAGGGTGCCGGGCCCGACGAGCTGCGCGCCGTCTTCGGCGACGCCCGCCGGACGGTCCTCGCGTCCTCGTCGCGCGGCGTTCTTCGCGCAGGTCCGGAGGTCGGCGCGCTCAGGGCTGCCGCGCTCGAGGCTGCGGGGGAGGCTGCCCGCGCTCTGCGCGGCTGAACCACCCCGTTCTCACCCCTCTCCGGGAGCGGCCCCAGCAGCGTGCTGAGGCCGCTCCCGGTGTCCGTGGCAGGGTCCATCACCCGTCGTTCTGGTTGCCGACCAGCAGAGATGTGCCTAGGTTCACAACTATCAGCCCACCGCGAGGAAGGTGATGAACGTGGCACTCCCACCGTTGACCCCGGAGCAGCGGGCCGCTGCTCTGGAGAAGGCAGCAGAGGCACGACGCGTGCGCGCCGAGATCAAGAACAGGTTGAAGTACTCTCAGGGTTCACTCTCCTCCGTCATCGAGGCGGGCAGGACGGATGACGTCATCGGCAAGATGAAGGTCACCGCGCTGCTCGAGTCGCTGCCGGGGGTCGGCAAGGTCAAGGCGCAGGCGATCATGGACGAGGTCGGGATCGCACAGTCGCGCCGTGTCCGTGGCCTCGGCCCGCACCAGGCACAGGCCCTCATCGAGAGGTTCGGCTGACATCTCCGCTCCCACAACGCCCCGCGACCGCGATCCTGCACGTCTCACGGTCCTCGCAGGGCCTACAGCGGTCGGCAAGGGCACAGTCTCCGCCGACCTCCGTGCGCGTTATCCCGAGGTGTGGCTGTCCGTGTCGGCGACGACACGGGCGCCACGCCCGGGGGAGGTGGACGGGGTGCACTACCTGTTCCTCACGACCGAGGAGTTCGAGCGGAGGCTCGCCGCAGGCGAGTTCCTTGAGACCGCTGTCGTCCACGGCCAGAACCGCTATGGAACGTTGCGGGGTCCGGTCGACGAGAGGCTTACGGCGGGGGAGCCCGTCCTCCTCGAGATCGACCTCCAGGGTGCACGTCAGGTGCGGGAGTCCATGCCGGACGCGCGCTTCGTGTTCCTCGCGCCGCCGAGCTGGGACGAGCTCGAGCGGCGGCTCGTGGGACGCGGCACCGAGGGACCTGAGGAGCGCGAGCGTCGGCTCGCGACGGCACGCGTCGAGATGGCCGCGGAGGCAGAGTTCGACCACGTCATCGTCAACGATGTCGTCACGCGCGCGACCGACGAGCTCGTGAGTGTCATCGGCCTTGCGCCGCGCCCAGCGACCCCGGTCGCGGACGGTGCGCCGCTGCGCTGATAGGATGACCCTTCGGCTCGTGCGCTCCGCGCCGGGCCTCCACCACCGATCACACGTTGCGGAGATCATCTTGTCCGGAACCGTTGCCCAGCCCACGGGCATCACCGACCCGCCCATCGACGACCTCCTCGAGCACGCCAGCTCGAAGTACGCGCTCGTCGTCTACTCCGCGAAGCGGGCCCGCCAGATCAACGCGTACTACTCGCAGCTCTCCGAGGGTCTCCTCGAGCACGTCGGACCCCTGGTTGAGACGCGCGTCCAGGAGAAGCCCCTCTCGATCGCGATGCGCGAGATCAACCAGAGCCTCCTCGAGCTCACCGAGAACGAGGACGCCGGGGCCTGACGCCCCAGCTCGACCACTTCCCCGGAGGACGTGCGGTGCGGATCATCCTCGGCGTCGGGGGCGGCATCGCCGCCTACAAGAGCGCGCTCCTGCTGCGCCTCCTCACTGAGGCAGGCCACTCGGTGCGGGTGATCCCCACCGCGGCGAGCCTCGAGTTCGTCGGGCGCGCGACATGGGAGGCCCTCTCGGGCGAGAAGGCCACGCACGAGATCTTCGACGACGTCGACGAGGTCGCCCACGTCCGGCTCGGACGTGAGGCCGACCTCGTCGTCGTCTCTCCGGCGACCGCCGACCTCCTCGCCCGGGCGGCCTCGGGCCGCGCGGACGACCTCCTCACGACGACGCTCCTCACTGCGACGTGCCCCGTGCTGCTCGCCCCTGCGATGCACACCGAGATGTGGCACCACCCCGCGACCCGAGCGAACGTCGCCCTGCTCCGCGAACGCGGTATCACCGTCCTCGACCCGGCCGTCGGCCGGCTCACGGGCGCCGACTCGGGCCCCGGCCGCCTGCCCGAGCCCGACGTCATCGCAGCGGCGGCGCTCGCCCTCGTCCGCCCGCAGGACCTTGCCGGCCTCGAGGTCGTCGTGAGCGCGGGCGGCACGATCGAGCCGATCGACCCCGTGCGGTTCCTCGGCAACAGCTCGACCGGTCGCCAGGGCGTCGAGCTCGCACGTGCCGCCCACGAACGCGGCGCGCGCGTCCGTCTCGTTGCCGCGTCGATCGACGTCGACGTTCCCGCGGGCATCGAGGTGACCCGGGTGAGCAGCGCCCGTGACATGCACGCGGCGATGGACACGGCCGCGCGCACCGCCGACGTCGTCGTCATGGCCGCCGCCGTCGCCGACTTCCGGCCCGAGAACGTCGTGCGCGACAAGATCAAGAAGACCGACGGCGGTGAACCGCCCGTGCTACGGCTCGTCGAGAACCCCGACATCCTCGCGGACCTCGCGCACCAGCGTCGCCGCCCCGGGCAGACCGTCGTGGGCTTCGCCGCCGAGACGGGCGACGCCGAGGGCACCGTGCTCGACCACGCGCGCGCCAAGGCGCGGCGCAAGTGCGCCGACCTCCTCGTCGCGAACGACGTCTCCGGAGGGCGCACGTTCGGCTCGTCCGACAACTCCGTGACGATCCTCGACCGCGACGGCAGCACCGTGGCGTCGACCGACGGCTCGAAGGCCGCGGTCGCCCACGCAGTGTGGGACGCGGTGCTCCGCGCGCGTGACTGAGCCTGCCGCGAAGGCGCACGTCCACCCGCTTCTCGTCGTCGCCCCGAGCACCGAGGTCCTCGACGTCCTTGGTCACCTTCCCCTGAGCGTCGACGAGGAGGCCCGGGCGGCACGCATGGTCCGGGCCGAGGACGCGGTCGACTTCCGCGCTGCCCATCTCCTCGCCCGACGGGCTCTCGCGCTCGCCACTGGCACGGAGGACGGCGTGCTCGTCCCCGCGCAGTCGTGCGCGGGCTGCGGCGGGGCGCACGGACGCCCGCACGTCGCCGGGCACCCGGACGTCCACCTCGCCTGGGCGCACACCCGCGGGGCCGTCGCCGCCGTCGTCGCGGGCGTGCCGTGCGGGGTCGACGTCGAACGCACGGACGGACGGCCCGTCCCGCCGCGCGTCGTCGACCGCACGCTCACGGCCGACGAGGCCGCGCTCGTGCGATCCTCGTCACGTCCGCAGCTCGCGTTCCTCGAGGCGTGGGGCGTCAAGGAGTCCCTCGTCAAGGCCGGGCAGGGCGATCTCGCGACGCAGCACGGCCGGACCGTCGTCGGGCCCGACGGCCTCCGGTCGCCGGGGGAGTCCGACCGCACGACCGCGCGGATCCGCGTGAGGACGAGCCCTGCGCGGGCGCTCGACGCGCTCGTGCGCGTCGACCACGACCCGGGCGTCACCACGGTCGCGCTCTTCGTCGGGAGCGACGTCGAGCCGCGGCGTGTCGACCTGACCACAGGCGTCTCCGCGACGTCTCACGTCACGACCTTCGAGCGGGCGTCCCGTCCCTGACGTCTAGGATTGGCGACCATGACCGACCACCTCCGCCTGTTCACCTCCGAGTCCGTCACCGAGGGCCACCCGGACAAGGTCTGCGACCAGATCTCCGACGCCATCCTCGACGCGATCCTCGAGCAGGACACCGAGGCGCGGGTGGCCGTCGAGACCATGGTGACGACCGGCCTCGTCCACGTCGCTGGCGAGGTGACGACGTCCGCGTACGTCGAGATCCCGCAGATCATCCGCTCCGTCGTCCGCGAGATCGGGTACACGTCGTCCGCGATCGGCTTCGACGGCGACTCGTGCGGCGTCTCCGTCTCGATCGGGCAGCAGTCCCCGGACATCGCGCAGGGCGTCGACAAGTCCGAGGAGTCGCGTACGAACGACGCGGGCGACGTCGACCCGCTCGACCTCCAGGGCGCGGGCGACCAGGGCCTCATGTTCGGCTACGCGTGCTCCGACACCGCCGAGCTCATGCCGCTGCCCGGCTGGCTCAGCCACCGGCTCGCGGAGCGTCTCGCCCACGTGCGCCGCTCGGGCGAGGTTCCCGGGCTGCGCCCCGACGGCAAGACGCAGGTGACGATCGGCTACGACGGCGAACGCGCCGTCTCCCTCGACACGGTCGTCGTCTCGACGCAGCACGACCCGGACGTGCGCCACGACGTGCTCACGAGCGCGGTGCGCGACCTCGTCATCGCTCCCGTCCTCGAGGCCGCACAGCTCGATCTCGACACGCGCGCGACGAAGGTCCACGTCAACCCGACCGGGATCTTCGTCGTCGGTGGCCCCATGGGCGACGCGGGCCTCACGGGTCGCAAGATCATCGTCGACACGTACGGCGGCATGGCCCGGCACGGTGGCGGAGCCTTCTCCGGCAAGGACCCGTCGAAGGTCGACCGCTCGGCCGCGTACGCGACGCGCTGGGTCGCGAAGAACGTCGTCGCGGCCGGGCTCGCAGAGCGCTGCGAGGTCCAGGTCGCGTACGCGATCGGCCGCGCACACCCCGTCGGCGTGTACGTCGAGACGTTCGGCACGGAGACCGTGCCGCTGCCGCGGCTCACGGCCGCGATCAACGAGGTCTTCGACCTGCGTCCCGGCGCGATCGTCCGCGACCTCGACCTCCTGCGTCCGATCTACCGGGCGACTGCCGCGTACGGCCACTTCGGCCGTGACCTCCCCGACTTCACGTGGGAGCGCACGGACCGCGTGGACGCGCTGCGGTCCGCCGTCTGACCGTGACGGGTCCGGCGGGCACGGAGCCCGCCGAGCCCGCGCAGGGACCGGCCGCGGGCGAGCCCGACCAGCTCGAGCTCCCCGGCATGCCTGCGCCCCGGCGACGACCCGCACCGGGGGCGCAGGCCGTCACGGCGGCCGACGACCTCCCCGTCGCGCGGGTCGTCGTCGAGGTGCCCGTGCTGCGCCTCAACCACACATACGACTACCTCGTCCCCATGTCGATGGCCGACGGCGTCACGGCCGGCGTGCGCGTCAAGGTGCGCTTCGGCGCGCAGGACGTCGACGGCTACGTGCTCGAGCGCCTGGCGACGAGCGAGCACGAGGGGACGCTGCGCCCGTTGCGACGGCTCGTGTCGACCGAGCCCGTCCTGCCCAGCGCCTCGGCGCGGCTCTGCCGCGTCGTCGCCGAGCACTACGCGGGCTCGATGAGCGACGTCGTCCGGCTCGCCGTGCCGCCCCGGCACGCCCGCACCGAGGACGAGCCGCTCGCCGAGACCGCCGTCACCACGGGCGAGCAGCCTCACACCGTCAGCCGTCCGCCCATCGCAGCGGACGGGCCCGCACCAGTCGTCTCCGCACCGCACGGCTCCGCGCCGACGGACGCCGGACCGTGGGCAGGGCTCGCCGGCGGAGAGGCGTTCCTCCGGCACGCCGCCTCGGGATCCGCCGTGCGCGGGGTGTGGTCGGCACTTCCCGGCCGATGGGCGGCCGGTGGCACAGTGCTCGCGGACGACGGCTGGGAGGACATGGTCGCGCGCGCGGTCCGCGTCGTGCGCGACGGCGGACGCGGCGTGCTCGTCGTGCTCCCGGACGCGCGCGACGTCGACCGTCTGAGCCGCGCGCTCGACGCGGCGGGGCTCCGCGACGCGACCGCGTCCGGACGGACGCTCCCGGACGATGACGGACGCGCCCACGGCTACGTGCGCCTCCTCGCCGACGACGGCCCCGCCCAGCGCTACCGGGCCTTCCTCGCCGCCCTGCGGGGCCATGCCCGCGTCGTCATCGGCACGCGCGCCGCAGCGTTCGCTCCCGTCGCCGAGCTCGGTCTCGCGGTCGTGTGGGAGGACGACGACCCGCTCCACGCCGAGCAGCGCGCGCCCTACCCGCACGTGCGGGAAGTGCTCGCGCTGCGCTCGGAGACCGAGGGGTGCGCGCTGCTCGTCGCGGGCCTCGGTCGGTCGGTCGAGGCCCAGGCTCTCGTGCGTTCCGGCTGGGCCCACGAGATCGGTGCCGCCCGCGCCGTCGTCCGCGAGCGCGCACCGCGGGTGAAGGCCCTCACCCGGGTCGAGGTCGCGCGCGAGGGGCCCGCGGCGGTCGCGCGCATCCCGTCGGCGGCGTGGCGGATCGCGCGCGAGGGGCTCGCCCAGGGACCGGTCCTCGTCCAGGTGCCGCGTGCGGGCTACGTGCCCGTCACCGCGTGCGGGACGTGCCGTGAACCCGCGGACTGCCCGGACTGCCACGGTCCGCTCGGTCTGGCGTCCGGATCCTCGACTCCCCAGTGCCGGTGGTGCGGTCGGCTCGCCGCCGCATGGTCGTGCCCCCGCTGCCACGGGAGCACGCTCCGCTCGGTCCTCGTCGGCTCCGAGCGCACCGCGGAGGAGCTCGGGCGTGCCTTCACGAACGTTCCCGTGCGGATCTCGGGGGCACGGTCGGCCGGGGGCGTCCTCGCGACGGTGTCGGGTGCATCCGCGCTCGTCGTCGCAACCCCGGGCGCCGAGCCGGTCGCGGCCGGCGGGTACGCGGCGGCGCTGCTCCTCGACGCCGGGGTCGCGACGGCTGGCACGCAGCTGAGGACGCGACAGGATGCCGTGCGCCGCTGGCTCACGGCCGCGAGCCTCGTGAGGCCTGCGACAGCAGGCGGGGTCGTCGCGGTCGTCGGCGACGGTGACGAGGTCGTCACAGGAGCTCTCGTGCGATGGGACCCGGCGGGGCTCGCTGACCGGGAGCTCGACGAGCGGGTCGAGCTCGGGCTGCCGCCGGCGGTGCGCGTCGGGGCGCTCACAGGTCCGCGGCAGGCAGTCATGGCCGTGCTTGCGGAGACGACCCTGCCCCCGGGGGCGACGGTGCTCGGCCCCGTCCCGGTGACGCCGGCCGACGGGGGAGCGCCCGTGCTCGGCGGTGAACTCGGTGACGTACGGGCGATCGTCCGTGCGCCCCGCGGGGAGGGCCGCTTGCTCGCGGCGTCGTTGCGCGCTGGGGTGGCCGGGCGCGGGGCACGGCGCGGAGCTGGCACGGTGAGGCTCCACATGGACGTCGCAGACCTCGTGTGACGCGAGTTACCCGTGGCGTGCGTCATCTCGGCGCGGGCGCCGCGGCGTGCATCCCGGAGCGAGCCTCTGCCCGTGGCACAGTAGGGGACTGGGAGCGACGCACGGAGGCAGTACGAGCAGTGGCAGCACGGACGACTGACCTGTCGGTCGAGGACGCGACGGCGACGGCGGAGAACGGCACGGGGACCGTGAGAACGGTCGACCCGCCGACGGGCGCCACCCGGCTGGTCCAGCGTCGGCCGACCCCTCGTCGCATCGCGGGCATCGACGGTCTGCGCGCGGTCGCCGTCCTCCTCGTTCTCGCGTTCCACCTCGCACCGGACGCCGTCCCAGGCGGGTTCGTCGGCGTTGACGTGTTCTTCGTCATCTCGGGCTTCCTCATCACGATGGGTCTGCTGCGGGAGAAGGCCCGCACGGGGCGGATCGACCTCGCACACTTCTGGACCCGACGTGTCCGGCGGCTCCTGCCTGCGCTCCTCGTCGTCGTCGCGGTGTGCTCGCCGGTCGCGCTGCTCGTCGGCGGTGACGTGCGCGTGCACCTCGACAGGCAGGTCTTCGGTGCGTTGACGTTTTCGAGCAACTGGGTGTCGATCGCCGCGGAGGACAGCTACTTCTCGGCGCTCGTGCCCCAGATGTTCTCGAACCTCTGGTCGCTTGCAGTCGAGGAGCAGTTCTACCTCGTGTGGCCGCTCGTCGTCCTCGGGGTGCTGCTGCTCGCGCGTTCCCGGCGCGCAGGCCTCGTGGCCGCGGGGGCGGCGGCGCTCGCGTCCGCGAGCGCGATGGCGCTGCTGCACACGCCGGGCGAGGACCCGACGCGCGTCTACTACGGGACCGACACGCACGTCTTCGGCATGATGCTCGGGGCTCTCCTGGCGTTCTGGTACTTCGGCAACGTCCGGACGGGACGGCCTGCGCCGTGGCCGGGGGCACTCACGCCGGTGGGCCGGGGTGCACGGGTCGTCCGGGCGCTTAAGCGGCGTCGCCCGGGGGTCGTGGCGGGTGTGTGCCTCGTCGTCATCGGCGCCTTCTCGCTGCTCGTGCCGTGGGACTCCGCCGTGACGTACCGCGGCGGGCTCTTCATCGTGTCGCTCGCGGCGGCGCTCCTCGTCACGACGATGCTCCACGACTCGCGCGTACGACGGCTGCTCGAGACGCCTGCGCTGCGGTGGATCGGAGAGCGAAGCTACGGCGTCTACCTGTGGCACTGGCCGGTGTTCGTGCTGCTCACGCAGATCTTCGCGAAGCAGTGGGTCGAGGGCTCGGGGGTGCCGCTCGTGTGGGTCGTCACGGTCGTCGTGACGTTCGTCCTTGCGGGTCTCTCGTTCCGTTACGTCGAGCAGCCCGTGGTGCGCGACGGCGTGCTCGTCTCGCTCGAGCGGCTGGCGCGCTGGGTGCGCCCGGTGCGGAGCGCGCCGGGTCGTGGTCTGCGTGCACCTCTGGTCGGCGGAGCGATGGTCGCATGCCTCGTGCTCACGGGGTTCGCTGTCGCGACGGCCCCGCACGTGACGTCGATCGAGCAGGACATCGCTGCGGGCATGGGGGAGAACGGTCCGGGCGAGGGGCCCGGCGCCCCTGGGCCGGGAGGCGCTGAGGTGCCGACGGTCGCTCCGTCCGGCACGCCGGGGGCGACCTCGGAGCCGTCGGACGAGCCCTCGCCAGCCCCGTCGGACGTGCCCGTGGAGCCGTCGGGTGCGCCGAGCACGGAGCCGGGAGCGGGGGAGGAGCCGAGCGCGTCGACGGCACCGCCTGCGACCGGCGCGGACCTTGTCGTCGTCGGTGACTCGGTGACCGCGGCGTCGGCGAAGCAGATCCGGGCGCTCCTGCCGGACGTGCGGATCGACTCGGCGGTGTCGCGCTCGATGCTCGTGGCTCCCGGCATCCTCGGTGAGCTCGAGAAGAAGGGTGAGCTTCCGGACGTCGTCGTGCTGGCCCTCGCGACGAACACGACGCTGCGCGAGCGGACGATCAACGACGTGCTCGCGGTCGTGGGGCCGGAGCGTCGGGTCGTGCTCGTCAACGCGTACGGGGCCCGGAGTTGGATCAAGGGGACGAACGCAGTCATCGCGAAGGCGGCGAAGGAGCATCCCGAGGTGTCGGTCGCGGACTGGCACGGTGCGGTGCGGTCGCACGGCGAGCTGCTTGCCGCGGACGGTGTGCACCCGACGCGTGACGGCGCCGCGGTGTATGCGCGGCTGGTCGCTGACGCGTATGTCGCGGCGCGTGGCTGAGGCCCCCGAACCCCCTGTGTGACGTGGATCGCGCCATCGTGCAATCGTGCAGCGGCAAGTACCTGATGCGCCGCGTCGCAGATAGATGTTCGGCCGGCGCCCGACGACGCGGTCGTCGGGGGCTCGTCCACGCCTAGGATGGGTTCCCATGCGCATCCTCTTCGCCGGGACCCCCGAGGTCGCGGTCCCTTCCCTCGAGGCGCTCGTCGCCTCCCCGCACGAGATCGTCGCGGTGCTCACCCGGGCCGACGCGCCAGCGGGCCGCGGCAAGCGGCTCACGCCGAGCCCCGTCCGGGTGCGCGCGGAGGAGCTCGGCCTCGAGGTCATCACGGGCAGGCCCCGAGACGCGGAGACGCTCACACGGCTGCGCGAGCTCGCGCCCGACGCCGCTGCGGTCGTCGCCTACGGCGAGATCCTGCGTCCTGACGCGCTCGCGATCCCGCCGCTCGGCTGGATCAACCTTCACTTCTCGATTCTGCCCGCGTGGCGCGGCGCGGCCCCTGTGCAGCACGCGATCATGGCGGGCGACGAGGTGACCGGCGCGACGACGTTCGTCATCGGCGACGGGGTCGACACCGGACCCGTGCTCGGGACGCTCACGGAGACCGTGCGCGCACGCGACACGGCGGGCGACCTGCTCGGGCGCCTCGCGCAGGCGGGCGCGCCGCTGCTCGTCGCGACGATGGACGCGCTCGCCGAAGGTCGGCTCGTCCCCGAGCCGCAGCCGGCCGACGGCATCTCGCACGCTCCGAAGATCGAGGTCGCCGACGCCCGCGTCGACTGGACCGTCCCCGCCCTCGCGGTCGACCGACGCATCCGTGGCTGCACCCCAGCGCCGGGCGCCTGGACGACGCTCCCCGACGGTGCCCGGCTCGGCCTCGGCCCGGTGACCCTCGCCGCCGACGTCACTGACCTCGCCCCGGGCGAGCTGCGCGTCGGGCGTCGTGACGTCCACGTCGGTACCGCGACGCACGCCGTCCGGCTCGGCGACGTGCAGCCCGTCGGCAAGAAGCTCATGCCCGCTGCCGACTGGGCGCGTGGCGCGCGCGGCGCGGACGGCGAACCGCTCGGCGACGGCACGCGGCTCGGTGCCGCATGAGCGCCCGCGACGGTGATCGGCGGGGTCCACGCCGCGACGCGAAGGGCCGCGAGCGCGGCGCCGTGCGCCGCTACGACGAGCGGTCGACGCTCGCGCCGTCGGCTCGACGCAAGGGGTCGGACGCCGCGCGCGAGGTCGCGCTCGAGGTGCTGCGCGAGGTCGCGGACGCGGACGCGTACGCCAACCTCGTCCTCCCGCCTGCGCTGCGCCGGGCACGCCTGGACGGTCGTGACGCTGCCTTCGCGACCGAGCTCGCGTACGGGACCCTCCGCCTCCAGGGCCGGTACGACGCGATCCTCACGCGCTGCACGGACCGCGCGCTCACCGACGTCGACCCCGTCGTCCGTGATCTGCTGCGCCTCGGTGCGCACCAGCTGCTCGGCATGCGGGTCGCGACGCATGCCGCCGTCTCGGAGACGGTCGGGCTTGCCCGCGTGCACGCGGGCACGGGGCCGTCGCGGTTCGTCAACGCCGTTCTGCGGCGCGTCTCCGAGCGGAGCGCGCAGGCGTGGGAGGAGATCCTTGCGGCCGAGGCCCCGGACGTCGACGCGCGCCTCGCGGTCCTCGGGTCCCACCCGGCGTGGGTCGTCCGGGCGCTGCGCGAGGCGCTGACGGCGCACGGTCGTGACGCGACCGAGATCGAGGCGCTGCTTGAGGCCGACAACACGGCGGCACGGGTGACGCTCGTCGCGCGTCCCGGGCTGCTCGATGTCGAGGGGCTCAGCGAGGAGGTCGCCGACGAGTTCGGCGACCGTGAGGCACGCGTGGTCCCGGCGCGGTACGCGCCGACCGCGGCCATCCTCCAGGGTGGCGACCCTGCGTCGATCCCGGCGGTGCGCGCAGGCGCGGCCGCGGTCCAGGACGAAGGCTCGCAGCTCGTAGCGCTCGCCCTCGCCGCGGCGCCGCTCGACGGTCGGGACGAGCGTTGGCTCGACCTGTGCGCGGGGCCTGGCGGCAAGGCAGCACTTCTGGCGTCGCTCGCGGGGGAGCGCGGAGCCCGGCTTCTCGCGAACGAGGCGCAGCCGCACCGGGCGCGGCTCGTCGAGCAGTCGTTGCGCGCGGTTCCCGCGGATGCGGTCGAGGGGGTCGTCGTCGGCGACGGTCGCACGATCCTCGAGCGCACCGAGGGCGGGTTCGACCGCGTCATGGTCGATGCACCGTGCACGGGTCTGGGCGCTCTGCGCCGGCGGCCCGAGTCCCGGTGGCGGCGGGAACCGTCGGACGTGCCCGCGCTCGCCCGGCTGCAGCGCGAGCTGCTCGGCGCGGCGCTCGACGCGACGCGGCCAGGCGGGCTCGTCGCCTACGTGACGTGCTCGCCGCACCTCGCCGAGACCCGGCTCGTCGTTGACGACGTCCTGGCGGGGCGCTCGGACGTCGAGCGCGCGGACGCGGCGAGCGCGGTGCGGTCGGTCGCGCTCGAGGAGCCTGAGCTCGTCCCGGGAACCGACGTGCAGCTGTGGCCGCACGTCCACGGGACCGACGCGATGCACCTCACGCTCCTGCGTCGCACCAGCTGAGCCCGGGGGCGCCGGTAGGGTGGCGGTCATGGGCATCGCCATCCATCCCAGCATCCTCTCGGCCGACTTCACGAACCTCCAGCGCGATCTCGAGGCGATCTCGACCGCGGACGCTGCGCACGTCGACGTCATGGACAACCACTTCGTGCCGAACCTCACGCTCGGCCTGCCGATCGTCGAGCGGATCGTCGAGGTGTGCCCCGTGCCGGTCGACGCGCACCTCATGATCGCGGACCCGGACCGGTGGGCCCCCGCGTACGCGGAGGCCGGCGCGGCCTCCGTGACGTTCCACGCGGAGGCCGCGGCCGCGCCTGTGCGGCTTGCGCGCGAGATCCGTCGGCTCGGGGCGCGCGCGGCGCTCGCGCTGCGTCCAGCGACGCCGATCGAGCCGTTCGTCGACCTTCTTCCGGAGCTCGACATGATCCTCGTCATGACGGTCGAGCCCGGCTTCGGCGGCCAGTCCTTCATCGACGCGACGCTCGGCAAGATCGCGCGTGCTCGCGCGGCGATCGACGCCTCGGGCCTCGAGGTGCGGCTGCAGATCGACGGCGGGGTGTCGCGCTCGACGATCGAGCGTGCGGCGGAGGCCGGGGCGGACGTCTTCGTCGCCGGCTCGGCCGTCTACGGTGCGGACGACATCGCGGAGGAGATCGCGGCGCTGCGCGCGCTCGGTGCTGCTGCCTGCGGCCACTGACCGTCCGTCGGGCGGACTCGGGGCCGACGTGCGGGAATGAACGCGACGCATGTGGCATTGTTGAGGGTGAGCACGTGCTCCGGGGTCGGTGAAAATCCGAGCCGGCGGTCATAGTCCGCGAACCGGGTCGTCGCCACCGCCGGTGGCTGGCGCTCGGCCGATCCGGTGGAACTCCGGAACCGACGGTGAAAGTCCGGATGGGAGGCGTACGTGACGACGACGCGGGCATGCGTGTCACCTCTCAGGTGACGTGCGGCGTCGTCGCGGACGTCCGTCCGTCGCCCCGGGGCCGACCGTCCTGGAGCGACCATGCACGACGCCCCCACGGGGACCGACCGGACCCCTGAGTACCTCACGCCCGCCGAGGCCCTCGCGCACGCGATCGAGATCGCGGCCGACGGCCCCGCGTACGGGCCCAACCCTCGTGTCGGCTGCGTCGTCCTCGCCCCCGGCGAGGGCTCCGACCCGCGCCGCGTGCTCGCAACGGGCATCCATCGCGGCGCGGGCACGCCACACGCTGAGGCCGCAGCTCTCATGCAGGCCGCGGACGCGGGCGTCGATGTCACGGGTGCCTCGGTGTTCGTGAGCCTCGAGCCGTGCGACCACCAGGGACGCACCGGTCCGTGCAGCGAGGCGCTGCTCGCGGCGGGCGTCGCCGAGGTGACGTACGCGGTGCCGGACCCGAGCACGGTCGCGGCTGGCGGTGCCGCGCACCTCGCTGCGGCGGGCGTCACTGTCATGGGCCCGACCGAGGTGGACGACGGCCCCGGTCACGAGCTCGTGCGGGCCTGGCTGCACTCGGTGACGACGGGCCGCCCGTTCGTCACGCTGAAGATGGCAACGACGCTCGACGGCCGCGTCGCGGCAGCCGATGGCACGAGCCGCTGGGTGACGTCCGAGACCGCACGCCACCACGCGCACGAGCGACGGGCCGAGGTCGATGCGATCCTCGTCGGCACGGGCACCATCCTCGCGGACGACCCTGCGCTCACGGCGCGCGCCGCGGACGCGCGTCCCGACGGCAGCACACGCGGCGTGCACCAGCCGCTGCGCGTGGTCCTCGGACGCACCGAGATCCCGCGCGAGGCACGGCTGCGGACGACGCCGGGCGGCCGTCTCGTCCATCTCCGCACGCACGACGTCCATGAGGCGCTCGCCGAGCTCGCGGCGCTCGAGGTCCGGCACGTCCTCGTCGAGGGTGGGCCGCAGGTCGCTGCCCAGTTCCTCCGCGCGGGTCTCGTCGACGAGGTCCACGCCTACGTCGCCCCCATCCTCCTCGGTGCCGGCCGTCCGGCCGTCGCCGACCTCGGCCTCACGTCGATCTCGCAGGCGTTGCGCCTCGAGCCGACGTCGGTCAAGGTCCTGGGGCCTGACGTCCTCGTCGTGTCCCGTCCCCGGCGTGCGTCCTCGGACGCTCACGCCACCCCCCTCACGAAGGAGCACTGATGTTCACCGGCATCGTCGAGGAGCTCGGCGCGGTCGTCGCGTCCGAGGACCTCGGGACCGACGCACGCCTGACGATCCGCGGGCCGCTCGTCACGTCGACCGCGGCGCACGGCGACTCGATCGCCGTCAACGGCGTGTGTCTCACCGTGACGACGCTCGACGCGGAGGCCGGCACGTTCGGGGCCGACGTCATGCCCGAGACGCTCCGGCTCACTCAGCTGGGCGCGCTGCGGCCGGGCGACCCGGTCAACCTCGAGCGTGCCGCTCTCGTCGGCGGCCGCCTCGACGGGCACATCGTCCAGGGGCACGTCGACGGCGTCGGGCGGCTTCGGTCGCGCACGCCGGGGGAGCGGTGGGACGACCTCGTCGTCGAGGCTCCCGCCGACGTCCTGCGGTACGTCGTCCACAAGGGGTCGATCACGGTGAGCGGTGTCTCCCTCACGGTGACGCACGTCGACGACGAGACCTTCGGCGTCTCGCTCATCCCGACGACGCTCGCCGCGACGACGCTCGGTGCGCTCGCGCCGGGTGACGCGATCAACCTCGAGGTCGACGTCGTCGCGAAGTACGTCGAGCGGCTGCTGGGGGCGAGGGCATGAGGCTCGCGACCGTCGAGGAGGCCCTCGAGCAGATCCGGCTGGGCCGTCCCGTGCTCGTCGCCGACAACCCGGACCGTGAGAACGAGGCGGACGTCATCCTCGCGGCGTCGACCGCGACCGACGAGTGGGTCGCGTGGACGATCCGGCACTCCTCGGGCTACCTGTGCGCGCCCATGCCGGGTCCGCGCGCGGACGCGCTCGAGCTGCCGCTCATGGTGCCGCAGTCGCAGGACCCGCGACGCACCGCGTACACGGTGACGGTCGACGCGGCGACGGGTGTGACGACCGGTATCTCGGCCGCGGACCGCACGCGGACGCTCCACGTGCTCGCCGACCCGGTCTCAGGGCCGGTCGACCTCATCCGTCCCGGCCACGTCCTGCCCCTGCGGGCGGTCGCGGGCGGCGTCCTGCACCGCGGCGGCCACACAGAGGCCGCGGTCGACCTCGTCCGGCTTGCGGGCGCGGGCGAGGTCGGCGCGATCGCCGAGCTCGTCCACGACGACGGCACGATGATGCGTCTGCCGGCCGTCATGGAGCTCGCCGAGAAGGAAGGGCTCGTCGTCCTCACGATCGCGGACCTCCAGGCGTGGCGGCGGGAGCACGATCCCGTGACCCCCGAGACGCCGGGACGCCTCGCCGATGCCAAGCGTGTCGAGCGCACCGGCGTCGCCGACCTGCCGACCGCTCACGGCGTTTTCCGCATCCACGGCTACCGCGACCTGCGCACGGGGGCGGAGCACGTCGCGCTCGTCCCGTCGTCCGCTCCAGCCGAGCCGGGGGAGCGTCCCGTCGTGCGCGTCCACTCGGAGTGCCTCACGGGCGACGCCTTCGGGTCGTCCCGCTGCGACTGCGGCCCTCAGCTCCACGCCGCGATGGAGGCCGTCGCCCGCGAGGGTGGCGCGGTCGTCTACCTGCGAGGCCACGAGGGGCGGGGCATCGGGCTTGTCGCGAAGATCTCGGCGTACGAGCTCCAGGACCAGGGTCTCGACACGGTCGAGGCGAACCTCGAGCTCGGCTGGCCCGCGGACCGGCGCGAGTACGGGGCCGCGGCCGCGATCCTCAAGGATCTCGGCCTCGACCACGTCGAGCTGCTCACCAACAACCCGGCGAAGGTCACGGGCCTCACGGCCAACGGCGTCGACGTCGCAGACACGCGGCGGATCGAGGTCGGCCACACCCCCCACAACCAGGCCTACCTGCTGACGAAGAAGCTCGCGATGGGGCACGTCCTTGACACGGTCGTGGCTCCCGCGAGCACCACCATCACCACCGAGGAGGACCCGCGATGAGCGGAGAAGGCGCACCCCAGGTCGTCACGGACGGCACCGGCCTGCGCGCGGTGCTCGTCGCCGCAAGCTGGCACACCGAGATCATGGACGGTCTCGTCGCGGGCGCACGCCGTGCGTTCGAGCGCACGGGCGTCACCGACGTCACCGAGATCCGCGTGCCGGGCTCGATGGAGCTACCGGTCGTCGCGTCGCGCGCGGCACAGGCCGGGTTCGACCTCGTCGTCGCGCTCGGCGTCGTCGTGCGCGGCGGCACGCCGCACTTCGAGTACGTGTGCCAGGGCGTCACCGCGGGCCTCACGGACGTCGCCGTGCGCACGGGCGTCCCGGTCGGGTTCGGTGTCCTCACCGTCGACACCGTCGAGCAGGCGCGCGAGCGCGCGGGCCTGCCGGGCTCGAGCGAGGACAAGGGTGCCGAGGCCGTCGAGGCAGCGGTCGCGACGGTCGTCGCCCTCCGGGCGCTCTGATCCCACGGGGTGGGACATCGCGCGTCCCACCTGCGCGCACGGCGACGGCGGCTGACCGTCCTTCGGGACGGTCACCGGCCGTCGCCGTGCGCGCGCTAGGCTCGATCCCTGTGAAGACCTTCGACACGCTGTTCGCCGAGCTGGGCCGCAAGGCCGTGGAACGTCCTGAGGGATCAGGCACCGTCAAGGAGCTCGACGCGGGCGTGCATGCCATCGGCAAGAAGATCGTCGAGGAGGCGGCCGAGGTCTGGATGGCCGCCGAGTACCAGAGCGACGCGGAGCTCTCCGAGGAGATCTCCCAGCTGCTCTACCACCTCCAGGTGCTCATGGTCGCCAAGGGCCTGACCCTCGAGGACGTTTACTCCTACCTCTGAGCGAGGCCGGGCCCAGCCCGCCGCTCCTCCCCGATCTCCCGTCCGCGCCGGACCTTCCGGTGCGGGCTGACCCGAAGGACCACCCGTGTTCCGTATCGCCGTCCCCAACAAGGGATCCCTGTCCGAGCCCGCCGCCGACATGCTCCGGGAGGCCGGCTACCGCCAGCGCCGCGACACCCGTGAGCTCGTCCTCGCCGACCCGGACAACGACGTCGAGTTCTTCTTCCTGCGCCCGCGCGACGTCGCCGTCTACGTCGGCTCGGGCACGGTCGACGCCGGTATCACCGGGCGCGACCTGCTGCTCGACTCGGGCGCGCACGCGGTCGAGCACCTGCCGCTCGGCTTCGCGCGGTCGACGTTCCGGTTCGCGGCGCCGTCCGGCACGGTCACCGAGGTTCCGCAGATCGCTGGCCTGCGCGTCGCGACGTCGTACAACCTCCTCGTCGAGAACTACCTCGCGGACCGCGGCATCGCGGCGGACCGTGTCGTCCACCTCGACGGCGCGGTCGAGTCGTCGGTGCGCCTCGGTGTCGCGGACGTCATCGCGGACGTCGTCGAGACGGGCACGACGCTGCGCGCGGCCGGGCTCGAGGTCTTCGGCGAGCCGATCCTCCGCTCGGAGGCCGTCCTCATCAAGTGCGCCGACCGGGAGGACCCCGACGGCCTCGCGACGCTCACACGTCGCCTCCAGGGTGTGCTCACGGCCCACGAGTACGTGCTCATGGACTACGACGTGCCAGTCGACAAGGTCGACGCCGCGGTCGCGATCACGCCCGGCCTCGAGTCGCCGACGGTGTCGCCGCTTCACGACCGTGACTGGGCAGCCGTCCGCGCCATGGTTCCGCGCAAGCAGACGAACCGTGTGATGGACGACCTCTACGAGGTCGGAGCACGCGCGATCATCGTCACGTCGATCCACGCGAGCCGGCTCTAGCCGTCATGAGCCCTGACGACGCGCAGCTCCTCGAGCCCTTCCGGCCGCGGGGGGCGCGCGTCGTCGGGCGGGTGCTCGCCGCGACGATCGTCGCGGGGGCAACCTTCGTGCTCCTCGCGTCCCCGGGGCATCCGGGCGTCGGCTACGACCTGCTCAACACGGTCGCGCTGTGCCTCGTTGCCGGGTTCGCCGTGTGGCTGCTGTGGCGGCACGCGGGCGTGCTCGCGCTTGTGAGCCCCGAGGGGATCGTCGTGCGGAACCTCGTGAGGACGCGCGCGCTCGAGTGGGCCCAGATCGAGGCGGTGCGGCTCGCGCAGGGGCAGCCGTGGGTGACGCTCGACCTCACGGACGGCACGACGCTCGCGGTCATGGCGGTGCAGTCGTCCGACGGGGCGTTCGGCCGGGCCGAAGCGCGTCGCCTCGCGACGCTCGTCGAACGCTACGGCGAGGCGCAGGAGCCTCCGCGCTGATCCCTCCACGCTGATCCCTCCGTGAGACGGCTCTGGCGCTGAGCCGAGGTCCGTGGACCCCTGCTCAGCGCCAGAGCTCGATCGTGCGTGGGCGCGTCGTACCTCAGCGCGTCCAGCGCGTCGTGCGCGGGGCGTCGGCCGAGCGGTGACGGTCGTCGCGGCGGGGACCGCGCCCGTCCCGGCGACCGTAGGCGGGACGCTCGTCGCGACCGCCGCGTGCCGGGGGAGCGCCCTCGTCGAGCGTCATGCGCAGCGACTTGCCGCCGACCTTCGCGCGCGAGATGCGCTCGATCGCCTGGTCGTCGAGCGACGCGCTGATCTCGACGAGCGAGAAGCTGCCGAAGATGTCGATCTTGCCGAGGTCGGAGCCGGAGAGCCCGCCCTCGTTCGTGAGGGCACCGACGATGCCCCGCGGCTGGATGCCGTGGTTGCGGCCGACCGCCAGGCGGTAGCGCGTGCCGGCGGCGCCGTGCTCGCGACGGGCGACACGCCCGTCGTGCCGGCGGTCCTCGTAGCGACGGTCGTCGAAGCGTCGGTCACCACGCGGATCGCGCTCGGAGGCACGCTCCTTGGCGCGCTGCTCGAGCCGTCGGGCCTCGTCACGCTCAGCCTCGGCTGCGACCTGCTCCGCGTAGGCGCGCGGCCCGTCGTCACCGACGTGAAGCGCGACGAGCGCCGCAGCGATCTCGAGCGGGTCCGTGCCGGACTCGGCCGCGTAGGACGAGAGCAGCGAGCGGTAGAGGTCGAGGCGGCCCGACTCGATGCGCGCAGGCACCTGTGCGAGCACGGAGCGCGCGCGGTGCGCCGAGACGTCGGCAGGGGTCGGGATCTCGACGAGCGTGAGCGGCGTCCGCGTCGTGCGCTCGATGCCGCGCAGGCGGCCACGCTCGTTGGGCGTCACGAACGACAGCGCACGGCCCGTACGCCCCGCACGGCCCGTGCGGCCGATGCGGTGGACGTAGGCCTCGGGCTCGCCCGGGATATCGAAGTTCACGACGAGACCGATGCGGTCGACGTCGAGGCCGCGTGCCGCGACGTCGGTCGCGACGAGGACGTCGAGCTGACCGCCACGGAGGCGCTCGACGATCTTCTCGCGCTCCTTCTGGGCGACGTCACCGGAGATCGTCGCGGCGGAGATGCCCTTGGCGATGAGCTCGGAGCCGACATCCTCGGCGGCACCGCGGGTGCGGCAGAAGACGATCGCCGCGTCGGCGTCGGACGTCGCGAGGACACGGCTCAGCGCACCGACCTTGTGGCGGAACGGCACGACCGCGTACTCCTGGACGACCGAGGTGACGGTCGACGCCTGCCGGGCAACCGCGATCTCGACGGGGTCCGTGAGGTGCTCGGCGGCGACGCGCCGGATCTGGGGCGGCATCGTCGCGGAGAAGAGGGCGACTTGACGCTTCTCGGGGGCGCGCCGGAAGACGGTGTCGACGTCCTCGGCGAACCCCATGCGGAGCATCTCGTCGGCCTCGTCAAGAACGAGGAAGCGGATGCCGTCCATGGCGAGCGCGCCGCGCTCCATGTGGTCGATGACGCGGCCGGGGGTGCCGACGACGACCTGCGCACCACGCTGGAGGGCACGCTGCTGCGGGATGTAGGGCGAGCCGCCGTAGACGGCGAGGACCTCGAGGCCCGGCAGGTGCGTCGCGAACGACTGGATCGCGTCGGCGACCTGCATGGCGAGCTCGCGCGTCGGGGTGAGGACGAGAGCCTGCGTCGCGCGGAGCGACGCGTCGACGGCGGCGAGCATCGGAAGGCCGAACGCGGCGGTCTTGCCAGTGCCGGTCTGGGCGATGCCCGTGATGTCACGGCCGGCGAGGAGCGCGGGGATCGCTTCGACCTGGATGGCGGACGGTGTCTGGAAGCCGAGGTCGGCGACCGCGGCCATGAGGGCGTCGGGGAGGCCGAGGCCGTCGAAGGAAGGGGTGGGCTGGGCGTCGAGGGCGCGCGGAAGCGTGCCCTGCTCGGACGTCAACATGCGAGAGGGACCGATTTTCTGTTCGGGGTGCGGAGCCGGTGCGGCGGACGTCGGGTCCACCGCGGTCGCTACTCCCGAAACAACCCACACGGCCACCGTGAGGTGACCACCTGACTCACACGCGGGACGCGCGACACGCTCCAAGCTGAACTTCTACCTTAGCGTGTCCGGCCCAGACCGCGTGAGGAGGCGGACCGGTGAGGTCGGCCACAGGCTCGCTCAGGCCGCCCCGCCGGGCTCGACGACGCTGCGGCGTCGCCGCCGCAGCGCGCGGACGAGCATGACGACGACCGTGACGGCGCCGACGGCCGCGAGCACAGGGACGACGATCGCGAGGATCGAGAGGACGATTGACGACGCGTCCTCGACGGTCGAGACGACGGGTGCGGCGACGCCAAGCGTCGCGGCGTTGAGCACGGGCCGGACCGCCGATTTGAGGAGGTGGACAGCGAGCGCGACCCCGACCCCCAGGACGACGGCCCACCAGCTCGTGCCGCTCCACGTGCCGCTGTCGACCACCTGCTCGCCCGCGGTTCCCGCACCGACGACGAGACCGCCCGAGGCGGGCCTCACGACCGTCTGGAGGACGTCGTTGACGGAGTCGACGACCGGGACCTTGTCGGCCACGACCTCGACGACGAGCAGCACCCCGAGGATCGCGAGCGCAGGCCAGCCCGAGAGCCAGGACCAGGCCGCGGGCAGCTCGACGAACGTCGTGAAGCGGTCCGCGAGACCGAGGACGAGGAGCGGCACGTACGCGTTGAGGCCGGCGGCGGAGGCGAGGCTCGTCCCGGTGAGCAGCTCGATCATCGTGGGCCTCCTCGGCGGTCGGGTGCGATGCGCACCTGCGCAGCCTAGGATGACAGGCGCACCGGACGCAGGAGGCACGACCCGTGAAGGCTGGACCTGAGACGCGTACGCGGCCGACCCGGCCCGACGCCTCCATGGTGCTGCTCGACGAGGTCATGCGACGTCCGCTCGACCCCGGGTACGCCGACGAGGCGGCGCGACGTCGCGACGGCACCTCGACCCGCGGCCCGCGTCGGACGCTCGTCCTCACGATCGTCGCGGTGCTCCTCGGCGCGGGCACGGCTGCCGCGGCGGTCGCGCTCCAGCCGCGCGACTCGGTCCTCACGGCCCGCTCTGTCCTCCACGACGAGATCGTCCAGCGTTCCGAGGAGGCCGACGCCGCGGCGGAGGCGATCCTCGAGCTCGACGCCCGCATCGACGCGCTCCAGAACGCTGGCCTTGGCGACGCGTACCCGGTCCTGCTCGACGGCACGCAGCGCGACGGCGCGGCTGCGGGGACGGTCGCCGTGACCGGTCCCGGGCTCGTCGTCACCATGCGTGACGCGGTACCGCTGCTCGGCGACACCGACACTGCGTCGAAGCGTGTCCTCGACTACGACCTCCAGGTCGTCGTCAACTCCCTATGGGGCGCCGGGGCGCAGGCGATCGCGGTCAACGGGCACCGGCTCACCGCGACGAGCGCGATCCGGAGCGCGGGGGAGGCGATCCTCGTCGATCTTGTAGGGCTCAGCAGCCCCTACACGATCGAGGCGATCGGCGACCCGTCGACGCTGCCGGCGTTCTTCGCACGCTCTGTCGGGCAGCAGCACCTCACGGTGCTCGGCTCGCGCTACGCGATCACATCGGACGTGCGCCGCGAGAAGTCGCTCGCCCTGCCGGCGGGCCGGGCCGCCGAGACGTTGCTCGCACGCCCCGTCGAGGCGCTAGGCTCGGGCGCGTCGCAGAACCGCACTTCCGGTCTTCCGACACCATGAACCCAGGAGGTCGCCCGTGATCCCCGTGCTCGGCCTGCTCGCCGGTGCCCTGCTCGGTCTGTACTTCCAGCCCGACGTCCCGGTCGTGCTGCAGCCGTACCTCCCGATCGCGGTCGTCGCGGCGCTCGACGCGCTCTTCGGCGGCCTGCGCGCGCTGCTCGACGGCATCTTCGATGACAAGGTCTTCCTCGTTTCGTTCCTCTCGAACGTCGTCGTCGCCGCCCTCATCGTCTTCATCGGTGACCAGCTGGGCGTCGGGACGCAGCTCTCGACGGGCGTCGTCGTCGTGCTCGGCATCCGCATCTTCTCGAACGCTGCGGCCATCCGCCGCCACCTCTTCAAGGCGTGACCGTGGCGGACGACGACGTTCCCGCGGTCGCGGACGAGGAGCCCCGCGGCGAGGATCCCCGCGCGACGGCGGGGGGCGCAGGCACGCACGTCGCCGAGCACGCCCGTCCCTCGGCCTCGGGACGCAGCGCCTGGCGGACGCTCGCCCGCGCGGCCTCGCCCCGTGCGACGCGCACCCAGGCTGCCGCGGCGCTGCTGTGCGGCCTGCTGGGGTTCGCGATCGTCGTCCAGGTCTCGTCGACGCGGGAGAAGCCCCTCACGGGACTGCGCCAGAACGAGCTCGTGCGGATCCTCGACGACACGACGCGGCGGGGCAACGAGCTCGCGCGTCAGGCCGAGTCGTTGCGTGAGCAGCTCGACGAACTCGAGTCCGGCAACGCCGACCAGAAGGCACTTCTCACCGTCGCGCGCGAGCGCGCCGCCGTGCAGGGCATTCTCTCGGGCCGTCTCCCGGCGGTCGGCCCCGGGGTGACGATCCGGATCTCGGAGGGCACGGAGCCGCTGCGCGCGACGGTGTACCGGGCGATCCTCGAGGAGCTGCGGAACGCCGGCGCGGAGGTCGTCCAGGTCGACGATGTGCGGATCGTCGCGAGCTCGTCGTTCGTCGACACCGCACAGGGCGTCGCGCTCGACGGGACGGTGCTCACGGCGCCCGTCGTCTGGGAGGTCATCGGCTCGGCCGAGACGATCATGCCGGCGCTCGAGATCCCAGGCGGGGCGATGGCCCAGGTGCGCAACGCCGGTGCGACGGGCGAGGTCGTCGCGCGGGACGAGGTCAAGGTGACGGCGATCCACGAGGCGCCCGCGACGCGCTGGGCCGTTCCTGTGCCCGTCGATCCGGCGAGTTGAGCAGCGTCGGACGTGCGACGTCACGCCGGTGGTCACCTAGAATGGTGTGACGCCGGTCGCCCCGGCGTGACCGACGCAGCGAGGAGGGCCCATGACGCACGCAGGCGACCCGATTCCGGGGGACGACCCCCTGCGGGGACTGGACCAGACGATGGTCTTCGGCGCGATCGCGCCCGAGCCGTCGAGCGGCGAGCCCGTCGAACGTCCCGGGGCCCAGGACGAGGCTGCGATCGCCGCGCTCCCTGCGGGAAGCGCGCTCCTCGTGACGCTTCGGGGCCCGGGTGCCGGATCGCGGTTCCTCCTCGACGCCGACCAGGTGCTCGTCGGGCGTTCCGAGCGTTCGGACATTTTCCTCGACGACGTCACCGTGTCGCGCAAGCATGCGGCGTTCGTCCGTCACGGCGGGGGCTTTGCCGTGCGTGACTCGGGCTCGCTCAACGGCACGTACGTCAACCGTCAGCGGGTGGACGTCGCATCGCTGCGCACGGGTGACGAGGTGCAGATCGGCAAGTTCCGCATGGTCTACTTCCCGAGCCGCCAGCAGCCCGGGGCTCCTGCGTGACGCCGCGGCAGCTGCCGCAGGTCACGGACGAAGGTGCCGTCGAGGCACCCCGCCTCGATCTCGTGCGGTCGTGGCCGGCCGGGGTCCCGACGACGGCCACGATGCGGATCTCAGACGTTCTCGCGGCGCTCAAGCCGGAGTTCCCTGCACTCACCCACTCCAAGTTGCGCTTCCTCGAGGAGCAGGGGCTCGTCGAGCCGGTGCGGACTCCGGCGGGCTACCGCCAGTACTCGCAGGCGCACGTCGAACGACTGCGATATGCGCTCGCGCAGCAGCGTGACGCGTACCTGCCGCTCCGTGTCATCAAGGAGCAGCTCGCCGAGCTCGATGCGGGGCTCGCCGAGGTTCCGACGGGTCCTCAGGCGGTTCAGGACGGGGTCCCGTACGCGCCGCTGCGGGCGGCGGACCGCGAGACTGCGTCGTCCCTCGCGGCGGACCTCGGTGTCGAGGAGACGTTCGTCGTCGCGCTCGTCGAGGCCGGCATCGTGCGGCTCGACGAGCGCGGGGGATTCGACGCGTGGGCGCGTCAGGTCGTGCTGCACGCGTCCGTCCTCGCCGAGCACGGCGTCGAGCCGCGGCACCTGCGTGCGCTGCGGACGGCAGTGGACCGCGAGATCGGGCTCGTCGAACAGGTCGTGGCACCTTCACGGGCGAAGGTCGGGCGAAATGCGAGGGCGCGCGCCGAGGCTGCTGCGGTTGAGCTGGGGGAGTCGTTCACGCAGCTGCACGCGGCGATGCTGCGCCAGTCGGTCGCCCGGCTCGACCTGCGCTGACACGCCCGGAGCGCCCCACCCTCAAGTTGAAGTTGAGGGTCAGGGTTCGACGTGCGACACGCCGACAGCGTGTCGGACCCGATGTCGTTGACGCTGCCATGGGCGGACCGTAGCGTAGCGGTAGACATCGAGCCCGGCGCCCGCGAGGGGAACCGGACCCCGCCATCAGGAGGCACAGTGAGCGTCACCGGAGAGACGAACGACGGACCTGCACGCGCGGTCGTCGCGTCGCAGGGCCTCCTCTTCGGCGAGGACCTCGCCGAGTCCGACCCCGCGACGGGTTTCCGCGGCCCCACCGCCTGCCGAGCAGCCGGCATCACCTACCGCCAGCTCGACTACTGGGCTCGCACCGGTCTCGTCGAACCCACGGTCCGCCCGGCGACCGGCTCGGGCACGCACCGGCTCTACAGCTTTCGCGACATCCTCGTCCTCAAGGTCGTCAAGCGGTTGCTCGACACAGGAGTCTCGCTCCAGCAGATCCGCACCGCCGTCGGCACCCTCCGCGAGCGTGGCGTCGAGGACCTCGCGCAGATCACGCTCATGAGCGACGGCGCGTCGGTCTACGAGTGCACGAGCGCCGACGAGGTCATCGACCTCGTCCAGGGCGGACAGGGTGTCTTCGGCATCGCGGTCGGCCGCGTCTGGCGCGAGGTCGAGGGAACCCTCGCCGAGCTTCCGACCGAGCGTCTCTCCGACGAGGAGCAGGCCACGGCACCTGTCGACGAGCTCGCGGCGCGTCGTCGAGCGCGGAACGTTGGCTGAGGCCATGAGCAGTGCCGCGCACGATCCCGAGGAGGTCGCCGCGCGGCTGCGCGCGGAGCACCCCGAGTTCGACGAGGTGCCGCTCCTCGAGGACGACGAGACGGTCCCGCCGCGCCCCGAAGAGGAGATCGCGGACGCAACCCGCGACGACGGCTGAACGATCGACGACGAAGGCCCCGCCACGGCGGGGCCTTCGTCGTTCCCGGCGCGTGCCAGAAGCAGAACGTGGGGGAGCGGCGCTAGAGAAGAGGGCGCAGCGGTGCGAGGATGCGCTCGCCGAGCCGCGAGTACCACGGCCGCACGGACCACTCGTCGAGCGTCAGCTGCCGGCAGTTCGTGAGGTCCGTCGCGAACACCCGCTCCATCTGGGCTGCGACGTCACGGTCGTAGACCTCGAGGTTGATCTCGTAGTTGCCGGTGAGGCTGAGCCGGTCGATGTTCGCGGTGCCGATCGTCGTCCACTCGCCGTCGATCGTCGCGGTCTTCGCGTGGACCATGGCGTTCTCGAACATCCAGATGGTCACGCCCCCGGCGAGGAGCGTCGTGTAGAACCCGCGGGAGAGCCAGTCGGTGAGCACGTGGTTCGAGGCGGCGGGCACGATAATCCGGACGTCGACGCCGCGTCGCGCCGCGGCGAGCAGCCCGTCGAGCAGTTCCTCGTCCGGGATGAAGTACGCCTGCGTGATGAAGATGTTCCGGCGTGCGCGGTCAATCGCCTGGAGGTAGATGCCGCGGATGGGAAACAGCATGTGGGACGGCACGTTCCGCGCAGGGCGGACATGCGGGTCCCAGACGTCGGAGCCCGGGTCGGGGAGGATCGGGTGGTGGGCCTTGCGCTTGCCGTTCCAGAAGTCGACGAACGCGTTGCGGAGGTCCCACACGGCTGGCCCGACAAGCCGCAGGTGCGTGTCGCGCCACTCTGTCGCGTAGAGGGAGCCGATGTTGAAGCCGCCGACGAACCCGATCTCGTCGTCGACGACGAGGATCTTGCGGTGGTCACGGCCCAGGTGGCGGATGTTGAACGTGAACGTCTTCGCATGGACGAATGGGTAGCGCAGCACGTGGATGGGTGCGGGAAAATCGTAGAAGGTGCGGGGGACCACCATGTTCGCGAAGGCGTCGTAGATGACGTAGACGTCGACGCCGCGAGCGGCGGCGTCAACGAGCGCCTGCTTGAATTGCTCGCCCAGCTCGTCGCTCTTCCAAATGTACGACTCGAGGAGCACCGTCGTCCGAGCACCACGGATCGCCTCGAGCATCGCCGCATAGAGGTCCTCGCCGTACGTGAACACGGTCGAGCGGGACGCGCCGATCTTGGCGTCGAGCGGCGGCAGGTGGGGGAACTGGGCGGGCTTGCGCCCGTGACGGTACGTCTTGATCGCCTCGGCGACGACGAGCGCACCGGCCAGCGCGAACGGGGTGGCAACCGTGACGGCAGCGCCGCGCACGAGAGCTCGTCGAACGTTCTCAGTCAGTGGCACGCCGTCACTGTATCCGCCGTTCGACGAGTTGGGCAGCCTGATTCGTCGCAGGTCAGGCGGGGGAGTCGGGAACGTGACGGAGGATGTCGCCCGGCTGGCACGCCAGCACCCTGCAGAGCGCGTCGAGCGTGGTGAACCGGACCGCCTTCGCGCGGCCGTTCTTGAGCACTGCCAGGTTGGCGGGCGTGATCCCGACGGCGTCGGCGAGGGCTCCGACGGTGAGACCACGCGACTGGATAAGGGCGTCGATGTCGACGACGATCGCCATCAGACGACCTCGGCGAGCTCGGCGCGGTCGCGCGCCGCCGCGGCGAGGAGTCCTCGCATGACGATCATGAGGAGGACGAGCGCGACGCCGACCGCGCCGACGCCGAGGGTTGCGAGAAGTTCTGCGGGCGAGGCTGCGTTCGGGACGACGAGCATCGTCGTCGCGACGATGCCGGTGAGGAGCGTCCCGGCGGCGAAGGCGCCGACGACGACGTCGACGAGCCGGAGCGCGTGCGAGGCGTGCGACGAGAAGATCGTGTCGTCGGCGACGAGACCGAGCATGCGCCACATGACGACGAGGACCACCTGGGCGCAGGCGATCCCGAGGATGCCGGCGATGGAGTACGGGACGACGAGGTGGCTGACCTCGGGTGCGGCGGTGGCGATCTCGTTCGCGACGATCGGGGGGAGCAACTGCGCCCCGAACGTGCCGAGCATGAGGACGCCGAGCATCGTGCGCAGCATGAGGATGGTCGCATGATTCATCTATCGATGATCGATAGGTGGGAGCCTGCGTGTCAAGGTGAGGGGGAGGTCCGAGGTCAACGCTTGGCGCTACTGGTAACCCTGCGTATCAAGGTTGGGCGTATACGAGCTGAGTCAGGCTGTGGTTCAGCCGAGGGGCCTGACATCGCGAGCGTGGTCACGGCCTTGGCAGCAACGCCGATCGCGGGCACCATGGCGCGTGCGCCGATCTGCTCGGCCAGGGGCGCGCAGCGGGACCGTGCTGCTTCATCTGTCGGAGAACGCAGCGCGGCACCGGCACCACTGCGCATCCGGCTCGGGCATGTTCCCCCGCGAAGGGCTGGGGCAGTCAGTTCCGGCCTTCAGAGCGACGCGGGGGAGGGAATCGAGGACGCGTGCTCGGCGGCATGTGGGGATGCGACTGAGGGTCTGCGCTGGCGCTGGCCTAGACTCAGCACTGAGCGGGGACGGTTGTCCACGCTCCTGGTCGATCCATCCAGGAAGGTTGGGACATGTTCTTCAGGGCTCGGGCCAGCCTGTAAGTGGCGAGTAACAGGACCGCGCTGGAACGTCGCGCGGTCCTTTGTTCTGCCCACTCGCCCGCTCATTCCTGAGGGAAGTTCATGTCTTCTACCGATTCCTCTTCTTCTCTGCGATCCTCGCTACCACGGCCCAGGTGGCCATTGCTATTGTCCAATGCCTTGGATGCCGCTGGGCGTCGGGGTGTCGACTTCGTAACTGATGTCTTGGCGGTACTGGTTCTTGGAGCCAGTGCTGCGCAGATGGGTTTGCTCAACGCCATCGGAACACTGGCATTCCTCGTGCTGGGGATCCCGATTGGGGTCCTGGTCGACCGCTCGCCCACGGTGCGGCTGCTCGCTGGCTCTGGCCTGGTCCGAGCAATGCTGCTGGCGACGGTGATCACTGCCCTGGCACTGGACTCGCTGACCATGGTCCACTTGTACCTGGTCGCTGGGTTAGTCGGCACCACTACGGTCGTCACCGAGACCACACAGACTGCCATTGCCCCTCGAGTCGCCGGACAGGACGCGGTGGCCGCCCTGGAGATGCTCGATCCTCCACGCGATGAGTTCCCGCCTCGCCCCGACGAGACCTGTCACTATTACGAGGCGGAAATCAGCTTCTTCGAACGAGTCGACGTCCACGTCGTCTGCTTCGCCTCCGACCAGGTCAGCAGGATCGGAACGGTTCCCGCGCCATGACCCCGGAGGATCGCACCGACACCCCGCCGATCCGTGTCCTGATCGCGGATGACGACCAGCTCGTCCGCACCGGCGTCGCCGCTATTCTCGCCTCCGCCACTGACCTTGACATCACCGCCCTCGCCAGCAACGGCCACGAGGCCGTCGACGCCGCGGCAACACACCGCGTTGACGTCGCACTGCTGGATATCCAGATGCCACGACTCGACGGCATCGGAGCTCTCCGTGAGATCCGGCACCGACTGCCCGAGCTTCCGATCGCCATGCTCACCACCTTTTCCGACGACCATCTCATCGCCGATGCGATCAACGCCGGCGCCCTCGGTTTCCTCCTCAAGTCCGACGAACCTCAGCAACTCATTGCCGGCGTCAGGGCCCTCGCGCACGGCGGAGGCGCGTTCTCCCCTCGAGTCGCCCGCTGGCTCGCCGCCGAGCAACGAGCGGGCCACCGCACCCGAACCGCGCGAGACGAACTCACTGCCCTGCTCACCGAGCGCCAGATCGAGCTCCTCACCCACATCGCTCGCGGACTCTCCAACGCCCAGATCGGCAGGGCCATGCATCTGTCCGAAGGCACCGTCAAGCAATACGTCTCCCAGCTCTTCAACACCCTCGGCATCGACAACCGTGTCCACGCCGCCATCACCGCCTACCGACATGGACTCATCACCTGAAGCCGACCCTGACCACACTAATGGTGGGTAGTGGCGCACTCGAGAGCATGGTCATCGTCGGCATCTAGATGGCGGTCGTCTACAGCGGCGCAATCTTTTAACCAAAGTGGACAGCGCGTCCGCGATCAGTCCCCGCTCCCCTGATCGTCGAAGGCAGTAGCGTCGTGACGGTTTCGATGCGCGTGATGATCGCGAGGGATGGCTACAAGCACCTCCTGCGCACGGTCGCGGCCAAGGACGACGACCGCGAGCCAACCCCGTAGGGCCGGCAAAGTAGTTGCGTTTCGATCGGGTAGTTTCTGCGGTTCCCAGATTACGGGCTTAAGGGTCGTTCGTGCTGTCCGCACAGGCCTCAGTCAACCTGCGTCTCGATGCAGTAGCGTCGCAGTTCTGCGATCATCGCGGTCTTGGGGGTGCTGACGAAGCGGAACGCATGGCTGAAACGGACGCGCATTCCTCCAGCCTCGAGGTAGCCGTCGCAGGAAGCGCGTCGTCCGTGGGTGACGACAGAAATGACCTCCACCCGCTCGGGAGAACGGCGGGCGCACCTCTCGGGCTGCACTGGGGCCGCTGTGTGTGGATTTCTCGATGAGCGTCCAGCTCATGTCATCGGCAAGCCACTCGGAGAGGGCCTCCAGCTCTCCCTTGGCCCGGTTCACAACGAAGTCTCCGTCAACGCACTTCCGTGAAGACTCATGGTGCTATGGCTCGATCCGATGCGCCCGGCCTTTCTCCGCGATCGGCACGCACATTTCGATGGGTCTATCAGGCTCCCAGCTGACCTGTCCTTGGTAGATGATGCCGAGTTTCCCGGTGGCGCCGTCTCGCTAGTCGGCCATGGCGAAGCAGTGTCGCCGCCGTGTTGCTCCTGCTCACGTCTCACAACTCACATCGAGTCGCCGCTCGCCCATGAGCCGAACTTCGGGGACGCTGCTGTACCACGCATGATGAGAATCACGCAGGGCACGTAGAGTGCTGCGGCGCAGAGCCAGAGGAAGCCGTCGGCGTTGATGTAAGTGAGCGCGAAGATCGTTGTGAAAGCGACCGGTCCGAAGATCGATGTGACGCTGTTGATGCTGGCGAGCACACCCTGGAGGCGCCCTTGGTGCTGTTCATCGACGCGCTGGGAGAGAAGGGTTTGCAGAGCGGGGAGGCCGATGCCACCGATCCCCAGTGCCGCCAAGATAGGCGCCATGGAAAATGCGTCAGTGACAATCGCCAGGCCTACGAGACCCAAGGCGTCGGTAACACACCCGATGATGACTGTTTTTGCCTCACCGATCCACTCCACGATGCGGCCAGTAAGGAGGGCCTGCACGAGAACCTGTACGATCCCGAAGACGGACAGGGAGATTCCAACTTCGACGGGACTCCAGTCGAGGCGGTGTTCAGTAAACAGCACCCAGGTCGCACCTGGAGCCTGCCCAATGAATTGAACAAGGCCGAATGCGACTAATAGGAAGGTAATCCCAGGCACCGCGCTGAGGCCGGGGCGACCACGATGCTGAGCGAGCGACGCAGAGCGCGCAGGGGAATCAGGACGGGTCTCGCGTAACAAGATAAAGGTGAGTGCCAGATTGCTCGCTGAGAGAAGAGCAGCGAGCAAAAACGGCAGATGTGGCGAGATGGCACCGAACAGTCCACCCATGGCTGGCCCCGCGATCATTCCGCCGCCATAGCAGGCACTGAGTAAACCGAAACGCTTGGCGCGCTGGTGGGGTGGCGTGATGTCGGCGATCACGGTGGCGGTGACCGCATTGGTCGCTCCGGTTATCCCAGCCACTGCACGGGCGATATAGAACACCGACAGAGCGGATGTCGTGGCGAGCACGAGATAGTCGACGGTCGCACCGGCCAGGGAAACAAGCAGCACCCGGCGGCGGCCGAATCGGTCCGACAGTGTTCCCAGTACGGGGGCAAAGATGAACTGCATTACCGCGTAGAGCGCGATCAGCACTCCGACGTTCAGCGGAACCGCATCAGCGGTGACCCCTGCCTCGTGTAGCAGTGCGGGGAGAATCGGCATCACCAGGCCCATGCCGGCGGCGTCGAGGCTAGCCGTGATGAGGACCGTGGCCAACGAGCCACGAGCGGAAGTGAGAGATGACACCTTATCAACGATAAAGTTATCGATGATAAAGTGCAAGCATGGCTCAGACCTGAGTTTGGTCACGCTCGCGGCCGCGCGCCTGTCCCAGTTCGTTGACCTGCAACGATGCACTCGTAGTGCCTTGATTTGAGGCACTAAGGCGTGATGCAATCGGGCCGTGGCATGGGTGAGAAAGGTTCGAACCGCCTCCGGGGCGACGGCGGTGCAGATCGCCGAGTCCGTCGCAGGCAAGCGCCGAATCGTCGCTCATGTCGGCTCGGCTCACACTGAGGCAGAGCTCGGCATTCTGCTCGAGCACGCCCGCGGGCTGCTTGGCGATCCGGACCAAGGCGCCCTGGACTTCGCCACGCCTCCCGCTCCGCGCACTGCTCGGCTCGTGCCTGCTCCAACCTCCCGGCTGTGGCGGCCCCCAGCCGTCGGCGCCGACGAGCGTGACGGCGCCGGGAGGGTCGTCGGGACCGGCTCGGGCACGCTGGCTGGCGCGCTCGAGGCGATCTACGACCAGCTCGGGTTCAACACCTTGGGCGATGACACGTTCCGCGACCTGGTCATCGCGCGCTTGGTCGAGCCGACCTCCCTGCGCGACGTGGGACGGGTCTTGCGGGACGTGGACCGCACCCCGCCGAGCGAGTCGACGCTGCGGCGCTGCCTGCAGCGCGCAGCGGCCAATGACTACCGCGGACAGATCGCTGCGGCCTGTTTCGCCCGCGCCACCCGCAGCGGGGACGTGTCGTTGGTTCTCTACGACGTCACCACCCTCTACTTCGAGGCGGAGAAAGAAGACGACCTGCGCAAGGTCGGTTTCTCCAAGGAGCGCCGCGTCGACCCTCAGATCGTCGTCGGCCTCCTGGTGGACCGCGGCGGGTTCCCTCTGGAGATCGGCTGCTTCGAAGGCAACAAGGCCGAGACCCGCACGATCGTGCCGATCGTGCGGGAGTTCCAGGCCCGCCACGATGTAGCGCACATGGTCGTGGTCGCCGACGCCGGGATGCTCTCGGGGGTCAACCTCACAGCCCTGGACGAGGCGGACCTGCACTTCATCGTCGGCTCGCGCACCACCAAGGCGCCCATCGACCTGGCCTCCCATTTCCGCTGGAACGGGGATGCGTTCACCGACGGGCAAGTCATCGACACGATCACGCCCAAGGATTCCCGCGTCCTCGAGAATGACCCGCTGCGCCGAGCCGAGCCTGTCTGGGATCCCGCCGCGCATCCTGCCTCGTGGCGGGCGGTGTGGGCCTACTCCCGCAAACGTGCCGTCCGTGACCGGCACACCCTGACCGCGCAGGCCAACCGCGCCAGGGCGATCGTCGAGGGTGCGCAGGCCGGGCGCGCGGCAAGGTTCGTCAAGGTCGCCGGCGGCGCACGTAGCCTGGACGAGAAGGCTCTTGAGCGCGCCGAGTCCCTGGTGGGTCTCAAGGGGTATGTCACCAACCTGCCCGCGCATCTCATGAGTGCGAGCGAGGTCATCGGCTCGTATCACGAGCTGTGGCAGGTGGAGACGTCCTTCCGGATGTCCAAGACCGACCTTCGGGCGCGGCCCATGTTCGTGCGGACCCGTGATGCGATCGAGGCTCACCTCACCGTGGTGTTCACCGCGCTGGCCGTGGCACGCGAGGCCCAGGACCGTAGCGGGCTTGCGATCCGCAAGATCGTGCGGCAGCTACGTCCCTTGCNGCCCATGTTCGTGCGGACCCGTGATGCGATCGAGGCTCACCTCACCGTGGTGTTCACCGCGCTGGCCGTGGCACGCGAGGCCCAGGACCGTAGCGGGCTTGCGATCCGCAAGATCGTGCGGCAGCTACGTCCCTTGCGGTCGGCAACGATCGCGATCAACGGCACCCGGCAGACCTTCGAACCCGAGATCAACGACACCGACCGTGCGTTGCTCGACGCGCTTCACGGACGGAGGTCAAGGCACTAAGCCAAATGACCAAACTCAGGAGATGACACCTTATCAACGATAAAGTTATCGATGATAAAGTGCAAGCATGGCTCAGAAACAAGCGCGACTCGATCGTGCAGCAGTCTTGCGCGGTGCGAGGCATGTGCTCAATAACACGGGGATCGACGGTTTCACCACGCGGGCGCTGGCTGCGCATCTGCGGGTGCAGCAGCCAGCGCTCTACTGGCACTTTCGGACAAAGGGCCACCTGCTCGGATCGCTCGCAGCTGATGTGCTTGATCGCGAACACCACGCCTCACTCCCAGAGTCAGGGGAGCGCTGGGACGACTTTCTCCTGCGCAACGCGCGGAGCTTCCGGACAGCGCTTCTGGCAGTCCGGGATGGAGCACGGCTGCACGCAGAGTTTCACCGTCAAAAGAGTGACCAGATGCCAGCGGGCTCGGATGCCCCCGAAAGTCAGATCGAGTTTCTCGTGTCCGAAGGATTCGCTGAGGTCTCTGCGGTCCGAGCTCTCATGGCTATCAGCCGCTATACGGTCGGTTTCGTACTAGAAGAACAAACAGCGCTCGACAACGGATGTGAGCCTGTCGATCAAGACCTAGATTTCGAGTTCGGGTTAGTTGCAATGGTTGAAGGGCTGGCATCAAAGCGATGAGGGATGCTCGCGCTTTGGGTCTCTGCGTCAGTAAGGTCAATCCTTTCCCGCTCCCGCAGCAGCTCCTCCGCGATACTGACGTTTTGCTCATGGCTACGGAGCTCACTAACGAGCAAATCAGGGACCGTATGCATGTCGCGTCGCGATCGCGGAACGGCACATCAGCAGCATCTTCACCATGCTCGACCTTAACGAGCGCACAGGAAACAAGCGCGTCATCGCCGTCCTCGAGTACCTCAAGAACTAAGCGTCGAGTGCGTGACCGGCGCGATGACCATAGGTAACGGCGGTTTAGCATCGGTGCCGCATCTTGACACGACTCAATCCGCGACAGCTAACCTCCGCATATGGAGTTCGACGGAATGGAGATCCCCGACGATATCGAGGTCACGGTCTGGGGGAGCAACGAGCACCGGCTCTGTAACGTCTGCCGCGCAGAATGCGACCCCGAGCCGAGCGGCGCCGACGGGTACGGCGTGTGAATCGTCTACGTCTGCCGCGACCACGGAGTCCAATCCGTCGTGGACCCATTCGAGCATCTCCGTTGAAGCGCGCTCTTCGCTATCTCCCTGCATTGACGCAAACATCGCGCTCTCCGCCTTCCGAGGGTAGATCCCAAGATCTGCGGCGCACCTGCCCAGTGTGACGATCTCGATCAGGGTCATGACCGCTGGGGACGGGTACCGGTACCTGCTGAACGCAGTTGTCGCTGGCGACGGGGATCGCGATGCGTCGTCAGCGCTGACAAGGTACTACCTTGAAGCAGGAACGCCTCCCGGCATCTGGCTCGGGGCCGGCCTCCCAGGACTCGCCGGAGAGATCGCCGTCGGTGCCTCGGTGAGCGAGGAGCAGTTACGGCGCCTCATGGGGCACGGGCAGGATCCGAACAGCGGCGAGCAACTGGGGCGTCCGTACCGAAAGTTTGCCACCGCGGGCGAGCGGACGCAGCGCCGCCTCGATCAGCTCCCGAAGTCCCTTACCGCAGGTGAGCGTACCGCGCAGCAAGCGCTGATCGAGGCGGAGGAAGCACAGAAGCCAACGAATGCGCCGGTCGCAGGGTTCGATCTCACGTTCTCGGTCCCGAAGTCCGTCTCGACCCTCTGGGCAGTTGCCGACGGCGGCACGCAAGCACTCATTGCCCAAGCTCACCACGCAGCGATCCGAGACATGATCGCCCTACTCGAGCGCGACGTCGCGATGACCAGGGTCGGCGCGAAAGGGGCGCGTGGCGCCGTCGCGCAAGTCGACGTGCGGGGTGTGATTGCGACTGCCTACGATCATTACGATTCTCGGGCCGCGGATCCACAACTCCACACGCACATTGTCGTCGCCAACCGCGTGCAAGCAGCTCATGACGGGAAGTGGCGCACGCTCGATTCTCGCGCTATCCACGCCGCCGTCACCGGCCTATCGGAGCATTACAACGCGGTCCTCTCGGACCATCTCACTCAGATCCTCGGCGTCGGGTGGGAAGCCCGTGAGCGCGGTGCGGGGCGCTCCACGGCGTGGGAGATCGTTGGCGTGCCGCAGGAGCTGATGGACGAGTTCTCTTCCCGTACTCGCGATATCGAGCAGGTCAAAGACCGGCTGGTCGACGACTACGTCTCGAAGCACGGGAGGCAGCCGTCCCCGAAGCTGGTGTGGCAGTTCCGGCAGCAGGCCACGCTCGAGACTCGGCCCCCGAAGCAGCAGCACTCTCTCAGCGATCTCACCTCCCAGTGGCGAGAACGCGCGACCGCGTTGCTGGGTGAGGACGCGCCAACCTGGGCGTCGGCACTGCTCGCCGGTAGTGAGCACGAACCGTTGCTGCGGGCAGACGATATCCCGTTGGAGGATCTCGAGGAGGTCGCCGAGGTCGTGGTGCAGCAGGTCGGTGACCGGCGAGCGACGTGGAAACGGTGGAACCTCCACGCGGAGGCCGTGCGACAGACGATGGCTCTCCGCTTCGCGTCCGCGAACGACCGGGACGTCATCACCCAGCAGATCGTCGATGCCGCAGAACGGGTCTCGCTGCGCCTCACTCCGCCCGAGCTCGCGAAGAGCCCCTCGCTGTTTCGTCGCGCGGACGGGTCGAGCGTGTTCCGACCCAAAGCCGGAACGGTGTTCTCCTCCGAGCAGGTGCTCGCGGCAGAAGACCGACTCCTTGGCGCGTCGAATGATCGGTCGGCGCCGACCGTACCGCTGGCATGGATCGAGGACGCTGCCAGAACGAAGAACCGCGACGGGCACACCCTGTCGGTGGACCAGGAGCAGGCGATCGCGAAGATCGGCGTCTCCGGCCGCGTCCTCGACGTACTCGTCGGCCCCGCAGGGACTGGGAAGACCACAACGATGCGTGCCCTGCGCCGAGCCTGGGAGCGACGCTACGGGCCAGGCTCGGTGACCGGGCTCGCGCCCTCGGCCGCTGCCGCCGACGTCCTCGCCGGGGATCTGGAGATCGGGACGGAGAACACGGCGAAGTGGCTGCATGAGCATCGCCTCGGGAAATGGAACCTCACGCGCGGACAGCTCGTCATCATCGACGAAGCCTCCTTGGGTGGCACGTTCGCGCTCGATGCCATCACCAGTCACGCCCAGCAGGTCGGCGCGAAAGTGCTGCTCGTGGGCGATTGGGCGCAACTCGCAGCGGTGGACGCGGGCGGCGCGTTCGGGATGCTCGTGCGTGACCGCGGCGACGCCCCGGAACTGGTCGATGTGCGTCGCTTCCGAAACGACTGGGAGAAGCAGGCGTCCCTGCAGTTGCGGATCGGCGACACCGACGTCATCGATACCTACATTGCGCACCAGCGCGTCACGCCGGGCGGATATGACGAGATTCTCGAAGCCGCCTACCAAGCCTGGCGCACAGACCTCGCAGCGGGAAAGAGCACGGTGCTGATCGCGGAAACCCTCGACACGGTCTCTGCGCTCAACACCCGCGCCCGCACCGACCGAATCCTCCAGGGCGACGTCGCTGTGGACGGCGTCAAACTCCATGACGGCAACGAAGTTTCCCGCGGAGATCTCATCATCACCCGCGAGAACAATCGGCGCCTCTCGCTCGGGCGAAGCTGGGTGAAAAACGGCGACCGCTGGCACGTCGCCCATGCGAACGACGACGGATCCCTCACCGTGCGGCGGGCAGGATCGAAGCGGCGCACCACGATCACGCTGCCCGTGAGCTACGTCGCCGAGCACGTCGACCTCGGCTACGCCGTCACCGCGCACCGTGCCCAAGGGGCCACCGTCGACACCGCACACGCGGTCGTCCACTCACCGGAAGTGACCCGAGAATCCCTCTACGTCGCGATGACCCGCGGCCGCGAATCCAACCGCGTCTACGTCGCCACCGACGAGCATCACCTCGAGGAGCATCAGCACCGTGAGGACCTGCAGAACACCGCCCGGAGCATCCTCTACGGGATCCTGCAGCACCCTGGCGCAGAGCTCTCCGCACACGACACGATCACCGTGGAGCAGGACTTCTGGGGCTCACTCGAGCAACTCGCGGCCGAGTACGACACCATCGCACAAGTCGCCGGACAGGAACGCTGGATCGCCCTCCTGCACGCCGGAGGCCTCACGGCGGAGACGATCGACGAGCTCGTCGAGACAGACGCCTTCGGGATCCTCACCACCGAGCTGCGCAGGCTCGAAGCCGACGGGCACGACATCGACAGTCTTCTCCCGCGCATCATCCAGGTTGGAGGACTGGACGAGGTGCAGGATCTCGGGTCGCTGCTGCGTTACAGGCTCCAGCGCATCACGGCGGCCTACCAGCCTGCTCCGCAGCGGACCGCCAGGATGATCGCCGGCCTGGTCCCGCGCGCGACCGGGATCACCGATCCCGCGATGAGGCAAGCCCTCGACGAGCGGGAGCAGCTCATGGAGCAGCGCATCGATGCCCTGGTCGAGAAGCTCCTCAAGCAGCCAGAGCCCTGGTTGACGGGACTCGACGAGACCGCTCCCGCAGAGGGTGAGGCTGCGGCACGGGCGGTCATTGCGTACCGCGACCGGTGGGGCGTCACCTCGAGCAGCCCACTCGGAGCGGTGCCCGGCGACGATGCTCAGCGCGTCGACTACGAACGCGCCCAGGGCGTGCTCGTGAGCCTTCAGCAGACCGAGCACTCCCCGGAGGAAGTGCGGTCCAGACGGAGTCAGAGGCGGTCGATTTCCTGATGTATGCGGCCGATATTCTTAGTGCATGACGCCAACGAACCGCGCGCGGATCTCTCGCCAGACGCGCTCAAACGTGTTCGATTGGCTCTCGCTTTCCGAGTACGACTGGTCGGGGCGGCTGCAGCATCCGCAGTTCCTCGCCCGGCTCTACGACTTGGAGGAGCTGCCGAGCAGAGACCACAGGTACCGCACTGCCAGCGGCGACATCTACCAGCACATGGTGAACAACTGGGACTGGGAGGATGACTGGGTCTTCAACGACGACCGTTTCCAGCTTCGTAACGGCAGCGACGAGACGTTCCTCAACTTCTTAGCCGAGACAGTCCATCCCATTGTCCGCGACGATCCAGACGCCGCTGCCGCGATGGTCGCTGCCTACAATGACACCCTCCGCCGAGATGGGTATGAGCTCATCGAGACAGACCGTTTCGGAGATCGCATCATCTATGGCTGGCGTCAGATTTCCGCGTATTACGCCCCAACCGAGCTAACGCTCGCCAAGACGCCCGACCTCACCGAGAACTCTGTGCTGCGCCGTCACCTCGATCTAATCAGCCGCGACCTCAGCTCAGATCCCGCTGCGGCGATCTCCTCCTGCAAGAACCTCCTCGAGAGCCAGTGCAAGATCGTGCTCACGGATCTGGATATCGAGTTCTCCGAACGAGACGAGCTCCCGGCTCTTTTCGCAAGCACCGCATCGGCACTCGCGATCAATGCCGACGCGGTAGACGGCAGCAAGCGCGGCAGCGACGCCCTCCGCAAAGCGATGCGCGCCCTCTCCACTCTCGTGCAGTCCGTCGCGGAGGCACGCAACTCAATCGGCGACGGGCATGGCTCCGTCAACGAGAGCCCCGCGACTCCACGACATGCACGCCTCGTGTTCAACTCGACTGTTGCAGTCGCGCAGTTCATCGCCGACACCTGGCACGAAACCTCCCATGAGCAAAAGGCTGCGCTGGGCTCCTCCTTCTGACGCTTCTCCACTCCAATCCGCAAGCGGAACTCCACCGCTCTTCCGCACTCCAACCGAGCAGCGTAGACTGCGAAATGGCAGGACAGACCACGCGCGAAGCCTGACGTCGGGCGGAGCAGACCGCCCCAAGAAGCCTCGGGGCACTCACCACACAGGACCAGCCACATCGAAGTGCTCCCGTGTGAAAAGTGAGGCCATCATGAATCTCATGCAGCGTCTGTGGAACGCCAGCGTCCGCACCCGCATCTTCCTGCGCCGCCGCAGCCGTACTTGTCATGCTGACACCTATCGAGGACAGCAGACACTGACCCAGTGCGCTCCGGTGGCCACCACTTCGTGCCACCGGAGCGCGCTGACCGCGGCGGCATGCCCGGGCGCATGTCGTGCCCTGGGTTCGGTTCCGTGGTGAGGACGAGCCGCGGGCGCGGGCATCTGTTGCTGGACATCCAGCAGGCCGACGGCCAGACCATCCTGGTGTAACTGAACGCGAGCATGGCTGGGCAGATCGTGGTGGTCGCCGGCTATCGCTGGTCGCCCGCGTGGCGGGCCGCATATCGGGCCCACGGTTCTGCGGACTTTTCGGCGTGGAGGAAGGCGACGTGGTGGCTGTAGCCGAGTGCGTCGGCGACTAGCGACGGTGGGCATTGGAGGACGAGCTCGCCGAGGGCGCTGTTGCGGGCGCCGAGGAGGTTCACGCCGAGGGCTCGCAGTCTGTCCATCACGGTGTTGGGGTGGAGGTGTCGTCCGGCGAGGATGCTTGGGAACATCCAGGGGCTGTCCGTCCCTGCCGCTGTCCGGAGGTTGGGCCGAGCATCGCGGTGCTGGCGGATCATGTTGGCGAACGGCTCAGGCACGTCCACTGGATGGCGGCCGAGCTGGATTCTCATGCCGTGAGGGCTCTCGGCGATGGCCTCGGTCGTCAGAGTGACGACTTTGACCAGTGGTTGCGCGTAGAGGAGCAGGAGCATGCCGGCGACGCGGTAGGGGAGTGACTCGCTGGTCCCGGTGAGCAATTCGCGGATCCAGGCAAGTCTCTGCTCCTGGCTCAGGGACGGGCTCGATCGGGGAGTGCGATGCGCGACCGTGACACCGGTGTTCAAGCGGGACTTCTTGGCGAGCTGGAAGAAGTTCCTGATCATGGTGCGAGTGGTCGGTCCGCCTGCCAGCCACTCGTCGGCGTCTTGCTGGGTGCAGGTCGCGGCGGTGCGGTGGTGTGTCTGGTGCAGCCAGGTCAGGAACTTGACTGTCTCGGTGATCTCTTGCTTCGCTGAGTGCACCGGGCCGCGCGTGTTGGCGCCTGCTTCGGATTTGGCGCGGATGTTGCGTAGGTGGTGCCAGGTCGCGAAGTGCTGGACGGGCTGACGGACCTCGGCGGGGAGCCCTTCTAACTTGACGGCGATCCACTCCTCGAATCGGTGCAGGTAGGCATCGCGGTAGGGGAGTAGGCCGTGATGTTGCAGGAGTGCTCGGATGTGTTCGGTCGGCTTGCCGGGAACGGCGTCGAGGCCTTCGTGGGAGATCGGGATCGTGCCGTCGCCAAGGCCACGCAGGAGCGTCTGGACCTTGGGGGATCGCTTCCAGACGAGGATCGACTCGGGTCGCTCGGATGCGCATAGCGCGTCGACCAGACCGCGCAGAGCGGGGTGTTCCGGCTCGCCGCCGAGGACCTGGTGGAGGTCGGCGCGAAGCGCACATCGGGCGCAGAGCCGCCCTCGGTGATGCCCGGCTTCGGTGTCGCAGCTGTCGCAATGGAAGTCGTGGGGGATCTCCGCGCAGGTCGCGCAGATCGGACCGCCGCCGGCGCTTGCGGGTCCTGGTAGCAGGCGGTCTTGGAGGCACTCCGGGCAGACGCCTCGGGTGTGGACGGCGTTGTAGTAGCAGATGTTGCAGAGCCGGCCCTCCGGCCATGTGACGGCGACCCGCGGGATCTTGCGGCCGCAGCGTGCGCACGGGTTCCCGGTCGTCGAGGTGATGCGTGGACGACCCTGGATGGTGGAGCGGGGGGACAGGCCTGCTGGTCCTCGACTCGCCACGGCAGCCATCCCTACTCGTCGAGAATGTTCGCGCGCCGGGGTCGAACTGATCGGTCGAGGCTGACGACGTTGGAGCCGGGCTCGGTCGCGGTCTTCCGGCGCCGGACGTCCGCGGCGGTTGTCGTGACCAGATCGGCTGGTGTGCACTCGAAGATGTCGCAGAGTGCGGCGATAACTTGGAGCGAGACGCGCTCCGGCCGCTGATTGACGAGGCGGTAGACCTGCGGTCGGGAGAGCGTGATGTCCCGTTCGCCGAGCAGCGGGATGAGATCGGTCGTGTTGTGCAGACCTCTGGCCGCCATCAGCTCGGCCAGGCGCCACTGGTAGTCGACCTTGCGTTTCATGGTGTTCCATCCTTCGTGGTGCGGGCCAGGGCCTCGTTGACGGTCCTGTCGAGAGCGCTGCGGAGCGTGCTGCGCCGGAACTCGTCGCCGACGAACTGGTAGATGCCGGTCGTCGAGGCGTACTCGTGCCCCATCTGGTCCTGGACGAACCGTGGGTCCCAGCCAGCCTCCAACAGATGCGTAGCGTAGGAGCGTCGGAACGAGTGCAGATCGAGCCCGTCCGAAAGTCCGAGCTCGTCGCAGTAGCGGCGTAGCCGGCGCAGCAGCGCCGGTTCTCCGACCAGGCCGCCGCGTTCGCTGGGGAACAGGTCGAGTGTGTCGGGCTCACCGCGACCGTTGGCGAGCCAGTCCTCGAGGATCGGAGGCGTCCATCGCCAGACGGTGAGCACGCTGCGGGGTTTGTAGGGCGAGGAGCGCTTTGACTTGCCGTAGCGGACCTTGCAGACGCCGAACCGGCCGAACTCGCGCGCATGCGGGTTGCGGGCGAAGTCGACGAGCTGCAGGTGTCGCAACTCGTTGAAGCGGAGGCCGTAGGCGTAGGCGATCTTCATCATGACCGCATCGCGATAGGCCGCCTGCCAGCCCTTGCGTCCCGACCGCCCCATGCGTTCGACCTCATCGTCGGCGTAGACGAAGAGTCGATCGAGCTCGGACCGCGTGTAGGGACGCTTCGTGGGTCCGCCGTCGTACTCCTGGACGTGCGGTGCGGAGTTCCAGTCGAAGAAGACCTGCGCCGGGTGGGTGCCGAAGTACTGCTCGCAGACCCGGTCCCATCCGTAGTCGGGGTTGCTGACGTAGCTCGTGAACGCCCGAAGCGCAGAGTGGTAGCTGCGCAGCGTGGAGCGAGAGACGTGTCGGACGGTGCGCAGGTCGGCCGAGAACTCCTCGACCATCGCCGGCGTCCAGTTCCACGGATCCTCGTTCATGTGCTCAACGAACCGGCGCACACAGCGCAGCCGCTGCTCGATCGTCGCGAACTGCAGGTTCCTGGAGAGCTGCTGGTTGCGCCAGCCGTCCAGCATGAGCTGGAGCACCTGCTCCTCGGGCCGAAGGACCGGCAGCGAGGGCACCACCGAGACCCGACCCACACCGTCGACGTGCATCCGACACCTCGTTCCGCGGTTGCATCCAATGAGTCAATGATGCATCCGATGAGACGCCAAGGGTATACGTGCTGGTCAACGGCGTGTCTGCGGGCTCTGTTGCAAAGATTGGCGGCAGTCAGAGGTAGGCTGTCGCTCTGCGCCGATCAGGCGGCTGCTGCGAAATGGTGGTTGAGCATGCCCATGGCCTCCGTCAGCGCCGAGGGCCCAATGCCAAAAGCTCTCTCCACAAGGCGCACCTCGCCCCTGATGCCGGGCTGCAGGCACCAGGGGCGAGCCTGTCCTTTGCGCAGGGCTCGCATGACTTCGAATCCCTTGATCGTGGCATAGGCCGTGGGGATCGATTTGAAACCGCGCACCGGCTTGATCAGTATCTTGAGCTTTCCGTGATCGGCCTCGATCACGTTATTGAGATACTTCACCTGCCGGTGGGCCGTCTCCCGGTCCAGCTTTCCTTCGCGCTTCAATTCGGTGATCGCTGCACCATAGCTCGGCGCTTTGTCGGTATTGAGCGTGGCAGGCTTTTCCCAGTGCTTCAGGCCTCGCAGGGCCTTGCCCAGGAACCGCTTCGCTGCCTTGGCGCTGCGGGTCGGCGACAGGTAGAAATCGATCGTGTCGCCCCGCTTGTCGACTGCCCGGTACAGGTAGGTCCACTTGCCCCGCACCTTGACGTAGGTTTCATCCAGGCGCCAGCTCGGATCAAAGCCACGCCGCCAGAACCAGCGCAGCCGCTTCTCCATCTCCGGGGCGTAGCACTGGACCCAGCGATAGATCGTCGTATGGTCGACCGAAATGCCGCGTTCCGCCAGCATTTCCTCAAGGTCGCGATAGCTGATCGGATAGCGACAATACCAGCGCACCGCCCACAGGATCACATCACCCTGGAAATGGCGCCACTTGAAATCCGTCATCGTTCCGTCCGTCCAATCTCCGCCAAGCATGCTCAAGCTTCACGATTTTTGCAACAGAGCCTGNGGATAGCGACAATACCAGCGCACCGCCCACAGGATCACATCACCCTGGAAATGGCGCCACTTGAAATCCGTCATCGTTCCGTCCGTCCAATCTCCGCCAAGCATGCTCAAGCTTCACGATTTTTGCAACAGAGCCTGTCTGCGTAACCGGCTCAAACGCGTCCACGCACAGCCCCGGGCGCCTTACCGCTGCTCGACATCGTGTACGGAGAGGCATCTGCGCAGGTCAGAGCCCTCGCCAGACGTCTCGCAGCACCATGTCGCCCGGGGGACCGTGGTGATTCATCTGATGCAATACGCAGACTAGGTTCTGACATAATGTACCTTATCGGCAACCACGCAGAACGTTCGATGGAGCACCCGCATCCGCCAACCCGACGTGACTCACAGCCCGCCAGCTCAGTGATGGAGCTCCACCTGAAACCGGTAGGTGTCGCCCCGGAACGTGTTCGTCGCCAGGAGCACGGGCGTGCCGTCGTGCGTCATGGCGATCTCGTCGCCGACCAGCACCGGCGCGCCCACCTCTACACCGAGGATCGTCACGGACAGCGGGTCCGTGAGGTTCGCGACGAGCGTGTACGAGCTGCCCGCCGTGGAACCGACGGCGTACCAGTGTGAGCCAGGCGTTGCCGACCAGGGGGCCGAGCCATGCTGGTTCGCTTGTGGTTCAGCCGCTGTGGACCAGAGGTGTGCTGCCGGTAGCGGCGTGCCCACCGCTACTCCCCCACATACCTCGCGAGGTGCTCCCCCGTGAGCGTCGAACGCGCCGCGACGAGCGCGGCGGGCGCGCCCTCGAAGACGACGCGCCCGCCGTCATGCCCGGCGCCCGGTCCCAGGTCGATGATGTGGTCAGCGTGCGCCATGACAGCCTGGTGGTGCTCGACGACGATGACGCTGCGGCCCGAGTCGACGAGCCGGTCGAGAAGCGTGAGCAGCTGGGCGACGTCGGCGAGATGGAGTCCGCTCGTCGGCTCGTCGAGCACGATGATCCCTCCCGCGTCGCCGAGGTGTGTCGCGAGCTTGAGCCGCTGGCGTTCGCCGCCGGAGAGCGTCGTGAGCGGCTGGCCGAGCGACACGTAGCCGAGACCGACGTCGACGAGCCGCTCCGCGATCGTGCGGGCCGCCGGCACCTTCGAGTCCTTCGCGCCGAAGAACGTCGCGGCCTCGGCGGCGGGGAGCGCGAGGACCTCGGCGATGTTGAGCCCGCCGAACCGGTACTCGAGGACGTCCGCCCCGAACCGCTTGCCTTCGCACTCCATGCACGTCGTCGAGACGCCCGCCATCATGCCGAGGTCCGTGTAGATGACGCCCGCGCCGTTGCACGCCTGGCACGCGCCCTCGGAGTTCGCGGAGAACAGCGCCGGCTTGACGCCGTTCGCCTTGGCGAACGCCTTGCGCACGGGCTCGAGGAGCCCCGTGTACGTCGCCGGGTTCGAGCGTCGCGACCCCTTGATCGCACCCTGGTCGACGACGACGACACCGTCGCGGCCTGCGACGGACCCGTGAACGAGCGAGCTCTTGCCCGAGCCTGCGACACCCGTGACGACCGTGAGGACCCCGAGAGGCACGTCGACGTCGACGTTCCGGAGGTTGTGGGTCGACGCACCGCGGATCTCGAGCGTTCCCCTCGGCGTGCGGACCTCGTCCTTGACGGACGCGCGGTACGCGAGGTGACGTCCCGTGCGCGTGTCCGAGGCGCGCAGCTCGTCGACCGTACCCTCGAACGTGATCGTGCCACCGGCCGACCCTGCACCCGGGCCGAGGTCGACGACGTGGTCGGCGATCGCGATCGTCTCCGGCTTGTGCTCGACGACGAGCACCGTATTCCCCTTGTCGCGCAGCTGCTCGAGCAGGACATTCATGCGCTGCACGTCGTGCGGGTGCAGGCCCACCGTCGGCTCGTCGAAGACGTAGGTGACGTCGGTGAGCGCCGAGCCCAGGTGGCGGACGAGCTTGGTGCGCTGCGCCTCACCGCCCGAGAGCGTGCCCGACGATCGGTCGAGCGAGAGGTAGCCGAGACCGATCTCGACAAAGTGGCCGAGGACCTCCCGCAGCCCTGCGACGAGGGGCGCGACGCCCGGGTCCGAGATCTCCTCCGCCCAGGCGAGGACGTCGGTGATCTGCAGCGCGCACACGTCCGCGATCGAGAGGCCCTCGATCTTCGAGCCGCGCGCTGCCTCCGTGAGCCGGGTGCCCTCGCAGTCCGGGCACGTCCGGAACGTCACCGCCCGCTCGACGAACGCCCGGATGTGCGGCTGCATCGCCTCGGTGTCCTTCGTGAGCATCGACTTGCTGATCTTCGGGATGAGGCCCTCGTACGTGAAGTTGTTGCTGCCGTACCTGATCTTCACGGCGTCCTTATAGAGGAGGTCGTGCCGCTCGCGCTCGGAGTAGTCCTTGATCGGCTTGTGGCCGTCGAGCAGCCCGGACTCGGCGTAGATCTTCACGTACCAGCCGTCCGCGGTGTACCCGGGGACCTTGATGGCGCCGTCGAGCAGCGAGAGCTCCGCGTCGAGGATCTCGCCGAGGTCGATGTCGTTGACACGTCCGCGCCCCTCGCAGCGCGGGCACATGCCGCCCGTCTGCGTGAATGTCGTGCGCACCGCCCTGGCGTTCGCCTTGTCGACGGTCATCGCGCCGCTCGCGTGGACGGTCGGGACGTTGAACGAGTACGCGTTGGGCCCACCGACGTGCGGTACGCCGAGGCGCGAGAAGAGAATGCGAAGGAGCGCATTGACGTCCGTCACCGTGCCGACCGTCGAGCGCGGGTTCGCACCGAGTCGCTCCTGGTCGACGATGATCGCGGTCGTCAGCCCCTCGAGGTGGTCGACCTCGGGACGCGCGAGCGTCGGCATGAACCCCTGGAGGAACGCCGAGTACGTCTCATTGATCATGCGCTGGGACTCGGCCGCGACGGTGTCGAAGACGAGCGAGCTCTTGCCCGACCCCGAGACGCCCGTGAAGACGGTGAGCCTGCGTTTGGGGATGTCGACCGACACGTCCTTGAGATTGTTCTCCCGGGCGCCCCGCACCCGGATGAGATCGTGCCTGTCCGCGATGTGCCGCGTGGCGTTCATCGTCCGTCCCCTCGTCGAGTTCGTCGGGCCATCCTCACACGTCACGGGGGTGCGACGGGCCTCCCGGGTGAGCACCGTCACCCGGGGCCTCCCCCGGCGGCGTGGCGATCCGGGATAGAGTCTCCTCTGGCCCGGCGAGGTTTTCCACGGCACAATTCGTGAGACAGGACGAAAGGTCCCGTACGCCCGCCTGGCCGGGTCCGCCCTCGGCGGACCCGCCCTTAGCACCGCCGCCCCGTGCGGCGGCCCAGCCCGTCCGACGCGCCGGAGCGACACCGGCGACGGCCGACATCACGACCCCGCTCAGCGTTTCACGGGACCTTCACGGCCACCGGGAACGTCTGCAGCGGCCGTGGCGTTGACCCGACTGGACACCCCTGCTGCACAACAGCCCTTTGGAGGACGAGATGGCCGACCGGTCGTTGCGTGGAATGAGCATCGGCGCGAAGAGCATGGAGAACGACGAGGGCGTCGATTTTGCCCCGCGTTTCCAGGCGCACTACGACTGCCCCAACGGTCACACGATCATCCTCCCGTTCTCGACCGAGGCCGATGTGCCGGTCGAGTGGGAGTGCCGTTGCGGCGAGACCGCGCTCCTGCGGGACGCGGACAAGCCTGAGCCCAAGGCGACCAAGCCCGTGCGCACGCACTGGGACATGCTGCTCGAGCGGCGCACGATCTCCGAGCTCGAGGAGCTGCTCGACGAGCGTCTCGGTCTCCTGCGCGCCGGAAAGCTCCGCCGCTCCGCCTGAGCGCACCACCTCCGACGGCGTCACGAGCGCCGCACGGAGAACGTCGAAGGGGCCCCGACCGTACCTGGTCGGGGCCCCTTCGGCATGTCGGTCAGCGCGCGGACGCGCCCTTCGAGCCACCGGGGAAGAGCCCGCGCACCTGACGTGCACGCTTCTGCACGCCCCACACGGTCACCTTGCCGAGCGCCTCGACGATGATGTTCCGGCTCATCTTCGAGACACCGGCCTCACGCTCGACGAACGTGATCGGCACCTCGGCCACCTTGCCGCCTGCCTCGACGACGCGACGGGTCATGTCGACCTGGAAGCAGTAGCCCTGCGAGGACACGGACGGCAGGTCGAGCCGCTCGAGCATCTGCGCGCGGAACGCCCGGAACCCGGCGGTCGCGTCCCCGACCGGCATGCCGAGCATGACGCGCGTGTAGAGGTTCGCACCCCGCGAGAGGGCCTCGCGATGCTTCGGCCAGTTCTCAACCTCTCCCCCGGGGACCCAGCGCGACCCGATGACGAGGTCCACCCGCGGGTCCGCGGAGATCCGCGCGAGGAGGTCGGGCATCTGCTCGGGACGGTGCGAGCCGTCGGCGTCCATCTCGCAGATGATCTCGTAGCCGCGCTCGAGCGCCCAGCCGAAGCCGGCGACGTACGCGGTGCCGAGACCCTGCTTGCCCTCACGGTGGAGAACGTGGATGGCAGGGTCGACCTCCCCCATCTCCTCCGCGAGGCGACCGGTGCCGTCGGGACTGCCGTCGTCGACGACGAGGACGTCGGCCCATGGTGCCGCGGCACGCAACCTCCCGACCGTTCCCGGGAGCGTGAGCGACTCGTTGTAGGTGGGGACGACGACGAGGGTACGCGGGGCGTCCCCGGGTCGTGCGCCGTCGGTGGCGGACATCGTCACTTCCTTCGTGAACGGGAACGGGCACCGGAGACGATACCGACTCCGACGAGCAGAGACGCTCCGAGAGCGACGGCAAGCTCAATCCAGTCGCCGAGGACGACCGCCGGGGTCGACGACGTCCTCAGGGGCAGCTCGGCGAGCATCTGCTCGGCCGTGAAGAGCCCGGTGCGCTCGAGCACACGGCCGGCAGGGTCGACGACGGCGCTCACGCCGACCGTCGAGATCTGGATCGCGGCGCGCCCCGTCTCGATCGCGCGGAGCCGCGTCATGGCGAGCTGCTGGGTCGACTCCGCGGTGTAGCCGAAGTTCGAGTTGTTCGTCGGGACGAGGAGGAGCTCCGCCCCGGCCCGGACCGCGCTGCGGGCGATCCGGTCGTACGCGACCTCGAAGCAGATGATCGGCGCGACGACGACGTCGCGTCCCAGCCGCTCGACCGGCACAGGGACCGCCCCGACCTCGGTTCCGGGGAGCATGTCGGTCTGCACGAGAGCGACCTTGTCGGAGAGCTTCTCGAAGAGCCCGCGCCACGGGATGTACTCGGCGAACGCCGCCGGGACCTGCTTGGCGTAGACGTGCGTGATGCCCGCGTCGGGCGTCCACAGCACGGCCTGGTTGTAGCGGCCGCCCTCGACGTACTCCTGCGTCCCGAAGAGCAGGGGGACCCCGGCTGCCTCGACGGCCTGCTCGATGAGCGCGTGGCCCTGCGCGTTGACGCGCGGGTCGACGTCGGACGCGTTCTCGGGCCAGACGACGAGGTCGAGACCGCCCTCTCCCGCGCGCTCGGCAACGGCACGTGTTCCGTCGACGTGGTTGCCCGTCACCTCGAGCTGGTGTCCGAACGACCCCGACCCGGGCTCGGCGACGTTGCCCTGCACCGCTCCGACACGGAGCGCGCCGGCCTCGGCGCGCGTTGCCACCGGCACGAACATGCCCGACGCAGCCACGGCAGCCGCGACGATGACAGCGCCCGCAGGCCCGGTGAGGCGCAGCTGGACGAGCCGGACGACGCCGAACGCGAGGAGCCCGGCGACGAGCACGGTCGCGGCGGACACGAGGGGCGCGCCCCCGAGCCAAGCGAGCCGACCCAACGGGGAACCTGCCTGCGAGAACGCGATGCGACCCCACGGGAAGCCACCGAACGGATAGTGCGAGCGCAGCAGCTCGACCGCGGTCCACACGACCGCCAGCACCGCGGGCTGGAGCCACTCACGGCGGGCGAGCCACGGGGCACGTCGCGCCCACGCGAACGCGGCCCCGGCGAGGGCCACCATGCCGGCCTGGGCGACGGACAGCGCAACCCAGGGCAGCGCCCCGACGGAGACGTCGGCCCACACGATGTGCGGCAGGAAGAACGCCATCCCCCACACGAACCCGAGCCCCGCCGAGCGCCACGCGCTCCGGCCGTCGGTGCCGGTGGCGTGAAACGTCACCGTGAGGAGCGCCACGCCGACGATCGCGAGCCACCACACGTCCGTGTCGGGGAAACCGAGGTTGGTCACCCAGCCGCCGAGGGCTGCGAATGACGCGAGGAGGAAGCCTGGGACCCGGCGGGCGTCGGTCGGCTCCGGTGCGGTGGGCGCGGGGGCTGGCCGTCGGCCCGTACGTGCCGTCACCATCGTTCGTGGAGGACGACGCCGTCACGCAGCGTCATGTGGCAGGTGGGAGCGGGCTCGTCGGGGCCGAGCGCAGGCAGGAGCGGGGTGCCCGCACGTGCATCCGTGCTCCACGACGTCCCCGGAGTCTGCGGACCCTGGACCGCGAGGTGCGCGGAGCGCCACACCGCGAGGTGCGCGGGAGCACCGAGACGGATCTCACCGGCACCCGTGTGGTCGAGGTTCGCGAGGCGCCAGCCGCCGCGCGTGTGCGCGCGGAACGCGGCGCGCGCCGAGATGCGCTGGTCGGCGGAGTGGAGCAGGAGCGCCCCGGCGACGGCCGCCCACGGGTCGAACGGTGTCACGGGGGTGTCGGACCCGAGCGCGAGGGGGACGCCCGCGCCCGCGAGGTCGGCGAGCGGCGTCGTGTCGGCGGCACGTGTCGCTCCGAGGCGCGACGCATACATGCCCGATGGGCCGCCCCAGCGCGTGTCGAACGCCGGCTGGACCGACAGCCGCAGGCCGAGCAGGACAAGCGCGGCGAGAGCGGGAGCCCCGACGAGAAGCGCGTGCTCGACCCGGTGACCGCGGGCTCGCACCGCCGCGAGCCCCTCGAGATCAGCGGCGGTCTCGAGCCCGAGCAGCACCTCCTGGAGCGCGCGGTCGCCGATCGCGTGGAAGCCTGCCTGGACGCCCGCGCGGGTCGCCGCGAGGACGTGCATCGTGATCTGCTCCGCCGAGAGGTGGAGCGAACCCGCCCCACCCTGGGGGTCGTCCGCGTACGGTGCGCCGAGCGCGGCCGTACGCGAGCCGAGCGAGCCGTCGACCGCGAGGTCGCCGCCGACGCCCGTGAGCCCCGGGATGTCGTCAAGAAGGCGCTGGACGTCGGTCGTCGTCTCGCACACCTCGCCGCGGTACCCGACGACGAGCGGCAGGCCCGACGATGCGTCGGCCGTGCGCGCGAGCAGGTCGGCGAGGCCGGCCCGGGAGTCCATGCCCGGCAGCGACATCTCGTGGACCGCGACGATGCCGTGTTCCGCCGCGGTGCGCAGCGCAAGATCGGTGAGCTCGGCGTGCCGGCGCGCCGCATGCTCCGCGAGGTACGCGGAGACGGCGGCGTGGGCCGCTCCTGTCACTGGTCCGTCGTGGCTCCACCCACCGAGGTCGGCGAGACCCAGGCGTGCGGCGAGCGACGTCGAGACGAGGCTCGAGTGCTGGTCGGCGCGAACCAGGGCCGCCTCGCGCTCCCCCACCGCGTCGTCGAGCGCGGCACGGGAGGGTGCGTGCGCCTTCTCCCACCCGGACTCGTCCCAGCCGTGCCCGACGACGGGCCCCTCGCAGGACGTCGCGCGCTCCCGCGCGAGCCGCGCGAGATCGCTCGCGGAGCGCGCCGCCCCCACGTCGAGGCCGGCGAGCACCTCGCCCGTGCGCAGCAGGTGCACGTGCGAGTCGACGAAGCCAGGGGCGACGAGCGCACCGTCGAGATCGACGACGCGGTCGGCGCGCTTCGCGAAGCCGTCGGCCGTGTCCTCGGCGCCGAGCCAGGCGACGACACCGTCCTCGACGAGCACCGCCTCGGCGAAAGGATCGGCGGGCGAGTGCACGACGCCGTTGCGGAAGAGGATCGAGCTCACGACCTGACGATATGCCACGTCGACCGTCTCACCCGCACCGACGGCGCCGCTCAGACCCCTGCGTGAGCGACAACACCTCGGCGCACCGCATCGACCGCCTGCCGGGCGACCTTCTGCGTGCGTGCGTCGGGTGCGGCGATCGTCAGCTGATCGAGGACGTCGACGATCTGCTTGCAGATGCGCACGAAGTCTCCCGCAGCGAGCTCCGTGCCGCGCAGCACGTGCTCGAGGCTGCGGCCCGCTGCCCACCGGTGGACCGCCTCGACGAGCTGCAACGACGGCGGCGGGGTCGTGTCGAGCCGGTGGGCCGTCTCGAGGTCCTCGAGGCGCGACCATGCACGGACGGTGGCATCGAGCGCGAGGCCGAGCCGTCCGTCGGGCCCGCCCGGGACGTGCGGCTCCCCGACCTCCTCGCCGCGCGGCTCGTGAACGACAGCGGTGACGACCGCGGCGAGCGCCGGCGCGTCGAGGTCCGACCACGCTCCGTGCCGCAGACACTCCGCGACGAGCAGGTCGTTCTCCGCGTAGATGCGCGTGAGGGCACGTCCGTGCGACGTCACCCGCAGCTCGGGCGTGCCGTCACCGGCGGGGGCGAGATAGCCGAGGTCGACGAGAAGCTCGCACACACGGTCGAACTGCCGGGCGATCGTGCCCGTGCGGCCGGCGATGCGGCGCACGAGCGCCGCGTGGTCCTTCGTGAGCCGCGCGTGGCGCTCCGCCCAGCGCGCATGCTGCTCGCGGTCGGGGCAGCGGTGGCACGGGGGCGCGCGCAGCGGGCGGCGCAGCGCCTCGAGCTCGGCGTCGTCGGCCGCGGCGGACCTGGCCTTCGACCGCCGCGACGGCGTCGCGTCGAGACCCGCGACCGCCGCCCTGAGCGACGACGCGAGGTCACGACGGTCGCCGGGCCGACGCTCGTCGAACGCACGCGGGACCCGCACCTCGGCGACCACCTCGACGGGACCGAGGAGGTCGGCCGGATCGATCCGGCGCACCTTGCCCTGCTCCGAGAGGACGACGGGCTGGCCGGGGCCGAACCGTTCGGGGCTGGGCCCCGCGAGGACGACCGCGTGGGCGGCGCGCCGGCCCTCGCCGACCGCGACGACGTCCCCGCGGCGCAGCGCGCCGAGCGACTCGAGCACCGCCCGTCGTCGGGCGCCGGCGTCAGCCTTGCGGAGGTCGCCCTCGCGCTGCGCGACACGCTGCCGGAGCCGCGCGTACTCGGCGAAGTCGCCCAGGTCGCAGGCCATGGCGGCCGCGTAGCCGTCGAGCGCCTCGGACTGCTGGCGCGCCTGCGTCGCCAGGCCGACCGCGCCGCGGTCCGCCTGGAACTGCGCGAAGCTCGTCTCGAGGACCTCGCGCGTGCGCGCACGGCCGACCGTGCCGACGAGGTTGACCGCCATGTTGTACGTCGGGCGGAAGCTCGAGCGCAGCGGGTACGTGCGCCGTGACGCGAGGCCCGCGAGCACGACCGGGTCGAGCCCCGGGTGGTCGAGCACGACGGCGTGCCCCTCGACGTCGATCCCGCGCCGCCCGGCACGCCCCGTGAGCTGCGTGTACTCCCCCGGCGTGAGGTCCGCGTGCCCGCGCCCGTCCCACTTGACGAGCTTCTCGAGGACGACGGTGCGCGCCGGCATGTTGATGCCGAGCGCGAGCGTCTCCGTCGCGAAGACGACCTTGAGCAGCCCGGCCGCGAAGAGCTCCTCGACGGTCTGCTTGAACTGTGGCAGCATCCCCGCGTGGTGCGTCGCGAGGCCGCGCGCAAGTCCCTCGATCCACGACGCGTACCCGAGGACGCCGAGGTCCTCGGCCGGCAGGTCCGCGCACCGCTCGTGCGCGAGATGCCGGATGCGCACCTCCTCCTCGCGGGACGTCAGCGAGATGCCGAGGCCGAGGCACTGTGCGAGCGCCGCCTCGCAGCCCGCGCGCGAGAAGATGAAGTGGATCGCGGGCAGCAGGCCCGCGGCGTCGAGCGTGTCGACCGCCGCCGCGCGCGACACCTGACGTCCGCCGTGCGGTCCACGGCGGCGCGGCTCCGGCCGACCGCGGCCGCGCCGAGGACCCGGCCCCGGGTCGAGCCGCCGGACGGCCTGCGCAAGATCCGGGTTGATCGGTGGGTTGACACCCGGGTCGGTCGGGTCGACGTGGCCCGCGTAGAGGTCGAGGATCTCGGCACGGCGTCCGCGCCGCGGCTCGTCGTCCGACGGACGTCCGCGGAGCATGACGTGCTGCCACAGCGGCACGGGCCGCCGCTCCGAGACGACGACGGCGGTCGCACCGCGCACCGTGCCGAGCCAGTCGCCGAACTCCTCCGCGTTCGACACGGTCGCGGACAGCGACGTCACCTGCACGTCCTGCGGCAGGTGGATGATGACCTCCTCCCACACGGGCCCCCGGAAACGGTCGGCGAGATAGTGGACCTCATCCATGACGACGTGCCCGAGGCGCGCGAGAGCGGGCGAGCCCGCGTAGAGCATGTTCCGCAGGACCTCGGTCGTCATGACGACGACGTCCGCGTCGCCGTTGATCGAGACGTCACCCGTGAGGAGCCCGACGCGGTCCGTCCCGTGCCTACGCACAAGGTCCGTGTACTTCTGGTTCGACAGGGCCTTGATGGGCGTCGTGTAGAACGCCTTGCGGCCCTGCTCGAGCGCCAGGTGCACCGCGAACTCCCCGACGACCGTCTTGCCGGCGCCGGTCGGGGCCGCGACGAGGACGCCCTGCCCGCCCTCGAGGGCGCGGCACGCCTCGATCTGGAAGTCGTCGGGCTCGAAGCCGAGATGGGCGCGGAAGCGCCCGAACGCCGAGGCTTCGTCCGCCGCGCGGACGCGGGAGAGCGCGTAGCGCTCTGCCGGCGAGAGATCGGCGGGCGCGAGGTCGTCCGTGCTGCTCATGCCCCCAGCGTAGGCGCGCGCTCAGGCGAGCAGCGTCACCGCACCCCGGTGGATCTCGACGCGGAGCGGTAGCGGGCCGATCTCCTCACCGTCCGCCATCGCGACGGGCGGCGTGCGACCGAGGTCCGCAGGCTCGACCGTCACCGACGTCGCCCGTGTGATCGAGACGGCAGGGTGAGAGACGTGGGTGCCGCGATAGAGACGCGGGAAGAGGCCGACGGCCTGCAGCCGCCGCAACGGCCCAGCGGTGACGAGGTCGAGCTCGCCGTCGTCGAGGCGTGCGTCGGGCGCGACGCGGAGCCCGCCCCCGAACATCGGGGAGTTCGCGACCGCGACGAGCGTGCCCGCGGACAGCCACTCGGTCGAGCTGCCGTCGAGGTGCTCCGCACGCACGCGATAGCCGAACGGCAGGAACGCACCGAGCTCGCCGATGACGGCGCGCAGGTACTTGAGGTGACCGCGCGGGAACGTCAGCCTGTTGGCCCGCGCGTTGACCGCAGCGTCGAGTCCTGCCGACAGCACGCCGGCGAACCAGCGGCCGTCGAGCGAGCGCGGGGGCGCGACGTGCGCCGCGTCGACGAGGCGGGTACGACCTGCTGCGAGCGCGTCGAGGATCACCCGGATGGCCGCGTCGACCCTGTGGAGGGGAAGGTCCGCAGCGCGCGCGTAGTCGTTGCCCGAGCCGACAGCGACGATGCCGAGCGGCGTGCGCGTCGTCGCGACCGCGTTGAATCCGAGATGGACCATGCCGTCGCCCCCGACGACGACGAGGGCACGAAGCCCGTCTGAGACGCCCTGGCGGGCGCGGTGCACGGCCTCGAGCAGGGTCGAGCCCGAGAGTTCGACGACCTCGTGGCCCGCGGCCCCGAGCAGCTCGCGCGTGCGCCTGCCCGCGCGGGCGCCTCGGCCGCGGCCCGACGTGGGGTTGACGACGAGCCCGACGGGCCCGGCAGGGGTGGTCACAGGCCGTCGGCCTCCTCGGCGAGGGTGCGTCGGCGGTCAACGCGACGGTCGTGGAGCAGCGCGATCCCCACCGCGAGGGCGTAGAGGACGAGGATCGGCAGGGTCATGAGGAACATCGTCAGCAGATCGGGCGTCGGCGTCATCATCGCGGAGAACGTGAACGCCAGGACGATCGCCCACCGCCACCCCCGCAGCCACGTACCGCCGCGAACGACACCGACGAGGTCGAGCGCGACCATGACGACCGGCAGGAGGAAGACGAGCCCGAACGCGAGGATGAACTGCGTGACGAAGGTGAGATAGGACTGCGCGTCCTGGAGGTTCGTCGCCCCTTCGGGAACGAAGTCGACGAGGATGACGACGGCTCGTGGCAGCACCCACCAGGCGAGCGCGGCGCCCAGGAGGAACAGGGGGACCCCGGCGGCGACGAACGCGACCGTCCCCCACTTCTCCTTGCGGCTGAGGCCCGGGACGACGAACGCCCACGCCTGGAAAAGCCACCACGGGCTCGAGATGATGAGCCCGATCCACACGGCGAGCTTGATCTGCATGTCGATCGCGGTGAACGCGCCACCGAAGTTCAGCGCGACGGTGCGCCCCTCGCGCGCCGCGACCTCGAGGATCGGGGCCTGGAGCAGGTCGAAGACGCGCGGGTAGAGGAACCATCCTGCGACCGCACCGAGCAGCACGCCGAGCCCGGCGAGGACGACGCGGTTGCGCGCCTCGACGAGATGGGCGCGCAGGGGCATCCGCCCGTCGCGCGGGCGGCCGGTGCGTGGCACGCGTCAGGCCTTGGGCGTGTCGTCCCCGGCCTGGTCGGCCGGCGTCGTCGGGGCCGTCTGCGTCGGGGCCGTCTGCGTCGGGGCCGGCGTCGAGGAGGCCGGCGGTGCGGTCTCCGCGTCCTCCGACCTCATCTCGCGGACCTCCTTCTTGACGATCCGCATCGAACGGCCGAGGTTGCGCGCGAGGTCGGGAAGCTTGCTCGATCCGAAGAGCAGGAGGATGAGCAGCAGGATGACCACGATGGCGAGCGGGTGCTCCTTGAGGAACATGGGGGCGTTCTCCAGACGTCGGAAGGTGCACCCATCCTAGGCCGGGACCGGGCCGACGACGACGCCCGTCCGCTCAGCGCCACACCTGCGCCCAGCGTTCCCACACCTCGGGACGGGGTCGGGCGCGGTGCGCGCGCCTGCGGGCGCGTCGGTCCTCGATCTCGCGACGCAGCGGTGCGGGGTTCTCCCCCACGGTCACGTGGACGGGTGCGAGCGCGTCGAGCCGCGCGTCGGTGCGGGCGGTGGCTTCGTCGACGACGTCGCCGATCCGGTCGCCCGACGTGCCGAGCTCACGCACGAGGCCCTTGCCGTGCCGCCACACCTGACGCCACGCGAGGAATCCCGCGGCGAGCGCGCCGAGGGTGAGCGCCGTCCAGATCCAGAACCACACGGCGTCAGGCTAACCGTCGTACGCCTCGAGCGCCGCGGCGGCGGCACCCGTGACGGCCGCGTGGAGCTCGGCCGGGGAGACCGCGAGGACGTTCTCGGCCTCCTCGAGGACGAGACGCACGAACCAGCCGGTGTCACGGACGACGAGATCGATCTCGAACGCACCGTCCGTGAGCTCACGGACCGCCTCGACGGGGACGGACTCGGCGATCCAGCGTGCAGGGCTCGCGAGCGCAAGCGTCGCGAGGACCGCGCCGTCCCCGGGTGCCGGCCGGAACGTCGGCGCGTCGGTGAGTTCGGGGTGCGGCGCGGCAGGGTCCTCGAGGACGGTCGCCTCGAGGATGCGGTCGACGCGGAAGCTGCGTCCCGCCTGCTCGCGCAGGCAGAACGCGACGAGGTATCCGTGGGAGTCCTCGGTCGCGAGACGCACCGGGTCGACGTCGCGCTCGGAGACGACGTCGGACGCGGAGACGTAGCGTAGCCGCAGACGCCGCCCGTCCGTGAGGGCCCGCACGAGCGCGGCACGTACCGCGACGGGCGCTGCGGCACCCAGGTCGACGTCGACGAGCGCCGCCGTGCTCGCTGCTGCGCCGGCCGCGCGCGTGAGCACCGCGAGCGTCGACGCGACCTCCGCGGCCTCACGAGGCTGCAGCTCGGGGTCGAGACCAGCGGCGAGCGTCCGCAGCGCCGCGATGAGCGCGACAGCCTCGCGCGTGCTGAGCCGCAGGGGGCGCGCCATGCCGTGGGGCTCGCGCAGCGCAACGTACCCGTCCTCCTCGTCGAGGTCGAAGTCGATGAGGTCTTCGGGGCCGTGCCCCGGCAGCCCCGCGACGAACAGCAGGTTGATGTCCTGGAGGATCCGGCGCGGCGTCACCTCGAAGCGCTCCGCGAGCTCGTCGAGCCGCCACGACGCATAGCCGGCGTCGACGACGTCGTCGCGCCCGAGGAACGCGAGCAGGCCGAGGAGCCGGACGAGACGGTCGGGTGCGTTCTCAGCCACGGTCGGCCTCCTCGTCGTGCGCTGCGCCCGGCGTTCCAAGCGGGATCGCGGCTGCGGCGCGGAGCCTGCGCGCCACCGCCTCGCGGAGCTCGTCCGGCTCGAGGACGACGACGGCGTCGCCGTAGGACGCGACGAGCCGCGCCCCCTGCTCGAGGTCGTCGAGCGTGAGGTCGACGAGGTCACGGCCCTCGGCGCACCCGCAGGCCTCCGTCGCCTCGGACGGGCGCCCCTGCGCGCGCAGCGCGGCCGCCCGGCCCGGCGTGATCGCGAGGAACGCCTCGACCTGCGCACTGCGGAGACCGAGCATCGCCTCGACGTCGACGCTCCGGGGGATCTCGAACGCGCCAGCCTCGCCGACCGTGCCGACGGACCCGTCGAACCGCGAGAGACGGAACGCGCGCGCAGCGTCGCGGTCGCGGTCCTGGCCAAGGAGGTACCAGCCGCCGCGCCTCACCGCGAGCCGCCACGGCTCGACCGTGCGGACCGCCACCTCGCCCGTGCTCGCGGCGCGGTAGCGGAACCGTACGGCGGTGCGTGAGTCGATCGCGTCGACGAGCGGGCCGTAGGCGCCGCCGGCAGCGCCGACCCGCGGGGCGAGCGCGCCGAGGCCGTGCGTGTCGACGTCCGGGTCCCCGAGCGCCCGCAGCTTCGTCACCGCGCGGCGGGACTCCGCGCCGAGCGCGCCGTCCCGCCACAGCTGGGCCGCGACGGAAAGCACGCCGAGCTGCGACGCCGTGAGATGGACGGGCGGCATGTCGTAGGACTGCATGTCGAGCCAGTAGCGGATCGAGTCCTGGAACGTGTCCTCGGACACGCTCAGCGGGAACCCGAGCTCGCGCAGCGTCGTCTTGTCGCGCTCGAAGAGCTTCTCGAACGCGTCGTCGGTGCGAGGTTCCGCATACCCCTCGACGGTCGCGCGGATCTGGGCGCGCGTGAGCCCGTGCCCTGAGTTGACGAGGGCGATGACGAGGTTGAGGAGCCGTTCGTCGGCCCGGGTGCGCGTGGACATCGAGGTCAACCGTAGCGCCCGGTACCGTGTCCGGGTGATCAGCTGGCGCGAGGGTTCTGTGGTGTCGCTCGGTCGGACGTGGCCGGGGGCGTGCGAGGCGACCGTGCGGCTCGCTGCGGGCGCGGAGGTCCGGGCGCTCGCCTACGTCGATCTTGTGGGGTCCCCGCAGGTCGGCGACCGTGTGCTGCTCAACGCCACGGCGCTCGAGCGGGGTCTCGGCACGGGCGGCTACGCGCTCGTCGTCGCACTGCCCGACAGGCTGCCGCCCGACGCCCCCGCAGGACCGGGCCACCTCGTCAAGGCGCGGTACACGCCGCTGCAGACGATGGTCCTCGGCGCCGACGAGCAGGAGTCCGAGCATCACGAACTGCTCCGGGACGCCGACGACCTCGACGCGCTGCCCGTCGTCGTCGCCGACCTCCACTCGGCGCTGCCGGCGGTGCTCGCTGGCGTGCGCGCCGCCTGGTCGGGGCCGCGCCCGCCGCGCACCGCCTACGTCATGACCGATGGCGGTGCGCTGCCGCTCGCGTTCTCGCGGACCGTCGCGAGCCTGCGTGAGGCGGGATGGCTCGACGCGTCCGTCACCGTTGGGCAGGCGTACGGCGGCGACCTCGAGGCCGTGAGCCTGCACTCGGGGCTCCTCGCGGCACGGCACGTGCTCGGCGCCGACGTTGTCGTCGTCACGCAGGGCCCCGGGAACCTCGGCACAGGCACACGATGGGGCTTCTCAGGGGTCGCGGCCGGCGAGGCGCTCAACGCGGCACACGTGCTCGGCGGGCGGGGCGTCGCGGCGCTCCGCGTCTCGACGACCGACGCCCGCGCGCGGCATCTCGGTGTGTCGCACCACTCGCTCACCGCCGTCGGCCGCGTCGCGCTCGCGCCGTCGGACGTTGTCGTGCCCACCGTCACCGACGAGGTCCCGGTCCCGGGCGGTGCCGACGCGCTGCGCGCGGCGTTCCGCGCCGCCCGACCCCTCCTCGAGGCGGGACGGCACGCTCTCGTCGACGTCCCGGCGGACGCAGCGCTTCTCGCAGTGCTCCGCGGCACCCCGGTGGACCTGTCGACGATGGGACGCGACCTCGAGGCCGACCCATGGCCGTTCCTCGCGGCCGCCGTCGCCGGCGTGCACGCGGCTCACCTCACCAGCCTCCCTCGGGCATCGCGCTGAGCCCCGTACGCTGGCACCGATGATCAGCGACGACACCACGCGCGCGCCACGGGCCGCGGACCCCGCGCAGCGCCATGCCCGCGGGACGACGACCCTTGCGCTCGTCTCGCTCGCGTGCGTCGTCGTCGGGGCGCTCGCGTGGGCGCCGTGGCAGCTGCGCTGGAACCCCGATCTCTCGATCACCCTCCCGACGAACGAAGCCTCCGAGCCTCCGCCGCCCCCGCCGACCGAGCTCGCCGAGCAGCAGCAGAACAGCAGCGACATCGTCCTGTGGGTGATGATCCTCCTCGGCCTCGTCGTGCTCGCCCTTCTCGTCGCGGTCGCGGCTCGAGCGGTCCGCACCTGGTGGTCACGACGGCCACGGCCCGTACCCGAGGCCCCCATGACGGTCGACACGATGCCCGGTCAGGTCGTGCCGTCGCGCGAGGTCGTCGCCGACGCGGTCGCCGAGGCCCTCGAGCGGCTCGACGGAGTCCCGGACCCGGCCGAGGCCGTCGTCCGGGCCTGGCTCGTCCTCGAAGAGGCCGTCGCGCGCGAGGGCGTCATCCGCCAGCCGGTCCAGACGCAGGCCGAGCTGACGTCGGACGTCCTCCGCGCGACCCGGGCCCCGAGCACCGCGACGACCTCGCTCCTGAGGACGTACGAGGCCGTCCGCTACGGGAGCGGCGGGGCGACCGCCGACGACGGCGCCCCCGCCCGTGCAGCGCTCGGGGCGATCCTCGGCGCCCCGCGCGACGAGCACCCGGAGGTGGGACTGTGACGTCGCTCCCCCGCGCACGGCTCGTGCTCGGCGCCGCGCTCTCGCTCGTCGTGCTCGTCCTCGGGCTCCTCGTCCTCGACTGGACCCACGCCCTCGTCCTCGGCGCCCTCCCCCTCCTCCACGTCGTCGTCACGCACCGGCTCACGACGACGGACGAGCCCCTCCTCGCGTCCGACAGCGTCACGCAGGCCGCCGGACGCCGCGACGAGCTCTCCGCGCTCGTCTGGTCGATGCGCTCACGCTCGGGGCTCGTCCCTCCGCGCACCATGCGGCGAATCGGCGACCTCGCCGCACAGCTCCTCGCGCTCCACGGCGTCGCGTCCGACGGCGGGTTCCCGCTCGTCGTCGCGCCGGCCGACGTCGCCCGCGCCCGCACGCTGCTCGGGGCGGGCGCTCCGACACTCCTCGACGCCGACGCACGCACCGAGACGCGTCCACGCGACCTCGACCGCTGCCTCACCGCGCTCGAGGCGCTCGACCCGACCGGTCGGCGCCTCACCGTCCCCGCGTCAGTCACGACCCGCCGCCCCGCTCAGCACGCACCGCTCCCAGGAGGATCCCGATGACCCAGCCCAGCACCACGAGCCCGCTGCCCGTCGCCGAGGTCGCACGGCTCGGCGCAGAGGTCCTCGAGGCCGTCGGCGGCGCGATCGTCGGGATGGGGCCCGCTCTCCGCCTCGCGCTCGCGACCGTTCTCGCAGGAGGGCATGTCCTGTTCGAGGACGTGCCGGGCCTGGGCAAGACCCTCGCGTCCCGCTCGCTCGCGTCCGCGCTCGGGCTCGACTTCCGACGCCTCCAGTGCACGCCGGACCTCCTGCCGGCCGACATCACGGGCTCGAACGTCTACGACCCTGCGACACGCGAGTTCGAGTTCCGGCCTGGTCCCGTCTTCACCGGCCTCTTCCTCGCCGACGAGATCAACCGGACGTCCCCGAAGACGCAGTCGGCGCTCCTCGAGGCGATGGCCGAGCGCCAGGTGACGGTCGAGGGCGTGTCGTACCCGCTCGCACGCCCATTCCACGTCGTCGCGACGTCCAACCCGGTCGAGTACGAGGGCACGTACCCGCTGCCGGAGGCTCAGCTTGACCGCTTCATGCTCCGGCTCGCCGTCGGCCACCCCGACGCCGCGGACGAGACCGAGATCATCCGTCGGCGCCTCGCGCGCCGCCGCGAGGAGGTCACGGTCACGCCGGTCGTCGACCCCGCCACGCTCCTCGCGATGCAGGCCGGCACGGAGGCCGTTGACGTCGCCCACGACGTCGTCGCGTACGCGGTCGCGCTCGTCGCGGCGACGCGCACGCACCCCGGTGTCGAGATCGGGGCGAGCCCCCGCGGCACGCAGGCACTCGTGCTCGTCGCGCGCGGCCTCGCGGTGCTCGACGGACGCACGTGGGTGACGCCCGACGACGTCAAGGCCGTCGCCGTCCCCGCGCTCGCGCACCGCCTCACGCTCACGCCGCAGGCCTGGGCGACGGACCTGTCCCCCTCGGTCGTCGTCGAGCAGGTGCTCTCCTCCGTGCCGACGCCGTCGTCGGCCGGGCACGACGTCCGGGCCTGACCGTGACGGTCCGTGGAGCCCGTCGCGCGACCGGAGCCGTCGCTCGGCTCGGGCCTGGTCTCGTCCTGTGCGTCGCCGGGCTGCTGCTGAGCCGTGCGGACGTCGTGCTCGTCGGTGCCGCCCTCGCGGGCGGGCTTCTCGTCGCACGACGGGACCTCCTCGACGTCTCCCTCGCTGTGGGGACGCCGACGACACGGGACGACACGGGCGACCGGCGCCTCGTCGCCCCCGTGACGCTCACGTCGGACGCCCCCGCGACGGTGCTCGTCCGGGTCGCGAGCCCGGGCGCAGACCCGGTCGGCGTGCTCGTCGCCGTCGACGGGGACCGGACGCTCACCGCGACGCTCCCGCTCGCACGCACCGGGCGGGTTCCCGGATTCGCCGCGCACGGCATCGCCTGGTCCGACGGGCTCGACTCCGTCGCGTTGCTCGAGGACGTCGCACCGACGGACGCGATCGTGCTCCCGGTCGCGCGACGGCTCGAGGAGGTGCCGGTCCCGCAACGGCTCCGCGGTCTCTCGGGCCCGCACGGTTCGCGCCGTCCTGGGTCCGGGGGCGACCTGCGCGACGTGCACCCGTTCGCGCCGGGAGACCGGATGCGCGGCATCGACTGGCGTGCCACTGCGCGCCGGTCGCCCGAGCTCGACGAGATCTACGTCCGTCGCACTCACGCGACGTCCGAGGCCCACGTCGTCGTCGTGCTCGACTCCCGCGATGACATGGCGCAGGACATCGCGGCCTGGACGGGCGTCGGCGAGCCGCGGCCGGACCGCCCGGGCTCGCTCGACCTCGCGCGGTCCGCGGCGGCCTCGCTCGCGACCGCGTACCTGCGCCGCGGTGACCGCGTGGGGCTCGTCGACCTCGGGCGCAGCAGGGCACAGCTGCGACCCGGTGCGGGCGAGCGGCACCTGCGGCGGATCCTCCACGCGCTCGCGCTCGCGCGGCCCGACCACGGGAGCGTCGGCCGCACGCGCGCGCCCGCGCTCCAGGCCGGGGCGACCGTCGTGCTGCTGTCGACGTTCCTCGACGACGACGCGGCCGAGGCCGCGCTCGTGTGGCTCGCGCGGGGTCACGAGGTCTGGGCGGTCGATGTGCTCCCGCCCGTGGGCGGTGTCCTGCCCGACGGCGCGTCGGGTCTCGCGTGGCGTGTCATGCGCCTCGAGCGCGCGTTGCGTCTCGAACGCCTCGCGGCGGCAGGGATCACGCTCGTCGACTGGTCTGCGCCCGCACGGGACGTGCCCGGCCCGACCCCGGAGCAGCGGCTCCGCATGATGTCACGCGTCCGTCCCGGAGGTCGGCGATGATCACCCGCCCCTCGTGGGTCGCGCGCGCGCGGCACACGCTGTTCGGCCCCGACGGCCCGGGGCGTCCGCCGCGCGTCCGGCTCGAGGGCGTGCGCACCGTGCCGCTGCTCGTGCTGCGTGTCGTCGCGGTGTTGCTCGTCGCCGGGGCGTACGCCCTTCTGGGTCCGGCGGTCATCACGTGGTTCATCCTCGGCCCCCTGCTCGTGAGCGCCCTCGTCCCGGGCGGGACGTGGGCCGTGCTCGTCGGGGTGACGATCGTGGGCGGCGCGCTCGCGGCGGGTGACCCGGGGCTGCGTTCGGCTGCGCTCGCACTGCTGCTGCCGGCAGCCGTCCACCTGTCGCTCCTCGCGGACGCCGCCTCACGTTCCGACCTCCGGGACGTCGGGGTGGACGTGCGGCTCGTCGGGCGGGCTCTCCGGTCGACGGTGCTCGTCGGCTGCGTCGTCGTCCCTCTCGTCGCGCTCCTCGCGCTCGTCGACACGGACCTGCCGGGGTGGCTCGGAGTCCTGGGCGCCATCGGCGTCGTCGGGCTCGGCGCCGTAGCGGTACGGCTCACCAGTTCCAGCCGCGCGCGCTGAGCAGGAGTTCGCGGTCGAGGCGGACGGTGTCGGGCGTCGCCGTCCCCGGGGGCGCGACCTCGCGCGCGGCACCGTCAGCGAGCATGCACGCCTCCGAGAGGAGGGCGTCGTAGGCCTCGAGCGCGACGCGCAAGTGGTGGGCGCGAGCGAGCATCGTGCGGTCCCCGTCGATCCGGCGCACCTCGGCGGCCAGCCTCGAGAGGCGCATCTGGAGGTCGAGCGCGCGGAAGGGATCCGGTTCGGGCCTGGAGTCACGCCGGCGTGCGGTGCTGACGACGAGCGTGATGCTGGCGATGGCGACCACGCACGATGCCAGTGCGATGAGCATGGCCTGCACCCCCTCGTCGTCGAGGCCGTAGGGTCATCGTAGATTCGGGTGGAACCCTCTGGAAGGGCGCACCTCTGTCATCCCATGTTTCTGCAACGTTTCTGCAACATCGCGAGTGCGTTGCAGCGTCACCTCTCGCGCGGCGGCGCGGTCTCGGCGCAGCGGAACCGCACGTTCTCGCGGCAGGCGCGGCATCCGCACCGCCGCGGCGGCAGGCCGTGCCCGCGGCAGGGGGCGTGCGCGTTGCAACGCGAGGGCCCAAGGTCATGGCAACTGGAGCCTCCGACGGGTAGCCTGCAACCCGTGACTGAGAACACCGAGAGGTTCATCTCCTCCCCCACGACCGTGGAGTCGTTCAAGAGCGAGTTCTGCCGTCAGCTCCGTTACGAGCAGGGCGTCGACCTAGTCGACGCCCGCACGGAGGACCTGTACCAGGCACTCGCGCGGACCGTCCGCTCGGCCATGGTCGACGGCTGGATCGCCACGCAGGCCTCGCACCGCGCAGCCAAGGCGAAGACCGTCGCCTACCTGTCCGCCGAGTTCCTCATGGGACCGCAGCTCGAGAACGCACTCCTGTCCACCGCCCTCACGGAGGTCGCGCGCACGGCTCTTGCCGAGCTCGAGCTCGACCTCGACGAGCTCACGGCGTACGAGACCGAGCCCGGGCTCGGCAACGGCGGCCTCGGCCGCCTCGCCGCGTGCTTCATCGACTCCCTCGCCGCGAAGTCGATCCCCGCGATCGGCTACGGCATCCGCTACGAGTACGGCATCTTCCGCCAGACGTTCGTCGACGGGCGCCAGGTCGAGCAGCCCGACCGCTGGCTCGCCAAGGGATCCCCCTGGGAGCTCGCGCAGCCCGAGAACTCGGTCACCGTGAACTTTGGTGGCCACACCGAGCAGTACACGGACGAGACCGGCGCCCACCGGACCCGTTGGGTCCCCGCCGAGCAGGTTCTCGCCGTCCCGTACAACTACATGGTCCCCGGCTTCGAGACCCGCAACGTCAACACGCTGCGACTGTGGTCGGCCAAGGCGACCGACGCCTTCGACCTGCAGATCTTCAACTCGGGCGACTACGAGTCCGCCGTCCGTCGCCAGACGGTCGCCGAGAACATCTCGAAGGTCCTCTACCCGGAGGACTCGACGCCCCAGGGCAAGGAGCTGCGCCTCAAGCAGCAGTACTTCTTCGTCGCCGCGTCGCTGCGCGACTACCTCGACACGGTGCTGCGTGACGACGACCTCGCGTCCCTCCCGGAGCGGGTCGTCTTCCAGCTCAACGACACCCACCCGGTCATCGGCGTTCCGGAGCTCATGCGCATCCTCCTCGACGAGCGCGGTCTCGGCTGGGACGAGGCGTGGGACATCACGCGTCGCACGTTCAACTACACGTGCCACACGCTCCTGCCCGAGGCGCTCGAGGTCTGGTCGGTCGACCTGCTCGGCCGCCTGCTGCCGCGCCACCTCGAGATCATCTACCGGATCAACGAGGACTTCCTCGGCCTGGTGCGCGAGACGTACCCGGGCGACGAGCTCCGCGTGCGCCGCATGTCGATCATCCAGGAGCGGCCGGAGCGCGCCGTGCGCATGGCGTTCCTCGCGACGGTCGGCTCGACGAAGGTCAACGGCGTCGCAGCCTTGCACTCGCAGCTCCTCGCAGACAAGGTGCTCGACGACTTCTCGGCCCTGTGGCCGGAGAAGTTCACGAACGTCACGAACGGTGTCACGCCCCGTCGCTTCATGCGCCTGTCGAACCCGGGCCTCGCTGGGCTCCTCGACGAGGCGATCGGCACGGGTTGGACGAACGACCTCGCGCAGCTCGCCAAGCTCGAGCCGTTCGCGGACGACGCGTCATTCCGCGCCGAGTTCCGCGCGATCAAGCAGGCCAACAAGGAGCGTTTCGTCGAGCTGCTCGCGCAGCGTGACGGCATCGAGCTCCCGGCCGACGCTCTCTACGACGTCATGGTCAAGCGCCTGCACGAGTACAAGCGTCAGATGCTCAAGCTGCTCCACGTCGTCACGCTCTACGACCGCGTCCTCAAGGGCGAGGTCAAGGCGTCCGACCTGCAGCCGCGCGTCGTTGTCTTCGGTGCCAAGGCCGCTCCCGGCTACAAGATGGCCAAGGAGATCATCCACCTCATCAACCGGGTGGCCGCGGTCGTCAACAACGCCCCCGAGCTCGAGGGTCGTCTGCGGATCGCGTTCCCGGCGAACTACAACGTCACCCTTGCGGAGCGACTCATCCCGGCGGCCGACCTCTCGGAGCAGATCTCGCTCGCGGGCAAGGAGGCGTCGGGCACGGGCAACATGAAGTTCGCGCTCAACGGCGCCCTGACGATCGGGACGGACGACGGCGCCAACGTCGAGATCCGCCAGCTCGTCGGCGACGAGAACTTCTTCCTCTTCGGCATGGACGAGCCTGCGGTGCAGGCGCTCGAGGACCGGGGCTACAACCCGACGTCGTTCTACGAGGTCGACGCCGGCCTCCGTGGCGCGATCGACCTCATCTCCTCGGGGCTGTTCTCCGACGGCGACCGCACGGCGTTCGAGTTCGTCATCTCCGACCTGCTCTACAAGGACCGCTTCATGGTGCTTGCGGACTACCGGTCCTACGTCGACACCCAGGACCGGGTCGAGGTCGCATACCGCGACGAGGACGCGTGGACCCGGTCCGCGATCCTCAACGTCGCACGCACCGGCTTCTTCACGTCGGACAGGTCGATCCAGGACTACCTGGACCGCATCTGGCACGCGCCGGCGGCACCGATCGCCTGACGAAGCCGATCCGCTCGGTCTGCGCAGACCGACGAGCCCTGCTCTCCTCCGGGAGGGCAGGGCTCGTTCGTTCTCACGTACCGCATCTGCTGCGACTGCGGACCGACGTCGGCGACGGTGACCGACCAGCCTGTCGCGTGCTTGAGCAGGCGGTGGTGGCGGCTGAGGTGCGTGAGGTTGGCCGCGCACGTCGTCCCGCCGTCCGACGACGCCGTGACGGGGTCGATGTCGCAGCGTTCCGCGCGCCGTCTGCACCCCGGGAGTCGGCAGGTCTCGTCGCGCAGCCTCACGAAGGCCGTGAGGTCGGCCGGCGCTGCGCATGTCGTGCGCGACATGTCGAGCACGATGCCGTAGGGCATTCCCGGCACCCAGTTCCCCGGCGCCACTCCAAAGACCGAGGCAGGCCCCGGGAATACGCACTCCAGCGATGTGCGCCCAGTGACGCACGCCACTCCATCGCGGGAACACGTCGACACCCCTCTTAGTTGAAGGGTAAAGTAGATGCAGATGCATGAACTTTCGACAGGCCCGACCGGCCGCAGCAGGAGGACACGATGATGCAGTTCGGGATCTTCACCGTCGGCGACGTGACGACCGACCCCACGACCGGCCGTACCCCCACCGAGCACGAACGCATCAAGGCGACCGTCACGATCGCGAAGAAGGCCGAGGAGGTCGGGCTCGACGTCTTCGCGACCGGCGAGCACCACAACCCGCCCTTCGCCGCCCCCGCCAACCCCACCGTCCTCCTCGCCCACGTCGCCGCACAGACCGAGCGGATCATCCTCTCGACCTCGACGACGCTCATCACGACGAACGACCCCGTCCGCCTCGCCGAGGACTACGCGTACCTCCAGCACCTCGCCGACGGCCGCACGGACCTCATGATGGGCCGCGGCAACACCGGACCCGTCTACCCGTGGTTCGGCAAGGACATCCGTCAGGGCGTCGAGCTCGCCGTCGAGAACTACGCCCTCCTCCACGAGCTGTGGCGCAAGGACGTCGTCGACTGGTCCGGACGCTTCCGCACGCCGCTCCAGGGCTTTACCTCCGTGCCCCGTCCGCTCGACGGCGTGCCGCCGTTCGTCTGGCACGGCTCGATCCGCACCCCCGAGATCGCCGAGCAGGCCGCGTACTACGGTGACGGCTTCTTCCACAACAACATCTTCTGGCCGATGAGCCACACCAAGCAGATGGTCCAGCTCTACCGCCGACGCTTCGAGCACTACGGGCACGGCAAGGCCCACCAGGCGATCGTCGGCCTCGGCGGCCAAGTGTTCATGCGCAAGAACTCCCAGGACGCCAAGCGCGAGTTCCGCCCCTACTTCGACAACGCGCCCGTCTACGGTCACGGCCCGTCGATGGAGGACTTCTCGGAGCAGACGCCCCTGACGATCGGCTCGCCGCAGGAGGTCATCGACCGCTACGCGGCGATGCGCGACCACGTCGGCGACTACCAGCGCCAGCTCTTCCTCATCGACCACGCCGGCCTCCCCCTCACGACCGTCCTCGAGCAGCTCGACCTCCTCGGCGAGGAGGTCGTCCCCGTGCTCCGCAAGGAGATGGCGATCGGCCGCCCTGCCGACGTGCCGGACGCACCCACCCACGCGAGCCGCGTTGCCGCCACGGGAGGCGGCCACGACTCGACCGTCTACGCCGACGCCGACGACGTCACGGGCGCCTCGCCGGCGACCGACGCACGATGATGTCCGCCCACGCCATGGCGCGCGCGACGGCCTGGGAATCGCTCTTCCGGGCCCAGGTCGCCGTCGTCCGGCACCTCGCCGCCGACGACGTCTGGGAAGAGCTCACGATGAAGGAGTACGACGTGCTCTTCACGCTCTCCCGCGGGCCCGCTGACGGACTCCGGCTCAAGGAGCTCAACACCGACGTGCTGCTCTCGCAGCCCTCGCTCTCACGGCTCGTCGACCGACTCGTCTCACGCGGACTGGTCGCCCGTCGGGCCGTCGCCGACGACCTCCGCGGCACACGTGTCGTCCTCACCGACGCCGGGCGCGCGCTCCAGCGGCGCGTCGGGCGCCGGCACGTCGCCTCGATCGACGCAGCGCTCGGAAGTGCGCTCAGCGCCGACGAGCTCACGACGCTCACCGAGCTCACCGACCGCCTCCGCAACCATGTCGCGTCCCTGCCCGCGGTTGCCCGCACGACCAGCACGAAGGAACCCTCATGACCCGCCACCTCGTCGCCCTCAGCGCAGGCCTCTCCCAGCCCTCGTCGTCGCGGCTGCTCGCCGACCGCCTGCTCGCGGCAACCTCTGCCGCGCTCGACGAGCGCGGCGTGGCGCACACGACCGAGGTCGTCGAGCTCCGCGACCTCGCACGCGACGTCACCGACATGCTCCTCACCGGGTTCGCGCCGCCCCGGCTCGCCGACGTCCTCGAGAAGGTCCGCACCGCCGACGGGCTCGTCGCCGTCACACCGATCTTCTCGGGCTCGTACTCCGGGCTCTTCAAGTCGTTCATGGACGTCGTCGACCCCGACGCGCTGCGAGGCGTCCCCGTCCTGCTCGGCGCCACCGCGGGAACGCCCCGGCACTCGCTCGCGCTCGAGCACGCGCTGCGTCCGCTCTTCAGCTACCTCCGTGCGGACGTCGTCGGCACCGCGGTGTTCGCCGCGACCGACGACTGGGGGGCGAACGGCAGCACGTACGACTCGGCGGGCCGGCTGCAGTCGCGGATCGACCGGGCAGGCAGCGAGCTCGCGACGAAGGTCGAGCACTACGCCGGCGCCGCCGAGGACGACCCCTTCGGAGACGTCGTGCCGTTCGCGGAGCAGCTCGGCCGCTGACGGAACCGACCCGTCACGCAACAGCACCCGCGGTGCCGGGCGCGCACACCGGTCCGCACCCGAGGGAACCTGGATAGGATCCCTTCAGGGCGCGCACGCGCCACCCAGAGCCGTTGGAGGAGCGATGGACACGTTTAGCACCGAGCCCACCGAGGCGAACCTCGACGACCGCCCGGTCGCCGTGAACGCCCTCATCTTCGTCGTCGTCATGGCGATCTTCGTCGCCGGGATGTGGGCGATGGGCGAGGGCATCGCGCAGCACAGCGCGCTGCTCTTCTCGGGCGGGCTGCTCGGCTCGTGCCTCGCCGTCGGGCTCGCCGTCGGCATCCGCAGGGACTGAGGCCTCACGTCACGACGACGGCGGCGGGCCCGGGGAGATCCGGGACCGCCGCCGTCGTCGTACCAGAGGCGCGAGGTCCGAGCGCGAGAGCCGAGGCAATGGCGATCGCCAGTGCTCTTCTGCTCCTGAGTGCCATGTCGTGTCCTGTCAGGTCAGTGCCGGACTCGGTCTGGGCCCGACCCTGGTGCCATCGGGAGGGCGCGCAGCGCCAGTGACGTCAAGGTGAAGGACCCGCGCGGCAGGGTGGTGGGACTCCACGGTGCACGTATGCTCGCACCCCACCGGGCACGGGTGCTCGCACCACGTGCACGCGCCGCGCACGGCGGCTCACGCCGCGGTTCGCGCCCACCTCCTCGCGCGCGCGAGGACACCGCGGCCCGGCGCCAGCAGCACCGCGAGGAGGTAGGCCAACCCCTGGGCGAGCACCACCGTCGCCCCGGTCGCCAGGTCGGCGTAGTACGACACGTATACCCCGACGACCCCGCAAGCGACCGCCACCGCAGGGGCGACGACGAGCATCCGTGCCAGACGGTCGCTGAGGAGGTGCGCCGTCGCCCCCGGGATGACGAGCATCGCGACGACGAGAACGACCCCGACGGACTGGATCGCCGTGACGGCCGTGAGCGCGAGCAGCACGAGGAGCAGCGCCCCCACCCGGCCGGGTGAACGCCCCAGCACCCGCAGCTGCACCGGATCGAACGCGAACGCCGTGAGATCGTGGCGACGCGTCAGAGCGACGATCATGACGACCACGGCGAGCGCGGCAACCTGGACGAGCTCGGCACGCGACACCCCGAGGACGTTGCCGAAGACGACGTGCATGAGGTCCGTCTGGCTCGGCGTCACCGAGACGAGGACGAGGCCGAGGGCGAAGAGTGTCGTGAAGACGATGCCGATCGCGGCGTCCTCCTTCGTGCGGCCCGTCGCGCGGACCGCCGCGACGAGGACGACCGCGCCGAGCGCGAAGGCGACCGCACCGACGGCGAACGGCAGCCCGAGGATGTACGCGAGCACAACCCCCGGTAGGACCGCGTGCGAGACGGCATCGCCCATGAGCGACCAGCCGACGAGTACGAGCCAGCACGACAGCAGCGCGCTCACCGCGCTCGACACCGAGATGACGGCGAGCGCACGCACCATGAACTCGTGCGACAGCGGGTCGAGGATCAGCTCGAGGAACGTCATCGCCGCGCGTCCCCGGTGCGGAGCCCGAAGGCCTCGGCGAGCGCGGCCGGCGTGAGCGTCGACGCGACGGGTCCCGCAGCGACGACCCTGCCCGCGAGAAGCACGACGTCGTCGGCGAGGTCGGTGACGCCCGCGAGGTCGTGCGTCGAGACGAGCACCCCTGCGCCCTCGTCGGCGCGAGCGCGCACGATGTCGACGAGGAGCTCGGCCGACGCAACGTCGACGCCTGCGAGGGGCTCGTCGAGGAGCAGTAGGCCAGCCTCCTGGACGAGTGCACGCGCCACGAGGACGCGGCGGCGCTGCCCGCCCGAGAGCGCGCCGATCGGCCGCCGGGCGAGATCCGCGAGGCCCACCCGTGCGAGGGCCTCGGCGACCGCTGCCCGGTCGGCGGCCGTCCGCCGTCCGAGCAGCCCGCGGGGGGCGGGGCGTCCCTGGGCGACGACGTCGGCGACCGTGAGCGGGAACTGCCGGTCGACCGTGTCGTCCTGACCGACGAACGCGATCTCCCGGCGCCTGCGTGCCGCAGCGGCGTCCGTCCCCCCGACCGTCACGGTGCCCGACGTCACGTCGACGCCGCCCGTCACGGCCGCGAAGAGCGTCGACTTCCCCGAGCCGTTGGGCCCCACGAGAGCCGTGACCCGGCCCGGTGCGACCGTGAGGTCGACGTCCGTGAGCGCTCGGGCCTCCCCTCGGACGACGGTGAGCCCGCGCACCTCGAGGGCTGCGGGCGTGAGCGGTGCCGAGGTCATGGGGCTCCTCCCGAGAGACCGGCGACGATGAGGTCGACGTCGTGGCGCAGCAGGTCGAGGTACGTGGGCACGGACCCGTCGGACGCCGAGAGCGAGTCGACGTAGAGCGGACCGACGAAGCGGGCACCGGTCGACTCCGCGACCCGCTGCATGGGCGACGGGTTGACTGTCGACTCGCAGAACACCGCCGCGACCCCGCGCTCGCGGACGAACGTCTCGACCTCGGCGACCTGCTGCGGGGTCGCCTGCTGCTCGGCGTTGACCGCCCACAGGTAACGTTCCTCGAGCCCGACGTCGGCAGCGAGGTAGGAGAACGCCCCCTCGCACGTGACGAGCGCACGGGCTGCGGGCGGGACGGTCGCGAGCCGCGCGACGAGCTCGTCCCTCAGCGTCCCGAGCCGGGCTGCGTACGTCTCGGCGCGCTCGCGGTAGGCGTCGGCGCGGTCAGGGTCGAGCTCGGCGAACGCCTCGGCCGCGCGGCGTGCGTACGACGCGCCTGCGGTCGGGCTCATCCACGCGTGCGGGTTGGGGCGCCCCTCGGCCTCACCCCGGGCGATCGGGATCGTCGCGATGCCGTCGGAGAGGGTGACGCGTGGGACGTCGAGGCCGTCGACGAAGCGCGCGAACCACGCCTCGAGGCCGAGCCCGTTGTCGAGGACGAGGTCCGCGCCGGCGGCGCGTCGGAGGTCGCCGGGCGTCGGGTCGTAGCCATGGATCTCGGCGCCGACCTTCGTGATGGACGCGACGCGCAGGTCCCCCCCGGCGACGTTGCGCGCGATGTCGGCGACGACGGTGAACGTCGTGAGGACGAGCGGACGCGGGTCGTCGGCCTCTGCTTCTCCCGGCATGCCGCACGCGGACAGGAGCGCGGCCGCGACGAGAGCTGCCGCTGCGACACGCGCTGTCGCACAGCGCGGGAGTCGAACGTGAGCCATACCCACAACCTAGATTTCGGGAATCCGAACTTCAAGCCCGGCGGACGCCACGGGTGCGAGCACGAACGCTTCTGTGACCAAAGGATCACCGTTCGCAGGTAAGACCGAGCCCTGCTGTGTACCATCGGCGATGGCGCGACCGACCAGGTCGCTCGGCGACCCGGTCGCCGCCCCAGGGGGAGACGGAGAGATCATGAGCTTCATGGACAAGCTGCGCGGGCAGCTCATCGACATCATCGAGTTCCTCGACAGCTCGCGGGACACGATTGTCTGGCGCTTCCCGCGCCAGGGCAACGAGATCAAGAACGAGGCGAAGCTCGTCGTCCGCGAGGGCCAGGTCGCCGTCTTCGTCAACGAGGGTCGGCTCGCGGACGTCTTCGGCCCGGGCACCTACACCCTGTCGACGCAGAACCTGCCGATCCTCTCGACCCTCAAGGGCTGGAAGCACGGCTTCAACTCGCCGTGGAAGGCCGAGGTCTACTTCGTCACGACCCGCCAGTTCACCGACTTCAAGTGGGGCACGCAGAACCCCGTCATGCTGCGCGACCCCGAGTTCGGCGCCGTCCGCCTGCGCGGATTCGGCACCTACTCGCTCCAGGTGACCGACGCGGCCGCGCTCCTGCGCCAGCTCGTCGGCACCGACCCGAACTTCCGCACCGAGGAGATCGGCGAGTTCTTCCGGCAGAACATCGTCGGGGCCCTCGGCCCCGCGCTCGCCCACGCGCAGGTCGCCGCGCTCGACCTTGCCGCCAACCAGAACGTCATCGCCGGCCGGCTCGCGACCGAGCTCACGACGAGCCTCGCCGAGTACGGCGTCGCCATCACTCGCTTCGTCATCGAGAACATCTCGTTCCCGCCCGAGGTCGAGGCCGCCCTCGACAAGAAGACCCAGATGGCCGTCCTCGGCAACATGCAGCAGTACACGCAGTTCCAGGCGGCCAACGCGATCGAGACCGCCGCCGGGAACCCCGGCGGCGGGGGCGAGGGCATGACGATGGGCCTCGGGCTCGCCGTCGGCCAGCAAATGGCGCAGACGCTGGCAGGCAGCCAGGCCCCTGCCGCGCCCGCCGCGCCGGCGGCAGCCGCTCCCCCGCCGCTGCCCGGGGCTGGCGCGCCCTGGTTCCACGCGACGGGTGGCGCCCAGTCAGGCCCGACGTCGCTCGCCGAGCTCGGCAGCCTTGCAGCCTCGGGCTCCTTGACCCGGGAGACGCTCGTGTGGCAGGACGGCATGGCCGCGTGGACCGCAGCCGGCTCGGTTCCCGCGCTCGCGTCGCTCTTCGGCGCCGTGCCGCCGCCCCTGCCGCCCGCGACCCCGGGAGCCTGAGCCGATGAGCATGCCTCCCCCGTTCCCGCCGCAACCCGAGGACACAGCGTCAGCGTCGGCGGAGGACGCCGCGCTCCTCGCGACCCGCTGCCCCGGCTGTGGCTCGCAGCTCGGCTTTGCCGCAGGCACCTCCTCGATGCGCTGCCTCATGTGCGGCTACTTCGCCGAGATCGCCCACGACCCGGATGCGAGCGTCGACGAGCACGACTACGAGGCCTGGGCCGCGATCAACGCCGGCCGCGCCGTCGCGAGCCTCGGTGGCCACGTGCTGCGGTGCGAGGGCTGCGGTGCGACGACCGAGTCGACCGCGATCTCGACCGCATGCCAGTTCTGCGGTGGACACCTCGTCGGCATCACCCCGACCGAGGGTGTCATCCCGCCCGAGGCGGTCGTCCCGTTCGCACTCGACCAGGCCGCGGCGCGCGCCGCGTTCACGAAGTGGGTGACCTCGCGCTTCTTCGGCCCGCGCGCGCTCAAGGACGTCGACGCCGAGGAGTCGCTCCGCGGCACCTATCTGCCGTACTGGACCTTCGACGCCCGCACGACGAGCGAGTACGAGGGCCAGCGCGGTGACGACTACACGGTGAAGGTCGACGACGACCGCACGGAGACCCGCACCCGCTGGTCGCACCGGTCCGGCACCGTCCGTCGCAGCTTCGACGACATCGTCGTCCCCGGCTCGGCCCAGCTCACCCCCAAGGAGGCGCGCGGCGCCGGGAGCGCGGACCTCGCGAAGGCCCAGCCCTACCGGGCCGAGTACGTCGCAGGGTTCTCGACCGTGCGCTACGACGTGGATCCGCCGCGCGGGCTCGAGACCGCCAAGCAGGTCATGGCCGGTGTCATCCGGGACGACGTCGAACGGGCCATCGGCGGGGACCGCCAGCGCATCTCGCAGATCCGCACCGCGTACGCGGCCGTGATGTTCAAGCTTGTTCTCATGCCCTTCTGGATCGCGACGTACATGTACGCGGGCAAGCAGTGGCAGGTCGTCATCAACGCGTCGACGGGCAAGGTCACGGGCAAGCACCCGGTGAGCGCGGTGAAGGTTGCGCTCACCGTCGTCGGCGGCCTCGTGCTCCTCGTTCTCGCGTTGTATCTCTACTCGCGCACGCGCACCTGACGCGAGCCTCGCGCACGCTCGGAGGAGCCGTGCACCCCGTCCGGGGTGCACGGCTCCTCCTCGTTGCCGGGGGTTCAGCGCTTGAGACCGCCGATCCACTTTTCGGACACCGCTGCTACTCTCGGACGCACTGACACGGGGTGCCCCTTTCGCGGGGGCTGAGATCACACCCGTCGAACCTGATCTAGCTCGTACTAGCGAAGGGATGTCACGATGCTTCGTGCGCCGTCGACCCTGCTCACAGCCGTCCCACGTGCACTCGAGGAGGTCCGCGCCGCCGGGCCCCTCGTCCAGTGCCTCACCAACACGGTCACCGTCAACCTCGTCGCCAACACGCTCCTCGCCCTCGGAGCCGCGCCCGCGATGGCGGACCTGCCAGGCGAGGCCGGGACGCTCGCGGGCGTCGCCGACGCCGTCTACGTCAACCTCGGCACGCCCGGTGCCGAGCAGCGCGCCGGCATGCTCGAGGCGGCCCGCGCGTGCGACACGCTCGAGCGCCCCTGGGTGCTCGACCCTGTCGCCGTCGGTCCGCTCGCACTCCGGACCACCCTCGCCGCGCAGCTTCTCGAGCTGCGTCCGACGGTCGTCCGCGGCAACGCCTCCGAGATCCGTGCGCTCGCCGGGACGGACGGCGGTGGCCGTGGCGTCGACGCGACGCATGATGTCGAGGACAGCCTCGACGCAGCGCGCGCCGTCGCGGCGCGCACGGGCGGCGTCGTCGCGGTGTCCGGACCTGTCGACCTCGTCACCGACCGCACGACGGTGGTGCGGGTCGCGAACGGCCACCCGCTCCTCACCCACATGACTGGCGGCGGCTGCGCGCTCGGCGGCATCGTCGCCGCGTTCGTCGGCGTCCACGACGACACGCTCGAGGCGACGGTCGCCGCGTGCGGCGCCTACACGGTCGCGGCCGAGCGCGCTGCCCAGGCTGCGACGGGTCCCGGCTCGTTCGCGGTGCGTCTGCTCGACGAGCTCGCGCTGCTCGACGCACCGACGCTCGCGGAGGCGGTGAGGTTCGCGTGAGGCCCTTCGACCTGTCGGTCTACCTCGTCACCGACGCCGACGCGGCGGGCCGCGCTGGACGCGACCTCGTCGCGACGGTCCACGCGGCTGCCGCGGGCGGCATCACGGCCGTCCAGGTGCGGGACAAGCGGGCGTCTGCGCGCGAGCTGCTCGAGCTCACGCTCGCCCTAGCGCGCGTCGTCCCGCCGCACGTCGCGCTCCTCGTCAACGACCGCGTCGACGTGTTCTGCGCCGCGAGGCGCCGCGTCCCAGGTCTCGCGGGGGTCCACGTCGGGCAGTCCGACCTGCCGCTCATCGACGTGCGCGCGCTCGTCGGCCCGGACGTCGTCATCGGCGTCACGGCCTCGACCGACGCGCACCTCATGGCTGCCGCGGCGTCCGCCGCGCGCGTCGACTACGTCGGCATCGGCACCGTGCGGGCGACCGCGACGAAGCCCGACGCCCCCGCTCCGCTCGGCATCAACGGCATCGTCCGCCAGGCCGCATCCGTCGGCGTGCCCGCGGTCGCGATCGGTGGCATCCGTCTCGACGACGTCGCGCCGCTGCGCGCGGGCGGGCTCGCGGGCGTCGCGGTTGCGTCGGCAATCTGCGCAGCAGCCGATCCCGCCGCGACCGCGCAGGCGTTCGCTGCGGCCGCGCGGACGGGGGCGGCCGCGTGACCGCGCCCGGGCGCGGTACCGTGCCACGCGTCCTCACGATCGCCGGCACCGACCCGACAGGAGGTGCCGGACTCCACGCCGACCTCAAGTCGATCGCCGCGCACGGTGGCTACGGGATGGGCGTCGTCACGGCCCTCGTCGCGCAGAACACGCAGGGAGTCCGCGACGTCCACACCCCTCCGGCCGGGTTCCTCACGACGCAGCTCGACGCCGTGAGCGACGACGTGACGATCGACGCCGTGAAGATCGGCATGCTGGGGTCCGTCACGGCCGCCGCCGAGGTCGCCGCCTGGCTCGTGCGCGTCCGCCCGCCAGTCGTCGTCCTCGACCCCGTCATGGTCGCGACGAGCGGCGACCGGCTGCTCGAGCCCGATGCTGAGGACGCCGTGAGGTCGCTCCTCGCGAACGTCGACCTCGTGACGCCCAACCGGCCCGAGCTCGCGGTGCTCCTCGGCGAGCCCGTCGCTGCGACGTGGGAGGAGGCGCTCGACCAGGGCCGCCGGCTCAGCGTGCGCAGCGGGGTGACGGTGCTCGTCAAGGGCGGGCACTTCCCGGGGGACGTCGTCCGCGACGCCCTCGTTGACGCGACGGGCGTCGTCGACGTCGTCGAGGGACCGCGCGTGCGCACGCGGTGCACGCACGGCACCGGGTGCTCGTTGTCGGCCGCTCTTGCGACGCTGCACGCGCACCATGGCGCGTGGGTGCCCGCGCTCGCCGAGGCGCGCGCGTGGCTCACGGAGTCGCTCGAAGCAGCAGACCTGCTCGACGTCGGTCGGGGGCACGGGCCCGTCTCCCATCTCGCGTCGCTGTGGCGCACGGCGGCCCCACGGACGACGGCGGCACGTGTCGCCGCCGAGTGGTGGGACGAGATCGCGGTGGTGCGCGCCGAGACCGACGCGTTGCCGTTCGTCTCCGCGCTCGCCGACGGTTCCCTCTACGAGGACGCTTTTCTCTGGTACCTCGCGCAGGACGCGTTGTACCTGCGTGACTATGCGCGTGTGCTCGCGCACGCGAGCGCCCTCGCGCCGACGCCCGACGAGCAGGCGTTCTGGGCGAGGTCGGCGCACGGCGCGATCGCGGCCGAGGTCGAGCTGCACGCCTCCTGGCTCGGTGGGGTGCAGCTCTTCGACGCCCGGCCGGCCCCGACGACGATCGCGTACGTCGACCATCTGCTCGGGCTCGCCGCGCGGGGAGACTACGGGCCGCTCGTCGCAGGGCTGCTGCCGTGCTTCTGGATGTACGTCGACCTGGGCGAGCGGCTGCTCGCCGGGCTCGGCCCGTCGCACCCGTACGCGCGGTGGATCGAAACGTACGGGGACCCGGCGTTCCGGGCGTCGACGGACCGGGCGATCGAGATCGTCACGACGCTCGCCGCCTCGGCGGGCCCGGCGGAGCGCGAGGCCATGCTCGAGGCGTTCCGCCGGTCCGCGCAGCACGAGCGGGACTTCTTCGCGGCGCCCGTCCTCGCGCGCCCGGCGCCGGAACGCGTGCGCGTCTGACGTCGGCCGCCGCCCCGGGCGGGGTCGGCGGCCGACGGGGTCAGCCCTTGACGCACAGAAGGGTCGTGAGCCGGGCGACGACCTCGACGAGGTCCGACTGGGCGGCGACGACCGCGTCGAGGTCCTTGTACGCGCCGGGGATCTCGTCGACGACTCCCTCGTCGTTGCGGCACTCGACGCCCGCGGTCTGTGCCGCGAGGTCGGAAGCCGTGAACCGCTTGCGCGCGGCCGTCCGCGACATGCGGCGCCCCGCGCCGTGGGACGCTGACCAGTACGAGGCGGGGTTGCCGAGTCCGCGGACGACGTACGAGCCGGTGCCCATCGACCCGGGGATGAGGCCGAGCTCGCCCGTGCCGGCGCGGATCGCTCCCTTGCGGGTGACGACGAGCTCGGTGCCGTCGACGGTCTCGGTCGCGACGTAGTTGTGGTGGACGTTGACGGCCTCGTCGAACGTCGGCGCGGCAGCAGCGAGGTGCGTGCGGAGGACGTCGACGACGAGCGCCATCATGACGGCACGCGAGCGTGCCGCGTACTCCTGGGCCCAGCGCAGGTCGGTGAGGTATGCGTCCATCTCGGGTGTGCCGCCGAGGAAGACGGCGAGGTCGCGGTCGACGGGCCCGTCGTTGTGCGGCAGTCGCTTGGCGATCGCGACGTGCTGCTCGGCGAGGGTCTTGCCTTCTCCGGACTACCGGTGCTCGGGCGGCCGGTCGGAGTCAGGCGCAGCAGCTCGTGGGGAGCGCTGAGCGGAACAGGCCGGCCGCGATGCGCAGGGACTCGGCCATCGTCAGGTAGGGCGCCCACGTGTCGGCGAGGTCGTCGACCGTGAGGCCGAACTTGATCGCGTAGGTCGCCGCGAGCATGACGTCCCCAGCGCCGTCGAGCGCTGCATGCACGCCCAGAACCTTGCCAGTGTCCGCGTCGATGACGAGCTTCAAGACGCCTCGGTCCTCCCGGTTGACCAGCGCGCGGGGGATGTCGCGAGCGTCGAGCACTCGGCAGGCGCACCTGTGTCCGACCTCCAGGGCTTCCGCTTCGGTCAGTCCCGCGCTGGCCAGCTGCGGGGTGGTGAAGACGACTCCGGGAAGCCCGCGGTAGTCCACGCTGGCTGGCTTGCCCAGCGCGCCAGCCGCGGCGACGTGCCCTGTCTGGGCGGCGACGTACACGTACTGCGGCGAGCCGGACACGTCTCCGGCGGCGAAGATCCGAGGGTTCGTGGTCCGCTGCTGGTGGTCGACCCGGATGAAGCCTCGCGCGTCGGTCTCCACGCCAGCCGCCTCGAGGCCGAGGGCGCTGGTGTTGGCTGAGCGCCCGGTTGCGATCAGCATCGTGGTGGCGACAACCTGTGCGCCGCTGTGGGTGGTGACCAGGACACCTGCGGGGTTGCGGGCTACCTGCGTGGCGCGTTCCTCGAGAACCGTGATGCCCTCATCGGCGAACGTGCCCCTGAGTACGTCTGCGGCCTCCGGCTCCGCACGCGGTGCGAACCGTCCGATGAGAGTCACCTTGACGCCGAGTCGCGACCAGAGCTGGGCCTGTTCGAGACCCACGTAGCCAGCGCCGATGACGACCATGGACACAGGGAGGTGGTCCTGGTCCATCGCGCTGGTGGACGTCAGGTAGTCGTTGTCAGCGATGCCTGGCAGGTCCGGGATGTTCGGCGCTGCGCCTGTCGCCACGACGTACGCAGACGCCTTGAACGTCTCGCCCTCGACCTCCAGCGTGAGTTCGTCGCGGAACCGCGCGTGCCCGTACAACACGGGGAACCCGTGCGCCTCGGCCACGCTGGCGTACTTGGCCTGCCGCAGGTGGTCGATGAGTTCCCGCTTCTGGGCCAGGAGAAGCTCCATGTCGACCCGGCCGTGGGTGGTCGACACGCCAGCGAAGGGCGTCGTGGCGGCGCGGTGCAGCTGCCCAGCGGCGGCCAGCAAGTTCTTGCTCGGCACGCACCCGACGTTCAGGCACGTACCTCCGAGGGGACCGTGCTCGACGAGGAGGACCGACTTGCCGCGGGACCTCGCTTCGATGCCTGCGGCCATCGCGGCCCCACCGCTGCCGATCACGATCAGGTCGTACTGGTTCATGTCCGCTCCTCTGCGGTTGCTCTCCTGCTTCGGACGGTAGGGGTTCCAGTGCAGTGGAAGGTCAAGAGGTACTGTGGAGTGTGCGCATCGGGGAGTTGGCTGCAGTCGCGGGTCTGAGCACCAAGGCGATCCGCTTCTACGAGACGGCCGGGGTACTGCCCGAACCGGACCGCCTTCCGTCGGGCTACCGGGAGTACGACGACCGCGCCGTCGAACGACTCGCGTTCGTGCGGGCAGCACAGGCGGCCGGGCTGACCCTGTCGGAGATCGCGCAGGTCATCGTGGTCCGCGACAGCTCCGGCGCACCGTGCGCGCACGTGACAGCCCTCCTGGCTCGACGGGCAGCCGAGCTGGAGGAACGGATCGCCGAGCTGACGACCCTTCGCGAGCAGGTGCTCACGCTGCGTGACCGTGCCGCCGATCTGGATCCGGCGGCGTGCGACGAGGGCGCGGTGTGCAGCGCCATCGGTGACCCTGTGTAGAGCTGCGCGTTCCTCAGGGCTTGAGGCGGGGGCCGGGGAGTCCCAGGAAGGTCGGGCCGGCTCCGGCCCCGTCCAGCCGTTCCATCCGCTCGATCTTCTCGACGGTGGCCTGGAGGGTCACCGTCAGGCCCTCGACCTCGCCGAGCCATCCACGGTCCCGCGCCTCTGCGATGCGCTCACGGAGGTTGTCACGGATCTCCTGGAACCGGGGAAGCTCCGAGGGGTCGGGACGCAGCAGGCTGCACCTTACGCATGCGTGCTCGTGTTCGCAGGCGGATCCCCAGGCGCGGCCACACGTACCGAGGCTGAGCTTGCGCTCGACGAAGTGTCGTTGGAACGCGTCCCACTCGTCTTCGGTGATGTCGCGTTGGTCCGCGCCAGGTCGAACGGCTCGGCGGTGGGCGATGAACTGGCGGTGGGCGTTGATGACGTCCTTGGGGTAGACCGCGGCGTAGATCGAGGTCGTCTCGACCGACTCGTGGCCGAGGATCGCAGCGATGACGTGCACGGGGACGCCGCTGTTCTGAGCGTCCGTCGCGAAGATCCGACGCAGGTCGTGGGGCCGGATCGTCAGCGGCTTGCCGTTCGCCTTGCGGAGCCCGGCCCACTCTCCCGCCCGGTCCAGGACGCTGTAGATGTACTGGTAGCTCAGCGCGGCGTACCGGGCGCGCTTGCGCTGGAAGAGCAGTGGTGCCGGTGTCTGCTCGACGTGCTCGTGGTTGTCGTACCTGCTGGTCAGCGGCAGTGTCCCGTCCGGCTGGCGAAGGCGGGTGATGATGCGGGCAAGGACATGGACCAGTTCCGGGGAGGCGGCGAGGAGTCGCTCGGAGCCGGACTTTGACGGGTACACGTGCAGCAGGGGCACGACCTCGCCGGACTGGGGGTTGCGCCAGGACTGGATGGAGAACTGGTCCAGCTCGAGGAGCTCTTCGATGCGCAGGCCGGTCTGGTGCAGCAGGTGCACCGTCGCCCAGGCCCAGAACGCCTCGTCCTCCAGTGCGGTCAGGTTGATGTCGGCGGCCGACGAGCGTGCGGGTGCGGTCATCGGCCGGAGCACTACGTGCTTGGCACCGATGCGACGGCAGGGCACGCCTTCGTGGTCGGTCACATCGCCCGACGCGAGCGACGATGCGGCTGCCAGCCAGCCCTCCACCCGCTTGAGCCGCTCGTCAACAGCACGCAGTAGGCGAGGCAGCTCCGGGGCACGCTCGCGCGTACGGTGGTGGGAGCGCGCCTTGTTCTCCTTCTGCTGCTTGCCGTACCCCGCGACGTCGGCTTCGATGATCGGGGATGGGGCGACATGGGGCGCCCAGACCTCCGGCTCGTGGTGAGCCCACTGGGCGATGTCGAGGTACATCGCCCGGACCTGCAGCATGACGTTGAACCGTGAGCGCCGCTCTGAGCCGTCAGCTTTGACTGCGAGCCTCGCCTTCCACTGGGACGCCACCTCGGGCCTCAGCGCCAACGTCGTGGTCTCCGGCGAGTGATCCTGGATGTCGCGCCAGAACAGCCGGCACAGCACGTCGCTCAACGCTCGCAGCGTGGAGTAGTCCAGCGCGCCTTCTCTCGCCGACAGGTAGAGCACCAGCAGGTCGGGAACGGGGCCAGGTCGTAGGTCGTGACGTGCGACGAGCTCGGCGGGGCTGAGCCGACTGCGCAGCAGGGCGAGGCGCAACGTGTCCGAGGGGTGGTCGAGGTGGCCCATCTCGCGCAGGCAGTCCCAGGCGTGGTGCTGGCCGGTGACCTTCACCCGCGTGCCCGTCGCACGCATCTCGTAGAGGGCTGCCTGGTAGCCGAGGACGTCCGCGCCGTTCATCTGCGCAACGGACTTGCCGGTGTGGCACGCGATGTGGGCGAGCACGACTGACGTGGCCTGGTTGTCGAGCGCCGAGGTTCCCAGTGTCGCGTAGGTCGCGAGCAGTCGCTCGTACGACGCAGGGTCGCGCAGCTGCAGGATCAGCGACCACGTCTTGAACTGGTTGCCCTTGCACCATGCGTAGCTCGGACGGATCAGGTCCATGGCCAACGCGAGGTGCATGCCGTAGGAGCGCTCATCCGCCCGGGGGTTGACTCGCTTCCACAGGTGCGGGTCTTGCTCGCGTCCGGCTGAGGCCCAGCGCTGCTGCCACGTGCCACCCTCGGCGCTTGCGAGGTGGGTGAGCAAGGCGGCCAGGCCGCTGCGCCGGCGCCAGGACTTGTCCAGTGCGTCGGCGATCGGACCGGCCGTGCGCAGTGCCTCGCTGGCGGTGAGGCGCGCCGCCGGCCAGTCGCCGTCCGTCACGTACGCATGGAGGCGCCGACGGGGGTCTTCCACGCGTGGCACGGCCGGCGCAGGCGCACTCCTTGCGGCGTACCGCGTCGCAACGGACGGCGCGCACATCACCGCCCTCCGAACAGCACCGCGAGGTCGGACGGGTCGTAGGACTCCTCGTACATAAACGCTGGCTCCGGGCGCGGCTGGGAGGTCGCACGCACGGCGGCAACCATCTCCTCGAGCCGGGGCACCGTGTAGCCGCTGAGCGTGTGGAGGTGGGCGTGCCCCAGGATCTCCTGGACCACACGCGGAGAGGTCCCGCCTTGAAGCATCCGCGTCGCTGCCGTGTGCCGGAGGTCGTGAGGTGTCCAGTTCGTGGCGTGGACCTCGTTCGCGCGCCGGAACACCGCCCGCAACGCGTCGTAGGTCAGGGGGCGTGCTACGCCGCGGCGCGTCACCCAGAGCGGTTCGTCCGGAGCGCCCCAGCCGAGGTCTTCCTCGTAGCGGCGCAACCACGCGATGGCCTCGGTGGAGACCGGGATGGTCTGCTCCAGCCCGCCCTTGCGGACGACCGTGATCAGGCACCTCGGGGCATCCACGTCCCCGACGCGGAGGCCGAGGATCTCCGACGGGCGGGCCCCGCTGCTCACGTACATCGCCACGAGAGCCCGGTCACGATCCGAGCGCAGCGCCTCGAAGAACCGGTCGTACGCCTCGTCGGGCATGGACCTGGGCAGGCGACGTGGGGCGGCCTGTCTCGACCCAGCGCGGCGCCCGCCCCGACGGGCCTGGAGCGGGTTGTGGTGAGCCCCTGCGCGCTCGTCGGGGCACCCTCGCAGTACCGGGTTCAGCAGGATGGCACCTGAGCGGCGGTGGAACTCGTAGAACTCATGGACGACGGTCTCGTTGTGGTTGATGGTCGCCGGCCGGAACTGCGTGCCGAGGTACGGCTTGCCGGTCTGGGCGTTCCTGCTCACCCGCGGGTTGCGCTTGCTGGGGTTCTTCGCGCCGCCTGTCTTCGTGGTGTGTCGCATCCAGATGACGAAGTCCCGCGCGTCCGTCGGCGTAGCACGATCCCAAGCCACACCCACCGCCGCGAGGAACCGGAACCAGCGCAGCAACCCGAACGCGTAGGAGCGCACCGTCGAGGCCCGGTGCCGCGCATGCACCTCCATGAGGTAGGCGACACAGGCTGCGGTCGCGTCGTCGTCGGGGAGTACGACGGTGGAGGAGGGGTGCCGGTCGGTGTCGGTGTACACACGACCGATCGAGGGCAGAGCGAGCATGCCCAAGTCGCGGTGAGCTTCCGGCGTCGGCTCCATCCTCAGATCGTGGCTTGCGTGCCGTAGAACTCAGGCCGCGACACTCCGAGTTGGTCCGGATAACGGGCCGATGTTCCGTGAACCGGAGTGGAGCTGGAGCCACACCTGCCCGGTCTCGTCGACGCACAGCTCGATGAAGTGGTTGCCGCCGCCGAGGGTGCCGAGCGGGCGGCGCACACGTCCCTCGAGGTCGCTCACACGGCCGTGGAGCCCGGTGAAGCGGTCCCAGAATGCGTCGGCGCCGCGGAGCGTCTCGGAGGTGTGCGCCCGGTCGGAGACGGGGCGCAGGCGGGCGAGGTCGACGGGCTCGTCGTGGCCCTTCCAGCCGACGGGCACGGCGGCCTCGATTGCGGCGCGCAGCGGGCCGAGGTCGTCGGGCAGGTCGGAGGCGGTGAGGGACGTGCGGACGCCGATCATGCCGCAGCCGATGTCGACGCCGACGGCGTTGGGCGAGACCGCGTCGCGCATGGCGATGACCGAGCCGACGGTCGCGCCCTTGCCGAGGTGGACGTCGGGCATGACGCGCAGGCCCGCGACCCACGGCAGGGCGGCGATGTTGCGGAGCTGCTGGAGCGCGGCGGGCTCGACGTCGTGCTCGTGGGCCCACATGAGGGTGGGTGCGCGCGCTCCGGAGAGCGTCACGGGGAACTCGTTCATGGGTGGGTCCTTCCGGTGATCGGGTGGTGCCGGGGGGGGTGGAACGCCGAGAGCCGCCGCGGAGCGGGTGCTCCGGGGCGGCTCTCGACGGTGATGACGGGGTCGTCAGGCAGGTCTGTGAGCGGGGCGGAACGGGGGCGGGTCGTCCTGGGAGGACGGTCGCTTTGCGTCTGTGGGCACGACGAGGTTGCGGCTCGTAAGCCGTTCGGTCGTCGTGCGGGTCATGGTGCGTTCCTTCGCGTCGGGGCGCTGGGGTGCGCCGCGGTCGACCGTATCGAAGCCTGGGAGCGGGGGCGAGAGATTTACGTGCGCAGCAGCCCTTGCGAGATACCCTCCCGGGGTATACCTTCGGGCCATGAGCCCCCATGAGCACACCTCCGGCAGCACCGGGAACCATCCCGGGCTCGAGGCACATGACGCGCACGGGACGCAACCCAGTCATGGCGACCACGCAGCCCACGGCGGCCGGGCGACGCACCGCGACCACCAGGGCCACGCGGACCACGACGCCCCGGGAGGTCACGCCGGTCACGGCGACCACGCAGGCCAGTTCCGCCGCCTCTTCTGGATCATGCTCGTCCTCGCAGTGCCGACCGTCGCGCTCAGCGGCATGTTCGCCGACCTCGTCGGCTACGACCTGCCGCATACCGACCCGCTCTCCTGGGTCTCGCCCGTCCTCGGTACCGTCATGTACCTGTGGGGCGGCCAGCCCTTCCTCACCGGTGCGGCCGACGAGGTCCGCCGTCGTAGCCCCGGCATGATGCTCCTCGTCGGGCTCGCGCTCACGGTCGCGTTCCTGGCGTCGTGGGGCGCGACCCTCGGCATCCTCGACCACAGCCTCGACTTCTGGTGGGAGCTCGCGCTCCTCGTCGTCATCATGCTGCTCGGCCACTGGATCGAGATGCGCTCGCTCGCGCAGACGACGTCCGCCCTCGGCTCGCTCGCGGCGCTCCTGCCCGACGCTGCCGAACGCATCGAGGGCGACGACGTCGTGCAGGTCTCCCCCGTCGACCTGCAGGTCGGCGACGTCGTCCTCGTCCGACCGGGCGCCTCGGTCCCCGCCGACGGCCGCATCGTCGACGGGGCGGCGCACGTCGACGAGTCGATGATCACGGGTGAGTCCCGCGCCGTGAGGCGCAAGGCCGGCGACCACGTCACCGCCGGAACCGTCGCGACCGACTCCGGCCTGCGCGTCGAGGTCACCGCGACGGGCGACGACACCACGCTCGCAGGCATCGGCCGCCTCGTCGCCGACGCCCAGGCCTCGTCGTCCCACGCGCAGCGCCTCGCCGACAGGGCCGCCGGCTGGCTCTTCTGGTTCGCGCTCGGCTCCGCCGCGCTCACGGCGATCGTCTGGTCGTTCGCCGGCCTGCCCGACGACGCCGTCGTCCGCACCATCACCGTCCTCGTCATCGCGTGCCCCCACGCGCTCGGCCTCGCCATTCCGCTCGTCGTGTCGATCGCGACCGAGCGCGCTGCCCGCGGCGGCGTCCTCGTCAAGGACCGCCTCGCGCTCGAGCGCATGCACACCGTCAACACCGTGCTGCTCGACAAGACGGGCACCCTCACCAAGGGTGAGCCGACCGTCACAGCCGTCGCTCCAGCAGGCGGTCACGACGAGGCGCACGTCCTCGCGCTCGCGGCCGCGGCCGAGACGGACAGCGAGCACCCGCTCGCGACCGCGATCGTCGGCGCTGCCCGCACGCGCGGGCTCGACATCCCTACGGCCACGGACTTCACGTCGTCGCCCGCCGTCGGCGTCCGCGCAATCGTCGACGGCCGGGTCGTCGAGGTCGGCGGGCCCCACCTCCTCGCGCAGTCCGGGCTCGACGAGCTCGATGCCGTCGCACCCTGGCACACCGAGGGCGCAATCATCCTCCACGTCCTGCTCGACGGTGCCGTGGTCGGCGCGCTGCGGCTCGCGGACCAGGTCCGAGAGACTTCCCGCGAGGCGATCGACGCCCTGCACGCCGTCGGCGCCGAGGTCGTCATGGTGACGGGCGACGCCCGCGCGGTCGCCGAGCACGTCGCCACCTCGCTCGGCATCGACCGGGTCTACGCCGGCGTCCGCCCCGAGGACAAGGCCGCGCTCGTCACCGACCTCCGCGCCGAGGGCCGCACGGTCGCGATGGTCGGCGACGGCGTCAACGACGCCCCCGCGCTCGCGGCAGCCGACGCCGGCATCGCGATCGGCGCCGGCACGGACGTCGCCATCGGCTCCGCAGGCGTCGTGCTCGCGAGCTCCGACCCGCGCTCCATCCTCTCCGTCGTCGCCCTCTCACGGGCGTCGTACCGGAAGATGCAGCAGAACCTTTGGTGGGCCGCCGGCTACAACCTCCTCGCGGTGCCGCTCGCCGCAGGCGTCCTCGCACCGCTCGGGTTCGTCCTGCCGATGAGCGTCGGCGCGATCCTCATGTCTGCCTCGACCGTCGTCGTCGCGCTCAACGCCCAGCTGCTGCGTCGCCTCGACCTCACGCCCGGCGCGAGCACGCGCGACCTGCTCCGCTGAGCGCCTCCCCGTCCGGCAGCTCCGTCGGCATGCTCGACACGGGTGGGACACTGGGAACACAGCACGAGGAAGGGAACCTGCCATGTCGAAGCACCACGCAACCCCGGCCTGGGTGGACCCGCGCGAGCAGATCGTCGTCGGTGTCCTCATGGCGAACGGGCGCCTCGCACCGCGGGAGTTCCGCGACCGCGCCGAGGCCGAGGCCTGGGCGCAACTCGACGAGCAGGTCGTCGAGTGGAACCTCGTCTGTGAGTGCGACCGCTGACGGGCCGGCCCGTGCCGGCCCCTGGTCCGAGAAACGACGAAGCCCAGGTGAGAAACTGATTCTCACCTGGGCAAACGTCGGGCTGACAGTGTGATGGCTCAGCACATCCGCGACAGGTGTCTCAAGACATCCGCGACACCATGTCTCACGACATCGACGACACCGCCCGTGCGGCGGATGCTCAGCCATGTCCAAAGCCAAGATCGTCCTCACCGCGCTTCTCACCGAACGACTCACCGTCGCCGAGATCGCCGCGCGCTACGGCGTGCACCGCTCCTGGGTCTACCGGCTCAAGGCCCGCTACGAGGCCGAAGGTGACGCCGCACTCGAACCTCGTTCCCGGCGGCCCCACCACGTCCCCAGCACCACGCCGACAGCCACCATCGACCTCATCCTCGCCCTGCGAGCAGACCTCACCGGACGCGGCCTGGACGCCGGCGCCGACACCATCGGCTGGCACCTCGCGCATCACCACGCCACGGCCGTCTCCCGAGCCACCATCAACCGCGTCCTCGCCCGCCACGATGCCCGCACGCCCGACCCGTCCAAGCGCCCCCGATCCTCCTGGGTCCGCTTTGCAGCCGACCTGCCCAACGAGACCTGGCAGTCCGACTTCACCCACTACCGGCTCACCAGCCCCGCAGGCACTCCCGGAGCCGACGTCGAGATCATCACCTGGCTCGACGACCACTCCCGCATGGCCCTGCACATCTCCGCCCACCGACGCATCACGGCCGCGATCGTGCACTCCACGTTCACCAAAGCCGCAGGCCAGTACGGCTTCCCGGCCTCCACCCTCACCGACAACGGCATGGTCTACACCGTCCGTCTCGCCTCCAGGCCCGGAGGCCGCACCCGGCTCGAGACCGAGCTACGCGCCCGCGGCATCAAGCAGAAGAACTCCCGACCCAACCACCCCACCACCTGCGGCAAGGTCGAACGCTTCCAGCAGACGATGAAGAAGTGGCTCCGCGCCCAGGACCCACAACCGGCCTCCATCGCCGAGCTGCAACAGTTCATAGATCGCTTCGCCCAGGAATACAACGAGAACAGGCCGCACCGCTCCCTCGAGCATCGCGCCACACCTGCCGCGGCCTACAGCGCCCGCCCCAAAGCACGCCCCTCACGCGACCGATCCCGCGACACCCACGACAGGGTCCGCACCGATCGGATCGACAAATCAGGGGTCGTGACACTGCGCCACAACAACAAGCTCCACCACATCGGCATCGGCCGAACCCACGCCGGAACCTACGTCCGCATGCTCGTCCAGGACCTCGACATCATCGTCATCGACGCCACCACCGGCGAGATCCTGCGCGAGCTCGTCCTCGATCCGACCAAGAACTACCAGCCCACCGGACGGCCACGAGGACCAGCCCCCGGACATGACAACGGCGGACCTACAATTTCGTAGGTCCGCCGTCGCGGATGTCCTGAGACATCACAATCGTCGGGCTGACAGGATTTGAACCTGCGACCCCTTGACCCCCAGTCAAGTGCGCTACCAAGCTGCGCCACAGCCCGTAGGTCCGTGAACGGACCTCCGTGGCCCTTGCGGGCCGTCAGAAATACTACCCCAGTTTCTGGCTCGCGTTGACCACGTCGCGGCTCGTCAGGAGCGCGCGTCGTCGGCTGCGTCGGGCTCGTCGTCGAGCGTCACGACCTGACGGCTCCCGGGCAGCACCCGCATCGTCCGGAACGGCGAGAGCATGAGCGGCAGCGACGCGAGAACCTCCCCGACGACGACCACCCAGAGCATCGTCACGACCCCGAAGTGGTCGGCGATGAGCCCTCCCACGACGCCCGCGATCGGCATGCCGCCCCAGACGATGAACCGGAACGACGCGTTCATGCGGCCGAGCAGGTACGGCGGGCACAGGCGTTGCCGGAAGCTCACCTGGGAGACGTTGAACCACGTCTGCGTGACCTGCATGAGGAAGCCGCCGACGATGAGGGGGATGCGCGCGTCGACGCCCATGTCCATGAACGTCGACGCGAGCGGGATCGCCGCGAAGAGGAACGGCGTGAGGAATGCCGAGAACGCGATGATGCGGCCCTCACCGATGACGTCGGTCGCGCGGCGCGAGGTCACCGCGCCGAGGATCCCGCCGACGGCGCTCGCCGACATGACGACACCGATCGCGTCCGCACCTAGGTCGAGGGTCGTGACGACGTAGTAGATGATCATCGACCATCCCATCGTCGAGAACAGTGCGCTCACGCCCGTCGAGTAGACGAGCCTGTTGAGCATCGGGGTGCGCGTGATGAAGCGCAGCCCCTCGGCAATCGCCGGCCCGAGCGGCAGGTGGGAGTCCTTGGGCGGCAGGGTCTCGACCTTGCGGATGCGGGCGAGGAACCCGACGGACGCGACGTACGTGACGACGTTGACGCTGATGAGCACGGGCGCCGCGAGCACCTTGAGGAGCGACCCGCCGACGGCCGGCACGGCGACCGCCGCGACGGAGTAGGTCGCCTGGAGTTTCGTGTTGCCCTCGGAGACCTTCGAGAGCCCGACGAGCCCGGGGACGTAGGAGAGGTGCGCGACGTCGAAGAAGACGGTCGCGACCGAGATGACGAGACCTGCGGCGTAGAGCATCGGCATGGAGCCAAGGCCGACGCTCGCGAGGACGACGACGGCCGCGAGGACGAGGCCGCGGATGACGTCGGCCCAGATGAGCACGGAACGCTTGCGCATACGGTCGACCCACGCGCCGGCGGGCAGGCCGACGACGAGGAACGCCGCCGTCTGCGCGGAGGTGAGGTAGCCCATCTGGAGGGCGGTTGCGCCGAGCGTCGTCACGGCGTAGACGGGCAGCGCGAGCGCCGTCAGTTGGGCGCCGACCTGCGCGAGGGCGTCGGCGACCCACAGACGTCGAAAGTCGGGGTGGTGAACGAGGCTTCGCTCTGGGGTGCCGGCCACGTGCTCCATGGTCCCACCCGCCCCGGGCGCACGGGGTCGACGACGGTCCCGAGTGGGGAACGTCACCGTGACGGGCGGCAGGCACAGGTCAGGCGTACCGTGACGAGCAGTGACGAACCAAGGAGGTGCACGATGGAGAGCTTCGACCACGTCGTCGTGGGGGCGGGTGTCGCGGCGGACGCCGCCGCGCGCGGGGTCCGCGAGGTCGATCCGGACGCGACGATCCTCGTCGTCGGCCCTGAGCCCGATCCGCCATACGACCGCCCTCCCCTCACGAAGGACCTCTGGCGACCCGACCCGCCCGCCTCGATCGACCTCGGCACGGCGGCCGCGACGGGCGCGACCGTCCGGACGGGACGTGCCGTCACGGCGCTCGACACCGCCTCCCGCACCGTGACGACCGACGACGGCGCGCAGGTGCGCTACGACCGGCTCGTCCTCGCGACGGGTGGCACCCCACGCACGCTCACGTCCGAGCCCGTGCCGGGGGTCCTCACGTTCCGGTCGCTCGGCGACTACCGCAGGGTGCGCGAGCTTGCGGACGCGGGCCGGCACATCGTCGTCGTGGGAGGCGGCTACATCGGCATCGAGCTCGCGTGCGGCCTCGCGCTCTCGGCGGCGCGCGTCACGCTCGTCGTCACGCAGGACCGTCCGGCCGCGCATCTCGTGCCGCCCGTGCTCGTCGACCGGCTCGAGGAGGGCCTGCGCTCCCGCGGCGTCGAGATTCTCTCGCACCGACGCGCGGTGACGGCAGAGCGCGGGGCGCCGGGCGCAGGTCCCGTGCTCGTGCTCGACGACGCGTCGTGGGTCGAGTCGGACGCGATCGTCGTCGGGCTCGGCATCACGCCTGCTGACGATCTCGCCCGCAGTGCCGGGCTCGACGTCGACGACGGCGTCGCCGTCGACGCGACGCTCCTCACGTCAGACTCGTACGTCCGTGCAGCGGGCGACGTCGCACGCTACCCCGACCCTGTGCTCGGGCGCGTGCGTGTCGAGCACGTCGATAACGCTCACGCGACGGGGCGCAGCGCGGGGCGCGCGAACGCGGCCGAGCGGCTCGGGCACGCGGCCGAGCCGCACACGCACACGCCGTTCTTCTACTCGGACTGGTTCGACGACGGCTGGGAGGCGGTCGGCACGCTCGACGCGCGGCTGACGCTCGTCGAGGACTGGGCCCCCGGGACCCCGGGCGACGCGGGCGTGATCTACCACGTCTCCGACGACGGTGCGCTGCGCGGGGTCATGCTGTGGAACGTCTGGGACAGCGCGGCCCGTGCGACCGAGCTCCTCGCGGAGCTCGGCGACCCGGGCAGCGTGCCGGACCCGTCCACGCTCCGCGGCCGCATCCCCCTCGCCTAGCCCCGGCCCCCACATCGCAGGAATCCGCGCAGATGGTCGCTGGGAGCAACCATCTGCGCGGATTCCTGGCGCTGACCGCGTCGGGATCAGCAGGGACAGTCGGTCAGTGCTTGCGCTTCTCCCGGACACGCACCGAAATCTCGATGGGCGTGCCCTCGAAGCCGAAGGTCTCGCGGAGCTTCCTCTCGATGAAGCGGCGGTAGCCGGCGTCGATGAAACCCGACGCGAAGATGACGAAGCGCGGCGGACGCGTCGAGACCTGCGTCGCGAAGAGCACACGCGGCTGCTTGCCGCCCCGCAGCGGGTGCGGGTGCGCCGCGACGAGCTCGCCGAGAAATGCGTTGAGGCGGCCCGTCGGGATCCGACGGTCCCAACTCTCGAGCGCGGTCTCAAGCGCGGGCACGAGCTTCTCGGCGTGCCAGCCGGTCCGCGCGGAGATGTTGACGCGCGGCGCCCACGGCACCTGGACGAGCTCGCGCTCGATCTCGCGCTCGAGATACTTGCGCCGCTCGTCGTCCATGAGGTCCCACTTGTTGTAGGCGATGACGAGCGCCCGCCCGGCGTCGATGACCTGCTGGACGACGCGGATGTCCTGCTCGCTCATCTCGACGGACGCGTCGATGAGCACGACCGCGACCTCGGCCTTCTCGATCGCAGCCTGCGTGCGGAGGGACGCGTAGAAGTCGGCGCCGGACGTCTGGTGGACCCGGCGTCGGATGCCCGCGGTGTCGACGAACCACCAGGTGCGTCCCTTGAGCTCGATGAGCTCGTCGACGGGGTCCCGCGTCGTACCAGCGGTGTCGTCGACGACGACGCGCTGGCTCCCCGCCACCTTGTTGAGGAGCGACGACTTGCCGACATTGGGACGACCGACGAGCGCGACACGACGCGGCCCGTCAGGCCGGGCGACGCCGTGCTGCGTCTCGAGCGGAAGCTTGCGCATCGCAGCGTCGAGAAGGTCGCCCGTGCCGCGCCCGTGGAGCGCGGAGACAGGGTGCGGCTCCCCGAGCCCGAGGCTCCACAGCGCGGCCGCGTCGGCCTCGCCGCGCGGACCGTCGACCTTGTTCGCCGCCAGGACGACCGGCTTGCCAGCCCGGCGCAGGAGACGCACGACGTGCTCGTCGGTCGCGGTCGCACCGACGGACGCGTCGACGACGAAGACAACGGCGTCCGCGAGCTCGACCGCGACCTCGGCCTGGCGTGCGACGGCCGCGTCGATCCCCGCGACGTCCGTCTCCCAGCCTCCCGTGTCGACGAGCATGAAGTGCCGCCCGGACCACTCCGCCTCATAGCTCACGCGGTCGCGTGTCACGCCGGGCTTGTCCTCGACGACGGCCTCACGGCGACCCAGGATGCGGTTGACGAGCGTCGACTTTCCGACGTTCGGACGCCCAACGACCGCGAGGACCGGAAGCGCCTGCGCGGCTTGGACCGCGACGAGGTCGTCGTCGTCGAGCCCGAGGAGCGCGAGGTCCTCGTCGGCGAGGTCGTAGTCCACGAGCCCGGCGCGCAACGCGTCGGCACGTTGGTTGTCGGCGTCGACGTCACCCGGGTCGTCCGCGAGGATCGCGTCCTGCGGGGTCTCGTCGGGCTCGGGCAGCGTGTGCTCGGGAGTGGTCATGGGCACTATTCTCCCAGGCTCGCGGACCTTGCACGACCGTGGGCGGCGTCGGGCTCGCCACACGGCCCTGCAGCCCGTCCATCGGGGCCACGTCTGTCCCGAACGCTCCGGCAGCGGCGCGACGCGACGAGCCTGGTGGGGAGTGAGGTCAGGGGTTCGCGCGGCGGGGTGCCGGGGCCGGCACGGCGTCGTCGTCGGGCAGGGTGATGCCCGTGCGTGCGACGGCCCGGGCGACCGTGGCGCGCAACGCGTCCGCGACGGCTCTCGTGCCGTCGTCGAGGGCTTCACGTCCGCTGCGGCCGGGCACCCGCGCGACGACGACGGGCTCCCCCATCTCGACGACGAGACGCGCCCGCGGGCGTGGCAGCGACCCCGCGCCCCGTCCTGTCCGCCGCGTCCCGAGGATCGCGACCGGGACGACGGGAGCCCCCGACGTGAGCGCGAGCCACACCGCACCGCCGCGGAGCGCACCGGCGTCGCCACGACCGCGGTGCCCCTCGGGGAAGATGCCGAGGACGTCTCCGCGGCGGAGCACTTCGAGGCCGAGCGCGAGCGCCGCCCGACCCCCGCTCTCGGCGTCGACGGGGATCTGCCCCGACCAGCGCAGCAGCGCGCCGACAGGCCCGCGGAACGCCGCCTGCTTGACGAGCAGGTGCGCGGGGCGTGGCGAGACGCCGTAGAACAGCGGCCCGTCGAGGAGACCGATGTGATTGGCCGCGAGGATGACGGGGCCCTCGGCAGGGACGTGCTCGACGCCGACGACGCTCGTCGCCCACACGCCGTGAGCGAGGAACCGTCCGATCGGTCGTCCGCGACGCGCGGCCTCGGGCGCCGGGGCGCCCTCCCGCTTCATGCCCGGGGGCGTGCGCCCGTGAGCCGGGCGACGACGTCCAAGACCGCATCGACGGTCTGCTCGAGGTCGAGGTCGGATGAGTCGACCGTCACGACACCGTCGGCAGCGACCTGGAACTCGACGACGGTCGAGTCGTCACGGTCGCGGCGCAGCACCTGATCGCGCGTCGCGTCGACCGCGGCCGCGTCGGCAGCACCGTGGAGCTCCTTCGCGCGGCGGGCGAGCCGCGCCTCCTCGCTCGCAGTGAGGAGCACGCGCACGTCCGCGTCGGGGGCAACGACCGTCGTGATGTCGCGACCCTCCGCGACGATGCCCCGCCCCTCGGAGAACGACCCCGGGACCGTCTGACCCGCGATGGCCTCGCGCTGCAGCCGCCGCAGCTCGGCGCGGACGTCGAGGTTCGTCGCGACCGCGCTCACCTTCTCGGAGATCCACGTCTCACGGATGTCGGCGCGCACGTCGGCGCCGTCGACCTCGAGCTTCTCGACGCTCGGGTCGACCCCTTGGTCGAGGGGCATCGCACGCACGGCGGCTGCGACCGCGTCCGTGTCCGCGAGGTCGATCTCCGAACGCAGGCACCACCACGTCGCGGCTCGGTACATCGCCCCCGTGTCGAGGTAGGCGAGTCCGAGGCGGCGGGCCACCTCACGCGAGACGCTCGACTTGCCGGACCCGGAGGGTCCGTCGATCGCGACGACGACGGGCTGGGACATGGTGGTCTCCACGGGAGTGCGAGGCGCGTGTCGGGCACGCAGCGGAACGGGACGGGTTGTCAGAGCCCGACGGACTTCATGAGGGTGCCGAGCTCGACCTGGCCGAGGACGCGGTGACGCCCCGGCGGCAGGTCCGCGAGACGGATGGGACCCATCTGCGTGCGGACGAGGCGCACGACCGGGTGGCCGACCGCGTCGAACATGCGGCGCACGATGCGGTTGCGACCCTCGTGGAGCACGACCTCGACGAGGCTCGCCTGGGGCGTGACGTCGAGGATCTGGAAGCGGTCGATCCGCGCGAACCCGTCGTCGAGGTCGACGCCGTGGACGAGCTGCTCCCCCACCTTGGGCGTCACGCGCCCCTGGACCTCGACGACGTACGTCTTGTCGACGCCGTAGCGCGGGTGCGTGAGGCGGTTCGCGAGTTCGCCGTCGTTCGTGAGGAGCAGCAGCCCCTCGGAGTCGTAATCGAGACGCCCGACGTGGAAGAGGCGCTCGGAACGATTGGCGAAGAACTCGGCGAGGCTACGTCGTCCCTCCGGGTCGTCCATCGACGAGACGACATGCTTGGGCTTGTTGAAGACAATCGTCACCTTCGCCGTGTCGAGCTCGAGCCGCAGACCGTCGACGTGCACGCTCTGCCGCGCCGGGTCGATGCGCACGCCGAGCTCCATGACGATCTGGCCGTCGACCTCGACACGCCCCTCCTCGATGAGTCGCTCGCACGCGCGACGCGAGCCGAGCCCCGCATCGGCAAGGACCTTCTGAAGACGGACGCCGTCGGCGACGTGAACGTCGCTCACGGGCGCCGGGCGCTCACGCTCGACGGGGGCACGACGCTGCCCGACGGGCGCGCCAAGACGCTGCCCGCGCGCGGGCGCGGCGGAGCGGCCAGGCTGGCTGGGGCGTCCGCCCTTGCCAGGGCGGCCTGCCTGCTGGCCCGAGCGCCCACCGGACTGCCCCGGGCGCCCGCCCTGGCCGTCGCCGCGGCCGCCCGCGGACCCGCCGCGGCCGCTCTGTGCGCCGCCACGCCCCTGCTGGCCGCCGCCCTGGCCACGACCGGCGCCGCGGCCGCCCCCGGCCCCGCCGGTGCTGCCGCGTCCGCCGCGACCCGTGCTGCTGCTGCTCACTGCTGCTCCTCGTTCTGGGTGGCCGGCACGGTGCCGGCCGGTGTCGCCGGTGCGCCCGTGCCGTCGACGTCGTCGAGGACGTCGAGATCCGGCAGGTAGGGCGCGAGCGGCGGAAGATCGTCGAGCGAAGTCATCCCCATGCGCTCCAGGAAGGAGCCGGTCGTCCCGTAGAGATGGGCGCCCGTCGTGGGGTCGGTGCCGACCTCGTCGACGAGACCTCGCGCTACCAGGGTACGCATGACACCGTCGACGTTCACACCACGGACCGCCGAGACCTGCCCGCGTGTCACCGGCTGCCGGTACGCGACGATCGCGAGCGTCTCGAGCGCGGCCTGCGTGAGACGCGCCGTCTGACCCTCGAGCACGAACCTCCCCACGACGTCCGCGAACACGGGCGAGGAGAACAGCCGCCAGCCTCCCGCGACCTCGCGCAGCACGAAGCCGCGCGGCATCGCAGGGTCGCGGTACTCGGCCGCGAGGTCGTCGAGGATCTCGGCGGTCTCGTCGACCGGCAGGCCCGTCGCCGTGGCGAGCCTCACGGTGCTCACAGGCTCGTCGACGACCATGAGCACGGCCTCGAGCGCCGCACGCGCCCCTCCGGGCAAGTCGCGAACGTCGGTCTCTGGGCCGTCCCCCGCGTCCCGCCCGTCGGGTGCGTCCGGGTCCGTCGTCGGTTCCGTCGTCATCCGTGCTCCTCCGTCGTCGTGCTGCCGTCCGTCCCCGCGGCGATGTCGGGCGTCGGAGCGTCGCCGTCGCGCCCGCCGTCGAACTCGTCGATCGTCATGGCTGCGACGAGCTCGTCGGCCGCGGGGCCGTCGGCCCCGCGGAGCCACTTCACCGTGAGCTCGCCGAGCGCCCCGGCCTGGTCGAGCGCGACCGCCCCGTCGCGGAAGAGCTCGAGCAGCGCAAGGAATCGCACGACGACGACAAGCGTGCCGTCCGCGTCCTGCGTGAGCGTCCGGAACGACAGCGTGCCCGCGCGGCGCAGCCGATCGACAAGGATCGCGGCCTGCTCCCGCACCGTGACGACCGAACCGTGCAGGTGCGAGACGTCGACGCCGGGCGGCGGCGCCTTGGGTGCGAGCGCACGCGCCGCGAGCAGCGCGAGCCCCTCGGGGCCGAGCGTCCATACGAGCTCGGGAAGGAGCGTCGCATGCTCGGGCTCGAGGCCGACCGAGCGCGGCACGCTGCGCCCCTCGCGGGCGAACCGCTCCGCAAAGGCGTGCGAGACGTCCTTGTACGCCCGGTACTGGAGCAGCCGGGCGAAGAGGAGGTCGCGTGCCTCGAGAAGTTCGAGGTCCTCGGCGTCCTCGACCTCGCCCGACGGCAGGAGGCGCGCGGCCTTGAGGTCGAGCAGAGTCGCGGCGACGACGAGGAACTCCGACGCCGTCGACAGGTCCCAGCCGCGCAGCGTGCGGCCCGCAGCCTCGGCCTCGCGCGCGGCCACGTCCTGCGCCCGGATGTACGCGATGAACTCGTCCGTCACGCGAGCGAGGGCAATCTCCGTGATGTCGAGACGATGCTTGGAGATGAGCGAGAGCAGCAGGTCGAACGGACCCTCGAAGTTGTCGAGTCGCACATGGAACGCGCGGTCCTCGGGCGCGCCGTCGGCGACGCCCGCCGCGACACCCGTCACGGCCTCCGCGCCAGCCGTCACGAGGCTCAGGCGGCGTCGCCGCGCGCGATGAGCTCGCGCGCGAGCTGACGGTAGGCGTGCGCCCCGGCGTGCGACGGCGCATATGTCGTGATGGGCTCGGCCGCGACCGACGCGTCCGGGAACTTCACGGTCCGGGAGATCACCGTGTGGAGCAGGTTGTCACCGAACGCCTCGTGGACCCGCTCGACGACCTCGCGCGCGTGGAGCGTGCGGGCGTCGTACATCGTCGCCACGATGCCGTCGATCTCGAGCCGCGGGTTGAGCCGGTCACGGACCTTCTCGATCGTCTCGATGAGAAGCGCGACGCCGCGCAACGCGAAGAACTCGCACTCGAGCGGGATGAGTACACCGTGCGCGGCTGTGAGCGCGTTGACCGTGAGGAGGCCGAGCGACGGCTGGCAGTCGACGAGGACAACGTCGTAGTCGTCGAGCACGGGTCGCAGCACGCGGGCGAGGACGGACTCGCGGGCGACCTCGCCGACGAGCTGAACCTCCGCCGCGGAGAGATCGATGTTCGCGGGCAGGACGTCGAGGTTCTCGATCGCGGTGGGCCGAATGATCTCCGTGATGTCCGCCGAGCGGTCCATGAGGAGGTTGTAGATCGTGAGGTCAAGCTCGTTGGCGTTGACCCCGAGGCCGACCGACGCCGCGCCCTGCGGGTCGAAGTCGACGATGAGCACGCGACGCCCGAGCTCCGCGAGGCACGCGCCGAGGTTGATCGTCGTCGTCGTCTTGCCGACGCCGCCCTTCTGGTTGCACATCGCGATGATGCGCGCCGGCCCGTGGCCGAAGAGGACGGCCGGCTCCGGGAACTGCGGCATGGGACGTCCGACGGCGTCCGTCTCGTCGGTCGTCGTCACGCTGGTCCCGGGCTCCTGGCTGCTCACCGTCCCACGGTAACGCAGCGAGGCCCACGACCCGCGGAGCCACGCGGCCCGGCACACCGCACGACGTGACGGCCGCGGCGCGTTCAGCCCAGGGCGCGAGGGTGCGACGTGAGGTACATCTCACGCAGAGCGTCGGGCGTGACGAGCGTGTAGATCTGCGTCGTCGTCACCGAGGCGTGTCCGAGCAGCTCTTGGACGACGCGCACGTCGGCTCCGCCCTGGAGCAGGTGCGTCGCGAACGAGTGTCGCAGCGTGTGCGGCGAGACGGCGTCGGCGTGCGCGATCCCCGCGCGCTGCGCGGCGTCGCGCAGCACCGCCCACGCGCTCTGCCGCGAGAGGCGACGGCCGCGCGTGTTGAGGAAGAGCGCAGGGATGCCGGTGCCACGCGCCCCGAGAACGGGACGCGCCCGGACGACGTACGCCTCGACGGCGTCGCGTGCGTACGACCCGAGCGGGACGACGCGCTCCTTGCGCCCCTTGCCGAAGAGGCGCACCGCGGAGCCGCGCGGGTCGAGCTCGACGTCGTCGAGGTCGAGCCCGACGGCTTCCGAGATGCGGGCGCCCGTCGCGTAGACGAGTTCGAGGAGCGCGCGATCGCGCAGCGGACGTTCACCGTCGCCCGCTCCCGCCGCCTCAAGGATCGCGAGCACGTCGTCGACGGGGATCGCGCGTGGCAGTCGGCGCGGTCGCGCAGGAGGCTTGAGGCGCGAGCCGGTGTCGGCGTCCGCGAGGCCCTCGCTCGCGCAGAAGCGCGTCCAGCCGCGCACCGACGCGACCGCGCGCGCCGTCGACGACGGCGCGAGCACCGGTCGGCCGTCGGACCCCGTCCTCAGCACCTCGACGTACCCCTCGACGAGCTCGCGGGTGAGGTCGGTCGGCGTCGCGGCACCCTGGATCGCGACGTGCGCGACGAAACGCTCGAGATCACGACGGTAGGCGCCGAGGGTGTTGTCCGAGAGCCCACGTTCGACACGCAGGTGCGCGAGGTAGCCCGCGAGGGGGGCAGCGAGTCCCCGCGGCACCTCGACCGCCTCCGGGGCGGCGTCGGTGCCGGGCGTCGTCTGCATGCGCACAGGCTACGCGGGTCGCGGCGCGCCTCGCGTCAGAACGGCAGAAGGACGTCGCCGACGATGGCGACGGACAGGAGCGTGAGGTACGTGATCGACGCGTGGAAGACGCGCATCGCACGCGGCTTGCCGAGCGCGGGGTCCTTGAGGCGGCGCAGCAGCGTCACGCACTCGAGGAGGAACCAGCCACCGAGGAGGACCGCCGCGACGCCGTAGACCGGGGTGAGGCTCGCGACGGGCCACAGCGCGACCGAGCACGCAATCATCGCGAGGGTGTAGAGGACCATCTCGACCGCGACGCGTCGGTCGCTCGCGACGACCGGGAGCATCGGCACCCCTGCGTCGGCGTAGTCCTTGCGGAACTTCATCGACAGCGGCCAGTAGTGCGGCGGTGTCCAGAAGAAGACGACGCCGAAGAGGAGGAACGGCGCCCAGTCGAGACTGTTCGTCACCGCGGACCAGCCAATGAGCACGGGCATGCAGCCCGCGAGCCCGCCCCACACGATGTTCTGCGACGTACGGCGCTTGAGGATGAGCGTGTAGAAGACGACGTAGAGGAGGATCGCCGCGACGCCGAGAACGCCCGAGAGCAGGTTGACGAAGCGCGCGAGCCACACGAACGACGTCACGCCGAGGACGCTCGCGAAGATCCACGCGCCACGGACCGAGACGTCTCCCGTGACGAGCGGACGCTTCTTTGTGCGGTTCATCACCGCGTCGATGTCGCGGTCGATGATGCAGTTGAAGACGTTGGCGCTCGCCGCGGCGAGGGTACCCCCGAAGAGCGTGTTGAACGCGAGCAGCAGCGGCGGCACGCCACCCTGCGCGAGGAACAGCGTGGGGATCGTCGTCACGAGGAGGAGCTCGATGATCCGCGGCTTCGTGAGGGCGACGTAAGCGCCCACCGTCGTGCGCCAGGCGGCCGTGCCGGTCGCGGAGGCGGCGCTCGTGGCCGAGGTCGTGGAAGGCACGCGGGATCGGGTCCGTTCGTCGTGGTCCGCACCGGACGGCTCGTGCGGGGGCGCAGGCCGATGGTCCCGGTGCCAGGGATGAGCCCCATGCTAGTCCCGTGCTGCTCCGCGGGGTGCTGCCGCCCACGTCAGATGCGCCACAGCACACCCCGGGACGACACGCGAGGACGTCCGGCCCTGGTGCAGCCGGTGCCCACCGTTCGGATCCCGCCCGCCGCCCGGCCCGGAGGGAACTAGGCTGGGACCGTCGAGCCCCAGACCACCACCGTCACGATGATGTGGCGCGCACACGCGCGCCGCAGGAAAGAGGTCCGGTGAACGCGTTCACCCCCGCCCACCCCTTCGCGTGGAACGACCTTGACCGACGCGCCGTCGACACGGCGCGCGTCCTCGCTGCCGACGCCGTCGAGAAGGTCGGCAACGGGCACCCCGGCACCGCCATCTCGCTCGCCCCGGTCGCCTACCTGCTGTACCAGAACTGGCTCCGGCACGACCCGTCGGACACGGGCTGGCTCGGTCGCGACCGCTTCGTGCTCTCCGCGGGCCACTCGAGCCTCACGCAGTACATCCAGCTCTACCTCGGCGGCTTCGGCCTCGAGCTCGAGGACCTCGAGCAGCTGCGCACGTGGGGTTCTCTCACGCCCGGCCACCCCGAGGTCGGCCACACGCAGGGTGTCGAGATCACGACCGGACCGCTCGGCCAGGGCCTCGCGTCCGCGGTCGGCATGGCGATGGCGCAGCGCCGCGTGCGCGGCCTCCTCGATCCCGACGCAGCCCCCGGTGAGAGCCTCTTCGACCAGCGCGTGTTCGTCATCGCGTCGGACGGCGACCTCCAGGAGGGTGTGACGAGCGAGGCCGGCTCGATCGCCGGCACGCAGGAGCTCGGCAACCTCGTCGTCCTCTGGGACGACAACCGCATCTCGATCGAGGGCGACACGTCGATCGCGTTCACCGAGGACGTCGCGGCGCGCTACGCGGCCTACGGCTGGCACGTGCAGGACGTCGACTGGACGGCCGGGGGCGAGTACCACGAGGACGTCGCGGCGCTCGACGCCGCGATCGCGGCGGCCGTCGCGGAGACGTCGAAGCCGTCGTTCATCCGGCTGCGCACGATCATCGCCTGGCCGTCACCCACGAAGCAGGGCGACCACTCGTCGCACGGCTCGAAGCTCGGCGGTGCCGAGGTCGCGTCGCTCAAGGAGCTGCTCGGCTTCCCGACGGATGTCGCGTTCAACGTCGAGGACGAGGTCGTCGCACACGCTCGTGGCCTGCGCGCGCGTGGCGCCGAGGCCCACGCGGCCTGGGACGTCCGCCTCGCCGAGTGGCGTGCCGCGCACCCCGAGCGTGCCGCGCTCCTCGACCGGCTCTCGTCGCGCGAGCTCCCCGAGGGGTGGGCCGACGCCCTCCCCGTCTTCGAGGCCGGCACGTCGGTCGCGACGCGCGCCGCGTCGGGCAAGGTCCTCACGGCTCTCGCGAGCGTGCTGCCCGAGCTCTGGGGCGGCTCGGCCGACCTCGCGGGCTCGAACAACACGACGATGTCCGGCGAGCCGTCGTTCCTCCCTGCCCATCGCTCGAGCCACGAGTTCGCGGGCGACTCCTACGGCCGCACGCTGCACTTCGGCATCCGCGAGCACGGTATGGGCGCGATCCTCTCGGGCATCGCCCTCTACGGGCTCACGCGGCCCTATGGCGGCACGTTCTTCCAGTTCTCGGACTACATGCGCGGCGCGGTCCGTCTCGCATCGCTCATGGGCACGATGGCCCAGTGCTCCCCCACGTACGTGTGGACGCACGACTCCGTCGGTCTCGGCGAGGACGGCCCGACGCACCAGCCGGTCGAGCACCTCGCCGCGACCCGCGCGATCCCCGGCCTCTCGATCGTCCGCCCCGCGGACGCCAACGAGACCGCGGCAGCGTGGCAGGCGATCCTCGAGCGCGACAACGGGCCCGTCGGGCTCATCCTCACCCGCCAGAACGTCCCGACGTTCCCGCGCGGCGTCGAGGGCTACGCACCCGCCGAGGGCCTCGCCCGCGGCGCGTACACGCTGCTCGACGCGACGGGCGGCGCCCCCGCGGTCGTGCTCCTCGCGACCGGCTCCGAGGTGCACGTGGCGGTCGCCGCGCGCGAGATCCTCGAGGCCGAAGGCACCCCGACGCGCGTCGTCTCGGCGCCCTGCCTCGAGTGGTTCGAGGAGCAGGACGAGGCGTACCGCGAGTCGGTGCTCCCGTCGGCAGTCCGCGCACGGGTCTCCGTCGAAGCGGGCCTCGCGCTCAGCTGGCACCGCTACCTGGGCGACGCCGGCCGTGCCGTCTCGCTCGAGCACTACGGTGCGTCGGCCTCCGCCGAGAAGCTCTTCGAGGAGTACGGCTTCACCGCCGAGAACGTCGCCGCGAAGGCTCGCGAGTCGCTCGCGGCCGCCGCTCGCTGACGCAGCACCACCTCACCCGGTGCGCGGCCCTCCCGGCCGCGCACCGGGTCACCGCACCCCCGCCCCGCGGGAGGTGCCACGCAGCCCCGGCCGCTGGGACCAGGCCGACCCGCGACGTCGGGTACACGTCGCAACCCGAGGAGCAGCCATGAGCTCAACCCCTCTCACCCATCTGTCCGCGTCCGGCGTTGCCGTCTGGCTCGACGACCTCTCCCGTCCGCTCCTCACGAGCGGCGGCCTCGCCGACCTCGTCTGCGAGCGGTCCGTCGTCGGTGTGACGACGAATCCCACGATCTTCGCTGGGGCGATCTCCGGCTCGGACGCGTACGACACCGACCTGCGCGCGCTCGCGCTCGAGGGCGTGAGCGTCGACGCCGCGATCACGCGGCTCACGACCGACGACGTCCGCGCCGCGCTCGACGTCCTCGCACCCGTCCTCGAGGCGACCGGAGGGCAGGACGGCCGCGTCTCGATCGAGGTCGACCCGCGTCTCGCGCACGACACCGAGGGCACCGTCGCTCAGGCGGCGGAACTCGCCCGGACGATCGACCGTCCTGGCCTGCTCGTGAAGATCCCCGCGACCGTCGAAGGCCTTGACGCGATCACGCGCACGATCGCCGCCGGCATCTCCGTCAACGTCACGCTGATCTTCTCGATCGAGCGCTACCGGGCCGTCATCGACGCCTATCTCACGGGCCTCGAGCGGGCGCACGCCGCGGGTCACGATCTCGCGAGCCTCCGCTCCGTCGCGTCGTTCTTTGTCTCGCGGGTCGACACGGCGGTCGACCCGCTGCTCGACGCGAGCGACGACCCACGCGCCGCGGGCCTGCGCGGCACGATCGCGCTCGCCAACGCCCGGCGCGCCTACCAGGTGTACCTCGAGACCCTCGCGTCGGAGCGCTGGACCGCCCTCGCGGCGCTCGGGGCCCACCCGCAGCGACCGCTCTGGGCGTCGACGGGCGTCAAGGACCCCGCCCTGCCCGACACGCTCTACGTCGACGCCCTCGTCGCCGACGGCACCGTTAATACCATGCCTCGCGTCACGCTCGAGGCCGTCGCCGACCACGGCACGACACACGACGACGCGACCGACACGATCACCCCGGCGATCGAGGACGCCCTCGACCGCCTCGCCCTGCTCCGCGACGTCGGCGTCGACCTCGACGCCGTCACGGACACGCTCGAGCGTGAGGGCGTGGCAAAGTTCGCCGCCAGCTGGGAGGACCTGCTCGCAACCGTCGCGACGAGCCTCTCCCCGACCGCTTCCCAGGAGGACACCCCGTGAGCCCGACCGAGGTCACCGCCGAGCACAACCCGCTGCGGGACAGCCGCGACCTGCGGCTGCCGCACATCGCCGGTCCCTGCAGTCTCGTGATCTTCGGTGTGACGGGAGACCTCGCGCGCAAGAAGCTCATGCCCGCGGTGTATGACCTCTCCAACCGTGGCCTCCTGCCCCCCGGCTTCGCGCTCACGGGCTTCGCCCGGCGCGACTGGGACGATCAGGACTTCGCGCAGGTCGTCCACGACGCCGTCAAGCAGTACGCGCGCACGCCCTTCCGCGAGGAGGCGTGGCAGCAGCTCGCCGAGGGCATCCGCTTCGTCCAGGGATCGTTCGACGACGAGGCCTCGTTCGAGGAGCTTGCCCGCACGGTTCACGAGCTCGACGAGCAACGCGGCACCCGGGGCAACCACGCGTTCTACCTCTCGGTGCCGCCGAGCGCGTTCCCGACGGTCTGCCGCCAGCTCGCCCGCTCCGGGCTCTCGAAGCCCCAGCACGCGGCGGACGAGACTCAGCCGTGGCGGCGCGTCGTCATCGAGAAGCCCTTCGGGCACGACCTCGCGTCGGCCCGTGAACTCAACGACGTCGTCTCCGAGGTGTTCGACCAGTCGTCGGTGTTCCGCATCGACCACTACCTCGGCAAGGAGACGGTCCTCACCCTCCTCGCGCTGCGGTTCGCGAACCAGATGTACGAGCCGATCTGGAACAACCACTACGTCGACCACGTGCAGATCACCATGGCCGAGGACATCGGCATCGGAGGTCGCGCCGGCTACTACGACGGTATCGGCGCCGCCCGCGACGTCATCCAGAACCACCTCCTGCAGCTCCTCGCGCTCACCGCGATGGAGGAGCCTGCCTCGTTCGCGGCCGACGACCTCGTCGCGGAGAAGATCAAGGTGCTCTCCGCGTGCCGGCTTCCCGAGGACCTCGCGGCGCACACTGCTCGCGGCCAGTACGCCGCCGGCTCGCAGGCCGGCGAGCAGGTCAAGGGGTACCTCGACGAGGACGGGACAGCCCCGGACTCGACGACCGAGACGTACGCGGCAATCCGTGTCGACATCGACAACCGTCGCTGGGCGGGCGTGCCGTTCTACCTGCGTGCCGGCAAGCGGCTCGGGCGACGCGTCACCGAGATCGCCGTCGTCTTCAAGTCGGCGCCGCACCTCCCGTTCGACTCGAGCGAGACGAGCGACCTCGGCAACAACGCGATCGTCATCCGCGTCCAGCCCGACGAGGGCGTGACGATCCGCTTCGGCGCCAAGGTTCCGGGCACCGCGATGGAGGTCCGTGACGTGACGATGGACTTCGGCTACGGCCACGCGTTCACGCAGTCGTCGCCCGAGGCCTACGAGCGGCTCATCCTCTCCGTGCTGCTCGGCGAGCCCCCGCTCTTCCCGCGGCACGAGGAGGTCGAGCTCTCGTGGCGGATCCTCGACCCCATCACCGCGCACTGGGCGGCCGAGGGCCGACCTGAGCCGTACCGCGCGGGCACGTGGGGCCCTGGTTCGGCCGACGAGATGCTGGCACGTGACGGACGTGTTTGGCGGCGCCCATGAGCGCTCTCCTGCCCACCGTGACCACGGGCGCCGGACGCGCCCTGACCGAGGAGCACACCGCGTGATCATCGACCTGCCGGCGACGACGACGACCGCTGTCGCCAAGAAGCTCATCAAGCTGCGTCAGGAGGGCGGCGCGGTCGCGCTCGGCCGCGTCCTCACGCTCGTCATCGTCACGGACACGAGCTCAACGACCGAGGCCATCGACGCCGCGAACGTCGCCTCGCGCGAGCACCCGTGCCGCATCATCGTCCTCGCGACCGGATCGACCGAGAAGGGCGTCGACGCCGAGATCCGCATCGGCGGGGACGCCGGCGCGAGCGAGGTCATCATCCTCACGGCTCCCGCCGAGGCGCTCGTGCACGCGGACACGCTCGTCATGCCGCTCCTGCTGCCCGACGCCCCCATCGTCGCCTGGTGGCCCCGCGAGGCCCCCGCGAATCCGGGTGCGGACGTCATTGGCGCCATGGCGCACCGTCGCATCACCGACTCGTACCGCTCCGCGGACCCGCGCGCGTCGATCCGTCGGCTCGCCGAGGCCTACCGCCCCGGTGACACGGATCTCGCGTGGACCCGGACCACGATCTGGCGCGGCCTCCTCGCGTCGACGCTCGACCAGCCTCCGTTCGAGCCGGTCCTCCGCGCGACCGTCGCAGGTCAGGACGACCACTCCTCGCTCGACCTCCTCGCCGCCTGGCTCGGCGAGGAGCTCGACTGCGAGGTCGACGTCGTCCGCACTCCGGGCGCACAGGCCGTGACGTCCGTGACGCTCACCCGGGCCTCGGGCGACATCACGCTCGCGCGGCCGTCCGGCAAGGTCGCGATCCTCTCGCAGCCGCAGCAGCCCGACCATCGGATCGCGCTGCCCGTGCGCCAGCTGCACGAGTGCATCGCCGAGGAGCTACGGCGCCTCGACGAGGACGAGATGTACGGCGAAGTTCTCACCCAGGGACTCCGGAGGGTCGCCTCGTGACCGCTGCACGCACCGTCGTCGTCCACCCTGACGCCGAAGGCCTCGCCGTGACGACCGGAGCGCGTCTGCTGCTCCACGTCCTCGACGCCCAGGCTGTCCGCTCCCCCGTCCACGTCGTCCTCACGGGTGGCACCGTCGGGATCCGCCTGCTCGCGGAGGCGTCGCGGAACCCGCTGCGCGACCTCGTCGACTGGTCCGACGTCCACGTGTGGTGGGGCGACGAACGGTTCGTCACGGCCGACGACAGCGACCGCAACGCGCTCCAGGCGCGTGAGGCGCTGCTCGACGCGCTCCCGCTGCCGCCCGGGAACGTCCACGAGATGCCGGCCGCCCGGCCCGAGGACCCGTCGTTCGGCCCGGACGAGGCCGCGGCCGAGCACGCCGCCGAACTCGCGCGCTATGCCCCTGCGGGCGCGGCGGCGCCGGTGTTCGACGTGGTGCTCCTCGGCATGGGACCGGACATGCATGTCGCGTCGCTCTTCCCGGGGCACCCGGCCCGGGACGCTGCAGGTTCTCCGACCGTCGGCGTGCACAGCTCCCCCAAGCCGCCGCCGTCGCGCGTCTCACTGACGTTCGAGGCGATCAACGGGGCGCGCGAGGTGTGGGTCGTCGCGGCAGGTGCCGAGAAGGCGGAAGCTGTCGCCGCGGGCCTTGCAGGCGATCCGGTCTCGTCGGCCGCCCACGTCCACGGAACCGAGCGCACGCTCTGGCTCATCGACGCGGCAGCGGCAGGCCGCGCCGCGGCTGACGGCTGAGCCTCCCGGCCTCGTCAACAGCCTGGCCACGTCAACAACGTCGAAGGGCGGCACCCCATCGGGGGGCCGCCCTTCGACGTTGTCATGTCGTGTCTCGTCGCGCACGCACGGACTCCGCCCCCTGAGCGCGCGTGCAGGGCCGGGCTGCTGGTCGCTCAGCCGCCCCGGCGTGCGCGGAGCGCGGCGAGCGCCTCGTCGAGCAGTGCGCTGCCGTCCTCGTCGGACCGACGCTCCTTGACGTAAGCAAGATGCGTCTTGTAAGGCTCGTTACGCACGGGCGACGGTGGCGCGTCAGCGTCGAGACCCGCAGGGTAGCCGCACCGCGTGCAGTCCCACTGCTCCGGGATCTCCGTCGACGGCCCGATCGCGAAGGTCGCGCGCGTCTGGTGGCCGTTGGCGCACCAGTACGCGACGGAATGCCGCTCGGCGAGATCTCCTCGCTCGGCCTCGCCCATCGGTCCAGCGCCGACGCGCGAACCGCGGATCGCATTTCCACCTGCCACGTGTGACTCCCCTGTCGGCGTGGTACTGCTGGCCGCCCGAGCGGGCGGCGTGACTCAGATCGTGGCCAGAAGGCCGAGAGCGACGATCGTCAGGACCCAGACGAGGACGAAGCCGACCGTGATGCGGTTGAGGTTGCGCTCGGCGACGCCGGAGCTGCCGACCGACGCGCTCATGCCGCCTCCGAACATGTCGGAGAGGCCGCCGCCCTTGCCCTTGTGCATGAGGACGAGCATGACGTTCGCGAGGCTCGTGATGACCAGGACGACCTGGAGGATGATCTTGAGAGTGTCCACGAGCGGAAGGGTCCTGTTCGTCGAAGCGTGGTGCGGTGGCGTGTGCCACCGGGGACAAGAGTAGGCCAGCGGGTCCCGGGGAGGCCAACGCCCCGCCGACAGGCGGGACGCCGGTCCTCCCCGGGAGACCGTCAGGCCTGCTGGAAGCGCGCGATCTTCGCGAACTCCTCAGGGTCGAGCGAGGCGCCGCCGACGAGCGCGCCGTCGACGTCCTTCTCAGCCATGAGCTCGACGATCGAGCTCGACTTCACCGAGCCGCCGTAGAGAACACGGACCGCGTCCGCGACCTCGGCCGAGTAGAGCTCGGCGAGGCGGGCACGGATCGCGCCGTTGACCTCCTGAGCGTCGGCCGGGGTCGCGACCTCGCCCGTGCCGATGGCCCACACGGGCTCGTACGCGACGACGACCTTGGCCGCGTCCTCGGCCGAGAGGCCCTCGAACGCGCCGTCGACCTGCGCGAGCGTGTACGAGACCTGCTCGCCGGCCTTGCGGACGTCGAGGCCCTCGCCGACGCAGACGATCGGCACGAGGCCGTGCGCGAGCGCGTTCTTCGTCTTGGCGTTGACGAGCGCGTCGTCCTCGCCGTGGTACTGGCGACGCTCGGAGTGGCCGATCGCGACGTACGTGACACCGAGACGCGCGAGGAACACGGGCGAGATCTCCCCCGTGTAGGCGCCCGAGACGTGCGCGGAGACGTCCTGCGCGCCGTACGACAGGCCGGACTTCTCGGCGTCCACGAAGGTCTGCACCGAGCGCAGGTCCGTGAACGGGACGAGCACGGTGACCTCGGCGGTGGCGAAGTCGTGCTTGCCGTCCTTAAGGTGCCAGTCGAGCTTCTGGACCAGGTCGATGGCCTCGAGGTGGTCCTTGTTCATCTTCCAGTTGCCCGCGATGAGCGGGGTACGCGTTGCCACGATGGGTCTCCTCAGGGTTCAGGCGTCGAGGACGGCGATGCCGGGGAGCGACTTGCCCTCGAGGAACTCGAGGCTCGCGCCGCCACCGGTCGAGATGTGGGAGAAGCCGGCCTCGTCGAAGCCGAGAATCCGGACGGCCGCGGCGGAGTCGCCGCCGCCGACGATCGAGAACGCGCCGTCGGCGGTCGCATCGACCATCGCTTGGGCGACGGCACGAGTGCCGCCCGCGAACGCGTCGAACTCGAAGACGCCCATCGGGCCGTTCCAGACGATCGTCTTCGCGTCGGCGAGCTTCGCCGCAAAGAGCTTCTGCGACTCGGGGCCGATGTCGAGGCCCATGCGCTCGGCGGGGATCGCGTCGACCGCGACCACGTCGTGCGGCGCGTCAGCGGCGAAGCCGTCGGCCGCGACGATGTCGACAGGGAGGACGATCTCGACGCCGCGCTCGGCAGCCGTCGCGAGGTATCCCTTGACGGTGTCGATCTGGTCCGTCTCGAGGAGCGACTTGCCGACCGCGTGGCCCTGAGCCGCGAGGAACGTGAAGACCATGCCGCCACCGATGAGGAGGCGGTCGGCCTTCTCGAGGAGGTTCGCGATGACACCGAGCTTGTCGGAGACCTTCGAACCGCCGAGGACGACCGCGTACGGGCGAGCCGGGTCCTCGGTCGCCTTCTTGAGGGAGTCGACCTCCTTGAGGACGAGCTCGCCGACGGCGGCCGGCAGGACCTTCGCGATGTCGTAGACGGACGCCTGCTTGCGGTGGACGACGCCGAAGCCGTCGGACACGTACGCGTCCGCGAGCTCCGCGAGGTCGGCGGCGAGCGACTGGCGCTCCTCGTCGACCTTCGAGGTCTCGCGGGCGTCGAAGCGGATGTTCTCGAGGAGGACGACCTCGCCCTCGCCGAGCGCGGCGACAGCGGCCTTCGCGCCCTCGCCGACGGTGTCCGCCGCGAGCGTGACCTTGGCGCCGAGCAGCTCGCCGAGGCGGGCCGCGACGGGCGCGAGCGAGTACTTGTCCTCGGGTGCGCCCTTGGGGCGACCGAGGTGCGCGGTGACGACGACCTTCGCGCCCGCGTCGACGAGGCGCTTGAGCGTCGGCAGCGCGGCGCGGATGCGGCCGTCGTCGGTGATGGTCGTGCCGTCGAGCGGCACGTTGAAGTCGGAACGGACGAGGACGCGCTTGCCGCGCAGGTCGCCGAGGTCAGCGATGGTCTTCACCAGGTGCTCCTGATTCGTGCTGGAGGGAAGGGGGTCAGGCATGCACGGTGCCGCAACGAGAGACGTCCGCGTGCGCACCCCGGTGCCGGGGCGCGCACGCGGACGTCAGGCGCTCATCGTGCGTGCGCAGCGAACGTCAGAGACGCGCGCCCACGTACTGCGTGAGGGAGACGAGCGAGGACGAGTAGCCCCACTCGTTGTCGTACCAGGCGACGACCTTGACGAGGTCGCCCGACACCTTGGTGAGCTTCGAGTCGAAAATCGAGGTGTGCGGGTCCGTGATGATGTCCGAGGAGACGATGTCGTCGTCGACGAACTTCAGGACACCCTTGAGCGGGCCCTCGGCGGCAGCCTTGACCGCGGCGTTGACCTCGTCGACCGTGACCTCGCGCGAGGCGGTGAAGGTGAGGTCCGTGGCCGAACCCGTGATCGTCGGGACGCGCATGGCGAAGCCGTCGAGCTTGCCCTTGAGCTCCGGGAGGACGAGCGCGACAGCCTTGGCCGCACCGGTCGACGTCGGAACGATGTTCTGCGCGGCGGCGCGGGCGCGGCGGAGGTCCTTGTGCGGGCCGTCCTGGAGGTTCTGGTCACCCGTGTAGGCGTGGATCGTGGTCATGAGGCCACGCTCGATGCCGATCGCGTCGTTGAGCGCCTTGGCCATGGGGGCGAGGCAGTTCGTCGTGCACGAGGCGTTCGAGATGATGTTGTGCTTCGCGGGGTCGTAGTCCTCGTGGTTGACACCCACGACGAACGTCGCGTCCTCGTTCTTCGCCGGGGCGGAGATGATGACCTTCTTGGCTCCAGCCTCGATGTGCGCGGAGGCCTTCGTGGCGTCGGTGAAGAAGCCGGTCGACTCGATGACGATGTCCGCACCGAGCTCGCCCCACGGGAGGTTCTTCGGGTCGCGCTCGGCGAGAGCGCGGATCGACTTGCCGTCGACGATGATCGCCTCGTCGTTGTAGTCGACCGAGAGCGGGAAACGGCCCAGCACGGTGTCGTACTTGAGCAGGTGGGCCAGGGTGTGGTTGTCGGTCAGGTCGTTGACACCGACGATCTCGATGTCAGCGCCGGACTCGACGATGGCGCGGAAGAAGTTGCGGCCGATGCGGCCGAAGCCGTTAATGCCGACGCGGATGGTCACGTTGCCCTCCTCGGGGCGCGTCGGCTGACACCGACGCACACGGTTGTTGACGAACTGTACGTACGTCGATGTACGCGATGAGATGCGGACCCCGCGTCCCGTCACCGAGTCATGTGGTCCGCATCACCGAACGGCACAAGCCTATACCGTCCGGCGGTCTAGCGATGGGACGAACGTCCGAGCGGACGCGCGACTTCTCACGGATCGAGCAACTCGGGGGCAAGTCCTGCCTCCGTGTCCGGGATGCCCAGGTCCTGGGCGCGCTTGTCGGCCGTCGCGAGCAACCGTCGGATCCGCCCGGCGACCGCATCCTTCGTGAGAGGCGGATCGGCGAGCTGGCCGAGCTCCTCGAGCGACGCCTGCTTGTGCGCGAGCCGCAGCTCCCCTGCCTCGCGCAGGTGCTCCGGAAGGTCCTCGCCGAGAATCTCGAACGCCCGCTCGACGCGAGCCCCGGCAGCGACGGCAGCGCGTGCGGACCTCCTGAGGTTCGCGTCGTCGAAGTTCGCGAGCCGGTTCGCGGTCCCCCGGACCTCGCGTCGCGCACGGCGCTCGTCCCAGACCGTCGCCACCTCGGGTGCCCCCATCTGCACGAGCATCTGCGAGATCGCCTCGCCGTCACGCACGACGACGCGATCGACCCCGCGCACCTCGCGCGCCTTTGACTGGACGCCGAGGCGTCGGGCTGCTCCGACGAGTGCGAGCGCCGCCTCAGGACCCGGGCAGGTGATCTCGAGGGACGACGAGCGTCCTGGCTCGGTCAGCGACCCGTGGGCAAGGAACGCGCCGCGCCACGCGGCCGCGGACTCCTCGGCGCCTCCGGCGACGACCTGGGGCGGAAGGCCACGCACCGGCCGGCCCCGGTTGTCGAGGAGGCCCGTCTGCCGCGCGAGCGACTCCCCCTCGCGCACGACGCGGACGACGTAACGCTGGCTGCGACGCAACCCGCCGGGGGCGATGACGACGACCTCGCTCTGGTGGCCGTACACCTCGGCGATCGACGTCTTGAGCCGCCTCGCGACGACCCCCGTGTCGATCTCGGCCTCGACGACGATGCGCCCAGAGACGATGTGCAGCCCTCCCGCAAACCTCAGCAGCGACGAGACCTCAGCCTTGCGGCAGCTCGTCCTGTCGACCCGGAGCCGCGCGAGCTCGTCCTTCACCTGTGCGGTCAGTGCCATGCGGACCATCCTGCCATCTGCCGGGCGATGCCCGGCCCGCGACCTGGACGGCCCGGGCACGGGGGCGGAGTCAGCCCCGGGCCGGCACGTCCCCGAGCACGTCGTCGAACACGTCGCGATACGCGGCCGCGAGCCGCAGCGTGTCATGCCGCGGGCTGCCGTCACCGACCCGCACCTGACGCATGACGGTGCGTGCCCCCATGGCACTCGCGACCCGCGTGAGCTGTTCGACGTCCTCGACCGACGACGGGTCGGCGAGGACGACGTCGACGCGCAGCTGCGGCGCGTGCTGGTGGAGCACCGTGAGGTGGTCCGTCGCGGTGAGCCCCTCGGTCTCCCCTGCCTCGGCCGCCAGGTTGAGCGTCACGCACCGGCGCGCACGGGTCGTGTGGAGCGCCGTGGCAAGCTCCGGGACGAGAAGGTGCGGCATGACCGAGGTGAACCACGATCCCGGGCCGAGAACGACCCAGTCCGCCTCCTCGACCGCAGCGACCGAGTCTGGGCACGCCGGAGGGTCTGCCGGGACGAGCCGCACCTGCTCGATCCGTCCGGGGGCGACGGCGACGTGCGACTGCCCCGTGACGATCCCCACGCCCCCTCCCTCCTCGCGGACGTCAGCCTCGATCGTCAACGGCACCGAGGCCATCGGCAGGACCCGGCCGCGGGCGCCGAGGAGCCGGCCGACCCAGTCGAGCCCGTCGACCGTGTCCCCGAGGATGTCCCACACGGCGGCGATGAGGAGGTTGCCGACGGCGTGCCTGTCCAGGTCGCCGTCAGAGACGAAGCGGTGCTGGAGCACGTCCCGCCACGTCCGGCCCCACTCGTTCTCCTCGCACAGTGCGGCGAGCGCCATCCGCAGGTCCCCCGGCGGCAGCACCCCGAGCTCGTCGCGCAGCCGGCCCGAGGAGCCGCCGTCGTCGGCGACGGTGACGATCGCAGTGAGCCGCTCCGACATGAGGCGCAGAGCGCCGAGGTTCGCGGACAGCCCGTGCCCGCCGCCGAGCGCGACGATCCGCGGGCCGTGAGGGGTCCGCGCGGGCCGCACGTCCGGGTTACTCCTTGCCGAGGTCACGCGCAGTCACCACCACCCGGTACCCGGCCTGCCGCAGCCGGTGGCCCAGCTCCTCCGACACCGCGACCGACCTGTGCTTGCCACCCGTGCAGCCGACGGCGATCGTCGCGTACGTCTTCTCCTCTCCGAGGTAGCCCTCGAGAACGGGCTCGAGGGCCTCGACGTAGCGGTCGAGGAACACCTGGGCGGGTTGCTGGCCGAGAACGTAGTCCCGAACGGGCGCGTCGCGCCCGTTGAGCGCGCGCAGCTCGGTCACCCAGTACGGGTTGGGCAGGAAGCGCATGTCGACGACCTGGTCCGCGTCGAGCGGGAGCCCGTACTTGAACCCGAACGACACGATGTGGACGCGCAGGTGGTGGTCGAGACCAGCGTGGACGGACTGGCGGACCTCGCGCCCGAGGTCGTGCACCGAGAGGTCGCTCGTATCGATGACGATGTCGGCTGACGTCCGCAGCGCCTTGAGCATCTCGCGCTCCTGCGCGATCCCGTCGGTGAGCCGGCCGTCGCCCTGGACGGGGTGCGGGCGTCGCACGGACTCGTAGCGCCGCACGAGCACCTCATCGGACGCGTCGAGGAACATCACCCGGTAGTCGACGTCAAGCTTCTTCACCTGGGCGAGGACCGACTCGAGATCGTCGAAGAACTGCCGCCCGCGGACGTCGACGACGGCGGCGAAGCGCGAGAGCGTGTCGCCCGCGTGGGCCGACATCTCGATGAGCGGCAGCAGCATCTGGGGCGGAAGGTTGTCGACGACGTACCATCCGAGGTCCTCGAGCTCGGCGGCCGCACGCGACCGACCGGCGCCCGACATGCCCGTGATGATGACGACCTGGGTCTGTTCGAGCCGCGGCGCGTGGGCCGACGCCTCGAGGGCAGGGATCCCGTCAGGGAGCGTGTGCGGGGCGTGGTGGTCGGCGGGCGCGGGCTGTCCGTCGGTGCTCATGCCTCCAGCATGCCAGCCCCGGATCACGACGACGTCACGACGTGGGAGCGTTTCGCTCCGGTGTGGCGCCCGGAGATGCGAGCGCCGCGACCACGGCCGCCGCCGTCTGCGGCCCCATTCCGGGGACGGTCGCGATCTCCTCGACGCTTGCCGCGCGGAGCCGCTTGACGGAACCGAAGTGCGTGAGGAGCTTCTTCGCGCGGGCAGGTCCGACGCCGGGGACGCCGTCGAGGACCGACGACGTCATCGCGCGGCCACGCCGCTTGCGATGGGCAGCGATCGCGAAGCGGTGAGCCTCGTCACGGACGCGCTGCAGCAGGTAGAGCCCCTCGGAGGTGCGCTCCATAATGACCGGGTAGTCGTCGTCCGGCAGCCAGACCTCCTCGAGCCGCTTGGCGAGGCCGCACAGCGCGACATCGGTGACACCGAGCTCGTCGAGCGCGCGCCGCGCCGCGGCGACCTGAGGCTGCCCCCCGTCGACGACGACGAGGTTCGGCGGGTACGCGAACCGCTTGCGTTCCTCGGCTGGCAGCGCGTCGTCCTCGTCGAGCGCGCCCGTCGCAAGCTCGGGTTCGCCCGCGTTCGCGCGGTCCGCGAGGTAACGACGGAACCGGCGGGTGATGGCCTCGTGCATCGCGGCCGTGTCATCGGGCACGCCGTCGCCGTCTGGGCCCTTGATCGCGAACGTCCGGTACTCGCTCTTGCGCGCGAGGCCATCCTCGAACACGACCATCGACGCGACCTGGTGAGTGCCCTGGGTCGTCGAGATGTCGAAGCACTCGATGCGCAGCGGCGCAGAGTCGAGCTCGAGCGCGTCCTGGATCTCCCGGAGCGCCTGCGACCGTGTCGTGAGGTCGCCGGTGCGCCGGGTGCGGTGCAGCGCGAGGGCGTGCTCGGCGTTCTTGTGGACCGTCTCGGCGAGGGTCGCCTTGGTGCCGCGCTGCGGGACCCGGATCTCGACCCTCGACCCCCGGACGCCCGTGAGCCATGCGGTGAGCCCGTCGACATCGTCTGGCAGGAACGGGACGAGCACCTCCCGCGGGACGCCCTCGCGCCGTGCGTCACGGTCGTCGGACTCGGCGGCCTCGCCGTAGACCTGCACGAGGAGCTGCGCGACGAGCCCTGCGTCGGTGATCTCCTCGACCTTCTCGACGACCCAGCCTCGTTGGCCGCGGATGCGCCCGCCCCGCACGTGGAACACCTGGACAGCAGCCTCGAGCTCGTCGCCGGCAAGCGCGAAGATGTCGGCGTCCGTGCCGTCGTCGAGCACGACGGCGTTACGCTCGACGACCTTCTCGAGCGCAACGATGTCGTCACGCAGTCGCGCTGCGCGCTCGAACTCGAGGTCCGCCGACGCCTCACGCATCTGCGCCGTGAGAGGACCGAGGAAGCGTGCGGCATCGCCCGCCATGAATGCGCAGAGATCCTCGGCGAGCGCATGGTGGTCGGCCTGGCTGATGCGGCCGACGCACGGCGCCGAGCACTTGTCGATGTAACCCAGGAGGCAGGGACGCCCCGTCTGCTCGGCCCGGCGGTAGACGCCCGCCGAGCAGGTGCGCACGGGAAAGACTCGGAGGAGAAGGTCGAGCGTCTCGCGGATGGCCCAGGCGTGCCCGAACGGGCCGAAGTACCGCGTGCCTGGTCGCTTGGCGCCGCGCAGCACCTGCGCGCGCGGGACCGCCTCGCCGAGCGTCACCGCGAGGTAGGGGTAGGACTTGTCGTCGCGGTACTTGACGTTGAACCGCGGGTCGAACTCCTTGATCCACGAGTATTCGAGGGCGAGCGCCTCGACCTCCGTGCGCACGACGGTCCACTGGACGCTCGCCGCGGTCGTCACCATCTGCTGCGTGCGCGGGTGGAGAGACGCGAGCGGCTGGAAGTAGTTGGCGAGCCGCTGCCGGAGGTTCTTCGCCTTGCCGACGTAGATGACACGCCCGTGCTCGTCACGGAACCGATAGACGCCCGGGTCGGTGGGGATCTCCCCCGGCCGCGGCCGGTAGCTCGAGGGGTCGGCCATGTCAGGTCAGGACTCGGACGACGGTGCGGCGGCCTTCGTGGCTCGGCTCCGTGTGGCGGCGGCGGTGCGTGACGTGCTGCTCGTCGTGCGCTTCGTCGTGGCCTTCGTCTTCGGAGCGCCCTTCGTCTTCAGAGCAGCCTTTGACGTCTTCGACGCGGGCGGGTCCGCGACGGGCACACCCTCGCCGAGGACCTCGGCGAGGAAACGTCCGGTGTGGCTCTCGGGGACGCGCGCGACGTGCTCGGGCGTGCCCTCCGCGACGACGGTTCCGCCTCCTGAACCGCCCTCAGGACCCATGTCGATGACCCAGTCGGCGTTCTTGATGACGTCGAGGTTGTGCTCGATGACGAGCACCGTGTTGCCCTTGTCGACGAGCGACTGGAGAACCGCGAGCAGGCGACGGATGTCCTCGAAGTGGAGTCCTGTCGTGGGCTCGTCGAGGACGTAGATCGTGCGTCCTGTCGAACGCCGCTGGAGCTCCGTCGCGAGCTTGACGCGCTGGGCCTCGCCTCCTGAGAGAGTTGTCGCGGGCTGGCCGAGACGGACGTAACCGAGGCCGACTGAGACGAGGGTCGTGAGGTGGCGGGAGATCGCGGGGACGGCCGCGAAGAACTCAGCGGCCTCCTCGATCGGCATGTCGAGCACCTCGGCGACCGTGCGGTTCTTGTAGCGCACCTCGAGTGTCTCGCGGTTGTAGCGCGAGCCGCCGCAGACCTCGCAGGGCACGTAGACGTCCGGCAGGAAGTTCATCTCGATCTTCAGCGTGCCGTCGCCCGAGCACGCCTCGCAGCGACCACCCTTGACGTTGAACGAGAAGCGGCCGGGACCGTAGCCGCGAACCTTGGCCTCGGTCGTCTGCGCGAAGAGCTTCCGCACGTGGTCCCACACGCCCGTGTATGTCGCTGGGTTGGAACGGGGCGTACGGCCGATGGGTGCCTGGTCGACGTGGACGACCTTGTCGAGGTGCTCGAGCCCAGTAACGCGTCTGTGGTACCCCGCGACGCGTCGCGCACCGTTGAGCTCGTTGGCGAGCACGGTGTGGAGGATCGAGTTGACGAGCGTCGACTTGCCCGAGCCGGAGACGCCCGTGACGGCCGTGAGCACGCCAAGCGGGAAGTCGACGTCGATGTTGCGCAGGTTGTTCTCGCGTGCTCCGACGACGGTGAGCTGACGGTCGATCTCGGTCCGGCGCCGCGTCGCAGGCATGGGGATGTTCCGTCGTCCTGCGAGGTAGGCACCCGTGACGGACTCCTTCGACGCGAGCAGCCCGGCGTAGTCGCCCGAGTGGACGACACGGCCGCCATGCTCGCCCGCACCTGGACCGATGTCGACGATCCAGTCGGCCATCCGGATCGTGTCCTCGTCGTGCTCGACGACGATGAGCGTGTTCCCGAGATCGCGCAGGCGTGTGAGCGTCTCGATGAGCCGACGGTTGTCGCGCTGGTGGAGACCGATGCTCGGCTCGTCGAGGACGTAGAGCACCCCGACGAGGCCCGAGCCGATCTGGGTCGCGAGGCGGATGCGCTGGGCTTCCCCTCCCGAGAGGGACCCGGCCGCGCGCGCGAGCGTGAGGTAGTCGAGCCCGACGTCGAGGAGGAACCCGAGGCGAGCGTCGATCTCCTTGAGGACCTGGCCGGCGATGACCTTCTCGCGGTGGCCAAGTTCGAGTTGTCCGAGGAAGCCGTGGGCCTCGCGCAGCGACATCCCGCAGACCTCGGCGATCGAACGGCCTGCCACCTTGACCGCGAGAACCTCGGGCTTGAGGCGGGTGCCGTGACACGTCGGGCACGGGACCTCGCGCATGAAGGCCTCGTACTTCTCCTTCGACCATTCGGACTCGGTCTCGGAGTGGCGCCGCTCGAGGAACGTCATGACGCCCTCGAACCCCGTCGAGTATTGCCGCTCGCGGCCCCAGCGGTTCTTGTAACGGACGTGCACCTTGTGGTCGCGACCGTGGAGGATCGCCTCACGCGCACGCTCGGGCAGGGCCCGCCACGGGACGTCCATCGAGAAGCCCAGCTCGTCGGCGAGCGCCGTGAGCACGCGCTCGAAGTACTCGGAGGACGTCTGCGCCCACGGGGCGATGGCCCCTTCACGGAGCGTGCGCTCCTCGTCGGGAACGATGAGCTCAGGGTCGACCTCGAGCCGGACGCCGATGCCCGTGCACTCGGGGCACGCGCCGTAGGGCGCGTTGAACGAGAAGGTACGGGGTTCGATCTCGTCGAGCGTGAGTTCGTGGTCGTTGGGGCACGCCCGGTGCTCGGAGAAACGACGCTCACGCTCGGGGTCGTCTGCGGGCAGGTCGACGAGCTCGATGAGGACGAGGCCGCCCGCGAGCCCGAGGGCGGTCTCGATCGAGTCGGTGAGACGACGCTGGACGCCCTCACGGGCGACGAGCCTGTCGACGACGACCTCGATCGAGTGCTTGAGCTTCTTCTCAAGCTGCGGCGGGTCGCTGAGCTGGACGACCTCCCCGTCGACGCGCGCGCGAGCGAAGCCCTTCGTCTGCAACTCCTTGAAGAGATCCGCGTACTCCCCCTTGCGCCCCCGAACGACAGGTGCGAGAACCTGGTACCGAGTGCCTTCGGGCAGCTCGAGCAGGCGGTCGACGATCTGCTGAGGCGTCTGCGACGCGACACGCTCGCCGCACACTGGGCAATGCTGCGTGCCGGCACGCGCGAAGAGGAGACGGAGGTAGTCGTAGACCTCGGTGATCGTGCCGACCGTCGAGCGGGGGTTGCGGTTCGTCGACTTCTGGTCGATCGACACCGCGGGCGACAGGCCCTCGATGAAGTCGACGTCAGGCTTATCCATCTGCCCGAGGAACTGGCGCGCATACGCCGAGAGCGACTCGACGTAGCGACGCTGTCCCTCGGCGAAGATCGTGTCGAAGGCGAGGGAGGATTTGCCCGACCCGGAGAGGCCGGTGAAGACGATAAGCCGGTCGCGGGGCAGGTCAAGGTCGACGCCCCGGAGATTGTGCTCACGGGCGCCCTGGACGACGAGACGATCACTCACCCGGTCATCGTAGTGCAGTCCGCACCCATTTCGCACACGTGTTCGACGTCACGTCGTAGTTCGGACGCACGCGGCGCCTGCAGCCCTCGACTGCCACGATGGGGGGATGACCGTCTATGCCGTGCAGTACACCTACACCGACGACACCGCGACGCTCGACGCCGTGCGACCGGAGCATCGCGCATACCTGCGCTCGTGCCTCGAGGCGGGGACGCTGCTCGCGTCGGGGCCGCTTGAGGGCAGCCGGGCGCTCCTCCTGCTCTCGGTCGCTGACCGTTCGGCGCTCGACGCGCTGCTCGCGGGTGATCCGTTCCGTGGCGCTGGGGTCCTCGCATCCGTCGACATCGCGGAGTGGAAGCCTGTCATCGGCCCGTGGGTTGAGCTCGCCTGAGGTGCGCTCGGGACGCACGCGTCCCGACGCCGCCCCTGAGCACGACGGAGGGCGGTGGCTGCTGCCACCGCCCTCCGTCGTGCTGGTTGCGCGATGTCAGCTCTCGTGAGCCTGGGAGTTGCCACCCGGCTTCTCGGCGACCGCCGCGTCTGCGGCGGCCACCGCTGGCTCGTCCGCGTGGTCGGGCTCGGGAAGGTCGGGCCGACCATCGGAGTCGAGGATGCCGCGCTCGGCGTCCCGGCGTGTCTTCCAGAGGCTTGCGACGGTGACGACGACGAGCGTGCCGATGATGACCGTGAGCGACGTGGCGATGCCGATCTCGGGCGCCCACTCGATGTGCTTGCCGCCGTTGATGAACGACAGCTCGTTGACGTGCATCGCGTGGAAGATGAGCTTGAACCCGATGAACGCGAGGATGATGCCGAGGCCCTGCGCGAGGTAGACGAGCCTGTCGAGGAGCCCGCCGATGAGGAAGTAGAGCTGACGCAGGCCGAGGAGCGCAAGGGCGTTCGCCATAAAGACGACGTAAGGCTCTTGCGTGAGTCCGTAGATCGCGGGGATCGAGTCGAGCGCGAAGAGCAGGTCGGTGAAGCCGATCGCGATCATCACGAGGAACATCGGCGTGAGGAAGCGCTTGCCGTTCTTCTTCACGGTGAGGCGGTCGCTGTTGTACTCGTCGACGGTCGGCACGACCTTCTTGAAGAGCGCGACGATGGCGCCGCCGGGAACCTTGTCCTCGTGCTCGGTCTCGGGCTGGACCTGCTTCCAGGCGGTCCACAGGAGGATCGCGCCGAAGAGGTAGAAGACCCACGACCAGGCATTGAGCGCTGCCGCACCGAGGAGGATGAAGCCGGTGCGCATGACGAGAGCGAGCGCGACCCCGACGAGGAGGACCTTCTGCTGGTTCTCCCGCGGCACGCGGAACGACGTCATGATGAGGAGGAAGACGAAGAGGTTGTCGACCGAGAGGCTCTTCTCCGTGATGTAGCCCGCGAAGAACTCGCCGCCGTGCTCGGGTCCGACGACGACCAGGAAGACGATGCCGAAGACGATCGCGAGCGCGATGTAGACGGCCGACCAGATCGCCGACTCCTTGAACGTCGGCGCGTGGGGCGTCCGGACGTGTGCGTAGAAGTCGAAGATGACGAGGCCGAGGACCACGGCGGCTGAGATGAGCCACACGGACAGATGAATATCGAGCACCGAGCATTCCTCCGGTACGTAGCACTGAGTACCGGAGGTCTCTCCCGCCCGGCGCTCGTGCGCTGGTCCGGACCGATGGCACCGGGGAGGCTACGGAGCCTGCCGTGATGACGACGCCATCGTGATGGGGATACTCCCCTCCAACCGCGCCATCGTAACCACAGACCTAGGTCCTCGCTCGACGAAACGGGTCACCGAGAGTGTGTCGCGCACCTCACTCCGTCGCGGCGCGCATCTGCCGCAGTTCCTTCTTGAGGCCGGAGATCTCGTCCCGCAAGCGAGCGGCAAGCTCGAACTGCAGCTCTGCTGCGGCTGCGTGCATCTGGTCCGTGAGTTCTTGGACGAGGCTCGCGAGATCTCCTGCCACCGAAACGGCGGGGCGTTCGGACGTCGTCGTCGCGGCCCGGGAGCGGCCCGCAGGTGCCTTGCGGTAGCCGCCGGCGAGGAGCTCGGCGGTATCGAGGTCCTCGCGCGCGAGCATGTCGGTAACGTCGGCGATCTTCTTCCGCAGTGGCTGGGGGTCGATGCCCCGCTCGGTGTTATAGGCGATCTGCTTCTCGCGTCGGCGTTCGGTCTCCTCGAGGGCCGTCTGCATGGCGGCCGTGATCTTGTCCGCGTACATGTGGACCTGGCCGGAGACGTTGCGGGCGGCGCGTCCGATCGTCTGGATGAGCGACTTCGACGAGCGGAGGAAGCCCTCCTTGTCGGCGTCGAGGATCGCGACGAGCGAGACCTCGGGGAGGTCGAGCCCCTCGCGCAGGAGGTTGATGCCGACGAGGACGTCGTAGACGCCGAGGCGGAGGTCGCGGAGGAGCTCGACACGGGCGAGCGTGTCGACCTCGGAGTGGAGGTACCGGACCCGGACCCCCTTGTCGAGGAAGTAGTCGGTGAGGTCCTCGGCCATCTTTTTCGTGAGCGTCGTGACGAGGACACGTTCGTCCTTCTCGACACGGGTGCGGATCTCCTCGAGGAGGTCGTCGATCTGCCCCTTGGTGGGCTTGACGACGACCTCGGGGTCGATGAGGCCTGTCGGGCGGATGATCTGCTCGACGACGCCGTCGGAGAGCCCGAGTTCGTAGTCGCCGGGCGTGGCGGAGAGGTAGACGGTCTGGCCGATGCGCTCGACGAACTCCTCCCACCGCAGCGGCCGGTTGTCCATGGCGCTCGGGAGGCGGAAGCCGAAGTCGACGAGGTTTCGCTTGCGCGACATGTCACCCTCGTACATCGCGCCGATCTGGGGCACCGTCACGTGGGACTCGTCGATGACGAGGAGGAAGTCGTCGGGGAAGTAGTCGAGCAGCGTGTGAGGCGGCGTCCCTGCTTCACGTCCGTCGATGTGGCGCGAGTAGTTCTCGATCCCGGAGCAGCTGCCGACCTGGCGCATCATCTCGATGTCGTACGTCGTGCGCATGCGCAGGCGCTGCGCCTCGAGGAGCTTGCCCTGCCGTTCGAGGTCGGCGAGCCGCGTCTCGAGCTCAGCCTCGATGCCGGCGATCGCGCGCTCCATGCGCTCGGGACCCGCGACGTAGTGAGTCGCGGGGAAGATGTGGATCGACGGGACGGTCGAGACGATGTCGCCGGTGAGCGGGTGGAGCGTGTGGATTGCCTCGATCTCGTCACCGAAGAACTCGATGCGGATCGCGAGCTCCTCGTAGACGGGAATGATCTCGACGGTGTCACCGCGCACGCGGAACGTGCCGCGGGTGAAGGCGAGGTCGTTGCGTGTGTACTGCATCTCGACGAAGCGGCGCAGCAGACCGTCGCGATCGATCTGGTCGCCGACGTCGAGTCGCTGCATGCGGTCGACGTACTCCTGAGGGGTACCGAGGCCGTAGATGCACGAGACGGACGCGACGACGACGACGTCGCGCCGCGTGAGCAAAGAGTTCGTCGCCGAGTGGCGAAGCCGCTCGACCTCGTCGTTGATCGCCGAGTCCTTCTCGATGTAGGTATCGGTCTGCGCGATGTACGCCTCGGGCTGGTAGTAGTCGTAGTACGAGACGAAGTACTCGACGGCGTTGTTGGGGAGCAGCTCGCGGAACTCCGTCGCAAGCTGCGCTGCAAGAGTCTTGTTGGGTGCCATCACGAGCGTCGGACGCTGCACCTGCTCGATGAGCCACGCTGTCGTCGCGCTCTTGCCGGTGCCCGTCGCGCCGAGCAGGACGATGTCCTTCTCCCCCGCGTTGAGCCGCTCGGTGAGCTCTGCGATCGCGGTAGGTTGGTCACCCGCAGGCGTGTACTCGGACACGACCTCGAAGGGGGCGACGGTCCGTTGCAGGTCGGTCTCGGGGCGCATGCGTCAACCGTACGCCGAGCCGCCGACATCGGGCGCTGGCCGTGCCCAACCCGTCGCCTGGCACAGCCGCCTTCCGGCTCCGCTCCCCTGCCCGACCGTCCATCCCGTCACGACCGGCGCCGACCGCGACAGCGCCTTCTGAGCCGGCCTCACCGTCCGTCCACAGCACGCCCTGTCCGCACCGTTGGACCCCGCAGGTATCGCTCTCGTCTGCGCAGACGCTGCGGCGGCGGGTGCGAGCAGCGCGATCCGCCGCCGCGAGGCCTGACCGGACCGCTCGAGCACGACGCCTGAGGGGCACCGACGACCACGGTCGGTGCCCCTCAGGCGTCGTGCGTGAACGTCAGGCGTCCTGCTCCTGGGCCACCTGCTCGTGGAGTCGACGCCAGAGCTCGTCAACCTGCTCCCGCAGGTGCTCGACGTCTCCCGACCCGTCGAGGACGACGTCGGCCGCGGCGAGCCGTTCTTCGTCGCCCGCCTGCGCCGCAAGGCGCCGGCGAGCCTCCGGCAGGGTCGCCCCACGGGTTTCGACGAGTCGCGCGATGCGGAGATCGGCGGGTGCGTGGACGACGACGAGCACATGGAAGTCGTCGGACTGCCCCGTCTCGACGAGAAGCGGGACGTCGTGCACGATGACGGCCCGCGGATCGGCGGCGACCGCCCGCGCCTCCTCCTCGGCTGCGACGCGCGCGATCTGCGGGTGCAGGATCGCCTCAAGATCGGACCGAGCCTGCGGGTCGTTAAAGACGATGTGCCCGAGAGCCGCACGGTCGAGCACGCCGTCCTCGTCGAGCACGTCGTCGCCGAAGCGATCGACGACGATGCCGAGCCCGACCGTGCCCGGGGCGACAACCTGACGCGCGATGACGTCATGGTCGACGACAACCGCACCCAACTCGCGCAGGCGGGAGGCGACCACCGACTTGCCCGCGGCGATCCCACCCGTCAGTCCGATGCGCGTCATGTCGACATCCTGCCCCCGACGTCTCAGCACAGCAACAGGCCGATGCACCTGAGCAGCGTCGCGCGGGGCTAGGGTCGGAGGACGGGGGGTCGCCTCCCCACAGAGTGGAGGAACGATGTCAGGGATGCACCCCGGGATGGGTGGCGGTCAGTTCAGGTCGTTCCGGCAGGACGCCTCGGTACGGGGCACGAGACTGCGCAGCGGCACGTTCCGGCGCGTCCTCGAGTTCGCTCGCCCGTACCGCGGTCGGCTCTCCGCGTTCCTCGCGATCATCGCTGTCGACGCTGCACTCGGCGCGGTCACCCCTCTGCTGTACCGTGCGATCATCGACGACGGCATCTCCGCGGGTCGCCGTGACCTCGTCATCTGGTTCTCGGTCGCGGTTGGGGTGGTCTCCCTCGCCTCCGGCGCTCTCGTGCTCGTGCAGCGGTGGCTGTCGACGAGCATCGGCGAGGGTCTCATCCTCGACCTGCGCACCTCCGTCTTCGACCACGTCCAGTCGATGCCCCTCGCCTTCTTCTCCCGGACGCGGACCGGCGCGCTCGTGCAGCGGCTCAACGGGGACGTCCTCGGCGCCCAGCAGGCGTTCACGTCAACCCTCCAGAACGTCGTCTCGAACGTGCTCACCGTCGTGTTCGTCCTCGCCGCGATGTTCACCATGTCGTGGCAGCTGACCCTCGTGTCGCTCGCGCTCGTGCCTGCGTTCATCGTCCCGGCACGGTGGATCGGACCGCGCATCGCCCGGGTGACGCGCGAGGCGTACGGTCTCAACGCCGACGCCGCGCAGACCATGACGGAGCGGTTCAACGTCGCGGGCGCGCAGCTCGCGAAGATCTACGGCCGGCCCGAGGACGAGTCTCTGATGTACCGCACCCAGGCGGCACGCGTCCGGGACATCGGGGTCCGCCTCGCGATGTACAACACGGTCTTCCGCGTCTCCCTCGTCACGGTCGCTGCCATCGCGGTCGCGGTCGTCTACGCGTTCGGCGGCCTCGCGACGATCAGCGGTTCGCTCACGATCGGTGTCCTCGTCGCGCTCACGAGCTACCTCACACGCCTTTACGGACCGCTCACGTCACTGTCCAACGTCCAGGTCGACGTCCTCACCGCGCTCGTGAGCTTCGAGCGGGTCCTCGAGGTCCTCGACCTCGAGCCGAGCGTCCGCGACGCCGACGATGCCCGCGATCTCTCCCCCGCGATCATCGCCCGCGGTGCCTCGGTCGAGCTCGACAAGGTGACGTTCCGCTACCCTGCGGCGTCCGAGGTGTCCCTCGCGTCCCTCGAGTCGGTCGCGTCGCTCACGAACGACCCGGAGGCAGACACGCTCACCGGCGTGACGTTCCGCGTCGAGCCCGGCCAGACGGTCGCGATCGTCGGGCCGTCCGGCGCAGGCAAGACGACGCTCACCCATCTCGTCACACGCATGTACGACCCGACGGACGGCACGGTGCGGATCGCCGGCGAGGACCTGCGCGACGTCTCTCTCGCCTCCCTGCGCGCCGCCGTCGGCACCGTCCCGCAGGACTCCCACATGTTCCACGACTCGATCGCCGGCAACCTCCGCTACGCCAAGCCAGGAGCGACCGACGACGAGATCCTCGAGGCGCTGCGGGCAGCGCACGTCCTCGATCTCGTCGAGTCCCTTCCCGACGGCATCGACACCGTCGTCGGTGATCGTGGTTACCGGCTCTCCGGTGGTGAGCGGCAGCGTCTCGCGATCGCCCGTCTGCTCCTCAAGGCGCCGGCCGTCGTCATCCTCGATGAGGCGACCGCGCACCTCGACTCGGAGTCCGAGGCCGCCGTCCAGCGTGCGTTCGACCGGGCCCTCGAAGGCCGCACGGCGCTCGTCATCGCCCACCGGCTCTCGACGGTGCGTGACGCCGATGCGATCCTCGTCGTCGATTCCGGACGGATCGTCGCGCACGGCACCCACGCAGAGCTGCTCGCCCAGGGCGGCCTCTACGCGGACCTCTACGAGACCCAGCTCGCCCCGGGTCTTGACGACGCCGACGCCTGAGCTCCAGCCTGCGCGCCATCTTCCTTGCGTCACAGCATCCCGCGAGGGTACGTGCACGCAAGGGGCCGCGCGCGGGCCGTCGGGCGCGTCACGGTTCTTGCGTGGCAGCACCGTCAACGGGTGCAGGCACGCAATCACCGCAGCATTGCCGCCGCGAACCCCGGTCGAGTGCGTGGTCGCACGACGCACGCGTGCCTGAGCGCACGAGGCCGCACACCCCCGCATCTGCGGACAGCCGTATGAATCCGCCTGCGGAGCCTCGCGCGCGCTCGACCCGGTCCGCCCCGGGAACGCCGGAGGCCGGCCACCGCATGTGCGGTGACCGGCCTCCGAACGACCGTCAGGGACGGTGCTCGATCAGTTGCCCGTGAGCTTCTCGCGCAGAGCGGCGAGAGCCTCGTCGGACGCGAGCGTACCCGCAGTCTCCTCCTGGGCAGGAGCCGAGGAGTAGGTCGACGGAGCCGACTCGGACGAGCTGCTGCCACCGGCCGCAGCCTCGGCGTCCGCCGTGATGGCGTCCGCGACCTGCTTGCGGTGCGCCTCCCAGCGCTCGTGGGCCTGGGCGTACTGCGCCTCCCACGTCTCACGCTGCGCCTCGAAGCCCTCGAGCCACTCCTGCGTCTCGGGGTCGAAGCCCTCGGGGAACTTGTAGTTGCCCTGCTCGTCGTACTCGGCAGCCATGCCGTAGAGCGCGGGGTCGAAGTCCTCGGACTCCGGGTCCACACCCTCGTTGGCCTGCTTGAGCGAGAGCGAGATGCGGCGGCGCTCGAGGTCGATGTCGATGACCTTGACGAACGCGGAGTCGCCGACCTGGACGACCTGCTCCGGCAGCTCGACGTGACGCTGCGCGAGCTCCGAGATGTGGACGAGGCCCTCGATGCCGTCCTCGACGCGCACGAACGCGCCGAACGGGACGAGCTTGGTGACCTTACCCGGGACGACCTGGCCGATGGCGTGGGTCCGGGCGAACGCCTGCCACGGGTCCTCCTGCGTCGCCTTGAGCGACAGCGAGACACGCTCGCGGTCGAAGTCGACGTCGAGAACCTCGACCGTGACCTCCTGGCCGACCTCGACGACCTCGGACGGGTGGTCGATGTGCTTCCACGAGAGCTCGGAGACGTGGACGAGACCGTCGACGCCGCCGAGGTCCACGAACGCACCGAAGTTGACGATCGACGAGACCACACCGGGGCGGACCTGGCCCTTCTGCAGGGTCTGCAGGAAGGTCGAGCGCACCTCGGACTGCGTCTGCTCGAGCCACGCACGGCGCGAGAGGACGACGTTGTTGCGGTTCTTGTCGAGCTCGATGATCTTCGCCTCGATCTCCTTGCCGACGTACGGCTGGAGGTCGCGGACGCGACGCATCTCGACGAGCGACGCCGGGAGGAAGCCACGGAGGCCGATGTCGAGGATGAGGCCACCCTTGACGACCTCGATGACGGTGCCGGTGACGACGCCGTCCTCTTCCTTAACCTTCTCGATCGTGCCCCAGGCGCGCTCGTACTGGGCGCGCTTCTTGGACAGGATGAGGCGACCCTCCTTGTCCTCCTTCTGGAGAACGAGCGCCTCGACCGCGTCACCCACCTGGACGACCTCGCCCGGGTCGACGTCGTGCTTGATGGAGAGCTCACGCGAGGGGATGACACCCTCGGTCTTGTAGCCGATGTCGAGAAGGACCTCGTCGCGGTCGACCTTGACGATGGTGCCCTCGACGATGTCGCCATCGTTGAAGTACTTGATGGTGGCGTCGACGGCAGCGAGGAAGTCCTCGGCAGAACCGATGTCGTTGACAGCGATCTGCTTCGTGGTGGGGGTGGTCATTGAGTCAGGTGCTCCGATGCGGACAGGAAGTAGTACGGATGGATGTGTGCCTCCCGCGGACCCGTCGCTCCTCACGGAGGACATGGCTCACCCACGAGAGACCGCGTCAACACTACCACTTGTCCGCACACGCAGCGACGCCCCTCCCGACGTGCGTCGGGAGAGGCGTCGAGGCCAACCTCAGGCGAGGACCCGGGCGACGCGCAGGAGGTCGTCGGGAACCTGCTTGACGCGGCCCGCGATCTCGGGGAGAGGCACGAGGACGATGTCCTCGCCCTGGAGCGCCGTCATGACGTTGGTCTCCCCCGCCGTGATCGCGTCGACCGCGGCCACACCGAAACGCGAACCGAGGATACGGTCCGTCGGCGTCGGCGTCCCGCCGCGCTGGACATGCCCGAGCACCGTGAGGCGGGTGTCGAAGCCCGTCCGCGCCTGGATCTCCGCAGCGACCCGCTCGCCGATCGCGCCGGCGACGATCTCGCCGTACTTGCCGAGCTGGACCTCGTACTCCATCGACGAGCCCTGCCTCGCGTGAGCGCCCTCCGCGACGACGACGATCGAGAAGTTCGCGTGCGCCTTGTGGCGGTGCTGGAGGAACTTCACGACACGGTCCATGTCGAACGGCTCCTCGGGAGCCAGGACGATCTCGGCGCCACCGGCGATGCCAGAGTTCACCGCGATCCAGCCGGCGTGACGCCCCATGACCTCGACAACCATGACGCGGTTGTGGGACTCCGCCGTCGTGTGGATCCGGTCGATCGCCTCCGTCGCGATGTTCACCGCGGTGTGGAAGCCGATCGAGAGGTCGGTCCCCGCGACGTCGTTGTCGATCGTCTTGGGGATCGCGACGATCTTCACGCCGGCGTCGGCGACCTTGCTCGCCGCGTGGAGCGTTCCGTCACCGCCGATGCAGATGAGCGCCTCGATCTTCTCGGCCTCGAGCGTCTGGAGGACCGCGTCCATCGAGCCGTCCTCCTCGCGCGGGTGGAACCGCGCGGTCGACAGCAGGGTGCCGCCCATCGAGAGGACGTTGCGGATGTGCTGGCGCTCGAGCGGCTGGATGTCGCCGTCGACGACGCCCTTCCACCCGTTGCGGAACCCGATGATCTGGTGCCCGTACTCCCCGAGCCCCTGCTTGACGATCGCCCGGATCGCCGCGTTGAGGCCCGGGCAGTCGCCGCCGCCCGTGAGAAGGCCGATGCGCATCAGAGAAAGCTCCCTCGCGTAGTGCGCGAGCACGACCGGGCAGACGCCGGGTCGCGTCCTCACGCCGTTCGTACCTCCAACTTTACCCACGGCGGAGACCGATTTCCGGTGCCGAAGGTCCTTCCCGGGCGCGTGTCCCGCACCGTGGGACGATAGGCCGATGCAGCAGCGTGCCGGATACCAGGACGTCCCGCCCGAGTCCGCCGGCCCCGCGGGCCGCAGCTGGTGGGACGAGAACGCCGCCGAGTACCTCGACGAGCACGGAGGCTTCCTCGGCGACGACGACTTCTGCTGGTGCCCCGAGGGCCTCCGAGAGGCCGACGCCCACCTGCTCGGCGACGTTACCGGTGCCGACATCCTCGAGATCGGGGCCGGTGCCGCGCAGTGCTCGCGCTGGCTCCGCGGCCGCGGTGCGCAGGCCGTCGCGACCGACCTCTCGGGCGGGATGCTCGGAGCCCGGCGGACGCTGCCAGAGACGCCCCCGCTCGTCCAGGCCGACGCCCGCGCGCTCCCCTTCGCGGACGCCAGCTTCGACGCGGTCTTCACCGCGTACGGCGCGATCCCGTTCGTGCCCGACGCCCGCACGGTGCACGCCGAGGCGGCACGCGTCCTGCGCCCTGGCGGACGGTGGGTCTTCTCCGTCACGCACCCCGTCCGCTGGGCGTTCCCCGACGACCCGACGGAACGCGGGCTCACCGCGACGTCCTCGTACTTCGACCGGACGCCCTACGCCGAGCGTGACGACGCCGGCCGCGTCACATACGTCGAGTACCACCGGACCGTCGGCGACCACGTGCGAGACGTCGTCGCCGCGGGCCTCGAGATCCTCGACATCGTCGAGCCCGAGTGGCCCGCGGGCCACGACCGTGCGTGGGGCGGCTGGAGCCCCGTGCGTGGCAGGGTGCTGCCCGGCACCGCGATCTTCGTCACGCGCTGGCGCTGAGCCAGGACAACCGCACGCCCGCCTCGCGGACGCAGTCGGCACCGCGGCGCGCACCCCGCGCGGATCAGCGCTCCGGGTCAGTGCCCCGCGTCGTGCCAGTTCGGGCCCGTGCCGACGGAGACGTCGAGCGGCACCGAGAGCTTCGCAGCCCCGCCCATCGCCGCACGCAGGAGCGCCTCGACCTCCTCGAGCTCGCCCGGCGCGACCTCGAGGACAAGCTCGTCATGGACCTGGAGGAGGAGGCGCGAGCGCAGGCCGCGCGTGTCGAGTTCCTTGCGCACCTCGAGCATGGCGATCTTGATGATGTCCGCAGCGGACCCCTGGATCGGGGAGTTGAGCGCGACCCGCTCGGCGATCTCGCGCCGTTGACGATTGTCGCTCGTGAGGTCCGGCAGGTAGCGCCGACGCCCGAGGATCGTCTCGGTGTAGCCCGTCGCACGCGCAGCCTCGACGACCTCGTGGAGGTACGTCCTCACGCCGCCGAAGCGCGTGAAGTAGTCGTCCATGAGCTTCTGCGCCTCGCCGACCTCGATGCCGAGCTGCTTCGAGAGGCCGAAGGCTGACAGCCCGTACGCGAGGCCGTAGCTCATCGCCTTGATCTTCGACCGCTGAGCAGGGCTCACGTCCGTCGTCGCGACGCCGAACACCCGGGACGCGACATAGTTGTGGAGGTCTTCGCCCGACCGGAACGCCTCGATGAGTCCCTCGTCGCCCGACAGGTGCGCCATGATGCGCATCTCGATCTGGGAGTAGTCCGCGGTGAGCAGCGTCTCGTAGCCGTCACCGACGACGAAGGCGCGGCGGATGCGCCGTCCGGCAGCCGTGCGGATCGGAATGTTCTGAAGGTTGGGGTCCGCAGAGCTCAGCCGTCCCGTGGCCGCGACCGTCTGCTGGAACGTGGTGTGGATGCGACCGTCAGGACCGACGTAGCGCAGGAGCGTCTCGACCGTCTGACGCAACTTCGTCACGTCACGGTGCGCGAGCAGGTGCTCGAGGAACGGGTGCTGCGTCTTCGCGAACAGCTCCGTGAGCGCGGCCGCGTCCGTCGTGTAGCCCGTCTTGATCTTCTTGGTTCGCGGCATGTCCAGTTGGTCGAAGAGCACCTCCTGGAGCTGCTTAGGCGAGCCGAGGTTCACCTCGCGCCCGATGACCGCGTACGCCTCCTCGGCCGCGTGCCGTGCCTGCTCGCCGAACTCCGCGTCGAGTTCGCGGAGCAGGTCGACGTCGACCGCGATCCCCGTGTCCTCCATGCGCGCGAGGACGTCAGCCAGCGGCAGCTCAAGAAGATCGAGGAGCTTCGTCGCGCTGCGGTCTGCGAGGTCGTCGGCCAGCGCCTCCCCGAGCGGCACGAGGATCGATGCCCGCTCCGCGAGCACCCTGAGCTCCCCCCCGTCACCGTCGAGATCGAGGTCGAGCGAACCCTGCGTACCCCCCGCCGACGCCGCGCCGATCTCACGGTGGAGCGAGCGGATCGTGAGGTCCTCGAGGTCGAACGTCCGCTGGTCCGGGTGGCACAGGTACGCCGCGAGCTCGGTGTCGAGCGTGACCCCGCGAAGCGCGTAGCCACGCCCCTGCAGCTCGTGCCAGCGCGCCTTGCCGCCGTGGACGACCTTGGGTGCGTCCTCGTCCGCGAGCCATGCACCGAGCGCGGCGTCATCGGCGGGGTCGATCTCCGTGAGATCGACGACGACCGCGTGCGCGTCCGCGTCCCCGAGAGCAAGAAGGTCAGCGTCACCCGAACCCGGAACCGCCCGCCCCCGCACCTCGAGCCCGAGACGCTTCCCCACGCGGACGGCGAGCCACGCACCGAGCCCGCCCGGCGCGACGTCGTCGAGTTCCAGCTGAGGACCCGCGACGACGTCGTCGTCGCCCCGCTCCTCGGCCGGCATCATCGCGAGCAGGCGGTCGCGCAGCGTCCGGAACTGCAGCGCGTCGAAGATCGTGTGCATCGCCTCGCGGTTCCACGGGCGCGCGACGAGGTCCTCCGGCGCGTAGGGCAGCTCGAGGTCCGTGAGGAGGTGGTTGAGCTCTCGGTTGAGCCGCACCTGGTCGATGTGCTCCCGCAGGTTCTGGCCCGCAACCCCCGTGATCTCGTCGGCATGCGCGAGGACACCCTCGAGGTCGCCGTACTGCGTGAGCCACTTCGCGGCCGTCTTTGGGCCGACCTTCGGCACGCCCGGGATGTTGTCCGCCGACTCCCCCACGAGCGCCGCGAGATCCGGGTAGCGCTCAGGACGCACCCCGTACTTCGCCTCGACGGCGTCAGGTGTCATGCGCGCAAGTTCCGAGACGCCCTTGACCGGGTAGAGCACCGTCACCGTGTCCGTGACGAACTGCAGCGAGTCGCGGTCCCCCGAGCATACGAGGACGTCCCAGCCGCGCGAGCTTGCCTCGTACGACCACGTCGCGAGGATGTCGTCGGCCTCGATCAACTCGCGCTCGTAGTGCGTGATCCGAAGAGCGTCGAGCACCTCACGGATGAGCGGCACCTGGCCCTTGAAGGGCTCAGGCGTCGCGTCGCGGCCGCCTTTGTACTGCGGGAAGCGCTCCGTACGGAACGTCGTCGAACCCGCGTCGAACGCGACCGCGACATGCGTGGGCTGCTCGTTCTTGATGAGGTTCGCGAGCATCGACACGAAGCCGTGCACCGCATTGGTGTGCTGACCCCCCGACGTCGTGAACTTGTCCGCGGGCAGCGCGAAGAACGCGCGGAACGCCATGGAGTGTCCGTCGATGAGCAGCAGCCGGGGTCGCACGTTGTCGTTCACACCTGACAACCTATCTCCCATGACCGACACCCACCCGGACGTCCGCACCCCCCTCACCGACGCGCAGCGAGAGCTCGTCGCCCGTTCGGCGCACGGCACGCTCCACGAGCGCATGGGCATCGAGATCCTCGAGCTCACCGCCGAGCGCGCCGTCGCGACGATGCCCGTCGAGGGCAACACGCAGCCCGCAGGGCTCCTCCACGGCGGTGCCTCCGCAGCGCTCGCCGAGACCCTCGCCTCGTACGCCGCGATCGCGCACGCCGGCACGGGTCGCGGGGTCGTCGGGCTCGACCTCAACGCGACCCACCACAAGGGGGTCCGCTCGGGGACCGTTACCGCCGTCGCGAACGCGCTTCACCTCGGCCGCACCCTCGCGAGCTACGAGATCGTCGTCCACGACGACGCGGGCCGGCGCGTCTGCACGGCACGGCTCACGTGCATGATCCTCGACGCACGCTGAGAGCCGCTCGCACCGGGTGACTGCAGCCCGGGCTCAGCCCGCCGACGTCAGCCGACGGCGGGCACGCGTCTCAGCGACGCCGTCCGCGACCGGGACACCCGCCCCCGGGGTCGCCGGCGACCCCAGACGTTCCGCACGCAGCCGCGCCTGGAGCTCGCGTAGGTCGACGGGACCCGAGTGCGTCTCGATGCGCGCCTTGCGGCGCCGTGCGATGAGGTCCTCGAGCCCACGAGACCCGCGACGAGCAGACACCGGGTCCGACTCGAGTCGGCGGACGGGCGTCGCCGTCTGGACGACACGGTGCGACGCGGCCGGTGCGAACCCGAGGCGCAGGAGGAAGCGCTGCACGCCGCGCGACCCAGGGAGCGGCACGGAGTAGACCTCCTCTGCGCCGACCTCGAGCGCGATCTCCGCCGCAGCCGCGAGCAGTGCGTGCCCGGCGCCGCGCCGGCGGAAGCCCTGGTCGACAAACAGCGCCTCGATGTAGAGCACAGGGGCGTCGTGATAGATGTTCGCCTCGACAATCCGTCCGAGGAGAAGCCCCACCGCAACTCCGTCGTGCCGCGCGACGAGCACACGCCCGCCCGGCACGGACAGCAGCACGCCGAGCTGGTTGCGCACACGCTCGACATCGGGCGAGCACAGCTGGGTCGGCGTCGAGGACTCCTCGCGTGCCGTCAGGCACAGGCCCGCGACCTCGAGAAGATCGCCGGCAACCGCATGGCGTACGTCGACCGATGCCCGCACCATCGACGCACCTCCTTCATGAAGTCCCCTGCTTGGCACTGACGCGTGCCCGGGACGGGCACGCGGAACCGAATGTACTCAGGTCACGGTCAGGTCACAACATGCGACGGGCCCGGCAGCGTGCCGGGCCCGTCGTCATGCGGTGTCAGTCCTTGCCGACCTGGTCGATGACCGCGTCCGCAACCTCACGCATCGTGAGGCGCCGGTCCATCGACGTCTTCTGGATCCAGCGGAACGACTCAGGCTCCGACAGGCCCATCTTCGTCATGAGCAGACCCTTGGCACGGTCGACGTGCTTGCGCGTCTCGAAACGCTCCTGGAGGTCCGCGACCTCGTCCTGGAGCGCCGAGATCTGCGTGTACCGCGAGATGGCGATCTCGACGGCCGGAAGCAGGTCCGCGGGGCTGAACGGCTTGACGACGTACGCCATCGCGCCAGCGTCCCGCGCACGCTCGACGAGCTCGGTCTGCGAGAACGCCGTGAGCAGCACGACCGGCGCCGCGTGCGCCTTCGCGATGCGCTCCGCCGCGGAGATACCGTCGAGCTCGGGCATCTTCACGTCCATGACGACGACGTCCGGCTTGTGCTCGATCGCGAGCGCGACCGCGGTCTCGCCGTCACCAGCCTCACCGACAACGTCGAAGCCCGCCTCGCGGAGCGTCTCGACGACGTCCATGCGGATGAGCGCCTCGTCCTCCGCGACGACCGCACGACGGACACGACCAGCAGCGGCCGGCTTCTCCGCCTCAGGCTCGACAAGCGGCGGCAGGTCCAGCTCGATCTTCTCGGGGCTCTTCTCGTTCTCTGTCACGCACACATCCTACGGGGTCACAGCGCGCCCCGGCACAGGACCCGCGGGTGCGTCGCACCACGTTCCGGGCGATATGCTTACCCCGCCCCCGGCCCCGATAGCCCAACCGGCAGAGGCGTTCGGCTCAAACCCGATCCAGTGTGGGTTCGAATCCCACTCGGGGCACCCTCGCGCCCCCGCGGCGCACGCGCGGCCCGGTCCCCCGAGGGACCGGGCCGCGCGCGTGAGATCGGCATGTCAGCGCGGGACGCGCCCGAACACCCGCAGGACGTGGCACAACGCACGATGGGCACGATCACCGACCTCGCAGTGACCTCGTGCTATGGGCGTCTCGCCGCTGCTGACAGCGACAAGAGTCCCGCACATGCCCCTGCACGACGCGAGGGGCCCCGGACCGCATGGTCCGGGGCCCCTCGAAGTGAGGGATGAACGTCAGGCGATACGGCCGGTCGACTCGCCGATCTTGTGGACCGTGATGTTGTTCGTCGAACCGACGACACCGACGGGCGCACCCGAGACGACGACGACATACTCGCCGTCCTCGACGAGCTCCTTCGAGCGGAGCGTCTGGTCGACGAGCTGGACCATCGCGTCCGTGTTCGCGACCTGGTCGACGAGCTCCGCCTGGACACCCCAGCTGAGCGCGAGCACGTTGCGGACCGACGCGTCAGGGGTGAACGCGATGAGCGGGATCGACGAACGCAGGCGCGACATGCGACGCGCCGAGTCACCCGACTGCGTGAATGTCGCAAGGTACTTGACGCCCACACGCTCACCGATCTCGGCCGCGGCACGCGTGATGGCACCACCGCGCGTGTGCGGGGTCGAGCCGAGCGGCGCGATGCGCTCCCGGCCGTGCTGCTCGGTCGACTCGATGATGCGGGCCATCGTGCGGACCGCCTCGATCGGGTAGTCGCCGACCGACGTCTCGCCCGAGAGCATGACGGCGTCCGCACCGTCGAGGACCGCGTTCGCGCAGTCCGAGGCCTCGGCACGCGTCGGACGCGGCGCCGAGATCATCGACTCGAGGACCTGCGTCGCAACGATGACGGGCTTCGCGTTGCGGCGCGCGAGCTCGACCGCGCGCTTCTGGACGAGCGGCACCTGCTCGAGCGGCAGCTCGACGCCGAGGTCGCCGCGCGCGACCATGATGCCGTCGAACGCATCGACGATCTCCTCGAGGTTGTCGACCGCCTGCGGCTTCTCGACCTTGGCGATGACGGGGAGGATGCGGCCCTCCTCCTCCATGATGCGACGCACGTCGTTGTAGTCGGCCGCGTTGCGGACGAACGACAGGGCGATGATGTCCGCCCCGAGGCGGATCGCCCAGCGGAGATCCTCCTCGTCCTTCTCGGACATGGCGGGGACGGAGACAGCGACGCCGGGCAGGTTGATGCCCTTGTTGTTGGAGACGGGACCGGCAACCTCGACACGCGTGACGACACGCGGGCCGTCGACCTCGACGATGCGCACGAGGACGCGGCCGTCGTCGATGAGCATCGGGTCACCGACGCGGGCGTCGCCAGGAAGACCCTTGTGGGTCGTCGAGACGAGCTCCTTGGTGCCCACGACGTCGTCGGTCGTGATCGTGAAGATGTCGCCCTCGTCGAGCCAGTACTTTTCGTCCTTCTCGAACTTGCCGAGACGGATCTTCGGACCCTGGAGGTCGACGAGCACCGCGACGGGGCGGCTCGCGGACGCGGCTGCGGCCCGCACGTTGTGGTAGACGAGCTCGTGCTCGTCAGGAGCACCGTGGCTCCGGTTGATTCGGGCGACGTCCATGCCGGCGTCGACGAGGTTCTGGATCTGGTCCGCGGAGGCGGTCGCGGGACCGATGGTGCAAACAATCTTCGCTCTGCGCATGGCTCCAAGCCTAGTTCACATGGGGGGGTTGGTTGTAGGACGTCTGGCGGTCGGGACGGTCCCGACATGTGGGCCGCGCCACAGGCTAGTCGACCCGGACGCACGTCGGCCCCGGCACGGAGCCGGGGCCGACAGGATCAGACCCGCAGAGCGGTGTCCGACGCACGCACGGGAGAGGGGAGCTCGGTCGTTCCCTGGAGGTACGCGTCGACCGACGCGGCTGCCGCACGACCTTCCGCGATCGCCCATACGACGAGCGACTGCCCCCGGCCGGCATCACCCGCGACGAACATGCCCGGGACGCTCGTCGCGTAGTCGTCGCCCCGCGCGACAAGGCCACGACCTGTGAGGTCGACACCCGTCTGCTCGCTCAACGTGGTCGTCTCGGGACCGGTGAAGCCCATCGCGACGAGCACGAGGTCCGCCGGGATGATCCGCTCCGTGCCCGCGGTCGGCACCCGGCGCCCGTCGGCGAGGTACTCCGTCGTCGCGACGACGAGGCCAGTGACGTTACCGTGCGGGTCGCCCTGGAGCGCGACCGTCGACGCGAGGTACGACCTCTCGCCTCCCTCCGCGTGGGACGACGACACCTCGAAGAGCGTCGGCGTCGTCGGCCACGGCTGGTGCTCGGGGCGTTCCGCAGGAGGCTGCTTGCCGATCGCGAGCGTCGTCACGTACGCCGCACCCTGACGCAGCGCGGTGCCCACGCAGTCGGAGCCCGTGTCACCGCCGCCGATGACGATGACGTGCTTGCCCGTCGCCGCGATCTGGTCCGGCACCTCACGGCCCGCAGCTGCCTCGTTGCCCTGGTGGAGGTACTCCATCGCTGCGTGGACGCCCCTGAGCTCGGCGCCCGGCACGGAGAGGCCGCGTGCGACCGTCGCGCCCGTCGCGACGACGACCGCGTCGTACCGCGACCTCAGTTCGTCCCACGTGAGGTCCTTCCCGACTTCGACCCCGCACCGGAACCGCGTGCCCTCCGACCTCATCTGCTCGAGCCGCCGCTCGACGTGGACCTTCTCGAGCTTGAAGTCCGGCACACCGTAGCGCAGGAGCCCGCCCGGCTCGTCGTCGCGCTCGAGCACGACGACCGTGTGGCCCGCACGCGTCAGCTGCTGAGCAGCCGCGAGGCCCGCCGGGCCCGATCCCACGACGGCGACCGTCTGGCCCGTGAGCCGCTGCGGGACGACCGGCTGGACGTAGCCGCGCGCGAACGCCTCGTCGATGATCGAGACCTCGACGGACTTGATCGTCACCGGGTCCTGATTGATGCCGAGAACGCACGCCGACTCGCACGGCGCGGGGCAGATGCGACCCGTGAACTCCGGGAAGTTGTTCGTCGCGTGCAGCCGCTCCGCCGCTTCCCGGTAGCGCCCCCGACGGACGAGGTCGTTCCACTCCGGGACGAGGTTGCCGAGCGGGCAGCCCTGGTGGCAGAACGGCACGCCGCAGTCCATGCAACGCCCCGCCTGCCTCCGCAGCATCTGCTGGTCGTCCGGGTTGTTCGCGCGGTACTCGTGCACCTCGCGCCAGTCCATGAGCCGCACAGCCACGGGACGGTCCGCAGGGAGCTCACGCTCACGGACCTTGAGAAAACCACGCGGATCAGCCACGAGCCACCTCCAGGATGTTCTCCCAGACGCCCGGGGCGCCCGGGTCGAGCCCGTCGGACTCGGCCTTCGCGAGGGCGTCACGCACCCGCGCGTACTCGGTCGGCAGCACGCGTGTGAAACGGGCGCGCACCGCAGGAAGGTCGCCCAGCAGCTCCGCCGCGAGCGGGGAACCCGTCTCCGCGAGGTGCTGCTCGAGCAGGTCGGCGACGACGAGCATGTCCGCGTCGTCGAGCGCAGCGAGTGCCAGCTCGCGACCCGCGAGAGCCGCCTTGTTGACCGACCCCGGACGCAGGTCAAGGACGTAGGCGGTACCACCCGACATCCCGGCGCCGAAGTTGCGCCCGGTCGGCCCGAGGACGAGGACCGTGCCGCCGGTCATGTACTCGCACGCGTGGTCGCCCACGCCCTCAGTCACGAGGGTCGCCCCCGAGTTCCGGACCGCGAACCGCTCGCCGACGAGCCCGCGCAGGAAGATCGCCCCGGACGTCGCGCCGTAACCAATGACGTTGCCCGCGATGACGTCGCGGCTGCCGTCGAGCCTCGACGAGGCGTCCGGGCGGAGCGCGATGCGGCCGCCCGAGAGGCCCTTGCCGACGTAGTCGTTCGCGTCGCCCGACAGGCGCAGCGTCACGCCGCGCGGCAGGAACGCACCGAGCGACTGGCCGGCCGAACCGGTGAGGACGACCTCGATCGTGTCGTCGGGCAGCCCCTCGCCCCTGTAGCGGCGCGTCACCTCGTGACCGAGCATCGTGCCGATCGTCCGGTTGACGTTCCGGACGCGCGCCTCGAGACGGACCTTCTCTCCACGCTCGAGCGCAGGCGCTGCAAGGCGCACGAGCTCGTTGTCGAGCGCATGCTCGAGCCCGTGCTCCTGCGCCTGCGTCCGGCGCAGCGACGCACCCTCGAGCGGCCGCGGCCGCTCGAGAACCGGAGCGAGGTCGAGGCCCGACGCCTTCCAGTGGTCGATCGCACGCCGGGCGTCGAGCACCTGAACCTGGCCGATCGCCTCGTCAAGCGACCGGAAGCCCAGTGCCGCGAGGTGCTCACGCACCTCGGTCGCCAGGAACTCGAAGAACGTCACGACGAACTCGGGCTTCCCCGAGAACCGCTCGCGCAGCTCCGGGTTCTGCGTCGCGACCCCGACGGGGCACGTGTCGAGATGACAGACGCGCATCATGATGCAGCCCGAGACGACCATCGGCGCGGTCGCGAAGCCGTACTCCTCCGCGCCCAGGAGCGCGGCGACGACGACGTCGCGCCCTGTCTTCAGCTGGCCGTCGACCTGCACCGTGATGCGGTCGCGCAGGTTGTTGAGGACGAGCGTCTGCTGCGTCTCCGCGAGGCCCACCTCCCACGGCGTGCCCGCGTGCTTAAGCGACGTGAGCGGGCTCGCCCCCGTGCCGCCGTCATGGCCCGAGATGAGCACGACGTCCGAGTGCGCCTTCGCGACGCCGGCCGCGACCGTGCCCACCCCAAACTCCGAGACGAGCTTGACGTGGATGCGCGCGGCCGGGTTGGCGTTCTTCGCGTCGTGGATGAGCTGCGCGAGATCCTCGATCGAGTAGATGTCGTGGTGCGGGGGCGGCGAGATGAGGCCGACACCCGGCGTCGAGTGACGCGTCCGCGCGATCCACGGGTACACCTTGTGCCCCGGCAGCTGACCGCCCTCACCAGGCTTGGCGCCCTGCGCGAGCTTGATCTGGATGTCGTCCGCGAACGTCAGGTACTCCGACGTCACCCCGAAGCGGCCCGAGGCGATCTGCTTGACCCTGCTGCGACGCAGCGGGTCGTGAAGCCGCTCCGGGTCCTCGCCGCCCTCGCCCGTGTTCGAACGCCCACCGAGCATGTTCATGGCGATCGCAAGCGTCTCGTGCGTCTCTGCGGAGATCGACCCGTACGACATCGCGCCGGTGTTGAAGCGCTTGACGATCTCGCTCACCGGCTCGACCTCGTCGAGCGGCACAGGCTCGCGGTCGGGGGTGAAGCGCAGCAGGCCACGCAGCGTGAGCAGCCGCTCCGACTGGTCGTCGATCCGCCGCGTGTACTCCCGGAAGACGTCGAACTGACGCGTCCGGGTCGAGTGCTGGAGGCGGAAGACCGTCTCCGGGTCGAAGAGGTGCTCCTCACCGTCCCGGCGCCACTGGTACTCGCCGCCCGTCTCGAGGTCCTCGTGCGGCGGGTGGTTGCCCGAGGCGGGGTACGCCGCACGGTGGCGCGCCGCGACCTCCTCCGCGAGGACGTCGAGGCCCACGCCGCCGAGGCGCGAGGTCGTGCCGGTGAAGTACCGCTCAACGAGCGCCTGGGACAGCCCGACGGCCTCGAAGGTCTGCGCACCCCGGTACGACTGGATCGTCGAGATGCCCATCTTGCTCATGACCTTGAGGACGCCCTTGCCGAGCGCCTTGATGACGTTCTTCACGGCCGTCGCCGGGTCGACGTCGATGAGACCTTCCTCGGCGAGTCGCTCGACGGTCTCCATCGCGAGGTACGGGTTGACCGCCGCCGCGCCGTAGCCGATGTGCAGCGCGACGTGGTGCACCTCGCGGACGTCGCCCGCCTCGACGACGAGCGACACCTGCGTCCGCGTGTGACGGCGCAGCAGGTGATGGTGCACGGCCGAGGTGAGCAGGAGCGACGGGATCGCCGCCATGTGGTGGTTCGCGTCACGGTCCGAGAGGACGATGAAGCTCGCGCCCGCCTCAATCGCGTCGTCGACCTGCTCGAAGATCTCCTCGAGCCGAGCCTCGAGCGCCTCTCCCCCGCCGTCAACGCGGTAGAGACCACGGACCCGCTCGGCCTTGAAGATGCCCGTGAGCCGCGGGTCGCGGTCGATGCGGACAATCTTGGCGAGCTGGTCGTTGTCGATGACCGGGAACGGCAGGATGAGCTTGCGTGCGTGCTCGGGAAGCTCCTCGAGGAGGTTTGGCTCCGGGCCGATCGCGCCCGCAATCGAGGTGACGAGCTCCTCGCGGATCGCGTCGAGCGGCGGGTTCGTCACCTGCGCGAACATCTGCGTGAAGTAGTCGAAGATGAGGCGCGGGCGAGCCGAGAGCACGGCGACCGGCGTGTCGGAGCCCATCGCACCGAGAGGCTCGGCACCCGTCGCGCCCATGGGACCGAGGATGACCCGGACCTCCTCCTGCGTGAAGCCGAAGGCGCGCTGGCGCCGCAGCACGGAGGCCGGCGAGTGCGCGATGTGCTCACGCTCGGGAAGCTGGTCGAGGAAGACCTCGTTCTCCGCGATCCACTGCGCGTACGGGGCCTGCGCGGCGAGTTCGGCCTTGATCTCGTCGTCCTCGACGATACGGCCGGCGGCCGTATCGACGAGGAACATGCGGCCCGGCTCGAGGCGGCCCTTGCGCACGACGGTCGCCGGGTCGAGGTCGAGCACGCCCGACTCCGAGGCGAGCACGACGAGCCCGTCCTCCGTCACCCAGAAGCGGCCCGGACGCAGCCCGTTGCGGTCGAGGACCGCGCCGACGACCGTGCCGTCGGTGAAGGAGAGGTTCGCGGGACCGTCCCACGCCTCCATGAGGTTCGCGTGGTAGTCGTAGAACGCCCGGCGCGCAGGGTCCATACCGACGTTGTTCTCCCAGGCCTCAGGCACCATCATCATGACGGCGTGCGGCAGGGAACGTCCGCCGAGGTGGAGGAGTTCGAGCACCTCGTCGAGGCTCGCGGAGTCGCTCGCCCCGGGCGAGCACACCGGCATGAGCGGCGTGAGGTCGCCGAGCACGTCGGACGCGAGCGTCCCCTGGCGCGCGGCCATCCAGTTGCGGTTGCCGCGGACCGTGTTGATCTCGCCGTTGTGCGCGACGAGGCGCATCGGCTGCGCGAGCGGCCACGACGGGAATGTGTTCGTCGAGAACCGCGAGTGCACGAGCGCGATCCGGCTCGCGAAGCGCGGGTCCGAGAGGTCGGGGAAGAACGGCTCGAGCTGGCCGGTCGTGAGCATGCCCTTGTACGTGAGGGTCCGCGAGGAGAGCGACGCAAAGAACACGCCGAGCTCGTGCTCCGCCCGCTTGCGCAGCCGGAACGTGCGCCGGTCGAGCGCGACGCCCTCGAGGGTCCCCTCGGGGTCGGCGACGAACAGCTGACGGAACGTCGGCATCGAGGATCGCGCCGTCGGCCCGACGAGGTCCGCGACGACGGGCACGTCACGCCACGCGAGAACCTCAAGGCGCTCCTCGGCCGCGATCGCCTCGACACCGCGCGCCGCGGCGTCGGCGTCGGCCGCGTCCTGCGGGAGGAAGCCGAGACCGACCGCGTACGCTCCGGCGCGCGGCAGCTCGACACCGACGACGGCACGCAGGAAGGCGTCGGGCACCTGCGTGAGGATGCCTGCACCGTCGCCCGAGTCCACCTCGGCGCCGACGGCGCCACGGTGGTCGAGGTTGAGCAGGGCCGTGAGGCCCGCGTCGACGATGTCACGGCCCGCAGCACCGCGTAGCGTCGCGACGAACGCGACGCCGCACGCGTCGTGCTCGCGCGTCGGGTCGTAGAGGCCGGTCGCGGCGGGGGCGTCGGTGCGCCACGGGCTCGGGACCTCGGGGTGGGGTGTCGGTGGGGTCGACGACGAAGGGGACATGGGAACCGTCCTCGGGTGCGGTCGGCGGACGCCGTGGCCGCAAGAGCTGATGGGTGAGCGCGGTCGCCCACGATCCGTCCGCGTCGTCACCGTGCCCCGGGACGGGGATGGTTCATGCAGGACGGAGGGTGGGCGTCAGTCGCTCACGGCAGCCCGAAGTCGGCGCCCCGGTTGTCATCGACCTGGGCGCGACGCGTCTCCTTCGCGTCAGGGACCTCGTGCACCGCAAGGACCTCGATACGGACGGGCACGAGCCTCGTGAACGCGCGGCGCGCGCGCAGCCGCGCGGCGGCCGTGCTGCTCGGCGTGAGGCTCATGAGGACCGTCCTCGGCTGGTCGTGCGGCGGCGGGCCGCAGCGCGGTGAACTGGAGTTGTAGGACGACACTGGCCCGCGGTGGCCAAGATTACACTCCCTTGACCCTCAGGACAAGGGGACGAGGGTCCACGGAGGCGCCCACGTGACCCCGGGCGCGAGGCCCCGGGACAACGGGGCAGCGAGGCTCGACCCTATGTCACGTCGTCGGACGAAGCGTCGGCAGCGTCCGCGCCGTCAACAGAACCGCCGGCGAGGACGCTCGTCTCCCGCACCGGATGCCTCCGGCTCACGACGGCGAACGCGACCGCGCCGAGGAGGAGCGTCGCGAGCGACGTCCAGACGTTGAGGCGCAGGCCCAGGACGAGCTCGGCGTCGTCGATGCGGAGCATCTCGATCCACACCCGACCGAGCGTGTACGTGACGACGTAGAGCCAGAACACTCGACCGTGGCCGAGCCTGAAGCGACGGTCGAGCCACAGCAGCAGCGCGGCAGCACCGAGGTTCCATAGGAGCTCGTAGAGGAACGTCGGGTGGAAGAGCGTGCCCGCCGGATAGCCCGAGATCGCAGTGTCGATCTCGAGCCCCCACGGAAGCGTCGTCACGGCCCCGAAGAGCTCCTGGTTGAACCAGTTGCCGAGTCGGCCGATCGCCTGAGCGACGAGCAGCCCCGGGGCGACCGCGTCCGCGAACACCGCGAACGACACGCCAGCACGCCGGCAGCCGATGTAGGCTCCGACCGCACCGAGGGCGATCGCCCCCCAGATGCCGAGGCCACCGTTCCAGATGTAGAGCGCCGACACCGGGTCGCCGCCTGGCCCCCAGTACGCGTCCGGGGAGCTGATGACGTGGTAGATACGACCGCCGACGATGCCGAACGGCACCGCCCACATGACGATGTCGAGCACCTGGTCCGGGTCTCCCCCACGCTCCTTCCACCGGCGCATCGTCAGCCACGTCGCGACGACGATCCCGAGGATGATCGCGAGCGCGTACGCGCGCAACGGCAACGGGCCGAGGTGCCACACGCCGCGGGACGGCGACGGGATCGAGGCGACGAGCGCACCAGCGAGGCTCACGCCGCCCCGCCGGTCCGGGCCGCGCGGACGCCGCCCGCGATCGACCGGGCGACCGCCGTCATCGCGGCGATGCCCTCGTCCTCCGACGACGCCTCAAGCAGGGGCCGCACGAAGGCGGAACCGACGATGACACCGTCGGCGTACCCGCCGACCTCGGCAGCCTGCTCCGCACGGGAGACGCCGAGCCCGACGCAGACGTTCTCAGCGCCAGCGGCCCGCGTCCGTGCGACGAGCTCCGCGGCCCGCGGGCCCACCGTCGCCCGCTCGCCCGTGACGCCCATCGTCGAGGCCGCGTACACGAAGCCTCGCGACGCGGCCGCCGTCGAGGCAAGACGCGCGTCCGTCGAACTCGGGGCGACGAGGAAGACCTTGTCGAGCCCGTGAGCGTCGGCCGCCGAGATCCACTCCGAGGCTTCCTCAGGAACGAGGTCCGGGGTGATGAGCCCCGCACCGCCCGCCGACGCGAGATCCGCCGCGAAGCGCTCGACGCCGTAGCGCAGCACCGGGTTGAAGTACGTCATGACGAGCGCAGGTGCCCCGAGGTCGGCCACGCCCTCGACGACCCGGAAGACATCCGTAAGGCGCACCCCGCCGTCGAGCGCGCGCACCGCGGCCGCCTGGATCGTCGAACCGTCCATGACGGGGTCTGAGTACGGCACCCCGATCTCGAGGATGTCGGCGCCCGCCTCGACGAGCGCCCGCGCAGCGCGGAGCGATCCGTCGACCGTCGGGAAGCCGACCGGCAGGTAGCCGATGAGCGCAGGGCGCCCCTCGGCGCGCAGCTCGGAGATCCGTCGTGCGGTCGCACTCACTGCGCCCCTCCCTCGGTGAGATCGGCGTCGGCGTCGACGAGGTCGAACCACCGTGCCGCCGTCGCCACGTCCTTGTCGCCGCGGCCGGACAGGTTGACGAGGAGGATCGAGTCGGTCCTCCCCTGCTCCGCGAGCTCCCGCCCCAGGCGGAGTGCGCCCGCAAGAGCGTGCGCGGACTCGATCGCCGGGATAATGCCCTCCGTGCGCGAGAGGAGCCGGAGCGCTTCCATGGCCTCCGCGTCCGTCACGGGCTCGTACTGGGCGCGCCCGATGCTCGCGAGGTAGGAGTGCTCCGGGCCGACACCCGGGTAGTCGAGCCCCGCGGAGATCGAGTGCGAGTCCTTCGTCTGGCCGTCCTCGTCCTGGAGCAGGAACGAGCGCGCACCGTGGAGGACGCCCGGGGCGCCCCCCGTGATCGACGACGCGTGCCGGCCGGACTCGACGCCCTCACCGCCGGCTTCGAGGCCGAGGAGCCGCACGTCGGCGTCGTCGAGGAACGCGTCGAAGATGCCGATCGCGTTCGAGCCGCCGCCGACGCACGCGAGCACGGCGTCCGGGAGACGGCCCGTGAGCGCGAGCACCTGCTCGCGTGCCTCGACGCCGATGATCCGCTGGAAGTCACGCACGAGCGCGGGGAACGGGTGCGGGCCCGCAGCCGTGCCGAAGAGGTAGTTCGTCGACTCGACGTTCGTCACCCAGTCGCGCAGCGCCTCGTTAATCGCGTCCTTGAGCGTCCGCGAGCCCGACGTCACCGGGACGACCGTCGCGCCGAGGAGCTTCATCCGGGCGACATTGAGCGCCTGCCGGCGCGTGTCCTCCTCACCCATGTAGACGACGCACTCGAGGTCGAACAGCGCCGCGGCCGTCGCGGACGCCACGCCGTGCTGACCTGCGCCCGTCTCCGCGATGACGCGCGTTTTGCCGATGCGCTTCGTGAGGAGCGCCTGGCCGAGCACGTTGTTGATCTTGTGCGAGCCCGTGTGGTTGAGGTCCTCACGCTTGAGGATGATGCGGACACCGCCCGCGTGCGCCGCGAAGCGCGGCACCTCGGTGAGGATCGACGGACGGCCCGAGTAGCTGCGGTGCAGCTCCGCGAGCTCCGCCTCGAAGGCGGGGTCGACCTTCGCGGACGCGTAGGCAGCGCTGAGGTCGTCGAGCGCCGCGATGAGAGCCTCAGGCACCCATCGCCCACCGAACTCCCCGAAGTACGGGCCGGGCATGTTCTGCAGCGACGGGGGCACGTCGGATCCTTCCTCGGGGGCGGGTGCGGCCGGGGCCGCTCGGCACAGGAGCGTGCCGTGCCGTTCCGGCGCGGTGCCGGGACGGGAGATCAGTGGCGCAACGCGCGCACCGACGGATGCGTTCCTGCGGCGACGAGAGCCGCGACCGACTCGCGCGGGGACGCGTCCGTGACGAGCGCCTCCCCCACGAGCACCGCATCCGCGCCTGCGCGGGCGTAGTCGACGACGTCGTGCGGGCCGCGCACGCCGGACTCGGCGATGCGCACGATGCCGTCAGGGATGAGCGGGGAGACACGGGAGAATGTCTCCCGGTCGACCTCGAGCGTTTTGAGGTTGCGCGCGTTGACGCCGATGACGCGCGCGCCTGCGTCGGCCGCGCGGGCGACCTCCTCGCCGTCGTGCACCTCGACGAGCGCGGTCATGCCGAGCGAGTGGATGCGCTCCGTGAGCGACTCGAGCACCGTCTGCTCGAGCGCCGCGACGATGAGGAGGACCATGTCGGCGCCGAAGGCGCGCGCCTCCCAGACCTGGTAGGGCGTGACGACGAAGTCCTTCCGGAGCACCGGGACGTCGACGCGCGCACGGACAGCTGCGAGGTCCGCGAGCGTGCCCTTGAAGCGTCGCTCCTCCGTGAGCACCGAGATCGCCGAGGCGCCACCCGCCTCGTACTCCGCGGCGAGCGCCGCAGGATCGGAGATCTGCGCGAGCGCGCCCTTCGACGGGCTCGAGCGCTTGACCTCGCTGATGACCGCGACACCGTCCTCGAGCCGCAGGCGGGGCACGCAGTCGATCGCGCCGGGCTGACGCGCGGCACGCTCCTTGAGCTGGTCGAGAGTCGTCAGCGCCTCGCGGGCGGCGAGGTCCTCGCGGACTCCCGCGACGATGTCGTCGAGCACGGTCCGTCCGTCCGACATGTCTGCCCCTTCCCTCGGCTGATGTTGGCTCCATCGTAGGGCCGCTCGAGAGTGGTCCACGCCACCGTCCGCCTGCCGGGAACCCGGCACGGGGAACGACGACGCGCGGCCGCCGAGGTACGGCGACCGCGCGACGAGAACGCTGCGCCAGATCGGCCCAGGGTGCGCCTGGGCGAGGGAGCGGCGAGGCCGGCCGGGTCAGGCCTGGGCGCGCTCGGCCTCGGACGGCTGCCCGTGACCGAGGACCTGGAGCACCTTGCCGGAGACGACGCCGAGTGCGACGACGCCCATGCCGACCCAGAAGAGCCACGGAAGCGACGCGACGACCGCACCGGCCGCGATCGCGACACCGATGAGGACGAGGACGACGAGCGTCCACGACGCCGTCGTGTGCCCGTGGTTGTCGTTCGGGGCCGCGGGCGGGAGGTACAGGCGCTCCGAGGCACCCGACGAGATGTTGTCAGCCATGCGCACAGGGTAGCGCGCGGGCGGCGCTCACGTCGTCACGTCAGCCCGGGAGGTCACCCGTTAGCGCCGCTCCGAGCCGTTGTCGGCCACGTCCGGCTCGTCACCCTCGGGCGCGTCCCACAGGTCGGCGAGATCGGGCGCTGCGTCCGCGCCGGCGGACGCAGCCCGCGGCGCGCTCGCACGCTCGTGCCGGCGCGAGCCCGTGCGCCACCCTCCTGCGCCGAGCGCCGCCGCGACCGCGACGACGAGCGCAAGCACACCGAGCACCGGAGCAGCCCACGCGACCGCCGCAACCTGGGGCTCCGTGACAAGCACGTCGACCCCCGTCGCCGCGGACGCCGCCGAACGTGCCGCCCCCGCGGGCGACGTCAGCACCGGGAGCGACGCGACGAGCGCGACCGCACCACCGAGAGCGACGACACCGGCGACGACCAGACCGCCGAGCCGCCCGACGAGAAGCGCCGCCGCAGCCGCCGCGAGCAGGACGAGGCCCGCCGCCTGGACCCCCGGCGCGGCCGTTCCGCCCGTCACCGTGACCTCGACCGCCGACGACAGCGCGCTCGACCCCGTCGCGGAGATCCACACCGGCGCCGACACCGCGAGCAGACCCGTCCCGAGCACGACGGCGCCGAGCACCGTCGTGCGTCGCGACGCGCCGCGCACGCGCTCAGCCACGACGCACCGGCACAAGACGCGACGCGAGCTGGACGGCCCGGACCGCCGCCGCGGCCTTCGACCGCGTCTCCTCGTACTCGGTCGCCGGGACCGAGTCTGCGACGATCCCCGCGCCCGCCTGGACGCTCGCTCGTCCGTCGCGCACGACCGCCGTACGGATCGCGATCGCCATGTCCATGTTGCCCGCGAGGTCGAGGTAGCCGACGCAGCCGCCGTAGACACCCCGCGCCGCCGGCTCGAGCTCATCGATGAGCGCAATCGCCCGCGGCTTCGGCGCGCCCGAGAGCGTGCCCGCCGGGAACGTGGCCGTGAACGCCTGCAGCGCCGTCGCGCCCTCCCGCAGCCGCCCGACGACCGTCGAGCAGATGTGCATGATGTGGCTGAAGCGGCGCACCGCCATGAGCTCGACGACCTCGACCGACGTCGGCTCGCACACCTTGACGAGATCGTTGCGGGAGAGGTCGACGAGCATGACGTGCTCGGAGCGTTCCTTGGGATCTGCGAGCAGTTCCTTCTCGAGCGCCACGTCCTCCTCGGGCGTCGCTCCACGCGGCCGCGAGCCCGCGATGGGGAACGTCGTCACACGGCCGTCCTGGACGCTCACGAGCGTCTCCGGACTCGAGCCGACGACGGCGAACCGGCCGCCCGCCGCGTCCGTGAGCTCGAAGTAGTACATGTAGGGGCTCGGGTTGATCGTCCGCAGCGTCCGGTAGACGTCGAGCGGCGAGGCCGGGCAGTCGAGGTCGAGCCGCTGCGAGACGACGACCTGGAAGACCTCGCCGTCAACGATCGCGACCTTCGCCGCGTCGACCGCGGCCTCGAAGTCCGCACGCTCCGTCCGGAACTCGAGCTGCGGCTCGGGTGCCTCGCCGAGGACGACCGGTACCTCGGCACTCGTGCCGCGCCCCTCGACGAGCTTGCGCTCCATCGCGTCGAGCCGTGCGAGCGCGTCTCCGTAGGCCTCGTCGACGCGCTCGTCCGTCGCGTCATAGTTGATCGCGTTGGCGACGAGCCACACCGAGCCGGTGAGGTGATCGACCGCCGCGACGTCCGACGCGAGGCACAGCGCGACCTCCGGGACGTCGACCTCGGTCGGCGTCGACCGCACGAGCGTCGGCTCCCAGTGCCGGACGACGTCCCAGCCGAGCGAGCCCGCCAGGCCACCCGTGAACGGCGGCAGCCCCTCGATGCGCGGGGTCGCGAGCACCTCGAGCGTGCGCCCCAGGACGTCGAGCACGTCGCCGTGCGTCGGCACCCCCTCGGGGACGTCGCCGAGCCAGCGCGCGTCGTCACCGTCGACCGTGAGGGTCGCGCGCGACCGCACCCCGACGAACGACCAGCGCGACCAGCCGCCGCCGATCGGCGCGGACTCCATGATGAACGTGCCCGGCTCACCCGCCGCGAGGGTGCGGTAGAGCGAGACCGGCGTGACGTCGTCGACGAGCAGACGCCGCACGACCGGGATGACCCGGTGGTGCTCCGCGGCGAGCGCCACAAAGTCCTCCCGGGCCGGCCAGGTCGCACCCCAGGCGAGCTGGTCGCCGGGGCCCTGCACGGCGCTCATGCCGCGCCCCCGACGACCGCACCGAGGTCCCCGCCAGCCTCGAAACACGTGCGCGTGCCGGTGTGGCACGCCGCACCGACCTGCTCGACGCGGACGAGAAGAGCGTCGCCGTCGCAGTCGAGCGCGACCGAACGCACAAGCTGGACGTGGCCCGACGTGTCGCCCTTGCGCCAGTACTCCTGCCGCGACCGCGACCAAAACGTCACCCGGCCCTCCGTGAGCGTCCGGCGCAGCGCCTCGTCGTCCATCCAGCCGAGCATGAGCACGTCACCCGTGTCGTGCTGCTGGACGATCGCGGCGACGAGGCCAGCGTCGTCGCGCTTGAGACGGCTCGCGACGGCGGCGTCGAGCTGGGGTGCGGCAGTGGAGTCTTCGGTCACGCGAGGGATCATCCCACGCACCCGCTCACCGTGTCTGGGCGATCCACGCCGCGTGCATCCGCGCGTACACGCCCCCGCCCGCGACGAGCTCCGCGTGGTGACCCACCTCGACGACCCTCCCCGCATCGACGACGACGACGAGGTCCGCGGCCTCCGCCGTCGAGAGCCGGTGCGCGATCGTCACCGTCGACCGCCCCGCCGCGAGCTGCTCGAACGCCCGCGCGACGCGCACCTCGGTCGCTGGGTCCACGGCGCTCGTCGCCTCGTCGAGCACGAGAAGGTCTGCCTGCGCGAGGTACGCGCGGGCGAGCGCGACGAGCTGTCGCCCCCCCGCCGACAGCGCCTCGCCCCGCTGCCCGACCGGCGCGTCGAGACCGCCGGGACGGTCCGCGACCCAGTCCGAGAGACCCAGCGCCACGACCGCGTCCTCGACGAGCGGGCGGACGTCCTGACCCGGCGCGAGGTCACGCGCCCCGTACGCGATGTTCTCGGCAAGCGTCCCATCGAAGAGGAAGCCCTCCTGCGGCACGAGCACGACCCGCGCGCGCAGGTTCGCGCTCCGCAGCCGACGCAGGTCGGTGCCGTCGAGGAGGATCTGGCCCTCGCTCGGGTCCATGAGCCGCGCGACGAGCTTCGCGAGCGTCGTCTTGCCCGAGCCCGTGCGCCCGACGACGGCCACCCGGGTGCGCGGAGGGAGCGTGAGGTCCACTGCTTCGAGCACCGTCGGGCCGTCCGGGTACGCGTAGGACACCCCGCGGAGCTCGACCGTCGCCGGACCGCGCGGTGAGACCTCGCCGTCGGGCGGGTCTGCGACCGTCACCGGTGTCTCAAGGACCGCGAGGACCCGACGCCATCCGGCGACCGCGTTCTGAAGCTCGTTGAGGACCTCCGTCGCGAGCTGGACCGGACCCGTGAAGAGCTGGACGAGGAAGAGGAACGCGAGCAGGCGTCCGAGCGAGACCTCGCCCGCCATACCGAGGAAGGTCCCCGCGACGACGACCGCGACGAGCACGAGGTTACTCACGAGCATCCCGCCCGAGAACACCGACGCGACCCGCACCTGCGCACGGACCTGCGCATCGCGGTGCCCGGCGACCGCGGCGTCGACACGCCGGCGGGTGCGTGCCTGGGCCGCGTGAGCCCTGATCGTCTCCGCGCCGAGCACCGCCTCCGACACCGTGCCGAGCACGCCGCCCATCGCCGCGCGGACCTCAGCAAACGCCCGGTTCACCCCGCGCTGGAGGCGCGGCAGGACGAGTGCGAGCGGGACGAAGCACGCCCACACGAGGAGCGTCAACTGCCACGAGTAGACCGCCATGAGGACCGTCGCGACCGTCAGCTGCATCGTCGAGACGAGCAGCATGATGCCGCCCCACTGGACGAACATCGAGATCGTGTCGACGTCGCTCGTCACGCGGGAGACGAGCGCGCCCCGGCGTTCCGAGTCTTGCGACAGCACCGAGAGGTCGTGGACGTGCCGGAACGCCTTGACGCGCAGCGTCGCCAGACCGGCCTCGGTGCGTCGCACGAGCCGCACGTTGACGAGGGCCGAGCACGTCCCTGCGAGCACGAGAACGAGGGCGGCGGCCGCGACGAGAACCCCGACCCGGCCCGCGTCGACGCCACCCTCGGCGAGCAGCCCCGTGTCGATCGACTGCTGGACCGCGACCGGCACGACGATGCGTCCGATCGCGGCGAGCACCGCGAGCAGGAGCGTGAGCCTGAGCCCCGTCACGAGCTCGGGCGAGACACGCACTCCCGCGCGGAGCGTCCCGAGCACCCCGAGAGAGCTCGCGGTCGCGATCCGTCCTGCGGCGTCCGTCACGGCCGCGCGCGGCGACCTGTCCTCGTGCACGCTCATCGCTCCTCCTCGACGCCCGCCGCGGCGGCCTCGTCCGCCCTGCGCGATGTCTCCCGCGCATACGCGGTCGCGAGCCGCGCGTAGCCCTCGTCGCGTGCGAGCAGCTCAGCATGCGTGCCGACGTCGACGACGCGCCCGGCGTCGACGTGCACGACGGAGCTCGCGAGCGCGATGCTTGCCGCCCGGTAGGCGACGATGACAACCGTCGGACCGCCGCGCTCACCGAGGCCGAGAAGGATGTCCCTCTCGACGCGCGGGTCGAGCGCGCTCGTCGCGTCGTCGAGGACGAGGAGCCGCGGGCGGCGCACGAGCGCACGAGCGATCGCGAGCCGCTGCCGCTGGCCGCCCGAGAGGTTCGAGCCACGCTCCCCGAGCCGGGCGTCGAGCCCGTCGGGCAGCGCGCGGACCGTGTCCGCGACATGGGCGCGCTCGAGCGCGTCCCAGATCTCCTCGTCCGACGGCGCCCCCGGCTCGTCGTCGTCCATGAGCGTGACGTTCGCCCGCACCGAGTCCTCGAAGACGAACGTCGACTGCGACACGTACGCCACCGCTCCCGCAAGCGCCTCGGGCGCGAGCGATCGCACGTCCGTCCCGTCCAGGCGCACGGTGCCGCGCGACGGGTCCGAGAGCCGTGCGAGGAGCGCGACGAGCGTCGACTTCCCCGCGCCCGTCGCACCGACGACCGCGACCGTCGCCCCGGGCGCGACGTCGAGAGTCACGTCGTCGAGCAGCGTGAGCGGGCCGTCCGGCCCCACGACCTCGAGTCCGACGCCCTCGACCCGGACGCCGAGCGGGCCGGAGCCAGCCAGCGCACCCGAGCCGGGCACGATCTCCTCCGGAGCGTCGAGGACCCCGGCGATCCGTTCGTGCCCGACGAGACCGCGCGGCAGCTCGCCGAGCACCCAGCCGAACGCCCGCACCGGGATCGCGAGCAGCGTGAGCAGGTACGCGGCCGCGACGACGTCACCCGCACCGACGTCACCGACCGACGCACGCCACACCCCGACGCCGAGGACGAGCAGCGTACCGAGCGACGGCAGCAGCTCGATCACCGGGTCGAAGACCGCACGGACCCGCCCCACCTGTACGTTCGCCGCGCGAGACGCGTCAGCGACTCGCGCGAAGCGCGCCTCCTCGCGCGCCTCCGTGCCGAGCGACTTCACGAGGAGCGCCGCCGAGAAGCTCTCGTGAGCGACGTCCGAGACGTCGCCACGGAGCCGCTGCGCCTCCGTCACCGCCGGGGACATTCGCCGCTGGAACACCGCGTTGACGACCATGACGGCCGGCAGCACCGCGAACGCCGCCGCCGCGAGCCAGGGGTCGACCGTCACGAGACGCACCGCCGCAACGACGAGCATGAGCGCCACACCGAGCGCGAACGGCAGCGGGTTGAACACGCCGGTCGCCGCCTCCGCATCCGAGCTCACGTGCGCGAGCAGCCGACCCGTCGGACGACCCCGGTGCCATGCGACGGGAAGCTCGAGGTACCTGTGCGCGAGGTTGCGGCGGTGCTCGGCACCGAGCCGTGCGTACCCCATGCCCGCGCCGATGCGTCGCCCCGCGACCGCGACCGCGTTGAGGACAGCGACGAGCGCGAGCCCCGCGACGCCGAGCCACACCGTCGCCGAGGTCGTTGGTGCTCCCGTGAGCGCCGGCACGACGACCTCGTCGGTCGCACGCCCCAGCCGCGTCGAGATCTCGACCGTGAGGACACCCGCGAGCGCCGACACGGCGATCGTCCACGTGTACAGCCAGGGTTGCGCACGCAGACCACGACCCATGAGCGCGAGAGAGCGTCGCAGTCGTGAGCCCGTGAGCGCGACGGGGCGGCGCGGGTTGGTCGTCGAGGTCACAGGTCCGTCCGGGCTCGTCGGGGTGGGGACCGTGACATCCTCGCACGCGGCACCGACACTCACGCGGGCATCCGAGACGTGCCACGATGAACCCATGACCTGGCACCAGCACGAGCGCGAAACCCTGGCGTCCCTCCTCCACGAGGCGGGTCCCGACGCGCCCCCCCTGTGCGACGGCTGGCGGACCCGCCACCTCGCGGTCCACCTCGCGCAGCGTGAGCTCGCGCCGTGGACGATTCTTCAGGCCGTGCCCGGCCCCATCGGCCGGCGGACGGCCGCGACGTTCGACGAGGCCGTCGCCGCGTGTGACGACCCGTCGACCTACCACGACACGGTCGACCGCTGGGCTGCCGCGCCCGCCGCCTGGAGCCCGCGCGCGCTCGCTGGCGACGCGATCAACCTCGTCGAGTTCTTCGTCCACGGCGAGGACGTCCGTCGCGCGTCCGACGACGAGCCCGCGCCCCCTCCCGTCGCACGCGAGCTCGACCCCGCCGAGGAGGACGCCCTCTGGCAGGCCGTGCGACGCATGGCCCCGCTGCTCCTGCACCGTTGCCCCGTCGGCGTCGTCCACGTGCTCGACGACGGCCGGCGCGCACTCGTCCACCGACCCAAGGATGACCGGGGCACCGTCGTCGTCACCGGTGCTGTGGGCGAGCTCGCGCTCCACACGCACGGCCGTGGAGCACGCGCGCTCGTGAAGATCGTCGGCTCCGACGATGACCTCGCGACCCTCGAGCGGTTCGTCCCCTCGTCCTGACCCACCGACGACGACGGGGCGGGCACCGGTCGGTGCCCGCCCCGTCGCCGTCGGTCCTCAGCGAACCGCGAGGCCCGCGCGCCGCATGTCGTCCTTGACCTCGTTGATCGTCAGAGTGCCGAAGTGGAAGACGCTCGCCGCGAGCACGGCGTCCGCGCCCGCCAGAGCAGCCTCCGTGAAGTGGTGGGCCGTGCCTGCACCGCCCGACGCGATGAGCGGCACCGCGACGAGAGACCGGACGTCCGAAAGCATCTCGAGGTCGAAGCCCGCGTTCGTGCCGTCCGCGTCCATCGAGTTGAGCAGCACCTCACCAGCCCCGAGCTCAGCGGCACGCGCCGCCCACGCGACCGCGTCGAGGCCCGTGCCCCGCCGTCCGCCGTGCGTCGTCACCTCGAAGCCGGAGTCCGTCACCGTGCCGTCGGGGCAGCGCCGCGCGTCGACGGACACGACGAGCACCTGCGAGCCGAACCGGTCCGCGATCTCCGAGAGGAGCTCGGGCCGCGCGATCGCCGCCGTGTTGACACCGACCTTGTCCGCACCCGCCCGCAGCAGCCGGTCGACGTCCTCGACCGACCGCACCCCGCCGCCGACCGTGAGCGGCACGAAAACCTCCTCGGCCGTGCGCCGCACGACGTCGTACGTCGTCTCGCGGTTGCCCGACGACGCCGAGACGTCGAGGAACGTGATCTCGTCCGCACCCTCCGCGTCGTAGCGGCGCGCAAGCTCGACAGGGTCGCCCGCGTCGCGCAGGTTCTCGAAGTTCACGCCCTTGACGACACGGCCAGCATCGACATCGAGGCACGGGATGACCCGCACGGACACACTCATGGTTCTCCTCAGCTCGGCTACTTGCTGTCGTCGGTCGCCTCGTCGGTCGCCTCGTCGCTGTCCTGCTTCTCGACGTCGGGCGCGACAAGGGTACTCGCGTGGAGGATGTCGACGACGTAGATGACCGTCTCGTCGGCCCACGGCGACGCCGTTCCCCCGTACGCGGCGGACGGCGGCGCCACGATGAGCACCTGCGAGCCCACGCGCTGCTCGATGAGTCCCTGATTCCAAGCCGCGACTGGCTTGGAGTCGCCGACGAGCGTGACGAACGGCGCACGCACGCGCGACCACGTCGTGTCGATGATCTCGCCCGTCGACCAGGCGACGGCCGTGTACTGGACGATGACCGTCTGGCCGTCGGTCACCTGGTCGCGGTCACCGCGCACGAGCGTCCGGACGACGACGGACGCCGGGGGGTCCGTGTCCTGGGGCACCGTGACGGTCGGAGCGCCGTCCGTGCCGAGCGTCACGGTGGGCAGCGCCGCGTCGTCATTCGGGACGGGCTCGCCCGCCGCGCGGCCCGCGAGGACGTCGACGACGAGCGCGAGCGGTGTGCTGTTCGACGTCTCCGTGAGAAGGAGTCGCGCGCCGGCCCGGTGCCCGTCGAGCAGGTCGTAGAGCGACGGACCCAGGATCGTCTCGTCGAACGTGTAGACCTCAGGGAGCGTGTCGTGCGTGTTCATGACCGAGCTGCCATCGGACGCGTCCTGGGCGAGCAGGTCGAGGAGCACCGTCGAACCGTCGGTGAGCGCTGGCCCGTCCCCCTCCCACACGACCGCGCTGCGACGGTCCGGGAATGTCAGCGGCGGAGTGTACGTGAGCGTCGGGACGCCTCCGAACTCGCCGCTCACCGCGACGACCGGCGCCGGCGTCTCAGGTGCGGTCGGCTTGTCCGTGCACGCGGCGAGCCCGAGGCTCGCCACGCACGTCGCCACGGCGAGCGCCGCAGCGCGCCGCAGCGGTCGGTGCCGGTGAGGGGTGGTCACGGTCGGATGCTCCTGTCGTGCGGGCAGGGGCGGGGCCCCGGCCGGCCTCACATCGAGGCGATGAGACGGTCGACGCGCTCGTCGACGCTCGTGAACGGATCCTTGCAGAGGACGGTGCGCTGCGCGGCGTCGTTGAGCTTGAGGTGCACCCAGTCGACCGTGTAGTCACGGCGTGCGTCCTGAGCCGCGCGCACGAAGTCGCCCCGCAGCCGCGCACGCGTCGTCGACGGTGGGACCGAGACGGACTCGAGGACCTCGGCCTCGCTCGTGAGACGCCGCACGAGGCCCGCGTCCTGGAGCTTCGTGAGGAGGCCGTCGGTCCGGGAGACGTCGTGGTACGCGAGATCGAGCCGCTGGACGCGCGGGTCCGCGAGCCCGAGCCCGTGCCGCGCCCGGTAGCGCTCGACGAGCCGGTGCTTGACGACCCAGTCGAGCTCGGTCTCGACGCTCGTCATGTCGCCCGCCCGCAACGCCTCGATGCCGCGGCGCCACAGGTCGACGACCTCGTGGTCCTCGGCCGACGCGCCGTGCTCGTCGAGGAACGCGAGCACGCGCGTGAGGTACTCCTCCTGGACGTCGATCGCCGTGACGACCCGGCCGTTCGCGAGCGTCACGGGGGCGCGCCCCGTGATGTCCCGGCTGATCTCACGGATCGCGCGCACCGGGTTCTCGAGCGTGAGGTCACGCAGGTGGACGTGGGCCTCGAGGAGCCGCAGGACGAGGTCCGTCGAGCCGATCTTGAGGAACGTCGTCGGCTCCGCCATCGAGGAGTCACCGACGATGACGTGGAGCCGGCGGAAGAGCTCGGCGTCCGCGTGAGGCTCGTCCCGGGTGTTGATGATGGGTCGCGAGCGCGTCGTCGCGGACGACACCGCCTCCCACATGTGGTCGGCGCGCTGCGAGAGCTGGAACGACGCGCCGCGGGGCGTCACCTCGATGCGGCCCGCGCCCGTGAGCACCTGCCGCGTGATGAGGAACGGCACGAGCTGCTCCGTGAGCCGCTGGAAGTCCGGGCCGCGCCGCACCAGATAGTTCTCGTGACTGCCGAAGGAGTTGCCTGCCGAGTCCGAGTTGTTCTTGAAGAGGTGCACCCGACCCGCGACGCCCTCGGCATCGAGGTGCTCCTGCGCCTCGGCGACGAGATCCTCGACGATGCGATCGCCGCCGCGGTCGTACGTGACGAGCTGACGCACCGAGTCGCACTCGGCGGTCGCGTACTCGGGGTGCGAGCCGACGTCGAGGTAGAGCCGCGAACCGTTCGTGAGGAAGACGTTCGACGATCTGCCCCACGCGACGACCTTCCGAAACATCTGGCGCGCGACCTCGTCGGCCGAGAGTGTGCGCTCCCCCGTCGCCGCGAAGGTCACGCCGTACTCCGTCTCGAGGCCGAAGATCCGGCGGGTGTCCCTCACGCGTCCGTCCCCTCGTCCGTCGCGACGCCGAGGAGCGTCGCGAGCTCTCGGTTCTCGACGCGTCGGAACGCCCGACGCGCGCGCGTGCGGTCGAGCACCGCGACCTCGAGGTCCTCGGCCGGGACCGAACGCTGCTCGTCGCCGTGCGCGAGAACCTCGGCCGCGAGCCGCAGCACCTCACCGAGCGTGAGACCGGGCCGCCAGCGCTCGGCCACCGCCGCGCCCAGGGTCTCCGCGTCACCGCCGAGGACAACGTGGTCGCGCAGGTCCGCGACCGAGCCGTCGTAGGAGAGCCGGTAGAGCGCGTCCTCGGACGCGCTCGCGCCGACCTCCGCGACGACGAGCTCGACCTCGAGCGGCTTGGAGTCCGTCGTGAACGCCGCACCGATCGTCTGCGCGTACGCGTTCGCGAGACCGCGGGCACGGACGTCGGACCGGTCGTAGGAATAGCCGCGGAGGTCCGCGTACCGGATGCCGGCGACGCGCAGCTGCTCGAACTCGTTGTACTTGCCGACCGCCGCGAACGCGATCCGGTCGTAGATCTCCGAGACCTTGTGGAGCGCCCGCGAGGCGTTGACCGTCGCGAACGCGATGCCGTCGTCGTAGCCGACGACGACGACCGACCGGCCGCGCGCGATGCCCTTGCGGGCGAAGTCCGCGCGGTCCTTCATGAGCTGCTCGGGCGAGACGTAGAACGGCATGCTCATGCGCGGGCCTCCCGCCGCTCGGTGAGGACGGCTCCCGTGACGGACGCGAGGACGTCGTCGCTCACCCGCACGGCACCCGCTGGTGTGACGAGGACGACGACGGGCCAGATGTCGCGCAGTGCGTCAGGGCCGCCCGTCGCAGAGTCGTCGTCGGCCGCGTCAACGAGCGCCTCGACGACGACGCGCACCGCGGCGTCACCGCCGAGCCCACGCCGCCAGCGCTTCTTGAGGGAGCCGCGCGCGTACGCCGCGCCCGAGCCCACCGCGTGGTGGTCCTGCTCCTCGTAACGGCCGCCCGTGACGTCGTAGGAGACGATGCGGCCGCGCCCGACCTCCGGGTCGAGCCCCGCGAGGAGCGGCACGACCGCGAGCCCGCGCAGCGCGAGCCCGAGCTGCGAGCGAAGCATCGTCGCGAGGCGGTTCGCCTTGCCGTCGAACGACAACTGGCGTCCCTCGATCTTCTCGTAGTGCTCGAGCTCGAGCTGGAAGAGACGCACGAGCTCGAGCGCGAGACCGGCCGAGCCCGCGATGCCGACGACCGCGTGCTCGTCCGCCGGGAAGACCTTCTCGATGTCGCGGCTCGCGATGTGCGTCCCGGCCGTCGCGCGGCGGTCGCCCGCCATGACGACGCCACCGTCGAACGTCGCGGCGACGATCGTCGTGCCATGCGGCACGCCCTCGACGATGCCTTCACCACCGGCCGAGCCCGGCAGCAGGTGCGGGGCGTGCTCGGCGACGAAGTCGACGAACGACGACGAGCCCGGACGCCCGAAGGCCGCGGGGAGACGGGCGTGGTCCTGGGTCATCGGCGGATCACTCGCCACCCTTCTGGACGAAGCCACGCACGAAGCTCTCGGCATTCTGCTCGAGGACGTCGTCGATCGAGTCGAGCAGCGCGTCGACGTCGGAGTCCTGCGCGCGCACCTGGGGCGCGGCGGGCGCCGGGGCGTCGTCCGCCGCCGGGTCGTGGGGCCTGCTGACGCGTTCCTGACCGGACAAGAGTTCCTCCTGCGTGCGCGCGGATCGTTGCTCGTCCCATCTCACCACAGGTGGGGGTCCCCGCGGGCGTGCGTCCGCTACGCGAGGAGCGCCGCGAGGAACGCGCCGACGTCGTCGCCGTACGCGTCGAACAGCGGCCCGACCTGCGCCCGCGTCCCCTTGTGGGGGTCGAGCATCGGCACGCGCTGCAGCGCGGGCGCACCGGGGACGTCGAGGACGACCGAGTCCCAGCTCGCCGCGTCGAGGTGCGGCCCGAAGCGCGCGACGACCTCCCCGCGGAAGTACGCGCGCGTGCTCACCGGAGGGTGGTGCACGGCGTCCGTGACCTCGGCCTCCGTCGTCACCCGGTCGAGCGCACCCGCGGCGAGCAGCCTCTGGTAGACGCCCCGCTCGGGCCGGACGTCTGCCCACTGAAGGTCGAACGCCGCGAGCCGCGGGCTCCCCCAGCCGAGCCCCTCACGTTCACGCATGCGGTCGAGGAGCCGGTGCTTCGCGACCCACTCGACATCCCGCGCGCACTCCGCGAGCGACCGCCCAAGCCGGTCGAGGACGTCCTCCCACCGGTCGAGGATCTCGCGTGTCGCAGCGTCCGGCGGCCCGTCGACGTGCGCGACCTCGTGCGCCGCCGCGAGGTACGCACGCTGCACCTCGAGCGCCGTCGCCGTGCCACCCGTGCGCAGGCGCAGCGGCGTCCCGAGCTCGAGGTCACGGCTCACCGTGCGCACGTCGTCGACAGGGTCGCACAGCTGCAGGTCCGCGAGGCGCGCCGTCGCGGGGCCGAGCCGGTGGAGGTTCTCGGCGACCGCGAGCACGAGGCTCGCCGTGCCGATCTTCAGCAGTGTCGCGGTCTCGAGGAGGTTCGCGTCGCCGATGATGACGTGGAGCCTGCGCCACCGCTCGCGGTCCGCGTGCGGCTCGTCGCGCGTGTTGATGATGGGGCGTCGCAGCGTCGTCTCGAGGCCGACCTCGGCCTCCATGAAGTCCGCGCGCTGGGAGAGCTGGAACCCCGCCTCCTCGCCGTGCTGGCCGAGGCCGACGCGACCCGAGCCGACGACGACCTGCCGCGTGACGAAGAACGGCGTGAGGACGTCGACGAGGGTGTCGAACGGCACCGCGCGGTCGACGAGGAAGTTCTCGTGCGTGCCGTAGCTCGCACCCTTGCCGTCGCCGTTGTTCTTGTAGAGGTCGACGTCGATGCCCGCGGACGCGAGCTCGCGCGCCGCGCGCAGCATGACTCGCTCGCCGGCGACGTCCCACACGACGGCCTCGCGCGGCGTGAGGACCTCAGGCGCCGAGTACTCGGGGTGCGCGTGGTCGACGTAAAGGCGCGCGCCGTTCGTGAGGATCGCGTTCGACGTGCTGGGGTCGTCGTAGAGCGGCGTCGTCGGCCGCGCGATGCCCGTCACCGGACCTGCGACGACGGAGTCGCCCGCGTCCGCGTCACCGGCAGGGACGTCGCCCGACGGCGCCGGCCGCGACGGGTCGTCGGTGAGCAGCGACGGGTGCGCCGCCGCCCGCTCGAGGTGGAAGCCGCGGGCGTCCGCGAGCGGGTCCTCGTCGAGGTAGTCCCAGCGCGGCGGCCGCGGCAGCTCGGCGAGCGCCCGGTACGCGTTGACGACCTGCGACGACATGAGGATCGCGTTGGCCCCGGGGTTGCCCGGGGACACGACCCCGTACTCGGTCTCGATCCCGACGACGCGCGTGACTCCCACGTGCGACCTGCCCTTCGGCGTGCTCAGAGGTATTGGCCCGTCGGGCTCGTCGCCTCGACGGGGCGGGCCTGGTTCTCGGTGCCCTGCTTCTCGTCCTGGACGATCGTTCGGATGAAGACGATCCGCTCGCCCTTGCGTCCGGACACCCGCGCCCAGTCGTCAGGGTTCGTCGTCGACGGCAGGTCCTCGTTCTCCCGGAGCTCCTCGCCAAGCGAACGCAGCAGGTGGTCGACGCGCAGACCGCGCTCGCCCGAGGCGAGCAGGTCCTTGATCGCGTGCTTCTTCGCGCGGTCGACGACGTTCTGGATCATGGCGCCCGACGCGAAGTCCCGGAAGTAGAGGACCTCCTTGTCGCCGCTCGCGTACGTCACCTCGATGAAGCGGTTCGCGTCGTCGGTCGCGTACATGCGCTCGACGGTGCGCTGGATCATCCCCGTGACGGTCGCGGCCGCGTCACCACCGTGCTCGGCGAGGTCGTCCGCGTGGAGCGGCAGGTCCGGGGTGAGGTACTTGCCGAAGATCTCGCGCGCGCCCTCGGCGTCCGGACGCTCGACACGGATCTTCACGTCGAGCCGCCCGGGCCGCAGGATCGCCGGGTCGATCATGTCCTCGCGGTTCGACGCGCCAATGACGATGACGTTGTCGAGCCGCTCGACGCCGTCGATCTCGGCAAGGAGCTGCGGGACGATCGTCGTCTCGACGTCGGAGGACACGCCCGTGCCGCGCGTGCGGAAGAGCGACTCCATCTCGTCGAAGAACACGACGACGGGAGCGCCCTCGGTGGCCTTCTCGCGGGCCCGCGCGAAGATCGAACGGATGTGCCGCTCCGTCTCCCCCACGTACTTGTTGAGGAGCTCGGGGCCCTTGATGTTGAGGAAGTACGAGCGGACCTCGCCACCGCCCTCGCGCGCCGCGACGAGTCGCGCGAGCGACGCCGCGACCGCCTTGGCGATGAGCGTCTTGCCGCAGCCGGGGGGTCCGTAGAGCAGGACGCCTTTGGGCGGGCGCAGCCCGTGCTCGCGGTAGAGGTCAGGGTGGTCGAACGGCAGCTCAACCGAGTCGCGGATCGTCTCGATCTGCGAGGCGAGCCCGCCGATGTCCTCGTAGGAGATGTCCGGCACCTCCTCGAGCACGAGCTCGGAGACCTCGGCCCGCGGCACGACCTCGAAGACGAACGCCGTACGCGTGTCCGCGACGAGCGTGTCACCCACGCGCACACGCACTCCCTCGAGGGAGCCTGCGGCGCGCACCACGCGCTCGTCGTCCGAGCGTCCGACGACGACGAGACGCCCGTCGTCGAGCGTGTCCTTGACGGTGACGACCTCGCCGACCGGCTCGTAACCACCCGCGGAGACGACGACCATCGCCTCGTTGAGCGCGAGCTCCTGACCCGGGCGCAGCACCGCCGTGTCGATGCCCGGCCCGACGCCGAGGTGCATCTTGCGTCCCTGCTGGAGGACGACCACCGACGACGCGTCGACGGCCTCGACGAAGACGCAGAACGTGCCCGGCGGGCGCGCGAGGTCCTCGAGCTGGGCGTTGAGCGTGACGATCTGCTCGCGCGCCCGAGTAAGGGCGTCGACGAGACGATCGTTGCGCGCGGCGAGCAGCGCGAGCTGGTCGTCGGGGCGGCCGGGCTCGGTCATCGTCGCACCTCCTGCAGGGCACGGGCCGCCGGGCAGCGACCCTCTCCGTCCGACCCTAGTGCTCAGTCCTCGGCGTCGGGCCCGCGTCCCACATCGCGACGGACGCGACGGATCTTCTTGTCCGAGACGGGACGCTCGCCGACGTCCTCGGGCGACCAATCGTCGGTCGTCGCGGGCGTGTAGCCCTTCGACGGGCGTCGCTTGCGCTCGGGCGCCTCGACGCCGTCCGCCATGCGGCGCGCCGTGAGGAGGAAGCCGGTGTGCCCGACCATGCGGTGGTTGGGGCGCACCGCGAGCCCCTCGAGGTGCCAGCCGCGGATCATCGTCTCGAAGGCCTCGGGCTCACCGAAACCACCGTGCGAGCGCAGGTCCTCCGCGAGCCGCGAGAGCTGCGTCGTCGTCGCGACATAGCAGACGAGCACGCCCCCGGGCGTGAGTGCTGTGTGGACCTCGTCGATGTTCTCCCACGGCGCGAGCATGTCGAGGACGACGCGGTCGACCTCGCCCGGCCCCACGACGAGCGGGAGCGTCGGCGCGAGGTCGCCGACCGTGAGCGACCACGCGGGGTGCGGCCCGCCGAAGAACTGCTCGACGTTGCCACGCGCGATCTGTGCGAAGTCCTCGCGCCGCTCGATCGAGTGGACCGATCCGGAGTCGCCGACGGCGCGCAGGAGCGAGAGCGTGAGCGCACCCGAGCCGACACCCGCCTCGATGACGCGCGCACCCGGGAAGATGTCCGCCATCGCGACGATCTGGCCCGCGTCCTTGGGGTAGACGACCGCCGCGCCCCGCGGCATCGAGAGCGTGTAATCACTCAGCAAAGGACGGAGCGCAAGGTACTCGACTCCCGAGGTCGTCATGACGACCGAACCCTCGGGAGCACCGATGACGTCGTCGTGGCGGAAGTAGCCGCGGTGCGTGTGGAACTGGCCGCCCACCTTGAGGACGACCGTGTGGAGCTTGCCCTTAGGGTCAGTGAGCTGGACTCGCTCGCCCGCGCGGAAGGGGCCGCGGCGGACGGCCGCTCCCGTGGCCTCCACCGCGGGATCCGCGACGGGGCGGACGAGCGCGCGGGGCGTGGCGTCGTCAGTCGTGGCGGGGATCTCGGTCGGGGTGGGGTTCGCGTCGGTCACGAGGCAGGAGTCTAGTTGTCCTGCGGCCGATCGCTGCGCGGCGTCCGGCGCGAGGGCGCGCGGAGCGCCGCGACGACCTCCGCGACGACGATGAGCCCGACGACGCGCCCGTGGCGCACGGCGACGATCACCGGAGCGTCCGCGACCGCACGGACCGCGTCGAAGAGGTCGAGCCCCGTGAGGGACGCGTCGACGGGAGCCGCTGGCGCGAGCGCGGTCGCGACCTCGAGCACGTGACCCTCGCGACGCTCGGCGAGCGCGGCGCCGTCGGCCCACGCGATCGGGCGGCCGAGGGCGTCGGGCACGACGACCGCACGCACCCCGTCCGCGAGGAGCGTCGAGAGCGCGTCGTCAATCGTCGCGTCCGGCGCGACGACCGTGACGGGACGCACGAGCTTCGCCGGGTCGAGCGTCGCCACCCGCGCCGCCGGCACGGCGGACGCGGCAGCGCGGCCGGCTCCGTGCCAGACGAGCACCGCGAGGACGAGGCCCCACACGAGGACGGGCGGGGGCGGCGAGCTCCGCGCGAGCAGCCACCACGCGACGAGGACCGCGACGATCGCGACCGCGATGCCGTACCCGCTCGCCGCTGCGACGCGCGTCGCGGTCGCACGATCCCGGGTGAGCCGCCACACGACGGCCTCGAGAGCCGCACCGCCGTCGTAGGGCAGCGCGGGCACGAGGTTGACGACGGCGACGACACCGTTCGCCCCAGCACCCGCGAGAAACACCTGGACGACGACGAAGCCCCCTGCGGTCGTCGCCGTCGTGCCGAGCGCGGCCGCGAGACCGCCGAGCGCGAGGGCGAGCGCGACGTTGACGGCCGGACCCGCGAGGGCGGTGAGCAGGTGGCTGCGCGGCGTCGTGCCGCGCGGATCGTACGTCGTGCGGCCGCCCCAGGCGGTGAGCGTCACGGACCGCACGGCATGGCCGTGCCCCCGCGCGACGAGCGCGTGCGCGACCTCGTGGAGCGCGACCGAGCCGAGCAGGAGGACGACGAACGCCACGGTCATGAGCGCGACGACCGCGCCCGTCGGCAGACTGACCGCCGCGAGCCCGTCGAGCGGGTGGGCGACCCGTGTCGCGGTCGGCACGTAGACCGCGGCGAGCGCGAGCGCCCCGAACGGCCACCACGCGTCGACGACGACGGGCGCACCAGCGACACGTCCGACGACGAACCCTCCGGACGGACGGCTGCCCCCACCCCGGGTCCCGCTGCGTTCCTCCACAGGGAGCAGACTAGGCGCACCCGGGTGTCCGACCCGAACCCTAGGGTGGAGGCATGACCCCTTCCGCCCCCGTCGACACGCCCCGTACGCGCCGTGCGCCCGCGCTCTCACCGTCGCGCGCGAACGACTACCAGCAGTGCCCGCTGCTCTTCCGGCTCCGGACGATCGACCGCGTCCCGGAGGCGCCGAGCCCGGCCGCGGCCCGCGGGACGCTCGTGCACTCGGTTCTCGAGGGGATCTTCGACGTCCCGGCCGCGGAGCGCACGCCGGGGCTCGCGCTCGAGCTGCTCCCCCGCGCCTGGGACGACCTGCGGGAGCGTCGTCCCGAGTACGCGGGGATGTTCGACGACGACGCGGCGGTCGACGCCTGGCTCGGCTCGGCGCGTGCGCTCGTCGAGCGGTACTTCACGCTCGAGGACCCGATGCGGCTCGAGCCCCGGGCGCGGGAGATCACGCTCGAGGCCCGGCTCGAGGGCGGCCCGCTGCTACGTGGCATCGTCGACCGCGTCGACGTCGCACCCGACGGCGCGGTGCGGATCGTCGACTACAAGACTGGCAAGGCACCGCGCCCGCAGTACGGCGAGTCGGTCGCGTTCCAGATGCGCTTCTACGCGCTCGTTGTCCTGCTCTCACGCGGCACGATGCCCGCGATGCTGCAGCTCGTGTTCCTCGGTGACGGGCAGGTCCAGCGGAACGTGCCGACGCCCGGGGACCTCGAGCGCACGGAGGCGAAGATCCGCGCGGTGTGGGACGCGATCGTCCGGGACGCGCAGGAGGGCGAGTTCCGGCCGAGGACGAGCAAGCTGTGCGACTGGTGCGCCCATAGGACGCTGTGCCCCGCGTTCGACGGAACGCCCCCGGAGTTCCCCGCCGGGGCGGTGCCGCTCACGCTCGGGATCTGAGCGCGTCGGCGGACGGTGCTACTCGTCGTCGCCGAGGTCGTCGACGATCCCGCCCGCAAGGACGTGGCCGAGCAGGCCGACGTCGAGCGTCTCGAGCGACCGGATCCGGCTGAGCCCGGGGTGCTGCACGACCGGCACGTGCCCGCGCACCGCGATCGTCGCGGCCCCCGAGGCGAGCGCCGACGCGACACCGGGACGCGAGTCCTCGATCGCGACGCAGCGGGCCACGTCGACGCCGAGCAGCTCGGCCGCACGCAGGTAGGGCTCCGGGTCGGGCTTGCCGCGCTCGACCTCGTCGCCCGTGACGACGACGTCGAACGTTCCCGCGGGCAGGGCCTCGATGAGGTGCTCGACCATCTCGCGGTAGGACATCGTCACGAGCGCGCACGGCACCCCACGCTCACGGAGGTCGGCGAGGAGCTCGGCCGCACCGGGGCGCCACGGCACCTCGACCGCGAGCAATGCGGCGACACGACGCGTGAGGTCGTCCGCGATCTCCTCGCGCGAGAGAGCGACGCCGTGCTCCTGGAGGACGAGCGCGCTGTCGAGGAGGTTCATGCCGACGAGCTCGAGGCCCTGGGCGTCCGACCACGTGCCGCCGTGCTCGGCGACGAGCGCGGCCTCGGACGCGAGCCAGTAAGGCTCCGTGTCGATGATCGTGCCGTCCATGTCCCACAGCACGGCCTCGGGCACGAGCCCCGGGGCGTCGATGAGCGTGGGCGCGAGCGTCGCATCCTGCACGTCCTACCTCCTCCTGCGGTCCCCCCGACCGCGTCACCCTCGCGACCCTAGCCCGGGTGCGGGGGGTCGGGAGCGGTTTCCCCACCCTGCGGACGGGCGACGTCGGTCACACCGGCGACGCGGTGGACATCGCCGGGCCACGGCACTCGACGCGGTCGACCGCCTAGGCTGGACGGATGGACAGCACCGACCTTCGCGAGCAGCCCCCAGCGCGGGACACCGTCCTCGTCGCGGCCTTCGAGGGCTGGAACGACGCGGGCGGAGCCGCGACCGCGGCCGTCCTCCACCTCGTCGAGCACCTCGGCGCGACAAAGGTCGCCGACATCGACCCCGAGGAGTTCTACGACTTTCAGGTCAACCGGCCCGTCGTCGCGACCGAGGAGGACGGCTCGCGCTCGCTCACGTGGCCGACAACGACGTTCGCGACCGTGACCGTCGGCACCCGTCGCCTCGTGCTCGTCCACGCGACGGAGCCGTCGATGCGCTGGCGCACGTACTGCGCCGAGGTCCTGCGCATCGCCGACTCGCTCGGCGTCGGCACGGTCGTCACGCTCGGCGGCCTCCTCGCCGACGTCCCGCACTCGCGCCCGATCCCCGTGACGGCCACGAGCGACGACCCGGCGACCCGCGCGATGGTCGACCTCCCGGCGAGCACGTACGAGGGGCCGACCGGCATCGTCGGCGTCCTCCAGGCCGCTGCGCGTACGCACGGCATGCACGGGTTCTCCGTGTGGGCCGCGATCCCCCACTACGTCGCGCACGGGCCGTCGCCCAAGGCGACGCTCGCGATCCTCTCGCGGCTCGAGGAGCTCCTCGGGATCACCGTGCCGCTCGGCGACCTCGTCGACGACGCACGCGCGTGGGAGGACGGCGTCGACGTCCTCGCGGGCGAGGACGAGGAGATCGCGGAGTACGTCGCGCAGCTCGAGGCGGCGAAGGACGCCGTCGACCTGCCGGAGGCGAGCGGCGACGCGATCGCGCGCGAGTTCGAGCGCTACCTGCGCCGTCGTGAGGACGGGAGAGGCGACGGGCCAGCTCGCCCGGGCGGTCCGGCAGCCTAGCTGCCGACGCCCACCGTGCTCACGCGCTCCGCAGACCGAGATCGCGCGCGCGGGCGACGGCCTCGCGCCGGGATCATGACGCGACCTCACCGCACCCGATGGTGCTGACCATCGTTCGATGCTGCGACGCACCGACGCCTCGGGCGGGTGAGGGCGTACGGGGACGCGACCCACCACCGTCGCCTACCGTGGGACTCATGGACGTCCGCATCTTCACAGAGCCCCAGCAGGGCGCGTCGTACGACGACCTCCTGCGCACCGCCCTCGCTGCCGAGGACCTCGGCTTCGACGCCTTCTTCCGGTCCGACCACTACCTGCCCATGGGCACCGACGGGCTCCCCGGCACGACGGACGCGTGGACCACGCTCGCGGGCCTCGCCCGCGACACGACGACGATCCGGCTCGGGACGCTCGTGAGCCCCGTGACGTTCCGGCACGCGGGTGCGCTCGCCGTCCAGGTCGCGCAGGTCGACCAGATGTCGGGCGGCCGTGTCGAGCTCGGGCTCGGCGCGGGCTGGTTCGCACGCGAGCACGAGGCGTTCGGCCTGCCGTTCCCGGCCCGACGCTTCGGGATCCTCGCCGAGCACCTCGAGGTCGTCACCGGGCTGTGGGCGACGCCGTCCGACGCGACGTTCACGTTCCGTGGCGAGCACGTCACCGTCGTCGACGCCCCCGGTCTCGCGACGCCGGTCCAGCGTGCCGGCCGCGGTGGTGCGCCCGGGGTGCCGATCATCGTCGGCGGGTCCGGGCCGCGTCGGACGCCCGAGCTCGCGGCGCGCTTCGCCGCCGAGTACAACGCGTCCTTCCCCGAGATCGACGCGATCCCCGCGCGGTTCGCGACGATCCGCGAGGCTGCGGCCGCGGCCGGGCGGCCCGCCGGCGACCTGCTCTGCTCGGTCGCGCTCGTGTGCGCCGTCCGCCGCAACGAGGCAGAGTTCCGCCGACGCGCAGACGCGATCGGGCGAGAGCCCGCCGAACTGCGCGAGCACGGGGTGTGCGGAACCGTCGACGAGGCGGCCGAACGCATCGACGCGCTGCGCCACATGGGCGTCGAGCGGCTCTACCTGCAGGTCCTGGACCTCGGGGACCCGGACCTGCTCGAGTTCGTCGCCCGCGAGGTCCTTCCCCGCGCGAACGCTCGCTGACGCGCGGCGCCTCACGACTCGTAGGTCCCGAGCACCATTGAACGGTGCTCGGGACCTACGAGTCGGGTGTCGCTTGCGACTCGTAGGTCTCCAGCACCGTCGGACGGTGCTCGGGACCTACAAGTCCGGGGACGGCTAGATGCGGACGCCGAGCAGCGCGTCGAGCGCGCGTGCGACGACACCCGGGGCGCCCTCGACGACGTCGACGTCGCTGAGCGCCGACTCCGTCACCGCGCGCTCGGCCCATGCGTCGACCGCGGCGAGCGCCCGCGGCGTGTCGAGGTCGTCACGCAGCGCAGCGCGGATCTCGACGAGCATGTCCGTCGCGTCCGGCCCGCCGTTGCCCGAGACCGCCTCGCGCCACCGCTCGAGGCGCGTCGTCGCGGCCGCGAGGTCCGCGTCAAACCACTCCCACTCGGTGCCGTGGTGGTGCGCAAGAAGCGCGACACGTACCGCCATGGGATCGACCCCCGACGCGACGAGCCGTGAGACGAGCACGAGGTTGCCGAGCGACTTGCTCATCTTCTCGCCCTCGTAGGCAACGAGAGCTGCGTGCACGTTGACGACAGCCGCCTGGCCGCCGAGCATCCGCACGTGCGACGACGTCATCTCGTGGTGCGGGAAGAGGAGGTCCGAGCCCCCACCCTGGACGTGGATGCGGTCACCGAGGCCGGCCCGCGAGATCACCGCGCACTCGACGTGCCAGCCGGGACGTCCGCGGCCGAGCGTCCCCGCGTCCCACGCGGGCTCACCGGGACGCTCACGACGCCACAGCAGAGGGTCGAGCGGGTCGCGCTTGCCTGGGCGGCTCGGATCGCCGCCGCGCTCGGCGAAGAGGTCGAGCTGCTGGGCCCGCACGAGGTGCGCGACCGTCCCGAACGCGTCGTCGCGCGAGAGGTCCGCGTAGACGTCGCCGAGCGTGTCGCCGTCGACGACGGACTCCGCCGGGTCGACGGGCACACGGTAGGCGGCACCCGAGGCGAGCATCGCCTCGACAGCGTCCGCGACCTGAGGAACCGTCTCGACGACGCCGAGGTAGAGGTCGGGCGGGATGACGCCGAGCGCCGTCATGTCGCGGCCGAAGAGCGCAATCTGCTCGGCTGCGAGGTCACGCCAGTCGACGCCCGTCGCCGCCGCACGCTCGAGAAGCGGGTCGTCGACGTCCGTGACGTTGGAGACGAGCGTCGTGCGCAGCCCCGCGTCGCGCCACGTGCGCAGCAGGACGTCGAACGTCACGTACGTCGCCGCGTGGCCGATGTGTGTCGCGTCGTACGGCGTGATGCCGCAGACGTAGAGGCCCGCGTCCGCGCCGTCGACAGGCTGGACGCGGTCACCGCTGCCGGTGTCGAGCAGCGTCGGAGGCGTCTCGGCCCCGGGAGTCGACGGGAGGGCGGGGATGTACGGGGTCGGCCAGGCATGCACCGGCCCAGCCTAGCCCCACCGACGGCCGAGGTCAGCCGTGCGTCAGACCCCTGTGCCTGCCGCCGTGAGCGCGCCCCCGAGGAGCAGCACGACGACGACGCCCGCGAAGAGGATCCGGTAGACGACGAACGGCAGGTATGAACGCGTCGAGACGAGCTTGAGGAACCACACGATGACGACGTACCCGACGACGAACGCGACGACCGTCGCGAGGAGCGTCGCCCCGACTCCGGGCGTGCCGGGCTGCCCGAACTCGTCGAGCGAGCCGACGAGCTTGTAGAGCCCCGAGCCGAGGACCGCGGGGATCGCGAGGAGGAACGAGTACCGGGCCGCCGCCTCGCGCGTGTAGCCGAGCAGACGGCCCATCGTGATCGTGCCGCCCGATCGCGAGACGCCTGGGACGAGCGCGAGCGCCTGCGCGAAGCCGAACGCGACCGCGTGCCCCGCCGTGAGCTGCGTGAGCTCACGTTCCTGGGGCCGGACACGGTCGATGACGCCGAGGAGGATGCCGAAGACGGTGAGCGTGCCGACCGTGATCCACAGGTTGCGCAGCGACGTGTCGATCGCGTCCTCGAGGAGCAGGCCGCCGACGACGATCGGCACCGAGCCGAGTGCGATCCACCACGCCATGCGGGCGTCGGCGTCGCCCTCACCGAAGCGGGCGGCGGCCGAGGTACCGTTGCGCCCCACGAGCGCGCGCCACCAAGCGCTGACGATCCGTGCGATGTCCTTGCGGAAGTACAGGAGGACCGCGGCCTCCGTGCCGATCTGCGTGATCGCCGTGAACGCGGCCCCGGGATCGACGTCCCCGATGAGTTCGCCGACGACCCGCAGGTGCGCCGACGAGGAGATGGGCAGGAACTCGGTGAGTCCCTGGACGAGGCCGAGGACGAGGGCTTCCCATGCGTTCACGGGAGACCACTCTAGGGGCAGGACGCGCGTGCGGCCTCCGCCCGTGGTCGGACATGGGACGATAACCTTCCCCGCATGGACACCCGTTCCCTCGGCAGCACCGGCCTGCGCGTCTCGGCCCTCGGGCTCGGCACGATGACGTGGGGTCGTGACACCGACGAGCACGACGCCGCCGAACTCCTGCGTGACTTTCTCGACGCAGGCGGCACGACGATCGACACGTCCGCCTCCTACGCGGACGGCGGCTCCGAGGAGGTCATCGGCCAGCTGCTCGCCTCGACCGGCACGCGCGACGACGTCGTCCTCGTGACAAAGGCCGGCACGCGCACGACGTCGCGCGGCAACGTCCTCGACGCGAGCCGCGGCGCGATCCTCGACTCACTCGACGCGTCACTGCGCCGGCTCGGGACGGACCGGGTCGACGTCCTCCTCGTCCAGGCGCCTGACCCCCGCACACCGCTCGAGGAGACGGTCGACGCGATGCGCCGTGCGGTCGACTCGGGCCGCGCCCGCTACGTGGGCCTCTGCAACCACCCGGGGTGGAGCCAGGCACGCGCCGCGACGCTCCTCGAGGCTTCGGGGACGGGGCTCGCGGCCGTCGAGGTCGAGTACTCGCTCCTCGAACGGGGGGTCGAGCGCGAGGTCGTCCCGGCCGCCGCTGCGCTCGGTACGGGCCTCCTCGCGTGGTCCCCGCTAGGTCGCGGCGTCCTCACCGGCAAGTACCGGCGCACCATCCCCGCGGACTCGCGCGCCGCCTCCGCGCACCTCGCGGGCTTCGTCGCGCCCTACCTCGACGAGAGCGCGAGCTCGGTCGTCGACGCCGTCGCGATTGCCGCCGACGGGCTCGGGCGCACGCCGGGCGCGGTCGCGCTCGCGTGGCTCCTCGGGCGTCCGACGGTCGCGTCCGCGCTGGTCGGCGCGCGCACGCCCGCCCAGCTGCGGGCCGCGCTCGAGTCCGTCGACCTCGAGCTGCCGGCCGAGGTCGCGTCGGCGCTCGACGAGGTGAGCGCCCCAGCGCTCGGCTACCCCGAGCGCCGCTGACCGTCGGTGCCTCGCACGAGAGCCCCCGGCCGTGGCCGGGGGCTCTCGTGCGAGGGGCGCCGCGCGGGTCAGCGCTCAGAAGCGTCGTGGCCTAGAAGCCGTCGCGGTTCAGCCGCCTGACGACTCAGCGGTCCGCCGACTCAGCGGTCAGGACGGGCGACGTCGTTGAGGTCCTCCTCGGAGAGACCTTCGAGGTCGTCGTCCTCGTCGTCGTCCTCGTCGTCGTCCTCGTCACTGTCGTCGTCGTCCTCGTCGTCTGTGTCGACGTCGTCATCGTCGTCGTCGTCGTCGTCGTCGTCGACGACGTAGAACGGGAGCGCCTCGCCGAACTCCGTCGCGAGCGCGTCGTCATACACGTCGAACGCGTCGGCGAGCACGTAGTACGCCTCGTCGACCGCCGGGTCGTCGTCGGTACGACGGCTCACGACAGCGTGCAGGTGCGCCTCGAAGGCAGCGGTGAGACGGGCCAGGGCATCACGCGGGTCGACGGTCATGCCTGAACCGTAACGCGCCGACGTGCACAATGGCAGTCGGATACCTGTCCCGGACCTCAGGAGGCCGCATGTCGAACGCCACCACCAGCCAGGCCGCACGTCCCGTGCCCCGCACGGGCGAGTACGAGCACCGCGTCCTCAAGGTCGGCCGCGACGTCTCCCGCGCCGAGTTGCGGCGCCTCCTGCTCGACGAGGCCGAGCAGGGCCGCTGGGAGCTCGCACGCACGATCCTCTACGTCGGCGGCTCCCGCACCGTCTGGCTGCGGCGCCGCATCATCCGCGCCCGCTCGACCCTCGACCTCTTCTGAGGCCCGCGCCGGCGACCTCGAGAACGCCGGCACGCACCTCACAGGTGCGTGAGCATCCGGCGCAGGACCCGCACCCCGAACTCGAGCGACTCGACCGGCACCCGCTCGTCGACCCCGTGGAACATGCCCGGGAAGTCGAGATCCGCAGGCAGCCGCAACGGGACGAAGCCGTAGCCGTTGATGCCGAGGCGAGCGGGGGACTTGTTGTCGGTGCCGGCCGAGAGCAGGTAGGGCAGGACCGTCGCGCCCGGGTCCTCCGCGAGGACCGACGCGACCATGGTGTCGACGAGGTCGCCCGCGAACGGCACCTCCATCCCGATGTCCTCGTGGATCGGCTCGATGCGCACGTGCTCGCCCGCCAGCTCCCGCAGGACCGCCATCGACGCGTCGTGGCTCTCGGGCAGGAAGCGGGCGTCGACGACGCCCGTCGCCGTCGTCGGCACGACGTTCGCCTTGTACCCGGCGTCGAGCTGCGTGGGCGTCGCCGAGCCGCGGAGCGTCGCCCCGACGAAACGCGCGGCCGGGCCGAGTGCGTCGAGGAGCGCGGGGATCGTGCCCTCGTCGTCGGGGTCGAAACGCAGACCCGTGAGGTCCGCGACGCCACGCAGCAACTCGTCGACGGTGCCCGTGAGCTCGAGCGGCCACGCGTGGTCGCCGATCCGTGCGAGCGCGCGCGCGAGGTGCGTCACCGCGTTGTCCGCGTTGACCTGCGAGCCGTGCCCCGCACGCCCCTCGGCGACGAGCCGCAGCCACGCGAGCGACTTCTCCCCCGTCTGGAGCAGGTAGGCGCGCCGTCCCGCGACGTCGACCGAGTAGCCGCCAACCTCGCTCACCGCCTCGGTCGCTCCCGCGAAGAGCTCAGGACGGTGGTCGACGAGCCACTGCGCGCCGTGCACGCCGCCCGCTTCCTCGTCCGCGAAGAACGCGAGGACGACGTCACGGCGCGGTCGCACGCCGTCGCGGATCATCTCGCGCACGACCGCGAGGATCATCGCGTCCATGTCCTTCATGTCGACCGTGCCGCGCCCCCACACCATGCCGTCGACGACCTCGGCCCCGAACGGGTCGTACGTCCAGTCCTCCGCACGGGCCGGCACGACATCGGTGTGTCCGTGGAGGACGAGCGCGGGTGCGTCCGGATCCGTCCCCGCCCAGCGGGCCACGACGCTCGCGCGCCGCGACTCCGTCTCGACGTACGTGACCTCGAGCCCGACCTCCTCGAGGAGCGCCTGGATGTACTCGGCCGCCTCGCGCTCACCCGGCCCCGAGCCGTCGCCGTAGTTGCTCGTGTCCATGCGGACGAGGTCGCGGCAGATCCGCAGGACCTCGTCCTCCGCACGGGGGTGCTGACCCGTCGTCGTCGTCATCGTCGTCGTCTCAGGCGTCCGCGAGACCGCGACGCACAAGCAGCGGCGTCGTCGACGCCGGCCGGCCACGGAGCTTCTCGAACGCGCCCACGGGGTCGGTCGAGTCGCCGAGCGCGAGCAGCTCGCGCCGGAACCGCTCACCGTTCGCGCGGGTGAGCCCGCCGTTCTCCACGAACCACGTCACCGTGTCGGCATCGAGGACCTCCGACCAGATGTACCCGTAGTACGCGGCCGAGTACCCGCCCGCGAAGACGTGGTTGAAGTACGTCGAGCGGTAGCGCGGCGGCACGAGGTCCGGGTCGAGGCCGAGACCGCGCAGCGCGCGGTCCTCGAATACGAGGACGTCGTCGACCGAGGTCGGGACCTCCTCCGGGGTGAGGCGGTGCCACGCCTGGTCGAGCAGCGCCGCGCCGAGGTACTCGGTCGTGGCGAAGCCCTCGCCCTCGCCACGCGCGGCGATCATCGTCGCGACGAGCTCCGCAGGCAGCGGCTCCCCCGTCGCGTGGTGACGCGCGTAGCGCGCGAGCAGGTCCGGGTGCCACGCCCACATCTCGTTGACCTGGGACGGGAACTCGACGAAGTCGCGCGGCACGGACGTTCCCGACTGCGAGGGCAGCCGCACGTCGGAGAAGAGGCCGTGGAGCGCATGCCCGAACTCGTGGAACGCCGTGATGACCTCGTCCCACGTGAGCAGCGCAGGCTCCCCCGCCGCAGGGCGCGGGACGTTGAGCACGTTGAAGACGACGGGCCGCTGCCCGAGGAGGTGCGACTGGTCGACGAGGTTGTCCATCCACGCGCCGCCCCGCTTCGAGGGCCGCGTGAAGAAATCTCCGAGGAACAGCCCGAGCCCCGAGCCGTCGGCGTCGAGCACCTCCCATACGCGCACCTCCGGGTGGTAGCCGACGAGGTCCGTGCGCTCGACGAGCGTGATGCCGAAGAGCTCGTGAGCCGCGGCGAACACGCCGTCGGTGAGCACCCGGTCGAGCTCGAGGTAGGGGCGCAGGGCCGCGTCGTCGAGCTCGTACCGCTCGCGCCGCAGGTGCTCTGCGTAGAATGCACGGTCCGACGGCGAGAGGTCCGTCGCACCCGTGTCCGCGGCCATGGCCGCGGCAAGGTCGGCGTGCTCGGCGCGCGCGTTCGCGACCGCCCGGGGCACGAGCGGCTCGAGCATCTCCGCGACCGCCTCGGGCGTGCGTGCCGTCGCGTCCTCGGTCGCGTACGACGCATGGTCCCGCAGGCCCAGGAGCTGGGCACGTTCGGCACGCAGCCGGGCGAGCTCGAGGAGCGTCGCCCGCGAGTCCGTGCCCTCGTGCGTGCCACGCGTCACGGACGCCTCGTGGATGCGCGCGCGCAGGCCACGGTCCGTGAGCGACGCGAGGACGCCCTGCTCGGTCGGCAGCTGGAGCGTGAGCAGCCAGCCGGACTCGTGTCCGGCCTCACGCGCTGCGGCCTCCGCGGCCGCGACGGCGTCCGGTGCGAGACCGTCGAGCTCTGCGACCTCCGTGACGAGCACGGCACCCTCGTTGCCCGACGCGAGCACGACCCTGCCGAACGCCGCCTCGAGCTCCGCGATGCGCGAGTTGAGGGCCCGCAGCGTCTCCTGCTTCTCGTCCGGAAGGTCGACGCCTGCCCGACGGAAGTCGCGCAACAGCGTCTCGACCGCTCGGCGGTCCGCGTCCGTCGCCTCGACCTCGCCAGCAGCGATGCGCGTGTCGAGCGCGGCGACCCGCGCCTGCAAGCCCCCGTGCATCGCGATCGCGTCGTGGTGCGCCGACAGCTCGGGCGTGAGCTCGGCCTCGAGGTCCTCGAGTGCCTCGGTCGAGTCCGCGCCCAGGAGCAGGTCGAGGATGACGAGCGCCCGGTGCAGCAGTTCGCCCGAGCGCTCGAGCGCCTCGAGCGTGTTGACGAGGTCCGGGGCTGCCGGGTCCGCGACGATCGCCTCGACCTCCGCACGCTCCTCCGCCATGCCCGCGCGGATCGCCGGAGCAAGATGCTCGTGACGAATGCGCGCGAAGTCAGGAAGGCCGTACGGGAGCGAAGAGGGCTGCGCGAGGGGGTTCGTCGCGTCGAGCGGAAGAGCGGTCATGACCCTAGTCTCTCAGCGACCTGGGCCGCTCCGCACGGACGGCGCGCGGTCGCGTCAGACGGGCCGGACCGCGAGGACAGCGATGTCGTCACGCTCGCCCGTCGCCTCCATCTCGGCGAGCACGACGTCAAGCAGGTCACCGACCGGCGCCTGCGCCACGCCGCCGAGCACGCCCGCGAGCCTCACGAGAGACTCCTCAATCGGCTCACCCCTACGCTCGACGAGCCCATCGGTGAAGAGCAGCAGCGTCTCCCCCGGCGCGAGCGTCGCCGCGTGGTCGTGCCTGTCGCACTCGAGGACGCCGAGCATGAGGTCGCTCGTCCCCTCGAACGTGCGCGTCGCACCGTCCGCACCGACGACGACCGGCGCGAGGTGACCGGCGCTCGACCACGTCACGTGGGCCGAGCCGTCCGCCTCGACGACGCCACGCAACTGCGCGACGACTGCCGTGCCCATCGTTCCCGTGCCGAGCGCGAGGTTGACGTGGTCGAGCCGCTCGAGCAACTGCGCCGGCGTCTGGACCCGGTCCGCGACGAAGCCACGAAGGATCGACCGCAGCGAACTCATGCGCGTCGCCGCAGCGATGTTGTGCCCGACGACGTCGCCGATGACGACCGTCGTGACGCCGCACTCGTGGATCGCGTCGTACCAGTCGCCTCCCACCTGCTGGTCCTCGGCCGCAGGCACGTAGCGTGCGGCGAGCTCGAGACCCGGGACCGTCGGGAGGCTCGTGAGCATCGCCTCCTGGAGCGTGCGCGCGACCGCGTCGCGCGCCTGGACGAGCTCGACACGTTCGATCGCCTGCCCGACGTACCGCGCGAGCGCCTGCTTCATGCGGCGCGTCCGCGCGAACGTGCGGTGCGGCCCCGCCCAGCCGAGCCACAGCCAGCCCGTGCGGCGTCCGACGCGCAGGGGCACGTAGGCCTCGCCGTCGACGTCGGCGGACGCCTCCGCCGCGAGGTCGGGGAACCGCTCGGCGAGCGCCCCGCGATCGTCGAGGAACACGCCCTCACCCGTCGCGGCCGCATAGGGGCCGGGGTGGTCGGCTCCCCGTGGGAGCTCCGTGTAGTGCAGGGGCCTGTCGGCGGGCAGCCCACGGCGGTCGAGAGCGTCGAACCTTCCGTCGTCCTCGAGGACGACCGTGCAGTGGTCGGCCTCAAGCTGCGTCGTCGCGAGATCGCGCACGACCTGGAGGGTCTCGTCGACCGTGCTCGTCCGTGCGAGCGCCTCCGAGAACGCGAGGAGGATGCGGTTGATGCGAGTGATCTCCTGGAGCTCGGCCTCGGCCTCGACCGCGCGCCGCAACGACGTGCGCGACCCGAGGTAGGCGGCAAGGAGCACCGCGAGCTCGCCGAGAGCCCTCACCTGGCTCGGCTGCACCTCGACGAGGGTCTGCGCGAAGAGCACCGCGACCCGCGCACCCTCGGGGGTCGTCACGGGCACCGCGACGAACCCCACCGGCTGCTCGGGCCGCGAGACCGCGGACTCCGCGGGCGTGAGCACGACGAGCCGTCCCGTCCGGAGCGACTCGTACGCAAGATCCGAGCGCAGCGTGCCCGACGCGCCGTCGTCGATCGTCGACGCGGCAGCGACCCGGGCTCCGTCCGGCTCGGGGAGGAGGACCGCAGCAGCTCCGTCGCCGACGCATAGCGACGCGAGCACCGCGTAGCGCTGCAGCTCGGGGTCGTCGCTCGGCTGCGGCCCGAGCCAGGGCCGCACGACGTGGACGGACGCCCCCTGGTTCGTGTCTGCCGTGGTCACGTGGGCCAGTCAACACGAAACGGTCGCGCGGCGCGAGACGGTCCGCCGTCCCGCTCCGGGTGCGGGGGGCGCTCGTTCGGGGGAACGACGAAGCGGACCCAGGTGAACCTGGATCCGCTTCGCGTCGCTGTCTCAACGAGTGTCCGGAGGGGGACTTGAACCCCCACGCCCGATAAAGGGCACTAGCACCTCAAGCTAGCGCGTCTGCCATTCCGCCACCCGGACGGGTGACCATCACGGCCCGAGAGCCGTGCGGTTGTTTCAGTTGTCTCAGCGAGTGTCCGGAGGGGGACTTGAACCCCCACGCCCGATAAAGGGCACTAGCACCTCAAGCTAGCGCGTCTGCCATTCCGCCACCCGGACAGGTGACCCTCGCGAGGTGACCCCCGCTCGGTGCTGGAAGAACATAGCACGGTCGGAGCCCAGAAATCACATCGGCACCAGAGCCCCTCACCGCCCCGCGGCACAGGTGCGCTGGGCCTCCTCAACGGAAGTCACGCGAGCGCGACGGCACCGCGAGCGACAGCGGCGCGAGGTGCTCCGCGACGAGGTTCGTCGCCCCGTCCGCACGCTCGAGCCGCCCCCGCACGACGAGCGCCGCAGCCGACCGCGCGACCGTCCGGTGCCTCTGCCACAGCCCCGGCGAGCACACGACGTTGAGCAGCCCCGTCTCGTCCTCGAGCGAGAGGAAGGTCACACCGCGCGCCGTCCCAGGACGCTGCCGGTGCGTGACGACCCCCGCCACGGCGACCCGACGCCCTGCCTCGTGGACCGTCGCCGCACCCACCGTGAGGACGCCCGCCGCGTCGAGCCCGGGGCGGACGAACTGCGTCGGGTACTCCTCGGGCGAGACGCCCGTCGCCCACACGTCCGCGACCGACCGCTCGACCTCGCTCATCCCCGGCAGCGTCGGAGCCTCGACCCCGACGCTCACCCCCGGGAGCGTTGCGGGCGACTCCTGCGCCACCGCGGCCGCCGCCCACAGCGCAGCCCGCCGCGAGCCCGCGTACGCGTCGAGCGCGCCCGCGGTCGCAAGCGACTCGAGCCGCGCGACCGTGAGACCCACGCGCCGCGCGAGGTCCGGCAGGTCGACGAACGGCGCCCGGTCCCGCTCCGCGACGATCCGCCCGGCGACGGCCTCCCCCACGCCCCGCACCTTCGCGAGCCCGAGTCGCACCCCGAGCGCCCCGTCCTCGCACCGCTCGACCCGCGCCTCGACGCCTGAGCGCGTGACGTCCGGCCGCAGCACCGTGATCCCGTGCCGACGCGCGTCCGCGACGAGCGACTGCGGCGAGTAGAAGCCCATAGGCTGCGCCGCGAGCAGCGCCGCGTAGAACGCCGCCGGATGGTGCACCTTGAGCCACGAGCTTGCGTAGACGAGGTACGCGAACGAGTAGGCGTGCGACTCGGGGAAGCCGAAGTCTGCGAACGCCTTGAGCTTGTCGAAGATCTGCTCGCCGACCTCCCGCGAGATGCCGTTCGCCGCCATACCCGCGAGCAGCCGCGCGTGCAGAGCCTCCATGCGCTCGGCCGAACGCTTCGAACCCATCGCACGACGGAGCTGATCGGCCTCGGCAGGCGTGAAGTCCGCGACGTCGATCGCCATCTGCATGAGCTGCTCCTGGAACAGCGGCACACCGAGCGTCTTGCCCAGGGAGTTCTTGAGCAGCGGGTGAAGGAAAGTGACGTCCTCCCGGCCCCGCGCACGGTTGATGTACGGGTGCACCGAGTTGCCCTGGATGGGCCCGGGCCGGATGAGCGCGACCTCGATGACGATGTCGTAGAACGTCCGCGGCTGCAGCCGCGGCAGCGTCGCCATCTGCGCCCGCGACTCGACCTGGAACACCCCGACCGTGTCCGCCGCGCACAGCAGGTCGTACACCGCCGGATCCTCCTGCGGCAGACCGTGGAGCGTGAGCTCGACGCCCTCGTGCTCGGCGACCTGCTCGAACGCGAGCCGCAGCGCCGTGAGCATGCCGAGACCGAGCAGGTCGAACTTCACGAGGCCCGCGTCCGCGCAGTCGTCCTTGTCCCACTGGAGCACCGTGCGGCCCGGCATGCGCGCCCACTCGACCGGGCACACCTCGACGACCGGCCGGTCGCACAGCACCATGCCCCCGGAGTGGATGCCGAGGTGACGCGGCAGCCTCAGCAGCTGCTCGGCAAGGTCGAGAACGTCCTCCGGGATCGTGCCTTCCGACGCCGCGGACGGCGGTCTCACGGCGGGCACGACGTCACGTCCGTCGTCGCTCAGCACCGCCCCGGGGTCGCCCGGCACCGGGACTGCTGCGACCGGCCCACCGCGGCTCACCGTCCACCACGGACTGTCGTCCTCGGGCCCGCGCAGGCTCCCCCAGCGCTCGATGCCCTTGCTCCAGGCATCCTGCCGCCCGACGTCGTGCCCGAGCGCGCGCGCCGCGTCCCGCACCGCCGAGCGCGGCCGGTAGGAGATGACGTTCGCGACCTGCGCCGCGTGACGCCGGCCGAACCGCTCGTAGACGTGCTGGATGACCTCCTCACGACGTCCCGACTCGATGTCAACGTCGATGTCCGGCGGGCCGTCGCGCTCGGGCGCGAGGAACCGTTCGAAGAGCAGGCCGTGCGCGACCGCGTCGACCGCTGTGATGCCGAGCGCGTAGCAGACCGCCGAGTTCGCGGCTGAGCCGCGACCCTGCGCGAGGATCCCCTGCTCGCGGCAGAACGTCGCGATGTCGCTGACGATGAGGAAGTAACCGGGGAAGCCGAGTGCCGTGATGACCTCGAGCTCGTGCTCGAGCACGAGCCGCGCACGCTCGGCCCGGGCGGTGCCCGGCTCGCCGTAGCGTTCGAGCGCGCCCCGACGGACGAGCTCGCGCAGCCAGGAGGCCTCGTCGTGCCCCGCGGGCACGGGGTACGGCGGGAGCGACGGCGCGACGAGGCTGAGGTCGAACGCGCACTCCCGGCCGAGCTCGGCGGCGGTGAGGACCGCCTGCGGGTGCGCGCGGTGGCGCGCGAGCATCTCGTGCGCCGAACGCAGGTGCGCGGCGGGGGCACCCGGCAGCCAGCCGTCCATGTCGTCGAGCGAGCTGCGCGCGCGGATCGCGCCGAGCGCCGCCGCGAGCGGCGCCTCGGCGGGCGTCGCGTGGTGGACCGCGCCCGTCGCAACGAGCGGCAGTCCTGCGTCCGCGGCGAGCGCCGCGAGCAGCGCGTTGCGCTCGGGGTCGCGCGGATCCGCCGTGTCGGTGATCTCGACCGCGACGTTGTCCCGCCCGAACGCCGCCGTGAGCCGGTCGAGCGCACGCCGCGCAGCTGCGGGACCGCCCGACGCGAGCGCCGACCGCACCGCGCCCTTGCGGCAGCCCGTGAGGACGAGCCAACGGCCGTCGGCCCGCGCCCCGAGGTCCTCGAGGTCGTAGCGCGCAAGCCCCTTGGCCCCCGTCGCGAGGTGCGCGTCCGCGATCGCGGCGGACAGCGCCGTGTAGCCGTCGGCCCCGCGCGCGAGGACGAGAAGGTGCTCGGAGCGGGGGTCGGGCACGCCCGTCGGCGCCTCGAGGACCGGCGGTCCGTCGGGCCGGTGCGCAGGCAGGTGGAGCTCGGCGCCGAAGACCGTCGCCAGGCCTGCGCGGCGTGCGGCCTGCGCGAAGCGCACGACCCCGTAGAGACCGTCGTGGTCCGTGAGCGCGAGCGCCTCGAGGCCGAGCCGCGCGGCCTCCACGACGAGCTGCTCGGGCTGGCTCGCTCCGTCGAGGAAGCTGAACGCGGAGTGCGCGTGGAGCTCGGCGTAGCGCGGCTCAGTCATAGCTCGCCTCCCACCACCAACGACCGGCCGAGCCCGCGAGGAGCACCGCCGAGGTGGCGTCGTCAGTGGTGCGGACGACGGCCTGGACGTGGACGAGCCGTTCTGCGTCCTCGCGCCACCACCGCTGTGCGAGCGGCCAGGGCCCCGCCCACGCGACGACCTCGCCCACGGGAACCTCGGGCGGTGGCGCTGCCCGGCGAGGGCGGGCCGCGGCACGCTCGACCGCGCGCCCGTGCCGCCCGGTCGCGGGCGGCACGTCCTCCGCGGGTGCGGGCGGCAGCGCCCGCACGTGCGCGGGCTCCCCCGAGACGGCGAGGCGACGGTCGACGACGACGGGACGGCCCGACGCGTCGAGCAGGCGCACCTCGACGGGCTCAGGCAGGACGCGCGCCGGTGCGGGCGAGGGCAACGCGCCGGGCCACGGCCGGTCGAGCGGGCGCAGCGGCGGCGGTTCCTCGCCCCACGGGACGACGCTCACGCGGTCGCGCGCCGTGCGGCCGCCCTGGAGGCGCGCCGCGAGGACACCGTCGGCGCCGAGCAGCCCCTGGACGCGGTCGAGCGCCCGCAGGGCCCGCAGCGACGAGCCTTGAGCCGAGCCCCACAGTCCTTCCTGATGCTGCCCCGCGTCGACGAGGTCCTCCGCGGTGACCGTGAGCCGGACGATGCCTGCCGCGTCGTCCCCGCTCGGGTGCTCGTCCGCGGGGTCCGGCGCGTCGGACGTCAGCCAGCCCTCGAGCTGCCAGCGCACCCGGTCGGTGATGCGGGCGGCCGTGAGCCCGCCGAGCGCCGCGTCGTCGGTGCGCCACGTCCGCACGTGCTCACGCCCGTCGCCGCGCCGTGCGGCGATGCGCAGGCGCGCGCACGTCGCCCCACGGGCGACGAGCGCGGCGTGCAGCTCGGCCGCGAGCCGGCGCGCCGCGAACGCCGCGGTGTCGACGCGGACGGCTGGCGGGTCGAGCTCGCACGTCGCCTCGACGTCGGCCTCGGGCCGCCGCCGTGCGGGCGGTCGCAGGTCCTCGCCGCGGCCGACGCGCTGCGCCCAGACCCCCTCGGCGCCGAAGCGTGAGGCGACCGCGTGCGCGTCGAGCGCCGTGAGGTCCCCGACCCGGCGCACACCGAGCCGGTCCCAGAGGTCGACGAGCTCGAGCAGCGCGGTGGCGCGCTCGGGTGTCACGGCGACGTGGACGAGGTCGCGCAGCGGCCGTGGCGCGAGGAATTCCGCGCTGCGCCCGGGCGCCACGAGCCGGTCCTCACGCGCCGCGAGGACGGCGGCGAGCACGCCGTCGGCGATGCCGACGCGGCACTCGTGCCCCGTCGCGTCCGCGACGCGCTCAACGAGGAGCCGCACGAGCTCGCCCTCGGAGCCGTGGAAGCGCGCAGCGCCCTCCGCGGGCAGGAGCAGAAGCCCGGGCCGCGCGACCTCGAGCCCCGCGACGACCTCCTCGGCTGCGGCCGCGACGGGCTCGAAACCGCGTGCGTCTCGTGCGTCGTCGACGGGCAGGAGGACGAGCCCGGGACAGGCCTCCTGCGCGTGACGGCGCCGCATGCCGCGACGCACGCCCGCGCGGCGGGCTGCGGGGCCGACCGCGACGATCCCGCGAGCGTCCTGCACCGCGACGGGCACGGCGGGCGAGTGCCCGGCCGCCGTGGCGGCTGCGACGACGGGCCAGTCGGGCACCCAGACGACGGCCGTCCGCGTGACCTCCGTCGGGGCGGCCCCGGGGGTGGGCGCGGCTGCGACAGCGCTCATGCGACACGCTCGACGGGCCTCAGCGGGAGAACCCCCTGATCGTGGGTGGGCCCGGTGGCCTGCGCGGGCAGGCCCTCACGACCGGGCGTCGCGGGTTCGGTCGAGGGCGCCGTCCGGCTCGTAGCGTCGGTCGCGGTGTCAGGCACGGCGCCGGGGCGGACGTCGTGCGTCGCCACGTCGTAGCCGTCGCCCGGGGCCGGCAGGACGAGCGCGACGTGCGCACGACGCGTCCGCCCGGCCTCGACACGGGCAACGTGGAGTTCCCGTGAGCGCAGCCGCCCCTCCCCCGCCCCGATGCCGCGCCAGCGCACGCCTGTGACCTCGAGGACGGCGCGCGCCCCGGGCCAGGGGCGCACGGCGAGGATCGCGACGCCGCGCTCGCGGGCGCGGGCGACGAGCCGGCGACGGTCGGCCTCGGCGAGGCCGACGTCCCCGACGACGACGACGTCGACGCCGTCGACGAGGGCCGCGAGGACGGTCGCGGCCTCGACGCCGGGCGTGGGGACGAGGAGGAGCCGGTCGAGGTTCACGCCGGCCTCGGCGGCCGCGACGAGGCCGAGGGCCGGACAGCCGACGACGGCCGTCCACGGCTCGTCGCCGAGCGCGACGCGCTGCGTCTCGACGTGCGCGAGCATCTCGAGGACGAGGGCGGCCGAGCCCGTCACCTGGGTGACGGCGCCGCGGCGCAGCCCCTCGGGCAGGACGTCCGCGAGCGCGGGCGGCACGGGCAGCGGGGGGCGTTCGGCGGTGCGAACGCCGAGGGGTGGTGCGGGTGCGTGCTGGGGCGTGCGGGTCGTGGAGGTTGCCGGGCGGTGGGCGGGTTCCTGCTGCTGCGGGGACGACGCGGCGTTCCGGGCGGCCTCGCGGGGGCGCCCGCCGACGACGGGCGCGACGTCTGTGAGCGTCACGCGTCGTGCTCCCGTGCGTTCCTCGGCTGTGCGCAGGGCTGCGAGCGCGCGTGCTGCGCGGTCGGTCCCTGCGGAGGCAGCAGCTGCAGTCGCCATGGTCCGTCCTTCCGTCCCCTCCAGCATATCGAACAGATGTTCGACGTCGAGGACGGTATCCCCTGCGACCGACACTCGCGGCCACGGCCGCGAGACGGTGTCCGGCACGGCGCGGGCGGGTGCCGCTCAGCCGCCCCCGGCCGCGACCTCCTCGAGGAAGGGGCGGTCGAGGAGCGACGTCCAGCGGCGGCCCGAGTCGACGATCCCGTCCTTCTTCCAGCGGCTCATGACGCGGGAGACGGACTCCGGCGTGGAGCGCGCGAGCCCCGCGAGGTCGGCGCGGGAGAGGGGCACCTCGAGCATGACGCCACGCGGGCCCCGGTCCTCGCCGAGTTTGTCGGCGAGGCGCAGCAGGGCACGGGCGACGCGTTGCGGCACGGTCTCGGTGCCCTGCCCGCCGATGTCGGTGTGGGCGCGGGCGAGCCGCGCAGCGACGTCGTCGAGCACGCGGAGCGCGACCTGGGGCTGCTCGAGCAGCACCTGCCGGAAGTCGCCCTGGCCGATGCGGAGGATGCACGAGCCGACGAGCGCGGACGCGGACTGCAGATGGGAGGGCTCGCCGAGCGTGCCCATCGCGCCGAAGAGTTCGCCGGGCACGAGGACGTCGGTCACGGTCTCGGTGCCGTCGGCCGTCGCCTGGGACACGCGGACGCGGCCCTCGGCAACGACGTAGAGCGAGTCGGCCGGCTCCCCTGCGCGGTAGACGGGCTCGTCGGCCGCGTACGTGCGGGTGCGCATGCGGCGGGCGACGGCGTCGAGCGCCGCCTCGTCGAGCCCGGCGAAGTACGGGGCGCGGGAGAGCACGTGGATCCGGACGGGGCGTGGGCACTCGTGCGGGAGGGTGATCTCCTGCAGCGGGATGGTCCGGCGGGGCCCGACGGAGGGCGGTGCGCCCGCGGCGGTGCGTCGTGGCTCGCGCTCGGCGGGTGCCATCCGTCCTCCGGCCTGGTCGTCCTGCACGTGCGCGCCGAGGGCGCGCGAGCTCCGTCCGGGGCCCGCGGTCAGGCTATCGCCACCCCGACGTGACGAGCATCACCGCAGGTCGCAGCGGATGCTGCGGTTGATTGACGGCCGTCATGCCACCCGCGCCGGCGGCTTCCTAGTGTCGGTGGTGCACCGCAGGAACAACTGCGGGGCTCACCAGCAGCACCGACCGGAAGAAGGCTCGTCATGACCACCACCTCCACACCCGCCACCCGCACGGTCCTGCGCGCCGAGGGCTTCAGCTGCCCGTCGTGCGTCACGAAGATCGAGAAGCAGGTCGGCCGCCTCGACGGCGTCGCGAACGTCGCCGTGAAGTTCGCGTCGGGTCGCATCGAGATCGACCACGACCCTGCCCTCGTCACGGTCGACGCGCTCGTCGCCGAGGTCGCCAAGGCCGGCTACACGTCCGCGCCTGCCGCCTTCTGAGACGGCTCCGACGGCGCGGCCGGGCCGCGCCGTCACCGCTCGTCCCCGCGGGGACGACACCGCGTCGCCCCGTCCGGGGCGCGCACCTCCTCACGGAAGGAAGCAACATGAGTTCCCTGTCACGCTGGCTGCGCGGCCCCTGGGGTGTCCCGACGGTTGCCGGGGCTCTCATCGTCGCCGCCGCGGTCGCGTCGTTGTCCGTCGGCGTCAACCCGTTCGGCGCCGGTCACGGCGAGGCGCACGCCGTCCCGACCGCGCTCATCGTCTCCGACGTCCTCATGGTCGTTGCAGCCCTCGTCGCGGGCGCACGCATCGTCCGCACGGCCGTGCGCGCACTCCTCGTCAAGGTCGTCGCGATCGACCTGCTCGTCTCGATCGCCGCGATCGGGGCTCTCGTCATCGGCGAGTACTGGGAGGCCGCCGCGGTGACCTTCCTCTTCGCGTTCGGGCACGCGCTCGAGGTCCGCACGATGGACCGCACCCGCTCGGCGCTCGCCGAGCTCGTCGCCGTCGCCCCCGACGTCGCGGTCGTCCTGCGGGACGGCACGCAGGTCGAGGTGCCCGCGGGCGCGGTGCGCCCGGGCGAGATCGTCGTCGTGAAGAACGGCGCCAAGGTCCCCGTCGACGGCGAGGTCACGGGCGGGACTGGAGCACTCGACGAGGCGTCGATCACTGGCGAGTCGATCCCCGTCGAGAAGGTCGCGGGCGACCGCGTCTTCGCCGGCACCGTCTCCCACGGCGGTCTGCTCCAGGTGCGGGCGACCGGCGTGGGCGCGGACACGACGCTCGCGCGGATCATCCACCGCGTCGAGGAGGCGCAGGACGCCAAGGCGCGCACGCAGACGTTCATGGAACGGTTCTCCGCCTGGTACACGCCGGGCATCATCGTCGCCGCACTCGTCGCGGGCCTGACCACGGGTGACGTCGTGCTCGCGCTCACGCTGCTCGTCATCGGATGCCCGGGCGCGCTCGTCATCTCGATCCCTGTCGCCGTCGTCGCCGGCATCGGCCGCGGTGCGCGGGACGGGACGCTCATCAAGGGCGGCGACCACCTCGAGACGAGCGCGCGCATCAGCGCGGTCGCGCTCGACAAGACGGGCACGCTCACCGAGGGCCGGCCGGTCCTCACGGACGTCACGGTTCTCGACGACGCGCTCACGCGGGCCGACGTCCTGCGGTGGGCAGCCCGCGCCGAGGCCGGCTCGGAGCACCCGCTCGCGCGGCCCGTGCTCGACGCCGCTCGCGCCGAGGGGCTCGACGTGCCGGGGCTTCCCGAGCACACCGAGCCTGTGCCCGGCAAGGGCGTCGTCGCGACGGTCGAAGGCCGTCGGGTCGCGGTCGGCAACCTCGCGCTGCTCGCCGTGGAGGCCATGACGCACGACGTCGCGGCAGCCGAGGCCGAGCGTCTCGCGGGCCTCGGGCGCACGCCCATGATCGTCGCGCTCGACGGGGAGGTCGTCGGTGTCCTCGGCGTCGCGGACCGTGTCCGCGACGATGCCGCGGAGATGGTTGCGCGGCTCCACGCGAACGGTGTGCGCCGGGTCGTCATGCTCACGGGCGACGCACGGCCGGTCGCGGAGGCCGTCGGCGCGGCGGTCGGCGTCGACGAGGTCCATGCGGCGCTCCTGCCCGAGGACAAGCTCGAGGTCGTCGAGCGGCTACGTGCCGAGGGGCACGTCGTCGCGATGGTCGGCGACGGCGTCAACGACGCCCCGGCGCTTGCAGTCGCGGACGTCGGCGTCGCGATGGGTCTCGGCGGCACGGGGGTCGCGGTCGAGACCGCGGACATCGCGCTCGTCCAGGACGACCTGCTGCGTCTGCCCGACGCGATCCGGCTCGCGCGCCGCACGGTGGCCGTCATGCGGCAGAACATCGCGGTCGCGCTCGTCACGGTCGCCGTCCTCCTCGCGGGGGTGTTCGCGGGCGGGGTGACGATGGCGGTCGGCATGCTCGTCCACGAGGCGTCGGTGCTCCTCGTCATTGCCAACGCCATGCGTCTGCTGCGGGCGAGGCCCGCAGCAGCACGTGCCGTCGCCGCTCCCGAGCGCGTGCTCGTGGGTGCCTGACCGCGGCGACGCGGGGGCGGCGTCCGACCACCGGTCGGGCGCCGCCCCCGCGTCGTCGCTCGGGAAACACGCGCCGGGTCGCGTGACCCACGGCGCGTCGCGGGCCATGATGGGCGCATGGACCTCACGCGCCCCGTCGCCCCGGACCCCTACGCCTCTCTTCCGGCTGTGCCGAAGTTCACGCTGACGAGCTCGACACTCGTCGACGGCGCGGCGATGCCTGCCGAGCACACCGCCGACGGCGGCAACACGTCGCCGCAGCTGTCGTGGACGGGCTTCCCCTCCTCGACGCGCTCGTTCCTCGTCTCGTGCTTTGACCCTGACGCGCCGACGCCCGCGGGCTTCTGGCACTGGACGGTCGTCGACGTGCCGGCCGAGGTCACCGAGCTCGACGAGGGGACCGGCGAGTCCGACCTCATGCTCGACGGTGCGGCGTTCCACGTCCGCAACGACGGCGGCGGCTACGACTACACGGGGGCGGCCCCGCCCGCGGGCGACCGCCCGCACCGCTACGTGTTCGCCGTGCACGCACTCGACGTCGACTCGCTCGATCTCGACGCGGAGGCGTCGCCGACGGCCGTCGCGCTCACGGCGCTCTTCCACACGGTCGCGAGGGCGACGCTCACGGTCACGCACGCGCGGTGACCCTGCACGTGCGGGCCGCGGCGCCGGACGACGCGGTGGCGCTGGCCGCGCTCGCGGCCCTCACCTTCCCGCTCGCGTGCCCGCCCGGCACGGACCCGGCGGACATCACGGAGTTCGTTCGCGGCAACCTCACGGCCGCGCACCTTGCCGCGCATGTCGCCGACGCGTCGTGCGACGTGCTGCTCGTCACCGACGACGCGCATCCGGGCATGGCCCTCGCGTACGCCCTCGTCGTCGACGAGGCGCCGCCGTCGACGGCCGTCGTGCCGGCGCCGTCACGGATGCTCTCGAAGTTCTACGCGCACCCGGAGGTGCACGGCACGCCCGTCGCGGCCCTCCTCATGGCGGCGATGCTCGACGCGGGCCGTGCCCGTGGTGTCGCGGCGGTGTGGCTCGGCGTCAACCAGCGCAACGAGCGCGCGCAGCGCTTCTACGGGAAGCACGGATTCGAGGTCGTCGGGACGAAGCACATGCGGGTCGGCGACCGCGTCCACGACGACTTCGTGCTCGCCCGGGTGCTCTGACCCCGTCGAGGGCCGGGTCAGCCGACGGTCGCGTCGGCCGCGCGCCGCATGACGTCGAGGACGTCGCCCGACTCGGCAAACCAGGCCCGCTGGCGTCGCGCTCCCCCGCCCCGCGACCACAGGCCGCCGAGCATCTCGGTGACTGCGTCGAGATCGCCCGCGTCGGCGAGGGCGGGGCGGACGTGGTCGACGAGGCTGCCAACGACGTCGTGCGCGGGCGCGCGCCGCCACGTCGCGGGATCGACGAGGTCGTCGGCAAGCCCCGAGCGGCTCGCGCGCCACGCCGCGGCGCGCAGCACCTCGGGGTGCAGCTCGGGCAGCGGCTGCCCGGCTGCGTGCTCACGGACGGCGGTCTCGACGAGGGCGCGGGCGAGGGCCGCGACGAGGGTTGCGGTCGCGGGCGCGAGGCACACGTCGGCGACGCGGATCTCGACCGTGGGGTACCGCGCCGAGAGTCGCGCGTCGAAGTAGATCATGCCGGTGTCGAGGATCGTCCCGGTCGCGAGGAGTCGTGCGACGGCGTCGTCGTACGCGTCGACCGAGCCGAACGTGCGGACCGGTCCGGCGGTGGGCCAGCGCGACCATACCTGGGCGCGGTAGGACTCGTACGACGTGTCGACGCCCTGCCAGAACGGGGAGTTCGCAGAGATCGCGAGGAGCGGCGCGAGCCAGGGCCCGATGCGGTCGAGCACGGCAACCCCCTCGGCGCGCGAGGTGACGCCGACGTGGACGTGGCATCCGCTCGTCAGCTGCTCGTCGGCGGTGAGGCCGAACTGCGCGGCGGCGCGCTCGTAGCGCCGCGAGGGGACGCGCGTGCCGAGGACGTGGACGGGGCTCGTGCCGACGGCCGCGATGCGTGCACCGTGCGGGGCCGAGGCCTCGTTCACACGGGCGCGGCCCGCGCGGATCTCCGCGTCGAGTGACGTGAGGTCGGTGCACGGGACGGTGCCGGTCTCGATCTGCTCGAGCATGAGCTCGTGCTCGAGGCCTCCGCCCGGCACGTGAGCGGGGCCCTCGCGCAGCTCGGGTGGCGCGGTCTCGATGACCGCGGCGGCGACCGCGGTCGGGTGTCCGGTCTCGTCGACGAGGAGGAACTCCTCCTCGACTCCCACAGTCCTGAGGTTCGTCATCGTCACAGGGTGGCAGCGGAGCGCGCGTCGCGCGACCCGAGCGTGGACGGTCGATCACGGTCGTCGAGTGCCGCCGTCAGTGCTTCCGTCGAACGGTGCGGGGCCGGACGCACGACGACGGGCCACCGGCGTGCGGTGGCCCGTCGCGGGGCGCAGGAGGGTGCGTGGATCAGCTCGTCGCGGCCTCGAGAGCGGGCGCGCCGGTGTCGTGGACGACCTCGATGCGGCGCGGGCGGGCTTCCTCGGCGACCGGGATGGTGAGCGCGAGCACGCCGTCGCGGTAGCTGGCGTTGATCCTGTCGAGCGCCAGGCCGCGCCCGACGGTGAGCTGGCGGGCGAACGTGCCGGAGGGGCGTTCGCGGAGCAGCCACTGGTTGACCTCGTCCCGGGCGCTGCGCTCGGCCCGGATGGTGAGGGTGCGGTCCTCGACGGAGACGTCGATCGTGCCGGGGTCGACACCGGGCAGGTCGATGTTGAGGACGTAGTGGTCGTCGGTGCGGAACAGGTCCATCGGCATGCCGGCGTTGTCGCGCGGGCCGCCGAGCATCGCGCCGAAGAGTCGGTCCATCTCACGGAAAGGGTCTCGCTGAGCAGCCATCTTGTTCACCTCCGCAGAAGATCCCCCGGACCTTCCGGGGGTCGGGACGCCGGAGTCCGGCGCCGTGGCTACGCCTCTATTTTTAGCACTCTGACCCCCCGAGTGCCAGATCTGCTGAACAGTTTCGCCACGAGCGATCGAAGCGGCCGTGCGTCACCGCACCCGGGTCGCCCAGCCCGCCACCGCAACGGCCGACGCGACATTAAGCGAGTCCACGCCGCCCGCCATGGGGATCTTCACGGTGAGGTCGCACGCCGTGATCGTGCGCTTCTTGAGGCCATCGCCCTCCGTGCCGAAGACGAGCGCCAGCTTCTCGGGGGTGTCGTGCTCGAGGACGTCGAGGCTCACCGAGTCGTCCTCAAGCGCGAGCGCCGCGACCGTGAAGCCGAGCGACCGCAGCAGCTCGACGCCGTCGGCCGCACCGTCCGCGGGGCCCGCAGGCCAGTGCTCGAAGCGGGTCCACGGCACCTGGAAGACGGTGCCCATCGAGACCCGCACGGCCCGCCGGTAGAGCGGGTCGGCGCACGAGGGCGTGAAGAGCACCGCGTCGACGCCCATCGCCGCGCACGCGCGCATCGCGGCGCCGACGTTCGTGTGATCGACCGTGTCCTCGAGGACGACGACACGGCGCGCGCCCTGCCCGCCACGCGCCGCCGCGAGCAGCTCGGTGACGGGCGAGAGCGCGGGCCGGTGCATCGAGGCGAGCGCCCCGCGGTGGAGGTGGAACCCGGTGACCTGTTCGAGGACCTCGGCCGTGCCCGTGTAGACGGGCACCCCCGGGTGCTCGGCGAGCACGTCCGCCATGGACGTCAACCACTTGTGCTCCATGAAGAACGAGCGCGGCCGATGGCCCGCGGCGAGCGCCCGCCGGATGACGGTCGAAGACTCCGCGATGTAGAGACCCTTGCCAGGCTCCGTGCGCGATCGCAGCCTCACGTCGGTGAGCGCGACGTAGTCCTCGAGGCCGGGCGCGGTGACGTCGGTGATCTCGACGAGGTCGAGGTCGGCGGGCAGCACGGTGTCAGCAGGGTTCGTGGGCACGGTCTATTGTCACGCATGCCAGCCAGGCTCGGCGCGGGACGCCTGCCGCAGTGCGCCTGGCGCGGGGCTCAGAGCAGCCCGTGCGCCCGCGCGTTGCGCGCGCCGAGCATCACGCCGACGGCTCCGAGCACCGCCATGACGGGGATGGCGACGAACGCCGTGTGCGTGCCGACCGCGTCGGCCGCCGCTCCGAGGAGGAACGGGGCGATGCCGACGGTGGCACCTGCGACGAACGTCGCGACGGCTTGAGCCCGGTCGGCGCCCTCGCGTGCGATGCCAAGGAGCAGCGCGATCGTCAGGGGGTACTGCGCGCCGTACCCGAGACCCGCGACGACGAGCCCGGCGACGGCGACGCCCGGCGTGTGTGCGGTCCAGAGGACCGCCCAGCCCGCGATCGCGAGGACGAAGCTCGCGGCGAGGACCCGGTCGGCCCCGAACCTCCGGGTCAGGGTCGTCCCAAGGAACCGGACGACCGTCATACCGCCGAGCAGGCCGGCAGTCGTCGCGGTCGCGATGCTCTCGTCAGCGCCCGTGCGCTCGAGGACGAGCGACGTCGACCAGTACGTCGTCGCGTTCTCAAGAGTCATCGCCGCGACGAGCGCGACGAGAAGCCCGGACGTCCCAGGGGCGAGCCGCCGCGACGTCACACTCACGGAGCTGGTGACCAGAGGACCCTCGGGCACCGGATCCGCGACGTCGCGGGCCTGCGTGCCTGGACCGGGGACGTCGCGCGGCAGACGCGACACAGCGAACGCAACGGTGAGCGCGAGGGTGACGGCGACGACGACCGCGGCCCGCCAGCCCCAGCCGATCCCGACGGCAAGGCCCACCGCGAGCGGTCCGAGGAGGCCGATGCCCGAGCCTGCCCCGTTGGCCTCGGAGATCGCGGCTGGCGCCGCGGGACCGTGACGCTGCGAGAGGTTGAGCTGCGCGACCGAGAGCGCGATGTTGCCGCCGAGCGCGACGACGGCGATCGAGGGCAGCGTGAGGGCGATGCTGGGGGCGAGGACGAAACAGGTGACGCCGACCGCGACCGTCACAAGGCTCGCGACGAGCAGCCGCTGCCGCCCCAGGAAGCGGATCAGGTGCGGCAGGACGAGCGCCGCAGTGATCGCGCCCGCTGCCATTGCGGTGCCATGGAGCCCGCCGACGGCCTTGGAGACGCCGAGGTCCTCCGCGAGCAGCGGCACCGACGGGCTGAAGGAGTAGAGGAACCACCCCCACACGACGAGGACGGAGTAGTGCGTGAGCGTGAAGCCATCACGGCGAAGGGTCGGGGTGAAGGGCGTGGTCACGGGAGGATCATTGCAGGGTTCGGAGCGTTCCCCTGCGGGGACACGTCACGGCATGCTCGATGGAGCAGGACGACGGCGGACGACGACGGCGCGCCCCGGAGGTCCCGGGGCGCGCTGTCAGTGCGCGGTCGTGCCGTGCGTCAGGGTGCCGGCGGCGCGGGCGGTGCTGGCGGCTGCCCGTCGTCCTGCGCGGGGGGTTGCGGCTGGTACGTCGGTGCCGGAGCCTGCGACTGGTAGGGCGGTGCGGCCGGGGCAGCGTGCGCCGGTGGCTGCGCCGCGGGGAACCCGGGCTGCTGACCTCGTGCGGCGTCCGGGTCGAACGGGCGCCCAGAACGCTGACCTGCGGTCGTCGCGTCGGCCGTCGCGGCCTCGGCCTCGCGACGCGCCTCGGCGAGTGCCTCGGCAGGGTCGCGCAGCCCGGACGACTCGAACGAGAGCCGCTCGCGGCGTCGTGCTGCGGCCGCCTCGGACCCGTCGGCCGGGGCAGCGGGCGAGGTCGGGGCCGTGCCACCGAGGCCCGCCGTGATGGCGCCGAGCGCTGCGGTGAACTCCGTCGGGACGAGCCAGAGCTTCGACGAGGTGCCGTTGGCGATCTCGGGGAGCTTCTGCAGGTACTGGTACGCGAGGAGCTTGGGGTCGGCGTCACCGGCGTGAATGGCGTCGAAGACCTGGAGGATCGCGCGCGCCTCACCCTCGGCCTCGAGGATGCGCGACTGGGCGGCACCCTCGGCGCGGAGGATCGACGCTTGCTTCTCACCCTCGGCGGTGAGGATCTGCGACTGCTTGACACCCTCGGCCGTGAGGATCGCGGCACGCCGGTCACGCTCGGCGCGCATCTGCTGCTCCATCGAGCCCTGGACGGACGCGGGCGGGTCGATCGCCTTGAGCTCGACGCGGTTGACGCGGATGCCCCAGCGTCCCGTCGCCTCGTCGAGGACGCCACGGAGCTGGCCGTTGATCTGGTCGCGGCTCGTGAGGGTCTGCTCGAGGTCCATCGAGCCGATGACGTTGCGGAGCGTCGTCACGGTGAGCTGCTCGATACCGACGATGTAGTTGGCGATCTCGTAGACGGCCGACTTGGGGTCCGTCACCTGGAAGTAGATGACGGTGTCGATGCTCACGACGAGGTTGTCCGACGTGATGACGGGCTGCGGCGGGAACGAGACGACCTGCTCGCGGAGGTCGACCTGGGCGCGGACCCGGTCGACGAACGGGATGAGCAGGTGGAGTCCGGCCTCGAACGAGTGCGAGTAGCGGCCGAGCCGCTCGACGAGCCAGGTCTGAGCCTGCGGGACGATGCGGACGGACTTGCCGATGACGATGAGGACGACGATCGCGAGGACGATCGCGAGGACGATCCCGAAGTTGAGGGTGACATCCTCAGGCATGGAGCGGCTCCCTGGTTCGTGGTGGCGGTGCAGGCGTGCGGTGCGACCCGGTGCGCGGCGTCACGCCCCGTGTCGGATGTGCGTCAGGCCGACGCGGGATGGTCGCTGCGGGTGACGATCGCGATCGCGCCCGCGATGCGCACGACGCGCACCTCGGTGCCCGCTGCGATGACGGCGTCGCCCTCGGTGCGGGCGGACCAGACCTCACCCGCGAGCTTGACGAGGCCGGCGTGCTCGGAGACGTCGTCGACGACGATCGCCTCGCGCCCCTTGAGGGCCGCAGCGTTCGTCTCGGGAAGGTTCTCCCCCCGCTTCCGCAGCGACTTGAGCATGAAGGGCCGCAGGGCGGCAAGGAGGATTGTCGAGACGATGGCGAACACGACGACCTGCCAGACGAGGTCACCGCCCGCCGCCGCGACGATCGCGGCACCGAGGGCACCACCGGCGAACATGAACAGCACGAGGTCGAGGGTTATCGCCTCGATCGCGACGAGCGCGAGCATGATCGCGACCCACCAGTACCAGTCCATGGCTCCCCCTCCGTGGTCACGCCGACGCCGACGGACCGTTTTGCCGTGACTTTACCAGCAGCAGGGGCGTTTGTCCTGCGAAAAAGCCTGCTGGGTCAGCGTCCGCGTGCCGAGAACCGGGCGCCGTCGCGCGTCACCACGAGAGGCAGCCCGAACGCGTCGGACAGGTTCTCGCTCGTGACGACCTGGTCGATCGGACCGGCGAGGAACGCGCGGCCCTCCCGCAGCAGGAGCGCGTGCGTGAAGTGCGGCGGGATCTCCTCGACGTGGTGAGTGACGAGGACGAGCACGGGCGAACGACGGTCGCTCGCAATCTCGGCGAGCGCCGCGACGAGCTCCTCTCGGCCGCCGAGGTCGAGACCCGCGGCAGGCTCGTCGAGGAGCAGAAGCTCGGGGTCCGCCATGAGCGAGCGGGCGATCTGCACGCGCTTGCGCTCGCCCTCGCTCAGGGTTCCGAACGTCCGACGCTCGAAGCCCGAGAGGCCGAAGAGGCGCAGCAGGTCCTTCGCACGGCCGTGGTCGACCTCGTCGTACTGCTCGCGCCAGCGGCCCGTCATGCCGTACGCGGCCGTGAGGACGACGTCCTCGACCGTCTCGACCGCCGAGATGTTCTCGGCGAGGGCGGCGCTCGCGAGACCGATCCGCGGCCGCAGCTCGGAGACGTCGACCCGGCCGAGCCGCTCACCGAGGATGTCGGCGGAGCCCCGCGTCGGGTGCATGCGAGCGGCGGCGATCTGCAGGAGCGTCGTCTTGCCGGCACCGTTGCGGCCGAGGACCACCCACCTGTCGGTGTCATGGACTGTCCAGGAGACCTCGTCGATGATGTTGGTTCCGGAGCGGCGGACGGTAACGTCGTGCAGGGCGAGGACCTCGGTCATGGCTCCGAGCCTAACGGCGACGCCCCCGCGACGTGGGACGGCACCCCGGCGTACCGTGGAGACGTGAGCGGCGCCACCTTGCCCGTGCCCCGTTCCGTGCGCCTTGCGTTGTGGCTCGCGGTCGACGGCAGGCCGGCCCCGCGCGCGTCCCGGGGAGGTGACGACGACGTGGGCGAGCGCGACCGCCCTCACGGACGTCGACCGTGCGGCCCGACGCCTGCTGTCGGCCGTGACGTGGCACGTCACGGCCGTCCAGGATCCGCCTCAGCGGCCCTCGAGCACCGACCTGTAGACGTCCATCGTGCGCTCGCCGATCGCGGTCCACGCGAAGTGGTCCTCGACGCGCTTCCGCGCGGCGCGGCCCATCTCGGCGGCACGCTCGGGGTCGGAGACGACCTGGACGAGGGCGTCGGCGAGATCGCTGACGAAGCGGTCGGGGTCGATCGGCGTCCCGGTGCCGTCCTGGACCTGGTCGATCGGCACGAGTAGCCCCGTGACGCCGTCGTCGACGACCTCGGGGATGCCGCCGGTCGCGGAACCGACGACAGGAAGCCCGACGGCCATGGCCTCGAGGTTCACGATGCCGAGGGGCTCGTAGATCGACGGGCACACGAAGACGGTGCACGCTGCGAGGAGCGCGACGAGCGTCTCGCGCGGGAGCATCTCCTCAATCCACACGACGCCCGAGCGGCGCTTCGAGAGCTCGGCGACCGCGGTCGAGACCTCCTCGGCGATCTGCGGGGTGTCGGGCGAGCCCGCGCACAGGACGAGCTGGACGTCGGCGGGCAGCTGCTCGGCCGCGCGCAGAAGGTACGGCAGGCCCTTCTGGCGCGTGATGCGGCCGACGAAGACGACGGCCGGACGGCCGGGGTCGACGCCGAGGCCGCGCACTGCGTCGTCGCCGACGCGGGCCGCGTCGCCCGTCGGGCGCTGCCACACGGCCAGGTCGATGCCGTTGTGGACGACATGGACGCGTGCGGGGTCGATCGACGGGTAGGAGCGCAGGATGTCGGCGCGCATGCCCCCCGAGACCGCGATGATCGCGTCGGCGGCTTCGTACGCGGTGCGCTCAGCCCACGACGACAGGGCGTAGCCGCCGCCGAGCTGCTCGGCCTTCCACGGCCGCAGTGGCTCGAGGGAGTGCGCCGAGATGACGTGCGGCACGCCGTGGAGCAGTCCGCCCAGGTGCCCAGCGAGGTTCGCGTACCAGGTGTGCGAGTGGACGAGGTCCGTCCCCGCGACGCCCGCGGCCATCTCGAGGTCGACGCCGAACGTCGACAGCGCGGGGTTCGCGGCCGCGAGCTCCTCGGGCGCCGTGTAGCCCGTGACACCCGGCTGCTCGGCCGCGTCGCGCGGACCGTCGAAGCAGTGGACACGGACGTCGGCGTGCGCACGCAGCACCGCCGAGAGCTCCGCGACGTGCACGCCGGCACCGCCGTAGACGTAGGGCGGGAACTCACGGGTCAGAAGATCGACTCTCACAGGACGAACCGTAGCGGGCCGCGCGCCCGGAATCACGACCGGCACGGGGCTGGCCCACCCTAGGTGACCGGAAGATGTCCGACCGGCGACATCCTTCGCGTCGATGGTCCCGGAACGACCCGCGTGCCACTAGGGTTTCGTCATGGCTGCTCCTCGGGTCCTGGCAATCGTCCTTGCAGGCGGAGAAGGAAAGCGGCTGATGCCACTGACGGCAGACCGGGCCAAGCCCGCGGTGCCGTTCGGCGGCATCTACCGCCTCATCGACTTCGCGCTGTCCAACCTCGTGAACTCGCACTACCTGCAGATCGTCGTGCTCACGCAGTACAAGTCGCACAGCCTCGACCGGCACATCTCAAAGACCTGGCGCATGTCACACCTGCTGGGCAACTTCGTAGCGCCGGTCCCCGCGCAGCAGCGCGTCGGCAAGCACTGGTACCTCGGCAGCGCCGACGCGATCTACCAGTGCCTCAACATCATCCACGAGGAGAAGCCCGACATCGTCGTCGTCGTCGGTGCCGACCACGTGTACCGCATGGACTTCTCCCAGATGGTCGACGCGCACGTCGAGTCGGGCGCCGAGCTCACGGTCGCGGGAATCCGCCAGCCGATCGGTCTCGCGGACCAGTTCGGTGTCATCGACACCGATCCCACGGACCCGACGAAGATCCGCGCATTCCTCGAGAAGCCGACCGACCCGGTCGGGCTCGCGGACTCCCCCGGTGAGGTCCTCGCCTCGATGGGCAACTACGTCTTCACCGCCGAGGCGCTCGTCGAGGCCGTGACGCGCGACGCCGACGACACCTCGAGCCGCCACGACATGGGCGGCGACATTGTCCCCGCGTTCGTCGCGCGCGGCACCGCGTCGGTCTACGACTTCATCCGGAACGACGTGCCCGGCTCGACAGACCGCGACCGCGACTACTGGCGCGACGTCGGGACGCTCGACGCGTACTACGACGCGAACATGGACCTCATCGCGACCCGCCCCGTCTTCAACCTCTACAACAGTGCGTGGCCGCTCTACACGGGCTACGTCGGGCTGCCGCCCGCGAAGTTCGTCCACGCGGGCGCAGGTCGTCTGGGGCACGCGGTCGACTCGATCGTCTCCCCCGGCGTCATCGTCTCGGGCGCCCAAGTCTCGGGCTCGATCGTCTCCCCGGGGTCGCGCCTGCACTCGTGGTCGATGGTCGCGGACTCGGTCATCCTCGACGACGTCACCGTCGGCCGCTACGCGCAGGTCAACCGCTGCATCATCGACAAGGGTGTCGTCATCGAGGAGAATGCGCGCATCGGCTTCGACGCCGAGGCCGACCGGGCCCGCGGCTACACGGTGACGGAGTCTGGCATCACAGTGATCCCCAAGGGCTCACGCGTCACCCGGTGACGCAGCTCGTTGACGATGCCCCCGGCCGTGCGGCCGGGGGCATCGTGCTTCTGGGGCATCGTGCCTCCGCGGCGTCGCAGGGCCGAGCGCTGTGCATCCGGCCGGCGTGCGTCGACGGTGCGCGCGTCCGCGTGGCGGGCCCTCCGGACAGCGCGTCCGGGTGCTCCCTATCCTTGGCCCGTGACCACTCCCCAGGCAGACCGCTGGCTCCTCGTCATGGACGTCGACTCCACCTTCATCACCGCGGAGGTCATCGAGCTCCTCGCCGCCCGCGCGGGCGCGCTCGAGGAGGTCGCGGACGTCACGGGCGCCGCGATGCGCGGCGAGATCGACTTCGGCGAGTCGCTTGAGCGTCGCGTCGCGCTCCTCGCCGGCCTGCCGACGTCGGTGTTCGACGACGTCCTCGCGCAGGTGACGGTGACGCCGGGCGCGCTCGATCTCGTCGCCGAGGCGCAGTCGCGCGGCTGGGTCGTCGGGCTCGTCTCGGGCGGGTTCGAGGAGGTCGTCCTGCCGCTCGCGGCGCGCGCCGGCATCACGCACGTCCGCGCAAACCGGCTCGAGGTTGCCGACGGCGTCCTCACGGGCCGGACCACCGGACCCGTCATCGACCGCGAGGTCAAGGAGGAGACGCTGCGTGCGTTCGCGGCGGACGAGGGCATCGACATGTCCCGGACGATCGCGATCGGCGACGGCGCGAACGATCTTGCGATGATCGGTGCGGCCCAGATCGGCATCGCGTTCGACGCGAAGCCCGTCGTGCGTGCGCAGGCGCCGTTCAGCGTCGACGGGCCGCGGCTCGACGCGGCGCTCGCGATCATCGACCGCGAGATCGCAGCGCTCACTCACTGAGCGCACACGCCCTGAGCGCCCCTCACGACGGATTGATGCTGGGCCCCCGTTCAACGGGGGTCCAGCATCAATCCGTCGTGGAGGCGGAAGTCGTCAGACCTGCGGGCGGAAGACGCCCTCGAGGCGGGCGCTGCCACGTCCCCACCCGTCCCACGGGCCCTCGGCCCGCAGGACGCTGAGCGACGCGGTCGGCACGCCTGCGCGCACCTGCGCGACGGCCGACGAGTCGGAGCCGTCGCCCGCAAGGTATGCCGCGAGGCCCGACACCGCGGGCTCGTGACCGACGACGAGGAGCGTGCGCACGCGCGCGTCGACGCCACGCACGGCGTCGAGGAGGTCGCCCGCAGACGCCGCGTAGAGCTCGTCGCGCAGGTCGACCTCCGGTGCGATCTCGCGCAGGCCGGCCTGCGCGAGATCCCACGTCTGCCGCGTACGGAGCGCCGTCGAGACGAGGACGACCTCGGGGAGAAGCCCCGCGTCCTGGAGGTGGTGCCCCACCGAGGACGCCTGCCGGCGTCCCGTGAGGGCGAGCGGGCGGATCTCGTCGGAGCCGCCCTGGGCGGGCTCGGCCTTGGCGTGGCGGAGGACGACAAGCGTCCGCGTCGTCGTGGGCATGGAACTAGAGTCCCATGGCGTGGACCCCGCCGTCGACGTGGACGATCTCGCCGGTCGTCGCGGGGAACCAGTCGCTCAGGAGCGCCGCCACCGCGCGGGCGGTCGGCTCGGGATCCGTCTGGTCCCAGCCGAGCGGCGCGCGCTCGGGCCAGCCGCCCTCCATCTTCTCGAAGCCGGGGATGGACTTCGCGGCCGTCGTGCGGATGGGGCCGGCGGAGACGAGGTTGACGCGGATGCCGTCGGGGCCGAGGTCACGCGCGAGGTAGCGCGACGTCGACTCGAACGCGGCCTTGGCGACACCCATCCAGTCGTAGACGGGCCACGCGAACGATGCGTCGAACGTGAGGCCGACGATCGAGCCGCCACCGGTCATGAGCGGCTTCACGGCGACCGCGAGCGACTTGAGCGAGAACGCCGAGACCTCGAGGGCGGTGGCGACGTCCGCCCACTCGCCCGCGAGGAAGTTGCCGCCCATGACGGACTGCGGCGCGAAACCGATCGAGTGGACGGCGCCGTCGAGGTGGTCGACGTGCTCGCGCAGCCGCTCGGCGAGCGACGCGAGGTGCTCGTCGTCGGTGATGTCGAGCTCGATGACGGGCGCGGGCGCGGGGAGCCGCTTGGCGATCGCCTGGGTGAGGCGCATCTGCCGACCGAAGGACGTGAGGACGACCTCGGCCCCCTCGAGCTGGGCGAGACGCGCGACGTGGAATGCGATCGAGTGGTCGGTGAGGACACCGGTGACGAGCAGCTTCTTGCCCTCGAGGAGGCCCATGGTCTAGTTCCTTTCGTCGCGCACGCGGGCGGCGTCGGCCGGGGCCGTGCGCACCCTCGCGCGGGGAGTTCCGCAGAAGAGGATATCGGTGGTCAGTGGCCCATGCCGAGGCCGCCGTCAACGGGCACGACGGCGCCCGAGACGTAGGCGGCTTCGTCGGAGGCGAGGAAGTGGACGACGCCCGCGACCTCCTCGGGCTGCGCGAAGCGGCCCGCGGGGATCGACGCCTTGTACTGCGCCTGGCGCTCGGCCGGCAACGCGTCCGTCATGGCGGTCTCGATGAAGCCGGGGGCGACGACGTTCGCGGTGATGCCGCGGCCGCCGAGCTCGCGCGTGATCGAGCGTGCCATGCCGACGAGCGCGGCCTTCGACGCCGCGTAGTTGACCTGGCCGGCGCCGCCGTAGAGGCCGACGACCGAAGAGATGAGGACGATGCGGCCGCGACGCAGCCGGATCATGCCCTTGGAGGCGCGGCGCACGCAGCGGAACGTGCCCGTGAGGTTGACGTCGATGACCTGCTCGAACTCCTCGTCGGTCATCCGCATGAGGAGCTGGTCCTTCGTGACGCCCGCGTTGGCGACGAGCACCTCGACGGGGCCGAGCTGGGCCTCGATCTCGGTGAACGCCGCGTCGACGGCCGCGGTGTCGGTGACGTCCGCGATCGCACCGACGACGCCCTCGGGCAGGTCGCCACCGCGGTAGATCGTCGCGACGCGGTCGCCCGCGGCGACGAAGCGCTCGGCGATCGCCCGGCCGATGCCGCGGTTGGCGCCGGTGACGAGGACGGTACGGGGCTCGGTCACGTGGGGACCTCCAGGGGTGGGTGGGTGCGGTGCGTCGTCCGCAAGCGCAGGTCGACGTGTCGACCGAGGTACGACACGCGTTCGACGCTACCCGCGCGCGCTGGGCGCGCACGTGCACGGCGCACGCACGCGCCCCGCGTGCTCGTTGTGGGATTCCTACAAGACGAGTGTCAGGGCCGGGCCGCCGGTCCCCGTCCGAGCGTGCGGCCATGCCGAGGTTGAGTTGGGCGGGGTCGACCCCCGCATCGACGTACGTCGCGGTGACGGTCTCGAGTCCGGGCCGGTGGCCTTCCACGGCGCGTAGTAGCCGACGCTACGGAGGTCGTCGAGGATCGGGGGGACGTCGGACAACGTCTGGCTCCTTCGCTCTGAGGTCCGTGCGGCGCCGCCTTCCGGCAGGCGCGGACACACCGGTCCCACCACGGGCCGCGACGACTAGACTCGGACGGTGGGACGCAGAGGATCGGAGCAGGTGCATCGCGTGAGCGACGCCCCCGAGCCGCTCGCGGTCGAGCAGGCGCGTCGCATGCGCTCGTACCTCATCCAGATGGGCATCCGCGTCGTGTGCATCGCGCTCGCTGCCGCCGTGCCGTCGTGGCCGCTGCGCTGGGTGTGCATCGCTGCAGCCGTCGTCCTGCCCTACACGGCCGTGCTCATCGCGAACGCGGGACGCGACCGACGGACGACGGGTCCTGTCATGCTCGACCCGCGGGCCCTGCCCGCGGCGCCCCACGACGACGCCGCACCCGGCGGTACCGCGGACGGCTCGACGCCGCCCCCGACGACGGAGGACCGATGACTGCTCAGGACTCGCCGACGCCCGCCGACGAGCTCGTCTGCTCGGGCAAGGGCTGCCGCGCCGAAGCGGTGTGGGCCGTCCTGTGGCGCAACCCCAAGATCCACACGCCCGAGCGCCGCAAGGTGTGGCTCGCGTGCGACGACCACCGCGAGCACCTCGAGAACTTCCTCGACCTGCGCGGCTTCCGGATCGACACGGTCCCGGTCGACGAGCTCGGACCGTCCGACGGATGACGGCTTCCCCCAGCGCCGAGGTCCACCGCACGCGCTCGCTGCGCGAGTGGCTCGTCCTGCTCGTCGGCGTGCTCGTCGTCGCGGCCCTGTGCGTCGCTGCGGGCCGCTGGCAGTGGCACCGCTACGAGTCGAAGAAGGCTCGCGTCGACACGATCCAGGCGAACTTCTCCGCGGCGCCCGTTCCCCTCGGAGACCTCCTCGCCCCTGGCGAGGTGCTCGCCGCCGGAGACCAGTGGCGGCCCGTCGAGCTCCACGGCACCTACGTGCCGGGCGCCGAGGTGCTGCTGCGCAACCGACCCGTCGGGTCGACGCCCGGCTATCACGTGCTCGTGCCGTTCGAGGTGGCTGATGACCCGGCCGTCACCGTCGTCATCGACCGCGGCTTCGTACCTATGGGCGCCGACGGCGCCTCCCCGACCGACGTTCCCGCGACGCCGACGGGCACGACGACGGTCATCGCGCGGCTGAGGCTCGACGAGGCCCCGAGCGACCGCGGCGCTCCCGCTGGTCAGGTGCAGCGCATCAACGTCGCCCAGGTGCTCGCGACCGCGGGCCTGCCGGCGACGACCCCGACGATCGGCGGCTACGGCGCGCTCATCGTCGAGGACGGCGAGCCCGCTCCCGGACTGTTCCGGCTCCCCGACCCGGACCTCGACCTCGGCTCGCACCTGTCGTACACGTTCCAGTGGTTCGTCTTCGCGATTGGCGCGATCGGCGGGTTCCTCCTGCTCCTGCGGCGCGAGCGCCGCGAGGCCACCGCACGCGCGGCTGCAGCGGCCGGTCCCGTCGTCGTGCCCGACGACACTCCCGACGACGTCGCGGCATGGCTCGACCCGACCCGCCGCCGCAGCACGCCCGAGCGACCGGTCCGCCGCGCCCGACGCCCCTCGGACGAGGAGATCGAGGACGCCGAGGCCGAACGCCTGGGTCGCTGAGGACGCGGCCCTCAGCCCTCGACGTCGAGCGCGTCGAGCCACGCGGCGAACGTCGTTCGGGCGCGCTGCGCGAGCCGAGGACCGACGGCCGCCGCATCCTCGCGGATCGTGCGCGGGTCGATCCCGTGCGTCGCGAGCTCGTGGGCGTGCCCGACGAGCCAGCGCTCGATCCGGGTGTGATCGACCTCGAGGTGGAGCTGCAGCGCAAGGACGTGGGAGCCCACCGTGAACGCCTGGTGCGGCGTGCGGTCCGTCGAGGCGAGCAGGGTCGCACCCTCCGGAAGGTCGAAGATGTCGCCGTGCCAGTGGAGGACGGGAACGCCGTCGATCGGCGCGAGGACGGAGGCGAGGCCGGCGTCGCCGAGCCGCAGCGGGGCATACCCGATCTCCACGCCCCCCGAGGGCCGCACCCGGGCCCCGAGCGCGGTCGCGACGAGCTGCGCGCCCAGGCAGATCCCGAGCGTCGGTCGGAGCCTGCCGAGGCGGTCGGTGAGCAGCGCGAGCTCGTCCGCGAGGGACGGGTACGCCTCGAGGTCACCGACACCGACGGGCCCGCCGAGGACGACGAGCAGGTCCGCCTCCGCCACCTCGACGGCCCGGAGGTCGTCGATGCCCACGTCGACGTAGCGGACGTGGTAGCCACGCTCGCGCAGGAGCGGCTCGACCAGACCGAGGTCCTCGAAGTGGACGTGACGCAGGGCGACGGCGGTGCGGGTCATGTGCGTTCCTTCTCCGGCAGGCCGCGCCGGGCGCTCGGACGTGCCGGGAGGCTCAGGCGAGAGCGACGAGCTCCCGGTACGTGTCGTTCCACAGGTCCTCGTCGCCGTCGGGCAGCAGGAGGACGCGCTCGGGCGTGAGCGCGTCGACCGCGCCCTCGTCGTGCGTCACCATGACGACCGCGCCCTCGTAGTTGCGCAGCGCGCCGAGGATCTCCTCGCGGCTTGCGGGGTCGAGGTTGTTCGTCGGCTCGTCGAGCAGGAGGACGTTCGCGGAGGAGACGACGAGCGTCGCGAGCGCGAGACGCGTCTTCTCGCCGCCCGAGAGCACCTTCGTGGGCTTGTCGGCGTCGTCGCCCGAGAAGAGGAACGAGCCGAGCACGGAACGTACCTCGGTGTCCGTGAGGTCGGGCGCGGCGTGACGGAGGTTCTCGACGACGGTCGCGTCGAGGTCGAGCGTGTCGTGCTCCTGCGCGTAGTAGCCGATCTTCAGGCCGTGGCCCGGGACGACCTTGCCCGTGTCGGGCTGCTCGACGCCCGCGAGGATACGGAGCATCGTCGTCTTGCCGGCACCGTTGAGGCCAAGGATGACGACGCGCGAGCCGCGGTCGATCGCAAGGTCGACGCCCGTGAAGACCTCGAGCGAGCCGTACGCCTTCGTGAGGCCCTCTGCGGTGAGCGGAGTGCGGCCGCACGGCGCGGGCTTCGGGAAGCGCAGCTTGGCGACCCTGTCGGAGACACGCTCGCCCTCGAGGCCCTCGAGGAGCTTCTCGGCGCGACGCAGCATGTTCTGCGCGGCGACGGCCTTCGTGGCCTTGGCGCGCATCTTCTCGCCCTGGGCGGCGAGCGTCGCGGCCTTCTTCTCGGCGTTCGCGCGCTCGCGACGACGACGCTTCTCGTCGGTCTCGCGCTGCTTGACGTACGCGTCGTAGCCAAGGTTGTACTGGTCGATCGTCGAGCGGGTCGCGTCGAGGAAGAAGACCTTCGTGCACACGACGCGCAGGAGCTCGACGTCGTGGGAGATGACGACGAGCCCGCCCGAGTAGGTGCGCAGGTACTCGCGCAGCCACACGATCGAGTCGTGGTCGAGGTGGTTCGTCGGCTCGTCGAGCAGCAGCGTGTCGACGCCCGAGAAGAGGATGCGGGCGAGCTCGACCCGGCGGCGCTGACCACCGGAGAGGGTGCCGATCGGCTGGGCGAGGACGCGCTCGTCGAGGCCGAGGTTCACGGTGATGCGCTCGGCCTCGGACTCCGCGGCGTAGCCGCCTGCGGCGAGGAAGCGCTCCTCGAGGCGCGGGTAGCGCTCGAGCGCCGCGGCCTGCGTCTCAGGGTCGGCCGAGGCCATCTGGCCCTCGGTGTCGCGCATCGCGCGCACAATCTCGTTGAGTCCGCGAGCGGAGAGCACGCGGTCCATCGCGAGCTGCTCCGGGTCTGCGGTGCGCGGGTCCTGCGCGAGATAGCCGATGTCGCTCGACCGGGTGATCGTGCCGCCGGTCGGCTGGGTCTCCCCCGCGAGCGTCTTCGTGAGCGTGGTCTTGCCGGCACCGTTACGGCCGACGAGCCCGATCCTGTCGCCTGACGCCACACGGAAGGTCGTCGGCTCGAGCAGGAGACGGGCTCCGACCCGGATCTCGACGCCCTGGGCGGTGATCACTGCAGGTTTCCTCCGAACTCACGTGGCCCGCCCTGTATGACGGCACAAACGCGCTCGATACTACCGGTGCGTAGCGTGCGGGACGACGTGATTTCGCCGACCCTGGAGGCCCCGTGACTGCTCCCGCCACAACTCGCACCCCTCGCCGCACCCCCGCCGAGCGTGCGCGCGACCTTGCGCTCGTCGCGACGTTCGCTGCGCTCATCGCCGCGTGCTCGCTCACCTCGGTCGCCTTCTCGGCGGTTCCCGTTCCGATCACGCTGCAGACGTTCGCTGTGCTCCTCGCGGGGGCTGTGCTCGGTCCGTGGCGCGGCACGACGGCGGTCGGCCTCTACCTCGCGGTCGGAGCGGCCGGCGTGCCAGTGTTCGCAGGCGGCACCGGCGGGCTCGCGTCGTTCGCGGGTCCGTCGGGCGGGTACCTCATGGCGTTCCCGCTCGCGGCGCTCGTCGTCGGGCTCGCGGTGCGCGCGGCGGGCCGCCGCGGCGCCGTCGGCACGGCGGTCGCCGTCGCGGTCGGCGCGCTCGTCGCGACGGCCGTGACGTACGCGATCGGCGTGCCGGTCCTCGCGGGTCGCACCGCGATGGACCTGGCGGCCGCGTGGACGTTCAACTGGGTGTTCGTGCCGTTCGACCTCGTCAAGGCGGGCCTCGTCGTCGTCGCCGCACCCACGGTGCTGCGCGCGTTCCCCGCGCTGCGCGGCGGACGTGCGCCGCAGCCGTCGCCGTTCGCGACGGAGCTCGCGGCCGCGTGACCTCCCTGCCTGCGCTTGTGGGCGGGACCGCGGTCCCGCCCACAGGCGTGCTCGAGCTCGACGGTGCGGGCGTTGCCGTCGTCGACGGCGAGGGCCGCACGCGCACGCTCCTGCACCCGACGACGCTCACGCTCAGCGAGCGTCGCGTCGCGGTCGTCGGCGCGAACGGCTCGGGCAAGTCGACGCTCGTGCGTCTGCTCGACGGCCTGCTCACGCCGACGACGGGCGCCGTGCGGGTGCACGGCCTCGACACGCGGCGCGACGGCGCACGTGTGCGCGGGCTCGTGGGGCTGCTCTTCGCGGACCCCGAGGCGCAGCTGCTCATGCCGACGCCGCTCGAGGACGTCGCGCTCTCGCTGCGGCATCTGCCGCGCCGCGAGCGCACCGAGCGTGCGACGGAGCTCCTCGTGGACGTCGGCCTCGGCGGTCACCTCCACCAGCCGGTCGCGACGCTCTCGGGTGGGCAGAAGCAGCTGCTCGCGCTCACGTCCGTGCTCGCGGCCGAGCCCGCCGTGCTGCTCGCCGACGAGCCGACGACGCTGCTCGACCTGCGGTGGAAGGCGCACGTCGAGGCGCTTCTCGACGCTCTTCCCCAGCAGGTCGTCACGGTGACGCACGACCTCGAGGCAGCCGCGCGGGCCGAGCGCGTGGTCGTCGTCGACGGCGGGCGCATCGTCGCCGACGGCTCCCCCGCCGCGGCACTCGCGACCTACCGCGACCTCATGGCGGTGCTGCCGCCCGAGCTCGCTGCCAGGGACGCACGATGAGCCGCGTCCGCGTCGCGACCCCGCTCGGTCTCCACGTCCCAGGTACGTGCGTCGTCCACCGCGCGCCCGCGGGGCTCAAGCTCGCGCTCCTCGCGGCGCTCGGCACCGTCGTCGCGTTCGTCCGCGAACCGCTGCCGTCGCTCGGGCTGCTCGGGTTCGTCGCCACGACGTGGCTGCTCGCTCGTCTCTCTCTGCGCGCGCTGCGCCAGGTGCGGGGCGTCGCCGTGCTGCTCGTCGCGCTCGGGGCGTTCCGCTGGTGGGTCGCAGGCCCGGGCGCGGCCGTCGGCTTGGTCGCGGGCCTCTCCGCCGTCGTCCTCGCGGCCGCCGTCGTCACCGCGACGACCCCGACCGACGAGATCGTCGCCGTGCTGGTGCGTAGCCTGCGTGCGCTCGCGCGCGTGCCGCTCCTCGGGCGCGTCGTCGCACCCGAGTCCTTCGCGCTTGCCGTCGCGCTCGTGCTCCGCACGGTGCCGACGCTCCTCGACGTCGCGCAGGGCGCACGCGACGCGGCGCGCGCCCGCGGTGTCCGCGGGCCGCGGGCGTGGCTGCTGCCGACGCTCCTGAGGACCGTCGGGCACGCAGTGCGCACGGGCGAGGCGATCCACGCGCGGGGGCTGCTCGACACGGCTCGTACCAGCTGAACGGTCCGCTTCACCCGTGCTGCCTGGGTGCGATCGCACCCTCGGCGCTACCGTGTGCACATGACGTTTAACGACGACGCCCGCTTCGACACGAGCAAGGTGAGCAAGCGCTCGGGCGGCAAGGGCATGGCCATCGGCGGCGGAGGCAGCATCGCCGTCATCCTGCTCGTCGTCGTCGCCCAGCAGTTCGGCCTTGACCTCTCCGGTCTCGTCGGCGGAGGCACGTCGAACATCGCGATCGACGGCAGCACGAACGGCGACCTCTCACGCTGCTCGACCGGTGCTGCGGCGAACCAGGACGACGAGTGCCGCGTCGTCGGCGCCGCGAACTCGCTCGACGCGTACTGGGCTGCGGAGTACCCGCGTATCGCGTCGGGCGAGTACCGGACGCCGCACGTCAACCTCTTCGAAGGCTCGGTGTCCACGGCGTGCGGCAGCGCATCGTCGGCCGTCGGCCCGTTCTACTGCCCCGGTGACGAGGACATCTACCTCGACACGTCGTTCTACAAGACGCTGCGCACGCAGCTCGGTGCGGACGGCGGAAGCCTCGCGCAGATGTACGTCGTCGCGCACGAGTGGGGCCACCACATCTCGACGCTCACGGGCGCGATGGCTGCCGCAGATCGCGGCGGCTCGGGCCCGACGAGCGACTCCGTGCGCATCGAGCTCCAGGCCGACTGCTACGCGGGTGCGTGGGTCGGCGCGGCCGCCACGACGAAGGACGACGCGGGCACGACGTTCCTCAAGACACCGACGAAGGCGGAGATCGCCGACGCCCTCGACACCGCCTCCGCGATCGGCGACGACGCGATCCAGGGCAAGTCCGGCACGGTCCGCCCCGAGTCGTGGACGCACGGCTCCTCCGAGCAGCGCCAGCGCTGGTTCACGACCGGACTCGAGCGCGGCGCGGGCGCGTGCGACACGTTCGCGGTGAGCGGCAACAAGCTCTGACCGAGGTGCTCCCACCCTCCCCGCCCGNGAGAGTGTGTGAGAGGAGAAGATGCGGGAGACAGGAGGGGAGGATGTTGTTGTATGAGAGACGAGGAACAGAGAGTGCTTAACGTGGGGGGTCGTCGGCAGCGTCAGATGTGGATAAGGGACAGGCTCCCACCCTCCCCGCCCGGACCCGTGCGGCCCGGCGCCGACGCCCGTGCGCTCGTCGACCGTCATGCCGCGCTCGTCGATCGGGCACGCGCCGTCGTCACCCACGTCGACGACGTCGCCGTCGCGGTCGCCGCGTGGGTGCGCGACGACGAGGCCCGACGGGTCCGCGCGGAGTCGACGAGCGCATCGTCGAGATCCTCGCCGGCAAGCGCGAGGTGTTCGACGGCTACGTCCGCATCTCCTCCCTCGCGCAGGCCGCCGTCGCCTCGACGGACGTGGCGCGGGGCGACCTCGCGCGCGAGGTCGTCGCCGCCGAGCAGGCGCGGCTCGGGTACGGGCCGTGGTGGGACGAGCTCGGTTTAGATGCCGCCCTCGAAGAAGACGAGTAGACGCGAGCCTCAGTTCTCAGTCGATGTGCCTCCAACTCGCCGCAGAGCCGCGATCCTCCGTGCGATGCCACACGTGCGAACGTCCTCAGCAAGCGTCTGCGTCGGGACGTAGAACTCGTGCTCCTCCTGGAACGGAGACCGGCGGTGTTCCTCCGGCGTGCCCAGGACTGCCTGGGAACCCTGAGGAGCCCCGGCTCGTGCACGCCGTGGTCCTCGATCACGCGCGAGGCTGCACGCGCCGCGCATAGGAACGTTGCCACGAGCAGACGGAGCTCTCAGAGGGCGACGTCGAGCGCGCAGCCGTTCGCGCCTCCGATGGTCTCGCCTCGCGGGGACCTACCTGCGCGCGCGACTCATCCCGACACGCCAGACGAGCACGTCGAAGACCCTGAGCGTCGAGATGTTCGCCGGAAGGCCGGCCGCATCGTGCAGGCGCTCCAGCTGACGGTGGTTGGTCTTGCCGTCAGCGGTGAGCCACGCATGCAACGGTCGCCAGTAGTTCTCCTTGACGATCTCCAGCTCGCGCTCGACCACCGTGTCCATGATCGGGACGAGGTGTGGCCGCTTGCGCGCCATGAGCTTCGTCGCGGTCGTCACGCCGACATGAGGCAACCCCATGAGCTTCCGGTAGAGCGCCCGCACCGGCCAGCTCTCGCCGAGGGCGTCGGCTGGCAGATCCGCCAACCGATCGGTCACCGGGATGGCCGCGAGAAGGGCCCCGAACTCCTCGGAGCGGTGCTCGAGCAGAGCCAGCGCTGCGTCGCCCTTGACGCTCACTGCCAACGTCGACACTGCGACGAGGTCGTCCGCGGTGAACTTGTCCGCCGCCTCCGGTCGGTCGCCGCCACCGGCTAGCAGCTCGAATCGTGAGCCGGAGAACTTGCCGCGGGGCGGTGCGTCGAAGTACTCCGTGAGGAGCGCGACCGCGTCGGCCTCGTTCTGGGGCTCGAGCAGTCCCTTGAGCGGCTCGCGCGGACGCAATGGTTCTACCGTCATGTCGTCTCCCTGAGTCCCGGGGCGAGCAGCCTTCTGGCAGCCCCGCGTGCATCGTTGCAGGCCCGAGCGTAGCGAACCAGGTCCGTGACAATCCATGCGTCTCTTCTGCGAGACCAGTCGTCGTCCGGTGCGGGAAGCACCGCACCGACGTGGCGAGGGCCGCACCCCCATTCCGGGGATGCGGCCCTCGCCACGTGCAGATCGAGCTCTCAGACGTTGAAGCCGAGCGCGCGCAGCTGGTCGCGGCCGTCGTCCGTGATCTTCTCCGGGCCCCACGGCGGCATCCACACCCAGTTGACGCGGTAACCGTCGGTGAGACCCTCGAGGGCCTGACCGGTCTGGTCCTCGATAACGTCCGTGAGCGGGCAGGCCGCCGACGTGAGCGTCATGTCGATGACGGCGTGGTTGTTCTGGTCGACGGTGATGCCGTAGACGAGGCCGAGGTCGACGACGTTGATGCCGAGCTCGGGGTCGATGACGTCACGCATCGCCTCCTCGACGTCGGCGGCGTTCACCGGGCTGGGGGTCGTCATGCCTGCTCCTCGGGGGTGGGAGTGCTGGAAGGGGTGGTGTGCGCGGCGGACGCGGTGGCCTGCGCCTCGCCGACGGTTCCGGTGCGCACGAGCGCGTCGCGCAGCGCGGCCCAGCCGAGCAGCGCGCACTTGATGCGGGCGGGGAACTTCGAGACGCCCGTGAACGCGGTCGCGTCACCGAGGCGGTCCTCCGCGTCGTCGTCGTCGAGGCCCTTGCCGCGCGTCGACATGAGGTCACGGAAGAGGTCGCCGAGCGCCTCCGCCTCCTCGACCGTCGTGCCGGACGCGAGTTCGGTCATCACCGAGAGCGACGCCTGGGAGATCGAGCAGCCCTGGCCGTCCCACGTGATCGAGTCGATGCGCGGGGCTCCGTCAGCGGGCGACACGGCGACGCGGAGCGTCACCTCGTCGCCGCACGTCGGGTTGAGCTGGTGGGACTCGCCGCACGTGTGCGCGGCGTCGGCGTCGAGCAGGCCGCGACCGTGCGGGGCCTTGTAGTGGTCGAGGATGACCTGCTGGTAGAGCTGTTCCATCGCGCTGGCAGACATTGATGTTCCTCCTAGGACAGTCCGAAGAACGTCCGGACCCCTGCGAGGTGTTCCCGCAGCGCCGCGATGTCGTCGAGCGTCGTGTACACAGAAGCTGAGGCGCGCGTCGTCGCCGCGACGCCGAAGCGCCGGTGGAGCGGCTGCGCGCAGTGGTGGCCCACGCGGACGGCGATGCCCTTGTCGTCGAGCACCTGCCCGACGTCGTGGGAGTGGACGCCGTCGACAACGAACGACACGACCGCCAGACGGTCCGTCGCGTCCGTCGGGCCGATGACGCGCACGCCCGGCAGGTCGACGGCCTCGAGGAGCGCGCGCGTGAGTGCGACCTCGTGCGCGGCGACGTGGTCCATGCCGAGCTCGAGCAGGTAGTCGGCGGCCGCACCCATCGCGACGGCCTGCGCGACCGGCTGCGTGCCAGCCTCGAAACGCTGAGGCGGCGGCGCGTACGTCGTCGCCTCCATCGTCACCATCTCGACCATGGATCCGCCGACGAGGAACGGCGGCATGATCTCGAGGAGCTCACGGCGGCCGTAGAGCGCGCCGACGCCCGTGGGCCCGAGCATCTTGTGCGCGGAGAACGCCGCGAAGTCGACATCGAGCGCCTTGACGTCGACGGGCAGGTGCGGCACGGACTGGCACGCGTCGAGCACGACGAGCGCCCCGACCTCCCGCGCCCGCGCAACGAGCGGCCCGACGGGCGTGATCACGCCCGTGACGTTGGAGACGTGCGTGAACGCGAGGATCTTCGTGCGGTCCGTGATGACGTCGCGGGCGTCCTCGACGCGGATGCGACCGTCGTCGTCGACCCCGAGCCAGCGCAGGGTCGCGCCCGTGCGGGCGCACAGCTCCTGCCACGGCAGAAGGTTCGCGTGGTGCTCGGCCTCGGTGACGACGATCTCGTCGCCCGGACCGACCGCGAGGCGGCGCGCCGCCTCTCCGCCACGGCCGAGGCTCGCGTTGCCGATCGAGTACGCGACGAGGTTGAGCGCAGCCGTCGCGCCCGACGTCCACACGATCTCGTCCGTGTCCGCGCCGACGAGGCGCGCGACCGACTCGCGGGCCTTCTCGAACGCGTCGGTCGCCTCCTCGGCGAGCTGGTGGGCTCCGCGGTGCACGGCTGCGTTGCGCTGGAGATAGAAGTCCTGCTCGGCGTCGAGCACCGGATCAGGCTTCTGAGCCGTCGCACCGGAGTCGAGGTAGACGAGCGGCCGCCCGTCGCGCAGGGTGCGCGCGAGCAGCGGGAAGTCGGCGCGCACTGCGGCGAGCTCGACGTCGCTGAGCATGTCCTACCGCCTCGTGGTCGTGGGCCTCACCGGCCCGGAAGAGTGCTGGGGTGGTGCGGCGGAGCGTCAGGGACGCTCCGCCGCACCGGGGCCGGGCGGTTGCCCGGCGTTGCTCACGCGTGCGTGAGGAAGCGGTCGTAGCCCTCGTTCTCGAGACGCTCGGCGAGCTCGGGGCCACCCTCCTCCGCAATCCGGCCGTCGACGAAGACGTGGACGAAGTCCGGCTTGATGTAACGCAGGATGCGCGTGTAGTGGGTGATGAGGAGCGTGCCGACCTCGCCGGTTGCGGTGACGCGGTTGACGCCCTCGGAGACGATGCGCAGTGCGTCGACGTCGAGGCCCGAGTCGGTCTCGTCGAGGATCGCGATCTTCGGCTTGAGAAGCTCCATCTGGAGGATCTCGTGACGCTTCTTCTCGCCACCCGAGAAGCCCTCGTTGACAGAGCGCTCCGAGAACGATGCGTCCATGCGGAGGTTCTCCATGGCGGCCTTCATGTCCTTGACCCAGTGGCGCAGTGCCGGGGCCTCGCCGTCGATCGCGGTCTTCGCGGTGCGCAGGAAGTTCGACACCGAGACGCCGGGAACCTCAACGGGGTACTGCATCGCGAGGAACATGCCGGCGCGGGCACGCTCGTCGACCGACATCTCGAGGACGTCGGCGCCGTCGAGCGTCACCGTGCCGCCCGTGATCGTGTACTTGGGGTGGCCCGCGAGCGAGTACGCGAGCGTCGACTTGCCGGAGCCGTTGGGCCCCATGATCGCGTGGACCTCGCCAGCCTTGATGGTGAGGTCGACGCCGCGGAGGATCGGCTTGGGGCCTTCCTTCGTCTCGACGCTGACGTGCAGGTCGCGGATCTCCAGAGTGGACATTGTTCTCCTAGAAGCTTTCAGACGGTGGTGTCGACGTCGACGAGGACACGGTCACCGTCGAGGGTCAGGGGATAGACAGGGATGGGCCGCACGGCGGGCGGTGAGTCGGGCTGGCCGGTCCGCAGGTCGAAGCGTGAGCCGTGGAGCCAGCACTCGATGAAGCAGCCGTCGACCTCACCCTCGGACAGCGAGACCGCTCCGTGGGAGCAGACGTCGTTGATCGCGTGGAGGGTGCCGTCGGAGTCGCGGACGACCGCGACCTCGACGATCTTTCCCGCGTCGTCCTCGAGCTCGACGCGGTAGGTGCCCTCGACAGGGACGTCCTGCGCGAGGCAGGCCAGCTGGACGGTCATGCGGACGCCGTGCCGCCCTGGATCGCGGTCATCGACCGCTCGAGCTCGGCCTCGATCGACGCGAGCAGACGCTCCTCGACCTCGGGCACCCCGATCTCGTGGATGAGCTCGGCGAAGAAGCCGCGGACGACGAGGCGACGTGCGTCGGCCTCAGTGATGCCGCGCGCCTGAAGGTAGAAGAGCTGCTCGTCGTCGAAGCGGCCGGTCGTCGACGCGTGCCCCGCGCCCTCGATCTCGCCCGTCTCGATCTCGAGGTTTGGCACGGAGTCCGCGCGCGCCCCGTCGGTGAGGACGAGGTTGCGGTTGAGCTCGTACGTGTCGGTGCCCTCGGCGCCCGCCTGGATGAGCACGTCGCCGACCCACACGGTGTGCGCGCCCGCGCCCTGGAGTGCGCCCTTGTACGTGACGCGCGACTTGCAGCGCGGCACGGCGTGGTCGACGAAGAGCCGGTGCTCCTGGTGCTGGTCCGTGTCGGCGAAGTAGAGGCCGATCATCTCGACCTCACCGCCCTCGCCCGTGAACTCTGCGTCGGGCGTGATGCGCACGACGTCGCCGCCGAACGTCACGACGACGTGCTTGAGGCGCGCGTCGCGGCCCAGACGGGCACGGTGCGACGACGCATGCACGGCGCCGGCCGCCCAGTCCTGGACCGAGACAACCGTGAGGTGGGCGCCGTCAGCGACGTCGATCTCGACGGTCTGGTTGAGGAGCGCGTCGCCGACGTGGTCGATGACGACGACAGCCTCGGCGTGCCGTTCCGCGCGGATGACGAGGTGGTTCGACGTCGCGACGTCGCCCTGGCCCTCGATGCCCTCGACGCGGATCGACGTCGCGGTCGTGGCGACCTGCTCGGCCGGCACGGTGACGACGGTCGCCTCGGCGAACGTGTTCCACGCGACGACGGCGGCGCGGTCGCCCGGGCGGCCGGACGTGCCGAGCCGCGCGTCGTCACGGCCGACGATCTCGACGGTGACCTCGGGCGCGGCGACGACGGTTGTCTGGACGCCGTGGCCCTCGATCGTCTCCGCGAACAGCGGCTGGAGGCGGGCGACCGGGCTGAAGCGCCACTCCTCCTCGCGGCCCGTGGGAACGGGGATGTCCGCGAGGTCGAACGACGTCACGCGCTCGGCGCGCGAGCCCTGCGGGACGACGACGCCGTGCGAGTGCGCCCCGTCGGCGGTCGCGCGCGAGTGGTCCGTGCTGAGGTTGGTGGGGGTGGTGGTGGTCATCAGCCGACGGAACCTTCCATCTGGAGTTCGATGAGGCGGTTGAGCTCGAGGGCGTACTCCATCGGCAGCTCACGCGCGATGGGCTCGACGAAGCCGCGGACGATCATCGCCATGGCCTCGGTCTCCTCCATGCCGCGCGACATGAGGTAGAAGAGCTGGTCCTCGCTCACGCGGGAGACCGTCGCCTCGTGCCCCATCGAGACGTCGTCCTCACGGACGTCGACGTACGGGTACGTGTCGGAGCGGGAGATCTGGTCGACGAGCAGTGCGTCGCACAGGACGGTCGACGCGGAGTGCTTGGCACCCTCGAGGACCTGGACGAGGCCGCGGTAGGACGTGCGTCCGCCGCCGCGAGCGACGGACTTCGAGACGATCGACGACGACGTGTTGGGCGCCGCGTGGACCATCTTGCAGCCCGCGTCCTGGTGCTGGCCCTCGCCCGCGAACGCGATCGAGAGGGTCTCGCCGCGTGCGTGCTCGCCGAGCATGTAGATCGCCGGGTACTTCATGGTGACCTTGGAGCCGATGTTGCCGTCGACCCACTCCATGGTCGCGCCCTCGGCGGCCGTGGCGCGCTTCGTCACGAGGTTGTAGACGTTGTTCGACCAGTTCTGGATCGTCGTGTAGCGCACGCGGGCGTTCTTCTTGACGATGATCTCGACGACGGCCGAGTGGAGCGAGTCCGACGAGTAGATCGGCGCGGTGCAGCCCTCGACGTAGTGCACGTAGGAGCCCTCGTCGGCGATGATGAGCGTCCGCTCGAACTGTCCCATGTTCTCCGTGTTGATACGGAAGTAGGCCTGGAGCGGGATCTCGACGTGGACGCCCGGCGGCACGTACACGAAGGAGCCGCCCGACCACACGGCCGTGTTGAGCGCGGCGAACTTGTTGTCGCCCGAGGGGATCACCGAGCCGAAGTACTGCTCGAAGATCTCGGGGTGCTCGCGCAGGCCCGTGTCGGTGTCGACGAAGATGACGCCCTGCTCCTCGAGGTCCTCACGGATCTGGTGGTAGACGACCTCGGACTCGTACTGGGCGGCGACGCCTGCGACGAGGCGCTGCTTCTCGGCCTCGGGGATGCCGAGGCGGTCGTACGTGTTCTTGATGTCCTCGGGGAGTTCCTCCCACGTGGTTGCCTGCTTCTCCGTTGACCGCACGAAGTACTTGATGTTGTCGAAGTCGATGCCGGAGAGGTCGGCGCCCCATGACGGCATGGGCTTGCGTTCGAAGAGGCGCAGGGCCTTGAGGCGCGTCTTGAGCATCCACTCGGGCTCGTTCTTGAGCGCCGAGATGTTGCGGACGACCTCTTCGGAGAGGCCTCGCTGCGCGAGCGCGCCTGCCGTGTCGGAGTCGTGCCAGCCGTACTCGTACGCGCCGATCGAGGCGATGATCTCCTCGTCGGTCGCCGGAGCGGCCTGCTCCGCGACGTTCTCGGTGGGTGCGGTCATCTCATTCCTTCCGCGGTCCGGCCGGACGGCCGGGGGTGGGTCCCGGTGGTGGGCGTGACGGGGGCGGCGTGGGCCGCGTCCCTGTCGTCCGGCGGGACGCCGGGCGGCGGCCCCACCGGGATGTTCGTGGTGCACACGTGCGCCCCTCCTGCGAGGGTCGACAGGCGCTGGACGTGCGTGCCGAGGAGCCGCGAGAATGCGGCGATCTCGGCGTCGCAGAGCTGGGGGTAACGTGCCGCGACGTGCTGCACGGGGCAGTGGCCCTGGCACAGCTGGACCATCTGGGTGCCGGGGACGGGCCGCACCGAGGCGACGAAGCCGTCGTCAGTAAGCGCGTCGGCGAGCTGCTGAACGCGTGCGGCCGGGTCGGTCGCCGTGAGCGCGGCTGCGTAACCGGCCTCGCGTACGGCGACGTTCGCGGTCGCGAAGTCTTCGACGGCGGCCGGTCCACCGACCTTCTCGAGGTGCGCCATGACCTCGAGGGCGAACTGCGAGTAGCCGGCGGCGAGCGGGTCCTGCGCGGAACCAGTCGCGACGTAGCGCCTCGCGGGTCGCCCGCGCTGCCCGGTGTGGCCGGACTCGTGGACGGCGACGAGGCCGTCGGCCTCGAGGCTCGCGATGTGCCGGCGGATCGCGGCGGACGTGAGATCGAGCCGGAGGCCGAGGTCGGCGGCGCTCACGGGCCCGTCGGAGACGACAAGCTCGAGGACGCGGTCGCGTGTGCTGTGCTCGCCGGCGGGTGCGGCGGGACGGGCGTCGGGGTCGACGGTCATGCGCACACTCCTTCCACGGGTCGTCAGCGATATAGGAAACAGTGTCCTGCCCTAAATGATGGACCGCAAGGAAGGCGTGCCTCACCTGGGGACCTTGGTCCCGCGTGCCATCCGCGAGTTCCGGCGGATCCCAGGCCCTTGCACCCAGTTCTCGACGGGTTCCGCCGCGCGACGTGGCGTGAGACACACCCGAGGCCCGGCGTGTCACCGCGAGCACGCCCGACTGCGCCGTCCGCCCTAGACTTGCCGATCGTGACCGCAGATCCCGCCGTCGAGGTACGCGACCTCGTCAAGCGCTACGGCGGCAGCGCCGTCGTCGACCGCCTCACCCTCAGCGCCGCCCGCGGCGCCGTCACCGCCGTCCTCGGCCCCAACGGGGCCGGCAAGACGACGACGATCGAGTGCTGTGAGGGCCTCCGCACCCCCGACGCCGGCACGGTGCGGGTCCTCGGGCTCGACCCTCTCACCGACGCCGTCGCCCTCCGCCCCCGCGTCGGCGTCATGCTCCAGGACTCGGGCCTGCCCGCGCAGAAGCGCGCGGGTGAGGTCCTCGCTCACGTCGCTCGCATGTACCGCGCCCCGTGGCCCGTCGCCGACCTCACCGAGCGCCTCGGCCTCGGCACGTTCGCGACGACGACGGTCCGCCGGCTCTCGGGCGGCCAGCGCCAGCGCCTCGCGCTCGCGTGCGCACTCGTCGGCCGTCCCGAAGTCGTCTTCCTCGACGAGCCGAGCGCCGGCATGGACCCGCAAAGCCGCCTCGCGGTGTGGGACCTCGTGCGCGCGCTGCGCGCGCAGGGGACGTCGGTCATCCTCACGACGCACCTCATGGACGAGGCCGCGGAACTCGCCGATGACGTCGTCGTCGTCGACCACGGCCGCGTCATCGCCCAGGGCACCCCCGCCGAGCTCACCACGACCGACTCCGGCCAGGTCGCCTCCCTCACGATGGCCACCCCTCTGCCCGACGGCGCCACAGCGCGCCTGCGCGCCCACCTCGGCGAGGGATGGACCGTCGACTCCCCCGACCCGACGTCGCTGCGGGTCCAGGGTCCCGTCGACCCGGCCGCGCTCGCTGCAGTCCTTGCGTTCTGCGCGGCCGAGGACGTCCTCGTCCCCCGCCTCGACCTCGGCACCCGCTCGCTCGAGGACTTCTTCCTCGACCTCACCGGACGGAGCATGCGATGAGCGCCCCCGCGACCGCCCCCGCCCCGCACCCCGCGCCGCCCCCGTCCTCGACCGGCTGCGCGCCCAGACGACGTTCGAGCTCGCATCGATCTTCCGCAACGGCGAGCAGATCATGGTGACGATCCTCATGCCGCTCGTCACGCTCGTCGCACTCGCCGCGACGGACGTCGTCGACCTCGGCCATGCCGAGGGCGCACGCGTCGACCTCGTCGCGCCGGGCGTCCTCGCGATGGCCGTCATGGCCGCGGCCCTGACGTCGCAGGCCATCGCGACGTCCTTCGACCGACGCGGCGGGGTCCTCCGCCTCCTCGCGACCACGCCGCTCGGCCGGGTCGGTCTCCTCGGCGGGAAGATCTGCGCGGTCCTCGTCCTCCAGGCCGTGCAGGCCGTCGTCCTCGGCGGCGTCGCGATCGGCCTCGGGTGGCGTCCGGAGCCCGGCGACGTCATCGTCGCGCTCGCCATCGGAGTTCTCGGCACCGCGGTGTTCACCGCTCTTGCGATGCTCATGGCCGGCACGCTGCGCTTCGAGGCCGTGCTCGCGCTCGCGAACCTCCTGCTCATCGGGCTCACGCTCGTCGGCGGCGTCCTCGTGCCGACGGACTGGCTGCCGGGCGTCGGCGCGGACATCGCCCGCCTGCTGCCGTCGGGCGCTCTCGGCGAGGCGTTGCGCGGTGCCTTCGGTGACGGCGTTGCATGGCGTGACGTCGCCGTCCTCCTCGGCTGGGTGGGCCTGCTCACCTGGGCGACAAGCCGCACGTTCCGGTGGTCCTGACGAGCGCCTCCGCGCGCTCGCGCTGGACGCTCGTGACGTGTCCCACGCCGCCGTCGTGCAGTTGGCCCCGCGCGGGCGCGCGGGCATAGCGTAGGGCCGTGACAACCCCAGCGCCCACCGCAGCCCGCCCCGACGCGCCCGTCCGGCGCACCTCGCTCCTTGCGCGTTTCCTCGCGTGGGTCGACGCTCATCCCAGGGGCATCCTCGTGGCGAACCTCGCCGCGCAGATCGGCATCATCGTCACGGGCGGGCTCGTCCGTCTCACGGGCTCGGGTCTCGGCTGCTCGACGTGGCCGCAGTGCGAGCCGGGCAGCTTCACGCCCGTCTACCACCCCGAGACCGCGCTCCACTCGGCGATCGAGTTCGGCAACCGGACGCTCACGGGCGTCGTCTCGATCACGGCGCTGCTCGTCGCGATCGCCCTGTGGCGCATGCGCGACCGAGCGAAGGGCCTGCGCGTGCTCGGCCTCGCGCCGCTCACGCTCGTCGCGATCCAGGCGGTCGTCGGCGGCATCACGGTGCTCGTCGATCTCCACCCCGCGATCGTCGGGTCGCACATGTTCCTCTCGCTCATCCTCGTCGCCGTCTCGACGTACCTCCTCGTGCGCGTCGGCGAGGGTGACGCGCCGGGACGCACCGTCGTCCCCGCACCGGGCCCCGCGCTCGCGCTGCTCTCGGGCGTCCTCGCCGTGCCGATGCTCGCGCTCGGTGTGGTGACGACGGGCGCGGGCCCCCACTCGGGCGACGAGGAGGTCGGCTACCGCTTCGCGCTCGATCCCGCGCTCGCCGCGAAGCTCCACGGCGTGAGCGTCTGGGTGTACGTCGCGGCCGTCGTCGCGCTCGCCGTCGTCGTCGTGCTCGCCGCCCGTCGCATCGCAGCCTCCGATCGCGCCGAGCTCGTGCGTGCGCAGCACGCGCTGCGCGAGGTCGCCGTGGTCATCGGCCTCCAGGCCGTCATCGGCTACGTCCAGTACTTCACCGGTCTGCCCATCGTTCTCGTGCTCCTCCACATGCTCGGCGCAGCACTCTCGACAGCTGTCGCCGTGCGGCTCGTCCTCTCGGTGCGGGTCCGGCCCACGCTCGCGTCGACGACGCCGCTCGCCGCGCGGCACGACGCGGTCTGAGTCGCGACGCGCGGAGGTCAGCTGCACCACCCTCTCGGCCACCTCGGCGGCGCGTCGACACGGCCGTGAGCCCGTCCGTCGACCTCCGCTGCAGGCACACTTGACTCTGACGCGACGTCAACCGGTTGCATGGTTGTCGACGACGAAGGAGGCACCATGCACCCCACGAACGCGACCGAGTGGTCGGTCCACGAGCTCACGCGGCTCACGGGAACGACGAGCCGCACCCTGCGGCACTACGACGCGATCGGTCTCCTGCCGCCGTCCCGCACCGGCGCCAACGGCTATCGCTTCTACGACGCTGACGCTCTCGTCCGCCTCCAGCGCATCCTGCTGCTGCGGGACTTGGGGCTCGGCCTCGCGGCGATCGCCGAGGCCCTCGACGGGCTCACGGACGAGGCGGCCGCTCTCGAGCGGCACCTCGCAGAGCTCGTCGAGGAACGACACCGCCTCGAGAGGCGGATCGCTGCGGTGCGGCACACCCTCGCAGGACGACAGGACGGAGGGCGCCTCGTGCCCGAGAAGATGTTTGACGGATTTGACCATGCGGTCCACGCAGACGAGGTCACTCAACGGTGGGGCCGCGACGCCTGGGAGAGTTCCGACCGCTGGTGGCGCGACCTCGGCGAGGAGGGCCGCGTGGCCTTCGGAGCGCAGACGCAGGCGATCGTCGCGGCGTTCGCGGACCTCGCGGCGCGCGACGTCGCTGCCAGCTCCCCCGAGGCGGCCGAGGTCGCAGCGCGCCATCACGCGTGGCTGCGCACCGCGACACGCACGGTGAGCCGCGGGTACTTCCTCGGCCTCGCCGACATGTACGTCGTCGACGAGCGGTTCGCGGCGACCTACGGCGGCCCGGACGGCGCTGCCTACGTGCGGGAGGTCCTTGTCGCGTACGCGGAGCACGCGACGTTCGACTGAGGTGCTCGCGCACTCCCCGCCGCTGCACGTACCAGATCTGCGGTCGCTCTCAGCCGATCGAGCGCGTGCCCGGCGGAGGACCGGGCCGCCGCTGCGGCCACGGCGCGTCCGCGGGCCTCAGCGTCGTGAGATCCGCAGCGAGCGCTGCCTGGACCGCGAGCACTCCGACGACGGTCGACGGGTTGTGGAGCCGTCCTGCAAGAACCCCCTCGACCGCATCCTCGACCGGCACCCACACGGGCACCATGTCCCGTTCCTCGTCCTCCCGGACGTGACGCTCCGCCTCGGGCACGACGGTGAGCTCGCGCGCGAGGAACACACGCAGTGCCTCGTTCGAACCGCCGGGCGTCGTGTAGTAGTCGACGAGCACGTCCCAGCGCGCAGCGCGCAGGTCCGCCTCCTCGAAGAGCTCACGCTGCGCAGCGAGGCACGCGTCCTCGCCCGCGACGTCGAGCAGTCCCGCAGGAGGCTCCCAGAGCTCCGACCTCACAGGGTGCCGGTACTGCTTGAGCAGCAGGACACGTCCCTCGTCGTCGAGCGCGACGACCGCGACGGCACCAGGATGGTCGATGACCTCGCGCGTGACGACGACGCCGTCACCGAGGTCGACGTCGTCAGCCACGACGTCCCACACGTAGCCGCGGTGCACCGGTCGGCTCCCCGTCGTGGGACGGGGAGCCGACCGGTCGAACAGCGGGTCGTCCACGTCAGTCCTGTGCGGCAAGGGCTGCGGCGACGAGACCGGCGAACAGCGGGTGCGCGTTCGTCGGACGCGACTTGAACTCGGGGTGCGCCTGCGTCGAGACGTAGTACGGGTGGACGTCGGCGGGCAGCTCGACGTACTCGACGAGGCTCCCGTCGGGCGACGTGCCCGAGAACACGAGGCCGGCCTCCGCGATCTGGGCACGGTAGGCGTTGTTGACCTCGTAGCGGTGACGGTGACGCTCGGAGACCCGCGTCGTGCCATACACGCCCGCGACGACGGAACCCTCCGCGAGGACCGCGTCGTACGCGCCGAGGCGCATCGTGCCACCGAGGTCGCCCGCACCCTCGACGAACGCCTGCTGCTCCTCCATCGTCGCGACGACGGGGTGCTGCGTGTCGACGTCGAACTCCGACGACGACGCGCCCTCGAGGCCGAGGACGGTGCGCGCGTACTCCATGACCATCGCCTGGAGACCGAGGCAGATGCCGAGCGTCGGCACCTTGTTCTCGCGGGCCCAGCGCAGCGCACCGATCTTGCCCTCGATGCCGCGGACGCCGAACCCGCCCGGAACGAGGACCGCGTCGACGCCCTCGAGGGCCTCGCGTGCGCTCTGCGGCGTCTGGCACTCGTCGGACGCGACCCAGCGGATGACGACCTTCGCGTCGTTCGCGAAGCCACCTGCGCGGAGCGCCTCCGTCACGGAGAGGTACGCGTCGGGCAGATCGATGTACTTGCCGACGAGCGCGACCTCGACGTGGTGAGCCGGCTCGCTGACCCGCGTCAGGAGCGTGTCCCACTCGGCCCAGTCGACGTCGTGGAACGGCACGCCCAAGCGGCGCACGACGTACGCGTCGAGCCCCTCGGAGTGCAGGACGCGCGGGATCGCATAGATGCTCGGTGCGTCGGCAGCCGTGACGACGGCCTCGTTGTCGACGTCGCACATGAGCGCGATCTTGCGCTTGATCGAGTTGGGCAGCTCGCGGTCGGCGCGCAAGACGAGTGCGTCGGGCTGGATGCCGATCGAGCGCAGTGCCGCAACCGAGTGCTGCGTCGGCTTCGTCTTGAGCTCGCCCGACGGACCGATGTACGGCACGAGCGAGACGTGGAGGAAGAAGACGACGTCACGGCCGAGCTCGTGACGCACCTGACGGGCGGCCTCGAGGAACGGTTGCGACTCGATGTCGCCGACGGTGCCGCCGATCTCGGTGATGATGACGTCGACGTCGTCGCTCGCCTGCGCCCGCATGCGCGACTTGATCTCGTCGGTGATGTGCGGGATGACCTGGACGGTGTCGCCGAGGAACTCGCCGCGGCGCTCCTTCGCGATGACGTGCGAGTAGACCTGACCGGTCGTGACGTTCGCCTTGCCCGAGAGCGGCACGTCGAGGAACCGCTCGTAGTGACCGATGTCGAGATCCGTCTCGGCGCCGTCCTCGGTGACGAAGACCTCACCGTGCTGGAACGGGTTCATCGTTCCCGGGTCGACGTTGAGGTACGGGTCGAGCTTCTGCATCGTGACCCGAAGACCGCGCGCGCGGAGCAGGCGACCGAGGCTCGAGGCTGTGAGCCCCTTACCGAGAGAGGAGGCGACGCCTCCCGTGACGAAGATGTGCCGGGTCGTTGATTCCGACCGCCCGGAGAGTCGGTTCGCATGCTCTGCCACGGAACTCCACTCTAACAACGACCTGACGCATCGGACGACGACGCGCGGTGCGAACGATGTCACACGCGAGAAAGTTGACCCGCGTAGACCTGGGTGAGCTGGCCGAGGACGTCGGCCGGCGTGGGAAGCGTCGAGGCGCGCGCGAGCGCGTCCCGACGCAGCTGGGAGACGCGCTGCGGATCGTCGAGAAGCGTCGCCACCTCGGCCGCGATCGCAGGTGCGTCGCCGACCGGCACGAGGACGGCGGCGTCGCCGACGACCTCACGCGTGCCGCCCGCATCGGTGACGACGAGCGCGCAGCCGGCACGGAGCGCCTCCTGCACGGCGATCGGCTGCCCCTCCCACACGGCCGTCGAGACGACGACGTCGGCCGCGGCGAGCAGCCGTGGCACGTCGTCGCGCGGGCCGAGCAGCTGGACGGGAGCTCCGCGCCGCGCGGCGTCGGCGCGGAGCCCGTCGAGCAACGGTCCCCCTCCCGCGACGCACCACGTGACGTCGCGCCCTGCGGGCAGTCGCGCGAGCGAGCAGGCAGCGTCGAGAAGCGTGTCGAGGCCCTTCTGCGGGGCGAGCCGGGCCACCGTGAGGACAAGCCGCGACGAGGGACCGAGCCCGAGCTCCGTGAGGATCTGCATCCGGTCGCCGTCGACGACCGGCCCCGTCGGCGCGGGAACGAGGGCACGCATGGTGTACCGAGCCCCCCGCGCTCGCGCCCGCGCGACAAGGTCGCCCGAGACACCGAGGACCACGTCAGCGCCCTGCGCGACGACGCGTTCGAGCATCTCGGAGACGGTGCGCACACCGCGCCCCCCGACGGGAAGGTTGTGGAGCGTCACGACGACGCGGGGACGTCGGCTCCGGCTCCGGCTCCGTGCGGCGAGCACGGTGAGAGCCCCCGCACGCAGCCCGTGCGCGTGGACGACGTCCGCGCCCTCGAGCAGCGCGCGCAGCCGGCGGAGGGCCGTCGCGTCAGCAGCCCCTGGCCGAGGCCCGATCGGCACGTCGGCCCAGGGCAGGCCCCCAAGCGCGCCCACGACGGACGCGGGCCCCGCAACGCGCACGTCGGCGCCGACCTCACGGAGCGATGCTCCGACCTGAGCGACGTGCCGCACGACGCCTCCCGCGCTCGTGCCGAGCACGAGCAGCACCCGGGTGCCGTGCACGTCAGGAACGTCGGGCAGCGTCATGACGCCACCCTGCCACGTCCGAGCCGACCGAGCGCGGCGCGCAGCGTCCGTCGGTCGACGACGGCGAGGACGAGCGCAAGCACGCAGGCCGCGGCGAGCGCACCGACCGCCCCGCCCCCGACCGCCGTGCCGAGCGTCGCGCCGGGGCCGACGAGCGCGTCGGTGACCGCGCGTCCCACGAACGACGCGGCTGCTCCGCCGGCGACGACCGCCGCCGTGGTGCGCACGACTCCAGCAAGGACGCGCGCGCCGAGCGCACGTCGCAGCGCGAGGAGTGCCGCCACGCCACCGACAGTCATGCCCAGCGTGCTGCCCGCACCCAGCGCGAGAAGCGTCCCGGGCGCGTCGGGCGCCGATCCCGTCGTCGTGAGGGCCAGCCCGAACGACGCGACCGCAGCAACACTCCACGCGAGCGAACCCGCAAGCATCGCCGACCGGGCACGTTCGAGCGCGTAGAGGGCCCGCGTCGTGAGGAAGAGCACCGAGAACCCGACGAGACCCGGAGCCATGGCGGTGAGCGTCGGCCCCATGGCGGCGACGACGTCCGCATCACCCCGACCCACGCGTCCGAAAGCCACTGCGACCGCAGGAGCTGCCGCGACGAGCGCGACGGCCCCGAGCCCCGCGAGTGTCGCGACGGCGCGCGTCGTCCCGGCGGCGAGCGACGAGAACCCCCGGGCGTCGTCGTCACCGGCACGCTCCGCGAGCCGCGGGAAGACGCTCGTCGCGAGGGGCACCGCGAGAACCGCGTACGGCAGGAGATAGACAGCCTGCGTGTACTGGAAGACGGGCCACGTCCCCGTTCCGCCGTACGTCCCCGCGAGCCGAAGCGTCACGACGACCGCGAGCTGCTGCGCGAGCAGCGCGGTGACGCCGGCCCCGGCGAGCCGCCGCGCACGGGCCGCGACACCGTCCGGGAACGAGAGCGTCGGACGCAGCCGGACCCCGGAGCGTCGCACCGGCACGAGCAGCGGCAGGCTCATCGCGGCGACGCCCGCGGTCGTACCCCACGCGAGCCATGCGACGGCCACGTCCGGGAGCGCCGCAGGATCGCCCTGACGGCCGTCGGCCGTGAGCGCAAACGCCCCGTACGCGCCGAGGACGACGAGCGTCGAGAGGACAGGCGCGAACGCCGGCCAGAAGAACCGCTTCTGCGCCTGCAGGACGCCCGAGAGCACGACGCCGACGCCGTAGAGCGGGATCTGGAGGGCGAAGATCCTCAGGAACGTCGCCGTGAGCTCGACCGTCGCGGGGTCGTCGGACGCAAGCGCGCGGGCGACGGGCTCGGCAAGGACGAGGACGAGGAGCGCGACCGGCGCGAGCGCGACGAGCGCCCATGTGAGCGCGGCCGACGCCGTGCGGTCGGTCTCGGCGCGCAGGCCGCGCGCGAGCGGCACCGCGAGCAGCGGGACGAGCGCACCCGCGAGGGCGCCTCCGGCGACGACCTCGAAGAGGACGTTGGGCACGGTGTTGGCCGACGCGTACGCTGTGCCGACCGCGTCGTAGCCGACGGTTCCCGCCTGCGCGACCCAGCGAACGAATCCGAGAATGCGGGAGAGCACCGTGACGGCCGTGATGAGCGCCGCTGCGCCGACGAGGCTCCCGGCGAGCCGTCGGCGCGAGCCCTCGGTCACCTCCGCCGACCCCAAGCGTCGACCGCAGCGAGCGCAGGAGTGCGGTCGATGACGGCCGAGAAGCTCACGCGCTCGGACGCGAGCGTGAGACCGACGATGCCCGCGAGGAGGACCGCCCGCGCGGGCAGCGGCGCACCGGTAGCGGCGACGCCGAGATGCGCGCCGAGCGCGTTGGCGCCGCAGTCGCCGAGCATGTCGTCCTCTTCGAGGTCCGCCGTCACGGCCGTGGCGATCGGTCCGAGGGCGGGGGCTGCGGCGAGGCCCTGACCGGCGAGGGTGAGGGCGACGGAGGTCGCCGCGCCCGCCTTGAGGGCGCGTCCGGGCCGCAGGTCGAGGAGGTTGACGAGGTTGGCGGTGCCAGCGACGAGCGCGGTGTCGACGAGGACGTCGAGGGTGCGGCGGCCGACGCTGTGCGGCCCACGCCCGCCGTCGACGACGAGCGCTGCGACGAACGCCGATGCACCAATCCCGGCGATCTTCACAGTTCCGGTCGTTACACGGCCGTCGCGCAGCGCACCGAGGTGCCCGCGGAGGCCCTTGCGGCGGTCCTCGGGGGCCTCGCGGAGGTCGTCGTTGAGGCCCGCGGCTCCTGCGCCGAGGGTCGCGACGGCGTGCGCGACGCCCGTGCGGGGGGTGCCGCCGACGACGCCGGCGGCGAGCGCCGCGTCGGCGAGCCCTGCGGCGAGCGCGGGGCCGGCCTTGAGGTCGACCCGACGGCCGGCATAGTTCGTGCGCGTCCAGGTCGCGGGGTCGAGGTCAGCCGCTGCACCGTCGAGCACGGAGCGCGACACCCTGGTGCTCACGGCCCCGACGACGAGCCCGGCAAGCGTGCCGAACGCCCGGCGGGCGCTCATCCCTCGGCCCCGTCGGACGCGTCGCCGGACGGCTCGTCCGAAGCGTCGCCGGTGGGCTCGTCGGTGCTGCCGCCGGTCGGCGGCGCCTCGGGTGCGGCGGCGCGCCGCGTCGTCCGGTCGACCTCGTCGAGCCTCACGACGGCGGGCGCGACCGCCGTCGCCCCGTCGCCCGTGCCGAAGTGCCCGACGGTGCCCGCGGCGCGTGCCGCAAGGGCGAGCGGGACGGAGATCTGGCCGGTAAGCGCGTCGACGCCGTCGACCGTCGAGACGGTGTCCGCGTCGTCGCCGTCGATGATCGCGGCGAGCAGCGCCGAGGAGGTGTCCCCCGCGACGACCGACCCCTCCGCGAGCTCGACCGCGGCACGGGGAAGCTCCTGCTGGATGAGCAGCGACGTCGCGTCCTGCGCTGTCGGCGCGGTCGTGGTCTCGCCGGCGGGCGTGCTCTTCGGGGCCAGGACGACGATCATGTCGGCGGGTGCGATGTCCTCGGAGTAGCTGACGAAGTCGCCGGCCGCGAGGAGCCTCTGCAGTTGGAGCGCGTCGGCGGAGAACGCGTCGCCCTCGGGGGCGAGCTGGACGAGCGAGAGCACGAGGGCGCGCGCGAGGCTCGCGTCGTGCGAGCCGGTGCTGCCCTGCGGGAGGTAGTCGGTGAGCGACGGGACGAGCGCCTGCCGGTAGCGTGCCTGCCCCTCGCTCGTCCACTGCTCGGAGACGCTCACGGTGCCGGCGACCTGCGCCCCGGCCGCGACGAGGTGCGCCGAGATCGCCTCGACGACCGCGTCGTCGGTCTCGGCGAGCTCGACGAACGTCACGCGGCGTCCCGTGATCGTGCCGGCGGTGAGCTGCGCGGACGTCGCGGCGAGGAAAGCGTCGCGCGACGCGACGTCGGACTCGGCCTCCGCGAGCTTGGTGCGGAGGTTCTCCTTGTCGGCGCGCAGCGTCTCGACCTGCCCCGTGAGCTGGTCGCCGATCGCCTCCTTGAGGGGGCCCGCGCCGAGGACGATCCCGACGGCGAGCGCGAGGAACACGGAGATGAGCGAGACGAGGTGGTAGCGGAAGTCGATCACGGCTGAAGTGGTCCTCGGGTCGGGGGGCGGGGCGTCACGGAGGTGCGGGGCCTCACGGCCCGGAGAAGAGCCCGACGAACCAGCTCCAGACGTCGTCGACGCGGGCACCCGCGAGGCCGAAGAGCGTCTGGCCCGCGGCCGTCGAGAGCAGCGCGACGACGAGCGCGACGAGCCCGGCGACGACGAGCATCGTCAGCTGCACGTTGGAGATCCGCTGGCGGTAGAGGCGTGAGACGCCCTTCGCGTCAACGAGCTTGCCGCCGACGCGCAGACGGGTGAGGAACGTCGAGGCCATGCCGGCACGGCCCTTGTCGAGGAACTCGACGAGCGTGACGTGCGTGCCGACAGCGACGATGACCTCGGCGCCCTTGTCGTCGGCGAGGAGCATCGCGATGTCCTCGCTCGTGCCCGTCGCGGGGAACACGACGTGGTGGACCCCGAGGCGCTCGACCCGCTCGAGGCCCGGCGCCTTGCCGTCCCGGTACGCGTGGACGACGATCTCGGCACCGCACGCGAGCGCCTTGTCGGACACCGAGTCCATGTCGCCGACGATGAGGTCGGGCTTCCAGCCCGCGTCGAGGATCGCGTCGGCGCCGCCGTCGACACCGATGAGGATCGGGCGGTACTCGCGCACGTAAGGACGGAGCGTCGCGAGGTCCTCCCGGTAGTGGTAACCCCGCACGACGATGAGCACCTGCCGGCCCTCGATCTGCGTGCGGATGTCCGGGACGCCGACGCCGTCGAGCAGGAGCTCACGCTCCCGCCGGAGGTAGTCCATGGTGTTCGCGGCGAACGACTCGAGCTGCACGGAGAGGCCCTCGCGGGACTCGGCGAGCGCGGTCGCGACGCTCTCGTCGTCCTGAAGCACGCCCTCGGCGACGAAGGCGTCACCGAGGAACACGGACGCGCCCTCGACGCGGACCTTGCGGCCCTCGGGCATCGTCATGATGTCGGGGCCGAGGTCGTCGACGAGCGGGATGCCTGCGGCGAGGAGGATCTCGGGGCCGAGGTTCGGGTAGCGTCCCGAGATCGACCGTGCGGCGTTGAGCACGGCGGCGGGACGCGCGGCGACGAGAGCCTCGGCGGCGACGCGGTCGATGTCGAGGTGGTCGATGACGGCGACGTCACCGGGGCGCAGCCGCTTCGTGAGGTCCTTGGTGCGGGCGTCGACACGTACGGGGCCGTGGATACCGGTCGTGGGCTCGGGGGTCTCCCCCCGGCGGAAGCTGAGTCTCATCGCCGCCATCATCCCACGACCGCGCTGCGGAGGAGCTCGGCCGCGTGGGTGCGCGCGACCTCGGAGTCCTGGCCCGAGAGCATGCGGGCGAGCTCGCCGAGGCGGTCGTCGCCCGTGACCGTGCGGACGTCAGACTGGGTGACGACGTCGCCGTCCGCGGCCGACGACTTCGTGACGACGACGTGCTGGTCGGCGTACGCCGCGACCTGGGCGAGGTGCGTGACGACGACGACCTGGGTGTCACGCGCGAGCCGCGCGAGCCGCGCGCCGACCTCGAGCGCAGCACGTCCGCCGATGCCCGCGTCGATCTCGTCGAAGACGAACGACGGGGTGTCCCCTCCGGGGCTCGCTGCGAGGACCACCTCGACGGCGAGCATGACGCGCGACAGCTCGCCGCCCGACGCCCCTCGTCCGAGGGGGCTCGCGGGTGCGCCGGCGTGGGGCACGAGCGAGATCGACACGTCGTCCGCGCCGTAGGGCCCCGGCTCGGCGTCCACGACGTCGACGACGAGCCGGGCCCCGGCCATCGCGAGCCCCTCGAGCTCGGCGGTGACACGTGCGGCGAACTCCTCGGCGCCTCGCCGGCGTGCCGCGCCGAGCGCGTCCGCAAGCTCCGCGAGCAGCGCGTCGAGCGCGTCGCGACGCTCGCCGAGCTCGACGAGACGCTCGTCGCCGCCCTCGAGCTCGAGCAGCCGCAGCCCGGCGCGCGAGGCCCAGTCGAGGACCTCGGCCGCGTCGCTGCCGTAGGACCGCATGAGTGTCGTGAGCTCGGCGCGCCGCTCGTGGGCGCGTTCGAGCGCGACAGGGTCCGCCTCGAGCCCGGCGAGGTGCGAGGACAGCTCGGCGGCGATCTCGGCGAGCGCGTAGCCGGCCTCCGCGGTGCGGGCGGCGAGGCTCGCCAGCTCGGGGTCGTGCTCACCCGCATGGTCGAGCGCGCGGCGTGCGTGCTCGACGAGCCCGACGGCGTCGGGCCGGTCGTCGCCCGAGTCGTCGCCGACGAGCGCCGCGTGGGCCTCGGCAGCGCGCAGGCGGATCTCCTCGACGTTGCTGAGCCGCTCGACGAGCGCGTCGAGCTCGGTGTCCTCCCCCGCGCGCGGGTCGACGAGTTCGATCTCTGCGAGACCCAGGCGTAGCAGCTCGGCCTCACGGGCCCGATCGTCGCGCTCGGCGACGAGACGTGCGGCCTCGTCGAGGACGGCGCTGCGTTCGGTCCAGGCGTCGCGGTAGCGGCCGAGGAGTGCGAGGTGGTCAGCGCCGAGGTATGCGTCGAGTGCCTCCCGCTGCCGTCGCGGTGAGCGCAGCCGCAGCTGGTCGGCCTGCCCGTGGACGGTGACGAGCTCGCCGGAGATCTCGGCGAGGACGCTCTGCGGGACTGTGCGCCCGCCAAGGTGGGCTCGGGAGCGGCCGGCGGCTGCGACCGTCCGGAGGACGACGAGCGCTCCGTCGTCGTCGATCTCGCCGCCCGCGTCCGCGACCCGCTCGCGCACGGCCGACCCCTCAGGGATGACGAACGTGCCCTCGGCTGCGGCGCGGTCCGTCCCGGTGCGGACACGACCCGGGTCGGCCTTGCCGCCCATGAGGAGGTCGAGACCGGTGAGGAGCATGGTCTTGCCCGCTCCGGTCTCCCCCGTGATGGCGGTGAGGCCTGGCGCGAGCGGGATGCGCGCGTGCGTGATGACGCCGATGTTCTCGAGCGAGATCTCCTCGAGCACGCTCATCCCTCCTGGTCGGGTGCTGTGCGGACGCTGCCGCGGTTCCCGGCGGCGGCACGGGCTGCGCCTCGCCAGCCGACGACGGGCAGGTCGAACTTGTTGACGAGCCGATCGCTGAACGGCGCGTGGCTGAGGCGCGCGAGCCGCACGCGGTCGGCTCCGAGCGTCACCTCGACGCGGGATCCTGGCGCGACGTCGACGCGCCGACGGCCGTCGAGCGTGAGGACGCCTGACGCCTGGGAGGCAGGCACGACCTCGATCGCGAACGCGGACCTCGGCCCGACGACGAGCGGACGGGCGAACAGCGCGTGCGCCGCGAGCGGCACGAGGAGCATCGCGTCGACATCGGGCCAAACGACGGGGCCACCTGCGGAGAACGCGTGCGCGGTCGAGCCGGTCGACGTCGCGACGATAACGCCGTCGCACCCGAAGGACGACAGCGGCCGGCCGTCGACCTCGACGACGACCTCGATCATGCGCTCCCGGTCGGCCTTCTCGACGGTCGCCTCGTTGAGGGCCCAGCCAGTGAGGACGTCGCCCTGAGGTGTGCGGACCGTGACCTCGACGATCCCGCGCTCCTCGACCTCGTAGTCGCGGGCCCCGATGCGTTGGACGGCGGCACGGAGGTTCTCGCGCTCGGACTCGGCGAGGAACCCGACGTGGCCGAGGTTGACGCCGAGGATGGGGACGTCGGTTCCGCGGGTGAGCTCGGCCGCGCGCAGGATCGTACCGTCCCCGCCGAGGACGACGACGATCTCGGCGGCGCCGACGCCGTCGCGCCGGGTCCCTTCGAGGTCGCCGTGGACGGGCAGGTGCTCGTGGTCGTCGTGCACGACGACGTCGAAGCCTGCGGCGTCGAGCTCGTGGAGGGTCTCCCGGAGCGCGGCGAGCGCCTCGGCACGTCCGCCGTGGGCGACGACGATCGCGGTGCGGGTCATGTGCTCACCGTCCATCTCGGTCGTGAGGAGGGGCGCCGACGGTGCGGACGGTCGCCCCGGTCGAGTCTGCCACCGCGGCGCGTACGGCGGGCTCAGCGTCCGCGCGCGCCGCGTGGGCGTCGTGCGGGACGTCCGGGGAGAACCAGCAGAAGAACTCGCGGTTGCCCGAGGGCCCGGGAACCGCGGACGCGACGACGCCGCGCAGGCGAGCACCGTGCGCGGCGCCGCACGCGACGACGTCGAGCACGGCGTCGACGTGGTGGGCTCGATCGCGGACGACGCCGCCCCGGCCGAGCCTCGCACGTCCGACCTCGAACTGCGGTTTCACCATGAGGAGCAGCTCGGCTGCGGGAGCCGCGGTGCGGAGCGCCGGGAGGACGAGCGTGAGCGAAATGAACGAGAGGTCGGCGACGACGAGCGCAGGGGCGAACGGCAGGTCGTCAGCCCGCAGCTCGCGTGCATTGAGCCCTTCGCGCACGGTGACGCGGGGATCGCGGCGCAGTTCGGGGACGAGCTGGTCGTGCCCGACGTCGATCGCCGCGACGGCCCGGGCCCCACGGTCGAGGAGCACCTGGGTGAAGCCGCCGGTCGAGGCGCCGACGTCGAGGCAGTCGAGCCCGCGCGGCTCGGGCGTCGGGACGCCCGTCGCAGCGAGCCGGTCGAGCGCGGCGAGCGCACCGACGAGCTTCCCTCCTGCCCGTGAGACGAGCTCACCGTCGGGTGCGACGTCGATCGTCAGCGTGGCGCCTGGTGCGACGGGCTGCGCGGGGCGAGACGCACGGACTCCGTCGACGTGGACACGACCGTCCTTGACCGCCTGGGCGGCGCGGGCTCGCGACCGTGCGAGCCCGCGCGCGACGAGCGCAACGTCGAGCCTCTCCTCGGTGACGGGAGGGTGGTCGGGCTGGTTCACGGGCGCGGTCGTGCCTCACCGGGTGCGACGGGCTCCTCCGCGAGGTGCTCGTCGAGCGTGCGGTGGACGTCCTCGAGGACGCCGGGGTGCTCGGCGAGAGGGCGCGCGGCGAGGTCGCCGAGCGGCGCGAGCGCCGCGTCGACGGTCGCGTCGCCTGTGGGGCCGTCGCTCATGTCCTCGGTGTCCTCTCGGTCGGGTCGTGCCGCGCGTCCACGCTAGCGGACGACGCGCAGGACGGCCCTGTTCCCACAGGTGTCTGCGGGGACAGGGCCGTCCGGGGTGCCGTTCAGTGGCTGCCGACGGCAAGCTCCGGCACGGCGGCCGGGTCGAGCGGTGCGCCGGCGTCGGCCGATGCCCAGGCGGCGGCGCACGCAGCGCGCACGAGGTCGACGGGCTCGGCGTCCGCGTCTCCGTGGGCGTCGTCGAGCTCGAGCCGTCCGTCCGTCACGCGTGCGGCGATGCCACGGCTCGTCCACCAGCCGTCGCGCGCGACGGGCTCGGGGTGGGCGACGAGCAGCGCGCGCAGGTCCTCGCCGATGAGATGCGGTCGCAGGTGCGGCTCCGCAAGGATGTCGTCGCGCGCGGTGCTCACGCCCGTGAGGACGTGGAGCCCGACGTACCCGCCCGAGCGGGCCCCGGCGAGGTCCGTGTTGAGCCGGTCGCCGACGACGAGCGGGCGAGCTCCCCCGACACGCTCGACCGCGAGCTCGTACATGCGAGGCGACGGCTTGCCCGCGGAGTCGGGCTCGACGCCGGTCGCGGCGACGACGGCGCCGACGAGCGCCCCGTTGCCCGGCGCGTAGCCGCGCGCCGTCGGCAGCGAGAGGTCACGGTTCGACGCGACGAACCAGGCGCCCTGACCAACCGCGTACGCAGCCTCGGCGAGGTCCTTCCACGCGAGGTCCGGGGCAAAGCCCTGAACGACGGCGTCGGGCGCCTCATCGGCGGAGCCGACGATCGTCATGCCGACCTCGCGCACCGCGGTGCGCAGGCCTGCGCCCCCGACGACGAGAACCTTCGAGCCCCGCTCGAGCCGGGCCGCGAGGACCTGGGCCGCGGCCTGGGCCGCGGTCATGACCTCGTCGGGCGAGGTCGGGATGTCGAGGCCGGTGAGCTGGGCCGCGACGTCCTGGGGCTCGCGCGACGCGTTGTTCGTCACGAAGACAAGACGCATCCCGCGGTCGCGCGCACCGGTGAGGCTGGGTGCCGCGTGGTCGATCGGCAGCGGTCCCCGGTAGGCGACGCCGTCAAGGTCGACGAGTGCGAGGTCGAACGCCTCGGCGAGCGGGGCGGCAGATCCGATGAGTCCTGCGGTCACGCGCGCTCCTCCTCGGTCGCTGCCGTGTTGGCGTCTGCGTGAGCGTCAGCGTCAGCGTCAGCGTCAGCGTCAGCCGAAGCCGCATCGTCGAGGTCTCCGTCCTCGGCCGCGGGTGTGTCCGCAGACTCGTCGAGCGGGTCGCCGCCGGTCGCGTCGGACTCCTCGGCGCCGTTCGCGTCCTCATCGTCCTCCTCGTCCTCGTCGGGAACGAGGTCGTCGAGGTCGACGACGATGACGTCCTCGTCGATCTCGACCTCGCCGATCGCTGCGGCCAGCTCGGCGGGGGTGACGCCCGCGAGCACCGCTGCGGCTTCCTCGTCACGACCGACGGACTCGAGGATGTCGGCACGCGCCTGGAGGACACGCACCTGCTGAAGCCGGGGGACGCCGGTGAGGTCGATGTCGTCGAGGGTGACGAGAGCGGCCTCGGTCTCGCCGAGGTCCATGCGCGCGCCAGCGACGACGATCGACAGCTCCACGCGCGCTTCGATGTCGAGCGTCTCGACCTCGGGGGTCTGCGCGAGCGCGATCGCACGCTCAGGACGCCCGAGCCCGCGCTCGCAGTCCGCCATGACAGGAAGGTGCTCGGACGAACCGTTGAGACGACGCACGGTGCGCAGTTCGCGCAGGGCCTCGGCGTAGCGCTCGGTCCGGTATGCGGCGAGACCGGCGGTCTCGCGAACGATATCGACGCGTCCGCCGCGGGCGACCGCCGCGACGGCGTGCTGGTAGGCAAGCTCGGGGTCGACGTCGAACAGACGCGCGACCATGACGAGGTGACGGCCGACCGTCTCCGCGTTCTGCTTCGAGAGCGAACGCAGGTTCGCGCGCGCCTCGCGGTCGAGCTCGCCGATCGTCACGTCGTCGGGGATCTCGGGACCTGCGGGCACCGCACGACGGTCGTCACGCATCGTGTCACGCGGCGTGTCCCGACGCACGTCACGCCGGTCCGATGCGTCGCGTGCGGGGCCGTGGGTGCGATCGCCGCGGGCCGCGTCACCCTGGGTGCGCGCGCCCCGGAACCCGCTGTCGCGACGGTCCTCGCGGGGCCCGTGCGAGGGGCGGTCGCTGAAGCGCCGGTCGCCGCCGTCGCTGCGTCCACGGAATCCGCCCTCGCGGTTGCCCTGGGAGCCACCGCCACGGCGGTCGTCGCGCTGGCCGTAGGCCGGACGCTCACCGTAGCGCCGTTCCCCGCCGTCACGGCTGCCACGGAGTCCGCCGTCCCGGCCGGCCGGGGCGCTTCCCTCGTGGGAGCCACCGTCGCGCCCACCGCGGAAACCGCCGTCACGGCGCTCACCGTCCCGCTGGCCGTAGGCCGGTCGCTCGCCGTAGCGGCGCTCGCCGCCCTCACGACTCCCGCGGAAGCCACCGTCGCGGCGCTCGCCGTCGCGGCTACCCCGGAAGCTGCCGTCACGACGGTCGCCGTCCCGGCTATCGCGGGGTCCGTTCGGGCGGCTTCCCTGGAAGCCACCCGCACGCGAGCCCGCATCACGGAAACCACGGAAGCCACCGTCACGCGAGCTGCCGTCGCGGCGATCGTCACGCTGGCCGTAGGCGGGGCGGTCGCCGTAGCGGCGCTCCGCGCCGTCCCGGCTGCTGCGGAAGCCGCCGTCACGACGCTCGCCGTCCCGGCCATCGCGGGGTGCGCTCGGGCGGCTTCCCTGGAAACCACCCGCACGCGAGCCCGCATCACGGGAACCACGGAAACCACCGTCACGGGAACCACCGTCACGGGAACCACCGTCGCGGCGATCGTCACGCTGGCCGTAGGCGGGACGGTCGCCGTAGCGACGGTCGCCGCTCTCGCTGCGCCCGCGGAAACCACCCTCGCGGGAAGCGCCACCTCGGGTAGCACCGCCGCGGCTGTCGTCGCGCTGTCCGTACGAGGGCCGATCGCCGTAGCGACGCTCGCCGCCGTCACGACTCGCTCGGGCACCACCACCGTCACGGCGCTCACCACCGCGGGCTCCGGAGCGATCGACGCGACCTGCCTGCTCGCGGCCTCCGCGGTAGCTGCGGTCGTCGCGCTCGGGGCGTCGATCCTGACGGTCGCCGCCAGCCTGCTGATCGTTCACGTTGGTCGCTTCCTTCCACGATGTTGTTATCGATGCATTCTCTCATCAGGTGACCGCGCCTGGGTCGTCCCAGAGCAGTCACGCGCGTCACCACTCAGCGATGACGTACGCCGACCCGGCTCAACCGCAGCACGCGCGGACCCGTCAATCCGCCGTGCACCACCCGCGAGGGCCCAGAAACGCCGAAGGCCCACCCCTTAACGGGGTGGGCCTTCGCGAAAGAATGTCCGGCAGCGTCCTACTCTCCCACCCCGTCACCAGGGCAGTACCATCGGCGCTGTGAGGCTTAGCTTCCGGGTTCGGAATGGGACCGGGCGTTTCCCTCACGCTATGACTGCCGTAACTCTATAGGGTTATCAACACACCGGTGATGACCCGGGAACCGCACAGTGGACGCAAGCAAAACTATTGTATCAAGTCATCGGCTATTAGTACCGGTCAGCTCCACGAGTCTTTCGTCCTCGCTTCCACATCCGGCCTATCCACCCAGTGGTCTACTGGGAGCCTCACACCCTCAAGGGGCAAGGAAATCTCATCTTGAAGCAGGCTTCCCGCTTAGATGCTTTCAGCGGTTATCCCTTCCCAACGTAGCCAACCAGCCGTGCTCCTGGCGGAACAACTGGCACACCAGAGGTTAGTCCGTCCCGGTCCTCTCGTACTAGGGACAGGTCTTCTCAAATTTCCAACGCGCGCAGCGGATAGGGACCGAACTGTCTCACGACGTTCTAAACCCAGCTCGCGTACCGCTTTAATGGGCGAACAGCCCAACCCTTGGGACCTACTCCAGCCCCAGGATGCGACGAGCCGACATCGAGGTGCCAAACCATGCCGTCGATATGGACTCTTGGGCAAGATCAGCCTGTTATCCCCGGGGTACCTTTTATCCGTTGAGCGACGGCGCTTCCACAAGCCACCGCCGGATCACTAGTTCCGACTTTCGTCCCTGCTCGACCTGTCAGTCTCACAGTCAAGCTCCCTTGTGCACTTGCACTCGACACCTGATTGCCAACCAGGCTGAGGGAACCTTTGAGCGCCTCCGTTACATTTTAGGAGGCAACCGCCCCAGTTAAACTACCCACCAGGCACTGTCCCTGATCCGGATCACGGACCGAGGTTAGGTATCCAGAGCGACCAGAGTGGTATTTCAACGATGACTCCACCGACACTGGCGTGCCGGCTTCACAGTCTCCCACCTATCCTACACAAGCCGCACCGAACACCAATACCAAGCTATAGTAAAGGTCCCGGGGTCTTTCCGTCCTGCTGCGCGTAACGAGCATCTTTACTCGTACTGCAATTTCGCCGAGTTCGCGGTTGAGACAGCGGGGAAGTCGTTACGCCATTCGTGCAGGTCGGAACTTACCCGACAAGGAATTTCGCTACCTTAGGATGGTTATAGTTACCACCGCCGTTTACTGGGGCTTAAATTCTCAGCTTCGCTCCGAAGAGCTAACCGGTCCTCTTAACCTTCCAGCACCGGGCAGGCGTCAGTCCGTATACATCGTCTTGCGACTTCGCACGGACCTGTGTTTTTAGTAAACAGTCGCTTCCCCCTGGTCTCTGCGGCCCTCAAACGCTCCCCTGGCAAGCAGGTTCACGCCTCAGGCCCCCCTTCTCCCGAAGTTACGGGGGCATTTTGCCGAGTTCCTTAACCACGATTCTCTCGTCGCCTTAGTATTCTCTACCTGACCACCTGAGTCGGTTTAGGGTACGGGCGGCTTGAGCCTCGCGCCGAGGTTTTTCTAGGCAGCATAGGATCATCGACTTCCCTTAACGGTCCCCGTCAGCTCTCAGGCACATGAACGGCGGATTTGCCTACCGTTCGCCCTACAGCCTTGGACACGGTCTACCATCGCCGTGCTTCGACTACCTTCCTGCGTCACCCCTCGCGCTGACCTACTACCGGATTGGTTCACGGCCTCACCGGAGCACCGGTCCCCCGAAGGGAACATGGTGCCGGCTCGGGCGCTTAACATCACCGGATTCGATCTTGGCGGCTCTTCGCCGGTACGGGAATATCAACCCGTTGTCCATCGACTACGCCTGTCGGCCTCGCCTTAGGTCCCGACTAACCCAGGGAGGATGAACCTGGCCCTGGAACCCTTGGTCATTCGGCGGACGGGATTCTCACCCGTCATTCGCTACTCATGCCTGCATTCTCACTCGTGTAGGCTCCACCGCTGGGTTCCCCCGCGGCTTCAACGCCCACACGACGCTCCCCTACCCATCCACACGCCTGGACCACGAAGGCCTAGCAAATGTGTGAATGCCACAGCTTCGGCGGTGTACTTGAGCCCCGCTACATTGTCGGCGCGGAATCACTTGACCAGTGAGCTATTACGCACTCTTTCAAGGGTGGCTGCTTCTAAGCCAACCTCCTGGTTGTCTGTGCAACTCCACATCCTTTCCCACTTAGCACACGCTTAGGGGCCTTAGCTGGTGGTCTGGGCTGTTTCCCTCTCGACTACGGAGCTTATCCCCCGCAGTCTCACTGCCACGCTCTGGCTTGCCGGCATTCGGAGTTTGGCTGACGTCAGTAACCTGGTGAGGCCCATCGGCCATCCAGTAGCTCTACCTCCGGCAAGGAACGCGTGACGCTGCACCTAAATGCATTTCGGGGAGAACCAGCTATCACGGAGTTTGATTGGCCTTTCACCCCTACCCACAGCTCATCCCCCCAGTTTTCAACCTAGGTGGGTTCGGTCCTCCACGCGGTCTTACCCGCGCTTCAACCTGGCCATGGGTAGATCACTCCGCTTCGGGTCTAGACCCAGCGACTATGGTCGCCCTCTTCGGACTCGCTTTCGCTACGGCTTCCCCACACGGGTTAACCTCGCCACTGAGCACTAACTCGCAGGCTCATTCTTCAAAAGGCACGCGGTCACCCCTGCTAAGGAGGCTCCCACGGTTTGTAAGCACACGGTTTCAGGTACTATTTCACTCCCCTCCCGGGGTACTTTTCACCTTTCCCTCACGGTACTGGTCCGCTATCGGTCACTAGGTAGTATTTAGGCTTATCGAGTGGTCTCGACGGATTCACACGGGATTTCTCGGGCCCCGTGCTACTTGGGAACACCCTTGGGAGGCCACGCCATTTCGTCTACGGGGGTTTCACCCTCTGTGCCGGACCTTCCCAGATCCTTCGACTATGACGTGACTTTCTGACTCCCTGGACCAGCGGCAGCTGATCCCAAAGGGTCCCACAACCCCGTACGCGCAACGCCTGCCGGCTTTGACACACGCACGGTTTGGCCTCATCCGCTTTCGCTCGCCACTACTCACGGAATATCTCTTCCTGCCGGTACTGAGATGTTTCACTTCCCGGCGTTCCCTCCGCTCACCCTATATATTCAGGTGAGGGTACCTGGACATGACTCCAGGTGGGTTTCCCCATTCGGACATCCTCGGATCACGGTTCGTTTGCCAACTCCCCGAGGCTTATCGCAGGCTACGACGTCCTTCATCGGCTCCTAGTGCCAAGGCATCCACCATGTGCTCTTAGAAACTTGAACAACAGCTATTTGCAGATACCAAAGATATAAGAATCTTTGAAACTTCAAAGATGCTCGCGTCCACTGTGCAGTTCTCAAGCAACCACCGGCCCCGCGCGTTGTGCCAGGCGCCTGACCCGAGCCCGCAAAGCAGCTCAAGGTCGGTTCGCCGGCCGGCGCGGTCCGAAGAGGCAGGTCCACACACCCCGTGGGGCGTGGGCCTGTTCCCTCAGGACCCAACAGCGTGCTTGATCCTCCCCACCGACGCCGAGGTTCGCGGTCCTTCCCCAGCCGAAGCTAGAGCGTACTGGCGAGCCCGACCGCGAGATGCGGGGAGGCAAGAGTCAATGTTCCACCCATGAGCGTCCACCCCCGACGCGTACGGCCGAGGCGTGGCACTGACCCGAACACCAACCGTGAGGCTGGGCGGGTTGTGGCTCCTTAGAAAGGAGGTGATCCAGCCGCACCTTCCGGTACGGCTACCTTGTTACGACTTAGTCCCAATCGCCAATCCCACCTTCGACGGCTCCCTCCCAAGGGTTGGGCCACCGGCTTCGGGTGTTACCGACTTTCGTGACTTGACGGGCGGTGTGTACAAGGCCCGGGAACGTATTCACCGCAGCGTTGCTGATCTGCGATTACTAGCGACTCCGACTTCATGGGGTCGAGTTGCAGACCCCAATCCGAACTGAGACCGGCTTTTTGGGATTCGCTCCACCTCGCGGTTTCGCAGCCCTCTGTACCGGCCATTGTAGCATGCGTGAAGCCCAAGACATAAGGGGCATGATGATTTGACGTCATCCCCACCTTCCTCCGAGTTGACCCCGGCAGTCTCCTATGAGTCCCCACCATAACGTGCTGGCAACATAGGACGAGGGTTGCGCTCGTTGCGGGACTTAACCCAACATCTCACGACACGAGCTGACGACAACCATGCACCACCTGTACACCAGTCCGAAGACGCACACATCTCTGCATGATTCCGGTGTATGTCAAGCCTTGGTAAGGTTCTTCGCGTTGCATCGAATTAATCCGCATGCTCCGCCGCTTGTGCGGGCCCCCGTCAATTCCTTTGAGTTTTAGCCTTGCGGCCGTACTCCCCAGGCGGGGCACTTAATGCGTTTGCTGCGGCACGGAACTCGTGGAATGAGCCCCACACCTAGTGCCCAACGTTTACGGCATGGACTACCAGGGTATCTAATCCTGTTCGCTACCCATGCTTTCGCTCCTCAGCGTCAGTTGCGGCCCAGTGACCTGCCTTCGCCATCGGTGTTCCTCCTGATATCTGCGCATTCCACCGCTACACCAGGAATTCCAGTCACCCCTACCGCACTCTAGTCTGCCCGTACCCGATGCAAGCCCAAGGTTGAGCCTTGGGTTTTCACACCAGACGCGACAAACCGCCTACGAGCTCTTTACGCCCAATAATTCCGGACAACGCTTGCGCCCTACGTATTACCGCGGCTGCTGGCACGTAGTTAGCCGGCGCTTCTTCTGCAGGTACCGTCACTTTCGCTTCTTCCCTGCTGAAAGAGGTTTACAACCCGAAGGCCTTCATCCCTCACGCGGCGTCGCTGCATCAGGCTTTCGCCCATTGTGCAATATTCCCCACTGCTGCCTCCCGTAGGAGTCTGGGCCGTATCTCAGTCCCAGTGTGGCCGGTCGCCCTCTCAGGCCGGCTACCCGTCGTCGCCTTGGTGAGCCGTTACCTCACCAACAAGCTGATAGGCCGCGAGTCCATCCCCCACCGATAAATCTTTCCAGACCCGACCATGCAGTCAGGTCTCATATCCGGTATTAGCCACGATTTCCCGAGGTTATCCCGAAGTGAGGGGCAGGTTACTCACGTGTTACTCACCCGTTCGCCACTGATCAGGCAGAGCAAGCTCTGCCGTCACCGTTCGACTTGCATGTGTTAAGCACGCCGCCAGCGTTCGTCCTGAGCCAGGATCAAACTCTCCGTAAATGTGTATCGCCAGCCCCGAAGGACTAACAACCATACGAAGCGGACCCGAAGGTCCAATTAAACTGGCAATGACCGACAATCGTCGATCCATTCCAAAGGAATCTCCACGATCAGGCACCGAACCACCATGTAGCGGCCGGCATCCCTCTCGCACGAGAGTTATTTGGCATTGACTATCAAGCACACTGTTGAGTTCTCAAGGAACAGACGCGCGTCCTCGCTCNTCCATTCCAAAGGAATCTCCACGATCAGGCACCGAACCACCATGTAGCGGCCGGCATCCCTCTCGCACGAGAGTTATTTGGCATTGACTATCAAGCACACTGTTGAGTTCTCAAGGAACAGACGCGCGTCCTCGCTCTTCCCTTGCGGGTCCTGCTCGGAGGCAACCGTTCAAACTTATCCGACCTCTTCCCGCTGTGCAAATCCGCGGGATTCCGTGGATTCCTGCGCAACTGCCGAGAATCGATCGCCCTCTCAGAGGGGACGACGATGTCGTCCGATCTTCGTAGGGGGTTGTCGCCTCCGGGGAGCGTCCGCTGGCTTGACGCCTGCGTGTCGCATCCACCCTCGCGGGCTGACTCGGAATACTCTAGGCGAGTGCGTGCCGCGATGGCAAACCCGCAGGGTGTGACCGCGGACACGTGGTCACCGTCCGCGGGATCCCGCGATTCATCGACTCCGACCGAGGCAGCGGAGCACCACTGAACCCAAGCGGGCACACCGGTGTTCGGCCCGGACGCCGCAGGCCGGTGCCCTCCCCGTCGGGGAGGGCACCGGCCTGCGGCGATTGTCAGGGTGATCAGTGAGCGAGCTCTGCGACGACGAGCGTCTTCTTGCCTCGGCGCAGCAGCACGAAACGACCCGCAAGGACGTCATCCGCCGAGAGCAGCGCCTCGTCGGACGTGACCTTGACGTTGTTGACGTACACGCCACCCTCCGCGACAGCGCGACGCGCGTCCGACTTCCCGCGGAACACGTCCGTCGCCGCCAGCACGTCGACCACCGCATCGCCGACGCGGGCCGCGACGGACGGGAGGCCCGAAACCGCCGCCGCCACAGTCGCGTCGTCGAGCTCCGCGAGATCGCCACGACCGAACAGCGCCTGGGACGCCGCGATCGCCTGCTGCGCCGCACGCTCGCCGTGGACGAGCGTCGTCACGTCGAGCGCGAGCGCCCGCTGCGCCTCACGCGCAGCCGGACGCTCCGCGACTGCCGCCTCGAGCTCCGCGATCTGCTCGCGCGTACGGAACGTGAACGTCCGCAGCCAGCCGACGACGTCTTCGTCGGCCGCGTTGAGCCAGAACTGGTAGAACGCGTACGGGGTCATCATGTCCGGGGCGAGCCACACGGCGCCGCCCTCCGACTTGCCGAACTTCGTGCCGTCCGCCTTCGTGATAAGCGGAGTCGTGAGCGCGTGCAGCGCGAGACCGTCCGACTTGCGCGCAAGCTCGACGCCCGAGAGCAGGTTGCCCCACTGGTCGTTGCCGCCAGTCTGGAGCGTCACCCCATGACGGCGGTGCAGCTCGAGGAAGTCCATGCCCTGGAGGATCTGGTAGCTGAACTCCGTGAACGAGATGCCCTCGTCCGACGCGAGCCGGCGCGCGACCGTGTCCTTCGCAAGCATCGTGCCGAGGCGGTAATGCTTGCCGACGTCCCGGAGGAAGTCGAGCGCCGAGAGCCCGCCGTGCCAGTCGAGGTTGTTGACCATGAGCGCCGCGTTGTCACCCTCGAAGGAGAGGAAGCGCTCGATCTGCGCGCGAAGACGCTCGACCCACTCGGCCACCGTCGCGCGGTCGTTGAGGACACGCTCCCCCGACATCCGCGGGTCACCGATGAGACCTGTCGCCCCACCGACGAGCGCGATGGGACGGTGCCCCGCAAGCTGGAGGTGACGCAGGAGGACGAGCTGGACGAGGTGCCCGTGGTGGAGGCTCGGCGCCGTCGGGTCGAAGCCGCAGTAATACGTGATCGGGCCGTCCTCGAGAGCCTTGCGCAAGGCATCAATGTCCGTGGTCTGGGCGATGAGCCCCCGCCACCGGAGCTCGTCAAGAACGTCGGTCACGTCTACTCCTCAGGTTCGTGTGCGCAGTCCGGCGCACCCGCCAATTGTGCCCCACCCGCACGACGCCGAGGCGCCGCCCGCCTGTACGCGGACACCGTCGGCTCACCGTCGAGCCAGAAGCGCCACGGGAAGAGACGGCCGTCACCACCCTCCCCCGACACCCCGACGCGCGGTCCGGAACGAACCGCGGACGACGGCGCGGGTGTCGCCGGCACCCGCAACGTCACGCGGCCGGCCGGGTCGAGCACGTCGGCACCGTCGGCCTCCGGACCGAGACCGAGCGCGACCGTGAGTCGCGCAGGTCCCCGTGCGAGATCGACGTCCGTACGCACCATGCCGCGCCCGCTGCGGCGCCGCCACGCAAGATCACGTCCCTCGACGATCTCGCCCGCGCGCAGCAGCACGGCCGCCGCCTCACCGTCGGGACCGCACACGACGTTGACGCACGTGTGGATCCCGAGGTGCCGGTACGCATAGAGGTGCCCCGGCGGGCCGAACATCACGGCGTTGCGTCGCGACAGACCGCGGAACGCGTGCGACCCCGGGTCCTCAACGCCTTGGTACGCCTCGACTTCGGTGATCCGCACGACGACGACACCCTCGGGCGACGCCGCTGCGAGGTGCGCGCCGAGCAGCAGGGGCACAGCGTCGAGCGCCCGGCACGCGAGCAGCGCGCGGTCCGGCACCACGAGTCCCGTCGGGTTCGGAGTGCCGAGCTCCGCCCGGCCCGGCACGTCGGCACCACGAGCACGCGACGCGACCGCTCGTGCGTCGTCCGATGCCCCACCCGCACCGGGTCCCGGGCCCGTCCGCGCGCTCACGCCGGTTCCGGACCCAGGACGACGTTGCCCTCGCCGTCGAGCACGACGTCCGCGCGCTCGCGCGTCCCGTTGGCCCGGTGGTGCTCCGCCTCGGCGACCATCCACCGGCGCAACTCCCCCTCGAGCGCCGCACCGTCACGCGCGATCCCCCGGGCGAGCCGCACGTCCTCGGGCGCCTCGACCCACACGACGAAGGGTACGAACGGCTCCGTGAGCAGGCTCGCCGCACCGACGCCCTCGACGACGAGGAAGTCCGCGAGCGGCACCGTGTGCCGCTCGACGTACCGGCCGAGACCCCAGTCGTACCGCCGGTACCGGCCCGGTGTCCCCGCCGCGAGCGGCGCGAGCACCCACTCGAGGAGCCGCTCCGTCCCCTGCTCAAGCCCCGACCACCCCTCGTAGAGGTCGTCCATGTGGATGATCTGCGCGCCGAGGAGCGGTGCGAGCGCTGCAGCGAGCGTCGTCTTGCCCGAGCCCGCAGGACCGTCGACGCACACGAGACGCATCGCCGCGAGGCCCGCGGGCGCAGCCTCGATCGCGGCGGCCAGACGGGTGACGACGTCGTGCGGGACAGGCATGGCTCCTCCTCAGGCTCCGGATGCGACGAGGGCGGGCCGGAGAATCGGCCCGCCCTCGTCGGCGACGTTGGTGCGGAGACCTCAGGCCCCCACGAACGCGCGGAGCCCGGACGCCCGCGCACGCGCCGCCTCGAGCTGCTCAGCCACGCGCACCGGGGCGGTCCCGCCCACGGCATCGCGGGACGCAAGCGACCCTTCGACACTGAGAACGCTACGCACATCGGGCGTCAGGTGCGAGGAGATTCCCGCAAGATCCTCGTCCGTGAGATCCCACAGCTCGATCCCGCGGTCCTCGCACACCTTGACGCACGCGCCCGCAACCTCGTGCGCGACCCGGAACGGCACGCCCTCGCGCACGAGCCACTCAGCGACGTCCGTCGCGAGCGAGAAGCCCTGCGGCGCGAGCGACGCCATGCGCTCCGTGTCGAAGGTCATCGTCGCGACCATGCCACTGAACGCCGGCAGCAGGACCTCGAGCGTGTCGACCTGGTCGAACACCGGCTCCTTGTCCTCCTGAAGGTCACGGTTGTACGCGAGCGGCAGCCCCTTGAGCGTCGCGAGCAGGCCCGTGAGGTCACCGATGAGCCGCCCCGCCTTGCCGCGCGCCAGCTCCGCGACATCAGGGTTCTTCTTCTGCGGCATGATGCTCGAGCCCGTCGAGAACGCATCGTCGAGGCGCACGAAGCCGAACTCCTTCGTGTTCCAGAGGATGACCTCCTCCGCAAGACGCGAGAGATCAACACCCACCATCGCCGCGACGAACGCGAACTCCGCCATGACGTCGCGCGACGCCGTGCCGTCGATCGAGTTCTCGACCGGACCGTCGAAGCCGAGCTCGGCCGCGACCGCGGCCGGGTCGAGCCCGAGCGACGATCCCGCGAGGGCGCCCGAGCCGTACGGCGACCGGGCCGCTCGCGCGTCCCAGTCGACGAACCGCTCGACGTCGCGCAGCAGCGGCCACGCGTGCGCGAGCAGGTGGTGCGCGAGCAGCACCGGCTGCGCGTGCTGGAGGTGCGTCCGACCCGGCATCGCGGCCCCTGGGTGCGCGTCCGCCTGCGCGACGAGCGCGTCGACGACGTCGAGCACGAGCCCGACGATGACGCGCGCCTCGTCGCGCAGGTACATGCGCGTGAGCGTCGCGATCTGATCGTTGCGCGACCTGCCCGCCCGCAGCTTGCCGCCGACGTCCGCGCCCGCACGCTCGATGAGTCCACGCTCGAGAGCCGTGTGCACGTCCTCGTCGTCAGCGGCCGCGACGAAGGCACCCGACGCGACGTCCGCCGCAAGACGGTCGAGACCGTCGAGCATCGTCGACAGCTCGGTGTCATCGAGCAGACCCGCCGCATGGAGCACGCGAGCGTGCGCCTGCGAGCCCGCAATGTCCTGACCCGCGAGCCGCCAGTCGAAGTGCGTCGACTTCGACAACGCGGCGAGCGCCTGGCTCGGACCACCGGCGAAACGGCCGCCCCACAGGCTCACCCGGGCGCCCTCGTCATGCGCAGCCATCGTCAGAGCGTCCCCGTGCCGAAGTCCACGCCGTTGCCGAACTTCACGTCGCGGGCCGCCGCGAGCTTCGCGGTGAGACCGAAGATCTCGAGGAAGCCCTTCGCCTGCGACTGGTCGAACGAGTCGCCCTCGTCGTACGTCGCGAGGTTGAAGTCGTAGAGGCTCGTCTCGGCGCGACGGCCCGTCACCGTCGCCCGACCGCCGTGAAGCGTCATCCGGATCTCGCCCGAGACGTAACGCTGCGTGTCGTCGATGAAGACGTCGAGCGACTTCTTGAGCGGCGAGAACCACATACCGTCGTACACGAGCTCGCTCCAGCGCTGCTCGACGCCCCGCTTGAAGCGTGCCTGCTCGCGCTCGATCGTCACGTTCTCGAGCTCCTGGTGCGCGGTGATGAGCGCCATCGCACCCGGCGCCTCGTAGATCTCGCGCGACTTGATGCCGACGAGACGGTCCTCGACGATGTCGATACGACCGACGCCCTGGGCGCCCGCCCGACGGTTCATCTCCTGGATCGCCTGGAGCGGCGTCACCGCGACACCGTCGATCGCGACCGGGACACCCTGCTCGAAGGTGATGACGACCTCGTCTGCGACCGGCGGGAACGTCGGGTCGTCCGTGTACGAGTAGACGTCCTTCGTCGGGCCGTTCCAGATGTCCTCGAGGAAGCCCGTCTCGATGGCGCGGCCCCAGACGTTCTGGTCGATCGAGAACGGGTTGTGCTTCGTCGTCGCGATCGGGAGCGAGTGCTTCTCCGCGTACGCGATGGCCTTCTCACGCGTGAGCGCGAGGTCGCGCACCGGCGCGATCGTCTTGAGGTCCGGGGCGAGCGACGTCGTCGCGACCTCGAAGCGCACCTGGTCGTTGCCCTTGCCCGTGCAGCCGTGCGCGACCGTCGTCGCGCCGAACTGTCGCGCCGCACGCACGAGGTGCTTGACGATCGTCGGGCGCGAGAGCGCCGAGACGAGCGGGTAGCGGTCCATGTAGAGCGCGTTGGCACGCAGGGCAGGCATGCAGTACTCCGCCGCGAACTCCTCGCGCGCGTCGGCGACATAGGCCTCGACGGCGCCGCAGTCGAGGGCGCGCTGGCGGATGACCTCGAGGTCCTCGCCGCCCTGACCGAGGTCGACGGCGACGGCGATGACCTCTGCGCCCGTTGCCTCCCCGATCCAGCCGATGGCGACAGAGGTGTCCAGGCCGCCGGAATAGGCGAGCACGACGCGATCAGTCATGACGATTCTCTTTCTCGAATGCTGTGGTTGACGTGAAGTGTGACAGGGATCTGAGGGTGCGGATGACCGCGTCCGTCAGCCGCCCTCGGCGAGCTGCAGGAGGCGCGCCGCGATGGCCGCGCCGCCCTCCTCGCCCTCACGGGCGATGACGAGCACCGTGTCGTCGCCCGCGATCGTGCCGAGGACGCCGGGCAGGACCGAGTGGTCGAGCGCCGAGGCGAGGTAGTGCGCTGCACCCGGGGGGGTACGCAGGACGACGAGGTTGCCCGACGTCTCCGCCGAGACGAGCAGCTCCTCGCACAGCCTGGCGAGGCGCGCGACGAGCGACTCGGCGTCCGCCGAGGCCTGGAGGCTCTGGTCGCCTCCCTCCCCCGGCACCGCGTACACCGAGACGCCGTCCGCGGTGCGGACCTTCTGCGCCCGCAGCTCGATGAGGTCGCGCGACAGCGTCGCCTGCGTCACCTGGAGACCGTCGGCCGCGAGCCGTCCCGCGAGCTCCGTCTGGGAGTGGATCTGCTCGGAGACGAGGAGCGCGCGGATGCGCGCGTGCCTCGCCGCCTTCGTCGAGGGCGTCCCCGTGGCCCCGCGGTCGTCGGTCGTCGTCATGCGTGCTCCAGGACCCACGTGAGGAGCGCCTTCTGCGCGTGGAGGCGGTTCTCCGCCTCGTCCCACACGACTGACTGCGGCCCGTCGAGGACGTCCGCCGAGATCTCCTTGCCGCGGTACGCCGGCAGGCAGTGGAGGACGATTGCGTCGGGCTGCGCGTGTGCGAGCAGCGTCGCGTCGAGCGCGAACGGCACGAACGGCGCCTCACGCTCCGACTGCTGGTCCTCCTGCCCCATCGACACCCACGTGTCCGTCGCGACGGCGTCCGCGCCCGCGACCGCGACGACAGGGTCGCTCGTCACGAGCACCGAGCCTCCAGTCGACGCCGCGATGCGCGTCGCGTCGGCGACGACGCCCGCGTCCGGCAGGAAGCCCTCGGGCGTGCCGATGCGGACGTGCATGCCCGCGGTCGCGCCGCCGAGCAGGTAGGAGTGCGCCATGTTGTTCGCGCCGTCACCCACGTACGCGAGCGTCTGACCCGCGAGGGCATCGACGCCGCCGCGGTGCTGTGCGACCGTCATGAGGTCCGCGAGGATCTGGCACGGGTGGAACTCGTCGGTGAGCGCGTTGACGACGGGGACGCCCGCGTGCGCTGCCATCTCCTCGACCCGCTCCTGACCGAACGTGCGCCACACGATCGCCGCAGCCTGGCGGCCGAGCACGCGCGCCGTGTCCGCAACTGGCTCCCCGCGGCCGAGCTGCGAGCCCGCCGCGTCGATGACGAGCGGGTAGCCACCAAGCTCCGCGACACCCACCGAGAACGACACGCGCGTGCGCGTCGACGGCTTGTCGAAGATCACCGCGACGGCGCGCGGACCCTTGAGCGGCGTCCGCAGGAAGCGGTCGGCGTGGAACTCGAGCGCAAGCTCGAGCACCTCGCGCTGCTCGGCGGGGGTGAGGTCGTCGTCGCGGAGGAAGTGCCGGGTCATGCGAGCTCCTCGGAGGTCGGTACGGTGCAGGAGGCGAGGAAGCCGACGAAGTCGTCGACCTGGTCGCGCGTGAGGATGAGCGGCGGCGCGAGGCGCAGAGCGTCGGGCGCGACCGCGTTGACGACGAAGCCCGCCTCGAGCGCGGCCGCCGCGACCTGCGGCGCCACGGGCGCCGCGAGCTCGACCGCGACGAGGAGGCCCACGCCGCGGGCCCCGACGACGAGCGGGTTGCCGCACGCCGAGACCTGCGCGCGCAGATATTCCCCCGTGGCCCGGACGTGCGCGAGCAGCCCGTCACGCTCGATGACGCCGATCGTCGCGAGCGCAGCTGCCGCGGCGACCGGGTTGCCCCCGAACGTCGTGCCGTGCTGGCCCCTGCCGAGGAGCGTCGCCGCCCGCTCGCCGAACGCCACGACTGCGCCGATCGGGAAGCCGCCGCCGAGACCCTTGGCGAGCGTCACGACGTCGGGGACGATCCCCTCCCCGATCTCCGGGTCCTGGAACGCGAACCACCGGCCCACGCGACCCGCACCCGTCTGCACCTCGTCGAGGACGAGGAGCGCGCCGTACGCCGCCGTGAGCTCGCGGGCCCGCGCAAGGTAGCCAGCAGGATGCCGCCGCACGCCGGCCTCGCCCTGGACGGGCTCGAGCACGAGCGCGCTTACGAGGTCACCGTCGGTCGCGAACGCGGCCTCGAGCGCCGCGACGTCACCGAAGGGCAGGAACTCGACCCCGCCCGGGAGCGGCTCGAACGGCTCGCGGTACTGCGGCTTGCTCGTGAGCGACAGTGCGCCCATCGTGCGCCCGTGGAACGCCCCCTCGAGGGCGAGCACGCGCGGCCGCGCCGAGCCGTCAGGACGACGGTTGCGACGCGACATCTTCAACGCCGCCTCGTTGGCCTCCGTGCCCGAGTTCGCGAAGAACACGCGCGATCCCTCCTGGGCGCCCGCGAGGTTGAGCAGCCGCTCGGCGAGCGCGACCTGGACGGGCGTCGCGAAGAAGTTCGAGACGTGACCGAGCGTCCCGAGCTGTGCGCTCACCGCCGCGGTGAGCGTCGGGTGCCCGTGACCGAGCGCGTTGACCGCGATGCCCGCGAGCAGGTCGAGATAACGGCGACCGTCGGCGTCCCACACGTACGCGCCCTCGCCGCGCACGAGCACGCGCTGCGGCGGGCCGAACGTGTCCATCACAGCGCCCGAGTACCGGCGCGTCCACGCGTCTCCGTCCGCCGCAGGAAGGTTCGTCGTCGTCGAGCTGAGGTCGCTCATGCGACCACCTCCGAGGGGTCGAGCTTGACGAGGGTTCCGTTGCCCGCGTCCGTGAACGTCTCGAGGAGCACCGAGTGCGCGACGCGCCCGTCGATGACCGTCGCGCGCGACACCCCGCCCTCGACCGCACGCAGGCATGCTTCCATCTTCGGGATCATGCCGCTCGCGAGCGACGGCAGGAGCTCCCGCAGCTCGGTCGACGTGATCTCGGCGACGAGCGAGTCGCGGTCCGGCCACGACGTGTAGAGACCCTCGACGTCCGTGAGGACGATGAGCTTGCGCGCACCGAGCGCGACCGCGAGGGCCGCCGCAGCCGTGTCAGCGTTGATGTTGAGGACCTGCGTCGGGTCCGTGACGTCGGGAGCGATCGTCGAGACGACGGGGATCCGCCCCGCGTCGAGCAGGTCCTGGACCGCCTGCGGGTTGACCGCGACGACGTCACCGACGAGGCCGACGTCGACCTGGTCGCCCTCGACCGTCGCCGTGCGACGCGCCGCCTGCAGTAGCGCGCCGTCCTCGCCCGAGAGCCCGACCGCGTACGGGCCGTGCGCGTTGATGAGGCCGACGAGCTCGCGGGAGACCTGACCCGTGAGCACCATGCGGACGACGTCCATGGCCTCGGGCGTCGTCACGCGCAGCCCGCCACGGAACTCCGACTCGATGCCGAGCCGGCCGAGCATCGCGGAGATCTGCGGGCCGCCGCCATGGACGACGACGGGGCGCAGGCCCACCTGACGCAGGAAGACCATGTCCTCGGCGAACGCCGCCTTGAGGGCGTCGTCGACCATCGCGTTGCCGCCGTACTTGACGACGACGAGCGCGCCGTCGAGGTCGCGCAGCCAGGGCAGCGCCTCGACGAGCACCTCGGCGCGCTGAGCGGGCGTGAGGTCGAGCGGTGCGGTCACGGGAGGGGCTCCTCGGTGTGGTCGGGCAGGTCGGGGGGCGCGAGCGGGCGCGTTCGGCGGCAGGCTCAGGTGGAGTACGCGCTGTTCTCGTGGACGTAGTCGTGCGTGAGGTCGTTCGTCCACACGGTCGCCTCGGCCGGACCCGCGTGGAGGTCGACGACGACGTGGACCTCGCGGTCCGCAGCGAGGTCGACGAGCGTGCGGTCCTCGCCGACGCCACCCGCGCGGCACACCTGGACGCCGTTGATCGAGACGTCGAGCGTCAGTGCGTCGAACGGGGCGACGGACTCCGGGACGGTGCCGACCGCGGCGAGGACGCGACCCCAGTTGGGGTCGTTGCCGAAGATCGCAGCCTTGAAGAGGTTCGAGCGCGTGACGGCGCGGGCGACGGCGACGGCCGCGTCCTCGCTCGTCGCGCCGACGACGCGCACAGAGATGTCGTGGCTCGCCCCCTCGGCGTCAGCGACGAGCTTGCGCGCGAGCTCCGCGCACACCGCGGTGAGCGCCTCGGTGAGTTCGGCGAGGCTCGCGGCGACGCCCGACGCGCCGCTCGCGAGGAGGACGACCGTGTCGTTCGTCGACATGCAGCCGTCGGAGTCGACGCGGTCGAAGGTCGTCGCCGTCGCCGCCCGCAGCGCGGCGTCCGCGGTGGCGGCGTCGACGACGGCGTCCGTCGTGATCGTGCAGAGCATCGTCGCGAGGCCCGGGGCGAGCATGCCCGCCCCCTTCGCCATGCCCCCGACCGTCCACGCGCCGCCGGCCCCCGTCGTGACGGCCGTCTTCGGCACCGTGTCCGTCGTCATGATCGCGATGGCCGCGTCGTCGCCGCCGTCGGTTGCCAGGCCCGACGCGGCCGCGTCGGCGCCCGCGAGAAGGACGTCCATGGGCAGGCGCTCGCCGATGAGGCCCGTCGAGCACACGACGACGTCGCCCGCGGACACGTCGAGCAGGCCCGCGACGTGCTCTGCCGTGCGATGCGTGTCCGCGAAGCCCTCGGGCCCCGTGCACGCGTTGGCACCGCCCGAGTTGAGGACGACGGCGCGGGCGCGGCCGTCCGCGACGACCTGGCGCGACCACACGACGGGCGCCGCGACGACACGGTTACTCGTGAAGACGCCGACCGCGACGTCGAGCGGGCCGTCGTTGACGACGAGGGCGAGGTCCGGCTTACCTGACCCCTTGAGCCCGGCGGTGACGCCGGCGGCACGGAAGCCCTGGGCGGAGGTGACGCTCACGGGGCGACTCCCTGGACGGTGAGGCCCAGGGTCTCGGGGAGGCCGAGGGCGAGGTTGATGGACTGGACGGCGGCGCCCGCGGTGCCCTTGACGAGGTTGTCGATCGCGGTGACGGTGACGACGCGACCCGCGCGGCGGTCGACTGCGACCTGGACGAGCGCGGTGTTCGCGCCGAGCGTCATCGCGGTCGACGGCCACGTGCCCTCGGGCAGGTGGTGGACGAACGGTTCGTCCGCGTAGGCGTCCGCCCAGGCCGCGCGGACCTGCGCGTCGGTGAGCGCAGGGTCGACGAGGCGGGCCGTCGCGGTCGCGAGGATGCCGCGTGCCATCGGCACGAGCGTCGGGGTGAACGAGATCGTCACGTCCGCGGCGCCAGCGGAGCGCAGGTTCTGCGCGATCTCGGGGATGTGGCGGTGTGTGCCGCCGACCGCGTACGGCGAGGCCGAGCCGAGAGCTTCCGACGCGAGCAGGTGCGTGCGCAGCGACTTGCCGGCGCCCGAGTAGCCGTTGGCGAGGACCGCGACGAGGTCGGTGGGCTCGACGATGCCCGCGGCGACGCCCGGCTGGAGACCGAGGGTGACGGCCGTGACGTTGCAGCCCGGGACGGCGATGCGACGCGCGCCGGCGAGGTGGGTGCGCTGGCGGCCGCCGCCCGCGGTGAGGAGCTCGGGCATGCCGTACGGCCACGTGCCCGCGTGCTCCGAGCCGTAGTAGTCCTGCCAGTCCTCGGCCGAGGCGAGGCGATGGTCGGCTCCGAGGTCGACGACGAGCGTCTCTGCGGGGAGCTGTGCTGCGATCTCGCCCGACGCCCCGTGGGGCAGTGCGAGGACGACGACGTCGTGCCCCGCGAGGGTCGCGGGCGTCGTCGGCTCGAGGATGCGGTCCGCGAGCGCGCGGACGTGCGGCTGGTGCTGGCCGAGCGGCTGACCCGCCGAGCTGTGGGCGGTGAGCGCGCCGATGCGGGCCTCGGGATGGTCGGCGAGGAGCCGGAGGACCTCGCCGCCGGCGTATCCGCTGGCGCCGGCGACGGCGACTGAGAACGTCATGCGCATCAACATACACGCTTACGCATAAACATGCACCGGCTGTCCGCGTGTCGCGGACAGCCGGTGCACCGAGGGAATCAACCGAGGGAATCAGAGGTGACGCGGCGTCCGCTTCTCGGCGCTCACGAACCATGCGTACTGCTCGAGCTGCTCGAGGACCCCGTGGAGGATGTCCGCGCTCGTCGGATCCTCCTCGTCGACATCGTCGTGCACCCGACGCACCGTCGACGTCGTCGCCTCGATCGCCGCCGTCACAAGATCGACGGCGTCCGACGTGCTCACCTCACCGCCCGGAAGCTCAGGGAGCGTCGTCGTCGCAGCCACCACGTCCGACCGGCCGTCCGGAACCGCGTGGAGGGCCCGCATCCGCTCCGCAACGGTGTCGCTCGCCTCCCGCGCGACCTCGACAATCTCGTCGAGGACCAAGTGCATGTCACGGAAGTTGGCACCCACGACGTTCCAGTGCACCTGCTTGCCCTGGAGGCTCAGCTCGACGAGGTCGACGAACACCTCCTGCAGATGGCCCGTGAGCTTCTCCGAGGCCCGGAACCCGGCCTCCGCGTTCTCGCGGCGCGTCCGGCGCGGCCCCGCGTCGGCCGCACCCTTCACCGTGGCCGCAGCAGCCTTCTTCGTCGCCGGCTTCTTGTTCGTCGTCGCCATGCCTCCTCCTTCGTCCGTCGTCGAGATGAGTGAGCGCGGCCGCCCCCGCCCCGCTGTCCGGGGAGATCCGGCGCTGCCGCACCCGTCCCTCCCGACGCTAGGCCTGCGGGATGAGCCCGGCAACCGGGCCGACCCCGCACCGCCCCATCCGCGTGCGCGCAGCGTGGTCACAGCGCAGCGAGCACCGTCCTCCGCGCGCTCCCCTCACCGAGCTCGGCGACGTCGACGACGGCCGACACCCCCGCAGGAGACCCGCCGAGCACGACGATCCGGTCCGCGAGCGTGAGCGCCTCCTCGACGTCGTGCGTGACAAGCACGACGGCCCGCGTCGGACCGAGCCCTCCTGTGCGCCGCTCCACGTCGAGCCACGCGCCCGTGCGGCGACGCGTGAGCGCGTCGAGCGCGCCGAACGGCTCGTCGAGCAGGAGCAGACGACGCCCCGCGAGCACCGTCCGGGCGACGGCGACCCGCTGCCGCATGCCGCCCGAGAGCTCGTGCGGCCACGCCCGCGACGACCCGCCGAGGCCGAAGCGCACGAGCAGCGCCGTCGCGGCCTCCCGCCGCTCGCGGCGCGGCAGGCCGCGCACCTCGCCGCCGAGAACGACGTTGCCGAGTGCACGACGCCACGGCAGCAGCGCGTCGTGCTGCGGCATCCACGCGACGTCCCTCCGCCCCGCGTCCCACGGGACCCGGACCTCCTCCGCGACGACACGTGCAGCACGCGGCTCGAGGCCCGCGAGCACCCGCAGGAGCGTCGACTTGCCGCAGCCCGACGCACCGAGGACCGCGACGAGCTCGCCGTCGTCCACGGTGAGGTCGACACCGCGGAGCACGTCGCGACCTCCGAACGCCACCGTGAGCCCGCGGACCTCGACGAGCGGCGCACCCGCACCACCCGCCGCCCCGGCACGCGCCGGGCGGACGTCAGTCGAGGAGCTCATCGGTCCACGCCGCGTCCGTGTCGAACCCGTCCGCGACGAGGTCGTGGTCCTCGAGGAACGCGACGAACGCGTCCCACGTCGCCTTCTCCTGACGGCCCCACTCCTCCGCGGACGGCGCGAAGTGCTCCGCGAGGTAGCGGGCGCTCGGCTCGACGAGCGCCCGGTCGAGCTCGGGCGCCCGCGCGAGCAGCGCGTCCGCCGCCGCCTGCGGGTCGGCCATCGACGCCCGGTAGCCGCGGGCGAGCACGTCGAGCGTGTCGTCAAGCAGGGCCCGGTCCGTCGTGAGCCGCGCACCCTGCACCGCGAGGAGCGGCGTGTACCAGTCGGGAATGCAGCTCGTGTGCTCGGCGAACGGGATCGTCGTGACGTCGAGACCGTCGACCTCACGCATGCGGATCGTGTCCCACGCGTCGAACACCCACGTCGTGTCGTAGAAGTCCTGCTCGAGGTCCGAGCGCGCGTCGTTGCTCACCATGGGGACACGCTCGACCTTGCCGGGGTCGCCGCCGTCGCAGCGCACGAGCTCGTCGATGAGCGCGTTCTCGAGCTGGCCGCCGTAGCCGCCGTACCGCTTGCCCTCGAGGTCCTTGGGCCGCGTGATGCCGTCGGAGCCGAGCGCGAGCAGGCTCGACGTGTTCGAGCGGATGACGGTCGCAACCGCGACAACGTCCGCGCCCTTCTCGCGGGCCGGGACGAGCGCCTCCGCGACGGAGAAGACGATGTCGGCGTTGCCCGTCGCCACGAGCTGGAGGCCCGAGGCCTCCCCCGGCTCGACGATCTGCGGGTCGAGACCCTTCTCGGCGAACCAGCCGTTCTCGAGCGCGAGGTAGAGGCCGAGGTGGTTGGTGTTGGGCGTCCAGTCGAGGACGATGCGCACCGGTCGCAGTCCCGCGTCGTGGTCGGCGCGCGCGTCGGTCGCGCAGCCGGCGGGCACCGCGAGCGCGAGGGCTGCGAGGGCGGCCGCAAGGGTGCGGCGCACAGGGTTCGTCGTGGTCATGTGGTTCTCCTGGTGGGGTCGGTGGGGTTGGTCGGCGCCTCAGCGCCGCTGCCACGGCAGCGCGCCGCGGCACACGAGGTCGACGACGACGTAGACGAGCGCCGTGAGGACCGAGACCGCGGCGATCGCGACGAGCACGAGCTCGACGTCGTAGGACTTGCGGGCACGCTGGACGACGACGCCGAGCCCACTCGACGCCGCGAGGTACTCCGCGACGACGGCCGCGCCGATCGCGTACGTCGCCGCGACCCGCAGACCTGCGAGCGCGCCGGGCAGGGCCGCAGGGACGCGGACGACGACGAGCGTGCGCAGGCGCCCGCCGCCGAGCCCGCGGACCATGTCCGCGAGCGCACCGTCGGCCTCGCGCATCGCTGCCGTCGCCGAGACGAGCACGGGGAAGAACACCGTGAGCGCGACGACGACGACCTTGGGTGCGAGGCCGAAGCCCATCCACAGGACGAGCAGCGGCGCGAGGACGATCGACGGGATCGTCTGCGTGACGGTGACGAGGGGGCCGACGGCGCGCGACAGCCACGTCGACGCGGCCGTCGCGACCGCGAGGAGGCCACCCGCGGCGACGCCGACGAGGAGGCCCAGGCCGGCCTCCGTGAGGGTCGTCGCCACGTGCGGGACGAGCGTCGGCGCGGCCTCGACGGCGCGCGTGGCGACGTCGGACGGCGCGGGCAGGACGAACGCGGGCAGCACGCCCGAGCGCGCCGCGCGCTCCCACACGAGCAGGAGCGCGGCGGCGAGCAGGGCGGGCGGCCACACGGCGTGGAAGGCCGCCCGTGCCCTCACGGGCGGTGCTTCGTCACGAGGTCGGCGATGCGCGGGCCACGGTCGCCCGCGGCGCCCGCGACCTTGATGTGGCTGATGACGCTCGCAGCGCCGTCGGCGAGGACGGCCTCGTGCGCGGCGCGCAGGACGGACCAGATCTCGTCGGGCGTGCCTTCGAGCGTCGTGCCCATGGCGACGACCTCGCTCACGAGGCCGGACGCCTTGATGACCGCGATCGCGGCGTCGACGTGGGGGTAGGGGACGGCGGTCGGGTCCGCGGGGCGGGGTGCGACCTGGATCTCGGCGATCATGGGGACTCCTCGGTTCGAGGGTCGTGCCGCGGGAGGTGCGCGTACGCGCACGAACGACCCGGCGCGTGGCGTCCGGGGGCGTGCGTCGCCCCGGGGCGCGCACGGCAAGGATCGGGGCACCGCTGAGGGCGACCCCACGCTCCCTCCGCTGGCATGACCCAGTTCAGGTTCGCGGGTCGGCGGCTCGGGCACGTGGCCCATCCGCCCTCTCAGCTCGGTGTACCGAGCTCCCCGGCGTGTGACGTCCTCACGGTATCCGGACATGGGACGAACCGCCGTTCGACGGCGCAGCCGTCCCACCTGTCGGTCATCCCGCGGACGCGTTGCTCGCCGCCCGGGGCCGACGGTGGTTGGGTGGACGGGTGAGAGCGATCCAGGCAGCACGCCCCGGCGGTCCCGACGTCCTCGAGGTCGTCGACCTCCCCGCCCCTGTCCCCGGACCGGGCGAGGTCCTTGTCGACGTCGCCGTCGCCGGCGTGAACTTCATCGACACCTACCGGCGCGGCGGCGTCTACCCGCAGTCGTTCCCCCACGTCCCCGGTGTCGAGGGCGCAGGAGTCGTGCGCGCGCTCGGCGACGACGTCGCGGGCGTCGCGGTCGGCGACAGGGTCGCGTGGTTCGACGCCCCCGGCTCGTACGCCGAGCAGGTCGTCGTCCCGGCCGACCGCACGCTCGCGGTGCCCGACGGCATCGACCTGCCGACCGCTGCGGCGCTCGCCCTCCAGGGGCTCACCGCGCACTACCTCGTCGACTCGAGCTTTCCCGTCGGCCCAGGACACGACGTCCTCGTCCACGCCGGTGCGGGCGGCGTCGGCCTGCTCCTCACCCAACTCGCGGTCGCGCGGGGCGGCCGCGTCGTCTCGACCGTCTCCTCTGACGCGAAGGCCGCGCTCGCGCGCGACGCCGGAGCAGCCGAGGCCCTCCGCTACGACCTCCTCGACGACCTCACGACCGAGCTCCCGAGCCTCGTGCGCGACCTCGTGCCCGAGGGCGTCGCCGCCGTCTACGACGGCGTCGGGCGGACGACGTTCGACGCCTCGCTCGCCTGTCTCGCCGTGCGCGGCACCCTCGTGCTCTTCGGCGGGTCCTCCGGTCAGGTCCCGCCGTTCGACCTCCAACGTCTCAACACGGGCGGTTCGCTGTTCGTCACGCGGCCGACGCTCGCGCACCACGTGCGCACGCGCGGCGAGCTGCTCGAGAGGTCCGACGAGCTCTTCCGCCTCGCACGCATCGGTGCGTTGCGCGCCCGCATCGGTCTCACCGTGCCGCTCGAGGACGCCGCATCCGCGCACGCGGCGCTCGAGGGTCGGCGCACGACCGGCAAGGTACTGCTCGAGGTGAGGCCGGACCTCGCGTGAGTACGGTGACTACGTTGACTCCATGAGCGACTTCAACGACCTCGTGGCCGACGTCCGCGCCTTCTCCGAGGAACGCGGCTGGCCTGCTGTCCAGAGCCCCAAGAACCTCGCCATGGCGATCACGGGCGAGGCTGGCGAGCTCGCGGCCGAGCTCCAGTGGCTCGGCTCGGAGGAGTCCCGGACCGCCGTCCGGGACGACGACTCGCTCCGTGAGCGCGTCGCCATGGAGATGGCCGACGTCGTCATCTACCCCGCCCGCCTCGCTGACGTCGCGGGTGTCGACCTCATGGACGCCGCGCGCCGCAAGCTCGCGCGCAACCATGAGCGCTTCCCCGTCGGGACGTCGCTGCGGCTGCGCAGCGACCGTCCCGCGGCGCCGTGAGCACCCGCTCCCCGGAACCTCCCGGGTTCCTCCCAGCCGCGGCCCCTACGCTGGGGGCATGACCGCGCTCCCCGGACCTCACGGCGACCTCGCGCAGCTCCTCCCGGACGACGAGACACTCGCCCGCGTGTTCGAGCTCCGCACCGAGTTCACGGCGTTCATGCTCCAGTACAAGTTCGCCATCGACGAGGTCCTCACGAAGGTCTCGATCCTCCGCGACGAGTTCACGCACCTCCACCACGAGAACCCCATCGAGCACGTCACCTCGCGGCTCAAGTCGCCCGAGTCCGTCCTCGACAAGGTCGAGCGCAAGGACGTCACGCCGGACTTCGACGCGATCCGGTCCTCGATCCTCGACATCGCGGGCGTGCGCATCATCTGCTCGTTCGTCCCCGACATCTACACGGTGCTCGAGGCGTTGCGCCGGCAGGACGACCTCACGGTGCTCGCCGTCAAGGACTACATCGCCGAGCCGAAGCCCAACGGCTACCGCTCGCTCCACCTCATCGTCTCGGTGCCGGTCTTCCTCTCGTCGGGCACCGTCCCCGTCACCGTCGAGATCCAGATCCGGACGAGCGCGATGGACTTCTGGGCGTCGCTCGAGCACAAGATCTACTACAAGTACGACCGGCAGGTGCCCGCCGAGATCGTCGACCGGCTTCGGCAGTCCGCGCTCGTCGCCGCCGAGCTCGACGCGACGATGACGGACCTCCGCGACCAGGTCCAGGCGCTCGACGACCGCCACGCGCCGACCTCCGCGCAGAGCGGCACGACGTTGCCCGGCGCGATCCCCGCGGACGCCGCGATCGTCCCGCAGCCCTCACTCCTCGAGCGTCTTCTCACGATGCGGTCCCGGCGGGACTGACCGCTCAACCCGGGACTTCGGTCCCATGAGGTGAGCCTCACCTCATCCGTAGCGTCGGGGTATGAACCTCACGCTGCTCCCCGTCGGGCTCGACGCCGTCGTCGCACGCGTCGACGTCGACGGGCCTCTCGGCGCGCGGCCCGCGGAGCTCGGGCTGCGCCCCGGGGCGCGCGTCCGGCCGACGCACGCGGCGGCCGCCGGCGCGCGCGTCGTCGCGCTCGGCGCGGACCGCATCGCGCTCGACCGTGCCACGTGCGACCGCGTGCAGATCACGCTGCCGTGACCGCGGGCTGCCACGAGTCCCCCAGGACCGGCGGGGCGGCGCTGGCCGGCGCACCGGTCGTCGTCCTCCTCGGCAACCCCAACGCGGGAAAGTCGACGCTCTTCAACAGTGCGACCGGTGCGCGGCAGCACGTCGTCAACGCGCCCGGCACGACCGTCGAGGTCGCCGAGGGCACGTGGCGCACGCCGCACGGCACCGTGCGGCTCGTCGACACGCCCGGCACGTACTCGCTCGTCGCGCGCTCCCCCGACGAACTGGTCGCCGCGCGCGCCGCGACCGGGGCCGACGGCGGCGCGCCCGACGTGGTCGTCGTCGTCGCCGACGCAACGACGCTGCCGCGCGCGCTCGTCCTCCTCGGTCAGGTCCTCGCCCCCGGGGCGCTCGACGGCACGACGCGGGTCGTCGTCGCCCTCACGATGCTCGACGCCGCCCGCGCGCACGGCGTCACGCTCGACGCGGCGACGCTCTCCGACACGCTGGGCCTGCCCGTCGTCGGCGTCGACCCGCGCTCGGGCGCGGGTCTCGACACCCTCGCGGACATGCTCGTCGCCGACGCTCCCGGCACGGCCGGTCCCCGGCCCGCATCGGACGACGCTGCCGACGTGTTCGCGTGGACCGCGCCGGTTCTCGACGCCCTCGGCGACGCGACCGCTCCCCGCGTCCGGACGACGCTGTCCGACCGCGTCGACGCCGCGCTGCTGCGCCCGTGGGTCGGGCTGCCCGTCTTCGGCCTCGTCATGTGGGCGCTGCTGTGGCTCGCGACGACCGCGACCGCGCCCGTCATGGACGGCGTCGGCCGGCTCGTGGCGTGGCTCGGCGAGCTCGTGCGACCCGCGGTGCCGGGACCGGCGTGGGTCGGCGGGCTCCTCGTCGACGGTGTCCTCCAGGGTGTCGGCACTGTCCTGTCGTTCCTGCCCTTGCTGGCCATCGTCTTCGGTGCGATCGCTGTGCTCGAGGACTCGGGCTACCTCGCGCGCGTCGCGGTCGTCACCGACAGGGCCGTGCGCAGGCTCGGCCTCGACGGGCGTGCCGTGCTCCCGCTCGTCCTCGGCTTCGGCTGCAACGTCCCCGCGCTCACCGCGACCCGCACGCTGCCCGACGCCCGTGCGCGCCTGCTCGTCGGGCTCGTCATCCCGTGGACGACGTGCCCGGCACGCCTCACCGTCTACCTGCTCGTCGCGACCGCGGTCGTGCCCGAGCACGCCGCGACCGTCGTCGCGGCCGCCTACCTCGCGAGCGTCGTCCTCGTCGTCGGTGGGGCCTGGGTGCTGCGACGCACGCTCGTCCGCGACCTCGTGCCCGAGGGGCTCGTCCTCGCGCTGCCCGCCTACCACCGGCCCGGGCTGCGGGCGACGGCCCGCTCGGTCGGCGCACGCTGCGCCTCGTTCGTGAGGCGCGCCGGCACGGTCATCGTCGCGACGCTCGTCGTCCTCTGGGTGCTGCTCGCGGTGCCGACGACCGGGTCCCACGCTGTCGGCGACGTCCCGGTCGCCGACAGCGCGTACGGAGCGGTCGCGCACGGCCTCGCACCCGCGCTCGCACCCGCGGGCCTCGACGACTGGCACGTCGCTGGAGCGCTCGTCACGGGGGTCGTTGCCAAGGAGGTCGTCGTCGGGGCCCTCGCCCAGGCGTACGCGGTCGACGAGCCCGCTGGCGCGGGTCCGAGCACGCTCACCGAGCACCTGCGCGCGTCCCTCGATGTCTCGTCGGGCGGAGCGGCGACCGCCGCGGGGCTTGCGCTCGTCGCGTTCGTCCTCGCGTACACGCCGTGCATCGCGACGATCGGCGAGCAACGCAGGCTCTTCGGCACGCGCGTCGCCGTGCTCGCGGCCCTCGGCCAGCTCACGGTCGCGTGGACGCTCGCGGTCCTCGTCTTCCAGGTCGGACGGTTGCTGTGACCGTGCTCGACGACGTCCTCACGCTCGCGCGCGACGGTCTCACCCCGCTGCGGACCGCCGAACGCCTCGGCGTGCCCCTCGGCCTCGTCGAGGCTGCGCTCGACCACTGGGAGCGCACCGGTGCGCTCCGGTCCGCGACGGCCGCGTGCCAGACGTGCGGGACCGTCGTCACACCCGCGTGCGCGACGTGCCCGATCGCGTCGCTGCGGTCCCGCTAAGCCGCGCCCGCGTCTGGGTGCCCCCCCGGTGGTGGCCTCGAGCGCACGGACCGACACTCGAAGGACGACCCACCCGTCGACCGCGAAGGACCCCATGCGCACGTTGACACCTCACATCTGGTTCGCCGGCGACGCTGAGGACGGCGCAGCGCTCTACGCCCGCGCCCTCCCGGCGACGAGCATCACCCGCACCGATCGCTACCCCACCGAGGGCCTTCTCCCGTTCCAGGAGCCGCTCGCCGGCAAGGTCCTCACGATCCAGCTCGAGGGTCCCGGCTGCGACCTCGTCCTCATCAACGCGGGCCCGGAGTTCCGGCCGACCCCCGCGTCCTCCTTCACCGTGACGTTCGGCGCGGCCGACGACACCGACGCCGTCGCCGCGCTCGACACGGCCGCGACCGCGCTCGCCGACGGCGGACGCGTCCTCATGCCGCTCCAGCAGTACCCGTTCAGCGACCGCTACACGTGGGTCGAGGACCGTTACGGCGTCTCGTGGCAGCTCACGGTCGCGTTCCCCGACGCGCCTGCCGAGCCGTCGATCGTGCCGACGCTCCTGTTCGGCGGCCCGGCGCAGGACCGCGCGGCCGAGGCCATCGCCGAGTGGACCGGACTCATCCCCAACTCCGAGGTCGTCCGCACCGTCCCGTACGACGAGGCGACGGGGCCCGCAGCCGCAGGCGCCGTAATGTTCGCGGAGATCCGGCTCGCCGACCAACGCGTCTACGTCATGGACGCGGGCTCGCCCCAGGACACGACGTTCACCCCGGCCGTCTCCTACCAGCTCGCGTGCCCCGACCAGGCCGAGATCGACCGCGTGTGGGCCACGCTCTCGACCGTCCCCGAGGCCGCGCAGTGCGGCTGGTGCGTCGACGAGTTCGGTGTCTCGTGGCAGATCGTCCCGGAGAACATGGACGAGCTCATGGCCCGCCCGCACGCGTTCGAGCACATGTTGGAGATGACAAAGATCGTCATCGACGACTTCTGAGGTTCACGGCGCGGACGAAGGCCCCGGTCTCCCGGGGCCTTCGCCGCGCGTGGAGCGTGGGTCAGCGCAGCTGGGCGCCGAGCTCCTTCGCGGCGCGCTTGACGACACGGCCGCGGACCTCGGCGGTCTGCTCGGCCGTGAGCGTCGCGGTCGCGCCGCGCAGCCGCAGCGCGACCGCGACGGACTTGCGGCCCTCGCCGACCTGCTCGCCCGTGAAGACGTCGAAGACACGGACGTCCTCGGCGAGCTCGCCCGCAGCGCCCGCGACGACCGCTCGCAGCGCGTCGGCCGGCACCGCGGCGTCGACGACGAACGCGAAGTCCTCCTTCGCAGGCGGGAACGTCGAGACCGGCGTGGCCTGGACGGGCCCGGTCTCGCTCGCTGCCACAACAGCGTCGAGGTCGAGCTCGAACGCCGACGCGCGCGCGGGCAGGTCGAGGCGCTCGAGCACCTGCGGGTGAAGCTCACCGGCCCAGCCGACGACCTCCCCCGAGGGGAGGCTCAGGCGCGCGCAGCGGCCCGGGTGCCAGGGCATGCGCTCGGCGTCGTTCGTCGCAACGAGCTCGACGCCCAGCGTGCGCCCGACGAGGCGCGCGGCCTCGAGAGCGTCCTCCCAGCCGGCGGCGCGGCCCGCGCCCCACCAGCCGGCACGCTCACGCGCGCCGACGAGGACACCGGCGACGTGGCGCGGCTGGTCCGGGACCGCCGCAGCGAGCTGCGCGAGCTCGTCGTCGGACGGGCGACGCCCGCCCGGCAGCTGCGGCGCTGCAGGAGCACCCTCGCGCGGCAGCGTGACGAGACCCGTCTCGCTCACCGCAAAGTCCGTGAAGCCGCGGCCGACGTTGCGACGCACCGTGCCGAGAAGCGTCGTCAACAGGTTCGTGCGTAGCTCGGGCGCCTCGTCGGACATCGGGTTCGCGAGGCGCAGGGCGCGCCGACGCTCGTCATCCGCAGGCAGGCCGAGCGCGTCGTGCTGCGCCACACCGACGAACGGGTACGAGAGCGTCTCGACGAAGCCAGCCTCGGCGAGCGCACGCGCGACCGAACGTCGCGCACGCTGCGAGTACGTGAGGCCCGTGCCGCCAGGGGCGGTCGGCAGGACGGGCTCGATCGCGTCGTAACCATCGATGCGCGCGACCTCCTCGACGAGGTGCTCCGGACCCGTGAGGTCCGGCCGCCACGTCGGAGGCGTCACCGTGACCGTGTCGCCCTCGCCCGCGGTGAGCGTGCAGCCGATCTGCTCGAGGATCTCCGCGATCCGCTCGCGCGGGTGCTCGACGCCCGTGAGGCGCTCCGTCTCCGACCACGCGAACACGATGGGCGTCGGCGCGACCGTGGCATCGAGGTCCGAGACCGCGGCGTCAGCGGTGCCACCACCGTGCTCGACGAGCAGGTCGACGACGCGCTGCGCCGCGACGGGCGGGAGCATCGGATCGACGCCACGCTCGAAGCGCTTCGCAGCCTCCGACGGGATCTTGTGGCGGCGCGCGGAACGCGCCACCGTCACCGGGTCGAAGTGCGCGGCCTCGACGAGCACGTCGGTCGTCGTCGCCGACACCTCCGAGACCTGCCCGCCCATGACGCCCGCGATCCCCTGGACGCGCGAGGCGCGCGCGCCGTCGGGCGAGTCGGTGATGAGGAGGTCCTCGGCCGTGAGCGTCCGCGTGACGTCGTCGAGCGTCGTGAAGGTCTCCCCCGCGACCGCGCGACGCACGACGATCGGCGCCGCGACCTTCGCGAGGTCGTAGGCGTGCAGGGGCTGGCCGAGGTCGAGCATGACGTAGTTCGTCACGTCGACCGCGAGCGCGATCGGGCGCATGCCCGCCTGCGTGAGTCGCTTCTTCATCCACGCCGGGGTCTCGGCGCTCGGGTCGATGCCGCGCACGATGCGCGTGACGAAGCGGTCGCAGCCCACCTGGCCGTGGATCGGTGCGGCGTCGTCGACCTCGACCGCAAAGCCGTCGGCCGTCGCGGCCGGGGTCTCGACGAGGCCGCGGTCCGTGAACGCGGCACCCGTCGAGTGGGAGTATTCGCGGGCGACGCCTCGCATCGAGAAGCAGTAGCCGCGGTCCGGCGTGACGTTGATCTCGAGGACCTGCTCGCCGAGCCCGAGCAGCTCGACCGCGTCCGTCCCGTTCGGCTGCCCGGTGAACCCGAGCCGGTCGAGGACGATGATGCCGTCGTGGTCCTCGCCGAGGCCGAGCTCGCGCTGCGAGCAGATCATGCCGTCGGACACGTGCCCATACGTCTTGCGCGACGCGATCGCGAACGGCCCGGGCAGCACCGCACCCGGCAGCGCGACGACGACGCGGTCGCCCTCGACGAAGTTATGCGCGCCGCACACGATGCCGCGCGGCAGCGTCGGCTGCCCGGCCTCGTCGAGCGCGTTGTGCGCGCCGACGTCGACCTGGCACCAGTTGATCGTCTTGCCGTTCTTCTGCTCCTCCTTGACGAGGGAGACGACCGTGCCGACGACGAGCGGACCCGTGACGGCGGGGCCGTGCACGGCCTCCTCCTCAAGCCCGACGCGGACGAGGTCGGCAGCCAGCTGCTCGGCCGTAAGACCTGCGGGGAGCTCGACGTGCTCGCCGAGCCAGCCCAGTGCGATGTTCGGCATCAGAACCCCATTCCGAACTGACGGGAGAAGCGGACGTCGCCCTCGATGATGTCGTGCATGTCGGTGATCGCGTGGCGGAGCATGAGCGTGCGCTCGAGCCCCATGCCGAACGCGAAGCCCGTGTACTCGTCAGGGTCGATGCCCGCGGTGCGCAGGACGTTGGGGTTGACCATGCCGCAGCCGCCCCACTCGATCCAGCCCGCGCCGCCCTTCTTCTGCGGGAACCACAGGTCCATCTCCGCCGACGGCTCCGTGAACGGGAAGAAGCTCGGGCGCAGGCGCGTGCGCGCCTCAGGTCCGAACATCGCGCGCGCGAACGCGTCGAGCGTGCCCTTGAGGTGCGCCATCGTCAGGCCCTTGTCGACCGCGAGCCCCTCGACCTGGTGGAAGACCGGCGTGTGCGTCGCGTCGAGCTCGTCCGTGCGGAACGTCTTGCCTGGGCACGCGATGTAGATGGGCACGTCACGCGAGAGCATCGTGCGCGCCTGGACGGGCGACGTGTGCGTGCGCAGGACGAGGCCCGACGCCTCGGCGCCCGCGGGCGGCTCGATGAAGAACGTGTCCTGCATCTGGCGTGCCGGATGGTCGACGCCAAAGTTCAGCGCGTCGAAGTTGAACCACTCGGCCTCGACCTCGGGACCCTCGGCGATCTCCCAGCCCATGCCGACGAAGAAGTCGCCAACCTGCTCCTGGAGGAGCTCGAGCGGGTGCCGTGCGCCGGCCTGGACGCGGTCCGTCGGCAGCGTGACGTCGACCGCCTCCGTGACGAGGACGCGCGCGGCACGCTCGGCCTCGAGCACCTCGGTTCGCGCGGCGAGCGCCTGGTTGAGCCGGCCGCGTGCAGGGCCGAGGAGCTTGCCGGCCGTCGCCTTGTCCGGGCCAGCGAGCTGACCGATGGCGCGGTTCGCGAGCGCGAGCGGGCTGCGGTCGCCCGCGTGGGCGAGGCGGACGTCCTTGAGGGCGTCGAGGTCAGGTGCCTCGGCGACTGCGGCGAGCGCGGCGGCGAGGGCCGCCTCGACGCCTGCGGCGTCAAGAGGCGACAGGGGCGACGTGTCGGAGGTGGACATCCAGACCTTCCAGGGACGAACGGACGGCCGGACGCCAAGTTACGGCCCGGCCACCCGGACAGTCTAGTGACCGCGGACGGCCGCTCGTGCGGCCGTCCGCGCGCACACGACGCTCAGAGCGCCGCGATCCCCCACGTCACCGTGTGCGACGCGCCAGGCTTGAGGACGACGAGGTCTGTGCCGTCGTTGAACGCGCCCGGAGGGCACGTCATCGGCTCGACCGCGAGACCTGCACGGAAGTCCCCGGGGGCGAGATCGAGCCCCGCTGGCGTGTGGATCTGGACCCACGGGCTCGCCGCGTCGAACGTCATGACGACGCCCGTGCCCTCGGGGGCGCGCACCTCGACACGCGCGATCCCGTCCGCGCCGCGGGCCAGGCCGGTGTAGGCGTGGTCGATGAACGTCTCGCCGAGTGTCCGCTCCTCGCGGAAGTCGAGCGCGCCGCCGTCGTACGCCTCGACGTCCCGCACCGCGACCGGCACGAGCCGGTCGGGCGTCACCTCGAGCACCCGCGACGCCGGGAGCGTGAGGGCCCAGTCCCTGAGCGTGCCCTCGCCTGCGACGAGGTACGGGTGCGGGCCCGTGCCGTAAGGAGCGTCGCCGTCGCCGGTGTTCCTCGTCGTGATCGTCCACGCGAGGCCCGCGTCCGTGAGCGTGTACGTCGCGCGTGTGACGACGCGCCACGGGTAGCCGGCCTGCGGTGCGATCTCCGTCTCGAGCGTCACGGAGGACCCGGAACGCTCGACGAGCGTCCACACGGCCCAGACGGCAAGCCCGTGGAGCGCGTGCGACCGCGCCGGCTCGGTGAGCGCGAGCTGGTGGGCGCGGCCACCGAACTCGTAGCGGCCGTCCGTCACACGGTTGGGCCACGGCGTGAGCACCGCGCCACGGTAGTGCGGGCGCACGTCGTCGGCGTCGAAGGGGACGACGAGCGCGCGGCCGTCGTGCTCGAGGACCCTGAGGGTCGCACCGACGTCGGCGACGACCGCGCGGTAGGGGCCGTGCTCGATCTCGTACTGCGTGCCGGAGGCTGGGATGTTCACGTTCCCACGATAGGCGGTCGGCACGTCCTCAACGCGCACCGACGGGCCCGGGTCGGACGGCCGCGCCCGATGGTGCCCGACGACGTCCGTCGACCAGACCTACGGTCGTGGCACGGCGCGGTCGCGCTGCGCCCGTGCGCTGCCGTAGAGGCACACGGTGGCAGCCATCGCGAGGTTGAGCGACTCGGCGCGGCCCCGCAGCGGAGCGCGCACCACATGGTCGGCAAGCGCACGCTGCTCGTCCGTGAGACCGCGGGCCTCGTTCCCGAAGACCCACGCGGTCGGGGCCGAGAGGTCCGGGGTGCCCACAGGTGCGGCACCCACGACGTCGAGCAGGTCGTCAAGGTCGTGCTCCCCCGCGCCGTCGGCCGCGAGGACCTGCAACCCCGCGGCACGCAGCCGTGCGACGACCGCCGCGACCTCGCGTGCGTCGTCGCCCGCGACGACGGGGACGTGAAAGAGCGACCCGGCGGTCGACCGCACGACCTTGGGATTGTGGGGGTCCACGCTGCTGCCGGCGAGCACGACACCGTCGCCGCCCGCGGCGTCGACGGCGCGCACGACTGTCCCGGCGTTGCCGGGGTCTCGCGCCTCGACGAGGACCGCGACGAGCCGCGGACCCGCGGCCACGAGCTCGTCGAGCGACGTCGGGCGCGGCTCGAGGACCGCGAGGACGCCCTGCGCGTCGGGGCTCATCGCGTCGAGGACGTCCGGGGTCCCGGTTCGCAGCCAGAGCCCGTCGCACGCCGCGACGATCTCCGGGTAGCGCTCCGCAGCCGCCTCGGTGAGATACACCTCGCGGACAGCCTCGCGCGCGTGGACGACCGCCTCACGGACGCTCTGGGGGCCTTCGACGACGTAGCGTCCGGCCCGGAGACGCGCAGGACGCCCGGACAACGCCCGGATCCCTCGGACCCGCTCGGCGCGGGGGTTGGAGAGATCAGGCATCGTCCGGGCGTCCTTCAGATCAAGGGCTGCTCAGGGAGCAGGTGCTCTCAGGCAGCGTCCTTGGGCGCGTTGATGTCGGCCGGGAGGGCCTTCTTCGCGACCTCAACGAGCGCCTTGAAGGCGTTCGCGTCGGTGACGGCGAGGTCCGCGAGGACGCGACGGTCGACCTCGACACCCGCGGCCTTGAGGCCCTGGATGAAGCGGTTGTACGTCATGTCCTCGGCGCGGACCGCGGCGTTGATGCGCGTGATCCAGAGCTGACGGAAGTCGCCCTTGCGCTTCTTGCGGTCACGGTAGGCGTAGACGCCCGAGTGCGTGACCTGCTCCTTGGCCTTGCGGTACAGGCGCGAGCGCTGACCACGGTAGCCGCTCGCCTGCTCGAGGACGGAACGACGCTTCTTCTGGGCGTTGACTGCCCGCTTCACGCGTGCCACGTGATGCTCCTTGTGGGTAGGGGGCTCACAAGCTCACCTCGGGACGCAGATGCGTCCCACGAGGGTCACTTGCCGAGCAGCTTCTTGATCTTGGGGGTGTCGGCGGCCGAGACGACCTGGTCGGAGCTCAGGCGGCGCGTGCGGCGGCTCGACTTGTGCTCGAGCAGGTGGCGCTTGTTGGCCTGCTCACGCATGACCTTGCCGGAACCGGTGATGCGGAACCGCTTCTTGGCACCGGAGTGCGTCTTGTTCTTCGGCATGGCTGCCGTTCTCCTCGTGGTCGGTCGTCCACCGGGTGATGGACGACGTGGGCGGGACGGGACCGTTCACGCTGGTCGTCGCCCCTGCGTCAGGGCGTGCGGGTCACTCGCTCTTCTTCGGCCGCGGAGCGGCCGGCTTCGGAGCAGGCTTGGGGGCGGCGGGGCGCGCTGCCGGCTTCGGCGTCGCGACCGGCTTGGGTGCGGGCTTCGGCGTTGCGGCAGGCTTGGGCGCGGCCGCAGGCTTCACGGCGGCGGGCTCCGGCGTCGCGGCTGGCTTGGGCGCGGCTGCGGGCCTGGCGGCCGCTGCCTTCGGGGCCGTGGCGGGCTTCGGCGTCGCTGTGGGGGCAGGGGCGGCGACCGGGGCTGCAGCCTCGGGAGCCGCGACCGGCGCCGCAACGGCTTCGGCCACGGGCGCCTCGGCGACGTCCTCGAGAGGAACGTCGACGACGTCCCGCTCGGGGCGCGGCTCGCGGCGACGGCGGACCTCGCCCTTGACCTCGGACTTCTTCTTCGTCGGGCCGAGGACCATCGTCATGTTGCGACCGTCCTGCTTCGGCATCGACTCGACGAAGCCGAGCTCGGCGACGTCGTCGGCCAGACGCTGGAGCAGGCGCACGCCCATCTCCGGGCGCGACTGCTCGCGGCCTCGGAACATGATCATGACCTTGACCTTGTCGCCCGCGGACAGGAAGCGCTCGACGTGGCCCTTCTTGGTGCCGTAGTCGTGGGGGTCGATCTTCAGGCGGAAGCGGATCTCCTTGAGGACGGTGTTGGCCTGGTTGCGCCGGGCCTCACGCGCCTTCATGTCTGCCTCGTACTTGAACTTCCCGTAGTCCATGAGCTTGCACACGGGGGGACGCGCGTCGGGCGCGACCTCGACGAGGTCGAGGTCTGCCTCCTGGGCAAGGCGCAGGGCGTCCTCCACGCGGACGATGCCCACCTGCTCGCCCTGGGGGCCGACCAGGCGGACCTCGGGGACGCGGATCCGCTCGTTGATGCGGGGCTCGCTGATGTGAGTCTCCTCAGATCGTCAAACTGTCGGGTCCGGGAACGGAGAAGGCCTCCGACCCGGGATGCAGGTGGAGGCCTCACAGTCCGACGGCACGCACGACGAGCGCACATACCCGCCCGAGGGCGAATGTCGGACCAGACCTGTCTCCTGTCGGCACGAGGCCAGTCGGTGATCAGGTGGGAGGGAGCTCCGCTTGCGCGCCATGAGGATCTGCGATCTTCACGGCGGTCCAGCAGGAAACGATAGCACAGGCACGAGGCCCCCCTAGAACGACCGGACGTGCGTCGCGTCACCCCGAGCGACATGGCGTAGCACGAGGGACGGTCTGTAACGAACCCATTATTGGACTGGTTCCAGAAAGTGTGCAACACTGCAGGTCATGGCCATCGAGCAGGACGTCCCGAGCACGCAGGACGACGAGGCGCTGCTGCGCTCCGTCGGCCTCCGCGTCACAGCGCCCCGCCTCGCGACGCTCGCCGCGCTCACCGCGCGGCCCCACGCGAGCGCCGACCAGCTCGTCGCCGACGTCCGCGCACGGCTCGGCAGCGTCTCCGTCCAGGCCGTCTACGACGTCCTCCACGCGCTCAACTCGCGCGGGCTCGTCCAGCACATCGAGCCCGCCGGACACCCGGCACGGTACGAGCGTCGCCACGGCGACAACCACCACCACGTCGTGTGCCGCACGTGCGGCGCCGTTGGGGACGTCGACTGCGCGACCGGCCACGCCCCCTGCCTCATTCCCTCGAACGACCACGGCTTCACGATCGACACCGCCGAGGTCCTCTACTGGGGCACCTGTCCGTCATGCCGCACCGCCGGCTGACATCCACCCGCGGCGGGCCCGCACCCGTCACCCACCACCGCCGCGCACCGCGGCTCAGCACCACGCACGAGGAGAACCTGTGACCCAGCAGTTCACCACCAGCCAGAGCGGCGCCCCGATCCCGAGCGAGCAGCACTCGCTCACGACGGGCCCGGACGGCATCACCGCGCTCCACGACCACCACCTCGTCGAGAAGATCGCGTCGTTCAACCGCGAGCGCGTCCCGGAGCGCAACCCCCACGCCAAGGGCGGCGGCGCCTTCGGCCGCTTCGTCGTCACCGACGACGTCTCGCGCTTCACGAAGGCCGCGGTGTTCCAGCCGGGCTCCGAGGTCGAGACTCTCCTGCGCTTTTCCTCCGTGGCGGGCGAGCAGGGCTCCCCCGACACGTGGCGCGACGTCCGCGGCTTCGCGCTGCGCTTCTACACGCCCGAGGGCAACTACGACATCGTCGGCAACAACACGCCGGTGTTCTTCATCCGCGACGCCATCAAGTTCCCCGACTTCATCCACTCCCAGAAGCGCCTCGGCGCGTCGGGACTGCGCGACGCGGACATGCAGTGGGACTTCTGGACCCTCTCGCCCGAGTCCGCCCACCAGGTGACGTACCTCATGGGCGACCGCGGCCTGCCGCGCTCGTGGCGCCACATGAACGGCTACGGCTCGCACACCTACTCGTGGCAGAACGGCGAGGGCGAGAAGTTCTGGGTCCAGTACCACTTCAAGTCGCGCCAGGGTGTCGAGGGCATGTCGAACGAGGAGGCCGAGAAGCTCGCCGGCTCCGACGCCGACCACTACCGCCGCGACCTCTTCGAGGCCATCGCCCGCGAGGAGTACCCGGTGTGGGACCTCTTCGTCCAGGTCATGCCGTACGAGGAGGGTAAGACCTACCGCTTCAACCCGTTCGACATCACGAAGACCTGGTCGCACGCTGACTACCCGCTCATCAAGGTCGGCGAGCTCACGCTCGACCGCAACCCGCAGAACTTCTTCGGGGAGATCGAGCAGGCCGCGTTCTCGCCGTCGAACCTCGTCCCCGGCATCGGGCTCTCCCCCGACAAGATGCTCATGGGCCGCGTCTTCGCCTACCCGGACGCTCAGCGCTACCGTATCGGCGCGAACTACAACCAGCTCCCCGTCAACCAGCCACACGCGGCCACGGTCGTCAACTACCAGCACGAGGGGCAGATGCGGTACCACTACGCCGACGCCTCGATGCCGGTCCACGGCACGAACTCCTTCGGCGGCCCGGCGGCCGACGCGTCCCGCGCCGGCGAGGTCACGTGGGAGACGGACGGCGAGCTCGTGCGCGCCGCCCAGACGCTCCGCTCGGAGGACTCCGACTTCGGCCAGGCCGGCACGCTCTACCGCGACGTCTTCGACGCCGAGGCCAAGGCGCGCTTCGTCGCGACCCTCACCGGCCAGGGCCGTGGTATCACGATCCCCGAGGTCCGCGAGCGCTTCTTCTGGTACTGGGGTCAGGTCGACGCCGACCTCGGTGCGCAGCTCCGCGCCGCGCTCGAGGGCTGACGCCAGCCGCACACCGCCCCGTCCCCGGTCCGTCCGGGGGCGGGGCGGTCCGCGTCCCGGCCCCGTGCGGTCCGTACGGCGAGCATGCAGGATGATGGACCTATGAGCACCGAGCACACGCACGACGACGACGTCACCCATCAGGCCGTCCGCGACATCGCCGAGGTCAACGCGGTCGAGGTCATCACGACCGCCGCTGTCCACCTCATGAGCGCGGCCGCGGTCAAGCTCGGCCTCGCCGAGGGCGAGGAGCACCTCACCGACCTCGACGAGGCACGCAAGCTCATCACCGCGCTCGCCGGTCTCGTCGTGACGTCGGCACCCGACATCGGCAACCAGCACGCGCGCTCGCTGCGCGACGGGCTGCGCACCCTCCAGCTCGCGTTCCGTGAGGCGAGCATCATCCCCGACGCCCCCGGCGAGGGCCCCGGCGAGAAGCTCACGGGCCACGTCTCCTGACGTTCCGCACCACTGACGGTACGACGCCTCCCACCGCTCAGCGGTGGGAGGCGTCGTCGTCCGCGGCGGCCTCAGGCCTTGCCGATACGGATCTCGAGCGAGTCGACACGCTCGGAGATCACCGAGCTCGCGGCAAGTGCCTTGTTGATCCACGCGAGCACGCGGTCAAGACCCGCACGGTCGAGACCCGCGTCGATGCCGAGGACCACCGCGACCTCCGCGGTGCGTCCCGGCTCCGCGTCGGCCCGCACGACGTGCTGCGCCGGCAGGCACGCGGCCCGCACCGCCTCACGCACCTCGTCGTCGACCGTGCCGTCGACGACAGCAGGACGCCACGGCTTGCCCTGCGCGAGCGCCCACACCGCGGGCCTCGGCACGAGGACGGTCACCGGACCGCCGGGGTCGACGACGAGCAGCGCCCAGTCCTCCTGGACGGCGGAGAGCGCCGCGCGGTTCGCGAAGCCCGGCACGGGACGGGCGTCGGCGCGCCACGCCGTCATCGTCGCGACCGACGAGAACACGGGCAGGGCACGTCGACCGTCGGGGGCCTGGAGTGCGACGACACCGGCCGAGGCCTCCTTGTCCTCCTCGACGCCGTGCTCGGACGTGACGCCCGCCTCGAGCTCTGCGAGGACCGGCACGAGCACTCGTGCCGCGCCGAGCGCCGCGACGACCGCCTGCATCGTCTGCGACGACGGCGACGCGCCGTGCGCGTCGAGGGCCGCACCGAGCGCCGGGTCGACGGAGCCGTCGTCGCCCGCGAACGGGTTCGCGCGCAGCTCGCGGCCGCCCCACGGGACGCCCGCGGAGTCCGACGGGCCGTCGGCCCCGTCGCGCACCGACGCGACCTGCTCGGGGACCGCCCGCTGGTGACCGTGAGCGTCGAGGTCGCGGACGACACCGTCGCCGAGCGGCCTCTCGGCGCGCACTGGGCCCTCGTGGCCCGTGGTCACGGCCGACCTGCCACGTCGAGCGCCTCCGGCAACGTGAACGCTCCGTCGTAGAGGGCCTTGCCGACGATCGCCTGGTCGACGCCCGCGGGGACGAGCTCGCGCAGCGCGCGCAGGTCGTCGAGGCTCGAGATGCCGCCCGACGCGACGACGGGCGCGGCCGCGCGTCGCGCAACCTCGGCGAGCAGCTCGACGTTGGGCCCCTGGAGCATGCCGTCCTTCGTGACGTCCGTGACGACGTAGCGCGAGCAGCCGGCCGCGTCGAGCCGAGCGAGCACCTCCCAGAGGTCGCCGCCGTCCTCCGTCCAGCCGCGCGTCGCGACCGTCGTGCCACGGACGTCGAGGCCGACCGCGACTCGGTCGCCGTGCTCGCCGAGCACGCGCGCCGTCCACTCGGGCTTCTCGATCGCGGCAGTGCCAAGGTTGACGCGCGCCGCGCCCGTCCCGAGCGCGCGCTCGAGCGATTCGTCGTCGCGGATACCGCCCGTGAGCTCGACCTGGATGTCGAGACGCCCGACGACCTCGCGCAGCAGGTCGGCGTTCGAGCCGCGCCCGAACGCCGCGTCGAGATCGACGAGATGCAGCCACTCCGCGCCCCCGGCCTGCCACTCGAGCGCTGCCTCGAGCGGGCTGCCGTAGCTCTTCTCCGTCCCGGCAACCCCCTGCGTGAGGCGGACGGCCTGACCGTCGACGACGTCGACGGCGGGCAGGAGGACGAGGCGGTCAGACATGGGTGCTCCGTGGGTCGAGGGTGCGGCGGGGCCGCGGGTCGTGGCGGGGCTCAGCGCAGGGTTCCGAGCCAGTTGGTGAGGAGCTGGGCGCCGGCGTCGCCCGACTTCTCGGGGTGGAACTGCGTCGCGGTGAGCGGGCCGTTCTCGACGGCCGCGACGAAGCGGCCACCGTGGTCGGCCCACGTGACGAGCGGCGGCGCGAAGACGGTGTCCGCGGGCTCGTCCGTGCCGAGCGTGAACGTCTGCGCCGCGTAGGAGTGGACGAAGTAGAAGCGCTCGTCGGCGATGCCCTCGAAGAGCCGCGAGCCCGCGGGCGCGTCGACCGTGTTCCATCCCATGTGTGGGACGACGGGTGCCGCGAGCCGCTCGACGACGCCCGGCCACTGGCCGAGGCCCTCGGTGCTCACGCCGTGCTCGACGCCCTCGTCGAACATCACCTGGAGGCCCACGCAGATGCCGAGGACGGGCAGCCCGCCAGCAAGACGACGCTCGACGATCCAGTCGCCACGCACTCCGCGCAGACCCGTCATGACAGCTGCGTACGCGCCGACGCCCGGCACGACGAGCCCGTCCGCGGCCATCGCTGTCTCGCGGTCCGAGGTGAGCTCGACCTGCGCGCCGACACGCTCGAGGGCGCGCACGGCCGAGCGCACGTTGCCGAAGCCGTAGTCGAGGACGACGACGGAGGGAGCGCTCACCGCTCCTTCCGCATCTTCTTCGCGATCTTCTTGAGGGCTCGCACCGCCCCGAGGCGGGACATCGCGGTCGAGTCCGCGACGCCCGCGAGGTCAGCGACCGTCTTCTCGCCGAGAATGAGGTCCTCGAGGTCCTGGGGCGCCGAGTCGAGGAGGAGGCCCGCGGGGATGTCCGCACCGCGCTCGCCGCCCTCATAGCGGGTCGCGCTCAGCTGCGATCCAGCACGTGTGACGAGGACGACCTCGGAGCCCGTGAGGAGCGCGGAGACGGCAGCGGCCGCCTCGGCGGGAGCCGTGCCCGCACGCTCGCGGAGCACCGCGATCGCACCGATCCTGCTCGCGACGACGTCCGCGGCGACCTGCGCGAGAGCGCACACCGCGACGAGCGGCTCCGAGCCCGCGACCTGCGTGAGCAGGAGCGCGAGCGTCGGCTCCGTCCCGCCGCCGACCGCGTCGAGGCCCGAGAGGTCGTCCGGGATCTCGAACGAGAGGTCGTCAGGGAGGTCGTCGGACATCAGAGCGCGCCCTTCGTCGACGGGATGCCGTCGACGCGCGGGTCGAGCGCGACCGCCGCGCGGAGCGCGCGGGCGAGCGCCTTGAACTGCGCCTCGACGATGTGGTGCGGGTCGCGGCCCGAGAGCAGCGACACGTGGAGGCAGATGTTCGCGTGGTGCGCGATCGACTCGAGGACGTGGCGCGTGAGCGAACCCGTGAAGTGCCCCCCGATGAGGTGGTACTCCTGGCCCGCCGGCTCACCGTCGTGGACGAGGTAGGGACGGCCCGAGACGTCGACGACCGCGCGCGCGAGCGCCTCATCGAGCGGGACGAGCGCATCGCCGAAGCGTGCGATGCCACGCTTGTCGCCGAGCGCGACCTTGAGCGCCTCGCCGAGGCAGATCGCGACGTCCTCAACCGTGTGGTGCGCGTCGATGTGCGTGTCGCCCTCGGCGCGGACCGTGAGGTCGATGAGCGAGTGCTTGCCGAGCGCGGTGAGCATGTGGTCGTAGAACGGCACGCCCGTCGAGATCTCGGTGCGTCCCGTGCCGTCGAGGTCGATCTCGACGAGGACGCTCGACTCCGACGTCGTGCGCTCGATGCGCGCCGTGCGCCTGGTTGCGGTCACAGTCCTGCTACCTCCACGAGGGCGTCCTTGAACGCCGTCATCTCCTCGCGCGTGCCGATCGACACGCGCAGCCACCCCTCCGGGCCAGTCTCCCGGATGAGCACACCCCGATCCAGCAGGCCCTGCCACACGGCGTGCCTGTCGGGGAACGTCCCGAAGAGGACGAAGTTCGAGTCCGACTCCGCGACGTCGAGCGGACGTCCGTCGACAGTCTGCTCGCGGAGCCACGCGACCGTCGCGTCACGCTCCTCGCGGAGCTCGGCCACCTTGCCGAGCAGCGACGGCGCGTGCGCGAGCGCGGCCCGCGCGACGGCCTGGGTCACCGCGGAGAGGTGGTATGGAAGCCTGACGACGCGCAGCGCGTCGACGATCGCGGTCCGTGCCGCGAGGTAGCCGAGGCGTGCGCCCGCGAGCGCGAACGCCTTCGACATGGTGCGGCTCACGGCGAGGTTGGGGTACTCCGCGAGAAGCTCGAGCGCGCTCGGCACGCCGGCGCGCCGGAACTCCGCGTAGGCCTCGTCGACGACGACGACCGCCGGCGCCCCGTCGACGTCGACCTCGAGCGCGGCGTCGAGCACCGCACGGACCGTCGCGAGCGGCAGCGCCGTGCCCGTCGGGTTGTTGGGGCTCGTGAGGATGATGACCGACGGCTGCTCGGCCCGGACGACCTCGACCGCGTGCGCCGGGTCGAGCGTGAAGTCGGTTTCGCGACGGCCGACGATGTAGCGCGAGTGCGTGTCACGCGCGTACTCGGGGTACATCGAGTAGGTCGGCGCGAACGAGACGACCGTGCGTCCCGGCCCCGCGAATGCCTGCAGGACGTGGAGCATGACCTCGTTCGAGCCGTTCGCGGCCCACAGCTGCTCCGCGGCGAGGCTCACGCCCGACTCGGCGCCGAGGTACGCGGCGAGGTCGCTGCGCAGGCCGAGGAAGTCACGGTCCGGGTAGCGGTTGAGGCCCGACGCGGCCTCGGCGACAGCCTCCGCGATGCTCGCGACGACCTCGGGAGCCGGTGCGTACGGGTTCTCGTTGACGTTGAGGAGGACCGGGACGTCAAGCTGCGGGGCGCCGTAGGGCACCTCGTCGGCAAGCTCGGGGCGGATCGGCAGCCTCAGGGCGCGGTTGGGGGTCGTCACCCCGTGATCCTAGGACGCAGAGGTGGGACGACGGGACGTGATTCCACGCTCTGGGCCGCCCGCGGCGCACCGCGGGCGACGGCTGGCGCGGCGAGGCCTGACCACAGCGGCCTCGCGCAGCGGGGCGTCCACCGGGAGGGGTCGCAGGTCCGCGCATGTCGGTGACGGTCCGTAGGCTGGGAACCATGTCCGACGACCCGCAGCTTCCCGACGGCGCACCCCACGATCCCTCGCCCACACGGGACGACGGCACGCCCGAGCCCCCGCGGGGGACGCCCGGCCGTTGGGGCGTCGAGCCCGACTGGTCGCTCCTCGAGGGCAAGCCGCGTCGGCACGTCGAGGACACGGGCCCCGGCTGGGGCGCGAGCTCGCTCGACGCCCGGACGCTCGCCGACCGTGCGGGAACCGACGAGCCGTCGTGGTCGGCGGGCTCGACGCTCGCGCCCGACCCGGTGGTGCCGGCGGCAGTCGCCCCCGCCGTGACGCCGGCGGTCGTGAGTCCTGCGCCCGAGGCCGAGCAGGTCCTTCCTCACCCGGCACCCCCCGCTGCCGACGGCGACCCTGACGCCGCGGCGTGGGACGACGACGGCATCCCGTTCGCGGAGCCCCCGGCCGACTGGGACGAGATGCCCCCTCCGCCCGAGGACGCATGGGCCGCCCCCACGNCTACTGTGATGTTTCAGCTACGACCAGGCCCCCCCACGAGACCCCACCGAGGGGCGTCGTCGGCAGCGCCAGAGGTGTATAGGAGCCAGCAGGTGCAGCCTGCAGCACCGCGCGAGCGGCGCGCGAGCCTCGACGGCGCCGTCGGCCGCGACGCCGCCGAGACCGTCCTGCGCAGGCTCGTTGGCCGCGACGACGCACGCCTGCGCGAGGACCAGTGGACCGCGATCGAGGCGCTCGTCGCGCACCAGCGGCGTGTCCTCGTCGTCCAGCGCACCGGGTGGGGCAAGTCCGCCGTCTACTTCGTCGCGACCGCGCTCCTGCGCGAGGCGGGCGAGGGCCCGACCGTCATCGTCTCGCCGCTCCTCGCGCTCATGCGCGACCAGGTCGCGGCGGCCGAGCGTGCGGGCATCCGCGCGGTGACGATCAACTCCTCGAACGTCACCGAGTGGGACGACATCCACGAGCAGATTGCGGCGGGCGAGGTCGACGTCCTCCTGTGCTCTCCCGAGCGGCTCAACAACCCCGACTTCCGCGACACCGTGCTCCCCCGCCTCGCGGCGGACGCGGGCCTCGTCGTCGTCGACGAGGCGCACTGCATCTCCGACTGGGGTCACGACTTCCGGCCTGACTACCGGCGCATCCGCGACCTCGTCGCGAACCTCCCCGCAGGCATCCCCGTGCTCGCGACGACCGCGACCGCGAACGAGCGCGTCACGCACGACGTCGCCGAGCAGCTCGCTGTCCACGCGAGCGCGCCCGAGGGTGAGGACGTCCTCGTGCTGCGCGGCGCGCTCGACCGCGCCTCACTCCACCTCGCCGTCCTGCCCGTCACCGACCAGCCGACGCGCGTCGCCTGGCTCACCGACTCGCTGCGTGCGCTGCCGGGCTCGGGCATCGTCTACTGCCTCACCGTCTCGGCGGCCGAGCAGGTCGCCGAGCAGCTGCGCGCCGCAGGCCACGAGGTCCGCGCCTACACCGGCCGCACCGACACCGCCGAGCGCGAGCAGCTCGAGGCAGACCTCAAGGCCGACCGCGTCAAGGCGCTCGTCGCGACGAGCGCGCTCGGCATGGGCTTCGACAAGCCCGACCTCGGTTTCGTCATCCACCTCGGCGCGCCGAGCTCACCCATCGCGTACTACCAGCAGGTGGGACGCGCCGGGCGTGGCGTCGACCGCGCAACCGTCGTCCTCGTCCCGGGCGAGGAGGACCAGCGGATCTGGGAGTACTTCGGCTCGCTCGCCTTCCCGTCCGAGCAGCAGGTCCGCACGGTCATCGACACGCTCGCGCAGAACGGCACGATGTCGCTGCCGCAGCTCGAGACGCACGTCGACCTCAAGCGCGCACGGCTCGAGACGATGCTCAAGGTCCTCGACGTCGACGGCGCGGTCAAGCGCGTCCGTGGCGGATGGACCTCGACCGGCGAGCCGTGGGCGTACGACGCCGAGCGCTACCGGCGCGTCGACGAGGCCCGGCTGCGCGAGCAGCGCGCGATGCTCGACTACCAGCGCACCGACGGCTGCCGCATGGCGTTCCTTCGCGCCCAGCTCGACGACCCTGAGCTCGAGGCCGGCTGGCGCTGCGGCCGGTGCGACCGCTGCGGCACCGTGACGCTCCCCCCGCTGCCCGACCGCGCTGCGATCACGACGGCCCGCGAGCGCATGGACCGTCCCGGCATCGAGATCTCGGCCCGGCGCCAGTGGCCGAGCGGCATGGCGAACCTCGGCATCGAGCTGGCCGGGCGCCTGCCCGCCGACGAGCTCGCCGAGCCCGGACGCGCCGTCGCGCGCCTCGACGGCCTCGGCTGGTCGGCTCCCCTGCGTGAGCTCTTCGCGCCGACGACCGTCGACGGCGAGGTGCCGCGCGCGCTGCGCACGGCCGCCGCGCGGGCGCTCGACGAGTGGCCCGCGGCCCGCACGATCGACGGCATCGTCCTCGTGGCGTCCGCGACCCGGCCCCAGCTCGTCAGCCACCTCGCGCACGGTCTCGGCCGGTACCTCGGCAAGCCCGTCGTCGGCGAGATCGCACCCGCGCCCGGGACTCCTGCCGGACGGCACGACGTCAACTCGGCGCTCCGGCTCGCGAGTGTCGTCCAGCGGCTCCAGCCGCGCCTCAGCGAGGCTGCCCTCGCGGGCCTGCCCGGTCGGTCCGTGCTCCTCGTCGACGACTTCACGGAGTCCGGCTGGACGCTCACGGTCGCCGCGCGCATGCTCCGCCAGGTCGGGGCGGCATCGGTCCTGCCGTTCGTCCTCGCCCAGGCCTGACGTCGCGCGCGGACGTCGCGCGTCCGCGCGGGCTGCCGGCTCTCCGAGCTCACCGGCGGCCCGCGCAGCGTGCGCGGTCGTCCGCGCCACGGGCTTTCTCACGGCCTGCCCCGTGCTCCGCCCGTGCGTGCGCGCTACCGTCGGACCATGCCAGCACCCAAACTCGCCGCCGACGATGTCCGCCTCGCCGCGCTGCTGCGCGGCGTCAACGTCGGAGGCCGCAACATCCCGATGTACGAGCTGCGCGACGCCGTCGGGACCCTCGACGTCCGCAACGTCCGCACGGTCCTCGCGAGCGGGAACGTCCTGCTCGACGCGTCCGCGCAGACACCCGTCACCACGACCCGCGCACGGCTCGAGTCAACGATCGGTGAGCGCTTCGGCTACGAGGCGCTCGTCGCACTCGTACCGCTCACACTCGTCGGCGAGCTCGTCGCCGGTGCGCCCTGGCCCGACGACGCCCTGTGGCACACATACGTCGCGTTCTCGACGACGCCCGGTCTGCTGCGCGACGCGACGACCGCGACCGAGGAGAAGGTCACGGCCGACGCAGCTGCGGCCGATGCCGCTGGTGCGGCCGAAGCACCGCAAGCGTCGACCGATGACACACCGACCGTCAACGCCCCTGCCGCGGACACTGTCTCTAGCGCGTCCGCCGACGCTCCTTCGTCCGCCAACACCTCAGCCGACGACGCACCTGCGGGCACCCGACTCGCGGAGGTCCGCGCCCGCGCCGCGACCCGCAGGACGCTCTCCGAGCAGCTCGCCGCGAACGAGGAGGCGGCCGCACGCGTCACCGAGCTGCGCGAGCGCACCGGACGCACCGAGGTGTGCTCGGTCGTCGCCGCGAGCTTCCTCGTCGGCGGGGCCGAGCGCGACGCCGAGCGCGGCGACCTCGTCGAGAGCTGGCAGCACCCGGACGCGGCCCTCGCGGCCCGAATTGCCGAGGTCGGCCTCGACGCGCTGTGGTGGCGCTGCCCGCGCGGCTCGTCGCTCACGACCCCGCTCGCCCGCACGCTCGCCCGCGCGCGCTTCTCGGCGACGACCACCCGGAACGTGCGGACTCTGCGCCGCCTGTCCTGAGGTAGCTCAGGCGTCGGCGACCTCGGGTGGCCAGACGACCGTGAACCGCTCGGCGAGCACGACGCTGCTCCCGTCGAACGCGACCCCGGTGCGTGCGCTCACGCGCTCCCAGTAGGCGCGGTGACCCGCGCGCCACGCCACGAGGGAACCGTCGTCCTCGCCCTCGGCCCGTGCGAAGTCCTCGTCGACGGCGTCGAAGCGGACCGCGTCGACCGAGGTGGTCCTCAGGACGCAACGGGGGGCGCCCGCGCCGTCGCACATCACCCAGTGGTCCCCCACCGCCGGAGGCGCCTCGTCCGCGAGCTCGAGCTCGGCCACGAGGGTCGCCGTCGCGCGCTTGCGGCCCGCGAGCACGAGTGCGATGAGCTCGTCGGCGAGCGCCGGCCCGTCGCCGAACGCCTCGACACCGACGGGCAGCGTGCCTGCGGGCACTGCGCCGGCCGCGACGTACGCGTCCCACATCGCGCGGGCAGCGACGTCGTCGACGACCATCTCAGCGACCGAAGCGTGCGGTGATCGCCTCGCCGTGGGCCGGGAGGTCCTCGGCGTTCGCGAACGTGACGATCTGGCCCGCGATCTGCTCGAGGGCGTCGCGCGAGTACTCGACGACCTGGACGGCCCGCACGAACGAGTGGACGCCGAGCCCGCTCGAGTAGTGCGCGCACCCGCCCGTCGGCAGGACGTGGTTGGAGCCGGCCATGTAGTCGCCGAGCGGCACGGGCGAGTAGGCGCCGACGAAGATCGCGCCCGCGCTCGTCACACGGTCCGCGAGCGCGGCGGCGTCCGCCGTCTGGATCTCGAGGTGCTCGGCGCCGTACGCGTTGACGACCGCGAGGCCCGCCTCGAGGTCGTCGACGAGGACCGTCGCGGACTGGGGCCCGGCGAGCGCGGTCGCGACACGCTCGGTGTGCTTCGTCGCGGCAGCACGCCGGGCGAGCGCCGCGTCGACCGCGTCCGCGAGCGCAACCGAGTCGGTGACGAGCACCGAGGCCGCCATGGGGTCGTGCTCGGCCTGACTGAGGAGGTCCGCAGCGACGTGCTCGGCGTCCGCGGTCTCGTCGGCGAGCACAGCGATCTCGGTGGGCCCGGCCTCCGCGTCGATGCCGACGACCCCGCGCACGAGGCGCTTGGCGGCGGCGACGAAGACGTTGCCGGGCCCCGTGATGACGTCGACGGGCTCGGCGAGGACGTCGCCGTCCTGGGGCTCGGAGCCCACGGCACCGTAGGCGAACATCGCGACGGCCTGCGCGCCGCCGACCGCGTAGACCTCGTCGACGCCGAGGAGTGCGCACGCCGCAAGGATCGTCGCGTTCGGCAGCCCCTGCTCGTCCGCCTGCGGCGGGCTCGCGATCGCGAGCGACGCGACGCCTGCCTCCTGGGCCGCGACGACGTTCATGATGACGGACGACGGGTAGACAGCGAGCCCGCCGGGCACGTAGAGCCCGACGCGCTGCACGGGGATCCACCGCTGCCGCACCGTCGCGCCCGGGGCGACGGACACCGTGAAGTCGGCGGGACGCTGCGCCGCGTGGACGGCGCGCACGCGCGTGATGGTCTCCTCGAGCGCGGCGCGCAGACCAGGCTCGAGGCCCTCGAGCGCGGCGGTGATGACGTCGGTCGGGACCCGCAGGTGCTCGGGGCGCACGTGGTCGAACTTCTCGGCATAGTCGCGCAGCGCCGCGGCGCCGCGTGCGCGGACGTCCTCGACGACGGGGGCGACAAGCCGGCTCGCGTCCTCGACGCCCACCTCGGGGCGCGGGAGGACAGCGGAGAGCTCACGGGCGGACAGGGAGCGACCACGCAGGTCCAGACGGTTGATCACTCTCCGAGGGTAGCGGCGGCAGTGCGCAGCACGCAGGGAATTATCGCTGGGCGGACGCCCGCCCGGCGACGGTGCGGCGTCCGTCGACGCCGTGCGCCGTGAGGATCGCGCAATCGCATCGACGCTTTCCTGCATCTGCTCGGGAGCCGGAGTGCGGAACCACGTCACGGCTCCGACAGAGTTGCAGTCCGCGTAGAAGTCCGGGTTCGGCAGGTGCTCCTCGAACCACTTCAGCCGTCGTGCACGACGCGCGCCGCGCGGCGTCCGCCTGGGTGCGACACGACGACGACGTCGCCGGGGACGAGCTGGCGGCCGCGGCGCGTGTCGACCTCGCCGTTGACGGTGACCTCCCCGTCCGTGACGAGGTCGCGCGCCTCGGCGCCGGACTCGGCAAGGTCGGCGAGCTTGAGAAACTGGCCCAGGCGGATGGACTCGTCGCGGATCGTCACGTCGTGCATGACGCCATTCTCGCAGGCGTCGGCCCTGGCCGAGCGCGTCAGCGGGTCATGTAGCCCGAGCCGAGCACGCGGTCGGGCCTGACGTGGAGGACGACGCGCTCGGGCTTGGGCTCGAGCGGTCGGTACCGCACGGCGTAGCGACGCACGGCCTCGGCGACGTCGTCGGGGTCGTCCGAGACGGTCGCCGTGCCCTCGAACGTCAGCCAGCGGCCTCCGTCGACCTGGCACACGGCGACGCGCGCCCCGCCGCTGGCTGCGCCCGTGACGACGTTGCGTGCCTTAACGCTCGTCCGCTCCGTCGTGATGCGGACGAGCTGTGCGTCGGCGTCCCACGTGAACGCGACGGGCACGACATGCGGCGTGCCGTCGGCACGCAGCGTCGTAAGCGTGGCGAGGTGACGTTCGGTGACGAACACGGTCTGCTCAGGGGTGAGGGGACGCACGGGACGCTCCTGGGTCGAGACAGGGTCAGCCGAGGCAGCTGGGGCCGAAGAGGACCTTGAGGTCCCCGAAGAGCGCGGGCGTCCGGTCGACACGGAAGCGGTCGGCCGCACGCAGGAGCGTCGACCGTCCAGGACGCGTCACCCGGATGTGGACCTCGGAGGACCCCGGGTGCGCCCGCAGGATGTCGCGGAGTTTCTCGATGTCGCCCTGCGTGCATCGCGACTCGGGCACGATGACACGCACGGGGGCCTCGGGCCCAGCCGAGAGGTCGGGCAACGAGAGCTCCATCGCCTGGAGCGACATCGACTCGTCGCGCCGCCTCACGCGTCCGCGCAGGACGACGATCTGATCCTCCGCGAGCACCGTCGAGTACGCGGTGTACGTCTCGCCGAAGAACATCACCTCGATCGACCCCTCAAGGTCCTCGATCGTCACGGCCGCCCACGGGTTGCCGTTCTTTGACATCTTGCGCTGCAAGCTCGTGATGAGCCCCGCAATGACCACGGTCGAGCCGTCGGGCCGCGCCTCGTCCGCGAGGAGGTTCGCGACCGACGTCTCCGCGGCACGCTCGAGCACGTGCTCGAGACCCGACAGGGGGTGGTCGGAGACGTAGAGGCCGAGCATGTCCCGCTCGAACGCGAGCAGTTGCTTCTTGTCCCAGTCCGGCAGGTCCGGTACCTCGACGGAGAAGCCGACCGCGTCGTCCTCCTCACCGCCGAAGCCAGCGAAGAGGTCGAACTGGCCCTCGGCCTCCTTGCGCTTGACGCCGATGACGGCGTCGACCGCCTGCTCGTGCACCATGACGAGCGCGCGGCGCGTGTGCCCGAGCGAGTCGAAGGCCCCGCCCTTGATGAGCGACTCGATGGTCCGCTTGTTGCAGACGACCGCCGGCACCTTGTCGAGGAAGTCGGTGAACGACGTGAAGTCGCCCTTCTCCTCGCGCGTGCGGACGATCGCGTCGACGACGTTCGCGCCGACGTTGCGGATCGCGGTGAGGCCGAAGCGGATGTCCGGGCCGACGGCCGTGAAGTTCGCGGCCGACGAGTTGACGTCGGGCGGCAGCACCGTGATGCCCATGCGGCGGCACTCGCCGAGGTAGAGCGCGGACTTGTCCTTGTCGTCCTTGACGGACGTGAGAAGGCCCGCCATGTACTCGCCCGGGTAGTGCGCCTTGAGGTACGCGGTCCAGTACGAGACGAGCCCGTAGGCCGCGGTGTGCGCCTTGTTGAAGGCGTAGTCGGCGAAGGACTCGAGGACGTTCCACAGCGCGTGCTGCGCGTCCTTCGTGTAACCGTGCTTCGTCATGCCCTCGAAGAAGTCGGCCTGCTGCTTGTCGAGCTCGGACTTCTTCTTCTTGCCCATCGCGCGACGCAGGACGTCGGCCTGTCCGAGCGAGAAGCCTGCGACCTTCTGGGCCGCGGCCATCACCTGCTCCTGGTAGACGATGAGGCCGTACGTCCCGCCGAGGATCTCGCTGAGCGGCTCCTCGAGCTCAGGGTGGATCGGCGTGATCTCCTGGAGCCCGTTCTTGCGCAGCGCGTAGTTCGTGTGCGAGTTCACGCCCATGGGGCCGGGGCGGTAGAGCGCGAGGACGGCCGAGATGTCCTCGAAGTTGTCGGGCTTCATGAGTCGCAGCAGCGAGCGCATGGGGCCGCCGTCGAGCTGGAAGACGCCGAGAGTGTCGCCGCGTGCGAGCAGCTCGTAGCTGCCGACGTCGTCGAGCGGGAGATCCTCGAGGACGAGCGGCTCCTTGCCGTTCATGACGATGTTCTCGAGCGCGTCGTCGAGGATCGTGAGGTTGCGCAGCCCGAGGAAGTCCATCTTGATGAGGCCGAGGCCCTCGGACGTCGGGTAGTCGAACTGCGTGATGATCGCGCCGTCCTGGGGGCGACGCATGATGGGGATGATGTCGATGAGCGGGTGGTTCGACATGATGACGCCCGCGGCATGGACGCCCCACTGGCGCTTGAGGCCCTCGATGCCGCGGGCGAGCTCGACGACACGCTGCGCGTCGGGGTCGGCGTCGTGGAGCGCCCGGAACTCGGAGGCCTCCGCGTAGCGCTTGTGCTGGGGGTCGAAGATCCCCGAGAGCGGGATGTCCTTGCCCATGACGGCGGGCGGCATGGCCTTCGTGAGTTTCTCGCCCATCGCGAAGGGGAAGCCGAGCAAGCGCGAGGAGTCCTTGAGCGCCTGCTTCGCCTTGATCGTGCCGTACGTGACGATCTGCGCGACGTGGTCCTCGCCGTACTTCTCGGTGACGTACCTGATGACCTCGCCGCGCCGACGCTCGTCAAAGTCGACGTCGAAGTCGGGCATCGAGACACGCTCGGGATTGAGGAAGCGCTCAAAGATGAGGCCGTGCTCGAGCGGGTCGAGGTCCGTGATCCGCATCGCGTACGCCGCCATCGAACCGGCGCCCGAGCCACGACCCGGTCCGACGCGGATGCCCTGGGACTTCGCCCAGTTGATGAAGTCCGCGACGACGAGGAAGTACCCCGGGAAGCCCATCTGGACGATGACGTCGGTCTCGTACTTCGCCTGCGCCCGCGACGCCTCGGGGACGCCGCCCGGGTAACGGGCGGCGAGCCCGGTCTCGACCTCCTTGATGAACCACGAGGTCTCGTCCTCCCCCGCCGGGACGGGGAAGTTCGGCATGTAGTTGGCGTTCGTGTCGAAGGACACCTCGCACTGCTCGGCGACGAGCAGCGTGTTGTCGCACGCCTCGGGATAGTCCTTGAAGAGCCGGCGCATCTCGGCGGCCGTCTTCACGTAGTAGCCCGTGCCCTGGAACGCGAAACGGTTGCCGCCCTGCTCGTACGTCGGCTCGGTGAGCGCCGAGCCCGAGTTGATCGCGAGCAGCGCCTCCTGGCTCGCCGCGTCCTCCTCGCGCACGTAGTGGAGGTCGTTCGTCGCGAGCAGCGGGGCCCCGATCGCCTTGGAGAGCTCGATGAGCTGGGAGTAGACACGCGTCTCGATGTCGAGCCCGTGGTCCATGAGCTCGACGTAGAAGAACTCCTTGCCGAAGATATCCTGGAGCTCGCCCGCGACCCGCACGGCCTCGTCGTACTGACCGAGGCGCAGGCGCGTCTGGACCTCTCCCGACGGGCAGCCGGTCGACGCGATCATGCCGCCCGAGTAGCGCTCGAGCAGGTCGCGGTCCATGCGCGGCCACTTGCCCATCTGGCCCTCAAGAGACGCGTACGACGACGCCCGGAAGAGGTTGTGGAGGCCCTCGTTGTTGCGCGCCCACATCGTCATGTGCGTGTACGCGCCGCGTGCCGAGACGTCGTCGGACTCCTGGCCCTGCTCACCGAAGCGCACGCGCGTCTGGTCGAAGCGGCTCGTCCCCGGGGTGACGTACGCCTCGACGCCGAGGATTGGCTTGATGCCCGCGCGCGTCGCCTGCTGCCAGAAGTCGAAGGCCCCGAAGAGGTAGCCGTGGTCGGTCGTCGCGATGGCCTTCTGCTCCTGCCGTGCGACCTCCTCCATGAGGTCCCCGACGCGCGCCGCACCGTCGAGCATCGAGTACTCCGTGTGGACGTGAAGGTGGACGAAGTCCTCAGCAGTGCTCGGCATGCCCCCGAGTCTAGGCCGAGCAACGGACGTCCCGGGCCGCGCGCGGCACGACGCCACGACCTCGTCCGGCCTCAGCGCACGAGGTCGACGAACGCGTCCTTGTGCTCGATCCCCGCGTCAAGGTAGAAGTCCCCGACGACTGTGTAACCGAGCGACTCGTAGAAGCCGAAGGCCTGCCGCTGCGCCGAGAGAACCGATCGCACGCGCCCGTCGACCGCGTGGTCGTCGAGCGCGACGGCGTGCGCCGCACGCATGAGCACGCGGCCGACGCCCGCGCCGCGCGCGACCGCGCGCACCGCGACCCGCCCGACGTGAACCTCCCCCGGGTGCTCCGGGTCCGCGAGGACCCGTGCCGTGCCGAGCACCTCGCCGTCCGTGCCGAGCGCAAGCAGGTGCGTCGTCGTCGGGGCATCGTCGAGCGCGTCGATCTCCTCGGCGAGAGGAACCTTCTGCTCGTCGACGAAGACCTCGAGCCGCACCGCGAGGCAGTCCCCGCGCCGGGTCCCGTCGTCGAGCCGCACGACCGTGACGCTGCCCTCGACGAGGACGGGGCTCGTGCCGTCCGCGCTCACCGGTAGCCCTCGGCGACGACCTCGAGCGCGTGCGCGAGGTCCGCGGGGTACTCTGACGTCACCTCGACCCAGCGCCCGTCCGACGGGTGCGCGACCCCGAGCCGCATCGCGTGCAACCACTGGCGCGTCAGCCCCGTGCGCTCCGCGAGCCGCGGGTCCGCGCCGTACATCGGGTCACCAACGCACGGGTGACGCAGCGCCGAGAAGTGCACGCGGATCTGGTGCGTGCGGCCCGTCTCGAGGTGCACCTCGACGAGGCTCGCCGACGGGAACATCTCGAGCACCTCGTAGTGCGTCACCGACGGCTTGCCGTCGGCGACGACCGCGAACTTCCTGTCCGACGACGGGTGCCGACCGATCGGCGCGTCGATCGTCCCGACCGAGGGGTCGGGGTAGCCCTGGACGAGCGCGTGGTAGACCTTCTCGACCGTGCGCTCCTTGAACGCGCGCTTGAGGACGGTGTACGCGTGCTCGCTCTTCGCGACGACCATGAGTCCACTCGTGCCCGCGTCGAGGCGGTGGACGATGCCCTGGCGCTCGGCGGCGCCCGACGTCGAGATCCGGTAGCCGGCCGCGGCGAGCGCGCCGACGACCGTCGGCCCCGTCCAGCCGGGCGACGGGTGAGCCGCGACGCCGACGGGCTTGTCGATGACGACGACGTCGTCGTCGTCGTACCGGATGATCATGCCGGGAACCGGCTCCGGCGGCGCCGCCACCGTCGCGTTCGGGTCCGGGAGCTCGACCTCGAGGCACGAGCCGGGCGTGAGCCGGTCGGACTTGCCGACGGTCCGGCCGTCGAGCTGGACGCCCCCGGACTCGGCGATCTCCGCCGCCCGCGAGCGTGAGAGACCGAGCAGGCGCGCGAGTCCCGCGTCGACGCGCTCCCCCGCGAGGCCATCGGGGACAGGCAGGGTGCGCGAGGTCACGGCTGCGCGCCCTTGTCGGTCGCGGTCCCAGTCGCGTCCTCACGTCCGGGAGCCACATCCCCGCCGGCAACGCCGTCCGGCGCGTCGCCGGACACGGCACCGGCGGGCTCCTCGTCGCCGAACGGCACGCCGCGGAACGACAGCCAGACGACGACGACCGCGGCGCCGACGATCGCGATGTCGGCGACGTTCCCAACGAAGAATCCCGCGTAGTTGATGAAGTCAACGACGTGACCGTGCCCGAAGCTCGGCTCGCGGAGGAGCCGGTCGACGAGGTTGCCGACGGCACCGCCGAGGATGAGCGCGAGCGCGAACGCCCACGGGCGGGACGTGATGCGGCGCGACCCGACGACGATGACGACCGTGACGCCCACCGCGAGGAGCGTGAGCACCCACGTGAAGCCCTCGCCCATCGACAGGGCAGCGCCGGGGTTGAAGACGAGCTTCCAGCCGAGGAACTCCGCGAGGAACCAGTCGGTGGCGGCTCCCGGCTCGAGCCGTGCGAGCGCTAGCTCCTTCGTCGCCTGATCGATCCCGACGACGACGAGCGCGCCGAGGAGGATCGGCCACAGCAGACGGCGTGGGCGGGCGGGTGCCGCAGCACCCTCGGGCGTCATGGCCCCGGAGGGCGTCGTGTCGTCAGTCATGGCCGGACCAGTCTGCCACGGTCGCGGCCGTGCCCTGCGTGCCGCCGGTCAGCGCCGCTCGGCGAGCTGCTTGCAGCGGACGCACATCGCGGCGCGCGGGAACGCCTCGAGGCGCGCCTTGCCGATCGGGCCGCCGCACACCTCGCACGTGCCGTACGTGCCGTCCGCGATGCGCGCGAGCGCGCTGCGGTTCTGCTCGAGCAGATCCCGGGTGTTGTTGACGAGGGTGAGCTCCTGCTCCCGCTCGAGCGCGCTCGAGCCCGAGTCCGCCTGGTCGTCGCCCGCACCCTCACCCGAGTTGCGGAGCAGCTCCGTGAGATCCGCGTCAGCGGCCTCGAGCTCGATCTCGAGACGCTCCGACTCGGCGATGAGGCCGAGGGCAAGCGCCTTGACCTCCTTGGTCGTCCACGGGTCCTCGCCCTCGCGCACCTGGAGATGCTTGACGTCCTTCGCGAGCCGCGGGAAGCGCTCGGCGAAGGTGGGGGCGGGCGTAGCGTCCTGGATCGACATCGGCGAGCCTCTCTTCACGGCGGAAATGCTGAGGATAGACGTCGTGATCGGGACGGACAACTGCGCAGGAGTGCTGCAGCGTCCGTCCCGACCACGACGGGGATGCCCGCTCAGGCAGGCGGGGGCCGTCAGATGGAGCGGCCGGAGTCCTTGTCGCCGCCCGGCATGACCGCGCCACGGTTGTTGAGGTCCCCGAGAAGGTTCTCGAGGTAGCTCTGCAGACGCATGCGGTAGTCACGCTCGAACTGGCGGAGCTCGTCGATCTTCCGCTCGAGGAGACCACGCTCCTGCTCGAGCTGGCCGAGCGTACGCGCGGAGGTCTCCTGCGCCTCGCGGACGATGCGCTCGCCCTCGGTGCGCGCCTCGGTGACGAGCCGGTCGCCCTCCTCCTGACCGGAGCGGACGTAGTCGTCGTGGAGCTTCTGCGCGAGCTGGAGCATGCCCGTGGCTGACTCGGGCTCCGAGAGACGGGCGGGAGCCACCGGGGCAGGCGCGCGCTCGGGCTCGGGCGCCGGGGCCGGGGCCGGCTCAGGCGTGGGGGCCGGTGCCGGCGCAGCGGCAGCCGCCGCGGCCTGCGCAGCGTTCTGACGGGTGAGCTCGGCGACGCGGCGCTCCGCAGCGGCGAGCTTGCTCTTGAGGTCGCCGTTCTCGCCCTCGTACGCACGGAGCGTGTTGAGCACCTCGTCGAGGAAGTCGTCCACCTCGACGATGTCGTAGCCCTCGCGGAACTTCGTCGCCGTGAACTTCTTGTTCAGGATGTCGTCCGTGGTCAGCAGTTCCATCGGGTCACCTCTGTTGCAGTCGTTGCGGATCCTGACGGACCTGACGTCAGGTACGCCGAGGATCACGCTAGCGGAAAAAAGCGGGTCGGTCGTCATCGACCCCGTCGGTCAGGCTGCTCTCATCATGGACTGGATCATGGCCAGCACGTTCATGAGGAACGAGCAGGCAAGGAACAGGACGATGAACGACAGGTCGATCTGGACCCGACCCAGGCGCAGCGGCGGGATGAAGCGTCGCAGGAGCTTGAGCGGGGGGTCCGTGAGGGTGAAGACGAGCTCGCACAGAACGAGCACGGCGCCTCGAGGACGCCAGTCGCGCGCGAAGACCTGGATCCAGTCGATGATGACGCGCCCCAGGAGGACGAGAAGGTAGAGCCAGAGGACGAGCGTGAGGAGCGTCAGGACGAGATCCACGGAGGCGACGGCTCAGCTCTGGTTGAAGATGCCGGCGCGAGCGTTCTCGCCGCGGTCCTCGCCCGCGATCTCCACGTTCTCGGGAGAGAGGAGGAAGACCTTGTTCGTCACGCGCTCGATCGAGCCGCGGAGCCCGAAGATCAGCCCGGCCGAGAAGTCGACGAGACGCTTGGCGTCCGAATCGTCCATGTCGGAGAGGTTGATGATGACGGGCGTACCGGCACGGAACGCCTCACCGATCTGCCGGGCGTCGTTGTACGAGCGCGGGTGGACCGTCGTGATGCGTCGCAGCTCGGGCGCCGGCGCGACCGGCTGCACACCGCGGCTGATGGGGGTCACCTGCGCGTGCGTCTCGCTCACGGTCTCCACCTCGGGCTCGAAGTCCTGGTAGTCCTCGACGTACTCGTCGTGGTACTCCTCGGCATACTCCTGGCCGCCGCGGTCGTCCGCGAGGCCCAGGTACAGCATCGTCTTGCGCAGCGCTCCGGCCATCGCCATGCTCCTCCGTCGTCGTCCAGTGCACCCATGAGGGTGGATCCACGCTAACCGTCGCCCGCCGACGGATCTTGCAGCGACACGCCCGACGCGCTGGGTACACGCACCCGCTCGAGCAGTGTCACCGTGACACGTGTGCGAGGTGGACGACACCCGCGAGGCGGCCGGTCGTGCCGGGCCCCTCGTCCGCGGTCGCCCGCCGGTGCGAGAAGAGCGACGGGTCCTCGATCGTGCAGCGGGCGTCCCGCGCGACGTGCCCGACCCCGAGGGCGCGCAGGCGCGCGTCGACGGCTCCGGGCAGGTCGAGCGCCGCCGTCCCCCACGATGTCGTCGAGGAGGCCCCAGGCGCGCGTGCCGCGACCTCGTCGCGCATCGCGACGGGGACCTCGTAGCAGCGTCCGCACGCGCTCGGGCCGACGACCGCGCGCACGTCCGCCGTGGACGCGCCGAGCGTCCGCATCGCGGCGAGCACCGCGCCGACGACGTCGAGCTCGACGCCGCGCCGACCGGCGTGCGCGACGCCGACGACACGGGCGACGGGGTCCGCGAGGAGGACAGGGACGCAGTCGGCGACGAGGACAGCGAGCGCGAGGCCCGGCACGGTCGTCACGAGCCCGTCGGCCTCACCGACGGAGTCGAGGGTCGCCGCGGCCGGGTCGCCAACGTCGATGACGTCGGCGCCGTGCACCTGCGTCGCGTAGACGACCGGGACGCCGAGCGCCTCGGCGAGGAGCGCGCGGTTCGCGCGCACCCGTCCGGCGTCGTCGCCCACGTTGAGACCGAGGTCAAGGCCGGGGCCGTCGGGCGCGGCCCACGGGGCGGGCGAGAGACCTCCTGAGGACTCGGTGAGGACGCCGCGGACCCCGGCACCGAGCGCAAACTCGGTGAGCCGGGGTCCGCGTGGCGATCCGTTCACCGTGTCACTTGAGGAAGTCGGGGATGTCGAGGTCGTCGTGGCGACGCCTCGGTGCCTCCTCCTCGAAGACACGCGGGACCTCGAGCTGTCCGGTGGCCTGCGGCCCGTCGGCGTCGCCGAGGAACGCGGGCACCTGCTCGCCGGGTCCCGTCGTCGCGTAGGGCGAGGCGGGCCGGACGGGCTGCGGTGCGACCGGCTCGACGGGCTGCGGCTGGACGGCGCGCTGCCATGACGGGCGCTCGGCGTCGTCCTCGATCGGGAGGATCGGACGCACCTGCGAGTGCGCACCCGTCTGCGCCGAGGGCTCGCGGCGCACGGGAGCCACCGGGGCCTCGGCCGGGCGTCCGGCCGCGGGCTCGACCTGACCGAGCCCGCGTCCGTCCTTGCGCGGGAGCGGCGCACCGCCGTCGAAGCCGGCGGCGATGACGGTGACGCGCACCTCGTCGCCGAGGGCGTCATCGATGACGGTACCGAAGATGATGTTCGCCTCGGGGTGGGCGGCCTCGTGGACGAGGCGTGCGGCCTCGTTGATCTCCTGGAGCCCAAGGTCGGAGCCACCCTGGATCGAGATGAGCACGCCGTGCGCGCCGTCGATCGAGGCTTCGAGGAGCGGGGAGGAGATCGCGAGCTCGGCGGCCTGGACGGCGCGGTCCTCGCCGCGGGCGGAGCCGATGCCCATGAGCGCGGAGCCTGCGCCCTGCATGACGGACTTCACGTCGGCGAAGTCGAGGTTGATGAGGCCCGGGGTCGTGATGAGGTCGGTGATGCCCTGGACGCCCGAAAGCAGCACCTGGTCGGCCTGGTGGAACGCGCTGAGCGCGGAGACCGAGCGGTCCGCCATCGAGAGCAGCCGGTCGTTGGGGATGACGATGAGGGTGTCGACCTCATTGCGCAGCGCCTCGATGCCGGCCTCGGCCTGGTTGGCGCGCCGACGGCCCTCGAACGAGAACGGTCGCGTGACGACCCCGACGGTGAGCGCACCGAGCGAACGGGCGATGCGGGCGACGACGGGCGCGCCGCCCGTGCCGGTGCCGCCGCCCTCGCCTGCGGTGACGAAAACCATGTCGGCGCCGCGCAGGACGTCCTCGATCTCCTCCGCGTGGTCCTCGGCGGCCTTCTTGCCGACCTCGGGGTCGGCGCCCGCGCCAAGGCCACGGGTGAGCTCGCGGCCGACGTCGAGCTTGACGTCGGCGTCCGACATGAGGAGCGCCTGCGCGTCGGTGTTGATCGCGATGAACTCGACGCCCTTGAGCTCGACCTCGATCATGCGGTTGACGGCGTTGACGCCACCGCCACCGATGCCCACCACCTTGATGACGGCCAGGTAGTTCTGCGGTGTTGCCACGGGAGGTGCCTCTCGGTCGGTCGCAACCTTCACCCTCAGGTAGAGGGTTAGAGTTATGTCAGGTTCTGCTACGTCGAAGGTAGGTCGCACCGACGCGTGGACCAAGCACCTCGACGTCGCGTGTCGCGCGTGTCGACCGACGCGCCCGGCGCGTCCCGCCCCCGGGCACCCGCACGACCCCGGGTCAACGCGTGATCGGCGCCGTCGGGGCCGAGACGTCGAAGACCTTCGAGCCCTTCGTCTTCTTCGCCGACCGCAGGACCTCGACCACCCGCACCTTGAGCGCCGCGTCCGACTTGCCGCCCCAGAGAATCGTCGCTCCCCCGCGGAGCGTCATCCGCACGTCGTCCGGGCTCTCCGCCGAGATCGTCGCGATCTCCGCCGCGAGCCCCTCGGGCAGCGCATTGAGGAGGATGAGCGCGGACTCGAGGGTCCGGCGCCCCTCGTCCGCGATGTCGAACGTCATCGTCGGAAGCCCCTCGGGAGCAGCGTCCGCACGCCCGACCTGGACCCCCTCGTCGTCGAGCAGGACGACTCCCCCGCCCTGCGGGACCGCCGCGACCGGCTCGCGCGAGACGAGCTCAACCGTGAGACCCCGCGGCCAGTCGCGCGTGAGACGCACGTCCCGCACCCCGGGCACGTCGAGGATCCGTCCGCGCAGCGCCACCGTGTCCAGCCGCGGCAGCGGCACGTCGACGACCCCGTCGACGACCGCGACGACGTCGCCCGGCTCGATGACGGTCCCCTCCCCCGAGATGACGACCTCGTCCGCGTCGAGCGCGAACAGGGGCGAGAAGAACACACCCCAGACGAGCGCACCCAGGACGACGAACCCGGCCGCGACCCACGCACCCCGCACCCACCACCGACGACGACGCTGCGCGTCCCGTTCGGCGAGCCGCGCCGCAAGCCCCGTCGAGACCACCTGGCGCCGCTGGCCCGGGACGAGCGGCACGGCGTCCGTCTCCGGCACGACGAACGCGCTCGCCCCCGGGGGGCGGCCGCCGGCCCCGGCCGTCCCCTCGCCCGACGTCCGCGCGTGCCCCGCCGTGCGCGGGTGCACCGACGTCCCTGCGGCCGACGGGATCGACGGTGACGACGCCACGTGGCGGTCCACCCCCGCCGCGCTGCGCGACGTGGTGCCACGTCGCGCCGCACCGCGCTCGTCGCCACCCCCCGAAGCGCCCGGAGCCGGCACGTCACGCCCACGCGGAGCCGCCGCACGCGGAGCAGCTGGCGAGACGCGCGGTGCGGCCCGTCGACCCCGGCGGCCTGCCGGCTCCTCGTGAGCCTCCTCGGTGGCCCGCGACGGCGCGTCCGGACGCGCCGGCCGCGGCGCCCCGGGGCGCTGCGGCGGCGTCGGACGCGGACGCGCGGGAGGCTTCACGAACGGACCGCGAGGCTCTCGAGCACGACGGGCGCCAACTGCGTGACGTCGCCCGCACCCACGGTGAGGACGAGGTCCCCCGGGCGGGCGAGCGCCGCGATCGCGTGCGCCGCCTCGACACGGCCCGCGACGTGACGCCCACGCCCCGCCATGAGGTCCGTGATCGTCGCGCCCGTCACCGTCGGGTCGTCGTCCTCGCGCGCCGCATAGACGTCCGTGACGACGACCTCGTCCGCGAGCACGAGCGCGTCCGCGAACTCGCGCGCAAACGTGCGCGTCCGGGAGAAAAGGTGAGGTTGGAAGAGCACGAGCACGCGGCCGCCCGCGGCAGCCGGCCGCGCCGCGCGCAGGAGCGCCGCAACCTCCGTGGGGTGGTGCGCGTAGTCGTCGACGACACGCACGCCGCCGGCCGTGCCCCGCTCCTCGAAGCGCCGTCCAGTGCCGAAGAACTGCCCGACACCCGCGACCGCCGCATCCGCGTCGACGCCGAGTCGCAGCGCCACGACGAGCGCCGCGGCCGCGTCGAGCGCATTGTGGACGCCAGGGACCTCGAGGACGACGTCGAGCGTGCGGTCAGCCGGCACGAGGCCCGTCGCGGCCGGCACCTCAAGCGTGAAGCGCCCACCGTCGCCCTCGGCGACGTGGTCGCGGACCACGACGTCGGCGCCCGGCCCGCCGTACGTGAGCGCAGCACCGCCTGCGGCCCGGTGCGCACTGACGAGCGCCGCAGCACCCGCGTCGTCAGCGCACGCAACGAGCAGACCGCCCGCCCTGACGCGGCCCGCGAACTCGACGAAGGCAGCCTCGAACGCCGCGGCACTGCCGTAATGGTCGAGATGGTCGGGCTCGACGTTCGTGACGACCGCGATCTCGGGCCGGTAGTTGAGGAACGAGCCGTCGGACTCGTCGGCCTCCGCGACGAGCACGTCCCCCGCGCCGAGGTGCCCGCCCGGCACCGCTCCCGCAGGGGTGCGCACCGAGCCGCCGATCGCGAACGACGGATCCCGCCCCGCCTCGGCCAGGACGACCGCGATCATCGCGGACGTCGTCGTCTTGCCGTGCGCACCCGCGACCGCGACGGCGCGCGTCCCGTCCATGAGCAGGGCGAGCGCCTCGGACCGGTGGAGGACGCGCAGTCCGCGCGCACGCGCGGCCGCGAGCTCGGGGTTGGTCTCGCGCACCGCCGTCGAGACGACGAGGGTGTCCGCGTCGGCGACGTGGGCAGCGTCGTGACCCACCCAGACGGTGAGCCCCTCGGCGCGCAGCGCGTCGACGACGTCGGATGCGTGCGCGTCAGAGCCCTGGACCTGGACCCCGCGCGCAGCGAGGAGCCGCGCGACGACCGAGACGCCCGCGCCCCCGATCCCGACGAGGTGCGTGCGGCCGAGGTCGGCGAGCGTGCCTGCGGCAGTCATCGTGCACCTCCGGCCGCAGCGAGGACGAGATCGACGACCGCGGCCGTCGCCTCGGGACGGCCGACGCGCGTCGCGGCCGCAGCCATCTCCTCGCGCCGGGCACGGTCCCCGAGCAGCGGCAGGAGTGTCGACCCCACCCACGCGGGCGAGAGCAACCGGTCCTCGACGAGGAGGCCACCCCCCGCGTCGACCGCAGGCTGCGCGTTGAGCCGCTGCTCACCGTTGCCGATGGGCAGCGGCACATACGCCGCGGGGATGCCGAGCGCCGTGAGCTCGGCGACCGTGCCTGCCCCGGCACGGCACAGGACGAGGTCAGCGACCGCGAGCGCGCGCTCCATCTCGAGGAGGTACTCCGCGACGACATAGTCGCCGTCGAGGCCCGCCGCACCGACCGCTGCGCGCACGTCGGCGTCCTTGCCGCGACCCGTGAGGTGGAGGACCTGCGGCCGTCCTGGGCCGAGGTCCGCGAGCGCCGCGGCCGCACCGGCCATCGCAGTGTTGAGGCTCTGCGCGCCGAGGGAGCCCCCTGTGACGACGAGAATGGTGCGGTCCGGGTCGAGCCCGAGCGTCGCGGCCGCCTCGCGGCGCGCCGCGAGCGCGTCGGCGCGCCGGGCAAGCGCGAGCGTCGCGATCTCGCGGCGCAGCGGCAGCCCCGTGAGGCGCGCGCCACGCAGCGGGGTGCCCGGGAAGGTCACCGCGACGGCCGCGGCCCGGCGCGCGCCGAGCCTGTTGGCGAGGCCCGGGCGCGCGTTCTGCTCGTGGACGACGACAGGCACCCCCCGACGTCGTGCCGCGAGGTACGCAGGCGTCGAGACGTAGCCGCCGAACCCGACGACGACGCGCGCCTCGGCCTCCACGATCGCGTCCTCCGCGGCGCGCACCGCGGCACGCAACCTCGACGGCACCGAGAGCATCTCGGCCGACGGTCGCCGCGGCAGCGGGACGCGTGGCACGTGGACGAGCGTGTGCCCGCGTGCCGGCACCAGATCTGCCTCGAGGCCCTCGGCGGTGCCGAGCACGGTGATGCGGGTCGACGCATCCCGCGCCCGCAGCTCGTCGGCGACCGCGAGCAGCGGGTTGACGTGGCCGGCGGTGCCGCCGCCGGCGAGCAGGACGGACTCAGGCACGGGTGGATCTCCCCTTCCGGGAACGACGGACGGACCCGCCGACGACGGCGAGCGAGCGGCGGACGACGCCGGTGCGCGCTGCGAAGGCCTCGCGCGCGCCGGGCTCGTCGCGCGCAAACGAGAGGACGACACCCATCGCAGCCATCGTCATGATGAGCGCCGAGCCTCCCGCGGACACGAGCGGCAACGGGATGCCGATGACGGGCAGGGCGCCGATGACGACGCCGATGTTGACGAGGGCCTGGCCGATGATCCAGCACATGATCGCCCCCGTCGCGATCTTCACGAACGGGTCGGGGTGGCGCACGACGACGCGTGACATCGCCCAGGCGAGCGCTCCGAAGAGCAGGAGCATGAGAATCGTGCCCTGCAAGCCCAGCTCCTCGCCGACGACCGCGAAGATGAAGTCGTTGTGGGCCTCGGGCAGGTAGTGCCACTTCTCCCGGCCCGCGCCGAGCCCGACGCCGGTCCACCCGCCCGTGCCGAGCGCCCACAGGCCGTGCTTCGTCTGGTAGCACGCGTCGCCCACGCCGCAGTCACGGCCGAGCCACGCGTCGATCCGGCCGAGGCGGTTGTCGCTCACCTTGATCATCACGAGGCTGCCCGCCGTCATGAGCGCGCCGCCGAGCGCGAACATCCGTGCGGGGACGCCCGCGACCCACAGCGCCCCCGCGACGATGAGCATGAGGATGATCGCGGTGCCGAGGTCGTTCCCCGAGAGCACGAGGAGGATCGCGGCTGCCGCGACCGGCACGGCGGGCACGATGACGTGCCCCCACCTGCTGAGCAGCTCGCTCTTGCGCGCGAGGACCGCGGCGAGCCACAGCGCGAGCGCGAGCTTGACGATCTCTGACGGCTGGATCGTGAAGGTCGTGCCGGGGATCTTGATCCAGTTGGTGTTGCCGAGCGCGGACACCGACAGCGACGGGACGAAGATGAGCGCCTGGAGCGCGAACGAGCCCAGGAGGATCACCCACGCGAGCTTCTTGTAGACCACGGGACGCAGACTCGCGGTCACCCCGAGAGCGACGACACCGAGAACGGCGTAGACGGCCTGTCCGAGGAAGATCGAGTACGCGTTGCCCTCCCGCGCGATCGACCGGACGGACGAGGCGGAGAGCACCATCGCGAGACCGAAGACGACGAGGAGCACCGTAAGCCCGAGGATGAGGTAGTAGCTCGTCACCGGGGTGTCCCAGGACCCGAGGAGGGACCTGCGTCGGGTCGGCGGAGCGTCGCTGCGCCCCACCGTCTCGTTCGCCGTCATGCCGCTCCCCCTCAGTCGTCCTCCATGGTCCTTCCCGCGACCGCACGTGCGGCTGCGGCGAACTCGTCGCCGCGCTGCGCGTAGCTGCGGAACTGGTCCATCGATGCGCTCGCCGGCGCGAGGAGCACGGTGTCACCCGGGTGGGCGAGCGCCGTCGCAGCCTCGACCGCGCGCGTCATCACCGTCCCAGTGTCGGCCGGATCGATGCGGACGACGGGGATCTGGGGCGCGTGTCGCGCGAACGCGCCGAGGATCTCGGTCGCGTCGGTCCCGATGACGACGGCGGCACGCACGCGATCGGCGCGTCGCACGACGAGGTCGTCGAACGTCGCGCCCTTGGCGAGACCGCCGACGACCCAGACGACGGTTCCCGCGTCGAACGCGGCAAGCGACGCGGACGCAGCGTGGCCGTTCGTCGCCTTAGAGTCGTCGACGAAACGGACCGTCCCGCCTGTGACCTGCGCAGTCGCGACGGTCTCGATCCGATGGTGGCCTCCGGTGAAGGCGCGCAGGCCCGCGCGGACGTCGTCCGCCGACACGCCGTGGGCGCGGGCGAGCGCTGCTGCCGCGAGTGCGTTCGCGACCACGTGCGGCGGAACGCCCGCGTCTCCCCCGAGGTGGGCGAGGTCGCCGAGCGTCGCGAGCTCGTCGGCGCCCTCGTGCCGCGACGGGTCGTCCGCTGCGGTGTGGAACGCGCGGTCGACGAGCAGGTCGTCGACGACGCCGAGTTCCGCGCGCCCAGGGGCGCCGAGCGAGAACCCGACGGCCCGGCAGCCCTCGACGACGTCCGCGTCCTCGACGAGCCGACGCGTCACGGGGTCAGCGACGTTATAGACGCACGCACGCTGCGCGTGCGTGAAGATGCGGCCCTTATCGACCGCGTACCGCTCGAGCGAGCCGTGCCAGTCGAGGTGGTCGGGGGCCACGTTAAGGACCGCGGCGGCCTCGAGCGACGTCGTGCGCGTGAAGCGCAGCTGGAAGCTCGAGAGCTCGACCGCGAGGACGTCGACGGCCGGGTCAAGCGCAGCCTCGACGACCGGGGTGCCGACGTTGCCGACCTCCGCGACCCGCTCCCCCGCCGCCGCCAGGATCGACGTGAGCATGCCGACGGTCGTCGTCTTGCCGTTCGTGCCGGTGACGCCGAGCCACGGCGCGGGTCCGCGCCCGCCCGCGCGGTCCACGCGCAGCCGCCACGCGAGCTCGACCTCGCTCCAGACGGGAATGCCCGCGGCCAGCGCACCTGCGAGCAGCGGGTGGTCGGGGCGCCAGCCGGGCGACGTCACGACGAGGTCGACGTCCGTGAGGTCGACGAGGCGGCCGTCGGCGACGTCCGCGTCGGGCGCCGCGGCGTCGACCGTCGTCACGCGCGCCGTGCGACCCGCGAGAGCCGTGACGACCGCGCGTCCCGTGACGCCGAGCCCGGCGACGACGACGTGCGCCGACGCAAGCGGCACCGCGGGCTCGACGGCCTCGGGTGCCGCGGTCATGCTCCCGCCACCCACTCCGCGTAGAAAATGCCGAGGCCCACGGCCGCGGAGATCATCGCGATGATCCAGAAGCGGATGACGATCGTCACCTCGCCCCAGCCCGAGAGCTCGAAGTGGTGGTGGAGCGGCGCCATCTTGAACACGCGCTTGCCCGTGAGCTTGAACCCGCCGATCTGGATGACGTCGGAGAGCACGATGAGGACGAAGAGGCCGCCGATGATCGCGGCGAGCACCTCGGTGCGCGAGAGGATCGAGAGGCCGGCGAGCGCCCCGCCGAGCGCGAGCGAGCCCGTGTCGCCCATGAAGATCTTCGCAGGCGACGCGTTCCACCAGAGGAAGCCGAAGCACGCGCCCGTGATCGCGGCCGCAACGATCGCGAGGTCCCACGGGTCGCGCACGTCGTAGCACGCGGGGCCTGCCGACGCCGCCGCCGAGCAGCGCTGGTTCCACTGCCAGATCCCGACGAACGTGTACGCCCCAAACACCGCGAGCGAGACGCCGGTCGCGAGCCCGTCGAGGCCGTCGGTGAGGTTGACGGCGTTCGACCACGCCGTGATGAGGAAGTTCGCCCAGAGGACGAAGAGCACGAGGCCCACGGTGACCCCCGCGAACGCGAGGTCGATGCCCGTGTCACGAATGAACGAGATCTTCGTCGAGGCGGGCGTGCGGAAACCCTCGTCCGGGAACTGCAGCGCGAGCACCGCGAACGTGATCCCGACGAGGCCCTGACCGACGATCTTCCCGGCGGCCGAGAGACCGAGGCTCCGCTGCCGCGAGATCTTCGTGAAGTCGTCCGCGAAGCCGACGAGACCGAGGCCCGTCATGAGGAACAGCACGAGCAGCGCCGAGACGCTCGGCAGCCTCCCCGCGACGAGGCTTCCCGCACCGACCGCGAGGAGCGTCGCTCCGATGATGACGACGCCGCCCATCGTCGGCGTGCCACGCTTCATGAGGTGGGAGGTCGGGCCGTCCTGGCGGATGAACTGGCCGTACTGACGCTTCTCGAGGAAGCGGATGAAGAGCGGGGTCGCGAGAAGCGCGACGACGAGCGACGTCCCGCCCGCGACGAGGAGCGCGATCACGCGTCCACCTCCGTCGCTGCGAGCTCGTCACCGAGCCGCCACAGGCCCGTGCCATGGGAGGCCTTGACGAGGACGACGTCCCCGGCGCGCACCTCGTCCGCGAGGACGGCGCGTGCGGCGTCGACGTCGGCGACGTGGATGACCTCGTCGCCCCACGACCCCTCCATCATCGCGCCCTCACGGATCGCCCACGCCCCGTCGCCGACGACGACGGTGAGACGCACGTTGAGCCGGACCGCCAACCGCCCGACCTCGTCGTGCCGCTCGCGCGAGTCCTCACCGAGCTCGAGCATCTCGCCGAGCACCGCGATCGAGCGACGGTCGCGTCCCGCGACGACGGCCAGGGCGCGCAGCGCGGCACGCATCGAGTCCGGGTTGGCGTTGTAGGAGTCGTCGATGATCGTCACGCCGTCGGGGCGCTCGGTCACCTGCATGCGGTGCGGGCTCACGGCGCGCGCGGCGGAGAGCCGCTCGGCGACGACCTCGGGCGCGAGGCCGAGCCGGAGCGCGACCGTGGCCGCGGCGAGCGCGTTCGTCACGTGGTGCTCGCCGACGAGGCGCAGCGCGACCTCGGCCGTCATCTCCCCCGCGACGAGCGTGAACGTCGCACGGCCGGCACGGTCGATGCGCACGTCCTGCGCCCGCACGTCGACGCCGGTCACCGTGCCGAACGTCACGACAGGCCCGTGGGCCGCAGCGGCCATCGCCACGACCCGCAGGTCGTCGCCGTTGAGGATCGCGGTGCCCCCCGCGCGCACGCCCGCGACGAGCTCGGCCTTGGCCTGCGCGATCGCCTCGACTCCACCGAACTCGCCGAGGTGCGCCGAGCCGACGACGAGCACGACCGCGACGTCCGGCGCCGCGATGCCCGTGAGGTACGTGACGTGGCCGATACCGCTCGCCCCCATCTCGAGGACGAGGTAGCGCGTCGAGGCATCGGCCTCGAGGACCGTGAGCGGCAGACCGATCTCGTTGTTGAACGACCCCCGCGGCACGACCGTCGGGGCCTCGGCCGCGAGCAACTGGCCGACGAGGTCCTTCGTCGTCGTTTTGCCGACCGAGCCCGTGATGCCGACGACCTCGAGCGGCCCTGCAGCCCGCAGCCGCGCGAGAACCTCGCGGGCGAGGGCGCCGAGCGCCGCCTGGACGTCGTCGACGACGACCGCTGCCGGAGCGTCGACCTCGTGCGCGACGAGGACGGCCGCGGCGCCTGCTGCGACTGCCGTCGCGACGAAGTCGTGCCCGTCGACGTGCTCACCGCGGAGCGCGACGAACAGCGCGCCAGGGACGACGAGCCGGGAGTCGATGACGACAGGTCCCGTGACACGGGCCCCGGCGTCCCCGAGGACGCGCCCCGCCGTCGCGTCGGCGATCTCGTCGATGCCGAGCTCGATCATGTGGTTACCGTTCTCCCGTTCGTCCGCGCCGAGCGCGCGTGCATGCCAGTCAGTCGTGTGCGGCCGTCAGTCGGCTCGCGCGGCGAGCGCCGCTCGGGCCTCGACCCGGTCGTCGAGAGCGATGTCGACACCGCCGACATCCTGGACGGTCTCGTGCCCGCGCCCCGCGACGAGCACCGTGTCCTCCGGGGCGGCCTCGAGGACCGCCCGGCGCACAGCCTCCGCCCGGGGCGCGACCTCCAGTATCGCAGGCCGAGCCTCGGGAGCGCGCGCCAGGACGGCCTCGTGCGCCCCCGCGAGCACCGCAGCGCGGATCGGCGCAGGGTCCTCGCCGTGCGGGTCGTCGTCCGTGACGACGACGATGTCCGCGCCACGCGCCGCGACCGCGCCCATGACCGGGCGCTTGCCCGTGTCACGCTCCCCCGTCGCCCCGAAGACGACGACAAGTCGGCCGGGCGTCGTCGGGCGGAGCGTCGCGAGCGCGAGCCCGAGCGCATCTGCGTTGTGCGCGAAGTCGACGACGACGCGCGGGGCCGTCGCGAGCACCTCCATGCGTCCGGGCACTGTCGCGTCGAGCCCGTCCCGCGCGAGCGCCCCGGCGACGTCCGTGACGCTCACACCGGACGCAACGACCATAACGATCGCGAGGGCCGCGTTCGCGACGTTGAAGTCGCCCGGCATCGTCACGCGGGCGTCGAGCCGCTCCCCGGCGGGACCGACGAGCGTGAACCGTGAGCCCCCGACGCCAGCGACGTGGTCGACGACGTGCCAGTCGGCGTCCGTGCCGCGCATCGTCACCGTCGTCACGGGAACCTCCGAGCGCTCGGCGAGACGCCGGCCCGCGTCATCGTCGACGACGACGACCCCGCGCCGTGCCCGCGCCGGTGTGAAGAGCGACGCCTTGACGTCGAAGTACTCCTCGAGAGTGCCGTGGAAGTCGAGATGGTCCTGGCTGAGGTTCGTGAAGCCGACGACGTCGTAGACGACGCCGTCGACCCGGTGCAGCGCGAGCGCGTGCGACGAGACCTCCATCGCGAGCGCGTCGACCCCGGCCTCCGCCATCGCGGCGATCCAGCCCTGGAGCTCGGGGGCCTCCGGGGTCGTCAGGCGGCTCGGCACGTCGCGGCCCGCATACCGTGAGACGACCGTCCCGACGAGCCCGGGCCGCCGTCCGAGCTCGCCGAGGAGCCGTTCGAGCAGGAAGGTCGTCGTGGTCTTGCCGTTCGTCCCCGTGACGCCGAACGTCGTCATGCGCGTTGCGGGCTCGTCGTGCACGAGCGCCGCGAGACGGCCGAGGACGCCGCGCGGGTCCGCGTCGACGAGCAGCGGGACACCGGCATCCGCCAGCTCGGCAGCCCCCGTGACGTCCGTGAGGACGGCGCGGGCGCCTCGCCCGACAGCCGCGGGCGCGAACCGCGCACCGTGGGCGCGAGCGCCTGGGAGCGCCGCGAAGAGGTCCCCGGGGACAGCGCGCCGGTCGTCGAGGACGACCGACGAGACGACGACGCCCGGGTCGCCGCGGAGTTCGAGGCCGAGAAGCTCGGCGAGCCGTCCGACGGTGACCTCGGTGAGAAGGGAGGGCAGCGTGCGTGGGTCGTTCACGGGTGAGAACCTACCGGTCCCCCGGGGCCCGTCTTCTCGACCTGGGCCGTGGGGCACGTGAGAGGATCGTGCAGGCTCACCACTCGGTCGGGATCTTCGTCGCCTTCGAGCCGCTCGGCTCGACCCCGAGGTGCTGCAGCGCGAACGCCGTGACGTCCGCGAAGACGGGGGCCGCGGCCTCACCACCGTAGAGGAGCTTGTCGGAGTAGAGCGACACCGAGACCGCGATCCGCGGATCGTCGGCGGGTGCAATGCCGTTGAACGACGCCACGAAGTGGTCGTACGTGCCCGTGAGAGGGTTCGGGGCCTGGGCCGTACCGGTCTTCCCGGCGATCCGGTACCCCGGGACGGCAGCCTTCTTGCCCGTGCCGTCGGAGACGACCGTCTCCATCATCTGGAGCACGGTGTCGGCGGTCTCCTTCGAGACGACCTGCGTCGTCTCGGCCGGCTTGACGGCCTCGTACGTGCCGTCCTCGGACCGGTAGCCCTTGATGATGCGCGGAGTGTTGCGGACCCCGCCGTTGGCGATCGTCGCGAACACCTCGTTGCTCTGGATCGCCGTTACGGCGACGCCCTGGCCGAAGAGCACGTTCCAGCGCGTGCGTCCGTCCCACTTCTCGACCGGATGGAGGATGCCGGCGGACTCGCCCGGCAGGCCGATCCCCGTCTTCTGGCCGAAGCCGAACTTCGAGAGGTAGTCGTAGCGCACCTGCATCGGGATCTTCTCGCCGATCATCACGGTGCCCGTGTTCGACGACTCCGCGAAGACGCCCGCAAGGGTGAGCTGCTGGGGCACGTGCGCGTGCGAGTCCCGGATCGTCTGCCCGTTGTCCGTCACGTACGTGTCGGGCACCGTGAACTTCGACGTCGGTGTCCACGCCCCCGTCTCGAGAGCCGCGGCCATCGTGATGACCTTCGCGGTCGAGCCGGGCTCGAAGACGTTGGAGATGGCCCGGGAGCCCCAGTTCGCGGGGTCACTGCTCGCGAGGTCCGCCGGGTCGACCGTGCTCGTCTCGGCGAGCGCGAGGATCTGCCCCGTCCGCGTGTCGGACACGACGATGTTGCCGTACGTCGCGCCGTACGCGCGTGCCGCCTTCTCAATCGCGTCCTGCGCCTTCCACTGCAGGTCGGACTTCACCGTGAGCTCGACGTCACGACCGTCGACCGCCTCGACGCGCTCCTTCTCACCCGTCGGGATGAGCGCGCCGCGCGGGTCCTGCTCGAGGAGGTAGGAGCCGTTGGTGCCGCGCAGCTGCGTCTCCTGCGACTGCTCGACCCCGGCGGAGCCGACGCCCTCGGAGTTGACGAACCCCAGGATGTTGCCCGCGACGTTGCCGTTCGGGTACTTGCGCTCGGACGTCTCCTCCGCGCTGATGAACGCGATACGGAGCGCCTTGATCGCGCTCCACGTCTCGGGGAGCACGCCGCGCGAGATGTACTTGCCGCGGCGGTCGCCGACGAGGTCGGCCGCGAGTTCCGCGACTGGACGGTCGAGGATCGGCGCGAGGACCTCGGCGAGCGCCTCGGCGCCCTGGCCGAGGAGACGTCCGTCCTCGTAGCGCTTCCAATCCGGCACGAGAGTCTGGTCGACGAGGATGTCGTACCGGGTCACCGACATGGCCATAACCTTGCCGTCGGCGTCGAGGATGTCGCCGCGCTGCGGTACGAGTTCACCCGAGACGAGCCGGCCCCGAAGCGCCTCGGCGGCGAGGTCCGGCCCCTCGACGGCCTGGACGTAGACGAGACGCCCGGCGAAGACCCCGAGGATCGCGAGGACCCCGATGAGGAGCGCACGCTGACGGGCGTGCGGCGACCCGGTGCGTGCCGCGAACCACGCGGGCATGACGAGCGTGGGCGCCCCGGAGAACGCGGGGCGCACGTGGCGGTCGGCCGCGCCGCGGTCGACGGGACGACGACCGACGGTGCTGCGGTCGACGGGGTGACCGTCGGCGCGCGTCCGTGCTGCGGGCTGACGGGCCGACGCCCGTGGCACCACGCCACCGGAACGAGCCGCAGTCGTGCGGGCAGGACGCCGGGCTGTACCCAGGGGACTGCCGACACGGGTCGCGGCGCCAGCGCGGTTCGCGGAGGCCCCACGCGGCGCTGAGCTTGCACGTGTCCGGGCCTGCCGCGACGACGACCGTGCGGCCTGCTGAGGGTCCGCCGTCCGGGAGGGCGCGGGACGTCCGGCGGACCGCTGACCACCCGCCGCAGCAGCGCGAGGCATCCGCGAGGACGTCGCGGCGCGGGGTTCAGTGACACGCCGTTCAGAGGTGCGCGGCTCCCGGCCACGGACGGGACGTTCGCCCGAGGGCTGCCTCGTCGTCGAACGCGGAGCGCCTCGGTCGGGACGCCGGTCGTCGCTCATGCCAGACCTCAGTTCTTCGCCTGCGCCGGGGTGACGTCGCCGATGACCTTGCCGTCCTCGAGCCGCACGAACGCAGGAGTCGAGTCTTGCACCATGCCCATCCGCGACGCGTGCTCGGCAAGCGCGTGCGGAGACGAGGCCGCGTCGATCTGCGTGAGGAGCGCCTGCTCGACCTGCGCGAGCTGGGAGATCTCACGCTGGAGGCTGCGCTGCTCGTACGAACCGTGGGCCATCGTCGTGTTGAGGAGGAGCACGCCCGCGAGCGCGGTCGCGAGGATCGCAATGCACAGCAGGATGAACGGGACGCGCGACCGCGAGACGGCGGGCGTCGTCACGAGACGGATACGGCTCGCCGGGACGGGCTGCGTCCGCGGTGCCGCGGGCGCGACGGGACGCGGCGCGTACGCGGCGGGGGCGTGCTGTGCGCTCATCGCGCGGCCTCTCGGTTCGGTCGCAGGTGGTCAGGGGTCGGGCGGGTGCGGCGCGCGGCGCGCAGCCGGACGGACTGGGCCCGGGGGTTGTCGTCGAGCTCGGCCCCGTCGGCCTCCTCGGCCCCGCGGGTGAGGAGCTCGAGGTAGGACTTGTGCGTCTCGGGCTCGACGGGGAGCCCGGGAGGTGCCGAAGACGTCGCACCGCGCTGGAAGACGCGTTTGACGAGCCGGTCCTCGAGCGAGTGATAGCTCTCAACGACGATCCGGCCGTCGACGGCCAGTGCCTCGACCGCGGCGGGGACGGCGCGGTCGAGCACCTCGAGCTCGCCGTTGACCTCGATGCGCAAGGCCTGGAACGTGCGCTTGGCCGGGTGTCCGCCCGTCCTGCGGGTCGCCGCCGGGATGCACGCGCGCACGAGGTCGACGAGCTCCGCGCTCGTCGACCAGGGTCGCTCCTCGCGGATCCGGACGATCGAGCGGGCGATCTTGCCGGCGAAGCGCTCCTCGCCGTACTCGCGCAGGATCCGGGCGAGCTCACGCTCGTCATAGGTGTTGAGGACGTCGGCCGCGGTCTGGCCCGTCGTCGGGTCCATGCGCATGTCGAGCGGGGCGTCGTGGGCGTACGCGAACCCGCGGTCGACCTCGTCGAGCTGGAGTGAGGACACGCCGAGGTCCATGAGGACTCCCTGGACGCCGTCGAGCCCGAGGTCCGCGACGACGTCGCCAATCTCGTCGTACACCGCGTGGACCGCCGTGAAGCGGTCGCCGAAGCGAGCGAGCCTCTCGCTCGCGAGGGCGATCGCCTGCGGGTCCCGGTCGATGCCGACGACGCGCGCCGTCGGAACCTGCTCGAGGACGGCCTCGGTGTGCCCGCCCATGCCGAGCGTGCAATCGACGAGGACCGAGCCCGGCGCCGCGAGCGCGGGGGCGAGGAGGTCGACGCACCGTTGGAGGAGGACGGGGCGGTGGCGGTCGGACGTCTCCCGCTCGGGCTCGTGCGTCATGCGGCGTCTCCTCTCGGGGCGATGGTGCGGTCTGGACCGGTCGTGCTGGCTGGCGCGGAGGTGGCAGGTCGGGAGGGCTCTGGGCTTCCGCCCGACCAGGTCTCCCACCGCGACCCCGCTGGCGCCGGGGAAGTGCGCCAGATGGGGCGGGAGGAGGCCTCGTCGTACGGACGTGGACCCTCGGGTCAGAACGGGAACGGGGGCAGCACCTCCTCCGCGGTGTCGGCGTAGCCGGACTCCTGCTCGGCGAGGTACGCCTCCCAGGTCGGGCCGTCCCAGATCTCGACGCGCGTGCCCATGCCGATGACGGCGAGGTCGCGGTCGAGGCTCGCGTACTCGCGCAGCGGCGCGGGGATCGAGATGCGTCCCTGCTTGTCGGGGATCTCGTCGCTCGCTCCCGAGAGGAGGACGCGGAGGTAGTCGCGCGACTGCTTGCTCGTCACGGGGGCGAGACGGATCTGCTCGTACATGCGCCGGAACTCCTCCATGGGCAGGAGGTAGAGGCAGCGCTCCTGGCCACGGGTCATGACGAGGCCGGAGGCGAGCTGCCCGCGGAACTTCGCGGGAAGGAGCAGCCGGCCCTTGTCGTCGAGGCGCGGCGTGTACGTGCCGAGCAGCAGGCTCGGTGCCCCCGCGATCGTCTCTGCCATCCGGATACACCTCCCCTCCGTCCCCGGTTGCCCCACTGTACTCCACTTCCCTCCACCAACAAGGCACGCGGGCAGATCTATCACCCGCAGCACGGGTGTATGCGCAGGTCAGACACGGTGGAGCGGAGTGGAGTGAAGAATGGGAAAACAGCTCACGCGCCCCACGACACCGCACTCCCGCACCCCCATTCCAGGACGGCAAGATCCGCAGGATCCCGCGGGCCAGCCCCACCCCCGCCCCGCGCNTATGTTCGCACCATCAATGGCTGTGTCAATACTGCGATCATAGCTGATGCTATTTATTTTTTAAGTGAGACGACAAGACGAGGAGAAGACACAGAGTGGTGCGTCGACAGTGTCAGATGTGTATAATATTCAGGAACAAGGGCGGCGCGAGCGCTAGCCGTACGGAGTCGTCGGCAGCGTCTCATGTGTATAAGAGACAGGTGGGGGAAGTGGTCAGCGCGCACCTCCCGCACCGGCACGACCCGATGACCCGCCCGTCCCGCGCCCGGGACAGAGGTGATCCGGACCACTCCCGTCGTCTACGCTGCGACTCACGACCGAGGAGGACCCGTGAGGACGACACCGCCGACGCCCGTCGAGCTCGACGAGATCACCAGCACCTGCGACGCGATCCGCGACCGGCTCGCGCACGTGCTCTCGGGCAAGCCCCAGGTCGTCATGACGACGATCGCCGTGCTCCTCGCCGAGGGACACCTCCTCGTCGAGGACGTCCCCGGCGTCGGGAAGACCACGCTCGCCCGCGCCCTCGCCCGGACCATCCGGGGCACCGTCGGCCGCGTGCAGTTCACGCCCGACCTCCTGCCCGGCGACCTCACCGGCATGACGATCTACCGCACCCACGACGGCACGTTCGAGTTCCGCCCCGGACCGATCTTCGCGAACGTCGTCATCGGCGACGAGATCAACCGAGCCTCCCCCAAGACCCAGTCCGCGCTCCTCCAGTGCATGGAGGAACGTCAGGCGACCGTCGACGGCACGACCCACGAGCTCCCCCGGCCCTTCCTCGTCGTCGCGACGCAGAACCCCGTCGAGATGGAGGGCACCTACCCCCTCCCGGAGGCTCAGCGCGACCGCTTCACCGCATGCATCTCCGTCGGGTACCCGTCGGCCGACGCCGAGCTCGAGATGCTCGAGCGCCGCGAGACCACCGACCCGCTCGACGAGATCGAACCCGTCACCGACGTCGCGACGCTCGGACGCTTCATCGACGTCGTCCACCGCGTGTTCGCCGCCGAGGCCGTCAAGCGCTACGCGATCGACCTCGTCCGCGCGACCCGCGAGGACCCCGACGTCCGACTCGGGGCGTCTCCCCGCGCCTCCGTCCAGCTGCTCCGTGTCGCACGCGCCGTCGCCGCGCTCAGCGGCCGCGAGTACGTGACGCCCGACGACGTCCAGCGGCTCGCCGCACCCGTCCTCGCCCACCGGCTCGTCGTCAACCCGTCCGCCCGGGCCTCGGGCCGCAGCGCCACCGACATCGTCGACAGCGTCCTCGCACGCGTCCCCGTCCCCACGCCCGCCCGCCGATGACGGCACGCCCCGTCACCCGCACCGCCCGCCTCACCCACCGTGGGACCGGGCTGCTGCTCACCGGGGTCGTCCTCGTCCTGTCCGGGTTCGTCGCCGCGCTCACCCCGGTCGTCCTCCTCGGGCTGCTCCTGTGCATCCCCGTCGCCGCGACGACGATCGTCCTCGTCGCCCTCCACCCGTCCGGACGGTTCACCGTCACCCGCAGTCTGCGGCCAGCCCCCGCCCACGTCGGCGACGAGGTCACCGTGACGACACGCGTCGCTCCGCGCCACCTCACCGCGTGGTCCTCCGACCTCCTCCACGGCTTCGGCCTCGCCGAGGAGGTCCCGCCAGCGCTGAGGTCCGGCACCCCCCTCCGTGCGCTCGTCCGCGCACGCTACGAGGACGTCCACCTTGACTACGTGCTCCTCCCCACCGTCCGCGGCCGCTGGCCGCTCGGCCCCCTCGAGGTCACCCGGGTCGGCCCGCTCGGGCTCTGCCGCGCCACGTCGACGCTCGGCGAGGCGACCGCCGTCGCCGTCCGCCCCCGGCTCCTGCCGATGACGGGCAGTTCCGCGCTCGCCCAAGCCGGCATCTCCCCCATGCAGGCCGGCGCGAACGAACCGAGCGACGAGGACGCGTCGCTGCGACGCTACGTGCCCGGCGACGACCTGCGCCGCGTGCACTGGAAGAGCGCCGCCCGCCACCGAGAGCTTCACGTCCGCGTCGACGAGGGCGCGAGCCTCACCCCCGCGACCGTCGTCGTCGACCTCCCCGCAGCTCGAAGGACGGCGCACGACATCGTCCTCGAACGCATCATCTCCGTCGGCGCGACCCTCGCGACCCACCTCGTCGAGACCGGGCACGCGGTGCGCCTCGTCGCCGTCGGCGACGCGGGCCCCGCCTCCCCCTCTGCCGGTGCCCGGGTCGTCGCGACCGACGACGCCGCCCGCGCGCGCATCCTCGACCCGACGATCGACCTCACCCCCATGCCCGTCGGCGCCGCGCGCACCGCCGCCCGCGCCGCCCGCCTCACCGAGGTCGTCGGCGGACGTCGCGGCGCCGAGCAGATCGTCGTCGTCCTCGGCGGTGACACCGAGGCCGCCGATATCGAGCTCGCCGCGTACGGCGACGAGGCCGCGACCTCCGCGACCCGCACCGCCGTCGTCGTCACCCGGACCGGCGGCCCGAACCCCGTCGCGAACCGTCTGCGCGACCACGGGTGGCGCACCGTCGTGCTCGCCGACGACAACCTCGACGACGCGTGGCAGCAGCTCCTGGGGGTCCGCGCGTGAACGGCTCGGCAGAGTACCTGCCCTCCCCCGGACGCATCATCGCCTCGGGTGCGCTCCTCGCGACCGCCGTGAGCGCCTCCGCATTCGGCCTCTCCGCCGTCATCACCCCCGGCGCGTGGCGCGCCGAGGTCATGAGCCTCGTCCTCCTCGTCAGCGCCGTCGTCGTGCTCGCGCGGCTCTCGTTGCGCGCATGGCGCGGCCCCGACGTCGGGACGTTCGCCGCCCTCGCCCCGACGTTCCTCGGTGCGGCCGTGAGCACGTGGCTCGTCCTCGGCCGCTTCGGGACGGCGACCGCGACCGCGACGACTGCGACTCCGTTCGACCCCGCCGTCGGCCCGTCCGACGCCCGCAACGTGCTCGACCTCCTCCGCACGATCACCGACCTCCTCGCCGCGCACGCCGCACCGGCCGACCCCTTCGAGCCGATCGTGCTCCTCGTCGTCCTCGGGGCGCTCGGCGTCCTCGCGCTCGCCGACGTCGTCGTCGCGGTCCGCGTGCCCGCGCTCGCCGGCGTCGCCGTCGTCCTCCTCTGGCTCCCGCCGCTGCTCATCGTCCAGGACATGTCGGCCGGGCCCGTCATCGTCGCCGGCCTCGCGCTCCTCGGTCTCCTCGCCGTCGACGACCCGCACGCGATCGTCCGCCGTTACCCCGCACCGCGCGGGAACCGGTGGGCCCAAGACCGCGAGCGGGCCCTGCGCACGTACGGCCCGCGGGCCGTCCGCTGGGGCTCGCTCACCGCCGTCACGGTCGTCGGGACGCTCGGGCTCAGCACGGCTCTCCCCCACGTCCCCGGCTGGGGCACCGTCGAGGCTCCCAACGTCCGCACGGGCGTCGGGCAGGTCGGCGAGAACCTCGACCTCGCACGCAGCCTCGGCGAACGGTCGCAGCGCAAGGCGTTCAGCTACACGATCACGTCACCCGCGGAGCGCGGCCCCCTCCGCACCGGCACGCTCTACGACTTCGACGGACGCACGTGGTCGTCGCAGCGCTCGCGCGCGACCGCGGTCACCGACGGCTCCGTGCTGTGGCCCGGAACGTTCACGGGCGCGCTCCGCTCTCCCGTGACGATCAACCTGCGCACCGAGGAGATGCGCGGCGGAACCCTTCCCGTGCCGCTCGACCCGCGCACTGTCGCCCGCGCCGGTGCGACGAGCGCGTACGACGGAACGCGGGACGTCGTGACGACGAGCCCGGACCTCTCCTCGGGCGACGTGGCCGCTCTCACCTTCCACCCGCGCGACCTCTCCGCCGACGCACTGCGGGCGGCATCGGCCCCTCGTCGGGGCGACGAGATCCCCGAGAGCGACGCACCAGCCGTCAAGTCGTCGTTCGACCTCCCCGAGACACCGGGCGCCGACGAGATCGCCGCGATCGCGTCCGACATCGTCGCCGAGGCCCCGACCGACTACGACCGCGCTGTCGCGCTCCAGGACCACCTGCGCAACGGCCCGCAGTTCCGCTACACGCTCGAGATTCCGGAGGGGACGAGCAGCGACGCAGTCCTCGACTTCCTCGAGGACGGACGCGGGTACTGCGTCCAGTTCGCGACCGCGATGACCGCGATGGCACGCTCGCTGGGCATGCCTGCCCGGCTCGCGGTCGGCTACCTCCCCGGACGCTCCGAGGGCGGCCGGTACGTGGTGCGGGGCCGGGACGCGCACGCGTGGCCCGAGATCTACTTCTCCGGGCTCGGTTGGGTGAGGTTCGAGCCGACTCCCGGAACGCAGTCCGGTCTCGCCCCCACCTACACGGCTCCCGAGCCCGACGAGACCGCAGCTCCGACCGAGGAACCGACCGTCGCAACGGCGACGCCCGGTGCGACCCCGACCGGCGCCACCGACAGGCCGAACGCCACGGCCACCGCATCCGCGCCCACGAGCACGACGTCCGACGGTGCCACACCGTGGCTCATCGGGGGCGTCGGGACACTCATCCTCGTCACGCTCGGCATCGCCGGCCTGTGGGTGCGGCGGCGCGCCGAGGCGCACCGCGACGTCGAGGCGGCCTGGCGTGCCACCCTCGGTGCGGCGCGGCGTGCTGGGCTCGTCCCGGGGTCGAGCGAGACGACACGTGCGTTCGCCGACAGGGTCGGCCGAGACGACGGCGGGCTCGTCGAGCTGGCGCGTGCGGTCGAGCGCGCACGCTACGCACCCGGCGCTCCCGTCCCGGACCCCGCCGCCGTCGCGCGCCTCGAACGGGAGGCGCTCGACGAGGTCGCGCGGCTCCGCGCCGAACGTTCGGGGAAGGTCACCGACGACGCGCCGGACGCAGCGACGGTCTCCGCTCTCGACGACGTCGACGCGCCGCGCCGCTGACAGCCGACCAGGTTCCGCCACGGTTCTGGTCCGATCCTGGGCGGTCCGGGGGCACTCCTTCCCTGTCCTGCCGGGGCGCTTTCCTTCCCTGCCCCTGCCCCTGCCCCTGCCGCTGCCGCTGCCGCTGCCGGGCACGCTGCCAGAGCTTGCTGCCGGGGCGCGGCGGCCGATGGCGGCCGGGGAGCGCGAGAGGCTCCGCGCGCAGTGCGCACGGAGCCTCTCGTCAAGATGGTGTGGTCGCCCCCGAGGGGCCGAGCCGCTGTCAGCGGCTCGTCGTCAGAGGCCGCCGTCCTTGCGCTTGTCCCAGCGGTCCTCCATGCGCTGCATGAAACTCTCGCCGCGTGCCTTGCCGCGGCCGCGCTGCCGCGCGTGGGGCGTGACGTGGCCGGAGTCGTTGACGACACCCTGGGGGCCGCTGCCCCCGGTGCCCGACGGTCCGAGAACCGCGTAGGTCACGCCGCCGAACATCACGAGGAAGCCAAAGATGCCGACGACGGCAATGCTCTGGACCACCCCGAGGACGAGGAGGAGCAGGCCGACGAGCACGCCGACCGTGGCGACGATGATCTTGCGTCCCGTGCGTCGGCGGGGCGTGGTGAGCGTCGTGGCGAGCTTCGGGTCGTCGGCGGAGAGCTGACGCTCCATCTGCTCGAGCACGCGCTGCTCGTACTCGGACAGTGGCATGGGCACCCCCGCTTCATCGATCGGGACAGGCGGTCAACTCTAGGATAGGTCGCTTCGCGCGGAAGTTGTACCCAGCGCCGACGTGACGGCCCGCACGGAGCGTGCCGAGCCCGGGGCCCCGGCGGGACGAGTGCCGGCGCGCGACGTCACCGGACGATCGGCGCAGCGCCCCGTTCGCTCCGCACAGCGCCCTGCTCGCCCCGCGCCGTGCCCTGCTCGCCCCGCGGCGCGAGCCGTGACGCACCCGGGCCGATCGCCGACGAGCCGAAGCGCTCCCGCACGAGGTCCATCGCGGCCTCGGCCTCACGCCGGCGTTCGACGGTCCCGTCCGCCGCTTCCTCGAGGGTCGTCTGGACGGCGGCTCCGTCGCGCACGACGAGCCCCTCGAGCCGGACACCGACGAGGCGGACCGGATGCCCCCGCAGGTCGACTCCGGCGAGCAGCTCGCGCGCGGCGAGGTAGATCTCGCGCCCGACGTCCGTCGGGGCGTCGAGCGTCCGGGACCTGCTGAGCGTTCGGAAGTCGCTCGTGCGGACCTTGAGCGCGACGACGCGACCCACCTGTCCGTGCTTCCTCAGGCGTGCGGCGACATGGTCGGCAAGCCCGAGGAGACGTGCCTCAACCTCCGTGAGGTCGGTGCGGTCGTGGTCGAACGTCGACTCGGCCCCGAGGCTCTTCTCGATGCGTGTCGGCTCGACGGGCCGAGGGTCTCGTCCCCAGGCGAGGTCATGGAGCCGCGCGCCTGCCGACCTGCCGACCGCGCCCCGGAGCACCTCAACCTCCGTGTCGGCCAGCTGCGCGACCGTCGTGATGCCGTAGCGGGCAAGACGCTCCTCGGTGCGCTCGCCCACGCCCCACAGCGCGCCGACCGGAAGGGAACGGAGGAACGGGATGGTCGCGCCACGTGGCACGAGGAGCAGGCCGTCGGGCTTCGCGTGGACCGACGCGAGCTTCGCGACGAACTTCGTCGACGCGATACCGACCGAGCACGTGATGCCGAGCGCGCGTGCAACCCGTTCGCGGATGCCTTCGGCGATGACGACCGGGGGCCCGAGACGGCGCCGTGCACCCCGGACGTCGAGGAATGCCTCGTCCACGCTCAGCTGCTCGACGAGGCTCGTGACGTCGCGGAGGATCGACATGACCTCGTGCGACACCTCACGGTAGAGACCGTGCTCGGGACGCACGACGACAGCCTGCGGGCAGAGCCGCAGAGCTGCGGCCATCGGCATGGCCGACCGCACGCCGAACGCGCGCGCCTCGTACGTCGCGGACAGCACGACGCCACGCTCGGCACCCCCGACGATGACGGGTCGGCCACGCAGCTCCGGCCGCCGAGCCAGCTCGACGAGCGCGAAGAAGGCGTCCATGTCGACGTGGAGGACGTTGCACCCATCGTCGTCGTCGCCCCACGAGCGGCCGCGAAGATCGGCCCGTGGACCCCGACTCATGAGCGTTCCCGCCCCGTCATGACGCACGCACGGCACGGAGCGCACGCGCTCCTCCGGCGGTGTCCCCGGTCGTGTCCTCGACGAGCGCGTCGATCGTGTCACGGAAGTCCTCGGCGTCCTCGAGCGCACGGTCCGCACGCACGTCGTCGACGAGGTCAACCCGCCCACCTTCCACCGAGGCGCGCACCCGAGCGGCGTCGGCGAAGACGGCGGCCCAGCCCGCGAGCTCGGGCACGCGGTCCGCAAGCTGCTCCCACGCCGACCGGTCACGGCCGCGGCCGCGCGGCGGCACGACCGCTGCCAACACCGCACCCGCAGCACGCAGCGCGGCGAAGTGCGCGTGGAGGAAGCGGTCGACCGGGTCCTGCGAGAGTTGCGCCGCGAGGATCTCGGCGTCGGAGCGCCGCATGAGCGTCGACTCCTGGACACCACGGAGCGCGAGCTGTCCCTCGACCGCGCGGCTCCTGCGCGGGGTCATCGTCGTCACTGTCATCTCCGCCACCTCCTCGCTCCATCATCGAACATCTGTTCGAGACCGTCAAGCCCTCCGGGGCCGTCTACGGTGGTCCCCATGGCCCGCCGCACCTCCCGACGTCGATCGAACACCGAGCCACCGACATTCGCGCTCCCGAACGGCCCCGTCGAGATCACGACCGGCACCGCAGAAGCGATCGTCGACCGCGACGACCCCCGCGGGGTCACCGTGCTCGTCAACGGGGTCCCGAGCTCCTACGTCCACGAAGACCCGAGCGTCCTCGCGTTCGAGTACATGGAGCACATGGCCGCCCTCCTCGACGCGGTCACCCCCGGGCCCGTGCGCGCCATGCACGTCGGGGCTGCTGGATGCACCCTGCCCCGCTGGATCGAGGCCCGGCGGCCGGGGTCGCGCCAGGTCGCGATCGATCCCGACCCGACGCTTCTCGAGCTCGTCCGCACCTGGTTTGACCTGCCACGCTCACCCGTCCTACGCCTGCGCGCGGAGGACGGACGAGCCGCCCTCGCGACGTCAGCCCCGGCCAGCGCCGACGTCGTCATCCGTGACGCGTTCGCCGGCGACACGACGCCCGCACATCTCACGACCACGGGCTGGGCCGACGACGTGTGCAGGGTACTGCGCCCCGGCGGCCTCTACCTCGCGAACATCGCCGACCGCGCGCCGCTGCGCCTCGCCCGTGCCGAGGTCGCCACCCTTCTCGAGGGGCTCGTCCCCGCGCCGGACGCAGGACCCGAGCCGACCCGCTGGACCTCCGTTGCCCTCGTCGCCGAGCCCGCAGTCCTCAAGGGACGCCGCTACGGCAACCTCGTGCTTGCCGCAGTCCGCGCAGGCGCGCCCGGCCCCGACCTCGGCGGGGCGCACGTCGAGCGCGCGCTTCGGCGGCTCGCCGTCCCCGCATCCCTCGTCGACGGGGACGCGCTCACCCGCTTCGCGGCCGGGGCGGCACCCCGTGAGGACCCCGCGCGGTGCGCCAGGCGCGGCGCCGACGAGCCCGTCACGAGCGAACCCGCGCTCGCCGAGCCTCGCGTGGAGGAGCCGGGCGACGTCTGACCGGCCGACGGTCCTCCGAGGTCAGCCCTCGTCGGGCCGCTGCCCGTCGTCGGGCGTGTCCTGCGCCGCGAGGAACTCCTCGAACGCCGCCCCGATCTCGTCGGCCGACGGGATCGCGACAGGCTCGGCGAGCAGGTTCGTCCCGCCGTTCGCCGCGACGAACGCGTCGTAGCGCCGCTCGAGGTCGGCGACGACCTCACGCACCTCGTCCGACCCCGACGCACGCTCCGCGATCTCCTCGGCGGCCTCGTGCGCGGCTTCCTCGAGGTCGTGCGCCCGCAGCGAGAGACCCGTGACGTGCTCGACCCGGCGGACCGCCTCGAGCGCCGCAGGCGCGAAGTGCCCCTGTGCGAGGTAGTGCGGCACGTGCATCGTCAGGCCGACAGCGTCGTGCCCGGACTCCCCCAGCCGACGCTCGAACATCGCGCCGAAGCTCGCCGGAACCCGGACCTTGCCGAAGATCCGCGGCTGGACGCCCGCGAGCTCCGGGCGGGTCGCGCTCACGCTCGCGCCCACCGGACGCGTGTGAGGCGTCGCCATGGGGATGCCCTGGACACCGACGACGAGCGAGACGCCGAAACGGTCGACGACCTGCTGCAGCCCGGTCGCGACACGCTCCCAGCGCAGGTCCGGCTCGGAGCCGTGGAGGACGAGGAAGGCCGTCCCCTCGGCGTCCCGTGCGACGTCGACGACGAGCCGCGGCGCCGCGTACGACGTCCAGCGGTCCTCGTCGTAGTCCATGAGCGGGCGCCGTCCGCGGTAGTCGTGGAGCTCGTCGGCGTCGAAGGTCACGAGCCGCTCCGTCTCGAACGCGTCGACGAGGTGGTCCGAGACGAGCTCGGCGGTCCGGCCCGCGTCGACGAAGCCTTCGAGCGCGTGCAGAAGGACCGGCCCGGTGCCGCCCTCGTGCGCACCGAGACGCGCCGCAACGCTCTCGTCGATCTCGTACAGGTCCGTCGGGTCGAGCACCGGTCCTCCTTCGTCCGTCCGGGCCCCGTCCAGGGCCTCACGCGTGACAACGCACGTCGCGCTCAGAGCATTCCCGTCCGTGCCGTGCGGCCACCTGCCGGAACCCGGGACTCCCGCAAGGGACCATAATGGATGGCCACGTGCGCGCAGGTCGCGCCGTCCCCGACCCAGGAGGCCCGGTGTCAACGTCCCGTTCGTCCGAGATCCTCTCCGAGCAGGAGGTCGTCGACCGGCTGTACGCCCGGCTCGACACCCTGCGGGCGCAGACCCGCGGCCGGCTCGCGAAGGTCCGCCGCTCGGGACCGTCGGGGTCGCCGCAGAACAGGTCGGAGCGCGACGCCTTCGCGACGCTCTACGAGGACCGCATCGCCCAGCTCGAGGCCGTCGAGGACCGCCTGTGCTTCGGCCGCCTCGACCTCACCGACGGCGAGGTCCGGCACATCGGCCGCATCGGGCTCACCGACGACGAGCACAGCTCGATCCTCACGGACTGGCGAGCGCCTGCGGCCCAGGCGTTCTACCGCGCGACCGCCGTCCACCCCGACGGGGTGCTGCGCCGCCGTCACCTCGTGACGCGCGCCCGGCAGGTCGTCTCGCTCGAGGACGAGGTCCTCGACCTCGACGCGCTCGGCGACGAGCAGGTCCATCTCTCGGGCGAGGGAGCACTCTTCGCCGCGATGGCTGCGCAGCGCACGGGGCGCATGAACGACATTGTCGCGACGATCCAGGCCGAGCAGGACCGCATCATCCGCTCGGACCTCGCGGGCGCGCTCGTCGTCCAGGGCGGCCCGGGCACGGGCAAGACCGCGGTCGCGCTGCACCGCGCCGCCTCCCTCCTCTACGCGCACCGCCGAGTCCTCGAACGCTCGGGCGTCCTCCTCGTCGGCCCGTCCTCGGCGTTCCTGCGGTACATCGACCAGGTGCTGCCGTCGCTCGGCGAGACGGGGGTCGTCGCAACCACCATGGGTGACCTCCTGCCGGGCGTCTCAGCGCGCGCCGAGGAACCGACGGACCTCGCGGCCCGGCTCAAGGGCGACGCGTCGATGGCACGCGTCGTCGCGCGTGCCGTTCGCGCCCGGCAGCGCATCCCGGAGCACGACGTCCCGTTCCGGCTCGAGGGCGTCGACCTCGTCCTCCGTCGCGACGACGTGCGGGAGGCCGCCGCGCGCGCTCGCCGCACGAACAAGCCGCACAACGTCGCCCGCGTGACGTTCGTCAAGGAGATGCTCTCGCGGCTCGCGACGCAGTACGGGCGAGCGACGGGCGTCGAGCTCGAGCAGGAGGACCGCCGCATGGTCCTCGACGACCTGCGCGCCCACCGCGACGTGCGGGTGACGCTCAACCTCGCCTGGTTCCCCCTCACCCCGCAGCGGCTCGTCGAGGACCTGTGGGCGAAGCCGCACCGGCTCGCCGAGGCCGCGCCGCACCTCTCCGAGGCTCAGCGCGCAGCGCTCGCGCGCGAGCCGGGCTCCCCGTGGACCGTCTCGGACGTCCCGCTGCTCGACGAGGCCGCCGAGCTGCTCGGCGAGGACGACCAGGCGGAGCGCGCCCAGGCGAAGGCCGACGCAGCGGCACGGGCCCGGGACCTCGAGTACGCGCAGGAGGTCCTCAAGGGCACGGGCACCGGGGCTCTCGTCTCGGCCGAGGTCCTTGCGGACCGTTTCGCCGCGGGCGGCACGTCGCTCACGACCGCGGAGCGCGCCGCGGCCGACCGGACGTGGACGTACGGTCACGTCGTCGTCGACGAGGCGCAGGAGCTCACCGCCATGGCGTGGCGCTCGCTCCTGAGGCGCGTCCCGACCCGCTCCCTGACGATCGTCGGCGACGTCGCGCAGACGTCGGCCGCGGGCGGCGCGCGGTCGTGGCGCGCGATGCTCGACGGTCCCCTGCGTGGTGCCTGGCGCCTCGAGGAGCTCACGGTCAACTACCGGACGCCCGCGGTGGTCGCCGACGCAGCCCGTTCCGCCGCCCTCGCTGCGGATCTCCCGGTCTCTCCCATGACGTCGGCCCGCGAGGTCGACGACGCGCTCCACGTCCACTGGTCGAGGGACGTCGCGCACGAGGCAGCGCGCGTCGTCGCGGCTGAGGTCCGGTCCGGGACCACGGCCGACGGCGTCGGCCGTGTCGCCGTCGTCGCCGAGCCACGTCGGTCGGCGGCGCTCCGCGCCGCGTTGCGGGACGTCCTCCCCGACGCCGCGCTGCGGGCCGCGCGCGGTGACGACGAGCTCGACGCCCCGGTCTCCGTCGTCGACCCGCGGACGGTCAAGGGTCTCGAGTACGACGTCGTCGTGCTCGTCGAGCCCGACGAGCTCGCCCCGTCCGACCTCTACGTCGCGATGACACGCCCGACGCAGCGGCTCCACCTCGTGCACTCGCACGACCTTCCCGCTCGCATCGCGGAGGCTGTCGCTGCACCCTGACGGACCGCCGGGTCCATCGTGCGGACTGCGTTTGGTCCGACCCGCGGACGGGTCGATACTGGCCCCGTGCCTACCGCTCTTCTCCTCGAGAACCTTCATCCGCTCGCGACCCAGATCCTCACGTCTCATGGCATCGAGGTCGTCAACCGCACCGGCGCCCTCGACGAGGACGACCTCATCGCCGCCCTTGACGGCGTCGACATCCTCGGCATCCGCTCGAAGACCACGGTGACGCCGCGCGTGCTCGAGCACGCGCCGCAGCTCAGCGTCATCGGCGCGTTCTGCATCGGAACGAACCAGATCGACCTCGCCGGAGCCGCGACGCGCGGCATCGCGACCTTCAACGCGCCGTTCTCGAACACGCGCTCGGTCGTCGAGATCGCGATCGCCGACATCATCGCCCTCACGCGGCGCCTCACCGTCTTCAACGACGAGATGCACGCGGGCATCTGGAACAAGTCGGCGTCGGGGGCCCACGAGGTCCGCGGCCGCACCCTCGGCATCATCGGGTACGGCAACATCGGCACCCAGCTCTCGGTGCTCGCAGAGAACCTCGGCATGTCGGTCGTCTTCTACGACTCCGCCGAAAAGCTCGCGCTCGGCAATGCCCGGCGCATGGCCTCGCTCGAAGAGCTCCTCGAGGTGTCCGACATCGTCACGCTCCACGTCGACGGCCGCGCGGGCAACGCCGGCATGTTCACGGCGGAGCACTTCTCGCGGATGAAGCAGGGGTCGATCTTCCTCAACCTCTCGCGCGGCTTCGTCCCCGACTACGCGGCTCTCCGTGACGAGATCAACGCGGGTCGGATCGTCGGCGCCGCCGTCGACGTCTTCCCTCACGAGCCCAAGCGCAAGGGCGACCCGTTCGTCTCCGAGCTCCAGGGCCTTCCCAACGTCATCCTCACCCCGCACACGGGCGGCTCGACGGAGGAGGCCCAGGAGGCGATTGGCCAGTTCGTCGCGACGAAGATCCGCGACTACCTCACGACAGGTTCCACGACACTCTCCGTCAATCTGCCGAACCTTGCGCTCGAGAACACGGGTGCGAGCCGCATCGCGTACCTCCACCGCAACGTTCCCGGCGTCCTCGCGAAGGTCAACCAGATCCTCGCGGCGCACGACGTTAACATCGAGGGCCAGTTGCTCGGCACGCGTGGTGATATCGGCTACGTCGTCACCGACGCAGGATCGGACGTCTCGGCGGACGTCGTCGCCGAGCTCACGCAACTCGAGGCGACCGTGAGGCTCCGCGTCCTCGACTAGGACCCTGCGCCGGGGCTCCGGCGAACGTGCCTCAGACATGACCGGACCCGCGCCCCCTGGGGGCGCGGGTCCGGTCGCGTACGGGCGACGGCGCAGCACGCCCGCCCCGTCGAGGCGGTCGAGTGGAGCCGTGCCACGCGAGCAGGGCCGGGAGACTCAGCCCGACTTGCGGCGGAACGTGCGCTGCGTGCTGCCCGTGGTCTCGGACCCGTGGACGGAGCCGGTGTTCGCAGCCCCCTCGGCAGAGCGCTCGTTGCCCTTCTTCGCGGCGAGGGCCGCGCGGAACTTCTCCTTGACGTCCTCAGGGACGGAACGATCGTCGTGGTCAGCCATGGGCGCCTCCTCGTCAGGTGCCGCGGGTGCGGCACTCCACCTTCTCGCGTCCGCGAGCTGAGCGCCAACCCCTTTTGCGCGCGGTCGCGGGAAGTGGCGGCATGCGGACGCGCCCGCGTCGGGACCCCCAGCATCCCGTCAGTCCGTATCGCGTCGGAACGCGTCGCGTCAGTCTGCGTCGTGAAGGTACGCGTCGCGCCAGTGTGCGTCGCGTCGGTCCGCGTCGCGCCGGCCTGCGCCGCGTCAGTCTGCGGACGGTGCCGACACCGACGACCCGTCGGCTAGGTCCGTGCGAGCGGCGTCCTCCCGGTCGGCGCGCAGTGCGGTGATCGCAGCCTCGAAGTCCTCAAGCGAGCCGAAGTCCTGGTACACGCTCGCGAACCGGAGGTATGCGACCTCGTCGAGCTCGCGCAGCGGCCCGAGGATCGCGAGGCCGATCTCGTTGGCGTCGATCTCGGCGCTGCCGGCACCACGGATCGACTCCTCGACACGCTGCGAGAGCAGAGCGAGGTCGTCGTCGCTCACGGGACGCCCCTGGCAGGCCTTACGGACACCCGCGGCGACCTTGTCGCGCGAGAACGGCTCAGTCGCGCCGGACCGCTTGACGACGGTGAGGCTCGACGTCTCGACGGTCGAGAACCGCCGCCCGCACTCGGGGCACTGGCGGCGACGCTTGATCGAGAGACCGTCGTCCGAGGTCCGCGAGTCGACGACTCGGGAGTCCGGGTTCCGGCAGAACGGGCAGTGCATCAGCGTCCTCACGGGATGTCACTTCGGCTGGCACCGCGACCTTAGGCCCACGCCCGGGGCTGTGCAAGGCGGCGCGCCCACGGGCCCACGCCGAGGAACGACCTCGAACCGCAGCGGCAGCGCAGCGGTGCCCGCTGGGGCGAGCCGAGACCGGACGCGGTGCCTCAGCCGACCGCCTGCACGGGGACGACCAGCTGCTGCCCCGCCGCGAGCGTCGGACCGGTGAGCCCGTTGAGATCGGCAATCTCCCGCAGCGCGTCACGGACGTCCGCGCCCGGAGCCGTCACGGAGGACGCGATCGCCCAGAGCGACTCGCCCGCGCCGACGGTCCGCACCGTCACAGCGCGCGCACCTTCGGGGACGTCAGCGGTCGCGCCGTTGGCGAAGAGGAGCGCGACGCCGCCGAGAACCAAGGCGACGAGGACAGCGACGACCATCCGGCCGCGCCGGGTGAGACGCAGCGGCGCGAGCTCAGCACCCGCCGGCGCGACACGGGCCGTGCGGGGCGAGGCTGCCAGGCTCATGGTGCTCATCTCGATGCTCCTTCGTCGGTCGAGCCGATGCTCGAACGCCTGTTCGTCGAACTGCTGTTCTATTTCTAGCAGGGTCGCCACAGGATGTCGAGACACGATCGAACGAATGTTTGAACCCGCCCGCGTCCTCCCCTAGGCTGACGAGGGACAGCCGACCACGAGCCTCCGACATTCGGGGGTCGACGAGGGAGCATCACGTGACGCAGACCACCCCAGGGCCCATCTCGCCCGCCGCCGCGGCGAGCCGCGCTCTCACCGGGCGTCAGCGCGCCGTGCTCGAGTGCATCCGCACGTCCCTGGACGAGCGTGGCTACCCTCCGACCATGCGGGAGATCGGGGCGTCCGTGGGCCTCACAAGCCCGTCGAGCGTCAAGCACCAGCTCGAGGCGCTCGAGCGCAAGGGCTACGTGCGTCGCGACCCGCACCGTCCGCGCGCTCTCGAGATCGTCCAGTCCGACGACGCCCGCGTCGTGGCGACGGCCGTCCCGTCCACGCCTGCGTCCAGCGCCGAGCCCCGCATCGCCCACGACTCCGCCGCCGAGGACGACTCCCGCCCCGCACCGTCGTACGTCCCCCTCGTCGGGCGGATCGCCGCGGGCGGACCGATCCTCGCCGAGCAGGTCGTCGAGGACGTCTTCCCGCTCCCCCGGCAGCTCGTCGGCGACGGCGACCTCTTCATGCTCAAAGTCCAGGGCGACTCAATGGTCGACGCTGCGATCTGCGACGGCGACTGGGTCGTCGTGCGCCGCCAGCCCGTCGCCGAGAACGGCGAGATCGTCGCGGCGATGATCGACGGCGAGGCCACGGTGAAGACGTTCAAGCGCACCTCGGGGCACGTCTGGCTGCTCCCCCAGAACTCCGCGTACGCCCCCATCCCCGGCGACGACGCCCAGATCCTCGGACGCGTCGTCTCCGTGCTCCGTTCGCTCTGACGCCGAACGCGCAACACCTGCCGGACCTTGCATTCGCTGCATCGTGACGACATGACGAAGGCCCCTCCGCGGAGGGGCCTTCGTCATGCTGCGTTCATGCTCAGAAGCCGAACTCCCGGGCGACCGCCCGCAGGTGGTCGGCGGACGCCTTGAGACCGTCGTACTCGGCGTCCGACAGCGGCACCTGAAGTTGCTCGTAGACGCCACGACGCCCGACGATCGACGGGACCGACAGGCACACGTCCGAGATCCCGTAATAGTCCGTCAGGAGGGACGAAACCGGCAGGACCGAGTGCTCATTCGTGAGGATCGCCTCGATGATGCGCGTCCCCGCAAGCCCGACCGCGTAGTTCGTCGCACCCTTGCCCTCGATGATCTTGTACGCCGAGTTGACGACCTCGTCCGCGATGCGGGCCCGGTCCCCGTCATTGAGCGGGCCGTGGTGCTCGGACTGGCGGTTCCATTCGAGGAGCGGCACGCCTCCGATCGTCGCAGAGTCCCACAGCGGGATCTCCGTGTCGCCGTGCTCCCCTGCGATGTAGGCGTGGACGTTGCGGACCGCGACGCCACAGTGCTGAGCGATGAGGAAGCGCAGCCGTGACGTGTCGAGCACGGTGCCGGAGCCGAACATCTGGCTCGGCGGCAGGCCCGAGATCTTCAGCGACGCGTACGTGACGACGTCGACCGGATTCGTCACCATGATGTAGACCGCGTTCGGCGCAGCCGCGACGAGCCCCGGCAGGATCTTCTTCATGAGGTCGATCGTCGCGCCCGCGAGCTCCGTGCGCGTCTGACCCGGCTTCTGCTTAGCGCCCGCAGTGACGACGACGACGTCGGCGTCCGCACACACCGACACGTCGTCCGAGCCGATGACCTGGGCCTCAGGTACGAACTGCACGCCGTGCGAGAGGTCGAGCACCTCGGCCTCGACCTTGGCGGCGTTGATGTCCATGAGCGCGACCGTGCGGGCGGCACCACGCATGAGCGCCGCGTAGGCGAGCGTGGAGCCGACCGCTCCAGCACCGACGACGGCAAGCTTCGTCGTCCGCAGCTTCGTGTGCTCGTCGGGGTGCGGCGTGATGTTCGGCATCGTTCCTCCAGGGTTGAGCGGCCGGCCGCGCGAGCGACCTGCGTGTCCAAGCCAGCCTAGCCATCGGAGCCGTCGGCCGTGAGCCGTCTCAGCGCAGCAAGGACGACCGCGCGATCCGTCGTCGGCCACAGCGGAGGCATCGAGCGCGTGAGGAAACTCCCGTACCGTGCGGTCGCGAGCCGCGAGTCGAGCACCGCGACGACGCCGCGGTCCGTCGACGTCCTCACAAGACGTCCCGCGCCCTGGGCGAGGAGGAGCGCGGCATGCGTCGCCGACACCGACATGAACCCGTTGCCGCCCGCCGCCGCGACCGCCTCCGTGCGCGCCGAGCGCACGGGATCGTCAGGCCGCGGGAAGGGAATGCGATCGATGAGGACGAGGCTGCACGACCGGCCCGGCACGTCGACACCCTGCCAGAGCGAGAGCGTGCCGAAGAGGCACGTCGCCTCGTCCTCGGCGAACTGCCGCACGAGCGTCGGCAGGACGTCGTCGCCTTGGCACAGCACCGGGACGTCGAGCCGCTCCCGCATCGCAGCGGCGACCGTCTCCGCCGCGCGTCGTGACGAGAAGAGACCGAGCGTCCGGCCGCCCGCAGCCTCGACGAGCTCTGCGATCGTGTCGAGCTGCGCCTCCGTCGCGGGCTCGCGCCCTGGCGCGGGCAGGTGACGCGCGATGTAGAGGATGCCCTGCTTCGCGTAGTCGAACGGCGTGCCGACGTCGATGCCGTCCCACGGCGTCGCCGGACCGTCGCCGTCGGGCGTCCCGAGCCCGAGCGAACGCGCGACGTGCTCGAACGAACCACCGAGGCTCAGCGTCGCCGACGTGAACACCCCCGTGCGTTCCGCGAGAAGCGACGTCCGGACGAGCCCCGAGACGCTCATGGGGGCGACGTGCAGGCGCGTCGCACCGCCCGCCTCCCACGAGCCTCGCGAGCACCACAGGACGTCGTGTCCTGACGGGTCCGCCGCCATGCGCTCCGCGGTCTCGAAGAGGATGAGCACCCCCGCCTGCGCAACCTTGAGCGCCCCGTCCGCGTCGGACTTCGGCTCGGGCTTGAGCGCGGTGAGCAGTTCGCGCGCCTCGTCGCGCACCGCGCCGACCGCCGCCTGCACGCCCTCCGGCAGCCCGTGCGGGAAACGTCCCTCGGGGAGGTCCATGAGGAGCGCGCCGAGATCAGCGGCCGCACGGTCGAGCGCGGCCGTCGCGATGCCCTGGCGACGCGCGAGCCGCGCAGCCTGGTCGATTGACATCGTCGAGAGCTCGAGCGTCGCCTGGCTCGTGATGCGGTCCGTGAGCTCGTGCGCCTCGTCGACGACGAGCGCCGAGTGCTCGGGCAGCACGCCCGGCGAGCCCGAGGCCGCGATGCCGAGCATCGCATGGTTGGTGACGACGACGTCGGCCTCGCGTGCGTGCGCGCGCGCCCGCTCCGGGAAGCACTCCTCGACGAGGGGGCAACGGTTGCCGAGACACTCCATCTTCGTCACCGACACCTGCCGCCACGCGCGGGCGCTCACGCCCGGCACGAGGTCGTCACGGTCGCCCGTCGTCGTCTCCTCGGACCACTCGCGCAGCCGGACGATCTCGCGTCCGAGGCGCTTGATCGCGCTCTCGTCGCGCGGGCCGTCGTCGTCGAGCGGGTCGGGTGTCGAGGCGGCGTCAGGCAGGTCGAAGAGCGCTGTCCCCGGCTCCTCCGGGTAGCCGCCCGCGACCTTGTGGAGGCACAGGTAGTTCTGCCAGCCCTTGAGGAGCGCGATCCGTGGCGCGCGCGGCAGATGGTCCGTGAGCGCGTCCGCGACGAGCGGCAGGTCGCGTGTGAGCACCTGCCGCTGGAGCGCGAGCGTCGCGGTCGAGACGACGACCCGCTCGCCGGCCGTCACCGCGTGGTGCACCGCCGGGACGAGGTAGCCGAGGGACTTTCCTGTGCCGGTGCCCGCCTGGACGAGCAGGTGCTCGCCGGTCGCGAGCGACGTCGCGACCCGCTCCGCCATGGTGCGCTGCCCCTCGCGGGGGCTTCCGCCGAGGGCCGCGACCGCAGCCTCGAGAAGCGGTCCGACCTCCCGGGCGACGTCGGTCTCGGGGTCGTCGGGCGTCGGGGTCACCGCGTCATCCTACGCACGACCGCACGGCCGCGGGCTTCCCTCAGGACGGGCTGTGGGCGACCGCAGCGGCCTCGAGCTCTGTCGCGAGCGCTTCTCCTGCACGTCCCCGAAGGCGCGTACCCGTGGGTGTGTGCTCCTCGAGGTCGATCTCGCCCTCGTGGTGCATCCGGTGGACGAGGTCGCCTCGCGTGTACGGCACCGTGAGGTCGATGTCGCGGTCGGGTCGCGGCAGCGCCGCGGCGATGTACGCGAGGAGCTCGGGGATTCCGTGGCCCGTGTGCGCCGAGACGACGAGCGTCCGTCGTTCCCGACCGCGCACCCGTGCGACGACGTCCGGGTTCGCGACGTCGGCCTTGTTGAGGACGATGACCTCGGGCACGTCGAGCGCCCCAGGGATGTCGGCGAGCACCTCACGCACCGCAGCGATCTGGCCCTCGGGATCCGGGTGGGACGCGTCGACGACGTGGAGGAGGAGGTCCGCATCAGCGACCTCCTCGAGCGTCGAGCGGAATGCCTCGACGAGCTGGTGCGGCAGGGACCTCACGAAGCCGACCGTGTCGGCGAGCGTGTAGACGCGGCCGTCGGCCGTCTGCGTGCGCCGCACCGTCGGGTCGAGCGTCGCGAAGAGCGCGTTCTCGACGAGCACGCCTGCGCCCGTGATCGCGTTGAGCAGCGACGACTTGCCGGCGTTCGTGTATCCCGCGATCGCGACCGCAGGGACCTCACCCTTCTTCCGCGAGGCCCGCTTGGCCTCGCGACCCGGGGCCATCGCGGCGATCTCGCGGCGGAGCTTCGCCATGCGGTCGCGGATGCGCCGCCGGTCGAGCTCGATCTTCGTCTCGCCCGGTCCGCGCGAGCCCATGCCTGCGCCCGCGCCGCCAACCTGACCTCCGGCCTGACGAGACATCGACTCGCCCCAGCCGCGCAGGCGTGGCAGGAGGTACTCGAGCTGCGCGAGCTCGACCTGGGCCTTGCCCTCCCGCGACTTCGCGTGCTGCGCGAAGATGTCGAGGATGAGCGCGGTCCGGTCGATGACCTTGACCTTGACGACGTCCTCGAGAGCGCGGCGCTGCGAGGGCGCGAGCTCGCCGTCGATGATGACCGTGTCCGCTCCGACCGCGGCGACGATCTCCGCGAGCTGCGCAGACTTGCCCTTGCCGAGGTACGTCGCCGGGTCAGGCGTCTGACGGCGCTGGAGCAGCCCGTCGAGCACCTCGGAGCCCGCGGTCTCGGCGAGCGCGGCGAGCTCGCGCAGCGAGATCTCCGCGTCGAGCGCCGACCTTCCGTGCCAGAGTCCGACGAGGACGACCTTCTCGAGCCGAAGCTGGCGGTATTCGACCTCGGTAACGTCCTCGAGCTCGGTCGAGAGCCCGACGACGCGGCGCAGCGCGGCGCGCTCGACGAGGTCGAGCTGCTCGCCGTCCGCTGACGTGTGGATCGTGCTGCCCTCGTCGACGGCGGTCCCCGCCCGGGCCAGCACGCGCGCGACGACGTCGTCGGCGATGTCGCGCTCGGTGCGCGAGGGCTCGGGGGTGGGATGCGTCATGGAGGTCCTTCCGTCGGGGCGGTGCACGTCCAGCGTGTCACGCCGACGGGCCCGGGCACCATCGATTTCGCGCGCGGCGTGACCGGACGCACGGACCGCACGCGTGTGCGGCGCCTGCCCGTGTCGTCCGACGCACTAGGCTCGCGGGGTGACCGAGGACCACTACTTCACCGCCTCACCCGCCTCGGCCGACGAGCGCCGTCACGTCACCGTGACGCTCGCGGGCCGCGAGCTCGAGGTCGAGACCGCCGCAGGCGTCTTCTCCCCCGGGCACGTCGACCTCGGCACGCGGGTGCTTCTGCGGACGGTTCCCGAGCCGCCGGCGACGGGCGACCTGCTCGACCTCGGCTGCGGCTGGGGTCCCGTCGCGCTGACGATGGCGCTCGAGGCGCCGGGCACCCGCGTGTGGGCGGTCGACGTCAACGAGCGCGCGCTCGACCTCGTGCGCCGCAATGCGGCCCGGCACGGCCTCACGAACATCGAGGCGGTGCGGCCCGAGGACGTGCCCGCCGACGTACGGTTCGCCGCGCTGTGGTCGAATCCGCCGATCCGCATCGGCAAGGACGCGCTGCACGCCATGCTCCGCACGTGGCTGCCGCGTGTCGCTCCGGGTGCGGAGGCGCTCCTCGTCGTTCAGCGGAACCTCGGTGCGGACTCGCTCGCGGCGTGGATCGACCGTGAGGTCGCGCCGGGCACCGCGAAACTCGCGTCAGCGAAGGGGTTCCGGGTCCTGCGCGTTCCGGGTCCCGCTGCCTGACGCCCGGGCCCGACCTGCCGTCGACCCCTGGGCGCGTCCCGCTACAGACCGCGCAGCAGCGCCGCGACGTCGACCTCGCCGTGCGCCACAAGCTCGGCCGGTCCGGCGAGCTCGACCCGGGCGCCGTCGAGCATTGTCACCGTGACGGTGCCGCCCGGCACGTCGACACGCCACGTGCGCGGGGCACCCGGCCCCGCCCACGTCGCGACCGCGAGCGCGGCCGCGCACGCTCCGGTCCCGCACGAGCGGGTCTCGCCGACACCACGCTCGTTGACGCGCATCCGGACGTGCCCGACGACGCCCGCGGGCGTCGTCTCCTCGCCGAGCGGCACGACGAGCTCGACGTTCGTGCCCTCGAGCGGTGCGGGCGTGACATCGGGCGCTCGCGTGAGGTCGAGCGCGACGAGCTCGTCGAGCGAGGCGAGCGCGACAACCGTGTGCGGGTTGCCGAGGTCGACGCTCAGCGCGGGCCGCTCCCCTGCGAGCCCCGCAACGCTCACGACCGCGTCGTGACCTGCCGTGCGCGCGGCCTCGCCGCCGGGCAGGCGCCACACGCCCATGTCGACCGCATACCCTTCGGGCACGCGGGTGACGTGGCGGACGCCCGCACGCGTGCCGATCGCGAGGCTTGCGCCACCGCCGAGGTCCGCGAGGCCGAGCTGCTCGAGGAAGCGCACGAAGACCCGGACGCCGTTGCCGCACATCTGCGCGACCGAGCCGTCGGCGTTGCGGTAGTCCATGAACCACTCGGCAGCGGGGTCGGCCTCGAGGACCGCGGCGCCCTCGGGGAGGTCGGCCGAGCGCACGACGCGGATGACCCCGTCGCCGCCGATGCCCGCGCGACGGTCCGCGAGCGCTCGGACGAGGCCCGGGTCGAGGTCGAGCACGCCGTCGCGGTCGTCGAGGAGGACGAAGTCGTTCTGCGTGCCGTGACCCTTGGTGACGGCGAGCGTGGCGGGGACGGTCATGAACCCAGGCTACGGCGCGTCGGTTCGCCTGTGGCGGGGACGTCCAGCGTTCCGGCGTCGGCGCGGGCGACGACGTCGAGCGCACGCTCGAGCAGGTCGGGGGCGGTCGCGGGAAGCCACACGGTGCGGGCGTCGCGGCCGAACCATCCCATCTGCTTGCGTGTGAGTCGCCTGGTCGCGGCCGTCGTCGCGTCCCGGGCCTCCGCCGCGGTGAGGCGCCCGGCGAGGTGCTCGAGCGCCTCGGCGTAGCCGACAGCGCGCCGTGCGGTGCGGCCCATGCCCGCGGCGTCGAGCGCGCGCACCTCGTCGAGCAGGCCGCGGTCCCACATGAGGTCGACACGGGCTGCAACGCGGGCGTCGAGCTCGTCGCGCGGGGAGTCGAGGCCGATCTGCACGGCCGGACGCACGTGCTCGGCGACAGGCAGGTGCGAGCTGAAGAGGCCGCCGGTGAGCTCGATGACCTCGAGCGCGCGGACGATGCGCTTGGTGTTGCCCGGGAGGATGCCCGCGGCCGCCACCGGGTCGAGCGCCGTGAGCTCGTCGTGGAGGGGACGCGTGCCCTCGCGCTCGGCCCGCTCCTCGAGGCGGGCGCGCACCGCGGGGTCGGTCGGCGGGAAGTCCATGCGGTCGAGCAGGGCGCGGACGTAGAGCCCCGAGCCGCCGACGACAACGGCGCGTCGGCCGCGCGCGTCGAGCGCCGCGAGGTCCGAGCGCGCCTCGCGCTGGTAGACGGCGACGGACGCGTCTTCGCTCGGATCGAGGACGTCGAGCTGGTGGTGCGGGACGCCGCGGCGTTCCGCGGGCGTGACCTTGGCCGTGCCGACGTCCATGCCGCGGTAGAGCTGGTAGGCGTCGGCGTTGACAATCTCCGCGTCGCCGAGAGCGAGCGCGAGCGCGACCCCGAGGTCGGACTTGCCGGTCGCCGTGGGGCCGACGACGGCGATGACGCGCTGGGTGTTCACGAGCCGGAATGCTATCGCGCCGGTGTCGGAGGCCACCGATAGTGTGGCGACGACGCAGGTGAGACCTGCGCACGACGAGCAAGGGACGACATGGGATTCTTCACCAAGCCGGGCGCTGAGCCTGTCCGGACGAACGCACCGGTGACGCGCGAGCGCATCAAGGAGCTGCTCGAGGCGGCGGAGTGGCGGGTCGGCACGGACGACGACGGCGACGTCTACGGGATCTGGGACAGCCACCTCTTCTACTTCTTCCTCATGGGACAGCAGGACGAGATCCTCCAGATCCGCGGCCGCTACGCGGGCACGGTGCCGCTCTCGGAGCAGACAGCGGTCCTGCCGTTCCTCGACGAGTTCAACCGGGACCGCATCTGGCCGAAGGTCTACTCGCGTCCCGACGACTCCGAGACGGGCATCTACTCGGAGGTCTCGACGGACCTCGAGCACGGGGTCGCGGACGACCAGCTCGACCAGCTCCTCAAGTGCGGGATCTTCACGGGCATCCAGTTCTTCGACCACCTGAGCGAGGCGCACCCCGAGTGGGCGCCGCAGACCGAGGACGCGTCCGCGTGACCTCTGCGGCCCGCGAGGGCTCACCGGACTCGCGGGCCGCGTTCCAGGTCGACCTCCACGGCGTCGTCGACCTGCTCGCCCGTCATCTCTACTCGAGCCCGCGCGTCTACCTGCGCGAGCTCCTCCAGAACGGCGTCGATGCGCTCACGGCGCGCCGCCTGCTGCCGGGGCTGGCGGCCCCGGAGGGTGGCGGCCGGATCCTTCTCACCCCGTGCGCGGACGGTTCGCTCGAGGTCCGTGACGACGGCGTCGGGCTCACGGGCGCGGAGGCGGTCGAGCTCCTCGCGACGATCGGCCGGTCCTCGAAGCGTGACGCCGACCTCGGCGCCGGGCGTGAGGAGTTCCTCGGTCAGTTCGGCATCGGGCTGCTCTCGGCGTTCATGGTCGCGGAGACGATCGAGCTCGTCTCCCGCTCGGCACGCCAGCCCGACGCCGCGCCCGTGCGGTGGCTCGGGCACGCGGACGGCCGCTACGAGCTCGGTGAGATCTCGCCCGACGACCCCGACGTCCCGGCCGGCGGGGGCAGCCTCGTCCGGCTGCACCCTCGACGCGACATGGAGCACTGGCTCGCCGCGGAGACCGTTGTCGCGCTCGCCGAGGACGTCGGCGGTCTGCTGCCCGTTCCCGTGCACGTCGCGACCACTCTCGAGGACGGTTCTCCCGTGCAGCGTCGGGTGAGCGCGACGGCGCTCCCGTGGTCCCCGTCGGCGACCGCGCCGGCGGCGCGCGAGCAGAGTCTCGTCGACTACGCCGAGCGGACCCTCGGCTTCACGCCCCTCGCCCGGATCGATCTCGACCTCCCGCTCGCGGGCCTCACGGGCGTCGCCTATGTGCTGCCCGGGGCGCTCGCCCCGACGAGCACCGCGCACCATCGCGTCTACCTGCGACGCATGCTGCTCTCGTCGTCTGTGCCGGACCTCCTGCCGCCGTGGGCGTTCTTCGTCCGGTGCGTCGTCGACGTCGCCGCGCTGCGTCCGACCGCCTCGCGCGAGGGGCTCTACGACGACGAGGTGCTCGTCGCGACGCGCGACGCGCTCGGCAGGCAGGTCCGCGCGTGGCTGCTCGCGACGCTCGCGGAGCCCTCGCCGCTCGCGACGACGTTCCTGCGCACGCACCACCTCGCGGTGCGTGCGCTCGCACTCCAGGACGACGAGATGCTCGATCTGGCGACGCAAGTGCTGCCGTTCGAGTCAACGCTCGGGCCGACGACGCTCGCGGACGCGGCCGAGCGCCTCGCGGGCGAGCGGCTGCTCTTCACGACGGACCTCGAGGAGTTCCGCCGGCTCGCTCCCGTAGCCTCCGCGCAGGGCCTGCTCCTCGTCAACGGTGGCTACGTCTACGACGACGACCTGCTCACGCGTGTCGCAGCCCGCTTCCCCGCCTGGCGGTTGGCGCGGGTCACGGCGGACGACGTCGCGCACACGCTCGAGGAGGTCGAGCCGCTGCGCGAGCTCGAGGTCACCGAGGCGCTCACCGGCGCGACCGCGGCGCTCGCCTCGGCCGACTGCGAGGTCGTCCTGCGTCGCTTCGAGCCCACGGCGCTGCCCGCGCTGCTGCTGCGCGACGCCGAGGGTGACCATGCCCGCGCGGCCGCGGCGACGGTCGCGGCCGCTGACGACCTCTGGGGCGGGATCGTCGCGGGGCTCACGGCACCGGCGAAGCCGCGGCGCCTCGTCCTCAACGACGACAACACGAGCGTCCGGGCGCTGCTCGCGGGCGCCCCCGGCCCCGTACGCGACGCCGGCGTCCACGCGCTCTACGTCACGAGCCTGCTCGCCTCGGGGCGCCCCCTCCACGACGGGGAGTCGCGTCTGCTCGACGGGGCGCTGCGCACCCTGCTCGACGGCGCGCTCGCGGCGCCGACCACGACCGACCCCGCGGCACCACCATGCGAAGGAGACGCCTGATGACACGATCGCTCGACGAGGCCGTCCACGCTGTGCACGACGTGACCTCGCTCCCGCACGGCTCGTCGCGCACCGCCAGGATCCTCGCGGAGGTCGAGCGGATCGAGGCCGAGGGTCCTGTCGAGGCGCTCGCGTTCGCCTACAACACGCTCGTCGACGCGTACGTGTGGGGCGAGGAGGTCGACAAGGCGTTCGTCCCGTTCACGCGTGCCCTGCGTCTCTACGACGAACGGCCCGACGTGTTCGACGACGCGGACGCCTACTCGCTGTTCTGGTCGTTCAAGTGGATGACGGGGCACCTCGTCGACTTCCCGGGCGTGTCCTCGGCCCAGATCGACGCGACGCTTGCGGACATGGAGCGCCGCTTCGTCATCGCCGGCCACGGGCTCAACGCGGTGCGGCACAGCAACTTCCGCTGGCAGCAGCACTCGAACCCCGACCCAGCTGCCGTCGCCGAGGCCTACGAGGCCTGGGTGGCGACGCCACGCGACGCCTACTCGCAGTGCGAGGCGTGCGAGTCTGGCGACCGTGCGGCCTACCTCGTGGAGGCCGGCCGTGGCGACGAGGCCGTGCGGATCATCGAGTCCGTGCTCCCCGAGGAGCCGTCGTGCGCGACCGAGCCGGCCGACATGCTCGCCTACCTCCAGCTCGCCTACCTCGACCAGGGCGACGCGGAGGGCGTCGCACGGGCCCACTTCCTCGGCCTGGGTCACCTCGAGGGACCCTACGACCTCTGCGGACCCCGCGCACGCTACGCCGAGGTCCTCGGCCGCACGGGCAACACCGAGCGCGCGCTGCGGATGATCGCGCGCGTCACCGACGTCCTCGCGGGGAGCCGTTCGCCCGGCGAACGGCTCATGGTGCTCACGCACGTCGGTATCGGCGCACGTGCTCTCGCGCAGGCCGACCCGTCGACGCCCGTGTCGCTGCCGGGCGTCCCCGCCCGCGACGTCGCGGCGCTCGCCGCGTGGGTCGAGGCGGAGGCCGACGCGGTCGCCGCGGCCTTCGACGCTCGCAACGGCAACGACGTCTGCTCCCGGCGCCTCGCACTCGCCCGCGGCAGGGCCGCGCGGACGCTCGACGTCGACCTTGCGGTGCTGCGCCTCGAGGACCTGGCTGAGGAGCCCGTCGCCGCAGCGCCGGGGACGAGCGACCTTCCGCCCGCGGACACGGTCGACTCGCTCCTCGCGTCGGCGGCCGCGGTCGAGGACTCGGACCCGCGTACGGCCGCCGTCCTCTACCGCACGGCCGCGCGGGCCGCCGAGGACGCTGGTCTCCTGCCCACGGCGGGCTTCGCGCTCGCCGAGGCTGCGCAACTCGCCGCGCTGCTCGACGACCACACGGGAGCCGCGGCCGGGTTCCGGCGCGCCCTCGGGCTCCTGCTTGCCGGCGGCGTCGACGCGCGCGACACCGCCCCTGTCGCGCGTGCCGCGGCGCGCGTGACGACGCTCGACGACGACGTCGTCGCACTCCTCGCGACTTTCGACCGCCTCGTCGATGCGCTCGGCGGCGGCAGCCCGGGCGCCGTGGGCGGTGCAGAGCCAGGGCACGGCACAGCGTTCGCCGCGCGCGTGGCCGCGGCCGACGCCGCCGAGCTCCTCGAGCTGCGCGACTCCCGCGCGCGGCTGCTCGCGACGGCCGGCCGCCTCGTCGACGCGGCTGCCGAGGCGTTCGCGCTCACCGCGCTTCACGGTGCCGCGGGCAACCGGCTCGACGAGGCTCATGCCGCATGGCTCGCAGGACGCTGCCTCGTGGGGACCGGCGACCACGAGGGCGCGCTCGAGCCGCTCGTGCGTGCCGCGACCCTCTTCCGCGCGCAGCGGCAGCGCCAGCTGTCGACGTCCGTGAGCGACGAGGTCCTCGACGTGCTCGGACGGCTCGGGCGCAGCGACGAGGCGTCTCTCGTCCTCGCCGAGATCGCGGGCGAGGGTCGCTGAGCACTCGGTGGTCCGTCACCGTCACGCGGTGAGCGAACCCGGGGCGGACCACCCCGCAGCGGCCGTGCAGACCGACTAACCTGCTGGCATGGCCTTCTGGAGTCGTCGTCCCAAGCACACGCCGGAGCCGCCCGCGTCTCGCCCCCAACCCAGCGTGCCGGTGCCGGTCTCCCCGTTTGACGGCGCCGACCCGTCGCCGACGACGTCGGACCCCGAGCTCTTCCCGACACCGATGACCTCCGAGCGCATCGCGCAGATCCTGCGCGCCGACGGGGCGCACTTCGGTGTCGATGACGACGGCGACTGCATCGGTTTCTGGCAGCTGCGCATGTTCCTCTTCGTCCTCTACGGCGAGACGCCGACGTTCCTGCAGATCCGTGGGACGTGGAGCCGTGAGGCGAGCATCGAGCGGCTCGACGAGATCCTCGACTTCATCAACGACTGGAACACCGAGCGGATCTGGCCCAAGGCGTACGCCCGGGTCCGGGACGACGGTGCGGTGTCGGTGAGCGCCGAGGTCGCGGTCGATCTCGAGAAGGGCGGGAACGACGCCCAGATCCGTCAGGTCATCCGATGCGGGCTCGCGTCGGGCACGTCGTTTTTCGACGCGCTCGACCAGCGTTATCCCGACCCTGTCGCCCAGTCCCCTGCACTGTGAGGTCCTCCGTGCCCGTCCCCACCTCCGGCCCCGTGCCGCTGCCCCTCACGCGTGAGATGGTCCAGGGAGTCCTCGACTCCCACGAGTTCCACTACGTCACGGACGACGACGGTGACTTCGGCGGCAACTGGGGCGACCATCGCGTGTGGTTCATGCTCATGGGCGACAAGGAGGAGATCTTCCAGGTCCGCGGCACCTGGGGCCGATCGGTCGATCCCGTCCACAAGGCGCCGCTCCTGCGCGCGCTCAACGAGTGGAACCGGGAGCGCGTGTTCCCCAAGATGTATGCACGTCTCAACCCGTCGAACGACCTGCTCGACGTCCACGCGGAGTCGTCGACGGACCTCGAGCACGGCGTGACGGCCGAGCAGCTCGACGTCATCCTCATGTCGGGGCTCGAAACCGCGATGATGGCGTTCGACCACCTCGACGCGCAGGCGCCGGCGTTCGGCCTTCCCGAGGTCCCGCCCGAGGGCGGGGACACGCCTGACGCGGGCTGACAGCATGCTGCTCACCTGAGACCGCCCGCCACGGTGATCCGTGGCGGGCGGTCTCGCGCACGGGTTCCGGCCCGGGATTCCTCTGCAGTGTCAGGCGCGGCGAACGGTCGGGAGACCGAGCACGACCGGGATGCCCGCGGCCGGCGCACCACCGTGGGAGTGCTCCTCGCCGCCGAGGCCGAGCCGTGCGCGCTCGCGCGCGGCCCAGGCGTCGCCCGAGCGGGTGCGCCGGACCTCGAAGAGGTCCGTGGCCTCGGTGCGGTCCGCGACGAGGTGGTACGGAGCGGTCCGCGTGATGCGCGTGACGACGAGGTCACCGGGGCGCGGCAGACGCGGGTCGAGGTCGTCGGCGAGGCGCGGGTCGTCGATGCCGTCAGTGACGCGCGGCGCGCCGACGGGCAGCTCGACGTGGACGAGCCGGTTGTCGCGCGCGCGGCCTGTGACCCGGTGCGTCTCGGCATCCTTGCGGCCCGTGCTCTCGGCCACGAGCACCTCGACCTCGCGTCCGAGCTGTGCCGCTGACTGCTCGGCGGAGATGCGGTCCTGGAGCGCGACGAGCCGCTCGAACCGCTCCTGGACGACCTCCTTGGGCAGCTGGTCGGGGAGGTCGGCTGCGGGCGTGCCGGGGCGTGGGGAGTACTGGAACGTGAACGCGTTCGTGAAGCGCGCGGCCTCGACGACGCGGAGGGTCTCGAGGAAGTCCTCCTCGGTCTCACCGGGGAACCCGACGATGATGTCGGTGCTCACAGCGGCGTCGGGCATGCGCTCCCGGACCTTGTCGAGGATGCCGAGGAACTTCTCGGAACGGTAGGAGCGCCGCATGGCGCGCAGCACCCGGTCCGAGCCGGACTGGAGCGGGAAGTGCAGCTGCGGCATGACGTTCGGGGTCTCAGCCATCGCATCGATGACGTCGTCGGTGAACGCCGCGGGGTGCGGGCTCGTGAAACGCACACGTTCGAGGCCCTCGATCTGGCCGCACGCGCGCAGGAGCTTCGCGAAGGCGCCGCGGTCCCCGAACTCGACGCCGTAGGAGTTGACGTTCTGCCCGAGGAGCGTGACCTCGATCGCCCCCTGCGCGACGAGCGCCTCGACCTCGGCGAGGACCTGGCCCGGCCGACGGTCGCGCTCCTTGCCGCGCAGGTGCGGGACGATGCAGAACGTGCACGTGTTGTTGCAGCCGACCGAGATCGACACCCAGCCGGCGTAGACGGACTCACGCCGTGTCGGGAGGGTCGAGGGGAAGACCTGGAGCGACTCGGCGATCTCGACCTCGGCGGCGGCGTTGTGGCGCGAGCGTTCGAGGAGGACGGGCAGGGCGTCGAGGTTGTGCGTGCCGAAGACGACGTCGACCCACGGGGCGCGGTCGACGATGCCTGCGCGGTCCTTCTGCGCGAGGCAGCCGCCGACGGCGATCTGCATGCCGGGCCGTTCGCGCTTGAGCTCGGCGAGCTGGCCGAGGTTGCCGTAGAGCTTGCTCGCGGCGTTCTCGCGCACGGCGCACGTGTTGATGACGACGACGTCCGCACGGCTCGCGGCCTCGTCGGCGGCGGTCGCGCGGACGTAGCCCGCTTCCTCGAGCATGCCGGCCATGTGCTCGGAGTCGTGGACGTTCATCTGGCAGCCGAGCGTGCGCACCGTGTAGGTGCGGGCGGCGGTGGCGTCGGCGGCGGGTGCGGCCGGCGTGGCGTGGGGTGCGGGCGTCGTGGACATCGCCGTCCATCCTAAGCCGCGCGACGGCGGGCCCTTCCGGGCCGCCGCCGCGGCCGCGACGCCCCCCAAGGGTGATCGACGGGGTGACTTTGCCAGGTTGTGACATGTTCGTGACCGTAGGCTGTGGCGCGCATCACAGCAGGTCAGTACGGTCGGTGAATGGACGACGTCACAGGCGGGACCAACGACTCTGGCGGCACACCGCTCGTCGAGCTGGTCGACGTGCAGAAGCACTTCGGCGACCTCCACGTGCTCAAGGACATCAACCTCACGGTCCGCAAGGGCGAGGTCGTCGTCGTCATCGGGCCCTCGGGCTCGGGGAAGTCGACGCTCTGCCGCACGATCAACCGGCTCGAACCCATCGACTCCGGGTCGATCCGTGTCGACGGCGACGAGCTCCCCGAGGAGGGCAAGGCACTCGCCCGTCACCGGGCCGACGTCGGCATGGTCTTCCAGTCCTTCAACCTCTTCGCGCACCGCTCGGTGCTCGACAACGTCACGCTCGGCCCCGTCAAGGCGCGCGGTATCCCCGCCGCCGAGGCGAAGGCCGAGGCCATGACGCTCCTCGAGCGCGTCGGCGTCGCCAACCAGGCCCACAAGCTGCCAGCCGCGCTCTCGGGCGGCCAGCAGCAGCGCGTCGCGATCGCCCGCTCCCTCGCGATGCACCCCAAGGTCATGCTCTTCGACGAGCCGACCTCGGCGCTCGACCCCGAGATGATCAACGAGGTCCTTGACGTCATGATCGACCTCGCCCACGACGGCACGACGATGATCGTCGTCACCCACGAGATGGGCTTCGCACGGAAGGCCGCGGACCGCGTCGTCTTCATGGCGGACGGCCAGATCGTCGAGGAGGCGACGCCCGAGGAGTTCTTCACGGCCCCGCGCTCGGCCCGCGCCAAGGACTTCCTCTCGAAGATCCTCACCCACTGAACCTCCGGCAACGACGGCCCCGCCGTCACCCACCGCAGCACGGTCGACACAAGGAGAAGCACATGCGCACCAAGGTCATCGCCGCACTCGGGTCCGTCGCGCTCGCCAGCGCCCTGCTCACAGGGTGCGGGGGCGACGACAGCGACAAGATCACCATCGGCATCAAGTTCGACCAGCCCGGGCTCGGGCTCAAGTCCGGCGATACATACTCGGGTTTCGACGTCGACGTCGCGCGCTACGTCGCCAAAGAACTCGGCTTCGACGCCGACCAGATCACGTTCAAGGAGTCCCCGTCGCCCCAGCGCGAGAACCTCCTGCAGTCCGGCCAGGTCGACATGATCGTCGCGACGTACTCGATCACGGACGCACGCAAGGAGAAGATCTCGTTCGCGGGCCCGTACTTCGTCGCCGGTCAGGGTCTCCTCGTCCAGGAGGGCAACACCGACATCACCGGGCCCGACACTCTCGACGGCAAGAAGCTCTGCTCCGTCCAGGGGTCGACCCCGGCGCAGCGCATCAAGGACGAGTTCTCGAAGCAGGTCCAGCTCCAGGAGTTCGACACGTACTCCAAGTGCGTCGAGCAGTTGAGCCAGGGCAACGTCGACGCCGTGACGACCGACGACATCATCCTCGCGGGCTTCGCCGCACAGGAGCAGTACAAGGGCAAGCTCAAGACCGTCGGGACGACGTTCTCGCAGGAGAACTACGGCATCGGCCTGCCCAAGGGCTCCGACAGGTGCGGGAAGGTCACCGAGGCGATCACGAAGATGATCTCGTCGGGCGAATGGGCCAAGGCCCTCGAAGCGAACACGGGCGGAAGCTACACGCCGAACGCGGACCTCAACCCGCCAACGCCCGCCGCCTGCTCCTGACCACGTCCCGTCGGCCGCGCTCACCGCGCGGCCGACGGGCCCTCCCGGGAGGTGATCGACCTGTCCCCGCTCTCCGACGCCGTCGGCACGCTGTTCAGCGACTATGACGTGCTCGCGGCCTTTTGGATGACCGTGAAGCTCACGGGGTTCTCCCTCGTCGGCTCGCTCGTCCTCGGCACGCTCCTCGCGGTCATGCGGGTCTCGCCGATCCCCTCGCTGCAGCTCGGCGGGGCGATCTACGTCAACCTCGTGCGGAACACGCCGCTCACGCTCATCATCGTCGGATGCTCGCTCGGGCTCTACACACAGCTGGGCCTCGTCCTCGCGAACCCGAGCTCGGGCACGTTCATCGTCGACCAGAACTTTCGCCTCGCGGTCGTGGGCCTCTCGCTCTACCACGCGGCGTTCGTGTGCGAGGCACTGCGATCCGGTGTCAACACCGTGCCCCTCGGACAGGCGGAGGCCGCCCGGTCGATCGGGCTGACGTTCACGCAGTCGCTCGTGCTCGTCGTCCTGCCCCAGGCGTTCCGCGGCGCGGTCGCACCGCTCGGGAACGTCATCATCGCGCTCACGAAGAACACGACGGTCGCCGCGACGATCGGCGTCGCGGAGGCCTCCTACCTCATGAAGGTGATGATCGAGTTCCGCCCCGACGTCCTCTTCCTCATTTTCGGCGTCTTCGCCCTCGGGTTCGTGTGCCTCGTCCTGCCCGTTGGGATCCTCATGACGGCGCTGTCGCGCAAGCTGGCGGTGGCCCGATGACGGCAGCCTCCCCACTCTTCGACGCGCCGGGACCCCGGACCCGCAGGATCTTTGCCTTCGCGAACGTCGCCGCGGTCCTCGTCCTTGCGGCCGGGCTCGGCTGGGTCGTGTGGATGCTTGCCCGCAACGGCCACCTCTCAGCGGCGAAGTGGACACCGTTCCTCGCAGGATCGACCTGGGTCGACTACCTCCTCCCGGGCCTGCTCGGGACGCTCGGCGCCGCCGCGATCTCTGTCGTGCTCGCAGGCGTGCTCGGCGTCGTCCTCGGCCTCGGCAGGCTCTCGGAGAACCGGTGGATCTCCGGCATCGCGGCGGCGATCGTCGAGTTCTTCCGTGCGGTGCCCGTCCTGCTCATGATGGTCTTCTCGTACTGGCTCCTCGTCAACTACCGACTCGTCCCGTCCAACCAGCTCGCGCTCACAGCCGTCGTCATCTCGCTCACCGTGTACAACGGCTCGGTCGTCGCGGAGCTCGTGCGCTCGGGCATCACGTCACTCCCCCGGGGGCAGCGTGAGGCCGGTCTGTCGATCGGCCTCACGCACGGCCAGACGGTCCGGACGATCCTCCTGCCGCAGGGCGTCGTCGCGATGCTGCCCGCCCTCGTGAGCCAGCTCGTCGTCGTCGTCAAGGACTCTGCGCTCGGCTATCTCATCGGGTACGCCGAGTTACTGCGACAGGCCGAGTACCTGGCGACAAACTTCGCGAACTACATCCCAGCGGTCATCGTCATCGCGGCGGTCTTCATCCTCGTCAACCTCGCTGTGAGCCTCCTGGCGGACCGTCTCGCGCTACGGCTGCGGTCGCGCACCTCAGGAGCGATGACGACGCAGGTCCCGGGGCTCGTCGCAGCCGACGACTGAGTCCGCCGCACGTCATGGGCGCCGCACGTCATGGGCGCCGCACGTCGGGGACCCGCACGTCAGGGGCCCGCATGCCGGTGGCCCGGCGCGTCGGTGGCTCAGCGCGTCGGTGGGCACGGTCCCCGGGGCCTCGGGGGCGACGGTCGTCACTGGTTAGCCATCGGTTGTCGCTGGTCAGCCATCGGTCGTGGGGGGACGTCGTTGGTGGAACGACGGTCGCGCTCGGGGTTGCGGTCAGCCGGCGGTCGCAGTCGCGCGGAGCTCGCGCACGACTGTGACGCGCACCTCGCCGGGCACGGCCTGCGTCTCGGAGATCGCGGACGCGATCTGCGCGGCGAGGCCCTCGAGGTCGTCGTCCCCGACGACCCCGGGCTCGACGACGACGCGCACGTCGTGGCCGGACGAGAGCGCGAGGGCGCGGGCGACCCCGGGGTGCGCTGCGACCGCGCGCTCGAGCGCCTCGAGCCGTTCGACGTGCGAGTCGGCGTCCTCGCGCCGGGCTCCCGGTCGGGATGCGGAGATGGCGTCGGCGATCTGGACGATGACGGCTTCGACGGACTCGGCGGGAACCTCGCCGTGGTGCGCGGCGATCGCGTTGACGATGATCTCGGGCTCGCCGCAACGGGCCGCTAGTTCGGCTCCGGCGCGGGCGTGCGAGCCCCGCTCGCCCGCGGGGACGGCCTTGCCGACGTCGTGGAGGAATGCGGCACGCGCGGCGACCTCGGCGTCCGCGCCAATCTCGCCAGCGATGCTTCGCGCGAGCAGCGCGCACTCGACGAGGTGCTGCTGGACGACCTGTCCGTAGGAGGTGCGCAGACGTAGCCGTCCGACGTGCTCCTCGAGCTCGGGGTGGAGCGGACGGACGCACGCGTCGTCGATCGCATGCCTGGCAGAGTCACGGCTGCGTTCCTCGGCCTCGTCCGTGACGGTCGCGACCACACGCTCCATGCGTTCGAGGTTGATGCGCCCGTCGGCGAGCAGGCGTTCGAGGCTCTGCTGGGCGATCTCGCGCCGTTCGGCGTCGAAGCTGGAGATCTGGACGTGGTCGTCGGAGTCGTCGACGATGAGGTTGACGCCGGTGAGCGCCTCGAACGCCTTGATGTTGCGGCCGTCGCGCCCGATGATCGGCCCCTTGAGCTCGGGCGACGGGAGCGGGACGATCACGACCGAGAGCTGGCTCGACGTCGCGACCGCAAGGCGTTCGACGGCTGTCGTGAGGATCGACCTGGCGCGCGCCTCAGACTCTGCGCGCAAGCGTCGTTCGGTGCGGCGCAGGCGCGCCTCGACGTCGCGCGCGGCTCGCTCAGCGAGGTCATCGGCAAGCCTCGCGCGAGCCTGCTCGACGGTCGTCTCGGCGATCTGGGCGAGCTCTTCGGCGACGCGCGCCTCGTGCTCCGCGGTGCGGGTGCCGAGTGCGGTCTCCTGCGCTGTCAGAGAGGCGGTGCGCGCGTCGAGCGACTCAGCGAGCCTGGTGATCCTCGCGCGATCCTCGGCGAGCTGGACGCGGTCCGCCTCGAGCCGTGCACGCTCGTCGTCGAGACGTGCACTGCGGCGGTCGGCCTCGGCAGCGCGGACATGAAGCTCGTCCTTGAGCGAGGCGACGTCCTCGCGGGCCTGCGCCCGCACCGCAGCGGCCTCGCGTCGGGCCACCAGGACGAGGATGAGCGCGACGAGACATGCGAGCAGGAGCACGAGCACGAGCAGGAGCGCTGGCCAGTCCTCGATCACGTCAGCACCTCCCCTCGGCTGTGGGCGACGGGCGCGGCGCGCCCCTCCTCCACGGTGAACGTAGCGGAACGAGCCATCGTTCCGCCTGCCGTACGTCCCGTGTCGCTCACAGTGCGACGCGGATCACGCACGACGATGACGACCGTGGATGACGACCGTGAGGACGACGAGGCCTCAGTCCTGCGCGTGGTGGACCGTGCTGCGCTCGTCCATCGCACTCTCGAGGCCCGCACGGGCAGCGTCGAGGCACAGCGACGGCGGGTAGCCCTTGCGGCCGAGGAATCCGACGAGCCGACGCAGCGCGACGTCCCGGTCGAGCGACACGAGGCGTCGGGCACGCACGCGTGCGAGGTCGTACGCCGAGCGCCGTTCGTCCTCGTCGTCGACCTGGGCGAGCGCGTCGTGCGCGACGTCGTCCGTGAAGCCCTTGCGGCGCAGTTCCGACGCGATGCGGCGCCGCGCCGCGCCGGTCTCCTGGGACCGGGATCGCACGATCGCCTGCGCGAGCGCGGCATCGTCGACGAGCCCGACCTCCTCGAAGCGGTCGAGCAGACGCTCCGCGACGTCCTCGGGCACGTCCCGCTTCGCCAGTCCGCTCGCGAGCTGCTGCCGCGATCGTGCCGCAGCCGTGAGCGAGCGCAGCAGGTACTCGCGCGCCGCGTCTTCGATCTCGAGGACCGTCGCAGGACGCCGCGGGCCGCCTCGCTCAGATCCGGCGTCGCGACGGCCAGCAGGGCCGTCCGTGCCATCCGTCCCCTGCTCGTCAGCGGCGTCATGCTCGTCGTGCGGGGCGCGCCCCCCAGCACCTTCGTGGTCAGCTGGTGCGCCGGTCCCGCCATGCCGCCGTCCGGCGCCCCGCCGCTTCGTCCTGCCCTCAGGTGCCCGACGAGAGTCGTCGTCAGGGGTCGGGCGCAGCCCGTCCTCCCGGTCGCGCGACGGGGCCGACCCACCCGGCGGCACCGCGGCGATCGCTGCCCTCAGAGCATCGATCGTCGCGGCGTCCGCCCGGCGGGTCGGTGCGGCGGCTCGGGAATCGTGAGCCTGTCCGTCGACGGGTGCGTGCTGCATGGTGCTGCGGCTCAGAAGTCGACCTTCGCGGCCTTGGCGCGGCTCTTCTTCGGAGCGGCCTCGACAGCGGGGGTGGCAGCCTCCGTGCCCGCGGTCGCCTCGGCGGGAGCTTCGGACGGCGCACCGATGCCGAGCTTCTCCTTGATCCGGCGCTCGATCTCGGCGGCAAGCTCGGGGTTGTCCCGCAGGAAGCCGCGCGAGTTCTCCTTGCCCTGGCCGAGCTGGTCGCCCTCGTACGTGTACCACGAGCCGGACTTGCGGACGATGCCGTGCTCGACGCCAAGGTCGATGAGGCTGCCCTCACGCGAGATGCCGACGCCGTAGAGGATGTCGAACTCCGCCTGCTTGAAGGGCGGGGCCATCTTGTTCTTGACGATCTTCACGCGGGTGCGGTTGCCGACCGCGTCGGTGCCCTCCTTGAGGGTCTCGATGCGGCGGATGTCCATCCGGACCGACGCGTAGAACTTCAGCGCCTTTCCGCCCGTCGTCGTCTCCGGCGAGCCGAAGAACACGCCGATCTTCTCGCGGAGCTGGTTGATGAAGATCGCGGTCGTGCCGGTCGAGGACAGTGCACCCGTGAGCTTGCGGAGCGCCTGCGACATGAGCCGGGCCTGAAGGCCCACGTGGCTGTCACCCATCTCGCCCTCGATCTCGGCCTTGGGTACGAGAGCGGCGACCGAGTCGACGACGATGATGTCGATCGCGCCCGAGCGGACGAGCATGTCCATGATCTCGAGGGCCTGCTCACCGGTGTCCGGCTGCGAGACGAGCAGCGCGTCGGTGTCGACGCCGAGCTTCTTCGCGTACTCGGGGTCGAGGGCGTGCTCGGCGTCGATGAACGCGGCGATGCCGCCCTGCCGCTGCGCGTTGGCGACCGCGTGGAGCGCGACGGTCGTCTTACCGCTCGACTCCGGACCGTAGATCTCGACGATGCGCCCCCGGGGCAGGCCTCCGATGCCGAGCGCGACGTCGAGCGCGATCGAGCCCGTCGGGACGACCTCGACCGCGGGGCGGTCATCGTCGCCGAGGCGCATGATCGAGCCCTTGCCGAACTGGCGGTCGATCTGGCTGAGCGCTGCCTCGAGCGCCTTCTCGCGGTCCGCGGATGCTGCCATGGGTTCACCTCTGTCGTTCGGGGCGGCACGTGCCGCCGGAGAAGCTCTGCGATCTTGATGGGCCCGACACTAGGACGAGCCACGGACATTCACGCGTGATCGCTGCGAGGACGTGGACCGCCCGGCCGCCGTCGACCGTTGTGGACAACCCTACCGAACACCTGTTCGACCGTCGAGCCGGCAGGGCCAGCGTGTCGCGGACCTGCGGGATCAGCGCGGCGGAGCCTGCCGGTGAGGATCGCTCCCCCAGCGCTCGGCGTCCGGCACCTGCATCGCGTCGCACAACGCGTGCCACACCGCACGCGGCTCGACGCCCTCCTCGATCGCGCGGGCAGCCGTCCGCCCGCCGAGCTGCTCGAGCACCTGGTCGCCCACGATCGACCGGCCGTACGCGCGACCGAAGACGTCATCGACCAGATCCCAGAACTCGCGATACCTCACCGACACAGGGTGCCACGCCCGCACGGGCGCTCCCGCGCACGTCCCACGCGCAGTGTCGGTGGCCCGCGCCACAATAGGAGACGTGACACCCACGCGACCGTCCGCCGAGCCCCTCGCGGGGTTCACCGCGCCCACACGCTCCTGGTTCACGGGTGCGTTCGCGGGGCCGACACGCGTCCAGACCGAGGCATGGGCCGCGATCAGCGGCGGCTCGCACGCGCTCGTGATCGCACCTACAGGCTCGGGCAAGACGCTCGCAGCGTTCCTCTGGGCGATCGACCGCCTCCTTGCCCGGGACACCGCCGCCGACGGCCCACGCACCGACCGCATCCTCTACGTCTCGCCGCTCAAGGCGCTCGCCGCGGACGTCGAGCGCAACCTTGCGAGCCCGCTCACGGGCATCAGGCATGCGGCGGCCGCAGCGTCGCTCGTCCTGCCCCGGGTGACCGTCGGCACGCGGACGGGCGACACGCCCCCGGCGGAGCGACGTCGCCTCGCGGTGCACCCGCCGGACATCCTCATCACGACGCCCGAGTCGCTCTTCCTCATGCTCACCTCCGCGGCACGTGAGGGCCTGCGCGAGATCGGCACCGTCATCGTCGACGAGATCCACGCGGTCGCCGGCACGAAGCGGGGCGCGCACCTCGCCCTCTCGCTCGAACGGCTCGACCTCCTGCTCGACACCCCCGCGCAGCGCATCGGGCTCTCGGCGACGGCCCGCCCCACGGACGCGGTCGCGGAGCTGCTCGCGGGACACCGCACCGCCGCCGACGGCGGCAGGCCCGTCGTCGTCGTCGAACCTCCCGCGCGGCGCCAGGTCGACCTCGACGTCGTCGTCCCGGTCGAGGACCTCACCGACATTGCGGCGACACCGCTGCCGGGGACGAGCCCGTCCGACGACGGCCCGGACCTCACGGGACCCGCAGCCGGGCCCCTCGCGCGTGCATCGGTCTGGCCGCACGTCGAGGAACGCATCGTCGACCTCGCGACGACCAGCCGCTCGACAATCGTCTTCGCGAGCTCGCGCCGCAGCGCCGAGCGACTCACGTCGCGACTCAACGAGATCTGGGCCCGCCGCCAAGGCCTCGACGTGCCCGACCCGGGGGCGTCGCAGCCGGCTGCGGTCCCCGGGCAGGCCGGGACGTCCGCAGGGGCCGACGCAGTCTTCGCGCGCGCCCACCACGGTTCGATGTCCCGAGCCGAACGCTCGTACACGGAGGGCGAGCTCAAGGCAGGTCGGCTGCCCGTCGTCGTCGCGACGAGCTCGCTCGAGCTCGGCATCGACATGGGCTCCGTCGACCTCGTCGTCCTCGTCGGGTCACCGCCGTCCGTCGCGTCGGGACTGCAGCGCGTCGGGCGTGCGGGGCACGCCGTCGGCGTGCCGAGCCACGGCGTGCTCGTCCCGACGCACACGGGCGACCTCGTGCCCGCGACCGTGACCGCTGCACGGATGCGCACGGGTGAGCTCGAGCCGCTGCGGCTCGTCCGCAACCCGCTCGACGTCCTCGCGCAGCAGGTCGTCGCGATGGTCGCGACCGAGGACTGGCCGGTCGACGAGCTCGAGGCGACGGTGCGGCGTGCCGCGCCGTTCGCGCAGCTGCCCCGCTCGGCGCTGCGCGGCGTCCTCGACATGCTCACGGGCCGCTACCCGTCGGAGGCGTTCGGGGAGCTCCGCGCGCGGCTCACGTGGGACCGCGGCCGGGACGTGCTGCAGGCACGTCCCGGCGCGCAGCGGCTCGCCGTGACGAGCGGCGGCACGATCCCGGACCGCGGGCTCTTCGGAGTCTTCCTCGCGGCCTCGTCACCCGGAGGGCCCGACGATGTCCGTGCCGACACCGCGCCGCGAGCGCGCGGCGGGAAGCGTGTCGGCGAGCTCGACGAGGAGATGGTCTACGAGTCACGCGTCGGGGACACGATCACGCTCGGCTCGACGACGTGGCGCATCGACGAGATCACGCCCGACCGCGTCCTCGTGACGCCCGCCCCGGGGCTGCCCGGCCGCATGCCGTTCTGGAAGGGCGACTCGCCGGCACGGCCTGTCGAGCTCGGACGCGCCATCGGCGCGTGGACGCGCGAGACGGTCGGCCGCGTCCTCCCGGCGAGCGCCGCCAGGACCGAGGCGGCCCTCGCGCACCTCGCCGCGGAGGGGCTCGACCCGTGGGCGGCGGGCAACGTCGTCGCCCACCTCCGCGAGCAGCACGCGGCGACAGGGGTCGTTCCGGACGACCGGACGATCGTCGTCGAGCGGTTCCGGGACGAGATCGGCGACTGGCGCGTCGTGGTCCACAGCCCGTTCGGGTCGCGGGTCCACGCACCGTGGGCTCTCCTGCTCGGGGCGCGCCTGCGCGAGCGCTACGGCGTCGACGTCGCGGCCATGCACGCGGACGACGGCATCGTGCTGCGGCTGCCCGACATCGGCCTCGACGGCGTCGGCGCCGACGGCACGTGGACCGGGTTCCTGCCCGACGGAGCCGCGCCCGAGGTCGCCGACGAGCTCTTCACCGACCCTGCCGAGGTCACCGGGCAGGTGCGAGACGCGCTCGCCGGGTCGGCCCACTTCGCTGCGCGCTTCCGCGAGGCTGCGGCGCGCGCCCTCCTGCTCCCCCGGCGCTCCCCGGACCGGCGCCAGCCCCTGTGGCAGCAGCGGCAGCGTTCGGCCCAGCTGCTCGAGGTCGCCGCGGGTTTCCCCGAGTTCCCGATCGTCCACGAGGCAGCGCGCGAGTGCCTCCAGGACGACTTCGACGTCGCGGCGCTCACCTCGCTCATGGCCGACGTCGCCGCAGGTCGGGTCGACGTCGTCCACGTCGACACGACGCAGCCCTCGCCGTTCGCCCGGTCGCTGCTCCTCGGCTACACGGCGCAGAACCTCTACGGTGCGGACGCCCCGCTCGCCGAGCAGCGCGCCGCGACGCTCGCGCTCGACCCGACACTCCTCGACGAGCTTCTCGGCAGCTCGTCGGGCGCCCAGCTCGCCGACCTCCTCGACCCGACGGCCGTCGAGCAGGTCGCGGCCGAGCTCGACGGTCTCACCCCGGACCGCAGGGCGCGCAGCCACGACGGACTGCTCGACCTGCTCCGGCGGCGCGGACCGTCGTCGTTCGACGAGCTCGCCGCACGCGCAGAAGACGGCGCGGACGTCTCCGGTTGGCTCGCTCGGCTCGAGGCCTCCCGCCAGGTCGTCGCCGTGCGTCTGCCGGGCCTGAGGTCCGAGTCCTCTGCCGAAGCGACCGAGCGGTGGCTCGCCCTCGACGACGCCTCCCGGGTGCGGGACGCGCTCGGCGCCGCGCTCCCCGTCGGGCTTCCCGACGTTCTCCTCGCTCCTGTCGACGATCCGCTCGGCGACCTCGTGCGACGGCACGCGCGCACGCACGTGCCGTTCCCGGCCGACGACGTGGCCCTGCGGTTCGGACTGCCGACAGCCGTCGTCCGTGAGGTCCTCGACCGGCTCGTCGCGGCGGGCGAGCTCGTGCGCGGACGCATGCTCCCCGCCGTGCTCGGTGGTGCGGGGGACGAGTATGCGGACCGCGACGTCGTGCGTCGTCTGCGCCGACGTTCGCTCGCGCTGCTGCGTGCCGAGGTCGAACCTGCGCCGCCGGCGGCTCTCGGTCTCTTCCTTCCCAGGTGGCAGCGTGTCGGCGAGCTGCGCGGCCGTGCCGGCTTGCTGCGCGCGATCGAGCAGCTCGCCGGGGTGCCCGTCCCGGCATCGGATCTCGAGTCGCGGATCTTGCCGAGCCGCGTCGTCGATTACTCCCCCGCGCTCCTCGACGCGCTCACGACGAGCGGCGAGGTGCTGTGGGCCGGGCACGGCTCGCTCGCAGCACCGGGCAGGGGCTCCGGGGACGGCACCGTGAGCCTTCATCTCGCCGGGACCGCGCCGCTCACGCTTCCCGAGCCGTCGGACGCAGCGGGAGGGCCGGCTGCGCTCCCGTACGTCCTCGCCGCGCTCGAGGGTTCCGGCGCACACTTCGTCGACCGCGTCGTCGAGCGCGCCCGCGCGGCCGCCGAGGCCGCGGACGACGTCACGGCGCTCGGCGACGACCCCGCCGAGATCGTGCGGGAGTCACTGTGGCACCTCGTGTGGGCCGGCCGCGCGACGAACGACTCCTTCGGCCCGCTGCGCGCGCTCCTCGGGCCCTCACCCCGCGCGCCGCGCCCTCAGGCCCGTCCCGTCCACCGTCCTCGCGGACGTTTCGGTCTTGCGGCGCTCGTGCGGACCACCGCGCCCGAGGCTCTTCACGGCGGTGGCAGGTGGTCTCTGCTGCCGGGGACGGAGCCCGACCCGACCGTGCGCGCGCACGCGCTCGCGATGGTGCTCCTCGACCGGCACGGGATCGTCACGCGCGCCGTCGCCCCCGCCGAGCAGGTCGTCGGCCGCTACCCCGACGTCTACAAGGTGCTCACCGCGCTCGAGGCCGCGGGTCACGTCCGTCGGGGGTACTTCGTCGAGCATCTTGGTGGTTCGCAGTTCGCCGTACCTGGTGCGGTCGACGTGCTGCGGGACGACGCGCGTGCGGTCGAGCGGAACCTGCAGCCCGCTGCGCCGCAGGTCGCCGCGGCCGGCCGTCGCGCCGAGGACGGGCTCGTCCTCGCGGCCTGCGACCCGGCGAACCCGTACGGCGCCGCCCTCGCGTGGCCTGCGGGCGTCGCCGAGGTGCGGCACCGGCCCGGGCGCAAGGCGGGTTCCGTCGTCGTCCTCGTCGACGGGTATCTCGTCCTCTACGTCGAACGGGGCGGCCGCACGCTCCTGTCGTTCACCGAGGATCCGGGGCTGCTCGCTCGCGGGGCGCATGCGCTCGCGGATGCCGCCGCGGCGGGGGCGCTCGGCAGGTCGACGGTGCGGCACGTCGACGGCACCGAGGTGTTCGGGCTCGACGGGCCGGTCGTCGAGGCGCTCACCGCGGCAGGTTTCGCGCTGACTCCGCGCGGGCTGCGCGTGAGGCCCGGGGCTAGGTCGTGACCGCCGCGCGCCGCTGGGGAGGAACGTGCGATGCCCGAGGGTGACGCCCTGCGGCTCACGGCCGCCCGCCTCGACGCCGCGCTGCGAGGTGCGGCCCTCGTACGGACCGAGCTCCGGTGGGGTGGGCTCGGCGACGTCGACCTCACCGGTCGGGAGGTCGCGGAGGTCGTTGCGTACGGCAAGAACCTCCTCGTGAGGACGACGGACGGCTGGACGGTCCACTCGCACCTGCGGATGGAGGGCCGCTGGTACGTCGCCCGCACCGGCTCGCCCGAGGCCGAGGGCCGCGCACCCCACGTGAGGGCCGTGCTCGCATCGGCGCGGTGGACGGCGCTCGGCGAGAACCTCGGCATGCTCAACGTCGTCCGATCGCGTGACGCGCGTCGCTTGCTCGGGCACCTCGGTCCTGACGTCCTTGCAGACGACCTCGACGTCCGCGCGGCAGCTCTGCGGCTGCGGGACGCGGGAGACGGGCCGGGAGTGAGCGTCGCCGAGGCCCTCCTCGACCAGCGGCGGGTCGCGGGGATCGGCACCATCTACGCCGCGGAGTCGCTCTTCGCGCGGCGCACGGACCCGTGGCGGACGGTCGGCACGCTCGACGCCCACGAGCTCGCGGCGCTCCTCCTCACGGCGCGTCGCGACATGACGGTCGCCGTCGTGCACGGTCTCGAGGCGCGTGAATCACGGGTGCACGGACGCCTCGGGCGGCCGTGCGTGCGCTGCCGCACCGCAATCGCGGTGCGGCAGGCCCGCAGGCCGCCCGAGGAACGTCCGATCTTCTTCTGCCCACGGTGCCAGACACCGCAGCCAGGTGTCAGCCGATCGGTGTGAGCTCGCGCCGTGCCGGAACCCGGACGACGGCGCTCGCGAAGTCGTCCGGGACCGTGTCCGGGACGAACAGACCTTCGGCGACCGCAACCCGGTCGCTCACCTCACGGAGCACGGTCGACAGCGGGACGTCGAGCGCCTCGCAGATCGACCCGAGCAGCTCCGAGGAGGCTTCCTTCTGACCACGCTCGACCTCGCTGAGGTAGCCGAGCGACACACGTGCTGCGGACGACACCTCGCGCAGGGTCCGGCCCTGCCGCTGGCGCGCGTCACGCAGGACATCACCGATCTCTCGTCGCAGGACGATCATCTGGCGCCCCCTCTCCGTCGTTCCACTCCGCTGCGTCACGGTCTGGTGAGGATACAACGAGCCACGGACAGGCTCGCGCCGTCGGGCGGTCCCGCGTGCTGCGCGAGACGTTCCTCCCGTGGCCGACGGTCCCGGACGTGTCGATGTCTCCATGCCTTGTCCAACTGTTCCGGGGCCTCAGGTGTTCCCGGTCGGCGTTGACTCACCCGGTGACGATCTCGTGAAGGAGCTCGAGTGCCGCGAGCGCGGCACGCTCACGGATCTCCGCGCGGTCTCCGGGGAGGTCGAGCCGACGCTTCCGGACGACGCCGTCGACGCACGCCGCGACGTGCACGCGGCCCGCAGGGACCCCGTCCTGGGGGCCGGGTCCTGCGACTCCGGTCGTCGCGATGCCGCAGCGAGCCCCGAGGAGCCGGGCCGCGCCGAGCGCCATCTGCCCGGCGACGTCGGCGTCGACGGGTCCTCGCTCGGCGAGCAGCGCCGCATCGACCCCGAGCACCGTCGACTTGACGTCCGTCGCGTACGCGACGACGGCGCCGAGCACGACGTCCGAGGCGCCGGGCGGGCCGACGAGCGCGCTGCTCAGCATCCCGCCCGTGAGCGACTCGGCGACGGCGACCGTGAGCCCCCGTTCGCGTGTCACGGCGAGCAGCCCGTCGGCGGCGGCAGCGAGCATCGTCATGCGTGGCCCTCGCGCACGACGGGGTTGCGCAGGGTCCGGACGACGTAGTCGAGGCCCGTGACGAGCGTGACGACGACCGCGAGCCCCATGACGGCGTAGCCGGCGGTGTGGACGAGCTCGGGTAGGACGCCGCGCGGCAGGAGGAGTATCGAGAGCGCGACCGACTGGAGGACGGTCTTGAGCTTGCCGCCGCGCGACGCAGCGAGAACGAAGCGATCCATGACGAGCAGCCGCATGGCGGTGATCCCGAGCTCCCGCACGAGGATGACGATCGTCACCCACCACCACAGCTCACCGAGGAGCGAGAGGCCGACGAGCGCAGTGCCGATGAGGGCCTTGTCGGCGATCGGGTCGAGGAGCTTGCCGAGGTCGGTGACGAGGCCCCTGCTCCGGGCGAGATGCCCGTCGACCTTGTCGGTCGCGGCCGCGACGACGAAGAGGACCGTCGCGACCCAGCGCCAGGGAGCTGTGTCGCCGCCGTCGACGAGCAGGGCCCAGGCGACGAACGGAACCATGAGGATGCGGGCCGCCGTCACCGCGTTCGCGATGTTCCACTGCGTCCGCCACATGCTCCCGGAGTTCTGCGTCATCCTCACAGAATAGGCGCTGGCACCCAGCATGACGGGCGGTAGTCTCCCCTGTGTGATGCGCCATGCCCAGAACGGTTCTGCTCATGCGGCAGGCCCCCGACGCTGGGCAGTGGTCGCGGCGTCGGTCGCGGTCGTCGTCGCCACCGGGACGGCCGCGGCGGTCGTCGTCCCGGACCTCCTCGGCGGGCGCCCGGAGGGCCCGTCGTCCGTTCCGACTGCCCCTGTCGCGTCGACGGTACCTCAGCCCACGACCCCGCCTGCCGAGCCCACACCGACGCCGACGCCGACGCCCGACGTCGATCTCACGATCCTCGCGGCGGGTGACGTCCTGCCGCACACGCCCGTGATGCGATCGGCCCGTACGGGCGACGGCTACGACTTCCGACCCCTGCTCGCCGGGCTCGACAGCTGGGTGCAGGGCGCAGACCTCGCCCTGTGCCACATGGAGGTCCCGGTCGCGCCGGAGGGTCGTCCGGTGTCGGGCTACCCCATGTTCGGCACGACGCCCGCGCTCGTCCGTGACCTCGCGGCGCAGGGGTGGGACGGATGCTCGACCGCGTCGAACCACTCGGTCGACAAGGGATTCGCCGGGCTCGCGCGCACGCTCGACGTCTTCGACGCCGAGGGTCTCGGCCACGTGGGCACCGCGCGTTCCGCGGAGGAGTCGTCGCAGGCGCAGCGTTACACGCTCGAGTCGCAGGGACGCACGACGGTCGTCGCGCACCTCTCAGGCACGTACGGCACGAACGGCATGCCGGTCGACGCCGACAAGCCGTGGTCGGTGACGATGCTCGACGCGGACGCGATGATCGCGGCGGCGAAGGCTGAGCGCGAGCGCGGCGCCGACGTCGTCCTCGTGTCGATGCATGCGGGGAACGAGTACGTCACCGCGCCCAACGACGAGCAGCGGGCGTTCGCCGCGGCGCTCGCGCGCTCGGGCGAGGTCGATCTGCTCATCGGTCATCACGCGCACGTCCCGCAGCCGTTCGAACGTCTCGACGGCGGTCCCGGCGACTCCGGGATGTGGGTCGGTTACGGCCTCGGCAACATGATCTCGAACCAGGACTCGGACTGCTGCATCGCCGAGACGTCGAACGGGCTGCTCATGCTCGCGAACGTCCGCCATGCGGCGGACGGCCCGGCCCGCGTCACGGGTGTCGAGTGGGTCGGCATCACGGTCGACCGCCTCGACGGTCACCGGCTTCACGCGTTCGCGGATCTCGACGGCTCGAAGGTCGGAAGGCTCTCCGCCGGTGCGCTCACGGCGCGTGAGAAGCACGTGCGCGACGCCGTCGACGGGTCGGCGCCTGAGCGGCGCGAGCCGACGGCGTCGACCGCGACGGTGACGGTCGAGGAACGCTCCGAGCGGTGATCCTGGTGCCGTTCAGCGGCCGGTGAGCGACCAGGCGTCCTCGGACCCGTCCTCGTCGTCCCCGTCGCCGTAGTCGTGCGCGACGGGCGGCAGTCCGGAGCCGACGCCGTCGGCGTACCTGTCGTCGGGAGCATCCTGGTCGAACGCGGGCTCCGAGGTCGAGGGCGCGTCCTCGCCACGGAGCATCGCGAGCGCCGCAGGCAGCCCCTCGGGCTGCACGAGGACGTCGCGCGCCTTGGACCCCTCGGACGGGCCGACGATCTCGCGCGACTCGAGCAGGTCCATGAGTCGGCCAGCCTTGGCGAACCCGACGCGGAGCTTGCGCTGGAGCATCGAGGTCGAGCCGAACTGTGACGTGATGACGAGCTCGGCGGCCTGGAGCAGGACGTCGAGGTCGTCACCGATGTCGTCGTCGATCTGCTTCTTCGCGGCCGTCACCGTGACGTCCTCGCGGTAGACGGGCTTGAGCTGCTCCTTGACGTGCGCGACGACCGCCGCGATCTCCTTCTCCTCGACCCAGGCGCCCTGGACGCGGGCCGGCTTGGCCTCGCCCATGGGCATGAAGAGGGCGTCACCCTGGCCGATGAGCTTCTCGGCGCCCGGCTGGTCGAGGACGACGCGCGAGTCGGTGAGCGAGCTCGTCGCGAACGCGAGGCGCGAGGGGACGTTGGCCTTGATGAGGCCCGTGACGACGTCGACGGACGGGCGCTGCGTCGCGAGCACGAGGTGGATGCCGGCCGCGCGGGCGAGCTGCGTGATGCGCTGGATCGACGCCTCGACGTCGCGCGGGGCGACCATCATGAGGTCCGCGAGCTCGTCGACGACGACGAGGAGGTACGGGTACGGGGCGATCTTGCGCTCGGATCCGGGCAGAGGCTGGACCTTGCCCGCACGGACCGCCGCGTTGAAGTCGTCGATGTGCTTGTAGCCGAACATCGCGAGATCGTCGTACCGCGCGTCCATCTCCCGCACGACCCACTCGAGGGCTTCGGCAGCCTTCTTGGGGCTCGTGATGATGGGCGTGATGAGGTGCGGGATGCCCTCGTAGATCGTCAGCTCGACGCGCTTGGGGTCGACGAGCACCATGCGCACCTGGTCGGGGGTCGCGCGCATGAGCAGCGACACGATCATCGAGTTGACGAAGCTCGACTTACCCGCGCCCGTCGCGCCGGCGACGAGGATGTGCGGCATCTTCGCAAGGTTCGCGACGACGTACCCGCCCTCGACGTCCTTGCCGATGCCGATGATCATGGGGTGCTCGCTGCGACGCGCGACCGACGAGCGCAGGACGTCGCCGAGGACGACGGTCTCGCGGTCGGCGTTGGGGATCTCGATGCCGATCGCGGACTTGCCGGGGATCGGCGAGAGGATGCGGACGTCGGCGCTCGCGACGGCGTACGCGATGTTCTTCGAGAGGTTGGTGATCTTCTCGACCTTCGTGCCGAGGCCGAGCTCGACCTCGTAGCGCGTCACGGTCGGGCCGCGCGAGAAGCCGGTGACCTTCGCGTCAATGCCGAACTGCTCGAAGACGTTCGAGAGCGACTCGACGACGCGGTCGTTCGCGGCGGACCGCACCTTGTGCGGCGGGCCGGTGAGGAGCGTCTCCTCGCTGGGAAGGACGTAGACGATGTCGCCGCCGAGCATGGGCTGCTCGCCGTGCGGGACGGCGGTCGTCGGGGGCGCGGCGGGCTCGGGAGCAGGTTCGGCGGCGGGCACCGTCGCCGGGACGGTCGGCGCGGTGGCCGCTGTCGGAGCGGTCGCGGCCGGTACGTCGTCGGCCGCGTCGTGCCCGAGCAGCGCGGTCACGTCGGTCGACCCCGGCTCGACCTCGCGCATTGCGGCGGAGTCGAACGGACGGACGCCGTCGCCGCCCTCCGCGAGCGTGGTCGTCGGCGTCGCGTCGGCGTCGTCGTCCCTGCGGCGGCCGAAGCGCCTGCGACGAGGCGCAGCCTCGATCGGATCGGTGCCGTCGTGACGCGAGACGCCCTCGGCGAGCTCGAGCGGGCCCGCGTCGTCGGTCTCCTCGTCCGTGGCCGGAGCGTGCCCGACGAGCTGCCGCAAGCGCGGGACGATCTGGTTGATGGGCGTCGCGGTGAGGACGAGGACCCCGAAGAACGCGAGGAGCACGAGCACCGGCACCGCGATCCACGCGCTGAAGGCAGCGACGAGCGAGTTGCCTGCCGCGTAGCCGAGGATGCCCCCAGCCTCCTGGAGCCCGTCCCAGCCGTCCGTCGGTGAGGGACGCCCCGACGAGATCGCGACGACCCCGCACACGGCGACGAGGATCGCGGTGATGCCGATGCCCTTGCGGCTCGTCTCCGCGCTCTCCTGCGGTGCACGCATGAACCGCACCGCGAGCCAGCCGAGGAGGACGGGAAGCGCGACGCCGACGACGCCGAGGAGCCCGGCGACCCCGAGGTGCACCCACTCCATGACGAAGCCCTCGAGCCCGAACCACTCGCGGCCCGCGACGACGATGGTGAGGGCGAGCAGGAGCAGCGCGACGCCGTCCCGGCGGTGCGCCGGGTCGAGGTCACGCGCTCCGCGCCCGACGCTGCGGAAGCCGCCGCCGACGAGGTGCGCGGTGCCCATCCAGGCGCCCTTCGCCATGCGCAGCGGGAGCGCGGGCTGCGTCGGTTCGGGCTGCGGCGCGCGCCGACCCGACGTCGAGCCCTTGGACGACGAGCTGCCCGAACGTGCCCCGCCCGAGCCGCGCGACGACGCACCGGCGCTGCGCGCCGTCGTCGTGCCGCGCTTCGCGGAAGGTGCTGAGGAGCCACGTGTCGCCATGGTTCCGAACCTACCAACGACCGCCGACACACCATGGCAGCGGCGCGGCACGAGAACGTCACACGGTCCGACGACGACACCCCGGGACCCTCAGGGTCCCGGGGTGTCAGAGCGATGCCGAGGTCAGGCCTCGACGACGACCGGCACGATCATCGGACGACGACGCAGGCGGTTCGAGACGAACCGGCCGACGACGCGCCGCATGACCTGCTGCAGCTGGTGCGTGTCGACGTTGCCGCCTGCCGCCGCTTCCTCGAGGGAGTCCGAGAGCTGCGGGAGGATCCCGTCGAACACGGCTTCGTCCTCGGCGAATCCGCGCGCGTGGATCTCGGGTCCCGCGACGATCTTCCCGGTCGAGGAGTCGATGACCGCGAAGATCGAGATGAAGCCCTCCTCGCCAAGGATCCGACGGTCCTTGAGCTCGGCGTCCGTGAGCTCGCCGACGCTCGAGCCGTCGACGTACACGTAGCCGCACGGGACGGCACCGACGATCGACGCCTTGCCGTCGACGAGGTCGATGACAAAACCGTCCTCCGCGAGGACGACGCGCTCGGGCGGAACACCCGTGCGGACCGCGAGCGCGCCGTTCGCGACGAGGTGACGCACCTCGCCGTGGATCGGCATGACGTTGCGCGGGCGCAGGATGTTGTAGCAGTAGATGAGCTCGCCCGCGCTCGCGTGGCCCGAGACGTGCACCTTGGCGTTGCCCGAGTGGACGACGCGCGCGCCGAGACGGGTGAGCCCGTTAATGACGCGGAACACCGACGACTCGTTGCCCGGGATGAGCGACGACGCGAGGATCACCGTGTCGCCCGGGCCGACCGACACCTTGTGGTCGCGGTTGGCGATGCGGCTGAGCGCGGCCATCGGCTCGCCCTGCGAGCCCGTGCACATGAGGACGACCCGGTCGTCCGGGAGCGTGTCGATCTTCTTGAGATCGACGAGCAGCCCGTCGGGCACGTGGAGGTAGCCGAGCTCGGACGCGATCCCCATGTTGCGGACCATGGAGCGACCGACGAACGCCACCTTGCGTCCGTGCGAGTGCGCCGCGTTGAGGACCTGCTGGACGCGGTGGACGTGCGACGCGAACGAGGCGACGACGATCCGGCCGTCGCACTGGTCGAAGACGCCCTCGAGGACCGGACCGATCTCCTGCTCGCCCGTGACGAACCCGGGGACCTCGGCGTTCGTCGAGTCGACCATGAAGAGGTCGACGCCCTTTTCGCCGAGGCGGGCGAACGCGCGCAGGTCGGTGATGCGGCCGTCGAGCGGCAGCTGGTCCATCTTGAAGTCGCCCGTGTTGAGCACGGTGCCGGCGGGGGTCGTCACGGCGACGGCGAGCGCGTCAGGGATCGAGTGGTTGACTGCGATGAACTCGCACTCGAACGCACCGAAGGACTCCGTCCGTCCCTCCTTGACCGCGAAGGTCACGGGCGTGATGCGGTGCTCCTTGAGCTTTGCCTCGATGAACGCGAGCGTGAGCTGCGACCCGACGACGGGGATGTCACGGCGCATGCGCAGGAGGTACGGCACGCCACCGATGTGGTCCTCGTGCCCGTGCGTGAGGATGATCGCCTCGATGTCGTCGAGGCGATCGGCGATGTACTCGAAGTCGGGGAGGATGAGGTCGACGCCCGGCTGGTGATCCTCAGGGAAGAGGACGCCGCAGTCGATGACGAGGAGCCTGCCGTCGAACTCGAGGACGGACATGTTGCGTCCGACCTCGCCGAGCCCGCCGAGCGGGACGACCCGCAACCCGCCTGCGGGGAGCGGCGGCGGCGCGGGAAGCTCGGGGTGGGCGTTGCTCATGTGGGGTGCCTTTCAGTGGGACGGATCGAGCAGTCCCGCGGCCACGAGGTGGGCGCGGACGACGGCGACCTCGTCGTCGGTGGCTGCCACCTGGGGCAGCCGGAGGGTCCGGGTGGGCACGAGGCCCAGGAGCTCGCACGCGGCCTTCGCCATGACGGCCTGGAAGCCCGCGCCGTTGACGGCGTCGATGGCCTCCGTGATCGTCGAGAAGACCGACCAGGCGCGCGCGTGGTCGCCCTCGTCGAACGCACGTGTGATCTCGGCGAGCTGGTCGCCGACGACGTGGCCGACGACGGAGACGATGCCGCTCGCGCCGTATGCGAGGTAGGCGGGGTAGAGGGCGTCGTCACCGCAGTACCAGGCGAGGCCGGTCGACGCGATGAGCTTCGAGGCCCCGTAGATGTCGCCTGTCGCGTCCTTCATGGCGACGACGTTGTCGTGCTCGGCGAGGCGCGCGATCGTCGCGGGCGCGAAGCGGACACCCGTGCGCCCGGGGACGTCGTAGAGCATGACCGGGACGTCCGTGGCCTCGGCGACCGCGAGCGTGTGACGGTAGACGCCCTCCTGCGAGGGACGCGAGTAGTACGGGGAGACGACGAGGAGGCCGTGCGCGCCGGCCTCGGCGGACTGCTCGGCCATGCGGACGGCGTGCGCCGTGTCGTTCGAGCTCGCGCCCGCGACGATCCGCGCACGGTCCCCGACCGCCTCGACGACGGCTGCGACGAGCTCGGCCTTCTCGGGGGCGTGGGTCGTGGGCGACTCGCCGGTCGTGCCGTTGACGACGAGCCCGTCGTGCCCGTGGTCGACGAGGTGCTTCGCGAGCGCGGCCCCCGCCTCGACGTCGACGGCGCCGTCCGGCGTCATCGGGGTGACCATCGCGGTGAGCACTGCGCCGAACGGGCGCGCGGGGGTCTGCGTCATGGAGGCCAACCTATCGCGAGACGACACCATGGCGCGTGCGGGGCACGCCCTGCGGACGCACGTCACGTGCCACGTGCCAGACGTCCTGGCAGGGTCGGTGCCCGGCCCACTAGCATCCGACACATGGGGCAGGGGAACGACACGGTCGACGACGCCGACGAGGTCACGACCGGAGGTACGGCGCCGGGGCGCCGCGCGATTCTGCGCGGCATGGCGACCATCGCGGCGGTGGGTGCGCTCGGTGCCGTCGGTGGTTCCGTCGCACAAACCGCGCGGAGCGACCGTCGTCCACCCACATACCGCGTCTCGCCGCGACCCGAGACACGCACGACCGCCTGTGCGTCCCGTGTCGTGTGGCGCGCGGGGTGCGCCGAACCGCTCGTCGCGCTCACCTTCGACGACGGTCCCGACCCTCGCTGGACGCCGCTCGTCCTCGAGATCCTCGCCCGGCACGACGCCCGAGCGACGTTCTTCCAGCACGGCTCAGCCGCACGCGAGCATCCGGGAGTCGCCCGCGCGGTCGTCGAGGGCGGTCACGAGATCGGATCGCACGGCTGGGACCACACGGACCTCACACGCTACGAGGCGGCCGAATGTCTCGACCACCTCACCCGCACGCACGAAGCGCTCGTCGACGTCACCGGCACAACCCCGCGCTGGCTGCGCCCGCCTTACGGACGCATGGATGCACCCGTGCTCTACGCGGCAGCCGAGCTCGACTACGACGTCGCCCTGTGGTCGCACCACCTGCCGACTGACGGCGCTGAGGCCAAGGTCGACCGGGATCTCGCGACAGCGAGCCCCGGCATGGTCATCCTTTGCCACGACGGACGTGGCACTCCGGCCGAGTCGCTCTACGCCGCGGTCGAGCGGCTCGTGCGCTCGCTCACGGAGCGCGGCATGCGCTTCGTGACGATGAGCGAGATCGTCGACGCGGTGCCCGCGCACCGCTGATCCGCCGAGCCGCGCTCCGTCCGAACCACGCTGTGCGCGTACGGCCCCGGCTCAGCCGCCGGTGCGCTCGTAACGCTCGACCGCATAGCGCATGCCGTTCGCGGCAGTCGTCCAGCCCGCGCCGGGCTCGCGCGCGACGAGCGTCCAATCGTCCCCGATCTCGGGCGCATGGACGTCGACGTCGTAGTTACCGTCGATCTTCGTGACGACGAGCTCGTCGGCATCGTCGACGGCCTGCGCGTACACCTGACCGCCGCCGATGATCCACGCGCGCTCCCCCGCGACGCGGGCGAGCGCGTCCGCGAGCGAGCGCACCGTCTCGGCTCCCGGAGCCTCGTACGAGGCGTCGCGCGTGAGGACGATGTTACGGCGGCCCGGCAGCGGTCGGACACGATCGGGAAGCGACTCCCACTGCTTGCGCCCCATGACGACCGCGTGCCCGCGCGTCTGCTCGCGGAAGAACGCGAGATCCTCCGGGAGGTGCCACGGCAGAGTCCCGCCCATGCCGATGCCGCCGCTCGAGTCCTGTGCCCAGATCATGCCGAGCCACGTGCCCGGCGCGCGCTCGCTCACACCGCCACCTGCGCCGCGATCGCCGGGTGGTGCTCGTATCCCTCGACGACGACGTCGTCGAAGGTGTAGTCGAGGATCGACGCAGCCTTGCGCAGCGCGAGCGTCGGGAACGGGAACGGCTCACGGCTCAGCTGCTCGCGCACCTGCGCGTGGTGGTTGTCGTAGACGTGGACGTCGCCGCCCGTCCACACGAAGTCCCCGACCTCATAGCCCGCCTGCTGCGCGACCATGTGCGTGAGCAACGCGTACGACGCGATGTTGAAGGGCACGCCGAGGAACATGTCTGCCGAACGCTGGTAGAGCTGGCACGACAGCCGGCCGTCCGCGACGTAGAACTGGAAGAACGCGTGGCACGGCGCGAGCGCCATCTTGTCGAGCTCGGCGACGTTCCACGCCGAGACGATGTGCCGGCGCGAGTCGGGGTTCGCACGCAGGTCCTCGACGACCTTCGTGATCTGGTCGACGTGCCCGCCGTCGGGCGTCGGCCACGAACGCCACTGGACGCCGTAGACCGGGCCGAGCTCACCGTCGGCGTCCGCCCACTCGTTCCAGATGCGGATGCCGTGCTCCTGGAGCCAGCGGACGTTCGAGTCCCCCCGGAGAAACCACAGGAGTTCGCCGACGACCGACCGCACGTGGACGCGCTTCGTCGTGACGAGCGGGAAACCCTGCGCGAGGTCCCAGCGCAGCTGTCGGCCGAAGACCGAGCGCGTGCCGGTGCCCGTCCGGTCCGCCTTGGGGGTGCCGTGCTCGAGAACGTCGCGCAGAAGATCCTCGTACTGCGTGTCGGGGCGCCGCGTCATGGCCGGAAGCCTACGGGATGGCCCTGCCGAGACGCCGGAGGCGGCGCATGATGGACTCATGGCTCCGACGACGACGCTCCCCCACGACCTCCCCACCGGTTCGCTCGTCGGCGGCGAGTGGCAGGCTGCCCCGAGCACGTTCGAGGTGCACGACCCCGCGACCGGCGACGTCCTCGCCGAGGTCGCCGACGCGGACGGCGCGGGGGCGCCCGCGGCGCTCGACGCCGCGGCCGACGCCGCCCCGGCGTGGCGGGCCGCCTCGCCGCGTGCCCGCGCCGACGTCCTGGCCGACGTCCACCGCACGCTGCTCGCGCGCGGCGAGGAGATCGCCGCTCTCATCACGGCCGAGGGCGGCAAGCCGCTCGCGGAGTCGCGTGCCGAGCTCACGTACGGCGCCGACTACGTCCGCTGGTACGCCGAGCAGGCGGTGCGCACGGGCGGCCTTGCGCGCACCGCCCCCGCGGGCGGCGTTCGGCAGATCGTCTCGCGCCGCCCCGTCGGCCCCTCGCTCCTCGTCACGCCGTGGAACTTCCCGCTCGCGATGGCGACGCGCAAGATCGCGCCCGCGCTCGCCGCGGGCTGCACCGTTGTCGTCAAACCCGCGCGCCTCACGCCGCTCACGACGATGCTCGTCGCCGAGATCGTCCGCACGACGCTCGCGACGCACGACCTACCGACGGGCGTGCTCAACGTCGTCACGGGCACGAGCGCGAGCCGTCTCACCGAGCCGCTGCTCGCCGACCGCCGCCTGCGCAAGCTGTCGTTCACGGGCTCGACCGACGTCGGCCGCACGCTGCTGGCGGGCGCCGCCCAAGGCATCCTGCGCACGTCGATGGAGCTCGGCGGCAACGCCCCGTTCCTCGTGTGCGACGACGCGGACCTCGATCTCGCCGTGACGAGCCTCCTCCAGGCGAAGATGCGCAACTCCGGGCAGACGTGCGTCGCCGCGAACCGCATCTACGCGCAGGCTGGCATCGCCGACGAGCTCACGGCCCGGCTCACCGAGGCGTTCGCGCGGTTGCGCGTCGGCCCCGGGGCGCGCGACGGCGTCGAGGTGGGCCCGCTCATCGAAGCACCCGCGGTCGACCGCATGGACGAGACCGTCGCGGGCGCGCTCGCCGACGGTGCCCGCGTGACGACCGGTGGGGATGCCCCGCGCGGCCCCGGCCACTTCTTCGCACCGACAGTACTCGCAGACGTCCCCTCCGACAGCGTCGTGCTCCGCGAGGAGATCTTCGGTCCCGTCGCGCCCGTCACCCGCTTTGGCACCCTCGACGAAGGCATCGCGCTCGCGAACGACACCGACGCGGGCCTCGTCGCGTACGCGCACACCCGCGACGTCAGCACCGCGATGCGCCTCGCCGACGAGCTCGAGGCCGGGATGATCGGTCTCAACCGGGGCATGGTCTCCGACGCGAGCGCGCCCTTCGGCGGCGTGAAGATGTCCGGCCTCGGCCGCGAGGGCGGCGAGGCGGGGCTCGAGGAGTACCTCGAGACGGTGTACGTCGCGCTCTGACCGCGATCCGGGACTCACCGGTGTCCGTATCGTGCACTGGGTCCAGGCCCGTTCGGACGCCGCCTCTAGTCTGGGCGCTCCACGTCCTGACGACCGGAAGGCCGCCATGAGCGAGCTCAGCACCCCCACGCCCGACCCGACCCTCGCCGGCCCGCGCTACAGCTCGTCGCTCGGCGCGATGATCTTCGCCTCCCGCTGGCTGCAGGCCCCGCTCTACCTCGGCCTCATCGTCGCGCAGGTCGTCTACGTGTGGCAGTTCCTCAAGGAGCTCTGGCACCTGCTCGTCGGCGGGTTCACCGGTGTCCACACGACCGAGGACCCCGTCACCCACGCGGTCGTCGAGCACACGTTCGGCGCCGAGGAGATCATGCTCGCGGTGCTCGGCCTCGTCGACGTCGTCATGATCTCCAACCTCCTCATCATGGTGATCGTCGGCGGCTACGAGACGTTCGTGTCCCGCATGCGCCTCGACGGGCACCCCGACCAGCCCGAGTGGCTCAGCCACGTCAACGCGAACGTCCTCAAGACCAAGCTCGCGATGTCGATCATCGGCATCTCGTCGGTCCACCTGCTGCGGACGTTCATCGAGTCGAGCTCGGGCCGCATCACGGGCGAGATCATGCTCTGGCAGACGGTCATCCACCTCGCGTTCGTCGTCTCCGCGCTCGCCCTCGCGTGGATCGACCGGATGTCGCTCACGGCGCACCAGCGCGCCGCCAACGCGGCGGCCGCCGTCCACTGACGCCACGCGCGGCGCACGAGTGTCCGCGGGACGTCCGCAGGCGGGAGAGACTGGACCCATGAGCCTGTTCTCCCCGACCGCGGACGTCTCCGTCCGCCCGGCCGTGCCGGGCGACGAGGTCGCCATGGCCGACCTCCAGATCGCCGCGTGGCGAGCGACGCACGCCGACGCCCTCGGCGCCGACGTCCTCGACCGCCTCGACCCCGACGGCTTCCGGACCCAGTGGGCGACCGCCGTCGGCACGCCGCCCGGGCCGGGCTTCGCGGTGCTCGTCGCGTGCGCCGGCCCACGCGTCGTCGGCTACGTCGCGCTCTCCCCCGGCGCGATCGCCGGCCTCGAGGTCGCACCCGACGAACGTCGCAAGGGCCACGGCTCACGTCTGATGTCCGCGGCCGTCGACCGGCTGCGCCAGGACGGTGCCGAGGAGGTCTCGGCGTGGGTCCTCGCGGGCGACGAGGGGCGCGAGCACTTCCTCTCAGGCGCTGGCATGGCGGCCGACGGGCGCCGTCGCACGCTCGACCTCGGCGGCCGAGAGGTCGTCGAATGTCGGTGGAGCGCAACGCTCTGAGCGGTCCGGTTCTCCCCGTTCGAGCGTTTGCGCCACGCTGCGGGCACCGATAGTTTTCACACCGTGACGGACATCCCGGAATACCGCTTTGTCGACGCCGAGCTCGAGCCCGGGCTCGAACGCACCACCTTCCTCGCGTGGGACGGCTCAACTCATATCCCACATGCCGCAGATCCGCGAACTTACGAGCTCCGTCGACTGCCCGGGCTCGAAGGGACCGCCGAACGATTCTACGCGTGGCTCAGCGCCGACGGAACAAGCGTCATCTCATCGCATCATCGCTGGCTCGAGCCCGGCATCGTCGACCATCGCATACTGCAAACACTCCTGCCGACGCTCCTGCGCTCGCCGATCGCCCAAACAACAAGCGGGCGACTCGACCACTTCCGACAGTCGTTCGACATCAAGGTCGATGTTATTCTTGCCGCCCAGTCAAGGGCAGCGACCAGCAGCAGTCCGAGCGGATCGAACGCGCCGGCCTGGTCCCAATCCACCACGCTGAGTCTCAGCGAGTCCGGCGGCGAGCTCACCCCGGCACTGGAAATCCCTGGGCATCAAATCCGGCTGAGCGATGAAGCGATGACGGCCGCACAGCTTTCACCCGACAGTTCGCGGATCGCGTTCTCTGTGAATCCGCAACCAGTCGAACCAGGCATGAACTCCGCCACAACGGCCGTCGTCGATTCCGGGACGGGGGAGGCAGTCGCAGAACTCGGGGTGTATGGACTCCATGGAACACAATCATGGAGTCCAGACGGTCGACGACTCCTGGTGCGCAACGCCACGACCCTGGCAATACTCGATGTCGACTCAGGTATTTTGACGTCCCCGCCGGGGCTACCTCGCGAGATCCATCTCCAGCCCAAGAAGCGCGTGCACCGAGTCCAGGGCTGGTACGACGACAATCACGTTGTCTCCGTCTTCCAGGAAGGGCCGATCAACTCGATGTTCGCGGTCAACATCTATGACGGAGCGACGACTCCGCTCTGCACCGTGAAAAAGCAGGGCCTCACTCTGTTCCACATAGCGGCGAACCTGACATTGATCTAGCAATCGCCCTCGTCTGCGATTAACACAGCAAAGAAGCCCGGACCATGCGCCAGTTCATTCGAGCCTTCGTCGCCATCACACTGTTCGCCAGCACAATTACAATGGCTCCCAGCCAAGCGTCAGCACACACGCCGCAGGTCACATATCCGGCGTCGAGCGAATCCATCGGCGTTGAGTGCGACCCGCTGTTCGTGACGAACATAGCTCGTGGCCGATATTGTGTGAATGGTCGACTGGTCCGCACCAACGGCCGAATCGCGGAACCATGCTTCGTTGCCGCGAGCTCCGCAGTCGTAGCCCGCGGCGAGTGTTCAGACACTGAAGTTCGCCAAGCCGAGCGGATTGCCCAGGTTCGCCTCATCCACCATCTCGAAAGAGCACTTGGTGCAGGTGCGGTCTACCGGGAGACTCGGATTCGACGAACCGGCCCGAATCTCTTTTCAGATACAGGACGCACCGATGTGGTCACGCACGAACAGAGCGTTGCCGATCCCGCAAATGCGCCCGTCGACATCTACGAGCTCAAGCTCGTCAACAACGGCACCACCGCCAAGGCCGCCGCTCAGCTTGACAACTACGTCAACGGCCGCGTCACCCCCTACGGAACCTCCACCGGCGCCTACTCCCTGCGGATCTTCACCCCACCCCCCGCACAGGCCTTCACCCTCACCGACATCGGCCACGAAGCCACCGTCGGCACCCGCGTCGCCACGAACTCCCCCGCCGCCGGCGCCAGACACCTCGAAACACACCTGTCCAAGGACACCTACACCTTCACCCCCACCCGCACCGCCGAAGTCCTCCTGGACACCACCGGCCACTCCGCACTCCAGTGGCAGCTCTTCGACCACGACGACAACCCACTGACCGACCTAGCCCCCTTCACCAAGGGCAACACCTTCAACGTCGAAGCAGACACCACCTACCGCATCGACATCACCTTCGACCCCGCAAAGACACATCTCACCTCAGCCAGCTACGCCTTCACCCTGCGCGAGCAGCCCGACTGAGGGCCGTGACGTCATTCGCGCAGACACGTCCGTCCACCTTCTCCTCACCTCAGAAATGGAGCACCTATGAGCGTCGCCCTTCTCGGTAGTGGCCACGTCAACCTCATAGCTTCAGCACTCATCCACCTCGCGGGGTTCCCTGCCGATGCGGGCCCCGAGCTCTCGCGGGTCCTTCTCACGGAGAACACCGACGCCTATCTGCGCCGCTACTTCGACGGCCCCGCGGTGCTCGAGGACCCGAGCGACTACGACGACGAGGACCTCGAGGAGATCGAGGAGATCCGTGACATACTGCGCGACCACCACTTCGTTGCGGTGCCCGCTGCCGAACTCAAGCCCGAGGCCATCGACGACGCCGTCGGCATGTGGCGCTACCAGGTGAGCAGCCAGGACGGCCACGAGAACCTGGCCGGCTGGAAGCTCTGCGACCAGCTCGAGGCCACGCTGGCAAAGTAGCGCGGCCGCTCAGCCCTGCGCGCGGTCGTGGAGGTGTGCGGCGCGCCGCAGCGTCGCCCGCGCTCTCCTGCGGTCCCCTGCGGCGTCGTAGGCGAACGCGAGGTGGTACCAGACGCGCCAGTCGTCGGGAGCGGCCGCGGCCTGGGCCTGCGCCACCGCGAACGCCTCGTCGGCCGCGGCGCGGTCGATGCGGCCGCCGGGCGAGCGCGGCAGGTCGTCGACCGGCAGCTCGTCCGCGGCCGCGAGCTCGTCGGCCATGCGCTGCACGTGCGCGGCGAGCGACCACTCACGCCAGATCGTCCAGATGACCAGCAGCGGGATCGCGAGCACGCCGACGCCGAGCGCGATGCCGATCGGCTCGCCCGTGCGCAGCAGCGTGACGCCGCGCCCCGCGATCGCCCACGCGTAGATCCCGAGCAGCGCCGTCACCGCGAGGGCGGGCACGAGCCCGCGACGTACCTTGCCCACGGTCAGGAGAGGTCGAGGACGTTCTCGAGGCCGACCGTGAGGCCCGGCCGCGAGCCGATCTCGCGGACGCCCAGGAGCACGCCCGGCATGAACGAGACGCGGTCGAACGAGTCCTGGCGGATCGTCAGCTGCTCGCCGACGTTGCCGAGGAGGATCTCCTCGTGCGCGACGAGGCCGCGCAGGCGCACCGCGTGCACGCGGACGCCGTCGATGTCCATGCCGCGCGCCTCCCAGCCGTCCTCGGTCGCGTCAGGGCTCGGCTCGACGCCCGCCTCTGCGCGAGCGGCGGCGATCGCGTGCGCCGTGTGGCGCGCGGTGCCGCTCGGGGCGTCGACCTTGTCGGGGTGGTGGAGCTCGACGACCTCGACCGACTCGAAGTAGCGCGCGGCCTTCGCGGCGAACGCCATCGCGAGGACCGCCGACAGGCCGAAGTTCGGGGCGATGAGCACGCCCACGTCCGTGCCCTCCGCCGCCTTGCGCGCGAGGTGCTCCGTCACGCGCCCGCGGGACGCGTCGTCCCAGCCGGTCGTGCCGACGACGACGTGGACGCCCGCGTCGATCGCGGCGTGCACGTTGGCCTCCGTCACCGAGGGGATCGTGAAGTCGACCGCGACGTCCGCGCCGCTCGCAGCGAGACCGGCTGCGATGTCGTCGCCCGCGTCGAGCCGCGCGACGAGCTCGAGGTCAGGAGCCGCCTCGACGGCCGCGCAGACGTTGGTCCCCATGCGTCCCGCGGCGCCGAGCACCGCGACCTTGATCGTAGAAGTCACGGGACCACCCTATGCGTGTGCGCTGCGTGCGCGCGCACCGTCCCACGGCTCAAGGCGGGCGTCACGGGTGCCGACACACGTGCATGGGCAACAACGACCTCACGCATGAACTGCGCAGGCCGCGTATCTCCCCCTCGACGATCATCATCGTCGGAACCCTCGCAGTCGTCGCGGTTCCTCTTCTCGAGGGCATGGCCGACCTGGGCTTCGCGAGCCTCGGGCGGGGCCCCCTCACTCTCATCGTGGCACTCACCGCCGCTGTCCTCGCACGCACGCTGCGCGGCACGTCCCGGACGCTCGCACTCTGCGCGCTCGTCGCGGCCATCGTCGCAGCGACCCTACCGCCGGCGATCATGCTGCACATCTCCGTCCGCGACACCTACGCGGAGATCGGCGAGGCCGTGCCCGACTTCATGATCGCAAGCATCATCGGCGGCTACGCCGTCGCGGTCCTCGCACCCGCCACGGTGATCGCCGCCGCGGGAGCAGCAGCACGTGCATCCGTCGCGGGTCCGGCGCCCCGGACATCCACAGCGACCCGCGCCGTCTGGCTGACGATCGTCGTCGTCGCCGTCGGGACGCTCGCCCTGCGCCTCACCGTCGTCCTCCTGCCCGACGGCGAGGCAGTGCTCCGGACGACGCTCGAGGACCTTCATCTCTCCTCGCTCGGCGAGCAGCCGTGGCTTCTCGCGCTCGTCGTGATCGGCGTCGTCAGCACCGCCGCCCGCCACGGCCTCCACCTCGGGTGGTCCGTCACGCTGCTCGCCACGACGGCATTCCACGTCGCGTCCCCGACACGGTGGTGGGGCGGGCTCGGGGACCTGTTCGCCACGCCGCTCGACCTCCTCGGGTTCGTCGCCAACGGCCTCCTCGGGCTCGCCGGCCACGGCCCGGCCCTCGAGTGGGACCCGAGCGCGATCCTCGCCGCCCTCCTCGTCGTCGCCGCCGGCGCGGCGATGATCGTCGCCGCACGCCTCGACCGAGCATCCGCACCTCTCGCCGTCACCACAGCCTGAACACAGCGGAACGCAGAGAACAGGGGCGGTGGCTGCCCGTGGGCTGCCGCGCCCCGGTTCCTCGGAACCTCGGCGGGTCGTGCCGGTCAGCCGCCGAAGGGGCCGACGCGGACCGTCGTGCGCGGACGCGACGCGAGGTCCTGAGCGAGCGCCTGGACGTCCGCGAGCGTCACAGCCTCAACCCGCTCGAGCGCCTCGTCGACCGAGAGCAGCTCGCCGTACGTGAGCTCGGACTTGCCGAGCCGCGTCATGCGCGAACCCGAGTCCTCGAGGCCGAGGACGAGCCCGCCGCGGAGCTGGCCCTGCGAGCGGCGCAGCTCGACCTCAGTGATGCCGCCGTCGGCCAGTTTCTCGAGCTCCGCGACGAGCAGCTCCGTCACCTCGTCGACGCGCGACGGCGCACAGCCCGCGTAGAGACCGAACACGCCCGCGCCGGCATACCCGGACGCGAAGGAGTACGTCGAGTACGCCAGACCGCGCTTCTCACGGATCTCCTGGAACAGGCGTGACGACATGCCGCCGCCGAGCGTCGCGTTGAGCACCGTCATGACGTACCGGCGCTCGTCAGACGCCCGGAGGCCCACGGTGCCGAGCACGACGTTCGCCTGCTCGACGGGCCGCGAGATCTCGACGTGCGCGGGCTCCGCCGGGAGCACGACGTCCTCGAGGTCATCGCTACGTCGGGGACGGGGCGCAGCACCAGTCTCGAGGGTCCAGCCCCCGGCGACGGCTGCCTCCGAGACCTGACGGCACAGCTCGTCGTGGTCGACGTTGCCCGCGGCCGTGACGACGAGCGTCTCCGGCCGGTAGTGCCAGCGATAGTGCTCCCACACGGCGTCCCGGGGGACGTCGCGGATCGCCTGCGGCGTCCCGCCGATCGGGCGGCCGAGCGGCGTGTCGCCGAGGACCGCCTTCGAGAACTCCTCGTGGACGACGTCCGTCGGGTCGTCGTCGTTCATGGCGAGCTCTTCGAGGATGACGCCGCGCTCGGTTTCGAGTTCGTCGGCGTCGAGCCGCGCCGACGTCATCATGTCCATGATGACGTCGACCGCCATGGGCAGGTCCTGGTCGAGCACGCGCGCGTAGTAGCACGTGCTCTCCTTGGCGGTCGCCGCGTTGGCCTCGCCACCGACCTCGTCGAAGGCCTCCGCGATCGACATGGCGTCGCGCCGCTCCGTGCCCTTGAAGAGCAGGTGCTCGAGGAAGTGCGTCGAGCCGAAATGGCCCGACGTCTCGTCACGGGAGCCGACGCCGACCCACATGCCGATGCTCGCCGAGCGCTGGCCCGGCGTGGACTCGGTGAGGACGCGAAGACCGCCGGGCAAGACGGACCGTCGGATGACGGTGCCGTCCTGCCCGGCGGTCAGCTCGCTCCCCGGCTCACCCGCGCGGGTGAGAGGAAGGTTCCAGCTCACGTCAGGCGTCGTCCTCGGCGGACTCGTCCTCGACGACAGCGTGGAGCGACAGCTTGCCGCGCGGGTCGATCTCGCCGATCTCGACCTGGACCTTCTGGCCGATCGAGAGGACGTCCTCAACGTTCTCGACACGCTTGCCGCCGACGAGGCGACGGATCTGGCTGATGTGCAGCAGACCGTCCTTGCCGGGCGACAGCGAGACGAACGCGCCGAACGTCGTCGTCTTGACGACGGTGCCGACGAAGCGCTCGCCGATCTCGGGAACGTGCGGGTTGGCGATCGCGTTGATCGCCGCGCGGGCGGCCTCGGCAGACGGGCCGTCCGTGGCACCGATGTACACGGTGCCGTCGTCCTCGATCGAGATGTCCGCGCCCGTCTCGTCCTGGATCTGGTTGATCATCTTGCCCTTCGGGCCGATGACCTCGCCGATCTTGTCGACGGGAACCTTCACCGTGATGACGCGCGGGGCGAACGGCGACATCTCGTCCGGCACGTCGATGGCCTCGTCGATGACGTCGAGGATCGCGAGGCGAGCCTCCTTCGCCTGGGCGAGGGCACCGATGAGCACGTCGGCGGGGATGCCGTCGAGCTTCGTGTCGAGCTGGATGGCCGTGACGAACTTCCGCGTGCCCGCGACCTTGAAGTCCATGTCGCCGAACGCGTCCTCGGCACCGAGGATGTCGGTGAGTGCCGCGTAGCGGGTCTCACCGTCGACCGTGTCGGAGACGAGGCCCATGGCGATGCCCGCGACGGGCGCGCGCAGCGGCACACCGGCGTTGAGCAGCGAGAGGGTCGCGGCGCACACGGAGCCCATCGACGTCGAGCCGTTGGAGCCGAGAGCCTCGGACACCTGACGGATCGCGTAGGGGAACTCCTCGCGGCTCGGGAGCACCGGCACGATCGCGCGCTCGGCGAGCGCGCCGTGGCCGATCTCGCGGCGCTTGGGCGAGCCCACGCGGCCGGTCTCGCCGGTCGAGTAGGGCGGGAAGTTGTAGTGGTGCATGTAGCGCTTGCGCGTCTCGGGGGCGAGCGAGTCGAGCTGCTGCTCCATGCGGAGCATGTTGAGCGTCGTCACACCGAGGATCTGCGTCTCGCCACGCTCGAAGAGCGCCGAGCCGTGAACGCGCGGGAGGACCTCGACCTCGGCCGAGAGCGTGCGAATGTCCCGCAGGCCACGACCGTCGATGCGGAAGCCATCCGTGAGGATGCGCTGACGGATAAGCTGCTTCTGCACGGAGCGGAACGCCGCGGAGAGCTCCTTCTCACGGCCCTCGAAGTCGCCCGAGAGCTGCGCGACGATCTCCGCCTTGATCTCGTCGAGGCGGTTCTCGCGGTCCTGCTTGTCCGCGATCGAGAGCGCGTCGCCGAGGGCTGCGGTCGCCGCGGCCTCGACGGCCGCGTAGGTGTCAGCCTGGTAGTCCGGGAACGTCGGGAAGACCTGGGTCTCCTTGGCCGCGGCCTGCGCGAGCGCGACCTGGGCTTCGACGAGCGCCTTGATGAACGGCTTCGAGGCCTCAAGGCCCTGGGCCACGACGTCCTCGGTCGGGGCGACGGCACCCTCGTCGTGGATGAGGTTCCACGACGCCTCGGGGGCCTCGGCCTCGATCATCGCGATCGCGACGTCGTCGCCGACGACGCGGCCCGCGACGACCATGTCGAACGTCGCGCGCTCACGCTCGGAGTAGCGCGGGAACGCGACCCACTGGCCGTCGACGAGCGCGATACGCACACCGGCGACGGGGCCCGAGAACGGCAGGCCAGAGAGCTGCGTCGACGCCGAGGCGGCGTTGATCGCAAGCGTGTCGTAGGAGTCGTCCGGGTGGATCGCCATGACGGTGAGGACGACCTGGACCTCGTTGCGCAGGCCCTTGACGAACAGGGGGCGCAGCGGGCGGTCGACGAGGCGGCACGCGAGGATGGCCTCGGTCGAGGGGCGGCCCTCGCGACGGAAGAACGAGCCGGGGATCTTGCCCGCGGCGTACTGGCGCTCCTCGACGTCGATCGTCAGGGGGAAGAAGTCGAAGTGGTCCTTCGGGTGCTTGCCGGCCGTCGTGGCCGACAGGAGCATGGTGTCGCCGTCAAGGTAGGCGACGACGGCGCCGGCGGCCTGCTTGGCCAGGCGGCCCGTCTCGAAACGGACGGTGCGGGTGCCGAAGCGACCGTTGTCGATCACGGCCTCGGCGAACTGGATCTCGGGACCCTCCATGGGGTGCCCTCCTCTCGTTCGGCCCCGGACCCCACGGTCTTCGATCGAGGCCCACGCAACGCTGCTGCGGTGACGGGGGCCACTACCGAGGACCGGACGAGGTTGCCGGGGCGGGGTGGTGCTGGTGGGTGCGGCGGCCGGGCGGCCGGCGCGGGTGGTGACACCGAGCCAGCCCGGACCCAAGGGGTCCGGGCTGGCTCGGAAGTGTCAGCGGCGCAGGCCGAGGCGCTCGATGAGGCTGCGGTAGCGCGCGATGTCGACCTTCTGGAGGTAGCCGAGGAGGCGACGACGCTGGCCGACGAGGAGGAGCAGGCCACGACGGCTGTGGTGGTCGTGCTTGTGCTCCTTGAGGTGCTCCGTGAGGTCCTTGATGCGCTGCGTGAGCATCGCGATCTGGACCTCGGGGGAACCGGTGTCGCCCTCGTGGGTCGCGTACTCGGACATGATGGACTGCTTGGTGGCCTTGTCGAGGGGCACGATTCTCCTAGTTTTATGCTCGTTGCGCGGCGCGCCGGGGCTGATCCTCCGGGCACTCTCTGTCCGCGGCCGTTCGAACGGCGAGGTCAAGCCTACCAGCACGGGTGGCCCGGACCGTGGTGACGCACCACACCCGCGGACGCAGTTCGCCGCACGCTCAACGTGCGGTCGTCACCGCGCTCACCCGCACCGGACGACGGTCGAGGGTCTTGACCGTCACCGTCCCCGAGAAGGGCTTCGAGAGCTTCACCGTGTACCGGACGAGATGCTTCGTCCGGCTCGACGCGGTCGAGAACGTCGCGACGCGCTTCGAGCCCGCGTAGACGGCGAACCGGCCCTGGCCACGCCCACTCGCCGCCGTGACCTGGATCGTGCGGACGTCCTTGGACTTCTTCACGCGCAGCCGCGCGTTCTTCGCCGAGGTCGTCCACGCGACGCCGCGCAGGTACCGCGCGTCACGGACAGTCTTCCAGCGTGCCGCGCCCGTCGACCGCTGCACCGTGCCCGGGGAGACGTGCCGCGTGATCTTCGGGAAGACCGCACGTGCCGAGCGGCCCCCGTCGCCGACCGCGACGATCCCGACCTCGGCGGTGCGTCCGTAACCGAGCTTGAGCGTGTACGTACGCGACGTCGTCCGCTTCACGACGCGCCAGGCACCGAGCTTCCCGCCGTGCGACGCGGCGCGGACGTGCACCTCATAGCTCGTCGCACGCGGCGCTGCGTTCCAGCGGAGCGTCGCCGTCGATGAGAGTCGCACCGGGGCGACCGTCGCGCCCGGGGCACGGAGTTTGGGGGTCGCTGGCGCTACCGGTGCGGGCGGAGGCGTCGGGGTCGGCGCGGGACCCGTAGTGCCGCCGGGTCCGCCGTCACCCGGCGCCGTGCCCGTCGAGTCCCAGCGTGGGAACGCGAGCGACGTCAGCGCGACGCGCGTGCCGCTGTCGAGCGTCCGCGCCGTCACCGTCCCCGAGACCGCCGCGGGCAGGTCGACGACCCGCACAGCGGCCGACGCAAGAGCGTCCGCCGCCCAGCTCACCTCGCCGACGACGGTCGAGCCGACAGAGACGCTCACCCTCCCGTTGCCCGGGCCTTCCTCACCGACGAGCACGATCCGGCGCGCATCCCTGACGGACGACACCTTGAGCGTCGCCCCCTTGCCGGTCGTCGCCCGCAGCGCACCGTCGACCGCGCCGTCGGACGGCTGCTTCTTCCAGCTTGCTGAGAACGTCAGCGCAGACTGCGAGACGGGTCGCGTCGCCCTCACGAGGTCGGTCATCGCGCCTCGCTCCCCCGTGGCGGACACTGCGCGCACGACGACGAGCCGGTTAACGCCGGGGCTCACGGTGAGCGTCGCCCGCGGGGTCTTCACCGTCGCGACCGTGCGCCAGCCGCGCGCGTCAGCGAACGCGTTGCCGTGCGACGCGGGACGCTCGAGCAGCTCGTAGCCGGCTGCGCCCGCGACCGGCTGCCACGTGTAGACCTGCTGCGTCGTCAGCTGTGCGGGGCTCTGCTGGGCGGTGTGCGCGTCGGGCACCGGCGCAGGCAGGACGGGCTGCGCCGCGCCGTGCGCGGCGACGGCTGCGTCGACGAGCGCAGCGACGCGTGTCCGGATCGATCCGAGCTTCGCGTAGAGCGTCGTGCCGGGGCACGCCGTGATGTTCGTGTCGCGATGGCCCTGGATGACGTTGACCGTGATCGTCTCCCCCGGCTTCGCGTGCACCCCGCTCTTCGTGCTCGTGCCCGTGTAGAGCTTGGTCTTCCCGCGCGGGTCAAGCCCGTGCTCGTAGGCCTTCCACGCGAGGAGTTGCGCGATCGACTCGAGCATCGCCTCCGAGGGTCCGTCGACCTTGCCGTTCTTGTTGTCGTCACGGTTCTCGAAGTTACCGATCGCAGAGATTCCGATCGTCGTCGTGTTGTAGCCGCCCGCCTGGGCGCCGATCGGCAGCGTGTCGATCGCGCCGTAGCGTCCCTCGTAGAGCGTGCCGAAGCGGTCCACGAGGAACTGGTAGCCGATGTCCGGCCACTTCATCGACTGCGTGTGGTACGCGTACACGCTGCGGACGAGCTTGGCGGCGTCCTTCTGCGCGTAGTCGTTGCGGTTGACGGTGTGGTGGACGTACATCGCGGCCAGCCGCGACGACTGGTCCTGCGGCGTCCATGCGCGGCGCAGCTTCTCGTCGGCGCCCCATTCCGCGCGGGTGACGACCCGTGGCCGCAGGACGGAAGCGGTCGCCGCCGATGCCGTCGCGAGCGCCCCGGTCGCGCCGATCGCCGCATCAGCGGGCGAGCTGCCCGCGTCGACGAGGTCAAGGCGCACCCCCGCAGGCTCGTTCCCCGACGCGGTCCGGACGCGCGCCTGGACACCGTCGGCACCGGCGGAGACGAGCGGCTCCGTCCCCGCGCGGTCCGACGTCGCGACCGCTTCGCTCTCCGGCAGGGCGACCCACTCGCTCCACGCGCCGCCCTCACGGATGCGTACCGTGACCTCGAGGACCTCCTCGGCCGAGGCCGCGTCCCATGTGACGCCGACGGCGGTGAACCGCTCGGTCCGGGTGAGCGGGGTGAGCGCAGCAAGGTCGGGATCCGTCGCCGAGGCGAGCGGCTCGAGCTCGGGGACGGCCTCGACGGGTGTCGGTGCGAGCGCGTCCTCAAGAGCGACCGCCCGTTCCGTCGCGGCGTCCGTCCGCACCTCGGGTGGCGCGTCGAGCGCTCCCGGCTGTGCCGCGGCGCGCGCGTCGACACCGTCGATCGTCATGTTGACGACTTCGGGCGTCACCGGTGTCGCCGCCGCGACGGGCATCGAGACGACGGGCAGGGCGAGACCTGCGACCGTGAGTGCGGCGACCGTCGCGGCCGAGACGAGCCTGCGCATGAGCATCCCCTGATCTGCTGTCGGACGGTCGCGTCGACGACCCGCGACGTACGATAACAAGTCGGCGCGCATTCTCACAGGCCCCACGCACAACACGTCTGGCTGGGCGGCAGGTCGCGCCGGCCCCGTCGCGGTCGCCAGGCTGGCACGGCGCAGCGTCGCCGCTGGTCAGGCCCGAGAGCCAGGAACAGCATCCGCTGCGAGCACGTCGCGCACCCGCAGGACATCCGCGTCCATCTGCGCGACAAGATCCTCGACGGACGTGAAACGCAGCGTCGGCCGCAGGTGCTCGACCAGATCGAGCTCGACGACCTCGCCGTAGAGATCGAGGTCCGTGCGGTCGAGCACGTACGCCTCGACGCGCCGCTGGGTGCCGTCGAACGTCGGGTTGGTGCCGATCGACACCGCCGCCGGCAGAACAGCGTCCGCCCCCCCGCCCCGTCGCAGCATCCAGCCCGCGTAGACGCCGTCCGCGGGCACGAGACCCTCGACCTCCTGGGAGAGGTTCGCGGTCGGAAAACCGATCGTCCGACCCCGCGCGTCACCATGGACGACCTCGGCACGGAGCCTATGGTGACGTCCGAGGATCCGAGCGGCACGCCTCACGTCCCCGTCGTCGAGAAGCCGGCGCGCCGCCGTCGACGACCAGCGTCCGCCCGCAACGCCGAGGTCCTCGACCGTGACGACCTCGAAGCCGTGCTCCGCACCGAGCCCGACGAGCGTCGCGAGATTCCCGGAGTTGCCGGCACCGAGCTGCACGTCCCGCCCGACGACGACCGCCGTCGCGCCGAGCCCCCGGACGAAGCACGACTCGACGAACTCCCGCGGGGACTGCGCCGCGAACGCGAGCGTGTAGTCGAGCTCGAGCACCCCGTCGAGTCCCGTCGCGGCGAGCAGCTCGCGCCGCTGCGCAGGGCTCGTCACGAGCCGCAGAGGCTCCTCGGGCACATGGACCGCACGCGGGTGCGGCGTGAACGTCACCGCGACCGCGGCTGCGCCGCGCTCCCTCGCCTGCGCGACGACGACACCGAGCACCTCCTGGTGACCGAGGTGCACCCCGTCGAAGTTACCGATCGTCACGACCGTCGGGCCGAGGTCCGTGGGGAGCTCGTCGAGCGAGCGCCACACCTGCGTCTGCCTCCCGTCGACCACCACCGCGTCCTGAGGAGCACCGTCCGGCACGAGGTCGTCGGGCGTCATGAACACCGTCACAGGTTTGAGCCACGCACCGGACCGCGTGAGCACGGCGACGAGCCGCCCCGCGCCGTCGACGCCCGCGACGGTCGCCTCGGTCGTCCCGCCACGGGTGACCCGTCGCCCGTGCACGGCCGCCAGCGCCTCCTCGTGCGCGAGGACGTGCCACGGCATCGTCCCGCGCAGCGCGTCCGCAGCCCCGACGACGGGGACCGGCAGCGCGTCGACCTCGGCACGCGACACGAGGACGTCGAGCCGGTGCGCGTCCTCGACCCGGATCCCACCGACACGCGTGCGACGCAGCGCCGTGAGGTGACCGCCGACGCCGAGCGCAGCACCCAGGTCGCGCGCCAGCGCCCGCACGTACGTGCCCGACGAGCACTCGACCGTCGCGTCGACGTCGACGAACGTCACGCCGTCGACCTCGACCGTGCGCGGCTCACTGAGCTCGAACCGGGCCACCGTCACGGGCCGTGCCTCGAGCTCGACGTCCTCGCCCGCGCGCGCGAGGTCGTAGGCCCTCCGACCGTCGACCTTGATCGCGGAGACCGTGCTCGGCACCTGGAGGATCTCGCCCGTGAGACCCTCGGCTGCCGCACGCAACGACTCCGCGGTGACGTGCCGGGCGTCCGTCGTCGCGACCGTCTCACCCTGAGCGTCGTCAGTCGACGTCGCCGCTCCGAGCCGGATCGTCGTCACGTACTCCTTGTCGGCGCCGACGAGGTACGTGAGCGCACGCGTCGCGCGCCCCACCCCGAGAACGAGCACGCCAGTCGCCATGGGGTCGAGAGTCCCGGCATGACCGACCTTGCGCGTCCGCGCGAGCCAGCGGACCTTCGCGACGACGTCGTGGCTCGTCATGCCTGCAGGCTTGTCGACCACGACGACGCCGTCCGGCGCGGGGGGCCAGGCACGGGTGTCAGGACGACGAGGAGCACGGGGGGTCACGTCGGCCAACGGTACCAGCGCGGGCCCGCCGCCCCCGCCCCGCGGCCGGGCGCCCCACGTGACGGACCGCACGCCACCCACGCCCCCGCCCCACAGCTGAAGAATCTGCGCGAATGGCTGCTGCCAGCGACCATCTGCGCGGATTCCTGGGTGGGGGCGGTACGACGCAGGGCCCGGAGCGTGTCCTCCGGGCCCTGCGGGTCGTGCTCGTCGTGCGGCGCTCAGGCCTCGTCGTCCTCGTCGTCCTCGGCGTCCTCCGGACGGCGGTACGGGTCGGCGTCGCCCGCGAAGGCGGCACCGCGACGGGACTGCTCGAGCTCGGCGTCACGACGCCGAGCCTCGTCGAGCGCGGCCTCGAGGTGCGCCGCGGTCTCGGGCACCGCATCGAGGTGGAACTCGATCGTCGGCGTGAGCCGCGTCCCGAGCTGCTTGCCGACCTCCGAGCGGATGATGCCGGTCGCGCTCCGCAGGGCGGCGGCCGAGCTCGTCCGCGCGTCCTCGTCGCCGAGGACCGTGTAGAAGATCGAGGCGGACTGCAGGTCGCCCGTGACCCGCACGTCGGTGATCGTCACGAAGCCGAGACGCGGATCCTTGATCCGCGTGTCGAGCATGCGCGCGACGACCTCCTTGATGCGGTCGGCAACCTTGCGTGCGCGGGGGCTGTCAGACATGTGCGTCTCCCTTCACGACCGTCGTCTCCGACGGCCGAGGTCTAGGAACCCGGGACGCGGGAGCACCAGTGCCGAGGCACCGGCGCTCCCGCCCGGACTCACGCGCGAGGCTTCTCGCGCATCTCCCACGTCTCGATGATGTCCTCGGCCTGGAGGTCGTTGAACGACCCGAGACCGATTCCGCACTCGTAACCCTCGCGGACCTCGGTCGCGTCGTCCTTGAAACGCTTGAGCGACTCGATCGTGAGGTTGTCCCCCACGACGACGCCGCCGCGCAGGACGCGGGCCTTGGTGTTGCGACGGATGATGCCCGACCGGACGAGCGAACCGGCGATGTTGCCGAACTTCGAGGAGCGGAAGACCTCGCGGATCTCCGCGGTGCCGAGCTGCACCTCCTCGTACTCCGGCTTGAGGAGGCCCTTCATGGCCGCCTCGACGTCGTCGATCGCCTGGTAGATCACCGAGTAGAACTTGATGTCGACACCCTCGCGGTCCGCCATCTCGGCGACCCGCTCCGCGGTGCGGACGTTGAAGCCGATGATGACGGCGTTGTCGACCGTCGCGAGGTTGACGTCGTTCTGCGTGATAGCACCGACACCGCGGTGGATGACACGCAGCTGGACCTCGGCGCCGACGTCGATCTTGAGCAGCGAGTCCTCGAGGGCCTCGACCGCACCGGAGACGTCACCCTTAATGACGAGGTTGAGCGTCTCGACCTTGCCGAGCTCGAGAGCCTTCGTGAAGTCCTCGAGGCTGATGCGCTTGCGACGCTTCGCGAGCGTCGCCGCACGCTCGGCCGCCGAACGCTTCTCAGCGATCTGACGGGCCGTACGGTCGTCGGACGCCACGAGGAAGTTGTCACCGGCGCGAGGCACGGACGTGAGACCGAGCACCTGGACGGGACGCGACGGGGTCGCCTCCTCGACCGTGTTGCCGTGCTCGTCGAACATCGCACGCACGCGGCCGTGGGCCGTGCCCGCGACGATCGCGTCACCGACGCGGAGCGTGCCCTGCTGGACGAGGACGGTCGCGACCGCACCGCGGCCCTTGTCGAGGTTCGCCTCGATCGCGACACCGCGCGCGTCCTTGTTCGGGTTCGCTCGCATGTCGAGCGCCGCGTCTGCCGTGAGGAGGACCGCCTCGATGAGCTCGTCGATGTGCAGACCCTGGCGGGCCGAGACGTCGACGAACATCGTGTCGCCGCCGTACTCCTCTGCCACGAGGTTGTACTCGGTGAGCTGCTGGCGGATCTTCGCGGGGTTCGCGGTCTCCTTGTCGATCTTGTTGACCGCGACGACGATCGGCACGCCTGCGGCCTGGGCGTGGTTGAGCGCCTCGACCGTCTGCGGCATGACGCCGTCGTCCGCCGCGACCACGAGGATCGCGATGTCCGTGACGTCGGCACCACGTGCACGCATGGCCGTGAAGGCCTCGTGACCCGGGGTGTCGATGAAGGTCAGCGCACGGTCGACGCCCTCGTGCTCACGGTGCACCTGGTAGGCACCGATGTGCTGCGTGATGCCACCGGCCTCACCCGAGACGACGTCAGTGCGGCGGATCGCGTCGAGAAGACGCGTCTTACCGTGGTCGACGTGACCCATGACGGTGACGACGGGGGGACGCGGGAGAAGGTCCTCGTCGGACTCCCCCTCGAGCTCTGCGTCGAGGTCGATGTCGAAGGCCTCGAGCAGCTCGCGGTCCTCCTCCTCGGCCGAGACCATCTCGATGACGTAGCCGAGCTCCTGGCCGAGCGAGCCGAACGTGTCCTCGTCGAGCGACTGCGTCGCGGTCGCCATCTCACCGAGGTGGAAGAGCACCGTGACGAGCGATGCGGGGTTCGCATCGATCTTGTCGGCGAAGTCGTTGAGCGACGAGCCGTGACGCAGGCGGACGACCGTCGAGCCGTCCCCACGGGGGACCTGCACGCCGCCGAGCGACGGCGCCTGCATCTGCTCAAACTCCTGCCGCTTCGCGCGCTTCGACTTCCGTCCACGCACAGGGCGGCCACCGGCGCGCCCGAAGGCGCCCTGCGTGCTGCCACGACCGGCACCACCGGGACGACCGCCGCCGCCGGGACGGCCGGCGAAACCGCCGCCGCCACCACCGGGAGCGCCGCCCGGGCCACCAGGACGGCCACCGCCGCCGTAGCCGCCACGGCCGCCGCCACCGGGACGACCAGCGCCGGCGCCCGCAGCCTGACCGGGACGGCCGAGCTGGGTCTTGCCCGGCATCATGCCCGGGTTCGGACGGGGACCGCCCGGACGCGGGGCGCCAGGACGGGGCGCGCCGGGACGCGGGGCCCCCGGACGGGGACCGCCGGGACGCTCACCGGTCGCAGCAGCATCGGCTGCAGGAGCAGGACGTGCGCCCGGGCGGGGCATGCCCTGGCTCGAGGCGAACGGGTTGTTGCCCGGACGCGGACCGCCGCCACGCTCGCCACGGGGCATGCCCTGGCTCGGGGCGAACGGGTTGTTGCCCGGACGCGGACCGCGCGCAGGGCGCTCGGCCGCGGGTCGCTCGGCCGCCGGGCTGGGACGCGGCGCGGCGGGGCGCGGAGCGGCCGGAGCCGGGGTCGGTGCCGCAGGTGCGGCCGGAGCCGGTGCGGCAGGCGCCGCGGGAGCGGCGGGTGCGGGGGCCTCAGCGACGGGCGCCGGAGCCGCGGGCGCGGCCTTCGCGGGCGCCTTGGGCGCCGCGGGGCGCTTTGCGGGTGCCTCGGCTGCGGCCGCGGGGGCCTTCGCCGGCATCGCGTCGCGCAGGCGACGCACGACCGGCGCCTCGATCGTCGACGAAGCTGATCTGACGAACTCACCCATCTCGTTGAGCTTCGTCATCAGCTCCTTGCTCTCCACACCGAGCTCCTTGGCGAGCTCGTATACGCGGATCTTTGCCACTTCTCTCCTGTCTGGGTCCCGCCCCGGACAGGGAGGGACCTACTTAGTGCTGGGGGCTCATCGCTGAGTACTCATCGGGTGCCCATCGGCCTCTGACCCGCTTTCCTTGGTGAAGTCCTGACCGTGCGCGACCGGGTGGTCACGCGCGTCCAGCGTTGTCCTGCCATACGTGCTCAACCGCGGTGGTGATCCGCAGCGCACGCCCTACGGCCCGCCGCTTGTCAGCGAGCTCGTAGCAGCGCGGGTCCGGGTGGACCCACGCACCCCGCCCCGGGAGGGACCGACGCTCGTCGACGACGACCCTCAGGGTCCCGTCGAGCGGAGCGCGGTCCACGACGAGGCGGACGAGCGCCTCACGCGTGTCCTTCCGTCGGCACCCCACGCAGGTCCTGACCGGGCCGTCCGTCGGTGCCTCACAGGCGCGCGGGGACGGGGTCATGGGGTCTGTCGGGTGGGGCGCGTCAGGCACGGCGCGTGATCGCACGTCGTCCAGTCTAGCGCTCCTCGCCGTCGGCGTCCGCAGGCTCGCCCCCGACGGCCCCGTCGGAGCGGATATCGATGCGCCATCCTGTGAGCTTCGCGGCGAGACGGGCGTTCTGCCCCTCCTTGCCGATCGCGAGCGAGAGCTGGTAGTCGGGGACGACGACTCGGGCGGCCCGTGCCGCAAGATCGACGACCTCGACCGACGAGACCTTCGAGGGCGACAGCGCGTTCGCGACGAACCGCGCGGGGTCCTCGGCCCAGTCGACGATGTCGATCTTCTCACCGTGGAGCTCGGCCATCACGGCACGCACCCGCTGGCCCATGGGGCCGATGCACGCGCCCTTTGCGTTGACGCCCTGAACCGTCGAGCGCACCGCGATCTTCGAACGGTGCCCGGCCTCGCGCGCGATCGCCACGATCTCGACCGTGCCGTCGGCGACTTCGGGCACCTCCATCTCGAAGAGGCGACGCACGAGCCCTGGGTGCGTCCGCGACAGGACGATCTGCGCGCCCTTGAGCCCGCGGGACACCTCGACGACGAACGAACGCAGCCGCTCGCCGTGGACGTAGCGCTCCGTCGGCACCTGCTCGTGCTGCGGGAGCACGGCCTCCGTGCCACCCACGTCGACGAGCACGACCCGCGGGTCCCGGCCCTGCTGGATGACACCGCCGAGGAGCTCGCCCTCCTTGTCACGGAACTGGCCGAGCACCTGGTCGTCCTCCGCGTCGCGCAGACGCTGGACGATGACCTGACGCGCGGTTGCGGTCGCGACCCGCCCGAAGCCTGAGGGCGTGTGGTCGAACTCGGGGCCCAGCTCGCGCAGCGTACGCGTCGTCGGCTCGGCGTCAGGGTCCTCAGGGTCCGGGTCGACCGGGACCTGCGTGACGATCTCCTCGCGTGCGAGGACGGTGACGCGCCCCGAACGGCGGTCGACCTCGACGCGCGCGTGCGCGTAGGCGTCGGGCGTGCGCAGGTAGGCGGAGCGCAACGCCTCCTCGATCGCGGAGACGAGCACGTCGAGCGGAATCTCCCGCTCGCTCTCGAGCAGCCGCAGCGCGGTCATGTCGATGTCCATCGATCAGTCCTCCACGTCGTCATCGCCCAGGTCGACCTCGTCGATGCGACGCATCTCGAGCTCGACTCGGCCGCGACGCACGTCGGCGAGCGGCAGGCGAGTGCTGGTGCCGGCCTCGTCGTCGAGGACGAGCACGTCGTCCTCGACCTCGACGAGACGGCCGGTGACCTCGGCCCCGTCGCGCGTCTCGACGCGGACGAGCCGGGTGCGGGCGCGGCGGAAGTGCCGCGCCTCGGTGAGCGTGCGCGTCGCACCGGGCGACGACACCTCGAGCTGGTAGGCGTGCGGCAGGACGTCCGACGCGTCGAGCGCGTCCGAGACGACGCGCGAGACCTCGGCCACGCGCTCGAGGGGCAGCGACCCGACCTCGTCCTCGGGCAGGTCGACGGTGACGCGGACGACGCTGCGCGTCGCGGGCCCCACGATCGTCACGTCCTCGAGAAAGAGCCCGGACGCCGCGACGGCGTCGGTGATCGCCGCGGCCACGGCCGCTGCGAGGTCCCCGTGTTGAGGTGCCATGAGAGTCTCCTGTCGATCCAGGCGCACCCGCACCTGACGAAGACCGGTGTGATGTTGTGCGCGCAGCCCACAGCCTATCGGGTGACGCGAGCAAGGTCGCTGCCACGACGGGTGCCCACCGTGCGACGTGCCTCACGCCGCACGGCGCGCGCGTCCGGAGACGGGCTGCTCCGCGTGGCATGATCGGCTCCGATGGACACGTCTCACCGCCCCGCTCCCGTGCGCCGCAACGCCCGCGTCACGGCCGCCCTCGTGCTCACCCTGGCGCTCACGGGCTGCGGTGTCCGCCTCGAGACCCCGCCGCCCAGCGAGCCGTCGCTCACCGCGGTCGAGGCCGCGCGTCGTGCGGCCGTCACCGACGTGCTCGACGTCCGGGCGACGGTGCTCGCCGCCCAGGACGGCGCCGAGGGCCGCCCAGCGGACATCCTCGAGGCCGTCCTCGCGGCCACGGACGTCCACGAGGCCCAGCTCGGTGGCGTCTACGACTCGGGGCTCGTCGGGGTCGACGGTTCCCCCGCCCCGCTGCCGACCGGCACCGCGTCCGGCACGGACGCCGCAGCGGCCGTCGAGATCCTCGCGCAGGCCGCGTCGCGCGCGCGCTCAGGTCTCGAGACCGTGGAGGACCCCGGCTTCGCGCGCCTCACGGGATCGATCGCCGTCGCGAACCTCGTGGCTGCGCGGACCCTCGCCGCCTCGGCCGACGTCGAGGCGCCCGCGACCGAGTTCCCCGCCGTCGCCACCGTGCCCACGGCGCTCGAGGACGTGCCGGTGACCGACCTCGTCGCGCTCGTCCTCGCCGAGGACTCGACCGGCTACATGCTCGAGGTGCTCGCGTCGCGCCTCTCGGGGCCGCAACGCTCCGCCGCCCTCGCTCGTGCCACGACCCACCGCACGCGCGCGGACGCGTGGGCGCACGCCGCGGGCCTCGCAGGCACGACTGACGACCCGCGCCGGGTCGCGTACTCGCTGCCCGCAGGCATCACTGCAGACACCCCGGACACCGCACTCATCGGTGCAGCGGAAGTCGCGCTCACGACGGATCTCGTCACGCTCCTCGCCGTCGTCCCGGCCGCCTCACGCGCCGCGACGCTCGACCTCGCGGCCGACTCCTGGGCGGCCGCCCTCACGTGGGGCGCCCAGCAGGTCCCGCTGCCGGGCATGCCCGAGCACGCTCCGGCTCAGGGCTGACCGCACGGCAGGCACACGCCGCTCGGGCGACCGTCCTCGTCGTTCAGCGGCCGACGAGCCCAAGGTCCAGCGCCCGCACGACCGCGCGCGTCCGGTCACGCACACCGAGCTTGAGCATGATCGCCGAGACGTGGTTCTTCACCGTGCCCTCCGCGAGGTGCAGGCCGCGCCCGATCTCCCGGTTCGACCATCCCGCGGCGAGGAGCCGCAGAACCTCCGTCTCGCGGGGCGTCATCGACACCGCGGGCCCCGCCGGGACGCGCTCGGCGAGCGGTGCCGCCGCGAGCCGGTCGAGCACGCGCGCCGTCACCGCGGGCTGCACGAGCCTGTCGCCGCGCGCGAGCGTGAGAACTCCCTCGACGACCTCGTCGAGGGTGACGTCCTTGAGCAGGTAGCCGCGCGCACCCGCGCGCAGCGCCGCGACGACGAGGTCGTCGTCGTCGAACGTCGTGAGGACGAGGACGGCGGGCCGGTGCTCGGCCCCCGCGAGCGCCTCGAGCGTCCCGAGACCGTCAAGCACCGGCATGCGCAGGTCGAGCAGGAGGACGTCGGGGCGCGTCGCCGCGACGACGTCGAGCGCCTCTCGACCGTCGGAAGCCTCGCCGACGACCTCGATGCCAGCGGCGAGCCCGAGAAGCGCCGCGAGCCCCGCACGGACGAGCGTCTGGTCGTCCACGAGGACGACCCTCACGGGCGCGTTCACACCCGCACCTCCCCCACGACGGGTACGTCCTCGGTGACGCTGCACGTCGTGCGCGGGAGCCGCACGCGCAACGTGAGCCCTGTCCCGGCCGCGCCCGGCATGACGTCGACGCTGCCATCGAGCGCGTCGACCCGCTCCCGCATTCCTCGCAGCCCCGTGCCCTCGACGAGCCCGACGGCACCACGGCCGTCGTCCCGCACGACGACGAGCACCTCCTCGGCCGAGGTCCGCACCTCGACGTCGACGCGTTCCGCACCCGCGTGCCTCACGGCATTCGTCACGCCCTCCTGGACGCAGCGCAGGACGACGTGCGCGCAGCCCGGCGCGAGGTCCTCGACACCCTCAGCGGTGAGGACGACGCGCGGGTGCGGGACCGCGTCGGCGACCGCGGCGAGCGCCGCGGCAAGGTCGGTCGGCGCATCGTCGCGCAGCCGCGCGACGACGGTCCGCACGTCGGAGAGTAGGGACTTCGCCGCGCCGCGCGCCGCCGCGACGTGAACCGCCGCCTGCCCGTCGGTGAGGTGGGAGGCGACCTCGAGGTGCACCGCGAGCCCCGCGAGCTGGTGGCCGACGAGGTCGTGCAGCTCTCGCGAGATCCGCAGCCGCTCGGCCGCACGCGACGCCTCCGCGAGGTCGTCTCGCGCCGACCGCAGCTCCTCGTGCGCGGCCGTAAGATCCGCGAGCGCCTCGGTGTTCTGCTCCCGCAGGCGCTTCTCCGATGCCGAGGAGTATCCCGTCACCGCCGCGAAGACGACGAGGCCTGCGTACATCGTCGTGAGGATGAACGCGAAGGACGTCGAGTCCTCGGACCGCAGCGCGACCACCGCGATGAGCGCGACGTACCCGACGCACACACAGACGACCCAGCGCCGCGACATCGAGAGCCCCACCGTCGCCGCCGCGACCGAGAGCGGCACCCCCGAGACCCCGTCACGTGGGTCGAGGAGGAACGCGGTGGCCGCGGCGACGACGAAGCCGCCGACGAGCCACACCGCAGGGACGGGCAGCGCCCCCTCTGCGAAGGCCAGGACGCCGAAGAGCACGAGGCCCCCGACGTAGGCGACCCACCACGCGCCCGAGATCCCGGGAGACCCCGGCGTGAGCACGTACATGGCCGGCATGAGATAGACCGCGGTGCCCGCGACGGCGAGCAGCAGCTCGCGAGTGTTCCTGCCGTCGGTCCGGCACCGCTCGGGTGCGGGCGCGTCGTCGCGCGTGCGTGTCCGTCCTGTCACGTCACCACCCTACGGAGCAGTGTTCGTCCCTGACCCGTGCCAGGAGTCATGGGTCACGACCCGGACGGTCGTGACCGACGGCACTGTGGCGACCCGGGGCGGTCTCCGTAGCGTCGGTGACGGTGGGAACGACCCCGCCACGGACGCCGGCCCCGCCCGGTCTGACCCAGGAGGCACCATGCACGCGATCGAGGCACGCGGCCTACGACGCACGTTCGGCGACGTCGTCGCGGTCGACGGGATCGACCTCGTCGTCGAGCCGGGCGAAGTCGTCGCCGTGCTCGGACCCAACGGTGCCGGCAAGACGACGACGATCGAGATGCTGCTCGGCATGCGCACACCGACGGCCGGGACCGTCACCGTCCTCGGTGGGGCCCCGACCGACCGTGCCGTACGCGCACGCGTCGGCGCGATGCTCCAGGACACCGACGCCCCCGGCTCCCTCACGGCCGCCGAGGTCGTCGACCTCGTCGGCTCCTACCACCCGGTCCGGATCCCGACCGCGCTCGCGCTCGAGCGCGCCGACCTCACCGAGCATGCGCACAAACGGGTCTCCCAGCTCTCCGGCGGACAGCGCCAGCGCCTCTCGTTTGCGATCGCCATGGTCGGCGACCCCGACGTTCTCTACCTCGACGAGCCGACTGCTGCGCTCGACGTCGCCGCGCGCGTCGAGTTGTGGGAGCACGTCCGGGCGTTCGCGGCGCTCGGCCGGACCGTCGTCTACTCGACGCACAACCTCGCTGAGGTCAAGGGAACCGCGAGCCGCGTCGTCGTCATCGACCGCGGCCGGATCCTCGCCGACGGCGCGCCCGACGACGTCCGGCGGCTCGTCGAGGGCGCGACGATCACCCTGACCACCGATGCCTCCGCCACCGCGCTCGGGGCGCTGCCGGGCCTGCGCAGCGTCGAGGACCCGGGCGGCGTCGTCCGCGCCGTCGTCCTTCATGTCGCCGACCCCGTCGCCGCGCTGCGCACACTGCTCACCTCGGACGCGCACGTGAGCGCGCTCGAGGTCACCGAGGCGAGCCTCGAGGACGCGTTCTTCGCCCTCACCGGGTCCGCGCACGCTGACGCTCGCACCCCCCAGACGGCCGAGGAGGCCCTGCGATGACCACGCTCGATCACGTCCGCTCCCCCGAGGCCTACGCGGGCCCCGGCCCCTTCGGCGTCCTCGCCGCCCAAGTGCGCGCCGAGGTGCTCCGCTACCGGCGTCTGCCCGAGTACGTCGTCGGGGTCGTGGTCCTGCCCGTCATCCTCTTCGCGATGTTCGGCCTGCCCAACGCAGAGCGGACGCTCCCGGGCGGCACGAGCGTCGTCGCCCTGCTATTCGTGTCCTTCGCGTGCTACGGCATCGTCTCGCAGGCGCTCTTCACGTTCGGCGCCGACCTCGCCGAGGAACGCCAGCAGGGCTGGCTGCGTCGCCTGCGCGCGACGCCCATGCCGATGAGCGTGTACTTCGGCGGCAAACTCGCACTGTCGCTCGTCTGGTCGCTCGTGACGATCACCGGTATCGCGCTCCTCGCGCAGCTCGCGGGGAACGCCGGGTTCTCGCCCGCACGGCTCGCGACGACCGTCGGCGTCCTCCTGCTGGGCACGGTGTGCTTCTCTCCCATGGGGTCCGCAATCGCCTACTGGGCGCGGCCACGGGCGGCGACGACGATCGTCAACCTCGTCTTCCTGCCGCTGTCGTTCCTCTCGGGCTTCTTCTTCCCGCTCTCGCAGCTTCCCGACGTCCTCCAGGGCATCGCGCCGTGGCTGCCGACGTACCACTTCGGTCAGCTCGCCTGGGGTGCCATGGCTCCGGCCGACGACATCTCGCTGTTCGGCGCGACGACCGGCGGATCGACGTGGCTCCACGTGGTCGTCGTCGTCGGCTGGGGCGTCGCGTGCACGGTGCTCACGGCGCTCGGCTACCGCCGCGACCTCGACCGCGAACGCTCCTGACGCCCTCGCTGCTCGTCGCGGTGCGGCACCTTCCCGCATGTGCTGCACGTCGACGGGCCGCCCTCTTTCGGCTCGTAGGTCTGGAGCACCGTTCGATGGTGCTCCAGACCTACGAGTCGCGACGGTTCTGCGACTCGGAGCGCGGCTGCACTCCCGCACCGTCCACAGGCGCGGCGGGTTGCCGAGCGGGACGACGACGGCTCTGCGCACCGTGGGCGCAGAGCCGTCGTCGTGAGAACCTGCCCAGCGTCAGTCGGCCAGCAGTCCGGCGACTCGCTCCGCGACCGTCTCGACGGCCGAGCCGACCGCGAGCTGCTGGGCCTCGCCCGCGCGCGGGCGAACCTCGACGACGCCGTCGGCGAGCCCACGGCCCACGACGACGAGCAGCGGCACGCCGAGCAACTCCGCATCGGCGAACTTCACGCCCGGGGACACCTTCGGACGGTCGTCGTAGAGCACCTCGACGCCGCGGGCCGAGAGCTCCGTCGCGATGCGCTCGGCCTCCGCGAACACCGCGGCGTCCTTGCCCGTCGCGACGACGTGAACGTGCGCGGGCGCGACGTGCGCGGGCCACGCGAGGCCCTTGTCGTCGTGGTTCGCCTCGGCGAGCGCCGCAAGCACGCGCGTCACACCGATGCCGTACGAGCCCATCGTCACGGTCACCTGCTTACCGTTGACGTCGAGCACCTTGAGACCGAGCGACTCCGAGTACTTCCGCCCCAGCTGGAAGATGTGGCCGATCTCGATGCCGCGCGCGAACTCAAGCTCGCCCGAACCGTCGGGCGCGACGTCGCCCGGGCGGACCTCTGCCGCCTCAACCGTGCCGTCACCGACGAAGTCGCGGCCCGCGACGAGGTCGACGACGTGCGCGTCGACCGCGTTCGCGCCCGTAACCCAGCGAGTGCCGGTGACGACGCGCGGGTCGAGGAGGTAGCGGATCGCGTCCTCGTCGCCCGTGTGGGCACGACCGAGGACCTGCGGACCGATGAAGCCCTTGACGAGCGTCGGGTTCTTCGCGAAGTCGGCGTCCGTCGCAGGCTCAACCTCGGCCGGCGCGAACGACGCCTCGGCACGCTTGAGGTCGATCTCACGGTCGCCGGGAACACCGACGACGACGATCTCCCTCTCGCCACCCGGGTGCGTGAGGGCGAGGACGACGTTCTTGAGCGTGTCCGCGGCCGACCACGCGCGACCGTCCGTCCGCGGGTGCGACGCGTCGAGGAGCGCGACGAGGGACTCGATCGTCGCAGCGCCCGGCGTCGGCACGACCGACGCGGCCGGGACGTCGGCGAAGTCAAGAGCGTCGGGCACCGGCGTGACGACGGCCTCGACGTTCGCCGCATACCCGCCGGCCGTCCGCACAAACGTGTCCTCACCGATGGGGCTCGGCGAGAGGAACTCCTCCGAGCGGGAGCCGCCCATCGCGCCCGCCGTCGCGGCGACGATGACGTAGTCGAGACCGAGGCGCGTGAAGATCCGCTCGTACGCGTCACGCTGCGCCTGGTAGGACACGTCGAGGCCCGCGTCGTCGACGTCGAACGAGTACGCGTCCTTCATGATGAACTCGCGGCCGCGGATGAGGCCCGCGCGCGGGCGCGCCTCGTCGCGGTACTTCGTCTGCACCTGGAAGAGCGTGAGCGGCAGGTCCTTGTACGACGAGTACAGGTCCTTGACGAGGAGCGTGAACATTTCCTCGTGCGTCGGCGCGAGCAGGTAGTCGGCCTCCTTGCGGTCCTGGAGGCGGAAGAGGTTGGGACCGTACTCGGTCCAGCGGCCCGTCGCCTCGTACGGCTCGCGCGGCAGGAGCGCAGGGAAGTGCACCTCCTGCGCACCGGACGCGACCATCTCCTCGCGCACCACGGCCTCGACCTTCGCGAGGACGCGCAGGCCGAGCGGGAGCCACGAGTAGATGCCGGGCGCCGCCCGACGGATGTAGCCCGCACGGACGAGGAGCCTGTGGCTCGCCACCTCCGCGTCGGCAGGGTCTTCGCGCAGCGTGCGCAGGAACAGCGTGGACATCCGCAGGAGCATGGGGTCGATCCTACCGCCGCACGACGTCCCCCCGGCGCGGCCGACCCCGCTCAGAAGAGGACGGTCGCGAACGTCCCGACCTGCTCGAAACCGACCCGACGGTACGTCGCGAGCGCACGCTCGTTGTAGGAGTTCACGTAGAGCGAGACGACACCGAACCGCTCGAGCGTCGCGGTGACGACCGCAGCCATCGCCGGCGCCGCGATCCCCTCGCCGCGCCGCGCCGGGGTCACCCACACGCCCTGGACCTGGGCGACCGGCCCGGCAAGTGCGCCGAGCTCGGCCTTGAAAACGACGTGCTCACGCACCGGAAGCCCCTGCGGCAGGACCCGGCCGAGGACCTCGGCAGCGTCGACCTCCGCACGGGCACCCGCTGCGGTCCGGACGAACGTCCGGCCTTGCGCCGCGAGCGACCGCACTCGTTCGACGTACGCACCCGGCGCCGCCCCGAGGGGCGAGTAGCCGACCTCCTCGAGGAACATCGCGACGCTGGCCGGCAGGAGCGCCGGCAGCTCGTCGGGCACCGCGAGCCGCCCCTCGCCGTCGGGTGCGACGTCCGGCGCCCGGTCAAGCACGAGCGACGGCTGCTCCGGACGCACGTCCCTCACGGGACCCCACGAGGCTCCGAGCCGGTCCCACAGACCCAGCACGTGCTCAGCAGGCCCGACGATCGAGGACGCCTTCCGACCTCCGCGACGCAGCTCAGCACCGAACGCGTCGAGCGCCGCCTCGGCGTCCGGCCCCGTGAGGTCACCGAGCACAGGCACGACGTTCGCCCCCACCCAGCACAGCGCGCGCGGCTCCCCCACCCCAGGGAACAACCACCCGTGCGCTCCGACGGCGGCGAGCCCCGTCTGGAGCGCAGGTCGCAGCCGTGACGCGGCGAGCACCGACGCGACGGGATCGACCGCGCAGAGCGCGAGCGCGACCGGAACGTCGTCGTCCGTGAGCGCACGGACCGACGTGCTGCGCGCGACGCCCTGGCCGCGCAACCACCGTCCCATGAGCCGATTGTGCCGCACGCGCCCTCCCGGTTCGACGTGACGTTCGCCTGAGGACGTGTGAGCCCCGGCGGGAGGACCCGCCGGGGCTCACACGTGGGGCCTCGGGCGTCAGCGGCCGACGTTCACCGACGGCGCCGTGCCCTCGACGGGCTCCATCGTCGCTGCGATGCGCATGGCCTCCTCGATGAGGGTCTCGACGATCGCGTGCTCGGGAACGGTCTTGATGACCTCGCCCTTCACGAAGATCTGCCCCTTGCCGTTGCCGGACGCGACACCGAGGTCGGCCTCGCGGGCCTCGCCCGGACCGTTGACGACACAGCCCATGACGGCGACGCGCAGCGGCACCTCGAGCCCCTCGAGGCCCGCGGTCACCTGCTCGGCAAGCGTGTAGACGTCAACCTGCGCGCGCCCGCACGACGGGCACGAGACGATCTCGAGCTTGCGCTCCTTGAGGTTGAGCGACTGGAGGATCTGGATGCCGACCTTGACCTCCTCGACGGGAGGTGCCGAAAGCGAGACACGGATCGTGTCGCCGATCCCCTGGCTGAGCAGCGCGCCGAACGCCGTAGCGGACTTGATCGTGCCCTGGAAGGCCGGCCCGGCCTCGGTGACCCCGAGGTGCAGCGGCCAGTCGCCCCGCTCCGCGAGGAGCTCGTAGGCGCGCACCATGACGACGGGGTCGTTGTGCTTGACGGAGATCTTGAAGTCGTGGAAGTCGTGCTCCTCGAAGAGCGACGCCTCCCACACCGCCGACTCGACGAGCGCCTCAGCCGTCGCCTTGCCGTACTTCTGCAGCAGGCGCGGGTCGAGGGATCCCGCGTTGACTCCGATGCGGATCGACGTGCCGGCGTCCTTCGCCGCCTGCGCGATCTGCTTGACCTGGTCGTCGAACTTGCGGATGTTGCCCGGGTTGACACGGACTGCCGCGCAGCCCGCGTCGATCGCCGCGAAGACATACTTGGGCTGGAAGTGGATGTCGGCGATGACGGGGATCTGCGACTTCTTCGCAATGATCGGCAGCGCCTCGGCGTCGTCTTGCGACGGGCACGCGACGCGCACGATGTCACAGCCCGCGGCCGTGAGCTCGGCGATCTGCTGCAGGGTCGCATTGATGTCGGTCGTCGGGGTCGTCGTCATCGACTGCACCGAGATCGGTGCACCTCCGCCGACGGGGACAGAACCCACGTTGATACGACGGGTGGGTCGACGGGGAGCCAGGACGGGAGGTGCTTCCTTCACCGCCGGCATGCCAAGACTGATCGGTACGCTCACCCCGCCAGTATCCCCCGTCGCGCCACCAGCTCGCGCATGACACCGCTCACGTGCACGAATCCCACCCAGCAGCAGTGGTCCGCGTCACCTCCGGCGCGCCGGCGTCAGCCGAGCGTCACCGGACGCACGATGTCCGCGACGACGAGAAGGACACTCATCCCGACGAGCAGTACGAACACGCCGTATGCGACCGGCATCATGCGCGCCGTGTCCGCGGGTCCCGGGTCGGGGCGTCCGCGCCGACGCGCGATCTGCCGCTTCGCGCCCTCGTAGAGGGCACCCGCGACGTGCCCGCCGTCGAGCGGCAGGAGCGGGATGAGGTTGAAGACGAAGAGCGCGACGTTGAGGTTCGCCAGGAGCGAGAGCCACACCGCGACGCGGTCGCCGACGGAGACCTCGTCGCCGCCGATTGTGCCGACCTCACCTGCGACGCGGCCGACGCCGACGATGCTCATGACGGACGACGCCGAACGGTCCTCGCCGGTGACGAGCGTGCGGGCCACGTTCCACACCTGCCCGGGCAGGGTGACGACGACCCTGGCGGTGCCCGAGACCTGTGCCCACAGCTGCTGCGGCACGGCCGCGAGCGACCTGTCGGCCTCGACCGTCGGCTGCACACCGACGTACGTCGACGTCACGGTGCGTGGCGTGCCGTCCTCCGCGAGGACGGGCTGGCCCTCAGCGTCGACGACGGTGCGTGTGAGCTCAGCGGGCACGAGCTCGAGCGTGAGGCGCTCGCCAGCCCGCTCGACGACGACCGACGTCAGGTGCGGGCCGACGGCAGCGATCCGTTCGGTGAGCTCGGCCCAGCCGTCGACCCGCTCCCCGCCGTACTCGACGACACGGTCGCCTGGGACGAGGCCCGCGGCGGCCGCGGGCGAGACAGGCGCACCGCTCGCGCACGTGTCCGACACGGCCGTCGTCGTCGGCGCGCACGGCACGACGGCTGCGAGCGTCGACGTCGCCGTAGCGACGCCCCAGCCGAGCGTCACGATACCGAGGAGGACGGCAGCGATGACGAGGTTCATGAAGGGCCCGCCGAGCATGACGACGAGTTTCTTCGGCGCGGAGAGGTTGTAGAACGCCCGTGGCTCCTCGCCCGGACGGATCTCCTCGGCCGACACCGCGCGCGCGTCCTCGGCCATCTCCTCGAAGCGACCGCTCCGCGGTTCCGCACCCACCGGCACAGGTCGTGCCGGGGCATACATGCCAACGAGCCGCACGAAACCGCCGAGCGGGATCCACTTGAAGCCGTACTCCGTCTCGCCGCGCGTCCACGAGCGGATCGTCGGGCCGAAACCCACCATGAACTGGCTCACGCGCACGCCGAACTTCTTGGCGGGCACCATGTGGCCGACCTCGTGGAGCGCGATCGACGCGAGCATGCCGACGACGAAGACGACGACGCCGATGACGTAGCCCATCCGGGTCACTTCCTTCCGAGGGCCTCGCGGCCGTGTGCGAACGTGTCAGGCGCGGGCGAGAAGCTCGTGGGCGCGGGCGCGGGCCCACACCTCAGTGTCGAGCACGAGGCTGGGAACGAGATGGGAGGTTCCGGGACCGTCGTGCTCGCCGAGGACCTGCTCAACGGTCGTGACGATGTCGAGGAAGCCGATACGGCCGGCGAGGAACGCGTCGACGCACTCCTCGTTGACCGCGTTGAGCACCGCGGGGTGGGTCGCCGATGCCGCGACGGCCTCGCGTGCGAGACGGACCGCCCGGAACGTCGACTCGTCGAGTGGCTCGAAGGTCCACTCCTGCGCCTGCGTCCAGTCGCACGCCGGGGCGACGTCCGCGACCCGCTCGGGCCACGAGAGGCCGAGCGCGATCGGCAGGCGCATGTCCGGGGGTGACGCCTGCGCGATCGTCGAGCCGTCGTGGAACTCGACCATCGAGTGGACGACCGACTGCGGGTGCACGACGACCGTGATGTCGTCGACCGGCACGTCGAAAAGCAGGTGCGCCTCGATGAGCTCGAGGCCCTTGTTCATCATCGACGCCGAGTTCACGGTGACGACCGGGCCCATCGACCACGTCGGGTGGTTGAGCGCCTGCTCGGCCGTGACCGAGCTCATCTGCGCGCGCGTCCAGCCACGGAACGGGCCGCCCGAGGCAGTGAGGACGAGCCTGCGCACCTCGTCGCGGCGTCCGCCGCGCAACGACTGGGCGATCGCCGAGTGCTCCGAGTCCACCGGCACGAGCTGGTCCGGACGCGTCACAGCGTCCTTGACGAGCGAGCCACCCACGACGAGCGACTCCTTGTTCGCGAGCGCGAGCGTCGAGCCCGCGTGGAGCGCCGCAAGCGTCGGGGCGAGCCCGACAGACCCGGTGATCCCGTTGAGGACGACGTCGACGCCAAGACCCGCGACCTGCGCGGCCGCCCCCGGCCCACCCAGCACCTCGACGCGACGGGCGTCGGCGCCGAGCTCAGCGACGAGCGCGTCACGCCGTGACGCGTCGGCGACCGCGACGACCTCGGCGCCCGTCGCCCGAACCTGCTGCGCGAGCGCGACGACGTCACCGCCCCCGGCCGCGAGCCCACGGACCCGGAAGAGCTCAGGGTTGCGCGCGACGACGTCGAGCGCCTGCGTGCCGATCGAGCCCGTCGACCCGAGCAGCGCGAGCGACCGCGGCGCCGCCGTCACTCGACCCCCAGGAGCACCTCGACGGCACGCGTGAGGAACGCGTCGACGGGTCCGACCGCATACCCGTCGCGGCCCCGACGAGTCCGGAAGCGGGCCTCGCGCACCTCGGTGCTCGTGAGCGGCTCGCCCCGGTCGAAGTAGCCGACGAGTCGCGCGCACAGCGCGTCAACGTCGTCCGCGTCGTACGACGCCTCGCCACGCGCGCCGGGCGCGAAACGCTCGCCGTCCGGGCGACCGAGACGGCCGTAGAGGGTGCGGGCCTTCTCAGCGAGCTGCGCCATCCACGCCTGCTGACCGTGCGCCGCGACGAACTCGGCGCGCTCGCGAGCGACGAACGCCGCCTCGAGCCGGTCGAGCGCAGCGTCGACCGCGCCCGTCTCGTAAGCGTTACGACGGACGACGGGGAACGCGACCCGATGGATCGCCGCGGCGTCGAGCGTCGCCGCACCCGGGGCTCCCGAGCCCTCGTACTCGGCTCGGGCGCACGCGAACAACGCGTCGACCTCATCGGCGGCATACCCCCGCCGCAGACCCGTCGTCGTGGGGAAGGTGCCGGTCATGAGGCCTCCTCGGCTGCGAGCTGGCCGCACGCCCCGTCGATGTCCGAGCCGCGGGTGTCCCGGATCGTCGTGGGGATGCCGTGCCCGCGCAGTCGCGCCACGAACTCCTCCTCGACGGCTGGGTCGCTCGCGGTCCACTTCGAGCCGGGCGTGGGGTTGAGCGGGATCGGGTTGGCGTGCACCCAGCCGTGGCCCCGCGCGTTGAGCTTCTTGCCGAGCAGATCGGCCCGCCACGCATGGTCGTTGATGTCACGGATGAGTGCGTACTCGATGCTCACACGTCGGCCCGTCACCTCGTAGTAGGCGCGCGCCGCGTCGAGCGTCTCGTCGACGGACCAGCGCGTGTTGATGGGCACGAGCTCCGAGCGCAGCTCGTCGTCGGGCGCGTGGAGCGACAGGGCGAGCGTGAGCGGCAGCCCCTCCTGGGAGAGTCGCTTGATCGCCGGCACGAGACCGACGGTCGACACCGTGATGTTGCGCGCCGACATGCCCAGGCCGTCCGGGACGGGCGCGACGAGCTGCCGGATCGTGCCCATGACGGCCTTGTAGTTGGCGAGCGGCTCCCCCATGCCCATGAAGACGAGGTTCGTGAGGCGGCCGGGGCCGCCGGGGATCTCGCCGCGGTCGAGCGCGCGCGCGGCGTCTCGCACCTGCTCGACGATCTCTGCGGTCGAGAGGTTGCGGGTGAGGCCGAGTTGGCCGGTCGCGCAGAACGGGCACGCCATGCCGCAGCCGGCCTGGCTCGAGACGCACAGCGTCGACCGATGCGGGTAGCGCATGAGCACCGACTCGACACGCGCCTGGTCGAACATGCGCCACAGCGTCTTGACGGTCGTGCCGCCGTCCGCCGTCATGACACGCGTGCTGCGCAGCAGCGGCGGGAAGAACGCCTCGACGAGCCGGTCACGCGTCGCCGCGGGAAGATCCGTCATCTCAGCGGGGTCCGCCGTGAGGTGGCCGTAGTAGTGCTGACTGATCTGCTTGGCCCGGAACGGCTTCTCCCCCAGGCCCGTGACGACCTCGACCCGCTCGGCGGGAGTGAGGTCGGCGAAGTGGCGCGGCGGCTTGCCGCGCCGTCCAGCGGCGGGAGTCGAGAGGTCGAGCGTCACGGGGACGCGGCGGTCGGTCATGAGGATCAGCTTCCGGTGGGACGGTTCAGCCGCCGAGGGCGGCCGACAGCATGAGGTAGGCGAAGGGCGCGGTGAGCAGGAGCGAGTCCAGGCGGTCGAGGACACCGCCGTGACCGGGCAGGAGCGTGCCCATGTCCTTGAGCCCGAGGTCCCGCTTGAGGAGCGACTCCGCGAGGTCGCCGAACGTCCCCGTCACGGGCGTCGCGAGTCCGAGGGCGACGCCCCACCACCACGGGCCGTCGAGCAGGACCATGCCGACGACACCGACGAGCGACGCGAGCAGGAACGATCCGGCGAGGCCCTCCCAGCTCTTCTTCGGGGAGATCGACGGCGCGAGCGGGTGCTTGCCGAAACGCACCCCCGCGAAGAACCCGCCTGTGTCGCTCGCGACGGGCAGGAGGATGAAGAGCAGGACGCGCCACGTGCCGTCGGGGTGCGCGAGCATGAGCATCGCGAACCCCGCCATGAGCGGCAGGTATGCGACGGCAAACGTCGAGGCAGCAGTGTCACGGAGCCCACTAGGGCCGTAACCGTCGAGGGCCCGCCACACGAGGGCACCGAGGACCGTGAGCGTGAACGCGACGAACATCGCCTCCGGCCCGGCGAGGTACGCGGAGACGAGGATCCCAGCGGCCCCGACCCACAGCGGTGCGAGAGGCAGGTGGACGTCGCGGCGCGCGAACGCCTGCGACAGCTCCCACAGCGCCGCAGCCACGGCGATGACGGCGAGCCCGACGAAGGCGGGCTGCCACACGAAGAGGGCGAGACCGACGACGACGAGCAGGCCTGCGCCGACCGCGACCGCCATGGGCAGGTCGCGGCCGGAGCGGCCGGTCGTCGTCGCGGGCGCTGCGCCCTCAGGCATCTCGGGCATCAGACCTCGAGAAGCTCCGTCTCCTTGGCCGCGAGGATCGCGTCGACCTCGTCGGTATGGCGCTTCGTGAGGGCGTCGAGCTCCTTCTCAGCCCGCGTCACCTCGTCCTCGCCCGCGTCGCCGTCCTTGACGAGACGGTCGAGGACGTCCTTGGCCTTGCGTCGCACCGCGCGAATCGAGACGCGAGCGTCCTCGGCCTTCGTCTTGGCGAGCTTGACGTAGTCGCGGCGGCGCTCCTCCGTGAGGGAGGGCAGGATGACACGGACGACGTTGCCGTCGTTCGACGGGTTGACGCCGAGGTCCGAGTCGCGCAGTGCCTTCTCGATCGCGGACATCGCAGTCTTGTCGAACGGTGAGATGAGCACCGTGCGCGCCTCCGTGACGTTGAACGACGCGAGCTGCTGCAGGGGCGTGGGCGTCCCGTAGTACTCGACGAAGATCTTCGCGAACATCGCGGCGTTCGCGCGGCCCGTGCGGATCGCGCCGAAGTCCTCCTTGGCGACCTCGATCGCCTTGTCCATCTTCTCCTCGGCTTCGAGAAGGGTCTCGTCGATCACCGGTGCTCCTTGTCTGAGCCGCCCGGGGGCGGCACGTACGGGTTCGTCGTGCTGAGGTCTTGTGAGGGTCGCGCAGACGGTCAGCCCGCGGTCACCACGGTCCCGATGTTCTCACCCACGAGGGCGCGGGTCACGTTCCCAGGCTCTCCCATGCCGAACACGCGCATCTTCACGCCGTTGTCCATGCACAGGCTGAACGCGGTCGAGTCAACGACCTTGAGGCCGCGCTGGAGCGCGTCCGAGTACGTGAGGGTGTCGAGGCGCTTCGCGGTCGGGTCGGTGTTCGGGTCCGCGGTGTAGACACCGTCGACCCCGTTCTTCCCCATGAGCACCTCGTCGCACCGGGTCTCGAGGGCGCGCTGGACGGCGACGGTGTCGGTCGAGAAGTACGGCATGCCGGCCCCGGCGCCGAAGATGACGACGCGGCCCTTCTCCATGTGCCGGATCGCGCGCAGCGGGATGTAGTTCTCGGCGACCTGGCCCATGGCGATCGCCGTCTGGACGCGGGTCGACTGGCCGGCCTGCTCGAGGAAGTCTTGGAGAGCGAGGCAGTTCATCACGGTGCCGAGCATCCCCATGTAGTCGGCGCGGGCGCGGTCGATGCCGCGCTGGGAGAGCTCGGCGCCGCGGAAGAAGTTACCTCCGCCGACGACGATCGCGATCTGCACGCCGCGGGCCGCGGCCGCGGCGATCTCGGCGGCGATCCGCTGGACGACGTCGGGTGCGAGCCCGATCTGGCCACCTCCGAACATCTCGCCCGAGAGCTTGAGCAGGACTCGGCGGGGTGCGGCGGACTCGGTCATCGGGACTCCTCGGTGCGACGTGGGGGACGGTGGGCGGGTGCGCCGTCGGCCCGGCCCCGGAGACGGGGCCGGGCCGACGGTGAGGACGACCGGGTCAGTTGCCGACGCGGAAGCGGACGAACGACACGATCGTGCCGCCGGCTTCCTTCGCGGCCTGACCGACCTTCTTCGAGGGGTCCTTCGCGAGCGGCTGCTCGAGGAGGACGACGTCCTCGAAGAACTTGCCGAGACGGTTCTCGGCGATCTTCGCGATGATGTGGTCAGGCTTCTTGCCACCCTCGTTACGGGCGGTCTCCTCGGCGATGCGACGCTCGTTGTCGACCTTCTCCGCCGGGACGTCCTCGCGGGAGAGGAAGTCGGGCGCGAGGGCGGCGACGTGCTGCGCGACGTCCTTGCCGACCGCGGCACCGGCCTCGTCGGTGACGACAAGGACACCGATCGTCGGCGGGAGGTCCTTGGCCGTGCGGTGCACGTAGCTCGTGACCTTGGGGCCCGAGGCGGCCGCGACGCGACGCAGGACGACCTTCTCGCCGATGCCGGCGGCCAGCGTCGTGATCGTGTCGGCGACGGTGCCCTCGGCGGTCGGCGCCGCGAGGGCGCTCTCGACGTCGGTCGCACCCGCGGCGACGACGGCCGCGAGGACCGTGTCGGCGAGGTCGATGAACTTCTCGTTCTTCGCGACGAAGTCGGTCTCGCAGTTGAGCTCGATGATCGTGCCGGTCTCGCCGGCGTCGGACGGGCGGATGTCGACGGCCACGAGGCCCTCGGTGGTCTCGCGGTCCTCACGCTTCGAGACGCCCTTGAGGCCCTTGATGCGGAGGAGCTCGAGCGCCTTCTCCGAGTTGCCGTCAGCCTCGTCAAGAGCCTTCTTGACGTCGAGCATGCCGGCGCCCGTGCGCTCGCGCAGAGCCTTGATGTCAGCGGCGGTGTAGTTCGCCATGGGTGGTCACCCTTTGCGTTCGGTCTGGACGGTGGTCGGTGGTGGACCGGTGCGGCCGGGCGGTGTCCCGCCCGGCCGCACGTCGGTCACTCGGCCGCGGGGGCCTCGGCGGCGGGCGCCTCAGCGACAGCAGCCTTGGCGGCCGGCGTCTCGGCAGCGGGAGCCTCGGCTGCGGCCTCGGTGGCCGGCGCGGCCGCCGCGTCGCCCGCGAGGAGCTCCTGCTCCCACTCGGCGAGCGGCTCGGCCGGCGCCTCGGCGCCGGAACGGCCCTGCGAGCGCGAGACGAGACCGTCGGCGACGGCGTCCGCGATCACGCGGGTGAGGAGACCGACGGCGCGGATCGCGTCGTCGTTGCCCGGGATCTTGTAGTCGACGACGTCAGGGTCGCAGTTGGTGTCGAGGATCGCGACGACCGGGATGTTGAGCTTGCGCGCCTCGTCGACGGCGAGGTGCTCCTTGTTCGTGTCGACGATCCACACGGCCGAGGGAACCTTGGCCATGTCACGGATGCCGCCGAGCGTCTTCGTGAGCTTGTCCTTCTCACGACGGAGCACGAGGAGCTCCTTCTTCGTGAGGTTCGAGCCAGCGACGTCGTCGAAGTCGATCTGCTCGAGCTCCTTCATGCGCTGGAGGCGCTTGTGAACCGTGCCGAAGTTCGTGAGCATGCCACCGAGCCAGCGGTGGTTGACGTAGGGCATGCCCACGCGGGTCGCCTGCTCGGCGACGGCCTCCTGGGCCTGCTTCTTCGTGCCGACGAAGAGGATGGAGCCGCCGTGCGCGACGGTCTGCTTGACGAACTCGTAGGCCGTGTCGATGTACGACAGCGACTGCTGGAGGTCGACGATGTAGATGCCGTTGCGCTCCGTGAAGATGAATCGCTTCATCTTCGGGTTCCAGCGGCGGGTCTGGTGCCCGAAGTGGACACCGCTCTCGAGGAGCTGGCGCATGGTCACGACTGCCATGGCACTTCCTTCCGACACGGCGGCGGATCCTCCGCCCGTCCGTGCACGTCCGGCGGCCCCTGCGGGGCCGCGTGGTGGTTGTCGACCCTGCGCCGGGAGGCGAGGGTCCCTGGCACCCCGTCCCGCGAGCACCGGCCGGAGCCGGACCACGTCGCGTGACCCTGGACGACCCGGCGCGAGGCGCGACGGGGTAATGGCCAGGAGGGAGGTGCGCGATGTCCCTGGGGGCGACGTGCAGGCACGGCACACCCAGAGCAGATCCATCGTACCCGACGACTCCCCTGGTCCCGGACTCCGGACGGTGTGACGAAGCCACCACCGCGCGCCGCACCCCCGGGTCCGTGCCTGACCACAGACCAGCTGTCGCGCCCCCTCTCCACCGATGGCCGGGCGCGGAATGCGCACCGCACGAACGCGGTGTGAAGTGGCTGCATGACGACCCCCACGAGCCCGGGGGCTGCCGCCCCGCGCGGCGCGATCCCGCCGCGCCACCGGCGGGCGCGGCCCGCAGCGCACCGCGCGCGCGACAACGCTCACCGCGTCGTCGCCGCGCTGGCCCTGCTCGTCGCCACGACGCCCCCGGCCGCGGCCGACCCTGGCGTTGCGACGTCCGACCCGACCGTCGGCACGACCCGCACAACCGTCGGCGCAGCCGCCGCTCCTCGCGGCGCGCCCCCTCCTGGAGGCACCGGATGGCGCCCGCCCATCGCAGGCAGGGTCGTCAGACCCGCCGACATCCCCCGCAGCCCATGGGCCGCAGGTCACCGCGGCCTCGACCTCGCCGCGCGTCCGGGCGGCGCCGTCGCGGCCCCGGCAGCCGGCACCGTCCAGTTCGCAGGACAGGTCGCCGGACGCGGCGTCGTCGTCGTCGAGCACGAGGGCGGACTCCGGTCCACCCTCGAACCCGTCACGGCGAGCGCCGCCGTCGGCACCCCCGTCGCCGCCGGCGACATCATCGCCACGCTCAGCACCGAGCCCGGACACTGCACGCCGCAGGCGTGCCTGCACTGGGGCGTGCGCCTCGACTCCACCTACATCGATCCCGCGTCGCTCCTGGCGCGACCACGGATCGTGCTCCTCCCGGGGCGGGCAAAAGCACGCCGCGGGCTCCGTCCCCCGGACGGCGCCCGCGGCGCACGACGCGCCGGGCTTCCCTGGGCCCGGCCCGGAACTCCGTCAGCCGCGCTCGGCCTCGTCGAGGAGCTGACGGAGACGGACGACTGCGGCGGAGTGCACCTGCGAGATCCGCGACTCGGTGACACCGAGGATCGCGCCGATCTCGGCGAGCGTCCGGTTCTGGAAGTAGTAAAGCGTGAGGACGAGCTTCTCCCGGTCCGTCAGCTGGCAGATGGCCCGCCCGAGGAGGTACTTCGACTCCTTCGCCTCGAAGCTGCGCGCCGGGTCGTCGCCGTGCCCCTGGACGACCGTGTCGAGCATCGACATGGGCTCGGCCCGCTCGGCACCGACCGCGAGCAGCTCGTCGAGCGCGACGACGTTCGCGCGCGACACCTGCGCGTGCACCGCCCGGACGTCGACGACGGGCACCCCGAGGTGCTGCGCGACTTCGTCGTCCGACGGCCGACGGTGCCACTGCGCCTCGAGCTCGGCGTGAGCCCGGTCGATCGCACGGGCCTTCGACCGCACCGAGCGCGGCACCCAGTCGATCTGGCGCAGCTCGTCGATGACGGCGCCGCGGATCCGCGCCGACGCATACGTCTCGAACTTGATCTCACGATCGATCTCGAACTTCTCGATCGCGTCGATGAGACCGAACATGCCGTAGGAGACGAGGTCCGCGTGCTCGACCGAGCTCGGAAGACGCATCGCGATGCGGGAAGCCACCATCGAGACGAGCGGCGCGTAGTGGATGATGAGCTCCTCGCGCCGCTGCGCGGAACCCGTCTGCTTGTACTCGACCCAGATCTCGGCGACCGCGTCGTGCGGCGCGAGGTCGGCCTCGAGGTCAGCGAGGACGTCCGCGGCAGAGTCCTGCTCGGCCGCGGGGTGCGGAAGACCTGTGATCGGCATGGTGTCTCCGGCTGTTCTCACGCGCGGGGGTGCGCGAGCTCGTAGGACGAGCGAAGCCGCTCGGCGCTGACGTGGGTGTACTTCTGCGTGGTGGCGAGGGTCGCGTGACCCAGCACCTCCTGCACCCCGCGGAGGTCGGAGCCTCCCGCGAGGAGGTGTGTGGCGGCCGAGTGCCGCAGCCCGTGGGGCGCGATGTCGTCGACACCGGCAAGCTCCGCGAGATCGTGGACGACCTGTCGGATCTGCCGCTGGCCCCACCGCTGACCACGGGTGCCGAGCAGGAGCGCAGGCTCCGCCGGGTCGGAGACGAGGACAGGGCGCCCGCTCTCGAGCCAAGCGTGGACGGCGCGGCCAGCAGGCAGACCGAACGGGACGACACGTTCGCGGGAGCCCTTGCCGAGGACGCGGACGGTGCGCTCGGCGAGCTGGACGTCCGAGACGTCGACCCCGACAAGCTCACCGACCCGGATGCCGGTCGCGTAGAGGAGCTCGACGGCGGCCCAGTCGCGCAGGTGCGCGGGGTCACCGCTCTCGGCGCGGTCGCGTGCCGTCTCCATGAGCTCACGGGCGGCGTCGACGTCGAGGACGGTCGGGAGCACGCGGTCGCTGCGCGGGCTCGCGAGGCGCGCAGCGGGGTCGCTCTCGACGCGACCGGTGCGGCACGCCCACTCGAAGAAGGAGCGGACGGACGCGCCGCGGCGGGCGAGCGTCGCGCGGGAGAGATCGCGCTCGCTCATCTCGGCGAGCCACGAGCGCAGGACAGAGAGGTCGACGTCCGCAGGTCCCTCGAGGCCGAGACCCGCCGCATACGCCGCCAGCTGCTCGACGTCGCTGCGGTAGGCCCGCACGGTGTGGGCGGCGAGCCCCCGCTGGACCCCGAGGTCGGCGCAGAAACGGGCGAGCGGTTCGTCCCACCCGCCCGCAGCCTGGGTCCTCGAGGTCGCGTGCACGAGACGAGAGTGTCCCGGCCTGCGGCATTGTTCAAGTACCGGTTTCTGGGAAGCGCGCCACCGGCGTCCGTTTCATGTAGACATGAGATGACCTTCCCGGCCGCGTCACAAAAAACGCACGAGTCTCGGCGCGATCAATTGCGGCGCATGACGACCCGATCGCGCCAGAACTTGTTCAGATCTGCGCCGCAGATCAGCCCCGACGACACGATCCGGCCAGCACCGGCCGCTCCGACGATCCGCGCAGGCCACGACGGTCATCGCGCCGTAGGTCGGCGCGCTGCCACGGTGAGCTCCCACCCCCCGGCGGCCCGCGCGACAAGCCCGGCAAGCTCGAGCTCGCCGAGCGCCGCAAGCACGTCGGACGCGGCGATGCCGACCGCCGGCACGAGCTCATCGAGCGTCGTCGGTCGGCGAGCGTCGAAGCCGTCGAGCACCTCGCGCGCCACGTCGCGCAGTGCGTCCCGGGGATCATGATGCGTCTCCCCGGCGCCCTCGGACGGCGCACCGCCCGGAAGGAGCTCGAGCACGTCAGCAACCGATGTCACGCAGACCGCGTCATGCTCACGGAGCAGTCGGTGGCACCCCGTCGAGGCCATCGACGTCACGGGACCTGGCACAGCACCGACCGGCCGGAGAAGCCCTGCCGCATGCGTCGCGGTCGAGAGCGACCCCGATCGCCACGCGGCCTCGACGACGACGGTTGCCGCCGAGAGCGCCGCGATGAGGCGGTTGCGTCGCAGGAAGCGCGAGCGTGTCGGTGTCGCCCCCACCGGGACCTCCGCGACGACGGCCCCGCCCCGCGCCAGCACCCGCTCGAGCAGGTCCGTGTTCCCCGCCGGGTAGAGCCGGTCCGCTCCTCCCGCCATGACCGCGACCGTCGGTCCGTCACCGGCAAGCGCTCCCCGGTGCGCGGCCGCGTCGATCCCGTACGCACCTCCCGAGACGACCGCATGACCGCGGTCGGCCAGGCCGCACGCGAGGTCGGCCGCGACAGCGGTGCCATAACCCGTCGCGGCACGGGCACCGACGAGCGCGACGGCGGGCGGGCCCAGGAGCGCGCGCGGGTCGCCGCGCACCCACAGGCATGCGGGTGCCGCGGGCCCGAGGTCGTCGAGCCCGTGCGGCCAGCCCTCGTCCCCGCGTACGAGAACCCGCCCCCCGAGCTCCCGCAGCGCACGGGCGTCCCGGTCCGGGTCGACGCGTCCCAGCCGAGGCCCCCACCGGTCGAGCGCGGCGAGCAGCCGCCGCGGCGTGAGCTCCTCGACCGGGTCGTCGATGCGCTCGCGCAGCCGCGCGACCGCACGTGACCGGTCGCCGTGGTCGTGCGCAGCGCGCAACCACGCGAGCGCGGCCACCGGGCCGACCGCGAGGAGAAGCGACCCCGCCGTCCTGTCACCAGGCTCAGCGAGACCGCTCCACGCGGCCGCCGCACGCCGGACGTCGGCACGACTCGCGCCCGTCCCGTCCGACCCCTCCGACCCCGAAGACGGGTCCGACGGGGCCATGGCGGTCCGCGCAGGCACGGCCCTCACCGGCGGCTCGCCGCCAGGCCGCGCAGGCGTCGCGCCACGTCCCGGCACGGCGGCGGTCACGCGACCGCTCCACGCGTGCGCAGCGCGAGCGCGCGTCCGACGTCCTCGCGTCCGGGCCGGTCTCGGCCGGCGAGGTCGGCGATCGTCCACGCGATCCGCAGCACCCGGTCCGCTCCGCGCAGCGAGATCATGCCGCGGTCGAGCGCCCGGTCGACGTCGGCGAGCACCCCACCGCCGCGGCCGAGCATCCCGCGGAGGACGCGTCCAGGCACCTCCCCGTTGAGGCGCCACGGCGTGCCGGCGAGCCGCGCTGCGGCCGCGAGGCGCGCCTGCGCGACGCGTCCGGCGACCGTCGCCGTCGACTCCCCCGGCTCCGCCTGGTCGAGGTCGACACGGCTCACGCCTGCGACCTCGACCTGAAGGTCGACTCGGTCGAGCAGCGGTCCCTGGACCCGCGAGAAGTACCGTCGCCTCTGCATGGGCGTGCACGTGCACTGCAGGCCCTGGCCGACCGCGAGCCCGCACGGGCAGGGGTTCGCCGCGAGGACGAGCTGGAAGCGCGCGGGGAACCGCGCCGACCCACCGGCCCGATGGATGACGAGCTCGCCATCCTCGAGCGGCTGCCGCAGCGTCTGCAGGACCCGCGCCCCGAACTCCGGGCACTCGTCGAGGAAGAGCACACCCCGGTGGGCACGCGACGCCGCACCCGGCCTCGGCACGCCACTGCCCCCGCCGACGAGCGCCGCAGCGGTCGCGGTGTGGTGCGGGTCCTCGTAGGGCGGGCGGCGCACGAGCCCGTCGCCCGCGTCGAACGTCCCGGCGACCGAGTGGACGGCCGTGACCTCGACCGCCTCGGACTCCGTGAGGTCAGGCAGAAGTCCCGGCAGCCGTGACGCGAGCATGGTCTTCCCCGCGCCCGGCGGCCCGACCATGAGCAGGTGGTGCCCGCCCGCCGCGGCGATCTCAAGAGCGGCCCTCGCCTCGTGCTGGCCGAGCACGTCCTCGAGGTCGCCCACGGGCTCGCGCGGGGCACGCGCGGGCCGCGCGGTCGGGATCCTCACCGGTGCAGGCTCGGAGATGTCGGCGCCGTACGCATACGCGAGCTCGGCGAGGCACGAAACGCCCCGGACCTCGACGTCGGGGACGAGCCGGGCCTCGTCGACGTCGGCGGCCGCGACAACGACCCGCCGCACGCCAGCCGCAGCCGCCGCGGCGACGGCCGGCAGCACTCCCCGGACAGGGTGGACGCGGCCGTCGAGGCCGAGCTCTCCGAGGTGCACGACGCCCCGCGGCGCAGTCGCGTCAACGAGACGCGCGCCGGCAAGGACGGCAACCGCGATCGCGAGGTCGAAGCCTGCGCCGTGCTTGGGCAGCGACGCGGGCGAGAGGTTGACGGTGACGCGCTGCTGCGGCCACGCCAGTCCGCTCGACGCCACGGCGGCCCGCACCCGGTCGCGCGACTCGCTCAGCGACGTATCGGGCAGCCCGATGAGCGTGAAGCCCGGCACGGTGGCGGCAAGGTGCGCCTCGACGCCGACGACGTGCCCGGTCATGCCGACGAGCGCGACACCGCGCGAGGTCCCGAGCCCCATCAGAGGATCCCGCGCAGGTGCTCAACGCGCGGCGGTTCGCCCGGGCACAGCCAGACCGCGACGACGTCGATTCGCACGTGGACGACGCGCTGGGAGTGCTCGGCGAGCCACTGTCCTGTGAGCCGTCGAAGCCGCGCGGCCTTCGCCGGGGTCACGGCCTCGGCGGGGTGGCCGAAGCCTGTTCCGGTGCGGGTCTTCACCTCGACGACGACGAGGTCGTCGCCCTCGAGCGCGACGATGTCGAGCTCGCCGCCGTGCCCGCGCCAGTTGCGCTCGAGCACGCACCATCCGTCGTCCTCGAGGCGTCGTGCGACGAGGTCCTCCCCCGCGCGGCCCACCGCCTGCCTGTCCGTCGTCCGTCCGTGCGCCACCATGGCCACCACCTCCGGGACAGAGGGTGCTGCCGTGGTGGGGTGCTGCGCATCCGCGTCACGCAGTTCTGTGGACGGCCCGTGCGCCGCGCCGGGCTGTGGTCAGCCGAGCACGCGGCTCAGCGTGCCTCAGATCGAGAGCTCGGGCCTCGCGAGCTCCTCGACGTTAACGTCCTTGAACGTCACGACACGCACCGACTTCACGAAGCGGGCCGTCCGGTAGACGTCCCACACCCACGCGTCGGCGAGCGTCAGCTCGAAGTACACCTCGCCCGCCGCCGACCGCACCTGGAGGTCCACCTGGTTGGCAAGGTAGAACCTGCGCTCGGTCTCGACGACGTAGGAGAACAGGCTGACGACGTCCCGGTACTCCCGGTAGAGCGCCAGCTCCATGTCGGTCTCGTAGTTCTCGAGGTCTTCAGCACTCACCGGACCATCATCCCTCATCTGCGACTGGACCCGGCACCGCACCCGAGCCGATCGGTGCCGCGTCACGCGCCGGGAGGCGCCACGACCGCCGATGCTCGTCGCACGGGCCGACGCGCCGCAGCTCGGCGAGATGGTCCGCAGATCCGTACCCCTTGTTCGACGCCCACCCATAGCCCGGGTGACGTGCGTCGGCCTCACCCATGAGGCGGTCGCGCGCCTGCTTCGCGAGCACGCTCGCAGCCGCCACCGACGCGCAGCGCAGATCGCCCTTGACGAGCGTCCGCACCTCGCGCGCGACTCCGTCGTCCTCGGGGTCGTCGACCGCGAAGAGATCGTCCTGCGCTGGCGGCGTCAGCCAGTCGTGCGACCCGTCGAGCAGGACCGCACGTACCGTCGCGCCGGCGGCCTCGGCAGCGCGCAGCGCTCGCCTCCCCGCGGTGCGCAACGCCCCGACGATGCCGAGCGCGTCGATCTCCGCGGGCGAGGCATGGCCGACGCCCCACGCGAGCACCCAGCCGGCGACCGCCGGCTCGATCCTCTCGCGCGCTACGGCGCTCAGCAGCTTGGAGTCGGTGAGGCCCGCGGGGACCGGCACCGCGAGCGACGACGCCGAGACGAGTGCGCACCCGACCGTCACAGGTCCGGCGAGCGCGCCGCGCCCGACCTCGTCCATGCCCGCGACGACCTCGACCCCCTCAGCGAGCCATGCCGCCTCGACGAGCGTATCCGGCGGCTGCCTCACGGGGTCGGCGCGGGCACGTCGGCAAAGACGTCACCCGGGTTGCGCATCAGCGCGACGCGGTCGAGCGGCCACACCTTCGCGAACGCGACGCCGACGACGTTGTCGAGCGGGACGAACCCGCCACCGGGCTTGCCACCGTTGTACCGGGAGTCCCCCGAGTGCTGACGGTTGTCGCCGAGCACCCACAGCGACCCCTCGGGCACCGTGACGTCGAACTCGGTCTGGCTCGGCAGGGCCCCCGACGCAAGGTACTGCGTCTCGTCGATCTCGACGCCGTTGACGGTGAGGAGCCCCGCGTCGGTGCAGCACGTCACCCTGTCGCCCGGAAGCCCGACGACCCGCTTGATGAGGTGCTCCCCCGCGTCCTGGGGACGCAGGCCCACGACGGTGAGCGGCGTGCTCAGCCACGTCGGCATATTGTCGGCGCGGCTCGCCGGGACACCGTCAAGCCACCCGCCCGGATCCTTGAACACGACGACGTCGCCGCGCGAGAGGTCGAACGGACCTGGTGTGAGCTTGGAGACGAGCACACGATCGCCTGCGACGAGCGTGTCCTCCATCGACTCGGACGGGATCATGAACGGCTGCACGAGGAACGTCTTGACGACGAACGACAGCACGAGGGCGGAGACGAGGATGATGACCGTCTCCTTGACCATCGCGGAGAAGCGCGACCGTCGGTGGATCGTGCCGCGCGGGCGCATCTGACTCTCGGGCCCGGAACCGTCGTCGCTCCCGGCCGTCACGTGCTCGTCGTTCTCATGGATCACGGGGTCCACTGTCCCACCCCTCGCTGTCCGGGGCACACCCGGCCCACCGAGCGGGCGCGCCCAGCGCCCGGACTGGCGTCCGAGAACGCCCGAGGGCGGGCGACCTGTCGGTCGCCCGCCCTCGGAACGGTGTGCGTGAGGCTCAGGCCTTGGGGCCGAAGTCGCGCTTCTCCTTGATGCGCGCGGCCTTGCCGCGGAGCTTGCGGAGGTAGTAGAGCTTGGCGCGGCGCACGTCACCGCGCGAGACGACCTCGATCGAGTCGATGACGGGCGAGTTCACGGGGAACGTACGCTCGACGCCCACGCCGAAGGAGATCTTGCGGATCGTGAACGTCTCGCGGACGCCACCGTTGCGGCGCGCGATGACGATGCCCTGGAACGCCTGGACGCGCGAGCGGTTGCCCTCGATGACCTTGACGTTGACCTTGAGGGTGTCACCGGCGCGGAACTCGGGGATGTCGGTGCGCAGCTGGGCTGCGTCGACGGAGTCAAGAATGTGCATGTCTGCTCCTCGTCCTGCCACAGGTCAGGGACGTGATCGTGGGCCTGCTGGGGCCCGTCGGTCATGGGGTGGTGCGTGACGGGCGGACCCGTCGTGGCGTGAGGCGCTCCCCTGTGGCAGAGGCCGGCGCGCACCAACGTCCTATCCTGCCACATCCGGGCCGCACGACGGTAACGACCGCCGCCCCTGGTTCGCGTGCGCCGCGTCACTCCCCCGCGGGACGCACACCGTCGGGACGCACCCACCAGCCGAGGTCGCCGAGCGTCGCCCGGTCCCGCTTGTCGAGGCGCGTCGGGTCGAGCGCCGCGATCATGTCGGGCCGGCGCTCCGCGGTACGCGCGAGCGCCTGGTCGCGTCGCCACCGAGCGACCTTGCCGTGGTGCCCGCTCATGAGGACGTCGGGGATCGCGAGCCCCTCCCACTCGACCGGTCGCGTGTAGACGGGGTACTCGAGGAGGCCCTCGGCGGAGTGCGACTCCTCGACGACCGACTCGGCGTTGCCGAGAACGCCCGGCACGAGCCGCGCGACGGCCTCGACCATGACGAGCGTCGCGACCTCGCCCCCGTTGAGGACGTAGTCCCCGATCGATGCCTCCTCGACGCGCACGCCCCGCGTGCGGTGGTGCTCGGCGACGCGCGCGTCGATCCCCTCGTAGCGGCCGCACGCAAAGACGAGGTGCTCACGCGTCGCCCAGTCCTCGGCGGTGCGCTGCGTGAACGTCGGCCCGGACGGCGTCGGGACGACGAGCGTCGCGCCCTCCGTGAGGACGTCGGACAGCGCCGCGCCCCACACGTCGGGGCGCATGACCATGCCGGCACCGCCGCCCGCGGGAGTGTCGTCGACCGTGCGGTGCCGGTCGTGCGCCCAGTCCCTCAGGTCGTGGACGCGCACGTCGAGCAGGCCGGCGGCGCGAGCCTTGCCGACGAGCGAGAGCTCGAGCGCGTCGAGGTACGCGGGGAAGATTGTGAGGACGTCGACGCGCACGCTCAGCGCTCCTCGTCGTCCGTGACGCCGCCCTCGGCCGAGCCCGGCGTCGGCGGGACGACCTCGAGGTTCGCGGCGTCCGACGCGAGGAGGCCGCCGGGGGGCGTGAGGACGACCCGGCCGCCCGCGACGTCGACAGTCGGGACGATCGCCCGCACGAACGGCACGAGCGTGCGCTCGCCGCCCGTCTCGAGGACGACGAGCATGTCGTGCGCGGGGAGGTGCTCGAGCCCCTTGACCGTGCCGACGACCGTGCCGTCGGTGAGTTCGGCGCGCAGCCCGACGAGTTCGTGCGGGTACCACGCGTCTTCCTCGTCGGAGTCCTCGGCGTCGACGACGAGCTCGACGCCGCGAGCGTCCTCCGCGGCAGAGCGGTCGGGGATCTCGACGAACGCCGCGTACCAGCGGTCACCGGCCGTGCGCGTGTACTCGACCGTGAGCGGGCCCGCCGACGCGGGGGCGGTCTCGAGGACGGCGCCGTCCGCGAGGCGCTCGTCGGGGATGTCGGTGCGGAGCTCGAGCGCGATCTCGCCCCGCAGCCCGTGGGGCTTGCCGAGACGGGCGACGGTGAGGCGCTGGCTAGTCATGGAGGGCTCCGGTCGTCTGGTGGTGGGACGCGTCAGGCCCAGCCCTTGCGGGCCGGGCCTGACGTGGTGATGCGGGTGTCGCGCGTGTCAGCGGCGGTCGACGTCGACGACGTCGACGCGGACCGGCTCGTCGGCAAGAGCGCCGACGACGGTGCGCAGGGCACGTGCGGTGCGCCCGGAGCGTCCGATGACGCGACCGAGGTCGTCGGGGTGCACGCGCACCTCGAGCAGGTCGCCGCGGCGCGTGGCCTTGGCCTTGACCTGGACGTCGTCGGGGTTGTCCACGATGCCGCGGACGAGGTGCTCCAGGGCGTCGGCGAGCATCAGGCCTGCTCCTCCGAGGACTCCTCCGCGGGAGCCTCGTCAGCGGGGGCCTCGGCCGGGGCGGCGGCCGCAGCCTTGGCCTCGGCGGCCTTCGCCTTGACCTTCTCGGCCTGCTCGGCGGCGGCGGCGATCGCGGCGGCGGGGTCGACCTTGTCGCCCTTGACGCGCAGCGTGCCCTCGGCGCCCGGGAGGCCCTTGAACTTCTGCCAGTCACCCGTGATCTTGAGGAGCGCGGCGACCTGCTCGGTCGGCTGCGCGCCGACGCCGAGCCAGTACTGCGCACGCTCGGAGTCGATCTCGATGAGCGAGGGCTCCTCGGTCGGGTGGTACTTGCCGATCTCCTCGATGACGCGACCGTCACGCTTGGTGCGCGAGTCGGCGACGACGACACGGTAGAACGGGGCGCGCATCTTGCCGAAGCGCTTGAGGCGGATCTTGGTGGCCACTGTGTGGTCTCTCCTGGTTCGTGTGTGGGCGGACCCTCGCGCACGCCGGTGGGGCCGGAGGTCGTGAGCGTCCAGGACGCGGCGTTGCACGGAGAGAGGGGCCGGGCACGCCGAGTACAGCGCACCATTCTGCCAGACGTCCGGCACTGGTCCAACCGTGCGACGCGCCACACCTCCAGGACGACTCCCCGGCCGGACCTCGACGCGCGCCGACGTCCCCGCCGCACCGCGAGCTCTCGACGGATTGACGGATTCCGCCCGTCGAACGGGCGGAATCCGTCAATCAGTCAGGATGGGTGGCTGCGGAACGTGCGGGGAACGACCGGAGTGCGGGGACGAGAGACGCAGCGCGCCCGGAGCGAAGGGTCAGCGGACCCGGCGGCCGCGGAGGACGACCGCGCTCGGCGCCGCGAGCACGGCGACGTCCGCCGCGGGGTCGGCCGGGTAGACGACGACGTCGGCCTCGACGCCCTCGTCGAGCAGCGGGGCACCGAGGTAGTCACGCGTCCGCCAGCTTGCGGCCGCGAGGACCTCGAGCGGGGGGACGCCGGCAGCGACGAGCTCGGCGCACTCGGCGGCGATCTGCCCGTGACCGATCGTCCCACCGGCGTCCGTGCCGACGAGCAGCCGCACACCTGCCTCGAAGAGGTCGCGCACGTGCGCGTGACGTCGCGCGTGCATGCGCCGCATGTGCGCCGCGTACACCGGGTAGCGGCCGTCGGCCTGCTGCGCGATCGCCTCGAAGCGCTCGACCTGCAGCAGGGTCGGTGTCACGGCGATCCCGCGCGCCGCAACCTCGTCGATCATCGACGGGGTGAGGCCCGTGCCGTGCTCAAGGCAGTCGACGTCCGCGGCGAGCAGACCCGGGAGTGCCTCCTCGGAGAACGTGTGCGCCGTGACGCGCGCACCCGCGTCGTGCGCCCGCGCGACCGCGGTCGCGAGCACGTCGCCCGGCCACAGCGGCCGCAGGTCGGCCGACGCTCCCTCGGAGCGTTCGATCCAGTCGGCGACGATCTTCACCCAGCCGTCGCCGCGCGCCGCCTCCTGCGCGACGGCGTCGGGCAGCTCCGCGACCTCGGCGAGCTCGCGGCCGTAGTCGCGCAGGTAGCGCTTCGGCAGCGCGAGGTGCGACCCGCAGCGCACGAGGCGCGGCAGGTCGGGCTCGTCGTGCACCCACGTCGTGTCGAGCGGCGAGCCCGCGTCCCGCACAAGGAGCACGCCCGCGTCGCGGTCGGCGAGTGCCTGGGCTCGAGCGACCTCGCGGCTCGTCGCCCCGGCGGAGTCGAGACCCACGTGGCAGTGGACGTCGACGAGCCCGGGCACAGCCCAGCCCTCGACGCGCGTCACGTCGCCCGACGGCTGCTCGAAGGTGAGACGGCCGTCGACGACCCAGGCCTCGGCCCGCACGTCGTCGTCGCCGAGCCGCACCGGCCCCGCGAGGTGGAGCGTCTCCACGCGACTCGCCTCCCCGCTGCCGAGCGTCAGCCGCCGAGCAGCTTGCGCAGCTCGTCCATGTCCGGGGTCGCGCCCGGCGCGGCGCCGCCGCCGAGGCCGAACGCGGAGCCCGCAGGAGCTTGCGAGGCCTCGACGATGCCGGCCTCCTGCTGGGCCCGCTTCGCGGGGTTGCCCGAGCGCGCCTTCTTGCGCGCGGGCGCCTGCGACCGGCCCTTCGACTTCTTGCCGCCCATGCCCGGCAGCGCACCCATGCCCGGCATGCCCATGCCCCCGCCGCGCGCCATCTGCTTCATCATCTTCTGCGCGCCCTCGAACCGCTCGAGGAGCTGGTTGACGGCCGAGGCCGTCGTGCCCGCACCCTTGGCGATGCGTGCGCGACGCGATCCGTTGATGATCTTGTGGTTGCGGCGTTCGGCCGGGGTCATGGAGCGGACGATCGCCTCGACGCGGTCGACCTCACGCTCGTCGAAGTTGTCGAGCGCCTCACGCATCTGCCCCATGCCCGGCAGCATGCCGAGCATCTTCTTCATCGAGCCCATGTTGCGCATGGCCTGCATCTGCGAGAGGAAGTCCTCGAGCGTGAAGTCGTCGCCCTGCGCGAGCTTCGACGCCATCTTCTCGGCCTGCTCGGCGTCGAACGCCTTCTCAGCCTGCTCGATGAGCGTGAGGACGTCACCCATGTCGAGGATGCGCGACGCCATGCGGTCAGGGTGAAACGCCTCGAAGTCGGTGAGCTTCTCGCCCGTCGACGCGAAGAGGATCGGACGACCCGTCACGCGCGCGACGGAGAGCGCCGCACCACCGCGCGCGTCGCCGTCGAGCTTCGAGAGGACGACGCCCGTGAAGTCGACACCCTCGGCGAACGCGTTCGCGGTCGCGACCGCGTCCTGACCGATCATCGCGTCGATGACGAAGAGGACCTCGTCGGGCTGCGTCGCGTCACGGATGTCCCGCGCCTGCGCCATGAGCTCGGCGTCGACACCCAGCCGGCCGGCGGTGTCGATGATGACGACGTCGTGCTCGCGCGAGCGCGCGGTCTCGACGCCAGCGCGTGCGACCGCGACCGGGTCACCCGTCGGGACCTCGTCCTCGCCCGCAACACCCGGGTGCGGCGCGTACACGGGCGCGCCCGCCCGCTCACCGACGACCTTGAGCTGCGTGACGGCGTTGGGACGCTGAAGATCCGCCGCGACGAGGAGCGGCGTGTGGCCCTTCTCCTTGAGGTGGAGGGCCAACTTGCCCGCGAGCGTCGTCTTGCCCGCGCCCTGGAGGCCCGCGAGCATAATGACCGTCGGCGGGTTCTTCGCGAGCGCGAGACCGCGCTGGCCCTCGCCGCCGAGGATCGCGACGAGCTCCTCGTTGACGATCTTCACAACCTGCTGCGCCGGGTTGAGCGCACCCGAGACCTCGACGGACAGGGCGCGCTCGCGCACCGCGGCGGCGAACTCCCGCACGACGGGCACCGCGACGTCCGCGTCGAGGAGCGCACGACGGATCTCGCGCACCGTCGCGTCGATGTCCGCCTCGGAGAGGCGTCCGCGCGAGCGGAGATTCTTGAACGTCGATGTCAGGCGGTCGGACAGGGTGGCGAACACCGGGGCATCCCTCACGATCACGGGGCTGTAGGTCAGGCGCCAGCCTACCCGCCCAACGCCGCGATCCCCCGCGCAGCAAGATCGTCGACGAGACGCGCGCGCCACGCGGTCCAGCCGTGCGGCCCGAGCGACGACGAGTCCGCCTCGGTGAGCGCCCGCAGGACCCGCAGCAGGTCGGCGCGCCCGTCGACCGCGTCGCACAGCTCCGTGAGCGTCGTCGGGTCGTCCGGGTCCGCCGTCGTCGCGAGGCGCGCGAGCGTGAGGTGGTGGCGGACGAGCAGCGTGACATCACCCACGACGCCGTCCTCGACGCCGCACCGACGAAGGATCTGTGGCACGAGCGCCGCGCCGGCAACCGCGTGGTCGTCGGCGCCCGCGCGCTTGCCGATGTCATGGAGGACCGCGGAGAGCAGGAGCGTGCGACGCTCGTCCGACGTGAGGCCGTCGGCGCGTCCCGCCCGTGCGGCGACCTCGACGAGGTGACGGTCGACCGTGTGCCGGTGCGCGGGCGAGCGCTGCGGCCGGTTGCGGACGCCCGCCCACTCGGGGAACCACGTCGTCACGACGCCCGCGAGGTCAAGGGCCTCCCACACGGGCACCTGCGCCTCGCGGCCGCCGAGCAGCGCGAGCAGGTGCTGGCGCGCCGCCGCAGGCCAGGGTTCGGGCAACGGTGGGCACTCGCTGAGGTTGCGTGCGGTCACGGGTGAGACGGGCAGCCCGGTCCGCACCGACGTCGCCGCGGCCCGCAGCGGCAGGAGCGGGTCACGCTCGGGGGCTGCGTCGACCGCGAGCACGAGCTCGCCGTCGAACTCGACGAGCCCGTCGGCGACGGCCCGCAGCCGGGGCGGCATGCGCCGCCCTCGGACGACGCGCGGGCCGAGCACGACGGTCCTCGTCAGCGCTTGGCGTGCACGCCGCGCCGTCGTCTCAAGCGCCGCGGTCACCGTGCGACCAGCCTCGGCGAGACCCGCGAGGAGGTTGTCGGTCGCGTCGAGCGCCGCCTCGCCGTCGGCGCCGTCCCCGAGAAGCCCGAGACGCTTCGCGACCTCGGTCTGGTCCGCCTTGAGCAACAGGTTCGTCGGCCGGCCCGTGACAGTGCCGAGCGCGTCCCGCACCGTGAGCAGGTGCCCGACGGCCGCGTCGACGTCGCCGTGCGGGCGGTCCGTGAGCCACGAGGCGGCGAGCGCCGCGAGCACGGTCGCGTCCCGCAGGCCGCCGCGGGTCTCCTTGAGGTCGGGCTCGACGAGGTACGCGAGCTCCCCTGCCCGCTCGGCGCGCTCGCGCGTTGAGGCGAGCAGCTCCGGCAGGCGCCGCCGTGCGGCGCCGCGCCAGTCCGCGAGGACCGCGGACGTCGCGCGCGTCGTGAGGGCCGGGTCGCCGGCGACGTGGCGCGTGTCGAGGAGCCCGACGACCGCCGGCACGTCACGCGTCGCGACCTGGCGGCACTGCGCGAGCGACCGGACCGCGTGGTCGATTTCGAGCCCCGCGTCCCACAGCGGGTACCAGAGCTGCTCCGCGAGACGCCGGACACGCTCGGCGTCCCGAGCGCGTCCTTCGTGGAGGAGGACGAGGTCGAGGTCCGAGCACGGCCCCGCGTGACCGCGGGCGAGCGACCCGACGACGGCGAGCGCCACCCCGTCGTCGCCGCCGTCGAGCGCCTCGGCCCAGAGCCCGGCGAGGACCTCGAGCGTCGCGTCGGTCGCCCGCGTGCGGAGGGCGGCCGACGCGGCATCCGTGAGCGGGCCGGGTCGTGAGCGCCACAGGTCGAGCCGGAAGGACCGCAGGTCCCGCACCCCCCCGGGGTGCGGGACCTGCGTCCCCTGACCGACCTCACACCCCGTGAGGTCGTCATGCACGTCGCGCTCCGCTCAGAGCGCGTCCGTGCCGGACTCGCCGGTCCGGACGCGGACGACGTCCTCGACCGGCACGACCCACACCTTGCCGTCGCCGATGCGGCCGGTCTGGGCCGCCCCGACGATCGCCTCGACGACGGCCGCAGCCACAGCGTCGTCGACGACGAGCTCGACACGAATCTTCGGCACAAGGTCGACCGTGTACTCGGCTCCGCGGTAGACCTCGGTGTGGCCCTTCTGGCGGCCGTAGCCGCTCGCCTCGCTCACGGTCATGCCGCGCACCCCTGCGGCCTCGATCGCCTTCTTCACCTCGTCGAGGCGGTGGGGCTGGATGACTCCGGTGATGAGCTTCATGTTTCTCACGCCTCTCGGATGACTCGGCCGGAGCCGATGGTCTCGTACGCCTGCTCGCCGTGCTCGGCGAGGTCGATGCCGCCGACCTCGGCCTCCTCGGAGACCCTCCAGCCGATCGTCTTCTTGATGCCGAACCCGATGACCCCGGTGACGATGCCCGAGACGAGGATGGCGACGAGCGCGATGACAACCTGGATGACGAGGAGCTTGACGCCGTCACCGAAGAGCAGACCGCCCTCGGAGGCGAGGAATCCGATGCCGACCGTGCCGACGAGGCCGCCGACGAGGTGGACGCCGACGACGTCGAGCGAGTCGTCGTAGCCGAAGCGGTACTTGAGCCCGACCGCCATGGCGCAGCACGCACCGGCGATCGCACCGAGGACGAGCGACGTCACGGGGTTGAGCACGCCCGCAGCGGGCGTGATCGCCACGAGGCCGGCGACGATGCCCGACGCGGCGCCGAGCGACGTTGCGTGCCCGTCACGGATCTTCTCGACGAGGAGCCAGCCGAGGATCGCGGCGGCCGTGGCCGACGTCGTGTTGACCCACGCGAGGCCCGCGGCGCCGTCGGCGGCGAACGCCGAGCCTGCGTTGAAGCCGAACCAGCCGAACCACAGCAGCGCGGCGCCGAGCATGACGAACGGCAGGTTGTGCGGGCGCATCGGCTCGGTGCCGAAGCCCTTGCGCTTGCCGATGAGGAGCGCGAGCACGAGACCCGCGATGCCGGCGTTGATGTGGACGACCGTGCCGCCCGCGAAGTCGACCGGGGCGACCGCGGCCGCACCGTCCACGACGCCGAAGATCTTCGCGGCGATGCCGTCCTTCGAGCCGGAGAGCAGGCCTCCGCCCCACACCATGTGGGCCATGGGGAAGTAGGCGAGCGTCACCCACAGCGGCACGAAGACCATCCACGAGCCGAACTTCACGCGGTCGGCGATCGCACCCGAGATGAGCGCGGTCGTGATGATCGCGAAGGTCACCTGGAACGCGACGTCGATGATCTGTGGGTAGTTGCCGACCCCGGGGAGCCATGCCCCGGTGTCGTCCTGGATCGTGCCGACGAGGCCGAACTGGTCGAACGGGTTCCCGAAGAGCCCGAGGACCGTCGACCCGTAGGACATCGACCAGCCCCACAGGACGTAGATGACGCCGATGACGGCCATCGCCCCGAAGGACATCATCATCATGTTGAGCACGGACCTGCTCCGGACCATGCCTCCGTAGAAGAAGGCGAGACCGGGCGTCATGAGCAGCACGAGGGATGCTGACATCAGCATCCAGGCGGCCGCTCCGGTGTCGAATTCCATGGCGTTCTCCCATCGCCAGCCCCTCGGCCGGCCCGGGGACAACATTCGTCCTCGGACGTTTCCGCGACGGGCGAGCGGTGTTCCAGGCGTGTGACACTCCGCGTCCTCACGTGAACATCATGTTTCGCAGGCGTCCGGAAGGTCCGTTTCTGCGGCTTTCACTTGGGTGCGCTGCCGCGCCGTGGCCCTGACGCGCGGAGGACCACGACCTCGCAGGTCGCGGCCCTCCGCCGGTTGCGGATGCGGTCAGTCGCCGAGCAGCCCGTCGACGAACGCCTCCGGCTCGAACGGCGCGAGATCGTCCGGTCCCTCCCCCAGCCCCACGAGCTTGACGGGCACACCGAGCTCACGCTGGACCGCGACGACGATGCCGCCCTTCGCGGTGCCGTCGAGCTTCGTGAGGACGATGCCCGTGACTCCCGCGACCTCACCGAAGACGCGCGCCTGCATGAGCCCGTTCTGACCCGTCGTCGCGTCGAGGACGAGAAGGACCTCGCGCAGCGGGGCCTCCTTCTCGATGACACGGCGGATCTTGCCGAGCTCGTCCATGAGCCCCGACTTGTTCTGCAGGCGGCCCGCGGTGTCGACGAGGACGACGTCGACGTCCTCGGTCCGCCCGTGGCGCACAGCGTCGAACGCGACGGCCGCCGGGTCCGCCCCGTCCTTGTGCGAGCGCACGACGGGCACGCCGACGCGCGAGCCCCACGTCTCGAGCTGATCGGCAGCCGCCGCACGGAACGTGTCCGCAGCGCCGAGGACGACGTTGGAACCTTCCGCGACGAGGACGCGCGCGAGCTTGCCGACCGTCGTCGTCTTGCCCGTCCCGTTGACGCCGACGACGAGAACGACCGACGGCACACGCGCCCCGTCCTCACCGAGCGTCGGGTCCGTCGCGAGCGAACGGTCGAGGCTCGGGTCCACGAGGTCGAGCAGCGCGGAGCGGAGCATGGCACGCACCTGTACCGGGTCGGACACACCGTGGACACGCACCTGCGTGCGCAGCGCGTCGATGAGCTCGGCCGAGGGCCCCGCGCCGACGTCGGCGAGCAGGAGCGTCTCCTCGAGCTCGTCCCAGTCGTCCTCCGAGAGGTGGTCGCGCGAGAGGACCGCGAGCAGACGCGCACCGAGCGGCGATCCTGACCGCGCGAGGCGCGCGCGCAGTCGTGCGAGCCGGCCCGTGACCGGCTCGGGGACGTCGAGGACGGGAACCTCGACGTCGACCGAGGCTTCAGGGAGCGTCGGGGTGCTCGTACCGTCGACGACCTCGTCGTCGGCCGTCGTCGCGTCGTCGGACGTGCCAGGCGCCTGCGGCGCAGGTCGCTCGGCTGTGCTCGGCTCGTGCGGGCGCCGTGTGAGGCGCGGGGCGAGCAGCGCGGCGCCGACGGCAAAGCCGAGGAGCACGACGCCGAGGACGATCCAGATCCAGAGATTCTCGGGCATGGGCACAGTCTCTCAGGTCGGGGCAGGTGGCCGCGCGGCGCGCCGCGCGGCGGAGGTCACTCGTGCGAGGGCGTCGTCCGCGTCGCCGCAGCCTTCGCGGCGCTCGCCGCACGGCCCACCCGGTCGACGAGGACCTCGGCGTCGAGGTACCCCGTGCCGGGCGTGACGTTCGCCGCGAAGAAGTCGTCCATCGTTGTCTCGACGGGCTCGGCCGTCACGACGCGCTCGAGCTCGTCGCTCACGGCCGGCGTCGTCGTCGGGCGCCGGCGACGCACGACGTCCCACGTCCGGCGCGCGTCCTGGCGCAGGCCGCGCGCCCCGCGCCCCGTCCCGAAACGCTCGGTCGTCACGAAGGCGGCAGCCGCGATGACGACCCCGGCAGCGACGAGGGCGACGACAAAGATGGAGAGGTACTCAAGCACCTCCCCATTGTGGGACGACTTCGCGCCGTCCAGCCCCGCCCCCGCGACGTTGCTCGCGTTCACCACAGGATCTCCACGGCCGTACGACGGCGCGCGCGCACGTCACCGTGTCACGCGACGTCCTCCCGCAGCCGCTGGCTCACGACCGTCGTGACGCCGTCACGCATCGTCACGCCGTAGAGCGCGTCCGCGATCTCCATCGTGCGCTTCTGGTGCGTGACGACGATGAGCTGGGAGTCCTCCTGCAGCTCGCGGAAGACCTCGAGCAGCCGCCCGAGGTTGGTGTCGTCAAGCGCAGCCTCGACCTCGTCCATGACGTAGAACGGGCTCGGCCGCGCCTTGAAGATCGCGACGAGCAGCGCAACCGCCGTGAGCGAGCGTTCGCCGCCCGAGAGCAGCGAGAGCCGCTTGACCTTCTTGCCGGCCGGTCGCGCCTCGACCTCGAGGCCCGTCGTCAGCATGTTCTCCGGGTCCGTGAGGACGAGTCGCCCCTCGCCGCCCGGGAACATCCGCGCGAAGACCCGCTCGAACTGCACTGCCGTGTCACGGAACGCGTCGGCGAAGACACGTTCGACGCGATCGTCGATCTCCTTGACGATCTCCAGCAGGTCCGCTCGCGACCGTTTGAGGTCGTCGAGCTGCTCGACGAGGAACCGGTGCCGTTCCTCGAGCGCCGCGTACTCCTCGAGCGCGAGAGGGTTGACACGTCCGAGGCGCGCGAGGTCACGCTCGGCCCGCGCGAGCCGCTTCTCCTGCTCGGTTCGCACGTACGGACGCGTCACGGGCACGTCGTCGTCGTCGACCTCCGGCGTCCCGTCCTCGGCGAGCACGGGCACCGGGCGATCGGGGCCATGCTCGTCGACGAGGGTCGCGGGGTCGAGGCCGAGCTCGGCGATCGCCCGCTCGTGGAGCTGCTCGATGCGCAGGACCTGCTGCGCACGCGCGAGCTCGTCACGGTGCGCGACGTCCGTGAGCTCCCGCAGCCGGCCCGCATGCTGCTCGACGCGCGCACGGACCTCGGCGAGCCGGGCGTCGCGCGCCGTGCGCTCGGCCTCGGCCTGCTCTCGCGCGACGGTCGCGGCCGCGAGCGACTCCTCGGCCGCGCGGACCGCAAGGGCCGCACCGGTCGCGACGGCCTGCGCGCGCGAGGCCTGCGCGGCCCGCCGCGCTGCCCGACGCTGTGCCTTCTCCGCGGCCTGCCGCTCGGCCGCGGCCGCGCGGTCGAGGGACGCCGCACGGCCTGCGAGAGCCCGCGCGCGCTCCTCGCTCGTGCGCAGCGCGAGCCGCGCCTCGGTCTCGGCGGCACGCGCCTCGGTCGCCCTCTGCTGGGCACTATCGCGCGCCGCTGTCGCCTCGGCGACAGCGTCCTCCGAGTCGACGGGTTCAGCCTCGGCCACCTCGAGCCTCGCGGCGAGCTCGGCGTGCTCGGCCTGCTCCGCGGCGAGCGCGGTGCGTGCCTGCTCGAGCGCGGCCGTCGCGCGGTCGGCCTCGGCCTGCGCGGCCCTCACCCCCGCGCCGAGGTGCCCGAGCTGTTCGGAGATCGCGGCGATCGACGCGTCGGACTCGTGCAGCCGGTCGAGCGCCGTGTCATGGGCGTCGGCCGCCTCCGCCTCGCGCGCCGCTGCGACCTCGATGCGCGCCACGAGGTCCGTCTCGCGGCTCTCCGCGTCCGCGAGCGCTGAGCGGGCAGCGTCGAGTGCGGCCTGGAGGTGGAGGACCGACGGCGCGGCGGCCGAGCCGCCATGCGCGCGCAGGGCGCCGAGGACGTCGCCTGCGCGGGTGACGGCCGTGAGCGTCGGCTCCGCGGTGACGAGAGCACGGGCGGCAGCAAGGTCGTCGACGACGACGTGCCGCGCGAGCAACGCACGGACGGTGCCCGAGAGGGCGGCGGTCGTCGTGACGACGTCGGGCAGGTGGACGGCGCCGTCGGGCACCGGCACCCCGGGGACGTCGTCCGGAGCTGTGGCGCCCGCGACGACGACGCTCGCCCGACCGGCGTCGTCGGTGCGCAACCAGCGCACGACGTCGACCGCTCCCCCGACGGACGCGACCGCGAGCGCGTCAGCCGCAGGACCGAGCGCGGCCGCGACCGCCTCCTCGAAGCCGGGCTCGACCGTGAGGAGCGCCGCGAGCGTCCCGAGGACCTCGGTGAGCGCCGCGTCGTCGGCGGCGAGCACGGCGCCGACCGCGTCCTTGCGGTCGAGACTCAGCTCGAGCGTCTCGGTGCGGGCGCGTGCCGTCACGGCGTCCTGGCGCGCGGCCGCGAGCTGCTCGCGCAGCTCCGTGAGCACGGCCCGGGCCGCCTCGAGGGCCTCGAGCGCCGCCTCGTGCGCCGCGTCGAGCCCCTCCTCGCCCTCCTCGACACCCGCGACCTCGGACTCGAGGACGCCCAGCTCGCGCGCCGCAACCTCACCACGTGCGCGCGCAGCCTCGGCCGCCGACTCGAGGCGCTCGATCTCGGCCGCACGGGCCTCGGCCCGCGACCGCTTCGCCGCGACCTGACCGGCAAGACGCGCCAGTCCCTCACGGCGGTCGGCCGCACCCCGCAGGAGCGTCGCGACGGCGCGTTCGGCCTCCTTCGCGGCCGCCTCGGCGGCGGTACGGGCCTCGAGCGCCGCGTCGAGCGTCGCGCGCGCAGCCTCGACCTCGGCCTGGAGCTCGACCTCCGACGCGCGCACGCGCTCGGCCTTCTCCTCGAGCGCGCGCGGGTCCGAGCGCTGCTCGGTCGGCTCGGGCGCGCCGAGGAGACGCACCCGCTCCGTCGCGAGCTGCTGCGTGCCCCGCAGTCGCTCACGCAACGCCGAGAGCCGGTACCAGGTCTCGGAGATCTCCGTGAGCCGCGGCGCCGCCTCCGCGGCAGCAGCCTCGAGCGCCGCTAACTCGGCCCGGCGCTCGGAGAGCTCCCGCTCGACCCGCTGCGTCTCCTCGCGCAGCGCCGTCTCGTCGGCCTTCTCCTGCTCGAGCGTCGACGTGAGCTGCACGAGTTCGTCCGCGAGCAGCCGCGCCCGTGCGTCACGCGCGTCCGCCTGCACGGCCTGCGCCCGGCGTGCGACCTCGGCCTGCTTGCCGAGCGGCCCGAGCTGTCGGCGGATCTCGCTCGTGAGGTCCCCGAGACGCACGAGGTTGCCCTGCATCGAGTCGAGCTTGCGGAGTGCCTTCTCCTTGCGCTTGCGGTGCTTGAGGACGCCTGCGGCTTCCTCGATGAAGCCGCGCCGCTCCTCGGGCGTCGCGCGGAGCACCGTGTCGAGGCGCCCCTGCCCGACGATGACGTGCATCTCGCGGCCGAGCCCCGAGTCGGAGAGCAACTCCTGGATATCGAGCAGACGGCACTGCGCGCCGTTGATCTGGTACTCCGAGCCACCGGTGCGGAAGAGGGTCCGGGTGATCGTCACTTCGGAGTACTCGATCGGCAGCGCACCGTCGGCGTTGTCGATCGTCAACGACACCTCGGCACGTCCGAGCGGGGGCCGCCCCGACGTGCCGGCGAAGATGACGTCCTCCATCTTGCCGCCGCGCAACGTCTTGGCGCCCTGCTCCCCCATGACCCACGCGAGGGCGTCGACGACGTTCGACTTGCCCGAGCCGTTGGGCCCGACGACGCACGTAATGCCGGGCTCGAGGCTCAGCGTCGTCGCCGACGCGAAGCTCTTGAACCCGCGCAGGGTGAGCGTCTTGAGGTGCACGGGGTCGAGCCTAGCGGCGGACGTGCCGCGAACGGCTCAACCTCGGACCTCGAGAACCGGGGAACGCGGCGGCCCTCACCGACCGTGGTCGGTGAGGGCCGCGTCGACCGTCCTGGGTCAGACGCCGGGGAACCACAGCCCGATCTCGCGCGCGGCGGACTCGGGCGAGTCGGAGCCGTGGACGATGTTCTGGGCGACGGGCAGGCCCCAGTCGCGGCCGAGGTCGCCACGGATCGTGCCGGGCGCGGCCGTCGTCGGGTCGGTCGTGCCCGCGAGCGAGCGGAAGCCCTCGATGACGCGGTCGCCCTCGACGACGGCGGCGACGAGCGGGCCCGAGCCCATGAACTCGACGAGCGGGGCGTAGAACGGCTTGCCCGCGTGCTCCGCGTAGTGCTCCTCAAGAAGAGCGGCCGGGGCGGTGCGCAGCTCGAGCGCGACGAGACGGTAGCCCTTCGCCTCGATGCGGCGCAGGACCTCTCCGGTGAGGCCGCGGGCGACGCCGTCGGGCTTGACGAGGACAAGGGTGCGCTGAACAGAGCTCATGGCAGAACTCTACCGACCTGCTCCGACGATCCCGCGAGGCAGCGCGGGGTCACAGGTTGGGGGCCGTGTCCGGGTGGGCTGCGTCGAACGCCGCGCGCTCGCGGTCAATGCGTCCGCCGAGCCGAAGGGACACGACCCAGAGGACGACGAAGACCGCGCCGACGACGAACATCATCGGCACGACGAGCCCCGTCGCCAGGACCACGCCCTGCGCGACCGACCCCGCGACGATCCCCTCAGGACGACCCACCGTCCGGGAGAGGACGACGAGCACGGCCATCAGGACGCCGCCCGACGTCCAGATTGTCGCGTCCGGCATCACGGGAACCGCGTCGGCACCCGCGCCTTCGACGCCCTGGAGACCCATCGCGACGAAGCACGCGAACAGCACGACGAACGCCTCGAGCACGAGGATCGTCGACGTGAACTGCGTGCGGGCGGACGGCTTGGCCTCGATGGGCTGGCCGGGGACAGGAAGACCGGAGGACGCGTGCACGCCCCGAGGATACCCGCGCCCGCTGGGCGCGATCCCGTCTGCGTCGTCCCCGGCCTGTGGCTCAGATCTCCCCGAAGCCCGACGCGACAAGCCTGACGACCGCCTCGACAGACTCGGCCGCGCCCGGGCCACGTGCCACGACCTCGAGCTCGGTGCCCGCGGTCGAGCCGAGCGTCATGAGGGCGAGCACGCTCGTCGCGTCGACACCTGCGATCGTCACGGCCGCGGGCAGGCCCGACGCCAGCTGCGCGACCTCCGCCGCGGGTCGTGCGTGGAGGCCTTGCGGGTTGACGACGACGACGGTCCGCGCGACGACGTCGCCCGGCGCGGCGCCGACCATCGCCGCACCGTCCGGCGCGGCGGCTGCCAGGGACGCCTCCACGGCCGCGGCGCCCGCAGCCGTCGCGACAGCAGCGGCCGCCTCCCGCACGACGCCGACGAGCGCCTCTGCTCCCGCCCCGCCCTGCGCCGCGACCGCGGCAGCGACCGCACCCTCGACGAACGGCCCCGGTGCGAGGTGCGTCCGGGCGGCGACGTCGTCGTCGACCATCTCGAGGACCGCCTGCGTCGTGAGCACCGCAGAGCCGAGGTCGGCGAGCACGCAGACTTCCCCCGGTGCCCCGACGACCGCCGCCTCGATGCGCTCGAAGTCCGTGCCGAGCGCACCGTCGGTCAGCCCGCCGACCGGGACGATGTCGACGTCGGGCGCCATCTGCCCCGCAAGGTCGGCGACGCCTCGCGCGAGCGCGTCCGAGTGCGAGACGAGAACGATCCGGGCCCGCACGCCCCTCACCCCCGCGCGGCCGCGAGCGCGGCCCCGAGGAGGACGACCGTCGAGCGCGCGCCCGGGTCGAGGTGACCCTGGCTGCGTTCGCCGAGATAACTCGCGCGGCCCTTCGTCGCGAGGAGCGGGACGGTCGACGCCGCTCCCTCCTCGGCCGCCCGGAGGGCCGCCTCGAGCACGCCGACCGCGTCGGCCCCCGCGTCGCGCGCCGACGCCGCGGCGGCAGCAGCGGGCGTCCACGCGTCGACCATCGTCTTCTCGCCGACGGCAGCCTTGCCGCGCGCGACGACACCCTCGAGCGCGGCCTCGAGCAGCGCGACGACGTCGTCCGGGCCAAGCTCCGGTGCGGCCGTCACCTTCGCGGCCCGGAGGAACGCCGTGCCGTAGAGCGGCCCCGCCGCCCCACCGACCGTCGACATGAGCGTCATGGCGACAAGCTTGAGGACGTCGCCCACCGTCTCCGCCGGCGCATCCACGACCTTCGCGGCCGCCGCCTGGAACCCGCGATCCATATTGAAGCCGTGGTCGGCGTCACCGATCTGCCGGTCGAGCTCCGTGAGCTCGTCCTTCGCGTCGGCGACCGCCACGGCCGCGGCCTTCACCCATGCGCGCGCCCACGCGACGTCGAGCACCCCCGTCACGGCGCTCACCAGCGCAGCGCCGGCGTGTGCACGGGCGCGTCCCAGAGTCCCGTGAGCTCGTCGTCGAGCCGCATGGCGGTGACCGAGCAGCCCTGCATCTCGAGGGACGTCACGTACGAGCCGACGAGGGACCGCTCGACGGTGACGCCCCGCTCCTCGAGCAGACGCCGCGCAGCGCGGTACACGACGTAGAGCTCCGACGGAGGTGTGCCGCCCATGCCGTTGACGAACAGGAGGACCTTCTCCCCGTTCGCGAGCCCGAGGTCGTCGGCGACCGGGTCGACGAGCATCTTCGTGATCTCGTCCGCGGACGCCATGGGGATCCGGTGACGCCCCGGCTCGCCGTGGATGCCGATGCCGATCTCGATCTCGTCGTCGGCGAGGTCGAAGCTTGGCCGGCCCACGTGCGGGACCGTCGGAGCGTGGAGCGCGACGCCCATCGACCGCACCGCGGCCGACGCCCGCTCGGCGAGCGCCGCGACCGCGTCGAGGTCGTCCCCGCGCGCGGCGGCCGCGCCCGCGATCTTCTCGACCATGACCGTGCCGCCCACCCCGCGCCGCCCGGCCGTGTAGAGCGAGTCCTCGACCGCGACGTCGTCGTGGACGAGGACCGTGCGCACCGTGACGCCCTCGGCGTCCGCCAGCTCCGCGGCCGTCTCGAAGTTCAGCACGTCACCCGTGTAGTTCTTGACAATCGCGAGCACCCCGCCACCCGCGTCGGCCGCGACGAAGGCCGCCTCCACCTGGTCGGGCGTCGGCGACGTGAAGACCGCTCCCGGCACGGCGGCGTCGAGCATGCCCTCGCCGACGAAGCCCGCGTGGAGCGGCTCGTGGCCCGCACCGCCACCCGAGACGACCGCGACCGTCCCGTGCGGCGGCCGCTGCCGCCGCACGACGAACAGCGGGTCGGTCCGCACCTCGACGAACTCGGCGTGCGCGAGGCCGAACCCCTCGACGGACTCGTCGACAGCCTGGGCCGGATCGTTGAGCAGCTTCTTCATGGCACACCCTCCGTGTGAGGTGCACGGGTGTGCCGGGCACCGTCGCCTACGGGCGCCCGAGCAGGATGCGCGCCTCCGCCGCGAGGATCACCGAACCCGCGACGACGACGGCGGCTCCTGCGCCGACACCCACCGTGTCCTCACTCTCCGCCAAGGTCGCAGCCGTGTCGAGGGCTGAGGCGAGGTCTGGGAGGACGTGCACGCGATCCTCGCCGAAGATGTCCTCGGCGAGCTCGCCGAGTTCCTCGGCGGGCGTCGCGCGCACAGAGTGCACCTCCGTGACGACGAGCTCGTCGACGTGCGGCTCGAGAACCGAGAGGAAACCCTCGGCATCCTTGTCCGCGAGGATCGCGACGACCGCGACGACCCGCGTGAGGCCGAACGTCTCGTCGAGCGTCCCGACGAGCGCCTCCGCTCCCGCAGGGTTGTGCGCGGCGTCGACGATGATCGTCGGGCTCGACCGCAGTACCTCGAGCCGACCCGGCGACGTCGCGCCCGCGAAGCCGGCCTCGACGATGTCTGCGGGCAGTGCGGCGCCTCCCGTGACGAGCGCCTCGACCGCGGCGAGGGCGAGCAGCGCGTTGTGCGCCTGGTGCTCGCCGTGCAGCGGCAGGAAGATCTCCGTGTAGAGACCGCCCGGCGTGCGTAGGTCGAGCAGCTGGCCACCGACGGCGACGAGCCGCTGGACGACTTCGAGCTCGAGGCCCTCGCGCACGAGACGCGCCCCGCGTGCGGCCGCCGCGTCGACGATCTCGCGCTCGGCGTCCTCGGGCTGCTGCGCGACGACGGCGGTCGCTCCGTCCTTGATGATCCCGGCCTTCGTCCGCGCGATCTCGGCGACCGAATGCCCGAGCCACCGCTCGTGGTCGATCGCGATCGGCGTGACGACCGCAACGTCACCGTCGACGACGTTCGTCGAGTCCCAGCTGCCGCCCAGACCGACCTCGATGATCGCGACGTCGACCGGGGCGTCTGCGAACGCCGCGAACGCCATGACGGTGAGCACCTCGAAGAAGCTCAGACGCGGGCCGCCGGCGGCGACCGACTCGTCGTCGACCATCCGCACGTACGGTTCGACGTCCCGGAAGATCTCAACGAACCGCTGCTCCGTCACGGGCTCGCCGTCGATCGCGATGCGCTCGGTGATGCTCGTGAGGTGCGGGCTCGTGAAACGGCCCGTACGCAGGCCCTGCTCACGGACGAGCGACTCGATCATGCGTGCGGTCGACGTCTTGCCGTTCGTGCCCGTGAGGTGGATCGTGCGGAACGCTCGCTGCGGGTCGCCCAGCAGCTCGCACACCCGCTCGACCCTCCCGAGCGTCGGCTCGAAGTCGTGCTCGGGGTTCCGGCCGATGATCTCCGCGTAGACGGCCGCGAGCTCGGGGCTGCGACCGTCGTCGACCTGCGTGTCCTTGGCCATCACGCGTCCCTCTTCTCGACGTGCACGGACGGCTCGCCCGCGACGACGGTGAGCTCGACCGCGAGCGTCTCCGACGCGACGAGTTCGCGGTTCGCCTCGAGCGCCTCGACCTTGTCGGCGGCGACCGTGAGGGTGAGCGCGATGCGGTCGCCGACGTCGAGGCCGGCCGCCTTGCGTGCGTCCTGGACCTCACGGACGACGTCCCGCGCGAAGCCCTCGGCACGCAGCGCGTCGTCGAGCGCGAGGTCGAGGACGACGAAGCCGCCGCCCGCGAGCACGGCCGCGCCGACCTCGGCCTCCGCGCCACCGTCGCCGACGACCGTCGCCAGCTCGTACTCGGCCGGCTCGAGCGCCACGTCGCCGTCGGGCGTGACGACGACGACCGTACCGTCGGCCTCCTCGCGCCAGTCGCCCGCCTTCGCAGCCTTGATCGCAGCCTGCACGCCGCGGCCCAGGCGCGGGCCTGCGGCCCGCGCGTTGACCGCAAGACGCTGGACAACGCCGTACCGCTCCCCCGCCTCCGCGTCGAGCTGCACGAGCTCGACCGCCTTGACGTTGAGCTCGGAGGCGATGACGTCCGCGTACGGCGCGAGCGCCGCCGGATCCTCGACGACGACCGTGAGGCGCGCGAGCGGCTGGCGCACACGCTGCTTGTGCGCCTTGCGGACCGCGGGGCTCGACGACACGACCGCACGCACGCGGTCGACCGCCGCCACGAGCGCGTCGTCCGCCGCGAGCACCGTGCCCACCGCCGTCGGGGCACCGTCCTCGCCCGTGAGTACGGGCCAGTCGACGAGGTGCACGGAACGGCCACCCGTGAGCCCGCGCCACACCTCCTCCGACAGCAGCGGCGCGAGCGGCGCCATGACACGCATGAGCGACTCGAGAGCCGTCCACAGCGTGTCGAACGCATCGTCGTCCTCCGCCCAGAAGCGGTCCCGCTGCGTCCGCACGTACCAGTTCGTCAGCGCGTCGAGGTAGTCGCGCACCGACTCCGTCGCACCCGCGATGTCGTAGACGTCGAGCTGGGCGGTGACCGCCCGCACGAGGTCACCCGTCCGGGCGAGCAGGTAGCGGTCCATGTCGCCGAGCATCGCGGCGCGCTCGGGCGTCACGGCCGTGGCCTCGTAGCCTGCGCCGCCGCGGGCCGCGCCCGCGTAGAGCGTGAAGAAGTAGTACGTGCTCCATACCGGCAGCAGCACCTGGCGCACCGAGTCGCGGATGCCCTCCTCCGTGACGATGAGGTTGCCGCCCCGCAGGATGGGGCTCGACATGAGGAACCAGCGCATCGCGTCCGAGCCGTCGCGGTCGAGCACCTCCGAGACGTCCGGGTAGTTGCGCAGCGACTTGCTCATCTTGCGACCGTCGGAGCCCAGCACGATGCCGTGCGAGACTGCAGTGCGGAACGCCGGACGGTCGAAGAGAGCCGTTGACAGCACGTGGAGCAGGTAGAACCACCCACGCGTCTGACCGATGTACTCGACGATGAAGTCGCCCGGGAAGTGGTGCTCGAACCAGTCCGTGTTCTCGAACGGGTAGTGCACCTGCGCGAACGGCATCGAGCCCGAGTCGAACCACACGTCGAGCACGTCAGGGATGCGACGCATCATCGCGTTGCCCGACGGGTCGTCAGGGTTGGGGCGCACGAGGTCGTCGATGTACGGACGGTGGAGGTCCGGCTCACCCTGCTCGTTGAGCGGCAGGCGGCCGAAGTCGGCCTCGATCTCGGCGAGCGAGCCGTACACGTCCGTCCGCGGGAACGCGGGGTCGTCCGACACCCACACGGGGATCGGCGTGCCAAAGTATCGGTTGCGCGAGATCGACCAGTCCCGGGCGCCCGCGAGCCACTTGCCGAATTGCCCGTGCTTGATGTGCTCGGGCGTCCACGTGATCTGCTCGTTGAGCTCGACCATGCGGTCACGGAACTCCGTGACGCGCACGAACCAGCTCTTGACGGCCTTATAGATGAGAGGGTTCCGGCAGCGCCAGCAGTGCGGGTACGAGTGCTGGTACGTCTCGTGACGCAGCACGACGGCCCGGCGCTCGGCCGGGATCGCCGCGAGCGGACCCGAGCCGTCCTTGAGGTCGCGGATGATCTGCGGGTTCGCGTCGAAGACCTGCTCGCCCGCGTAGTCGGGCACCTGCGTCGTGAAGCAGCCCTTGGAGTCGATCGGCACGACGGGAACGATGCCCGCGACGTCACACGCCTCCTTGTCGTCCTCACCGAACGCGGGGGCAAGGTGGACGAGACCCGTGCCGTCCTCGGTCGACACCCAGTCGGCCGCGAGCACCTGGTGCGCGGCCGGGTTGGCGGCGTCGTCCGCGAAGTACGGGAACGGCGGCGTGTAGCGGCGACCGGCAAGCTCGGAACCGGTGAGCGTCCGCAGGACGGCTGCCTGCGGGTCGTCACCTAGGTCGAGTTCCGCCGCGTACGCGCCGAGGCGCGCAGCGCCGAGCAGCACCTCCTGGCCTGCGACGACGGAACCCTCGCCCGCACGCACGACGACGTAGTCGACGTCGGGGCCCACGGCGAGCGCAAGGTTCGACGGCAGGGTCCACGGCGTCGTCGTCCAGATGAGCGCGAGCTCACCCGACTCGAGGCGCACGCCAACGGTGAGAGCGGGGTCCTGACGCGACTGGTAGACGTCGTCGTCCATGCGCAGCTCGTGGTTCGACAGCGGCGTCTCGTCACGCCAGCAGTACGGCAGCACACGGTAGCCCTCGTACGCGAGGCCCTTCGTGTGGAGCTCCTTGAACGCCCACAGCACCGACTCCATGTACGTGACGTCGAGCGTCTTGTAGTCGTTGTCGAAGTCAACCCAGCGCGCTTGGCGCGTCACATACTCCTGCCACTCCTTCGTGTACCGGAGCACGGACGTGCGGCACGCCTCGTTGAACGCGGCGATGCCCATCTCCTCGATCTGGGACTTGTCCGTGATCCCGAGGACACGCTCGGCCTCGAGCTCGGCCGGCAGACCGTGCGTGTCCCAACCGAAACGACGCTCGACACGGCGACCGCGCATCGTCATGTAACGCGGCACGACGTCCTTCGCGTACCCCGTGAGGAGGTGACCGTAGTGCGGCAGACCGTTCGCGAAGGGCGGGCCGTCGTAGAAGACGAACTCGTTGTCGCCGTCCGTGCCCGCAGGACGCTGGTCGATCGACGCCTGGAAGGTGCCGTCGGCGTCCCAGTACGCCAGGACGTCGCGCTCGAGCGCGGGAAGGTCCGGGCTCGCCGGGACGGCGGAGTCGCGGTGGAGGGGGTAGGCCATGACGAGCTCTCCTGCGGGTGGTCGCGTACTGCTGCAAGTGCTGCAGGGACGACGTCACCGCCGCGGTACCACCCCGCTTGACCGCGCCGCGCCCCTGAGGGTGCGACGAGGTCCGCTCGACCGGCTGTGACGGGCCGCTCCCGTCCGGTTCTACTGAGACCCCTCACGGGGCCCGTTCTTCCGGAGGCTCACCGGTGATGGCCGGGTCGACGCCTGTGCACGCCATCGTACCCTCCCCCGGCACCCACGGCCCCGCAGGTCCCGTGAAGGTCAGGCGCGCGCGAGCCTGCGCACGGTGAACGCCTCGATGTCGCGCGCGCCCGACCTTCACGGGACCTGCGGGGCCGTGGGTGCCGGGGGAGGGTACGATGGCGTGCACAGGCGTCGACCCGGCCATCACNAGGCGCCGGGTCGCGCGGGCGAGGCGGGCGCGGGGGCGCGGCGCGGGCCGGGTGCGGGGATGGTACGTGCGCCGACGGCGGCCGACGGGCGTGCTGTGTCGGAGTGCAGGGGCAGGAAGGTCGTGAGCATGGCGGGTCCTCGGAGCGTGCGGGTGCGGTGTGCTGGGGTCGTGTCGTCAGCGACAGCGACAGCACGCACCGGCGAGGAGCGCCGGAGCCGCCGCGGGCGCGACGACGCAGCGCATTCGCTGCGACGTCGTGCGGCTCTGGCTCATGCGTCGAGGATGCCTGAGCGCTCCGGCCCGGCGAAGCCCTCCGCGACCGGTCTCACATGATGAGAACCAGCGGTGTCAGGCCTCGCGGCGCGCGACGAGCGTGTTCGACGCCTGGGCGCGCGGTCGGATGATCATCGAGTCGATGTTGACGTGGTGAGGACGCGTGAGCGTCCACACGATCGCATCGGCGACGTCCTCCGCGACGAGCGGCGACTCGACGCCCGCATAGACGGCGGCCGCCTTCTCGGCGTCGCCGTCGTACCGCACAAGCGAGAACTCCTCGGTTGCGACCATGCCGGGCGCAATCTCCATGACGCGCACCGGCTCCCCCACGAGCTCGAGCCGCAGCGTGCTCGCGATGACGCGCTCGGCGTGCTTCGCCGCGACGTAGCCGGCACCGCCCGGGTACGTGTCGTGCGCAGCCGTCGAGGTGAGAACGACGACGTCACCCCGACCCGACTCGCGCAGCGACGGAAGCAGGGCCCGCGTGAGACGCAGGGTGCCGAGGACGTTCGTCTCGTACATGCGACGCCACCGGTCGAGGTCGGCATCCGCGACGGAGTCCGTGCCGAGGGCCCCACCGGCGACGTTGACGACCGCGTTGAGCGGACCGTCGTCCGTCACGCGCGCGACGGCCGCAGCGACCGACGCGTCGTCGGTGACGTCGCACACGACCGCGGTCGCACCCGTGCGCACCGCCAGCTCACTGAGCCTGTCGGCACGGCGGGCCAAGGCGAAGACCTCCCAGCCCGCGGCACGCAGCAACTCGACCGTCGCGCGCCCGATGCCCGAGGACGCTCCCGTGACGACCGCACGCAGCGACGGCGGGGCCTGGCGGGACGCGCGCCGCCGGCCGGCGCGCGTCGGGAGCCGCTCGATCGTGTCGTCGAGGTGCTCGTCGTGGAGATCCTCAGCGGCCTCGTCCGCGGTCGCAGCAGGTAGGGGTGCCGCCGGGGCGTCGGCGGCGGCGGTGGCGTCGGCGGCGGGCGCGACGTCGCCGGCTGCGTCGGCAGGGGTGGCTGCGTCGTCGATACCGGGGTCCGCGCTGGTGAGGTCGGCGCTGGTGTCGGGGTCGAGGTAGACGTCGTAGGGGTTGGCGGCGCGCACGGGCGCCTCGCCGGCGTGGTCGCTGAGCAGGTCACGGACGCGTCCGGCGATCTCGTCACGCACGAGGCGCATCCGCTCCATGCCGACGACCCCGCGCTCGGAGGGCTCGTCGAGCACCCACCGCACGACGGGCGTGCCGTCGTGCGTCACGACGTCGGCCTGCTCTCCGAGGACGACGACGACGTCCGCCGCCGCGATCATCTCGTCAGTGATCTGCTGCGGCGCGTGCTCGGACATGTCGACTCCGACCTCGGCGAGCGCCGCGACGGACTCAGCGTTGAGCGAGTCCCCGGGCTGCGTCCCCGCCGAGACGAAGGTCGCCCCGGGCGCGAAGGCGCGAGCAAGCCCCTCGGCCATCGGTGACTTGCCACCGTTGCGGCTGCAGACGAACAGGACTGACCCAGGAACCTCGCTCATGACATCCATGGTCGCACCGCCGACGGACATCGCGCGCCGCGCGACTGCGCCCACGGCACGCATCCACCTGACGGCGATCCTGTGGAAAACGCACCTCTCCACAGATCTCGCCCTCACCTCGCGCGCCGAACACACGTTCGATAGCGTCAACCACGTGACCAGCAACGAGAGCGACGAGATGCGCGAGGCGACCCCGGACGGGGCGCTCTTCGCGCATGCTTCCGTCGCGTTCGACGCCTCGTCGCAGGAGAAGGACGACCGTCCGGGCAGCCAGTCCGGCAGCGGTGCCCGTGGCCGCCCGAGGACCTCATCAGATCTGCCGGACTTCACGTCCCACGCAGAGTTCCTCGACTGGCACCGTCGGGTGTCCGCCGCTCACGGATCGGCGCTCCGGGTGATCGAGGCGATCGAGGCCGAGCAACGCGCGATCGCAGCGCTGCGGCTCGAGACGCTCGCGGTGCTCGCCGAGCTGAGCGACGCGGCCGCACAGGTGGTGTGGGACCCAGCGTCCGGCAGGTCACGAGTCGTCTCGCGCGCAAGCGATCTCCAGGCCGCGCGTCGGTCGACCGTCGCCGAGGTCGCGACACGGACGTGCGCGACCGAGGGGCAGGTCGGTGCCGAGTGGGACCTCGCCCGGCAGGTGGTGGTCGACCACCCCGACGCCGTGCAGGACCTCGCCGGGGGCCGACTGTCGGCCCAGCATCTCCGCGTCGTCGCTGACGAGTCCGTTGCGGTGCCGGCCGAGCACCGCGCGGAGTTCGGGCGCTTGCTGGCCGCCCAGGCCCAGCGACTCACGCCTGGACAGCTGCGGGCGTGGGCCCGGAGGCACCGCGAGATCGCCTACCCCGGGTCGATGGCCGTTCGGCACAGGGCGGCGCGCGCAGGGCGGTACGTCAGCCTCGAGCCGGGCAGGGACGGCATGGCGTGGCTGAGCGCACACCTCACCACCGTTGCAGCCGCTGCGGTCTTCGACCGGATCACCGCTGCGGCCATCGCGTGCCAGGGCCCGGACGAGCCCAGGACGCTCGCACAGCTCCGTGCCGACGCGCTCGTCGACTACGTGCTGGCCGACGAGCCTCTGCCCGGGCCGGTCGGATGCGTCACCGTCGCCGAACCCGCCGGTGGGCCCGCAACCTTTGACGTCGACGTTCCGGCGCCCTCCCGTCGCAGTGTCCAGGGGGCAGTGGGGCCCGTTCGGGGACCCGTCGCGCCACCGTCCAGCGGTACCGCGGAGGGGTGCGGGGATGCTGCCACGATGACGACGCCCGGTGCCGTCGAGGAGGCCGTCATGGTCGTGCCGTTCGGCGAGTCCGCACGCGCCGCCCTGGCACGCACTCCTCGGGAGCGTCAGACCGCGGTTGCCACGCATCTCGCCGACGCTGACGACGTCCGCAACGTCATGTCGTCGGCGTGCGACACCGACATCTACGGCGTGCGCCCGACGGTCGCTGTCACGGTCCCGCACACGCTGCTGCTCGCTGCCGCATCCGGGAGCGATCTCGGTGCACCCTCCAGGGGTGATCGCAGCGCACCTACCAGGGGCGACCGCGGCGCACCCACCAGTGGAGGGACCGGCGCACCCAACCGCGTCGGGAGCGGCGCACCCGCCAGCGGCGACAGCGGCGCACCCACCAGTGACGGGACCGGCACACCCGCCAGCGGCGGGAGCGCGGCAACGCCTGCGTGCGAGACGACCGCCACCAACGCCCATTCGATGAGCACTTCCTCCGCTCGCGACGCTGCAGCACCGCTCGCGCACGAGCGCGGAGCCCCGGTGCCGGAGCTCGTCGGCCACGGACCGATCGACGACGAGACGGCACTCGCACTGCTGGCGGCGGCACCGTCGCTCCGGCGGATCCTCACCGATCCGCACACGGGGATCGCTCTCGACATGTCACGGACCACGTACGTCACCCCAGCGCCGCTGCGGGCCTTCCTCGCTCTGCGCGACGTGACGTGCCGTTTCACCGGGTGTCGCCGCCCCGCGGTGCGATGCGACGTCGACCACGTCATCGCCTGGGCAGAGGGCGGCACGACGAGCGTCGACAACCTCGCCCACCTGTGCCGGACCCATCATCGGCTCAAGCACACGTCGGCGTGGACGAGCCAGGTCCTCGGCCAGGACGAGCTCGCGGCCTTCACACCCGCCGACGTCGCTGGGCACCCTGAACTCGCTGCGCTCGCCGCCGCGGCGCGGGATCTCCCGTCGCGCAACTGGTCCGACGCACCGTCCGACGACCGCCTGCCATCGTCGGTGCTGCGATGGACCGACCCCCACGGTCACGTCACCTACACGATCGGTGACCTCCGTCCGGCCCACCCCACCGGCACTGCGTCACGCGGCGAAGCCATACCCCACGGCCCGGGCGAGACCACGGGCAGAACGGCCGAGTCGGCCAGAAGCAGCGACGAGATCACGAGCCGCAGAACAGAACTCGCGAGCCGCACGGCCGAGGAGACGGGAAGCAGCGCCACGGTCGACCGCGCCACCGCCGAGGCGACGAACCGCGGCACGGGTCAGGCTCGCGGTGCGGACACCGCCATGCCAGGGGCCCCACCCTTCTGACGTGCACCTAGGCTGGGTCCCGCGGCACCCGCCGCACGACATCTCGGAGGGGCGACAACATGACCATCGGTTTCATCGGTGCAGGCACCATGGCGTCCGCGATCGTCGCGGGCATCATCGAGCGCGGCGTCGTCGCCCCGGACCACGTCGTCGTGCACGACCCGCACGGTGGGGCCTCGGCCGCGCTCGCGGCCTCGCTTGGCGTGCGCGTCGCAGACTCGAACGAGGCGCTCGTCGACGCCGTCGACACAGTTGTCCTCGCGATCAAGCCGCAGGTCTTCAGCGAGGTCCTGCCGCCGCTCGCGTCGGCGCTCGCCGAGAACGGGACGCTCGTCGTCTCGATCGCCGCAGGCACCTCGCTCGCACGCATCGCGTCACTCCTCGGCGAGCACGGCGCCGCGCAGCCCGTCGTCCGCGTCATGCCGAACGTCAACGCGCAGATCGGCGCAGGCATGGCCGCCGTCGCGGGCAACTCCGTCGCGTCCGAGGCGCAGGTCGCGGAGGTCATCGACCTGTTCCGCGCGGTCGGCGACGCGATCGAGCTGCCAGAGTCGTCCTTCTCGACGTTCACCGCGATCGCCGGCTCGGCCCCCGCGTACGCCTTCCTCTTCATCGACGCTCTCGCACGCGGCGCGCTCAAGGCAGGCATGCCGAAGGCTCTTGCGACCCGTATCGCCGCTCAGACCGTGCTCGGATCAGCCCAGATGATCCTCGAGTCGGGCGAGCACCCGTGGACGCTCGTCGACAAGGTCTGCTCCCCCGGCGGCACGACGATCGCGGGACTTATGGCGCTCGAGGACGGCGGCTTCGTCTCGACCGTCGTCGACTCCGTGAGCGCAACGATCGAACGCGACCTCGAGCTCGGCGCCGGGAGCTGATCCGCACCGCGCGCGCAACGGTATCCTGGGGGCCGACCCGCCCGGCTCCGAGTCACCGGGCGGCGCGGTCCCGCTCTGGGCCGTCGGTCGTGGGCGCCCCTCGCGCGCCCGTCCCACCGCCATGCGCCACCACCGCGGCGCTCGCACGGTCACGTGCGGCGTCCCCGCGCGTCCACACGGGTGTGCGCCCACGTGCCGTCCCCCTCGGAGATCCTGTGACCCGCTCGACGTCCGTCCTTGCCGCCACCCTCGCGACGGCCGCGCTCATGCTCGCGGCGTGCAGCCAGTCGGACGCCCAGGTCCCCGCACCCGGCCCGACGACGGCCATCACCTCGTCCGCAGCCCCCGGCGCGACGACGTACCCGCTGACGATCGACAACTGCGGGACCGAGGTGACGTTCGCTCGACGGCCCGAGAGGATCCTCACGATCAAGTCGGCGACGACCGAGATGCTCCTGGCACTCGGCGCCGGCGGGGCGATCATCGGCACCGCCTACCCTGACGGTCCGGCACCCGAGCCCTGGACCGCACAAGCCGCTGCGATCCCGGTGCTCGCCGAGAAGGTTCCGAGCCACGAGGTCGTCCTCGAGGCGGAGCCCGACCTCGTGTACGCCGGCTGGGAGTCGAACTTCTCCGCCGAGGGAGCGGGCGATCGCGCCGACCTCGAGAAACTCGGCGTCCGCACCCTCGTCGCGCCGTCGGCCTGCAAGGCAGCCCCCTACGCACCGAAGCCGCTGACGTTCGAGGCGGTGTTTGACGAGATCACGCTCGTCGGGTCCGTCGTCGATCGCGTGCCGGAAGCTGCGGCACTCGTCGCCGAGCAGCGCAGCGCCCTCGACTCGATCGAGCCCGACGACCGCGACCTCAGCGCACTGTGGTTCTCGTCGGGGTCCGACACCCCGTACGTCGGCGGCGGCACCGGCGCGCCCCAGCTCGTCATGACGACCGCAGGGCTCACGAACATCGGCTCGGCCATCGACGACGCCTGGGGCCCGATGTCCTGGGAGGCCGTCGCCGAGGCCGACCCGGACGTCATCGTCCTCGTCGACTCCCCGTGGAACAGCGCCGAGAAGAAGAAGGCGCTGCTCGCCTCGGGCGCCGTGACGCGAGAGCTGCGGGCCGTGCAGAACGCCTCGTACGTCGTCGTCCCGTTCCCCGCGACAGAGGCCGGGGTCCGCACCGTGGCCGCGGCCGCTCAGCTCGCGGCAGACGTCGGGAACCTCGAGATCGACCCCCGATGACGAGCGCTCGTCCAGCCCTAGCCTCCGGAACGCCGACTCGGGTCGACCCTGCCCCGAGTGCGGAGGTTCCCACGCACGGAGGGCACCCCGCGACGCACAGAGATCGAGTCGCCACGCACGGCTGGCTCCTTGTCGTCGTCGGGCTCGCTGTGCTGGTGCTCGCGCTGCTCGTCGCGGTGCTCGTGGGTCCGGCCGCACTCACCCCGGCCGACGTGTGGTCGTCGGTGCGCCATCACATGCTCGGCGGAGAGGCGACGCTCTCGACGCTGCGTGACGCGATCGTCTGGGAGGGCCGCCTCCCGCGGGCTCTCACCGCGGCGGCCGTCGGGGCCGGGCTCGCCGTGTGCGGCGTCGTCATGCAGGCCCTCACGCGCAACCCGCTCGCCGACCCGTACCTGCTCGGCCTGTCGTCGGGGGCGAGCCTCGGCGCGGTGAGCGTCCTCCTGCTCGGCCTCACTGTCCTGCTGCCCGTCGCAGCCTTCGCGGGCGCCGGCCTGGCGCTCATCGCGTCGCTCGCTCTCGCGGGGACGCTCGGCGCCCTCACCCCGACGAGGACGGTCCTCGCGGGGCTCGCCGTGAGCCAGCTCGCCGCCGCCGCGACGAGCCTCGTGATCTTCTGGTCCGCCGAGGGCGACTCCTACCGCGAGGTCCTCACCTGGCTCATGGGCTCCGTCGCAGGTGCCGGGTGGAGCTCGGTCGCGATCGCCGGCGTCGCCCTGCTCGTCCTCGGCGTGCCGCTCGCTGCCGCAGGCAACCTCCTCGACGCGATGACCTTCGGCGACCACGCGGCCTCGGCGCTCGGCGTGCCCGTCGAGCGCGTCCGGTGGGGCCTGCTCGCGGCGGTCGCCCTCCTCACAGGCGCGCTCGTGTCCGTCTCCGGGTCGATCGGCTTCGTCGGACTCGTCCTGCCCCACGCCGTGCGCGCCATCGTCGGGTCACGTCACCGGGCAGTCCTGCCCGTCTCGGCCGTCGCCGGCGCGATCGTCCTCGTCCTCGCCGACACGCTCGCCCGCACCGCGTTCGAGCCACGCGAGCTACCCGTCGGCGTCGTCACCGCCGCCCTCGGCGCGCCCGCGTTCGCGTGGCTGCTCCACCGCACGCGGAAGTCGCTCACATGAGGCGCAGATCCGCGCCGGAGCGCGCAAGGACGGCGACACCCCGAGCAACAACGTCCACCGCCACGCGCCGCCCCACAGAGCAGAGCGCCTCCACGTACGGCCTCGTCGCTCGCAACCTCGCATGGTCGGTCGCGGGCCGACGTGTCGTCGACGGCGTCTCGTTCCGTGCGCCGTCGGGTGCCGTCACGGGTCTTCTCGGACCCAACGGTTCAGGCAAGTCCTCGCTCCTGAGGCTCGTCGCGGGGGCGACACGCGCCGAGGCTGGGTCCGCGTCGTTCGACGGGGCAGACCTCACGAAGCTCACTCGTCGCGAGCGGGCTCGCATCACGGCGTTCGTCGAGCAGGACGCGAGCGCCGACCGGAGCCTCACCGTGGCGGACGCGGCCGAGCTCGGCCGCCTCCCCCACCGTGGATGGTTCGCCCCACCGAGCGCGTCTGATCGCGCCGCGGTGAGCACGGCGCTCGCCCGAGCGGGCGCGTCCGAACTCGCCGACCGGGACCTCGCGACGCTCTCCGGCGGCGAGCGCCAGCGCGCCCACGTCGCCCGCGCGCTCGCGCAGGAACCCCGCCTCCTCCTGCTCGACGAGCCGACGAACCACCTCGACGTCGCGGCGCAGCGCGAGCTCCTCACGCTCCTCGCCGGGCTCGCGGCCGACGGCACGACGGTCCTCACGGCTCTCCACGACCTCACGCTCGCGGCAGCGTGGTGCGACCACGTCGTCGTGCTCGACCATGGTCGTGTCCTTGCCGAGGGCCCGGTCGAGGACGTCCTCGTGCCCGACGTCGTCGAGGCGGTCTGGGGCGTGCGCCCCGACATCCCCACGCATCCCCGGACGGGGCGGCCCCTCCTCGTGCTCTGAGCGACTCAGGTCGACGCGCGGCGGACGAGCGTCGTCTGCAGGGTCACTGCCGCAGGATCTGCCCCTTCGACGGTCTCGAGCAGGAGCCGCACCATCTCGGCGCTGATCCGCTCGAAGGGTTGGCGCATCGTCGTGAGCGCCGGGTGGAGCGCCGCCGCGACGCCCGAGTCGTCGAAGCCCCCGACCGCGACGTCGTCGGGCACGGACCTGCCTGCGGCCTGGAGCGCGACGAGCGCGCCGGCCGCCATGAGGTCGTTGGCGACGAAGACGGCGTCGAGGTCAGGGCGTCGTTCGACGAGCTCCGCCATGGCGAGCCGGCCCGACTCACGCGAGTAGTCGCCGTGGGCGACGAGCGTCTCGTCGAACGCTTCGCCGACGGCGTCGCGGTAGCCCTCGAGGCGGAGCGTTCCGCCCGGCGTGTCGAGCGGGCCGGTGATCATTGCGACCCTCGTGCGGCCCGTGTCGAGGAGGTGACGCGTCATCGTGCGTGCGCCCGCGCGGTCGTCGGCTGCGACGTAGCCGACCGAGCCCTCGAAGCCGAGAGGCACACCGCACGCGACGACCGGCACCTGGTGCTTGAGAAGCTCGGCAACCATGGGGTTGTCGCGGTGCGAGGAGATGAGGAGGACGCCGTCGACGTGCCCGGCCGCGACGTACGCGGAGATCCGTTTCCGCTCGGCGGGCGTCGAGGCAAGCATGAGGAGCAGCGGGATCTCGCGACCTGCGAGGGCTTCGGCAGCGCCGCGCAGCAGGACAGAGAAGTTGGGGTCCTCGAAGAGCAGGTGCTGGGGTTCCGTGAGGAGGAACGCGACCGAGTTGGCGCGACCCGTGACGAGCGAGCGGGCATGCTGGTTGGCCTGGTAGCCGGTCGTGCGGATCGCCTCTTGGACGGCCGCGAGCGCGTCGGGCGACACCCAGTGGCCGCCGTTGAGCACGCGTGAGACCGTTCCGCGAGACACTCCGGCGGCGGCGGCGACGTCGCGGATCGTCGGCCGGCGACGGGAGGTGTGGCTGGGTCGGGCCTGGTCGCTCATGGACGCCGAGCCTAGTTCGTCACGGTCGCTGCGCGAAGCGCCGCGCCTCGCGCCGGGTCGGGGACGTGGGACGTCCAGGTGCGCCAGGCGCTCTCCTCGTGACCGCTCTCGTCGACGAGCGCGAGGTTGGACCACTGGACGCCCGCATGGTCGGCGTCACCCTCCTCGGCGTACGCCATGCCTGCGGGCGACGCCCAGGAGGAGCCGTCGACGGGCAGCCAGGCGGGCTCCCAGTAGATGACGCCACGTCCGTGGTCGCCCGGGGTGGCGGCGACGACGTCGTCGAGGTCCGTGAGGAACGCGGCCTGGGAATCCGGTCCGGGTTCGCGCCCGGTCCGGGCGATCTCGGCGTCCCGGACCATCGAGCCGTGCCCGGCAGGGGTGGTCGAGGAACGGGCGAACGCGGTCTCGGCAACGAGGAGGTCGAGCCCGTAGGTCGTGGCAAGGTGGTCGAGGTTCGCTCCGAGGTCCGCGAGGGACCCATGCCAGAACGGGTAGTAGGACAGTCCGAGGATGTCGAGCTCGACGCCCCGCGGGAGCATGCGGTCGAGCCACTGGCGGGCGACGACGTCGGAGCCGCCCTGGTCGAGGTGGAGGACGACCTCGGCGTCGGAGTGCTCGCGGACCGCCGCGGTCCCGGCGCGCAGGAGTCCGGCGAGAGCGTCGTCGGCGGCGGGGTCGGCGGGTGCGTAGCGGAGCGTCTGGTCGTCGTAGCGGGCCGTCGCGGCGACGGGCCAGCACGTGCCGTTCGTGATCTCGTTGCCCACCTGGACGCTCGCGAGCGGGAGTCCTGACGCAGCGAACGCGTCGAGCGTCGTGCGCGTGTACTCCCCCACGCGGGCGGCGAGGGCGGTGGCTCCGAGCCCTGCCCACGCCTTGGGGGTGCGCTGCTTGGCGGGGTCCGCCCAGAAGTCCGAGTAGTGGAGGTCGAGCTGGACGGCCATGCCCGCCTCGTGGGCGCGCCTCGCGAGTCGGAGCGTGCGCGCAAGGTCGTTGGTGCCGCCGAGGTAGGGCGCGCCGTCCGCGTCGTAGGGGTCGACCCAGAGGCGGAGGCGGACGAGGTTGCTTCCGGCGCGCGCCGCGAGCGTGACGAGGTCGCACGGGGCGCCGTCGCGGTCGCGGTAGGTGACGCCGAGCTGTTCCATCTCCTCGGTAATGGAGATGTCGACGCCGTGCGTCCATGCGGGTGAGGTCACGTCGATCCTTCCGTCGCTCCGTCGCGGCACGAGGTTGTCCTGCCGGGAGGCACGGGGCGGGACCTCGGGGGAAGACACCACCCGTGCACGGTCCCAGTCTGACACAGACTCGTTCTACGTACGTGGAAAGCGCAACCCCGACCAGGGCAGACGTTCCAGGAGTAGGGATCGACCGCATCACACGACGTGTTCCGCGTCACGACGGTCGGAGCCATCACGGAGCCGTGGTGCCGGACGCACGTCACTGACCTGACTCCCCCGCCGCGTGCGCCACTCCCTGGAACGGCGCCACGACGTCCACGGGCGGCCAGACCGCCTCGCACGCCGGCACCAACGACCGCGCCACGTGGTGGACCCTCGACGAGACCCCCCGGCGCAAGCCAGTGGGGCGCCTGAGAGTCGACCGGCACCTGCGGCACCGAGCCGACGGACCTGCCCACGACGGCAGAGCCGACCGACCCGTCGGTGCCCGTCATCGACGGTGAGGTCCCTGCGCCTCGGCCCGCCGAGCCCCGGTACGGGAAGTTCGACCTCGCGTCGGCACGGACCGCACCTGTGCTCGAGCTCCAGTCGATGACGTCCGAACTCGAGGGTGCCGTCGTCACCGAGTCGTCCACCGAGAAGCTCGTCATGAGCCTCGGCTCGGACGTCCTGTTCGCCTTCAACGAGGCGAAGCTCACGGGGGCAGCCCGGACGACGATCGAGCGTGCCGCTGCGACGATCCGTTCCGCGAGCCCGGAACGGTCACGATCGTCGGGCACACCGACGATCAAGGGTCGACCGCGGCCAACCAGATGCTGTCCGAGCGCCGTGCCGCTGCGGTCGCGAAGGCCCTCGGTGCCGCTCTCGCGAGCGACGACTACCGCGTCGAGGCCTCGGGCCGCGGCGAGTCCGAGCCTCGGTTCCCCAACGACAGCGCGGCGAACCGCACGAAGAACCGCCGAGTGATGCTGACGCTCGAGTCGACCGTGACGACCGAGCGCGAGATCGCGACAGGTGAGCTGCCGCCGCTCGAGGACGGACAGACGGCGACCGGGGCCGACGGCGTGACGTTCGACACCTCGCGGCAGTTCCGACTGCGCGCTCCGCGTGCGCGCCTCGTCGACGGCAACATCGTCGTCGACCTCGAGCTCACGGCCACCGACGACGAGGTGGACTCGTCGTTCATGTTCGGCGGTATCGGTCCGAGTCTCAACCCGCGCGGGGGCGACTCGACCCTCGCGCACAGGACGGCCGGGGCCGTGCACCTCCTCGTCGGGACGGAGCGGGTGCATCCGACGGACTATCGCGTCGACGACGGCGCGGCGCGTCCCGAGGTGTGGCTCCCGCTCGCCGAGCTCTCGATCCAGAACCGGCTCGATGGTGGCCAGTCACGCACGGTCTCCGTCGTCTACCCCGACCTTGGCGAGGGTCTTCACCTCACCGAGGTGACGGTGCAGGCCGATGCGCTGGGCCTCGAGGCCTTCCGGCTCACGCACATCCCGGTCGCGAGGGGCTCACGGAGGGTCTTCGCGCGCAGCTCCCGACGCCCGTCAGCGCGCCCGCGCGCGGGCGGTGCCGCGTCAGTGCGTCGTGAGGAAGTCCTCGACGGCCGCGAAGAACGCCTCGGGGCGGTCCCGGCGCACACAGTGTCCCGCCCCGTCGACGACGACGCGTCTCACGTGCGGGTTGCCGTGGTCGGTCGGCGCCATGGTCGGCCCCGGGGGGACCAGCAGGAGCGTCGGCACCTCGACGGTGCGCCACAGCGCCGGCCAGTCCCCTCCGGCACCGATGCCCGGTCCGACGGCTGCTCTGTCGACGCGTCGTTTCGAGTCGGCCCACGCGTCGATCTCCGCGTCGCTCCACGTCGTCTCCCGCCGCATGCGGGCGACCTCCCCGTCACGGTCCGCGAGCGAGTCAAGGAATGCGAGCGTCCCGGTGACGAACGCGTCGACGTCGTCGTCGGGCCCGAACGGGGATGCCGGGTCCTCGAGCACGAGGGCACGAACCCGCTCCGGCATCGCGCAGGCGGCCTGCAGCGCGAGGTTGCCACCGAGCGAGTGGCCGAGCAGCACGAGCGGCTCGTCCTGCTCCGCGAGGAGCTCGAGGACGTCGTCGAGCATGACGTCCGACGCGCACGGGACGTCCTCGGGCGCGAATCGCGGTGACACGCCGTGCCCGCGGAGGTCGACCGCGAGGAGGTCCCACGTTCCGCCCCAGCGCGCGACGAGGTCCGGCCACGTCGTGCCGTCCTCGGTGAAGCCGTGGAGCAGCAGCATGCGTGGCCCCGCAGGGCTGCCCGAGCGATGCGTGACGAGGTTCATGGGACAACACTAGCGACGCTGGGGACACACCCCGTGGGACTCGCGGCCTCCCACCGGGCTCCCGGCGACGGCGGTCGCGTCCGGCTCGGAGTTCTGCGTCCGGCTCGGAGATCAGCGCCCGGCTCGCCCGTCGGCGAGCCCGCGCGCGTAGGCCTCGGCGGTGCCCTCGCTGAAGAGGTCGGCCTCGCCGAGCCGAGGCAGGATCTTCGCGCCGGGTCCGTCGTCGTCGGTCGTGAGGTGTCTGAGCCCGCGGACGACGGCGACGGGCCGGCCCGTCACCTTGCCCTTGACGAGGTCGGCGGCCGCCGCGATCTCGTCGGCGACGGCGCGCACCGTCATGCCGAGCTCGCGGCCGGCCGAGTCGCGCCGACCGCGCTCGTCGGCGACGACGCGGAGTCCGGCCGCGCCGATCGCGAGGTCGACGAGCCCGTCGCGCCACACGCGTCCGGCGGTGTCCGTGACGACGACGCCGACGCGCACGCCGAACGCGTCCCGCAGGCCTGCGCGCAGACGGCGGGCGGACGCGTCGGGGTCGACGGGCAGGAGGAGGACGGTGCCCTCGGGCGTGTTCGACGCGTCGACGCCCGCGGCCGCCATGACGAGCCCGAGCCGATTCTCGACGATCCGCAGCGGCGGCCCGCCCGGCCGTTCACGTGTCGCGACGACGCGCACCGTCTCCGCGGTGACCGCGGCCTCGCGGTCGTCAGCCGCGACGACGCGTCCCTCGGACTTCGACACGATCTTGCTCGCGACGACGACGACGTCGCCGTCGGTGAGGTCCGGGCACACACGGGCGACGAGCGCCGCGAGGTCGTCGCCCGGGCGGACCTCCCCGATCCCGTCGGGCGCGGTGACGGAGAACCCGGTCACCGGGAGAGCTTGGGCAGGACGTCGCGCGCGAAGACGTCGATCCACTCGCGCTGGTTGCGCCCGACGTTGTGGAGGTAGATGCGGTCGAAGCCGAGGTCGACGTACTTCTGGATGTTGGCGCGGTGGACGTCGGGGTCCGCGGAGATGACCATGCGTCCCTCGAAGTCCTCGGGGCGGACGAGCTTGGCGATCTGCTCGAACTCGAACGGCGAGCGGATGTCGGCCTTGGGGAACTTCATGCCGCCGTTGGGCCACTCGGTGAGGGCGTTCGCCATGGCTTCCTCGTCCGTGGGTGCCCATGAGAGGTGGATCTGAAGGACCTTGGGCAGCGACTCGGGGTCGCGACCGGACTCGCGGACGCCATCGTCGAACTTGCCGAAGAGCATCGAGATCTTCTCGAGGGGCGCGCCCACGGTGATGAGGCCGTCGGCGTGGCGGCCGGCGCGCTTCGCGGTGACGGGGCCGGCCGTGGCGACGAGGATCTCGGGGGCGACCTCGGGCATCGTCCACAAGCGCGTCGACTCGAGCTTGTAGAACTGCCCCGAGTGCTTGGTGTCCTTGCCGGCGAGCGAGGAGCCGAAGAGCTTCTTGATGATCTCGATGGCTTCGAAGAGACGGTTGATGCGCTCGGGGGCCTCGGGCCAGTACTGCCCGACGATGTGCTCGTTGAGGGCCTCACCCGAGCCGAGCCCGAGCCAGTGCCGGCCCGGGTACATCGCGGCGAGCGTCGCGCTCGCCTGGGCAACCATCGCGGGGTGCCAGCGGAAGGTCGGCGCCGTGACGCCGGGGCCGATGTCGCCCTTCGTCCGCTCGCCGAGCGCCGCAAGGACGTTCCACACGAACGCGCTCTGCCCCTGCTGGGGCACCCACGGCTGGAAGTGGTCGGCCGCCATGACGCCCGAGAATCCGTGCTCCTCGGCGTAGGCCGACAGGGCCACGACCTCGGTCGGGTGGAACTGCTCGAGCATCGCGGCGTAGCCGATCGTGAGGTCCATGCGCCCAGCCTAGGACGGGTCCGGCCGTCCGTGCCGGACGTGTGTGCGCGGCACCTCGGAGATCTGGGAGAATCGGTGACCATGAGTGCACTCTCACCTCTTGAGCCGACCCCCTCCGCCACGACCGCGAACGCCGACGGCGTCATCTCCGCCGTCGTGCGCGAGGTACCGGACAAGGTGAGCCTCGACGGTCTCGAGGACCGCTTCGACGCCCGCTGGACGGCCGAGGGGACGTACGCGTTCGACCGCACGGCCGAGCGCGCCGACGTCTACTCGATCGACACGCCCCCGCCGACGGTCTCGGGCTCGCTCCACGTCGGGCACGTCTTCTCGTACACGCACACCGATGTCGTCGCGCGGTTCCAGCGGATGCGCGGCAAGCGCGTCTTCTACCCGATGGGCTGGGACGACAACGGTCTGCCGACCGAGCGTCGCGTGCAGAACTACTACGGCGTGCGCTGCGACCCGTCGCTGCCGTACGTCGAGGGCTACGAGCCGCCGCTGCAGGGCGCCGAGGGCAAGAGCGTCAAGGCTGCCGACCAGCAGCCGATCAGCCGCAAGAACTTCGTCGAGCTGTGCGAGCGGCTCACGGCTGAGGACGAGAAGCAGTTCGAGGCGCTGTGGCGCCACCTCGGGCTCTCCGTCGACTGGACGCGCACGTACCAGACGATCGGCCAGGACGCGCAGGCCGTCGCCCAGACAGCTTTCCTCCGCAACCTCGCCCGCGGCGAGGCGTACACGGCCGAGGCCCCGGGCCTGTGGGACGTGACGTTCCAGACGGCGGTCGCGCAGGCTGAACTCGAGGCTCGCGACTATCCGGGCCACTTCCACAAGGTGAACTTCCACGCGCCCGACGGCACCCCGGTGCAGATCGAGACGACGCGGCCCGAGCTCCTCCCCGCGTGCGTCGCGCTCATCGCGCACCCGGACGACGAGCGCTACCAGCACCTCTTCGGCACGACGGTGACGTCCCCGCTCTTCGGCGTCGAGGTGCCGGTCCTCGCACACCCGGCCGCCGAGCCCGACAAGGGCGCGGGCATCGCGATGTGCTGCACCTTCGGCGACCTCACGGACGTCCAGTGGTGGCGCGAGCTCCAGCTGCCGACACGCTCGGTCCTCAACCGGGACGGCCGCCTCACGCGCGAGACCCCGGAGTGGATCACGTCGGAGGCCGGCGTCGCGATGTTCGCGGAGATGGCGGGCAAGACGACGTTCTCGGCACGTACGGCCGTCGTCGACGCCCTGCGGGCGTCGGGCGACCTCGACGGCGAGCCCGTCCCGACGCAGCGCAAGACGAACTTCTTCGAGAAGGGCGACAAGCCCCTCGAGATCGTCACGAGCCGCCAGTGGTACATCCGCAACGGCGGCCGCGACGCCGAGCTCAACGCACAGCTCCTCGCGCGCGGCTCCGAGCTCAGCTTCCACCCCGACTTCATGCGCGTGCGCTACGAGAACTGGGTCGGCGGCCTCAACGGCGACTGGCTCATCTCGCGCCAGCGTTTCTTCGGTGTGCCGATCCCGGTGTGGTACCCGGTCGACGCCGAGGGGCAGCCCGTGTGGGACTCCCCGATCGTCCCCGACGAGGCGTCGCTGCCGATCGACCCGTCCTCCGACGTCCCGGCCGGCTACACGGCCGAGCAGCGCGGGCAGGCCGGTGGGTTCGTCGGCGACCCCGACATCATGGACACGTGGGCGACGAGCTCCCTCACCCCGCAGATCGCGGGCGGCTGGCTCTCCGACCCCGACCTCTTCGCGCGGGTCTTCCCGATGAACCTTCGCCCGCAGGGCCAGGACATCATCCGCACGTGGCTTTTCTCGACGGTCGTGCGCTCGCACCTCGAGCACGGCTCGCTGCCGTGGTCGGATGCCGCGATCTCGGGCTGGATCCTCGACCCGGACCGCAAGAAGATGTCGAAGTCGAAGGGCAACGTCGTCACGCCGATGGGCCTGCTCGAGGAGCACGGCTCGGACGCGGTGCGCTACTGGGCGGCCTCGGCGCGCCTCGGCACGGACGCGGCCTTCGAGGTCGGTCAGATGAAGATCGGCCGTCGCCTCGCGATCAAGATCCTCAACGCGTCGAAGTTCGCGCTGTCGTTCGCGGGCGAGGGCGAGATCCGTCTCGACCCGGCGGCCGTCACGGTGCCCCTCGACCGCGCGATGCTCGCGGGTCTCGCGGACGTCGTCGACGCGGCAACGGAGGCTCTCGCTGCGTACGACCACACGCGAGCCCTCGAGCTCTCCGAGACGTTCTTCTGGACGTTCTGCGACGACTACCTCGAGCTCGTCAAGGACCGCGCGTACGGCGGTGGCGAGGCCGAGGTCTCCGCGGAGACCCTCTCGTCGCGCACGGCTCTCGCGCTCGCGCTCGACACGATGCTCCGCCTCTTCGCGCCGGTCCTGCCGTTCGCGACGGAGGAGGTGTGGTCGTGGTGGCGTGACGGCTCGGTCCACACGGCACCGTGGCCCGTCGCTGCGCCGCTGCGCGCGGCCGCAGGCGGCGAGGCGCGTCTCGACGAGCTCACGGCTGCGGGCAACGCGCTCGCGGCGCTCCGCAAGATCAAGTCGGAGGCCAAGGTCTCGATGCGCACGCCGATCCTCCTCGCGGAGGTCGCCGTGCCAGCAGCGTCGCTCGCTGCGGTCGAGCAGGCCGTCGGTGACATCCGCGGCGCGGGTCGTGTCACGGGTGAGCTCACGCTCCGTGAGGCGTCCGAGGGCGAGGGGTCGGTCGACGTCCAGGGCGGCATCGTCGTCGTGCGCTCCGAGCTCGGCGAGCCCGAGGCGCGGAAGCCGAAGGCCTGACGATGACTCTCGCCGAGTCGGTCTCCCCCGACCTCAACGACGTCCCGCGCGACGCCTCGATCGCCGACCTGCTCGCGAAGCGTGTCGCGGAGGCCGGTGACGGCACGCTCATCGAGGTGAAGTCGCACGTCGCCGGCACGTGGCGTCCGGTGACGGCCCGTGCGTTCAGCGACGAGGTCATGGCGGTCGCCAAGGGATTCCTCGCGCTCGGCCTCGCCCAGGGTGAACGCGTCGCGATCATGTCGCGCACCCGCTACGAGTGGACGCTGCTCGACTTCGCCGCTTGGCAGGCCGGGCTCGTCCCGGTGCCCGTCTATGAGACGAGCTCGGTCGAGCAGGTCCGGTGGATCCTCGCGAACGCGGGCGTCCGCGCCGTCGTCGTCGAGACGGCCGCGCACGCGGCCCTCGTCGAGGAGGCGCGCTCGGAGGCTCCGTCGGTCGAACACGTCCTCGTGCTCGACGACGACGCGGTCAACACTCTCACCACCGGCGGCGTCGCCATCACCGACGGTGAACTCGCGGCGCGCACCGAGGCCCTCGACGGCGACGCGGTCGCGACGATCATCTTCACCTCGGGCACGACCGGCCGCCCCAAGGGCGTCGAGCTCACGCACCGCAACTTCGTCCACCTCGCGCGCAACGGCGTGCGGTCGCTCGGCGAGATCTGCGCGGTTCCGGGTGCGCGGACGCTGCTCTTCCTGCCGCTCGCGCACGTCTTCGCGCGGTACATCCAGGTGATGGCCGTGACGTCGGGCTCGGTGCTCGGCCACGCGCCGGACATCAAGAACCTCCTGCCGGACCTCAGCTCGTTCCGCCCGACGTACCTCCTCGCGGTGCCCCGCGTTTTCGAGAAGGTCTACAACTCGGCCGAGCAGAAGGCCGGCGCCGGCACGAAGCTCAAGATCTTCCGCTGGGCCGCCAAGGTCGCGATCAAGACGTCGCGCGCCTGGGACACCCCGCGCGGACCCTCCCCCGCCCTCAAGGCACAGCACGCCCTCGCGGGCCGTCTCGTCTACTCGAACCTCCGCACGGCGCTCGGCGGTCGGTGCACGTTCGCGATCTCGGGCGGGGCTCCGCTCGGCGAGCGGCTTACCCACTTCTACCGTGGCATCGGCCTGACGATCCTCGAGGGCTACGGGCTCACCGAGACGACGGCGCCGAGCGCGGTCAACCGTCCCGGCTCGGTCGCGCCGGGCACGGTGGGCCTGCCGTTCGCGGGGACGAGCGTGCGCATCGCCGCCGACGGCGAGGTCCTCGTCCAGGGCGACCACGTCTTCCGCGGGTACCACGACAACCCGGAGGCGACCGCCGAGGCGTTCGTCGACGGCTGGTTCCGCACGGGCGACCTCGGGTCGCTCGACGACGCGGGCCGCCTGCGCATCACGGGCCGCAAGAAGGAGATCATCGTCACCGCGGGCGGCAAGAACGTCGCCCCGGCCGTCCTCGAGGACCGCTTCCGTGGGCACCCGCTCGTCAGCCAGTGCGTCGTCGTCGGTGACCAGCGACCCTTCATCGCGGCGCTCGTCACCCTCGACCCGGAGATGCTGCCCGGCTGGCTCTCCGCACGAGGGCTGCCCGCGATGTCCGTCGCGGAGGCCGCCGTGCACCCCGAGGTGCTCGCGGCGCTCCACCGCGCGGCCGAGCGTGCCAACGAGGCTGTTTCGCGCGCCGAGTCGATCCGGAAGATCCGCGTGCTCACGACGGACTTCACCGAGAGCAACGGCTACCTCACGCCGTCCCTCAAGGTGAAGCGCGCGCTCGTCCTCACGGACTTCGCGGGCGAGGTCGACGCGATCTACTCCTGAGCCGTACGCCCCACGGCCGGTTCTCGCGCGCGAGGACCGGCCGTCGACGTCCCGTGGGGCCAGACACGACGCGCACGGGCGATGCAGGATGCGATGCCGACGTCGCCACTGTTCGCATGAAGCTCGCCGTGAAGCGCACACTGGTCCCATACCACGTGTGCGACGCCTCACACAGGGACACCCGGGTTGTCTCGATCCACGGGCGAATATGTATGATCGCTTCAGAATAATCATTCGCTACGGATGGACGGTCCCATGAACTCCTCCCTCACGCGCCTCGTGCCGCTCCTCGCGGCCGGGGCCCTCGTCCTCGCCGGCTGCTCGTCCGACACGGACACCCCGGCGGCCGACACCCAGACCACCCCGGGCGGCACGAGCGTCGCACTCGTCAAGGACGGCGTCCTCACCGTGTGCACCAACCCTCCGTTCGCACCCTTCGAGTACATCGAGGGAACCGAGACCGTCGGCCTCGACATGGACATCACGGCAGAGATCGCCAAGGACCTCGGCGTGCCGCAGAAGGTCATCACGGTCGGCTTCGACGCCATGGAGTCCGGCGCTGCCCTCAACACCGGACAGTGCGACGTCGTCGCGACGGGACTGTCGATCACCGACGCGCGCAAGCAGAACGTCGACTTCTCCGAGCCCTACTTCAACGCCGATCTCGGCCTGCTCGTCAAGGCAGGCTCGGGCATCGCGTCGGTCGACGACCTCGGGGGCAAGAAGATCTCGGTCCAGAAGGCCACGGTCGGTGACGACTGGGTCGAGGCCGAGGGGCTCACGGGCGTCCAGTTCGACGACCTCGGCCTCCAGGTCCAGGCGCTCAACACCGGCCAGGTCGAGGCCGCCATCAACGACTTCGCGGTGCTCGGCACGTACGTCGGCGACGGTCTCGAGCTCGTCGCGACGATCCCGACCGACGACACCTACGGCCTCGCCGTGAAGAAGGGCAACACCGCACTCCTCGAGAAGGTCAACGCGACACTCGCGCGCATCAAGGGCGACGGCACGTGGACGAGGATCCACACCGACCGCATCGGCGTGGCCCCTGCCGAGGACTGATCCAACGATGTCCACGCAGACTCCGGCCGCGTCCGGGAACGTTCGTGCCCGGACGCGGCCGAGTCCGCGCAGGCGACGCCTGTACGCCTCGATCGTCCAGTACGCCGTCCTCGTCGCCGTCCTCGTTGCGCTCGCCCTCGCCCTCGACTGGGAGAGCCTCGGAGAGAACGTCTTCAACGTCGAGGCGGCCAAGCTGCTCCTACCGAGCCTTCCGCGCGCATTCGCGAACACGTTGATCTACACGGTCGCGGCGTTCGCGGTCGGCCTCGTGCTCGGCACGACGCTCGCCCTCATGCGCCTGTCGTCGGTCACCCTCTATCGCGGCATCGCCACCGTGTACGTCGAGTTCTTCCGCGGGATCCCTGCGCTGCTCTTCGTCCTCACGGTGGCGTACGCGCTGCCGTTCGCGCTCGGGTTCTCGATCGGCTCGACGACCCTCAAGGTCGCGATCGCGCTCGGCATGGTCTCGGCCGCCTACATCGCCGAGACGCTGCGCGCAGGCCTCCAGGCCGTGCCGAAGGGGCAGGTCGAGGCCGCGCGCTCGCTCGGCATGAGCCACACCCGCACCATGGTGACGGTCGTCGTCCCGCAGGCGTTCCGCATCGTCCTGCCGCCCATGACGAACGAGGTCATCCTTCTCACGAAGGACACGTCGCTCGTCTACGCGATGGGGCTCATGGTCGAGGAGTACGAGCTCACGAAGATCGGCCAGAACATGCTGTCGAACCCCGCGGGCGGCGGCCTCACGGCGCTCTTCGTCGTCGGTGCGTGCTACCTCGTCATCACGATCCCGCTCGGCATCTTCGCGCGAAGGCTCGAGGCCAAGGGTGCAAGGAGCCGCTCATGACCGCCCAGGCGACAGCCCCCGTCGTCGACATCCGGGGCCTCCACAAGTCCTTCGGGGAGCGCAAGGTGCTCAAGGGCGTCGACCTCACGATCGCCCCGGGCGAGGTCGTGTGCGTCATCGGCCCGTCGGGCTCGGGCAAGTCGACGCTGCTGCGCTGCGTCAACCAGCTCGAGACCGCGACCGCCGGCAGCGTCGAGGTGCTCGGGACCGAGATCACGGACCCGGACGTCGACATTGACGCGGTGCGTTCCCAGGTTGGCATGGTCTTCCAGGGTTTCAACCTCTTCGCGCACCTCACGGTGCTCGAGAACTGCACGGTCGCGCAGCGCAAGGTCCTGCGCCGTTCGAAGGAGGAGGCCAAGCGGATCGCGCTCGGGAACCTCGAGCGGGTCGGGCTCGGTGACCGCGGCGACGCCCACCCGCACCAGCTCTCGGGCGGCCAGCAGCAGCGCGTCGCGATCGCACGGGCCCTCGCGATGGACCCGCAGCTCATGCTCTTCGACGAGCCGACCTCGGCGCTCGACCCCGAGCTCGTCGGCGACGTCCTCGCCGTCATGCGCGCGCTCGCCGAGGGTGGCATGACGATGATGGTCGTCACGCACGAGATGGCGTTCGCGCGGGACGTCGCCGATCGCGTTGTCTTCATCGACGGTGGCGTCATCGTCGAGGAAGGTGCTCCGGCCGACGTCATCGGCAACCCGCAGCACCCGCGCACGCAACTGTTCCTGCAGCGCGTGCTCGACCCGACGCACGCGCACGGGACGACCACCGACTGACGACGTCGAGCTTCACGTGAGGAGGGCCGGCCCTTCTCACGTTCAGACGTACGCGGTCGCCCACGGACGCCCGCGGCCGCGGCCGGTCGACGCACGAGGCTGCGGCTCGGCCACGTCCCAGCGGAGGATCGCACCGATCCCGTCGACGAGCGGCGCCGTGCCGGGCTCGACGAAGGACACGCCTGCGTCCTGGCCGATCGCGGCGCGGAGCACGGCGATGACCGCGTCCATCTCCCGCAGGTGCGGCTCGCCCTGCGCAACGAGGACGTCGGGCGTGAGTGAGAGCGCCGCCCAGTCGTCACCCGCCCAGACGAGCGGTCCCTCGCCCACGGTGCGCTGCACGGTCGTCTCGAGAACGAGCTCCGCGACGCGCCCTTCCCTCGACGCCCTGACGACGGCGTCGAGCCCCGTGAGGGCGCCGCGTCCCAGCGCCAGGCCCTCGGTGAGGCGCGCGACCACGGCAGCGCGCCGTCGCACGCGATGCGACTCGAGGGAGCCACGGAGCCGTGCCTCGAAGATGTCCTGCGCTCCGGTCGCTCCCCGTGACCCTCCTGGGATCTCGACGACGAGTGCCCGGGCACGGGAACCGAGAGCACGCCCGACGAGCCCGACGGCACGCGTGTCGCCGGTGAGGACGATGATCTCGGGGCCGTCTGTGGCGACGAGCCGGTCGACGACCGAGGCCACCGAGTGTGCGTTGCGGGACCACGCGTCCTGGGTCCTCCGGACGGCCCGGCTCTCGGAGATGCCACCGTGGCCGGGTTGGGTGATGTCGGCGCGCTCGCCGTCGATGCACGCCTGCCACGCGACGTCGCTGCTCCCCCAACCGCGCCGGACGAGGTCGGCCCCGGCGCGGTCGACCGTGACGACGACGTGGTCGACGGCTTCGTCGGAGTAGACGGCCGCGGGAAGGAGATCGGGCGTCGCGCCACGTGCGACACGTGAGGACGGCGGGGAGGTGACGAGCGGGCGGTCGACGAGGATCCCGTCGACGTCCGTCGCGACGAGCAGGCGCCCGCCGATGCTGTCGTCGCGGATCGGGATGGCCACAGCGTCGTCGAGCATGCCGAGGAGCTCGGCCGGTGTGTCGGAGAGCTCGAGAATGCGGCGGAGCGGTCGCCAGCGTTCGGCGATCTCACGTTCGTGGCGACCACCGGCGCGACTCACGTCGAGGTGGACGCTCGTGAAGGGGCCGGGACGGCCGAGGAGGGGACGGATCCAGTCGACGAGCATCGTGGCCTCGTTTCCCGAGTGGACCCGCCTGATCGACCGGTCCCGTACGTTCAAGGGTGCGCCATCCGGAGCAGCCGCGCCAGCCCCGCGGTGATCCATGTCACACACCGTCGCGCCCTCGAGTCCGTCTCACGAACCGGGACTACCCATCCCAACCGGCGGTCCTGCGCGTCGACGAGACCCTCCGCCCGACGGGGCAGTGCCCCGCCTCACCCGCACGTTCCTGCGCCCCGCGCGCACCGACAGGACTAGCAGCACCGCGGCACAACCCCGTCACGACGCGCTCACTGTCACAACGACACTTTGTGAGACCCGAACCAGGGCGGCGTTCTGTCGGGCCCGCGCGGCACGGAGGATGGAGCCATGTCCGGCACACCCACCGCGCTTTCCGACCGCCCGCGCACGAGGCATCTCGACCGGAGGCTCGCACCGCCGCAGAAGCCCCGCAAGCTCGTCGCAGGGGTCGCGCTCAGCATCGTGGCCGCTCTCGTCACGGTCGGCGTCAGCCGGTTCCTGCCTGGGGTGAGCCCGGTCATCATCGCGATCGTCCTCGGGGTCCTCTCGGCGAACATTGTGACTCTTCCCGCCGCCCTCACCCCCGGTCTCAGCCTCTCGTCGAGGAAGCTGCTAAGGGCCGGCATCGTGCTCCTCGGCCTCCAGGTCTCGCTCGCCGACATCCGCAGCCTCGGCGCCCCGCTCCTCCTCGTCGTCGTCGCCGTCGTCGCCGGAGGCCTGCTCGGCACGGTCGCACTCGGTCGGCTCCTGCGCGTCCGGTCCCACCTCACGCTGCTCGTCGCGTGCGGCTTCTCGATCTGCGGCGCCGCCGCGGTCGCGGGAGCGGCCGGAGTCACCGACCCCGACGACGAGGCCGAGGAGGACACGATCACGGCTGTCGCCCTCGTCGTGATCTTTGGGACCCTCATGATCCCGCTCGTCCCCGCGCTCGCTCACCTGCTCGCGCTCGACACCGTGACAGCGGGCATGTGGGCGGGCGGCTCGATCCACGAGATCGCCCAGGTCGTCGCGGTCGGCGGGGTCCTCGGCGGCGCCGGCCTCACGACCGCCGTGCTCGTCAAGCTCACCCGCGTCCTCACGCTCGCGCCCGTCATGGCAGCGCTGAGCCTGCGTGAACGGCGCCGGGAACGGACCGGCGGCGCGACGGACCGGGTGGGCGGGAACCGTCGTCGGCCGCCGATCGTGCCCCTGTTCGTCGTCGGATTCCTCGGCATGGTGCTCGTGCGGTCCTTCGTCGCCGTGCCCGCCGGCCTCCTCGCCGCGGGCCAGGGCCTCCAGACGCTGCTCCTCGCCGCTGCGATGTTCGGCCTCGGCAGCGGCGTGCAGCTCAGGAGCCTCGTGCGGGTCGGGTTCCGGCCGTTCGCACTCGCAGGGCTCTCGACGGTTCTCGTCGCGGTTCTCGCGCTCGCCGGGGTGCTGCTCGTCGCGTGACCGATGTGCCTGCGTCTCAGGAGTAGATGTCGAGAGGCGGGACGTCACCGTCGCCGCGCGCCGCGATGAGCGCGTGGTGGTGCTTGACCTGCGTGACGATGAAGCTGCGGAAGTCCTCGGCGAGAGCCGGGTCGAGGCCTGCGTCGGCGGCGATCTGACCGAGCCGCGCGATCTGCTCGCGCTCCCGCGTGAGGTCCTCGGGCGGCAGCCCTCCCACGGCTTTGAGCTCGCCGACGCGTCGCGTGCACTTGAAGCGCTCCGCGAGGAGGTACATGAGGGCGCCGTCGATGTTGTCGATCGAGTGGCGCAGTCGCAGGATCTCGGCGGGCATGGCGGTCTCGGAGCCGGGGGTGCCCTCGGTGGTGCCGGGCATCACGCGGTCTTCTCGCGGCGTCCCCGCGCGCCGTCGAGCACGTAGACGGGCTCGCCCGTCCCCATGACGGCGGGGGTGTCGATGACGACACGCTCGACGTCCTCGCGGCTCGGGATCTCGAACATCACGGGTTGCAGGACTTCTTCGAGGATCGCGCGGAGGCCGCGTGCGCCGGTCTTGCGCTCGAGGGCCTTCTCGGCGATCGCGTGGAGGGCGTCGTCGGTGAACTCGAGTTCGACGCCGTCGAGCTCGAACATCTTCTGGTACTGCTTGACGAGCGCGTTGCGGGGCTCGGTGAGGATCGAGACGAGCGCCTCGGCGTCGAGCCGGTTGGCCGCGGTGACGACGGGCAGGCGGCCGATGAACTCGGGGATGAGGCCGAACTTCACGAGGTCCTCGGGACGCACCTCGGTGAAGAGGTCACCCGGGTCGCCCGACTCCATGGGGGCACCGAAGCCGACGCCACGCTTGCGCGTGCGGTCCGCGATGATCTCCTCGAGGCCCGCGAACGCGCCGGCGACGATGAAGAGGACGTTCGCGGTGTCGATCTGGATGAACTCCTGATGCGGGTGCTTGCGGCCGCCCTGCGGCGGGACGGACGCGACCGTACCCTCGATGATCTTCAGCAGCGCCTGCTGGACGCCCTCGCCCGAGACGTCGCGCGTGATCGACGCGTTCTCGCCCTTGCGGGCGATCTTGTCGACCTCGTCGATGTAGATGATGCCCGTCTCGGCCTTCTTGACGTCGAAGTCGGCGGCCTGGATGAGCTTGAGGAGGATGTTCTCGACGTCCTCGCCGACGTAGCCGGCCTCGGTGAGCGCGGTCGCGTCGGCGATCGCGAACGGGACGTTGAGGAGCTTGGCGAGCGTCTGCGCGAGGTACGTCTTGCCCGTGCCCGTGGGGCCGATGAGCAGGATGTTCGACTTGGCGATCTCGACCTGGTCGGAGTCGTCCGACGTCGGCTTGCCGGTCGCGCCCGCCTGGATGCGCTTGTAGTGGTTGTACACCGCGACGGCGAGGGACCGCTTGGCGTGGTCCTGCCCGACGACGTACTGGCCGAGGAAGTCGAAGATCGCGGCGGGCTTCGGCAGCTCGACGAGCCCGAGCTCGGCGGCCTCGCCGAGCTCCTCCTCGATGATCTCGTTGCAGAGCTCGATGCACTCGTCGCAGATGTAGACGCTGGGTCCTGCGATGAGCTTCTTGACCTGCTTCTGCGTCTTCCCGCAGAAGGAACACTTGAGCAGGTCGGCACCGTCTCCGATCCGAGCCACGGCCACTCCCTCTCTTCCGCCCGTCCCTGACGACGGACCACCTCTCCATGGAACACCACCGGAGCGTCGAAGTCGCGCCCGACGCTCCGGTGGGGCCCTGAGTCACTGTGCGGGCAGCACCGGCGTCTTGCGGGACTCCATGACCTGGTCGACAATCCCGTACTCGACGGCCTGGGCGGCCGAGAGGATCTTGTCGCGCTCGATGTCCTTGCGGACCTGGTCGAGCGGCGTGCCCGTGTGCTTGGCGAGCGTCTCCTCGAGCCACTCGCGCATGCGGATGAGCTCGTTCGCGTGGATCTCGATGTCCGACGCCTGGGCGTAGCCGCCGCCCTCCATCGCGGGCTGGTGGATGAGGACGCGCGCGTTCGGCAGCGCGAGGCGCTTGCCGGGCTGACCGGCGGCGAGCAGCACGGCGGCGGCCGAGGCTGCCTGGCCGAGGCACACGGTCTGCACCTGCGACTTGATGTACTGCATCGTGTCGTAGATCGCCGTCATCGCGGTGAACGAGCCGCCGGGCGAGTTGATGTAGACCGAGATGTCGCGGTCTGGGTCCTGGCTCTCGAGGACGAGGAGCTGGGCCATGACGTCGTCGGCTGAGGCGTCGTCGACCTGCACGCCGAGGAAGATGATGCGGTCCTCGAACAGCTTGGTGTACGGGTCCTGGCGCTTGAAGCCGTACGGCGTGCGCTCCTCGAAGTTCGGCAGGATGTACCGGCTCTGCGGCCCCTGGGGGGCGCTGCCGCCGAAGATCGCGCCGGCGTACGGGCCGGCGAGGCGCTGCGCGGTCGAGATGTACTGGGACTCGATGCTCATCGAGCTCTCCTTCAGGTCTGGTGTCCGGTCGGGGCGGGAGGCGCTCAGGCGCCCGTGCCGCCGCCGCCCGGGACGGAGCCGGCGTGGGTGACGACGTGGTCGATGAAGCCGTACTCGAGGGCCTCGGTCGCGGTGAACCAGCGGTCGCGGTCGGCGTCCGAGCTGATCTGCTCGACGCTCTTGCCGGTCTGCTGCGCCGTGAGGTCCGCGAGGACGCGCTTCATGTGGAGGATGAGCTCGGCGTTGATGCGGACGTCGGTCGCGGTGCCGCCGATGCCGCCCGAGGGCTGGTGCATCATGACGCGTGCGTGCGGCGTCGCGAAGCGCTTGCCCGGGGCGCCTGACGAGAGCAGGAACTGCCCCATCGAGGCGGCGAGCCCCATGGCGACGGTGGCGACGTCAGGCTGGATGTACTGCATGGTGTCGTAGATCGCCATGCCGGCCGTGATCGAGCCGCCCGGGGAGTTGATGTAGAGGTAGATGTCCTTCTCGGGGTCCTCGGCTGCGAGGAGCATGAGCTGGGCACAGATCGCGTTCGCGTTCTCGTCGCGCACCTCGGATCCGAGCCAGATGATCCGCTCCTTGAGGAGGCGGTTGTAGATGCTGTCGTTGAGGCCGAGTCCGGCTCCCTCACCGCGTGCTGCCACGGGCGTCTGCTCGATCACGTGGGTCTCCCTCAATGGTCCCGTTGGTGTATCCGTTGTCGACCCTAACGCCCGGGGTCCCCGGTTCCTGCCCGTCGGGGCCTCTGTTTCGCTGACGGCGCACGGGTCGGACGACGAAGGCCGTGCCCCCGCGTCGCGGGGGCACGGCCTTCGTGACGTGCGGGGTGAGGCTCAGTCCTCGTCGCTGTCCGCGGCGGCCGCGGCTGCGTCCTCGAGGACCTCGGTCGCGGCGTCCTCCTCGTCCGAGCCGATGAACTCGGAGAGGTCGACGACGTTGCCGGACGCGTCCTTGACCTCGACGGCGCGCAGCGCGACCGCGAGGGACTTGGAGCGCGCGACCTCAGCGACGACTGAGGGGATCTGGCCGCCCTTGTCGATCTGCTGGATGAACTCGTTGGGGTCCATGCCGTACTGGCGCGCCGACTGCAGGAGGAACTCGAGGAGCTCGCCCTGGCCGACCTTGATCTCGAGCTTCTCGGCGAGGGTGTCGAGGAGGATCTGGTTGCGCAGGGCGACCGTGGCCTCCTCGCGGACCTCCTCGCGGTGCTCGTCGTCCTCGAGACGGCCCTCGGACTCGAGGTGACGGTGGATCTCCGCCTCGACGACGCCCGCGGGCACGGGGATCTCGACGGCGCCGAGGAGCGCCTCGAGGAGGTTGTCGCGCGCCTGGACGGCCTGCTGGGAGACCTTGGACTTCCCGACCTGCTCACGGAGGTCCTCGGTGAGCTCGGCAATCGTGTCGAACTCGGAGGCCATCTGCGCGAAGTCGTCGTCGGCGTCGGGGAGCTCGCGCTCCTTGACCGAGGTGACCTTCACCGTGATGGTTGCGTCCTTGCCAGCGTGCTCGCCGCCCGCGAGGGGCGACGTGAAGATCGCGTCCTCACCTGCGGAGAGGCCGATGAGCGCCTCGTCGAGGCCCTCGAGCATCGTGCCCGAGCCGATCTGGTAGGACGTGCCGGAGACGGTGTCGATCTCCTCGTCCTCGATCTTCGCGGACATGTCGATGACAACGTAGTCCTTGTCCTGCGCGGGACGGTCGACGCCGACGAGGGAGCCGAAGCGCTCGCGCAGCGCGTCGAGGCGCGCCGCGACGTCCTCGTCGGTCACGGCGACGTCGTCGACCGTGATCTCGAGCGAGGAGACCTCGGGGATCTCGATCTCGGGACGCACCTCGACCTCGGCGGTGAAGTGGAGCTCACCCTCGGTCTCGGACGGGTCCGGAACCTTGGTGACCTCGACGGACGGCTGGGCGAGCGGGCGGAGCTTCTGCTCGCGCACGGCCTCGCCGTAGAAGCCGGGCAGGCCGTCGTTGATCGCGTGCTCGAGGACGACGCCGCGGCCGACACGCTGGTCGATGATGCGCGGCGGAACCTTGCCCTTGCGGAAGCCCGGGATCGAGACCTCCTTGGCGATGTGCTCGTACGCGTGGTCGATGCTCGGCTTGAGCTCGTCGTACGTCACCTCCACCGTGAGCTTGACCTTCGTGGGCTCGAGGGTTTCGACGGCGCTCTTCACTTCGATGAACTCCAGCAAGTCGGGGGGCGACCCGGGGTGACCGTGATCGACCAGGTGGTGCCGGCTCAGCCGGCACGGCTGACGGGCGGCCACGCGCCGAGGCGCGCGGGTAACCCTGGAATCCTACTCCACGTGGGCTCTTGGGGCCCGCGCCGTGGACGTGACGTGCGTCCGGGCGGTCCCGGCCCGGGATACCGTCGAGCCTGGCGGCGACGAAGAGGCTGCTCGACGCGACGGCGCGCCAGCTCGCGATGGCGCAGATCGAGGAGTCGACCTCGGACAACGCCCGCGTGGTCGCGGCGAACGTCTCTGCGATGGAGGCCGCGCTGCGGCTGGCTGACCACCTGGACGCTTCGGCGATCCTTGAGATGCACCGCGTGCTGCTCATCGCTCAGCGCGACGCCGAGCAGCACGCAGGACGTTTCCGCGATCAGCTGGTGTGGGTCGGCACGAGCGCGGTGTCACCGCGGGGAGCCGCGCACGTCGCGCCGCACCACGAGCGCGCCCCCGGTGCGATCGAGGACCTGGTGGCGTTCATGGCGCGCGACGACCTGCCGGTCCTGGTCCAGGCAGCGATCGCCCACGCACAGTTCGAGACGATCCACCCCTTCGTCGACGGCAACGGCCGCACGGCGCGCGCAATCGTCCACGCCCTGCTGCGATCCAAGGGCTTGGTCGTCAGCACGACTGCGCCCGTCTCTGCTGGCCTGCTGACGGACACCCGCGCGTACACGGACGCGCTCCAGGCGTACCGGCGCGGTGACGCGGCCCCGATCGTCGAGCAGTTCACGCGAGCGTCCCTCTTCGCCACAAGCTCAGGAACGCGGCTCGTCGACGAACTGACCGCCCAGCTCGATGACGCGCGCACGGCGCTGAAGGAGATGCGACTGCGCAGCGACGCCGGCGCCTGGAAGGTCTTGCCGACGCTCGTCGCGCAGCCCGTCCTCAACGTCCGCTTCCTGCAGGCTCACCTCGGCATGAACCAGGTTGGCGCACACCGTGCGCTCGACCAGCTCGTGGCAGCGGGCGTTCTGGCCGAGCGCACAGGTCGGCGCCGCAACCGGGTATGGCAGCACGCCGGCATCGTCGCTGTGCTCGACGCCTACGCGGAGGACCTGCGGCGCGAGTAACCGCGACTGACCTGCGACGAAGCAAGAGAAGAGACCCGCCGTCGCCACGCCAAGGGCCACCAGCGGTTCTTCACCCGCACCCACGGCCGCGAGAACGCCACGGCTGCCCAGCGTCGGACCAAGGCCTTCACCCAGGAGACCGTCTCCGTCTCCAGCGCCGTCCTCGCCAAGCACCACCAGCCCCACCGCTGGGGCACCCCCGAATGGATCGCCGCCTACTCGCGACGCACGGCCGTCGAAGGAGCCTTCGGCGTCCTCAAGGCCCGCACCGGATACGCCATGACCCGCGGCTGGACCCGCGCCATCGGCATCACCGCCAACGCGCTCATGGTCACCGCAGCCATCGTCCAGTACAACATCCAGGTCATCCGCCGCTGGGCGGCAAAGAACGCCCTCAACGACGCCGAGCTCTACGACACCCCGGCCGACGTGGATGACGCGCCGAGCGGCCCGCGCGTTGCCGCCAACCCGCAGCGACCCGGCGCACCGCCCGCCGCCTGACCCCGCACGGCACGCCGCGCACCGAACTCCACAGCCACACCCACGCAGCCCGCAGGCCCCAGAGCCTGACGGGCTACCAGTGATTCTCCGCACGCCCTCGAACTACCCCGAGCGAGCGTCACTGCGCGCCGCCGGCGTCCCGCGCACAGCACTGCACCCATCGACAGCTGTCCGAAACGGACAGAACCCCTCACCCAGAGCCCCGCAGGGCTCTCGACGAGAGGTTCTGTCACTACGACCGGTGAAGATATGTCACCAGTCCATCGTCGGGGTGACAGTGTGATGGCTCAGCACATCCGCGACAGGTGTCTCAAGACATCCGCGACACCATGTCTCACGACATCGACGACACCGCCCGTGCGGCGGATGCTCAGCCATGTCCAAAGCCAAGATCGTCCTCACCGCGCTTCTCACCGAACGACTCACCGTCGCCGAGATCGCCGCGCGCTACGGCGTGCACCGCTCCTGGGTCTACCGGCTCAAGGCCCGCTACGAGGCCGAAGGTGACGCCGCACTCGAACCTCGTTCCCGGCGGCCCCACCACGTCCCCAGCACCACGCCGACAGCCACCATCGACCTCATCCTCGCCCTGCGAGCAGACCTCACCGGACGCGGCCTGGACGCCGGCGCCGACACCATCGGCTGGCACCTCGCGCATCACCACGCCACGGCCGTCTCCCGAGCCACCATCAACCGCGTCCTCGCCCGCCACGATGCCCGCACGCCCGACCCGTCCAAGCGCCCCCGATCCTCCTGGGTCCGCTTTGCAGCCGACCTGCCCAACGAGACCTGGCAGTCCGACTTCACCCACTACCGGCTCACCAGCCCCGCAGGCACTCCCGGAGCCGACGTCGAGATCATCACCTGGCTCGACGACCACTCCCGCATGGCCCTGCACATCTCCGCCCACCGACGCATCACGGCCGCGATCGTGCACTCCACGTTCACCAAAGCCGCAGGCCAGTACGGCTTCCCGGCCTCCACCCTCACCGACAACGGCATGGTCTACACCGTCCGTCTCGCCTCCAGGCCCGGAGGCCGCACCCGGCTCGAGACCGAGCTACGCGCCCGCGGCATCAAGCAGAAGAACTCCCGACCCAACCACCCCACCACCTGCGGCAAGGTCGAACGCTTCCAGCAGACGATGAAGAAGTGGCTCCGCGCCCAGGACCCACAACCGGCCTCCATCGCCGAGCTGCAACAGCTCATAGATCGCTTCGCCCAGGAATACAACGAGAACAGGCCGCACCGCTCCCTCGAGCATCGCGCCACACCTGCCGCGGCCTACAGCGCCCGCCCCAAAGCACGCCCCTCACGCGACCGATCCCGCGACACCCACGACAGGGTCCGCACCGATCGGATCGACAAATCAGGGGTCGTGACACTGCGCCACAACAACAAGCTCCACCACATCGGCATCGGCCGAACCCACGCCGGAACCTACGTCCGCATGCTCGTCCAGGACCTCGACATCATCGTCATCGACGCCACCACCGGCGAGATCCTGCGCGAGCTCGTCCTCGATCCGACCAAGAACTACCAGCCCACCGGACGGCCACGAGGACCAGCCCCCGGACATGACAACGGCGGACCTACAATTTCGTAGGTCCGCCGTCGCGGATGTCCTGAGACATCACAATCGTCGGGGTGACAGGATTTGAACCTGCGACCTTCCGGTCCCAAACCGGACGCGCTACCAACCTGCGCCACACCCCGCGGCCACGCACAGCGTGGTCCGTCGAGAAGCATAGAGGGTCCGGCGACCTCTGGGCGGCTGTGTCTCGTCCCCGGAGGTCCTGCTAAGGTATCCGTCGGTCCTGTTCCCACGGGACCATGCGGATGTAGCTCAATGGTAGAGCCTCAGTCTTCCAAACTGATTACGCGGGTTCGATTCCCGTCATCCGCTCCAGAGCTCGTCGCGACGCGGACAGTTCCGTGCGATGCATGTCACGACCTGTCCCACCTGCGCACGGAACAGTGGTCGCGCGCTCGGCGTTGACCGGGCATGACGACGATCGACGAGCGCCCCGCCCCGGCCACGACGGATCACGGCCTGCTCGACGTCGTCGTCGTCGGAGCCGGCCAGGCGGGACTCTCGGCGTCCTACCACCTCCGTCGGCTCGGCACGGAACACGTCGTGCTCGACGCGAACCCCGGCCCGGGTGGTGCGTGGCGCCACCGCTGGCCGTCGCTGACGTTCGGCGGCGCGCACGGCATCGCCGACTTGCCAGGCCTCCCCCTCGGCACACCGGACCCGACCGAGCCCGCGAGCGCCGTCGTCGAGCGCTACTACGGCACGTACGAGGAACGGTTCGGCCTGCCCGTCGTGCGGCCCGTCCGCGTCACCGCGGTGACGTCCGACGACAGCCCGGAGGGCCCGCTCACGGTGACGACCGACGCCGGCACGTGGCACGCCCGCACACTCATCAACGCCACCGGCACGTGGGACCGGCCGCACTGGCCGTACGTCCCCGGCCGTGAGACGTTCCGGGGCCGCCAGATGCACACGCGCGACTTCTGGACGGTCGAGGACATGCGCGGCCAGGACGTCATCGTCGTGGGCGGTGGCACGTCGGCCGTGCAGCTGCTGCTCGCGCTCGAGGGCGTCGCCCGTACGACGACGTGGGCGACCCGCCGCGAACCAGCGTGGACGCCCACACCGTTCGACACCGCATGGGGTCTCGACGTCGAGAATCGCGTCCGTGAGCGCACGCTCGCGGGACTCCCGACGCTCTCCGTCGTCGCTGCGACCGGCCTGCCCCTCACGCCGGAGTACCGCCGGGGCATCGAGCGCGGAACGCTCGTCTCCCGGGGCATGTTCACGCGTATGGTGCCGGACGGCGTCGTGTTCACGAACGCTGACGGCACCGAGCGCACGGTCCGCGCGGACACTGTCGTGTGGGCGACGGGCTTCCGACCCTCCCTCGACCACCTCGCACCGCTGAGGCTACGCGAGCACGGTGGCGGCATCCGCACCGACGGCACGGTCGTCGACCGTGACCCGCGCGTCCTGCTCGTCGGCTACGGCGCGTCCGCGTCGACGCTCGGCGCGACGCGTGCCGGCAGGCGTGCGGCGCTCGCCGCGCACGAACGCGCGGCGAGCGCCTGAGAGTGCCGGCGAAGCGTCAGCTGAAGAGCAGCGAGAGGACGATGAGCCCGAGCCCAGCGAGCACCGAGAATGCGACGAGGCAGGCAGCGTGCGGCACGAGCAGACTCTTGCTCGCCCCCGGTGCGAGCTGCACGAGGCCGGTGTAGAGCATGATCTCGGTGATGACCACGTACATGATCATCATCGGTGTCCCGACGATCGTGAGCAGGCCGCCCCAGGCGAGCGAGGGGATGAGATTGAGGAGCGCGTAGCCGAGGAAGATGATGACGAACGGCGCGTACGCCGTCGCAGCAAGGTTCGCGGTCGTCCAGAACGGGACCGCCACCTGGCGGGTCCGCAGCGCCCACCCGAGGGTCGCAGCACGCAGCGCGCCCATCGCGACCGCGAGGACGAGACCGGCGAGCAGCATGCCGAAGACCATTCCCGCCGGAATGCTCACATCAGGCGAGTAGCTGCTGTACCCGCCCGTGATCCCGTTCATGAACGAGCCGAACAAGTTTGTCGTCGCACGAAGCGTGCGATTGACGAATCCGATCGCCAGCAGGCTCCCGACGAGCCCCCACCCCAGGAAGACGACGAGCGGCCAGAGCCACGGCTTGCCCGTGAGCCCGGCGAACGAGCGACCGTGCGCGAGGGCGCCGTCCGTGTCGCCCTGCCACACGAGGCGCGGGATGTCGAGGAAGCCCTTCATCGTCACGGCCATGCCCGTCGGGGCCATCGGGGGAAGCGTGCCGGCCGCGGGGACCTGCCCGTAGCCAGGCTGCCCGTAGCCAGGCTGCCCGTAGCCAGGCTGCCCGTAGCCAGGCTGCTGGGCGTACGGCGCGTGCGCCTGCGCCGGGTCTGGCTGGGGATAGCCGGCGTGAGGCTGCGCATACGCCTGCTGCGGGTAGCCGGGCTGCGCGTACTGCGCCTGCGCGGGACCCGGCTGCGCGTAGCCGGGCTGCGCGTACTGCGCCTGCGCGGGACCCGGCTGCGCGTAGCCAGGCTGCGCGTACTGCGCCTGCGCGGGACCCGGCTGCGCGTAGCCAGGCTGCGCGTACTGCCCCGCCTGCGGCTGCGCCTGGGCCTGGGCCTGGGGGTAGACCTGGGCGGGGTCGACGGGCCCAGGAGTGGGACCCGGCGCGGGGTAGCCTCCCTGCGCGTGCGGGTCAGGAGCTCCGGTCGGGTACTCGGATGACATGGTGGCCTCCCTGAAGGCGCGCTGGCGGGATCGCGCTCAGCTGTGAGCGTCGGGGACCCGGGGCTCCGGGATCGGGCGCCATCCTAACGCGAGCTGGTCGAAGAGCACCGAACGGGCTGCCGGTCGACCGGAGCTGGGGGCTTGACCCCTGATCGTTGACGCGTTCGATCCGCCGTCAGGCGCAGGGAGCGAGCGCGGTGGCGGCATCCGCGCCGACGGCACGGTCGTCGACCGTGACCCGCGCGTCCTGCTCGTCGGCTACGGCGCGTCCGCGTCGACGCTCGGCGCGACGCGTGCCGGCAGGCGCGCGGCGTTCGCCGCACGTCGCCGCACCGCCTGAGTGCAGACGGCGGGCCCGGGTCCACCTTCTCGACCCGGGCCCGCCGCTCAGCCAGCGCTCAGCGCAGTTGCGCCTCCGTGAAGACGTCGGGCGCCTGTGGCACGTCCGGTGCGCCCGGCACGGCGCCGCCGCCGTGGACCGCAGTGTCGACCGACGCGACCCCGGCACCACCTGCGCTCGCAGAAGCGACCCCGGCACCGCCCGCGCCCGCCGACGCGGCGGCGAGCGCCGCCGTCCGCTCCCGGCTCGCAGCCTGCGTGGCTCGCCACCACTGGGCGATCGCGCGGCGCTTCCACACCGCGACGCCCACGAGCGCGAGCGCGATGAGCCCACCGACGATGTTCCGCACGAGGCCCGCGACGGTCGTTCCCGTGACGTCCACGGACGTCGAGTTCGCGTAGCCGTCCGCGTCGACCCACGTGACCGTTCGGCCGTCGGCCTTCGCGGTCGTCGTCCCGAAGAAACCGCTGCTCACGGCAGCCTTCGCGCCGAAGGGCAGGTTGACGGCGACATGCGTTCCCTCGACCGGCGCTGAGGTGAGCCGCTCGCTGAGGTCCATGCTCACGCGGAGGTCGAGGTCGATCGAGAAGAACGACCCCTCGTCCCGCGCCGAGTACGAGATGCCCGCGTAGCTGTCGAGCCGGTCCTCGAGCTCGTCCGCGGTCGCACCGACGATCGTCACGGTGACGCGCGTCGTCGTGCCGTCGTCGGTCCGCCCCAGCGTCCCGACGCCGTCGGCGGGCCGGAGCACCGACTCGATCGCGGCACCGTCACCGGCGGCAGCCGTCGGCAGCGAGAAGACGAGGCTCGCCTCGCCGGCGCCCGTCCGGTCGAGGTCGAGCGTGGCGTCGACGCGCGTGACGACGAGCGGGATCTCGTAGACGGAGGGCGTCCCCTCGGGGTCGCTCCTCACGTACGCCTGACCGTCGACGACGTCCTCGGCGAAGACGTCGCCCGACACCCACGCCTCGGGCACGACGTGGAGGACCTCCGGTCGGTAGAGGTCCGGCGAGCACGTCGTCCCGCACACGAGCTTGTCGACGATCTCGACCTGCTGCCCGGTCGCGCGCTGGCTCTCCGTCCACGACCACACGGTCCCGGAGGTGCCGAGCAGCGTGTCAGTGCCCGCGGCGATCGCCGCGGCGTCGCCCGAGAACGTCACCGTCCACACGTGGGAGCCGTCCGCGTCGGACGGCACGACGGTCGCGCCCGCGGGCAGGAGCTCCGTCATGGCAGCGTCGAGACCCGCGGCATCCTCCTGGTAGACCTCGGTGGGAAGGCCGAGGACGACGACCCGCGTGAACCCCGCGTCGCTGCGCGACGTCGTGACGCTGAGGTCACGGATGCCACGGTCCGCGACGTCGTTGACCCGGACGTACGAGGAGGAGGAATCGTAGTCCTTGTCGCCGACCTTCGCTGCCGTCGCGCCGTTCTCGACCGCGGCGTCCGCCGCGTCCTGATCGACGAGCTTGTCCTCGAGGAGTCCCGCGCCCACCCAGCCGAGAAGATCGGCCGACGTGAAGTTCTCCTCGAGCTCCACACCGCGCAGGAACGCGGTGTCGGCGACCGAGTGCGTGATCTCCGGCGTGATGTCCTTCCCCGAGGCCTCGAGGAGAGCCGTGACCTTCGCTGTGTAGTCCGCGAGGTCCGTGAACGCGAGGGTCATCGTCGTGACGAAGCCGTCGTCGGTCTCAGCAACCTTCGACATCGTCAACTGCTCGGGCAGGTGAGCCCTCACGGACTTCTCGATGGCCTTGGCGCCGCCCTCGACGCCCTCGGCGTCCGACGACGACAGGGTGACGCGCATGACTCGCTCGCCCGAGCCGTCGCCCTTGAGCTTGAGCGTCGTGTCAATACGACCACCGCACGCGGATAGCACGAGCAGCGCCACGACCGCGGCGAACGCCGCGAGCGCCCGACGCCCCCGCGCGGGGGCCTGCAGCGGAGTGGTCACGCGATCGACCCCACGACCACGACGTTGATGAGGAACACCGCGAGGAGCATGAGTGCGACCGCGGCGAGCGTGAGCATCGCGTGCGGCACGAGCAGGCTCTTGCTCGCGTGCGGCGCGAGCCGGTTGAGCCCGATGTAGAGGAGCCCCTCGCTCACGATCGTGAACGGCACGTAGAACAGCATGGCGACGAACGTGAGGACCACAGCAAGTCCCGCGCCCGGCAGGAAGTTGAGGACCGTGAAGATCGCGACGGGCAGCAGCCCGACGCCCCAACCGGTGGCGGCAAGGTCCGCAGTCGTCGAGAACGGCACGACGACGCCGCGCATGCGCAGCGTCCAGCCGAGCGCCAGCGCGCGGATGACGCCGACGACGAACACGGCGACCGTCACCGAGAGGACCATCCCGAGCAGTGTCCCAAACGGCACCGATGCCGACGCGGAGATGTAGCCGCTCGAGAGACCCCCCGTGAGGCCGCCGAACGCATCGTCGAAGATCCCGGCCGTCGTCTTCACGGCCTTGGCGAGCGAGGTTGCCGCGATGATGCCGAGCAGGAGCCCGGTGCCGGCGAACACCGTCACCCACCACATCCAGCCGTTGCCCGTGCGCGTGCGGATCGTTCCCGGAAGCGCGAGAGCGCCGACGGAGTCGCCGCGCCACACCGTGAGCGGCAGGTCCCGCAGCGTCAGCAGGGTCTCGCGGAACGCTGACGGGCCGGCGGGCGGCAGGGACGCGCCAGGGACGTATCCCTCCGTCGCCGGCGGCTGCTGGTCGCCGGCGTAGCCGGTCGCGGGCACCGCGGCGACGGGCGGGACGGCAGCTGGCTGCTCGTGAGCAGCGACGGGCGCGTCCTGAGGCGTGGTGGGGACGGGCGCAGCAGGCGACCCGGAAACGGCCGCAGAGACGTCCGCCGGGGCGACCCCGTCGGGCGGACCGGGCACGCCGGGCGTCGGTGGGACGGGCGGGACGGACGGGTTCTCGGACGACATGGCGTAGGCCTCCCTGTAGCAGCGGCAGGGTGCATCCGGCGCCCCCTGCGCGTGTGCACGCACCGGAGACAGAGCCGGTTGCGCACCCACACCCTACAGACCGCACCTTCCGGCCGCAGGCCGGAGCGGCCTGCGGCCCACCGGTCGGGGCGCGTTCGCACGACGCCGGGGCGTGAGACACGTTGCCGCACGTCGTACGCCAGGGCTAACATCGACCTCGGCGCGCCGGACGGCCGCCACCGCTGCGTGACCTCGGGTCGCGCCCATGCCGGGAGGTCGACGTGCTGCACAGCGCCAACTTCTCCCGTGCCTGCCGCGCCGTCGCGGCCGACGCCTGCGTGCGTCCCTGCTGTCCCTGTCTGTAGAGCGCTGGCTTGCGCCGTCATGCACCGACGGCCAGCCCCCGGGCATCGACGCACCACCTCGATGAGCCAGCGCTCGCCCCGCACCCGGTCGCGTATCCACGCCGCCGAGCATCACTCCCAGGACCAGGCTCTCGCGCGGCCTTCCCGCGCACGACACGAAGAGGAACCCATGGCTCGCATCTACGACGACGTCACCGCTCTCGTCGGCAACACCCCGCTCGTCAAGCTCAACCGACTCGCCGAGGGCGTCGGCGCGACCGTCGTCGCCAAGCTCGAGTTCTACAACCCCGCCAACTCCGTCAAGGACCGCATCGGTGTCGCGATCATCGACGCCGCTGAGGCGTCGGGCGACCTCGCACCGGGCGGCACGATCGTCGAGGCGACGTCGGGCAACACCGGCATCGCGCTCGCGATGGTCGGCGCGGCCCGCGGCTACGACGTCGTCCTCACGATGCCCGAGACGATGTCGAAGGAGCGCCGCGCGCTCCTGCGTGCGTTCGGCGCCGAGCTCATCCTCACCCCCGGCTCCGAGGGCATGCGCGGCGCGGTGGACAAGGCCAACGAGATCGCGGCATCCCGCCCGGGCGCCGTCCTCGCCCGCCAGTTCGCAAACGCCGCGAACCCCGAGGTCCACCGCCGCACGACGGCCGAGGAGATCTGGGCCGACACCGACGGCCAGGTCGACATCGTCGTCGCGGGCATCGGTACGGGCGGCACCATCACGGGCGTCGGCCAGGTCCTCAAGGAGCGCAAGCCCGAGGTCCAGATCGTCGCCGTCGAGCCCGCCGAGTCCCCCATCCTTAACGGCGGTCAGCCCGGCCCGCACAAGATCCAGGGCCTCGGCGCAAACTTCGTCCCCGAGATCCTCGACACCGAGATCTACGACGAGGTGTTCGACGTCAACGCCGACCAGGCGATCGCGACCGCACGTCGCGCCGCGACGGACGACGGCCTGCTCGTCGGCATCTCCTCGGGCGCCGCGATCCACGCCGCGCTCGAGATCGGCAAGCGTCCGGAGAACGCGGGCAAGCTCATCGTCGTCGTCGTGCCGTCCTTCGGCGAGCGCTCCCTCTCCACAGTGCTCTACGCCGACCTCGTCGACTGACCCCCGCCCCGGCGGCGCGCGCACGCGCGCCGCCGGGCACCCCTCTCCCTCCGGAAGGAGAACCGTGGCCCTGCCACGCCGCGCCTGGTCCATCCTCCGGGAGGACCTCCAGGCCGCACGCGACCGCGACCCCGCCGCCCGTACTCGGCTCGAGGTCGCGCTCGCGTACCCGGGCCTGCACGCGCTCTGGGTGCACCGCGTCACGCACCGCATGTGGCGCAATCCGCTGCTCCGGCTCCCGGCCCGCATCATCTCGCAGATGTCACGATCAATCACGGGCGTCGAGATCCACCCGGGCGCACAGCTCGGGCGGCGGCTCTTCATCGACCACGGCATGGGCATCGTTATCGGGCAGACGGCCGTCATCGGTGACGACGTGCTGCTCTTCCACAACGTCACGCTCGGCGGGCGCACCATGACGCACGGCAAGCGTCACCCGACGGTCGGCAACCGCGTCGTCGTCGGGGCGGGCGCAAAGATCCTGGGCCCAGTATGGATCGGGGACGACGCGCAGATCGGCGCGAACGCCGTCGTCGTCAAGGACGTGCCCGCGGGCGCCGTCGCGGTCGGGGTGCCCGCGAAGATCCGGCTCGCGTCGCCTGCGGAGGTTGCCGAGCGTCAGCGGCGCGCGGTCGAGGACCCGTCGATGCTCATCGAGTACATCATCTGAGACGCGTCCTACAACAACCCCGCTTGTTCTCGTCACCTGAGAGTAAGCGGGGTTGTTGCATGATCTCTCGGATCGACCCGAGCGCCCCCGAGCCGCTCTTCGCCCAGGTCGCGACCCAGGTGCGCCTAGCGGTCGCAGCAGGCGAGCTCGCGCCCGGCGCGCGGCTCCCCGCCGCACGCACCCTCGCCGAGTCGCTCGCCCTCAACGTCCACACCGTCCTGCGCGCCGACCAAGAGCTGCGCGACAACGGGGGCGGGCGACCTGCTCCGCGGCCGCGGAGCGATCATCGCTGACAGCCCCGCACCCGATCTGACCGCACTGCGTCAGGCGATCGCCGTCTGGCGCACAGGGCAGGTATCTGAGACTCTGAGTATCGCTCAGCGCCGGACGACGACGACCGGCCGCAACCACGAGGAGCCCGCATGCGCTTCGGACTGCACACCGGCTACTGGTCCGCCGGCCCCCCGCCCGGCATCGCCGAGGCCGTCCGAATGGCCGACACGCTCGGCCTCGACTCCGTGTGGACGGCCGAGGCGTACGGCTCCGACGCCTTCACCCCGCTCGCCTGGTGGGGCGCAGCGACGTCCCGCGTCCGGCTCGGCACCGCCGTCGCGCAGATGTACGCCCGCACCCCCACCGCGACCGCGATGGCTGCGCTCACGCTCGACCACCTCTCGGGCGGGCGAGCCATCCTCGGGCTCGGAGCGTCCGGACCGCAGGTCGTCGAGGGCTGGTACGGCCAACCATTCCGCCGCCCGCTCGCACGCACGCGCGAGTTCGTCGACATCGTGCGGCAGGTGATCGCACGCGAACGTGTCCAGTACGACGGCCAGTTCTTCCAGCTCCCCCTCCCTGCGCCCGGTCCCGACTCGGGACCTGACGCGCCGACCGGTCTCGGTCGCCCCCTGCGCTCGACCGTCCACCCGCTGCGACCAGAGATCCCGATCCACCTTGCCGCTGAAGGGCCCAAGAACGTCGCCCTCGCGGGCGAGATCGCCGACGGCTGGCTCCCCCTCTTCTACGCGCCCCGGCTCGACGCCGAGCTCCGCGGCCCGCTCGAGGAAGGCCTCGACCGGCGATCCGAGGCGCGTTCACCGCGCGAGACCTTCGAGGTGTGCGCGACCGTCCCGATCGTCGTCCGTGACGACGTCGAGGAAGCCGCCGACCAGGTCCGGCCGTTCCTCGCGCTGTATATCGGCGGGATGGGCGCCAAGGGCGCCAACTTCCACCTCGAAGCCGTCGCACGCCTCGGCTACCGCGAGGTGTGCGACGACGTCCAGCGGCTCTACCTCGATGGACGCCGAGCCGAGGCCGCTGCCGCGATACCCCTCGAGCTGGTGCGTGACGTCGCGCTCGTCGGCACGCTCCTGCAGGTCGCGGCGGGCATGACCGCCTGGGAGTCGACGGCAGTCACCACGATGCTGTTCCAGGCGGACGAGCAGACCCTGCGCGCCCTCGCATCGGCGCCGGGCCTGCTCGGCTGAGCACAGCCTCGCCCGACGCCACCCTGGACCCCAGCCATGGCGGATACGCTCGGTGCATGACCGATCAGGCGTGTTCCGTCCCGTCGTCCGTCCTCACCGCCGCCGGCCTCGTCGGCGGATACGCCGTCGCCCGGGCGACCGGAGTCCGCGCCCTCGGGGGCGTCGCCCTTGCCGCGGCGGGCGTCGCCGCGGGCCGCACGTGGGCACGCGCTGGCGTCCCCGAGACCGCGGTCCTCAGCGTCACATACATCGCAGCATTCGGGCTCTCGCACCCGCTCGCGAAGAAGATCGGCGCGTGGCCGTCGGTCCTCACCGTCGCTGCTGTCGCAGGAGCTGCGTCGCACATCCTCGCAGACCGCGCCATGCCTCGGACCTGAGCACACCGTCGGCCGCCCTGGTCGTGACCAGGGCGGCCGACTCGTGAAGGTGCCGCGCCACGGTGCCCGGACCGGCGGTTGTCATCGTCCCGGTCGTTGAACCGCCCCGAGCTGTTCGGGGCCGTCACCGTGGTGCCCTCGGTCGCGGGCTGTTCCGGGCCAACGGACCCGGGCAACCTCACGCCGATGCGTCGTCGTCCCCCGTGCGACACGGGCGAGAGACCGACGCGAGCGGGCTGTCGAGGCGCCGGGATGATCCCGACCCTCAGTCGAGCGGTGCGCTGCATCGCTGCGCGCTCCTGCTTCCTGCCCTGCTGACTCCCACAACAGCGAGCGTCCCGGAAATGTTCCCGTGCCGGCCGGCCGGGCGTCACGTCATTTTCTGCAGGCGGGCTGCCGAGAGCCGGACGCGCCCGTCGTCGACCATCGGACAAGCTTCTGCGCGGAGCACGTCGAGCGCCTCGAGACGCTTGTGCACGGGCGGGCGACCGGCCGCGTTCACGACTCGCCACCACGGCACCGCAGCCCCGGCGACACGCAGCGCCGCACCGACCTGACGTGGGCCGCCGCGCTCGAGCCGCGCACCCACCACCTCAGCGATGTCTCCGTACGTCATCACCCGTCCCGGCGGGATCTGGTCGACAACGTCCAGCACCGCCTCCACGTACTCGTCGTCCACCCGCGCCACGGTAGCGCGCTCCGCCGACACGTGAAATGCCCTGGTCGCGGCGCGCCGTCCGCTGCGAGAGTGGAGGCATGACGTTCCCCACCGGCTACCGCACGCGTCCGTTGCGCCCCGAGGACGAGCGCGAGGTCCTCGCGCTCGACTCGTGGGGCTTCCCGACCGGGACCGACCTCGACACGCTCGTCGAGATCGGCCTCACCCTGCACTGGGACCGCTACCTCGGCGTCGTGACCGACGCCGAGGACCACGACGCCGTGCCAATCGACGGTGCGCGCCCCGTCCGGTCGGAGCTCGTCGCGATGCACGGCTCACGCCCGTTTTCGCAGTTCCCCGTGCCGGGTGCGGAGATCCCGGTCGGCGGCCTCACGTGGGTGGTCGTCCATCCGCAACACCGCCGCCGCGGCATCCTGCGCACCATGATCAACCATCACTTCGCGGCGTGCCGCGAGCGTGGCGAGGCCGTGTCCGCGCTGTTCGCGGCCGAGGCGACGATCTACGGCCGCTTCGGCTACGGCCTCGCGGCGAACGACCTGCGGGTGACCGTGCCGCGCGGCGCGGCCCTGCGCCCTGCGCTCACGGCCGACGACGCGGCGTCGGGCAGCGTCCGGATCGAGGAGCTGTCGGTCGATCGTCACGGCGCGCTGATCGACACAATCGCGACCGAGGCGAGCCGCCGCCCGCTCGGGACCGACGCACCGCACGACGCGCTGCTCAACCGCCCGGGCTCGGTCCGGTACGACGAGATGACCGCGCGTCGTCGGCTCGCCGACCCGCCGGCGTTCCGCGAGGGCAAGGAGTCGCGGCGGATCGTCATCGTCGAGCGCGACAGCGAGCCGCGCGCCTACGCCATCCTGCGCCGCGAGTCGCGCTGGGAGGTCCCGGGCCCGCGTGGCGTCGTCCACGTCTCCGAGGCCGTCGTGACGGACACCGCCGCGGCGCGCACGTTGTGGACGACGCTCCTCGACCTCGACCTCATGGCGGAGACCCAGGCGTCGATGCTCCCCGAGGACGACGTGCTGCTCGAGCTGCTCGCCGACCCTCGGTCGGCGCAGACTCGACGCGCGGACAACCTGTGGGTGCGCGTCGTCGACCCCGCCGCAGCCCTCGCGCAGCGGCGCTACGCCGCGGCGATCGACGTCGTCCTGCACGTGCACGACTCGGTGCTGCCCGAGAACACAGGGGCGTACCGCGTCACTGCGCAGCCGTTCGAACCCGCCACCGTGGTGCGCACGGACGCGTCGCCGGACCTGACGCTCGACGTGCGCGCCCTCGGCTCTGCGTACCTCGGCGGGGTGACGCTCGCGCAGCTCGCGCTCGGCGGTCACGTCGTCGAGCACACCACGGGCACGCTCGCGACGGCGTCGGCGGCGTTCGCGTGGCCCGTCGCACCGGTCTGCTCCTGGGTCTTCTAGTCCCGGCTCACGACTGACAGGTCGGGCACCAGAAGAGGTTGCGGCCCGCGGCGTCGCGCACCTGGACGGGGTTGCCGCACACGCGGCACGCGAGCCCGTCGCGGTGGTAGACGTAGAACGACTCGTCGCGGCTGACGACGGCCGGGTCGCCGTCCGTGTTCTGGCGGACGCGCCGCGGGTCCATGTGGCCGAGCTCGTGGCCGCGGCCCCGGTGCTCGGGGCGCGTCGTGACGATGCGGCCCGTCGCGACGCCGTCGCGCATGAGAACGACGAGGTCGTCCCAGATCTCCCGCAACGTCTCGGCCGGCACCGCATTGCCCGGCGTCGACGGGTCGAGGCCCGCGCGGAAGAGCACCTCGGCGCGGTAGATGTTGCCGACGCCCGCGACCTTGTCCTGCGCCATGAGCTGGAGGCCGACGGCCGTGCGCGAGCGTCGGACCCGTGCGACGAACCGCTCCGGGTCGGCGTCGTCCCGGATGGGGTCCGGGCCGAGCCGCGCGAGCACCGCGTGCCGCTCGGCGTCGGTGATGACCTCGCACGCGGTCGGCCCTGTGAGATCGGCGACGGCGTGCTCCCCGAGGATCCGCACCCGCACCTGCCCGCGGGGCTCGGGCACATCCCACGCACTCTCGTCACTCCGCGAGATAGCGCTGCCCTGTCGAGATAGCGCGCCTCGCGCGCTATCTCGACCTTGAGGCGCTATCTCGCGATCAGGGAGCGTGTACTCCTGCTCGCCGATGCGGCGGCGCGGGGCACCGATCGCGTGCGCGACGGTCGTCGACGAGTCCCCCGCGAACGTCCACGAGCCGTACAGGCCCAGGTGGACACGCAGCCAGGCGAGATCGGCGTCGGGCGTCACTGCGCCAGACATCGCCGCGCAGGGACCGAAGCCCAGGAACATGTGCTTGCCCCACGCCTCCGCACGCACGAGAGTGCCGCCGTCGAGCAGCGCCGCGCCCGCCTCGAAGCGGCCCTGCGGACTGCTGAGCCGCAGCCGCTCACCGCGGAAGAGCGCGTCGAAGGTCCGCGCGAGGCGGTGGACGGTGTGGCCCTCGGGCACGGCTCAGGCGGCGTGCGTCAGCGCGCGGACTCGTACGCCGCGAGCTGGTCGATGCGACGCTGGTGACGCTCCGCACCCGAGAAGGGCTCCGCGAGGAAGGCCTCGACGAACGTCGTCGCCTCCTCGATCGAGTGCTGGCGCTCGCCGATCGCGATGACGTTCGCGTCGTTGTGCTGCCGTCCGAGCTTCGCGGTCTCGACGCTCCACGCGAGCGCGGCGCGCACACCGTCGACCTTGTTCGCGGCGATCTGCTCGCCGTTGCCCGAGCCGCCGATGACGACGCCGAGCGAGCCCGGCTCCGCGACGACGGCCTCGCCCGCAGCGATGCAGAAGGCGGGGTAGTCGTCCTCGGCGTCGTACTCGAACGCACCGTGGTCGACGACATCGTGACCCTGGGCGGCGAGGTGCGTGAGGAGGTGGGACTTCAGGGCGAAGCCCGCGTGGTCAGAAGCAAGGTGGACGCGCATGGGTCCATCCTGCCGCATCCCGCAACGTCTCGGGGTTCCCGTCGACGCTCATCGATGAGCGCCCACCGGACAAAGTTGCCCGATTGTGACACCGCGCGCGTAGCGCGCCACCTGGAACTGCTGCTTGGCTGGTCACCGCCTCGTCCGACGTTGAAGGAGTCACCATGGATCCCTCCCGCCCGCAGCTCGTCGTCGTGCTGGCGGTGCTCGCCCTCGTCACGGAGGCCGTCCTCCTCGTCGTCGCTCTCGTCGCCCGCCAGCTCCCGCGCCGGACCCGGAGCGTCATCGGCGGGTCCTCCGCCGTCCTCACCCTCGCCCTCCTCGGCACGGGCTGGTACGCGTGGTCGACGAGCTCGCACCACGACACGATCGACATCAATGCGCTCACCACCGCGTCCGGCGCAGGTCTCACCCTCGATCTCAAGCACGAGCGCCTCAGCAAGAGCGGCGACGAGTACGACTTCGCGCTGCTGCGCGGCTCCGACGCGAGCGACGTTCACGACGCGCTCGTCGCGACCGGCACACCCGTCGAGCCCGTCGCCGGCGGGTGGACGCTCGTCAAGGACGGCCTGCGCTACACGGTCGTCGAACGCGGCGACGGCACGTGGCACGCCGAGAACAAGAAGCTCACCGTCGCCCACGGGAACGACCTCACGTCCATCGCCTTCCCGACGACGCCCGAGCTCCACCGCGCCGACGCCGGGACGCCCGTCACGCTGCCCGCGCCGGCCGCCGACGTCCGCGCCGAGCTCACGCTGCTCGGCGCCGTCGTGGACGGCACCGACACGCTCGTCGTCCCGACCGACGACGGCCGCACCGCACGGCTGACCTTCGACGGCGACCGCATGACGGTCGAGGTCGTCGGGGACGCACCGGCCTGAGCCGACGCAACGATGTCGGTGGCCCGGCATAGGGTGGGCGCATGACGACCGACAACACCGCAGCGCTGCGCTCCGGGATCGACGCGTCGACGTTCGACGCCGACGTCCGACCGCAGGACGACCTCTTCCGCCACGTCAACGGCCGCTGGCTCGCGACGTACGAGATCCCCGCCGACCGCGCCCGTGACGGCGCGTTCCGCGAGCTCCACGACCGCGCGGAGGAGCAGGTCCGCGACATCATCCTCGAGGCCGGAGAGCAGGCCGGCGCCGCAGGCGTCGACGCGACGACCGCGAAGATCGGCGCGCTCTACGCGTCGTTCATGGACACCGAGCGCATCGCGGCGCTCGGCACCGCGCCCCTCGCCGCCGACCTCGCACTCCTCAACGACGCCGCGGACAAGTCCGCGCTCGCCCGCGCCCTCGGCGAGCTCCAGCGCACCGGTGCCGCCGGCGCGCTCGGCCTCTACGTCGACAACGACGCGCTCGACCCCGAGAAGTACGTCGTCTACCTCCTCCAGGCCGGGCTCGGCCTGCCCGACGAGGCCTACTACCGCGAGGAGCAGCACGCCGAGGCCCTCGCCGCCTACACGCCGCACGTCGCACGCATGCTCACGCTCGGCGACATCGTCCCTGCCGCCGACGCCGACGCGGCCGCCGCGCGCGTCGTGGCACTCGAGACCGCCCTCGCCGGCCACCACTGGGACGTCGTCCGCGATCGCGACGCCGAACTCACCTACAACCCCATGACGTTCGCCGAGCTCGCCGCATCCGCACCCGGTCTCGACTGGAACGCCTGGGCCGAGGGGCTCGGCGCACCCGCTGGCGCCCTCGACGACGTCGTCATGCGCGAACCCTCGTTCGCGACCGGCCTCGCCGCACTCTGGGAGCAGACCGACATCGCCGACCTGCGCCTGTGGCTCGCCGCCCAGGTCGTCTCGTCGCGTGCCACCTACCTCACCGACGAGCTCGTCGAGGCGAACTTCGACTTCTACGGCCGCACCCTCACCGGCGCCGAGAAGATCCGCGAACGTTGGAAGCGCGGCGTCTCCCTCGTCGAGGGCGCGCTCGGCGAGGCCGTCGGCCAGGTGTACGTCGAACGTCACTTCCCGGCCGCCCACAAGGAGCACATGGACCGCCTCGTCGGCCATCTCGTCGAGGCGTACCGCGAGTCCATCACCGGCCTCGACTGGATGGGCGAGGAGACGAAGGTCAAGGCGCTCGCCAAGCTCGACGCCTTCACCCCGAAGATCGGCTACCCCACGCGGTGGCGCGACTACTCCGCGCTCGAGATCGACGCCGCCGACCTCCTCGGCAACGTCCGTCGCGCGAACGCGTTCGAGACCGACCGCGAGCTCGGCAAGATCGGCAAGCCGATCGACCGCGACGAGTGGTTCATGACGCCGCAGACGGTCAACGCCTACTACAACCCCGGCATGAACGAGATCGTCTTCCCCGCCGCGATCCTCCAGCCCCCGTTCTTCGACCCCGAGGCCGAGGACGCCGTGAACTTCGGCGGCATCGGCGGCGTCATCGGTCACGAAATCGGCCACGGCTTCGACGACCAGGGCTCCAAGTACGACGGTTCAGGACGCCTCGAGGACTGGTGGACCGAAGAGGACCGCCGCAAGTTCGAGGAGCGCACCAAGGCGCTCATCGCCCAGTACGACGCGTTCTCGCCCGCACAGCTCAGCGACGAGCACACCGTCAACGGCGCCCTCACCATCGGTGAGAACATCGGCGACCTCGGTGGACTGTCGATCGCGCTCAAGGCCTACCGCATCGCGCTCGGCGGCGACCTCGCTCCGGCACCCGTCATCGACGGGTTCACCGGCCTCCAGCGCGTCTTCCTCGGCTGGGGCCAGGTGTGGCGCACCAAGGCCCGCGACGCCGAGGCGATCCGCCTCCTCGCGATCGACCCGCACTCGCCCGCCGAGTTCCGGTGCAACGGCATCGTCAGCAACGTCGACGAGTTCTACGAGGCGTTCGACGTCACCGAGGGCGACGCCCTCTACCTCGCGCCCGAGGACCGCGTCCGCATCTGGTGACCCCGACCGGCGCCACCGCGCCAAACGACGTCGGGCCCCGCACCTCACGAGGTGCGGGGCCCGACGCATGTCCTCACGTCGTCAGAGGACGCGGCCACCCGCGCGTGCGAGCGAGAATCCCGTACCCGTTGCGTCGTCGACGCACGCCATGCCCGACTCGTCCGACGTGCACGTGAACCCGTAGGCGGCCGACTTCTGCCCGTACCCGAGGACGTTGACGTCCTTGCCCGCCTTCTTCGGCAGCTCCTTCTTCGGCACGCACGGCACATCGACCTTGCCAGAGGCGTCGACCACGTACACGAAGCCGACCGAACCGTCGCAACCGTCGACAGGTGCGGGCTTCTGCGCGAGCGACGCGATGCCGCACCGTGCACCGTTCGCAGTGATGTCGCAGACGATGTTGCCCGACGGGGTCGCGAACCGCTGGTCCGTGCCTCCCGGCCGGTCCGCAGACGTCACCGGAGCCGAGGGCGAGACGCTCGTCGTCGCACCGGCGACGGGCGTCGTCGCCCCGGCGACGGGAGTCGTCGGCGACGCCCCCGGCGCGCCAGAACCCCCACCGAGGAGGACGACCGCAGCGATCACGACCCCGACGACGAGGATGACGTCGATGACGATGAACGCGATGAGCCCCGGCCCCAGCGGCTTCCTCGCCGGAGGGCCCGTAGGGATCGGGATCGTCATGCGCCCACTTCCTCGTCGGCGCCCGGCCGCAGCACCGGTCCTGACGTGCGCGTGCGCTTGAGCTCGTAGAAACCCGGCACCTGCGTCATGAGGACGAGCCCGTCCCACAGCCGCACCGCGTCCTCGCCCCGCGGCGCCGGCGTGACGACGGGACCGAAGTAGCCGACGCCGCCGATCGCCACGACGGGCGTCCCGACCTCGTCGCCCACGAGGTCCATCGCACCCTGGTGCGAGGCTCGCAGCGCGTCGTCGACGTCGGTCGAATCCCACACGTCGAGGAGGTCCGCGCCAAGCCCCGCGTCGGCGAGCGCCTTCGCGACGACCGCGCGCCGGTCCTTGTTGCCCTCGACGTGATACTCCGTGCCGATCGCCGTGTAGAGCGGCCCGAGGACGTCGTCACCGTGCCGCTGGGCGGCCGCGACAAGCACCCGCACCGGACCCCACGAGGCGTCGAGCATCTCGCGGTAGTCGGCGGGCAGGTCGCGCCCCTCGTTGAGCACCGACAGGCTCATGACGTGCCAGCGGATCTCGATGCCGCGGAGCTCCTGGACCTCGGTGAGCCAGCGTGAGGTCATCCAGGCCCACGGGCAGGCAGGGTCGAACCACATGTCGGCGACGGTCGTCGCAGTCTCGTCTCGCATGCTCCCAGCCTAGTTGCGTCGCCGCCCGCGGTCCCGGGAAGTGCGCCCTGCGCGGACACGTCGTCCGACGTCAGCGACTACGCCCGTATTGCACTGCGCGGGTGTCGGTGCTGCGTGAAAGTATCGATGGCGGGCGTCGAGCGCGCCCGGCATCGACGCCCCGACCGGGCGCCACCGCACAACCGAGGAGCACAAGTGCCCGGAGAGAACCTCACCCGCGCCGAGGCGATCGAGCGCGCGAACGTCGTGCAGACGCAGTCGTACGCCATCACCCTCGACCTCACGACGGGACCGACGACGTTCGCGTCGACGTCGACCGTCCGCTTCACCGCGACGCCCGGCGCGTCGACCTTCATCGACCTCGTCGCCCCGAGCGTGCGTTCCGTGACGCTCAACGGCCGCGAGCTCGACCCCGCCGTCGTCTTCGCCGACTCCCGCATCGCCCTCGACGGGCTCGAGGCGGAGAACGAGCTCACGGTCGTCGCCGACTGCGCGTACACGAACACGGGCGAGGGCCTCCACCGATTCGTCGACCCGGTCGACGGCGAGGTCTACCTCTACACGCAGTTCGAGGTCCCGGACTCCCGCCGCGTCTTCGCGGTGTTCGAGCAGCCCGACCTCAAGGCGACGTTCGCGTTCACCGTCACTGCCCCCGAGGCATGGCAGGTCGTCTCCAACGAGCCGACGCCCGAGCCGACGCGCGCCGGCGGCAACGCCACCTACGCGTTCGAGCCGACGCCCCGCATCTCCTCATACATCACCGCGCTCGTCGCCGGCCCCTACGCCGTCATGCGCTCCGAGCTCACGAGCTCCGACGGCCGCACGATCCCCCTCGGCGTCTTCTGCCGTGCGTCGCTCGCCGAGCACATGGACGCCGACTACGTTTTCGACACGACCCGCGCCGGCTTCGAGTTCTTCGAGAAGGCCTTCGAGCAGCCCTACCCCTTCACAAAGTACGACCAGCTCTTCGTGCCCGAGTACAACATGGGCGCCATGGAGAACGCGGGCTGCGTGACGTTCACCGAGTCCTACGTCTTCCGCTCCAAGGTCACCGACGCCATCAAGGAGCGTCGCGTCGTCACGATCCTCCACGAGCTCGCGCACATGTGGTTCGGCGACCTCGTCACGATGCGCTGGTGGAACGACCTGTGGCTCAACGAGTCCTTCGCGGAGTGGGCGTCGACGCTCGCGACCGCCGAGGCCACCGAGTGGAAGGGCGCCTGGACGACGTTCGCCGCGATGGAGAAGTCCTGGGCGTACCGCCAGGACCAGCTGCCCTCGACCCACCCGATCGTCGCGGAGATCCGCGACCTCGAGGACGTCCAGGTGAACTTCGACGGCATCACGTACGCCAAGGGCGGCTCGGTGCTCAAGCAGCTCGCCGCGTGGGTCGGCCTCGAGGCGTTCCTCAAGGGTGTCGCCGCGTACTTCCGCAAGCACGCGTGGGGCAACACCGAGCTCACCGACCTGCTCGTCGAACTCGAGTCCGCCTCGGGCCGCGACCTCTCCACGTGGTCGAAGCTGTGGCTCGAGACCGCGGGCGTCAACACGCTCCGCCCCGAGATCACGGTCGACGACGCCGGCACCGTCACGGGCTTCGCGATCCTCCAGACGGCCCCCGCCGACTACCCGACGATCCGCCCGCACCGCCTCGCCGTCGGCTACTACACGCTCACAGCCGACGGTCTCATCCGCACGCACCGCGTCGAACTCGACGTCGACGGAGAGCGCACCGAGGTGCCCGAGCTCGTCGGCACGACCCGTCCCGACCTCGTGCTCCTCAACGACGACGACCTCGCGTACGCGAAGATCCGGCTCGACGACGCCTCGCGAGCCGTCGCGATCGAGAACCTCGCGCTGATCTCCGACCCGCTCGCGCGCTCGCTCGTGTGGGGGTCCATCTGGGACGCGACGCGCGACGGTGAGGTGCCCGCGAGCGACTTCGTGCGGCTCGTCCTCAACAACATCGCCGCCGAGACCGAGTCGACGACGATCCGCACGACGCTCAACCAGCTCGTGCTCGCCGCGTCGTCGTATGTCGCGCCGGAGCGCAGCGAGGCGACACTCGTCGCCGTCGGCGACGGCCTGCTCGCCATGGCGCGCACGGCCGAGGCGGGCTCGGACGCGCAGTTCCAGTTCGTGAAGTTCCTCGCGCAGGTCGCCCGCACGGACGCCCAGCTCGACGCGATCGCCGCGCTCCGCGACGGATCCGAGACGCTCGAGGGCCTGACGATCGACACGGATCTGCGCTGGGAGCTGCTCATCGCGCTCGTCGCCGGTGGTCGTGCGACGGCCGCGCAGATCGACCTCGCGCTCGCCGACGACGACACGGCCTCGGGCCGCCAGCAGGCGGCCCACGCACGGGCCGCGATCCCCACCGTCGAGGCCAAGGCTGCGGCCTGGGCATCGATCGTCGACGAGGCCGACAAGCCCAACGCGATCATCCGCGCGACGGCCCTCGGCTTCAACCACGTCCTCGACGCCTCGCTGCTCGAGTCGTTCGTCGCGACGTACCACGACGCGCTCTTCCCGATCTGGGAGTCGCGGACGTACCACATGAGCGAGGAGCTCATCGAGGGCCTTTACCCGGCTCCGCTCGCCAACGAGGCGCTGCGCGCCGCGACGCAGGCGTGGCTCGACGCGCACGCGGAGGGTTCGGCGAAGGTCGCGCCGCCTGCGCTCCGCCGCTTCGTCGTCGAGGGTCTTGCGGGCATCGAGCGCGCCCTCGCGGCTCAGGCGGTCGACGCCCAGGCTGTCGAGGCACAGGCGGTCGACGCCCAGGCTGTCGAGGCACAGGCCTGACGGTCCCTGTCGCAGGGAGCGGCCCCGCACCCCACCGGGTGCGGGGCCGCTTGCGTCCTCCCCCACTCGATAGCCGATTCGTTCACCTCGGATGTCTGGATCCGCTATCGAGGGCCGCGCCCCCGCGCTCGATAGCCGATTCGTTCACCTCACATGGTCCGATCGGCTATCGAGCCATACACCGGCGCACTGAGGTGACGACGGATTGATGCGTTCTGGCCATTGAATGATCGGAACGCATCAATCCGTCGAGATCGTGCACGTCGGGCGTCGGACGTCGGGCGTCGGGTGCGGAGAGGCGTGGGAGGATTCTGCGCGTGGACGACGACGCTGGCGTGACGCGCAACGAACCCCGCTCGCCGACGCCACGGCGCATCCGCATCCACGGAACGTCCGGCTCAGGCAAGACGACGCTCGCCCGGCAGGTCGCCGCCCGCACCGGGCTCGTCCGCATCGAGCTCGACGAGGTCTTCTGGGGCGCCGGCTGGCAGCAGAAGCACCCCGACGTCGGACGCGCGATCCTGCGCGCACGCCTCGCCGCAGCAGAGGACGGACCCGGGTGGGTCGTCGACGGCAACTGGCGGTCGAAGGTCCTCGATCTGCTCGACGATGCCGCCACGATCGTGTGCCTCGACCTGCCGCGACGCACCGTCATGCGCCGGATCGTCACGCGCACGGTCGCGCGCGGGATCACGCGTCGTCCCCTGTGGCACGGCAACCGCGAGAGCCTCACGAGTCTGGTGCGGCGTAAGCCTGAGGACAACATCGTCCTGTTGTCGTGGCGGACGTGGTCCGGCAAGCGCGCTCGCTGGGACGCTCTCGAGGCGTCGGGGGCCCCCGTCGTCCGGCTCCGTACGCCACGCGAGGTCCGCGCGTGGCTCGCGTCGCTCCCGACGCGCCACACCCCCACGGATTGACGGCGTGGCCCCATCCAATCGGCGGAACCCGTCAATCCGTCAGGTGGGGAGCGCCGCGCAACCCGTCAGGCGGGGAGCGCTGCGCAACCCGTCAGGTGGGAGCTCTGCGACATTCGTCAGGTGGAAAGCACCGCGCATGTGGGTCCGATAGCCGATCGGACCCCTTCACCGGGTCGGGTACGGGACGACGACCGCGCCACGGAGCACGCTTCCGCTCTCGATAGCCGATCCGTTCACTACACCTGTCTGAATCGGCTATCGAGGGGCACGCCCCTGCCCTCGATAGTCGATCGGTGCGCCTCACGTGGCTCGATCGGCTATCGGGCCAGTGGGGCGGGGGCAGGGGGCTAGGTGCATGGTGCTAGGGGCCAGGGGCCACAGGCCACAGGCCACAGGCCACAGGCCACAGGCCACAGGCCACAGGCCACAGGCCACAGGCCAGGGTGGCAGACGGTCTGGGGGCGGGGACCACAGGGGTGGGAATACACCGCGGCCCGCCTCCCCGGACGGGGAGACGGGCCGCAGGACAGCGCCGCGATGGGGTCAGCGCTGGTTCATCGCCGCTGCAAGCGACCGCAGGCGGGGGTTGGTCACAAGGTCGTCGAGCAGAACCGTCACGCCGTTGGGGTCACCCAGCGGGATCTTCCAGTTGGGGTACTCCTGGTCCGTGCCCGGCTGGTTCTGCGCCCGACGCTCCCCCACCGCGTCCGCGAGCGAGACCCCGAGGATCTTCGACGGCGTGAGGCGGATGAACCGGTGCAGCGCCTCGACGAGCTCCCGCTCCGACGGGTCGTCACCGAGCAGGCCACGCGCGGCCAGCAGCCGCACCATGTCCTCACGCTCGGCCCGCGCCTCGTTCCGTACCTCCTGGACCGGCGCCTGGAGCAGCCCGAGGCTCTCGCGCAGCTCGACGTGCTCGCCCGCGAGGTAGCCCGCGGTCGGCGGAAGGTCGTGCGTCGTCACCGACGTGAGGCTCATCGCCCGGTAGTGCTCGGGCGCGAGCGGACGCCCCTCATGGTCCTTCTCGAACCAGAGGATCGACGTGCCGAGGATGCCGCGGTCCGTGAGGTAGTCACGCACCCAGCCCTCGAACGTCCCGAGGTCCTCGCCGATGACGACGGCCCCCGCACGCTGCGCCTCGAGGCAGAGGATGCCGATGATCGCGTCGTGGTCGTAGCGGACGTACGCGCCCTCCTGGGCGCCCGAGCCTGCCGGGATCCACCAGAGTCGGAAGAGGCCGATGACGTGGTCGATGCGGATCGCGCCCGCGTGCCGCAGGACGGTCCGGAGCATCTCGCGGTACGGCTGGTAGCCGGCACGCGCGAGGCCCTTGGGGTGCCACGGGGGCTGCGACCAGTCCTGTCCCTGCTGGTTGTACATGTCGGGCGGAGCGCCGACTGACGCACCCGTCGCGAGCGCGTGACGCAGCGACCACGCGTCCGAGCCCTCGGGGTGCACGCCGACAGCGAGGTCGTGCATGATGCCGAGCGACATGCCGCCGGCCTTCGCCGCCGCCTGCGCGGCCGCGAGCTGCTCGTCGGCGACCCACTGGAGCCACACGAAGAAGTCGACGCGGTCCGCGAGCTCGACGCGCAGCTCGGCGACCTCGGGGCTCGTGGGGTCCCAGAGCTCGTCGGGCCACTCGCCCGTCGGGCGCGTCTCCTTGATCGCGCACCACAGCGCGAAGTCCTCGAGCCCCTTGCCCTCGCGGTCGCGGAAGTCCGCGAGCTGTGCCTCACGGATCGCGGAGCGCGGTGCCGCAAAGATCACCTCGAGCGCGGAACGCTTGTGCGTCCACGCGGCGTCGCGGTCGATCGGGCCCGACGACGCGTTGAGCGTCTGCGCTTCCTCGGCGGCCCACTCGACGAGCGAGCGGTCGGCGGCCGAGAGGTAGGCGGCCTCCTCGACGGCCTCGGGACGCACGTAGATGGGGTTGACGAAGCGACGCGTCACCGGCAGGTACGGCGACGGGGTCATGGGCGCGGCCGGCTCCCCCGCGTGGACGGGGTTGATGAGCATGAAGTCCGCACCGAGGTCGCGGCCCGCGAACCACGACGTCTCCGCAAGGTCCGCGAAGTCGCCAATGCCCCACGAGCGCGAGGAGCGCACCGAGTACATCTGCGACATGAGTCCCCACACGCGCCCGTGCTCGAGGCTCTCGGGGAGGTGGAGCCGCTGCGGGGTGACGATGAGGGTCGCGACGTGCTCGCCGTCGTCGGCGCGCGAACGCAGCGTGTGCCAGCCGAGCGGGAGGTCCCCGGGGATCTCGAAGGACGCGCGGCCGACCATCCGGCCGTCGACGCGGCGCGGGGCGTCCCAGTTGTCGACCTGGCGGGTCTCGCGGCGTCCGCCGCCGGCCTCGGGGTCGAGGTCGATCCACACGCTCACGGGCGTGCCGTCGGGCACGTGGACGGGGATCGTCACGGCCTGGCCCTCGCGGGCGACGACCGTCGGCGGAAGCGGCTCGCGCCACGCGTCGTCCTCGACGTGGAGGAGCGCGAGCTCGACACGCGTCGGCGTCGACGCGTCGATGCCGAGCGCGCCGAGCACCTTGACAAGGGTCGCGGCGGAAACGTGCCGCTCGGTGCCGTCGAAGGCCCAGTACTCAGTCCCGACGCCGCACGCACGCGCGAGGCGGAGAAGGGACTCTGATCGTTCAGCGTTGTCCACGGGTCAATCCTTGCAGAAGTCTGGGCGCTCGAGGCGGCCGGACGGCCCATTCCGTCCGAAACTTTTCTGCAATGTTACTTCGCCGCGTACATCCGTGCGACCACCTGCGCACGAACACGCCGACGATCACCCCCAACTACGCTGGGAGCATGCTCGAGCACCTCCTGCGCACCACCACCCCGTCACCGTCACCGTCGAGCACCTCCGTGGGCGACGAGATCGGCGACGCGCTCACCAAGGCCCCCGAGCAGCGCTCCGGCTGGGTCGACTGGCTCGTCGGCGCCCCGCTGCGGATCCTCGTCATCCTCGCCGTCGGCATCGTCCTGCTCGTCGTCCTGCGTCGCCTCATCGCCTCGTTCACCGAGCGCATCGCCCGCGAGCCCCGCACCGACATCGGCGGCGCGCTCCTGCACGTCACCAACGCCTTCGAGGCCGAACGACGCACCGGCCGCGCACGCACCCTCGGCTCCGTGCTCCGCTCGACCCTCTCGATCGTCGTCGGCTCGATCGTCGTCATGATGATCCTCAACGAGCTCGGCGTGAACCTCGCGCCGCTCCTCGCGTCCGCCGGCGTCGCCGGCGTCGCCCTCGGCTTCGGCGCCCAGAGCCTCGTCAAGGACTTCCTCTCCGGCATCTTCATGCTCGCCGAGGACCAGTACGGCGTCGGCGACACCGTGAACTTCGGCGACGTCACCGGAACCGTCGAGGAGGTCGCGCTGCGCGTCACCAAGGTCCGCGACTTCGACGGCACGCTCTGGTATCTGCGCAACGGCGAGATCCTCCGCACCGGCAACCTCTCCCAGGGCTGGGTGCGCGCCATGGCCGACTTCCGCGTCCCCTACGACGTCGACACCGACCTCGTCCGCTCCCTGCTCACGCAGGCCGCCGAGGAGACGTCCGCCGACGCCGACATCAACCCGCTCCTCCTCGCCCCACCCGAGGTGTTCGTCGTCGAGCTCACCGACGACCACCTCCTCTACCGCATCCAGGCCCGCACGAACCTGGCCGACCGTCCCGCCGTCGTCCGCGCCCTGCGCACCCGTGGGCTCAAGGCCCTCACGAACGGCGGCATCCGACTCGTCACCGCCAACCGACTCGTCGTCCAGCCGCCGCCCGCACCCTGACGGCCGCACGACGACGCCCACGGACCCTGCAGGTCCGTGGGCGTCGTCCGTCGTACAGGTTGCGCTGGTTCAGCGCAGCGTCTCGAGCTCGTCCGCGAGGTCGTCGGCCTCCGGCCCGACGATCACCTGGATGATGCGACCCGACCGGACGACGCCGAACGCGCCCGTCTCCTTCAGCTTCGTCTCGTCGACGAGCGCAGGGTCCGTCACCTCGACGCGCAGACGCGTAATGCACGGCTCGAGGTCGACGACGTTCGACCCGCCGCCGAGCGCGCTGAGGATCTTCTCCGCCTTGCTCATGGTGATGTGCTCCTGATCGCTGGGTGGGGCACGGACGCCCTCGTCCGGTCCTCCTAGCCTAGCGCGCGTACCCCCGTCCGGACCGCCTGCCCACAGCCCGGACGTGCGCCGTGCCACGTGACACCCACCGCAGGCCCCTCGCTCCTCCGTGGGAGGATCGGACGGTGACCGAGCAGACCTTCTTCGACGCCGTCGGCGGCCACGAGACCTTCCAGGGGATCGTCGACCGCTTCTACGCGGGCGTTATCGCCGACGACGTCCTCGCCCCCATGTACCCGCCCGAGGACCTCCCCGGCGCCAACCGTCGCATGGTGATGTTCCTCGAGCAGTACTGGGGCGGCCCGACCACCTACTCCGAGGAGCGCGGCCACCCGCGCCTGCGCATGCGCCACCAGCCGTTCAAGGTCAACCCCCTCGCGCGCGACCGCTGGATCCAGCACATGACCGCCGCCGTCAAGGGCGCGCGGCTGGCCCCTATGCACGAGTCCCAGCTGCTCGACTACCTCGAGCGCGCCGCCCACTCCATGCTCAACACCTTCGAGGACTGACATGACCGACGCCGCACCCTTCGCTGCACTGCGCGACGTCCTCGCGCTCGAGCAGGTCGACGACAACACGTTCGTCGGGCAGAACCTGCCCCAGCTCAACGGCCGCGTCTACGGCGGTCAGGTCCTCGCGCAGGCGATCCTCGCCGCCGGCGCAACCAACCCCGCCGGACGCCTCCCGCACTCGCTCCACGGCTACTTCCTGCGACCCGGGGCGCTCGACATCCCCATCCGCCTCGAGGTCGAACGGCTCCGCGACGGCCGCTCCTTCTCCGCCCGGCGCGTCCACGCGTTCCAGGGCGACAAGGCGATCCTCTCGATGATCACGTCCGCGCAGGAGGACCAGCCAGGCATCGACCAGCAGCAACGCATGCCCCCCGCACCCGACCCGGAGACCCTCGACTCGGCGGTCGCGAAGCTCTCGACGATCGACCATCCCGTCGCGAAGTTCTGGACGAGCACCGCCGCGTTCGACGTCCGCCACGTCGGCTCGTCCCTCTACCTCGGGCCAGACCGCAACGGCGACGACCGCCAGATGGTGTGGCTGCGCGCCCGCGGCACTCTCGGCGACGACCAGCTCATGCACCGCGCCATGATGATCTACGCGTGCGACCAGCTCATGCTCGAGCCCGTCATGCGGCGCGCCGACCTCGACTGGGGCACGCGTGGCCTCTCGATCGCGAGCCTCGACCACGCGATGTGGTGGCACCGCGACGCGCGCGCCGACGAGTGGCTTCTCTACGTGCAGTCGTCGCCGTCCGCGCAGGGCGGCCGCGGGCTCGGTTCGGCGCGCGTCTTCGCGCAGGACGGCACGCTCGTCGCGTCGATCGCCCAGGAGGGCATGATCCGCGTGCCCGACGAGGCCTGACCGGCCCGGAGCCGCCGGTCCCGGCTCGCCCGCGACCGAGGAGTCCGAGCAGATGGTTGCTCCCAGCAGCCATCTGCGCGGATTCCTCGGTTGGTGGGGTGCGCTACCGGGCCGGACGGAACGTGTGGGCGTCGGCGTTCCCAGGGCTCGCGGATGTAGCCGGCGCTCACGGTGTCGTGAGCGCCTCAATCTCTCCCGCGACGTTCGCGCGGGCGCGCGACTCCCAGCGGTCGCGGCCGACCGGCGTCGCGAAGAGGTGCTCGGTGGCCAGCAGGCTTCGCAGCACCTCGGCACGTCCCACGCGCCACGCGCCGTCGTCGACGTGCGCGTACTCCGCCCGCACCCGACGGACGTAGCGCCGGTACGTCGTCGGTGATCCGGCGAGGACCGCAAGGTCCGCGTCGCTCACGAGTGCACCCGCGACGTCGCCCGGCGCAGGGTCGTGATGCGTCGTGAGGAGGACGAGTCGCGCGACCTCGTCGACGTCGGCCGGCGTGAGCGGAGCCGTGTGCGCGTCGGACGTCGGGCGCGGGCCCGACACTCCCTCGTCCGGCACTCCCGGGCCCGACGCTCCCGCGTCCGGCACCCCCGGGCCCGACGCTCCTTCGTCCAGAGCCCCCCGGCCCGGCACTCCCGGGCCCAACGATCCCGGACCCGACGCGCCCCCGGACCGTGACGGCGCACCGACGAGCGGTGCGAGCAGGTCGCGCGCCAGCTGCGCGGAACGCTCCTCGTCGCGCACCGCCTCACCTTCGTGCACCGCGTCGTGGAACCACAGCGCGAGCAGGACCGTCCGCGGCACCGTGCCGAGGCCCTCCGCCGCGACCTGGACCGAGCGTAGGCAGTCCGCGAGGTGCGCCGTGCCGTGGTACGTGCGATGCGGCTCGGACCAGCGCCGCAGCAGCTCCTCGCCGACCGCGTCCGCGCCCGGCACGAGCGCAGCCCAGCGCGCAGCGAGGTCCGCACGACGCGCACGCTCGCGGTCTCGGCCCGAGACGCGCAGGCCCGACGCCGCGAGCCGGACGACCATCTCGCGCGCGGACACCGGCTCGGCGCCGAGCGCAACAAGCTCCGAGTGACGTTCCGCGGGGACGTCGTAGTGGTCGAGGTCGAACGCCCGCCGCGGCACGCCCGCACGTTCCGCGAACGCGTGCAGCTCGTCGAGCGAGGTGTCCGAGACGAGGTGCGCCCACGTCGTGCCGTGCGCGGCCCAGCGGGGCGCGTCGACGAGGACGGCCACGGTCGTCAGCGTGCCCGACGACGCATCGCGACCGGCGCGTCGAGGAACGGCTCCCATGCGGCGCGCTCGTCGGCGTCGATGCGACGGGGCTTGCCGGAGGCGGAGTCGACAAGCACCATCGTCGTGATCGCACGCGCGTAGACCGTGCCGCTCGCGTCCGTCACCTCGTAGTGGATCTCGAGGCTCGCACCGCCGAGCCGCCCGAGCCACAGCCGCACCGTCACCGGCTGCCGCTGGTACGTGAGTGGCGCAAGGTACTCGATCTCCTGGTGCGCGACGAGCGTCGCGGTGCGCGCGCCCGGGCTCGCGTCGAGGATCGCGGTCGGCCGGCTCGCCACGCCGTCGGCCTCGGGATGGCGCCAGAAGGCCTCGATGCGCGCCTCCTCGAGGAGCCGGAGCATCTCGACGTTGTTGACGTGGCCGTAAGCATCCATGTCGGACCAGCGCAGCTGGACGGGAATCTCGATCGTCGTCACAGGGCCGAGGTTACGCGCTCCCCTCCCGACGGATTGACTCCTTCCCCCGTCGAACGGGCGGAAACCGTCAATCCGTCGGTGGGGTGGGGCGCTCAGGGGGTTGCGGCTCGACGCGCGAGCTCGCGCGTCCGGGCGAGCGCGTCAAGCCGCGCCCGGACCGGCGCGAGCACCGCCGTCTGCGCGACCCCCGCCACCGCGTCCGCGAGCCTGCGACGCGCGCGGCGCGCACGCCGCACCGCCGTCACGCGGCCGCACACGCTCGCGACGAGCGCGAGCAGCAGCCCCAGCACGACGCCGACGACGACGAGCAGCGCGGGCCACGCGACCCGCACCTGCCCCGCCGACCAGTCGAGCACGAGCTCCGGCAGCGGGAGCGTCACCCCGAGGTACGCAAGACCACGTACCCCGAGCACCCACACGAGCCCCACGACGCCGACCCCGAGGAGCATTGCCTGGACGACGCCGAGCGCCCGCGCCCACCGCGGTGCCCGTTCTGCGCCGAGCCGCGTGCCCGCGACCGCCGTGTCGAGCGCGCCCGCGAGCCCCTCACCGTCGACCCGGCCGGCCGCCGCAGGCCGCCACGCATCGGGCAGTGCGTCGAGCGCACCCGCGACGTGCTCCCGCACCGCGAGCGCCGCGCGCGCACGCACCGCGTCGCTCGCGCCGGGCAGAGACGTGCGCACGAGATCGGGCCGTTCCGTCCGACGACGTTCGGGGCCACCGAGTCCAAGCCGCCCCAGCGGGTCCGCGCGGAACCCCGCGAGCCACCGCGTCACGGGCCAGCCCGCCACGAGATGCACCTGGCGGCGCGTCGAGGCCGCGACGGCGTCGACGACCGTGCTGGCACCGGCTGCCTCGGCGAGAGCGTCTGCGAGTTCGTCGGCCGACGCCCCGGCGTCCGCCGCGCGCCCGTCCCCGCCCGACGCCTCGAGCAGCAGCGCCGCCGCACCCCGCACGTCGACGACGAGGCGTGCCGCCTCCTGCGCGCGCCGCCGCGCAGCGTCCGCGAGCACGTCACGGAGCTCGCGCACGCCGTCGCCCGTCGTCGCCGACGTCGCGACGACGTGCGCGCCCACGAGACCGTCGGCGGCGACGCGCCGACGCAGGTCGGCAAGCACCCGTGCGACGTCCTCGGCGCCGAGCCGGTCGGCATGGTTGAGGACGACGACCGCGACCCCGCCGTACGACGCGAACGGCCGCAGGTAGTCGTCGTGCAGCGCGGCGTCCGCGTACTTCTGCGGGTCCGTCACCCACACCATGACGTCCGCGCGCTCAAGCAGCCGGTCCGCCCGCGCCCGGTGCATCACCTCGACCGAGTCGTGGTCCGGCAGATCGAGCAGCACGATCCCGTCCGGGAGCGGCGAGCCCGCCGGCAGGTGCGTGCGCTCGCGCACATCGAGCCAGTCGAGCAGCGACGTCGGGTCGGAGCCGTCCGCGCACGCCGCGACGGGCTGCGACGTCGTCGGGCGCAGCAGGCCGGGCCGTGCGACCTCCAAGCCCGCGAGCGCGTTGAGAAGGCTCGACTTGCCCGAGCCCGTCGACCCGGCGAGCGCGACGACCGTCCGGTCCGCGCCGAGGCCCAGGCGCTCGCGCACGCGTGCGGCGACGGCAGGGATCTCGGCAAGGTCCGGGAGGTGGGCAACCGGGACGCCAGCGTCCCCGCCGTGCCCGCCGAGCCACGGCGAGGCCGTCGTCCACGCCGCCTCGAGCGCGTCGAGCCGCGCAGCGAGGGTCACGCCGCGGGCCCTCATGCGCGCCTCCCGCGCCACCACGCGCGCTTGCGCGCCTCCGCGACGGGCTGCGTCTCGGATGCTGCGGCGGGCGGCTCAGGAACAGGGGGCAGCGGGCGCGTGCGGCGCTCGGCCGCGGCAGCGTCACGCACACGGTGAGCAGCCGCGTCGAGCCGCTCCGCGCCGTCGGGCGTCGAGGCGACGTCCCGCAGGCGGTCGCGGAACCGTGCGGCGTCCGCGTCCGCGACGTCGGTGACGCGCGCGACGAGACGCTCGCGCGCCGTCACCGCGAGCCGACGCACAGCGTCGTCGCCGAACACGGCCTCGAGAAGACTCTGCGCGACGAGCGCCGTGCCGCCCGCGATGCCGACCTCCGCACCCGTGAGCCCGCCGGTCGACGCGAAGACGACGATCATGAGCGCAAGCCCCAGCCCGTTGACGCCGAACGACAGCGCCCGCGCGGTGCCCCGCTTCGACGAACCCGTCGTGCGGACGAGCTCGAGCACGTCGCCCTGCCAGCCGCGGACCGCCGCGGCCGCGTCCTCGCGCAGCGCGGGTCCGCCGCGCACGAGACCGTCCGTGAGGGCGCGGCCCGCCGGGTCGGCCCGCCACGCGTCCGAGGCACGCTCAGCCGCCGCGTGCACGGCGTCGACGACGACCGCCTCGAGATCGTGACCGACGGCCCGCACCGCCGCCGGTGCGTCGGCCCGGCGACCGCGGACGAACGCACCGAGGCGGTCCCGCACGCGCCCGACGCCCTTCTCGAGACGCCGGACGAAGTCACCCGTGCCGACGAGGTCCTGCCAGCGGGCAAGCACCTCGCCGCGCAGCATCGTGCCGTCCGCCGTCGCCGCCGACACATCGTCGACCGCCCTCCCGTACGCGTGCGCGACAGCCTCCTTGAGCCGCGCGGACGCCTCCGCCTGCTCCGCCGCGGCAGCGCCGAGCTCGCCGAGCACGACGACGACGTCGTCGACCGCCCCGTCGAAGGTCTCGCGCACGACCCGCTCGCGCGCCGCCGGCGACGCAACGTCCGCGAGCCACGACCGCAGCCCGACGAGCGCATCCTCCCCGAGCAGGCCGCCCGTGAGCGGCGACTCGGGCACCTCGACGACCGGGGTCCCGGCGAGGCCGTGCTCCGCGAGCATCGACCGCAGATGCTCGGCGACTGCTCCTGCACCAGCGCCCTCGACCCGGTCGAGGACGAGCGCAAGACGCGTACGCCGGCGTGCCGCCGCATCGAGCAGCGCCCACGGCACCGCGTCCGCGTACCGCGCTGCGGTCGTCACGAAGAGCCAGAGGTCCGCCGCACCGAGCAGCTGCGCAGCGAGGTCCCGGTTCGCGGCGACAACCGAGTCGACATCCGGCGCGTCGAGGAGGGCGAGCCCCGGTCCGACCGCCTCCGTCGCGACGAGCCGCAACGTCCGGTGCACCGCGTCCGCCGGGACGGGCTCGTCGGCGCCGGCACGCACGAGGTGCGGCAGCACACGGTCCGCCCCGAACCATGCCGCGTCGTCGGGATGGTGGACGAGCACGGGAGCGAGCGTCGTCGGCCGCAGCACCCCAGCCGCGCTCACCGGCGCGCCGACGAGCGAGCTCACGAGCGTCGACTTGCCCGCGCCCGTCGACCCGCCGACGACGACGAGCACGGGTGCACCCTCGGCGCGCGAACGTGGCAACAGGTGGTCGTCGAGGCGTGAGAGCGTCGCGCGACGCGTCGCCTCCGAGGCGTCACGCCCGGGCGTCGCGAGCGGCAACGCCAGGGCGTCGACCGCGTCGCGCGCGGCCTCGAGCGCGACCGTGAGCGCGACCCGCTCGGGCCGCGGGCCTGCGGGCTCACGCACGTCGTCGTCCATCCCCCCATCATGACGGACGGCCCCGCGCGACGTCGGCGGCGCGACCGACGGATCGACGGAGGCCCGCCTGCGCACAGGGTGCGCGGGCGGGCCTCCGGGACGCGAGATCAGTCGCGCGTGAGCTTGCGGTACGTCACGCGGTGCGGACGCGCCGCGTCAGCGCCGAGACGCTCGACCTTGTTCTTCTCGTAGGACTCGAAGTTGCCCTCGAACCAGTACCAGTTCGCGGGGTTCTCCTCCGTGCCCTCGTACGCGAGGATGTGCGTCGCGACCCGGTCGAGGAACCACCGGTCGTGCGAGACGACGACGGCGCAGCCCGGGAACTCAAGCAGAGCGTTCTCGAGCGAGCCGAGGGTCTCGACGTCGAGGTCGTTCGTGGGCTCGTCGAGCAGGAGGAGGTTGCCACCCTGCTTGAGCGTGAGCGCCAGGTTGAGACGGTTGCGCTCACCGCCCGAGAGGACGCCCGCAGGCTTCTGCTGGTCGGGCCCCTTGAAACCGAACGACGCGACGTACGCGCGGGACGGGATCTCGACGTTGCCGACCTTGATGAAGTCGAGCCCGTCGGAGACGACCTCGAAGAGCGTCTTCTTGGGGTCGATGCCGCCGCGCGACTGGTCGACGTACGACACCGAGACGGTCTCGCCGATCTTCAGCTCGCCGCCGTCGAGCGGCTCGAGGCCGACGATCGTCTTGAAGAGCGTCGTCTTGCCGACGCCGTTCGGGCCGATGACGCCGACGATGCCGTTGCGCGGCAGCGTGAACGACAGGCCGTCGATGAGCGTGCGACCGTCGAAGCCCTTGTTGAGGTCCTTCGCCTCGAGGACGATCGAGCCGAGACGGGGGCCCGGCGGGATCTGGATCTCCTCGAAGTCGAGCTTGCGGGTGCGGTCAGCCTCGGCAGCCATCTCCTCGTAGCGGTCGAGACGCGCCTTCGACTTGGCCTGACGTCCCTTGGCGTTGGAGCGGACCCACTCGAGCTCCTCCTTGAGGCGCTTGGCGACCTTCGCATCCTTCTTGCCCTGGATCGCGAGGCGCTCCTGCTTCTTCTCGAGGTACGTCGAGTAGTTGCCCTCGTACGGGTAGAGGCGGCCGCGGTCGACCTCGCAGATCCACTCCGCGACGTGGTCGAGGAAGTAGCGGTCGTGCGTCACCGCGAGGACGGCGCCCGGATAGGATGCGAGGTGCTGCTCGAGCCACAGCACGGACTCGGCGTCGAGGTGGTTGGTGGGCTCATCGAGGAGCAGGAGGTCAGGCTTCTCGAGGAGGAGCTTGCACAGCGCAACGCGACGACGCTCACCACCGGAGAGGACGGTGACATCGGCGTCCGGCGGCGGGCAGCGCAGGGCGTCCATCGCCTGCTCGAGCTGGGAGTCGAGGTCCCACGCGTCGGCGGCGTCGATGGCCTCCTGGAGCTTGCCCATCTCCTCCATGAGCTCGTCGGAGTAGTCGGTCGCCATGAGCTCGGCGATCTCGTTGAAGCGGTCGATCTTGCCCTTGATCTCGCCGACGGCTTCCTCGACGTTGCCGAGGACCGTCTTCGACTCGTTGAGCGGCGGCTCCTGGAGGAGGATGCCGACCGTGTAGCCGGGCGAGAGACGCGCCTCACCGTTCGACGGCTGGTCGAGACCCGCCATGATCTTGAGGATCGTCGACTTTCCGGCGCCGTTGGGGCCGACGACGCCGATCTTCGCCCCGGGGAGGAAGTTCAGCGAGACGTCGTCGAGGATCACCTTGTCGCCGTGCGCCTTGCGCGCCTTATACATGGAGTAGATGAACTCAGCCACGGGTTCTAGGACCGCCTTGGGGTAGTGGGCCGGACGAGCGGCGCCGCGTCGGCGCGCGGGCGGCCGACGGCCGCCGTCGCACGCCGACGGGCGACGCACAGACCCTCCAAGACTACGCGGTCAGGAGCGCTGCGGGGTCATCGACGTCCTCAGCAGCATCGGAGCGGCCGGCGGGTGCCGCGTCGGTGCTGTGCGTGAACGGGTCCGGCGCGTCGGGGTCGGCCGGGGCGAAGCCCTCCCCCTCCGCCACCGTCTCGGCGGCGCTCGGCGCGGACGCCGACGACCTGGCCTCACGCAGCACCCGCATGAAGCTCGCGGTGCCACGCGTAAGGTCGTGGCCGATCGTCGCGCCGCGCAGGCCGAGCTCGGCGCGGGGGCTGCCGTCGGGCGCGTCCCAGCGGTCGAGGACGAGCCGTCCCGTCACGACGACGGGCTCGCCGCTGTGGAGGGACTTCGCAACGGACTCCGCCGCGTCGTCCCAGAACGTCACCGAGTACCAGGTGGTCTCGCCGTCCGTCCACGCGCCCTTCTCGTCGCGGTAGCGGTGGGTCGTCGCGACCCGCACGGTCGTGCGGCGACGGTCGTTCGTCGTGAGGGTGAGAGCAGGGTTATTGCCGACCCAGCCCGTGATGGTGACCGGTGCGCTCATGGCGTCCTCCCGGGGAACAGGGGCGGTCGGATGCCGCCCGGGAGTCACACCGTGCCGGTGGCCGCGAGCGCCCGCACCCCTCAGCGCCGGATCGGTGGACGAGGTCGCGCAAGCACGCGCCTGTGGTCAAGTGCTGTCAGTCGCCGGAACGCGCGTGCCGTGCCGCCTCGCGCGACAGCGCAGCGAGCGCGAGCGTCCGCGCCTCGGCGTGCGCCCCGAGCACCGCGTCCGCCGGCGTCTCGAGCAGGTCGTGGACGACCCGCGCAAGCCCCTCCCGCACCTCCCCGGAGAACGCCTCAGCACGCGCCCGGGACTGGGCACGCCGCGCCCCCCGCCACGCGAGGACGCCGACGAGCCCGAGCACGACGCCGACAACCCCGAGACCGAGGAGCAGCAGCTGCACGTCGTCGGCCGCCGTATCCGTAAGCACGAGCACGAGCCACGCAACGAGCGCGACGACCCCGAGAACCGCGCCGACGGCCGTCGCCGCACGCCAGCCGCGCACACCTCGCGACGGACCGGCGGGAAGCCGCACCGCGCGCACCGCTTCCGTCGCCCGGCGCGCGATCTCCTCGTCCTCGGGCGTGCCCTCGACGAGCGAGTCGCGCCACGCAGGTCCGAGGTACGCCCCGGCGCGCTCAAGCCACGCCTCGCGCAGCTGCGTCACCGACGCCGCCGTGAGCGCGCCGTCAGCCCCGGCACGCGTGCCGTCGTCGAGCGTGTGCGCGGCCGTCGTCGTACGCTCGGGCAGCCCGACGAGGTCCGCGAGCGCGTCGACCGTGCCCGGGACGCCCGACGCCGAGCGGCGCGCGACCTCCGCGGGCAGCACGTCCGCCAGCTGCTCCGCGGCGCGCGAGAGCTCGGTCGCAACACGCAGCGCGGCACGCGAGCGCTGCCCGACGATCGTCGCGAGCCGCGCCCGGATCTCTGCGATGCCGTCACCCGTCACCGCGGACGCCCCGAGGACCTCGACCTCGCCGAGGCCGTCGACCGTGAGGAGGTTCTGGACGTCCGCGAGGATCTCCGCGCGCTGGCCCTCGGGGACGGTGTCGAGCTGGTTGAGGACGACGAGCATCGACCCCTCGACGCCCGCCATGCCCTGGAGGTACCCCGCGTGAAGCGCGTGGTCGGCGTACTTCTGCGGGTCGACGACCCACACGATGAGGTCTGCCATCGGGACGACCCTGTCGACGGTCTCGCGGTGGACCGTCGCGACCGAGTCGTGGTCGGGAAGGTCGAGCAGCACGAGGCCGGACAGCTGGGTCTCCTGGTCGCCGTCGAGCGACGAGAAGCGGTTGATGCGGCGCTCCCGGTCGACGCCGACCCAGTCGAGCAGCGCGTCGGCGCGCTCCGACCACGCGCACGCGGTCATGAGGGACGTCGTCGGGCGGCGCACGCCGACGTCCGCGAACGTCATGCGGGAGATCGCATTGAAGAGCGACGACTTGCCCGAGCCCGTCCCGCCGACGAGCGCGACGACCGTGTGCTCGACGCCGAGGTCGAGGCGGCCGTCGGCCGTCGTGAGGGCGTCGTCGACCGCCGTCCGGACCGCGGCCGGGATCCTCTCCCCCGCGACGCTCAGAGCCGACCGCAGGTCGGCGACACGTCCACGCAGCTCGGTCTCGTCCGCTCTAGCTCCCATGCGTCCTCCCTCGTCAGCGCTAGTCCCATCCTGCCTCACGCGTGCGCGCACGGCCGCGCGACGGGCGGCGCGGCACCCCGCGGGTCACCCCGACGGGCCGACGGGCCGGCAGCGGTCGACGAGGGGGGCCTGCCGCGGTCAGCGCGAACGAACCTGCCGGCGCAGCTCGGCGAGCCGCAGCCGCAGGCCCGTGACGGCCTCCGGGGCGAGCGCCGCGACGTCGAGCCGCTCCGTGTACGGACCGGCCTCACCCTCGACGACGTGCCGTCCCAGCGCGACGAGGTCGGCACGCGCAGCATCGACGAGCTCACCGGCCGCAGCGCCGGCCACACCCGCGAGGACGCGCTCGGCGCCCGCGACGCCGACGGCTGCGGCCGTCGCGACCGCGACGAGCCCCTCACGCGTGAGGCCCCGGTCCGCCGCCTGCAGCACGCCAGGAGCGAGGTCGCCGACGGCGTCGGCCACGCCGCGCAACCAGGCGCTCACCTCCGAGCGCACCGTCGTGTCGCGCCACGCGGCGAGCGCCCCATCTGCCTGGACGGCCGCGTGGAGCGCGGCGCCTCCCGGTAGCCGGTCGTCCTGCTCGCCGAGCTGCGAGCCGATCGTCTCCGAGCTCGTCCGTGCGGCGGCGAGCACCTGCGTGACGAGCGTCTCGCGGACACGCGTCGTCACCGCCCCGAGCAGCTCGGCGCGGCGCGCGAGCGCCGCCCTGCGCGGACGACGGAACCGACCCGCGACGGGACGCAGGATGCCGGGCTCCGCGTCGACGGCCGCAAGCCACGCGGCCTCGACAGCGCCCGTCGACAGGGTGCCGTCGACTGTCGCGTCCGCAAGGTCCCCGAGGCCCGACGGCACCGCGTCGGCGACGGCCGCACGCAGCGCGGCGGCGTCGTCGGCCTGGGCCTCAACCTCCGCGACGAGCGCGGCCGTCTGCTCGACGAGCGTGTCGAGCGCACCGCGCAACGTCCGCAGGATGACGGTCTGCGCCTGGTCTGCGCCCGCGACGCGTCGCAGCCAGCGCGCGATCGGCTCGACCGACGCGGCCGGGAGCAGCCCTTCGTGCGCGCCCACGTCCGGCACGACGAACAGCGCCGACGACGCGAGGCCGTGCTCACGCAGCCGCGCGACAAGATCCGTGCGCACCTCAGCGAGCTTCTCGTCGGAGACACGGTTGAGGACCATCGCGCCCGACCCGCCCCGTTCCTTCGCGTCCGCGAGGACCCGCCACGGCAGCGCGTCACCGTAGCGCGCAGCCGTCGTCACGAAGAGCCCGAGGTCCGCAGCCGCCAAGAGCCGCACCGCGGTCTCACGGTTCGACGACATGAGCGAGTCGAGGTCCGGGGCGTCGAGCAGCGCGATGCCACGGGGCACACCGTCGTGCTCGACGCGCAGCGCCTCGCCGACGTCGAGAACCGCCGCGAGCTCGGCGTCCTCCGGGTGCGTGACGAGCACGGGCTCGCGCGTCGTCGGACGCAGCACCGACGCCTTCGACACCTCGTCACCGAGGAGGGAGTTGACGATCGTCGACTTGCCCGCGCCCGTCGAGCCCGCGACGACGACGATCGCGGGGCGCGAGAGCTCGCGCAGACGCGGCAGCAGGTGGTCCTCGAGCCGCTCGAGGAGGGTGCGTCGCAGCGGCTTCGCCGCGCGCGTCCCCGGGGTGTCGAGCGCGAACGCGACGGCCTGCACCTCACGGTGGAGGCCCTCGACGACGTCGAGCAGCGTCGCGTCGGGCGCGTGCTCGGGCATCGTCTCGTCACGTGTCACGCAATGATTATCCCGTGCCCGGCGAAGAGCGGCCAAACGCGCGCGCCGTGCAGAACCTGCGTGTTCGCCCTCCGTGAGACCGCTTGAGCCCGGAACATCATCGGAGAAGAGTGGGGTTCCCGCTGACGAGGAGACCCATGAGCCTGCTGCTGAGCCCGCTGACGCTACGCTCGACGACGTTCCGCAACCGCCTGTGGCTCTCGCCCATGTGCCAGTACTCGGCGACGGACGGCGTGCCCGACGACTGGCACCTCGTGCACCTCGCGCAGTTCGCGTCGGGCGGCGCCGGGCTCGTCCTCGCCGAGTCGACCGCCGTCTCGCCCGAGGGCCGCATCACCCCGCGCGACACCGGGCTCTGGAACGACGCGCAGCAGGTCGCGTGGGCGCGGATCGTCGCGGCCGTCCACGCCCGCGGCGCACACGTCGGCGTCCAGCTCGGGCACGCAGGTCGCAAGGCGTCGACGTGGTGGCCGCGGGCGCCAGCGTCAGGCTCGGTGCCGGCCGCCGACGGCGGTTGGCCGACCGTCGCGCCGTCGGCCCTCGCGTTTGACGGGTACGCGGCACCCGCCGCGCTCGCCGCCGAAGGCATCGGCCGCGTCGTCGACGACTTCGCCGCCGCCGCGCGACGGGCCGTCGACGCAGGATTCGACACGGTCGAGATCCACGGCGCGCACGGCTACCTCCTCCACCAGTTCCTCTCCCCGCTGTCGAACGCGCGCACCGACGCGTGGGGCGGGGACCTCGCCGGCCGGGCGCGGCTCCTGCTCGACGTCGTGCGCGCCGTGCGCGCGACCGTCGGCCCCGACATGCCGCTTCTGCTGCGCGTCTCCGCGACGGACTGGGCGCCCGGCGGCCTCGACGTCGACGATGTCGCAACCGTCGCCCGGTGGGCGCGCGAGGCCGGAGTCGACCTCGTCGACGTGTCGTCGGGCGGGCTCGTCGCGCACCAGCAGATCACCGTCGGCCCCGGTTACCAGGTGCCGTTCGCCGCGCGCGTCCGCGAGGACGCCGACGTGCCGACCGGCGCCGTCGGGCTCATCACGACGCCCACGCAGGCCGAGGAGATCCTCACCGCGGGCGCCGCCGACGTCGTACTCGTCGGCCGCGAGCACCTCCGCGACCCGCACCTCGGGCTGCGCGCCGAGCGCGACCTCGGCAGCGAGCAGCCCGAGCTGTGGCCCGTGCAGTACGCGCGGGCACGGCGGTGGGAGAGCGCCCCCGGCCGGACTCGAACCGGCAACCGGCGGATTAGAAGGCCGATGCTCTATCCATTGAGCTACGGAGGCCCCACGATCCTACCGGGATCGTGCCGCCCCGCTGAGCGTCGCGCACGCAACGCGGGCAACCCGACGTCGGCCAGCACGACGACCCCGAGCACGGCCAGGGCGAGCGACGCGCCCGCGAGGACGTCCGTCGTGAAGTGGTACCCGAGGTAGAGCCGCGAGCCGCCGACGAGCGCGACGAGCAGCACCGAGCCGACGACCCAGCCGACCAGCGCGCGCACGCCCCCGCGCCGCGACCACACGAGGTAGCCGAGGACGAGCACGAGCGTCGCCGCGCCGATCGTGTGGCCCGAAGGGAATGAGAACGTCGACTCGACGCCCGGGACCGTCATCGACGTCTCGTCGGGCCGCGGACGCGCGACGAGCGCCTTGACGAGGCTCGACACCCCGACCGCGAGGAGCATCGCCCCGACGAGGAGCGCGGGCTCGCGCCAGCGTCGCGTGCGCCACCACCACAGGCCGCAACCCACGGCCACGAGGATCGGCAGGAGCGTCGGACCGAAGACGTTCGTCACGCCCGTGAGCGCGGCCGTCACCCAGGCGGTGCGGTGCGCGACCATCCAGTCGAGCACCGGGTGGTCGACCGTCGCGAGGTCGTCGTTCTCGAGCACGCCGTCGAGCAACCCGCCGAACGCGAGCGAACCCAGGACGAGGAGGACGAGCCCGACGACGACCCCGACCGTCGTCGGGACGCCGGTGGACGCGGGCCCGCGCGGAGGGGCCGGCTCGGCCGGAAGTGACGCGTTCGACATGGTCTGACGGTAGCGCCGGGACCCGCGTCACACACGACGAGGCGCAGCCCGACGTACCCTGGACGACGTGTCACGCGCCCTCAACAACGACCGCATCGTCTGGATCGACTGCGAGATGACCGGCCTCGACCTGGGCGCCGATGCGCTCGTCGAGGTCGCCGCCGTCGTCACCGACTCCGAGCTCAACGCCCTCGGCGACGGCGTCGACGTCGTCATCCGACCCGTGCCCGCAGCGCTCGCGCAGATGAACGACTTTGTCCGCTCGATGCACACGACGTCGGGGCTGCTCGACGAGCTCGACGCCGGGACGACCATGGCCGCGGCCGAGGAGACCGTCCTCGCGTACATCCGCGAGCACGCCCCCGAGGCCGGCCGCGTGCCGCTCGCCGGCAACTCCGTCTCGACCGACCGCGCGTTCCTCGAGCGCGACATGCCCGCCCTCGCGGCGCACCTCCACTACCGGACGATCGACGTCTCCTCGATCAAGGAGCTCGCGCGCCGCTGGTACCCGCGCGTGTACTTCCGCTCCCCCGAGAAGAACGGCGGGCACCGCGCGCTCGCCGACATCCTCGAGTCGATCGACGAGCTCCGCTACTACCGCGAGGCCCTCTTCGTGCCGCAGCCCGGTCCAGACTCCGACACCGCGAAGGCCATCGCGGCGCGCATCATCGAGACGTCCGTCACGCGGCGCCCCGACGTGGTCACCGAGGGCTGAGAAAGACTGTATGCTTCTTGTCGGCCCGATGAGCCCCGGCTCGTCGGACCTGCTGCATGTGCAGCGATGGTGGGTATAGCTCAGCTGGTAGAGCACCTGGTTGTGGTCCAGGGGGTCGCGGGTTCAAGTCCCGTTACTCACCCCATGAAACGAAGGCCGTGACCTGCGGAGACGCGGGGTCACGGCCTTCGTCGTGTCCCCGCGTACTACGGCTGGTCCTCGAGGCGGGTGCCCACCTGGCCCGGCGAGACGGCCCTGGTCCCTGCGTCGCCGCCCAGGACGGCTTCGCTCGGCTCCACCTCGACGCCCCGCCCCAACCGGGGCTGCTGGACGCGAGGCGGTTCGGCTACCCGCAAGTTTGTGCCCTACCCGCGAGTCTGAACTCGCGGGTAGGGCAGAAACTCTCGGGTAGGCGTGCGGCAGACGCGGCGGGTGGGACGCGTCCGCGTCCGTGCTGCACGCAGCCGTGGCAGGATCACGGCATGTCCTGGCCCCTCGACACCCCGGTCCCGACGGACCCCGTACCCGTCCCGCCGCAGGTCGCACGGCTCGCACGTGGCGCCCAGGCCGACGACGTCCTCGGGGTGTGGATCAACGGCGTCGGCGGGACGACCTTCCGTCTCGCGGGCTCGTCGGGCGTGCGCTTCGTCAAGTGGCAGCCGGGCCCTCCCCCGGCGCCCGCCGCGCCGCAGCCCGGCGGGCTCATCGGACCGCCCGGGGACGGGTCGCTCGCCGAGGAGGCACGCCGGCTCGCGTGGGCGCGTGAGCACGGCGCCCGGGTCCCTGAGGTCCTCGACGTCGGGGCGGACGACGACGGGGCGTGGCTCGTCACGTCGGGGCTCCCGGGACGCTCGGCCGTCGTCGAGCCGTGGCTCTCGCAGCCTGTCGTCGCGGCGCGCGCGCTCGGCGCGGGCCTGCGGGCGTTGCACGACGCGCTGCCGGTCGCAGACTGCCCATGGACGTGGGGCGCGGACGTGCGCCTCGCGCGGGCGCGCGCCCGCGCGTCGTCGTCGGGCGTCGACGCCTGGTCGTCGGACACGCTCCACCCCGACCACCACGGGGTCGCGCGGGACGAGCTGCTCGCCCGGCTCGAGGACGTGCCGCCCGTCGACCGTCTCGTCGTCGCGCACGGTGACGCGTGCGCACCCAACACGCTGCTCGCCGACGACGGCTCCTACCTCGCGACGATCGACCTCGACTCCCTCGGGGTCGCGGACCGCTGGGCGGATCTCGCGGTGGCGGGCTGGAGCACGTCGTGGAACTACGGCCGCGACCTCACGGCCGAGGTCTGCGCCGCCTACGGCGTCACACCCGACGAGGAGCGCCTGGCGTACTACCGCCTCCTGTGGAACCTAGCCTGACCCCGTGCGATCCGCGAGATAGCGCTCCTGCGACGAGATAGCGCGTCACGCACGCTATCTCGTCCGGGGAGCGCTATCTCGCGGGACTGGGCGGGCTCAGACGTAGCTCGCGTACGCCGGCAGGTCGAGGACGCCGTTGCCCGAGAGGCCGATGACGATGACCTCGTCCATCGTCGCCGCGCGCGCGTGCGCGATCGCCCCGGCGACGCCGTGCGTCGACTCGGGCGCCGGGATGATGCCCTCCGTGCGCGCGAAGAGCAGACCCGCCGCGAACGCGTCGTCCTGCTCGATCGCGATCGCATCCATGAGACCGAGGTTGACGGCGTGCGAGACCATCGGCGCCATACCGTGGTAGCGCAGACCACCCGCGTGGATTGACGGCGGGACGAAGTCCTTGCCGAGCGTGTGCATCTTCAGCAGCGGCGTGAGACCGGCGACGTCCCCGAAGTCGTAGCGGTACTCGCCCTGCGTGAGCGACGGGCAGGCCGCCGGCTCGCACGCGACAAGACGCGTCGTCGTGCCCTCGCGCAGGTTCTTGCCGAGGAACGGGAACGTGAGGCCCGCGAGGTTCGAGCCGCCGCCAGCGCAGCCGAAGACGACGTCGACACGGTCCTCGACCTCGGCGATCTGCTCGAGCGCCTCCTGACCGATGACCGACTGGTGGAGCATGACGTGGTTGAGGACCGAGCCGAGAGCGTAGTGCGCCCCAGGGTCCTTGACCGCGGCCTCGACAGCCTCCGAGATCGCCATGCCGAGCGAGCCCGTCGTGTCCGGCATCTCCGCGAGGATCGCGCGGCCCGCCTCGGTGAGCTCGGACGGCGACGAGTGGCAAACGGACCCGTAGACCTCCATCTGCGCGCGACGGTACGGCTTGGAGTCGTACGACGCCCGCACCTGCCACACCTCGCACGTGAGGCCCAGCAGCGACGCCGCGAACGACAGCGATGCGCCCCACTGGCCCGCGCCCGTCTCCGTCGTGAGGCGCGTGATGCCCTCGAGCGCGTTGTAGTACGCCTGCGGCACCGCGGTGTTCGGCTTGTGCGAGCCGACCGGCGAGACGCCCTCGTACTTGTAGTAGATCCGCGCGGGCGTGCCAAGCTCCTTCTCGAGCGCACGCGCCCGGATGAGCGGCGACGGACGCCACAGCGCGTAGATCTCACGGACCTTCTGCGGGATCTCGACGTAGCGCTCGGTGCTCACCTCCTGCTCGATGAGAGCCATGGGGAACAGGGGCTCGAGGTCCGGCGGGGTGAGCGGCTCGCGCGTGCCCGGGTGCAGGTGCGGCGGCACCGGCTCGGGCAGGTCTGCCGCGAGGTTGTACCAGTGCGTCGGGACGCTCGACGGGACGACGGTGCCGAGCGGCTCGAGCCGTGAGCTGGTGGCGGGCTGCGTGGTCATGGTTCTCCTTCGACGTCGACCTTGCACGCAGGGTAGCCCGCGCGTGACCCGCGTCACGCCGAAAGCAACCGAAACCGCAACCTGTCTCACCAGCAAAGACGCGCCGTCGCGCGAGCCGCAGCCGACCGAGCCCGCCGTACCCACATGGTGGATGGTCAGCACGTCTCCCCACACGCCATCTCACCGGCCCGGGCCGGGGCCGCACCACACCGCCCTGGTGGTCCGATAGCCGATCCGACCACTCCCCGGGTCCGGATCGGCTATCGAGTCGCCGCGGCGGGCGGTTGGCGGCTGCTCAGCGCCGCTGCACGACGAAACACGCCCGCCGATAGCGGATCGATACATGTCAAGTGCACGGAACGGCTACCGAGCGTCGAGGACGCACCGAGGCAGTCCACGCGATAGCAGATCGGTACACGTCATACGTACCGATCGGCTATCGAGTCGCCGCGGCGGGCGGTTGGCGGCTGCTCAGCGCCGCTGCACGACGAGGCACGCTCGCCGATAGCGGATCGGCTCACGTCGAGTGCACGGATCGGCTATCGGACCACTGCGGGCGGTGGGAGTGGCAGGCCGGTGCGTGGCCGGCTGACCGTGCCAGTCTGGCAGGCGGGGTGCCTGGCCGGCTGACGGTGCCTGTCTGGCAGGCGGGTGCCTGACCGGCAGGGTGGGGGCGTCGCTCAGGCGAGACGCGCGAGGATCGCCTGCGCGAGTTCCTCGGCCGCCCCCTCGCGGAACGCGAGGAACAGCGTCGGCTCGACGACCTCGAGCTCGAGCACGAGCGGCGAGCCGTCGTCACCGTCGACGAGATCAACACGCGCATACAGCAGGTCCTCGCCCGGGTGGTCGGCCTGCAGACGCTCGCGCGCGAACGCGACCGCGCGGTCCGCGAGCTCGCGCTCGGCGTCGGAGACCTCACGCAGCGACATCGACTCCTGCTTGTAGAGGCCCGCTGCGCCACGGAACTGCCCCTGGAGCATCGCGCCCTTGCGCACCGCGTGCGAGAACTCTCCGCCGATGTAGACGAGCGCTGCCTCACCCACCGTGTCGACGCTCGTGAGGTACCGCTGGATCATCACCTCACGACCGTCGGCGAGCAGCTGCACCGCCCGCTGGATCGCGGTGCCACGGCTCGTCGCCTCACCCGCCTGATAGCGACCCGTGTCTCGCGCGCCGCGCGAGATCGTCGGCTTGATGACGAAGTCGCCGTGTGCGGGCATGCGCGTGTGGACGGCCCGGGACGAGAGCTTCTGCTCGGGCGTCAACCAGATCGTCGGGATCGTCGGCATGCCCGCCGCGTCGAGCTCTCGCAGGTACGCCTTGTCCGTGTTCCACGCGAGGATCTCCGCACGGTTGAGGAGGTTCGGCACGCCCTGCGCCCACGTGACGAACTCGTCGCGCCGCTGCGACCAGTCCCACACGGAACGCACGACGACGAGATCGAACGCGGACCAGTCGACCTCCGGGTCGTCCCACACCGCCGCGACCGCCTCGACACCGAGCTTCGTGAGAGCCCGCTGGAGGTGCTGGTCGTCGTCGGCCAGATCAGGGTGGAAGTTGCAGGTTGCCAGAGCGATGCGCGTCGTCGTCACGCCCCCGAGTTTACCGGCCACGCGGACCGCGACGTTCAGACCCGGACGTACGCGAGGTCCGTGACCGTCCGGCCCGCCCGCAGCCCCTTCGCCTCGAACGTCGTGAGGACACGTCCATCGAAGCGCTCGACGACGCCGTCCGACCCCGCGACGAGCGGCACGAGATCCGTCCGCCCACGCAGCACCTCACGCACGTGGTCGGCGTACGGCTCCCAGTCGGTCGCGAGCCGCCATACCCCGCCCGGACGCAGCACGCGCGCGATCTCGTCGCAGAACGACGGCTGCACGAGCCGACGCTTGTGGTGACGCGTCTTGTGCCACGGGTCCGGGAAGAACACCCACACCTCGTCGACGGACGAGGGCGCGAGCGCCGTCGCAAAGAGCTCGGGCGCGTTGACCTGCGCGAGCCGCAGGTTCGTCAGCCCCTCCCGCTCCGCACCGAGAACGGCCTGCGCGAGCCCCGGCAGGTAAACCTCGAGCGCGAGGACGTCCCGCTCCGGGTCGGCCGCCGCAGCCGCGACCGCGTTCTCACCCATGCCCGAACCAACCTCGACGACGAGCGGCGCGCTGCGGCCGAAGACCTCGGCGACGTCGAGACGCCACGCCGGGTCGACCGACGTGCGGGCGACGTCCCGCGGGACGTCGAGCAGCACGCGGGCGCCCGAGCGTTCGAGCGCCTTCGCCTGCCCATCGGTGAGACGGCCCGAGCGCCGCACGAACGACACCGGGTGGGCGCGGAACGTCCCGTGCTGGGTGACGACCCGCTCGACCTCGCGGGCGGCGCGCGTCGTCGCGTCGGGTCCAGGCCCGTCGGGTCCAGGCCCGTCGGGCAAGAGGGCGTCGGGAACGTCGGGCAGGAGGGCGTCGGGAACGTCGGGCGTCGTGCTCATGATGACCTCAGCCTAGGCGAGCCCGGACGCGCGGAGCGCGCCGCCCCGGGAGGGGCGACGCGCTCGTTCGCGACGGTGAGCGGCGCTCAGAGCGCCTTGACGATGTCCTCGACGCGCTCCTTGGCGTCACCGAAGAGCATCTGCGTGTTGTCCTTGAAGAACAGCGGGTTCTGGACGCCCGCGTAGCCGACGGCCATCGACCGCTTGAAGACGACGACCTTCTCCGCGTTCCACACCTGGAGGACCGGCATGCCCGCGATGGGCGAGCCCGGGTCGTCCTCCGCAGCCGGGTTGACGGTGTCGTTCGCACCGATGACGAGGACGACGTCCGTGCGCGGGAGCTTCTCGTTGACCTCCTCGAGCTCCTCGACGATGTCGTACGGCACCTTGGCCTCGGCGAGCAGGACGTTCATGTGGCCCGGCAGGCGCCCCGCGACGGGGTGCACGCCGAAGCGCACGTCGACGCCCTGCGCCCGCAGCCGCGAGGTGAGCTCCGCGACCGGATACTGCGCCTTTGCGACGGCCATGCCGTAGCCCGGCGTGATGAGGACGCTCTTCGCGCCCTTGAGCAGCGCTGCGACGTCGTCCGCGCTCGTCTCGTGGTGCTCGCCCTCGACGACGGCACCCTGCGGGGACGCGCCCTCGGTCGCGCCGAAGCCGCCGAGGATCACCGAGATGAACGAGCGGTTCATCGCCTTGCACATGATGTACGAGAGGATCGCACCCGACGAGCCGACGAGCGCGCCCGTGATGATGAGCAGGTCGTTGCCGAGCATGAAGCCCGCGGCAGCCGCGGCCCAGCCGGAGTACGAGTTGAGCATCGAGACGACGACGGGCATGTCGCCGCCGCCGATCGCGACGACGAGGTGCCAGCCCACCGCGAGCGCGATGACCGTCATGATCGCGAGCGGCCAGATCGACGGCGCCGCGATGAACCAGCCCATGAGGCCGAGCGACACGAGGATCGCCCCGAGGTTGAGAAGGTTGCGGCCCGGGAGCGTGAGCGGCGAGGACTTCATGCGCGCCGAGAGCTTGCCGAACGCGACGAGCGAGCCCGTGAGCGTGATCGCGCCGATGAACACGCCGAGGAACACCTCGACGAGGTGCACGGCGCCACCCTGGGAGTCCGTGAGGAACGAGTTGAAGCCGACGAGCACGGCCGCGAGGCCGACGAACGAGTGCAGCAGCGCGATCATCTCAGGCATCTGCGTCATCTCGACCTTGCGTGCCTGCCACGTGCCGACGAGCGCGCCGACGCCGAGCGCGAGCGCGATGAGCGCAGCCGTGACGGCCGCGTTCCGCTCCGACTCGATGAGCGCGAGCGTCACGGTCGCGACGAGCGCGAGCGCCATGCCGACCTTGCCCGCGAGGTTGCCGCCGCGCGCCGTCTCCTGCTTGGAGAGGCCCGCGAGCGAGAGGACGAAGAGGATACCGGCGACGAGGTAGACGCCGTAGACGAGCTGGGTGAGTGTCTCCACGGCTCAGGCCTCCTTCTGGAACATGGCGAGCATGCGGCTCGCGACCGAGAACCCGCCGAAGATGTTGATCGACGCGAACGTCGCGGCGACGACCGCGAGGATCGTCACGACGAGGTTGTCCGAGCCGATCTGCAGCAGCGAGCCGACGAGGATGATGCCGCTGATCGCGTTGGTCTGCGCCATGAGCGGGGTGTGCAGCGAGTGCGTGACACCCGTGACGACGTAGAAGCCGACGACGACGGCGAGCGCGAACACCGTGAGGTGCGACGCGAACGTCGCCGTCGAGAACGCGACGGCCGCGACGACGAGCGCCGCGGTGATCGCGCCACCGATGAGCGTTCCCGTGGCCTTCTTCTTCGCAGGCTTCGCCGGGGCCTGCGCGATCGGCGCGGCCTCGGCAGGCGCCGCAGGTGCCGGAGCCGGCGCCGCGGACACCTGGACGGGCGGCGGGGGCCAGAGGATCTCCCCCGCCCGCGTCACCGTGATGCCTCGCTGCACGACGTCCTCGAGGTCGAGGACGAGCTCGCCATCCTTCGCGGGCGTGAGCAGCTTCATGAGGTTGACGATGTTCGTGCCGTAGAGCTGCGACGTGTGCTTGGGCATGCGGCCCGGCAGGTCCGTGTACCCGATGATCGTCACACCGTTGTCGGTGACGATCTTCTCCCCCGGCATCGTGAGCTCGCAGTTGCCGCCGCCCGACGCTGCGAGGTCGACGACGACCGAGCCCGGCTTCATCGCCGCGACCATCTCGGCCGTGATGGTGATGGGTGCCTTGCCGCGGATGAGCGCGGTCGTCACGACGACGTCGGCCGCCGCGGACTCCGCCGCGTACACGGCCGCGGTCGCGGCCTCCTGGTCCGCCGTGAGCTCCTTCGCGTAGCCGTCGGCGCTCTCCTGCGCGTCGGCCTCGACGCGCACGAACGTCGCGCCCATCGACTCGATCTGCTCGGCGACGTCCGCACGGACGTCGTACGCCCGCACCTCCGCGCCGAGCGAACCCGCCGCACCGAGCGCCGCAAGCCCCGCCACACCCGCGCCGATGACGAAGACGCGCGCCGGCGGCGTCGAGCCGGCAGCCGTCACCTGACCGCCGAACATCCCCGCGTACGACTCCGCGGCCTCGATGATCCCGCGGTAGCCCGAGACGTTCGACATCGTCGAGAGGACGTCGAGCGCTTGCGCACGCGAGATGCGCGGCACCGACATGAGGTTGAGGGCCGTGACGCCGCGCTCGCGCAACGCCTCGACAAGCTCCGGCGTGTCATCCGGCGCGAGGCGCGCGACGAGCGTCGCACCCTCCGCGAGCCGCTCGACATCACCGGCTCCCGGGCCGTCGACCGTGATGACGACATCGGCGCTCCAGGCGCCCGCCGCGTCGACGACGGTCGCGCCCGCGGCCGTGTAGAGAGCGTCGGGGATGCTCGCGCCGGACCCGGCGCCCTCCTCGACGACGACCTCGTAACCCAGGTCGACGAGCTTGCCGACGGTCTGCGGCGTGGCCGCGACCAGTCGTTGGTCGGGTGCGGACTCCTTGGGGACTCCGATACGCACGTGGTACTCCGCTCGGTGGGTCCGCGCCCGACGCGGCCCACGGGCCGGTGCCGGACCGCGGACGGTGGCGACGATCTGGACCACCCCGTCCGCGCCGGTCGGCCGCACGGGAAGGACCCTGGGCGCAGCGCCCGGTCAGAGCGTTGCGACACCCCATGGATATCAGCGGATCGGCCGTGCTTATCGGGACCTCGGACCCGTCCCCGCAGGATTCCGCGGCTGCGCGTCCGCACCCGGGACAGCCCCGTCCCAAGGGGTGGACGACGGCGGCGCAGGACGGGCCTCCCGCGTGCCACGTTCACCCCTGCGGGAACGACAAAGGCCCGGAACTGACGTTCCGGGCCTTCCGTGGTGCGCCATCAGGGACTCGAACCCCGAACCCGCTGGTTTGGTGGAAGCGCAGGCCAGGGAGCCACGGTCACCGTCCTGACGGCCGTTCTCGACGACGAGGACGTGGCGGCATGAGGGGGCACAAGGTCGTCACGATGGAGCGCGGCACGACCGATGAGGGCCGGCAGGGGTACGCGGCGCGATGCGAGACCTGCGGCACGCTGACGTTCGGCGGGGCCGAGTCGAGGACGGCGGCTCGTCGAGCGCTCGACGGCACGCACGAAGACGTCGTCGTCGAGCTAGAGGCGTGAGCCTGGACACCTCGCGTCGGGCTCGAGGCCTGCGCAAGGTCGAGGGTCCCAGCGCCGAGGGCGCGGTCGTCCGCACGCTCACTGGCATGGACTGGACGACCCACCTCGGCGCGTGGACCGCGGCGATGCGCGCGGCTGACCTGCGTGAGCAGACGATCGAGCTGCGGCTCTACCAGATACGTCGAGCGGCGCGCGAGGTGCGCGTGCCGCTCGAGCGCGTGACGACCGAACACCTCGAGGCGTGGCTCGCGGCGCACGCCTGGTCGCGCGCGTCTCGCAGGTCGTACCGGGCCGCGCTGCGCGCGTGGTTCGCCTGGACGACGAGGACCGGGCGCACCACGAGCGACCCCGCACGCGACCTGCCCTCACCCGGCCTCGAGGCACCTGCGCCGCGCCCGACGCCTGAGGCGGCCTACCGGCGCGCGATCATGACGGCCGACGAGCGCACGCGGCTCATGGTGCGCCTCGCGGCGGACCTCGGGCTGCGTCGGGGCGAGGTCGCCGCGGTCCACGCGCACGACGTCGTCGAGGACCTCATGGGCTACTCGCTCGTCGTGCACGGCAAGGGCGGGCGACGGCGCGTCGTGCCGCTGCCCGACGACCTCGCGCGCCAGGTGCTCGCGCGCGCCCGCGGCGGCTTCGCGTTCCCTGGCGCCGTCGACGGGCACCTCTCGGCACGATGGGTCGGGCGGCTCGTCGGCGACCTCCTGCCGGAGGGCGTGACGATGCACTCGCTGCGGCATCGGTTCGCGACGCGCGTCTACGCGGTCGACCAGGACCTGCTCTCGACGCAGCAGCTTCTCGGGCACGCGAGCCCGGTGACGACGCAGGCCTACGTCCAGGTGCCCGACGAGGCGCGACGTCGGCTCGTCCTCGCGATCGCGTCGTGAGGACGAGCCGACTGGCCTAGAGGACGCCGAGCGATCCCAGGGTGGCGAGCGCCGAGACTACGAGCGCCGTGACGGCCGTCCACGGCACGCGCCGAGCGGTGACTTCCTCCTTGAACGCCTCGAACTCGCGGCGGGTGACGACGCCAGTGTCGAGCTTCTCGAGGATCGACTTCTGAGAGTCCTCGAGTCGGGCCATGCCGCGCGCGAGCTCGCCGAGCGTGATCGTCATCGTCGTCTCAGGGGCCATCAGCCGACGTCCTCACCCTCGGGTGCGGGCGTGACGTTGCCGGCGGCCAGGCCGAGACCGAGCATGCCGCCGATCTTGATGATGGTCTCGACGGTGAAGCCACCCTCCATGACCGTCGCGACGGCGAGCGCCGCGATGAGACCGAGGTAGACCCACTTGCGGGCCGGGGCTGGGAGAGCGTCTCGGATACTGTTCACTTCTTGCGTCCCTTCTTGAGGTGGTCGGTGTGGTACCAGGTGCCGTAGCGGGTGCGGATCCACGGTCCCTGGCGGCGCGTGGCGTAGATCTCGAAGCCACGGGCACGGCGGTGGACGATCTTGGAGCTCGTCGAGGGGCCGGCACGGCCGAGGAGGTTGACACCTCGCGGGGTGTCGACGGTGTACCAGCCGGGATCCTTGTAGGGGCCGACGCCGAGGTCGACGCCGGCTGCCTCGAGCAGCGGCACCGGGTCCACGGCGACGCCGTTGCGGCGCACCTCGAGGTGCAGGTGCGGGCCGGTGACGAACCCGCTAGCGCCCATGAGGCCGATACGCTGCCCGCGCTTGACCCGCTGCCCAACCTTGACGTCGCGACGGGACAGGTGCAGGTAGCGGGTCTCGAGCGAGCCGGACGTGACGAAGATGCGCTGGAGCCTCCCGTAGGTCGCGCTCAGGGTCTCCGAGCGCGTCACGGTGCCGGCGTGCACGGCGACGACGGGCGTGCCGGTGGCGTTGGCGACGTCGGCGCCCTCGTGCGGCTGGACCTTGCCCGTGACGGGGTGCTTGCGGCGGGGGTTGAAGGCCGAGGAGATGCGACCCTTGGCGGGGTTGGTGTAGGTGGTCATGTCAGGACCCGACCACGTAGGTGACCGACGCGGCCCACTGGGATGCCGTCACGGAGGTGGGATTCCAGACGGTGACCGACCCGAAGCGGTCTACCGCCATTGAGCCCACGCCGTTGGTGAGCCACCGAAGTTCGGCCAAGCCGAAGGTGTCTTCCGCAGGGCGAAGCCACCCAGGAATGACGTTGCTCGGTCCGACGATGGGGCGGCCTGCTGGGGGGATCGCAATGGTCCCCGTCGCCCACACGGTGACGACCATGCCAGCGCGACGAATCCTGATTCTCACGTCGGCGGCATTCACGAGGTCCACAGGGCCGTCGATGAACGGGTCTCCCGAGGACGGGACGTGGTTGACGAGGTTGCTGTTGACGTCGGCCGCGCTCAATGGCGCGCCGGCGGCGAAGGTCTTGGACAAGGTCATCAGTGATACTCCTCCAGTGGAATCAGGTCGAGGGTGACCATGTGACGTGACGCCGTGATCTCGTGCGTGATCGCGGCCAGGGTGTGTGTCGTCGTGGTGCCCAGACGGCGGACGGCGACCTTGTCGGCCACCTCCAGGCCGGACAGGCGAGAGAGGTCCTCGGCGGCGTTCCAGCGGACGGACGTCGGGGAGAGCGTGGGGCGACCCGTCAGGACGCGGCGCGCCAGGTCGCGAGCGTCGAGATCCGATGCCGTGAAGGTCTCGCGGGTCGTGGACGAACCTCCCCACGTCGACGCTGCGTCGGGGTCGCTGTAGCCGTAGCTGCGGTCGGCGGCCGCGGGGACACCGGCGTCGTCGAAGCCTCGCTGGGCCGAGTCGATACGCACGTCGACGATCGTGTCGGCCGTGCTATAGCCACGTTCGATGTCGACGTAGTGCAGCTCGCCACTGAGTGAGGTCGAGGCCTCGTCGGTGAAGATGTGCCGGGTGGGCCACGACTCGTTGAAGCTGAGCCACCACACGGTGCCGGCAGCGTTGACGAGCCAGCGCAGGCCCGGCGCTGTCGCGCAGGTGCGGTGCAAGTGATTCGTCAGGGACGACTCATAGACCGTTGAGGTGCAGGCGTAGGTTGGGCCGTCCCACTCGTCGAGGTACAGAGCGAGAAGGTGGACTGCGGCGGCCGGACCGCGCAGGGTGAGGACCGCCGTCGTCGCCTGGGCGATGAACGTCAGAGACTCCGGGGAAGAGGTCGGCTGGGGGTTGTCGACGCCGTACCTGAGCTGGGTCCCGATCGTCTGGACGGTGATGACGTACATGCGGCCGGGCACAAGGCCTGTCAGGGTGCGCGAGGCCGTGCCGTCCTGGTCGAGCGTGAAGCGCGGACGTCCCTCGGGGGATGTGTCGACCGTGCCGTTCGTTGCCGTCCATCGGGCGGTCTCGTCGGAGGCTGCTCCATCCCAGTGGAGCGCCCGATGGACCTGTGGTGCGGGAAGGTCGAGGTACCAGAGGTCGTAGGACGGGTCCTCGATGACCAGCCACGGCGGCGCAGAGGCGATGAGCCGCTTGAGGCGGTCGGGGATGGACTCGACGGCCTGGCCGTCGTCGACGATCGCGCCGTAGCGTGTCACGGCCGCCAGGTCGGCGACGGCGTCGGCGGCGGAGAAGTTCGTCTGCGTGTGCCAGGTGCCGGCGTCGTCACGGAACTCGGAAACCCTCAGCGCGGTGACGCGACCGGTGAAGAGCGGCGCGTCATAGCCGCCGAGCTTGAGGGCCAGGCGCACGCGCTGGCCGGGGCGGACGGTGTCGGGTGCGACGTCGAGGAGAGTTGCGTTCAGGGTGCCGACCTCGATGCGCAGGGCGCCTCCCTCGCCCTGGCCGCCGCGACGGCACGAGATGGTGCCCGTGACGTCGCACAGGGCGTCGACGTCGACGTACCCGGAGCCGGCCGCGAGGACGTCGGGACCGTCGAGCGTCGACGATCCCAGGATGATCGCGCCGGGTGCGGGCTGCTCGAGCAGGAGGGCCAGGTGCTCGGCGGTGGGCCGCTCAGTGATGGTCATCGGATTCCGTTCATGCGGTAGAAGGAGCGCAGAGCGCCGTCGACCTGGCGGCCGATCTCGACGGGGTCGCCCACGCCGGCGTTGACGTTGATCGTGACGTTGGCGACGTCATTGCGGGCGAGGGTGCCGGGGCCGTTGAGATTGAGGCTCTTCGGCGTCGAGACCGTCGGGTCGACGTCGAAAGACGCCTCGCGGGAGACGTCGGCGGCGAGCCTGCGCATGGCTGTGGTCGCGACGGCTTCCTTGGCCTTGATGCCCTTGGCGAGGCCTGCGGGGATCCACGCGGCGAGGGACGCCATGACGCGCGAGGGGCTCTTGATGCCGAGCTCCTTGCGGATCCAGGTGGCCAGGTTGCGTGCGAGCTTGCGTGCGGCGGCTTCGGTCTTCTTGGCGTTCTTCTCCAGGCCCTTGACGAGGCCCTCCTGGGCCTGGATGCCGACGTCGAACATCGACGACGCGACCTGGTTGCCCGCGGACTTCGACCACGCCTCCAGGCCCGCCCAGTCGTTCGAGAGTGCCTTGATCTCGGTCTTGGATCCCTTGAGGATCGCGTCGGCGACCTCGACGCCGTCCTCGGGGCCGAGTCCGGCGATGTGCTCGACGAGGCTGGCGGGCAGGCCGGCGTTGCGCAGCTTGCCGAGTCGCTCGGCGAGGGCCTTGAACTTGCTCACGAGGCCCTGGACGTAGCCTCGGACGTTCTTGATGGTCGTCTTGCCCTTGAGGGTGTTGCCCTCGTCGTCGCGCGCGATGACGTCGGAGAGGTTGACCTGGCCCATGAGCGAGGATGCGACCTGGTCGCGCATGGCGCGCTTGTCGGCCTTCATCGTCGCGAGCTTCTCTTGGGCGCTCTTGAGCTTCGAGGCGGCCTTCTCGGCGTTCTTCCAGGCTGTGTCGAGGGCCTTGCCCTGCGCCTTGACGTAGGTGACGAGGGAGGACTTCTTGGCGTCCGAGAGACCCTTGGTGTCGCGGATCTTGGCGACGATCTTCTCGATGGACGACTTGACCTTGTCGCGGTTGTCGTCGAGGCCGTTGACGAGGCCCTGGATGATGTTGACGCCGTAGCCGTGGAAGACCTTCGACGGGCTGTGGATGCCGAGAGCCTTCTTGACGGCCGACTTCATGGGGCCAGGGACCTTGTCGACGATCCACGAGCCGATGTTGCCTGCGACGGAGAGAACGCCATTCTTCAGGCCGTTGATGACGTTCTTGCCGGCGTCGAGGAGCCAGGTGCCTGCATTGGAGAAGGTGTCCTTGATCGCGCCGGGGCGTTCCTTCAGCCACGACGTGACCTTCGTCCAGGCGTCGGTGAAGCCGGACTTGAGGCCGTTGAAGGTGTTCTTGCCGGCGGTCTTCAGCCACTCGCCGGCGTTGGAGAAGGTGTCCTTGATCTTGCCGGGTCGTTCCTTGATCCACGTCCAGACCGTCGACCACGTCTCGGTCGCGCCGTTCTTGAGGCCGGTGAAGATGTTCTTGCCGGCGGTCTTCAGCCACGAGATCGCGTTGTCGAAGTAGCCCTTGATCTTGCCGGGGATGCCGGAGAAGAAGCCGGTGATCTTTCCCCAGTTGGTGGTGATGAGTCCGATGGGTGTGTAGGACCAGACCTTCTTGACGAAGTCCCACGTCTTCTGGAGCGCGGACTTCACAGCCTCCCAGCCCTTGGAGAACGCGGACTTGATCGTCTCCCACCCCTTGGAGAGAGCTGCGGTGAACCCGGCCCAGACCTTCTTGCCGGTCTCGGTCTTGGTGAAGAAGAAGACCAGGCCCGCCACGAGACCCGCAATGGCCAGGACGATGATGCCGATGGGGTTGGCGGCGAGAACGGCGTTGAAGGCGGTCTGGACGGCTGTGCCGACCAGGACGGCGGCCTTCCAGACCGCGAGAGCAGTCGTCCAGGCATTCCACGCCAGCACCATCGTGCCGACGGCGACGCCGAGCGCCAGGAGCCAGTCCTTGTTGTCCTTGGCCCAGGTGCCGAGGTTCTTCAGCACCTCGACGACCTTCTGGATGAGGTCCCACGCGCCCTGGAGGGCGGTGGACAGACCCGAGGAGATCTTCTCGGCGAGGGCCTTGATCTTGTCTTCGTTGTCCTTGAACCATCCGGCGAGGCTCTTGATCGCCGGGGTGACCTTCTCGTCGACGAACCGCTGGAGTCCCTCCATGGCGGGGTCGAGGCGGTCGGAGACCCAGGTGGTGACCTTGGTCATGACGGGCAGGAGCTTCGTGCCGAGCGTGGCCTTGACGTTCTCGAACTTGGCCTTGAGCCGCTCCTGCTGGCCTGCGAGGGTGTTGGCCTCGCGGGCGAACGCGCCTTGGGCGTCGGCGGACTGCTCGAGGATGAGGGCCTGCGTGGCGACGGCCTTCTCCTGCTTCGTGAGCTCCTTGACGCTCTTCTTGCCGGAGTCGGCCAGAGCGCGCGCCTGAATGTCAGCCTGGGACAGGGAGACGCCGTAGCGGCGCAGCGGCTCGAACTCGCCGCGCAGCGCGCTCGCCATGGCGTTGGCCGAGTCGGTGACGGTGCCGCCGAACGTCGCGGCGAGGTCGGCGCTGGTCTTGATGAGGCCGTTGGTCTTGCCTGCGAGTTCGTCCATCGGCGTGCCGCTGTTCTTCAGCGTCGTGCCGATGATCGCGGCGAGCTCGTTGTAGGCGTTCTTGGACAGGCCGACGTCGCCGGCTGCCTTCGTCGCCCAGGTGTGGATCTTGCCGGACTGGTCCTTGAAGATCGCGTCGACACCGCCGATGGACTGCTCGAGCGACGACGCGGCGTCGACGGAGACCTTCGCCAGGCCGCCGAGCGCGGCGCCGCCTGCGAGCGTGACGACGCCGAGCGCCTTGGCGGTCTTCTTCGCCATGCCGCCGAGCTTGTTGAGGCCGGTGGCGTCGCCGAAGTTGCGCATGGCCGAGGAGAACTTCTTGGTGTCCGCCAGGACGGAGATGGTGATGGTCTGCCCGGCCATGCGTGCCTACTTTCGCTTCTGGGAGCGGTTGAACTCGTCGATCAGCGCGTCGCGCTCGTGCGGCGTGAGTGCCCAGTAGTCGTCGGGTCTCAGGTGGAGGTGGACGACGAACTGGGCCATCTCGCGGGTGCGCTTCAGGCGGAGGTCGTGCGCGTCTTGCGGGGTGCGCGAGCGGGGACGGGCTCCTCGACGGGAGCCGACGTAGGGCCCTCGGCCTCCTCGGCGGGTGCGTCGTCGAGGCCGACGAGCGTGTTGGCCTCCTCGAACGTGAGGTCGAGGCACTCGTTCCACATGGCGGCGTGAACGGGCGGCAGGCCGTTGGCGATGTTCTCGCGGCGCTTGGCGGTGTAGGCGAGCGCGGCCAGGAGCAGGCCCTTGGGTGCGCCGTCCTCGCCGAGGGACGTGAACGACTGACCCGAGAGGTCTTCGATCTTGGCGATCTCGCCGAGCGTGAGCTTGTCGATGTCGAGTGCCACGGAGGGCTCCTTCAGGTGAGGTCCTGCTCGCGCAGGAGGTCGGCCAGGCCCTCGTCGAGTGCCCGGAGGATTGCGGGGCGCGTCCGCTGGAGCGCCTCGGTGAGGAACGGGTTGGCGGGGATGTTGCGGGCGGGCCAGCCGTAGTGGATGACGCCTGCGTAGGGCGCCCTTGCGCCGCCCGCCCGCACGACGGCCTTCGTCTTGCCGCGCCCTGCTCGGAGCGTGGTCGAGAGTCGGCCGGTGAGGACGGGCGGCGTTGCCGCCTGGACGACGAGCGTGCCGATCGAGTGCATGAGCTCTTTCATGTCCTCGGTGGCAGCGCCGGCCTTCTGCATCGCGCGGAGCGTGGTGCGCAGGCCCTCGACGCGGACGCGGGTCCCGTCGGTGGCGACGTCCAGGTCGGCGCGGCTCACGGGGTGGTGCCGTCCTCCATGACGGGCGTGCCGACGCACTTCCACTGCGTCTCGAACGTGTACTCGTTGTCGACGCCGGCCTCACCACCGACCTCGGGCTTGGGGCCGACCTTGACGGTGCCGATGAAGTGCGGCTGGTCGGCGGTCGGCACCTCGTTGCCGTGCGGCGCGTAGGTGAAGCCGACCTCCTCGCCACTGTGCTCCCAGACGTAGCGCCAGAAGGAGTCGGCCGCGGTCGACTGAATGCCGGCGATGTTGAGGAAGAAGTCGCGACCGCCGCCGGCAGCTGCGTCGCAGAAGGTCACGACGCCGGCGTCGGCGTCCTCGTTGGTGAGGGTGCACGAGGTGACGTCGCACCAGTAGTCCTTGGCGGGCGAGCCGAACTTCAGACTGAGCGCGGTGCCCTTGATGCGGGTGGACGAAGCGGCCACGGGGGTCTCCTTAGAGGGTGATGGTGCGGTGGACGAAGACGTCGGCGGCGAGGAACGAGGTGCCGCCGAGGTCGAGGCCGTAGAACGTCGAGACGGAGTCGACGAGGTACTTGGCGTTGATGAGCTCGACGAGCACGTCCTCGAGCAGGTCGTCGATCGTGCGCGTGACGACGTCACTCGCACCGGCCGGCACGAGGACTGTGACGGTGTGGTGCGCGAGGAACGACGCTGCGCGGTCGCTCGGCTCGAGGTAGGGGCTGCCGGGCAGGATGACGACGGCGGGCGGCGAGAGTCGTGCGGGCAGGTGGTCGTACACCTGCGCGTCGAGCGACCGGAGCGTCGTGACGAGCTCGACGCGCGCCTGGTGGATGCTCATGCGAATCCCCCGCCGACGTAGGGGCGCAGAAGCGGGTACGCGCCGACCATCGGGTCGCGGGCGACGCGGATGGGTGCGACGTCGAGGCCCGCGCCCGCCGCGATGCCGTTGGGGGCCTGCCGGCGGTGGTAGAGCTCGCTGCCGACCTCCAGGACTGCGCGGTCGAGGACTGCCTCGGGCACGGCGGCGGCGCCGACGAACGTCTTGACGAGCTCGGCAGCCTCGATGACGACCTTCGTGGTGTAGGCGACGTCGGCAGGGCTCGAGGCGTTGACGTAGGCCTGGAGGTCGGCAGCGGTGGTGGTCACGGCGTGTCGACGACCTTGACCAGGCCCTCGGGCTTCTGGAGGACGGCCGCGAGGTAGCCGTAGATCGAGAAGTCCTTGGTGAGGTTGACGATGTTCTCGTCCTGGAGCCGGACGGGCGCGCCGGGCGACTCGAGCGTCTTGATCGCGGTGCGGTCGTAGGCGACGACCGTGCCCGCGTCCGCGCCGGGCAGGAGCCGGAACGTCAGGCCGGCGACGTCGCCGGCACCGGTGTTGACGGTGATCGTGCCGACCTTGTCGGCGGGCGCGCCGGTGACCTGGAGGACGCGGTCGGTCGCGGGCACGGCGTACAGGGCGAGGAACGTGGCCTTGTCGACGAACACGCCGTCGAGCGCGCGGCCGGCGTCGTCGAAGTGCTCGACGAGGTCGAGGACCGCGGTGACGATGCCGTCCTGCGTCGTGAGGTCGGCAGTGACCTCGTCGAGCGCGTCCGAGCCGGTGACGGCGAGCGCGTCGGTGAGGACCTTGCGAACGTAGACCTCGCTCGCGCGGGCGTAGCGCTCGACCATCGCCTCGAACGTCGTGTCGAGGATGCCGACCGTCGAGCGCTCGATCGTCTGGCGGGAGAGCGAGCTCCAGCCGCCGAGCGTGACGATGGGCGCGGTCTTGGTCGTGATCGAGACCTTGCCGAAGAGCAGGTCGTCGCCCTCGTCGGCCTGGACGCCGACCTGCGTGGAGTCGGACTCGAGCACGGCATACTCGACGCCCATGCCGGTCGCCGGCAGCGCGCCGGTGGCGAACGTCGACATGACGGGGCGGCGCTTCTTGATGATCTCGACGAGGTCGCCGATCCAGGCGTCCTTGAGGACGGCGTCGCCGGAGACGGCACCGGTGTAGGCGCGAACCGCGGCCTCGTCGCCGGCGGCGACTCGCTTGACCATGTCGCCGATCGAGCGGAACGTCGGCGTGGCCTCGGCGGCGGGGCGCAGGCCCTCGGAGCGGATGAGCTCGACCTGGCGGGCGAGGTCCTCGACGGACTCGCGCAGGGCCACGTCGGGCGTGGGGGTGGACTCGGGCATGGGGGTGTTCTCCTTGCTGGTGGCGGAGCGGACGGACGAGACCTTGGCGGTGTCGTAGGCGGGGAACGGGACGACGGAGACCTCGCGGACGCGGATCTTCGTGCGGGTGATGGTGAGGACGTCGTCGGCGTCGCGCGACTCGACGTGCTCGAGCGGCTGGAAGCCGATGGAGAAGCGGTCCAGAGCGCCGTCGCGCAGGAGCGTGTAGACGTCGTTGCCGCGCGAGGTCTCAGAGATCTTCGCGGTGATCTCCCAGCCCTCGTCGGTGTCACGGTGAGACACGACGCGACCGATAATCGCGGCGTGGTCGGCGAAGAGCTTGGCGTCGTCGGACTCGACGACGGCGCCTCGTGCGACCTGCTCGAGGTAGGTCCCATCGGTCCACCAGTCGCGGATCTTGACGGGCGTGTCCCACGGCACGGCGATGCCGGTGACGGTGCGCTCGTCGAGGTCGGCCGACCGGACCTCGAACGCGCGGGTGAGAAGCTGCTCAGGCAACGGGGGCCTCCTGGGTGGCGGGCTGGTGGTCGACGACCGGGAGGCCCTCGATCTGCTGTGCGTAGGCGAGCGAGTACAGGCCCATCGAGATCGCGAGCTGGTGGGCCTCGTAGCGGGTCTTGGTGTCGGTGCGCAGGAGCGCGTCCACGTTGAAGCGAGCCTCCTGGCCACGCGGGAGGACGGCGCTCATGGCCATCTCGATCTCGCGCATGTACGCCATGAGCGTGTAGCGGACGAACGCGATGTCTTCCTGCTCCTGGTTGCTGTACGTCGTGCTCGTGCCCTCGATCGCGGCGAGCATGTACTTCGCGGGGATCCCGAAGAGGCGGGCGACCTCGGTGATCGTCCAGGTGCGGGACTCGAGGAACTGCGCGTCGCGCGGGGCCAGGAGCAGGTGGTCGTACTTGAGGCCGGCGCCGAGCACGGCGGGCTCGGTTGGCTTCCAGGACGCGGCGAGCTGCTTCTTCCACTCGGCGGCCTGCGCCGGGGTGAGCTGCTGCTCGGTGGAGAGGATGCCGGACGGGATCGTCGAGTCGTTGAAGAAGTTCGCGGCGTAGTCGCGCAGGTCGAGCCCGCCGCGCAGGTCGGCAGCGGCGGCCTGGACCGGGCCGAGGCCGACGAGGCGGCCGGGGACGCGCATGAGCTGGAGGTGCTGGACGTCGGAGGTCGTGTAGTCGACTCCGTCGCGTCCGTAGACGATCTGCCCGGTGCGCGGGTCGCGGCTGACGGAGACTTCGTAGGTCGGCCAGACCTCGAGCGCGATGACGTAGCCGTCTGCGCCGCGGTGCTTGCGCCAGAAGGCGTTGCCCGTCATGGCGAGCGACGTCGTCGTCGCTTCGAGGAACGCGGCGCGCGGCGCGCCGAGGACGTCCGGGTTGCGCACGAGCGCCGGGGTCTCGATCTGCGTGCCGCCGCGCTCGACGTCGAGGGAGAGCTGTGAGACGGCCGTCGCGATGATCTGGACCGCGCGGTAGACGGCGGGCAGGGTGAGGGCCTCGTCGGTCGTCACGAGCCTCGCGGTCGCCGAGCGCGCGGGCGGGGTGACGCCTGCGGGCATCGACTCGGCGCGCTCGTGGAGGGCGCCGGCGGTGCGGAAGCGGTCGAAGAACCTCATGCGCTGATCTGACCGCGACCTATCCACGTTTCAGGAATGCCCGGCGCGCCGTCGATGTTCGGCGAGGGCCTTGGCGGCCTGGAGGTCGCCGGGGTGCGCGCGGCGCTCGTGGTGGCGGGCGTCGGAGAGTGCGCCGCCGCGGCTCGTCGAGGGCAGGCCTCGCCAGCCGCAGTCGCACAGTGGCAGGTACGTCATGCCGCCGGCGTCGATCTTGACTCGCATGTGGTGGCTCGCTCTCAGTAGATCGGGATGCTCGTCGGGATCCGGGTGGCGTGCCACGCGGCGACCATCGCGGCGATGACGGCGTCGACCGGGCGCGCGGAGTGATGCCGTGAGGGGCCAAGCTGCTCGCCGACGCGACGCTCGACGGTCGCGACCAGGCCGTCGCGCAGCGCGGGCGTGCCGTCGTGGACGAGGTCCGGCACGGCGGTCTTGAACTCGGTCCAGGCGGTGCCGTAGTCGCGGCCGGCCAGGGTCTCGATGCGGTGCCCGGCGCGGCGCAGCTGGTCGGTGACCATGCGGGCGGGACCGCCGTCGTCGGCGGCGACGACCGCGGGGCGGTGCTTGCTGATGAACGCGGCGAGGTAGGGCGCGAGCCAACCGACGTCGGGGGCGGTGCGCACGACGTGGAGGTGGAGCGTGCCGGCGTCGTCGAGCCATGCCGACCAGACCGAGGCGCTCGAGCGGTCGAGCGCGACGTCGTAAGCGACGGCGAGGCGCGACGGGTCGGGCTGCTCGAGCTCGGCGCGCGCCCGCGTGTCCCACTCGGCGACGTCGACGACGGCGCCGGCGCTCGTCGTCGTCGTCGGGACGTTCATGAACCCGCGCAGGAAGTCGGCCGGCGCGTTGGCGCGGTGCTCGGCGGCCAGGTCCTCGATCGTGATGAGGCCGTCGAGGCCGGGGTGGAACTCCCACGATGCGGGGTCGTCGGGGTCGAGGGTCGGGTCCATCGACCAGTCGAAGAACGCGATGGGCGACGTCGGGTCGTCGAGGGACTCGCGTCCGATGCGCATGAGCTCGGTCCACCACTCACTCGTCGCGTCGCCGGCTGCCGAGGCGATGTAGAGCTGCCGGTCGCGCTTGGTGATCTGCGCGGGTCGGATCGCCTTCATGAGGTCGGCGCCCTGGACGCCGTCGAAGGCCCAGCCCTCGTCGACGAACGCGAGCTCGGGTGAGTACCCGTGGAGCGACTCCTTGTCCGGGGTGAACGGTGCGATGAACGAGCCGTTGGGCATGGTCGCGCGCTGGTCGCCCTTGCCGCGCTTGATCGAGAGCATCGAGCGGAACACGGCCGAGGTCGAGAGGTCCGCGACGAGGTCTTCCCAGCGCGCCGAGGCGTCCTTGCCGGACTGCGCGGTCGTGAACACCTGGACGCCGGGCCGGCTGAGGGTCCGCTCGAGGCAGATGGGTCGCATGAGCGTCGTCTTGCCGGTCTGCCGGGGCAGGGACACGATGACGAGCTGGTAGCGGAACCGGAGCCGGGAGCCGGGCGGGTTGAGCTCGGTCGCGACGTCGGCGATGTACTGCTGGTGAGGCTTGAGCGGACGTCCGAGCGCGGCGGCGAGCACGCCGATCTTGCCGCCGCGCGTGCGCAGCTCGGGGTTGCGCGCCGTCGCGGCGGTCGGGGGCCGGCGCAGGTCCTCCAGGCGCAGGAGACGACTACTCGGCATCGGCCAGGGCCTCGGTGATCCGCTCGAACTCGCGGGACACGGCCTCGGCGATGGTGGGCAGGCCGTCTGCGGTGTCCAGGACGCGAGCGTAGAGCTGCATTCCGGCGACGGTGACCTTGCCGAACCTGAACTCGGAGTCGAGGGCGCGTGCGCCCTGGAGGATGAGCTCGACCTTGAGGGTGTGGGTGGCGTCGAGGGCGCCGTGCTCGCGCAGCGCGGCGATGGTCACGCAGGCAGCGCGCTCGATCGCGCCACCCCCAGCGTGTTCGATCTCGGGCAGGTCGAGAGTGCCTTGCTCCAGGTCCATGGTGGCCTCGTTTCCGTTGCAATCTCGCCGTTCTCGGCGTTTTTTTGGAGGGTTGGGGAGGGATCGAAGGTGGGGGCGGGTCTTCCAGGGCCTCAGCCGAAGAAAGCGGATCCGTCGACGACCGGCCGGGGCGGCGTCGGCGGGCGGGCGGTGCTCGTCGGCCTGGCGCCTCGCGAGAGGTTGCAGCGGCGGTGGGCCGGGCGCAGGTTGTCGATCGCGTCGGTGCCGCCGCGCGAGCGGGGCACGAGGTGGTCGAGCGAGAGGGCGAGCGGGTGCAGGTGTCCGACCTCGGCGGGGTCGGCTGTCTCGGTGCCGCAGAGGTGGCAGGCCGTGCCGTAGACCTCGACGACGCGGCGGCGCAGCGACGCGATGCGTCGTCCTCCCCAGCTCATCGCGCACCTCGGAGCGGCACGACGTTGGTCGGGGTCTCGGGCTCGTCGTGAAGCGTGCGTGCCCAAGCAGCGGCACGCTCGGCACGACGGCGCTCGTCCTCGGCTGCTTGTGCGGCGAGCCACGCGGCACGCGACTCGGCAGCGCGGCACATCGGGCAGCGCGACTGCCCCTCGGCTCGACCCTTGGTGATGCGTCGGGCGTCTCCCCCGTGCTCGCACGTGGGCACCTCATAGGTGTACCTCATCGTCTGCTCCTGCCTGCTCGGAGTGCTGCTCGGGCCAAAGCCGCGCCTCGCGCGGCGACCTCGGGGTCTGGTGTGTCATCTGTTGGTGGAGGAGCGGAGCGACCGGAGGGCTCCTCCCCCGTGAGGGGGCGAGGGCTTGCATCCAGTTCCGCATGGGCTGACCTGCGACGACGCCTGCCCGGCATGACGTAGGCCAGGCCCTCGACGCGCGCTCGGGTGCGGCGGGCGCGCTCGGCGCGGATCGCGTCGAGGATCGGGCGTGCGCCGCCGATCATCGCGACGACGAGCGTCTTGACGATGCGGACGTGCGAGGGCGCGGGCGCGCCTGCGATGACTCCCCCGCGGGTCCAGACGATGAGGCCGGCGTCCTCGAGCACGCGCATGCAGCGGCGTGTCCAGCGCTCGGAGAGTCCTGCGACGTCGGCGACCTGCGCGGCGGTGACGAGGCCCTGCGCGCTGCGGTGCGGCAGGAGGTCGACGAGGGCGCGCAGCGTCGAGCGCAGGCCCTGGTGCTCGCGTCCGGTGAGGTCGCCCCAGCCTGCGCGGGCGAGCGACCCGACGAGGGAGTCGACCGGGCGGCCGGCCGTCACGGCGCTCACTCGACCCACCCAGCGCGACGAGCGACGTCGAGCGGCGTCGGCGCGTGTGCGGGCGCGGGTGCTGGGAGCAGGACGCGTGCGAGCTGACGCAGGAGCGAGCGCGAGCGGTTCGCGTAGAGCCACGCCTGCGAGAGGTCGTCGGCCGCGTCGACGAGGTCCTCGCGGAGAGCCTCGTCGTCGGTCTCGTGGCGGGCACGGTGGATGCGCTCGGTCGCGTCGTCGCACAACGCCACGGCGAGGTCGGCGACGGCGAGCGCGTCGAGGATCGCGGGGCGGCTCACAGGTCATCCCCCGGCCAGTAGTCGTCGAGGCGGGCACGCTCGAACGCCTCGAACGTCATGCGCGGATACTCGCGTCAGTGCTCGCGCAGCTCGTCGGACGCCCAGCGGAACGCGCGTGCTTCGGGACCGATGAACAGCGACCATGCGCTGATGCCTTCGCGCTGCGCGGCGGAGTTGAGAAGGACTCCTGCGCAGGCGTCCTCGGCGCGCGCGTAGGCGTGCTCGCGGTAGAGCTCGAACTCAGCGCGCAGCTGACGCCAGTGCGCGATCGCCTGCGTGAACACGGCGCTCATCGCTTGCTCGGGCCGACGTAGTACGGCGTCTCGGTCGGCTCGACGCCGAACCGCTCGCGGTAGGCGGCGCGGTAGCGGGCGTAGCGCTCTCGGTCGGGTCTCATGCCATGGCCTTCGTCCGGGACCAGCCAGCGGGGCGCGCTGAGGGGTCGTCGATGGTGTCGTCGTCCCATGCGAGGGGCGGGACGTGACGGAACTTGCGTGCGCGGGCTCGGTTCGTCTCGGACGGGCCGGGCGTCATCGAGAGCTCGTTGTAGACCCGCTTGATGCGCTCGTGGTTCTCGAGCGAACACAGGTGGCCTGCTTGCGAGAGCAGCGTGACCGTACGGCGCTCGGGCAGGCCGGCAGCGGCGGCGATGAGGTCGTGGGTCCATCCGATAGCGAGCAGCGCGCGGATGCGTCGCCGGGTGCCGATGATGGGCACGAACCCTGCGGGGTTGCTGCGCTCGAACATGGCGTCGGGGTGTACCGCGAGGATCGCGCGAGCGCGGGCGCGGTTGATGCGGGTGGTCTCGCCCTTGTGGATGCTGTGAAGGGCGCTGGCGGTTACACCAGAGACCTCGGCGATCGCGCGCCAGGTCATGCGAGCGGCGCGCAGGCGCGCGAGGTGCTCGCGCACCGGGGCGACGTCCATGGTGCGCTCGATGCCCTGCTCGCGCTCGTACCGCCAGCGCTTGAGGTAGGTGTAGTGCGCGGGCATCAGCAGGTCACCTCGAGCGTGCGCGGCATGATGCGGCGGGCGACGTCCATGGCCTCGTGCCAGGACGTGAAGCGGCCCACGATGCGGCTGCCCTCGGTGACGAACCAGGGTCGGGCGTCGGTGTGGACGATCACGCCTGCGGGGGCGCGCCAGACGGCAATGCGCGGGCCGGTCATGCGGCACCTCCGATCGTCGAGGTGAAGCACGGGGTCCCGAGGCTCGTGACGGCCCATAGGTAGGCGACGGTCGCGAGCGCGACGACGGCGACGAGCGCCAGGCCGACGAGCACGCGGCGGACGAGGTAGACGCGACGAGGGATCATGCGAAGGCCACCGTCCCGTCCGTGTTGACGAGGAACTTGAGGCGCATGGACTCGTAGACGTCGAGCACCTCGAGCTCGAAGCGGTGGCGGTCGCCGTCGACGATCCGCTCGATGAACCAGTCGTCGACGTCGCTCATCGGGTCACCTCGTCAGTGGTGCTGGCGGGCGCAGGCTCAGGGATGCCAGCGCGCCCGCCAGCGGGTGCACCGGCGCGGGCCAGGGATCCCGCGTCGGTGGTCTGGACGTCGCGGCGGGCGCCCGCGACGATGTCCGCATGGGTCTCTTCTCGCGTTCCCCCAAGTCCGACGAAGCCACTGCGCCGTTCCTCGACGCCTCGAGCGACGAGAGCGTCGTCATTCCGGCCGCTCAGACCGCCTGGGCTTATAAGAAGGTCTCCAAGGCCGTCGGCGTCGCACTGCCGAGCGCCGGCGGCAGCACGACGAGCCTCGAGGTCGTCCTCCGGGTCAAGGCCGGCGTCGTGTGGGCCAGCCACGGCGGCTACCCGCTCGGGTCGAGCGACGACCGCGAGCTGCGCGGCATCGTCGAGCGCGCCGGTGGTCTCGTCCGCGTCCGCGGCTACATCTGGCGTTCCGCTCGCGACCACGGGCTCGGTCTGCGCGTCTTCGTGCCCGGCCTCGACGACTGACGCCGCGAGGGCGTCGACGTCGGCCGGGTCGAAGAGCATGTCGCCCCGGTAGCCGGGGAACCGATGCGCAACGCGGAGCGCACCGGCCGCGACGCGACGCTGAACCGTCCGCGGCGAGACCCCGAGACGGTGCGCGACGTCCTTCGTCGTCATGAGATCGGAAATCGTCATGTGACGAAGATACGGCGAATGACAGCCGTGTCAAGGATCGAATCTTGCCCTCTTGAACGACAGGGGTGCGATGTCGTATCTTCGTCACATGACGATTGACGCCGCGCACGGGACGATCCCGCAGTTCACGATGGGCGACAGGCTCCGCAAGGCACGCGAGCTGACGGACCTCGACCGCGAGCAGTTCGCTGCCGAACTCGGCGTGTCGCGCCAGACGGTCGGCAACGCAGAGCTCGACCGGGTGAAGCCGCGAAAGATCATGCTTCGCGCATGGGCACTACGAACGGGCGTTCCGCTCGTGTGGCTGGAGACGGGTGAGGCCCCCCGTCCGTCGGACGAGGGGCCTCGCGTGGTGCGCCATCAGGGACTCGAACCCCGAACCCGCTGATTAAGAGTCAGCTGCTCTGCCAATTGAGCTAATGGCGCATGTTCCTGCGGTTTCTCGCGGCAACGAGATGAAACACTAGCACCCGATCCGCCCGTGGGCGAAATCGAGAAGGACCTGCGGGGACGTGACGCCGGACACGCTTCTCAGCGGCCCTGCTCCTCGCGAGCGATGCGCTCGCTGTCGGGCCCGAAAGGGCTGAGGAGGTCGGCGATGAGCGCGACGGGGACGCGCTCCGCGAGGAGGTCCTCGAGCCGCGGCAGTCCCTCGAGGACCACGCGTGCGCGTGCGTCGAGCTCATCGTCGGTCGGCTCGCCTCCCGCGTCGTACGACGGTCCCGGCGGAGGCTCGGCGCCAGGCGCGTCGTCGTCTCGGGGCACGTCGTCCCTGGGGCCGTCGTCTCCGGGCACGTCGTCGACGACGGGGACGTCGACGAGGAACGACGCACGGCTCGGCGTCTCCGTCGTCACCGGCCGACTGTGGAGCATGCGCACGCGTGGCGTTCGCCGTCCCTGTGCGGATGCTCGTCCGGTCGCCATCGTCGCCTCCTCCGGCTCGTCGTCGGGCCGTTCTCACACATGCCCTCCGACAGTCGAACATCGTCCGACGAACCTCACAACAGGAGGCGAGGTGAGGTTGCGGGTGAGTGACGTGCACGCCCCGAGGTAGCCACAGGTGGGAATCGCAAAGCCCGCAGGTCAGTGCGTCGGGACGTGCGCCCCGACGAGGACGAGGCCCGTCAGAGGTACATGCCCGTCGGCCCCGAGTCCTCCGCGGACTGGGACACCGCGTGGACGTCACGCTCCCGCAGGAGCACGAAGAACTCCCCACCGAGCTCGACCTCAGGCTTGTCCTCAGGGTCGTAGAGCACACGGTCGTCGACCGAAACCTGACGCACGTGCTCGCCCGCCGCGACGACCGTGCCCCACGACAGCCGCTTTGGACCGACCGCCGTCACGGGGATGACGAGCCCGGCAGCAGTACGTGACTCGGCACCGTCCTTCTCGGGACGCACGAGGACCCGGTCGTGCAGCATGCGGATGGGCAGGGGCGCGGACGTGGTGGTGCTCACGCCCACACGGTACCCGTCATCACTGCCCCCACGGCACGTGCCGACTAGGCTCACGGGGACGCCCCGACCACCTCACCTGGGAGAACCGTGCCCGTCCTCACCCCCGGCCAGACCGCACCCGACTTCACGCTGCCCGCAGCCGACGGCACGACCGTCACGCTCTCGGACCTACGCGGGCACAAGGTCATCGTCTACTTCTACGCGGAGGCCGGGACCCTCGGCTGCACGCGCCAGGCCTGCGACTTCCGTGACTCCATGGCGTCGTTCGAGGCGGCCGGCTACCGCGTGCTCGGCATCTCCCCGGACAGCGTCGAGAAGCTTGCGCGGTTCACCGAGAAGGAACAGCTCGGATTCACGCTCCTCGCCGACCCCGAGCACACCGTCATGGAGCCGTGGGGCGCCTGGGGCCTCAAGAAGCTCTACGGCCGCGAGGTCACCGGCACGATCCGCGGCACGGTGGTGCTCGACGAGACGGGCGTCGTCACCCACGCACTCACGAACATCAAGGCGACCGGGCACGTCGGCCGCCTCCGCAAGACCCTCGGGCTCGACGCCTGAGCCTGGTGCGCCCGTAAGATGGGCGCGCCACGCGCGAGTGGCGGAACTGGCAGACGCGCAGGATTTAGGTTCCTGTGCCCTCGGGCGTGCGGGTTCGACCCCCGTCTCGCGCACGGACAACGAGAGCCCCGGACCTCACGGTCCGGGGCTCTCGTGCTGCGTCGTGGGGCGAGGGGCTCAGGCCTCCTTCGCGCCGTCCTGCTCGGCGATCTGCTTGCGCACGTCGTCCATGTCGAGCGCCTTGACGGCGTCGACGACCTGCTGGAGCTGGCTGCCCTGGAGCGCGCCGGGCTGGTTGAAGACGAGGACTCCCTCGCGGAACGCCATGAGCGTCGGGATCGACGTGATGCCCGCGGCCGCGGCGAGGCCCTGCTCGGCCTCCGTGTCGATCTTCGCGTGGACGATGTCCGGGTTCGCGTCCGAGGACTTCTCGAACGTCGGGCCGAACATGCGGCACGGTCCGCACCACTCGGCCCAGAAGTCGAGCAGCACGATGTCGTTGCTCTTGATGGTCTCCTCGAAGGTGGCCTCGGTCAGTGCCACGGTCGCCATGGTGTTCCTCTCGTCAGGGTGCGGGTTCTCAGTCGTTCTGTAGGCATCCAACGGAGAGCGGTCGTCCCGTATTCCCGGCGTGTCTCGCACGGGTCGCGTCAAGCAGGGTAGAACAGGACGGTGACCGAGACCTTCGAGTTCCCGCCCGACGACCCTCGACCTTCCGGATGGCTCGACGCCGACGCGATCGCGCGCGTCCGCGCGGCCGTGCCCGTCCTTTACGTCGACGCCGTGCCCGTGCGGGTCGACGACTCCGGCGACGTCGTCGCCGTCGGGCTGCTGCTGCGCGTGACGCCGGAGGGCGTCATGACGCGCGCGCTCGTCTCGGGACGTGTCATGTACCACGAGCGGGTGCGGGACGCGCTCGTCCGGCACATCGAGAAGGACCTCGGTCCGGTCGCACTGCCGATTATCCCGGCCGCACCGCAGCCGTTCACGGTCGCGGAGTACTTCCCGACGCCGGGCGTCACGCCGTACTACGACGCGCGTCAGCACGCGGTGTCGCTCGCGTACGTCGTGCCGGTGACGGGCGACTGCTCGCCCCAGCACGACGCGATCGACCTCGCGTGGATCACGCCCGAGGAGGCCGTGAGCGAGGCGGTGCAGGTCGAGATGCACGGTGGCTCGGGCTTCCTCCTGCGTCAGGCCATGGCGCACGTGGGCCGCGCCGTCTGACCGCTACAGCGCGAGCGTCGGCCAGTCCGCGAGGTCCTCGCGCATCCGGCGGTCGTGCGTCGCGACGACGACGGCCGCTGGCGTCGTCCGTAGCGCCTGCGTGAGCTCGTCGACGAGATCGATCGAGAGATGGTTCGTCGGCTCGTCGAGGAGAAGCACGTGCGGCGCTGCGACGAGCGCGCACGCCAGGTCGAAGCGCCGCCGCTGACCGAGCGAGAGCTCGCGCAGCGGCCGGTCGAGGTCCGCTTCGCTCAGCAGGCCGAGGAACGCGACGGGCACGACGAGCTCAGGGTCGAGCGCGCCCGCCGCCAGCAGCCGCAGCGCGACACGTCCGGCGACGTCGAAACCCGTCGCGCCGTGCGCGGCGTCGTCAAGGATGTCGTCGAGATCGACGCCCGTCTGCACGCCGAGACCTTCCTGCCCGACGACGCCGATGCGGACGCCCTCGTGGACGTCCCGCGCCCCGCGGTCGAGCGGCAGCGTCCCCGCGAGCGCGCGCAGAAGCGTCGACTTGCCCGTGCCGTTCGCACCCGTGACGAGGAGCCTGCCCGACGCGGGCAGGGCGACCCGCGTGCCGGGGAGGTCGAGCCGCCCCGCGACGCGCGGCGATCGCAGCGACACGAGCTCGGCGCCCGCGGCCGCGTGCCACGTCGGGTCGAGCGCAGGAAGCGCTGGGAAGGCCAGCTCGACGGGCGGGACCGGCACCTCGACCGCCTCGGCCTCGAGCTTCTCCACGAGCCTGTCGGCCGCCTTGACGTGGATCCGGGCGCGCGTCCCCCGGCGGTGCTTCTGCGAACCCTTGGGAGGCCGCCACTCGTCCGAAAGGCCCTCGTACGACCTGTCGAGACGGTGGAGCAGCTCGAGCCGCTTCTTCTGCTCGACCCGGTGCCGCTGCCGCCAGCGGTGCAGCGCCTGGTTCTTCGCGAAGCGGAACGACAGGTACCCGGGCTGGCCGTAGAACACGGGCCGCCCCTCCATCGACGGGTCGAGGTCAAGGATCCCGGTCGCGACGTCGTCGAGCAGACGGCGGTCGTGCGTGACGAGGACGACGACGCCCTGCCACGCGAGCACCTCGCGCGTGAGGTGCTCGAGCGCTGCGTCGTCGAGGTGGTTCGTCGGCTCGTCGAGCAGGAGGACGTCCGCGCGGGAGGCGAGGCGGCAGCCGAGCCGTACCCGGTGCCGCTCCCCCACCGACATGTGCGCCAGCTCGCGCCCGAGGTCGGTGCACGCTCCGAGCCTGTCGAGCTGCTCGAGGACGCGGCGCTCGGCGTCCCACGCGGCGAGCCGCTCGGAACGCTCGAGCAGCGCCGCGAGCTCGGCGAGCGAACCCGACGCGTGGTCGAAGGACTCGGTCGCGGCCGCGATCTCGGCGGCGAGCGCCGTGACCTCGGCGAGAGCGTCGGCAACCTCGTCGCCGACCGTGCGTCCCGGGACGACGGGCATGTCCTGCCCGACGAGGTCGACGACCCCGTGGCGTCGCACCTGCCCGGCCGACGGCACCAGTTCGCCGGCGAGCAGGCGGAGCAGCGTCGACTTGCCCGAGCCGTTCTCCCCGACGATCGCAACCCGCGACCCCGCCGCGGCGCGCAGCGTCACGCGGTCGAGCACGGGGCGGCCGGGGTAACCGAACGCGACCGCCTCGGCGACGACGTGGACCGTGGGCATGCCTCGCGTGCTCCTTCGATGCCGGTAGGGGGCGGGTCCCCAGCCTACGTGCCGCTCCCGTGGAACCATGACCGAGCCCGCTGCTGCCCCTCGCCCGTCGTCCGCCGTGACGGCGCTCGTCGCGTTCGACGTCGACCTCCTCGCGGTGCTCGTCTTCGCGCTCGTCGGGCGCCGCACGCACGAGCACGGGCTCGACGTCGCCGGGGTCCTCGGCACCGCGTGGCCCTTCGCCGTGGGGCTCCTCGCCGGGTGGCTCGTCGCGCGCGCCTGGCGGCGCCCGCTCGCGCCCTGGTCGACCGGGCTTGTCGTCTGGGCGTTCGCGTGGGGTCTCGGCATGGCGCTGCGCGCCGGCACGGGCGGCGGGACGGCTCCCGCGTTCGTGCTCGTCGCGCTCGGGTTCCTCGGCCTCACCCTCGTCGGCTGGCGCGCCGCCGCGACGCTCGTCGGTCGCCGCCGCGCCGCCTGACGGGACCCGCCGCGGCGCGGCCCACCCGGCTGAAGAATCCGCGCGCATGGCTGCTCGGAGCAACCAATCGCGCGGAATTTCGCGCCGGAGGGGCGGCTGGGGCTGGGGACCGGAGGGGTGGGGCCNCCCGACGGGCCGTGCGCGCGTGAGGTGGTCGGCAGCGTCAGATGTGTATAGGAGACGGGTGGGGGCCCGGGGCCGGTCAGTCTGCGAGGGCCGCCGCGACGTGCGGGACGAGGGCCCGGAACGCCTCGCCCCGGTGCGAGATCGCGTTCTTCTCCGCGGGGGTGAGCTCCGCTGTCGAGCGGTCCGAGCCTGTCGGCAGGAGAATCGGGTCGTACCCGAAGCCGCCCGTGCCCCGACGCACCGTGAGGAGCGTGCCCCGCAGGTAGCCGTGCTCGACGTGCTCACGGCCGTCCGGGGTGACGATCGCCGCCGCGCACACGAACTGCGCGCCGCGATGCTCGGGCGCGATGTCGCTCAGCTGCGCGAGGAGCAGGTCGAGGTTCGCCGCGTCGTCACCGTGCCGGCCGGCCCAGCGTGCCGAGAAGATGCCCGGCGCCCCGCCGAGCACGTCGACCGCGAGACCGGAGTCGTCCGCGACCGCGACGAGCCCCGTCGCACGCGCGAGCGCACGCGCCTTGAGCAGCGCGTTCGCCGCGAACGTCAGGCCGTCCTCGACCGGCTCGGGCGCGCCGAGGCCCGCAGCCGAGACGACGTCGTCAGCGCTCAGCCCGGGCACGCCAGAACCGTCCGCCGGGACGAGGATCGCGCGCAGCTCACCGAGCTTATGCGCGTTGTGGGTCGCGAGGACGAGGCGGGCCGAGGTCATACGGTCTCCCAGTGAGGGTCGGGGCAGGGCTGGCGTCGTCCGGTCAGACGACGTGCACCGCGCGCGGACGCGCGAGGTCGATCGGGCCCGCGTACGTCGTTGTCGCCTCCGCGACCGCGCGCACCGGATCCGTCCACGGCTGCAGGTGCGTGAGCACGACGCGCCGCGCGCCCGCGCGCGTCGCCACCCGTCCCGCACGCACACCCGTGAGATGGATGCCGCGAGGCTCGTCACGCCCCTCGAGGAACGCCGCCTCGACGAGCAGCAGGTCTGCGTCCCGCGCCGCCTCGACGATGCCGTCGCACTCGTCGGTGTCGCCCGAGTACACGACCGACACCTCCCGCGACGGGTCCTCGTCCGACGGGCCTGTGACGCGCAGCGCGTACGCCTCGACCGGGTGCTCGACGCGGAACGCCTCGACGCGCATCGGACCGACCTGCCACGGGTCGCCGTCCCAGCCGGAGAACGACATGCAGTCGAAGTCCTCCTCGGGTGCCATGCCGAACGTCGCCGCGACCTTCGCGCCCGCGCCCTCCGGCCCGCGCACCTCGAGCGGACGTTCGCACTGCCGTGCTGTCGTGCCGTCCGTCGGGTGGTAACGCAGGTACACGTACAGCCCGCAGAGGTCCGCGAAGTGATCGGGGTGCATGTGCGTGACCCCGACCGCGTCGATCGTCGTCGGGTCGACGAGCGCCTGCAGCGGGCCGAACGCGCCCGAGCCGCAGTCGAGCAGGACGCGCCACGTGCGGCCGTCCGCGTCGTCGGCCTCGAGAAGATAGCTCGACGCCGCCGCCTCAGGGCCCGCCATCGAGCCCGTGCAGCCCACGATCGTCAGTCTCATCCCGCGACCTCCGCGGGCTCGGACCCCACGGCCGTCACCTCGTCGACGTGCCCGACCTCGGGGCCGAGGAAGCGCCGTGCGAGACGGTGAAAGACCTCCGGGTCACCCGTCGTCCGGAACCTGTGCGTGGGGTCGTCCGCGTCCGCGGAGCGCTCGAGCCCGTGCGCGACGAGCGTCCGGTAGACGTCCTTCGCCGTCTCCTCCGCGCTCGAGACGAGCGTGACGCCCTCCCCCATGACGTAGCTGATCGCGCCCGTGAGCAGCGGGTAGTGCGTGCAGCCCAGCACGAGCGTGTCGACCCCGGCGGCCTTGAGCGGCTCGAGGTAGCCGCGCGCGACCTCGATGACCTCGGGGCCCGAGGTGCGGCCGTCCTCGACGAGCGAGACGAAGTCGGGGCACGCGCGCGACGTCACCTCGACGCCCTCCGCCACGCCCAGCGCGTCGTCGTACGCGCGCGAGTCGACCGTCGCGCGCGTCCCGATGACGCCGATGCGACCCGACCGGGTCGCAGCGAGCGCCCGACGCGCCGCCGGGTAGATGACCTCGACGACCGGCAGGCCGAGCCGCACCGTATACCGCTCGCGCGCGTCACGCAGGACGGCGGCCGACGCGCTGTTGCACGCGATGACGAGCATCTTCACGCCGTCGTCGACGAGCCTGTCCATGACGTCGAGCGCGAGCGCACGGACCTGGGCGATCGGCCGCGGCCCGTACGGGCTGTGCGCGGTGTCGCCGATGTAGCTCAGCGACTCGTTCGGCAGCTGGTCGATGATCGACCGGGCGACCGTGAGGCCGCCGACTCCCGAGTCGAAGATCCCGATGGGCGCGTCATTCACGCGACCCAGGCTAGCCGGGGTCACCGACAGCGGCCGCAGGGCACGTCACGGTGAGCGCAATGTCACATGCGTCCGACCCCGGACGCTCGAAGAGCGCGGCACCCGACGGGTGCCGCGCTCTTCGAGACGATGCACGGTCTCACGACGGTGCATCACACCGTCTAGACCCTCTTACCTCGGCCCACCAGGCTGAGGACGAGGCTGACGATGAGGACGACGACGCCGATCCAGATGAGGAACTGTCCGATCTCTGTCGCGACACCCAGGATGACGAGCACAACACCGACGAGCAGGATGATGAGCCAGCTAGGCATGGAACTCTCCTCTCAGTTGGGCCCCCATGTGTGGGGCCGTCCTGAGAACCAGCGTGCACGATGATCGCGTGGCTCGCACGCCGAGGAGCAGCCGAAACACCCAGCCATGCGCGTCAGGCCCCGGGCGCGCCGCCCCGCAGACGGGCAAGCATGAGGTCGAGGAGAGACTCCTGGAGGTACCCCGCGAGCAGGAAGACGGAGCCCAGCAGCTCGATGCGCGGATCAAGGTCTGCACGTCCCTGCCACGCCTGCTCGATCGCCGATGAGAGGCGGTCGGAGTCGTCGTCCGTGACGATGCCGAGCCGCTCCGCGAGGACGAGCCGGACGTCCGTGAGCGCACCCGCGAACGACTGGGCGTCCGCCGGCTCAAGAGCGACGTCACGTGAGCCGAGCTCGTCGTCGACGTCCACGCCGTCGGTCGCGCCGTCGTCCTCGAGGTCGAGGAGCGGCTCGTCGTCGCCCACGAGCGCCGCGCACAGCGCAGTGAGCCGGCTGACCTTCGACAGCGCGAGATCCGTCTGCGTGAGCCGACGGAACTCCTCGCCGACGCCCTGGTCGGTCGGTGCAGCGTTGGGCAGGAGCCTGCGCACCGCTGGGTCCGTCGGAGCTTCGACGACGGTGTCGTCGAGGCCGAGAAGAGCCGACGGCAGCCCGTCGTCGGCCCCCGCGGCCGCGATCTCCTCGAGCCCGTCCACCTCCTGCTCGAGCAGCTCGACGACCTGCTCCGCGACCTGCGCGATCGCGAAGCGCTCGTCACGCGTGAGCCGCGCGACGAACCGCCCGTCGACTTCCTCGAAGGGCCTCACGCGTCCCCTGCCTTCTGCATCGTGGCCCAGAGCCCGAACTCGTGCATCGCCTGCACGTCACGTTCCATGTGCTCCCGGCCTCCGGTCGAGACGACCGTGCGCCCCTCGTGGTGGACGCGCAGCATGAGCTGCTCCGCCTTGTGGCGCGGATAGCCGAAGTACGACTCGAAGACGTACGCGACGTACGTCATGAGGTTGACCGGGTCGTTCCACACGATCGTCACCCAGACGTCGTCCGGACGCGCGAGTAGGTCCGTCGCGCCGGCCCCCTCGGCCTCGGCCCCGGGGTCCGTCGAGACGTGCACGGGAGGCAGGTCGAGGATCACGGCTCCAGCCTACGTCGGGGCACCGACATCAGGGCTGCTCCTACGTGCGGCCGACGAACCAGCCTCGCACCATCGCGACACGCTTCTCGAGCTGCTCGACCGTCGCCTGCGGCACGTCGGGCCCGCCGCATCGCCGTCGCAGCTCCGTGTGGATCGTGCCGTGCGGCTTCCCCGAGCGGCGCGCCCAGCCCGCGACGAGCTGGCTCAGCTCCTTACGCAGTTCCGCGGCGCGCCGGTGGTCGAACTCCTCCGTGTCGATCTCCTGGCGTCCACGCGCCACCTGGCCCGCCTGTCGCTGCCGCAGGAGCGTCGTCACCTGCTCGGCGTCGAGCAGGCCCGGCAGGCCGAGGAAGTCGAGCTCCTCGTCCGAGCCGACGTCCGCACCGAGACCGAACTCGCCACCGTCAAAGAGCACCTTGTCGAACGACGCCTGCGCCTCGAGCGCCTCGAACGACCCGAAGAGGTCGTCGGACGCCTTCTCCTCGCGGTTCGCCTCCGCGAGCAGGTCGGCCTCCGGGTCGTGCCCCTCAGCCTCGTTGCGCGGCCGGTCGAGCGCGTGGTCGCGCTCCGTCTCCATCGCGTGCGCGAGCTCGAGCAGCTGCGGCACGGACGGCAGGAACACCGACGCGGTCTCACCGCGGCGCCGTGCGCGCACGAAGCGACCGATCGCCTGCGCGAAGAACAGCGGGGTCGACGCGCTCGTCGCGTAGACGCCCACGGCGAGGCGCGGGACGTCGACGCCCTCGGAGACCATGCGAACGGCGACGAGCCACCGTGAGTCGCTCGTCGCGAACTCCTCGATGCGCTTGCCCGCGCCGTCGTCGTCGGACAGAACCACCGTCGGTGAGTGCCCCGTGATCCGGGCGATGTGACCGGCGTACGCACGCGCGTCCGTCTGGTCGGTCGCGATGACCATCGCGCCCGCGTCGGGAACCGAGCGACGCACCTCCGTGAGTCGCGTGTCCGCGGCCGCGATGACCGACTGGATCCACTCGCCGTTCGGGTCGAGGGCCGTCCGCCACGCCTGGGAGACCATGTCCTTCGTCATGGACTCACCGAGGCGCGCCGCAACCTCGTCGCCCGCCTTCGTGCGCCAGCGCACCTGGCCCGAGTACGACATGAAGATCACGGGCCGCACGACGTGGTCGCGCAGCGCCTCGCCGTAGCCGTACGTGTAGTCCGCCGACGAGCGTCGGATGCCGTCGCGGTCCCGCTCGTAGCGCACGAACGGGATCGGGGACGTGTCCGAGCGGAAGGGCGTGCCCGTGAGCAGCAGCCGACGCGTCGCGTCCTCGAACGACTCCCGCAGCGCGTCGCCCCAGCTGAGCGCGTCACCGCCGTGGTGGACCTCGTCGAGGATGACGAGCGTGCGCGTCGACTCGGTCCGCGCCCGGTGGAGCGCCGGGTTCGCGGCGACCTGCGCGTACGTGAGCGCGACACCGTCGTACTGGGAGCCCGCACGGCCCTGGGCGTTGCGGAAGTTCGGGTCGATCTTCACGCCGACGCGCGCGGCCGCGTCCGCCCACTGGTGCTTGAGGTGCTCGGTCGGCGCGACGATCGTGAGGCGTCGCACCGTCCCGGCCTCGAGGAGCTCGGTCGCGAGCCGCAGCGCGAACGTCGTCTTGCCGGCACCCGGCGTCGCGACCGCGAGGAAGTCGCGCGGCTGCGTCGCCCGGTACCTCTCGAGGGCCTCCGCCTGCCACGCACGGAGCTTCGTCGCCGTGCCCCACGGGGCACGCTGTGGGAACGCCGGAGCGAGCTGCTCCGCCGCGACCGTGGACACGCTCGCCGGCATGGACTGCACAGCCTGACGAGGTGCGGCGCCACCCACCTGCGTGCGGGCACGAGCCCGCGCCGCGGCGCGCTCGACACGTTCGGTGAGCGCGGAGGAGAAGGAGTCAGGCTGCTCTGCGGCCGGCGTCACCGGCCGCCGTCGCCCTGGCCGCCACTGCCCTGGCCGCCGGAGTCGCCGTCCTGCGGGGCGCGCAGGCCGTCGTAGATCTCCTTGCACACGGGGCAGACGGGGAACTTCTGCGGGTCCCGTCCCGGGACCCAGACCTTGCCGCACAGCGCGATGACGGGACGACCCGTCATGGCCGACTGCATGATCTTCTCCTTACGCACGTAGTGCGCGAAGCGCTCGTGGTCGCCGGGCTCGGCCTCCTGGGCCTGCTCCGTGCGCTCGAGGACGCTCGTCGCGGAGCCGCCGGGTCCACGGGGATCCGTGGGATCGTCCGGGTGGGTCGGGAACATCGGCTCGCTCATGAGCCCGAGTCTACGACGCCCCACCGACACTCTCGGGCCCCGGTCCGCGACACACGGGTCGGTAGGGTGGGGCGCGTGAACGACGGGGCGAAGGTGCGGGTCGACGTGTGGACATGGTCCGCACGCCTCTACAAGACGAGGTCCGCCGCCGCCTCCGCCTGCCGCGCCGGGCACGTCCGCGTCGCCGGAGAACGCGCCAAGCCCTCGACACCCGTCCGCGTCGGCGACGAGATCAGGGCCCGCACCGACGCCGGCGAACGCATCGTCGTCGTCCGCGCGCTCCTCCTCAAGCGCGTCGGCGCACCCCTCGCCGCCGAGGCCTACGAGGACCGCACCCCACCCCCGCCTCCGCGGCTCGCCGCCGCGGCACCCGTCGCGCTCCGCGAGCGCGGCCCGGGCCGCCCGACGAAGCGCGAGCGACGCGCGCTCGACGCGCTGCGAGGGCGGGACCTGGCGCAGAACGACGACTAGCGTCCCCCTCCGCCGCAGTTCGACGCTTTCCTTCGCCCGGCGGTCGGCACCAGTCGACTCGTCGACGTCTGTGGTGACCGTTCACCGGAGCCCACCGCTGTCCTCGTTCCGATAGCCGATGCGTGCACGTGAGATGCACCTCTCGACTGTTCACGATCGCGCACCTCACACACGGGACGCTCGATAGCCGACTCGTACTCGTGAGGCGTAGGGATCCGCTATCGACGGCCTAGCGCGGCGCGGGCTCCCCCGGCGGTCGCGGTGGCGGTCTTCTCGCGCCGGGCGACGGCGTCGTCGAGCCGGGCGAGGACGTCCCGTAGGGGCGGCGTCGGGGTGCCTGCGTTCACGCGAGCGGGCTCGCGAGCGTGTTCGTGCCGAAGCCGGACGCGAATCGCGGGCCCTGCTCGGCGAGCTCGGCGGCGAAGACGTGCTGCCATGTGGGGAACGGTGCGTGAGCGAGCGTCTCGTTGGCGAAGCGGCGGTCGCCGGTCACCTCGGTGACGCAGAACGCGGGGATGGTGAGGTCGGTGACGGGGGCGCCGCGCTCGCACTCGGCGATGACGAGGCCGCGGTTGCGGCCTGCGAAGACGTCGACGACCCAGCCGTCGGTGCCGAGCCAGGCGGAGTAGCGGTTCTTGACGATGCGCGCGCCGCCGCGGCGCATCATCTCGACGCCGACGTGGACGTCGATCTCGCGTTCGGCCTCGTAGCGGGTGCCGCCAGCCTCGGGGCCCTTGACGGTGAGGGCGCAGAAGTCGAAGCGGTCGGCGTAGGTGTCGAGGACTCGGGCGGCGTCGAGGTCGGCGTTCGGGTCGAGGACGATGCCGTCGGCCTGGACGCGCAGCCGCATCGCGTAGCCGTCGACCGCGAGGAAGTAGGACTGGACGATGAGCGTCGGTGTGGGGTCGCCGCGGAGGTCGTCGGGGAGGCCGCGCACGTAGAAGCGTCGTTCGAACTCGAAGTCGCCGTATCCGGTCTCGCTCGTCATCGCTGGTCCTGGGGTCGGGGCCGGGGTGCGACGGCGTGGTGCCGTCGGCCCGAACCTAGCACCGGCACGCGTGGATCGGCGGGATCTGGCCCCGGCGACCTGACGGTGTGCCACGGACCCACCGCTCGACGGTGGGTCTCCGTCGATCCGTCGCTGCCGCGAAGGGTCTCGGAACGGGGGTCAACCCTCGTACGGGAGGGAGCGGCGGCCCTCGGGGTCGATGCGTTCAAGGATCGCGTCGGAGATGCGGTGGAGGTGCGCGACGTCGTCGGCGTCGAGTCCCGCGAAGACGGAGTCGCGCACCTGGGCGGCATGGCCGGGGGCTGCGGCGACGACCGTCTGCCAGCCGTCGTCGGTGAGCGTCGCGTTCATGGCGCGGCGGTCCTCGGGGCACTCGGTGCGCGCGACGAGGCCGCGCTTCTCGAGGCGGGTGACGACGTGCGAGAGGCGCGGCAGGGTCGAGTTCGTGCGGGCCGCGAGGCCGGTCATGCGGAGGGTGCGGCCGGGGGCCTCGGAGAGGATCGCGAGCGTGTAGTACTCGAAGTGGCTGAGCTGGGAGTCGCGCTGAAGCTGGGTGTCGAGGACGCCGGGGAGGAGCTGGACGACGCCGATGAAGCGCACCCAGGCGCGCAGCTCGTCGTCGGTGAGCCACACGGGCTGGTCGGAGGCGGGATCGACGGTCGTCATGGGGACCATCGTAGCGCATAGGTTGACGCTTCAACCTTTGCGGCGTAGGTTTTTAGTTGTTACTTCAACCAATCTCCGACGGGCCTCCCGCCGGACGACCCAGGAGGACCCCATGACCAGCTTCAGCATCATCGGCACCGGCAACATGGCGCAGGCGATCGGAGGTGTCCTCGCCCAGGGCGGCGCGTCCGTCCAGACCGTCGCGCACGCTGAGACCCCTATGCTCACGGGCGACGTCGTCGTTCTCGCCGTCCCCTACCCCGCGCTCACCGACATCGTCGCCCGCTTCGGCGCGCAGCTGAGCGACAAGGTCGTCGTCGACCTCACCAATCCCCTCGACTTCGCGACGTTCGACTCGCTCGTCGTGCCCGTGGGTTCGTCGGCCGCGGCCGAGCTCGCCGCACAGCTCCCGGGCACGCGGGTCCTCAAAGCGTTCAACACGAACTTCGCCGCGACCCTCGCCTCCGGCACGACCGGCGGAGCGACGACGACCGTGCTCGTCGCGGGCGACGACGCGGAGGCCAAGGCGACGCTCGTCGCAGCGGTCGAGGCCGGCGGCCTCGCCGCGATCGACGCCGGCGCGCTCTCGCGGGCCCACGAACTCGAGGCCCTCGGATTCCTCCAGCTCACCCTCGCCGCCTCCGAGAAGATCTCCTGGACCGCCGGCTTCAACCTCAGCCGCTGATCCAGGCCGCTGAGGCGCAGGCCCCCCCCCGCCTGCCCACAGCCGGACGGCCCCCCCTCGTCGTCCACAGAAGGGCCCCGCCACGCTCCGCGGCGGGGCCCTTCTGGCGTAGCGTCGGCGACGACCAGCCCCGCACGAGGAGGACACGTGAGCCCCACCCGACGGCGACACCTCACGTTCCGCCCTGCCCGCGCGACTACCCGGTGATGAGCACCACCGACGCGGCGCTGCCGCCCTTCACCGAGATCGTCGAGCGCCACGGCGCGACCGTCTGGCGCGTGTGCCGCGCCGTCGTCGGCGCGGACGCCGCGGACGACGCCTGGTCCGAGACGTTTCTCGCCGCGCTGCGGGCCTACCCGGACCTGCCGCCGACGACGAACCTCGAGGCCTGGCTCGTCACCGCCGCCCACCGCCGCGCGGTCGACGTCGTCCGCCGCGAGCGCCGCACCGTGCCCGCCGGCACCGACCCGAGCGACCTCGCGACGCCCGCCCGCCGCGACGCACCGGACCCAGCTGCCCGCGCGGCCGACACCGAGGTGTGGACGCGCGTCGCCGCGCTCCCCAAGCGCCAACGGCTTGCCCTCGCCTACCACCACCTCGGCGGTCTCACGTACGTCGAGGTCGCCACGATCGTCGGCGGCACGCCCGACGCGGTCCGCCGCGCCGCCGCCGACGGCCTCGCCACGCTCCGCCGCACCTATGGCTCCGAGGAGATCGCATGACCACGACCGACGTTCCCCGCGCCCTCGCCGAGGGCCCCTCACCTGCACGCCTCGGCGCGCTCACGGACGCGCTCGCCGCACGAGCCGAGGCCGACGACCTGCTCGACGTCGCCGTGCGCACGCATCCGAGCCCCATCGGTGAGCTCCTGCTCGCCGCGACGCCCCTCGGCCTCGTCCGCGTCGCGTTCGCGGCCGAGGGCCACGACGCGGTGCTCGACGACCTCGCCCGCCGCGTATCCCCGCGCGTTCTGCGCGCACCGGCCCGACTCGACACGGTCGCACGCGAGCTCGACGAGTACTTTGACGGCCACCGCACGCACTTCGACGTCGCTCTCGACCGCCGGCTGTCCTCCGGCTTCCGGCTCGCGGTCCTCACGCACCTCTCAGGCGTCCCCTACGGCCGCACCGAGTCGTACGCCGAGGTCGCCGCGGCGCTCGACAACCCCAAAGCCGTCCGCGCGGTCGGCTCCGCGTGCGCGTCGAACCCGATACCCGTCGTCGTCCCGTGCCACCGCGTGCTGCGCTCGAACGGCTCGCTCGGCGGCTACCTCGGCGGGCTCGAGGCGAAGACGACGCTCCTGCGTCTCGAGGCGGCGGCCGCGTGACGGCGCCGCAGGAGGCTGCGACCCCGCTCGAGGCACCGAACGAGGTGACGGTTGACCCCGAGCGCCCCGACCTCGTCGTCGGCGACGACGGCCTCGCACGCCCGCGCTGGGCCGCGTCCGACACGCTGCTGCGCGAGTACTACGACACCGAGTGGGGCATGCCCGTCCGTGACGAGCACGGCCTCTTCGAGCGGCTGAGTCTCGAGGCCTTCCAGTCGGGCCTCTCGTGGGCGACCGTCCTGCGCAAGCGCCCCGCGTTCCGTGAGGTGTTCGCGGGCTTCGACCCCGAGGCCGTCGCACGCTTCGACGACACCGACGTCGCGCGGCTCCTCGCGGACGCGCGCATCATCCGCAACCGCGCCAAGGTGCTCGCGACCGTGCAGAACGCAGGCGCGACGCTGCGGCTCCGCGAGGACGGCGGGCTCGCCGAGCTCGTGTGGTCCTTCCAGCCCGACGCGACCCCCGAGCCGCGCACGTTCGCCGACGTCCCCTCGTCGTCGGCCGAGTCTCGGGCACTCGCGAAGGAGCTCAAGCGGCGCGGGTTCACCTTCGTCGGCCCGACGACGGTGTTCGCGCTCATGGAGGCCGTCGGCATCGTCGACACGCACCTGCTCGGCTCGCACCGGCGCGGGACGTCGGGGGTGTGGGTCTGAGCGGGGTCGCGGCGCACGCGCCGACGCCCCAGGAACCCGCGCCCGCAGGCGCGTGGCTCAGCGCCTCCCCCGCGGTCGTCCTGCCCGTGCGCGGACCGTGGCAGCCGCTCGTTGCGCTGCGCGCGCTCGCGGCCCACGACGTCCCGGGCTCGACGACGACGAACCTCGGGACCGCGAGCCACGTCCGGCTGCTGACCCCGGAGGGCCCACCCCACACGCACGCCACAGGTGACACGACGACCGTTCGTCCGACCACGCCGCACCTCGTCGCGGTGACGCTCCGCACGGATGTCGTCGAGGTCCGCACGCCCGAGCCTCCGTGGCCGGGGCTCGCAGACGTTGTCTCGCACTGGTTCCGGCTCGACGACGACATGCGCGCGGCGGAACGTCACCTCGCGACGGACCGTCGCCTCGCGCCGCTCGTCGCGGCACGCCCTGGGCTGCGGCCGCTCGGCCATCCCGCGCCGTTCGAGGCCGCGGTCACGGCCGTGCTCGGCCAGCAGGTCTCGCTCGCGGCGGCGCGCACGTTCGCGGGGCGGCTCGTCTCCGCGTTCGGGTCCCCGGGGCACTCGGGCCTGCTCGCGTTCCCGGGCGCGCCGACGCTCGCGGCGGTGCCCGTCGACGAGCTACGAGCGGCGCTCGGCGTCACAGGTTCCCGAGCCCGCACGGTCGCAGGGCTCGCACAAGCGGTCACTGACGGGCTCGACCTGCGTGAGGCGCGCCGCGACGAGATGCTCGCGCTGCCCGGTGTCGGCCCGTGGACGGCCGACGTCCTCGCGCTGCGCCTCGGCGCCGACGACGTCGTGTGCGCAGGTGACCTCGTGCTCCGACGCGCGCTCGGCCTCCCGGACGCGCGCACCGTCGAACGTCGTGCCGCGGCGTGGAGCCCGTACCGGTCGACCGCGCTCTGGCACCTGTGGGCGGGCGCGGTCTACGCGTAGGACCGGTCGCGCCAAGGCCGGGGTTCGATTCCCCGCACCTCTCGTCGCGCGGTCGAGAGCCGCTCTGTCGGGCACGGGTCGGTGATACCGCTGCACTCCCGGGCCACTTGCACCCTCACGGCAAGCACCCCGGGGCCGCGGCCTTGCGCCGTGCAGCCCCGGGGGCGTCGAGCCTCAGCCCTGCGCCTGGCCGGGGCCCGCGATGTTCACCATCCAGCGCGCCCCGAACCGGTCCGTCACCTGCCCGTACCAGTCGCCCCAGGGCGCCTGCTCGAGTGGCAACGTCACGGTGCCGCCGTCGGCAAGCCCGTCCCACCACGACCGCAGCGTCGCCTCGTCATCACCCGTGAGCGCCGTCGTGACGTCCGAGCCGACGGAGTACTCCATGACGGAGGGAGTGTCCAAGGCCATGAGCGTGACGCCGCCCGCGATCCCGTCGAGCTGGCCGTGCATGACCTAGTCGGCCTCCTCGGGCGACGCGTGGCCGGGCATGTCCCCGAACGTCATGAGGCTGAGCGTCCCGCCGAAGATCTCGGCGTACCGCTCGAGCGCGTCGCGGGCCTGGCCGCGGAACGAGAGGTAGGGGTTGAGCGCGAGTGTCATCGTGGGCCTCTGGTCGTCGTCGACGGACCGTCCCAGCGTGCGCCCACGCATGTCACGGCGCCCATGGCGCAGCACCCACACGTCTGCGCCGTTTCCCGGCGTGCGCCCGCGCTCGTGTCGTGGACGCCCCGTGGTGCCCGGCCAGGGCTCCGGCACGCACGCCGGGCATGGCAGGAGCCCCGCTGCAGGGATCAGCGGGGCTCCTGGGGCGTCGCACGCCAAGGGTTGCGTGCGGCGCGTGACCGGTGCAGCAGGGGAACGGCGCCGGCCGGTCGGGTGGGTCGTGTCAGACCGTCGCGGGGACGGTCCGCATGGCCGCGGACCACGTGCGGTAGCCGCCGTCGAGGTTGACGGCCGTGTGCCCGAGCTGCATGAGCAGGCGTGCGGCGGTGTGGCCGCGCTGCCCGACGGCGCAGTGGACGACGACCTCTCGATCGGCGAGCTCGCCGTGGCGGGCCCGAAGCTCGTCGACGGGGATGTTGAGCGCGCCCGGGATCGCCCCGGCCGCGTTCTCGCCCGCGGTGCGGACGTCGACGAGCAGGGCGCCGCCCGCAAGGGCGTCGTCGAGCTCGTGCCACTGCAGCGAGCGCGTCGTGCCGTTCGCGAGGTTCTCCGCGACCATGCCGAGCATGTTGACGGGGTCCTTCGCGGAGCCGAACTGCGGCGCGTACGCGAGCTCGAGGTCGGCGAGGTCGGAGGCGGTGAGGCCGCCGCGCATCGCGGTCGCGATGACGTCGATGCGCTTGTCGACGCCGGCCTCGCCGACGCCCTGCGCGCCGAGGATCGCGTCCGTGGCGGCGTCGACGACGAGCTTGAGCGCCATCGAGGTCGCGCCCGGGTAGTAGCCGGCGTGGTCGGCGGGGTGCGTGTGGATGATGCGCACGTCGCGGCCCGCGGCGCGGGCGCGCTTCTCGGACCAGCCGGTGCTCGCGGCGGTGAGGCCGAAGACGCCGACGACGGCGGTGCCGAGGACGGGCAGGGCCTTAACCTCGCGCCCGACGATCGCATCGGCGACGAGCCTCCCGTGGCGGTTGGCCGTCTGGGCGAGCGGGACGAAGCTGTTCGCATCGTCGATCGCGTCGCGCTTGAGGGCGACGTCACCGACGGCGTAGACGTGCGGGTCGTTCGTGCGCTGGGCGGCGTCGACGAGGACGGCGCCGCGGGCGCCGGTCTCAAGGCCGGCCTCGCGGGCGAGGCGGGACTCGGGGGTGACGCCGACGGCCATGACGAGCAGGCCTGCGGGGACGCGGGTGCCGTCGGCGAGGACGAGATCGTCGCCCTCGACAGCAGTCGCGCCGGAGCCGGTGCGGACGGTGACGCCGTGCGCCTCGAGGCGGTCCTGGACGAGCCGGGCCATCTCAGGGTCGAGGTGCGGGAGGACCTGGTCGGCGAGCTCGACGAGCGTGACGTCGAGTCCGCGGGGGGCGAGGGTCTCGGCGAGCTCGAGGCCGATGAAGCCCGCGCCGACGATCGCGGCGCTCGTCGGGGCGTCGCCTGCGGCGAGCGCGGCGACGATGCGGTCGACGTCGGCGACGTCGCGCAGGACGTGGGCGCGCTCGGCGCCGGGCAGTCCGGGGCGCACGGGGGCGGCGCCGGTCGCGAGGACAAGATCGTCGTACGCGATCTGCTCGGTGCCGGCCGCGCTGCGCACGGTGACGGTGCGGGCGTCGCGGTCGATGCTCACGACCTCGTGGCCCGTGCGGACGTCGAGGTCGAAGCGTGCGCGGAGGCTCTCGGGGGTCTGGAGGAGGAGCGCGGAGCGCTCCTCGATGACGCCACCGATGTGGTAGGGCAGACCGCAGTTCGCGAACGAGACGTGCTCGCCCTTCTCCAGGACGACGATCTCGCGCTGCTCGTCGAGACGACGCAGGCGCGTCGCTGCGGACATCCCCCCGGCGACGCCGCCGACGATGACGGTGCGGGGACGGCGGTTCTCAGTCACTGCGGCCGCCTCGTCTCAGCGTCCGAAGAGACGCGAGAAGAAGTTGCCCCCACCCTCGGCGGGTGCCGCGTCGCGGTCACACGTGCACCACTGGCCGGCGGGGACTGAGGCCTTGACGCTGTCGACGTGCTGGCCGCAGCCGGCCCACGTGGTCTTTCCGCAGGACGTGCAGGCGACGGGACGGCACATGTGAGTTCTCCTCGGAGGTCGGGGCGGATACCCCCACGGGCATCCGATGACGCCAAGATACACACCCCGGGGGGTATCTGCAAAACACCCCTGGGGGTATGCTCGGCGCATGCAGCTTCCCGAGGAAACCACCCAGTCCGCCATCCGCCGCCTCAAGCGCGCCCAGGGGCAGCTCGGCGGGATCATCCGCATGCTCGAGGAGGGACGCGACTGCGAGGACGTCATGGTGCAGGTCGCAGCGGTCGCCAAGGCCGTCGACCGCGCGGGCTTCTCGATCATCGCCGGCGGCATGCGCGAGTGCCTCGTCGCCGACGACGGCACCGAGAGCACTGCGCGGCTCGAGAAACTCTTCCTCTCCCTCGCCTGAGCCCGAGAGCCCCGGCCGCACTCCGCCCACGACGCCCGGAGCGCACGACGGCGCGCTCCGGGCGGTCGCGCGCCCGGAGGGGGACCCCCGTCCTGCAGCACCGCCCCTCGCCCCGATAATGTGATATCACTTTGATAGCGGTTCACCTCGAGAGAAGGGCACGACCATGAACGACACCGACGAGTCCGTCGGCGGCACCCCAAGCACCGTCCCCGTGGGCCACGACGGCGTCCGCGTCGACGTCGACGAGCGCACCGTCGCCATGACGAACGGCTGGGCAGCACTCGGCGGCGCGACACTCCTCCTCGTCCTCGCCGTCGCGTCGTTCGTCGCGATCGAACTCGTCGACGCCACAGGGCTCAAGGCCCTCTTCGCGGTGACCGGCGCGCTCCTCACACTCTTGTCGATCCTCGTCTACAGCGCCCTCGCGATCGTCAACCCCGGCCAGACGAAGGTCGTGCAGTTCTTCGGTCGCTACATCGGCACCGTCCGCCGCACGGGCCTCGTCTTCACGCCGCTCCTCTCGACGCGCAAGACCGTCTCCGTGCGCGTGCGCAACTTCGAGACGAGCGAGCTCAAGGTCAACGACGCCGACGGCAACCCCGTGAACATCGGCGCCATCGTCGTCTGGCAGGTCGCCGACACCGCCCGCGCGACCTTCGCCGTCGAGGACTTCGTCGACTTCGTCGAGGTGCAGGCCGAGGCCGCGCTCCGCCACGTCGCGACCACGCACCCGTACGACAACGCCGACGCGGGCGAAGCCACGCTCCGCGGCTCGACCGACCAGGTGTCGGCCGAGCTCGCGCACGAGGTCGCCGAGCGCGTCGCCCTCGCCGGCGTCGAGATCGTCGAGGCCCGCATCTCCCACCTCGCGTACGCGCCCGAGATCGCCCAGGCCATGCTCCAGCGCCAGCAGGCCGGCGCGATCATCGCGGCCCGCGAGAAGATCGTCGAAGGTGCGGTGAGCATGGTCGAGACGGCCCTCGAGCGCCTCGAGCGCGACGCGATCGTCACGCTCGACGACGAGCGCCGCGCCGCGATGGTCTCCAACCTCCTCGTCGTCCTGTGCGGCGACTCGCGCGCGACGCCCATCGTCAACACGGGCACGCTCCACTGACAACGACCATGCCGAGCAACCCGACGTCGCCGCAGGACCCGGACGCCACGAGCGCCCCGGGCCCTGCGGCGACGCCCGCCCCGGACACGTCCGGGGGGGGAGCGTCGGGCCCAGGTGCATCGGAGGCGAGAGCGTCGGCCCCGGGCGGGTCGGGGTCAAGAGCGTCGGGCCCGGGTTCGTCGGGGGCCGAAGCGCCGGGGACGCACTCGACAGGCGCGGACACCGCCACCACGTCCGACGTCCCGGCGCGCAAGCCGCGCGCGGTCCGCAAGCAGGTGCTCCTGCGGCTCGATCCCGCGGTGCACGACGCCGTCGCACGCTGGGCCGACGACGAGCTGCGATCGGTCAACGCGCAAATCGAGGTCATCCTCCGCGAGGCGCTCGGCCGCGCAGGCCGCGCGCCCCGCGACGCGGCGCCGCTCCCCCGCCGCGGCCGCCCCCCGTCCACGTGACCCTCCAGGCCGAGAGCCTGACGACGGTTGCTGACGCATACCCGTGCCAACGTCCACGTGTTCCGACGCCCACCCGCGCCGACGCCCACGTGTTCCGACATCCACGTGTTCCGACATCCACGTGTTCCGACGCCCACGCGTTCCGACATCCACGTGTTCCGACGCCCACGCGTTCCGACATCGACGTGTTCCGATAGCCGATCGGTGCGCCACCGCTGTTCGGATCGACTATCGAGGCGCACCATCGCGCTACCGCCCTCGTCCGATAGCCGATCCGCACACGTCGCGCGTCCGGATCGGCTATCGAGCGCTCGCGTCGTCTCGCGCGCTCGTGGCCGATAGCCGATAGCCGATAGCCGATAGCCGATAGCCGATCCTTGCGCTTCCTGCGCACCGATCGGCTATCGAGCCACAACGCCGACGGCCCTAGAGCACGACGAAGGGCCTCCCGCCGGTGGCGGGAGGCCCTTCGTCAACAGGGGTGGAGGTGCGGGGAATCGAACCCCGGTCCGGTGACGCGTATCCAGATCTTCTCCGGGCGCAGTCTGCTAGTGGATTTTCTCGGCCCCAGCCCTCGAGCAGACGCTCAGCTGACAGGCCCAGTCGCCTAAGAGTCCCCGCGTCGTCAGCGACGAACGACGCGAGCAGTGGCTTCCTAGATGACGCCAGGACCCGGGACGGAAGCTAGCCCGGACTGACGGACTTCGAGGCTCGCTCAGGCGGCGAGGGCGAAGTCGGTGCGCTTGGAATCGGCACCTATTGGTTTGCAGACATCGTTAACGAGATAAGTCTGCATTCTCGGCCCGCTTCTTCTCGAAGCACGACCACCGTCGAAACCGATCACCCCCTGTGCAGTTGTCAAGCAACGCCCGTGAGCGCCACCCCGAGGGGTGTGCCTGACGAACGTCTCCACTCTAGTCGATGAACGCTCCGCCGCCCCACCGTATTTCCGGCCGCGCTCACCAGTCGCCGGCGCCGCAGTCACCAGCCGCCGGCGCTGCCCCCGCCCGTCCCCGAGCCCGACGACGATGAGCCGCTCCGGCCTGAGCCGCCCGACGACCCGTGCGTGCTGCTGTCGTCGGATGCGCTCGACGACGCACGCTCACGGCGCCGCTGCTCGCTCTCGAGGTCCCGACGGAGACGCGTCGTGTATCGCGGAAGCTCGTCGTAGAACCGTTCGGGGTCCTCCCAGCCTGCAGCCCAGCCCGGCGCGCCCACCACCCCACCCGTGGCTGCCAGCGCGTGTGCGGCGCGGACGGCCACCTTCTCGTCGCCGAGCGCGACGAGGACCGCCACGTGCGCCGCGAGGTCCGCTCCACCCGACCGCGGGTCGACGCGCATCGCTCGCACCTCGCGCCGGTAGCGCGCGATCTCGCGGCGAGCGGCGGCGCCCTGCGCGGTCACGCCGACCGTGAACCGCGACACGAGCCTGACGATTCCCCCGAGGATCCACAGGCCCACGCACCACCACACGGCGCCCACGAGCACGTCCGTGCCGCGGAGCACCTGGATGACGACGACGAGCGCGCCGCCCCACCACGCGACCCGTTGCATCCGTCGGCCCGCCGCCCACCACCGGGCACGGCGGCGTCCCGGGGGCTGGGTGAACCAGCCGCGCGCCGTGACGTCGGCGTCGAGCTGCGCCCGCAGACGGTTCGACCTTGCCGCGAGCTCGTCGACCGTCCACGCCATCTCGAGCGCCTGCCCGACGGCCGGGCACGCCTCGACGAGGACCGCGCGGGCGAACGGCGACAGGCCGTCGTCAGGTCCCCGCAGGGTCCGCACCATGAGCGGCGTGCCGCGCGACTCCCCCGTCGTCTCGATGCGGACGTGCCCGAGCCGCGCGAGGTCGAGGACGGCCGCGAGCAGGTCACGAGGGTCGGCCCGGCCGTCGACGAGCACGCCGATCTCGGCGGCAGGCCACGGGAGCGGGCCGACGCCGCCGTCGGTGCCGCCCCGCACGTCGGGCCCCGCCCCAGCGACGCCCGCACGATCGGCACCCGAGGTACCCCGGTCTCGGCCCCTGCGCACGAGCAGCAGCACGCCGACGAGCGCCGTCCCGCCGAGAACCGTCGTCGCGACCCGGCTGACGAGGGCGTCGGGCGCGAACGCCGAGAGCGCGCGGTCCCCGAACGACAGCTCCTCGCCGGGCTCGAGACCGAGGAACGGCCGCAGCGCCGCGCCGGACGCGGTCGTGGGCTCGAGCCGCGGTGCCGGGTCGCCGAGCGTCCCCGCCGGCGTCACGGCGACGACGGTCATCGCACCGCCGACGGGAAGCCGGTCGGCCGTGAACGTCGCCACCTTGCCCTTCGCGCTCTCGGACGAGCACCCGCCACGTCGCCCAGCCCTGCCGGCGTGGCACACGACATCGGTGACGGGCCCGGGCGCACGCACCGTGACGGCAAGGTTCTCGATCGGGACGCTGACGTCTGTGAGGACGTTCCAGTAGAGCTGGTCCCCGTCCTTCGTCGAGCTCGCCCCGTTGACGAGCCCGCGCGCGGTGTACGTGAGGGTGTACTCGTGCGTGCCGCGGACGGTGACGTCAGGGTCGCCGATTCGCAGCTCGAGCGCGTGCGACGTCGTGCGCACGTCGAGGTCGTCGGGTGCCGTCGGGCTCGTCACCTCGATGTCGTCGTACGCGTACGTCCGGTCGTGCTCGGCGTCCCAGCCGTGCCGCGTGACGAGCGTGAGCAGCGGCCCGTGGCCGCCGCCCGCGAGGTCGAACGTGAGGTCGACGGTGACGCGGGCCGTGCCCGCGTCGTCGAGCACGACGTCGACGTCGTACCGGGTGATGCGCCACGACGAGCTCGCCTGAGCGGGCAGCGCACCCGCGACGACGATCCCGAAGGCGATGACGAGCGCGCCGAGAAGGCGCGCAGAACGACTGAACTGTCCCCTGAGTCCATGCACGGTCGACACCGTAGCGTGCAGAGCCGCCCGCCGCACACGGGCGAGCCGGTGGTGTCAGGTGAGCTCGCGGCGACGCATCGCGCGGTGCGCCTCGAGGTTGTCCTGCCGCTCACGGAGCGTCTGACGCTTGTCGTACTCCTTCTTGCCGCGCGCGAGCGCGATCTCGACCTTGGCGCGGCCGTCGAGGAAGTAGATCTGCAGCGGGACGATCGTCGTGCCCTTGGCGTCGGCGTCGTTCGCGAGCCGCACGATCTCCTTCTTGTGGAGCAGCAGCTTGCGCTTGCGGCGCGGCGCGTGGTTGGTCCACGTACCCTGCGTGTACTCGGAGATGTGCGCGCGCTCGAGCCACGCCTCGCCACGGTCGATGAGCACGAACGCGTCGACGAGTGACGCGCGTCCCGCGCGCAGCGCCTTGACCTCGGTGCCCGTGAGGACGATGCCGGCCTCGTAGACGTCCTCGATCGTGTAGTCGTGCCGCGCCTTCTTGTTGCTCGCGACGAGCTGCCGCGTCGGCACGCGGCCCGCGTCGGGACGCTTCTGCTTGGAGCCGTCGGGGATCTGGAACACCTTGCCCTTGGCCATCACCCCTCCTCTCCGTCTGCGCGCGCCCGCGGCGCGCGGCTGCCCCTCGGGTGGTGGGGGCCCCTTCACGATACCGGTGGGCAGCGCCCTGGGACGACCGCTTTACTGGGCGTCCACCCTGACTCGGCCGGGGTGGCTGCAGCGGGGCGGCTCAGAGCATCGACATGGGGTTGACGGTCTGCCCGTCGACGTACACCTCGAAGTGAAGGTGGCAGGCCGTGCTCGTGCCGGTGTTCCCCGAGTAGCCGACGAGCTGACCCTTCGAGACCCGCGCCCCGCTCGACACCGCGAAGCGCGAGAAGTGGTTGTAGCTCGACATGAGGTTCTTGCCGCCGACCTCACCGTGGTTGATGAGCACCTGGTTGCCGAAGCCGGCGCGGTACTGCGCCCACACGACCTTGCCCGCGGCGGCGGCGTAAATCGGCGTGCCGCAGTAGGCACGGAAGTCGGTGCCCGCATGGAGGCGCACGTAGCCGAGGACGGGGTGGAGCCGGTAGCCGTAGTTCGACGTGATGTGCGGGACCTTCGTCGGGTACGCGAAGAAGCCCTTGCCCGCAGGAGGCTTCGGGTCCGATGTCGGCGGTGAGGGCGTGCTCGGCGTGCTCGGTGTGCCGCCGGCCTTGTCCTTCTCGGCCTTCTTCCTCGCCTCCTCCTCGGCCTTCTTCCGCGCGGCTTCCTCGGCCTTCTTCCGCGCGGCTTCCTTCTCCTTGCGGATCCGGTCCTTCTCCTTCTTCGTGAGGCCGATGATGTCCTGGATGTCGTTCGCGAGGGCGCTGGACGCCTGCTCGGCCTTGTCCTTCGCGTCGAGCTGCGCCTGCTTGCGCTTCTCGATGACCGCGAGGTCAGCCTTCTCCTTCGCGAGAAGGTCCGCGACGGCGGCGCGCTTGCTCGACGCGGTTGCGCGAGCCTTCTCGGCGACGACGACTGCCGCGTCGGCCTCCGTCTTGAGGTCGGCGACCGTCTCCCGCACGGCCTCGAGCCGCACCTGGGAGTTCCGCGCGGTCGCCTCGGACTCCTGAAGGTCGGTGAGGGTGTTCGTCTGCACGCGGAGCGCCGTCTGCGACAGCGAGAACCTGTTGACGAAGTCGGTCGCCGACTCAGCCCCGACGACGAGGCTCATCGAGTCGGGAGCGCCCTCGCCCCGGTAGGCGCGACGAGCCAGCTCGGCGATCGACGACTTCGTCGACCTGTTGAGCTCGACCTGCTCCTCGATCTTCGTGACGAGCGCGGCCTCCTCGCTCTGCGCGTCGGCGAGCCGGTCGGCGAGCTTCTTCGCGGCGCTCTCCGCGGACGTCAGCTCGGCCTCGGCGACGTCGAGCGCCGCCTGCGCGACGTCGAGGTCGGCCCGCACCTTCGTGAGCCGCACGTACGCGGCAGCCATCTCCTGGTCCGTGTCCTCGAGGTCGTGCTCGAGCGACTCGATCGTGTCGTCCGCGGCGGCCTTGCGCCGCTCCGCGGCAGCCTGCCGCTTTGCGAGGTCGTCGAGCGTGTCGGCACCCGCGGGCGGAGCGACGAGCCCGACGAGCGCGACGGACAGGAGGACGGCAAGAGCACGGCGCAGCATGGTCACACCTTCATGTACCGGCGGAGGGTCACGACCGACGCGACGAGCGCGAGGACGACCGCGACGGCGAGCAGGAGCGGGGCGATGAGGAGGACGTCGGACTGCCCGACGAGCGGGACCCAGTCGACCTGTCCGGCGAGCCAGTCCGTGATGAGGTACTTGACGCCGAGCCACAGGCCGCCGCCCGCGAGGAGCGCGCCGATGCCCGCCGCGATCGCGCCCTCGAGCATGAACGGCAGCTGGATGAAGAGGTTGGACGCGCCGACGAGCCGCATAATGCCGGTCTCGCGCGAGCGGGACAGCGCCGAGAGCCGGATGGTCACGGTGATGAGGAGCGTCGCCGCGACGAGCATGAGCGCCGCGAGCCCCACCGTCATGACCGACGCCCGGTTGAGGACGAGGAACAGGGAGTCGAAGATCTTCCGCTGATCCTCGACAGACTCGACGCCCGGGCGGCCGGAGAGGACGTCGGCGACGATCTCGTAGCGTTCCGGGTCCTTGAGCTTGATCCGGAACGACGCCTGCATGTCGTCGACCGTGATGGCCTGCGCCCAGTCCTGACCCTCGAAGTACTCCTGGAAGGAGCGGAACGCCTCTTCCTTCGTCTCGAAGTAGGGCTTCTGGATTTCGGGCGCAAGCTCGGGCGAGTCGAGGAGCGCCCAGATCGCGTCGATCTGCTCGGGCGTCGCTTCGCCGTCGGCGCACTGGACGTTCGGGGAGCCGGCCGGGCACAGGAAGACCGAGACCTCGACCTTGCCGTACCAGTCGTCCTTGAGCTTGCCGACCTGGATCTGCAGGAGCCCCGCGGCGCCGACGAAGGTGAGGGAGATGAACGTCACGAGGATGACGGCAACCGTCATCGACAGGTTGCGGCGCAGGCCGATGCCGATCTCGGACAGGATGAACTGAAGTCTCATGTCAGCCCCCTCAGCGCTGCGAGCCGTAGACGCCGCGGCGCTGGTCGCGCACGAGCTCGCCCGTGGCGAGCTCGAGGACGCGCTTGCGCATCTGGTCGACGATCTCGTCGTCGTGGGTCGCCATGACGACGGTCGTGCCGGTGCGGTTGATGCGGTCAAGCAGTCGCATGATCCCCAGGGAGGTCGTCGGGTCGAGGTTGCCCGTGGGCTCGTCGCACAGGAGGATCGGCGGCCGGTTAACGAACGCGCGCGCGATCGCGACGCGCTGCTGCTCACCGCCCGAAAGCTCGTGCGGGCGCCGCTTCTCCTTGCCCTCGAGGCCGACCATCTCGAGGACGTCGGGCACGACGGTCATGATGTGGTGCTTGGGTTTGCCGATGACCTGGAGCGCGAACGCGACGTTCTCGAAGACCGTCTTGTTCGGCAGGAGCCGGAAGTCTTGGAAGACGGCACCGATCTGGCGGCGCAGCGCGGGCACCTTCCAGCTCGAGAGTGTCGCGACGTCCTTGCCTGCGACGGTGACGGTTCCGGACGTCGGGCGCTCCTCACGCAGGACGAGCCGGAGGAACGTCGACTTGCCGGAGCCAGAGGCGCCGACGACGAACACGAACTCGCCACGCTCGATCTCGAGGGACACGGAGTCGAGCGCGGGCCGCGCGCCGCGCGCGTAGACCTTGCTGACGTTGTCGAGGCTGATCACGGGTGCTGCACGTTCCGTTCGGTCGGGTCGGGCGGTCGGCCGCGAGCGGGCACGACGGGATCGTGCGGCAGCGAGGCCTTCTCGAGACTAGGCACGCGCAGGCGTCGATCCGTGCGGGACACGCCGCGCGCGACGTCCAGGGACCTCACAGGCTCACGGGACGCGTGACGGCCGCGACCCAGAGGGTCGCGGCCGTCACGGCAGGCGGTGCGGGCTGCGTCAGCCCTGCTCGGCCTCGAGCTGGAGGTTGCGGCGCCAGCGGATGCCGGCGGCCATGAAGTCGTCGATGTCGCCGTCGAAGACGGCTGCGGTGTTGCCGACCTCGTGGTTGGTGCGCAGGTCCTTGACCATCTGGTACGGCTGGAGAACATAGGAGCGCATCTGGTCGCCCCACGACGCCTTGATGTCGCCCGCGAGTTCCTTCTTCTTCGCCTTCTCCTCGGCCTGACGCTCGAGGAGAAGACGCGACTGCAGGACGCGGAGCGCTGCAGCGCGGTTCTGGATCTGCGACTTCTCGTTCTGCATCGAGACGACGATGCCCGTGGGGATGTGGGTCATGCGGACAGCCGAGTCCGTCGTGTTGACCGACTGGCCGCCGGGTCCCGAGGAGCGGAAGACGTCGACCTTGATCTCCGACTCGGGGATCTCGATCGAGTCCGTCTGCTCGATGAGGGGGACGACCTCGACCGCCGCGAACGACGTCTGGCGGCGACCCTGGTTGTCGAACGGGGAGATCCGCACGAGGCGGTGCGTGCCCGCCTCGACGGAGAGGTGACCGAAGGCGTAGGGCGCCTTGACCTCGAAGGTCACGGACTTGAGGCCCGCCTCCTCGGCGTAGGACGTGTCGAGGACCGCGGTCGCGTAGCCGTGGCGCTCGGCCCAGCGCAGGTACATGCGCATGAGCATCTCGGCGAAGTCGGCGGCGTCGACGCCACCCGCGCCCGCACGGATCGTGATGACGGCCTCACGCTCGTCGTACTCGCCCGCGAGGAGCGTCCGGATCTCAAGCTGGTCGATGTCCTTGCGGATCGCCGCGAGCTCGGCCTCGGCCTCCTCGAGCGTCTCCGCGTCGTCGCCCTCGACGGCCATCTCGACGAGCACCTCGAGGTCGTCGATGCGCGAGCCCATGCCGGCGACGCGCTCGAGCTCGGACTGCGCCTGCGAGAGGGCCTGCGTGACCTTCTGCGCGGCCTCCGGGTCGTCCCAGAGGTCCGGCGCGGCCGCCTGCTCCGTGAGGTTCGCGATCTTCGCGCGCAGCGCGGTCGGGTCGCTCACGGCCGCGATGGTCGCGAGGGTCGTCCTCAGCGCGGTGATCTCTGCAGGGAAGTCGATGATGGCCACGATCCCCAAGAGTACGCGACGGGGACCGTCCCCCCGCGCGGATCCACCATCGCCCGCCGTAGCGCCCGGGACGTGCTCACCGTCACGTCCGGGACGTGCCGGGAATGACCACGACGGGAGGAGCATTGGGAAAGGAGGACGCGGCGCATGCCGTGACGACGACGGAGGGACGCGACGTGCACTACGGACACCGGCTCGAGACGGGGGTGTTCGTCACCCCGACGGCACGTCCTGCACAGAACCCGGTCACGCTCGCTCAGCTCGCCGAGGAGCTCGGCTACGACCTCGCGACCTTCCAGGACCACCCGTACCAGCCTGCGTTCCTCGACACGTGGACCCTCCTGTCGTGGGTCGCCGCGCAGACGAACCGCATCCGCGTCATGGGCAACGTCCTCAACGTCCCGCTGCGTCAGCCCGCGGTCCTCGCACGCTCGGTCGCGAGCCTCGACCTGCTCTCGGGCGGCCGCGTCGACCTCGGTCTTGGCGCGGGCGCGTTCTGGGACGCGATGGTCGCGATGGGCACCGACCGCCTCACTCCCGGCCAGGGCGTCACGGCGCTCGGCGAGGCCATCGAGATCATCCGGGGCGTCTGGGACGAGCACGAGAAGAGCCCCCTGCGCGTGGCCGGCGAGTTCCACCACGTCGACGGTGCCAAGCGCGGTCCGTCGCCGTCGCGTGAGATCCCCATCGTCGTCGGCGCCCTCAAGCCGCGCATGCTGCGGCTCGTCGGCACGCAGGCCGACGGCTGGCTGCCGTCGCTGGCGTACCTCGCGCAGATGGACGGGGGCACGGGGGTGCGCGCGTTCGTCGAGGGCAACGCGACGATCGATGCGGCCGCCGAGGCCGCGGGCCGCGACCCGCGCGAGGTGCGCCGCCTGCTCAACATCAACGGCCGCTTCTCCCCCGTCCGCACCGGCTTCCTCCAGGGTCCGGCCGAGACCTGGGTCGAGGACCTCCTCCCCCTCGTCGTCGAGCACGGCCTCGGCACGGTGATCCTCGGCACGGACGAGCCGGCCGTCATGACGCAGTTCGCGCAGGAGGTCGTGCCCGCGCTCCGCGAGCGCGTCGACGCCGCGGTCGAGGGCGGCTCGCGCGGCGTGCGCGTCCGCTCCCGCAGGGCGCTCGAGCTCCGTGCGCCCGAGGTCGACTACGACGGTCTTCCCGCGTCGCTCGCCGAGACGGCCGTCGAGCCGGGCGACCGCGACTATCACCGTGCGCGCGGCGGCTACATGCGCGGCGGCTCGCCGGGCATCGTCCTGCGTCCCGGCTCGACCGCCGAGGTCGTCGACGCGCTCGCGTTCGCGCGTCGTCAGCCGCACCTGCCCCTCGGCATCCGCTCGGGCGGCCACGGCATCTCGGGACGTTCGACGAACGCCGGCGGCATCGTCCTCGATCTCGGCAAAATGCGGAAGGTCGAGGTCATCGACTCCGAGGCGCGCCTCGTGCGCGTCCAGCCCGGCGCACGCTGGATGGACGTCGCGCGCGAGATCGGCCCGCGCGGCTGGGCGATCAGCTCGGGCGACTTCGGCGGCGTCGGCGTCGGCGGGCTCGCGACCGCGGGCGGCATCGGCTTCCTCGGCCGCGAGCACGGCCTGACGATCGACCACGTCCGCGAGGTCGAGATGGTCCTCGCCGACGGCTCCGTCGTCGTCGCGAACGACTCCCAGCACACCGAGCTCTTCTGGGGCGTGCGCGGTGCGGGCGCGAACCTCGGCGTTGTGACGTCGTTCGTGCTCGAGGCGCGCGAGGTCGGCGAGCTCGGCTGGGGCACGCTCACGCAGGACGCGGAGGACACCGCGGACTTCCTCGCCCGTTGGGGCGCGTACGTCCAGGACGCGCCGCGCGACACGACGAGCTTCCTCCTCATGGGGCGGCCCCGCGCGGGCCAGCCGAGGGTCGTGCAGACGATGACGATGGTCGACTCGTCCGATCCGGACACGATCGTCGAGCGGCTCCAGCCGATCGCGGCGATCTCGCCGCTCTACGGCCAGGACGTGCGCCTCACGACGTACACGCAGGTCATCGCGAACGCTCCCGAGGAGGGCCACGTCTCCGACGGCGAGCCGCACTCGCGCTCGGGCCTGCTTGAGCGGATGACGCCCGAGTTCGCGGCCGCGGCCGCGGCGCTGCTCGACTCGGGCGAGGTGTTCTTCTTCCAGATCCGTGCGACCGGCGGCGCGGCGTCGGACGTCGCGCCCGACGCGACCGCGTACGCGCACCGCTCCGCGTCGTTCGCCGTGAGCGCGATGGGCGTCGACGGCATGCGCCTCGAGCGCGCGTGGGCGCCGCTGCGCGAGCACTTCGTGGGCCTGTACTCGAGCTTCGAGACCGACGAGTCCCCCGCGCGTGTCCGCGAGGCGTTCCCGCCCGCGACGCTCGCGCGCCTCAAGGCGCTCAAGGCCGACGTCGATCCCGACGACGTCTTCGACGCGAACTTCGACGTGACGAAAGGGTGAGTGCGCAGGGTGCGTGAACCTGCGGCCTGAGCAGCGTGGTAGGGCCCGCGTGGCGCGGGGAAGACCGCTGGATCGCGGAACCAAGGTCCCGAGCGACAACCACGCCCCCTGCCATAGTGGGCATATCCGATATCGTTCGCACGAGCCTTCAGGGGTGTTCGCTCATGTCTCACCGGAGAATCTCACTCACCGCCCTTCTCGCCGTTAGTCTGGCGCTGCCGATCGTGGCCGCGCCGACGGCGACCGTCTCGCTGCGGACGCTCGGGCTGTGAACAGGCGCTCGGTGCGTGCGTGCGTCACGATCGCCACCGTGGCGCTGCTCGCGGCGTGCACGCCCGCCAGCCCACCGGCGGCGACCGCCGATCCGTCCACCGCGGTCTCGGCCGCACCGGACCCGACTACCCCGGCGCCGGCAGCAAGTCCGTCGTCCCCGGAGGGCCCTCCACGCGATGTCGACCTCGAGTGGCGCTCGGTCCTGACGCTCAAGTACCCGACGTCAGAGGTTGACATCCTGGACCATACGAACACGGCCATGATCATCCAGACCATCACCGCGGACGACGACGTCACCCTCACCTACACGCGCCCGGACGGGTCATCCTCGACCCTGGTGCGAGATGACGGTCACTACGTCCAGGATGCCTGGGTGGTAAATGACGACGTCCTCATCTTCGGCTCGATCGACGGCGGGTGGGAGCCGCCGTACCAGCTCGAGCTGTGGACACCCGGGCAGCGCACAGCTCGCGCCCTCACCACCGCCCACGGGCTCGAGACCCTCTCCGAGGCGGCCGTCGCGGACGACACTGTGTACTACATCGTCGACGGGCTGCAGAACTCCTGCCTCTTCCGCGCGACGGTCGAGGGAGATGACCTTGAGCGTCATCACGTCTCCTGCTCGACGCCCGAGGAGACCGGCCTGTGGTGGCTCCGCGACGCGGGACCGACAATCTCGTGGATCGCGTCCTCGAAGAGTCGTGTCGCTCCGACCAACGGCGAGTTCACCTGCTCGACGTTCTACCGCCTGACCAACGGCAGCGACGTGCCCGAGTCGGTTCCGGGGGCCGACTGCGTCAGCCGCGGCGCGGCGTCATCGACGATGGCAGCATGGTCGACCGCGCCGGCCGTCGACCCCGAGACCAGCTCCAGCAGCTGGGACGAGGCCGCGATGTACGTCTCGGGTTCCGGGGCGCCCGTCGCCGTGGGCCTCGGATCAGCAGGCAGCGAGGTCATGTGCGGCGATACCGCCCTGTGGCAGTCGGACGTGCCGTCGTCGATCCCGGGGGCCCCAGCCACCCACCACCGCGCGTGGACGCCGGAGCTCGGCGCCGTCCAGCTGCCCCAGCCGCCCGGCACCAACGTCGAGACGAACACCCTCGTGAAGGCGCTCTGCATCGACGGCACGACGATCGGCACCGAGAGGTTGAACAACACCATCCGCGTCATGGACTACTTCGTCGCCGACATCAGCGCGCTTCGCGACCCGCCCTGATTCCTCACCGCAACCGTCCGGGCGTAGCCTCGGGAAGGCCGCAACCGACGAGGAGACCCCCATGACCACGTTCACCACGACGACGACGTTCACCAACGGCGTCGCGATCCCCACGCTCGGCTTCGGCACGTGGCAGGTGCCCGACGGACCCGCGACGTACGACGCCGTCACCGAAGCCCTGCGCGTCGGCTACCGCCACATCGACACGGCGCGCGCCTACGGCAACGAGGCGAGCGTCGCGCGCGCGATCGCCGACTCCGGCATCCCGAGCGAGGAGATCTTCGTGACGACGAAGATCCCCGCACAGCTCAAGACGTACGACGAGGCGGTCGAGTCCATCCGCCTCTCGCTCGACAAGCTCGGCCGCATCGACCTCATGCTCATCCACGCGCCCTGGCCGTGGGACGCGATCGGCTCCGACCACACCGCGGGCAACGCCGAGGTGTGGCGGGCTATGGAGGAGGCGTACGAGCGCGGCGAGCTCCGTGCGATCGGCGTATCAAACTTCGAGGTCGAGCACCTCACGGCCCTCCTCGGCACCGCGAAGGTCACTCCGCACGCCAACCAGATCCGGTTCTTCCCGGGGCACGCGCAGGCGGGCGTCGCGTCGTTCTGCGCCGACCGCGGGATCGTCGTCGAGGCGTACTCCCCGCTCGCTACCGGCGCGCTGCTCGACAGCCGGGAGCTCGCAACCGTCGCCGAGCGCTACGGCCGCACGGTCGCGCAGCTCTCGATCCGGTACGTCCTGCAGAAGGGTGCGGTCGCGCTCCCCAAGACGACGACGCCCTCGCGCATGGTCGAGAACGCCGACGTCGACTTCGAGATCTCCGCGACGGACATGGCGTACCTCGACGGGCTCGCGGACCCGACGGTCTGAGACTCCGGCACGCACGAGCGGCGCGTCACGCCCATGCGTGGCGGGCCGCTCGTGCGCGGGCCGTCGGCGTGACGATCGTCTCGTGCACCTCGCTCGATCGCGGTCGGGTTGGCCCGGCGGGGGCGTCTAGGCTCGGGGTGTGGCGACTTTCTCTTCCGTGACGCAGCAGCACATCCTCCAGGCGATCGCCGAGTACGACGATCGCGGGGCTGAGAACTTCCTCGGTGTCTACGGGTTCATGCCTTCCCGGGGCTACACGCTCGTCCATGACGGTCGGACGTACGACTCGAAGGCGATCCTCGGCGTGGCGCACCGGTACGCGACCGGTCGCGCGGCGACGTCCGACGAGTTCCACGGCGGGGCGTCCGGCGCCGCCACGATCCTCCGCAAGCGCGGGTTCGAGGTGACCGAGCCGGAGGGCGCTCAGCGCTCGGCGGCTGCTTCCCGGAAGGCTGCAGCACCCCGCAAGGCGGCGGCGCCGCGCAAGCCTGTCGTTCCCGAGCGCGAGGCGCCGGTCTGCCCGACGTGCTTCATGACGCTTCCGGCGACCGGAGTCTGCGACAACTGCGCATAGCCGGCCCTCGCCGACCCGACCTACGCCTCGACGGCGTTCGTCGACCCGGCCGGAGCCGTAGGCGCCCCCTCCGACGATTCCGCGCACATGACTGCTGGGAGCAACCATCCGCGCGGATTCTTGTCCGTATGGGTCCCGGCATCGACTGATCGCCGCACCGCGTCACCGTCGCGTCCCGATCGTCAGCACGGCCTCGTCGCCGTCGCGTCGGACGGTGACGTCCTTGAGGTCGTGGGCGCGCGGCAGGCCCTCGGTCGTCGCAGACGAGTGCTCGCCGACGACGAGCACGCGCGCTCTGGCCGTGAGCGCGGAGGCGATGCCCGCGTCGGCGTCCTCGAGGACGAGGCACGCCTCGATCGGCACGCCGAGCAGCTCGGCGCCGCGCAGGTAGGGCTCGGGGTGCGGCTTGCCGCGGGAGACGTCGTCGGACGTCACCGTGACGGTCGGGACGGCGACGCCGCTCACACCCATGCGCGCGACCGCGAGGTCGCGGGGCGCGCTCGTCACGAGCGCGACCGGCACACCGAGCTCCGCGAGGCGCGCCATGAACGCCGCGGCGCCGGGTATCTCGACGACGCCGTCGTGGCGGTCCGCCTCGCCCGCGAGGAGATCGTCGGCGAGCCGGTCACGTTCCGCCGCCGGCAGGTGCGGCAGGAAGTGGTCGACGGTCGCGTGCGTGAGCCGGCCGTGGCAGTACGCGAGCACGTCGTCGACGTCGAGGTCGTGCTCGGCGCTGAACTCCGTCCATGCCCGGACGACGGCCGCGGTCGAGTCGATGAGGGTCCCATCCATGTCGCACAGGACAGCGGTGGCGCGCAGAACTGTCTCGGTCATGGCCCGAGCCTACGGGCGCTCACACGTGATGCCGTCGCCGTCACCGTCGCGGTAGTAGTAGTACTCGGGGTCGCGGTCCGCGTAGTAGGGGCCGGCGCCGTGGCGGATCGCTTCCTTGCACGTGCCGTAGTCGGGGTCGAGGTCGTCCTCGCCCGTGGGCTTCTTCGTAGGCTTCGGGGCGTCGTCGGGCCTGTCCCCGAGGACGATGACGCGGACGACAGAGTCGTCCGTCGGCAGCGGCTCGTCCGGGCACGCGCCGAGGATGCGCTCCATCGTCGTCTTCTCAGCGGCCGTCACCCACAGCCCGTACGCGCGCTTGACGGCGATCTGGCGCGCGACGTACTGGCAGCGGAACGGCTTGTTGGGCGGGAGCCACGTCGCCGCGTCACCGTCACTCTTCTGCTGGTTGAGGGGCCCGTCGACGGCGAGGAGGTTGAGCGGGTCGTTGCCGAAGCTCGCGAGCGTGTCCGCGCTCCAGCGCTGCGCGCCCTTCTGCCACGCGTCGGACAGCGCGACGACGTGGTCGATCTGCACGTCGTTCGACGTGGCCGAACCGCGCGTGAAGTCGATGCGGAGCGCGGAGTACGGGTCGGCGAGCACGCCGGACTCGACGACGCAGCCGTGCGTGCCGGACTTGAGCACGACGCCGGTGAGGTCGCGCCGGAGGATGTCGTTGCGGGTGTCGCAGCCGTTGCGGTCGAGGTCGACGGCGCGGTACTTGAAGGCGCCGCGGTCGTAGCCCGTCCTCGGGGCGCGGCCCTTGACCTTGAGTTCGGCCAGCGCGGCGAGCGCTGTGGCCTCTCCGGTGCTCGTCGTCAGGTCGTCGGGGTCGCCCGGCCGGCTGCTGTTGTCGTCCGTCGCCCCGCCCGGGGTTTGCGTGCTGTCGGTGGGGTCGTCACTCTCGGTTCCGGTCGGCGTCGGCGCCTCCGGCTCGTGGTTCTCGCCGCCCGTCCCGACGCCGCTCGTGCTTGTCGGCGCGTCGGCGTCGGTCGGCACGCTCCCCTGCGACGTGGCCGCGGCGCCCGGTGCCGTGGTGACTGGCGCCGTGGTTGCCGGTGCCGTGGTGCCATCGTCCGGAAGGTCGACGGAGGCGCACCCTGCGAGCAGCACGAAGCCCGCAGACACTGCCACGACCCACGCTGCGCGCGCACGACGTCGTCCCTGGTCCCCGCTCCCCATGCTCGGAGACTACCCGCGCGGGCAGGTGCCCCCGAGGATCGGAGGTCCGGCACGTCGTCGGGGCGTCTCCCCGGCGAGCTCAGCCGCCGGTCGTCTGCCGCGCCCGACCCGTGCCGACGACGACGATGCCGTCGTCACCGAGCACGTCCGCGAACGTCCCGACGAGCCAGGGCCGGACGGTGCGACGCAGCGTCACCGTGACGCTCGTCCCGTCGGTCGTCACCGTGACGACCTCGACCGGGTCGTCGGTGAAGCCCGACCCTGCAAGGTGCGCAGCGACCGAGGCCCGCACACCGCGCTCGGTGAGCGCGTGCGCTCCCAGGTTCTCCGGGTCCGTCGCCCTGTAGACGTCGTCGGCGCTGAGGTCCGCCGCCGCGAACGCTGCGGCGTTGTCCGCCGTCGACACGAGGCGCTTGCGCTCAAGCAGGAGCCCCGACACGGCGGCGAGCGTCACCGCGATCGCGATCGCGACGACGGCGACACCGATGACGAGCACGAGCACCTGCCCGTCGTCGCCGCGCACACGCCCACGGACCGACGTCATGGCACCTCCCGCAACGTCTCGACAGCACCCCGGTGCGCGGCGCACACGGTCACCGAGACTCCGGGAAGGCCGAGAACGTCGGTCCCCGGCAGGACGACATCGGCAACGACCCGGACGCCGATCTCCGTTCCCGGAGTGAGACAGGGTTTCACCGAGCAGGTGACCTCGACCGACGCGTCACCGGGTGAGATCCCGTGGTCGCCGAGCGCGAGCGCTGCGACGGCGTCCGCGCGGCGCACCGCCTCCGCGTCGTCCTCCGCGATGACATACGCACGCACGACGTCACGAGCCGCACCCTCGGTCGCGAACGCCGCGGCCTGGACCTGCGAGATCGCCACGACGAGGTAGATGACCGGCACGAGCAACAGGACGACCGCGGCGACGAGCTCGACCGCCGCGCCACCGGTGTCGTCCCGCAGCTGAGCGACGAACGGCGTCTCTGCGCGCTTCGTCATGACGGCTCCACAAGCGCGTGCCCCGTGACGCTCAGCCCGCTCGGCGGTCCGAACAGTGCGATGACGGGCAGCGGTGCGTCGACCCGCACCTCGACGAGCGTCGCGCCGTCGCGGACGACGGTGCGCGCGGCGACGTCCTGCGCATACGCCGTCGAGAGGCTCTCTGAGAGCAGGTCGCGCGCACGCTCACGCGCGTCGTCGAGCGTCATGCCCGAGCGCGCGCCGAGCCGCGCTCCCTCCGAGGCTGCGTCGATCGCCACGGTGCGCACGTGCAGGGCGAGCGCCAGCTGGACGACGGAGAGCAGAAGGAGGACCACGAACGCTCCGGCGATGACGAACTCTGCGACCGCGGAGCCCTCGTCGGATGATGCCTCCCGGACGAGCCGCGAACGCATGCGGTCAGGGGCGCCGGACACTCGTCACGGCCTCGCGGAAGACCTGCGGGAGCACAAGCTCCGCGGCGGCCCACACAGCGAGGACGACACCAGCGCTCATGACGGTGACGAGGACCCAACCGGGGACGTCACCTCGGTCGGAGCCGCTCTCCGTCGCGGCGAGCAGCCGCGCGTGCACACGGGTCGCCAGGGAGACGCGTCGGGGGCGTCGGCCCGCCGAAGCCAGCGACTGGCTCGGGGCGGTGCTGGCGGCTACGGGCGGGGTGTCGTTGCGGGGATCGAGCGTGGCGGTCATGCGGGTTCCTCCGGGGACGGTGGTCGGGACGTGCGTCAGGGGCGGGCAGGGATGACGGGGGGCTCTTTTAAACATCTGGCGCCGGCGGCGGGCCCCTTCGGGTGGGGGTTCGGTGGCGCGCGTGCCCTTTAAAACGACAACATCCGTGCTGAAAGTGAGTTCGGGTCGCTGATAAGCGTCACATCGCACTGCG
>NZ_LT964979.1:1287691-1755464 GCF_900240335.1 Sanguibacter massiliensis
TAAACAGCCACATCTTAACAAAAAGCAGAAAACAGTCGATGTAATACATGTAGTTTTGTTTTTGCTGTATAGAGATGTGTGGAGAAGAAAGAGCACAGGAAGGAGTCGTAGGAAGGGTGAGATGGGTAGAAGAGAAAGAAAGAGAAAGAAGGAGGGAGGGTAGAGGGCGAAGAAGATCGTGATCGGCAGGACGAGGAAGACGACGGGCACGAGCATCGCGACCTCCTTGCGTCCGCCGATCTCCATGAGCCGTCGGTGCCCGTCCTCGCGGACGTCCTGCGCCTGGGCGCGGAGGACCTCGGCGACGGGTGTGCCGCGCTCGACGGCGACGGCGATTCCCTCCGCAAAGCGGCCGAGCGCCGGGACACCGGTGCGGTCGGCGAGCCGGTCGAGGGCGTCGGAGAGGTTGGCGCCCGCGTGGATGTCGGCGAGAGCGTGTCGCATCTCGCCGACGAGTTCGCCGTCGGCGATCCGGGCGACGCGCTGGAGCGCGGCGTGCGGGCTCTCGCCCGCGGCGACGGCGAGGGCGAGAACCTCCGCGATCGTCGGGAACTCGAGGAGCATCGCCTCCTCACGCTGCTTGATCGCGGTGCCGAGCCGGACGTCGGGCAGGATCGCGCCGCTCAGGCCGAGGAGGAGGACGAGCACGATCGCGACCGGCACGGGAAACGCTCCCGCCACTCCCGCCGGCACGGCGACGACGAGCCCGAGAGCGAGCCCCACGCACAGCCCGACCACCTGGCTCGCACGGACCTGCTCGACGCTCCGGGCGTCCCCCGCGCGCCGCAACCGACGAGCGAGCTCGTCGCTCCCGCCGAGGATGCGGACCGTGGCGTGCGTCGCGCGGCGCAGCGGCGCGCCGAGCATACCGCCGAGGAATCCACTGAACTGGGGCAGCGCACCCTCGTCGGTGCCCGCGCCGAGGTCAGGACGTGGGACGTACGGCGCGAGCCGCTGCTCGAAGGTGACGCGCCGCGCACGCACGTGGGCGTGGAGCAGTACGATGCCAAGACCGAGGGCGAGCCCAGCCCACATGCCCACGGAGTCGGCGCCCGTCATCGGAGCACCCTCCTGTCGGCGGGGAGCCGCCCGACCCTCACCATTGCCCGGTACGCGACGAGACACATGAGGCCCCCGACCGCGAGGACGAGGGCACCTGCGGGGGTGCCGTACGCCGCAGCGGTCCCGGGCCGGGTCGCGAGGAGTGCGAGCGTCACCCAGGGCGCGGCGACCGCGAGCCGTGCGCCGGCGACGGTCCAGCTCTGCCGGGCCTCGAGCTCGCCGCGCGTCCGGTTGTCCTCACGGAGGAAGCTCGCGAGGGTTCGCAGGAGCCGCCCGAGGTCGGTCCCGCCGACCTGCCGGGTGATCCGGAGAGACTCGACGAGCCGGTCGGCGACCGGGTCCGCGAGCCGTGCCTTGAGATCGTCGAGACTCTCGTCGAACCGTCCGGACGCACGATGGTCGGCCGCGAAGCGCGCGAACTGGCCCCTGAGCTCGGCGGGCCCACGGTGTGCGAGCTGCGCGAGCGCCTCCGGCAGCGAAAGGCCGGCACGCACTCCCGAGACGAGGTGGTCGACGACCTCGGGCCAGACCTCACGCATCGCCTTGGCCCGCGAGGCGGCCCGGGCCCGCACGACGGTCGTCGGCGCGCCCGCGGCGATGAGGCCGAAGCACACGCCGAGCGGCACCGCGCCGGTCGCGGCGCTCGCCCCGACGAGGACGAGCACGCCGAGGACACCGGACAGTACGACGAGCCCCGCCGGGCTCGTCCCTGGAAGACCCGCGCCTGCGAGATCGTCCGCGAGGCGGCCGAGCGCGCGCGGGCGCTTCCGCGGGCCGGCCGACTCCCAGCTCGCAGTCCAGACGAGCAGCAGCCCGCAGCCCAGGAGGAGCCCGACGACGACGTCCACGTCAGTCACCCGCCCGGAGCAGCGCCGCGACGTCGATGCCGACGCGCGTGAACGGCTCGGTGCTCACGGGGTGCCCCGCGCCGCGGACGAGCGCGTCGCGCTCCGTGCGGTAGATCTCGGCGAGCTCGACGACGCCGCTCTCGACGCGCCCGGTGACGAGGGCGATCTCGCGGACGCGCCGTGCCCCGCGCGCGTCCCGCGCGAGGTGGACGACGACGTCGAGCGACGTCGCGACGGACGGCACGACGAAGCCCGACGTGACGTTCTCTCCGGCGAGCAGCGGGAGCGTGCACATCTTCGCGACCGCCTCGCGCGCCGAGCCGGCGTGGAGGGTGCACATGCCGGGGATGCCTGACGAGAGGGCGACGAGCAGGTCGAACGCCTCCGCCTCACGCACCTCGCCGACGACGATCCGGTCGGGTCGCATGCGCAGCGCTTCCTTGACGAGCCGTCGCAGCGGGATCTCGCCCGTCCCCTCGAGGCTCGGCTGGCGGCACTGCATGCCGACGACGTCGCGGCCCGGAAGCCGCAGCTCGAAGACCTCCTCGCAGACGATGACGCGCTCGTCGGCGGGGATCGATCCGCCGAGGGCGTTGACGAGCGTCGTCTTGCCGGCGTGGGTCGATCCCGCGACGAGGACGTTGAGGCCCGCGCGGACGCACGCATCGAGGAAGCGTGCGGCTGGAGCGGTGAGCGTGCCGAGCGCGACGAGATCGTCGAGGCTGCGGGCGCGGGCGACGAACTTGCGGATGTTGAGGGACCACTCGCGTGTGACGTCGGGGATGACGACATGGAGCCGCTCGCCGCCGGGGAGCGAGGCGTCGACGAAGGGGCTCGAGACGTCGATCCTCCGACCGGTGGGCTCGAGCATGCGCTCGACGAGGTCGGCGACCTGGCCGGAGGTGAGGATCGTCGGCGTAAGCTCGGCCGTCCCGCCGCGCGCGACGAAGACGCGGGAGGGCGAGTTCACCCAGATCTCTTCGATCTCGGGGTCGTCGAGGTAGCGCTGGAGGGGGCCGAGCCCCGCGACGGCGTCGCGGACGGCTCGCTCGGCGCGCACGAGGTCGAGGAGCGGCGGCACGGCGCCGCGGCCCGCGCGGCGCTCATAGTCCTCGCGAGCAGCGTCGAGGAGTCCGTCGAACGCAGTCCTGTCGCGGACGGGGTCGATTCCGTGGGTGCGCACGAGTTCGCGCACCTCGGACTCGAGGATCGCCACCGCGTCCACGTGCACCTCCTTGCCGGGCGGTCAGAACCTCGCCGACACTAGGTGAACGATTCGGACTCCGCTCGCCGAATGTGGATAACGCTCAGCGCACCCGACTGTGGACAGGAAGGACCGCACGCGGCCAACATCGCGCCGACCTGCGGCGATACCGTGCACATCATCCGCGCGACTGTGTCTTGCGTTGTGGACGACAGAGTGTTCTCACCCGATCGCCCGGGCGGACTCACCCCTCGGCGTCACGGCCGGGCACCGGACGCGTCACGTACGCGTCATCGTGCGACAGCAGCTCGCGCGCCACCGCGGGCAGGTCCCCCGCAACCACGTCCGCCAGCGTCGTCGCCTCGAGCACCGAGCGCATCGCGACCCGCAGCGCGACCCACGCGTCCCTCAGGTGCACCGACGCACCCCGGTAGTCGACGTCCTCCGGCTGCACGCCCGCGATGCTCGCGAGCGGCCCGTCGATCGCCCGGATGACGTCCGCGAGAGCGACGTCCGCCGGGTCGAGCGCGAGCCGGTACCCTCCGTCCGCCCCGCGGCGCGACTCGACGATCCCCGCGGCGCGCAGGTCACCGAGGATCGAGAGCATGAATGCACCCGGAATCTGCTGGGCAGCCGCGATCTGGTCGGCCTTGAGCATGCCGTCGGCCCGGTGCGCGGCGAGCTCGAGGCACCCACGCACGGCATAGTCGATCTTGGCGGTCACACGCATGGGGTCAGCATGCCAGCCGCCACGACCCGTCGTCGGGCGCGTTCAGGAGCGGCGTCAGCGCCGCTCGGGCCCGACGCCGTCGGCGACGGCGACGCTCAGGGCGCGCCCCACGCTCCCCCGCGCCGGTACGCGGGCGTCGCGGTCGCGAGCACCGTGAACGCGACGAGCACCGACGCCGTCATCACCGCGACCATCGAGACACCCGACCCACCCGTGAACCCCACGATCGGAGAGACGAGGCCGCCGAGCGCCGCCTGCATCGCGCCGAGGAACGCGGCAGCCGTCCCCGCCATGTGACCGTAGTCGTTGAGCGCGAGCACGCTCGCGTTGCCCGGCACGAGCCCCTGCATCGACAGCATCAACCAGAGGACGACGCACATGAGCGCGAGCCCACCGAGCCCGCTCGCCGTCACCGCGACGAGCGTGAGCCCGAGGAGCGCCTGGACGACGATCGCGACCCGGAGCACCCGCAGCGGCGCGAGCCGCTTGACGAGGTGCGCGTTGACCTGCGCACCCCCGACGAGCGCGACGCCGTTGATCGCGAAGAGCAGCGCGAACTGGTTGGCGTCGAGCCCGTGCTCACGCTGGAACACGTACGTCGAGCCAACGACGTAGCTCATGATGACGGCCTGCGCCATGCCCGGAATGAGCGCGAGAGCCATGAAGCGCCGGTCGCGCAGCAGCTCGAGGTAGCCGCGTGCCACACCCCGCGGGCCGGCGATCCGCCGGCGGTCGGCCGGCAGCGTCTCCGGCATGAACCGCCACACGAGCACCGCAAGCGCCACGCCGAGCCCCGCGAGGACGCCGAAGACCCCGCGCCACGTCCACGCGTGCGCGATCGCGCCGCCCACGGCGGGCGCGAAGAGCGGCGCGACACCGATGACGAGCATGAGCCGCGAGAGGAGGCGCGCGGCGTCGGACCCGACGAAGCGGTCGCGGATCACCGCGATCGCGACGACGGACGCGGCCGCGTTGAAGAAGCCTTGGAGGACGCGCAGCGCGATGAGCGCCGTGATGTTCGGCGCGACCATGCACAGCACCGACGTGAGCACGTGGCCGAGGAGCCCGACGAGCACGGGCAGGCGTCGCCCGAAGCGGTCCGAGAGCGGACCGATGACGAGCTGCCCGACGGCACCGCCGACGAGCATGCCGGAGATCGTCAGCTGGGCGGCGGCCGCGGTCGCGCCGAGCTCGGCGCCGACGGTCGGCAGTGACGGGAGGTAGATGTCGGTCGTGATCGCGGGGACGGCAGCGAGCGAACCGAGGAGAAGGACGTACTTGGGGCCGGGGCGGTACTGCGGAGGGGCCGGGGTCGTCACCACGAGATCATAACGTTTCGAGACACCGGTTCCCGGCGCCGGTGTCCGTGGCTCGTGCCACAGTGGAGACATGTGCGGACGCTTCGCCTCGGCCCGGGCGACCCAGGACCTCCTCGACGCCTTCATGATCGACCCGACGCTGCCCCTCGACGACGAGCTGCGCCAGTGGCGCGCGTCCTGGAACGTCGCCCCCACCCACGACGTCCGCATGATCGTCGAACGCGCCCCGCGCGAGACCCCCGACGCCCCGCCCGTCCGCCAGCTGCGCACCGCCCGCTGGGGCCTCGTCCCGTCGTGGGCGCGCGACCCGAACGGCGGCGCCCGACTCCTCAACGCACGCTCCGAGACGGTCCTCGAGAAGCCCTCCTTCAAGCGCGCCGCAGCATCCCGCCGCGCCGTCGTGCCCGCCGACGGCTACTACGAGTGGCGCAAGCTCGACGACGGCCCGCGGCCCTCCAAGCAGCCGTTCTACATCCACCCCGCCGACGGCTCCGTCGCCGCCCTCGCCGGCCTCTACGAGTTCTGGCGCGACAAGGACCTCCCCGACGACGACCCGGGCCGTTGGCTCGTCACGTGCACCATCCTCACGCGCGCTGCCACCGGCGAGCTCGCCGACATCCACGACCGCACGCCCGTCATGCTCACGGACACGACACTCGACGGCTGGCTCGACCCCTCGACCGACGGCCGCGAAGCGCTCGACCTCGCACTCTCCGACGCACCCGAGCTCGCCTGGCACCCCGTCTCCCCACGCGTCGGCCGGGTGAGCGAGAATGACGCGAGGCTCCTCGACACCGAGGGGTAGACACGCTCAGTCGCGCGCGAAGTCCAGCCGCACCGGAGTGAGCGTCCCGAGCCCCAGCACCTCACGTGGCTCGAGCGTCGTGAGCGCGAAGTGCGGGTTCGACGCAAGCCGGTGCGCCGTCACCTCGTCGAGCAGCACCGTCGACGGCTCCGCCTGGTCCGTGAGCCGCGACGCGAGATTGACCGACGGGCCGAAGACGTCACCGAACCGCGCCAGCACCCGACCCCACACGAGGCTCACCCGCACCGGACGCCCCGCGATGCCCGCCACTCCGAGCTCGTCCTCGGTCGCCTTCGCGAGGCCGAGCGCGACGCGCGCCCCCGTGACGACGTCGTCCGCGATGAACAGCAGCGCGTCACCGATCGTCTTGACAACCCGCCCGCCGTTCGCCGTGACGATGTCCCGCGCACGCGTCTCGAACGCCTGGATGAAGTTCGCGAAGTCGTCCGGCGCCATCGTCGCCGTCATGCGCGTGAACGAGACGATGTCGGCGAAGCCCACCGCCCGCGGCAGCGGCAGGTCACGGCCCGAACGGATCGACGCCGTGTCCTGCGCCTCGTCGCCGAACTCCTCCGCCATGCGCGTGACGAGCGCCGTCGTCTGCCGGCGCCACGCGTGCACGAGCTGACGCTCGAGCACCGGCGCAAGCCGGCCCATCGCCCGGATGACCGCACGACGCGCGTCCGGGTCGAGCAGACCCTGCTGTCGGACGACGTGGTCGACGAGCGCCTCGAAGTGCCACCACGACAACCGCTCGGTCGAGTGGCCGACAGACCTCACGAGCGACGCGATCGTGCGTGCGTCGAGGTTCTCCCGCACCGCGAGGTCGTGCAGGTCCGCGAGCGCCTGCGCATCCTCGCGCGTGTACTCGGTGGCGTCAGGACTCGACGGGGGCAGCCCCATGAGCTGCCAGTAGCGCTCGACCCATGACTCGTCGAGCCCCGCCTCATCGGCGAGGTCGTGCAGGGTCGACGAACGCTCGCCGCCGAGCAGACCAGCGACGACGCGCTCGACCTCGTCGGCCCACTCGTGCGACACGTCGGCCATCCTAGGACGTCACGCTCACTCGGTGCCGATGACGCGCAGGTGCTGTACGTCGCCGCTGACGATCCGTTCGACCTCGCCCGCCGTCGTCCTGACGAGGAGCGCCCCGTCGTCGTCGAGCCCCGCCGCAGTGCCCCGCAGCTCTCGGCCACCCGCTGCGGTGACGCGGACGTCCGTGCCGACGGTGACGCACACCGCCGTCACCTCCTCGGCGAGGCCCGCCGCGACCGCGTCGCCCGCGTGCTCGCGCCAGAGCTCGAGGACCTCGACGAACGACGTCTCCATGCCGGCGATGAGCATCTCGCGCCGCTGCGACGCACCGTGCGCGGCGAGCGAGGACGCCGACGCGACGGGGAGCTCGTCGGCCACCTGGTCGACGTTGACGCCGAGCCCGACGACCACACGTTCGTCGTCGACGACCTCCGCGAGGATGCCGCCGACCTTGCGCCACGGGCCCCAGCCGAGCAGGTCGGAACCGTCGGGCGCAGGAACGAGCAGGTCGTTGGGCCACTTCGTCCGGACGTCGAGCGCCGTCATGCTGCGCAGCGTCCGCGCCGCGGCGAGCCCCGCGAGCAGCGGGAGCCAGCCCCACGTCTTCCGGGGCGTGCCCGGCGCGACGAGAAGCGACGCGGTGAGCGCGGTGTGCGGCGGGGTCTGCCACGCACGGTCGAGGCGACCGCGGCCCGCGGTCTGATGGTCCGCGACGAGCAGGGACGGGGGCGGCCACGCGTGCGGCGCCTCGCGCGCCTCCGCGACGAGGACCGTGTTCGTCGACGTCACCTCGGCACGGACGTCGACGCGGTGGAGGACGCCGACGGGCGCATGGAGCAGGTCGCGCAGCAGCTGCGCGTCAAGCGGCTCACGAGGCGCGTCGGAGGTCATGGGTCCATCCTTGCGCACGTTCGTGCGGCGCGTCGCACGCGTTCGTAGAACGCCGCGCGGGTGCGCGCGGAGCGCAGAGCTGGCGTCCGTGGATCCTGGCAGTTCCAGGGGTGAGAGCGGGGTGAGAGGTACGCTCGCCCCACCCAAGTCGAACGAGTGTTCGATAGAGTGAGGGGGTCGCTCCAGCCGGGCAGAAGCTCCCCGGCTATGGCGCTGCGGCGCTGACGACGAGACTTCTGGCAGGACCTGGACGCGAGCAGATCGCGGCGAACGTGACGTGGTGGAACAGACGAGGCGGTGAGCGCATGAACGACGGCACGGACGACCGCGCAACCGACGCGCTCGGGCTCCTCACGTCGATCGAGACGCTCGTCGACGGGCTGTGCTCGCTCGATCCCGCGGCCGCGCCCGGCAGCCTCGCCGCCGAGGCCTCGGCCCGCACCGTCGCGATCCTCGACCGGCTCGGTGCCCAACGGTTGGGGTGGCTCGGTCGGGTCGAGTCCGAGGGCGCCTGGATGGCGGAGACCATGCGGTCGTTCGCGCACTGGGTCGCCTGGAAGGAAGGGCGCGGGCTGCCCGTCGCACGTCGCGAGGTGCTCGCTGCCACGCGCCTGCGCGACGACCTGCCAGCGACGCTGCGCGCAGCGCGCGCAGGACGGCTCAGGGGCCCGCAGGTCGACGTCCTCGTCCGCACGCTCCCGACCTCGGACGCACGACGGGCCGCCCTTGCGGCGCTGCACCCTCAGGACGACGCTCACCGCGGCGCGCAACTTGAGTCCTCGGTCGCCACGCGGGACGACAGCACGCAAGTCGACAGCACGCAGGTCGACAGCACCGCGCCGTCGCTGCTGCCCTCCTCGCTCGAGGACCATCTCCACGCCCCCGGCTGCACCGCGGACGTCGGCCGCTGCACCTGCCCGCGACAGGTCGTCTCCGGCGAGCAGGTGATGCTCGGACTCGCCGCCCGTTTCGACCTGCGGGACCTCGGCTCGGCGGCACGACGCTTCGCCCACGTCGCCGACCCGGAGGCCGACGAGCGCGGGTACCGCCACGCCCAGGACCGGGAGCACCTCGACCTGTCCCGCACGCTCGGTGGCTATCACGTCGCCGGTTTTCTCACCGAGGAGCACGGGCAGGAGCTCTCGACCGCACTGTCCGCCCTCATCGGCGTACCGCCCGCCGACGACAGGCTCCGACCCACCCAGCGTCGCGCCCTCGCTCTCGCAGGGCTCGCCCGCCGCGTGCTCGACGGCGGCGACCTCGGCCGCGGCTCGGCAGTCCGGCCTCACCTCACGGTCCTCGTTCCGTGGCAGGACTTCGAGGCCCTCGGCGCCCGGCCGGGCACCGCGCACGCGGGCACCGCGCACCCGGGCACGCTCGCGGGTGACCGCACGAGCGCGGAGTCCCTCCGAACCGAGCTGTGCAGTCCCGGACCGACGTGGCTCGACGGCACCGGCCCGGTCCCCCGTGAGGTGCTCGAGCGCATCGCTGCCGATTGCAGCGTCACGCGCGTCGTCTTCGGCCCCGACTCCGAGGTGCTCGACGTCGGACGCGCGCAGCGCACCTTCACCGCGGCCCGCCGCAAGGCGGTCATCGCACGCGACCGCACGTGCGTGTGGCGCGGCTGCGACGCACCGCCCCAGATCTCCGAGGTGCACCACGCCCAGGTCCACTGGGCCGACGGTGGCCCGACATCGACCGACAACGCCGCGCTCCTGTGCTGGTTCCACCACCGGCACGTCGATCAAAGCCGCATCGCCATGACATGGCGCGGAGGGTGGCACTTCGGCGAGCCCGGGTCCTACGGCGCGCCTCCCGTCCCGGAGCCGGTCCCCCGGGCACGGACCGGGTGAACGGCGAGGACCGCCGTCCGCGAAACCGCGACTCTCAGCGGCCCACCCCCCGGGAGAACTGCGACGACCGCTGTCCGCCGACCCGCGACTCCCGGCCTCCCGGGGCACAAACCGGGTGACCTCCCCGCACCGCTTCCCTCGCGCCGACCGCCCCCGACCACTTGTGCGACGTCGACATCGACCACCCCAGGAGAACCCTGCATGCCCAGCACCTCCGCACACGCTTTGTCGACTTCCGACAACTCCCGCACCTCAACTCGCATGAGACGCACGGCTCCGCCGGCTGCTGTTCGCCCTACGCTCGGAAGAGTGACCGAGACCTCCCGCACCGCGACATCCCGCACGGCCGCCAAGCTCGACGACCTCCGCGCCCGCCGGGCCGCCGCGATCGACGACCACGAGGCCCTCGCCCGCGAGAAGCAGCACCCGCGCGGCAAGAAGACCGCCCGCGAGCGCATCGAGGCGCTCCTCGACGAAGGCAGCTTCGTCGAGCTCGACGCGTTCGCGACCCACCGGTCGACGAACTTCGGTCTCGACAAGCGCAAGATCGCGGGCGACGGCGTCGTCGTCGGGCACGGCACGATCGACGGCCGCCAGGTCTGCATCTACTCCCAGGACTTCACGACGTTCGGCGGCTCGCTCGGCGAGGTCCACGGCCAGAAGATCACCAAGGTCCAGGACCTCGCCCTGCGCATCGGCGCGCCGATCATCGGCATCTCCGACGGCGGCGGCGCACGCATCCAGGAGGGCGTCGCAGCGCTCACGCAGTTCGCCGAGATCTTCCGGCGCAACGTCGCGGCCTCAGGCGTCGTCCCGCAAATCTCGCTCATCCTCGGCCCGTCGGCTGGCGGCGCCGTCTACTCCCCGGCGCTCACCGACTTCATCGTCATGGCCGACGGCACCTCGAACATGTTCATCACCGGCCCCGACGTCATCCGCGCGGTCACCGGTGAGGACGTCGGCTTCGAAGAGCTCGGCGGCGCACGCACCCACAACGAGCGCTCGGGCGTCGCCCACTTCATGGGGACGGACGAGGACGACGCGATCGACTACGTCCGCCACCTCGTCGGGTTCCTCCCGCAGAACAACCTCGCGGACCCGCCGTCCTTCCCCGAGGAGGCCGACCTCACGGCGACGGACGCCGACCTCGAGCTCAACACCCTCGTGCCCGACTCCGACAACCAGCCGTACGACATGCGGACCGTCATCGAGCACGTCCTCGACGACGGTGACCTCCTCGAGGTCCAGCCGATGTTCGCGCCCAACGTCCTCGTCGGCTTCGGTCGCGTCGAAGGACGCTCCGTCGGGATCGTCGCCAACCAGCCGCTGCAGATGGCCGGCACCCTCGACATCGCGGCCGCCGAGAAGGCCGCACGCTTCGTGCGGACGTGCGACGCCTTCAACATCCCCGTCCTCACGTTCGTCGACGTCCCCGGATTCCTGCCCGGAACCGACCAGGAGTGGGACGGCATCATCCGCCGCGGCGCCAAGCTCATCTTCGCGTACGCCGAGGCCGCCGTCCCGCTCGTCACCGTCATCACCCGCAAGGCGTACGGCGGCGCCTACATCGTCATGGGCTCCAAGCAGCTCGGAGCCGACGTCAACCTCGCCTGGCCGACCGCCCAGATCGCCGTCATGGGCTCGGGTGGCGCGGTGAACATCCTCCAGCGCGGCGCGCTCAAGAAGGTCGCCGACGCGGGCGGCGACGTCGAGGCCGAGCGCCAGCGCCTCACCGACGAGTACGAGGACGCGATCGTCAACCCGTGGGACGCTGCCGCGCGCGGCTACGTCGACGACGTCATCGAACCGTCGACGACCCGCGTCCAGATCGTGCGTGCTCTGCGGGCACTGCGCACCAAGCGCGCCTCCCTTCCCGCCAAGAAGCATGGGAACATCCCACTGTGAGCACCGACCCCACAGCGATCCCCAGCCCCGACGAGCCCCACGCCGACGGAGGACCCAGCGGCGCGCACGACGACGACGCGCACGACGCAGCCGCCGAGGTGGGCGACGACAATCTCAACCACGACCGCCTCGACGACGCCAGTGACCCCGACGATGACCTCGACGACGTCGACCCGAAGCACCTCGCGCCGCTCGTCGTCGACTCGACCGATCTCCACGCGCGCGTCGACGAGCTCACGGCGGCACTCCACCGCTACGTCGACCTCGCAGTCGGAGCCCGAGCAGAGTTCGACGCGGCCACCGTCGAGGACGACCCACGCATCGAGGCAGCCGAGGACGAGATCGGGCGGCTCAACGCCGCGGTCTCCGAGGCGTTCGAGTCCGAGCTCGGGCTCGTCTCGGGCCACACGACCGAGTCGTGGGAGTCGGACGACCTCGACGACCTCGACGACGACGACCTCGGCACGCTCGTCGAGCTGACGTTCACGGTGAGCCCCGGACCGTCGACCACCGGCGACGACCCGCTCGAGCGCGCCCTCGAGATCGTCGAAGACGCTGCCGACCAGGTGACGAGCGCGCTCGAGGACGCGGGCTACACCGTCGACGGATGGTCCGTGAGCCGCGACATCAACCTCGATCTCGACGACGACGACTGAGGAACGCAGAGGAGAGCACATGAGCATCGTCAACCACGACCTCCCAGGCGTCCGCGTCGTCCGCGGTGCACCCGACGACCTCGAGCTCGTCGCACTCGTCGCAGGCCTCGCCTCGACCACCACGGACGACGCCCCCGAGGACGCGCCCGCCTCAACCCCCGTCTGGGGACGGGACCGCGGCATCCGCGGCGCCCGGCCCTATGGCCTCGACAGCGACGCGTGGCGGTGGAGCACCCGCCGCTGAGCGCTGCGGATGCCACCGCGACAGTGGCGCGGTCGAGGGCGCGAGCACCGTCGGCGGAGCCGGCGCGGGAGCAGGTCTCGTGAAGCCCGCGGGAGCACAGGCGGCCGCGGAAGCACGCACCGGCGCTGGAACAGGCGCAGGGGCAGGCGCAGAAGCAGGATCAGGATCAGGTGCGGACGCAGGACCACGCACCGACGCAGGATCCGGTGCACCGCCAGCCACCGACGACCCCGGCGGCGGCGCGAGCCACCATGTTCCGCGGGGCTGCACGAGCGGCCGGAGCACGGCCCGCACAGGCGGGCTCGCGAGCACCAGGGCGAGCCCGACCCCGACCACGACGAGCGCGACGAGGTCCGCCGGCTCGCGCACCGCGTCGAACGCCCGGACGCTCTTCGCATGCTGCACGAGCACCGGGTGCACGACGTACACGGTCATCGACCCCGCGCCGAGCGTCGTCCACCACGGCACGCGCGTGACCGGCACGAGCGCGAGCGCGCCAAGCGCCCCGACCGTCCCGAGGGCGAGCACGAGGCCGCGAAGACCTGCCTCGCCGAGCTGCTGCTCCCACCCACCCCCGTACGGACCCGCGAACCTCAGCACTCCCCGTCCGAACCGCTGCGAGAGCAGGAGCATCCCGCCGCCCGCGACCGCGAGCCCGACAGCCCCGACGACCCGGGCCCGCACCGTCCCCAGCGCGCCCCGCGCACCGCGCTGCCGCAGTCGCCATCCGAGCCAGAACAACGGCAGGTACGCGAACGTCCGCGAGCCGGCGAACGCCTGACCGAGTTGCGGGACGAACCCCGCGCCGAGCGCGAGCACCCACACGAGCGCACCCGCACCACGGACGCGCACGAGCAGAGGAAGCATGAGACGCCACCACAGGAGCGCGAGGAGGAACCACAGCCCGAACGCGGGAGAGGCAGGTTCGTAGCGCCACAGGTCGTCGACGATCCCTCGCCGCAGGAACGCGACGAGGTCCCACACGAGGTAGACGCCGAGGACGTTGCGGAGGAGGACGACGATCCTGCGGTCGTCAAGCGGCCGCGCATCAGAGAAGTACCCGGCGACGAGGACGAACACCGGAACGCGGAGCGGCCACGTCGCCCAGTAGAGACCCGTCGCGGTGCTCGAGCGTGCGAGCACGGGCTCGAGCAAGTGCATGACGACGATGAGGGTTGCCGCGACGAGACGCGCGTTGTCGGCCCACGGGTCGCGAGCACCGCGCGCGACGGCACGGGACGCAGCATCCGGGGCACCGGGAAGATGAGGTCTCACGGTCGCACGCTAGGGTCCCCGCACGCCCAGGAGTCGCTCCGCCCTGCATGTCCGGCCAAGGTTCCCGCCCTGTTCAACACTGCGTCGCCGGCGCTCAACGTGACGTCGCGACGCCGGTTGCCCGCCGTCGCGCGGCCACCTCCGCCTCACCGTCCCGACACCCGACGCTCCTAGCGTCGGCGACGTGACAGTCAACTCATCTGGTCGTGTCGGGCACGGTCCCGACCGGTTCCCGGACGACGTGCCGCTCGCCGTCGTCGTCATCCCCGCCCGAGGCGGGTCGCGCGGCATCCCGCGCAAGAACCTCGAACGCGTCGCGGGCAGGAGCCTCGTCGCCCGCGCGGTGCGCTCCGCGCTCAGCGCGGGCGTCGGCCCCGTCGTCGTGTCGACGGACGACGAGGAGATCGCGGTCGAGGCTGCCCGTCATGGCGCACGGGTCGTCCGCCGGCCCCCCGGGCTCGCGACGGACACGGCTGGCTCGGAGGGCGTGGTGCTCCACGTGCTCGATCAGCTCGACGCGCACGGCGAGGCTCTGCCGCCCGTGACGGTGCTCGTCCAGGCGACGAGCCCGTTCCTCGATCCGCTCGACCTTGCCGTCGCGGTGCACCGTGTCGCCGACGACGCGGCGGACGTCGTGCTCGCCGCGACCGCGGACCACAGCTTCCGGTGGACGCACGACGCTGACGGCGTCGCGTCGCCCGTCGGGCACGACGCCTCGCACCGGCCGCGCCGTCAGGACCTGCCGCCGCAGCTGCGGGAGACCGGCGCGTTCTACGCGATGCGCACGACAGGTCTGCGCGAGCACCGCAACCGCTTCTTCGGCCGCATCGCGCTCCACGAGGTCCGCGGGCTCACGTCGATGGAGATCGACACGCCCGCGGACCTCGCCCACGCCCGAGCCATCGCCGCGCACCTCCTCGACCCGTCGTCCGCGCCGCACCTCGACGTCGACGCGATCGTCACCGACTTCGACGGCGTCCACACCGACGACCGTGCGTCCGTCGCGGCCGACGGCACCGAGCACGTCCGCGTCCACCGGGGCGACGGGCTCGGCGTCGCCCGGGTGCGGCGTGCAGGCGTCCCGTTTCTCGTCCTGTCGACCGAGCGCGACGGTGTCGTCGCTGCGCGCGCCCGCAAGCTCGGCGTCGACGTCGTCCACGGGAGCGACGACAAGGCCGGCGACCTGCTCGCATGGCTCGCCGCGCACGACCTCGACCCTGCACGCGTCGTCTACGTCGGCAACGACGTCAACGACCTCGCGCCGATGTCACTCGTCGGCTGGCCGGTCGCCGTCGCCGACGCGCACCCCGAGGTGCGAGCGGCCGCACGCCACGTCCTCACGCGGGCGGGCGGCGAGGGTGCGGTCCGCGAGATCTGCGACCTCGTGCTCGCAGCCCGCGACGAGCACGCTCCCATCTCGCACGGCGCCACGTCGCACGTCCCCAGCTCTCCCGTTCCAGCCTCATCCACCCACGCGGCGACCGCCGCCACGCTCAGGAGCTACTCATGACCCCGTCCCCGCTCACCGCACCCGCCGCCGCCCCCGCACCCGTCGCGATCGGCGACCAGCTCGTCGGCGAAGGGCAGCCCGTCTACGTCATCGGCGAGATCGGCATCAACCACAACGGCGACGTCGAGATCGCCAAGCAGCTCATCGACGTCGCAGCCGACGCCGGCGCCAACGCCGTGAAGTTCCAGAAGCGCACTCCGGAGATCTGCACGCCGGCCGCGCAGCGCGACCAGATCCGCTCGACCCCGTGGGGCGAGATGACGTACCTCGACTACCGCTACCGCGTCGAGTTCGACCGTGGCGCGTACGAGAAGATCGCGCAGCACGCCGCGGACCGCGGTCTGCACTGGTTCGCGTCGCCGTGGGACGTGCCGTCGGTCGACTTCCTCGAGGACCTCGGCGTCGTCACCCACAAGGTCGCGTCCGCGTCCGTCACCGACCTCGAGCTGCTCCGCGCGCTCGAGGCGACGGGCAAGCCGATCATCCTCTCGACGGGCATGTCGACGCTCGAGCAGATCGACACGGCCGTCGAGACGCTCGGCACGTCACGCCTCGTCCTCATGCACGCGACGTCGACGTACCCGCTGCCGCCCGAGGAGGCGAACCTCCGGACCATCGCGACGCTCGCCGAGCGCTACGGCGTGCCCGTCGGCTACTCGGGCCACGAGCGCGGCCTGCAGATCTCGGTCGCGGCGGTCGCGCTCGGCGCCGTCACCGTCGAACGCCACATCACGCTCGACCGCACGATGTGGGGCTCCGACCAGGCCTCGTCGCTCGAGCCGACCGGCCTCTCCCACCTCGTGCGTGACATCCGCATCATCGAGAAGGCCATGGGCGACGGCGTCAAGCGCGTCTTCCCCGGCGAGCTCGCACCGCTCTCGCGGCTGCGTCGCGTCGACGCCTGAGCATGACGCACCCGCTGCCCGCGTCGGGACGACCGCGCGTGAGCGTCGTCGTCCCGGCGCGGGACCAGGCCGAGCACGTCGAGGCTGCGCTCACGAGCCTCACCCGTCAGCTCGACGACCCGCGCGAGCTCGAGGTCATCGTCGTCGACGACGGATCGGTCGACGGCACCGGGGGCATCGTCGAGGAGATGTCCGGACGATTCGCCCGGCTCGAGCTCGTCCGCAACGACACCCCGACGGGCGTCGCGAACGCCCGCAACACGGGTCTCGCGCTCGCGCGCGGACGCCACGTCGCGTTCCTCGACCCCGACGACTGGTTCGCGCGCGGACACCTGCAGCATCTCAGCGACGCCCTCGAGCACCTCGGCGTCGACTTCCTCCGGTGCGACCATGTGCGTGACGACCATGGCACGCGGTCCGTGCACGCTGTGCCCGAGCACCGGCGCGACCTCGTCCTCGACCCCCGCGACGGCATCGGCGCTGCCCACCTCACGACGCCCGTCGACTACCCGTTCGTACCGTTCGGTCTCTACGACGGCCGTCTGCACGACGAGGGGCTGCTCGGCTTCGTCGCAGGTCTGCACACCGCGGAGGACCGCGCATGGATCTGGCGCATGCACCTGCACGCGCGGACCTGGGCGGTCGTCGGCGGCCTCGGAGCCTTTTACCGGCGCGGCACACCGACGTCGCTCACCCGTGTCCTCGACCGACGGCAACTCGACGTCATCCACGCATATCGCGAGATCTTCCTCCTCGTCCGGCGTGACCCCGCCCACGAGCGGCACTGGGCGAAGGCTGTCCGGCAGCTGCTCGCGATGGCATGCCACCACCTCGCACGGCTCGCGGACGTCGACCCCGCACTCGCCGCCGAGCTGCGCGACGGCGTCGACGTGACGCTGGCGATCGCGCCTCCCGAGGTCGTCAGCGCGACGCTCCGCGACCTCGCGCCCCGACGCCGTGCGCTGCTGCTCGGCGACCCGACAGGCACGGACGTGTCGTTCGCACCCGCACGGGCCGACGGCTCGGCAACCTCCCGGAGCTCACGTTGACGCAGCTGCTCGTCGTCACCTCGCCCCGTCAGATGCTGCTGCTCGCCGCAGCGATCGACCACGGCGCTCTCCCTCCCGCCCCGCGCGGGCGCGTCGTCGTCCTCGCGGACACCGTACCCGTGCCGGAGACGGGTCCCGAGCTCTCGGCGAGCGCAGCGCTCGGTCCTCTCGCGCGCCGCACCAACCGCATCGTCAGCTGGACAGCGACGATCGCGCCGCTGCGGCCCGCGACGTTCGTCCCGCGACGGGACGAACAACCAGTCTGGGAGCGTCTCCTCCGCGAGCACTGGCAGCTCGGCGACGGCCCCGTCACGCTCGTGCTCGCCGACCCGGCGCAGGGGCCGGGGCGCGCGCTCACACGTGTCCTCCCCCACGCACGTCTCACGCTCGTCGCCGACCGTCTCGAACGATGGGCGCCGCCACGAACGCCGCTGCGGGACGGGTTGCCGGCGCGCATCGACGCGCTGGTCGCGCCCGCGCTCCTCCCAGGTCTGCTGCCGCACGCGTACGACGAGCACGGCACCCGGACGGTCCTCGTGCCCGCACGACGTCTCGTCAACGTCGTCGCGGAGGCCGCCCGCGACATCGCGGACGGCGCCCACGAGGTCTCGTCGAACGTCTCGGTGCCCGACCGGCCCGCACACAGCACGGGGGCTGCCGGGGCCGGCGAGGACATGGCCCTGCTCATCGTCGACGCGCCCGAAGACCTCGGCCACGACGGTGGCGATCGCGAGCCCACGAGCGCGGCCGGCTCCAGCGCCTCGGCCGGCTCCGGAGGTCCCGGCAGCCTCGGCGCGCTCGCCGAAGGGCTCGCGGAGCTCGCGGTCACCGAGATCCGTGCCGCTGGGCTCCGGCGCGTCACGCTCGTCGTCCACCCACGGGCGACGCCGACCCAGGTGCGACGCACCGTCCAGGCGCTGCGAGCCGCGAGCCTCGACGTCACGATGTCGGGCGCAGACGTGCCCGCGGAGGTCGTCGTCGTCCGCGACGCGCCGAGGCTCGTCGTCGGGACCGCGTCGACCGCCCTCGTCACGGCGCTCGTGCTCGGGGCGCACGACGTGCGCGCGGTCGGCACGGCCGAGGTGCTCGACGCGCTCACTCCGTACCACCACCCCGCGCGCACGGCCCTCACCGTGACGGACCGCCTGCTCGCGACGGGTCCCGAACCGTCGACGACCGACGTGGTCCGGCTCCTCGAGGCCGTCACGTACGTCATGCACCCGGATCGTGTCCCCCACCTGCGGCCGGCCGCCGTCGCCGTGCTCACGTCCATGCAGGGCACGGACGCCGAGGGGCGTCCACCGTGGCGCCGATGGATACGGCGGCGACGCGTCGAACGGCTGAGGCTCGTCGCTGCCCCCGACGGTGCCGTGACCGACGTGCCGCCCCCGACGCCAGGCCCCGCGCCCATACCGGTGCCGGAGCCGATGCCCGTGCCGACCGCACCGGCCCGCGCCGCGGCAGCCCCGCGGCGCGGCCGAGGCCTCCGGACCGCTCTCCGCCTCATGCGTGCGGGCGACGCACCGCGGCAAGAACCATGACGGGCCTCGCGATCGTCGAGTCGCCCCTGCAGGTCCTGGGCCTCCTCGACGCGCTCCTTGCGGGGTCGCTCGGCCCGGTGACCGCCGTCGTGCGGACCGATCCAGCCCGGGCGACGTTCCGTGCGCTCGCCCCCCACGTGGGTGCGGCTGCGCCACCCATCACCGCGCCTGCGAGCCTCCGGGAGGTCCGACGCGCCATGATCGGGCCTGCCGACGTCGTCGTGCTCGGCGACCCGTTCTCCGGCGTCGCGCAGTCGCGGCTGCTCCTTCCCGGACGCCCCTCCGAGATTGTGCTCGTTGACGACGGCACCGCGACCGGTCTCGTCGTCGATGCCCTTCTCGGACGGGCCCCGCTCGTGCGCGCGCACGTTCCGGTTGCCTTCCGGAGGCGGGTGCTGGGCGCTGTGGCGTCCGCGACTCTTGCGCGGCAGGCGGGCGCCCGGCGTCTGACGCTCCGCACGTGCGTCGGGGTGCCCGACGACGACCGTGTCGCGCTCGCCCGTGAGGGCGTCGTCGTCGCGGAGCACACGCTCGGGAACGTACGAGCCCTCGACGTGGGAGCACCCGTCACCGAGGACGTCGTCGTGCTGGGCTCAGCACTCGCCGACGACGGTCTCATCGCGGCCGACGCCTACGACGCGTGGCTCACCCGCACTGTCGACGACGCGCTGTCGACAGGAGGCACCGTCCGGTACCTCGCGCACCGTCGTGAACCCGCGTCGCGGCTCGCAGCACTCGCACGGCGAGGAGTGCGGACCGACACCGTGCCCCTGCCGGCCGAGCTGCGGCTCCGGCCCGGGAACGGCGTCCGACGCGTCGTGTCGCTGCCCACGTCGGTCCTCCTGACGATCGGTGCCGCGCTCGTCGAGGACGGCGTCGACGTTGACGCACAGTACGTCCCCGACGCGTGGTGGACCGCGAGCCCCCCGGCCGAGCTACGAGCCCACCTCGATCAGCCGCGTGCCCGCCTCGCCGACGGGACCGGGACGGCGCGGCCACGGCAGCACCGCTCACCGGGGGACGCCGCCGCGGCACCCGGGAACCCGACGATGCCCTCGGAGGCGCGACCCGCATGACCCTCAGCACCGGAGTCCAGCTCGCTCCCGCCACCACGACGTCCGTCCGTGTGCTCGCGGTCGCCGACTCGGACTCGTACCTCAAGTGGGGGGCGTCGACGCTCGCGACACTCCCCGACGACGCGACGCTCGACCTCGTGCTCCTGAGGTCGCCGATCCTGCCGTCCGCCGACCAGCGCGCCGCGGCGGTCGCGGGCACGCCGTTCGCGGACGCCGACGTCCCGGTCCTCACGCCCCGGGCGCTGTGCGCGCACCTGCGTGCGACGGATCCCGACGTCGTGCTGCTCTCGGCGACAGGCCCGATCGCTGAGCTCGTGGTCCGGCTCGTCGAGCGCGTCGGCGGCAGCCGTCGGCCCGCGCTCGTCGGCGGTCTGCCCGGCATGTCGTACCCGGCGACGCTCCGGGCGTTGCGCTTCCGGGCGGGGCAGGATGCGTTCGTCGTGCACTCCCTGCGGGAACGACGCGAGTTCACCGCGGTCGCTGCCCAGCTGGGGCTCGACCTGCCCGTCGTGCTCGCGCCGCTGCCGTTCCTCGCGCCGTCGCCGCCGGGCGCGCCGGTGTCATCGGGCGCGCCGGTGTCATCGGGTGCGCCGGTGTCATCGGGTGCGCCGGTGTCATCGGGCACATCGGTGTCGTCAGGCGCGTCGGGCGCGACAGGCGCATCAGACGCGTCGGGCCCGTCAGGCCCGTCACGGTCGACGGACGACGGCCGCACCTCGCCCTGGCTCTCCCGCGTCGTCTTCGCACCCCAGGCGAAGATGCCCGTGACGCGAGCGCACCGCGAGCAGATCCTCCACGCCCTCGCTCGTCTCGCGGACGACCGCCCCGACGTCGACGTCGTCGTCAAGGTGCGCGGGCTCGCAGGCGAGGCGCAGACGCACCACGAGGCGTTCCCGTTCGACGTCCTCCTCGCGGACCTCGTCGCGGCCGGCGACATCCCGGCCGGGGCGGTCCGGGTCGCGACCGGGCCGCTCGCCGACCAGTTCGGTCCGGGGTCGGCGCTCGTCACGGTGTCGTCGACAGCGGCCCTCGAGTCGATCGCCGCCGGCATCCCGACGCTCGTCCTCGAGGACTTCGGCGTCAACGAACGCATGCTCAACGCGGTGTTCCTCGGCTCGAGCTGCCTCGGCACGCTCGACGACCTGGCCTCCGGACGCTTCGGGGCGCCCGAGCCGCGGTGGCTCGCGGACAACTACCTCCACCGCACCCCGAGCGAGCTTCCCGACGCGGTCCGTCGGCTCGCGGCGGCACGCCGTGCGGGCGGGCTCACGCCACCGCGCACCCGCCGCACGCGCGGGGTCGTCCTCGGCAGGGTCCGTCGTCGGCTCCTGCGGACGTTCGTCCGGTCCCAGGCACCGCGGCCACTCCTCGTGGTGCTCGGTCTGCCGGGGCGCGTCCGGAGATCGCTGGCATCGTCACGGTCACGGGTCGCGGCCCGGTAGCTGGCAGCGCCGCGGTCGCAGGCAGCGGCCCCACCGTGGGCCCTGCCCAGGCGTGGACTCTGCCCAGGCGTGGGCCGCGAATCGGTCACAGACGGCCTCTCCGTCGCGGACGACGCGCCGCTCAGGACGGCGAGACAACCTACCTCGGCGTGCCGATCCCCCGGAGGAACCCCGCGCCCCACGTGAGGTGCATCGTCGCGAGCACCGCAGGGAGCCTCACGACGACGCGCCACGGGTGCCCACGGCCCGCGACGAGCGCACCCCCGACGACGACGAGGCCGTACCCGAGCCACGGCAGCGCCCCGAGCGTGAGCAGCCACGGCGCCCAGGCGGCGCCGACGGCAGCCGCGTACACGCCCGCCGCCGCGACCACAAGGCCCACGAGGAGCGCGAGGACGGTGAGCGGCGGCGCGAGGTACCGCATCGACGCGGTGCCGCGGTGACGACGCACGACCTCCCGCCGCCATCGTCCGGTCGACCAGAACTGCCGCGCGAGCGCACGGTAGGACGCGCGGGGACGGTACTCGACGACGAGCGCGGGATCGAACCACACGAGGCCCCCGCCTCGCCTGATCCGGAGGTTGAGCTCCCAGTCCTCGGCGCGTTCGAAGAGCTCGTCGTAGCCCCCGGCACGTTCGACGGCCTCGCGGCGGAACGCACCGAGGTAGGCGGTCTCGCTCGGTCCTGCGACCCCGCCGACGTGGAACGGGGCGGGACCGATCCCGACGGGGTGCGACATACCGATCGCGACCGCGCGCTGCGTCGCCCCGTCACCGCGCGGCACCATGAGGCCCCCGACGTTGTCGGCGTGCGTGTCGAGAAGGATGCGGACAGCGTCACGCACGTAGCCGGCGGGGAGCGCGGTGTGCCCGTCGAAGCGGACGAGGATCTCGGAACGCGGGTCGCACGCGCGCATCGCGACGTTAAGGCCGTCGGGGATGAGGCCCGTACGGTTCTCGACGACGCGCACGCGACCGTCGGCCCGCGCCGTCTCGGCCGTGATCCCGTACGTGTCGTCGCGCGACGGCCCGACGGCGACGACGACCTCGAGGTCGCCCGGGTAGTCCTGCGTGAGCACGGACGTGAGTGCGCGGCGCAGGTGCTGCTCCTCGTTGCGCACGGTCGCGAACACGGAGACCGCGGGCCACGCGCTGCCACCCGCAGGGGCACGCGAGGGCGACGTCCGCGGCGCGCGGGGGCCACCGGCACGGGGCCGGGGCGCCGTCGTCGTGACGACCCGCACCGTGGGTGCGCTCGGCGGCCCGTCCGCGTTACGCGTCCCGTTCGTCGGTGTGCGGTCCGACGAAAAAACGTTCTCGACCTCTGGTGCGGTGGCGGGCGTGCTGCATGCCTCGGGAGCGTTCGTGCGCCGCTCCTCGGCGTCGGTCCGGGTCACGCCCCGACGCTACGACCGGTGCGGGTCCTCCGGTCGAGGGATGTGCGACGCGGGGGTGTCGTCGAGGTGAACGGCCGGCACGGCCTGCCCGGCGAAGGCGACGTTGTCGAGGTTCTCCGTCGGCACGTTTGTGGGCGACGAGGTCGACCCGGAGACCGACGCGTCGTGCGCGCTCGGCCGCGCCGACTCCGTCACCGGTACGTCCTGGCGGGGCACGGACGGCTCAGGGAGGAAGAGCCAGGTGTAGGTCGGCTGGATGATCGGCCGCAGGAGCCGGCGGACGGGAGGGGTGGCGAGGAGCGCGCCGACGACGGCCGTGCCGACGAGCATGAGCACGACGTCGGTGCGCGAGTCGAGGCGCTCGAGCAGCCCTGCGTCGACCGCCTGACGCACGAGGAACGGGTGGAGCAGGTAGATGTACATCGACCCGGTGCCGAGGTACGAGATCCAGGTCAGTCGCGAGCGCGGCGCCAGGGCGAGCACCGCGAGCGCCGCGAGCATCCCCCCGCCGAGGAGCACGAGCGTGCGGGCCTCGAGGTCACCGACGAGGTTCGACTGCGCGTAGGGCTTCACCATGCTGAACCAGCGGCGCTTGAGGTCGCCGTCCGCGAGGATCGCGACGATCGCAGCGCTCCACACGAGCAGGACGCCCCCAGATGCCCAGCGCACCCACGTGCGGTCGAGGACCTCACGGAGACCGTGCTGCCGGAGCTTCCAGCCGAGCAGGAACACGGGCAGGAACGCGACGGTCCGGCTCATCGACCCGGCCGGGCCGATCGACGGTGCGAACCCGGCCACGAGCGCGACGACGACGCTCAACGGGACAATCCAGCGGATCGTCGCGAGCAGCGGCAGGATCGCGCGCCAGACGAAGAGCGAGAGGAGGAACCACAGGGCAAGCGACGGAGTCCCTGGGTCGAACACGAAACGTCCCCCGAGCAACCACTTGTGGATGGTCGCGAGCATCTCGAAGCACAGGTAGACGAGAAGCACGTTGCGGACGAGCCCGACGGCCCTGCGCCGCGTGAACGGCGACGCGTCGGAGAAGTACCCGGCGAGCAGCGCGTAGAGCGGGACGCGTGCGGGCCAGGTGAGGAAGAAGACGTGCTCGAGGAGGTCGCTCTCGCCCGGCACCTGGTCACCGAAGTGCATCATGACGATGAGGATCGCGGCGATGAACCGCGCGTTGTCGGGCCACGGGTCACGCGGTTTCCGAGTCGTCGTCGTGCGCGCTCGCGCGGTCTGCGCACGTGAGCTCATATCGCGGTTCTCCCTGTCAGCTTCCGGCCCGCGAGCCGGACCGTACGGCTCACGCAAGGATCAGTGTGCCGTACTTCGCGACGATGAGGGTTGTGATGATGACGACGATCCCAGCGGCGAGGTAGGCGTCGGCACCTGACCTCACGAACGTCAGCGCGCGCTGCTGGGCGGCGGGCGGCAGGTAGAGGTTGTCCTCGAGGATGTTGTGGTGGAGCAGCGTCATGAAGACGAGCGTCGTGCCGACCGTGATGACGAGGCACCAGGGGCACAGCGCCCCGATGACCCACATCGACTGCGAGAACAGCCAGAACGCGAAGGTGAGGCCGAAGAGGTAGACGACCTGCGCGGAGAACATGAACCAGCGGGGGAAGCGGACGCCGCCGAGGCTCGCGACCGCGATGGTGATGACGACCGGTTCGCAGATCATCCCGAGGAACGCGTTGGGGAACCCGAAGACCGACGCCTGCCACGAGAGGCCGACGCTGCTGCACGAGAGGACGGAGTTGATGTCGCAGCCAAACGTCGCGTCGGGGTTGCCCGCGAGCACGATCGCGTCGTAGGAGAGCACGAACGACGCGGTGAGCGAGAGCAGCGCGGAGAGCAGCATCGTGCCGAAGATCCAGCCGCGCGAGTGGCGGAAGCCTCGCGGGTGCTCGTCGACGGGGTGGTCGTCGACGACGTCGGTGTGCTCATCGGTGTCGGTCATGTGCCCTCCAGGGTGTCCGGTCCATCGTCCGTGACGTCCGGCCCGTCCGGCCTCGGACGAAGGTCCCGTGCGACGTCGACGTTCCGCGGCGGCGACGTGGGACGCCGTCGGTGCGCCGACGACCGCGGACGTCCTAGTGTGCCTCCATGACCACCTCGCACGACGACCCGTCCGTCCCCGCCACCTCGCCCGCGCCAGCACGCGTGTCGACCGCGATCGACGCCCTCGCGGACGCGCACGTGGCGACCGTGTGCCGGCTCGACCCGTTCGTCGCGACGGTCGCGGGCGTGCCCGGGCACGACCACGAGGTACCGGACTGGTCGCCCGCGGGCACCGCTGCGCGTGCCGCTGCCGTGCGGGAGACGCTCGCGGCGCTCGACGGCCTCGACCCGGTCGACGACGTCGACCGGGTGACGGCTGCGGCCATGCGCGAGCGGCTCGGCCTCGAGCTCGAGCTCTTCGAGGCGGGCGAACTGCTCGCGCCGCTCAACAACATCTCGTCGCCCGCGCAGGACCTGCGGGACGTCTTCGACCTCATGCCGACCGCGACGCCCGAGGACTGGGAGACGATCGCGCTCCGCCTGCTCGCGGCACCGGCCGCGCTCGACGGCTACGTCGAGTCGTTACGCGAGGCCGTGCGCACGGGTCCGGTGCCCGCCCGGCACCAGGTGGAGCTCGTCGCCGGCCAGGCACGCGAGCAGGCGGACGCGTCGTCGTCGTTCTTCACGGCGTTCGTCGAGGGCGAGGCGGTCGACGCCGCGCTCGAGGGCTCCGCCGTGTGCGCGGCGCTCCGCCGTGACCTCCTCGAGGGTGCGGCCGGCGTGCGCGCCGCCTATGGTCGCCTCGCCGACGTGCTCACGCACGAAGTGGCACCGCACGCGTCGGACGTCGACGGCGTCGGCGAGGAGCGGTACGCGCTGTGGTCGCGCCACTTCCTCGGCGCGCGCGTCGACCTCCGCGAGACGTACGCGTGGGGCCTCGAGGAGCTCGCGCGGATCGTCGCGGAGCAGGAGGCCGTCGCGGCCGAGATCGGCGGCGCCGGAACGACGGTCGAGCAGGCGATCGAGCTGCTCGACGCCGACCCGGAGTACACGCTCGAGGGCACCGACGCGCTGCGGCGCTGGATGCAGGAGACGTCGGACGCCGCGATCGAGGCGCTCGACGGCACGCACTTCGACATCCCCGCGCCCCTCCACACGCTCGAGTGCCGCATCGCTCCGACGCAGACGGGCGGCATCTACTACACGGGCCCGTCGGCCGACCTCGCGCGACCGGGCGCCATGTGGTGGTCCGTGCCCGCGTCGGTGACGACGTTCTCGACGTGGCGCGAGCTCACGACCGTCTACCACGAGGGCGTCCCCGGCCACCACCTCCAGGTCGGCAGCGCCGTCATGCTGCCGCTCAACGACTGGCGTCGGCTGCTGTGCTGGACGTCGGGCTTCGGCGAGGGCTGGGCGCTCTACGCGGAGCGCCTCATGACGGACCTCGGGTTCGTCGCGACGCCGGGCGACCGTCTCGGCATGCTCGACGCGCAGCGCATGCGTGCGGCGCGCGTCGTCCTCGACATCGGTGTCCACCTCGGCCTGCCGTGCCCCGCGGAGTGGGGCGGCGGCACGTGGGACGCCGACAAGGCGTGGGACTTCCTCCGCACGAACGTCAGCCTCGACGAGGACTCGCTGCGCTTCGAGCTCGACCGTTACCTCGGCTGGCCGGGGCAGGCGCCGTCGTACAAGGTCGGGCAGCGGCTGCTCGAGGAGATGCGGGACGCGGCGCGCGACGCGGCCGCGGAGCGCGGCGAGACGTTCGACCTCCGTGAGTTCCACGCGCGGGTGCTCGCGGTGGGGGCGGTCGGGCTCGACACGTTGCGGGACGCGGTCCTCGCTGCGGGCTGACGGGGGTTCGGGGTCACCGCCGCGGTGCTCGCCGCCCGCGAGCGGCGTGCACGCCGCAGGCTGACGGGGGCGTTCGGTGAGCCGGGCGAGCAAGCGCGGTGCCCCGCCCCCGGGTGTTGGAGGGCACACGTGGCGGGGCACCGCGGTCGAAGCGTGGGCACGGGGTGCCGGAGGGGTACGTGACCCCGCACCCACGCTTGCTCGCGAGGCGACGTCGCTGTCGCCGGGGACCTGTCGGCGTCCGAGGCGCTCACAAGCACCCCGGGGGTTCCCGGCGCATGTCCCTTCCCTTCATCCTCGCCGCGCGGCCGCGCGCTCCCGCGGGACGAACGTCCCCGGTCGCGCGGATACGCTGGGCCCATGACCAGGCTCGTCCTCGCCTCCGCCTCCCCCGCCCGCACCGCGACGCTCGCCGCCGCCGGCATCGACGCGCCCGTGCGCGTATCGGGCGTCGACGAGGACGCCGTCCTCGCCGACGCTGCCGACCGCTTCGGCACGCTCGACCCGGCCGACGCGGTGCTCGTGCTCGCGCAGGCGAAGGCCCTCGCGGTCGCGGAGGACCTCGAGTCGGACGACACGCCCGACGCGCTCGGCACGGACGACGTCATCGTGCTCGGCTGCGACTCGATGCTCGAGATCGACGGCGAGGTCGTCGGCAAGCCGGGCGATGCGGAGACGGCGCACGAGCGCTGGCGACGCATGCGTGGACGGTCGGCGACCCTGCACACGGGGCACTGGCTCGTCGACCTGCGCGGCACGGACGCGGGTGGCTCGGGTGGCACGCTCGGCGCGACGAGCTCGACGGTCGTGCACTTCGCGGACCTCGCGGACGACGAGATCGACGCGTACGTCGCGACGGGCGAGCCGCTCGTCGTCGCGGGAGCGTTCACGATCGACGGTTTCGGCGGGCCGTTCGTCACCGCGGTCGAGGGCGATCCGCACGGGGTCGTCGGCCTGAGCCTGCCGCTCCTGCGGGAGCTGCTCGCGGAGGTCGGCGTGCACGTCCACGACCTGTGGCGGACGCGGGTCTGAGCCGCGCCGCGCCGGTGTCCGACGGCCGCAGGGTGCATGCGCCGTGAGGTGTCGGCGCACCTCGTCGCTTGTCGTTGCGACACAACCGCACACTGGGCGCTTCCCCGGCTGACCCCGCAGGGTTGTGGGTCCTCCACAAACGACCCCGCGCGGGCTTGGACCCCCGTCCAATGTTGTCCCGACACCCGGATGCGCGCCCACGGGCGGGTGCGCGCAGGCGTTACGGTGAGCCGTGCCCGCTCTCACGAAGGTCCTCATCGCCAACCGCGGCGAGATCGCCGTCCGTGTCGCCCGCGCGTGCGCCGACGCCGGCATCGCGTCGGTCGCCGTCTATGCCGACCCCGACCGCGACGCCCTCCACGTCCGGCTCGCCGACGAGGCGTTCGCGCTCGGCGGCGCCCGCGCCGCCGACACCTACCTCGACGTCGCCAAGCTGCTCGACGTTGCACGCCGCTCGGGCGCCGACTCCGTGCACCCCGGCTACGGCTTCCTCGCTGAGAACGCCGCGTTCGCGCAGGCCGTCATCGATGCGGGCCTCACGTGGATTGGTCCGCCGCCCTCAGCGATCGAGTCGCTCGGCGACAAGGTGAGCGCGCGTCACATCGCGCAGCGCGCCGGCGCCCCGCTCGTCCCGGGAACGCCCGACCCCGTGACCTCCGCCGCCGAGGTCGAGGAGTTCGCCCGCACGCACGGCCTGCCCGTCGCGATCAAGGCGGCGTTCGGCGGCGGCGGCCGCGGCCTCAAGGTCGCGCGCACGCACGAGGAGATCCCCGAGCTCTACGAGTCCGCGGTCCGCGAGGCCGTCGCGGCGTTCGGTCGCGGCGAGTGCTTCGTCGAGCGGTTCCTCGACCGGCCACGTCACGTCGAGACGCAGTGCCTCGCCGACGAGCACGGCACCGTCGTCGTCGTCTCGACCCGCGACTGCTCGTTGCAGCGACGCCACCAGAAGCTCGTCGAGGAGGCCCCCGCGCCGTTCCTCACCGAGGCGCAGGAGGCCGAACTCTACGCGGCGTCACAGGCGATCCTCCGCGAGGCGGGCTACGTCGGCGCGGGCACGTGCGAGTTCCTTGTCGGCGTCGACGGCACCCTGTCGTTCCTCGAGGTCAACACGCGGCTCCAGGTCGAGCACCCCGTGACCGAGGAGGTCACGGGCATCGACCTCGTCCGCGAGCAGCTGCGCATCGCCGCGGGCGAGCCGCTCGGCTACGACTCCGTCGAGGTCCGGGGCCACTCGTTCGAGTTCCGTCTCAACGGCGAGGACCCGGCCGCGAACTTCCTCCCCCAGCCCGGCACGATCACGGGTCTGAGCTTCCCGTCCGGGCCAGGCGTGCGCGTCGACTCGGGCGTCATCGCCGGCGACACCGTCTCGGGGCTCTTCGACTCGATGATCGCCAAGCTCATCGTCACGGGCGCGACCCGCGCGGAGGCCGCGCAGCGCGCACGCCGCGCGCTGCGCGAGCTGCAGATCGAGGGCATCCCGACGGTTGTGCCGTTCCACCGCGCGGTCATGGCCGACGAGCGCTACGTGCCCGCCGACCCGGCCACGCCGTTCGAGGTGCACACGCGCTGGATCGAGACGGCCTTCGTCGACACGCTCGCGACGCTCGCCCCCGCGACGCCCGCCGTCGCCGAGGCCGAGACCGCACCGGCGACCGAGCGCGTCGTCGTCGAGGTCGCGGGCAAGCGCCTCGAGGTCGTCATCCCCGCAGGCCTCGCGGGCGGCCGACGCCCCTCGGGGGCAGGCCCGCGCCCGCAGCGGGCCCGCCGTCAGGCGCGTGCTACCTCGGGCACGTCGGGCACGTCGCTGTGCTCCCCCATGCAGGGCACGATCGTCAAGGTCGCCGTCGCCGAGGGCCAGGAGGTCACCGAGGGTGAGCTCGTCGTCGTCCTCGAGGCGATGAAGATGGAGCAGCCGCTCGTCGCCCACCGTGCGGGCGTCGTCACGGGGCTGCAGGCCACCGCCGGTGCGGGCGTGAGCTCCGGCACCGTCATCTGCGAGATCGTCTGACGCGGCCCGTCGTGCGGGGCGACCCGGGTCCCCGGAGCGTCCCGCACGACGACGCGCGTCACGCGCGCCCGCACGCTCAAAGAGCTCGCGCCAGCGTCCGAGAAGTCCCAGCCGCTTCCCGCGTCCGCACCGTACGGTAGGACGGACAGTTTCGAACGAGTCGAGGAGTCCTCGTGCCCACCTCCCCCATCGACGCCACGACGACCGACGCCTGGCGCGCGCTCTCCGAGCACCGCGACGCCTTCCGCGGAGACCTGCGCGGCTGGTTCGCTGCCGACCCGAAGCGCGCCGAGCGCCTCACCCGCACCGCGGGCGACCTTTACGTCGACCTCTCGAAGAACCTCCTCACCGACGAGACGCTCGAGCTCCTCGTGCGACTCGCGGACGAGGTCGGCCTCCGCGGTCGCGTCGACGCGATGTTCGCGGGCGAGCACATCAACACGACCGAGGACCGTGCCGTCCTCCACACCGCGCTCCGCCGCCCGGCCGGCGCCGAGCCTGCGCTCGTCGTCGACGGCCAGGACGTCGACGCTGACGTCCAGGAGGTCCTCGCGCAGGTCGCCGAGTTCGCCGAGAAGGTCCGCACGGGCGAGTGGCGCGGCATCACGGGCGCACCCGTGAAGACCGTCGTCAACATCGGCATCGGCGGCTCCGACCTCGGCCCCGTCATGGCGTACGAGGCCCTCAAGCCGTACGTCGGCGACATCGAGGTGCGCTTCGTCTCGAACATCGACCCGACGGACGTCGCCGAGACGACCGCGGACCTCGATCCGACGACGACCCTCTTCATCGTCGCGTCGAAGACCTTCACGACGCTCGAGACGCTCACGAACGCACGCCTCGCGCGCGAGTGGCTCTGGGAGACGCTCACGGCCGCGGGCGCGATCGACGGCTCCGAGGCGTCGCGCGCCGACGCCGTCGCGCACCACTTCGTCGCCGTCTCGACGGCCCTCGACAAGGTCGAGGCCTTCGGCATCGACCCGACGAACGCGTTCGGGTTCTGGGACTGGGTCGGCGGCCGCTACTCGGTCGACTCGGCGATCGGCCTCGCGCTCGCGATCGCGATCGGCCCCGACGCGTTCGGTGAGCTCCTCGAGGGCTTCCACACGATGGACGAGCACTTCCGGACCACGCCGTTCGAGCAGAACGTGCCCGCGCTCATGGGCCTGCTCAACGTCTGGTACGTGAACTTCCTCGACGCGCACTCGCACGCCGTGCTCCCTTACGCGCAGCACCTCCACCGCTTCGCGGCGTACCTCCAGCAGCTCACCATGGAGTCGAACGGCAAGTCGGTCCGCTGGGACGGCTCGCCCGTGACGAGCCAGACCGGCGAGATCTTCTGGGGCGAGCCCGGCACGAACGGCCAGCACGCGTTCTACCAGCTCATCCACCAGGGCACGCGCCTCGTCCCCGCGGACTTCATCGCGGTTGCGACGCCCGCGCACCCGCTGCGCGACGGCGAGGCCGACGTCCACGAGCTCTTCCTCTCGAACTTCTTCGCGCAGACGAAGGCGCTCGCGTTCGGCAAGACGGCCGACGAGGTGCGCGCGGAGGGCACGCCCGAGGCGATCGTCCCGGCGCGCGTCTTCTCGGGCAACCGTCCGACGACGTCGATCATGGCGCCCGCGCTCACGCCGGCCGTCCTCGGCCAGCTCGTCGCCCTCTACGAGCACATCACGTTCGTCCAGGGGATCGTCTGGGGCATCAACTCGTTCGACCAGTGGGGCGTCGAGCTCGGCAAGAAGCTCGCGATGGAGATCGCCCCGGCGATCTCGGGCGACGACGAGGCACTCGCGGCGCAGGACGCGTCGACGAAGGGCCTCATCGAGTACTACCGGGCCCACCGCACCCGCTGACCCCCCGCCCTCCCCCCCCCCCCCCCCCCCCCCCCCCCCGCCCCCCCCCCCCCCCGGCCCCCCCCGCCCCCCCCCCCCCCCCCACCCCTCCCCGTCCCCGGCCCGCACCCCCCNTTCATCCCCATGCAGACCCGCATGGCGCGTGACGACCTGCTCGTCGAGTACCTGCGGCACACGGGCTCAGGGCTCTTCGCCGTGCCGCCGGGCGTGCCCGCGGACGCGCGACTGTCCCCCGTCGACGGGGCGTACGTGGGCGAGGGTTGCTCAGCTAGGCGCTACGTGTGGCCGACGTCAGGTGAGTGCGCGGGCAATCAGGCCTCTGCCACGTGCTCAGCTGCGTCATCGATGGCGACCGTCAGCGCGACGGCGGCGGGGTACGTGCCGTCGAAGGCATACCGCCCGTCGAGGATTCTGTCGGGTCCGCTCACGCGCACAGTTGCGGACGCGCCGTCTGTCCTCGCTCCGACGAGCGTCCAACCGCCAAGCCGCGCGAGATCGTCGGGCCCGTACGCGAGGTCGCGGAGCAGCTCGACCCAGTCAAGGTGCGGGTCGCCACGCACGATGTCGGGCAGGTCGCCACGGTGGGGGACCGCGCATTCGACGCCTGCCGCGCGGAGCGCGTCGTGCAGAGTGTCGCGCGTACTGCCAGGACTCAGCGCAATTCTGGCACCACAGGCCGACGTGGTGAGGATGCCTTCGACGGTGACAACGAACTCGACAATGACAAACGTCTCCTGGCCACGCTCAAACTCGGAAAGTTCAAAGAGAAGCGCGCCTTGCGCGGAGGGGTCACCACGCATGTTCAGATGTTCAATGCGTTCTTGACGAAGTCAGGGCATGCCGTCATTCCCTCACAGTACGTGGTGACGACACCATAGCCCCGCCGGTCGGACGTGTCGGTCCGGAAGTCCACGCGTGCGAACAGACTCACGGTCCTTACTACACGACACTTGCGGCACCAGAGCGCACCGGTGCACTGGATCTCGTGAACAGGCGTGCGGTACTCCCCGTCGGTACGGGTGCGCACCCCGTCCTGCGATGTCTCCGGATACTGCGTGACGGCCCGCGCCACTCGCCACGTCACGTTGTGCTTCGACACGACCTTCGCATAAACGTTGCTTCGCAGGTTCACGGTCCGCCCCGTGACGTCCCGCCAGGAGTACGCGACCGACGACGCGGAAGCTGACGTGACCGCAGCCTGCGTGAGATCTCCAATCTTGCTCTCCGAGCCCGCACGACGTCCGGACTGCGGCCCCCTTGCACCATCGTCGACAACGTCACCACCACCGAGATCTGGACGTCCGACGATGCTGAACGTCTCGTCCGCCCGGCCAGGCGATCTCAGCTCTCCAGCACAGTTCGACGGTTCCCGGTCGCCCCGAGCCGGGAATGTCGGGGGCCGTCGCTAGGCTCCTGGCATGGTCGACGCACCGACGCGCCCGCTCGCGCGCACCGCCCTGCTCATGCTCGTGACGGCGCTCACGGTCGAGCTCGTGCGCGCGACGGGCCCGATGCTCGACCGCGCGTTCTCCGCCGGGGTGATCGTCGTCGCGCTCACGGCGCTCGGCACGTACGTCGCGCCGGGCCTCGTCACGCTCGCGGTCGCATGGCTGCGGCCCGTCACGGGTCGGACGGTCCTCGCGGGCGTCGTGCTTCTCGCGCTCGCGCGTGTCGCCGTCCAGGCGACGGGCGGCGTCCCCCGGTACTGGCTGACGCTCGGTGCGGCGTCGGTCGCGGTGAGCGTCCTCGCGCTCACGGTGAGCCTCGTCGCGGGTGACGGCGACGGTGATCGGGCCGGATCACGCCGCGCGGCTCTCGCGACCGCGACCGGCGTCGGCGTCGCTGCCGTCGTGAGCGTCGCGCTCGGGACGTGGGACGCGCCCTGGCGTCCGGGGCTCGACGGCTGGCTGCCGACGCTGCTCGTCGCGGGTGCCGCGCTCGGCTGCGCGTGGCGGCTCCGGGACGCCGGTCCGTCGGCGACACCGCGGCGGATGTGGATGCTCGGGCCCTACCTTGCCGTGATGATCATGGTGCTGGGCAACCCGGCCTACCTCTCGTCGCAGCTCGGGATCCCCTTCGATGCGGCGGGGGTCGGCGTCGGGCTCGGGCTCTTCGTCGCGGGCGGGTGGTTCCTGCTTCCCGGGATCGGTGCGGTCGACGCTCGCAGCAGGGGACGCTCGATCGCGTCCGTCGTCATAGCGGTCGCCCTCGTGGTCGCCGCCGTGCTCGTGCTCTTCCCGACGCAGCCCGTCAACGATGTGGTCTCGGACGCCCCCCGCTGGATCGCGATCGTCACGATCCCGGTGCTGTGGTCCGCCACGACGTACGGGCTCTCCGTCGCCTGGTCGGTGCCGCTCGCGCAGCGCGCGCCGGTGCGGGCGGGCCTCCTCCGTGCCGGCAGCGCGACCGCGGTCGGGCTGGGCCTCATCCTGCCGCTCCTCGTCTACCAGCTCGACTACGACGTGCCGCTCGGCTTCCCCAACCAGCTCGTCATCCTCGCGGCCTTCTGCGCCCTGGCCGTGGCCGGCGTGCGTCGCCCGGCCTCGGGCCCAGTCCCGGCCCCGGCCCCGGCCCCGGCCCCGGCGGACCTTCCCGAGGCAGCCGCCCGGACCGCACCCCGCGTCGTGCCGGAGCAGATGCTCTCCGGCGTCGTCGCGATCGTGCTCGTCGGTGTCGTCTCCTTCTACGCCCGCGTCCCTGCCATTGCGCCGGCGATCGACAAGCTGCCGGGCACCGTCCGGATCCTCGACTGGAACCTCCACTACGGCGTCACGCAGGACCCTGGCCTCGGTCTCGGACGCATGGCCGAGGCGATCCGTGGCAGCGGCGCACAGGTCGTCGCGCTCCAGGAGGTGTCACGCGGCTGGGTCATGGGCGGCGGCGCCGACATGCTCACGTACCTCGAGCACGTGACCGGGTTCCGTGCGGTCGCGGCGCCCGCAGCGGACCGGCAGTTCGTCAACGCCCTTCTCATCGACCCCGCGCTGCTCGGCGATGACGGCGAGGTCGGCGCCGAGGAGAGAGTCGTCCGCACGCGCCTCCCGTACGGCGACGGACCGCAGTGGCGCTCCGCGATCACGGCCACCATCGACGTGCCGGGCCCGGACGGCGACGTCGTGCCGCTCGTCATCACGAGCGCGCACCTCCAGCACCGTGAGGAGAACACCCCGACGCGCCTCGCTCAGCTCGACGTCCTCATGGCCGCCGACATCGCCTCGAGCCCCGCCGCGATCATCGCGGGCGACCTCAACTCCGAGCCGGGCTGGGCGGAGATCGACCACGTGACGAGCCGCGGCTTCGTCTCGGGGCAGGACCCCGCTGGTGACCCGTCCCTCCTCACGTTCCCGGCCTGGGACCCCGAGGTCCGCATCGACTGGATCTTCGGCCGTGGCGTAACGTTCACCGACGTGCAGGTCATGCCGGACGACGGTTCCGACCACCGCGGCATCCTCGCGGACATCGACCTTGCCGCCGTCGAGGCGACCGCGAGCGAGTGAGGGAGCGCCCACTATGGACCTCATTCTCACGACGCACGAGCTCGTCGCGCTCGCGCTGCCGAACGGTCTGCCACGGGGCGTCAGCACGCCCGTGCTCGTGCGGGACGACCTCCCCGGTGATGCTCCGGCGAGCGCGGGCGTCGCCCCAGCCGGGGACGTGCTCGTCGTCGACGTCGACCCGCGCGAGGTGCCGGGGCTGCCAGGCGCGGCGCGTCTCGCGGCCCGTGCGGCCGGCACCGTGACGGTCAGGGTGCGGATCGTCGAGGTGACGTCGGGGCATGTCCGGTGCGACGTCGCGGCCGCCGCGCGCGGGCTGCCCGCGCACCGGCTCGTCGGGCTCGTGCGCGGGCCGGTCGAGGCCGCGCTGCAGCGGCGTCTCGTCGCGCGGGGCATCGCGTCGGACGCGGTCCGTCTCGTGCCCGACGGCGACCGGCTCGAGGTGATCGCCGACACCGCGGCGCTCCTCGCGCCTGCCCCTCTGCCGGCACACCTGCGCGGCCTGCGGGTCACGGACCTGCGTCTCGCGGACGGTCGCGCCCGCCTGAGCATCACGCTTCCCTGAGGCGACCGGGCCGGACGTGACCGTCGTCCTCGGTGCCCCGGGAGACACTGGTCGCGTGACCTTCTCCGACCGTTCCCTCGTCCTCCTCGACCTCGACGGCACGCTCATGAACTCGGCCCCGGGCATCATCTCCTCGGTGGTCCACGCCTTCGAGACCCACGACCTTCCGGTGCCGTCGCCCGACGACCTGCGCCGCTTCGTCGGCCCACCCATCGGCGAGTCGTTCGCCCGCCACGGCTTCGCACCCGCCGACGTGCCGGACGCGATCCGCACGTATCGCGCGCACTTCGTCCCGCACGGCATGTGGATGAACTCGGTGTTTGACGGCATCCCCGAGGTGCTCGGTGCGCTGCAGGCGTCGGGCCGTCGTCTTGCGGTCGCGACGTCGAAGCCGCAGGTCTACGCGCGGCAGCTCACGGAGCGGTTCGGGCTCGACCCGTTCCTCGAGGGTGTCTTCGGCGCGACGCTCGAGGAAGCGGTCACCGGCGTGCCCGCGAACGGTCCGGTGCGATCGTCGAAGGCGGACGTCATCGGGTACGCGCTTGCCGAACTGGGCGTCGACCCGGCGACGGCCGGTGCGACGACGGTCATGGTCGGTGACCGTTCGTACGACGTCGAGGGCGCGGCCGAGCACGGCATCGACACGATCGGCGTGGCATGGGGCTGCGCGGACGAGGGCGAGCTGGAGCGCGCAGGCGCGTCGGCCGTGTCCTCGTCCCCGGAAGAGCTTCTCAGTCTCCTCGCCCCCACTCTCGCCCCGTCTCCGACCCCGTCCCCCCGCCCGTAGCGGAGACCGCGAGATAGCGCTCTCGCGGCGAGATAGCGCGCGTCGCGCGCTATCTCGCCCGGGGAGCGCTATCTCGAGGACAGGAAGCGCGTCAGTCGAGCGTGCGGCGGTGGCCCATGCGGGCCACCTCCGCGATCGACCCCGACAGCGACGGATAGACGGTGAACGCCTCCGCGACGTCGTCGACCGTGAGCCGGTGCTGCACCGCGAGCGTGATGGGGAAGATGAGCTCGCTCGCGCGGGGCGCCACGACGACGCCACCGAGGACGACGCCCGCGTCAGGATGGTGGAAGAGCTTGACGAAGCCGTGGCGCATGCCGAGCATCTTGGCGCGCGCGTTGCGCGCGAGCGGCAGCATCGTCACCGCGTACTTCGACCCGCGCTCCTGAAGCGCCGTCTCTGAGTAGCCGACGGTCGCGATCTCGGGCGTCGTGAAGATGTTCGCGGCGACCGTGCGCAGGCGGATCGGCACGACGGCGTCGCCGAGCGCGTGTGACATCGCGATGCGCCCCTGCTGCGCGGCGACGGACGCGAGCGGCAGGACGCCCGTGACGTCACCGGCCGCGTAGACGCCGCGCACCGACGTGCGCGAGACGCGGTCGACCTCGACGTGCCCCGAGCCCGAGAGCTTGACGCCGATCTCCTCGAGGCCGAGGCCCGCGGTCGACGGGATCGAGCCGACGGCCATGAGCACGTGCGAGCCCTCGACGACGCGCCCGTCGGCGAGCGTCACCTCGACGTGCTCGTCGTCCCCGGACCCGACGACGCGCGCGGACTCGGCCCGCGAGCGCGACATCACGGTCATGCCGCGGTCGCGGAAGACCTCCTCGATGAGGTTCGCGGCGTCGGCGTCCTCGCCGGGCAGGACGCGGTCGCGCGAGGAGACGAGCGTCACGGGCACGCCGAGCGCGTTGTAGGCCCCCGCAAACTCGGCGCCGGTGACGCCCGAGCCGACGACGACGAGGTGCGTGGGCAGCTCGGTGAGCTCGTAGAGCTGCGTCCACGTGAAGATGCGTCGGCCGTCGGGCTTCGCGTCGGGCAGCTCGCGCGGGGTCGCGCCGACGGCGACGAGGACGACGTCCGCGTCGTACGGCGTGACGGTGCCGTCGTCGGACGTCACCTCGACCCGCGACGCCGACACGAGCCGTCCCGTTCCGGTGACGAGCCTCACACCCTCACGCTCGAGGCGCGTGCGGATGTCGGTCGACTGCGCGAGCGCGAGCTCGCGCACGCGCGCGTTGACGCGGCCAAGGTCGACGCGTGCGCGGAGGTTTCCGGGCTCGGCCTCCTCACCCTCGGGGGCGAGCGAGATGCCGAGCTCGGTCGCTCGCTCGGCGATCGTCATCCAGTCGGACGTCGCGATGAGCGTCTTCGACGGGACGACGTCGGTGAGGACGGCGGACCCGCCGAGGCCGCGGCGCTCGACGAGCGTGACGTCGGCGCCGAGGCGCCGCGCGACGAGAGCGGCCTCGTAGCCGCCGGGGCCACCGCCGACGATCGTCACGGTCGTGGCCTGGAGGTGCTGCTGATCGTTTGTCACGGCGACCATCGTGCCACCATGCGGACACCAGGACGAGCCCGTGCGAGAAGAGCAGGCCGGATGGTGGGGGTGACGGCTTAGCCTGGGGGCATGACGACTCTCTCGATCGACGACCCCACGAGCGACCCTCTCGACGTCGCGGCGGCCGCCGCGGCCGTCATCGCCGAGCGCACGGGCGTGGCCCGCCACGACGTTGCACTCGTCCTGGGCTCCGGGTGGGGCGGCGCGGCCGACCTCCTCGGCGAGACCGTCGCCGAGATCCCCTCGGCGGAGATCCCCGGCTTCACCGCCCCCGCGGTCGCGGGCCACGGTGCTTCCATCCGTTCGATCCGTGTCGAGGCGACGGGCAAGCACGCGCTCGTCCTCGGCTCGCGCACCCACTACTACGAGGGCAAGGGCGTGCGCCGCGTCGCGCACGGGATGCGCACCGCTGCCGCTGCGGGCTGTTCGACGGTCATCCTCACGAACGGCTGCGGCGGGCTCAACCTCGCATGGGGCCCGGGCACGCCAGTCCTCATCTCGGACCACATCAACCTCACGGGGGCGTCCCCCATCGAGGGCGCGAACTTCGTCGACCTCACTGACCTCTACTCCTCGCGCCTGCGTGACCTTGCGCGCGAGGTCGACAGCACGCTCGACGAGGGCGTCTACGTGCAGTTCCGCGGCCCTCACTACGAGACGCCGGCGGAGGTGAAGATGGCCGGCATCATGGGTGGCTCGCTCGTCGGCATGTCGACGACGCTCGAGGCGATCGCCGCCCGGCAGGCGGGCCTCGAGATCCTCGGGATCTCGCTCGTCACGAACCTTGCGGCGGGCATCTCGCCGACGCCGCTCTCGCACGCCGAGGTCATCGAGGCCGGTCAGGCGGCCGGACCGCGGATCTCCGCGCTCCTCGCGAACATCGTCGGGAGGATCTGATGGCAGTCTCCGCCGAACTCCGCGCACAGGTCGAAGCGTGGATCGACGACGACCCGGACGCGGCGACGCGCGGTGAGCTCGAGATGCTCCTCGAGCGGGCCTCGCAGGACGACGCCGAGGCCGCGGTCTTCGCGGCCGAGCTGGCCGACGCGTTCAGCGGGCTGCTGCAGTTTGGCACGGCCGGCCTGCGCGGGCGGATGGCGGGTGGCCCGGCGCGCATGAACCGTGCGGTCGTCATCCGGGCGGCGGCCGGCCTCGCGGCGTACCTGCTCGAAGCGCGTGCGGGCGCCCGCCCGTCAGTCGTCATCGGCTACGACGCGCGCCACAACTCGAGGACGTTCGCGCTCGACACGGCGGCCGTCATGACGGCCGCGGGCGTCGACGCGAAGATCATGCCGCGCGCCCTGCCGACGCCGGTCCTCGCGTACGCGGTGCGGCACCTCGGCACGGACGCGGGCGTCATGGTGACGGCGAGCCACAACCCGCCGCAGGACAACGGCTACAAGGTGTACCTCGGCGGCGAGGTCGTCACGGACGCGGGCCAGGGCGCGCAGATCGTGCCGCCGTACGACGGGCTCATCGCGGCGAAGATCGCCGCGATCGAGTCGGTCGCGTCGGTGCCGCGCGCGGACGACGGCTGGGAGACGCTCGGCGAGGAGATCCACCTCGCGTACCGCGAGTCCGTCGGGCGCCTCGCGTTCCCCGAGGGTGCGACGTACCCGCGCGACCTGCGCGTCGTCTACACGCCGCTGCACGGCGTGGGCGCGGAGACGGCGCTCACGACGCTCGCGGGGGCCGGCTACGGCGACGTCTTCGGCGTCGAGCAGCAGCTCGAGCCGGACCCTGACTTCCCGACTGTCGCGTTCCCCAACCCGGAGGAGCCCGGCGCGATCGATCTCGCGATCGAGCTCGCCCGCAAGGTGGGTGCGGACCTCGTCGTCGCGAACGACCCGGACGCGGACCGTTGCGCGGCAGCGGTCCTCGACCCGCGCCGTGCGGACGAGGACTCCGACGGCTGGCGCATGCTCCACGGGGACGAGGTCGGTGCGTTGCTCGGTGCTGCCCTCGCGGAGAACGCGTCGCGGCTGCGCATCGTGCCGAGCGCCCTGACGTTCGCGAACTCGATCGTCTCGTCGCGCCTGCTCGGCCGGATCGCGGCCAAGCACGGCTTCACGTACGCGTCGACGCTCACGGGCTTCAAGTGGATCTCGCGTGCCGAGGGGCTCGTCTTCGGCTACGAGGAGGCGCTCGGGTACTGCGTCGACCCGGGTCAGGTCCGTGACAAGGACGGGATCTCGGCGGCGCTCGTGCTCGTGCAGCTCGCCGACCGGCTCAAGGCCGAGGGGCGCACGCTGCTCGACCTGCTCGACGATCTTGCGCGCGAGCACGGCCTGCACCTGTCGTCGCAGCTCTCGGGACGCTTCAGCGACCTCTCGCTCATCCCGGTGACGATGGAGCGGCTGCGCTCGGCTCCCCCGGCGACGCTCGCGGGGTCGCCCGTCGTGAGGGTCGAGGATCTCTCCGAGGGGCTCGACGGGCTGCCGCCAACCGACGGGCTGCGGTTGTACGCCGCGGACTCGACGCGCGTCGTCGTGCGTCCGTCGGGCACGGAGCCCAAGGTGAAGTGCTACCTCGAAGCGGTGTTACCGGTCGAGTCGGACGCGTCGTACGAGGCGATCTCGCGGGCGCGGATCGAGGCGCACGCGCACCTCGAGATCGTCACGAGCGAGCTGCGCGAGCTGCTCGGGCTCTGACGCGCACGCGCGAGGCGCCCGTGACCGGCCTCGGCCGGTCACGGGCGCTTCGTCGGGGCGCGCCGATGAGGGTCCGGACCGGGCGGCCGCGCAGCGCGCGCTCACGACGCTCACGTCGCGGCAGCGTGAGATCGCGGTCGCGGTCCACGCAGGGCGGACGAACCCGGAGACCGCCGAGGCCTCGTTCACATCGCCGTCGACCGTGAAGTCGCACCTCTCGGACATCCTCACGAAGCTCGGTCTCGCGGGCCGGCACGACCTCATGCTGCTCGTCGAACGGGCGGGCGGCGTCCCGGGCGAGTGATGTCTTCAGGCCGCGGAGAAGCTGACCCGCCCCGGAGACGCAGCCTCGCCCCGGAGACGTCGTCACGCGTCGGCGCCCGACGGGCAGATGCCCTCCCGCTCCCCGCCGATCAGTTCTCGACGGGTGCTGTACCGACCTGACGGACCGCGACGACGACGACACCGGCGACGAGCACACCCGTCCCGACGAGGTACGCCAGCAGCGGCACGACCGGCACGACACCGTCGAAGCCCAGCCTCGCGAGCCCCGCAAGGGTTGCGCCGACGGACAGCAACGTCCCGAGGACGGCGCCGGCCATGAGCGCCACGACGATCTCGCTCGCGAGGCTGGTCGCGACCCAGGTCCTGGGGACGCCAAGGGCACTGAGGCTCGACGCCTGCGATCGCAGGGACGCGACCCGCCCCCGTGCAGCGCCGACGAGGAGGGCTACCGCCAGCAGCGCGATCCCGGTGACGATCGCAGCCGCGGCGGGTTCCATGCTGTACGGGTCGTCAGGGCGATAGGTCCTCACGAGGTTCTGGTCGAGCCCCGCGTCGGAGAGCGCCTGAGGGATCCTCGCCTGGGCGTGGGCGTCGAGACCGGTGTAGACGATGCTTCCCTCTCCCGCCGAACCGCCGGCGGACGTCACCGCGCCCGTGAGCACGAACCCCTCGTAGTCGCGCGCCCAGCGTTCGTCGACGTGCCGAGCAATGCTCGCAGCCAGTGGCACTGTGCTCCGGTCCTCGCGCACGAGGCGAGGACCACGGTCCGGCCCTCCCCAGAGCACCCCGCCAGCCTCAAGGACTGAGCGTGCGTCCGCGTCGACCTGGGTCGCGAGGAGGAGCTCGAGGTCTTCGACGGACTCGAGGACCGCGACGGGACCCAGCGCGTCGTCGGTCCCGGTCAGCACGCCCGAGTCGGCGTCGAAGGCGACGTGGACGACGATGCGTCGCCCGGCACCGACGTCGTTGCGGAGAACGTCGTCGACCATCGCGTCGACCCGCGCGTCGCCGGGGTAGTAGAGGACCTGCCCCTGCGAGGGTGCGGTCCGTGCTGCGGCGTTGTCGGCGTCGACCTGGGTGGCGACGAGCGTGAGCAGCGCGGTCGCAGGTGCGACCGCGACGAGCGAGGACGCCAGGACGATGGCCGCGGGGCCGCGCGTGCGTCGGACCCTCCGCAGCGCGAGACGTGCGGCGCTCGGCGCCGACCAGGGCCGCGAGACGAGGACGCGGACGATCTCCGGCGCGACGAGGCCGAGCGCCGCCGTCCCGAGGATCACCGCGAACAGGACCCCGACGAGGTCCATGGGGGTCAGAAGGACAAGCACGGCGAGTCCGGCGAGGATGATCGCACCGAGGTGGCGTGCCGTGGTGCGAGGCGGTTCCGTACGTGCCGGACGGGGGGCCCGACCCGCCCCACGGATGTCGACGAGCGCGACGAGCGCGACGAGCGCGACGACGACGCCCGCGGAGCGCATGGCCGGCTCGCCGGGCGCCACCAGGACAGGGACGTCGTGACCGAGGACCCGGGTCACGATCGGGCTCGCGATCACGCCGAGACCCGCACCGAGGACCGACGCGAGGACGACGGCTGCGGTGATGCCCACCGCGTCGGCCAGGTGGACCGCCGCGGCGGCAGGTCGCGGTCTCATGCCCTGCCCGACGAGCAGACCCACGCGCCGACGGCGTACCGGCGCGCGCAGACCGAGCACCAGGGCTGTGACGACCAGGAGCAGGACCGTCGCGGGATACCGGTAGACGAGAGGGCTGCCCGCCGTCACCGACGCCGTCTCGACGACGGTGTGCACCTGGGCCTCGCGCCCGTCGTCCTGGGAGGACGTCGACCGCGCGAGGGTCTCGGCCGTGAGGAGGTCGGAGTAGACGACCATCGTGGCAGTGAGCCTGGGGTATCGGGCGGCGACCTCTGGCCACCCGAAGGCGTCCCAGGTCCCGGGCGCCAGGAGCACGACGTGACCGTCACGGACCCAGTGGTTCTCGACGATACCGACGATCTGCGCGCGTCGGGGGAGCATGCCGTCCGGCAGACTCTCTCCCAGCCCCAGCCCCATCGCACGGGAGACTGCGATCTCACCCGGTTCCGTGGGGCTCCTGCCGTCCGTGACCCGCCAGCCGAGGTCGCCCGCGCCGCACCCGTGGAGCTCGAAGGCTGCGATCGTCTCAGTCGCACGTCCGGGCCGGGGCATGAGGGTCCCGAGCTCCACGCACGCCGCCGGATCGGAGGTACGAGCAGAGGCGAGCGTCGCTGCGACGTCCTCTCCGGGGGTGTCGATGCTGACGGCGCCAAGCAGTGCTGCAGCCTCGCGACCGGCCGTCTCGGTCGTCAGCCGCCCCTCGAGCGGCATCGTGATGCGTTCGACGACGGAGTGGAGCAGGACGATCACAGCGACGACGGCGACGACGGGGACGAGCCAGGCGAGGCCGCCCCGCGGGCGTGCCAGGCGGCGCGCGGTCCGGACGACGAGCCTCATCCGTGAGCCTCGGCGAGCGCATCAGGTCCCACGGACCTGGACGGGGACTCCTCGTCGCGGACGACGACCCCGTCACGCATCGTGACGATCCTGGTCGCCCAGTGCGCGACCTCGGGGTCGTGGGACGCCGCGACGACCGTCGTCCCGTCGGCCGCGAGCTCAGCCAGGAGCTGGTAGATCGATCGCGACGTCTCACTGTCCAGCGCGCCTGTCGCCTCGTCCGCAAGGATGAGCCGACGGCCACCGACGAGGGCCCGTGCGACACCCACCCGCTGGCGCTGTCCTCCGGAGAGCTCGTCCGGATAGCGTCGCCCGAGCCCGTCCAGCCCCACGGTGGCCAGCGCCGCGAGCGACGTGCGCTCGGCCTCGGCGACGCGACGTCCGGCAACCTCGAGCGGAAGCATGACGTTCTCCACCGCCGTGAGTTCCGGCAGGAGGCGATGCTCCTGGAACACGTAGCCCGTCGTAGCCAGGCGGTGGGCCGCCCGCTCCGCGTCGGTGAGGTCGTCGAGCACGACCCCGCAGACCTCGACGGAACCTGAGTCAGGACGGTCGAGACCAGCAAGAAGATTGAGGAGCGTCGACTTCCCGCATCCGCTGGGACCCATGAGGCAGACGAACTCACCCTCGTGGACGGACAGGGTGACCCCACCGACCGCGACGACCCGCTCCGCCTGGGACGAGTAAATCTTGTCGACCCCAGTCGCTCGGACGACGACGTCGCGCGTCCGCGCGGCCACCCTGTCACCCATCAGCAGGCGCCGTTGCCGGCCCAGGACGACATCGTGTCGCTCTGGGTGAAGACGTTCATCTTGGCGTTCTCGCGCTTGGCGCTCATCGTGTAGCAGGTGCCCGTGCCGTTACGCCCCTTGTACCAGCGCCCGTTGTCCGACCGCCGGTTCTCCCAGGACGAGACCTGGTCCTCTGCGGAGGTCGAGAGGTTCGTGAGCGAGAAGCTCGTCCCGCGCCAGCCCAGACCGCCGTCGAAGTTCCAGTTCTTGTAGACGCAGATCCTGCCAGAGGCGCAGTAGTCGGGGTTGCCTGCTCCGGCGACCCCCGGCGTTGCAGCGACGACCAGACCGATCATCGCGGCAGCCACCACAGATTTCAGACGTCGAGTGTTCACAATCACTTCCCTGCGTGTGCACCTGACCATCGACCCACGACGGCCGACGGCCGACGGCCGACGGCCAAACCACACCAGAGTGCAGGGACGTTGTCAAACATGCAGAACGCGCAGGAAGGCAGAAACACGTGTTCTCATAGAAGAGCGCTGCGACCGACGGCCGTTTCTATCTCGACATTCAAGACTCGCTCCGGGCACGCAGCGCAAAGTTCTGCGACGAGGCCTGCAAGCCATGCCGTACCGCCCATCACACCCACCACCCGACATCTCGTCAACCAGCGGACGCTGCGCGTCGATGCAGTCCACTCGCGGTCCAGGTAGGCCTGGACCGCAGGCGACCCAGGGCGGCACACATCGCACCGGACCGCGTCATCCCCCCAGCTCGGCCTCGTCGCGCGCGACCGCGTCCTTCCACTCGCCCTTCGAGGCCCGCCAGCCCTCGTCGTCGACGCCGAGGCGCCAGTAGCCCGACGCCGAGAGGTCCTCGCGCGAGACGCCACGGTCGGCCCGCACGTGACGACGCAGTTCGCGCACGACCCCGGCCTCGCCGTGGACGAACGCCTGCAGCCGGCCTGCGGGCAGATCCGCGTCGCGCACGGCGCGCACGAGCGCGCCGCCCCACGTCTCGCCACGCAGCACCCACGTGACATGCACACCCGGCTGCGCGGGGACCGGCTGGCGCTCGTCGGCCGAGGCGACCTCGACGAACACGTACGTCGGCAGGCCCGCTGGCGCGGCCTCGAGCGTCCGCAGGATCGCAGGCAACGCGGACTCGTCACCGACGAGCAGGAGAGCGTCGCACGTCGGGTCGGGCACGAAGTCCCCGCCCTGGCCGCGCAGGGTGACCTGCGCGCCGACCTCGACGGTCGCGGCCCACGGGCCGGCGACCCCGGCGTCACCGTGAACGACGAGGTCGATCGTCATCTCCCGGGCGGCCGCGTCCCAGGCCCGCACCGTGTACGACCGCATGACGGGTCCGTCCGGCCCGGGCAGGACGAGCTTGACGTACTCGTCCGTCCACGGCAGGTCCGCGATCTCGTCGAGGCCCCGGCCGCCGAGGACGACCCGGACCATGTGCGGGGTCAGCCGTTCGACGCGCACGACCTCACCGGTGTGCTGGCCCGGGACCCGTGTCGGGGCGTCAGGACGTGGCACTCAGTAGCCCCCGCCGTCGCCCGCGACGTGCTCGGCCGCGGTCGCGCCCGCAGCGACACCGTCGAGAACGGCCGCAGTGCCCGAGAGCCCGAGGCGCGTCGCGCCGGCCTCGATCATCGCGAGGGCGGCAGCGCCGTCACGGATCGCGCCCGACGCCTTGACGCCGAGGCGTCCGCCGACGGTCTCGGCCATGAGCCGCACCGCGTGGACGCTCGCTCCGCCGGTCGGGTGGAAGCCCGTCGACGTCTTGACGAAGTCAGCGCCCGCAGCCTCGGCGGCGCGGCACGTTCCGACGATCTGCTCGTCGTTCAGCGCCGCGGACTCGATGATGACCTTGAGGATCTTGTCGGCGGGCACGGAGGCGCGCACGGCGGCGATGTCGGCCTGCACGGCCGTGAAGTCGCCCGTGCGGGCGGTGCCGACGTCGATGACCATGTCGATCTCGTCGGCGCCGTCCGCGATCGCGCGGGCGGCCTCGGCTGCCTTGATCTCGGACTTCACCTTGCCGGACGGGAACCCCACGACCGTCGCAACCTTGAGGCCCTTGGCGTCGATCGGCAGCATCGACGGAGAGACGCACACCGAGAAGACCCCGAGGCGGACCCCCTCGTCGACGAGCGCGGCCACGTCGGCCTGGGTGGACTCAGGCTTGAGCAGGGTGTGGTCGACGATCGCGGCGACCTCGGCAGCAGAAGTCACTTGGAACGCTCCTCCTTGACAACCGCGGTGCGCGGCAGGATCAGCTGCGACACGAGCTCCTGGCGCTCGTCGAACGGGATGAACGCGTTCCACGCGGCCGTGAGGGTCACGGCGAGCAGGTCGTCGAGCGTCCAGTCCGCGTCGGTGACGAGGCGGTGCATCTCCGTCGTCATCGACGTGCGCGACATGAGCCGGTTGTCGGTGTTCACCGTGACGGCGAAGCCGAGGTTCTTGAGCAGGGTGATCTGGTGGTCCCGCACCGAAGGGGCGGTGCCCGTCTGAACGTTCGAGAGCGGGCACAGCTCGAGGGCGATGCGGCGGTCCCGCACCCATGTGGCGACCGGGCCGAGCTCGAGCTCGGAGAGGTCTGCCTTGCCGCGACGACGCATGGCTTCCTCGACGCCGGTGATGTCCTCGACGAGGCGTGCGCCGTGGCCGATGCGTGCGGCGTAGCCGTCGGTGAGGGCGGAGCGCACGGAGTCGACGCCGTCGGCCTCGCCCGCGTGGATCGTCGTCGGGAAGAGGCCGTCGTGGAGGAGGTCGAACGCGGCCGCGTGCTGCGAGGGCGGGAACCCGAGCTCGGCACCTGCGATGTCGAACCCAACAACCCGGTGCTGCCCGCGGTTGGCGAGCGTGAGCTCGGCGATCTCGACCGAGCGGTCCGCGTGGCGCATCGCGGTGACGAGCTGGCGGGCGACGATGCGGCCCCCGACTGACTCGACGGCGGCCTCGCCCGCGGCGAGGCCGCGACCGACGGCCTCGACGGCCTCCTGGAGCGTGAGCCCCGCGCGGAGGTGCTGCTCGGGCGCCCAGCGCTGCTCGGTGTAGACGACGCCGTCGGCGGCGAGGTCGATGACGGCCTCGCGCGCAACGCGCTCGAGCGCGTCGGCGGTCTGGAGGACCGCGATCGTGTGGTCGAACGTCTCGAGGTAGCGGACGAGCGACCCGGAGTCCGCGGCGGCCTCGAACCAGTCGGCGAGAGCCTCGGGGGTGCTCGCGGGCATCGTGTAGCCGATGCCCTCGGCGAGCTCGAGAAGGGTCTGGGGCCGCAGGCCGCCGTCGAGGTGGTCGTGGAGGACGACCTTCGGCAGGACGCGGATCTGGTCGAGGGACGGCGCAGTCATGGTCCAAGGATAGGCGTCGCGAGGCAGCCTCGGACCCACGGCGCACCGGTGAGGTCGCGCGTCACAGTGGCTGCGGACGGCATGGTGCGAACGCGCCGCTGCCGGCGGCCCGCGGGGGCGGCGCGCCGACAGCGGCCTCGGAGGTGTCAGTCGCCCGGGACGTCTGCCGTCCCGTCAGGGCCGTCGTCGAGGACGACCTCGACAGCCTGGTCGGCGACGTCGCCCTCGCTCGCGCTGCCCTCGGTGTCAGGGCGGGCGATCGTCGGGCTGTACTCCTCGGGGTCAGCGGGCGGTGGGACCGGGTCCTGAAGAAGGTCGACGGGCTCGCCGGGCGACGGTGGCTCGAGGCCTGCGTCGTCCCAACCTGCGGTCGGATCGGTGCTCATGGGAGAACTCCTTCCTGCCGGGGACGGTTCTCCATTGTGCGCCGTGCGCGCCGCTCCCGCACCTCCCCAGCGCCCGAACCCGGTGCCCCGCTCCTGTCAGCGGGGCAGGAGGATCCAGTGCGGGCGGCTCCAGCGGCCCCACGCATCGCGACGCTCGGGGACGGCCCACGTGCCGGTGTCGACGGTGAGCACCTGCCCGCGCGAGGGCTCGTAGACGCGCCACGACGTCCCCTCGACGTCGACGAGCAGGACGACGTGCCGCGGCACGGCGGTCGACCAGCCCGTGCGGCTCGCACCGCCCGTGAAGAGCGGAAGGGGCGTCCCGGCGCGCAGGCTCGCCTCGATGTGCGCGGCGAGAGCGTCGGTCCGGAGGCGGTCGCCGACGTTGACGACGACGTGCCGGTAGCGCACGTCGGCGCAGCGGGCCTCGCGCGCGAGACCCCACGGCGGCGTCCCGAACCTGCGCGGCCACGGCAGCAAGCCGAGCACGGCCCTGCGGGACGTCGCGCGGAGGAGGTGGCGCTGGAGCTCGTCGAACCCAGCCGCGGCGGCGGTGAGTGCCGGGGCGTGCGCCGGGCTGCGGACGCCTGCGGGCGCGGTGCCCGTCCCGAGCACAGTGCCCGTCTCGAGCGCGACGGCGACGACGGGGTCGCCTGCGGCGAGGAGCATCGCGCCGACGGCCGCGCCGCACGTCGTGCCGTCGACCTGGACGGCGGGCCGGCCGCGCCACGTCGGGGCGTCGGAGGCGAGCGGTGCCGCGACGCGGAGCCGGGCCTCAGGTCCGAGCGCCGCCCACGCGTCGCGCAGGAGCGTGACCGTCGCAGGCGCGTGCCCTGCACGCAGGGCACGCGCGCACGCGTCGTCGAGGAGCTCGTCGCCCCCTGGACTGCGCGCGTCGCGCGCCTGGGCCGGAGGCGGGTCACCGGCCCGCGCCGCGGCCAGCGCGCGCGGGTCGCACGTCGCCCGGGCACGTCCGGCGTCGGGCGGCGGTCCTGGCCGGGCCCAGATCCCGAGCGCTGCGAGCACGCGCACGAGCGTGAGCCCGCCGAGCGGGTCGCGCTCCTCCCCCGGCGGCCGCGTCCGGGGCGACGGCGTCATGCGAGCGCTCCGACGACCGCGAGGGCGAGCCCGACGACGGCGAGCGCGCCGACGAGGAGCGCGGCCCGCACGAGCAGCGGCCAGCCCTCGCGGACGAGCGCGCCCGCGAGCCCGCCATCGGCGAGCGTGCGTCCCCGGCCGGGTCGCAGGACACCCGGCCAGACGGCGCACACCGCGACAACGAGCGCCACGGACGCGAGCCACCAGTGGCCGGCGTGAAGAGCGGTCGTGCCGCCGACGACCGCGCCGAGCGTCACGCCGAGGACGGTGCGCTGCCAGGCGAGGCTCGACCGTTCCGCGGGCAGGCCCGCGTCGCGCGCGAGCGGGACGTCGGCGTTCACACGGCGCGCCCGAGCGCGAAGGCCGCGAGGAGCAACCCGAGGAGGACGACGCCTGCGACGAGCGTCGGGAGCGCACCGGGAACGGGCAGCGGGTGCCCGAGGCGCAGGGCGCGCTCGTTGGCGCGCCAGCGGTGGAGCGCGTAGAACGCGACGATCCCGCCAGTGAGGCATGCGAGCGCCGCGACGATGTCGACGACGACGTGCGGACCGGTGAGGTTCGCGAGGCTTGCGAGGCCGACGCCGCCTGCGACGAGGCCGAGCGCCGTGCGCAGCCACGCAAGCGCGGTGCGCTCGTTGGCGAGGGAGAAGCGCGCGTCGGGCTCGGTGCCGACGCCGTAGACGGACGCGGGTCGGCGGGCTGGCGCGTCCGCGGGACGAGCGTCGTCAGGCCGGGCGTCGTCGGGCCGGGCGTCGTCAGGCCGGGCGTCGTCGTGCCGGGCGTCGTCAGGCCCGGCGCCGTCGGGCCGGGCGTCGTCGGGCCGGGCGTCGTCGGGCCGGGCGTCGTCGGGCCGGGCGTCGTCGGGCCGGGCGTCGTCGGGCAGGTCCATGAGGCGATCCTCCCACCTCGCTGCCAGCGCCCCACCCCCGTGCAGAAGAATCCGCGCAGATGGTCGCTGGGAGCAACCATCTGCGCGGATTCCTGGGCCGGGGACCCGGGGCCGGGAGGGGTTAGAAGCCGCTCAGGCGGTCGAGGACCAGGGGCGTCGGGGTGAAGCCCGCGCCGTCCGTGACGTCGAACGCGCCGTCGAGCGCCTCGAGCGCGCGACCGAACTTCTCGGGCGTGTCCGTGTGGAGCGTGAGGAGCGGCTGCCCCTTGCGGACCGTGTCGCCGGGCTTCGCGTGCATGACGACGCCCGCGCCCGCCTGCACCGGGTCCTCGCGGCGGGCGCGGCCCGCACCCAGACGCCACGCGGCGATACCGATGTCGTACGCGTCGAGACGCGTGAGGACGCCGTCCGCGGGTGCAACGACGTCGTGGGTCTCTGTGGCCCACGGGAGCGCAGCGTGGGGATCGCCCTCCTGCGCCTCGATCATGCGGTTCCACACGTCCATCGCGCGGCCGTCGGCGAGAGCGGCACGCACCTCGTCCTCGCCCACGGGCTTGTGCGCGGCCGCGAGCATCTCGACGGCGAGCGCGACCGTGAGGTCGACGACGTCGCGGGGACCGCCACCGGCGAGGACCTCGACGGACTCCCGCACCTCGAGCGCGTTGCCCGCGGTGAGGCCGAGCGGCGTCGACATGTCGGTGAGCAGCGCGACCGTGCGCACGCCCGCGTCGGTTCCGAGGTCGACCATGGTGCGTGCAAGCTCGCGCGCACGTTCGAGGTCCTTCATGAACGCGCCCGAGCCGACCTTGACGTCGAGGACGAGCGCGCCCGTGCCCTCGGCGATCTTCTTGCTCATGATGGAGCTTGCGATGAGCGGGATCGCCTCGACGGTGCCCGTGACGTCACGCAGGGCGTAGAGCTTGCGGTCCGCGGGCGCAAGGCCCGAACCGGCCTGGCAGATGACGGCGCCGAGGTTCTCGAGCTGCGCCATCATCTCGTCGTTCGTGAGGGCCGCGCGCCAGCCGGGGATCGACTCGAGCTTGTCGAGCGTGCCGCCCGTGTGGCCGAGTCCGCGCCCGGAGAGCTGCGGCACCGCGACGTCGAACACCGCAACGAGCGGCGCGAGGGGCAGCGTGATCTTGTCGCCGACGCCCCCGGTCGAGTGCTTGTCGGACGTCGGGCGCGAGAGCGCCGAGAAGTCCATGCGCTCGCCTGACGCGATCATCGCGGCGGTCCAGCGGGAGATCTCGGGGCGCGTCATGCCGTTGAGGAGGATCGCCATGTTGAGCGCCGCCATCTGCTCCTCGGCGACGACGCCGCGCGTGTACGCGTCGACGACCCAATCGATCTGGGCGTCGGTCAGCACCTTGCCGTCGCGCTTGGCGACGATGACGTCGACGGCGTCGAATGCCTCGGTCCGAGACGTGGTCATGGGGTCCTCCTACGGTCGGTCGTGGCGGCCCGGTCGGGGCCGCCGTGGCGTGCGCCGATCGGGCGCGTGCGCGCCTGCGGCGCGGTCCTGCACGTGCGAGGTGCGCGGGCGCGACCTCAGGCGCGCGTGACGAAGTCGTCGGGCCCGAACGCGTCGGGCAGCACCTCGGTCATGGGGCGGATGCCGGAGACCGAGTCGACGAGGAGCTCGGGGCCGCCGTGCTCCCAGAGGAGCTGGCGGCAGCGGCCGCACGGCATGAGCTTGTTGCCGTGGCGGTCGACGCACGCGAACGCGACGAGGCGACCGCCGCCGGTTGCGGCGAGCTGCGAGACGAGCCCGCACTCGGCGCACAGGCCGACGGGGTAGGACGCGTTCTCGACGTTGCAGCCGACGACGACGCGGCCGTCGTCGACGAGCGCGGCGACGCCGACGGGGAACTTCGAGTAGGGGACGTACGCGCGGGTCATGACCTCGCGTGCGGCGGCGCGCAGCGCCTCCCAGTCGATCTCGGGCGTGGGCACGGGTTTACCTCCCGGACGGGGACACCCCGCGGCCTGCCGGCCGCGGGGTGTCGGTGGTCATTCCTTGACGTAGGCCGTCCCGGACGCGGCCGGGGCCCGCGACTTGCCGATGAGACCGGCGACCGCGAGGAGCGTGACGACGTACGGGAGCATGAGCATGAACTGGCTCGGCACGGGTGCCTGGACGATCGTCATGGCGCTCGCGAGAGCTGTCGAGAACCCGAAGAGCAGGCCCGCGAGGGTCGCCTTGAGGGGGTCCCACTTGCCGAAGATCACGGCGGCAAGAGCGATGAAGCCTGCACCCGCGGTCATGTTCTTGCCGAAGCCGGAGACGGAGACAAGCGTGTAGTACGCACCGCCCATGCCGACGATCGCGCCGGCGACGAGCAGCGCCCGGTAGCGCACGCTCTTCACCTTGATGCCGACCGTGTCGGCTGCGAGGGGGTGCTCGCCGACAGCGCGCAGGCGCAGGCCCCAACGGGTGCGGAACATCGCGAACCACACGGCAGGAACGGTGAGGTAGAGGAGGTACACGATGATCGACTGGTGGAACAGCGCCGATCCGATGATGGGGATCTCGCTGAGCACCGGGATCGAGACCCGCGGGAACCGCACGGTGCTGTTGTAAAGGTCCGCCTGCGGCACGAGCACCTGCGAGTAGATGAAGCTCGTGAGGCCGAGGACGAGGACGTTGAGCACGACACCGACGATCACCTGGTCGACCCGGTAGGTGATCGTGAAGACGCCGAGGACGAGGGCGACGAGCGCACCCGCGAACATGCCTGCGAGGAGTCCCGCCCACGGGCTTTGTGTCATCGTGCCGACGACGGCCGCGACGAACGCGGAGCCGAGGAGCTGCCCCTCGATCGCGATGTTGACGACACCCGCGCGCTCACCGATGGTGCCGCCGAGCGCCCCGAAGATGATGGGGACGGCGAGGAGGATCGAGGAGCCGATGAGGTTGGAGATCGGGACGTCGTTCGACGATCCGGCGCCGGCCCAGCCGAGGAATCCCGCGAGGAACACGACGGCGAAGACGATGCCGACGTACCAGGGCGTGCGTCGTCCCGAGCGCCAGAGCACCCAGCTCACTGCCGTGAGCACGACGCAGACGACGACGGACGCCCACGCGAGCGGCATCGCGGGCACGGCGATGCTCGGGATCTGCAGGGCCTCGCTGCCGCCGGAGAGGCGGAAGCGTGCCTCGCCCTCGCGCGGGACGAGCCCGACGATCGCGAGGAGGATGACGGTCGCGGACGTGAGGACGATCGCGAACTTCGCGCTGATGACCTCGACGTGGCGCAGCTGTCCGGAGACGGACTGCTCGTCGGGGACGGTCGTGGGGGCGCTCATGCCGCCACCTCCTTGCGAACGCGGCGCGCGGCCTTCGCGGTACCGGGGGCCGGGAGCCGGAAGATCGCCCGGACGAGCGGCGGGGCCGCGATGAAGAGGACGATGAGGGACTGGATGACCGTGACGATCTCGATGGGGATGGTCTCGGCGGCCTGCATGGTGGCGCCGCCGGACTTGAAGGCGCCGAAGAGGATGCCTGCGCCGAGAGTCCCGAGCGGCGTCGAGCGGCCGAGGAGCGCGACGGTGATGGCGTCGAAGCCCATGCCGGCGTCGACGTCGGTCGAGAAGCCTGTCGTCGACGTGCCGAGGACCTGCGTGGCGCCAGCGATGCCGAGCATCGCACCGGAGACGAGCATCGAGTAGACGGTCGTGCGCTTGACGTCGATTCCGGCGACGCGTGCGGCCTTGGGGTTCTCCCCCACAGCGCGGAACGAGAAGCCGAGCGCCGAGCGCTCGAGCAGCCACCACGTCACGGCGACGGCGGCGAGCGCGAGGAGGAAGCCCGCGTGGAGCGGGAACCCGCTGCCGAAGATGTCGGGCAGGATCGCCGTGCTCTTCATCGGCGGCGTCTTCGGGTTCGCGGAGCCCGGGGCCTGGAGGAGGCCGGGTGTCGCGAGGAGGAAGAAGAGCAGGTAGTACGCCGTGTGGTTGAGCATGATGGTCGTGATGACCTCGTGCGCTCCCGTCGCGGCCTTGAGGAGGCCGGCGATGCCGGCCCACAGGGCGCCGGCCGCGATGCCGACGACGATCGCGAGCAGGAGATGGAGGCCTGCGGGCAGGTCGAGCGCGAAGCCGACCCACCCGGCGCCGATCGCGGCGAGGATCATCTGACCCTGGCCACCGATGTTGAACAGGCCAGCCCGGAAGCCGATCGCGAGGCCGAGACCTGCAGCGATGAGGGGTGTCGCGTACGTGAGGGACGTCGCCAGCGGGCGGATGTTCTCGAGCAGGGTGTCGCCGGCCGGGTTCCAGATCGCACCGCGCAGGAGCGCCCCGTACGCGTCGCGCACCGAGTCCCACACGGCGGCGAGCATGTCGCCGGGCTTCGAGAAGAAGTAGGTCGCGGTTTGGCGGACCGTCTCGTCGGTGCCGGCGATCATCACGGCGCCCGCGAAGAGCGCAAGGATGACGGCGCCGACGGACACGCCCCACGAGCCGCCGACGATCTCGCGCCATGCGGAAGAGAAGCGGTTCTCGGGCTCGCCCACAGGGGCGGTCGGCGCAGGTGCCGCGGAGGTTCCGGGCGTCGTGGCGAGGCTGTGGTCCTCGCCGCCGGGCCGCGGGCTCTCGGTGGTGCTCATGCGGCTTCGTACCCTTCTGCCGGGATGCCGGCCATCATGAGGCCGAGGACGTCACGCGGGGTGTCCGCGGGGACGATGCCAACGACGCGGCCGCGGTACATCACGAGGATGCGGTCCGCGAGCGCGACGGCCTCGTCGAGTTCGGTCGCGACGACGATGACGGGGATGCCCGCGTCACGTGTCTCGACGATGCGCTTGTGGATGAACTCGATCGATCCGACGTCGACGCCGCGCGTCGGCTGCGAGGCGACGAGGAGCCGTAGGTCGCGGGACAGCTCACGGGCGAGGACGACCTTCTGCTGGTTGCCTCCCGAGAGGCGGCCGGCGTGCGTCGTGATGCCCTGCGTGCGGATGTCGAATTCGGCGACCTTCTCCTCGGCGAACCGGTCGCGCTCGGCGAGCTGGAGCGAGCCTGCCTTAACGAAGGGCGGACCGTCGGTGCGGTCGAGGATGAGGTTCTCGGCGACGGTGAACGTGCCGACGAGGCCGTCGTGGCCGCGGTCCTCGGGGACGAAGCCGATGCCGGCGTCGAGGAACTGCCGGACGTTGCGTCCGACGAGGTTCGTCCCGTCGAGGCGGATCTCGCCGTCGGTAGGGGTGACGAGGCCGAGAAGCGCGTCGGCGAGCTCCGTCTGGCCGTTGCCCTGGACACCGGCGACGACGAGGATCTCGCCGCCGCGCACGGTGAAGGAGAGGTCGTCGACGAGGACGAGCCCCTGGTCGTCGCGGATCTCGAGGTTCTCGACCTCGAGGAGCGAGTCGGAGTACTGCGGCGCGTCCTTGTGGACGGTGAGCTCGACCGCGCGGCCAACCATGAGGGAGGCGAGGTCGGCGTCGCTCGAGCCGGGCTCGGCATGCCCGACGATCGCACCGCGGCGCATCACGGTGATGCGGTCGGCGACCTCGCGGACCTCGCGGAGCTTATGCGTGATGAAGACGATGGCCGTGCCCTCGTCCTTGAGCTGGCGCATGATCGCCATGAGCTCGTCGGTCTCCTGCGGCGTGAGCACCGCGGTCGGCTCGTCGAAGACGAGGACCTTCGCGTCGCGCGAGAGCGCCTTGATGATCTCGACGCGCTGCTGGACGCCGACGGGCAGGTCCTCGACGATCGCGTCGGGGTCGACCTGGAAGCCGAAGCGGTCGGCGATCTCCCTGACCTTCGCGCGCGCGGCTTCGAGGTCGAGACGCCCGCCCGCCTTCGTCTGCTCGTGGCCGAGCATGACGTTCTCGGCGACGGTGAAGACGGGGACGAGCATGAAGTGCTGGTGCACCATGCCGATGCCTGCGGCCATGGCGTCGCCGGGGCCGGCGAACGCGACCTCCTCGCCGTCGAGGAGGACGTCGCCCTCGTCGGCCGTGTAGAGGCCGTAGAGGACGTTCATGAGCGTGGACTTGCCGGCGCCATTCTCACCGAGGAGGCAGTGGATCTCGCCTGGCTCGACCGTGAGGTCGATGTGGTCGTTGGCGACGAGTGCGCCGAAGCGCTTGGTGATGCCGCGCAGCTCGAGCTTCATCGGTCGGTTCCTTCGCAGAGGGTTGTGCTGGGCACGCGTGCGCCCCGGGGCGGCCGGGCCGCCCCGGGGAGCACGCGTGGGGTCACTTCGCGAGGTAGGACGTGACCTTGACCTCGCCGTCGATGATCTGCGCCTTGAGGGCGTCGACCTCGGCGACGAGAGCTGTGTCGACCTTGCCCTCGAAGTTGTGGAGCGGCGCGATACCGACGCCACCGTTGGCGAGGGTGCCGATGTACGGGTCGAAGGAGAACTCGCCCTTGCCCGCCGTCGTCACCGCGTCGTAGACCGACTGGTCCATCTTCTTCTCGATCGAGGTGAGGATGTACTTCTCCGTCTTGGGGTCGGTGACGAAGACGTCGGCGTCGACACCGATGAGCGCGATCTCACGGCCGGAGTCGTCGATCGAGTCGAGCGCGGCCTGGTAGATCGGGCCACCGACGGGGAGGATGACGTCGACACCCTGGTTGATGATGCCGTCGGCCGCCTCGCGGGCCTTCTGGTTGTTCTCGAAGCCGCCCGTGAACGAGCCCTTGTCGCCGCCCTCGAAGCCGATGACCTGGACGTTGGCGGACTTCACCTTGTTGTAGTGCTCGACGCCCTGCTTGAAGCCGTCCATGAAGATCGTCACGGTCGGGAACGGCATGCCGCCGTACGTGCCGACCTTCCCGGCCTTGGAGTAGCCCGCGGCGAGGTAGCCCGCGAGGAACGCGGCCTGCGCCGTGTCGTAGACGAGCGGCTTGATGTTCTCCGCGTCGACCTTGCCGTCGAAGTCGTTGTCGGCGGCGTCGTCGACAAGGACGTACTGGATGTCGGGGTTGGCCTTCGCGGCCTCAACCGTCGCAGCGGACAGCGCGAAGCCGACCGACGTGATGAGCGAGCAGTTCGCGGTGAGGAGCGACTCGAGGTTCGGCTTGAAGTCGGCGTCCGACTTCGACTGCACCTCGCCGGCCTTGACGCCAAACTCGGCGGCCGCCTTCTGGAGGCCCTCGAAGGAGAGCTGGTTGAACGACTTGTCGTCGAAGCCGCCGGCGTCGGAGACGATGCAGGGCTTGAAGCCGTCGACGGGCTTGATCGTCTGGACGGGCGTCGTGGCGCTGGCCGTGCCGCCGTCGCCGGGGGCCTCGGCGCACGCGGCGAGCGCAAGCGCGGCCACGGCCGCGACGGCCGTGAGCTTGATGGTCTTGTTCACGCGGATCTCCTCAGCAGATCTCTCGGACGTCGCTCGACGGTGCAGGCGCGGCGTTGCCGACGGACATCGTCGGCCGTCGCGCCACTTCTCACCGGGGAGCGTGGTGACACGACTCTAACCAGTGGTCACCACAACGTCGGCACCCCAAGGTCACCGGAGGGCGATCCGTTACGCAGTCGGTACGGACGGTCTCGAGGGCGGGACGGGGCGTCTCACGCTCCGGGAAACGCGACCGTCGCTGGCTCTGAGCGACCGCCAGCCGTGATCGACGTCACCCGCAAGAAGCCGCGCCTCACGTCGCGTCGAGCGCGACCGTCCCCAGAAGTCGGGCACCGAGCACGATCGCCCGCTCGTCGGCGACGAAGTCCGCCTGATGGAGGTCCCCGGGACGCGATCCCGGCGTGCGGGTGCCGAGCCGCGCGAGCGCTCCCGGCACCTTCGTGAGGTACCACGCGAAGTCCTCGCCGCCGAGCGACTGCTCCGTGAGGACGGCCGCGCGCTGCCCGCACGTCTCGCGGACCGCGCGGTCGAGCGCGCGCGTGCACTCCTCGTCGTTGACGACGGGCGGCACGCCACGCACATGCGTGAGCTCGGCAGTCACCCCGAACGGTGAGACGACATGCTCAACCGCGTCGGCGAGCACGGGACCCGCAAGCTCGGCCGCCCGCGCGTCGAGGCTGCGCAGCGTGCCCTTGAGCAGCCCCCGCGTGGGGATCGCGTTGTGAGCCTCCCCCGCCCGGATCGTGCCCCACGTGAGGTTGATGCCCGAGCGAGGGTCGAGCCTGCGCCCGAGGATGACGGGCAGCTGCGTCGCGAGCTGTGCGAGCGCCGCGACGACGTCACCCGTGAGGTGCGGGCGCGACGTGTGGCCACCCGCGCCCGCGATACGGATCGTCACGGAGTCGGACGCCGAGGTGATGGGGCCGATGCGCGTGCCCACGAGCGCGACGTCGAGCTTGGGCTCACAGTGCACCGTGAAGATCCGCGCGAGCCGCTCCGTGACGCCCTGCTGGAGAAGATCGAGCGCTCCCCCGGGCTGCACCTCCTCGGCCGGCTGGAACACGAGCCGCACCGGGTGCGGGAGCGGCGCCTCGCGGTGGAGCCGGGCGAGCGCGATCCCCGCACCGAGGACGGCCACCGTGTGGACGTCGTGCCCGCACGCGTGCGAGACGCCCGGGACGGTCGACGCGAACGGCAGGCCCGTCGACTCAGGCACGGGCAGCGCGTCGAGGTCGGCACGCAGTCCGACGCGCGGCCGTGTGTCACCTTCCCCCGTCGTGCCGACGTCGCACGTGAGGCCCGTCCCCGTGAGCATGCGCGGGACAAGACCCTCGGCGCGGAGCCGGTCGGCGACGAGCGTGGTCGTGCGCACCTCGGCGCGCGCGAGCTCTGGGTGGGCGTGGACGTCGCGCCGGAACGCGACGAGCTCGTCGGCGAGTTCGTCGACGAGCTCGCCGAGACGTCGGACCGGTGCGGTGCTCATCCTCCGAGGCTATCGCCGCTGGCCGGCGCAGGCCCGGAGCGTCCGCGCCGGCCAACGGCGCCGACCGAGTCAGAGCAGGTCGTCGCGGCCGCGGTCGCGGACCGCGTCGACCGCGGCCTTGACCTGCTGCGCGCGCGCACGCGTCGTCACGAGCACGACGTCGTCCGTGTCGACGACGACGACGTCGTCGAGACCGAGGACGACGATCTGCCGGCCCGCAGCGGGGACGACGACTGACCCTGCGCTCTCGATGCGCAGGACCTGGTCGACGTCGCCGAGGACCTTCGAGCCGCTGCCGTCGACCGCGGGCAGGAGCGCGGCGAGGGAGTTAAAGTCACCGACGTCGTCCCAGCCGAAGTCGCCCGGCACCATCGCGACGCCGCCCGCGGCGGCGACGGGCTCGGCGATCGCGTGGTCGATCGCGATCTTCTCGAGCGTCGGCCACACCCGGCCGAGGACCTCGGCACGCGCGGGCGTGTCCCAGGCACGGGCGACCTCGCGCAGGCCGTCGTGAAGCTCGGGGCGCTCGCGCGCGAGGTGGGCGAGGAGCACGTCCGAGCGGGTGAGGAACATCCCGGCGTTCCACCGGTACTCGCCCGACGCGAGGTAGCCGCGGGCCGTCGCCGCGTCGGGCTTCTCGGTGAAGCCGCGGACGCGCCGGACGCTGGGCGCTCCGGCGAGGCCGAGCGGCTCTCCGCCGTGGACGTAGCCGAACGCGACGGACGGTCGCGTCGCAGCGATGCCGATCGTCGTGACGTAGCCCGCGCGTGCGGCCTCGATGCCCTCGCGCACGGCCGCGACGAACGTGGGAGTGCTCGTGATGACCTGGTCCGCGGCGAACGAGCCGAGGACCACGGGGCCGTGGCGCTCCTCGAGGACGGCGGCAGCGAGCCCGATGGCCGCCATCGAATCGCGCGGGCTCGGCTCCGCGAGCACGTCGTCGGCGCCGAGCGCCGGCAACTGGCCGCGAACGGCGTCGACGTGGCGGACGCCGGTGACGATCGTCACGCCGGCATCACCGAGCCCGGCGAGCCGGTCGACCGTCGCCTGGAGGAGGCTGCGCCCGGTCCCCGTGAGGTCGTGGAGGAACTTCGGTGCGCCGGCACGCGAGAGCGGCCACAGGCGGGTGCCCGCGCCGCCGGCGGGGATGACCGCGTGGAACGGCAGGTCGGTGGCGTCGACGCCGGCGGGGAGGGCTGGGGTCGCGGGAAGGCTCGTCATGGCGACGATCCTAGGCGCTCGGGTCACGAAGCCCACCCACGCCCTGTGGAGTGCGTCACATTTCTCGGACCGCCCCGCACCGTTCCGTCACGCGCGGCGCACGAGTCCCGCCGGAGAACACTAGAGTGGCTCCATGTGGCAGGACTTCGGTCCTAGTCCCATGTCAGGAACGACGACGCCGACGTCGCCGTCCGGAACTCGCCCCCGGGAGGCCCACCGTGCCCAAGGCACCAGGCACCTTGTACCGCGGCCGTGAAGGCATGTGGTCGTGGGTCGCGCACCGCGTGACCGGAGTGCTCATCTTCTTCTTCCTTCTTGTGCACGTGCTCGACACCGCGCTCGTCCGGGTCTCCCCCGAGGCGTACAACGCGGTCATCGGCACGTACAAGAACCCGATCATGGGTCTTGGGGAGGCAGGCCTCGTCGCCGCGATCGTGTTCCACGCGTTCAACGGCCTGCGGATCATCCTCGTCGACTACTGGAGCAAGGGCGCCAAGCACCACCGCACCCTGTTCTGGATCGCGATGGGCCTGTTCGTCGTGACCATGGCGGGCTTCCTGCCGCGTCACCTCATGCACGTCTTCGGAGGCTGACCATGAGCACCCCCACCATCGCCTCGCCGCGCTCCCCGTACGCGCGCCGCAAGACCACCCGGGGCAACTTCGAGCTCTACGGCTGGGTCTTCATGCGGATCTCGGGCGTCGTCCTCGTCGCCCTCATCTTCACGCACCTGTTCGTCAACCTCCTCGCGGGCGAGGGCATCAACGCGATCGACTTCGCGTTCGTCGCCGGCAAGTGGGCAAGCCTCCCCTGGCGGATTGTCGACCTCATCATGCTGTGGCTCGCGATGATGCACGGGACCAACGGCGTGCGGACGATCATCAACGACTACGCCGAGAAGGACCGCACGCGCGGCATCCTCAAGGTCCTCCTCTACTCGGCGTTCGTCATCGTCGTCGTCACCGGCACCCTCGTGATCTTCACGTTTGAGCCGTGCCCTGCGGGCGCTGACCCCGCACTGCTCGCGGACTTCTGCACGCAGCTCTGATCCCGGCCCACGGCCAGCCCCACCCGTCACGTCCCAGGAGGCATCAGAAGCGATGCAGACCCACCAGTACGACGTCGTCATCGTCGGCGCAGGCGGCGCCGGCATGCGCGCGGCCCTGGAGTCCTCGACCCGCGCCCGCACCGCCGTCATCTCCAAGCTCTACCCCACCCGCTCCCACACCGGCGCGGCGCAGGGTGGCATGTGCGCCGCCCTCGCCAACGTCGAGGAGGACAACTGGGAGTGGCACACCTTCGACACCGTCAAGGGCGGCGACTACCTCGTCGACCAGGACGCTGCCGAGGTCATGGCCAAAGAGGCCATCGACGCGGTGCTCGACCTCGAGCGCATGGGTCTGCCGTTCAACCGCACCCCCGAGGGCAAGATCGACCAGCGTCGCTTCGGCGGGCACACGCGCAACCACGGCGAGGCCGCCGTGCGCCGCTCGTGCTACGCCGCGGACCGCACGGGCCACATGATCCTGCAGACGCTCTACCAGAACTGCGTGAAGAACGACGTCGAGTTCTTCAACGAGTTCTACGTCCTCGACATCATCCTCGACAAGGAGCTCGCGCACGAGGACGTCGCCGAGGGAGAGCCCGTCTCGGTCGCAGGCGTCGTCGCCTACGACCTCGCGACGGGCGAGATCCACATCTTCCGCGCGAAGTCCGTCATCCTTGCGACGGGTGGCGCGGGCAAGATCTTCAAGACGACCTCGAACGCCCACACCCTCACGGGCGACGGCATGGCGCTCGCGCTGCGCCGCGGCCTGCCGCTCGAGGACATGGAGTTCTTCCAGTTCCACCCGACCGGCCTCGCAGGCCTCGGCATCCTCCTGTCGGAGGCGGCTCGCGGCGAGGGCGGCATCCTGCGCAACGGCGACGGTGAGCGCTTCATGGAGCGCTACGCGCCGACCATCAAGGACCTCGCGCCGCGTGACATCGTCGCGCGCTCGATGGCCAACGAGGTCCGGGAGGGCCGAGGCGCTGGGCCGAACAAGGACTACGTCCTTCTCGACCTCACGCACCTCGAGCCCGCGCACATCGACGCCAAGCTCCCCGACATCACCGAGTTCGCCCGCACCTACCTCGGCATCGAGCCCTACACCGAGCCCGTGCCCGTCTACCCGACCGCGCACTACGCGATGGGCGGCGTCCCGACGAACATCACGACCGAGGTCCTGCGCAACAACACCGACGTCGTCCGTGGTCTCTACGCGGCCGGCGAGGTCGCGTGCGTGTCCGTGCACGGATCCAACCGGCTCGGCACGAACTCGCTCCTCGACATCAACGTCTTCGGCAAGCGCGCGGGCGTCGCGGCCGCCGAGTACGCGGCGAGCGCGTCGTTCGTCGACATGCCCGAGGACGCCGCAGCCGCGACGGTCGCCGAGCTCGAGGCCATGCGCTCGCGACCCGACGGCGAGCGCGTCGCCGACCTGCGCCGCGAGCTCCAGGAGTCCATGGACCGCGGTGCCCAGGTGTTCCGCACCGAGGCGTCGCTCACCGAGACCCTCGCGGTCGTCAAGGATCTGCAGCGTCGCTACGGCAACGTGTCCGTCCAGGACAAGGGCCGCCTCTTCAACACGGACCTCCTCGAGGCCGTCGAGCTCGGGTTCCTCCTCGACCTCGCCGAGGTCGTCGTCGTCGGCGCGCTCGAGCGCAAGGAGTCGCGCGGCGGCCACTTCCGCGAGGACTACCCCGACCGTGACGACGCGAACTTCATGGTCCACACCATGGCCTACCGCCGTGGTGACGCCGAGGCCGCCGACGCCGCCGGTATCCCCCCGCACGAGATCCGGCTCGAGCCGAAGCCGGTCGTCGTGACCCGCTACCAGCCGATGGAGCGTAAGTACTGATGACTGCCACGATCGAGCAGACCGGCCCCGCGACGTCGGTGGGTGAGGTCCCGACCTTCCAGGTGACGCTCCGCGTCCGCCGCTTCCTCCCCGAGGGTCCCCGCGGCGACGAGTCGTACTGGGACGACCACGTCCTCACGATGCACGGCACCGACCGCGTTCTCGACGCGCTCCACAAGATCAAGTGGGAGCAGGACGGCTCGCTGACGTTCCGGCGCTCGTGCGCACACGGCATCTGCGGTTCTGACGCCATGCGCATCAACGGCCGCAACCGCCTCGCGTGCAAGACACTCCTCAAGGACCTCGACATCCGCAAACCGATCACGGTCGAGCCCATCAAGGGCCTGCCCGTCATCAAGGACCTCGTCGTCGACATGGAGCCGTTCTTCGCGTCCTACCGCGAGATCATGCCGTTCCTCGTGACGAGCGGGAACCAGCCGTCGGCCGAGCGCGTCCAGTCGCCCGAGCAGCGGGCCGTCTACGACGACACGACGAAGTGCATCCTCTGCGCCGCGTGCACGTCGTCGTGCCCCGTGTTCTGGACCGACGGGCAGTACTTTGGCCCGGCCGCGATCGTCAACGCGCACCGCTTCATCTTTGACTCGCGCGACGAGGCCGCGACCCAGCGCCTCGAGATCCTCAACGACAAGGAGGGTGTGTGGCGCTGCCGCACGACCTTCAACTGCACCGAGGCGTGCCCGCGCGGCATCGAGATCACCAAGGCGATCGCTGAGGTCAAGCGCGCGATGATCACGCGCGCGTTCTGATCCACGCGGTTCCGTGCGTCGGGCCCCGCTCACCCTGAGGGTGAGCGGGGCCCGACGCGTTGTGGTCCCGGTTCCCTCCCCCGCGACTCGTAGGCCCTCAGCACCATTCGATAGTGCTCACAACCTACAAGTCACCCCACAGCACCGACTCGTAGGCCCTCAGCACCATTCGATAGTGCTCACGACCTACAAGTCACCCCACACCACCGACTCGTAGGCCCTCAGCACCATTCAATGGTGCTGAGGGCCTACGAGTCGGAGAGGGATGGGGCGGGTCAGCCCAGCGGGAACGCGCGGCGCGTGCGCCAGACGCCGTCGTCGCCGTGCTCGTAGAGGTCGATCTCGGTGACCTCAAAGACCGCGTCGTAGTCGGCCATGCTCACGAACGCGGCGTCGAGCGCCTCGTCCGGCACCTCGTGCGCGACGGTGACGTGCGGGTGGTAGTGGAAGCGGAGCTCCTGCGCGAGCAGACCGCTGCGGACGCGACCCTCGAGTTGCTCGCACTCGGCGATGCCCTGGACCACCTGGACGAACACGACCGGTGAGACGGGCCGGAAGGTCGCGGCGCCCCGCAGGTGGAGCGTGAACCGCTCCGCATCCTGCGCGATACGTGCGAGGTGCTCCTCGACCGCGGGCAGGTCCTCGACGTCGACGACGGTCGGCCCGAGAAGCGTGACGTGCGGCGGAATGAGGTCCGCATAGGCGTCCCCCGTCGCGCGCCGGGCGTCGGCGAGCTGCGAGCCGAAGGGCTCGGGCACGGTGAGCGAGACACCGATCCGTGCCTGCCCCGCACCACGCTCGGGGATCCTCATCGCGCCGCCGATGCCGGACGGACAAGACCGAAGCGGTCGTAGACCCGCTCGAGCGTCGCGGACGCCACGTCACGGGCGCGCTGCGCTCCACGGGCGAGGATCGCGTCGAGCTCGGCCGGGTCGTCGAGGTAGCCCCGCGCCGTCGCCTGGAGCGGCGTGAGGAACTCGACGACGATCTCGGCGAGGTCGACCTTGAGGTGGCCGTACATCTTGCCCTCGTACTCGGCGACGATCTCGTCGATCGAGCGGCCCGTGAGCACCGAGTAGATGGTGAGGAGATTGGAGATCCCCGGCTTGGTGACGGGGTCGAAGCGGATCTCGCTGCCGTCGTCGGTGACGGCCGAGCGGATGTTCTTCCGCGCCTGGGCGATGTCACCGAGCAGCTCGATCGACCCCTTGCCGGACTCGGACTTGCTCATCTTGCGCAGCGGGTTCTGGAGATCCTGGATCTTCGCGCCGGCCTTGAGGATGTGGGCCTCCGGCACGACGACCGTGCCGTCGCCGAAGCGGGTGTTGAGCCGCATCGCGAGGTCGCGCGTGAGCTCGAGGTGCTGGCGCTGGTCCTCCCCGACGGGCACGAGTGCCGTGTCGTAGAGAAGGATGTCCGCGGCCATGAGGACGGGGTACGTGAAGAGCCCGACGGTCGTGCCGTCGTTGCCGTTCTTCGCAGACTTGTCCTTGAACTGGGTCATCCGGGCGGCCTCGCCGAAGCCCGTCTGGCACGAGAGGACCCACGCGAGCTCGGCGTGCTCGGGAACGTGCGACTGGACGAAGAGCGCGGCGCGCTCGGGGTCGACACCGCCCGCGAGGTACTGCGCGGCGGTCGCGCGCGTGCGGTGGCGCAGCGCTGCCGGGTCCGGGTTCACCGTGAGCGCGTGAAGGTCGACGACGCAGTAGAACGCGTCGTAGGACTCTTGGAGCGCGACCCATTGGGACAGCGCCCCGATGTAGTTCCCGAGGTGGAGCGAGTCCTGCGTCGGCTGCATCCCCGAGAGGATGCGCGGGGTCGTCGGCGTCGTTGCGGGCATCTGCCCATCATGACAGGTGAGAACGGTCTCCACGTAATCCGCGGCGCCGCTGTGGACAGCCCCCACCCGAGGGTCGGGCAACCTCGCCCGGGCGGTCGTCGTCAGGTCGCCTCGTCGTCGAAGGGCGCGGGCTCTCCCGCCGGAAGCGCCGGCTGCGCGGGCACCGTGGCACGCCCGAGGGAGGCGCCTGCCGCGCTCACGGAAGCGCCTGCGGCGGCGTTCCGCGACGTGCCGGGCTCGTCGAGGAGCGCCTCGCGCACGATGCGCCGCGGGTCGTACTGCCGGGGGTCGAGGGCCTTCCAGTCGACGTCGCCGAGTTCCGCCTGGACCTCCTCGTCGACGCGCTCGCGCACCTTCGTCACCTGGTCGCGAGCGGCGCGCACGAACTGCGCGAGCTGTCGCGCATACTCGGGCAGCCGGTCCGGGCCGACGACGAGCGCGACGACGAGGAGGATGACGACGAGCTCGGCGCCGTTGACGTTGAAGAGGCCGCTGCCCATCAGTCCGCGGCCGCCTCGTCGAGCACGACCGAGACGTCACGGTCCGCGCCGTCCTCGCGGATCGTCAGCACGATCTCGTCGCCCGGCGCGAGCGCGCGGATCGCGACGAGCAGCTCGTCCTCCTGCGTCACGGGACGCCCGTTGATCGCGACGATGATGTCGCCGGGCTTGATGCCTGCCTTGTCGGCGGGACCGCCGGGCGACACCGGGTGCTCGCCCGCGGCGACGTCCTCGGACCGCACGACGCGCACGCCCTCGCCCTCGTAACGGTTGTCGATGAGCGCACCGATGATCGGACGCGTCGCGCGGCCCGTCTCGATGAGCTGCTGCGCGGTGCGCCGCACCTGGTTCGCGGGGATCGCGAAGCCGAGGCCGATCGATCCGGCGGCGGTCTGGCCGGAGCCGGGTGCCTGCGCGATCGCTGAGTTCACGCCGACGACCTCACCTGCGAGGTTGACGAGCGGCCCCCCGGAGTTGCCCGGGTTGATCGCGGCGTCGGTCTGCAGCGCGTTGATCCACGATGTCGCGCCCTGGTCGCCGGCCGTGACGGGGCGGTTGAGGGCGCTGACGATGCCTGTCGTCACGGTGCCCTCGAGGCCGAGCGGTGCGCCGATCGCGATGACGGGATCACCGACGACGACGACCTCGGAGTCGCCGAGCGTGAGCGGCACGAGACCGGTGCGGTCGACCTTGACGACTGCGAGATCGTAGCCCTCGGTGCGCCCGACGACGGTGCCCTCGGACTCCGTCCCGTCCGAGAAGGTCACGGTGATCGGAGAGGTACCGGCAGCACCGGCGACGACGTGGTTGTTCGTGATGACGAAGCCGTCGGCCGAGTACACGAAGCCTGAGCCGGTCGCGACGCCCTGCTGGCCCCGGACCTCGAGCGAGACGACCGAGGGCAGGACGGCGGCCGCCACGCCCGCGACCGATCCCGGGGCGCGGTCGGTCGTGCCGCCTGACGGTGTTCCGGGCACTTCGACGACCTCCGCGCGGCCCGAGCCGCCGTCCGCACGCGCATCGAGGAATACCTCCATACCGACCGCGCCGACGGCGCCTCCGAGCAGGCCGAGGACGAGCACGCCGACGATGCTGCCCGCGCCGAGCCCGCGCCGCGGCGGCCGGGGACGGCCGCCGGGCACGACCCGGGGAGCGGAGCCCCAGCTGCCGGGGGTGCCATAGGGCTGCGGAAGGCCTGGGTGGGCTGCCTGTTCCTGGCGCGAGCCGCCCGACGGTGCGCCGTACGGCGACGCGGGAGCGCCGTACGGTGACGTAGGTGCGCCGTACGGAGCGCCGTACGACCGGTCGGGAGACGCGAACGCTGCGGCAGGCGCTGCGGGGCGCTGACCGTACGGGACCGACGGCGACGAGGGCGCGGCTCCGGCAGCAGCGGGCGGCGCGTACGGTGACGCGGGCGGTGGCGGCACCGGCCCCGGAGGCACCGCGGACCGACCCGCGGGCGTGTGTCCGGGCTGCGACATCGGTTCGATCATCGGGAGATCTCCTGGGTGAGCACGGACCAGCCGCGGGCGACACGTGCGACGAGAGGGCTGCGTTCGTCGTCCTCGAGGGACGCGAGCACGTCGAGCGCAGGGCCGTCGTCGTCCGGCGCGTAGATCTCGACGACGACGTCGCCGACCTGGGTCGCGACGTGCCACGGCTCCGAAGTCAGCACGTAGACGGTGCGGCCCGCGACGCTCACAGCCGTGTGCTGCGCGAGCTCCGCCGCGAGCGTCCCGCGGCGTTCGACGACGATGACCGGCCCGGCCGGCGTGTCGAGGTCGAGCTCGAGGACGTCACGCTCGCTCCGGTGGCTCGCGAGGCTCACGCCGTCGGGCAGCCGCGCTGGCACGACCCAGCCGCCTCGTGCGAGGTCGGCGAGAACCGTGGCCGAGCCCGTCGTCGCCGAGATGCCGACGACCCCGGGGACGGGAGCGAGACCGAGCGTGCCGAGCGCCGAGACACGCTCCGGGTCAGGGTTGACGAGCGGGGGCCTGCCGAGCTCGGAGAGCCCGACGACGCCGAGGCCGACGACGGCGACGGACGCCGCGGCCCACCGCCACGCCCGGCCGCTGCGGCGAAGGTCGCCCGTGAGCGCGGGGAACGCCCGCCCGTCGGTGTCGGGGCGCAGGTCGGGGTGGCACTCGCGGCGCGGCGCGGGCTGCGTGGGAGGCGCAGGGCTCGCGCCCGCGAGGATGCGTGCCGCGAGGTCCGGTCCCGGCGCGACGTCGCGGGCCGCGAGGAGCATCGAGCGCGCGCGACGCTCGTCGCTGAGATCACGGGCGCAGTCTGCGCACACGACGAGGTGGGACTCGAGCCGCTCAGCCTTGGCAGGCGGCAGCTGCCCGTCGACGTAGGCGCTGATCCATGCGCCGAAGTGGCTCGTCACGGGTGAGCCTCGTGCGACGCGGCCCCCTCGTGGGAGCGCCGGTGGGCAAGCTGGGTCCTCAGCTGTACGCGTGCCCGGTGGATGCGGGAACGCACCGTGCCGAGCTTGATGCCAAGCGTCACCGCGATCTCCTCGTACGAGAGTCCTTCGATGTCGCACAGGACGACGGCCGCCCGGTACTCGGGCGCGAGAGCGTCGAGCGCCTGCTGGATGTCGAGGTCGAGGTTGCCGTGCTCGAAGCCGCGCTCGGGCTCGATCTCGGCGGACCCCGGCACCCGCGACGCGTCGTCACCCATCGCGTCCATGCGGATCCGCTGACGGCGGCGGGCGCCGTCGAGGAAGAGGTTCGTCGTGATCCGGTGCAACCAGCCGTCGAAGTTGCCCGGCTCGTACCGGTCGAGCGACCGCAGCACGCGGACGAAGACGTCCTGCGTGAGGTCCTCCGCGTCGTGACGGTTGCCCGTGAGCCGGTACGCGAGACGGAAGACGCGCGCTGAGTGGTCCTGGACGATCTGCTCCCAGGTCGGCACGGTGGTCTCGACGTCGCTCACCGAGCCAGTCTCTCAGGTCGACCGCGACCGCGTGAACCGGGTGCGCCACGGGCGAACACGCGTCGTCGTACGCCTGGCGCTCGCAGCGCCCAGCGCCTGCTCCCGTGCCGGGCGCGAGCACGGCGGTAGGATCGGCCCGAGGGCCGGTCGCGCGTCGCGGCGGCCCCGATCGTCCACGAGGAGGACATCATCTCCAGCGACAAGACCCTGGCCTGGGACTACTGCGAGGACTACGTCGTCGAGGACGACGTCCTCCTGCGCGCGCGTGAGCGCGCAGCCCAGTACGGCTGCCACGCGATCGCGCCCGGGGCGGGAGCAGTCCTGCGGCTGCTCGCGGCGACGCTGCGCGCCCGCACGGCCGTCGAGGTCGGCACGGGGACGGGGGTCGCGTCGCTGTGGCTCCTGCGTGGCATGGACGCGGACGGTGTCCTCACGACGATCGACCCCGAGGCCGAGAACCAGCGGGCTGCCAAGGCCGCGTTCGCCGAGGACGGCATCCGTCCCGAGCGTGCGCGCACGATCAACGGTCGCCCGCGCGACGTCCTGCCGCGGCTCGCCGACGCCGCGTACGACCTTGTCCTCGTCGGCTCGGATTCGCCCTCGGCCGCCGACCACGTCGAGCAGGCGCTGCGGCTCCTGCGTCCTGGTGGCGTGCTCGTCCTCGACGAGGCGCTCTGGCGAGGCCGCGTCGCGGACCCGGCGCGGCGCGACGAGGCGACGACGATGGTCCGCGAGATCGGGCGCTCGCTCCGCGAGGACCCGCGCGTCCTGCCCGCGATGATCCCGTCGGGCGACGGTCTGCTCCTCGCGGTCCGCCGCTGACCCACCGCCCTGACGACGAACCCCGCCGGCACGGTGTGCAGACGGGGTTCGTGCGTTCTGTCGGCCTTCGATGGCCGTCGGCGTGTCAGTCGCGTGCAGCAAGACCCTCGAGCGTGCTGAGGAGGAGCCGCGCGCCGAAGCCCGTCGCACCCGCAGGGACCTCGTGCGACGCCTTGTCGGCGTGCGCGGGTCCCGCGATGTCGACGTGCGCCCACGGGACGTCACCGACGAAGCGCCGCAGGAAGAGCGCTGCAGTGATCGCGCCGCCGCCACGCTCGTCGGCCGGCACGTTGCGGAGCTCAGTGACGGTCGAGCCGAGGCGCTCGTCGTACTCGTCGACGAGCGGCAGACGCCACACGGCTTCGCCCGTCGTGCGTGCGGACTGCTCGATCGTCGTGGCGAGCGCGTCGTCCGTCGCGAGCAGCGCCGCCGTGCGCGGGCCGAGCGCGACCGCGGCCGCACCCGTGAGCGTCGCGACGTCGATGAGGGCGTCGGGCGAGAACGTCGAACGCGCCCACGCGATGCCGTCGGCGAGCACGAGCCGCCCCTCGGCGTCCGTGTTGCCGACCTCGACGCGTGTGCCGTCGACCATCGTGAGGACGTCGGCGCGACGGTAGGAGCTCGCCCCGAAGTGGTTCTCGGCGAGCGGCAGGACCGCGGTGACGTGGAGCGGCAGACGGGCCTCGGCGGCCGCGAGGACCGTCGCGAGGACAACGGCGGCGCCGCTCATGTCGTTCTTCATCGTCACCATCGAGGTGCGCGGCTTGATGTCGATGCCGCCCGTGTCGTAGGTGATGCCCTTGCCGACGAGCACGACGCGACGTGCGTCGGCGGGCGCGTCCTCGGGCGTGTACGTCACGGCGACGAGCGCGGGCTCCGACGCGGAGCCCTGGCCAACGGCGGTGAGACCGCCGAAGCCGCCTGCGGCGAGCGCGGGACCGTCGAGGCGTGTCACATCGAGGCCTGCGGCGTGCGCGAGACGCTCGGCGACGTCGGCGACCCAGCCCGGGTTCTTGACGTTCGACGGGACAGTCGTGAGGTCGCGCACGAGCCATGCGGCGCGCGCCGCGCGCGCGGCCTCGTCGATCGCACGCTGGGCGTGGTCGCCGAGCAGCACGAGCTGCGCGGCCGGGTCCGTGCGCGGAGCGCCGGTCGCGGCCGTCGGTGCGCGGTACGCGCCGAGGAGGTACCCCTCGACGAGCGCACGCTGGTCCTCGAACGTGTCGGTTCCGCTCGCCGTCGTGAGCACGCGGCCCACGCCGCGGGTCTCGCGGGCGATCGCGGCACCGGCCCGGCGGAAGTCCTCGACGCGTGAGCGGCCGAGGCCGAGGAGGACGACGCGCTCGGGCAGGCCGGCCCACGGCAGCGCGTCGGCACTCCGGTGGGCGCGCGGCAGGTCGACGACGAGCGTCTCCCCCGCGGCACCGTCGAAGCTCGCGCGCTCCGCGAGCTCGGAGAAGTCGACACCGTACCGGAGCGCGGCATCGATCATCCCATGACGCGGCTCGAGGCCGTCGCCCTCCTCGGGCCCAGGGGCCACGGGGAGGACGACGACCTCGACCTCGTCCTGCGTGAGGAACGTGCACTCGGCCAGCCGCCCGGCCGCGACGACGACCTCAGGAAGGTCACGGTCGACGCTCCACGGGTCGACGACGGGCGCGGCCGTGCGTGCAGGCGTGCGCGGCAAGGTGTCAGCCCACCACGCCGTCGAGCGCGGCGCCGAGCTCGGCAGCCTCGTCAGCGTTGAGCTCGACGACGAGCCGACCACCACCCTCGAGCGGGACGCGCATGACGATGCCGCGGCCCTCCTTCGTCACCTCGAGCGGCCCGTCGCCGGTCCTCGGCTTCATCGCTGCCATGAGTGGCTCTCCCTTGCGTCGGTTGCGGCCGCCGCTCGGACGCCCGTCGCCTCCCACCCGCGCCGCAGCGCAGGTCGGAAGGCGTCCGTCGGGCGTCGCGGACGACGGATTCCGCCCCTATTCTAGGTCATGGGAGCGTCATGCCGCCCTCCCCGGGGCGTCGCGCGTTGTGCTGAGAGCGATGCTTAGAGCCCACGGACCGCCGCGCGCGGCGGGAGGTCGCCCCGGATCGCGGCCACCATGTCGAGCGTCCGCCGCGTCGCGCGCACGTCGTGGGCCCGGAACACGCGGGCGCCGCCCCACGCTGCGAGGGCCGTCGCCGCAAGCGTCCCCTCGAGGCGTTCGTCGACCGGGAGATCGAGGGTCTCGCCGACGAAGTCCTTGCGGGAGAGCGCCATGAGCACCGGGTGCCCGAGCGCGACGAGCGACGGGGTGCGACGCACGAGGCGTAGCGAGTCGACCGTGCGCTTGCCGAAGTCGTGCGTCGGGTCGACGAGCACCCCGAGCGGGTCGACGCCGCACGCGACGGCCCGCGCCGCACCGGCCGCGAGCGTCGTCACGACGTCGTGGACGACCGCGTCAAGCGGATCCGTGCCCGCCGGGGCGTCGGCAGGCAGGTCGAACCGCACGTCGCGCGGGTCCGTGCGGGGCGGCAGACCGCCCGTGTGCGAGACGACGACCGCGAGCCCCAGCCGCCCCGCGACCTCGACGAGGTGCGGATCGGCGCCGGCCCACGTGTCGTTGAGGAGGTCCGCGCCCGCGTCCGCGACCGCCTCCGCGACCTCGGCGCGCCACGTGTCGACCGAGAGGACGACCGTGTCGCCGAGCTCGGCGCGCAGGCGCGCGACGAACGGCGCGACCCTGTCGATCTCCTCCGCGGGCGAGACGTCGGGGCCCACCCCGGCGCGCACCCCGCCGACGTCGATGATCTCCGCGCCGTCACGCACGGCACGCTCGACGGCCGCGAGCGCGACGTCGTCGTCGGCGTGCCGTGCCCCCGGGAAGAACGAGTCGGTCGTGCGGTTGACGATCGCCATGACCGCACCACCGTGCGCCCCGACGTCACGTCCGCGCACGCGCAACGGCGGCGAGGCCGGCGGGAGCGCGTCGAGGGTCGGCGCGAGAGCGGCCCACGGCAGCGCGCCGTCCCGCGCCGACGTGCTCATGAGGCGTCGCGCGCGTCCGTGACGCGGCCGGCGGCAGCGTCCTGCGCCGTCTCGAGCTCCGCGAGAGCCTCGACCTGCGCGGCACGCAGCTCGAGGTCCCGGCCGACAACGATCTCGACCGCTTCTTCGGCCGTGTCGACAACCCTCACGAGGTCGAGGTCCGCCGCCGAGATCATGCCGCGCGCGAGCACGGGGCCGCGGAGCCACTCGAGCATGGGCGTCCAGTAGTCGGCGCCGACGAGGACGATCGAGAACTCCGTGACCTTGTGGGTCTGGACGAGCGTGAGAGCCTCGAAGAGCTCGTCGAACGTGCCGAAGCCGCCTGGGAGGACGACGAAGCCCGACGCGTACTTGACGAACATCGTCTTGCGGGCGAAGAAGTAACGGAAGTTCACGCCGAGGTCGACCCACTGATTCATGCCCTGCTCGAACGGCAACTCGATCCCGAGGCCGACCGAGACGCCACCGGCCTCCGAGGCGCCCTTGTTGGCAGCCTCCATGATGCCGGGGCCGCCGCCCGTAATGACGGCGTAGCCCTTCTCGACGAGCAGGCGCCCGACCTCGACCGCGAGCTCGTAGTCGGGCGTTCCCGGCTTCGTGCGCGCCGAGCCGAAGACGCTCATCGCGGGGCCGAGCTCGGCGAGCGCGCCGAAGCCCTCGACGAACTCCGACTGGATGCGCATGACGCGCCACGGGTCGCCGTGGACCCAGTCGGCGTCCCCGTCCTTCGACAGGAGCCGCTGATCGGTCGTCTGCTCGGGAATCTGGCCGCGGCGCAGCAGGACAGGGCCCTTGCGGTAGCCGGTTCCGGGCTGGGAGATGCCTTCGTCGCTCATGCCGTCCACCCTAGGGGCAGCCACCGACGTCCGGGTGGATGTCCGGCGACGGTTCAGCGCGCGGACAACCAGGAGAGCAGCGCGTCGTAGGTCGCCGTCACCTGAGCGACGGGGCAGCGCTCGTCGTCCTTGTGCGCGAGCAGCGGGTCGCCCGGGCCGAGGTTGACCGCGGGGACGCCGAGCGCGGAGAACCGTGCGACGTCCGTCCAGCCGAGCTTCGCGGTCGGCTGGCCGCCGGTCACGGCGAGCACGGAGGCGACGAGGTCGGCGACGAGCGGGTCGTCGAGCCCGGGACGCGCGCCCTCGGCGCCGTCGGTGCGCGTCACCTCGAAGCCGTCGAATAGCTCGCGTACGTGAGCCTCGGCCTGCGCGAGGCTCTTGTCGGGCGCGAAGCGGTAGTTGACGGTGACGACGCACTCGTCGGGGACGACGTTGCCCGAGATCCCGCCCCGGATGCCGACCGCGTTGAGGCCCTCTCGGTAGGCGAGGCCGTCGACGTCGACAGTCCGCGGCGCGTACGCCGCGAGGCGCGCGAGCACCTCCGCGGCGTCGTGGATCGCGTTGTGCCCCGTCCACGCGCGCGCCGAGTGCGCGGCGACGCCGCGCGTGCGCACGTCGACGCGCAACGTGCCGTTGCAGCCGCCCTCGATGCCGCCCGACGTCGGCTCGCACAGCACCGCGACGTCACCGGCGAGCCACTCGGGGTGGTTCCGGACGAGCCGGCCGAGGCCGTTGAGGGTCGCCGCAACCTCCTCGTGGTCGTAGAACACCCACGTGAGGTCCGCGGCCGGCACGACGTCCGCGCCGAGACGGGCCGCGAGCGCGAGCTGCACGGCGACGCCCGCCTTCATGTCGACCGTGCCGCGTCCCCACAGCTCGGGTCCGTCAGGGCCGTCGACGACGCGCACAGGGAGGTTCGGCGGGTCCGTGAGCGGCACCGTGTCGAGGTGGCCCGCGACGACGACGCGGCGCGCCAGACCGAGGTGGGTCCGCGCGACGACCGCGTCGCCGTCGCGCAGCACCTCGAGGTGGGGCAGCCCGCGCAGCGCGGCCTCGACCACGTCGGCGAGCCGCGTCTCGTCGCCCGACACCGAGGGGACGTCGCACAGCGCGGTGACGAGCGCGGCGAGGTCGCCGCGAAGATCGAGGGCGGGAGTGTGCTGCGGGGTCATGCGGGGATACTAGTCCTGCGGCCCCTCCTGCTGCCGAGCGTCGCCCAGCGCTCGGGATCGGTCGTGCCGCGCAGGATGCGAGACGGTCACGGCCCGTGCCCGACCCGCCCCCTAGGGTGGTCCCATGACCCAGACCTCCCGGAACGCCTGGGGTCTCGGACTTGCGACGATCGCAGCCGACGGCTCCGTCCTCGACACGTGGTACCCCGCGCCTCGCCTCGGCCTGGCGCCGGACGACCCGTGGGCGGACCCGCTCGCGGAGGATCTGGGTGCGCTCGCGACCGACGACGACGCGCGCCGCGTGCGCCGCGAGGTCGTCGTGCGCTCGATCGACCTCGACGCCCCGCCGACGGACGCGTCCGACGCCTACCTGCGCCTCCACGTCCTCTCGCACCGCCTCGCGGCCCCCGGGACGATCGACCTCACGGGGATCTTCGGTCTCCTCGCGAACGTCGTATGGACCGACCGTGGTCCGTGCGCGGTAGACGGCTTCGAGGAGACGCGGCTGCGGCTCGCCGCGAGCGGCCCCGTCACCGTCTGGTCCGTCGACCGGTTCCCCCGCATGGTCGACTATGTGCTGCCGTCGGGCGTGCGCATCGCGGACGCCGACCGTGTGCGCCTCGGCGCGCACCTCGCACCCGGCACGACCGTCATGCACGAGGGCTTCGTGAACTTCAACGCCGGCACCCTCGGCGCCTCGATGGTCGAGGGGCGCGTCTCGCAGGGCGTGACGGTCGGCGACGGCTCCGACGTCGGCGGCGGCGCGTCGATCATGGGGACGCTCTCGGGCGGCGGCACGACCGTCGTCTCGATCGGGCGGCGCACCCTCCTCGGCGCGAACGCCGGGCTCGGCATCCCCCTCGGTGACGACTGCGTCGTCGAGGCCGGCCTCTACGTCACGGCCGGCACGAAGGTCACCCTCCTCGGCGAGGGCCCGGGCGGCGACGTCGTCGTCAAGGCGCGTGACCTCGCGGGACGCAACGGGCTGCTCTTCCGCAGGTCCTCGCTCACCGGCCGCGTCGAGGCCCTCGTGCGCGAGGGCGTCGGCGTCACCCTCAACGAGGAGCTCCACGCCTGACATGACGTCTCCGCCCCGCTCCCGCACGTCGCGGCCTCGTTCGAGGCAGCGACGTGCGGCACGCGCGCTCGGCCGCGCGGTCGTCGGGGCAACGGCCGTCGTCGGTCTCGTCGCAGGCGGCCTGTGGGCCGTCCGTGAGGTCCTCGACGCGCGACGCCCCGAGCCCGAGCCACGCCACACGTGCTGGGCGAACGCAGGCGGCGACGACTGGTACCTCTCCCCCGACCAGGCGCAGAACGTCGCGCTGTTCGCCGCCATGGCGACCGAGCGCAGGCTGCCCCCGCGCGCGGTCACCATCGCCATCGCGACAGCCCTCCAGGAGTCGTGGGCGACGAACATCGACTACGGCGACCGCGACTCCGTCGGGCTCTTCCAGCAGCGGCCCTCACAGGGCTGGGGCGCGGTCGAGGAGATCATGGATCCCGTCTACTCGACGGGGAAGTTCTACGACGGGCTCGTCAGGGTCCGCGACTACGAGAAGCTCGAGGTGACGGTCGCGGCCCAGGCCGTCCAGCGTTCCGCGTTCCCCGACGCCTACGCGCAGCACGAGGGCAAGGCCCGCGCGTGGGCGTCCGCGCTCGCCGCGCAGGACGGCGCGACCCTCACGTGCGAGCTGCGCGCTGCCCTCCCCGGGGGCGACCCGGCGGCGTTCGCACGGCGCGTCGACCGGGACTGGCCGTCGGCGTCCGTCACCGCAGACACGGCGACGGGCACCGTCCGCATCTCCCCCGGGAAGCTCGGCAGCGACAAGGGGCGCACGCTCACGCGGCTCGCCCACTGGGCGGTCGCCGTCGCCGAGGACGGCCAGGTCGCTTCGGTCGCCGTCGGCGACCGCGTCTGGGAACGTTCGACGGCCGCGTGGCGGACCGTCGTCCCGACGGAAGGCACCGCACCGACCTCGAAGGCCGACGCGGTCACCGTGACGCTCGTCCCCTGACGGAGCCTCGCCCAGGCGACGAGCGCCCCGCTCCGGTCAGAACTCCGTGCGCCACACCGCGATCTGCGTGCTGATGCGCACGCGGAGCGACTCCGGAGCGCGCTCGCAGCACGAGCGGCGCAGCACGACGCGCATGATCTCCTCGATCTCGAGGGCGCCGAGCTCAGGCGCGACCTCGGCGACGTTCGCCCGCAGGTCTGCCGCGTCAGCGACCGTCATGTCCGAGCGCAGGTAGTCCTCGACATGACTGATGACCTCGGCGCACTCCTCGCCGTCGAGCGGACGGCCGTCGGGAGCGGTGCTGCTCATGACTCCTCCTGCGTCCCCGCGGGCAGGAGCCCGCGCTCGGCCGCGTACCCCGCGAGGAGCGTGCGCAGCTGCGCGCGCCCCCGGTGGAGCCGCGACATGACCGTGCCGATGGGCGTGCCCATGATCTCGGCGATCTCCTTGTACGGGAAACCCTCGACGTCCGCGAGGTACACGGCGATGCGCCGGTCCTCAGGAAGGGCCGCGAGCGCGTCCTTGACGTCGGAGTCCGGCAGCGCGTCGAGCGCCTCGACCTCCGCCGAGCGCAGGCCGGTCGACGTGTGCGACGCCGCGCGGGCGATCTGCCAGTCCTCGATATCCTCGGTCTGCGACTTCTTGGGCTCGCGCTGCTGCTTGCGGTACGTGTTGATGAACGTGTTCGTGAGGATGCGGTACAGCCACGCCTTGAGGTTCGTGTCCGGACGGTACTGGTGGAACGCCGCGAACGCCTTCACGAAGGCTTCCTGGACGAGGTCCTCGGCGTCCGTCGGGTTGCGCGTCATGCGCAGCGCGGCCGCGTAGAGGGCGTCAAGGTAGCCGAGCGCGTCGCGCTCGAAGCGCGCCCGCCGCTCGGCGTCGGTCTCGTCCGCGGGGGCTCGGCGGGTGTCGTCGGTCTCGTCCATCACGGGCAAGCCTAGCCGGGGCAGCGCGTACGGCGCCGTCGGTCGGTCGACGGCGCCCACGGTGGGACGAGGAGGGGCGGAGCAGCTCACATCCCGTCAACACGTTCCCCCTGCCAGGCATTCCCCACGAGCGCTACCGTGGGATCTCGTCGTACGTGTCCCGGCCGAAGGAGCCCCCCATGCTCGTCCGTCGTCTCGCCCGCCCGATGCTCGCCTCGTGGTACGTCCATGACGGACTTGACGCCGTGCGGACGCCCGCGCCGCACGTCGCGGTGGCCCGTCCCGTCGCGGACCGTGTGACCTCGGCCCTCGGCCGCGCGCCGCTGCCCGACCGCACGCTCGCGTGGGCCGTGCGCGCGCACGGCGCCGCGACGATCCTCGCAGGCGCAGGTCTTGCGCTCGGCCGGGCGCCGCGCTCGAGTGCCGCGACCCTCGCGCTCCTCACGCTGCCGCTCGTCGTGGCGCAGCAGCCCTTGACGTCCCGACGCACGGTCGACCGTGAACGTGTCACGCCGTTCGTCCACGCGCTCGGCGGACTTGGCGCCGCGGTGCTCACCGCGGTCGACCTCGAGGGACGCCCCGGGGTCGCGTGGCGCGTCGACAAGGCGCGACGCGACCGTGCGGACCGTGCGACGCACGAGGAGTGAGACGTCTCGCGGCCCGGCCGCGCCCGGCCCGTCCGACGCCGCTCCGATAGCCTGACGGCATGACCACCTCGACGCCGAACACCCCTGTGCCCGACGCCGCCTCCACCCCTGACCCGGCGTGGGCCGCGCCCACCGCCGCGAGCCCCCTCGACGCGACCGTCGAGGTTCCGGGCTCGAAGTCGCTCACGAACCGCTACCTCGTGCTCGCCGCGCTCGCGAACGGCCCGAGCGAGCTCCGCGGCGCGCTCAGCAGCCGTGACACGCTGCTCATGGCGGAGGCCCTGCGGCAGCTGGGTGTGGGCGTCGAGGTCGACGGCACGACGTGGCGCGTCGCCCCGGGCGAGCTGCGCGGCCCGGCGTCAATCGACTGCGGTCTCGCGGGGACGGTCATGCGGTTCCTGCCTGCGGTGGCCGCGCTCGCCGACGGTCCCGTGCGCTTCGACGGCGACGCAGGGGCGCGCGTGCGCCCCATGGGCCCGGTCCTCGCGGGCCTGCGCAACCTCGGCGTCCCCGTGACGGCTGACGACGGCACGGAGCCGTCGACCCTCCCGTTCACGGTCGAGGGTCGCGGCGGCGTCGTCGGCGGTGCGGTCGACGTCGACGCGAGCGCGTCGAGCCAGTTCGTCTCCGGCCTCCTCCTCGCGGGCGCACGCTTCGACCGGGGGCTGCGCCTGCGTCACGTCGGGACCGCGCTGCCGAGCCTCCCCCACATCGAGATGACCGTCGACGTCCTGCGCGGCGCAGGGGTCGAGGTCGACGATTCGACGCCGTCGACGTGGGTCGTCGCCCCGGGGCCGATCGTCGCGCGCGACGTGCGTGTCGAGCCCGACCTCTCGAACGCGAGCCCGTTCCTCGCGGCCGCACTCGTCGCAGGCGGCACCGTCCGCGTCTCGGGCTGGCCGACGTCGACGACGCAGCCGGGGGCGCTCGTCCCCGAGCTCTTCGAGCAGCTCGGCGCACGCACGCGTCGCGTGGGCGACGCGCTCGAGGTCACCGGCACGGGCCGCATCCGCGGCCTCGACGTCGACCTCCACGCCGCGGGCGAGCTCACCCCGACGATCGCGGCCCTCGCCGCGCTCGCCGAGACGCCCAGCCGCCTGCGCGGCATCGCGCACCTCCGCGGTCACGAGACCGACCGTCTCGCGGCGCTCGTCTGCGAGATCAACCGGCTCGGCGGCCGCGCGACCGAGACGGAGGACGGTCTGACGATCGAGCCTGCCGCGCTCCACGGCGGCACCGTCGAGACGTACCACGACCACCGCATGGCGACGTTCGGTGCGATCCTCGGCCTGCGCGTCCCCGGCGTGCGCGTCGAGGACGTCGCGACGACCGCGAAGACCCTCCCGGACTTCACCGGCATGTGGGGCTCGATGCTCGCGGCGACGGCACGGAGCTGACCCGCGTGAGCCCGCGGCAGCGTGACGAGTCGGACTTCCACGCGCGCCCGTCCCGCCGCGGCTCGCGGCCGCGCACCAAGCAGCGGCCCGAGCACGCGGACGCGGAGCGCGGGCTCGTCACGGGCGTCGACCGCGGGCGCTACACGCTCCTGCTCGACGAGGACGGTCCGGACGAGCGCATCGTCACCGCGATGAAGGCGCGCGAGCTCACCCGCTCGCGTGTCGTGTGCGGCGACGCGGTCGACGTCGTCGGCGACACGAGCGGCGACGACGGCTCGCTCGCACGTATCGTCCGCATCGCCGAGCGTGTCTCGGTGCTCCGGCGAACGGCCGACGACACCGACCCGTACGAGCGCATCGTCGTCGCGAACGCCGACCAGCTCGTCGTCGTCACCGCGCTCGCCGACCCCGAGCCCCGGCCGCGCATGATCGACCGGTGCGTCGTCGCCGCGTACGACGCCGGCATGGACGTCCTCCTGTGCCTGACGAAGTCGGACCTCGCGTCTCCGGACGCACTCCTGGCGCTCTACGAGCCGCTCGGCGTCGAGGTCGTCGTCACGCGGCGCGACGACGCGGGCGGCGTGCCCGCCGCGGACGCCGTTCGCGACCGCCTGCGCGGTCGCACGTCCGTGCTCGTCGGGCATTCGGGCGTCGGCAAGTCGACGCTCGTCAACGCGCTCGTCCCGGGAGCAGCGCGTGCGACCGGGCGCGTCAACGACGTCACGGGCCGAGGGCGGCACACGTCGACGAGCGCCGTCGCGCTGCGGCTGCCTGACCACGACGGCTGGGTCATCGACACCCCTGGCGTGCGGTCCTTCGGGCTCGCGCACGTCGAGCCCGCGACGATCCTCGCCGCGTTCGACGACCTCGCCGAAGCCGCCGCAGAGTGCCCCCGCGGATGTACGCACCTCGCGGACGCTCCCGACTGCGAGCTCGACACCTGGGTCGCGGCCGTCACCGACGACTCGGCCGAGCACACGTGGCGCGCGCGTCGGCTCGACTCGTTCCGGCGCGTCCTCGCGGCACGCACGGGCGCGGCGGAGTAAGCCCTCACGCTGAGCGCGGGTGCCCGCACGGCGGGCCGCGACGACGCGCGCACGCGGCGCCCGCTAGCGTGGGCGGCATGACCCAGACGGCTACGTACGACGACGACCTCCGCCTTGCGCACGCGATCGCCGACCAGGTCGACTCCCTGACGATGTCACGCTTCAAGGCGCTCGACCTTCACGTCGAGACGAAGCCCGACCACACCCCCGTCTCCGACGCCGACAAGGCCGCCGAGGACCTCGTCCGCAGCCTGCTGTCACGCTCGCGCGGCCGCGATGCGTTCCTCGGCGAGGAGACCGGCGCGAGCGGGCACAGCTCCCGCCAGTGGGTGCTCGACCCGATCGACGGCACGAAGAACTTCGTCCGCGGCGTCCCCGTCTGGGCGACCCTCATCGCGCTGCTCGTCGACGGCGAGCCCGTCGTCGGCCTCGTGAGCGCGCCCGCGCTCCAGCGCCGCTGGTGGGCCGCCCGCGGCACCGGCGCGTGGTCGGGCCGTTCGCTGTCCGCCGCGACCCGCCTCCACGTCTCGGGCGTGAGCAGCATCGACGACGCGTCGTTCTCGTATTCGAGCCTCACGGGCTGGCAGGACATCGATCGGCTCACGGGCCTGCTCACCGTCTCCGACGCCGTGTGGCGCACGCGCGCCTACGGCGACTTCTGGTCGTACATGCTCGTCGCCGAGGGCGCGGTCGACGCGGCCGCCGAGCCCGAACTCGCGCTCCACGACATGGCGGCGCTCGTCCCCATCGTCACGGAGGCCGGCGGACGCTTTACGTCCCTCGCGGGCGTCGACGGGCCGCACGGCGGCAACGCGATCGCGACGAACGGGCTCCTGCACGACGCGTTCCTCGAGCACCTCGGCACGGCCTGACACGCACCCGAAGCCGGCCAGGGCAGCGGCCGCCACCATCGTCGCCGGGGCGCCCGGTTCCCCGCTGGGGGCGGGGCGCTCAGCGCGGGATGTCGGCGATCTCGATCGCGTCGTACCAGAGCAGGTCACGCTCGACGAGGCGTTCGACCGCGGCGTCGTCGCCCGCGAGCGTCGCCACGACGTCCGCGGCAGCCTCGGGCTCGTCGACGTGCGCGCACACGAGCGTCGCTCCCTCAACCGGGGCGACGAGGTCGACCGCGCTCGGCGTGAGGATCGCCGCGTCCCCCGCGGCGTCGACAACGACGTCGTCGGGCACCTCGAGCGTGAGGACGAGCCTCAGCCGGGGTGCGGCCGGCGCGAGAGCGAGCGCCGTGAGCGAGTCGTCCGCGGCCGCGAGGTGCGCCGAGTACTCGAGCCCCTCCTGGTCCTCGTCAGGCAGCGCGGCCGCGAGCGCGGCCGTCACCGTGTGGGCCCGGCCCGGGGCGAGATCGAGCGTCGTGCGACCGCCCGCGGCGGACCGGGCACCGACGAGGAGCTCGAGCGTGGCGGGCAGGTAGATGCGCATGGGACCAGTCAACCACCGCTGCGCCCGCTGAGGACGCTGCCGTGCCGGGCGAGCGCCTCACGTCGACGGGCGAGGAGCTCGTCCGCGAGCGCGACGTAGGCGCGCCGCACGGGCGAGCCCGGCGCGTGCTCCGCGAGCGTCCCGCCCGCGAGGAGCGCGGCGTCGAGCGCGGGCCCGTCGTCGGGGACGACGTGGTCGGGCCGGACGCCCGCGTACCGGGCCAGCGCGTCACCGAGCACGGCTGCGGGCCGACCTCCCGTCACCGATGCTCGGGCCCTCGTGAGGACGAGCACCCGATCGCGGGTGAGCGCCGGGATCTCGCCGAGGTCGCCGAGCGCGTGGACGAGCCGCTGCACCGCGACGGGATCCGCGCCGCCGACGACGAGGATCGTGTCGGCCGCCGCGAGCGCAGAGAGCGTGGCGGCGTTGCGCTGTGGGGCTCGCGTGTCGTAGCTGAGCGCCTCGTCGTGCTCGAGCGGCGCAGCGACGTCGACGACGACGATGTCGGCGAGCTCACGCGCCGCGCGCCACACGACGTCGAGCGACGTGCCCGAGAGTTCTGGCCAGCGCGCGGCGCGCGCGATGCCCGTGAGGACGGGGAGCGCGCCGACGGGCGGGGCGAGACCCGCGAGGACAGCGGCGTCGAGCCTGCCCTGGCCCGCAGCGCGGACCGCGAGCGCGAGGCCCGAGGACTCGTCAAGCAGCGCGAGGTGCTGCGCGACGGCGGGTGCGTGCGAGTCTGCGTCGATGAGGAGGACGCGCGGGGTCTCGTGGCCGATCTGCCGTGGCCGGTGGGCGGCGAGCTCCGCGGCGACGTTCACCGCGGTCGTCGTGCGTCCCGGGGAGCCCGCGGGTCCCCACACGACGACGACGTGCCCGGGGAGCCTGCGCGGGTCCGCGCCGAGCAGGTCGTCGTCGCGCGGCGGGGCGGCCGTGGTGGCCGGCGCGGTCGAGGCCTCGCGGCGGGTGGCCGCGCCGAGCCGGTCGCCGAGCGTGTTGTCGAGCAGGGTGGTCGGCAGGACGAGGTCGGCGCCGAGCGCCCAGGCGCGGGCGGCCTCGGTGCTTCCGGTCTCGTCCGTCCCGTCGACGAGCACGACGACGACAGCGCCGCACGCGCGCGCCCGCGCGACTGTGTCACGGTCGAGTTGGTCACCCGGAGCGCGATCGAGGCTCACAAGGACGACCTCGCCCGTGCCGGACTCGAGGAGTCCGAGCATCTCGACGAGGTGCGCGCACCGGCGCACGAGACGGACGGGGGCGCCCGTGCCTGCGAGCGCGGTCGCGACGACGTCCTCGTGGTCCGCGCCAACGGCGCACAGGACGTCGCGGGGGCGTGCGAGGCGGCTCACGGGTCCGCCCGGGTCGGCTCGGCCGGGGGCGTCGCGTCGATGGCCGACGGAGCCGGGGCCGGTTCTGCGACCGTCCCCGCCGCCTCCTGCGTCGTCGAGCCGACTGCCACGGCGACGAGCGCGAGGTCGCCCTCGGCGGCGAGCGCGCCCAGCACCGTCGGCAGCTCGGCCTCGGCGACCCTCACCTCGACCGTCGTCCCGCCGGTGAGACCGCTGCCGAACGCCCCGGTCTCCGCCGTCACCGCCGTGACGTCGAGGCCGCGCGCGACCGCGCTCGGCGCGGCCGCGTCGCTGCCCGGCTCACGCGCCGGCAGGTGCCAGAGGTCGACGAGGCCGCCGACGACGACGTCGCCCGGCAGCGGACCCGCGACGGGGATCGCGACCGTGCGGAGCCCCGCCGCGGGCGGGGTGACGAGGAGTGCCCCGGGAACGAGCTCGCCCGCCCGGACGGGCCGCGCGAGGATCGTCCCCGTGACCACCGAGCGGTCCCGGAGGTACTGCTCCCCCGTCGCGCCGAGCGCGACCTCGACCGGGCGCAGGTCGCCGTCGGCGAGGACGTGCCCGGCCGGAAGGTCGGTCGCGGCGGCGAGCACGGGCACGGTCTGCCGTGCGGCACGCACCGTCCACGAGCCGAGAGCGACCGAAAGCGCCACGAGGAGGACGCCGACGACGAGGCGCGGGTCCTTCCACCCGGGACGCTGCAGTCGGAGGGCCGGTGCGGGTGCACCGGCGACGGCTGGACGGTTCACGGAACTCCCTCGATCGCGCGGACAACGGTGACATCCTGCCCGGATCCCCGAGGCGCGCAAGCTGAACGGTCGCCTGTGGACGACCGCGAGACCGGGGCGCGTCATGGTTGGATGTCCGCATGGCACCCCGGTTCATTACCCTCGCCGACGTCGCGACCGAGCTCGCGATCAGCGCCGACCAGGCGTACGCCCTCGTGCGGTCAGGCGAGCTCCCGGCGATCCAGATCGGCGGCCGCGGCCAGTGGCGCATCGAGGTGGCGGAGCTCGACAAGTTCGTCGCCCGCAAGTACCAGGAGACGAAGGCCCGCATCCAGGGCTGAACGCCCCGCGCGGCGAGGCGCCGGGCCCGGGGCGTCACGTCCGGCACCCCGCCCGGCGTCTCGACGCGTACCCGCTCAGCGCACCTGGTCCGCGACGAGCACCACTGCGCCGACGGGGACGACCGTCCTCAGCGCACCGTCCGGACCGCCGCGCTCGCCCCACGCAGGGGCCGCGACGAGATCGAGGTGGTCGGCGCCGACCCGCTCGACGCGCCCCGCGAGGGACGTGTGGCGCGTGCGCACGTGGACGACCGTCCGGTCGCGCGCGAGCCCCCGCAGGACGTGCCCAAGCGAGAGGCGTGAGGCAACGCCGTCGACGGGTCCCGCCGCTCCCGGGCCGAGGCCCCGAACATGGTCGACGGCGTGGAGCGGGACGACGACCTGGTGCCCCGCGACGCTGAGGAGCACCCACTCGCGAGCGACGTCCTCGACGCGTCCTGTCACGGGGTCGCCCGCGCACACATGGAGGGTGACCTCGTGCCCTGCGGCACTGCGCAGCCGGTCGACGAGTGTCGAGTCGCCAGCGAAGGCGCGCGTGAGTTCGGCGACGTCGGCGTCGCGGACGGCACGGTCGTCGGCGTCGAGCTGGGCGGAGAGGTCGGCGATGAGGTGCGTCCAACGCATGAGGCCACGCTAGCGAGGACCTCACGGATACGCGCGTCGTCCACATCGCGGCGTTCGAGTGGACAGGTCGACCAACCCGGTGTTCGATCAACGCATGCCGACGCCCACCAAACAGCATCAAACAGCATCGCTGCCCACCGAAATACGCCGTGGCGGACGGTCGGCGCTCGCCGCCGTGCGGGCAATCGTCATCGCGGCCGTCCTGCTCGCCGTCGCGGCCGGCCTCGCCCTCTCGGTCGTCCACGCGCTCCGCGCGGGCACTGACACGGACCCGAGCGCAGTCGTCCGCGCAGCCGTCGGTGCCCTCGGCGCGCTCGTCGCCGTCCGGTCGGCGTTCTGGTCGTGCGTCGCAGCGTTCGTGTGCCTCGCCGAGGGCGCGGGACGCACCGCACGCCGGGCCGAGCGCGCGCTGCGCTCCCGAGCTCCCTTCCTCGCCCGGAAGCTCCTCGTCGGGACCGTCGGAGCGACGCTCGTCCTCGCTCCCCTGCCGGCCTCCGCCGTTGTCACCGCCCCCGACGTCGCCGCACCAGCCCACGTCGCGGCGGACGCGCGGATCCTCCCCGGCCAGGTCCTCGCCTGGCCTGTCACGACCGAACCACCCGCGTCGCGCACGACGCGGGGCGCCCCGGACGAGGCCGCCCGCACGGTCGTCGTCCGCCACGGGGACACCCTCTGGGGTCTCACCGCCGCGGCGCTGCCCGACGCCTCGCCCGCGGATCTCGTCGCCGCCTGGCCCGTCCTCCACCGGCTCAACCACGACGCCGTCGGCGACGACCCACGTCAGCTCCAGCCGGGCACCCGGCTGCACCTCCCGGCCGTCGACGACGACGGCCGTGCCTTCCTCACGACCGACCTCGACCGACCGGAGACACGATGACGACCACGCTCAGCCCCGCCCGCCACGCACGGCCGCACGTCACCCACGCCGATCCCTCACCCCGGGGCCGTCCCACCACGACCGCCCGGGCGTCGAGGAACCACGCCGAGCCGCTGTCCGCGACGGCCGCGCCACGGGTACGGACGCCGAGCGCTCTCCGCGAGGCCGTCCCCGCGCACGTCGCAGGGCGCGACGCAGGACGCCCGAGCGACCCGACCGCACTCGCGTGCGCGATCGCCCAGGCTGTCGTCGAGGCGTTGCGCGGGGTGCGGCCGCTCGCCCAGCTCACGCGTTGGCTCGCCCCCGAGATCTACGCCGTCGTCACCCGACGGTGCGAGGTCACGCTCGCCGCCGGCCCGTACCCCACGCGGCCCGCACGGGTCCGTCGGGCACGGGTGCACCGCGTCGACGACAGGACGGCCGAGGCGACCGTCGTCGTCGAGGACCTCGACCGCGTCCGGGCCGCGGCCCTGCGCCTCGAGCACGTCCGGGGCGCCTGGCGGGTCACGGCGCTCGTGCTGGGGTGAGGCATGCTCACCACGTCACCTGGCGCAGGAAGGCCCCGCCGCCCCCGTGACGGGGCGGCGGGGCCGGGCGCGCGGATCGCACACCCCTGCACACGACCGCAGGTCAGCGCATACGCACGACCGTCGGCTTCTTCGACACCGACACCTTGACCTTGAGCGTGCGCTCAGCCACGCGCTTGCTGCCCGGAAGCCGAACGCTCAGCGTGTGCCTGCCCGCGGGCAGGCTCGTGAGCCTCACCCGGGCGACACCCTTGACGACCTTCGCCCGCCCGATCGTGCGGCCCTTGACCGACACCGTCACGGACGCCTTCGACGGCAGGCCCGGAGCCGCGACGCGGACGACGAGACGGTTCGACCGGACCGACGCCGACATCGACGGGCGTGCCTTCGTGACGACGAGCCGGACCGTGGCCGAACGTCCCGACACGGTCGAGCTCGACCCGCCGTACACCGCGCGGAGCGTGTGCGTCCCGACCGCAAGGTTCTTCGGCAGCTTCACTGTCACCTGGCCGGTCCGGCCGCTGACGACGAGGCGTCCCGTCGCGATGCGGCGCGAGCCGTCGTAGAGGCTCACGATCCCCGACGGGGCCGCCGTCGCACCGACGACGCGGATCTTCGCGTTCGTCGTCGAGCCGTAGCCGAGGCGCGTCCGTGAGAGCGAGAGCGACACCGAGACCTTCGACGGCGCCGTCGTCGGCGGCGCCGTGATCGGAGGTGCGGTCGTCGGAGATGCGGTGGTCGGAGGAACCGTCGTCGGCTCCGACGTCGGTTCAGCGCCGACGACGACCCGCACCGTCGTGCTCGGTGCGGTCGCCGTGTTCGTCGGCACGGCGGCCGTCGCCTGGACCACGAGGTCCTGCGCACCGGACGTGCGCGCGTCGAAGCCCGTCACCGTGAACTCGTCCGCCGCGAGCGGGCGCGCACCACCCGCCGCAAGCGTGCCCGTCACACACTGCGCTCCTCACAAGCGTTGGCAGAGTTCCGTCACAGGACCGTGACCACACTCCCATTGACTGTGACCGTGCGCAGCCGAATGCTCGCGGGCACAGGAGGGACGACGAAGGGGCGGGGGGCCCGGGCATCGACCGGGCACCCCGCCCCTTCACCACGCCGGGTCCCCCTGGCGCATGGTTACTTCTTCTTGCGCGCCTTCGCCGCCCGACGACGCTCCTCACGGTTGCCCGAGCCGACGGCGCCGCCCTCGGCATCAGTCTGCTCAGCCTCGCCGGACTCGCCCGGCGCCGAGTACTGCAGCGGGACGCGCTGCCCCGGACCGTCGAGCCCCTTGGCGACGAGTTTCGTCGCCGGACGCGCGGCAGCAGCCTCCTCGGCCTCGGCGTCGAGCGCGTCGAGGTCGATCTCGTCGTCGGCGACCTCGTCGCCCTCCTCGACGGGCGCGACAGTCACCTCAAGGTTAAAGAGGTACGCGACCGACTCCTCCTTGATGGCCTCGGTCATCGACTGGAAGAGCTGGAAGCCCTCGCGCTGGTACTCGATGAGCGGGTCACGCTGGGCCATCGCGCGCAGCCCGATGCCCTCCTTGAGGTAGTCCATCTCGTAGAGGTGCTCGCGCCACTTGCGGTCGAGGACCGAGAGGACGACGCGGCGCTCGAGCTCCCGCACGTTCTCCGCACCGAGCTGCGCCTCGCGCGTCGCGTACGCGACCCGCGCATCGCCCTTGAGCTCCGTCGAGAGGAGCTCGTTCGAAAGAAGCTCGCGCCCGCCGGCCTCCTCGACGACGTCGTCGACCGAGATCGAGACGGGGTAGATCGCCTTGAGCGCCGTCCACAGCGTGTCGAGGTCCCACTCGTCGGGCGTGCCCTCGGCCGTCGCGCCGTCGACGTAGCCGCCCACGACGTCCGCGATGAAGTGCTGGATCTGATCACCCATGTCCTCGCCCTCGAGGACCCGACGACGCTCGTCGTAGATGACCTCGCGCTGGCGCGACATGACGTCGTCGTACTTAAGGACGTTCTTGCGGATCTCGAAGTTGCGAGCCTCGACCTGCGTCTGCGCGGACTGGATCGAGCGTGTCACCATCTTCGACTCGAGCGGCATGTCGTCAGGGAAGCCCGCGCGGTTCATCATCGACTCGGCAAGACCCGAAGAGAACAGGCGCATGAGCTCGTCCTGCATCGACAGGTAGAACCGGGACTCGCCTGGGTCACCCTGACGGCCGGAACGACCACGCAGCTGGTTGTCGATGCGCCGCGACTCGTGACGCTCCGTGCCGAGCACGTAGAGACCACCGAGTTCGACGACCTCGTCGTGCTCGGCCTTCACCGACGCCTCGCACTCCTCGAGGACCTTCGGCCACGCCTCGTTGTACTCGTCCTCGTTCTCGACCGGGTCGAGACCCAGCTCAGCCATGCGGTCGTGCGCGAGGAACTCGACGTTGCCGCCGAGCATGATGTCCGTACCACGACCCGCCATGTTCGTCGCGACCGTCACGGCGCCCTTGCGGCCCGCCATCGCGACGACCTGCGCCTCACGCTCGTGGTGCTTCGCGTTGAGGACCTCGTGCGGGACGCCCTGCTTGCGCAACGCCTCCGAGAGGAGCTCCGACTTCTCGACGCTCGTCGTGCCGACGAGGACTGGCTGGCCCTTGGCGTGCCGCTCGACGATGTCCGCGACGACCGCCGTGAACTTGCCGGCCTCGTTCTTGAAGACGAGGTCCGGCTGGTCGATGCGCTGCATCGGACGGTTCGTCGGGATGGGGACGACCCCGAGCTTGTACGTGCCCTGGAACTCCGCGGCCTCGGTGTCGGCCGTACCCGTCATGCCCGAGAGCTTGCTGTAGAGGCGGAAGTAGTTCTGGAGCGTGATCGTCGCGAGCGTCTGGTTCTCCGCTTGGATCGCGACGCCCTCCTTCGCCTCGATCGCCTGGTGCATGCCCTCGTTGTAGCGACGGCCCGGCAGGATGCGGCCCGTGTGCTCGTCGACGATGAGGACCTCGCCCTTGAGGACGACGTAGTCCTTATCGCGCTTGAAGAGCTCCTTGGCCTTGATCGCGTTGTTGAGGAACCCGATGAGCGGCGTGTTGAGCGACTCGTAGAGGTTGTCGATGCCGAGGTAGTCCTCGACCTTCGCGATGCCCGGCTCGAGGACACCGATCGTGCGCTTCTTCTCGTCGACCTCGTAGTCCGTGCCCGGGGTGAGGCGGCGGACGACCTTGGCGAACTCGCTGTACCACTTGTTGACGTCGCCCGAGGCGGGGCCCGAGATGATGAGTGGCGTGCGCGCCTCGTCAATGAGGATCGAGTCGACCTCGTCGACGATCGCGAAGAAGTGGCCGCGCTGGACGAGGTCGTCGGATGACCACGCCATGTTGTCGCGCAGGTAGTCGAAGCCGAACTCGTTGTTCGTGCCGTAGGTGATGTCCGCGGCGTACTGCTGACGACGCTCAGCAGGGTCCATCGACGAGAGGATGCATCCCGTCGACATGCCGAGAAAGCGGAAGACACGGCCCATGAGCTCGCTCTGGTACTGCGCGAGGTAGTCGTTGACCGTGACGACGTGGACACCCTTGCCCGCGAGCGCGTTGAGGTACGCGGGCGCGGTCGCGACAAGCGTCTTGCCCTCACCGGTCTTCATCTCGGCGATGTTGCCGAGGTGGAGCGCCGCACCACCCATGAGCTGGACGTCGAAGTGACGCTGGCCGAGCGTACGGCGCGCCGCCTCACGCACCGCGGCGAAGGCCTCCGGCATGAGGTCGTCGAGCGTCTCGCCCTCCGCGAGGCGCGCGCGGAAGCGCGTCGTCTCCTCACGGAGCTCCTCGTCGGAGAGCGCTGTGAAACTGTCCTCGAGCCGGTTCACCTGGGCTGCCACGCCCGACAGCTTCTTGAGGATGCGTCCTTCGCCGAGGCGGAGGACCTTCTCGAGGATCGCAGCCACGCGCCACTCCCGAATCGTTGAGGTTGAGACCGTCACCCTGAACGACGACGGCATACTCGCCCATCCTATGCGCGGACGTGCCTCCCAGGTCACACCTGTGTCACGGCGCTACGCGCAGAGCGGACACGAGATCGCCGCGCGCGTCCTCCGGGACGACGACGCGCTCCGCCCCGAGCCACGCCCCAAGCCGGGCGAGCTCCGCGTGCACGACACCGGGCAGGTCCGCCACCGGACGCTCCCGGGCCCCCGGCGCACGCCCCGGCTCGTGGAACGCCCCGAGGACCTCGACCGCCCCCGCACGGCGGTCGAGCCGCAGGTCGAGGCGCGCGACGAACCTGTCCCCCACGAGCAGCGGAAGCGCGTAGTACCCGAACGTGCGCCGCGCCGCAGGCGTGTAGATCTCGATGCGGTACGTCACCCCGAAGAGGGCCTCAAGCCGTGGCCGGAACCACACGAGCGGGTCGAATGGGCTCACGAGCGTCGACGCCCTCGCGCTCCCGGGCAGCGTCGCGTCCCGGTGGAGATACGTCGGGGCGTCCCAGCCGCGCACGGTCACGGGTCGCAGCGTGCCGTCGGCGACGAGCTCCGCGAACGCCGCGTCGACGAGAGGTCCGCGCAGTCGGAAGTAGTCGCGGAAGCAGGCCGCGGTGCCGACGCCGTGGGCACGCGCACCGATCTCGAGGAGGCCACGCACGCACGTCGCGTCGTCCGGCTCCGCCGCGAGGACCTCGGCCGGCAGGACCCGCGACGGCAGGTCGTAGAGGCGCTCGAACGTCGGTGTCCGTCCCGCGACCGCGACCCCTCCGGTCGTGAGGAGCAGCTCGAGGCAGCGCTTCGCGACCGACCAGTTCCAGCCCCACTCGGTTCGCGCGCCCCGCGGGTGCTCGTGCTCGATGGCCGCCTGCACGCCGGCCGCCGTCACCGGGCCAAGCTCGCCGACGAGCTCGAGCACCCGCGTGACGACCTCCGGGTGCGTCCGTGCGACGGACGAGATGCCGCCCCACGCGTACTCCTCGGCGCGGCGACGCCGGACCGCGAGCAACGGGTACGTGCTCACCGGCACGATCGAGGCCTCGTGCGCCCACGTCTCGACGAGCCGACGCGGACCGCGGCCCGACGCCCGCTCGAGCGCAGCGACGTCGTACGCCCCGTGACGCGAGTACGTCGGCACGAGGTGGGCGCGCGCGAGCACCTGGATCGAGTCGATCTGCAGAAGACCCCGGCTCGCGACGGAACGCGCGAGCGCGGCGGGCCCGAGGCCGGGCGTCGCGACGACGCTCGGCCGGTGCAGGCCCTGCGCGCCGAGCGCGACACGACGGGCCTCGCCGAGGGAGAGCATCTCGCGGGTGATCGCCATGCCCCGATCGAACCACGTGCCGCCGACATCGCCACAGCGGGCACGTAGGGGTGCACGACCCCCGCCCGACGAGGGCGAGGCCCCGGTCCGTGGGACCGGGGCCTCGCTGTCGTGCGGTCGGGCCGGGTGTCAGTTTGCGGTGGCCTCGGCCTCGGTGACGTCGAGCTCGATGACGCCGTAGGACCAGCCCCGACGGTTGTAGACCGCCGAGGGGCGGCCGGTCGCCGAGTTGACGAAGAGGAAGAAGTCGTGACCGACGAGCTCCATCTCGTAGAGCGCGTCGTCGATCGTCATGGGACGCGCGGCGTGCACCTTCTGCCGGATGAGCACCGGAGAGTCGCCGAGCGTGGACTCCGAGACCTCGCCCGCGGCGAGCGGCGCGGCCGGAACCTCCGGCTCGGCCGGCGGCTCCGCGGAGTACGGCCGGACGTCGACCGGCGGCGCCACCAAGTTGCCGCGGTGGTCCTTGCGGCGGTCACGCACCCTCCGAAGGCGCTCCATGAGCTTGGCGCTCGCAAGGTCCAGCGCCGCGTAGCGGTCGTCCGCCGCGGCCTCGGCCCGCACGACGGGTCCCCTGTCACGGACGGTGAGCTCGACCCGTTCCCGCACGTCGGCGAGCCTCGGGTTCTTCTCCTCCGTGACCTCGACCTCGATACGCTGCGCGCGCGGCGCGAGTTGCGAGACCTTGCTGAGCTTGTCCTCGACGTGTCGGCGGAAACGTTCGGGCACCTCGGTGTGTCGGCCGACGATCGCGATCTCCATGTGAGCCTCCGTTGTGGGCTGGCGAGCGCTCCCTCCGGAACGCTCGCGGACTGTCGTCTGGGGGTGGGCCACCAGGGCCTCGAGGTCCGATCACCTCCTTGACGAGTCGTACGTCGCCCCACCCTCGTCCGGCTCCCGGGCACAGATGGTCCGGGGTGAGATCCAGGTGGGCTGGCTCACGTCGAGCCTATCCCGTCCGCCGCCGTGCTCACAGCACCTGGGTCCCTGGCGTTGCCGCGAGGACGACCGCCCCGAGCACGCAGCGCCCCGCCGCGACGAGCGCGTCGTGCACCGCCGCGAGGGTCGCGCCCGTCGTGAGGACGTCATCGACGACGACGACGGGCGTCGACACGTCGCCCGCGCGGGCGACCAGCGCCCCTGCGAGGTTCCTGCCGCGTGCGTCGCGGCCGAGCCCCGCCTGGTCCCGCACCCACGCCCGACGCCGCAGCGCGCCCTCGTCGCACCGCGCGTCGACACCCCCGGCGCGCAGGCCCCGCACGAGACCCGCCGCGAGGACCTCGACGGGCACGCAGCCGCGGCGCAGCGTCGAGCGCGGCGACGACGGCACGGGCACGACCGCGACGGGGCCGGGCGTCGTGGCACGCACGACGCGCGCGAGCGCGCACCCCGCACGCTCCATAGCGTCCGCGAGCGCCGCGTCAACGTCCCGCCGTCCGCCGTCCTTCCAGGCGACGACGAGGCCGTGGACGGGTCCGCGCAGTGCCGCGAGCGCCCACACGGGCAGGGGCGGCAGCCCGTCCGTCCGGTCGAGCCGTGGCGCGCCCTGCTCGCAGCGGTGCGGACCTCCGAGCAGCGTGACGCATGCGGGGCAGAGCACGAGACCCCGGGCGCCGCAGCCCGCGCACGCGAGCGGGACGACGAGGTCGCCGAGCCGCGCCAAGGGTCGCCACCGGGCCTGGTCCACCCCGAGATCCTCACGTACGACGGCCGCCGGGAACGCTGACCTGTGGACGCCCGGCCCGGTTCTCCGGCCTGGGGTCGACCGGTCAGCCCGGGTACGTGAGCCTGCGCACGCCCGAGACCACCGGCGTCCAGTTCGTGCCCGTCGCGCCGCGGCCGAAGACCTCGCCGTCCGACGTCTCGACGTACACCGCGCGCCGGCCACGCCCCGCCGTGAGCGCCACGGCACTATCGACGGTCGACATCGTCTCGCTCGTCCCCCCGACCGGGACGACGTACGCCGCGAGATGCGCTCCCCCGGGCGGTGCGCCGAGGACGACGAGTGTCGACTCGTCGACCCAGTCGACGTCCGTCACGGTCGTGAGGGACGCGCCGCCGCTCACCGGAGTCGTGAGCCCCGTCGGCGTCCCGTCCTCGGCGCGCACGACGCCCGCGACGAAGACCCGCGCGCTCCCCGGCGCCCCGACGACGACCGCGACACGGGCCCCGTCGCGCGCGACGCGCAGCGCCACGACGCTCGTGTCCTCGAGCCACGGGGCCTCGAGCAGCAGCGGCTCGTCCGCTCCCGGCGTGAGGACCATGAGCGCTGGGCCGTGACCGCTTCCGGCCGTCCAGATGCGTCCCGTCCGGTCGACCGACGGCACGACGAGGTTCTTTCCCTCGACGAGCGACGTCGGCGGCGCCCCGTCGGTCGCGAGCCGGAGGATCCGCGACGTGCCCTCCCGCGCGACGAGGACCGTACCGTCGGCCGACGAAGCGAGGCCCGTGACGTCGACGCCCTCGAGCGGCGCCACGCCCTCGACGGGCGCAAGCTCCCGACCCTCGAGCCGGACGAGGACCGAGTCCTCGGTCCTCAGTCCGATGGGCGGCCCTCCGGGCGACAGGTCGCGCTCGAGCTGCAGCGGCGACGCCCCCGTGAGTGGCACTCCGCCCACCCTGAGGTCCACGCCCGCCACGCCGAGCGGTCGGAGGGTCGCGTCGATCTGTGCGGCGAGGAGCGACCGCTGCCGTTCGTCCGCCGCGAGCACCTGCTGGCTGAGGTCGACCGTCACCCGGCCGGTCTCGTCCGGCCGCACGCCCTCGACGGAGAGCGTCGTCCCCTGCGGAGCACCCGAGACGACGACGTCACGCAGCAGCGTCGACGGCCCTGCGAGGAGAGACGAGATCGCGTAGGACGCGTGGTTCTCACGCGGGAACCAGCGCACCTCGGGAACGAGGAACGCGAGATCCGTCGTCGCGAAGTACACCGACGTCGACTCGTAGGCCGCGCGGAAGTTCGGCTGCGACACGAGCAGACCGTCCGGGACGGCGGCGATCCGCCACTCGCCCTCGGCGGTCCGCTCGAGCTCGACCTGGACGTCCTGGACCGCCTCGGGATCCGCCTCCGTGAGCCGGCCCGCCCCGTCGACGGACGCCGACACGCGGGCGTGCCCCGTGAGCGCGAGACGAGTCGACGTCGCGACGTCGAGCGTCGGCGTAGGGGACGGCACCTCCGTGCCGCCCTCGGTGCCGCCTCCGGTCCCCTCCCCGTCCGGCACCGTCGCGGCGCCCGAGCGCGACGGCTCGTCCGCTGCCGCGCCGGAGTCCTGCCCCTCGGCCGTGTTCGGGCTCGGGCTCGGGACATCGTGCGGGTCGTCGAACGCGAGATCACCCGCATAGACGGTGATGCCCGTGCGGGGGTCCCACGCGTCGACGGCCGCAGGCGTGAGGAACGCCCGCGCGGTCTCGAAGCGGTCGACCGCGCCGGCGGCCTGCGCCGTGACGAACCCGCGGACGATCTGCTCGGGCGACGCGCCAGCGACCGGCCCGTCGATGATGAGGTAGATGGGGTCCTGCCCGTCGACCGCGTCGGCCGCGCCACGCGTGACCGGCCCCGCGGTCGGGAGCGACACGCACCCGGCCAGGGCCGCGGCTGCGAGCGCCGCCACCGCCGTGGTGCGGGCACGCTGCGCTCTCGACGCCGTCATGACTCCTCCTCGTCGCCGTCGGTGAGCACGGGCACGGACGCGGCGCCGAAGCCGCCAGGGGCGCTGCTCGGATCGTGGTGCTCAGGGTCTCGCGGCTCGGCGCTCTCGGGGACGAGCGGCACAGGCGACGTCACGAGCCGGATGCCTGCGCGGCGTGGGAGCGTGAGCCGGAACGCCGCGCCCTCCCCCGGACGCCCCCAGGCCTCGAGCCAGCCGCCGTGGAGCCGCGCGTCCTCGAGAGAGATGGCGAGACCGAGGCCGGTCCCCCCGGTCGTGCGCGCCCGCGCCGGGTCGGCGCGCCAGAACCTGTCGAACACGCGCGACGCGGCCTCCGCGGTCATCCCGACACCGAAGTCGCGGACGTGGACGGCGACGGCGTGCGCGTCCGACGCGACCGTCACCTCGACGGGACCGTCCTCGGCGTGCTCGATCGCGTTGACGAGCAGGTTCCGCACGATGCGCTCGAGACGCACTGGGTCGACGTCGGCCCGCGCGGGGGTGTCCTCGTAGTCGACCGAGAGGAAGACGCCCTTGGCGCCGGCGAGCACGACCGCGTTGTCGACGGCACGGTCGACGATGTCCCGCACGTCGCGGTGCTCGGCGTCGAGCGTCGCCGCGCCCGCGTCGAAGCGCGAGATCTCGAGGAGGTCCGCGAGCAGCGACTCGAAGCGGTCGAGCTGGAGCGAGAGGAGCTCCGCGGAGCGCCGCACGACGGGATCGAACTCGTCCCGCGCGTCGTTAATCATCTCGGCGGCCATGCGGATCGTCGTGAGCGGCGTGCGCAGCTCGTGCGAGACGTCGGAGACGAAGCGCCGCTGGACGGCGCTCAGCTCCTCCATCTGCTCGATCTGCCGCTGGAGGCTCGCGGCCATCTCGTTGAACGACCGGCCGAGCGTCGCCATCTCGTCGCTCCCCCGCACGGCGAGCCGCTCCCCGAGATGCCCCTCGGCGAGCCGCTCGGCGCTGAGCGCCGCCCGCTGGACGGGGCGGACGACCTGACGGGTCGAGACATACGTGATGACGACGAGGATCGCGATGAGCGCTGCCGCTCCGACCAGCAGCACGCTCTGGATGAACCCGAGCGTGTCCTGCTCCGCGGCGAGCGAGTAGACGAAGTAGAGCTCGAACGGCCCCGCGAGCGGAACCTCGACGAGCGACCCGACGACGATCCCGGGACCGGACCCGGCGACAGTCGGGATCGCGACCGACTGCCACAGCTGCCCCTCGCCGCGGACGACCGCGGCGCGCAGATCGTCGCTGATGAGCGGGATGAGCGACTGCGCGGTCGTGATGTCGACGATCCCCGGCGCCACCTGAGCCGCCTCGGTGCGCAGGAGGACGACCTCGCGCGAACTCGTCCCGCTCGAGCGCAACTTGGGCAGCATGTCGTTGAGCAGCAACTGGACCTGCGTCGAGGTCGCCGCCGTCGAGGTGTCGAACGTCAGCTGGGCCTGCTGAGTCGTCCGCGCGGAGTCGAGGAGGACCTCCTCGAGCCGCTGATCGAAGACGCCGTCACGGATGGATCCCGAGAGGTAGCCGCCGAGCACGAGGAGCAGGACGGTCCCGACGACGAGCGCGGTCGAGACGACCTTGACCTGGATCGAGCGTCGCCAGTGGTGCACGAACCTGCCGAGCGGACCGAGCCGCACGGGCGCCTCCGCGTCGACAGCCTCGGTGCTCATGCTCCCGAGGAGCCTGCGCGATAGCCGACACCACGGACCGTCACGACGATCTCGGGCCGCTCGGGATCGTGCTCGATCTTCGAGCGGAGCCGCTGGACGTGAACGTTGACGAGGCGAGTATCCGCCGCGTGCCGGTAGCCCCAGACCTTCTCGAGGAGCACCTCCCGCGAGAACACCTGCCACGGCTTGCGCGCGAGCGCGACAAGCAGGTCGAACTCGAGGGGCGTGAGGGAGATCGCCGTGCCGTCGCGCAGGACGCGGTGCCCGGTGACGTCGATCTCGAGGTCGCCGACGGTCAGGCGCTCGGCCTCGACCTCCTCGTTGCGGCGCAGCCGCGCACGGATCCGCGCAATGAGTTCCTTGGGCTTGAACGGCTTGGACACGTAGTCGTCGGCCCCGGCTTCGAGGCCCAGGACGACGTCGACCGTGTCGGTGCGTGCCGTGAGCATGATGATCGGGACGCCCGACTCGGCGCGGATGAGCCGGCAGACCTCGTTGCCGTCCTTGCCCGGCAGCATGAGATCGAGGAGCACGAGGTCGGGCTTGGCGGCACGGAAAGCCGCGAGCGCACCATCGCCGTCGGCGCAGAAGGACGGCTCGAAGCCCTCCGAGCGCAGGACGATGCCGATCATCTCCGCCAGTGCGGTGTCGTCGTCGACGACGAGGACGCGTTCCTTCATGGCGGCCAGTCTGCCATCTGGCGTGGTCACATGGTGCGGACCGGCCTGCGCGGCGGGTGAGGTTCGTGGCACGATGGCGCGTGTCCGCGCGGCGAGAGGTGCCGTCGGGCGCACCGACGGGGGCTGGGAGGTCGCACGGATGTCGAGCGGAGACGGTACGGGGTGGGGTCAGCCGAACCCCGACGGGCACGACGGGACGCCGCGGCCGGAGCCTCGGTACGGCCAGTACGCGCCGACGCCGCCGGAGCAGCCGCAGTACGGCCAACCCCAGTACGGGCAACCGCAGTACGGCCAACCGCAGTACGGCCAACCGCAGTACGGCCAACCGCAGTACGGGCAGCCCCAGTACGGGCAGCCCCAGTACGGGCAGCCCCCCACCGGCTACGGGCCGCCGCAGGGATTTGCGGGCCCGCCGCCCTCGTTGCGCCCCGGCATTATCCCGCTGCGTCCGCTCAGCCTCGGTGAGCTGTTCGACGGCGCCTTTGGTGCGATTCGCACGAACCCGCGCGTCATGGTCGGTCTCACGACGCTCGTCGTCGCGATCACCGTCGCGCTCGGCATCCTCGGTCAGCAGGCCATCACGGACCTCTTCCCACAGATTTTCGGCACCGGCCTCGGCGAGTTCTTCGGCGAGGAACTCTCGACTTCCGAGGTCGAGGAGATGCAGTCCGTCGTGGCGCCGCTCGTCGCGACGATCCTCCTCACCCCGCTCATGTCGCTCGTCGTCACGCCCGTGATGACCGGCATGCTCACGGTCTCCGTCTCCCGCTCCGTGCTCGGCCACCGCGCGACGACGGGCGAGATTTGGGCGGCGACACGACCCGTCGTGTGGCGCCTCATCGGGTTCGCGCTTCTGCTCGGCCTCGCGTCGAGCATCGTCGTCGCCCTCGGGATCGGGCTCGTGGTCGTGGTCGCGCTGCCGCTCGCGTCGAGCACCAAGGGCGGGCTCGTCACGATCCTCGTGGCGATCTTCGTCGTGCTCGGGCTCGTCGTCCTCTTCACGTGGTTCGCCGTCCGCACGATGCTCATCGCGCCGTGCATCGTCCTCGAGAAGCTCCCGATCGGCACGGCGATCGTCCGTGGATGGGGCCTCACTCGCGGCGGGTTCTGGCGGCTCCTCGGCATCTACATCCTCGCCCTGATCGCCGTGAACTTCGTCGCGCAGATCCTCGTCGTCCCGATCGGCTTCGTCTTCGGGCTCCTTGGGGCGTTTCTCCCCCTCGACGCGGCGATGACCGGGGTGACGGTGCTCTCGACGCTCATCAGCTACGTCGTGACCATCACGTTCCTCGGCTCGCTCGTCGCGCTGCTCTACATCGACGTCCGCATGCGTCGTGAGGGGCTCGACGTCGAGCTCGCCGCCGCAGCAGCACGCGAGACCCCCTGAGGTGCTTCCACTCCCGCGGCTCGCACTGAGCATCCCCGTCGACCCCGACGCGCCGACCGCGCGCCGGTGGCTCGAGGACGAGCTCGCGCGGCCGGAGTACCACGAGGGCCCCTCGCTCCTCGAGCGCTTCCTCACGTGGATCACCGAGAAGATCGGCGCGCTGCTCGCCGCGGGAGGTGACGTCTCCCCTGCCCTCCTCGTGACGCTCGTCGCCCTCGTCGTCGCAGTCGTCGTCGCCGCGGTGTGGATCGCCGGACCTGCCCGGCTGCGCGCCAAGCGACTCGCACCTGGGGCGGTCGCCGCGGCCGACGACGCACGCACCGCCGCGCAGATGCGAGCCGCGTCGCTCGACGCCGCCGCACGCGGTGATCTCGCGACCGCGGTCGTCGAGCGGTTCCGCGCCGTCGTGCGCGCCGCCGAGGAGCGAGTCGTCCTCGCCGAGCTCCCCGGACGCACCGCGGACGAGGCTGCGACCGAGCTCGGTGCCGCGTTCCCCGGCGCGGCTGCGGGCGTGCGCGCCGCCGCCCGGCTCTTCGACGACACGCTCTACGGCGAACGTCCTGCCACGGCGCAGCACCTCGCGACGCTCGTCGCGCTCGACGAGGAGCTCGACGCGAGCCGGCCGCTACCCTCGGCCGAGCGCGCCGCCGTCCCCGGGAGGCTCGCATGAGCGCCGACGTTGCACGCACCGACGACGCCGTCGGCGTCACGGGCGACGGGTCCGACGTGCGGTCGCGCGTCCGCGCACGTTGGCGGCGGTGGCGGTGGCCCCTCGGGGTCGTCGTCGTGCTCGTCGCCACGGTCCTCGTCCTCACCGTGCTCTCGCCGCGCCGCAGCTCCGTCCCGCTCGACGTCGCGAACGTCGGCGACGACGGCGCCCGGGCCGTCGCCCAGGTCCTGGGCCGGCAGGGCGTCGACGTCGTGCAGACCACGAGCGCATCCGACGCCACGCGCAGGGCGCAGAGCGGCTCGACCCTCGCGGTCGTCGGCGGCGGTCCGCTCGCCGACGCGGTGCTCGACGAGCTCGCACACGCGCGCGCGGACCTCGTGCTCGTCGGCGTCGACGCCGACGCCGTCGCACGACTCACGGCGGGCCGTGTCACGGCCGGCACCACCGGCACCGTCCCGACCGTCCCGCTCGACGCAGGCTGCGCCGACCCCGACGCGGTCGCCGCAGGACGCATCGCGGTGCTCGGCACGACGTACGTCGCGGGCGAGGGCGCCACGGGCTGCTTCGTCGTGCCCGGGACGACGGCCGCAGCCGTCGTCTCCGTCGTCCTCGACGATGGTCGTCGCGTCGACGTGCTCGGCTCGACCGATCTCGTGACGAACGGTGCGGTGGCGCGCGACGGCAACGCGGCGCTCGCCCTGCGCACCCTCGGACGGCACGCCGACCTCGTGTGGTTCCTGCCGCGCGCCGTCGCGCCGGTGGTCGAGGGCGTCGGCCCGCAGTCGCTGCTCGACCTCCTGCCCGACGAAGGCGGGGCGCTCACGCTCCTCGCCGCGTTCGTCGCCCTCGCGGCGGTCCTGTGGCGCGGCCGCCGGCTCGGCCCTGTCGTCTCCGAGGCGCTCCCCGTCGAGGTCCGCGCCGTCGAGTCGACGTACGGTCGCGGCCGGCTCTACCGCCGCGCCTCGGCACGCGGGCACTCCGCCGCCGCGCTGCGCGCGGGCGCCGCCGACCGCATGGCGCGCAGGGTCGGCCTGCCCCGCTCGGCGGACGGCCCGACGCTCGTCGATGCCCTCGCGCGGGCGACCGGCCGCGACGCCCCGTCGATCACCCAGCTGCTCCACGGCCCCCCGCCCTCCGACGACGCGGCGTTCGCCGCCCTCATCCACCAGCTTGACCAGCTCGAGAGAGAGGTTGACCGCTCGTGACCGACGAGAACATCCCGACGCAGGACGCCGCGGTCCCCACCAGCGCCGTCCCCGCGAACGCCGCGCCCACGGTCGACGCGCCCACCGCACCGGCACCGGCCGCGCCGGAGACCCGGCCCGCGGAGAGCGACGAGGCCGCACTCCGCGCGGCGCTCGCGGCCGTGCGCGCGGAGGTCGCCAAGGCCGTCGTTGGCCAGGACTCCGCCGTGACGTGCCTGCTCATCGCGCTGCTGTGCCGCGGGCACGTGCTGCTCGAGGGTGTTCCCGGGGTCGCCAAGACGCTCCTCGTGCGCACGCTGTCGGCCTCGCTGTCGCTCGACACGGCGCGCGTGCAGTTCACGCCGGACCTCATGCCCGGCGACATCACGGGCTCCCTCGTCTACGACGCACGCACGGCCGAGTTCTCCTTCCGCGAGGGCCCCGTCTTCACGAACCTCCTGCTCGCGGACGAGATCAACCGCACGCCCCCGAAGACGCAGTCCTCGCTCCTCGAGGCCATGGAGGAGCGCCAAGTGTCGGTCGACGGCACGCCGCGCCCTCTGCCGGACCCGTTCCTCGTCATCGCGACGCAGAACCCCGTCGAGTACGAGGGCACGTACCCGCTGCCCGAGGCACAGCTCGACCGCTTCCTCCTCAAGGTCGTCCTGCCGCTCCCCGAGCGCGAGCAGGAGTTCGAGATCCTGCGGCGCCACGCGACCGGCTTCTCGCCGCGTGACCTCGCAAGCGCGGGGGTCAGCCCCGTCGCGGACGCAGCGACCCTCGAGGCCGCGCGCGAGCGCGTCGCACGCGTCCAGGTCGCACCCGAGATCCTCACGTACATCGTCGACCTGTGCCGCGCGACGCGCAGCTCGCCGTCGCTCTCGCTCGGCGTCTCGCCGCGTGGCGCGACCGCGCTCCTCGCGACATCGCGCGCGTGGGCGTGGCTCGCGGGCCGCGACTACGTGACGCCCGACGACGTCAAGGCGCTCGTCACGACGACCCTGCGCCACCGCGTCCAAGTCCGGCCCGAGGCCGAGCTCGAGGGCGTCACGGCCGAGTCGGTGCTCGCGACGGTACTCGCGAGCGTGCCGGTCCCCCGATGACGCTCGCTCCTCACCACGGCGCCGGGGAGGCCCAGTGGTCGTGACCGGTCGCGCCGTCGCCCTCCTCGGGCTCGGCGCGCTGCCCGTGATCCTGCGCCCCGAGGTCGCGACGGTCCTCGCGTGGGTCGTCCTCGTCGTCCTCGTCTGGGTGCTCGACGTCGCCCTCGCGGCGTCGCCGCACCGCCTCACGGTCGCCCGCACGGTGCCCGCGTCGGTGCGCCTCGAAGAGCCGACGACGTCGACCGTCGTCCTCACGAACGTCTCGGGGCGTCGCGCGCGCGGACTGCTCCGCGACGCGTGGCCGCCGTCAGCGGGCGCCGCAGCGCCGGTCCACGACTTCGACGTCCCTGCGGGCGAGGGTGCCCGGATGCGCACGACGCTCGTGCCACAGCGCCGCGGCGACCGCACGGCAGCAGGCGTGACGGTGCGGACGTACGGTCCGCTCCGCGTCGGCGGGCGTCAGGTGACGCTCGACGTCCCGGCGACCCTGCGCGTCCTGCCGCCCTTCCGCTCGCGCCGTCACCTGCCGTCACGGCTCGCGCGGCTGCGCGAGATGGACGGACGCTCGGCCGTCCAGGTGCGCGGCGAGGGCACGGAGTTCGACTCCCTGCGCGAGTACGTCATCGGCGACGACGTCCGGTCGATCGACTGGCGGGCGACGGCGCGCGGCGGCGACGTCGTCGTGCGCACGTGGCGTCCCGAGCGTGACCGTCGGGTGCTCATCGTCCTCGACACGTCACGGACCTCGGCCGCACGCATCGGCGACGAGCCGCGGCTCGACGCAGGCATCGAGGCGTCGCTGCTGCTCTCGGCGCTCGCGTCAGGCGCCGGCGACCGTGTCGAGCTCCTCGCGTTCGACCGGCGTGCGCGTGCACGTGTTGCGGGCGCGTCCGGTGCGCGGCTCATGCCCGCGCTCGCGGAGGCGCTCGCGCCCGTCGAGCCGCAGCTCGTCGAGACGGACTGGCCCGCGCTCGTCACGGCCGTCGGAGAGCGGCTCAGCCAGCGCGCGCTCGTCGTCCTCCTCACGACGACGGACCCGGCGGCCGTCGAGGCGGGGCTCCTGCCCGTCGTCGACGGGATCGTGCGCGACCACCTCGTCGTCGTNGCGCTCGTCACGGCCGTCGGAGAGCGGCTCAGCCAGCGCGCGCTCGTCGTCCTCCTCACGACGACGGACCCGGCGGCCGTCGAGGCGGGGCTCCTGCCCGTCGTCGACGGGATCGTGCGCGACCACCTCGTCGTCGTCGCATCCGTGCGGGACCCGGAGATCGACGAGCTGCGTCGCACCCGCTCCGACGTCGAGGGGCTCTACGACGCTGCGGCCGCCGAGCGCGGCGAGCTCGAGCGGACATCGGTCGCGACCGTCCTGCGGCGACGCGGCGTCGAGGTTCTGCACGCGCCGCCTGACGAGCTCGCGCCCGCGCTCGCCGACCTCTACCTCGCGCTGAAGTCGGCCGGCCGGCTCTGAACCGACCGGCGCGCACGTCGCTTCGGCGTGCGTAGCGTCCCGGCGAGCCTCGTCGCGTGGCTGCGTTCGGTCGGGGCGGGCCCCATGTCGCTGTCTGCGAGGATGGGTGTCATGAGTGCGCCCCAGCAGACCGAACGTGAACGCCGCCGCCGCAGGGTGGCCCTCGTCGTCGTGGGCGCGATGATTGCGAGCTTCGTGATCCCGGCGCTGACGATCCTCGTCCTCTGAGGCTCCGTCACGCCCGACGCCGGACGGATTGACGCGGCGCCCCCTCGAACGGGGTCACGGCGTCAGTCCGTCGTCACGACGCCCGCTCGACTACGCGTAGAGCTGGACGCCGCCTGCGCGGTCCTCGTCGAGGTCGCCCGTCTCCCCCGCCCGCACCGCTCGGCGGCCAAGAACCGTCACCCACGTCCAGAACGCGGCGAGCACGATCGCCCCGATGACGATCTTCACCCACCACGGCAGCGTCGACCCCGTCACCCAGCCCTCGACGATGCCGGACACGGCGAGAGCCACCGCGAGCGTCACGACGATCGTGAACGTCGCACGGCCCTCCTGGGCCAGAGCGACGCCGCGCGGGCGCCGGCCTGGATCGACGATCGTCCAGAACAGCCTCAAGCCAGCCGCTCCCGCGACGAAGATCGCAGTGAGCTCGAGCAGCCCGTGGGGCGTGATGAGCGCGAAGAAGATGTCGAGGCGGCCGTGCTCGGCCATGAGCCCGCCCATCGCCCCGACGTTGACCGCGTTGTTTGCGAGGACGTAGAACGGCCACACGCCCGTGATGCCGAGGGCGATGCACTGGGCGGCGATCCACGCGTTGTTCGTCCACACGGTGAGGGCGAAGTCGAGCCCCGGGTCGTAGTACTGCGCGAAGGCCTCGTCGACGTAGTGCTGCTGGTCCTCAGGGCTGCCGAGCAGCGCGAGGATCGACGGGTCGCTCGCGGCGGCGAAGCCCGCGACGACCGCGACGAGCACGCATGCGGCGGTCACCCCGTGGACCCACCAGCGGATGCGGTAGACGGCAGCGGGGGCGCTCACGGTCGCGAAGCGCACGACGTCGGACCAGCGCGGGTCGTGCGCGCCCGCGAGCGCGTTGCGCGCGCGGGAGACGAGCACGGAGAGCCGCTGCACGAGCCCGGGGTCGGGCGCGCTCGACCGCACGACGGACAGGTGCGTCGCGACCGACTGGTAGAGCCGCACGAGCTCGTCGGCCTCCGCGCCGCCGAGCCTCCTGCGACGCGTGAGCTCGGCGAGCCGCTGCCACTCGGGCTCGTGCGTGAGTCGGAAGGCGTCGAGGTCCACGACCGCTACCCTAGCGGGAGCGGCTCGGACGGCGAGCGCAACATCCAGGGAGGTCATGTGCGCGACGGCATCGTCACCGGGGAGGGCGTCGTCGTCGATGCCCGGCCCGCCGCATTCCTCACGCGGGGCCTCGCACTCCTCCTCGACCTCGTCCTCCTCACGGTCGTCATCCTGCTCACCGTGTGGATGATGTCGGGGGTCTCGCTGCCGACCGGGTACGAGGGGCCGATCATCATCGCTCTGCTCGTCACGGTCACGGTCGTCATCCCCACGACGATCGAGACCCTCACGCGTGGGCTCTCGCTCGGCAAGCTCGCTCTCGGAATCCGGGTCGTGCGCATGGACGGTGGCCCCATCACGGTGCGTCACGCGTTCATCCGCGCGCTCGTCGCCGTCGGCGAGACATACCTGACGTCGGGGGCCCTCGCGCTCACCGTGTCCCTCCTCAACGAGAAGGGACGCCGGCTCGGGGACCTCCTCGCGGGCACGTACGTCGTGCGCGACCGTGGTCGCAGCACGGTCGACGTCACGCTCGTCATGCCGCCCCAGCTCGCGGCGTGGGCGCGGACCGCGGACATGCGCCGGCTGCCCGACGGTCTCGCGCTCGCCGCGCGTCAGATGCTCTCGCGCGCGCACCGCCTCGCGCCGGCCGCACGCGAGCGTCTGGGTCGGTCTCTCGCGGCGGAGACCGAGCAGTTCGTCGCGCCCGGTCCGCCGCCGGGCACGCATCCGGAGGCGTTCCTCATGGCGGTGCTCACCGAGCGCCGCGAGCGCGAATGGGCGTCGGCCCAGCGCACCCGGGACGCGGCGCTCGAGCAGGCCTCGATGATCCACCGTCTCCCGTACGGGGTTCCGGACCCGTCCTGAGCAGGCGCCCCCGCGCACGACGACGGGCCGCACGCACCTGGGTGCGCGCGGCCCGTCGTCGTCGGCTCAGTAGCGGTAGTGCTCGGGCTTGTAGGGACCCTCGACCGGGACGCCGATGTAGTCGGCCTGAGCGGGGCTCAGCTCCGTGAGGCGGACACCGAGCGCGTCGAGGTGGAGGCGCGCAACCTTCTCGTCGAGCACCTTGGGCAGACGGTGGACGTCGGTCGCGTAGGCGTCCGGCGTGCCAGCCTTCGTGAAGATCTCGACCTGAGCGATCGTCTGGTTGGCGAACGAGTTCGACATGACGAACGACGGGTGGCCGGTCGCGTTGCCGAGGTTGAGGAGGCGGCCCTCGGAGAGCACGATGATCGAGCGGCCGTCGGGGAACGTCCACTCGTGAACCTGCGGCTTGATCTCGGTGCGCGTGACGCCCGGGACCTTGGCGAGGCCGGCCATGTCGATCTCGTTGTCGAAGTGGCCGATGTTGCCGACGACCGCCTTGTTCTTCATGCGCGTCATGTGGTCGGCGGTGATGACGCCGAAGTTGCCGGTCGTCGTGATGAAGAAGTCGGCGGTGCCGAGGACGTCCTCGATGCGTGCGACCTGGAAGCCGTCCATCGCGGCCTGGAGCGCGCAGATGGGGTCGACCTCGGAGACAATGACGCGGGCGCCCTGGCCGCGGAAGGCCTCGGCTGCGCCCTTGCCGACGTCGCCGTAGCCGGCGACGAACGCGACCTTGCCGCCCATGAGGACGTCGGTCGCGCGGTTGATGCCGTCGGGCAGCGAGTGGCGGATGCCGTACTTGTTGTCGAACTTCGACTTCGTCACGGAGTCGTTGACGTTGATCGCAGGGAAGAGGAGCTCGCCCGTCTCGGCGAGCTGGTAGAGGCGGTGGACGCCTGTCGTCGTCTCCTCGGTGACGCCGAGGATTCCGGGGGCGATGCGGGTCCAGCGCGTGGGGTCGGCGGCGAGGCCGCGGCGCAGCACGGCGCGGACGACGTTCATCTCCTCGGAGTGATCCGTGTCGCCGTCGGCCGTGTCGGCCTCAACCGCGCCAGCCTTCTCGGCGGCGAGGCCGAGGTGGACGAGCATCGTCGCGTCGCCGCCGTCGTCGAGGATCATGTTGGGACCCTCGAGACCGCCGTCGTCCGTGGGCCACAGCATGATCTGCTCGGTGCAGTCCCAGTACTCCTCGAGGGACTCGCCCTTCCACGCGAAGACGGGCACGCCAGCGGGGGCCTCGGGGGTCCCCGTGCCGACGGCGATCGCGGCCGCGGCCTCGTCCTGGGTCGAGAAGATGTTGCACGACGCCCAGCGGACCTCGGCCCCGAGCGCGGTGAGCGTCTCGATGAGCACGGCCGTCTGGACGGTCATGTGGAGCGATCCGGCGATGCGCGCGCCACGCAGCGGCTGCGCGTCGGCGTACTCGGCGCGGAGCGCCATGAGCCCGGGCATCTCGTGCTCGGCGAGACGGATCTGGTGGCGGCCGGCCTCGGCGAGGGCGAGCGAACGCACCTTGTACTGGCCGGGCACCTCGTCGAACGAGGACATGGGGCTCCCTGGGTCGGGCGGAGGAGGACGTCGTCAGGATATCCCGCGCCGCACTGTCCGGGACGTGCCCCTGGGCACATCCCCACGGGACGGAAGTGAGGGTTGAGACAGGCGGGGACGCACGCCGGGGCTTTATTCGTGGGCCGCGCTGAGGCAGACTGTCGCCATGCACGCCCCTGCACGCCCTCGCCCGCGCCATCGCCGACGCCGCACGTGGACCGCACCGCTCCTCGCGCTCGTCCTCGCCGTCCCGACGCTCGCCGCCGTCGCGGCGCCCGCGGCGACAGCGGTGTCCGGCAAGGTGACGATCGCCTCGTCCGTGAGCAGCTCGACGGTCACTCGGGGGACGAAGATCACGGTGCGAGGCACCTACCGGCAGGGCGGCAAGGCTGTGACCTGCTGCTCCCTGCGCCTCCAAGAGCGTACGACGGGATCGTGGCGCACCGTGGCGACGCTCAAGCCGTCACAGGGCAAGATGAGTCGCACCCTGGCCCCCAAGGTGACGACGAGCTACCGCTTCATCACGACAAGCGGCAAGACCGTCTCTCCTGTCCGCACCGTCAAGGTACGCGCCGTCACGGCCGCGAGCGCGAAGGTGACGCTGTCCTCGTCGGCGAGCGCCTCGAAGGTCAAGCCGGGCACGAAGGTGACCGTCACCGGCTACTACCGGCAGGGGAAGAAGCCGATCTCCCGCTACTCGGTGCGCCTGCAGCAGCGCACGACGGGTTCCTGGACGACCGTCCGGACGGTCCGTCCGTCGTCGAAGGGCAAGCTCACGGCCAAGGTGTCACCGACCCGCACGACGCAGTACCGGTGGACGACGACGTCCGGCAAGACGGTTTCACCGACCCGCAAGGTCACGGTCTCGAAGGTCGCGAGCGGCGTCACCGTCTCGTCGAAGGCCTCAGCGTCTCGCGTCACCGCCGGGGAGTCCGTGACGCTCACGAGCCGCTACCGCTCGAACGGCGCACCGGTCACCTGCTGCTACCTCCGCGTCCAGGCGTCGACCACCGGTAGCTGGAAGACGCTGCGCACGCTGCCGCCGTCGAGCACCGGCAACTACACGTACCGCGTGAAGCCGACCACGACAACGAGCTACCGCTTCGTCACGACGAGCGGCAAGACGGCCTCGCCCGTCCGCAAGGTCACCGTGACGCCCCGCACGAACGTTCCCGAGCAGACGCCCGAGGCGCCGAAGCCCGGTCCCGAGCCCGATCCCGAGACGTCCGCGCCGCCGAGCGCGACCGCGCCCGACGGGTTCACGATCGCGGGCAAGGGGTTCGGGCACGGCCTCGGCATGTCACAGTTCGGCGCGTACGGCATGGCGAAGGCCGGCCGCACGTCGACGCAGATCCTCGAGCACTACTTCACGGGTACGAGCGTCGCGAACCGCACGCTGCCGAAGGACGTCGCCGTGCAGGTCATCGCGAAGAGCGACCCGGACACGCTGACGTTCACGATCGACGAGGGAGTGTGGCGCATCCGGACGGCCAAGGGCACGACGGCGCGCGACAAGATCCCCGCGGACACGACAGGCACGCTGAAGATCGTCGGCGGCAAGCCCGTCGTCGTCGTGGGCGGGACGACGTACCCCCAAGCGTCCGAGCGAGGCGCGACGCTGCGCCTGCACTGGTCGGGCACCGAGTACTACGAGAGCACCGGAACCCCTGCGGTCGCTCGGCTGCTGCGGGAATCGGGCAGCGCCGCGACGCACGGCTCCTACCGTCACGGCCGGTTCACCGTCACCGTCATCGACGGGCACCTCAACGTCGTCAACGAGCTGCGCTTCGCTGACGAGTACCTCTACGGGCTCGGCGAGATGCCGTCGTCGTGGCCCCAGGACGCACTCGAGGCGCAGGCGATCGCGGGACGCAGCTATGCGTTCGGGAAGGTTGCGGCGCCGCGCCGCGCCGCGTGCAACTGCAACGTCGTCGACTCGACGTCCGACCAGTTCTTCACGGGCTGGAACAAGGAGAACGAGGGGACGAACGGCTACTACGGCAAGCGTTGGCAGGCCGCGGTCGATGCCGTGACGAGCGGGGCCAAGGGACGCGTCGTCCTTCACGACGGGGGCGTCGCGACGACGTACTACTCGTCGTCGACCGGGGGACGCACGGCGAACTCCGAAGAGGTGTGGTTCGAGAAGATTCCTTACATCCGGTCGGTCGACGACCCGTGGAGCCAGCAGGCCCCGGGCGACCTCAGGAAGACCAACCGCGTGTGGACGAGCACGCTCACGCAGACACAAGCCTCGTCGATCTTCGGGCTCACGGACATCGCCCGGATCGAGGTCACCGAGACGTGGGAGAGCGGCCAAGCCAAGACCCTGCGGGCGACGTCGGTCGACGGGCGCAGCGTGGTGCGCACCGAGCAGGGCGACCGGTTCCGGACTCTCCTCGGGCTGCCTGGCGGCTGGATCGACAAGGTGACCCCTGCGCAGTGACACCTCTCACCCCTGCGCCAAGGGGTGAACATTCACGCAGATCAGGTGAGCCCCTCTTGTCTTCGTGAGCATTCTCTCGCCGTCAAGGTCTTGATTCTCACGGTGGGTCTCGCCCTACGATGGCCGCGCCCGCGGGATCCCCGCGGCACCGCAGCCCCGGGAGCCCACCGCATGACCGCACCGCACCACCGCCGCCGACCGACCGCAGCCCTCGTGACGCTCGGCCTCGCGCTCGCCGGCCTCCTCCCCGTCGCCGCAGCGACGCCCGCCGACGCCGCACCGGTCTCCGCAGCCTCGACGCGTGTCGCCGCGACCCAAGCAGCGCGCCCCGTCGTCACCGTCGTCCCCGGTGACCGGCGCCTCGCGCTCTCCTGGAGCCGCGTGAGCGGCGCCAAGCGCTACACCGTCGAGTGGTCGACGTCGAAGAAGTTCACGACGAAGACGACGAAGCGTGCGACGACCTCGTCCCGCACCCGCACCCTCACGAAGCTCAAGCTGCGCACCGACTACTGGGTCCGCGTCCGCGCCGTGACGAGCACGGACACCGTGACGAGCAAGGCCGTCAAGACCCGCGTCGACACCCGTGCGGTCGGCCGCGTGCCGATCACGGTGAAGCCCGCGGGCACGCACAAGGTCAGGGTCTCGTGGGGCCGGCTCCCGCGCGGCACGAGCATCTCGCTCAACGCGTCGTGGCACTATTCCCACCTCACGACGAAGGGCAAGCACTTCACGGTGACGGGTATCCGCCCGACCGAGACGTCACGGGTCGTCACCGTCCCGTCGTCGTTCCGCAAGTACGTCGGCTCGTCGACCGGCAACCCGCTCTACATCCAGGCCACGTACCGCAACGGACCCAAGAAGAGCACGTCGCGCTTCGGCTACTCCCGCACGGGCTCGAGCCCGACGGGAGCCCAGGGCGCAGACCCGCTCCGCGTCGCGACGTACAACATCGGCTCGATCGCAGCGACGAAGAACACCTCCCGCACCTGGGAGAAGCGGCGCTCCGCCGTCGTCAACGCCATCAAGCGCGCCGACGCCGACGTCATCGCGGTCCAGGAGGCGACGACCGCCAAGGAGGCGGACACGAACACGCGCCAGATCGAGGGGCTCGTCAGCAAGCTCGGTGGTGACTACCGGCTCGCCTACTCGGCCAGCTCGATCGGCAACGTCGACGGCTGGGCCACCAAGGGCGCGCACCTCATCGTCCGCAAGGACCGCGTCAAGGTCCTCTCCTCCGGGCTCACCTCGATCAACGGGATCGTCAGCCAGGAGCACCGGCTCGACAAAAACCGGTTCTTCGCGTGGGCGCACGTCGAGGACCGCGCGACGAAGCAGCGCACCTGGGTCGCGTCCCTCCACCTCGAGAACGACAAGCTCGGCAGCGCGACGCAGCGCCGTGCCGCCGCCCTCGCGATCGACGACCTCATCACGCGCAAGCGCGGCTCGGCCAGCGAGCCGATCATCCTCATGGGCGACCTCAACTCCGACGTCGTCCGGCACCCGTCAGGCCCGACGACAGCGCTCGTCGAGCGTGGCTACGTCGACACGCTCTCGGGCCCCCGTGCCACGGGAAGTCGCTGGAGCACGTCGAACAACCAGAACGGCGCGAAGGACGGCGGTTACCCCGACAAGCCGTTCCACTACGCCTACGCACCGACCCGCATCGACTACGTGTTCGTCAAGGACGCCGCGGGCGTCCGGCAGCACACGAACCAGGTGATTCTCACGGGCGGGAAGTTCGACGCCCGCTACCGCGGTTCGGACCACAACCTCCAGCACGCGGACATCGTCCTGGGCTGACACGCGCCGGCCCCGGTTCGGGCACCGCTCAGCGGTGCCCGAACCGGCGTGCCAGGACGCGGCGCGCCCTGCGCGCCTGCACCCCGGCGCGTGTGCGCGCCGGTCGGACGAACGACGTCGTCCGCGCCCGTGCGATGCTCGCGTCGAAATCCGATGCGTCCTCGCCGTCGTCGTACACCGTCCTCAGCCCGTTGCGGTGGAGGAACGCGACGTACGCGTCGAAGCGGTCCGGGAAGAGCTCGTGGAACCGCGTCATGTCCGTACGCTCCGCAAGCTCCGCGACCGACGGGACGCTCGTGAGGTCCTCGATCCGCGTGTGCGGGATGCCGTGCAGCTCCGCGAGCTCGCGCGTCCGGCTGTCGTGGACGAGCAGGTGCGACGGCGTGCCGCCCAGCAGCCCCGCGATCGTGCCGTGCAGCCGGTAGCCGACGAGAAGGTCCTGCCGACCGACCCAGTCGATCCACCCCCACGGGCTCGGAAAGTACACGAGCCGTCGCGTGCGGAATAGTTCGTCGACGATCTCCGGTCGTGCTCCGCCCGGGGGTTCCTTGCCCGCGACGATCCACCGGGCGCTCCGTGAGTCCTGCACGGGGACACGAAGTCGCGGATGCTCGCGCAGGGCACGTTCCGCGAACGCCGTCGCGCCGTCGACCCGGAAGTCCGCCCCGAGCCCAACGTGCGAGCGACGGCCGATCGGGCCAGCGACCTCGCGCACCCGGTGGTCCCGCCCCCACATGAAGAGCGACGGGCACCCGATGACGTCGACCCGCGCGGGATCGACGCCGAGGGAGACGAGGTACGTGCGGGTGAGCTCGCCGCGGACCCCGATCGACTCGGACCGGGCGAGCACCGCGTTGACGAAACGTCGGACGACGGCATCGTGCCGTGCGGCCTCGGCTGCGGCCGCAACCTTCTCCGACCCGGTGCGTCCCATCCGGATGTGGGCCGGGTCGTCCGCCGCGTCAGCCGTCGTCTGCGCGCCGATACCGACGACCGTCACCGGGATGTCGAGCTGTTCGATGATCGCGGCGAGATTCTCGAGGTACGCGGAGAAGCCGATGCGGAACGCGTTCGACATCGGGAGGACGAGGTGGTCGTACCGCGACGAGACCTTGGCCGCCCATGCTGCCGGGTCGTCGAGCAGGTGCGCCTTGAAGGCTCCTGCACGCACGGTCGTGCTCCGCGTCGAGAGCGTACGGTGCACCGCGTGCGCGTAGAGGAGGTTGCCCGTGTTGCCGCCGACCGCGAAGGTCGACGCGTACGGCTCGAGGACCCGCGCAGGGTCCTGGGCGCTCCGCAGGAGGATCCGCGTCATCCGCGACTCCCCGCCGGCCAGAGTCGACGGGGAACTGTACATGACAGGGCGTTGATCATCCCTCGAGGCTAGGCGCTGGGCGGCCCCACGGCGACCGCTGGGGGTGCAGAGCCCTACCCGCGGGACCGCGTCAACCGTCGACGCACCTTCTGGAGGAATGTCACGCTGGGGCGGACCGGGCCGACGCGGCGGCCGCGCGCGATCGCCGCATCGAACGCCGTCGCGTCCCGCCCCTCGTCGAACACGGTCTCGAGGCCGTTGCGCCGCAGGAAGTCGAGGTACGTCGCGAACCGCTCCGGCTGCAGCGCGTGAAATCTCTCGTAGTCGGTCCGCGCCGCGAGCTCCGCGACGTCCGGCACGCCGTCGAGGGCATCGATCCGCGTCGAGGGGATCGCGTGGTACTCGGCCAGCTCGAGCGTCCGCGAGTCGTGGACGAGGAGATGGGCGGGCGTCCCGCCGAGGATCCCCGCCACGTTCCCGTGGAGCCGCGTCCCGACGACGAGATCCTGCCGACCGAGCGTGTCGATCCATCCCCACGGGTTGGGGTGGAAGAGCATGCGCCGCTCCCGGTAGAGCGGGTGCCCGGTGTGGATCGGCAGCCGGACGTCGTGGCGTGTCATGTCAAACTCGTCGACGCCGTGGACGACCGCACACATCGAGCGGAAGTCCTGGACCGCGACCGTAAGGCCCGGGTACCGTGCGGCGTTGCGCTCGACAAGGTCGGCGACGCCGGCGACCCGGTGGTCGATGTTGAGCGAGATCCGCGCGTCGCGGGGCAGCGGTAGCTGCAGCTGCCGCACGCGCAGGTCGGGACCCCACGTGAAGAGCGAGGGGCACCCGATGACGTCGACCCGCTGCGGATCGACGCCGAGCCCTACGAGGTAGCGGCGCGTGAGATCGCCGCGCACACCGATCGACGCGGAGCGCTCGAGGACCGCGTCGACGAACCGCCGCACGACCGCGTCGTGGCGCGAGGCGCCCCGCGCCCCGGGAAGCCGTTCCGACCCCGTGCGTCCCATGATGAGCGGTCCGTCGCCGTCGATCGCCCCGAGGGTCGTCTGCGCGCCCACGCCGACGACCGTCACGGGGATGTCGAGCAGCTCGACCGCGGCGGCGAGCCGCTCGAGGTCGTCCGTGAACGACGCCCGAAACGCGTTCGACATCGGGATGACGAAGCGGTCGTAACGCGAGCTGACGTCCGCCGCCCAGGCGCGCGGGTTCTCGAGTTCCTCCATGCCGAACGCCCCGGCGACGACCTCGGTTCCCGTGACCGAGAGCGCGCGGTGCACCGCGTGCGCGTAGAGGAGGTTGCCGGCGTTCCCGCCCATCCGGCGCAGCGACTCGGCAGCGGGAAGCACAGCCGCAGGATCCTGGGCGCTGCGGAGGAGGATACGTGCCATGGAGAACCTCTCGGACGTGCGGGGCATACCGACGGGCCCGCTGCGCGTGAAACAATGCCACGTCGCCCGATCCCGGGCTGCGACCGGCCGCTCGCGCGGCTCGCTCGACCCGAAGTCTAGGGCTGGTACCCATGTCGTCGCTCCCCCGCGCCTCAGCGTCCACGCTGCTGGGGCCGTCCGCCCTCGTCGCCGTCGTGCTCGGGCTCGTCCTCGGTGCGATGTCGACCGTGCTGGGCCTCCCCCTCGTCGTCACCGCGGTCGCGCTCACGTGCTCCGCCGTCGCGGAGCCCTGGCTCGCCGGCCCCGCTCGCGCCTTCATGCGCCGCGCGTCGTTCGGCCACTCCGTGCGGCTCGCCGGACGCGCCGCGCTCGTCGCGCTCGCCGTGAGCCGCGAAGCTCCTGACCTCACCGGGGCCGCGACCGCGGCCGCCGTGTGCCTCGTCACCGTGAGGGTCGTCGACAACCTTGCGGGAGCGGTCCTCCGGTCACGGCGGACGACCGCGGTCGCGACCCGCAACGTCGGCGACCTCCCGGGCACGCGCCTTCCGGTGCCCGCTGCCGTGCTGCTGCCGCTCACGGTGCGCGCCGCGGCCGTCGAGCCCATCGTCGTCGTGGGCGTCGCGCTCACGGTCGTCGCGCCCACCTGGCTGACGCTCGCCGCGGTTGCCGTCGCGGCCTACGCAGCGCTCGCGCTCGCCACTGGCCTCGTCGCGCTGCGCCTCGGCAGGACGGGCACGGCCGCCGTCCTCCTCCCCCAGGTCGCCGCGGCGCTCGACGCGCTCGCCCCCGACGTCGCGCTCTACCTCAGCGGCGACGCCGCGTCGGTCTACCAGGCGAACATGTGGCTCGCGACGCTCGAGCGCACCGCGCCACGCTCCATCGTCCTCCTGCGCGAGCGGAGCGTCATGGAACGCCTCGCACCGACGTCCCTGCCTGTCGTGTGCGTCCCCGACGCGACGACGCTCATGGCGCTCGGCCTGCCCACGGTCCGCGCCGCCCTCTACCCGGCGAACGTCGGCAAGAACATCCACCTCCTGCGCGAGCCGCACATCCTCTCCGTGTTCATCGGCCACGGCGACAGCGACAAGAACGCGTCGTTCAACCCGTTCACGCGCGTCTACGACGAGGTCTGGGTCGCAGGTCCCGCAGGTCGCGAGCGCTACCGGCGCGCACAGGTCGGCGTCGTCGACACGGACGTCCGCGAGGTCGGCCGGCCGCAAGCGGCCGGGCTCGCAGCCCTGCCCGTACGCAGCGGCGCGGAGATCCCAACGCTTCTCTACGCGCCGACATGGGAGGGCTGGAACCAGGAGCAGGACTACGGGTCGGTCGCGCACCTCGGCGTGCGGCTCATCGAGCACCTCCTCACGTCCGACGCCCCGGTCCGGATCGTCTACCGACCGCACCCGTTCACGGGCCGTCGGCGCCCCGAGGTGCGTGCCGCGCATGCCCGGATCATCGAGCTGCTCGACGCCGCGAACGCACGCGCGGGCCACCCTGCGCCGCCCCTGCCCCCGCTCGTCGACGAACCTGCCGACGCGGCGAGCCGCGAGGCTGCGGTGCAGGCGCGCGACGCCGCGTGGTTCGCGTCGTCGCCCGCGGCGCACCTCGTCGTCGCCCCGCGCACGGGCGTGAGCATGGACGCCTGCATGACCGTCGCCGACGTGCTCGTCACGGACGTCTCATCAGTGCTGTCCGACTGGCTCGCGACCGGCCGTCCCTTCGGGCTCGCGGTCCCCGCCCACCTAGCGGTCGACGACCTCGTGCGGCTCGCCCCAACGGCCTCGGGGGGCACGCTGCTCCTCGCCGACGGGACAGGGCTCGACGAGATCCGCGACCTCGCCCTCGGTCGCACCGACGATGCCCGGGCCGCCGAGCGGCTCCGCCTCCGCACCCACCTGCTCGGTTCGTCGCCCGCCACGGCTGATGTCACGTTCGCCGCTGCGGTGCGCGACGTCGTCGCGCGGTCCGAGGAACGGCTCGCGCGCCTCGGGGCCACGGAAGCCCCCTCGTCCGCAGCCGAGGCCGTCACCTCGCGCGACGCCCAGGTCCCGTCTGACGACGCGGCCGACGGGAGTGCAGGCCGGTAGCATGGACCGGCGGCGTCCCGCAGGGCGCCCGAAGCAAAACGAAGGAGTCGTCCTGTGCGCACGGTCGGAGTGGTTCTCGCCGGAGGCGTCGGTGCTCGTCTCGGGCTCAAGGTGCCCAAGCAGATGGTGAAGATCGCCGGCAAGACCATCCTCGAGCACACGGTGAGCGCCCTCGACGCGAGCCCCGAGATCGACGAGCTCGTCGTCATGATCACGCCCGGCTGGTCCGAGCACGTCGCGACGCTCCTCGGCAACCGCTACGGCAAGCTCACGCGGATCCTCGAGGGCGGTGCGACGCGCAACGAGACGACGCGCCGCGTCCTCGACGCCCTCGGCGAGGACGAGTGCAAGGTCGTCCTCCACGACGCGGTACGCCCGCTGCTCGACGAGCGCGTCATCAAGGACTGCGTCGACGCGCTCGACTCCTACGGCGCCGTCGACGTCGTCATCCCGTCGGCCGACACGATCGTCGAGGTCGACGCGCACGACGTCATCTCCTCGATCCCCGACCGCAACCGGCTGCGCCGGGGCCAGACGCCCCAGGCCTTCAAGCTCTCGGTCCTGCGCTCCGCCTACGCCAAGGCGCTCGACGACCCGTACTTCGCGGCGACCGACGACTGCGGCGTCGTCCTCAAGTACCTGCCCGAGGTCCCCATCAAGACCGTCGCCGGAGCCGAGCACAACATCAAGGTCACGCACCCCGTCGACCTCTTCATCGCCGACAAGCTCTTCCAGCTCGCGTCGCAGGGGCCGAGCCACCTCACGGCCGCCGAGCGCTCAGAGCTCCTGCGCGACCGGACGATCGTCATCCTCGGCGGCTCCTACGGGATCGGCGCGGAGATCGCTCGCATCGCCGAGGCCGCAGGTGCGAACGTCGTCGCCCACGGGCGGTCGACGACCGGCCTCCACGTCGAGGACTACGAGTCGATCGCGTCCGCGTTCGCGCAGACCAAGGCCGAGCACGGCAAGATCGACGCCGTCGTCCTCACCGCCGGAGTCCTGCGCATCGGACGCCTCGCCGAGACGACCGAGGAGCAGATCGCCGAGACGATCGGCGTCAACTACCTCGCCCCCGTTCACGTCGCCAAGGCTGCCTATCCGTATCTCGCCGAGACGAGCGGCCACCTCCTCTACTTCACATCGTCGTCCTACACGCGCGGCCGCGAGAACTACGCGCTGTACTCCTCGACGAAGGCCGCGGTCGTCAACCTCACGCAGGCTCTCTCGGAGGAGTGGGCCGGCGTCGGCATCAAGGTCAACGTCGTCAACCCCGAGCGCACCGCGACGCCCATGCGCACCCAGGCGTTCGGCGAGGAGGCCCCGGGTTCGCTCCTCTCCGCCGAGGCGGTCGCGGAGTCTTCGCTCGACGTCCTCGTCTCCGACGCGACGGGCCTCGTCATCGACGTGCGCCGCGAGCAGGCGCAGGACCGCGGCGAGGCCATCGCGAGCGCGCTCGACGAGACCGAGGCCGAGCTCTCCGAGAACACCACCGCCTGATCCGTGGACGCCGCGGACGCCGTTGACGACGAACCGCTCGCGTGGGGTAGGCACCTTCCCGCGCGCGTGCGTCAGCTCTACACTCTCGGGGCGCGGCCGCTGCTCGTCTCGGGCGTCGCCCTCATCGCATGGGCGTTTGCCGCCGCCACACCTCCAGTCGAGGTCATCGGCGCCCTCACGGTCCCGCTCGCCCTCGCCCTCGTGCTCCAGCGGCGGCTCATCGGGCGGACGCCAGGTGGACGCCACGGGCGCTTCGTCCTCGCGGACGGCACGGCTGTCGGCACGTTCGTCGTGCCACGCCTTGCCGTGCTCGCCGCCCTCGTCCCCACGTCGCGCGGCGACGTGCCGCGCATGGCGACGCTCGCCGTCCTCGCAGCGGCCCTCCTCGCCGAGCCGGTCCTGCGCACGCTGCTGCGCCGTGCCGTCCCGTACGCGTTCAACGTCCCAGCCGACTATGGCCCCGTCCGCAACTGGCCGTTCCTCGACCCGACGCTCGCGTGGCTCGCTTGGCTGTTCTCCGCCGTGTGCGCGATCCTCGGCCAGGTCGCGGGCGGCGGCGAGGTCGTCGGGCTCGTCGCGGCGTTCCTGACGCTCGGCCTCGTCGCCACGCTCGGGGCCGACGCGTTCCGCCGGACCACCGCCCGCCAACGGTTCGAGCGGCGAATCCCGGAGCTCCTCGCCGAGGTCGCCCCCGCGATGCTCCTTCACTGGGAGTCCGTGCCAGGGACGGGCTACCAGGTGCGCATGTGGCTGCCGTACCTCGACCGTGTCGGCGCTCCCTACGTCATCGTGCTGCGCGACCCGCTCAACGTCCCGGACGTCTGCCACACCGCGACCGTGCCGATCATCGTGCGCCCCGCGCTCGAGCAGCTCGACGAGGTCGCGGCCACCCCGTCGCTCCGCGTCGCGCTCTACGTCAACACCGCGACGAAGAACCAGCACCTCGTGCGCTACGCGAACCTCACGCACATCCAGCTCAACCACGGGGACTCGGACAAGGCGCCGAGCCACAACCCGGCGTTCCGCCTCTACGACCGCAACTACGTCGCCGGGCAGGCGGCGATCGACCGGTTCGCCGCCAACGCGGTGCGCGTCCAAGAGGACTTCTTCCGCATCGTCGGTCGGCCGCAGGTCGAGAACGTCCTCCCCGCGCCCGACGTCGACCGTACCCCGACGACCGTCCTCTACGCCCCGACATGGCGCGGTTTCTACACCGACTCCGACTACTCGTCGCTGCGCGTCGGCGCCGACCTCGTCCGTGAACTTCTCGAACGCGGTGTGCGCGTCGTGTTCAGGCCCCACCCGTTCGCACGGAACGACAGCCGTCTCGCGCAGTGCTGCGACGCGATCATCGAGCTGCTCACGGAGGACAGCGCCACGACGGGCGTCGACCACGTCCACGGGCCGCGTGCCGAGGACGTCGAGGTCGTCGAATGCTTCAACCTCGCCGACATCATGCTCTCGGACGTCTCGAGCGTCCTCGGAGACTTCCTCTACTCCGAGAAGCCCTACGTGCTGCTCGCGACCCAGCTGCAGGTCGACGATCTCCGCGTCGACGTGCCGCTCGCCGACGGCGGGTACGTCGTCCGTGCCGTCGACGGCACGACGGCCCGGACCGATCTCGCCGCGGTGCTCGATCTCGCCCTCGGGCCCGACCCCGCGCGCACCCGACGGTCGGAGCTGCGCCGCCACTACCTCGGCGACCTACCGCGCGACGGCTACGCGAACCGCTTCGTCGAGGTGATGCGCGACGAGCTCGGGCTCCCGCCTGCGTCCTGACACAGGCGGCGCACGGCCTCACGGGTCAGCGCTCGCGCCGCACGACCTCACGCGCCGCGTCGAGGAAGAGCCCGACGTAGTCGTCGCGCTCGACGTCGCCGAGGTACGCCGTGCGCAGGCGCAGCCTGTCGGTCCGGAGCGGATCGAGGCCGAGGAGGTCGTCGAGCGCGGCACCGAGCCCGGTGAGCGCCTCGTCGATGACGTACGCGCCCTCCGCGACCGGGTTGGCGGAGACGAAGTCGTCGATCGTCGTGCCGACGGCGACGAGCGCGAACGGCTTGCCGGAGAAGAGAAAGTCCGGGACGACGCTCGAGACGTCGGACACCATCGCATCCGCCGCGTTGAAGCAGTCGACGACGGACATCTGCTGGGCCGCGACCTCGCCGAAGAGGTGCGCGCGACCGGTCGCGGCAGCGTCCGCCGCGAGCAGCTGCTCGATCTCCCGGCACGCGGCGGCAAGGCTGCGGGACCGCCACGCGTGCGGGTGCGGGCGGAACACGACGGTCGTTCCGCGACGCAGCAACTCCCGGACGATGTCCGGCCCCTGGAGGAGCGAGGAGTAGTTCGAGTCCGCCATGAACCCGGCCCACGTGGGCGCGTAGAGCACCGTGAGCGGGGCATCCGCGGGCCGCGCAGCGGCCGGCGCGACGTCGGCGACCTGGGGACGTCCGACGATCCGGAAGAAGTCCTCGCGCGTCGTCACGCCGTTCGCCGCATAGCGGTCGACCGCCGCCTGCCCGGCGACGAAGTTGAGGTCGTACATCCGCATGACCGGGTTGAAGCTCGGCGCCTTGTCGGAGTCCCCATGGTTGAGCTGCACGTGCGTGAGCTCGGTGAACCGCACGAAGTGGCAGTTGCGGATCGAGTTGTTGACGTAGAAGGCGGTCGTGAGGCTCGGGACGAGGACGTCGTCGAGGCCGTCCATCGCGCGGACGACAACGACGGGCCTGTCGGTGAGCGCAGCGACGGCTTCGAGGTTGCGCGGGTGCCGGAGCACGACGACGAAGGGCTCGCCGATCTGCTCGAGGTACGGCAGCCACATGCTGATCTGGTACGTCGTCTCCAGCCCGGCCTCCCAGTAGAGGACGAAGCGCGGCGCGTACTCCTCAAGCCCGCCGCGCAGCCCCTGCTCGGCCTGTAGCCGGTCGCGTCGCGCGAGGAGCGCCCCGACACCAGCGCCGACGAGAGCAGCGAGCGCGAGGGACGTGAGGCCGAGCGCGGGGACCATGCTGGTGCCGAGTGCCGCCAGGACGAGCGCGACGACCATCGTGAGCACCGACACAGGTGCGACGAGGTGCACGGTTCGCGGGGTGCGTGCAGGTGCGGCCCATGGAGCATTCGCTGCCGCTGGCTCCCAGGCTGCCTCGGCACGTCCGAGCACCGTCTCGGCCAGTACCCCGAGGACGAGAGCCCCGGCCACGACGAAACCGAGGGCATCGGGGTTCGTGACCGCGACGAGCACCGCACCCCAGGAGCGCGACACCGCGAAGCTGCCGAGACCGAAGCGGCTCGGCCGGGGTGTCGCGTCGGGCCGCCCGAGGGCGCGCCGCACCGCGCCGACCGGACGGAGGAGCGCCAGGACGGCGACACCCGCTGCGATCATCACCCAGAGTCCGCCCTCGACCGCGCCGACGACGAGCAGCGTGGCGAGCGTGGCGGCCGCGTTGACGAGGACAGCGACGTTGCCGAGGGCGATCGCGCCGATCTTGCGGAGCATGCGTCAGCCCTTCGTGGACCCGGAGCGGGCCCTCGTGTGCTCGTGGTAGGCCGCGGTGACGTCCTCGGCCGGGCCGTCCATGCGGACGAGCCCCTTGTCGATCCAGATCGCGCGCGTGCACATTGCCTTGATGGAGGCGAGGGAGTGCGAGACGACGAACACCGTGCCCGCTTGGCGACGGATCTCGTCGACGCGCTGGCGGCTCCGCTCCCGGAACGCAGCGTCGCCGGTCGCGAGCGCCTCGTCGATCATGAGGACGTCGGGCACCGCGGCCGTCGAGATCGCGAAGCGGAGGCGCGCCGCCATGCCCGCCGAGTACGTCGTCATGGGAAGGTGTACGAAGTCACCGATGTCCGCGAACTCGACGATCTCGTCGAACCGCTCTTCGACCTCGTCCTTCGTGAGCCCGAGAGCGAGGCCGCCGATCATGATGTTGCGCGCGCCCGTGAGCTTACGCACGAGGACCGCGCTCACGCCGAGCAGCGAGGGGATGCCCGCGACGTACACGGAGCCCTGGGCGGGCTGGATGAGGCCAGCGAGCGCCTGGAGCGTCGTTGACTTGCCCGAGCCGTTGGTGCCGACGATGCCGATCGACTCGCCGTGACGCGCGACGAACGACACGCCACGGACGGCGTGGATCTCCGTGACGCCGCCCGTGCTCGCGAGAGAACGACCGAGGAACTTGCGCATCCTGCCCTGCGGAGGAGCCTCGACAGCCTTGCGCCTCGTGCCGAGGATCCGGTAGGTCACGTGAAGGTCGTCGACGACGACCGAGGGGTCGCCGAGCGCGACCCCGTCGTCCGTCATCGGGATGAGGTCGTCAGCGTCGACCTCGACGTCGAACTCGTCAGTCACGTCCGTACCTCGCCTCGTCGCGCCAGAAGATCACAAAGCCGACGACGAGCGTCACGACGGCCCACACGAGCCCGACGAGCCACAGCTCGCCCGAGAGCTGCGCGGAGGGTTCGTCGAGCATCGCCTGCCGTGCAAGGTTGAGGTACACGGCGACGGGCTGGTAGTTCATCATCGTCGCGAGCACGCCGCCGCTTGCAAGGTAGTGATCGATGCTGAAGATCACGCCCGACGCATACATGCCGATCCGCAGGACGAACGGCAGGAAGTTCAGCACGTCCGGCCAGCGGGCGCCGAGCCGCGCGAGGACGAAGCCCGCTCCCGTGCTGAACATGAAGAGCAGGAGCACCGCGGGCACGATGAGGAGCCAGCGCCAGTTCGGCGTCGTGTCGAGATGGAGCATCCAGCGGTCGGAGACGAGGACGAAGCCCGCCATGACGGCGAGCGCCGGCAGGAGCATCGTGAGCTCGGCGAGCACGGAAGAGATGGGCAGGACCGCCCGCGGGAAGTGCAGCGACCGCACGAGGTTGATGTTGCGCGGGATCGCACGCGCGGCGCCCGTGACGGAGTCCTGGAAGAACTTGTACATGAACGTCCCGACGACGATGAAGCCGATGACGTTGTTCATCCCGTCGCGGGTCTTGAGCAGGAGGCCGAAGATGAGGACGTAGACCGCCGCGTTGAGCGTCGGGTTGAGGATGTCCCAGACACGTCCGAGGTACGTGTTCTGGTTCTCGGCCTCAGCCCTCGACCGCGCGAGGACGAGCATGAAGTCGCGGCGCGCCCACAGCGAGCGCACGTACTCACGCAGCCCAGGGCGCACACCCATCTGGTGGAGCCCGTACCGCTCCGCGATCTCGGCGGGGGTCATCCCCGCCGTCGCGTCGTTCGTCGCGTCTGTTGTCACGCGTCCATCCCTACAGGTCCCGTCCGTCCGGTTGTCCGACGTTGCATTGTGTCAGCCTCCTCGGCCGTCGTCCTACCCGGGCTCCCCCGCGGGTTCGTCGGAACGGGGGTTGCGGCCGGCGACGAGCGCCGCCGCAGCGGCGACGAACCGTGCGGTCGCGCGGCCCGGCGTAACGTCGGAGAGGTAGTGCTCGACGAGCGCACGCGCGGCGTCGTCGTCCGACTCCGCGAGGGCCCGCGCGACCGCGGTCGCGGCGTCCTCGTCGGCGTCGAGCATGCGCTCGGGCGCGAGGATCGGCGCAGGCTCGGGCACGACCGCGTCCCCACCCGGGCGGGCGACGAGGAAGGGCCGGCCCGTGGGCAGCCAGTTGAGGGCGACGCCCGAGACGTCGCACACGAGGACGTCGGCCCGCGCGAACGCGGCGGCGAGGTCGGGCGACGTGTCGACCCGGTGCGCGCCGCCGGCACCTGTGACGAGCGCGCGGATCTCCGCGTCGGCCGCGCCGTACTCCGCCGATGTCACGCCCGTGAGCGGGTGCGGCCGGTAGAGGACGTCGTAGCGGCCGTCGTCGAGCAGGGAGCGTACGAGGCGCACGCCGTGGCTGAGCACCGACGAGTAGGCGACCGACGGCTGCGCGCCCTCCCACGTCGGCGCGTAGAGCACGGCCGTCCGCTCCCCCGGCGTCCGCGCGGGCAGCGTGAGCAGGCCGCTCGAGTCGAGCTGCGGCTGCCCGATGATGATGCAGCGCGCCTCGGCGTCGTAGCGCGGGACGTGCGCGAGGAGCCGCTCGACAGCCGCACGCCCCGCGACGAAGCAGAAGTCGTACGCCTTCACCTGGTTGGACGCGCTCACGCCCTTGTCGGACTCACCGTGGCCGAGGTAGACGTGCGTGAGCGACGTGAACCGCAGGTTCTCGAAGTTCCGGGGCGAATGGTTGACGTAGAGGGCGACGCGGACGTCGCTGCGCGCGAGGAGGTCGTCCATGCGCCCGTAGCGCGCGATCGTCAGCACGTCGAGGCTCGACGCCTCCCGGACGGCACGTGCGGTGCGGGAGTCCTGGCAGACGACGACGGTCCGCGTGACGCGGTCGAGCGCCTCGAGCGCCGGCAGCCACGGGCGCAGCTGGTAGAGGCTTTCGAGCGTGTCCGGAAAGAACACGACGACCCGGTGCGGCAACGACGTTCCCGCGAGCTCGTCGTCCTGGCCGAGGCGGTCCGGGATCGTCACGGGGAAGAAGCGCGAGCGGCGCGCACGGCCCATGACCCAGCGCTGCAGCGCCCGCACCTGGCGCGAGCCGAACGACGGGCCGCTCATGCCTCGTCCCATAGACCGACGAGCTGGTTGTCGACCATCGAGAGCGCCGAGCCGATCGCCATGTGCATGTCGAGGTACTGGTACGTGCCGAGGCGTCCGCCGAAGAACACTCTCGGCTCGGCCGCCGCGCGCTCGCGGTACCGGAGCAGCATCTCGCGGTCGGAGGCAGTGTTGACCGGGTAGTACGGCTCATCGCCCTCGTCCGCGAACCGCGAGAACTCACGGACGATGACCGTGCGGTCCGTCTGGAGGTCACGTTCAGGGTGAAAGTGGCGGAACTCGAGGATCCGCGTGAACGGGACGTCCTCGTCGGCGTAGTTCATCACCGACGTGCCCTGGAAGTCGCCCGTCTCGACGATCTCCTGCTCGAAGTCGAGCGTGCGCCACGTGAGGCGCCCCTCCGCGTGGTCGAAGTAGCGGTCGAGCGGCCCCGTGTAGACGACGGGCACGTGCCCGACGACCTTGTCCTTCGAGAGATTGTGGGAGTCGTCGAAGAAGTCGGTCGATAGGCGCACCTCGATGTTCGGGTGGTCCGCCATGCGCGTGAGCCACGCCGCGTAGCCGTCGGTCGGCAGGCCCTCGTACGTGTCGTTGAAGTAGCGGTTGTCGTACGTGAAGCGCACGGGCAGCCGCGAGATGATCGACGCTGGGAGGTCCCGCGGGTCCGTCTGCCACTGCTTGGCCGTGTAGCCGCGGATGAACGCCTCGTAGAGAGGACGCCCGATGAGCGAGACGCCCTTCTCGTCGAGGTTCTCGGGGCGCTTGCCGTCGAGCTCGGCGGACTGCTCCGCGACGAGCGCGCGCGCGGCGTCGGGTCCGTGCGACGAGCGAAAGAACTGGTTGATCGTGCCGAGGTTGATCGGCATGGGGAAGACCTCGCCGCGGTGCGACGTGTACACATGGTGCACGTAGTCCGTGAACGACGTGAAGCGGTTGACGTACTCCCAAACGCGCTCGTTCGACGTGTGGAAGAGGTGCGCGCCGTAGCGGTGCACCTCGATGCCCGTCGTCGGCTCGACCTCGCTCCACGCGTTGCCGCCGAGGTGGTCGCGCCGGTCGAGGACGACGACGCGACGGCCCGCGGACGCCATGCGTTCGGCGACGGTGAGCCCGAAGAGCCCAGCACCGACGACGACGAGGTCTGCTCCCATGGTCACGACTCCTTCTCCCCCGCGCGACGACGCAGGATGACAGACCTGTACGCGACACGACGCACGGCCTCCGGGACCAGACGGTACCCGCCCCGCACGACGACGTTGCGGACGGCCTGCGGGGTGCTCGTGAACCCCTCGCGCCGAAACGTCTCCTGGAGGGAGAGCTCCGAGCGGAGGAGCGCGCGCCCGCCGCGCCGCGCGTACGATCCGGCACCCGTGCGGTACTTGACGAGCGGCTCGGCGAGGTTGGCGACCTTCGCGCCGTGCGCGATCATGCGCGCGAAGAGCAAGTAGTCCTCCATGAGGTGGAGGTCCTGGTAGCCGCCCGCCGCCGCGACCGCGGAGCGACGGTAGACGACGCTCGGGTGGTTGAAGGGGTCCGCGAAGCGCGCGTAGCGCGCGATCTCGTCGGGGTCCGTCGGCAGGACGCGCAACGCCCCCGTGACGTGCTCGTCGTCGTCGAACTCGACGAGCGCCGTGCCGACGAGGTCGGCACCGGCCGCGACGACGGGAATCTGCTCCGCGAAGCGCCGCGGGAGCGAAATGTCGTCCGCATCGGCACGCGCGACGACCTCGTGCGCGCAGCGCGCGAGCCCCGCCTCGAGCGCACGGGCAAGCCCGACGTTCTCGGAGAGCTCGACGAGTGTCACGGGCACGACCGCGCGCTCCTGGATCGCAGCGAGCTCCGCCGCGATCTCGGGTCCGACCGGGCCGTCGCGCACGATGACGACCTCGTCGGGACGCAGCTCCTGCTCGACGGTCGCGGCGTCGAACGCGCGCGCGAGGAACTCGGCACGATCCCCGCGGTAGACGGGCAGGAGGACGGAGAACGGAGGAAGCTCGCCCGTCATCGCACGGACCGGTCGAGGACCACGACGTCGGACGCGAGCGAGAGGCCCGCGAGGACCTCGGACGTCGGACGCGGTCGTCGCAAGACGCCGTCACGCAGACCACGACCACCCGCACGCAGGAGGACGCCGCGCGCCTGGGACCGCGCGACCGTCCGCGCCCAGCGACGCAGCGTCGACGCACCGTAGAGGAGCCGCTCGCCGCCGCCGAGCGCGCGCGACCGCGTGAACATCCAGATCTTGTTGCGCACCTCGAAGTAGAACCGGTCCCCGGGGTCGGCGTCCGTCGCGCCGAACGTCTTCGTGCGGTGCTCGACGACGCTCGCGGGCACGTGGAGACCCGTCCCGTCGCGCAGCAGCCGGCACGAGTACTCGAAGTCGTCGTTCCAGATGAAGTAGTCGGCGACGGGCAGACCGTGCGTGCGGACGGCGTCCGCGCTCACGAGCATCGAGACGAACGACGTCGAGCGCACCGGGACGACGCCTGCGCGGCGCGCGGCCGCGAGCGCCGCCCGGCTCGCGCCCGGCCGGCTCCGCGGCGTGTTCATGGGGTGGTCGCGCCCGTCGGTCCACACGACGCGGCTGCCCGCAGCGTCGACCGGCGCCGGGTGCGTCGCCCACGCAGCGAGCAGCTCGGCGAGAGCCGTCGGCGTCGGGATCGTGTCGTCGTCCATGAGCCACACGCCGTCGGCGCCGAGGCTCGCGACCGCGTGCGCGAGGCCTGCGGCGAAGCCGCCGGCGCCCCCGGTGTTGCGCTCGAGCGTCACGACGACGGGAGCCGCCGGGTGGTTCCTCGCGACCTGCGCCGAGTCGTCGGTCGACGCGTTGTCGACGACGAGGATCGCGTCGAGCGGGCGGGTCTGCGTCGCGAGCGCGTCGAGCGCGTCCTGGAGAAGATCCCGGCGGTTGAAGGCGACGACGACAGCGACGACGCGACCGTCAGGCCGCACGAGAGGAGAGTCCACCACCCCTCGAGGATACCGATGAGCGGAGCGCCGAGACGCTCCGACGTCCCGGGGCGCTCTCAGTAGGACGGGTAGACGTAGTAGAGGACCGCCGAGCGGGGGAACCAGCGCTCGAGCACACCGCGATGTCCCGCGGGGAGCGGGCCGACCGTGTTGCCGTCGACGAGCCGCACCCTGCCGCCCGAGATCTCGCTCACGAGCGCGACGTGCGTCGCCTCGCCCGCGGGCCCCGTCGTGTGCCGGAACGCGAGCGCACCAACCTTCGGCGTCGTGCCCGACGGGAGGGTGCGCAGCGTCGTCGACCGGAACGTCCTGAACCTGTCGATCTTCGGGACTGCCGCGCCGTTCCCCGAGGCCTGCGACGCCCACGACTGGAAGAACGAGCACCACGCGGCCCGCGATCCCATCCACGTGTTGAACTTCGTCGTCTGTCGCGACGGGTCCGGTGCCCGCCTCACGTAGCCGACCTGCGAGCGCGCGGCCGCGATCATCGCGCCGCGGTCGCCCGTGACGGTCGTCGACGCGACAGCGCCGCTCGACGGTGAGACGTAGGCCGTCCCGCGCGAGAACCTGTGGACGCAGCCCCGCTCGAGCAGGCCACACCGACCGTCGGCGATGGGCACGCCCCACCGGCCCTTCGCCGCGCGCGCGTCCGCGTACCAGCGACCAGTCGCGCCACTCACGAACCAGGTGCGGACCGTCGTGCGCGTCGACGTCCTGCGCGTCACCTCGACGAGGACGCCCTTGGCGTACTCGCGAGACCGGACCTTGAGGAGCCCGGTGACGCGTGTCGCCCGGCGCTGCGCAGGGGTGAGCGTCCGGATCTTGTCGAGGGGCCGGCCGAGGCGCGTCGTCCCGAGCGCGGCGGCGCGCGCCTCGAGCGTGCGTGCGCCGCGGCTCACGACGACGGCACGCTGCGCCGAGCGGACGGTCCTGCCGTCCGCACCGAGGACCCGCACGCGGAACGCGTCCTGCCGGTCGACGACAACGTGAGCCGTGAGACGCCCCGACGACGACGTCCGGGAACGCGTGACGCGGCTCCAGCGCGTTCCGCGGCGCTGCTCGACGACAACCTCGCGCGTCGCCGCCCGCGTCACGCCGCCCACCCTCACGGCGAGCCAGAGACGCTCGCCCGCACGGGGACGCGTCGAGGACACGGCGAGTCGCACCGTGGGACGCGCCGTGGACGCTGCGGCACGGACCGCGGATCCGTCGACGACGGGCGCGGCGGCTGCCGCGGGCACGAGAGGGCCTGCGAGCACCAGGACGAGCATGAGCACGAGACCGGGCGCCGGGCGGAGTGGTGGACGACGGGCCATCGACCCACAGTGCCACGAGTCCCCGGGCGTGGCCAGAGCAGAGCGGGACGGGGACGCTCGCGACCCACGACCGGGGCACCTATCCTCGGCTGGTGACCACACGCGACCCGTACCTCGACAACGCGCGCGGCCTCCTCATCGGCCTCGTCGTCCTCGGCCACGTCCTCACGCCGCTCGCGACCCGAGAGACCGACGTCCTCAACCTGTGGATCTACTCGTTCCACATGGCGGCGTTCGTCACGGTCTCCGGGTACGTCGCGCGGAGCTGGGTCGGCAGCCCGCGCCAAGCGGCCGCGATCGTCACGTCGCTCGTCGTCCCGTACGTCCTGCTCGACCTCGCGCACGAGGCGATCGCGTCAGTCCAGGACGGCACGGCCATCCGCGTCACGCTCCTCACGCCGGCGTTCACGCTGTGGTTCCTCGTCGCGCTCGCGCTGTGGCGCCTCGCGACGCCGGTCCTCCGGGTGCTCCGGCATCCCCTGGCATTCGCCGTCGTCCTCAGCCTCGTCCTCCCGTTCGAGCGGGCGCTCGACTCGACGCTCTCCCTCGGGCGCGTCGTCGGGTTCCTGCCGTTCTACGTCCTCGGCGCGTGCGCGACACCCGAGACGCTCGCACGCGTCCGGGGGCTCGGACGTCGGTGGCGCCTCGTCGGAGGCGCCTACCTCGTCGCGCTGCTTGTCGTCTGCGTGGTCGTCGAGGACCGTGTGCACCGTGGCTGGTTCTTCCTCGACGGCTCCTACCGTGAGCTTGAGCTCGACCCCGTGCCCGGTCTCGTCATCCGTGCGCTCGCGCTCGCTGGCGGCCTCTTCGGCACCGTCGCGATCCTCCTCGTCGCGCCGCGTGGCGACTCATGGCTCACCCGCTGGGGTCGCAACAGCCTCGCCATCTACATCGTCCACGCACTGCTCGTGCGGCCGTTCCTCGGTTCCGGGACGCTCAAGGCGCTCGAGGGCCCGTGGGTGGTCGCCGCCGCTGTCGGCGTCGCCGCCGTCCTCACGGCGATCCTCGCCCTCGACCCCGTCGCGCGGGGCGTCGACGCGCTCGTCCGGCCGGCATGGCTCGGACGACTGCTCACCGACCGCGAGGCGGCCGCCCGCCGCGGCGCACCGGCCGACGCGCCACGCAGCGGTACGGAGGTGCACAGCGCCGAGGTGCGCAGCGGTACGGAGGCCACGGGCGTACCCGGCGACGAGCAGTCGCGCCCCGCTCAGTAGCGCGGGTAGCCGTAGAACTTCACGCGGTTCGCGGTCGACCACTTCTGCTCGGACACGCCACGGAAGCCGCCGCCCGGACCGTAGTTGCCGTGGATGACGTTGAGCCAGCGGCCGTCCGCGCTCACCGAGGTCACGAGCATGACGTGGTTCGCCTCGGAGTGCGGGGGCCTGGTGCTCACGAACGCGAGCGCGCCCGGGCGGGGCTTCGAGCCCGTCGGCATGGACGCCCGTACCTTCGAGACGAAGCTCCGGTAGCTCTTCGCGACCGGGATCGCGGCCTGCCCCGCGGCTGCGCCCGACCACGAGAGGAAGATCGAGCACCACGCGTTGTCGGAACCGACCCACGCGTTGTACTTCGTCGTGTGCGGACCGACACCCGGGTAACGGTCCTTGTAGCCGAGCTGCGAGCGTGCGACCGCGAAGACCTCGCCCATGCGGCCGCGTGCAGCCGACGACGACGCCTTCCGGTCCCCCTTCGCCGCATAGAGCGTGCCCTTGGCGAAGCTCTGGACGCAGCCCCGCTCCGCCAGGTCGCAGCGCGCGTCCGACGTCGGGACGCCCCACCGACCCGACGGGCCGCCGTCAGCGAGGTACCGCCGGAGGATCGTGCCCGTGACGAACCACGTCCGGCGCGACGACGACGTCGTCACCTCGACGAGCAGCCCCTTCTCGAAGCGCTGGTGGACGACCTTGCGGACGTTCTTCACCCCGGTGCGCGACCGCTGCAACCGCGTGAGCGTGCGACGCGCCGAGGTCGCGTCCCCGACGCGCCCCGCAAGCGTCGACGCCCGCTTCGTGAGGGTTCGTGAACCCGTCGCTCGCACAACCATGACGGTCCGGCTCGTCGCCGACGCCGACGACCTCGTGGCCGAGGCGACGACACGGAGCCTGCCACCCTTCGACGGGCGGACGGAGAGCGTGAACCGACCGCCCGCACGCGTCGACGTGCGCGACACCGTCGTCCAGCCGGACGCGCCGTCCGGGCGGGACTGGAGCCGCACCGACCGACCTGCGGACGAGCCCGAGACCTTGCCCGTCACCCAGAGCCGCTCCCCCGCGAGGAAGAGGCCTCCGGCCGACACCGTCGCCGTGACGGTGGGGCGTGGCGGCGCGGCGGCCACGGCCGCCGGTGCCCCAGCCGCCGGTGCCCCGGCCGGAACGACGAGCCCTGCAAGCCCGATGACGACGACGAGGAGCGCTGCCCTCACCGTCCGTGAGCTGCTGACGTTCGTGACCATGCGTGGCTCCTGACCCCGGCACCGACTAGTGCCCACGCTACCCCGGGGCGGACGCCCGGGCACGGACTCAGGAGGCCGGGCTGGTCGTCCCGGCGCGGCGCAGGTCGGGCTCGAGGTAGATGACCGACCTGAGGTCGGGGACGGCCGCGCGCACCGCGGCCTCGGCCGCGTCGATCTCGGCAGCGACGTCGGCCGCAGACTCGGCGGCCGTCACCTCGATCTTCGCGGCGACGAGGATCTCCTCGGGTCCGAGGTGCATCGTCCTCAGGTGGATGACCGACTCGACGCCGTCCGTGCCCTCGAGCGCGGCGCGCACCGCCGCGACGTTCTCCGGGGTCGCCGCCTCGCCGATGAGGAGCGACTTCACCTCGATGCCGAGGATGATCGCGATGAGGATGAGGAGGACGCCGATCGACGCCGTGCCCGCCGCGTCCCACAGGCCGTTGCCCGTGACGAGCGTCATCGAGACGCCCACGAGCGCCAGCACGAGGCCGACGAGCGCACCGAGGTCCTCGAGGAGGATGACCGGCAGCTCGGGAGACTTGGCATGCTGCACGAACTCCCGCCACGAGAGCCGTCCGCGCACGTGGTTGGACTCGACGACCGCCGTCCGGAACGAGAACGACTCCATGGCGATCGCCACGACGAGTACGACCACCGGCACCCAGTGCCACGACGTGATCGGGTGCGGGTCCTGGAACTTGTGCCACGCCTCGTAAAGCGCGAAGAGACCACCGAGGGAGAAGAGGATGATCGACACGAGGAACGCGTACACGTACCGCGCCCGGCCGTAGCCGAACGGGTGCTCGGGGGTCGCCTCCTTGCGCGCACGCTTACCGCCCACGAGGAGCAGCACCTGGTTGCCCGAGTCCGCGAGCGAGTGGACGGACTCCGCAAGCATCGACGACGACGATGTGAGCAGGTAGGCGATGAACTTCGTTACCGCGATGCCCGCGTTCGCGAGCAGCGCCGCGACGATCGCCTTGGTTCCACCGGCAGTTGACATGGTCAGTCGTCCCCTCGACGTCGTCCTCGCCCCCGGACGGGGCGCGGATCAGTGTAGGGCCGGAGGTCCGCTGCGCGCGCGGCGGCCCGAGGCTGCGCCGCCGCCGGGGTCAGAGCGGGCGGGCGTCGTCGACGAGCAGCACGGGGATCCCGTCGCGGACCGGGTACGCGAGCGCCCCCTCGGGAGCGGTCGACCACAGCTCGGGCGAGCCGTCGGGGCCGACGCCGTCGACGAGCTCGGCGCCCGTCGCGGGGCAGCGCAAGATCTCGCGCACCCATGGCTCGACCGGCACTCCCGCGAACCCCTCGTCGTTCTGCGCGCTCATCGTTCCTCCTGCGTGTCGTGGTGGGACGTGCTCGCCCCTCGGTCCGTCCGGCGCGACGCGTCGCGCCCCCGTCCCCTCGCGGGGCGGACGTGGTCAGTTGCTCGGCCTGCGCATCCGGGGAAGGACGTCGTCCGGGTCGAGGACCTCGCCCGTCGCGCCGATCCAGCTCGTCGTCTCGCAGCGGTGGCACGAGACGAAGACGACGTCCGTGCCGTCCGCGAGCGTCATGTCGACGCGGGTGAGCTCCTCCGCCCCGCAGCCGACGCACTCGCGCGTCCCCGGGGACAGCGGTGCGGGCGAGCTCAGCGATCCGAGCGGCTCGGCAGGTCGTGCGCCGCGGCGCCGGCGCGGCGTCGGCCCGGCCACGTCAGCCCTCGCCCCGCAGCACCCGGAGGTGTCCCTTGCGTGCGATCTCCCCGACCTGGACGGGAGCGGGCTCGGCGAGGTGACGGCCACGGACCGGCGCGGCGGCCGGCCGGCCGGCCTCGCGCACCGCGTCGGCGAGGGCGAGCAGGTCATCCCGGCTCGGGCCCGCCTCGACGTGGTCGGTGACGAGACGCACGACCTCCCAGCCCCGCGGGGCCGTGAGCCGGTCGGCGTGCTCGGCGCACAGGTCATAGCTGTGCGGCTCCGCGAGCGTCGCGAGCGGCCCGAGGACCGCGGTCGAGTCTGCGTACACGTACGTGAGCGTCGCCACCGCGGAGCGGGGGCACGCGGTCCTCGTGCACTGGCGAACGGGTCTCACAGCTCCCGATGGTAAGCCGCCACGGCACCCAGACCCGAATCCCACGCCGAGCACGGGCCGCCACGCACGAGCGCCTAGTCTGGGGACGTGCGTCCGAGACCCCCTGCCCCCAGCCCCGCCGAGGGCGTGCGGCGGCGCGACCGACGCGGTCGCGGCCTCCGCGGCCCCCTCATGCCGGCCAGCCTCCCGGCCGCACGGACGCGCGCCGAGCACTTCGACGACCTCGTCGTCGCGACGGTCGTCCGCATCGAACGGACCTGGTCGCGCCAGCTCGCGGGCACGGAGTTCGCCGTCGAGGACGTCCCGCCGTCCGACCCGGCCCCGTGGGAGCACCGCCGGGGCGTGCCGATGGGACGCTACTTCCCGTCCGACGGCGCGCTCGCGGCACGGATCGTCGTCTACCGTCGGCCCGTCGAGGAACGCGCGCACGACCGCGACGACCTGGCCGAGCTCGTCCGTACCGTCGTCGTCGAGCAGGTCGCCCACATGCTCGGCCGCGACCCCGAGGAGATCGACCCGGGGTACGTCGGGGACTGGTGAGCCCGTGCTCCGGGACGGGCGCCGCAGGGCGGACGCCGCCGGACGACGCGTGCCGTCAGAAGCCCTGCGAAGGCCGCACGACGACGGACCGTGAGACGACGTCGCCCACGACCGGCGCGAGCACCGTGAGCAGGCCGTCGGCCGTCCCGTCGAGCGCGTCCGCGCTCGCCTCGAGCGACCACGCGACACCGGGGCCGTCCCCGACCGTCCGCACGACGACCGCCGCGACGTCGACGCCAGGTGCAGCGGCGTCGACCCCGAGCACTGTGGTCCCCCCGACAGGGACGTCGACCGGTCTGGTCGCCACGACCCGACCATCGACCCCCACGAGGTCAACCTCGACGCGCCGCGTCGCGACGGCGAGCGGAGCCCCGTCGTCGTCGACCGGGACGCCCGTCCCGAGCGCCGCTCCCGGGACCGCCGAGAGGTCCCCGGGCACCGCGGCGAGCACGAGCGTGCGCCGGACGCCCGCGGGGCTCGCGACGAGGCTCGTCCCCGGGACCGGCGCGACGTTCCCCGCGACGATCGCCCTGTCGTCGCCGTCCGTCCCGGGACGCACGACGGTGACGGACGTGACGACCGGGACGGCCGCGTCGACGACGACCGTGTACCGGCCACCCTCGAGCGCGTCGAGGTCGAGCGAGACGATCTGACCTGGAACCGCCTCGAGCTGCTCCGCGCCCGGGACGAGCACCCTTCCGTGCGCGCCGAGGACCGTCACGGTCACCGGTACGGGCTCCGTGGACGCAGCTTCCTCGGCCCCGGCCTCCGGGACGGGCACGAGAACGTCGAGGCGCGGTCCGGCGCCCGGGCCCGTCGTCGTCACGCCGGAGACGACCTGGCGGGGCGCCGGCGATGTCGCGGAGGCGAGGTCGACGCCCGTCGGCCGCAGCCCGTCGAGCGCCCCGACCTGCAGGTACGACGTCACGAGCGCGCCGCGTGCGACGACCTTCACGGCGAGGAGCCGCTGCTCGGGCGCGACGCTCTCGCGCAGACGTGAGGACTGCCCGCCCGCCGGGATCGTCATCGTCGTCGGCCCTGCCGCCTCGACACGTCCGCCCGGTCCCCACAGCTCGACGTCGACGACCGCGGCGGTCCGCGACGGGTTCTGGACGACGAGCCTCGTGCTCGCGCCCCGCGTCGTCGTCCCGCCGAGCAGCCACTGCCCGGCCGAGGGCGTCGCGCACGACGCGCCCGCAAGTCCGCGCAGGTCGCCCGCGGTCGTCGTCGAGACGACCGCGCCGCCGAGCGCAGCCGTCCCGTCGGGTGCGGGCGACGCGGCGAGCGTCACCGGGCCTGCGACCCGCCCGCGTGCGACTCCGTGGCCCCCCTGCGGCGTCACCGTCACGCCGTCAGGCGTCGCGCCGTCGAGCAGGCGCACCGGGGAGGGCCCGACGGTCGCGGGCGTGAGGACGACTCCGCCGAACGCCGTCACCGTGCCGACGGGTGTCGGGTCGAACGCCGGGTCCGTCGACGCGTCGGGATCCGCGAGCTGCGCGGGACCCGGGCACACAATGCCGACCGACGACGGGACGACCGACAGCTCCCGCGCGGCCCCGCCGCCTGCCTCCTCGACCGGCAGGAGGTCGACCGCCCACGCCGTACCGCCCGCGAGCCCCACGACGAGCAGGCCCGTGAGCCCGCGCAGCGCCGCAGCGCCGTACCGGCGCCGAGGCGCGTGCACGGGGGCCTCCTCGACGGGCTGCTGCGTGCTCTCGTCGGTGCTCACCGTTCCACCACCCTGCGTCGGACGGGCACGACGAGCAGCCCGTAGATCACCGCCGTCGCGACGAGCGCGACCCGCCACCAGGTGCCGCCCGGCGACTCGTACCAGACCTCGAGGCGGCCGCCACCCTCCGCGGGCAGCGCGAACGTCTGCTGCCACGATCCCTCGGGCACGCGCTGCGCGACCTCGAGCCGCCGCCCGTCGAGCGTCGCGCGCCAGCCCGGCGCGGCACGCTCGGCGAGCACGAGGGTTCGGGTCCCGGGCTGCACGTCCCAGCTCGTGCCCGCGGTCGTCCCGAGCTCGGCGAGGTCGCTCGCCCGGAGCCTCACGTCGATGCTCCGGCCGTCCGATGGCACGACGAGACCGGCGCCCGACCCGTCGAGCAGCCGCGCCCAGCCTGTCACCGTCGAGGTGCCCGCCGATTCCCCTGCCGGGACCGCGACGCGCCACACCGTGCCCGTCGCACCGTCCGCGACACGCTCGAGACCGGCGTGCGCATCGAGCCGCGCGAGCAGGGCGCCACGGGCGTCCTCGTCCGTCGTCGGGCCGACGAGCACCGCACCGACGCCGAGGTCGACGAGCGCCGAGCCGTCATCGTCGACCCCGCCGACGAGGCTCGCGACCGCCGTCGCGAGAGCCTCGGCGGGCGCGTCCGCGTCGGCCGTGAGCGCACGGTGCGCGAGGACGACCGACGTGTCGGCGAGCTGGGGGCCGTCGGCGTGCAGGAGCTGGAACGTCGTCGTCGGACCCGCGTCGAGGCGCAGCACGCGCGCCGAACGGGGCGCTTCCTGCATCTGGCGTCCCACGGCAGGCACGACGTCCCCGTCGAGGACGCGCAGCCCGGGCGCACCACGCACGTCGACGAGCTCGGCGCCGCGTACCAGAGCGAGGCCCGAGCCAGCGAGCCCCACGACGACGAGGAGAACGAGGGTCATCTGACGCCATCCGAACGCGTGCTCCGCGACGCGTTCCGTCACGTGGTCGAGCCCCACGAGCCCCGCGCCGAGCAGCGCGAGGACGACGAGCGACACCGCGCCGCTGGCCGACGCGTGCACCGCGCCGAGGTCTCCCGCACCGACGACGACGGTCGCGGCCGCGGCACCCGCGGCGAGCGCGACCGTCGCGACGAGCCACACGCCGCGCACCGCTCCGGCACGGTCGCGTCGCACGAGCGCGCTGAGCGCGCACACGACGACGAGCCCGCCGAGGACGAGTGGCAGCGCAGCGGCCACCGCGGCGGGCACAGGCAGGTTCTCGGCCCACGACCACGCGGGCAGGACAGTCGGCTCGCCGAGCAGCAGGCGCCAGCCTGCGGGCGCGACGGTCGGCACGGGCCGTCCCGGAGACGCGAGGAGCAGCGGCCACGCCGCCGCACCGCGGCGCACGACCTCCGCGACGAGCGGCACGAGGACGAGCACGGGCGGCACCGCGACGAGGAGGAGCAGCCGACGCGCACCTCGTGGCCGCGGACGTCCGCGCAGGAGCGCGACGAGCACAAGGCCCACGAGCGACGGCACGAGGAGCACGGGCGCTCCCGCGACCGCGAGGGCGAGGGCGAGGCCCCCGAACGCCGCGGCGGGGACCGACGTGTGCGCGACCGGACGGGTCCCCGGCAGGACCGTGTCCGTCACCGGCGCCGACGCGACGCCCGCGGCCGCGAGGTACGCCTCCTCACCGTCGTCGGACGTCGCCGACTCCCGCTCGAGACGCCGTGCCTCCGCGCGTCGCGCGGCCGCGACGACCGCACGCTCGACCGGAGGACGCGCCCCCAGCCCGACGCCCTTGAGCGCACCCCACACGGCCCACGGCAGCGCGACGTGCGCGAGGACGTCGCCGAGGCGCCCCGCACCCAGCCCGGCCGCGAGCACGGGGTTCGCGACCCACACGAGCGCGGCCGTCGAGCGCAGGAGGAGCGACTTCGTCGCCGTGCCGGCGGCGAGCCACGCGCCGAGGCCCGCAACGACGAGCGCGCCCACGAGCGCGACGTCGACGACCGTCTGGAGGCCGCCCCCGAACGGGGTGGCGAGCGCGACGAACGGCAGGAGGACCGTAAGCAGCGGGTCCGCGGCGGCAGCGTCGCCGACTCCCGAGCGCAGCCAGCCGTCGGCGACCTCCGCCCACACGTCGGCGAGCGAGCCGCTCGCCACGGGGAGCGACTCCGACACGAGCCGGGCGCCGCGCCCCACGGCTCCGAGCGCCGGGCCGAGCCACCACAGAGTGAGACCGACGAGCCCGACCGTCGTGAGGCTGACGCCGACGATGCGTCGACGCAGGTCCGCACGACGCTCGGCGAGCGCGAACGCGTCGCCGCGCGCGAGCGCCCGACGACGCTCGCCACGCGCGAGCCGGCGGTCGCGCCGCGCGACGAGGACGTCGCGCCACGTCGCGCGCAGCGGGACGAGCGCGGATCGTGGCAGGACGCGCGCCCGTCGCACCCGGCGGCGCGAGCGCCACAGCGCGACGGGACGCAGCACCGCCCAGGCGGCCGCGGTGATCTCGGCACGTGCGCGCCGCGCGCGCTTCGCACCGAGCTGCCACAGCGCGCGCGGCACCGCGAGGAGCGCGACGACGACGAGGTGCAGCCACACGAGCCCCGTCGGAGCGCCCGTGAGTCGATACCAGAGCTCGGCGCGGCGCCGGGCCGCGAACGACCGCTCCTCGTCGGGCTCGTGCTCGGGGTCGGACTCCCTGCGGCGCAGGTCGAGGTGCGTCGCCCTGGCGTGCGCGACGACAGCACCCGGGACGACGACGACGCGGTGGCCGGCAAGTCGTGCGCGGCGCGAGAGCTCGAGGCCGTCACCGACGTTGCCGTACTCCGGGTCGGGACCGTCGAGGGCCGTCCACACGTCGAGGCGGGCGAGGGCGCCTGCGAGCCCCACGCCGAGGACGTCGACCCGGCCGTCGTGCTGGCCCTGGTCGATCTCGCCCGGCTCGACGGACGTCATGCGCCGGCCGGCGGGCGACGTCGTGAGGCCGACCTCGACGAGGCGGCGGCGGTCGCCCGGCTCGACCTGCTTGGCGCCCGCGAGCACGACGGATGGCGCGTGCTCGACCGCGCGGACGAGCGCGTCGAGCGCCTCGGGCTCGGGCGTCGCGTCGTCGTGGAGCAGCCACAGCCAGCCGGACGGGCTGGGGGCGGGGGCGGAGCCGAGGTCGGTGAGGTGGGCGAGCCCGGCGCGCACGGCGGCGCCGAAGCTCGTGGCGCGCGGCGCGTGGACGAGGACTGTCGGGGGTGCGTCGTCGGAGGCGGGGGCGAGGCGTGCACGTCGGTCGGCGTCGCGAACGACGTCGACGACGAGGAGGCGGTCGGGGGCGTGCTGCTGCGCACGGACGGCGGCGATCGTCGCGTCGAGGTAGGGGGTCGCGCCGCGCGTCACGACGACGGCCGTGACCGTCGTCGGCGCGTGGGTGACGCCGGTGCGGGTGCGCGGGGTCCCGGCGTCGCTCCTGCCGTGAGAACGGGCGGGACGAGGGCTGTGGGCGGGGGTCGCGTCGGGGGTCGTCATGCTGTCGCCATCATGCCGCGCCGACGGGTGACGGTCCCGGAGGACCGCCGGTGTGTCAGACGGCCTGTCGCTTGAGCTTGCGGCGCTCGCGCTCGGAGAGTCCGCCCCAGATGCCGAAGCGCTCGTCGTTGGCGAGCGCGTACTCGAGGCACTCGGCGCGGACCTCGCAGCCCGTGCAGACGCGCTTGGCCTCGCGGGTCGAGCCGCCCTTCTCGGGGAAGAACGCCTCGGGGTCGGTCTGCGCGCACAGGGCGCGGTCCTGCCATGCGAGGACGGTCTCGTCGGTGTCGATGCCGAGCGTGAGGATCTCAGCCCCCACGGGACGGCTCGCGTCGGACGGGAACGGGCCGTCCGTCTCGAGCAGGTTCCACATGGTGCTCCCCCTTAGTCTCTCCGTGCGTCGCCGGACCGATGCCCTGGGTGGTGCCCGGGGCGCCGTCGTCCCGCACCTGAGCCGTTCGGGGCTCTGGTGACCCCGCACGACGATCCGTTACCCAAATTACATGCGTGTCATGCGGGTAAGTCAAGCCGAGGTGTGCTATCCCGAGGGTGAGGAACCTCCCAGGTCCGTCCCGCAGGCGCCCACGGCGCGTCCTCGGCGAGGTCACGGACGGCCACGACACAGGCAAAGGCTCGGTAGGCTCTCCCCATGACGACCTCCCCTGTCGCGGCGATCCTCGCGACCCTCACCCAGGATCCCGGCCGCCCGCGCCTCACCTGGTATGGACCCGACGACGAGAGGGTCGAGCTCTCGGGGGCCGTCCTCGCCAACTGGGTGACGAAGACCTCCAACCTCCTCGTCGAGGAGCTCGACGCCGCCCCGGGCACCGTCGTGGCGCTCGACCTGCCCGCGCACTGGCGCACCCTCGTGTGGGCGCTCGCCGTGTGGCGCACCGGCGCGACCCTCTCGCTCGTCTCCCCCAAGGACGACGAGGTCGAGGCCGACGTCGCGATCACGCATCGCCCCGAGGCCTGGGCCTCCTACGACGTGCCGCTCGTCGCCGTCGCGCTGCCCGCCCTCGCGCGCTCGTTCGGCGACGGCCTGCCCGCCGGCGCGCTCGATGCCGCAGGCGCCGTCATGACGTACGGCGACGTGCTCGGGCCCGTCGTCGATCCCGTCCCGGACTCCCTCGCGATCGTCACGGGCGCCTTCCGCGGCGCGGTCACCGTGTCGTACAACGACCTCGTCGACTGGGCGGAGTCCGCGCGCGTCGCTCCCCAGGGGGACCGCATCCTCCTCACGTCCGACGCCGACTGCGTGACGTGCGCCGACGAGCCGACGACGCACCACGCCGACCACCTCGGGCGCCGGGGCAAGCTGCTCCAGACGCTGCGCTCGTCGCTCAACGCCTGGTCGACGGGCGGCTCCGTCGTCCTGCTCGACCCGACACAGTCCGAGCGCATCGCGACGCGCGAGGCCCGCGCGCACCTCGTCGAGATCGAGCGCATCGGCCGCTAACCTCGGCACATCTCTCCCCCTCGCGCAAGAATCCGCCCGTATGGCTGCTCCGGATAGCCATACGGGCGGATTCTTGCGCGAGGTGGGGCGGGTCAGGGCTGGCACACGGTGAGCCGGTAGACGGTCGCGGTGCCCTCGGAGTCGACGACCTCGACGCCCTCGGTTGGCGCCCGGTGCAGTCCCGGCGCGCCCGCGTCGACCTTCGCGCCGTCCGCGGGCGTCGCCGTGTCGACGTAGAGGTGCGTGATGCCGTTGCGGCGCACCGCGTCGCACACCGCAGGGTCCGTCACGAGATCCGAGAACGAGGCCCGCAGCAGCCTCTGGTCCGCGGTGAGGTTCGACACCGACAACTGCGGCAGGAACACACGACGGTCGGCGACGGCCCAGACGAGGGCCGCGCCGTTCGCCGGGTCCCCGACAACGAGCGCGTCCGGCGGTAGCACCCGGTCGAGGCGACCGAGCAGCCGGACCTCGTCGGGCGAGAGCATGTGGCCCCAACGCGTCGCGCCCGGCTCGTAGGCCTCCGCGAACCGGCCCGCCGTCGCTGGCGCGGTCCACGGCACGGACGTCACGAGGGCGAGCACCACGATGCTCGCAGCAGCGCGCGACGTCGTCGCACCCCCGGCCCGCACCACGGCGGGCACGGTCCCGTCCCGCCACCCCAGGCGACGGGCGATGACGCCCCCGAGCACGAGGCAGCCGAGCGCCGCGAGCGGCACCGCGACGACCGGTAGGACCGCCTGGATCCGCGCCGGCTGCGAGTACCAGAGGCCCGTGAGGACGCGTAGCGGCATCGGCGGACCCGCCGCGAGCGCCGTGAGCACAACGACGAGCGCCCACGCACCCACGACCCACGTGATGCCCTGCAGGTCGGCGCGCGCACGCTCAACCTGCGCCGCCCCGCTCCCAGGACGCACCGGCAGCCACGGCACCGCACCGATCCGGGCACGCAGCACGACGACGATCCCGGCGATCGTCGCGACCGCGACGACGAGGTCGCCGACCGGCCCTGACAGCGGCTGGTCGATGAGCACCCCGCCGATCGTCGCCGGGTAGAACGCCTTCGTCGCCCGCGGGAACGAGAGCATGTTCTGGACGGTCGGGTTCGTGAGGACGACGACGAGCCCACCGACGAGCGCCACGCCCCCGACGACCGCGCTCACGACGACCCGTCCCCGCTGCCCTGCCGCCCAGCGGCGCGACGCGGCGTGCGTGAGTGCCGCGAGGACGTACGGGCCGAGGAGCAGCCCGAGCGAGAAGATGCCCGAGCCGTGCGCGAGGCCGACACCGCCCGCCGCGGTGAGGACGACGAGCACGGTGACGACGAGCCGTGCCGGCGCCGTCGCCGGCACACCACGGTCGACGCGGGCGCGGCTCGCGACCGCGAGCGCCGTCGCGCCCGGGACGAGCGCGACCGCGAGCGCGTATGGCCACTGGGCGAGCGTCGAGAGGACGACCGCGGGGAACGCGCCGAACGTCGCGACGAGGAGCAGCGCGAGCGGCGTCGCCGTCCACCAGCGCCACAGCAGCACGCGCACGAGCGCCGCGATGCCGAGCGGCCACACGAGCCCGCCGAGGACGAACGTCGACGCGTTCGCGGCGAGCGTCACGGAGCCGCCCGCGGGCAGCAGCGCGACCATCGCGTGCCACACCGCCGGGTAGTAGACCTTCGGTCCGATCTCGCCGTAGAGAGGCCGCATCGCGCCCCGGTTCGACGCGAGCCCCGTCTCCTGCACGGCGCGCACCCCGTTGAGATGGAAGACCGCGTCCCACTGCTGGAGCACCGCGTCCGGCGCGCCCATGCCGAGCACGACGGGCACGCAGAGGAGCAGTGCCGCGACGGCGAGCGACGCGACGACCCACGGCCAGCGCGCGCCCCCGAGCTCGAAGCGACGAGCCCACAGCCCCGCGGGTCGCAGGCCGCGCGAGCGCTCCTCACGGGCGACCCAGCGGCCGAGGATCCACGCGACGAGGACCGCCACGAAGAGCGCCGCGCCGATCGGGGCCCACCCCCACGGCACGCCGAGCATGCCGGCGAGGAAGGCGGTCACGCCGACGAGCGCGACGGAGACGGGCGCCGCCCCGCCGACCGCGAGGAGCCCCCGCACCCCGGCACAACGCAGCAGCGTCCACCCGGGCACGACGAGGAGCGCCGCGAGCACACCCGCGGGGACGAGGACAGCTGCCCAGCTCATGCGCGTCGTGGGCGCCCGGACGCGGTCACGACGCCGTGCCCTGCCCGACGACGACGCGCGGCGTCCCCGTCCACAGCGCGGCGTCGGTGATCCGACGTCCGTCGACGAGGAGGCGCACGCCCGGCACGTCGGCCGGGGCCAGCGTGCGGTAGTCGGCGTGGTCAGTCTGGACGACGACGAGGTCCGCACCGTCACCGAGGTGGTGGGCGGCGAGGCCGAGCGCGGCGAGCTCGTCGTCGGAGTAGAGCGGATCGTGGACCGTCACGGACGCGCCGCGCGCCTCGAGCGCGGCGACCGTCGCGAAGACGCCAGAGAACGCCGTCTCCTTGACGCCGCCGCGGTAGGCCGCACCGAGGACGACGGCGCGCAGGCCGTCGAGGCTGCCGAGGAGGTCCGCGGCACGGGCGACGGTGCGCTCAGGCATCGCGGCGTTGACCGCGCGCGCCTCGCGCACGACCGATGCGTCCGGGTCGACCGAGAGGTAGAGACGCGGGTAGACGGGGATGCAGTGCCCGCCGACGGCGATACCCGGCCGGTGGATGTGCGAGTACGGCTGGGAGTTGCACGCGTCGATGACCGCGTAGATGTCGATGCCCGCCTTCTCAGCGAACGCCCCGAACTGGTTGGCGAGGCCGATGTTGACGTCGCGGTACGTCGTCTCGGCGAGCTTGGCCATCTCCGAGGCCTCCGCGGAGCCGAGGTCCCACACGCCGTTGGGGCGCGGCAGGTCGGGGCGCTCGTCGAACGTGAGGACGGCCTCGTAGAAGGCCGTCGCGCGCGCCGCACCCTCGGCCGAGAGCCCGCCGACGAGCTTGGGGTACTTGCGCAGGTCCGCGAAGACACGTCCCGTGAGGACACGCTCAGGCGAGAAGACGAGGTGGAAGTCCTCACCCTCCGTGAGGCCCGAGCCTGCCTCGAGCATGGGCTTCCAGCGACCACGCGTCGTGCCGACCGGGAGCGTCGTCTCGTAGGAGACGAGCGTGCCGGGTGTGAGGTGCCTCGCGAGCTCGGTCGTCGCGGCGTCCATCCAGCCGAAGTCCGGCTGGGCCGTGGCCTCGTCGACGAAGAGCGGCACGACGAGCACGACGGCGTCCGCTCCCGGCACCGCGTCCGCGTAGTCGGTCGTCGCGCGCAGGCGGCCCGCGGGGACGAGCTCCGCGAGACGTTCGGCGAGCTCTGCCTCCCCCGGGAACGGCTCACGCCCCGCGCTGACCGTCTCGACGGTCGTCGGGTTGACGTCGACGCCGACGACCTCGTGCCCCATGCTCGCGAACTGCACCGCGAGCGGGAGTCCAATCTTGCCGAGGGCGATGACTGCGATGCGCATGGGGGTCCTTAGGACGAGGTCGCGGGGTGCGGCCGGCGCGCGGCCGACCACCCCGAGCATATCGACGCACCGCGCCCCGCGGAGCGGCGGCCACGTCGTGTCCGGGCAGCGCCTGCGACCTCAGCGAACGAGGACCGACGCCGCCATGAGCCGTAGCGGAGCCTCGCGTGCCAGCGCGCGACGGAGATCGCGCGGCACGAGCGTCGCGGGCGTGCCGTGACGGCGGCGCCGATCGGAGAGCCGGGCGAGCTGCTCGGTCGTCGCGCCGGCGGCGATCGCGTCGAGGAGGTCGCGCTCGGCGCGCGAGAGCACGTCGAGCACGGTCGGGGCGAGCGCGACGACCGCGTCGGCTCCCGCCGCGAGCGCGGCCCGGTCCGCGTCGTCGAGGCCCGTCGTCCGACGGTTGTGGACCGCCGCGAGGACGTGGATCCGCACGAGCTTCGCGGCGACGGCGGCGCGCACGCGCGCGTCGGCGTCGCGCAGCTCGGGACGTGCGACGAGGTCGAGGACGGGTACGAGGTCGTCGGCGACGGGCCGGACCGTGAGCGTCACGCGTTCGGCGGCGTCCGCGCCGATGACGTAGGCGGGCCCTCGCCGGTCGAACGCGACGCCGCGCGCACCGGCCCACAGGAGCGTCGACGGTGCGAGGTCCTCCCCCGACGGCAGCCCCGGGGTCATGCGCAGCCCGAGCCGGTCGAGCGCAGCGCGCGAAAGCAGCCCGAGCGGGGCTGTGCGGTACGCGAGTCGGTCCCGCACGAGGTCGAGCCCGCGCGTCCGCCGGGGCCGGGCGGGCGGCGTTGGCACGACGGCGCCCGCGGCGTGCCGCAGCCGCGGCAGGACCGCCTCCGCGCCCGTGCGGGCCGCGAGAGCGAGCCACGAGTCGATCGCGCCGACCTCGAGGACGTCGTCCGAACCGAGCACCGACACCCATGGGGCGGTCGCCGCATCGAGTCCGGCGTTGAAAGGCCCGGCGGGGCTCGGCACACCGTCCGCGAACGGCAGGAGGCGCACGCGCGGGTCCTCGGCGAGGACGCCGAGCCGCTCCGCGATCGGCTCGAGCGGCGTCCCGTGGCACACGACCGTCACCCGCACGGGGGCCTCGGTGAGGACGACGGAGAGCACGGCGCGCTCGACGCGCCGCTCGGGCGTGTGCACAGCGACGACGACGTCGACCTCGGGCTCGTTCACGTCCCCAGGGTAGGGCGTGCGACTACTCTCGGGGGCGTGCCCGCCTCTCGTCCCGACGGTCCCGCCGACGCGGCCCGGCCCGTCGCCGGTCCTCGTGTGCTCCACGTCAACGACGTCGCGGGCGTCGCGACGACGCTCGTCGCGACGGCCCGGGCGCGCGGCCTCCCGTGGGACCTGCGGCGCATCCCCGCGGGACGGGGCGCGCCTGCGCCGGTCGTCGCGGCGCGTCGTGCGCTCGACCTCGCCGGGGCCGTCCGCCCGCTCGCGCGCGCCGACGTCGCGCACCTCCACTACGGGGTCACCGGCTACTACGGCTGGGTGACGCGCCGCCCCGTCGTCCTCCACCTGCACGGCACGGACCTGCGGGTCGACGCGCGCTCACGCTGGCTCGGTCCCGTCGTGCGCGCCGCGCTGCGCCGCGCGGACCTCGTCCTCGTCGCGACGCCCGACCTCCTCGACCTCGCCCGCGAACTGCGCGACGACGCGATCTACCTACCCAACCCCGTGCCCGACGCGCTCTTCGCGACGCCCGCCCCGGCTCCCGACCCCGCGGGGCCGCCGCGCGGCACGCGCGTCGTCCTCAACATGCGGTGGGACGACGCCAAGGGCGGCACGTCGCTCGTCACGGCGGCACGCGCGCTCGTTGCCGACGGGCTCGACGTCGTCGGCCTTGACTGGGGCACGTACGCGGCCGACGCTCGCGCGGCGGGCGTGCGGCTCGTGCCGCTCCAGGACGCGGCCGGGTTCCGGGCGCTCCTCGCGGGCGCCGACCTCGTCGTCGGGCAGCAGCGCGCGGGCGCACTCGGCATCTCCGACCTCGAGGCGCTCGCGCTTGGGCGGCCGCTCGTCGCGCACGTGCGCGGCGACGAGCCCGTCGTCGCGTCGGACGAGCGCACGCTCGTCGACGTCGTCCGCGCGACCCTCGCGGCGGGGCCCGACGACTCCGCCGCGGCCCGCGCCGCACGCACGACGTGGGTGCGGGAGCAGCACGGGGCCGAGCGCATCCTCGACCGGCTGCTCGGGCTCTACGCGACGCTCTGACCTGCGCGCGCCGGTAGGCTCGCGGCGTGAAGATCCTCTCCGTCGTCGGTGCCCGTCCGCAGTTCGTCAAACTCGCGCCGGTCGCGCACGCGGCCGCCGCGGTGGACGTCGAGCACGCGATCGTCCACACGGGTCAGCACTACGACCCGATGCTCTCCGACGTCTTCTTCCGCGACCTCGGCATCCCCGCCCCGGACCGTCACCTCGGCGTCGGCTCAGGCGGCCACGGCGCCCAGACCGGGCAGATCCTCGCCGCGATGGACGACGCGATCACGGAACTCGCGCCCGACGTCGTCCTCGTCTACGGCGACACGAACTCGACGCTCGCCGGCGCCCTGTCCGCGGTGAAGCTCCACGTGCCCGTCGCGCACCTCGAGGCCGGGCTGCGCTCGTTCAACCGGGCGATGCCCGAGGAGATCAACCGCGTCCTCACCGACCACGCCGCCGACCTGTGCCTCGCGCCGACGGCCGTGGCCGTCGAGCACCTGGCCGCCGAGGGCCTCGCGAGCTCGACCGTGCTCGTCGGCGACGTCATGACCGACGTTCTGCTCGAGGTGCGCGAGCGCGCCCTCGCCGACACCTCGGCGGTCGACGCCGTGCTGGCCGCGGCCGGGCTCGCCCGCGGCGAGTTCCTCGTCGCGACCCTCCACCGCGCCGAGAACACCGACGACCCCGCGCGGCTGCGCGCGATCGCCGCCGAGCTCATGGCGCTGTCCGTGCCCGTGCTGCTGCTCGCGCACCCGCGGCTCGTCGCCCGCTCCGCCGAGGCGGGCGTTGAGTGGTCGGGCGCTGTGCGCCTCCACGCGCCGCTCGCCTACCCCGAGCTCGTCGGCGCGGTCCTCGCGTCGCGCGGCGTCGTCACCGACTCGGGCGGCCTCCAGAAGGAGGCGTTCCTCCTGCGCGTACCCTGCACGACGGTCCGCACCGAGACCGAGTGGGTCGAGACCGTCGAGCTCGGCTGGAACGTCCTCGTCGACCCGCGCGACCCGTCGGGCACGGCCGGCGGCACGCCGCTCGGCGCGGCCGCCGCACGGCCTGCGCCCGCCCCGACCGAGGCGACCCCGTACGGCGACGGCCACGCAGCGCCCCGCACGATCGAGGCGCTGCGCGCGCTCGTCGAGCGACGCGCCTGACGTCCGGACTGCTCGCCGACCCCTTCGGCTGGCCGCAGGGCTCGCGTTACGCTCGGGTGACCGGGTGTCGGTCCACCGGCTCCCCTGGTCCGGGAGGTCAACGATGTCCGCGCTGGTCCACAACTACGAGCCCCTGCACGTCGTCCTCTCCCGCGGCGAGGGGGCGTGGGTCCACGACACCTCGGGACGCCGATACCTCGATCTGCTCGCCGGGTACTCGGCGCTGAACTTCGGCCACCGCCACCCGGCTCTCGTCGCCGCCGCGCACACGCAGCTCGACCGGCTCACGCTCACGTCACGCGCATTCGAGCACCCACTGCTCGAGCCGTTTGCCGACGCGCTCACACGCCTCACGGGCACCGAGCGGTTCCTGCCGATGAACACGGGCGCGGAAGCCGTCGAGACCGCGATCAAGGCCGTGCGTCGCTGGGGCTACCTCATGCGCGGCGTGCCGGACGGCGAGGCGACGATCGTCGTCGCCTCCGGCAACTTCCACGGCCGCACGACGACGATCACGTCGTTCTCGACCGACCCGGACGCGCACGACCACTTCGGTCCGTACACGCCCGGCTTCCGCGTCGTCCCGTACGACGACATCGAGGCCGTGCGGGCTGCGATCGACGCGACGACCGTCGCGGTGCTCGTCGAACCGGTCCAGGGCGAGGCCGGAGTCGTCGTCCCGACGCCCGGCTACCTGCCGGCGCTGCGCGCGCTGTGCGACGTCACGGGCACGATGCTCGTCCTCGACGAGGTGCAGTCCGGACTGGGGCGCACGGGCACGACGCTCGCCGCGCAGCTGAGCGACGTGCACGCCGACCTCACGTGCCTCGGCAAGGCGCTCGGCGGAGGGATCCTGCCGGTGAGCGGCGTCGTCGGGCGCGCCGACGTGCTCGACCTCCTCACGCCCGGCACCCACGGCTCGACCTTCGGCGGCAACCCGCTCGCGTGCGCGGTCGGCCTCGCGGTCGTCGGGCTGCTCGAGCCGGGCGACCTCCAGGAGCGCGCACGCACCCTCGGCGCCCGCCTGCACAACGGCCTCGACGAGTTGCGCCGGGCGGGGCTGCTCGACGCCGTGCGGGGCGTCGGGCTGTGGGCTGGCGTCGACGTCCCGGACGCCTGGGGCGTCACCGGGCGATCCGTGTGCGAGGCGATGGCCGGCCGCGGCGTGCTCGCCAAGGAGACGCACGGTCGCACGCTGCGGCTCGCACCTCCCCTGACGATCCGCGCCGAGGACCTCGACCACGGGATCGCGATCCTCGGCGAGTCGCTCGAGTCGCTGCGGCCGTAGAGCCTGCGACTCAGATGTCGTAGACCGCCGTGAGCGGGGCGTGGTCCGACCAGCGGGTGTCGTAGCTCGCGGCCCGACCCACCTCGATCGACCGTGCGGCGTCCGCGAGCGCGGGCGTCGTGAGGTGGTAGTCGATGCGCCAGCCCGCGTCGTTGTCGAAGGCCTGCCCACGGTTGGACCACCACGTGTACGGGCCCGGCACGTCCCCCGCGAAGCGTCGGCCGAGGTCGACGAAGCCGAGCTCGTCGAACCACACGTCGAGGTACGCGCGCTCCTCGGGGAGGAAGCCCGCGCTCTTGAGGTTGCCCTTCCAGTTCTTGATGTCGTTGTTGCGGTGCGCGATGTTGATGTCGCCCGCGACGACCGTGAACCCGCCCGCCGAGGCAAGTTCACGCATCCGTGCCGTGACCTTCTCGAGGTGCGCGTACTTCTCGTCCATCTTCGGGGTGCCCGCCGTGCCCGAGTGGATGTACGTCGAGACGACCGTGAGGGTCCCGCCCGACGGCAGCTCGACGTCAGCCTCGACCCAGCGGCCCGTGTCGACGTCCGGCTCGACCTCGGCGAGACCGATGCGCGCGGCCGACAGCGGCAAGCGCGACGCGATCGCGACGCCCGCGCGCCCCTTGACGGTGCACGCCTGGTGGACGACGTGCCAGCCGTCGCCGATGAGCGACCGCACGATGTCGTCGGGCGCCCGCACCTCCTGGACGAGCACGACGTCCGGCTCCTCCGTCGCGAGCCACGCGTCCATGCCCTTGCGGTAGGCGGCACGGATTCCATTGACGTTGACCGTCGTGACCTTGATCGACACGGGTCCTCCTGCAGGTACGGACGGGCGAGGCCGGGGTCGCCCGGCGCCCACCATCCTCCCCCATGCCTCCGACATCCCGCACGAGCGCCCGGAGCAGCACGGCGGGGCCGTGCGCTCGCGCGCACGACCCCGCCGTGGAGAGAAGCGTCAGCGGATGACGCGAGTCACCTTGACGGTCTTGCCGGCGGTGCCGTCGGTGCCAAGGTACGTCACCGTGTACGTGTGCCGGCCAGGACGCGGCTTCGAGAGCTTGACCGTCGCGCTGCCCTTGCGGAGCGTGACGAGCTTCGAACCTCCCTTGTCGACCCGCACCGACACCTTGCCCGTCGGCGTGTAGCCCTTCGCGCTCACGCGCACCGTGAGGCTCCGACCGTCACGCGCCACCGTGACGGACACCTTTGGCTTCGCCTTGACGACCCGGAGCGTCGTAGCCTTCGACATGCCCGCGAGCGTCGTCGAGGTTCCTCCGTAGCGAGCCGTGAGACGGTGCGTGCCAACCTTGAGGGTCTTCGGCAGGGTCACGGTGACCTTGCCCGTGCGGCCCGACACGCTGAGCGTGGCTCGCGCGATGCGCTTCGAGCCGTCGTAGATCCCGACGACGCCCCGGGGCGCCGAGGTCTTCCCGACGACCGTGACCGTGACCTTCGCCGCCCGGCCGTAGTCGACGCGAGACGGTGAGACCTTCGCCTTCACCGTGACCTTCGACTTCTCGACGGGCTTCGCAGCGATCGTCACGAGGCTCGTCGCGGACGTCGACCCGGCGTACGCCGTCGGGTCGGTCGGCACGAACCGCGCGGAGAGCCGGTGGACGCCCGCGGTGAGGCTCGACGTGCGGTACGTCGCGATGCCCGAGGCCACCGTGACGCGTCCGAGGACCGTCGCCCCGTCGAGAAGCTCGACGACGCCGGCGGCGGCCGGCGTCACGCGAGCCGTGAGCGTGAGCTCGCGACCCTCGACCCGGTCACCCGTGACGCTGAGCGACGTGCTCGTGCGCACCGGGTCGACGACGACCGGGGCCGTCACCGTGAGCGGGATCTCGACGACGGTGCCCGACGGCGCGACCGTGAGACGGAGCCTCGTCGCACCTGCGGCCCCCGCGGGGACCGTGCCGGCGACCGTGGACGTACCCTCGGTGACGGCGAACGTGCCGAGGCCGACGCCTGCCGTCGGGAGCGTGCCCCCGTGGAACGTCGCGGTGATCTCCGTGTTGCGCTTCGCGCCGAGGCTCGTGAGGTCGAGACCGCTGACGTCGAAGGAGAGCGCCGTGCCCGCCTCGACGGTCGCCGGGTTGCCCGTGACCCCGACGGCCCGCTCCGCGAACGACGGGCTGAGGCCCGGGTTCGCCGTGAGGTAGGCCATCCATGCGTCACGGTCGATGAGGCCCGAATCGACCGTGCCCGTGCCCTGAGTGAAGACGCGGAAGTTGTCGCCTCCGGTCGCGAGGAACGAGAACGTCCCGACGCGGAAGGAGTCCGACACCGTGACGAACGCGCCGTTCACCGTGATCGACGTGATGCGGTCGCCGAGCGGACGCGACTCGTCGAACGTGTACGAGACGTTGTCCGACAGCCCGAGTTGCAGGTACTTGCGGGACGGGATCGTGCCGTCGGGGTTCGTCTGCCACTGCTGCTCGAGCAGTGTCTTGAGCTGCGCACCCGTGAGCGTCGTCGACCAGAGGTTGTTGACGAACGGGAGCACCGCGTTGGCCTCGGCGAAGGTGACGATGCCGTCGGTGGCCTCCTCGCCGCTCTTCGCGAAGAGCAGGTCGCTGCGCAGTCCGCCCGGGTTGACGACGCCGATGTCGGCGCCGGCCTGGACGCCCGAGAGCGTGTCGCGGAGCGCGTTGGCGACGAGGTTGCCGAGCGTCGACTCGGCGCCACGGTTGTCACGGCCGTCGGTAACCTTCGGTCCCGGACCGACGTAGCCGTCGGGGCCGTAGGAACCACCGGAGAACGCGGTCGTGATGTCAGCGGTGACGGAGCCGACCTGCTGCTTGCCGATCTCGTTCGCCTCGGCGAGCGCCTTGTCGACGATCGACTTCACCTCGGCGACGCGCGGGAACTCCGCGACGAGCGCGTCGTCGGCCGTCGTCGACCGAGCGACGTTCCGTGCGGTCGCGTCGGTGACGGCGCCCGTCGCGCGGTCAACGGTGAGCTCGACGACGCCGACGTTCTCGCCGTAGCTGCCCGTCTGCACGATGGGGCGGGTTCCGCCGCCCGTCACGGGTGCGAGCCACGCGTACTTCTTGTGGGTGTGGCCCGTGAAGATGACGTCGACGAGCGCCGACGTCTCGGTGATGATCTTCGCGAACGCGCCGCCCTTGGCCAGCTCGGCCTCGAGCGTCGTGCTCTCCGTGTCGCCGGCCGAGGCTCCCTCGTGGAACTCGGCGACGAGGACGTCCGCCTCGCCGTTCGACTCGTCGCCGTCCGAGAGCTGGGCCGCGACGCGGTTGACCGCCTCGACCGGGTCACCGAAGTCGAGGTTCGCGATGCCAGCGGGCGTGACGAGCGTCGGGGTCTCCTGCGTGACGGCGCCGATGACCCCGATGGTGAGGCCGTCCTTCTCGACGAGCGCGTACTCGGGCAGCGCCGGATTCCTCGTGCCCTTGGCGTAGACGTTCGCGCCGAGGTACGGGAAGTCGGCCGTGTCCGTGACCCGGCCCGTGAGGTCGGCGATGCCCTGGTCGAACTCGTGGTTACCGACCGCGGAGGCGTCGAGCCCAAGGGCGTTGAGGACCTCGAGCGTCGGGGTGTCCTGTTGGAACGCCGAGGCGAACAGCGACGCACCGATGTTGTCACCCGCGGAGAGGAAGAGCGTCGAGCCTTCCCCCGCCGACTTGCGCAGCTGCTCGATCGTCCCCGCGAACTTCACGGTGTTGCTGTCGATCCGACCGTGGAAGTCGTTGATGTTGAGGAACGTGAGCTTCGAGGTCGCAGACGCGTCGTTCGCCTGGAACGCGGCGATGACGGGGTCGTGGTCCGACGAGCGGAACGCGCTCTCGTCGTAGAAGAGCTTGCCGTGACTGTTGTAGCGCGAGTACTCGAGCGCGATGGACTCCGGTGCGTTGATGTTCCAGATGTCCGCGCCGGTCGCACGCTCGAGCATGGAGGCGTTGAGCAACACGTGGTCGAGCGAGCCGGAGAGGCCGGAGAACGAGTAGGAGTACTCGGTCGCCGGGTTCTTCACCTGGGCGTTCGTGTAGCCAGCCTCACGGAGGACGTCGATCGGGTCCTCCTGGGCGTAGGAGTTGAAGTCGCCGAGGAGCGCGACGTCGTTCACCGTGTGACCCGCCGAGGCGAGGTCGGCGAGCGCGGTCGGCACCCAGGCCGCGAGCGCCGTCGCCTGCGCCTTGCGCGAGGCGTTCGAGGCACCCTGCCCGTCACCCGAGTCCTCGTCGCCCTGCAGCGGGCCTGCCGAGCCCTTCGACTTGAAATGGTTGACGACCGCGAGGAACGGCTCGCCGCCGCCCGCAGGCGCGAACGCCTGCCCGAGCGGCTCGCGGGCGTTGACGAACGGCTCGCCGGAGCCTGAGAGGTCGCCGAGGGCGAGGGACGGACCGACCGGGGTGACCTCGTCCTCCTGGAAGATCATGGCGTTCGTGATGACGTCCTGCTCGCTCACGGGCGGCAGGTCGGCGGACGAGCGCACGTAGTCCCAGCGGTTCGTGCCGGCCTTCGCGTTGAGGGCGGCAACGAGCGTCGCGACGGCCTCGTCGGGCGTCTCGCCGAGCTTCGCGGAGTTCTCGATCTCCATGAGGCCGACGACGCTCGCGTCGAGCGCGTCGATCGCTGCGACGATCTTCGCCTCCTGGCGGGCGAGGCTCGCCTCGTCCCACGCGCCGCGCGGCCCGTTGCCGGGGCAGCTCTTCACCGTGATGCCGCGGCCTGCCCGGTCGGTGTACGGCGTGCAGCCGGCGACGTCCTTGCCGAGCGTCGTGAAGTAGTTGAGGACGTTGAACGACGCGACCGTGAGGTCGCCGTCGCCGAGCGACGCGGCCGACGGCTTGTCGGTCCGCGTGTCCTCGAACGACGCGGTCTCGTGGCCGGGCGTCACCTGCGACGTCGGGTTGAGCTTCCACGTGTTGTTGCGGAAGTCGACGACGAGCGGGGCGTCGAAGGTCACCTTCGCACCCACGCGCACCGGGTCAACGAGCGAGACGTACGGCGGCGTCTGCGACTGGTTCGCGGACGACGTGAAGTTCGTCGACGCACCGTCGTCGAGGACAACGCCGCGCGCGGTGTTGTCCGCCGCGACGTCTGCGGCCTCGGCGCTGCCGGGTCGCGCGAGGTCGGTCGGCTGGCGCAGCGGCGTCGTGCCGACCGCGAGGCCGACCTCGCCGTACTGGTTCGTCGAGTACGTGTTCGAGACGGTCATGGCGCCCTGCGGCGCGATGAGCATCGACTCGATCGCCTCACGGTCCGTGTCCTTCTCGGGCCAGGCGATCTCGAGCGGGACGGCGTCGCCGGTCCCGTACGGGTCGGCCACGACCTTGAGCCCTGGGCCGGCGATCTGGGTGAGTCCGTTGAACTCGGCGGCCGTGCCCGTGACGATGACGTGGTCGCCGATCGCGTGGCCGCCCGCGCCGTTGCCGGAGCCGAGGTAGACGAAGACCGCGTCCGACGCATCCGGGGTCGTGTCAGCACCCGGGGTCTGGACGACGATGCCGTTGAAGCCGCCCGTCTCGTAGGCGGCCGTGACGACGCCCTTCGTGCGGACGAGCTTGCCGGCGAGCGGGGTCGCGTCGCCCGTGCCCTGGATCTGTGCGATCGTGCGCTCGAGCGCGCCGTCGCCGGGGCCGCCGGTGGGCTCTTCGGTGGGCTCTCCGGTGGGCTCCGGGTGTGGCTCCCCGCCCGGCTCCGTCTCCCCCTTCGCGTTCGTCGGCGTCGGGGTGCCCGCGGTGAAGTCGTCAGCGTTGTTCGCGGTGTTGACGCCGTTCGCGCGGCTAATCGACGTGCTGTTCGAGGGGGCAGGTGCCGGCCCGGTGCCGGCGAACGCGACGCCGGTGCCGAAGCCGACGAGGTCGACGACCGCGTCGTCAGCGGCGCACGCGGCCGCCTGGCAGCTGAGCTCGGTGGTCGAGCTGACGAGCGCGACGTTGCCCTTCGACCCTGAGAGGTTGAGGTTGCCCGTGGCGTCGGCGGCCGGGAGCGCCGCCCCGGTGGCGCCGCCCGACGCGAGCTGCACCAAGAACGTGGCGCCGACGGGGATCACGCCGGAGAGGTCGAACCTGTTGTTCCAGGCCGTGCCCGCGGCGGCCGCGTACTGCAGGCTCCAGCCGCTGAGGTCGGCCGGCGTGGTGCCGGTGTTCCTCAGCTCGACGAAGTCGTGGCTGAGGACCGCGCCCGAGTTGCCACCACCTCCATAGACCTCGTTGATGACGACGGACGCCTCGGGCGAGACCGCGGCGGTGGCCGCTCCCGCCGTCACGAGACCGATGGTCCCGATCATCGAGGCGCTGGCGAGCGTCGCGACGACGCCTGCCCTCACTGGGTGCTGACGCATGGAAAAACCCCAATCTCGCACGTGCGCCGTTGCACGCGCTGGTCGACGGTGGGGACAGGCTCAGCCTGTTCCACGCCCGTCGCCACCGCATACGGCGCCCTGGACGTTCTCAGGGAACTCCGCGAGGGTGTCCGCGCTGGGGTCGCGGGGTGAACGTCGGCGGGCGGGCGCATGTCGGGTGGTGCGCGTCGGCGCAGGTCAGCGAGGCTCGCCGCCCGCCGACGGACGTGGTGCCCGCAGGCGGCGACGTGGACGTGCGCCGCTTCGCGTCGCGGGGGTGAGCACCGGGGTGACCTTGGGAGCGGTCCCGCCATGCGGCCGCTGGTCTCGCGCCATGGGACGAACGTCCCGGTGCGCACCCATCGCATCTACGACGAACGACCGGCCGTCCCGGGCCACGTCCGCGCTCGGCCCGACCCCCGGCCCAGCCTTGGCCCCGGCGCCCTCGATAGCCGATCGTCACAGCTCACGCGGACGGATCCGCTATCGAGCATCGCCGCCCATGTTCCGATAGCCGATCGAGTCGCGACACGTACACGGATCGGCTATCGGAACACTCCGGTTGCCCGGGGGCTCAGCGTGCGAGGGGCTCAGCGCGCGAGGCGCTCCGCGGTGTCGACGACGTTCGCGAGGAGCATGGCGCGGGTCATGGGGCCGACCCCGCCGGGGTTCGGCGAGATCCACGACGCAACCTCCGCGACGTCCGGGTGGACGTCACCGAGCAGGCGGGCCTTGCCGGTGGCGGGGTCCTCGACGCGGCTCACACCGACGTCGAGCACGATGACGCCCGGCTTGAGGTCCGCGGCGCGCACGACGTGCGCGACACCCGTCGCCGCAACGACGACGTCCGCGCGCCGCAGGTGCTCGGCAACGTCGACCGTGCCCGTGTGCGTGAGCGTCACGGTCGCGTTGACGTCCTTGCGCGTGAGCAGCAGGCCGATCGACCGGCCGACGGTCGTGCCACGGCCGAGGACGACGACGTGCTTGCCCGCGAGGCTGAGGCCGTGGCGGGCGACGAGCTCGAGGATGCCCGCGGGCGTGCACGGCAGCGGCGAGTCGATGGTCTCGCTCACGCGCAGCACGAGCCGCCCGAGGTTCGTCGGGTGAAGGCCGTCGGCGTCCTTGTCCGGGTCGATGAGCTCGAGCACGCGGTTCGTGTCGATGCCCTTGGGCAGCGGCAGCTGGACGATGTACCCGGTGCACGCCGGGTCGGCGTTGAGGCGCGCGATCGCGGCCTCAACGTCCGCCTGGGTGGCGTCGGCCGGGAGGTCCTCACGGATCGAGGCGATGCCGACCTCGGCGCAATCGCGGTGCTTGCCCGCGACGTACGCCTTCGAGCCGGGGTCCTCCCCCACGAGGACGGTGCCGAGGCCGGGCGTCACGCCACGCGCCCTGAGGGCGGCGACACGCTCGGCGAGCTCGGACTTCAGGGTGGCCGCGGTGGCCTTGCCGTCGAGGATCTGTGCGGTCATGGGTTCTCCTCCCACGCGCGACCGCCCGGCCGGGAGACCCGGCCGGGCGGTGCGGTGCGTCAGTACTGCTGCAGGTCCGGGTAGAGCGGGAAGGCATCCGCGAGACGCTGCACGCGAGCGCGCAGCGCGTCGACGTCCGCGCCGCCCTTGAGGGCCGTCGCGATGATCTCGGCGACCTCGGTGAACTCGGTGTCGCCGAAGCCTCGGGTCGCGAGCGCGGGCGTGCCGATACGCAGGCCCGACGTGACGCGCGGCGGGCGCGGGTCGAACGGGACGGCATTGCGGTTGACGGTGATCCCGGCCGCGTGGAGGAGGTCCTCGGCCTGCTGACCGTCGAGGTCGGACTTGCGCAGGTCGACGAGCACGAGGTGAACGTCGGTGCCGCCCGTGAGGACGTCAACGCCGGCCGCACGGACGTCGTCCGCCGTGAGGCGGTCGGCGATGATGCGGGCACCCGAGAGGACACGCTCCTGGCGGGCCTTGAAGCCCTCGCTCCCGGCGAGCTTGAACGACACGGCCTTGGCCGCGATGACGTGCATGAGCGGGCCGCCCTGCTGGCCCGGGAAGACGGCCGAGTCAAGCTTCTTGCCGTACTCCTCGCGCGCAAGGATGAAGCCCGAGCGGGGGCCGCCGATCGTCTTGTGGACGGTCGAGGAGACGACGTCCGCGTACGGCACCGGGTTCGGGTGCAGACCGGCGGCGACGAGGCCCGCGAAGTGCGCCATGTCGACCCAGAGCTTCGCGCCGACCTCGTCAGCGATCGAGCGGAACGCCTCGAAGTCGAGGTGACGCGGGTACGCGGACCAGCCGCCGATGAGGACGTCGGGGCGCGCCTCGAGCGCCTGCTCGCGGACCTTGTCCATGTCGAGGCGCATCGTCTCGGGGTCGACACCGTACGCGGCGACCTCGTAGAGCTTGCCGGAGAAGTTGATCTTCATGCCGTGCGTGAGGTGGCCGCCGTGCGCGAGCTCGAGGCCCATGATCTTGTCGCCCGGCTTGATGAGCGCATGGAGGACCGCGGCGTTCGCGGTGGCGCCCGAGTGCGGCTGGACGTTCGCGTACTCGGCGCCGAAAAGGTCCTTTGCACGCGAGAGCGCAAGCTCCTCCGCGATGTCGACCTGCTCGCAGCCGCCGTAGTAGCGGCGGCCCGGGTAGCCCTCGGCGTACTTGTTCGTGAGGACGGAGCCCTGCGCCTGCAGGACGGCGCGCGGGACGAAGTTCTCCGACGCGATCATCTCGAGGGTGCCGCGCTGACGCGCAAGCTCACCGTCGAGGACGGCGGCGATCTCCGGGTCGACCTCGGCAAGGCCCTGGTCGAGCACGGGCTCGTGCTGGCTCATTCTCGTCTCCTTCGGACGTGGTGGACGTGCAGTCAAGTGCATGTCTATGCGGGCGCCGGACAGGCACGCGCACGACGGTGCGGTGACCGGGGCCCAGGCGAACGACCCGAAGTCGGAGAAGAAGGTGCCGCTCCCCGGTGGTGACCCACCTGAATGCGCCAGTCGCGACCGGTACAGCGTAGCAAGCCGGGCACCCCACGCGTCGAGGTCCCGGGGGGGTCAAGCGGACGTGCGACGTGTCACGTCCGACCTGGCGTGGCGCACGGCCGGACGACGACGGCGCCGACACAGCTGGCCTCTCGGCACCGTCGGGCACGGCTGGGCTCAGCCCTCGACGTCCTCCCCGAGGATCCGCCGCAGGTACGCGTACGTGAGGTCGCCGACGGTCTCGTCGAACTGGTGCTCGTAGCCCTGGTTCTGGTACATCGCGAGGTTCTGCTTGGAGTCGCGGCCCGTGAAGACCCAGATCTCCTCGGTCTCCTCCGGCAGCATGGGCGCGACGGTGAGCATCATCTGCGTGCCGATGCCCTCGCCCTGACGGTCCGGGGCCACGGCAAGGCGGCCGAGCGTCGCCTTCGCCCCTTCGAGCTCGACGCGCACCGATCCGATGAGCCGCGGACCGTCCCACGCGCCGAGGGTGATGACGCCCTCGGCCTCGAGGTCCGTGCGGAGCTCGTCCAGCGTTTGCGTGAGCGGCGGGATGAACGGGTCGTCGTACGTCTGCGCCTCCGTGACGAACGCGGCGCGCCGCAGCGTGAGGAGCTCGCCAGCGTGCTCGAGGGTGACAGGACCGATGCGGAGGGCGTCGTTCATGAGCCCATCGTGTCAGGTGGACCACGTCCACGCACGCAGCGTCCGCGCCCGCGCGCGGCGCGTTGGACTACCCTCGCCCTCGTGACCGCCACCGATCTCGCCCCGACGCCCGACCCGACGCACTGGGTCCTCGCCCTCTCGTGCCCGGACCGTCCCGGGATCGTTCACGCCGTGTCCGGGGTGCTCGCCGAGAACGGTGGCAACATCACCGAGTCCCAGCAGTACGGCGACCCCGAGACCGACCGCTTCTTCATGCGTGTCCAGGTCCGCACGCTCGCCGAGCCCGACGTCCTGCGAGCGGCGGTCGCCGAGCTCGCGGACCGCTTCGACATGACGTGGACGCTCGACGTCGTCGGGCGCCCCGTGCGCACGCTCGTCCTCGTCTCCAAGGCCGCGCACTGCCTCAACGATCTGCTGTTCCGGCAGCGCTCGGAGGGGCTCGAGATCGACGTCGTCGGCGTCGTCGGCAACCACACGGACCTCGCGACGCTCGCCGCGTTCTACGACAAGCCGTTCCACCACATCCCGGTGACGAAGGAGACGAAGCCCGACGCCGAGGCCGCCCTCCTCGCGCTCGTTGACGAGCTCGACGTGGAGCTCGTCGTCCTCGCCCGGTACATGCAGGTGCTCTCCGACGACCTCTGCCGGCGGCTCGAGGGGCGGATCATCAACATCCACCACTCGTTTCTGCCGTCGTTCAAGGGCGCGAAGCCGTACCACCAGGCTCACGCGCGCGGCGTCAAGCTCATCGGTGCGACGAGCCACTACGTCACCGCAGACCTCGACGAGGGTCCGATCATCGAGCAGGACGTCGAGCGCGTCGACCACTCACGCTCGACCGAGGAGCTCGTCGCGCTCGGGCAGGACGTCGAGCGGCGCGTCCTCGCGCGCGCGGTCCGCTGGCACTCCGAGCACCGCGTGCTCCTCAACGGGCACCGGACGGTGATCTTCCGCTGACGGAGCCCGGCGCGGGCTTGCGCCGGAGCACCCCTGAGGGGTGCTGACGCGCAACCCCTCGAGGCGGAGCACGGCCGGCCCAGCTAGGCCCTCGTCCGGCCGCCCTCGCGCTTGCCTGACGCGTCGATCGCGACGGCGACAACGAGGACGACCCCGAGGATCAGGTACCGCACCGACGCCTCGGCACCGAGCATCGCGAGACCCGTCGAGATCGACTGGACGACCGCGACGCCAAGCACCACCGACCACGCGCTCCCGCGCCCGCCGTAGAGGCTCGCCCCGCCGATGAGCGCGGCCGCGATCGCCGTGAGGCTCAGCTCGGCACCGCCCGTCCCCTGGTTCGCGGCCGCGAGCCGCCCCGCCGCGAGGACGCCGCCGAACGCCGCGAGCGACGAGCACAGCACGTACACCGAGATGATCGTGCGGTCGACGCCGAGCCCCGCGCGCCGGGCCGACTCGACGCTGCCGCCGATCGCCCGCACGTGGCGGCCCCAGCTCGTGCGCCGCAGGCAGACGTCGACCACCGTGACGACGACGAGGAACAGGACGAACATCCACCCGACGCCCCGCGCCGTCGACAGGTAGAGGGTGCCGCCGAGCAGCAGCGCCGCGAGCAGGCCCGTCCGCGTGCCGATCCGCACCCAGCTGTCTCCCGCAAGTCCGGCGCGGTCGCGCCGACGCCGCTCGTGCGCACCGAGGAACCCCACGACGACGACAACGAGCGCCCCGACGCCGAGCGCGACCGGGGTCGGCACGTACGCCTGCTGCGCGAACCGCACGAGCCCCGTCTCGAACGGGAGGTTGACCGCTCCCGTCCGGCCCAGCACCTGCAGCTGGAGGCCGAGCGCGACGAGGAGCCCCGCCAGGGTGAGAACGAACCCGGGCAGCCCGAGACGCGTGCTGAGCAACCCGTAGGCGAGGCCGAGGACGACGCCCGTGAGGATCGCGAGGAGGATCGCGACCACCTCGGGCAGGCCGTGCTGGACGACGGCGACCGCGACGGTCGCCGATCCCAGCCCGGAGACCGCCCCGACAGAGATGTCGAGGTGCCCGATGAGCATGACGAGGACGACCCCGAGCGTGAGCATCCCCGTGACGGCGGACTGCTGCGTGACGTTGACGAGGTTGTCCGCGGAGAGGAAGCGCGGCGTCGCGATCCCGAGGACGATCCACACGACGGCGAGGGCCGCAAGACCGCCCGCGGCCCGTCGGCCTGCGAGGTCCCGCAGGCGGGAGAGGTCGAGCCCGCTCATCGGTCGCCTCCCGTCGCACTACTGCGGGCGTCGGCCTCGTGCGACGCGCGACGGGGCGGCCCCGCCGTCGTGCCCGGCACCCGCGCCCCCGTGACCGCGGCGAGAAGGTCCTCATAGCTCGTCGTGCGCGCGTCGAACGTCGTGGCGTGCCGCCCGAGACGCAGGACCGCGATGCGGTCGGCGACCGCGTGGACGTCCGCCATGGAGTGCGACACGAGGATGACCCCGAGCCCACGGTCCCGCAGCCGCTCGACGAGCGTGAGGACCTCGGCAGTCTGGGCGACGCCGAGCGCCGACGTTGGCTCGTCGAGCAAGACGACGCGCGGCTCCCCGTGGAGGGCGCGAAGGATCGCGACGGCCTGCCGCTGCCCGCCGGAGAGCGTCCCGACGGGGACGCGCACGGACGGCAGGCGCACCGCGAGCTCGCCGAGGAGCTCCCATGCGCGCCGCTCCATCTCGACCTCATCGAGCAGCGCACCCGACCGCCGTCTGCGCTCGCGGAGCTCGTGGCCGAGGAAGATGTTCTCGACGACGTCGAGGTTGTCGCAGAGCGCGAGGTCCTGGAACACCGCGGTGACGCCCGCGGCGCGGGCCGCCCCCGGCGACGGGAACGTCACGGCGTTGCCGTCGAGCTCGAGCGTGCCCGTGTCCGGGCCGAGCACCCCCGCAAGGATCTTCACGACGGTCGACTTGCCTGCGCCGTTGTCGCCGACGACCGCGAGGACCTCCCCCGGGTGGACGGCGAGGTCGACGTCGACGAGCGCACGGACAGCGCCGAAGGTCTTCGTGACCTTGCGCAGGGCGAGGACGGGGGCGGTGGTCACGGGGTGCTCCTCGGCAGGAGGCCGGCGTCGGTGCAGGCCTGGACGAAGGTGGGCGTGCAGATGTCGTCGACGGCGAGGACGCCGCCTCCGACGAGGATGTTCGCGACGTCGTCCCGGCCGATCCCCGTCGGGGTGAGGAGGACGGAGGGCACGCCGTCGACGCGGGTCGGGACGACGGGTGGTTCGCCGCGCGCGATGCGCACGGCGATCTCGGCGGCGGTCCGGGCCTGCTGGGCGATGGCCTTGTAGACCGTCATCGTCTGCTGGCCCGCGACGATCCGCTGGACCGCAGCGAGCTCGGCGTCCTGCCCGGTGACGACGGGCAGGGGGTCGGCGCCGGCCGCGAGGAGCGCGGAGATCGCGGCCGCCGCGAGGGCGTCGTTCGCGGCATAGACTCCCGCGACGTTTTCGGCGCCGACGCGGGCGATCTGGTCGGCGACCCAGTCGCGGGCGAGGTCGGGGCTCCAGCCCGGCACGTCGATCTCCGCGAGGATCGCGTGCTCGGTGCCTGCGAGGGCCGCGTCGAGCCCGGCCCGGTTGTTGACCGCGTTGGGGTCCGACGCCGCTCCTCCGACGACGAGGATGCCGCCGTCAGCCTTCCCGCGGGCCGCGAGCTCGGCGACGAGCGCGTCACCCTGGATGCGGCCGACCCGGCGCGGGTCGAACGACACGTAGAACGCGACGTCCGGGGAGGCGAGGAATCGGTCGTACGCGATGACGGGCACGCCGCGTGACGTCGCCTCGGCGACGATCGACAGGGCGCTCGCCCCGTCGACCGCGGTGAGCACGAGGACGTCGGCGCCGTCGGCGAGGAACGACTCGGCCTGCTCACGCTGCGTGAGCGCGTCCTCGCGCGCGTTCGCGTAACGGAACGTGCAGGTCGAGCAGCGTTGCGCGACGACGTGCTCCATCGTGGGGCGGTCGAGGTGCTCCCACCGCTCGGTCGTCGCGTCGGGCATGAGGAACGCGATCGTCGGGCCCTCGTCGGCGGGGACGCAGCCTGCGAGGCCGAGGGCGGCCGCGGCGAGCGCCGCCGCGAGCGCCGCCGCGGCGCGGGTGCGGCGCGCGGCGCGGACCCGGAGCGAGAGGTGGATCATCGGGGACCCCCGCGTGCGATCTCGACGTTCTCGAGGGCGAGGAGGACGGCGCCCCGCAGCTCGGACTGCGTCCCGAACTCGGCGGGGACGACGGGCACGGGCCCCTCGTCGGACGGGACGGCGCGCCGCGCGAGCGAGGCCCGCAGCGGCTCGAGCAGCAGCTCGCCCGCAGCGGCGACCTGGCCCCCGACGACGACAATCTCGGGGTCGACGAGGTTACAGAGGTTGGCAACCGCGACACCGAGGTGCCTCCCCGAGTCCTCGAGGACGCGCACGCAGCCGAGGTCGCCGGCGGCGGCGCGGTCGAGCACGCCCTGCATCGAGAGGGTGCCGTGCGTGGGTTCGAGCATCGCGAGGAGCGCGTGCGAGGCGACGTACATCTCGAGGCAGCCGCGGTTGCCGCAGCGGCACACGGGGCCGTTCTCGTCGATCGTCGAGTGCCCGATCTCGCCCGCGGCACCCGAGCGGCCGTGGTGGACGCGCCCGCCGAGGACGAGGCCGGCCCCGACCCCGTTGGACACACGGATGTAGACGACGTCGCGGAACTCGCGCGCCGCACCCTGGCGCGACTCGGCGAGGGCGCCGAGGTTCGCGTCGTTGTCGACGTCGATGGGGACGGCGAGCTGCTCGCCGAGGACGTCGGCGACGCGGACGCCGTCCCAGCCGCGCAAGAGGCCGCGTGTGGTGACGCGTCCGTCGGCCTGGTCGATGGGGGCGGCGACGCCGACGCCGACACGCAGGAGCTCGTCGCGCGTCGCCTCGACCTGCTCGAGCATCTCCTCGAGGAGGAGGGCGACGCGGTCGAGGCCGATGTCGGCGCGGTGGTCGGGCGCGAGGGGCATACGCTGCTCGGCGACGGTGCGGCCGGAGGTGTCGGCGAGGGCGACACGCAGGGTGCGGCTGCTGAAGTGGACCCCGCCGACGAGACCGAGGGTGCGGGCGAGCGTCACCTGCTGGGCGCGCCGGCCCGAGCGGGATGTCGGGGAGGTTGCGAGAACCCCCGCGGCCGTGAGCTCCTTGACGATGTTCGAGACGGTGGCTGGGGACAGCCCTGTGACGCCAGCCAGCTCGACCTGCGTGAGGGCGCCGCGCTGCTGGACCGCATTCACGACGCGGGCCCGGTTGGCTTCACGCAGTGAAGTCTGCGAACCCGGCGTCAGCCGGTCGATGCTCACGGTTGGTGATCCTACGGCATCCGTTCCTGTGAGCAGCGGACGCCGCCAGGTTCTGGTCTGCCCGCACCACATCGACTCCACCTCCCAAAGCCAACATCACGATCGAACATCTCTTGCGTTCAAGACTTGACGCCAACGGTGGCACCGGCTTCTCTAGGACCAACGGCCCGGGCGCGACGACGCACCCACCCGACGCGACGACGCGCCGGAGGCCACTCACACGGAGGACACCTTTCATGCGCAGAGTCAGCAAGGCGCTCACCGCGGCGCTCGCCGCCACAGCACTCACGTTCTCCCTCGCAGCCTGCTCCGACGACGAGGGCGACAAGCCCGGCGCTGCCGGCAGCGAGGTCGAGGTCTTCACCTGGTGGGCGTCCGGCTCCGAGAAGCGCGGCCTCGACGCCCTCGTCAAGGTCTTCAACACCCAGCACCCCGACGTGAAGTTCGTCAACGGCGCCGTCGCCGGCGGCGCCGGCTCCGCCGCCAAGGAGCTTCTCCAGACCCGCCTCCAGCAGAAGAACCCGCCGGACACGTTCCAGGCCCACGCCGGCGCCGAGCTCACCGACTACATCAAGGCCGGCCAGCTCCAGGACGTCTCAGGCCTCTACGACGAGTTCAAGCTTCGCGACGCCTTCCCCGCCGACCTCGTCAACCGTCTCACGGTCGACGGCAAGATCTACTCCATCCCCTCAAACATCCACCGCGCCAACGTCGTCTGGGCCAACCCCTCGGTCCTCACCGGCGCAGGTCTGGACGCCACCGCGAAGTACGCGACCATCGCCGACTGGATGACCGCGATGGACAAGATCAAGGCCTCCGGCAAGACCCCCCTCTCCGTCGCGACGACCTGGACCCAGGTCCACCTCCTCGAGACCGTCCTCCTCGCCGAGCTCGGCGTCGACGGCTACTCCGGCCTCTGGGACGGCACGACCGCCTGGGACGGCGCCGACGTCACCGGCGCGCTCACCACCTTCCAGAAGCTCATGTCCTACACGAACACCGACCGCGACGGGCTCGACTGGCCCGAGGCCACCCAGCTCGTCATGGACGGCCAGGCCGCGTTCAACGTCATGGGTGACTGGGCGGTCGCCGCGTTCGAGGAGGCCGACAAGAAGGCCGGCACCGACTTCACGTACTTCCCGGTGCCCGGCACGGACGGCGTCTTCGACTTCCTCGCCGACTCCTTCACCCTCCCCGTCGGGGCACCGCACCCGGACGGCGCCAAGGCCTGGCTCGAGACCGTCGGCTCGCTCGACGGCCAGACCGCCTTCAACAAGGCCAAGGGCTCCATCCCGGCCCGCACCGACGCCAAGGCCTCGGACTTCTCCGAGTACCAGCAGACCGCCATCACGTCCTTCGGCCAGGACAAGATCGTCTCGTCGCTCGCCCACGGCGCCGCGACCCCGATCGCATGGCTCAACAAGATCTCCGAGGCCACGAGCAAGTTCACGACCGGCGCGACCGACCTCGCCGGCTTCCAGGCCGAGCTCACCACCGCGGCCCAGGGCTGACACCACGGACGGGGTGCGCACCGACGTGCGCACCCCGTCCCTCCCCACGCACAGCCCGACCCGACGACCACGGAGGCGACACCCGTGCGCACGTACAAGCGGTGGCTCCCACCGCTCCTGCTCATCTCACCGACCCTCGTCCTGCTGAGCGTCTTCGTCTACGGCCTCCTCGCCGTCAACGTCCAGACGTCCATGACCGACAACCACACCTCCGCGCAGGCCGCAGGCGTCGAGCCCTCCGTCTTCGTCGGGCTCCAGAACTACCTTGACCTCCTCGGGTCCGACTCGTTCCAGCACTCGCTCAAGAACCTCCTGCTCTACACGGTCGTCTTCCTCGTCGGCACCATGGTCTTCGGGTTCCTCTGGGCCTGGCTCCTCGACCGCCCCATGCGCTTCGAGGGCATCTTCCGCTCCGTGTACCTCTTCCCCATGGCCGTCTCGTTCGTCGCCTCGGGCGTCGTGTGGCGCTGGCTCCTCAACTCCAACCAGGGCGAGCAGGCGTCCGGCCTCAACCGGCTCTTCCAGATCGTCGGGCTCGACTTCCTCCAAAACAACTGGTGGAACAACAACTCCGTCGGCATCGCCGCAATCGCCATCCCCGCGATCTGGCAGCTCTCCGGCTACGTCATGGCGCTCTTCCTCGCCGGCTTCCGCGGCATCCCCGAGGAGCTGCGCGAGGCCGCGCGCGTCGACGGCGCGACCGAGTGGAAGCTCTACCGCCACGTGCTCTTCCCGCAGCTCGGCCCCGTCGCGCTCTCCGCCGTCGTCATCATTGGCCACATGTCGCTCAAAGCTTTCGACCTCATCATGGCGATCTCGAAGCCCGCGAACTACCAGACCAAGGTGCCCGCGATCGACATGTACCAGCTCAAGGCCAGCTTCGACTACGCGAGTTCCGCAGCGGTCGGCTCGATCCTGCTCGTCATCGCCGCCGTCCTCATCATCCCGTACCTCATCCACCTCGCACGGGAAGGCCGACGATGACCGCCTCGACCCTCACCGGACCCCTCGAGCGCACCGCCGCGCCCGTCGCACGGCCCTCGCGCTTCTCCGCCGGGCGGACCGCCCGCTACGCGCTCCTGCTGTTCTTCCTCGTCCTCGTGCTCATCCCCGTCTACGTGCTGCTCGTCACGAGCTTCAAGGGCGCGGGCGACGCCGCACCGTCGCGCGCCTGGAACCTCCCCCAGGTGTGGACGCTCGAGAACTGGCAACTCGCCTGGGAGACGCTCTCCCCCGCGATCGTCCGCACCCTCCAGATGGTCGTGCCCGCCGCGCTCATCTCGTCGTTCCTCGGGTCGATCAACGGGTTCGTCCTCTCGCGATGGCGTTTCCGCGGCGCCGACCTCGTCTTCACGCTCATCCTCTTCGGCATGTTCATCCCGTACCAGGCCGTGATGATCCCGCTCTCGCAGCTCGTCATCGATCTCGGCATTCCCTCGGGCATTCCGTCGCTCATCCTCCTCCACGTCATCTACGGCCTGCCCATCACGACGCTCATCTTCCGCAACTACTACGAGTCCGTCCCGAACGAGCTCATCGAGGCGGCCCGCATCGACGGCGCCGGCATGCTGCGCACCTACGGGTCCGTCGTACTGCCCCTGTCGATCCCCAGCTTCGTCGTCGTGCTCATCTGGCAGTTCACCTCGGCGTGGAACGACTTCCTCTTCGCCGTCTTCTTCTCCTCGAGCCAGAACGGCCCCGTGACCCTCGCGCTCAACAACCTCGCGAACGGCGCGCTGCTGCAGAACTACGGCGTCTCGATGTCGGGCGCGCTCCTCGCGTCGCTGCCGACGCTCCTCGTCTACGTGCTGCTCGGCAAGTACTTCATCGGCGGACTCATGAGCGGCTCCGTCAAGGGCTAACCCGCCCCGTCGCCTCACCCGGACCNCCTGCGCCGTCCCCGCACCCGCCCCCGCGCCGCGGGCGGGCGGGCCCGCGGCGCGGGGGCGGGTGCGGGGACGGCGCAGGGCGCGCCCTCCGTGAGGAGGACGCGCCCTGCACCGTGCCGCCGTGCGGGATCAGCGGACGGTCATCGTGGTGCTCGCGCTCGCCTTCGCGAGCCGCGCCGAGCCGCCGTACGTCACCGTGATGTCACGGTCACCCGGGCGGAACGCGACGACGCGCACCCTCAGCGTCGTCGACGTCGAGCGGCCCGAGAGGCGCACCGACGCGATCTTCTTGCCGTCGAGACGCACCGTCACCGTCCCCTCGGGGCGGGCGTACGCCGTCCCTCGGACGCGCACCGTGACGTACGCCGAACGGTGGACGCGGGCGTCCGGAGCCGTGACGCTCAGCCGCGGCTTCGTCCGCACGACCTTAAGCGTCGTGCGGGTCGACGCCTTCGCGACCGTCGTCGAGCCCGAGTAGCGCACCGTGAGCCGCACCTTGCCGGCCTTCGCCGACACGGAACGCGGCAGGACGACCTTCGTGGAGCCCTTGACGACGCGCGCCGAGCCGACCCTGCGGTTGCCCTGGTAGACGGTGACCCGTCCGGCGGTCGAGCCCGCGGACGCGCTCACCCGCACCTTGAGGACGGCACGCTCGCCCGCGCGGACGGTCGTCCCCGTGACCTTGAGCCGCGCCTTCGCCCGGTTGACGACAAGCGCCCCCTTCGACGAGCGTGACGCTGCCGCGGTCGGCGTGCCGGAGAAGCTCGCGACGACCGACATGCGCCCGACGCGGGCGACCGCCGTCTTCGAAAGCCGGACCTTGGCGACACCGCCTCTGGCCTTCGCGGAGCCGAGAACCTTCGACCCCGCCCGGAGCGTCACTGTCCCGCCGTCAGTGCGCCCCGCCGAGGACACGCGCACGGTCCACACGGCCCGCGAGCCGAGCGTCGTCGTGAGCGTCGTCGGCGACAGGCGCGTCGTCGACGGCTTGGGAGCCTCGGTCGTCGGCGTCGGGGCCGGGGTCGTCGGCTCCTCGGTCGGCTCCTCGGTCGTCGGCGGGTCGGTCGGCTCCGTCGACTTCTCGACGAGAAGCGCGACGGTGCGGGCCGGGATCGTCACCGTGCCGGTCCGAGCATCGAACGTCGTGCCCTTGACGACCGCGTCAGAGCCCTTCGCCTGGATCGGCGAGAGCGCGAACGCACGGCCCTTGAGCGACGCGACCGTCGTCGTGATCGGCGCCGGCGACGCGTTGAACGCGACGAGCGCGCCGTCGAGCGCCGTGTCGACGTCCGTGCCGACCGTGTCGTCGACCTGCATGAGGAGCAGGCCAGGCACGGCGTCGGCACCCGAGCCCGGGAACGACACCTTCTGCTTGATGAGATCTGCGGAACCGAGACGCAGGAGCGACGTCGAGTACCGCAGGCGGAGCAGGTCGAGCGCCTGCGCGTTGGCCGTGGCGATGTCCGCGGCCGACGGGGTGAGCGCTGGGTCGGCGAGGAGCGGCGTCATGAGCGACCACTTCTCCCCGTTCTTCTCCTCGGGCGGGAGGCCCACGCCGAAGTTGTTGCTCTTCCCGGTCCAGTCGAGCGCGTTGAAGTGGTCACCCGAGTTGTAGCTGTCACGGTCGAGGGACTTCGACCGCAGCAGGTCCGTGCCCGCGTGCCAGAACGTCGGCGTCTGCGCGAGCGTCGTCGTCGCGAGCGACAACGTGTTCATGCGGACGCGGTCCGCCATCGACGTGTCCTTCGGCAGCTTGAGCGCGAGGATGTCGAAGAGCGTCTCGTTGTCGTGCGCGTCGACGTACGTGACGACCTCGTCCGGCTGGCTCGCGTACCCGGCGGGGGCGCCGCGGTAGTCGAGCTCGTCGCCACGCTGGACCTTGCCTGCCGCCGTCGTCAACGTGTAGTCGGCGAGGTTGCCCGCGAGGCCCAGGCGGACGAGGTCCGTCTGGTGGCGCAGGTCCGCGATCTCGTCGGCAGCGCCCGTGTTCGTGCCGCCGTCGCCGCGCGTGCGACCGTTCGGGTCGGTGCCGAGGCCCGTGCCGAAGCCCTGGACGAACGTCGAGCCGCCGTCGACCGGCGAGCCGCCGTGGACGGCGTCACGCAGGCGGTCGGAGAACGTTCCGATGCCCGTGCCGCCCAGCTGCCCCTGCGTCGCCTGCTCGAAGCGGGCGTTGTCCGCGACCTCTCCGAAGTTCCAGCCCTCGCCGTAGAGGTAGATCTTCTTCCCGTCGACGCCGTCCTTCGCGACCGTGAGGGCGTCGAGCGCCTCGCGGACGGCGAGCATGTTCGCCTTCGAGTGGTGCCCCATGAGGTCGAAGCGGAAGCCGTCGATCTTGTACTCGCGCGCCCACGTGACGACGGAGTCGACCATGAGCTTCTGCGCGAACGCGTTCTCGGTGGCGACGTTCGAGCAGCACGTCGAGTTCTCGACGCCGCCCGTCGCCGAGAGCCGCTGGTAGTAGCCGGGCACGACGCGGTCGAGCACCGACTTCGGGTCCTGGCCGGAGGCCGCCGTGTGGTTGTAGACGACGTCCTGGACGACCTGGAGCCCGTTGCTGTGGAGCGCGCCGACCATCGTGCGGTACTCGGCGACGCGCTTGCCGCCGTCCTGGTTGCCGGTCGTCGCGTACGAACCCTCGGGCGCAGTCCAGTGGAGCGGGTCGTAGCCCCAGTTGAAACCGTCCTCGTCCTTGATCGCGTCGACAGCCGCCTGCTGCTCCTCGGACGCCGGCCCGAAGCCGGAGAGGTCGCCCGTCGTCTTCTGCTTGCTGCGGTCCTCCTCGATCGTCGCAATGTCGAACGACGGGAGCAGGTGCACCGTGTTGAGGCCCGCAGCCGCGAGCTTGCGCAGGTGCTTGACGCCGTTGCCCTCGCCCGCGAAGGCAAGGTACGTGCCGCGCTGCGCCTCGGGCACCGACGTGTCGGTGATCGAGAAGTCACGGATGTGCAGCTCGTAGATCGAGCGGTCGACGGGCCGGGCGATCGTCGGCGCGGCAGTCGAGGACCACGCGGTCGGCCGGTAGGCCGGGTCCGCGAGGTCGACGAGCACGGAGTGCGTCGAGTTGAGCGTCAGCGCGACGGAGTACGGGTCGGTGACGAGGTTGTGCTCCACCTTGCCCGTCGACGGCACGAAGACCTCGACGTCGTAGCGGAACGCCTTGTCCTTCCACGCGGACGTCCCCTGGGTCACCCACGTACCGTCGGCCTGGCGGGTTGCCTCGACCTCCGTCATCTCGCCCGTCGCCAGGCCAGCGCCGTCGAGCCACACCTGGGTCGTCACCGACCGTGCGGTCGGAGCCCACAGCGTGAGCGTCGGGACGCCCGCGGCGAACGTCGCGCCAAGGTCGCGCTCGAGCGCGGCCGCGTAGACGTCGTCGAGGACGCCGGCGAGCTGGACGCCCGTCGCGTAGACGACGCTGCCGTCCTTCTCGGCGGACACGAGGAGCTGGCCCTGGAGCGCGGACTCGACCGCGGCACGGTCGACACCCGCCGGGAGCTCGAGCGCCGCGTACGTCGCGAGGTGCGGGTAGGCGGTGCGGAGCGTTGCGGGCAGGCCCGTGCTCAGCGCGGTGAGCTCGTGGACTGTCGTGCCCGCGGGCGCGGCGATGCCGTCCTTCCTGGCGCTCATGCCGCCGTCGGCAGCGGCCCGCAGGGTCCAGGCCGCGCCGGCGGCCGCGGAGGCCGGGACGGCGAGCGTGCGCTCGTCGAGCCAGTAGGCGCGCGAGCCCTCGCCGGCGACGGAGGTGTCGGCCGCGGCCGTGAACTCCTTCGTGGTGAGGTCGAGACGGAAGTTCATCGTGGCGTAGTCCTTCGGGACGGTGAAGTTGAGGTCGGAGTCCGGGTAGGACTCGGCCCAGCCGAGGTCGAGAGCTGCCTTCGCAGAGTACGACCCCTTCTTGAGGCGGTTGGTCTGCAGGACGTAGACCTGGCCGTCACGGTCGTGGTTCTGGAGCCACGAACCGAGGCACTTGGGGTCCCAGACCCCCGCGCAGCCGAGCTGGTCCTGGAGCGTCCCCGCGATGACCGCGACGCGGCTCGGGCCGCCCGCGAAGATCGCGTCGACGAAGTGTGAGGCGTCGTCGTAGACGAACGTCACGTCCGTCTCCTCCGCGAGCACGAGCGGGATGTTGCCCGAGCCCTGCGTCCGGTCGGCGCCGTAGTTCTCGTCCCACGAGCCGTCGATCGCCACCTTGTACTCGTAACTGCCCGCGGGCAGCGTGAACGTCCCGGAGAACACCGAGCCGACCTGCTGCGTGAGGACGCCGTCGGCGCAGTCGGGCGACCAGTCGCCCGCGCAGCCCATCTCGGAGTTAAGCGAGCCTGCGATGTTCACGGTGATGTCGCGCTGCGGCTCGGGGCCCTCCTGAGGTGCGGCTCCCGTCTCGACCGTGACGGCGTTCGTCGTCGGGTCGAGCGTGACGACCGCCGCCGGGTCTTCCGCGGTGATCTCGAAGTTGATGTTGCCACCGGCTGCGGTCCCGTACGACGTCGACCAGTCGAGGTTCTCGATGACCTTGAGCTCGTACCCCCCCGGGGTGAGACCGTCGAGCACGTAGCGGTACGTGCCGTCCTTACGGAGCTCGAGCTGGCCCGCGAGGCATGCGTCCGTCCAGTCCGCCGCGCAGCCGAGCTGCGTCTGGAAGTCGCCCGCAACCGTGAGGACACGGCCCTCGGCGGTGTGCGCGCCGAGCTTCGTCACGGGGTCGAAGAAGAACGTCACCGGACCGCCGGCGTGCGTGTAGGAGTAGTTCTTCTGGCCCCCCTGCGCGCCGCCGGGACCGTAGTCGTTGCCCCACGTGGTGCCGTACGCGAACTTGAAGTCGTACGTGCCGGCAGCGATGTCGAACGTGCCCTGGAACGTGCCGTCGGCCTGCAGGGTGAGCGCGGTCGACTCGCAGCCGGGCGTCCAATCCGCGCAGCCGCCGATCTCGGTGCCGTGCGAGCCGGGGATCGTGAGCCGCTGCAACTCGTCCGAGCCGGCCGCGTAGCCGAGGCCGTGGTCGTCGCCGACGACCGCGGTCATGACGGTCTGCGTGAGCTCGCCCGCGGCGTCGCGTGCAACGGCCCGCAACTCGAGGAGCGAGCCGGGCGCGTAGTCGTCGGTGTCGAGGTAGATCCGCGGCGTCGTCGTGTCGTCCGTGCCGAGCAGCGTCCACTCGTCCGCACCCGCGAGGCGCGCCCAGAACGTCGTCTCCGCATAGCGGTCGGTGCCGAGGTCGACAGTGATCGCACCTTCGTCGCGGACGCCGCCGCCGGCGGCGGGCGACGTGAAGACGGGCACGACGGGAGCGTCGTCGGCGACGACCGGGGTCGTCGCGCGCAGGACGATCGCAGACAGGGCGGGGACCGTCACCGTGACGGTGCCGTCGGAGGCCGACGTGACGTCCGTCGTCGTGCCGGAGAGCCCGGCGAACGTCGCGCCGGGAGTGAGCGCCGTGAACGTCGCGCTCTTCTCCGTCGTCGCGTTGTTGACCGCGACGACGTACTCGTGCGGCGCCGCCGCGGTCTCGTCGACGCGCGAGAACGCGTAGATGCCCGCGGCCGAGTCGGCGTGCTGCTCGATCTGCGCGCCTGCGGACAGGGCACGGTGGTCGGCGCGGAGCTTCGCGAGGTCGGCGATGTGCGTGTAGAGCGCCGCGTCCGTGTCGTAGCGGTCGACCGAGCCGGCCACCGTTCCGTCGAGCAGCTTCTGCGTCGTGAACTCCTCGACCTGGGACGCGAAGAGCGACTGCCGCGCCGCCTTGTCCTTGCCGTCGTCCCCGGAACCGACGAAGCCCTGCTCGTCGCCGTAGTAGACGACCGGCTGGCCGCGGGTGAGGTACATGAGCGAGTGAGCGAGCCCGGAGCGCTTCTCCGCGTCGTCCTCGTTCCGCACGAAGTAGCCGATGCGACCGATGTCGTGGCTGCCGAGGTACGTCGGCAGCGAGTGTGCGTTCTTCGTCGCCGTCGTGTAACGGTCGTCGCCCGCGAAGAGCGTCGAGAGGTTGGACGCCTTGCCGCCGCCCGCGAAGACGGCCGCGGCGTCCTGGAACGTGAAGTCGAGAACCGAGTCCATGTCAGAGTCGCGGAGGTAGGGCGAAAGCTTGACCGGGTCGGCGTCGTAGACCTCGCCGAACATGAAGAAGTCGGGGTTGCTCGCGGTCGCAGCCTTGATGGCTGTCGTCCACTGCTGCCAGAACGAGAAGTCGACGTGCTTGGCGGTGTCGATGCGGAAGCCGTCGATGCCGCTCGTCGCCCACGCCTCGTAGATGTCGATGAAGCCCTGGACGACCTCGGGCTTCTTCGTGTCGAGGTCGTCGAGGCCGTTGAAGTCGCCGAGCACCGCTGACTCGCCCTGCCACGTCGAGTTGCCACGGTTGTTGTAGAGCGAGGTGTCGTTGAGCCAGGCCGGGACCTTGATGTCCTCGAAGCCGACGGGGATGAACGGCGTGTACGGCTCGCCCGGCGTCGGGCGGTACGTGTAGACGCCCTCCTCGTAGTCGATGATGTCCGCGGTGTGGTTGACGATGATGTCGAAGTACACCTTGATGCCGCGCGCGTGCGCGTCGTCGATGAGGGCTTCGAGCTCGGCGTTCGTGCCGAGGTGCGGGTCGACCTGCGTGAAGTCGGTGACCCAGTAGCCGTGGTAGCCGGCGGACTGGTCCGTGCCGGTGCCCCCGACGGCGCGGTTCTTGAAGGTCGGCGTGAGCCACAGCGCGGTCGTGCCGAGGCCCTCGATGTAGTCGAGGTTCGCGCGCAGACCGGCGAGGTCACCGCCGTGGTAGTACGCCTTGTCGGCCGGGTCGAAGCCGTGGGCGGAGCGGTCGCCTTCGACGCCGCCGGTGTCGTTGCTCGGGTCGCCGTTGGCGAAGCGGTCCGTGAGCACGAAGTAGAACTGCTCGTCGGAGCCAGCCTGGCGCACGGGCCGGGGCGCGTCGGCGTCGGTCGGCGCAGCGACGTTCGTTCCGGTCGGCACGACCTGGACGAGACCGTCGGCCGAGTCGAAGACGAAGCGGAAGGTGGAGTCGCCGCCCGTCGTCAGGCGGATGTTCTTGGCGTCAGGTCCGGTGGAGCCGGCGCGACCCCAGGCCTGGGCGTCCCAGGTGCCGCCCGCGAGGACCTTGAACTCGTAGGAGCCTGCGGGCAGCGGGGTCTCGAGGGTCCACGCGCTCGTGTCACCGACCTGTGCGAGCGCTCCCAAGTCGCAGCCGGGGAGCCAGTCACCGGCATTCTCCCCGCCCGTGCAACCGAGCTCAGACTGGAGGTCCCCGATGAGCCGGTAGGCCTCGGGGTCGGCGGCGAAGGCGGGGGCTGACCCCGCCACGACGCCCGAGGCCGCGAGGGCGAAGGTCGAGAGGTAGGCGGCGGCTCGCCGCCTCCTCACCCCGGGCTGACGACGTTCCTGCATCTCATGACTCCTTCGTCGGTGCGACCGCTGTGTCGCTGCTCACATCTGCGCCGAGGGTAGCCGTTGCTGAAACTTGCTGCAACAGTGGAAACACCGGCCTCAACATGGGATGACATTCGAGGCGCAAAGGCCCCACAAAGGGACGAGAGCGGCCGTGTTCTTGCAGAAGAGATCACGACGAGGTCTCGGCCGCGGACACCAAGTCCACGCACGACGACGCCGCCCCGCCGACCGGGAAGGTCGACGGGGCGGCGCAGACGTACGAGACGAGAAGGTCAGACGAGTCCGAGGCCTGCGACCGCGTCACGCTCCTCAAGTAGCTCGGCGACCGACACGTCGATGCGCTCGCGCGCAAGGTCGGAGACCTCGAGCCCCTCGACGACCTTCCACTCCCCGCCGCTCGACGTCACCGGGAACGACGAGACGATGCCCTCCGGCACGCCGTAGTGCGATCCGTCCGACATGATCGCCGCGCTCGTCCACTCCCCCTCCGTGGTGCCGAGCACCCAGTCGTGCACGTGCTCGATCGCCGCGTTCGCCGCCGAGGCCGCGCTCGACGCGCCGCGCGCCTCGATGATCGCCGCACCACGCTTCGCGACCGTCGGCACGAACTCGTCGAGGTACCACGCCGCGTCCGCCGCCAGCTCCGCACCCGGACGCCCCGCGACGTCCGCGTGCGCGATGTCGGGGAACTGCGTCGCCGAGTGGTTGCCCCAGATCGTCACGTTCCGCACCTGCCCGACGGGTACCCCGCCACGCGCCGCGAGCTGCGAGAGCGCACGGTTGTGGTCGAGACGCGTCATCGCCGTGAACCGGCTCGCCGGGACGTCGGGCGCATGCTTGGCCGCGATGAGCGCGTTCGTGTTCGCGGGGTTGCCGACGACGAGCACACGCACGTCGTCCGCCGCACCCGCGTTGATCGCCGCACCCTGCGGACCGAAGATCCCGCCGTTCGCGGCGAGCAGGTCGCCGCGCTCCATACCCTTCGTCCGCGGCCGCGCGCCGACGAGCAGAGCGACGTTCGTGCCGTCGAACGCCGCCGACGCGTCGTCCGTCACGTCGATCGACGCGAGCAGCGGGAACGCGCAGTCGTCGAGCTCCATCGCGGTGCCCTCCGCGGCGCGCACGCCCGCCGGGATCTCGAGCAGCCGCAGCCTCACCGGGGTGTCCGGTCCGAGCATCTGGCCCGACGCGATCCTGAAGAGCAGCGCATAGCCGATCTGGCCCGCAGCGCCGGTCACCGTCACTGTCACGGGTGTCGCAGTCATCGTCCCAACTCCTTCGTCGTCAGCTTCCTGCGTTCGTCCTCTGGTGCGTCACCAGCGACGACGTCGCACAGGACCATCGTGCACGACGGCCCGCCAGGATCTGTCCTGACGGGCCGTCGAGACCACGTGCCGAGCGCTTCTCAACCGAGACGTGCGGCGAGGTTCTCGTCGAGCGCAGCGAGGAACTCCTCCGTGGTGAGCCACGGCTGGTCCTTGCTGATGAGCAGCGCGAGGTCCTTCGTCATCTTGCCCGACTCGACCGTCGCGACGACGACGTCCTCGAGCGTCTGCGCGAAGTTCACGACCTCGGGCGTGCCGTCGAGCTTGCCGCGGTGCATGAGTCCGCGCGTCCACGCGAAGATCGACGCGATCGGGTTCGTCGACGTCGGCTTGCCCTGCTGGTGCTGGCGGTAGTGACGCGTCACCGTGCCGTGCGCAGCCTCGGCCTCGACGGTCTTGCCGTCAGGCGTCATGAGGACCGACGTCATGAGGCCGAGCGAGCCGAAGCCCTGCGCGACCGTGTCCGACTGGACGTCACCGTCGTAGTTCTTGCACGCCCAGACGTAGCCGCCCTCCCACTTCATGGCCGAGGCGACCATGTCGTCGATGAGACGGTGCTCGTACGTGAGGCCGGCAGCGTCGAACTGCTCCTTGAACTCCGCGTCGAAGACCTCCTGGAAGAGGTCCTTGAACTGGCCGTCGTACGCCTTGAGGATCGTGTTCTTCGTCGAGAGGTACACGGGGTACTGGCGCTGGAGGCCGTACGCGAACGAGGCGCGCGCGAAGTCCTTGATGGACTCGTTGAAGTTGTACATGCCCATCGCGACGCCACCCTCCTCAGGGAACGTCACGACCGTCTGCTTGATCTCCTCGGAGCCGTCAGCAGGCGTGTACGTGAGCGTGAGCGTGCCGGCGCCGGGAACCTTGAAGTTCGTCGCCTTGTACTGGTCGCCGTGCGCGTGGCGGCCGATGATGATCGGCTTGTTCCAGCCCGGCACGAGGCGCGGGATGTTCGAGATGATGATGGGCTCGCGGAAGACGACGCCACCGAGGATGTTGCGGATCGTGCCGTTGGGCGAGACCCACATCTTCTTGAGGCCGAACTCCTCGACGCGCGCCTCGTCGGGCGTGATCGTCGCGCACTTGACGCCGACGTTGTACTGCTTGATCGCGTTCGCAGCGTCGATCGTCACCTGGTCGTCGGTCGCGTCGCGGTTCTCGATCGACAGGTCGTAGTACTTGAGGTCGATGTCGAGATAGGGGTGGATGAGGCGGTCCTTGATGAACTGCCAGATGATGCGAGTCATCTCGTCACCGTCGAGCTCGACGACCGGGTTGACGACCTTGATCTTGCCCATGGGCGCAACGCTCCTGTGCTGTATGAGGGGTGTCCGCCCGCCAGGATACCGGATTTCTTGATGTCAAGATAGTTGCCCGCGGCGTGACAACCGCCTCGAAGGCCGCGCCCGCAGGTGGCACACTCAGGGAGCACCCAGGCTGCGGCGGGAGGATCCTCACGAACGGCCGCACAGGGCCCGGAACCTTTCCGACGGCATCCCGCCGCCGGCCCCCCACGAGACGGACAGGACCACCATGTCGCTCACCGACGCCTCCGCGCACGACGCCGCGGACGCCACCTTCGAGGACCTCGACCTCGAGCCCGCCCAGCCCTCCCTGCTCCTGCGCGCAGGAGCCGAGGTCTTCGGAACCTTCATCCTCGTCCTCCTCGGCGTGGGAGCTGCGCTCTACACGACCTGGGTCGGGGGCAACGCCCTCGCGACCTGCCTCGCGTTCGGCCTCGGCGCCATGGCGGCGATCGCCATCATCGGCAACGTCTCGGGCGGCCACATCAACCCCGCTGTGACGCTCGGCGCGGCGATCGCCGGCCGCCTCCGCTGGGCCGACGTCCCCGTCTACTGGCTCGCCCAGGTGCTCGGCGCGACGGTCGCCGGCGCCGTCCTGCGCGCAGTCCTTCCCACGGGGTTGCCTGCCGCGACCGGGAAGGACTCGGCGGCCGCGCTCTTCTCGACGGGCGCGAACGGCTACGGAACGCACGCCGGCCTCGGCGCGGCCTCCGGGGGCGCGATCGACGTCACCCTGACGAGCGCGCTCATCATCGAGGGCGTCCTCACGATGATCCTCGTTGCCGTCGTCCTCGCCGTGATGACCACGCGGGCCGCGAGCAACCTCACGCCCCTGTGGGTCGGCCTGACGTTCACCGCGACGCTCCTCGTCGCGACGCCGTTCACGGGTGGCTCGGTCAACCCCGCCCGTTCGCTCGGCATCGCGTTCTTCGCCGAGCCGTGGGCCCTCAAGGAGGTGTGGGTCTTCGTCGTCGGGCCGCTCGCCGGTGCGATCCTCGCAGGCCTCGTCGCCCGCATCATCGCGCTCGGCGCCGCACCGATCGCGGTCGAGGACGCTCCGTATGACGTCGTCGAGATCGTCGAGATCTCCGAGGACGGCAAGCTCACCGCTGCGTCGGACGAGACCGCGTCGGACGACGCGTCGTCTGACGACACCGACGAGGAGTCCGCGCCCGCGCGTTCCTGACCGGACGGCGATGGCCCGGTGCCCCGCGAGACCTCTCGGGGCAGCGGGCCATCGTCACGCCCCACACCACACCGACTCGTAGGTCCCCAGCACCATCGAACGGTGCTCCAGCCCTACCAGTCGCACCATCCCACCGACTCGTAGGTCCCCAGCACCATCGAACGGTGCCCCAGCCCTACCAGTCGACGGGAGGGGACTGCGGCACCGTCAGTCGAGCGGGGCCGTGAGCGCGAGCGCGACGAGGACGAACGCCGCACCGAGGTAGAACGTCACGTCGAGCCAGCGGCTCCGCACCTCGAGCCCGGCGACGGGCTCCCGGACCACAAGCCGCACGAGGCCCGCGAGTGTCGACTGCGCCGCGAGCGCGAGCGCGGCGACCTTCGGCCCCGCCACCAGGGCTAGCACGCAGACGACAGCGACGAGGCCGACGTTCACCCAGATCCACACGTTGCGGCGCGGCGCGATCGCACGGGCCGCCTGCTCGGCGTCGTCGAAGTGCGCGGGCACGACAGCGTCGTCGGGAACGAGCGTCGTGCCCTCGTCCCCGTGGTCAGTCTCCCCACGTCCCGCCGGTGCGGCAGGGTCGCGCGCGACCGTCGGCCCCTGCCCGGGCTGCTCGCCCACACCCATCGGTCCTCCCAGTGACGTCACGACGTTCGAGCCTACCCGCGTCGCACGGTGCGGACGTGCCGCACCCACGTCGCACGCTCGGCCGCCGCGACTACCGTGGGAAGCGTGACCGCAACCCACACGTCCCGTCCCGGCCCCTCGTCACCAACGCCGCTCCCGAACGACGCGTCGGTGCTCGTCGTCGGTGCGGGCCTCGCGGGCCTGCGCACCGCTGCACTGCTGCGCGAGCACGGGCACGCAGGCCCCGTGCACCTCGTCGGCGACGAGCCGCACGCGCCCTACGACCGGCCGCCGCTCTCGAAGCACCTGCTCGACGACGGCTGGCACGTCGACCTCGGCGCGGATCTCGACATCGACCTCGACGCGCTCGACGTCGACGTGCGCCTTGCGACGCGGGTGACGCGGATCGACGTCGACGGCGATCGGTTCCGTGCGGAGCTCGTACCGACGGACCGCGTTGACGGGACGACGGACCGCCCGGAGACAGGCTCGTCCGGCGAGGTCGTCGTCGACGAGGTCAGCGTCGACGCCGTCGTTCTCGCGACGGGGTCGCGTGCCCGCACCGTCGTGGGGTGGGAGCACGCGCTCACGCTCCACACGCACGACGACGCGGTCCGTCTGCGCGAGCTGCTAGGCGCGCGCGAGCGGCCGCGGCTCGTGTGCATCGGCGCGGGATGGATCGGCTCGGAGGTCGCCGGCGTGGTCGCTGCGGCGGGCGCCGACGTCACCGTCGTCGAGGCGGCCCCGTATCCGTTGGCCTCGGCGCTCGGCGAGGACGGCGCGCTCGTCGCTCCGTGGTTCGCTGCGGCCGGGGTGACGCTGTTGCTCGACACGCAGGTCGCTGCCGTCGAGGCCGACAGCGTCGTCCTCGACGACGGGCGCCGGATCGACGCAGACGTCGTCCTCGCGGCGGTCGGCGCACGTCCCGCACCTGTGCCAGACGGGACGCTCGCCGACCTGCTCGCGACGGCGTTCGACGGAGACGTCGTCGTCGACGGCGCCATGCGTCCGCTCACCCGGGGGGTCGAAGCCGCGGGAGTGACTGTCCCCACGTACCTGCCCACGACGTCAGGGCCCCTGGCGCGGGTCCGCGTCGTCGGCGATGCCGCGGCGCGCGCTGCACGCTGCGGGTTCGTCCGCGGCGGGCACTGGGACGCGGCCCTCACGACGCCCGAGCTCGCGGTGCGTTCGCTGCTCGACCCGGCTGCCGACCTCGCAGATCCGGCCCCGTACGTGTTCTCGACGATGCTCGGGCACGAGGTTGCGATGTACGGCACGCGCCCGCCAGCCGCACGACCCGTCCTCCGCGGCGACCCCGCGGGCGACGACGGGTGGGCGGCGCTGTGGTTCGTCGACGGGACGGAGCCGTCGGACGCCGACGCCGGAGCGAGCTCTGCGCGCGACGACGGTCTACGGACGCTCGCGGGGATCCTCGTCGTCGACCGCCCACGCGACGCCGCAGCCGCACGCCGCCTCTTCCGCGCGACGCCCCGCCCCCGCCTCGACCCGACCCGTGCCGCCGACCCGTCGGTGCCGCTGCGCTGACCCGACTCCCCTGTCAAACCAGCCGCCTGCTACTCCCCTCCTCGTTCCGATAGCCGATCCGGCCGCTTCTCGTGTGCGGATCCGCTATCGAGCACGAGGACTCGCCGACCCCACCCGGCCCTGACTGCATCCCGCACTCATCGATAGCGGATCCGGACATCCGAGGTGAACAGATCCGCTATCGAGCAAACGCGTCAGTGGCTCGATAGCCGATCGGGCCACCTCACGTGCATGGATGGGCTATCGAGCCACGACGACGCTGGGCACGACGAGGCGCAGGACACGACGACGCTGGGCACGACGAGGCTCGGGACACGACGAGACTCTGGGCACGACGAGGTGCAGGACGCGACGAGACTCTGGGCACGACGCGGCTCAGGACACGACGAGACTCTGGGCACGACGAGGCGCAGGACACGACGGGACTCTGGGCACGACGAGGTGCAGGACACGACGAGACTCTGGGCACGACGAGGCGCAGGACACGACGACGGCGCGGGGCGCGACGACGGCCCTCCCGCGCGCAGAGCGCGGGAGGGCCGTCGTCGCGGAGCGGCTCAGTGCGCGAAGTGGCGCGTGCCCGTGAGGTAGAGCGTCACGCCGGCGGCGGCCGCGGCGGCGATGACCTCGTCGTCGCGCACGGACCCACCCGGCTGGACGACCGCGCGCACGCCGGCGTCGAGCAGCACCTGAAGGCCGTCGGCGAACGGGAAGAACGCGTCCGACGCCGCGACAGCCCCGGCCGCGCGCTCGCCCGCACGCTCGACCGCGAGGCGGCACGAATCGACGCGGTTGACCTGGCCCATGCCGACGCCGACCGACGCGCCCCCGGCCGCGAGGAGGATTGCGTTCGACTTCACGGCACGCACCGCGCGCCACGCGAACGCGAGGTCCGCGAGCGTCGCGTCGTCGGCCGCCTCGCCGGTAGCGAGCGTCCAGGTCGTCGGGTCGTCGCCCGCCGCGTCGAGGCGGTCGACGGCCTGGACGAGCAGCCCGCCGGAAATGGGGCGCGTCTCGACGGGTGCGGACGGCTCCGCGTCGACGAGCAGGAGACGCACGTTCTTCTTGGCGCGCAGGATGTCGAGGGCCTCGGGCTCGTAGCCAGGCGCGACGACGACCTCGGTGAAGACCTCCGCGATCTGACGCGCGGCCTGCGGCGAGACGATGTCGTTGAGGGCGATGACGCCGCCGAACGCGGACAGCGGGTCGCACGCGTGCGCCTTGGCGTGCGCATCGGCGATGTCGGTGCCGACCGCGATGCCGCACGGGTTGGCGTGCTTGATGATCGCGACGGTCGGCTGCTCGCCGTGGTCGTGCGCGGCGCGCCACGCAGCGTCCGCGTCGACGTAGTTGTTGTAGCTCATGGCCTTGCCGTGCAGCTGCGTGGCCTGCGCGAGGCCGTCCGTCGAGCCGTCGATGTAGAGCGCCGCGCGCTGATGGGGGTTCTCGCCGTAGCGCAGGACGTCGGCGCGCGTCCATGTGCCGCCCAGCCACGACGGGAAGCCCGTCGAGACCTGCGCGCCGTCGACCTCGACGGCGTCGTTCGGAGAGACGACCGAGCCCATCCACGAGGCGACGGCGACGTCGTACGACGCCGTGTGGATGAACGCGGCGGTCGCGAGCGCCTTGCGCTCCGCGTACGTGAAGCCGCCCGCGCCGAGCGCGGCGACGACCGAGCCGTACTGCGCCGGGTCGGTGACGACGGCGACCGACGGGTGGTTCTTCGCGGCCGCGCGCACCATCGTGGGGCCGCCGATGTCGATCTGCTCGACGCACTCGTCGGGGCTCGCCCCGGACGCGACGGTCGCCGTGAACGGGTAGAGGTTGACGATGACGAGCTCGAACGGCGCGACACCGAGCTCGTCGAGCTGCGCGAGGTGGTCGTCCTTGCGGGTGTCCGCGAGGATCCCGGCGTGGACGCGCGGGTGGAGCGTCTTGACGCGCCCCTCGAGGCACTCGGGGAAGCCCGTGAGGTCCTCGACGCCCGTGACGGCGATGCCCGCGGCGGCGATCGTGCCAGCGGTCGAGCCGGTCGAGACGATCTCGACGCCCGCGTCCGCGAGCGCGCGGGCGAGTTCGATGAGGCCGGTCTTGTCGTAGACGGAGACGAGAGCGCGACGCACCGGGCGTCGAGCGTCGTCCGCAAGCGCGGGGGCGGGGGTGTGAGCGGCGGACATGAGGGGCTCCTCGGGGTTCGCTGACGGCGGGTGTGCCGGGACGCCCAGGCGGGCGGCGTACCACGATCGCGTTCCTCGGCCGCTCCCCGGTGGTTCACCCCACCTGCGCCAGTCACGACCGGGACCATCCTAGCGGGCGAGGCTCCGACGCTGCAGAGATGCGCGTCACGTCCGGGCGACGTGGCTGCGGTGCGTCTGCCTGGTGCGGGCGCCGCGCCGCGGCTAGCGTCGTCAGTATGAGCATCGACCCGCGTTTCGCCGCCGCCCTCGCCGACCAGATCACGCTCGAGCTCGAGTCGTCGATCGCCTACCTCCAGCTCTCGATCGCCCTCGAGAACCATGACCTGTCGGGCATGGCCCGCTGGATGCGCCTGCAGTCCGACGAGGAGCGCGTCCACGCCGCGAAGTTCACCGCGCACGCGACCGACCGCGGCCTCGCACCGCAGATCGGCGCGATCGCCTCCCCCGTCATCGACACATCGAGCGTCGTCAAGTGCTTCGAAGCGTCCCTCGCGCACGAAAAGAAGGTCTCGGAGTCGATCCGCAACCTCTACCGCCTCGCGCAGGAGGTCGGCGAGATCGACGTCATCCCGCTGCTCCACTGGTTCATCGACGAGCAGGTCGAGGAGGAGGCGAGCGTCGGGGAGATCCTCGGCCGCCTGCGCCTCGTCGGCGACGACGGCTCGGGCCTGCTGCGCATCGACGACCAGCTCGGCTCGCGTGCGGGCGCCGACGCGGCGGCCGAGACGCACTGACCGGCTCCGGCTCCCGCTCCCGCGACGCAGCACCTTCCGAGAACGACTCGTAGGCCCTCAGCACCGTTCGATGGTGCTGAGGGACTACGAGTCGAAACCCTCTGACGGCTCGTAGCACCGTTGCACACTCCGCCGCGCACACCGCGTGCGCGGGAGCGTGCAGGGACGCTACGAGTCGAGGGGGTCGGGGGTTGCGAGAGCGCCGAACGACGTCGCGAGATCGTCGGGGAGACCGACGACAAGGAGCCCGTCGTCCAGCGGCACCTCCGTCACCGCGCTCCGGCGACCGTCCGTCACCGTGACCCGCGCGACCGCTCCCGCACGCAGCTCGACATCCCGACGGATCGACACGAGCCGCAGCCCTGGACGCACACGGCCGAGCATCTCGTACCAGCCGCCGAGGTCGTCGAGCAGCTCGACCCACTTCTCGCGCGGCGTGATCGGCTCCTTCGGGAACCGCTTCGGCGTCCACACGCGCGGCGCCACCGGACCCAGTGCACCGGACACCGCCGCCTCGAGCCCGGCGTCGCTCACCACCAGAGGGACGACGACGGTGCGGCCTCCGACGAGCGCGAGGGTCGCGATCGAGCCACGTGCGTGGTTCGGCACCGCCTCACCGACGTCGACGGCCACGACGACGGGCTCGGCCTGACCGCGTTCGAGCGCCGCAAGGCGCAGCAGCAGTTCACCGGGCGCGAGTTGGCTCTCGCCCATCGTGCTCCTTCGGTCGTCGGTCTGCGGTTCACGCTACGCCGGTCGCGGACGGTAGGCGGGTCACCGCCACGGCGCTGACCTGGCTGAGCTGGGCGGGTGGTCGGTCCCGTCCGGCCACCCCGCCCCGACTCGTAGCATCCCTGCACACTCGAACACTGCCCATGCAGTGTGCACACGCGCTACGAGTCGACTCGCTGGGATGACTCGTAGGGCCCCAGCACCATCGAACGGTGCTGGGGCCCTACGAGTCGGAACGAGTCAGCGGCCGATGCGCGTGCGGCGCCCATCGACGACGAGGCCTTCCCGTGCAATACGCCCGACCTTCTCGACGAGCATCGCCCGCTCGACGACCTTGATGCGCTCGTGCAGCGTCTCCTCGGTGTCGTCGTCGGTGACGTCGACCGCGACCTGGGCGACGATCGGCCCCGTGTCGACCCCGGCGTCGACGAGATGCATCGTGGCCCCCGTGACACGAGCACCGCCCGCGAGCGCGTCGCGCACGCCGTGGGCGCCCGGGTACGACGGCAGCAGCGCGGGGTGCGTGTTGAGGGTGCGGCCGCCGAAGCGGGCGAGAAACGCCGCCCCGAGGATCTTCATGAAGCCCGCCGAGACGACCCAGTCGGGAGTGAAGACGCCGACGGCCTTCGCGAGCGCCGCGTCCCACTCCTCGCGCGAGCCGAAGTCGGTGACCTGCACGACCGCGGTCGGCACACCCGCAGCCCGCGCATGGTCGAGCCCGCCGATGCCCGGCCGGTCCGCCACGACACCGACGACGCGTGCTCCGTAGGCCGGGTCGTCATGCGCGTCGAGCAGCGCACGCAGGTTCGACCCGGTCCCCGAGACGAGGACGACGAGGCGGACGGCGTCGGTCCGTCCGGCGGCGGAGGGGTGAGGAACGAGGCTCTCGGAGTCGGTCACGGCACCACGGTAGCGGCGGCGCCGCGCCTCGGCAGCGTCGTCCGCGGGCGTCGCTGACACCCGTGCTCCGCGCCCACCACGACCCGGCGCGCGCACCGACGGGTCCGTGCGTCGTGCGACGGGTCTCAGTCGGCCGACGGGGCGCTCGCGCTCGTCGTACCGCTCGCGGTCGAGGTCGTCGAGCCGCCGGACGTCACCGTGCGGGTCGTCGGCGTCGTGAGGGTCGTGCGCGCCGTCCGGGCGCTCGGGCCCGTCCGCGGCGTCGCCGCCGTGCCCTGCCCCGTCGTGCCCTGCCCCGTCGTGCCCTGCCCCGTCGTGCCCTGCCCCGTCGTGCCCTGCCCCGTCGNTGATGTCTCGACGTCGAGACATTCATGCCGGTCGAGGGAAGGACGAAGCAGGGTGGACCTGTTCGAATACCAGGCGCGCGACATCTTCGAGAAGCACGGCGTCCCCGTGCTCGGTGGCGTCATCGCCCGGAGCGCGTCGTTCGACGCGTCGACCCAGCGGCTCACGCCGACGATCGTCACGAGGACGACAGGTCGGTCCGGCCCGACGGCCGCGAGCGTCTCCCGCAGCGCGGCCTTCTGTGTGTCGTCGTGCAGGCCCGCGTTCGTGCCGAAGACGAGCACGACGTGGTCGCGCAGCGTGCCCGCCTCGGCGTGCGCGCGCACGAGACCGACCGCGTCCGGCCACTGACGGATCGGCTTCGCGTCGATCGCGATGCCCGGCATCTCCGCGAGGACGCCCGGGGCGACACCCGAGAGCACGGAGTCGCCGAAGGCGGAGACGACGCGGCCGTCGACGGGCCCCTTCGTCGCAGCGTTCGGCGGGGTCGTCGTGGGCTTCTCCGGCGGAGTCGGGTCCTCGGTCGGAGTGCCGGTCGGCTTCGTCGTCGGCTTCTCCGTCGGTGTGCCCGTCGGCGTCGGGGAGTCCGTCGGCGTCGTCCCGCCCCCGCCCGTCGGACCGGGCGCCGTCGGCGCCACCGGCGGCGGCCCCTGCGCCGCGAGCCCCTCCTCGATCATGCGCTGGGCCGACGACATCGTCGGCGCAGTGACGAGCACGACGACGAGCGCGAGCGTCCACACGACCGGCAGCCCGACCGCGACCCGTGCGAACGCCGGACGCGCCGCGACGAGCCGCTCCCGCACCGCACGCCACGCACCCCGGTAGCCGAGCGCCCGCACGGGCGTCTCGACGAACCGGAACGAGAGCTCCGTGAGCAGGACCGTCACCGCGAGCGCGAGGACCGCCGCGACGTGCCAGCGTGCCGTCCCCGGCGTCGCGTCGAGCGCGGCCGTGACGACGAGCAGGACCGGCCAGTGCCACAGGTAGAGGCCGTACGAGCGCTCGCCGACGATCCGCAACGGCGTCGCGTCGAGCGCGCGGGTCCACCGCCCGGGGCGCGTCGCACCGAGGACGACGACGAGCGCGAGGACGGACACGACGGCGATACCCCCGCGGTACGTCCACAGCGCGTCGTCGCGGACGACGACCATCGCGACGACGACACCCACGAGCGCGGCCGGCGGCGCCCACGGCGGGACGAGCGGCCGGCCGCGCACCGCCCGCCACGCGAGTGCCCCTGCGACGCCGAGGAGCACCCCGAAGATGTGGGTGTCCGTGCCGTAGTAGACACGCGTCGGGTCCGCTCCGTCGACGAGCACGGCCATCGCGACCGCGGACGCGACCGCGGCCGCGCCGACGAGCACGGCCCTCCCCCGCCACGTCGGGACGACGACGAGCAGCAGGACGAGCACGAGCGGCCACAGGACGTAGAACTGCTCCTCGATCGCGAGCGACCACAGCGGTTGCAGGAGCACGGGTGCGGTGCGGTCGAAGTAGCTGCCGCCCGACGCGATCTCGAGCCAGTTCGTCGAGAACGTCGCGGCCCCGAGCACCTGCCGTCGGATGCCGACGAGCAGGTCGCGCTCGACGAGCGCGGCCGCCACCGTGCTCACCGCGACGACACCCACGAGCGCCGGCAGGAGCCGGCGCGCACGGCGCAGCCAGAAGCGCGGCAGGTCGATCTTCCCGTGGCGCTGCGCCTCGCGGAGCAGCAGCGTCGTGATGAGGAAGCCGGAGACGACGAAGAACACGTCGACGCCGAGGAACCCGCCCGGCAGCGTGCCGGGCCACAGGTGGTAGACGAGCACCGCGACGACCGCGACCGCACGCAGCCCGTCGAGCCCGCCGAGGTGCTGCGACCCGGCCGGTTGCACGTCCGTCGGGCCGCCGTGCGTGCGCGGCGTACCCCAGGCAGGAGCCGGCACGGCGGTGCGCACGGCGGTGCGCGGCGGAGGCAGAGGCACCGGTCCTGGCCGCGCAGGCCGCGGGTCGGCGTCGTGCAGTTCGTCGTCGCGCACGCTACCTCCGTCCCGGGCAGTGTCCTCCGATGATCTCCCCACGATTGTCACCCTCAGTGCCCCGACGCCGTGCGCGCGGCACGCCGTCCGGCGGCGCCCCTCGCCTAGGTCCTCACCCCGGCCCGCGCCGCTCCTCATCGGAGGCGCCCGACGGATATCACGGACCATCGGCCCCACCGGAGGGGGACCTTCGCCCCGCAGTCACGGCACTCGCCCGCCAGCTGGGGCAGCCTCGAGCTCCCCCACCGCACGTTCATGCCGCCCATGGGCACGCACACGGCGCTGCCTGACGGAAGGCTGCACCCCCGGCTCGTAGGTCTGGAGCACCGTCGAACGGTGCTCCAGACCTAAGAGCCGTGCGGGAGGGTCGGCTAGAGCTTCTCGACCGGGGCGTAACGCAGCAGCAGTCTTTTGATGCCGTCGGCACCGAAGTCGATCTTCGCGACCGCGTTCCTGCCGGTGCCCTCGACCGTGACGACCTTGCCCATGCCGTACGTGTCATGCGTGACGCGGTCACCGACCGCGAGGTCCGGCGCGGGGCCGTCGTTCTTGGTCCCGGAGCCGAACGACGGCGAAGGCGGGTCCGCACGGCGTGACGTCACGACGCTCGAGCGCGCGCCCGAGCCGCCCGGACCACCGCCGTCGCCCCAGCCGCCTCGGTAGCCGTCGGAGTCCCGGCGTCCGCCGTACGAGGAGCCGCCGTAGAGCGAGCCGCCGCGCAGCGTCGACATCGACGACTCCTTGCGACGCCAGTCGAGCAGCGGCTCGGGGATCTCGTCGAGGAAGCGGCTCGGCGGGAACTCCTGCGCCTGACCCCACGCCGAGCGCACCGCGGACCGCGTGAGGTAGAGCCGTTCGCGGGCGCGCGTGATGCCGACGTACGCGATGCGACGTTCCTCGGCGAGCTCGGCGTCGTCGTGGAGCGACCGCAGGTGCGGGAAGGTGCCGTCCTCCATGCCGGTGAGGAACACGACGGGAAACTCGAGCCCCTTGGCCGTGTGGAGCGTCATGAGGGTGACCATGCCCTGCTCGACGACGGGCGCACCGTCGCGGTCGCCCGCGGCGTCGTCGGCCGACGGGATCTGGTCGGAGTCCGCGACGAGCGAGACGCGCTCGAGGAAGTCCGCGAGGTCGCCCTCGGGGTCGAGCTGGCTGAACTCGGTCGCGACCGCGTGGAGCTCGGCGAGGTTCTCGACGCGCGTCGCGTCCTGCGGGTCCTCGCTGCCCCGCAGCTCGGCGAGGTAGCCCGTGCGGTCGAGCACGGCGGCGAGGACGTCGGCGGGCTTGGCGCCCGACTCGGCGAGCGCACGCATCTCGGCGAGAAGCTCGGCGAACGCTGCGAGCGGCTTCGTCGTGCGGCTCGTAAGGCCCGGGATCTCGTCCGCGCGGGCGAGTGCCGCGCCGAACGAGATCCGTTCACGCGCTGCAAGGTCCGCGACGACGGCCTCGGCGCGGTCGCCGAGGCCGCGCTTGGGGACGTTGAGGATGCGCCGAAGGTTGACGTCGTCGTCCGGGTTCGCGATGGCGCGCAGGTACGCGACCGCGTCCTTGATCTCGCGACGCTCGTAGAAGCGCGTGCCGCCGACGACCTTGTAGGGGATGCCGACGCGGATGAGCACCTCCTCGAGCGCGCGCGACTGCGCGTTCGTCCGGTAGAAGATCGCGACGTCGCCCGGGCGGACGCCCTCGGAGTCGTGGAGGCGATCGATCTCCTCCGCGACGAAGCGCGCCTCGTCGTGCTCGTTGTCCGCGGTCCATCCGACGATCTGCGCGCCATCGCCCGCGTCCGTCCAGAGCTTCTTGGGTCGGCGGTCGGCGTTGCGTGCGATGACGGCGTTCGCGGCCGAGAGGATCGTCTGCGTCGAGCGGTAGTTCTGCTCGAGGAGGATCGTGCGCGCCTGCGGGTAGTCCTTCTCGAACTCGAGGATGTTGCGGATCGTCGCGCCGCGGAACGCATAGATCGACTGGTCGGAGTCGCCGACGACCGTGAGCTCGCCCGCGGGCAGCGCGTGCGGGTGCTCGGCGTCCGGGCCGGTGCCCGTGAGCTCCTTGACCAGCACGTACTGGGCGTGGTTGGTGTCCTGGTACTCGTCGACGAGGATGTGCCGGAAGCGCCGCCGGTAGTGCTCGGCGACGGCCGGGAACGCCTGGAGCAGGTGGACGGTCGTCATGATGATGTCGTCGAAGTCGAGGGCGTTCGCGGCCTGCAGGCGCGCCTGGTACCGCGTGTACGCCTGGGAGAGCACCGAGTCGAACGCGCCGCCGGACGTCGAGTCGTCCTCGCGGCCTGCGCGCGAGGCGAAGTCGTCGGGGTCGACGAGCTCGTTCTTGAGGTCCGAGACCCGGTTGAGGAGCTGGCGCGGCGGGAACTTTTTGGGGTCGAGGTCGAGCTCGCGGCACACGAGCGTCATGAGCCGCTGGGAGTCCGCCGCGTCGTAGATCGAGAAGCTCGAGCGCAGCCCCGCGTGCTCGTGCTCGCGGCGCAGGATGCGCACGCACGCCGAGTGGAACGTCGAGACCCACATGCGGCGCGCATCCGGCCCGACGAGCGCCTCGACGCGCTCACGCATCTCCGCCGCCGCCTTGTTGGTGAACGTGATCGCGAGGATCTGCGACGGGTACGCACGGCCGGTCGCGAGCAGGTAGGCAATGCGGTGCGTGAGGACGCGCGTCTTACCCGAGCCTGCGCCCGCGACGATGAGCAGGGGCGACCCGCCGTGCTCGACGGCCGCGCGCTGCTCGGGGTTGAGCCCGACCAGCAGGTCGGCCGGGTCGGGGCCTGCGAGCGCGTCGTCGTGCTCCGGCTCCGTCCACGTGCGCGGCGCGACCGACGGCAGGCGCGCGGAGTCGTCGAAACCGGGCAGGGCGAGGGAGTCGAAGAGTGAGCTCATAGCGGCACCAGCCTAAGCCGCGCCACCGACATCGGGGCTCGCGGCCGCCCCTCTCCGGAGAATCCGCGCAGATGGCGACCGGGAGTGACCATCTGCGCGGATTCTTGGCTGTCGGGATCGCTAGGTGACGGCGAGACCCACGATCCACGCGACCGTCGCGACGATCGCCCCCGCGAGCTCGACGAGGATCGACAACCCCGTCGCCCTGAGCGCGACGAGCGTCGCCCGCCACGCCGCCGTCGTGTCCCAGTCACGCTTCGTCGCCTCGGCGACGTAGACGCCCAGCGGGAACCCGACGAGCATCCCGACGACGGGGATGACGAAGAATCCGATGATCCCGCCGACGACGCCCCACCAGAGGGTCGAGGACCTCACGTCGTTGCGCAGCATGTACCGCCCCGCGGCGAAGTACTTCCCGACGGCGGCCGCCACCGTCGCGAGCGCCGCGACGGCGAGCACCGCCCACGCGACCCCTCCGGTGAAGATCGCCCACACGAGGATCGCGCCGAGCACGACGAACCCTCCGGGCAGCACCTGCACAAGAACGCCGAACAGGCCCAGCACGATGACGAGGCCGACGAGCAGCTCACCCCAGAGTTCCATAGGACGAGGCTACGGCCCGAGGCCGGTCGTCAGCGAAGCCCGCGGGCGCAGGTCGCTCAGCCCTTGGCCGGGACCTCGACGATGTCGATCGAGTCGCGGACCTTCGTCGCGAGCTCCGGGTCGACCGTGCCCGTGGCGCTCAGCGTGACGACGACGGTCTGGTCAAGCTCGTCGTCGTGCAGGCCCCACGCCACGAGGTTGTAGGCGCCGTCGCCGTAGACGACGTCCCAGACCCACATCTCGCGGCCGTCGCCCCGCTCGACCTCACTCATGTTCGTGGGGGTGTCGGGGATGATCCCTGCGAAGTCACGGATGTCGTTCAGTGCGCCGCGCGCGGTGCGCGCCTCGTTCCGGGTCCCGGCGAGCAGGCGCACCGCGAAGCCGTCGCCCGCGGCGTCCTGGCGGGCGATCGCGTAGAAGCCCGTCGGCGTTCCCTCGACCCAGGTCGACGGCACGGCGACCGACGTGCTGTCCTCGACGACGCGCACGAAGCCGTCGGGGGTCGGGGCGTCGGGCGTGCCGCACCCTGCGAGCGCGGCGACGAGTGCGACGACGGCCCCGAGCGCGGCGGCGCGTCGCCACGGCGCCCGCGTCGCCGACGGTGCGGCGGCAGGACCGGGTGCGACCGCGGAGCGCGCGGGCAGCCCCGCCGCGGCAGGCACGTGGGCGAGGGATCGCCGTCTCACGGTCGCATGACCTCCTCAGGTCCGAGCATCGGTCGCCCGCCAGACTCTCCCGGGAGGAGGCGGGCCGCAACCGGACGCGGCGCGCGAGGGCGCACGGCGGGCCGGCGACCGCGTCCCGGTCCGTCGTGGGGGGGGGACGCCGACGGCCCCGGTCGCGCCGAGGGGCGCGGCCGGGGCCGTCGGGTGCTGCGTGGCCGATCAGGCCTCGACGCCGTGCTTCTCGCCCCAGCCAACGGCGAGCGACACGTTGAGCACGACGAGCGCGAGGAGGCCGACGAGGTAGCCCTTCGTCACGCGCTCGGGCTTCTTCTCGCCGAGGATCGTCATGACGACGACGGCGATGGTGACGAGCGTCTTGATGCCGATCTTCATGTGGTTGACCTTGCCGTCGCCCATCTCGGCCAGGCCGACGAGCAGAAGACCCGTGACGAGGGCAGTGAGCGCGGCGTGCATCGTGCCCTTGGCGAGGCGCGGCTCCTTGAGCGTGACGATGACGCCGCCGAGGATCATGGCCCAGCTGACGACGTGGAGGATGAGGAAGATCTTGTAGACGAGGTCCATGCCGTCATCGTAGGGATGACGGGCATGACGGTGCGACCCCGAAGCGACACGTCGTCACGAAATGGCGGTGAGGTCCCTCACAGGAGCCGCCGGGCCGCCGCCCAGCGCGTGAGCTCGTGCCGTGACGAGAGCTGCAGCTTGCGGAGCACCGACGACACGTGGGTCTCGACGGTCTTCACCGAGATGAAGAGCTCGGAGGCGACCTCCTTGTACGCGTAGCCGCGTGCGATGAGCCGCATGACCTCCTGCTCGCGCGCCGAGAGTCGGTCGAGCTCGTCGTCGTGCACGGCCGTGTCCGCGGCAGCCGTGCCGAACGCGTCGAGCACGAACCCCGCGAGGCGCGGGGAGAAGACCGCGTCGCCCCCGGCGACGCTCACGACGGCGTCGCTGAGCGCGGGTCCCTCGATCGCCTTGGTGACGTAGCCGCGAGCGCCAGCCCGGATGACCTCGACGACGTCCGCAGCCGCGTCAGAGACGCTCAACGCCAGAAAGCGCGTCGACTCACGCAGGTCCGCGCAGCGCCGCAGCACCTCGGCCCCTCCCCCGCCGGCCCCGCCGGGCAGGTGGACGTCGAGCAGAACGACCGCGGGACGCAGACGCGTGACGACGTCGACCGCCGCGTCGACGTCCGCGGCCTCGCCGACGACGTCGACGCGCGCGTCGAGGCTCGCCCGCACGCCAGCGCGGAACATGTTGTGGTCGTCGACGAGGACGACGCTCACAGGACCGTCGGGCTCGGGCACGTTCATCTGGGGCTGTCCTCCCGGCGTCCGCGCGGACGCCTCCGGGGACCATCGTGCCCTACCACCCTCGCTCGCGGGACAGAGCCCGGTCCCGGACCGGGAGGAGGCGCCTACGCCTCCGCGGTGCTCGGCGTGGCCGTGCCCGTGGCCGCCGAGCCCGATGTCGCCGAGCCGGACGTCGCGGCCGGGGCGTCGGGCTCGGCTCGCGGCACCGAGAGCCGCACCTCGGTGCCCGCGCCCTCGCGCACGACGATCTCCGCCGTGCCGCCGCGCCGCCGCACGCGTCCGAGGATCGACTCGCGCACCCCGAACCTGTCCGTCGGCACGGCGTCGAGGTCGAAGCCCTCGCCGCGGTCCCGCACGAACGCCTCGACGCGGTCGTCACGCACCTCGAGGAACAGCGAGACGGGCGGCGCACCGTGGGTCACCGCGTTGACGAGCGCCTCGCGCGTCGCCTGGAGCAGCGCCGTCGTCGCGGGCGACGGCACGCAGTCCCCGACGACCACCGTGTCGACCGTCCGCGCGGGCGCGTCCTCGCCACCTCGGAAGTGCCCGTCCTCGATCTGCCCGACGAGCCGCTTGAGCTCGGCTGCGACGCTCGTGCCCTCCTGCGGCCGATCGTCGTAGAGCCACTCCCGCAGCTCACGCTCCTGCGCACGCGCGAGGCGGGCGACCTTTTCCGAGTCATCGGCGCCGCGCCGGATGAGCGCGAGGGTCTGGAGCACGGAGTCGTGGAGGTGCGCCGCGATGTCGGCGCGCTCCGCCTCGCGCGCCCGCGCCTCGCGCTCCGCGCCGAGCTGGCGCGTGAGCCGCAGCCACCACGGCGCCGCGACGAGCGCGAGCCCCGCGAGCATGACGAACGCCGCGACGAGCGACGTCCCGAGCTCCCCTGCGGAGAGCTCGGGGCCAAGCAGGAGGACGACGCCGACGATAACGAGCAACGCACCGCCCGCGATGCGCAGCAGCGCGCCGGGCGTCCGGCCGCCCGAGCGCGCGAGCAGCCGACCGCGGTCGACGTCGTCGAGCTGGCTCCACGCGAGCAGCGCCCCAACGACGATGACGAGGACGGGCAGCACCCCTTCGACACCGACGTGCCACCCCGTCCTCAGCCCGATGAGCAGCACTGCGCCGGCGACGAGCAGGACGCCGATGAGGATGTCACGGACTGGCAGCCGTCGCAGCGTCGCGGCGGGGCCACGACTTAGCCGCGCCCGCGACGCCGGGAGCGCGTCGCCCGCGGCACGCACAGGGTCGCCCGCCGGCACGAGGAGCCAGCAGAACACGTAGATCGCGACGCCGATGCCGCCGACGAACGACAGCCCGATGAGCGCGAGACGCACGTGCCGGACCTCGAGCCCGAGGTGCGCGGCAAGACCGGCGGCGACGCCGCCGACGAGGCGCCCCGCGTCTGGGCGCAGCAGCGGCAGCCGCTCGGGCGGCGTCGCGGGCAGGAAGGGGAGCACACCCCCATCCTCGCCGACGCACACGACCCTGGGGAGGCTCCGCGGCGAGGATCAGGGTCGTCCCGTGCAAGAACCAGGGTCCGCTCAGGGTGACACCCGATGGTCCCGGGCGCCGCCGCCGGGCGAGGCTTGAGCCATGGACACGACACCGCACCCCCAGGGACCGGGCCCCACCCCGCCGCCCCAGCCCTCCGGGACCGACCGCTTCTTCGACTCGATCCGTGGCTGGGGAGTCTTCCGGGCGCAGGACCGGTGGATCGGTGGCGTCGCGCACGGCCTCGCCCGTCGCTGGGGGCTCGACCCCGTCGTCGTGCGGGCGCTCTTCGTCGCGTCGATGCTCCTCGGCGGCATCGGGCTCGTCGCGTACGCGCTCGGCTGGGCGTTCCTCCCCGAGGAGGCCGACGGTCGCATCCACGCGCAGCAGCTCGTGCGCGGTGACTTCGACGTCGCGATCGTCGGTGCGTTCCTCATGCTCGCGACCGGCTTCTCGTGGCTCGGGCCGTGGCGGCTCCTCGGCAGCTGGGGCGACGGCCTCACCGGCGCGTTCTGGGTGCTCGCGATCATCGGCGTCGTCGTGTGGATCGCGACGACGCGCCAGCAGCGCACGACGCCGCGTCCGCCTGCCTCGCCCGGCGCCGCTCCGGGGTCGCCGACATGGACGGGTGCGTCCTCGTGGTCGGGGCCGACGCCGCCCGCGCCGGCTCCCGCGTCGACCGGCTGGTCGTCGACGAGCTCGGCGAGCGCCGCGGGGCCGGCGGCCCCCGCGGCCCAGGGCCCGGCCTGGTCGACGCCCCGGACGTCGACCGCTCCCCCGGCTCCGCCCCAGCCCGTCCCAGGGTGGAAGGCTCCGAGAGGGCCCGTCGTGCTCGGCGCAGGTGCCGTGTCGGTGAGCCTCGTCGTCGGACTCACGGCACTCACCGTCGCAGGGCTCATGATCGCGCAGCGCTTCTCCGCGTTCGACGGCCCGCTCCTGCTCTCGGCGCTCGCGGTGCTCGTCGTGCTCGCTGGCGTCGCGACGATCGTCGCGGGCGTCCGTGGTCGCTCGGCCGGCTCGCTCGGCACGCTCGCGGTCCTCGCTCTCGTCATCGGCGCCCCCGCCGCGCTGTGGAACGGAGCGGGGTCACCGCTCGACGTCCGCACCGCCGAGCGCCTCGTGCTCGGCGACCGGACGAGCGCGCCGAACGACCGTGTCGTCGCCGGCCACGGCTTCGTCTTCGGGGCGGGCAGCTGGGACATTGACCTCTCCGACGTGCCGCTGAGCTCCGAGCAGCTCGTCGTCCCCGTGTCGTTCGGCATGGGCGACGCGACGATCACCCTGCCCGAGGGCGCCGCCTGGGTCGCCGACGTCCAGCTCGGCGCGGGCGACATCGAGTCGCACCTCAGCGACGGTACGACGACGTCCGTCGACGGAGTCGGCATCCGCCGCACTGTCGAGTCCGCCGCCGTCCGCGACGGCGCGACCCCCACCCTTCGTCTCGACCTCCGGGCGGGCCTCGGCTCCGTCTCGCTCACCGAGGAGTCAGCATGACCACCGATCCCACCCAGCCGCTGCCCGTGACGCCCGACGACTCCGTGACTCCTCAGGACACCGTGACGGCCGACGACACCATGGCAGACGACACGCCGCACACCGTTCCTGGTGTCGAGCCCGACGCACCGTCCGCGGGGTACACCCCGTCGGCCGAGGCCGCGACCGCCTACCCACCTCCCGCGTGGACCGCTCCGCCCGCCGATGCACCGCGCGAGGTGTCGACGAGCGTGCGCACGGGAACGATCGTCTGGGGTGCGATCCTCGTCGTCGCGGGCGTCGTCCTCGCGGCGTCCGCTGCCGGGTTCACGCTCGACGTCGGGCTCGTCGCGATCGTCGCGCTCGCCGGAGCGGGCGTCGCGCTCCTCGCCGGGGCGCTCACGACGTCCGTGCGACGCAGCCGCCGGGAGCGTGCACGCTGACACAACCCCGAGCACGACGAAGGGCCTCACCCACCGGGTGAGGCCCTTCGTCGTCGTGCGCTGCGCTCAGCGCGGCGTCACTCCTTGGTGACGGCGGCGGCCGGCGCGGGGACCGACGCGATGCGGTTGAACGCGAAGCCGAAGGCCAGCATCATGACGCCGAGGCCCATGACGAGGGCGGAGACGCCGTACGCGATGACCGAGGAGAAGAGCGACGCGCGGAGGAACGAGCCGTTCATCACCGTGGTGCGCTGGCCCTGGGCCTTCGCGGCTGCCTCGGTGTTCGTGATGACCTCGGGGGCGGCGTTGAGCTGCGTGAGGGTCGCGATGTCCAGCTTGTCAACGGCGGCGGCGATGTCCTCGGACTTCGTCGTGTCAGCAGCCTTCGCGGCCGCCTTGAGCTCGCTGACCTTCGCACCGAGCTGGGCGTAGGTCTGCCCCTCGGAGCCGGCGAGCGCGTGCTTGTTGATGACCTCGGCCTGCGCGTAGGCGGTGAACGGGCCGCCGACCTTCTTGCCGGCGAGCATGTCCGCGTCGGCGGAGATCGTGATCTCCTCGGCCTTGAGCTGGCTCGTGATCATGCCCCAGACGACACCGCCCGCGACGATGAGCACGGCGCCCGCGACGAACGACAGGATCGCGACGATCGAGACGGACTTCTTGACGTTGGCGTTCATTGGTTTCTTTCCCCTCAGGTGCCGGCCCGGGGATCCGGTCCGGTCGGTGGTTCTTGCCTCGACTCCTAAATTACGGACTGCGGAAGCCGTGATCTTGGGACCTTCGGCCACCTTTTCACGGCGGCGCCGGGTTCTTCCGTCAGAAACGCCGACTCCCGTCGCCGCAGGCTGATGCGGGTGCAGCGGCGCCCCTACCACCGCTCCGTGGCCGCGTGTCAGGACGTCGGTCCCGAGCTTCGAGGCGGGCTCCCGCACGACGACGACGGCCCGCCACCTCCGCAGAGGTGACGGGCCGTCGTCATGCCGCAGGACTGCGGCTCACTCCCACTCGATGGTGCCCGGCGGCTTGCTCGTGACGTCGAGGACGACACGGTTGACCTCGGGAACCTCGTTCGTGATGCGCGTGGAGATCTTCGCGAGGACCTCGTAGGGCACGCGCGACCAGTCCGCGGTCATCGCATCCTCGGACGAGACGGGACGCAGGACGATCGGGTGGCCGTACGTGCGGCCGTCGCCCTGGACGCCGACCGAGCGGACGTCCGCGAGGAGCACGACAGGGCACTGCCAGATCTCGCCGTCGAGGCCCGCGGCCGTGAGCTCGGCGCGCGCGATCGCGTCGGCGGCGCGCAGCAGGTCGAGCCGCTCGGCCGTGACCTCACCGACGATGCGGATGCCGAGGCCGGGGCCCGGGAAGGGCTGGCGCGCGACGATCTCCTCGGGAACGCCGAGCTCGCGGCCGACCGCGCGCACCTCGTCCTTGAAGAGGTCGCGCAGCGGCTCGACGAGTTCGAACTGGAGGTCGTCGGGCAGGCCGCCGACGTTGTGGTGGCTCTTGATGTTCGCAGCGCCCTCGCCGCCGCCCGACTCGACGACGTCGGGGTAGAGAGTGCCCTGGACGAGGAACTTCACCTCGGTGCCAGACTCGCCGGCCTCCTCGACGACCTGGCGCGCGGCGTCCTCGAAGACCCGGATGAACTCGCGGCCGATGATCTTGCGCTTGGTCTCCGGGTCGGTGACGCCGGCGAGCGCGGTGAGGAACCGCTCCTTCTCGTCGCGGACGATGAGGCGCACGCCCGTCGAGTCGACGAAGTCGCGCTCGATCTGCTCGACCTCACCGGCCCGCATGAGCCCGTGGTCGACGTGGACGCAGGTCAGCTGGTCGCCGACGGCCTTCTGGACGAGCGCAGCCGCGACGGCGGAGTCGACGCCGCCTGAGAGCGCGCAGATGACGCGTGCGTCACCGACCTGCTCACGGATCGCGGCGACCTGGTCGGCGATGACGCTGCCCGGGGTCCAGTCGCCCGCGAGACCGACGCCCTCGTAGAGGAAGTTCTCGAGGGCCTTCTGGCCGAGCGGGGAGTGCTTGACCTCGGGGTGCCACTGCACACCGAAGAGCGCGCGGTTGCGGTCCTCGAACGCCGCGACGGGCGAGCCGGGCGAGGTCGCGAGGACCTCGAAGCCCGCGGGCGCGGCGTGAACGGCGTCACCGTGGCTCATCCAGGTCGTCTGCGTGGGCGGCGAGCCAGCGAGCAGCGTACCCGTCCGGTCGATCGCGACGTCGGTGCCGCCGTACTCCCGCGTGCCCGTCCGTGCGACGGTGCCGCCGAGGGCCTGCGCCATGGCCTGGAAGCCGTAGCAGATGCCAAGCACGGGGACGCCGGCGTCGAAGATCGCCGGGTCGACCGTGGGCGCGCCCTCCTCGTAGACGGACGAGGGCCCGCCGGAGAGGATGATCGCCGCGGGCTTCTTCTCGAGCATGCGCTCGACCGACCAGGTGTGCGGGACGACCTCGGAGAACACCCGGGCCTCACGCACGCGGCGCGCGATGAGCTGGGCGTACTGAGCTCCGAGGTCGACGACGAGAACGGGTCCGTCGGGGTTCGGGGTGTTGGTCACCGGACAAGGATAGACGCCTGCGCGGCCGGGCCGCGGCGGTGCCCGCGGCTCAGGACGCGGTGCTGCCCGACGCTCCCGTGCTGCCCGGCGTCTGCGACGTGCCGGCCGCCACAGCGCGCTCCGCGCCGTCGAGCAGCGCCGTGGCCTCGGCGTGGACCTTCTTCTCGACGACGAACGACATGACAGGCACGACGCCCGCGAGGACCATCGTCGCGAGCCGTCCGGTGCCCCAGCGCATCTTCACCCACAGGTCGACGACCGTGACGAGGTACACGACGTAGACCCAGCCGTGAGCGAAGGGGATCCACGCGATCCACGCCATGAGGTCGTCGGGCGCCCGCAGCACGTACTTGACGATCATCTCGACGCACAGGACGAGCAGGAACACGCCCGTGACGAGCGCGAGCACGCGGTAGCGCGCGAGCGCGGCGCGGGTCTTCGCGATGCGGTCCGTGAGGTCTGGCGTCGGCACGGGAAGCTCCTGAAAAAAGCGTTCGGGGAATGTCGGTGGCCCGGTCCATGCTAGTCGGGTGCGTTCACTCCCCCTCGACTCCCCCGGCATCCCGGACACCCGGTCCCCGGGCCGCTTCCTCTGGTGGCAGGCCCGCCAGCAGAAGGGCCCGCTCGCGCTCGCGCTCATCCTCGGCGTGCTCACCTTCGCCTCCCAGACGGTCATGCCGTACGTCTTCGGTGTCGCGCTCGACTCGGGGCTCGAGCAGGGACTGACCTCCGAGCTCTGGCGGTGGGCGGGCATCCTCCTCGCCGCGGCTGTCGTCCAGGTCGTCACGGCCGCGTGGGGCCACCGCGCGGACGTCGTCAACTGGCTGCGCGCGTCGTTCGCGTCCTCCGAGCTCATCGGCAACCGCATCGTCGAGTCCGGCGACGCAATCAGCGAGGAGCTCCCCACGGGCGAGGTCGTCGCGACGGTCGCCTCCGATGCGCTACGCATGGGCGACATCTACGCGAACGCCGCGCGCCTCGTCGGCTCGCTGTGCGCGTACGTCGTCGTCGCCGTCATCATGCTCAACATGTCGCTCCTGCTGGGGCTCGTCGTGACCCTCGGCCTGCCGATCGTCTCGGGCATGCTCGTGCTCCTCGTCAAGCCGCTCCAGGCGCGCCAGGCGGCGCAGCGTGAGGCGCAGGGCCGCCTCACGACGCTCGGCGCGGACACCGTCTCGGGCCTGCGCATCCTGCGCGGCATCGGTGGCGAGAAGGTCTTCGCGGACCGCTACAGGGCGCAGTCGCAGAAGGTCAAGGTCGCGGGCGAGCGCGTCGCGGTCACGCAGTCGTGGCTCGACGGCCTCCAGATCCTGCTGCCCTACCTCATGCTCGCGCTCGTCCTGTGGCTCGGTGCGCGTGAGGCCGTCAAGGGCAACATCACGGCCGGTCAGCTCGTGACGTTCTTCGGCTACGCCTCGTTCCTCACGTGGCCCATGCAGAACATCGTCGAGGTCATCCAGTTCGTCACACGCGCGTTCATCGCGTCCCGCAAGATCCTCAAGGTCCTGCAGACGGTCTCGGCGACGCCCGCGTCGTCGTCACCGGCGGTCATGCCTGCCGAGGGTGCCGAGCTCGTCGACGAGGCCTCGGGCCTCGTCGTCGAGCCGGGACGGCTCGTCGCGCTCGTGTGCCAGGACCCGGACGCCTCGGCGGCCGTCGCGACCCGGCTCGGCCGGCTCGACGACGAGCTCGAGGATGCGACGCCCGTGCGTCTCGGCGGTGTCCTCCTGCGCGACCTCGACAAGGGGGCCCTGCGCCGCCGGATCGTCGTCGGCGAAGCGACGCCCCACCTCTTCACGGGGTCGCTCCGCGCGGGTCTCGACGTCCGCGGCGGCGCGTCCGATGAGCAGATCCGCGCGGCCATGCACGTCGCGGATGCGGCCGACGTCCTCGACTCGACGCCCGACGGGCTCGACGGCGAGATCACGGAGAAGGGCCGCACGCTCTCGGGCGGGCAGCGTCAGCGCGTCGCGCTCGCGCGCGCGCTCCTCACGGACGCCGAGATCCTCGTGCTCGTCGAGCCGACGAGCGCGGTCGACGCCCACACCGAGGCGCGCATCGCGGAACGTCTCGCGGCCGCGCGCCGCGGCCGGACGACGGTCCTCGTCACCGCGAGCCCGCTCGTCCTCGAGCACGTCGACGAGGTCGTGCTGCTCGAGGGCGGCACGATCGTCGCGCGCGGCCCCCGCCGCGGCCTCGTCCCCGACACGGGCGAGGACGGCCGCCGCTACCGCGCGGTCGTCGACCGCAACATGGACACCCACGACTCCCAGACCCCCGCGGAGGTGACCCGATGAGCGGGCGCAAGCTTCCCGTCGCCGACGGTCCGACGACGCGTCGGCACACCGCGGCGCTCCTGCGCCGTCACAGCCGTCCGCTCGTCGGCATCACGGTGCTCCACACGATCGCGGCCCTCGCCGGTCTCGTCGGCCCGCTCCTCGTCGGCCGTCTCGTCGACCAGATCGTCGCGGGCGCCTCCCTCGCGGTCGTCGACCAGGCGGCGCTCATCTTCGTCACGGCGATCGTCGTGCAGTCCGTGCTCGTGCGCTTCGCCCAGCGCAAGGCTCGCGTCTACGGCGAGACGATGTTCGCCGAGCTCCGCGAGGACTTCGTCGACGCCGTCACGGCGCTGCCCCTCTCGACCGTCGAGTCGGCCGGCACGGGTGACCTCGTCGGTCGCACGACGAACGACGTCGACCGTGTGCAGTTCGCCGTGCGCTTCGGCGTGCCGCGCGTCCTCGTCGCGATCATCACGATCGTCGCGACCCTCGTCGCGGCGTTCATCATCGCGCCGCAGGTGACGGTCGTCATGGTGCTCACCGCGCCGATCGTCATCATCGTCTCGCGGTGGTACCTCGCCCGGGCCACGCCCGGCTACCAGCGCGAGTCCGCCGCGTACGCAGCGCTCAACGGGACGATCACCGAGTCCGTCGAGGGTGCGCGCACGATCGACGCCCTCGCGATCGAGCAGACACGCCGCGACCGGCTGCGCGCCGACCTCCGCGAGGCCTTCGAGGCCGAGCGGTACACGCTCCGGCTGCGGACGGTCCTCACGCCCGGCCTCGACACGCCCTTCATGCTCGCGCCGATCATCCTGCTGCTCTGGGGCGCGTTCCTCATCAGCCACGGCTGGACGACGGTCGGTGACGTCACGACGATCATCCTCTACATGCGGATGATCATCGGCCCCATCTGGGAGCTCGTCTTCTGGCTCGACGAGATCCAGGTCGCGATGACGTCGCTCGGGCGCCTCTTCGGCGTGCGGCTCGTCGAGCCCGATCGCACGACGTCGGGCGTCGAGCCCACGGACGAGGTCGTGCGCACCGAGGCCGTGCGCTACGCGTACCGCGAGGGGCACGACGTCCTCCACGGCATCGACCTCGACCTGCGCCCGGGCGAGCGCCTCGCGGTCGTCGGCCCCTCGGGCGCCGGCAAGTCGACGCTCGGCCGCATGATCGCGGGGATTCACCCGCCCACTGGCGGGGCGGCGACGGTCGGCGGCGTGCCGCTCGTCGACCTTCCGCTCGAGGACCTGCGCGGCCACGTCGCGCTCGTCACGCAGGAGCACCACGTGTTCGTCGGCACGCTCGCCGACAACCTGCGCCTCGCCGACGTCACGGCAAGCGACGAAGCCCTGCTGGGGGCGCTCGACGCGGTCGCGGCGCGCACGTGGGTCGACTCGCTGCCGGACGGCATCGAGACCGAGGTCGGCTCAGGCGGTTATCCGCTCACCCCGGCGCAGGCCCAGCAGGTCGCGCTCGCGCGCCTCGTGCTGCTCGACCCGCACACGCTCATCCTCGACGAGGCGACGAGCCTCCTCGACCCGCGGGCCGCCCGCGAACTCGAGACGTCGCTCGGCGCGGTCCTTACCGGCCGCACGGTCGTCGCGATCGCGCACCGCCTCCACACGGCGCACGACGCGGACCGCGTCGCGGTGGTCGACGGTGGCCGCATCAGCGAGATCGGCCCGCACGCCGAGCTCGTCGCGGCCGGCGGCGACTACGCCGCGCTGTGGCACTCCTGGCAGAGCGAGTAGCCGAGCAGCACACTCACGCGAACCGGCCGCGACCCACCGAGATCGCGGCCGGTTCGCGTCCGTCGTCTCCCCGCCAGCCGGGACGCTCTGCCAGCCGCAGCACTCCACCAGCCCAGCGCTCCGCCAGGCGCAGGACTCTCGCGGGGCGAGGGCCGCTAGGGCGCGGGCTGGAACTGCTCCCAGCCCGTGAACGCGCCCGGATCGGCCTCGGCCCGGGCCTCGTCGCGCAGCATCTGGACCCACAGCCCGATCGCGAAGAGCCCGAAGATCCACCACTGCAGCGCGTAGAAGAGGTTCTGCATGTTGACGCCCTCACCGCCCTGGACCGTCGGTCGCGGCAGGAGCGTGAGCGCGCCGGAGTCGGCGGGCGTCGTCGACGACACGACGAGGTAGCCCGTGTAGATCGGACCGCCCCAACGGTTCGTCAGCTGGCCCGATGCGATCGAGTCGGTGACCCCGTCGACGACGGCACCGTCCCCGACCGCCTCGGACGACTGCAGGTAGCCGACGACCGCGACCTCGCCGGTCGGGGCCGTCGGGGCGTCTGCGGGGGATGCGACCCACCCGCGCACGACGGGCAGGACGGGCGCGCCCGAGAGCCCGGACCACGAGGCGCCGCCGCTGCCGTCGTCGCTCACGCGCAGGGGCGTGAGCACGAGGTAGCCGATCTGGCCGTCGACCGCGCGCCCGGAGACGAGCAGCTGGTCCTCCTCGAAGGTCCCCGTCACGGCGACACTCGCGCCGACGGCAGCTCCGGGGAACGGCCGCTGCGGCTCGAGGACATCGGCGAGGTCTCGCGGCCCGGCCTGCGCGAACTCGTCGAGCCGGTGCTGCTCCGCCTGCGTCCCCCGCTCGTAGGCGCGTGAAAGCTGCCAGATGCCGAGGTTCGCGCAGACCGCGACCGCGGCGACCATGACGACGAACATCACGACGACGCGCGGCACGAAGGCCGCGCGCACGATGTCGGCGACGGACACGCGCCTGGTGGTCGCCGCCGGCGCGTCCGCGGTCGGGACTGCAGTCTCGGTCGAGGCGTCGGGGGCAGGCTCGTGCATGGGCCCACGCTATCGCGGGCGTCGGAGGTGGCTGGCGTCGCGGGTCCCCGGCGGCGGTCGCGCGCTCTCCGGGAGCTCCGCCGGCGCGTACGAGCTCGTCCCGGTGGCAGCCCGCCGTCGCTGCCGGACCGCGTCGGGAACGCCCCGCAGTGACGGATGTCTCGTCGCTGGAGGTACCGGTTCCCGTGACGTCGGGCGCCCTGGGATGCGACCCTGTGGTGAGCCACACACGGCTGCGCGGAGGACGCGGGACCTCGGTCCCCCGTTTACCCGTCGACCGCCGTGTTTGGTGGAACGGGAGCCCGCCGCACGCGGGCTCAACCCGCGGACCAGCGACGACGCAGATGTCGCTCCGCGACCGGCGGTCCGGAGGGGCCGCCCGCACAGGAGGCGAGCTAGTGACAACGTCGGCCCGGAACATCTACATCACGTCCGCCGAGGGAGCGACCGGCAAGTCGACGCTCGCCCTCGGCGTCGTCGACCTGCTCACGCGGCGCGTGCAGCGCGTCGGCGTCTTCCGTCCCGTCGCACGGTCGACGGAGGACCGGGACTACGTCCTCGAGCTGCTGCTCGCGCACGACGGCGTGGACCTCTCCTACGAGGAGTGCGTCGGCGTCACGTACGACGAGCTCCACGCGGACGCCGAGGCTGCGCTGTCGACGATTGTCTCCCGCTACCACGCGGTCGAGGCCAAGTGCGACGTCGTCGTCATCGTCGGCACGGACTACACGGACGTCGCGGGCCCCACAGAGCTCGGCGTCAACGCGCGCATCGCCGCGAACCTCGGCGCCCCCGTGCTCCTCGTCGTCTCCGGTGCCCGCCGCACGCCCGAGGCCGTCCGCCAGAGCGCGGACGTCGCGATCGCGGAGCTCGCGGCGCACCACGCGCACGCGATCGCGGTCGTCGCCAACCGGTGCGCCCCCGAGCAGACGGCGGCGGTCGCCGCCGCGCTCGACGGTCCGCTGCCGAGCTGGGCCGTGCCGGAGGAGCCGTTCCTCTCCGCGCCGACGATGGGCCAGCTCGCCGATGCCGTCGGCGGCCGCCTGCTGCTCGGCGATCCTGCGCTCCTGGGCCGTGAGGTGCTCGACGTGCAGGTCGGTGCGATGGGCGTCGAGCACCTGCTCGGCCGCATCAAGGAGGGCTCCGTCGTCATCGCCCCCGGCGACCGGTCCGACATCCTTCTCGGTCTTGTCATGGCGAACTCCGCGGCGGGCTTCCCGAGCCTCTCGGGCATCATCCTCAACGGTGGCTTCACGCCGCCCGAGACGATCGCGCGCCTCGTCGAGGGTCTTGACCAGCGACTGCCGATCGTCGCGACGGACCTCGGGACGTTCCGTTCGGCGTCGGCCGCGTACGAGACGCGCGGCATGGTGACGAAGGACGCCGAGCTCAAGGTCGCAGCCGCGCTCACGCTCTTCGAGCAGCACGTCGCGGGCGACGCGCTGCTCGACCACCTGCAGTTGTCGCGGACGGACGTCGTCACCCCGCTGATGTTCGAGTACGAGCTGCTCGACCGGGCGCGCAACGACCGCAAGCACATCGTCCTGCCCGAGGGCAACGACGACCGCATCCTGCGGGCGGCGGCGCAGCTACTGCAGCGCCAGGTCGCGGAGCTGACGATCCTCGGCACGCCGCGCGACATCCAGGCGCGTGCAGCCGAGCTGGGACTCGACCTCTCCGAGGCGCACCTCGTCGACCCGTCCGAGGGCGAACTCTTCGAGCGGTTCGCGCTCGAGTACACGGAGCTGCGCAAGCACAAGGGCATGACGGTCGACCGCGCGCGGGAGATCGTTCGGTCGGTGTCGTACTTCGGCACGATGATGGTCCAGCTGGGCCTCGCTGACGGCATGGTCTCGGGCGCTGCGCACACGACCGCGCACACGATCAAGCCGTCGTTCGAGATCATCAAGACCGTGCCCGACGTCTCCGTCGTCTCGTCGGTCTTCCTCATGTGCCTTGAGGACCGCGTGCTCGTCTACGGCGACTGCGCCGTCAACCCGGACCCTACGGCCGAGCAGCTCGCGGACATCGCGATCTCGTCGGCCGCGACGGCCGCGCAGTTCGGTGTTGAGCCGCGCATCGCGATGCTCTCGTACTCGACCGGTGAGTCGGGCTCGGGCGCGGACGTCGACAAGGTGCGTCGGGCGACGGAGATCGTGCGGGAGCGTCGCCCTGACCTCTCGGTCGAGGGCCCGATCCAGTACGACGCTGCGGTCGACGCGTCGGTCGCGCAGACGAAGCTGCCGGACTCGGCGGTCGCGGGTCGTGCGACGGTCTTCATCTTCCCGGACCTCAACACGGGCAACAACACGTACAAGGCCGTGCAGCGCTCGGCCGGCGCGGTCGCGGTCGGCCCGGTCCTCCAGGGCCTGCGCAAGCCGGTCAACGACCTCTCGCGGGGCGCGCTCGTGCAGGACATCGTCAACACCGTGGCCATCACGGCCATCCAGGCCCAGGGCGACGCGCCCACGGGCGCGTGACCGCGCACGACGCGGAGAAGCAAGGAGCTGCTCAAACCATGACCCATCCGTCCGTCCTCGTCATCAACGCAGGTTCGTCGTCGATCAAGTACCAGCTCGTCGACACGGTCGACGGCGAGGCGATCGCCTCCGGCGTCGTCGAGCGCATCGGCCAGTCCGAGGGCATCGTCACGCACAAGCACGCGGGCGAGCAGACGCGTCTCGACGAGCCGGTCCCGGACCACGCGACGGGTCTGCGCCGCGTGCTGGACCTCTTCGCGGAGCACGGTCCGGACATCGCGTCGGCGAACGTCGTCGCCGTGGGGCACCGGGTCGTCCAGGGCGGCTCGCTGTTCTCGGGCCCGACGCTCGTCACGGACGAGGTCGTCGAGCAGATCCGTGGCCTCGTGCCGCTCGCTCCCCTGCACAACCCGGGGCACGTCGCGGGGCTCGAGGTCGCGCGCGAGCTCCTGCCGGACGTCCCGCACGTCGCGATCTTCGACACGGCGTTCTTCCAGACACTCCCGGAGGCCGCGTTTACGTACGCGATCGACCGTGAGGTCGCGGCGGCAAACCAGGTGCGCCGGTACGGGTTCCACGGCACGTCGCACGACTTCGTCTCGAAGGCCGCCGCGGAGTTCCTGGGCCGTCCGCTCGCGGACCTGCGGCAGATCATCCTGCATCTCGGCAACGGCGCGTCGGTGTCGGCGGTCCGGGGCGGGGTCGCGGTCGAGACGTCGATGGGTCTGACGCCGCTCGAGGGTCTCGTCATGGGGACGCGCTCGGGCGACATCGACCCGGCGGTGATCTTCCACCTGCACCGCACGGCGGGCATGAGCGTCGACGAGATCGACACGCTGCTCAACAAGCGCTCGGGCATGCTCGGGCTCACGGGCGAGTCGGACTTCCGCGCGATCCACGAGCTCGTCGAGCAGGGCTCCCAGGATGCGCGTCTGGCACTGGACGTCTACGCGCACCGGCTCAAGAAGTACGTGGGTTCCTACCTCGCTGTGCTCGGCGGCGTCGACGTCATCACGTTCACGGCGGGCATCGGCGAGAACGACGACGTGGTGCGCGGGCTCGCGCTCGCGGGTCTCGCCGAGCTCGGCATCGAGATCGACCCGGTGCGCAACGCGGGTCGTAAGAAGGAGCCGACGATCATCTCGACGGACGCGTCGCGGGTCACGGTGCTTGTCGTCCCGACGAACGAGGAGCTCGCGATCGCGCAGCAGAGTGTCGCGCGTGTCACCGAACTCGCGGCAGCCCCCACCGCCACACCTCTCTGACTCTCTGCCCCGCGCGCAGGAATCCGCGCGGATGGTTGCTCCGAGCAGCCATCTGCGCGGACACCCATGTCGGACGGGCGTCTTCTACACGACGCCCCTGACCGCTCACGGCATGCGCAGCGACCGCAGGACGCGCAGCCCCGTCGTGAGGAGCGCCTGGCCCTTGCCGTCGGGGAACTTGAAGAGCTCGTCGAGGCTTGCGCCGTGGCCGACGAGCCGCTGGACGACGATCGTCTGCGACTCGGTCATCGCCTCGATGCTCTCGCGGCCGTGGCGGCGGCCGAGGCCGGACTGCTTGAAGCCGCCCATGGGCGCGGCGACGGAGCCCCACGCGGACGCGTAGCCGTCGTTGATGCCGACGGAGCCGGCCTCGACGCGCGCGGCGAGCTCACGTCCGCGGCGGGCGCTCGTCGTCCAGATGCTCGCGTTAAGGCCGTAGTCGGTGTCGTTCATGTGGCGCACCGCTTCGTCGTCGTCCTGGACGACGCGCAGCGTGACGAGCGGCCCGAACGTCTCCTCGCGCGCGCACAGCGCGTCGTCCGGGACGTCGGTGAGGACGGTCGGCTCGTGGAAGAGCGGGCCGAGGTCGGTGCGGTGGACGCCGCCGACGAGCACGCGCGCACCGCGGCTCAGCGCGTCGTCAACGTGCTCGGTGACGCGCTCGAGCTGCGCGGAGGTCGTGAGCGAGCCGACGTCGTGCGTGTAGTCGAGGCCGGGGCCGACACGCAGCTCGCGCACGCGCGCGACGAACGCGGCCGTGAACTCCTCGGCGACGTCGGTGTGGACGTAGAGACGCTCGATCGACATGCACAGCTGGCCCGTGTTGCCGAAGCACGCGCGGACCGCGCCGAGCGCGGCAGCGTCGACGTCCGCGTCCGCGGCGACGTAGAGGGGGTTCTTGCCGCCGAGCTCGAGGGTTGCGCCGACGAGGCGGCCCGCGGCCTGTGCCGCGACCTTGCGTCCGGTCGCGGTCGAGCCCGTGAAGACGACGTGATCGACGGCGTCGACGAGCGCGGCGCCGACCTCTCCCCCGCCCGCCACGACGCGCAGGACGCCGCGCGGCAGCCCCGCGCGCAGCAGAGCCTCGGCAGCCCACAGCGCCGTGAGCGTCGTCTGCGGGTCCGGCTTGAGGACGACGGCGTTGCCGGCGAGCAGCGCGGGCAGGGCGTCGGACAGGGCGAGCGTCAGCGGGTAGTTCCACGGCGCGATGACACCGACGACCCCGACGGGTCGGCGGTGGACACGCGCGGACGTGAGGACCGGCAGCATGCCGGGCACGCGCCGGTCGCGCAGGTAGGAGGCCCCGCGGACGCCGTAATGACGCGTCACCTGCGCGAGGTCCGCGACCTCCTCGAAGGCGCTCGCACGCGACTTGCCGTTCTCGAGCTGGACGAGGTCGAGCACGTCGGACTGCTCCGCGAGCACGATGTCCCCGAGCGCGAGCAGGACGCGCGCACGGTCGGCGACGGTCCGCCGCGACCAGGCGCGCTGCGCAGCCCGCGCTTCTGCGACCGCGCGTGCGACGTCCTCGGGCGTCGAGACGGGCACGGACGCGAGCGGCGCACCCGTCTGGGGCGAGCGCACGAGATCCTCCCGCGCGCCGGGCGTCACGACGAGCTGCCGCAGCAGGTGCGTGAGGTCGTCCGGCTCGAGCAGGTACGTCGACCCGACGTCCTCGGGGTCGAGCGGGCCGTGGGCCGCCGCAGCGGCCTGTCCGGGGGTGTGCGGGGTCTCCTCGTGTCCGGCGTCGTCGGCGGGCACGTGCGGCTCGGGGCTCATGCTCCGAATCTACGTCCTGCCCCTGACAGTCCGCTGGGATTCACCTCTCCGCGAACCAGGGAACCACCCCGGTACGTCACGGCCCGCCGACGCGGGGAGCGTCGGCGGGCCGTGGCGTACGTGCGGGAAGGATCAGTGCGGCTGGTAGGGCGAGACGACGACCTCGACGCGCTGGAGCTCCTTGAGGTCCGAGTAGCCCGTCGTCGCCATCGAGCGGCGCAGCGCCCCGACGAGGTTGAGCGTGCCGTCGGCACGGTCGGACGGGCCGAAGAGGATCTGCTCGAACGTGCCGGCCTGGCCGACCTCGACGCGGTGACCGCGCGGCAGCTGCAGGTGGTGCGCCTCGGAACCCCAGTGGAAGCCCTTGCCGGGAGCGTCGGTCGCGCGGGCGAGCGCCGCACCGACCATGACGGCGTCCGCGCCGCACGCGACGGCCTTGACGAGGTCGCCCGAGCGTCCGATCGCGCCGTCGGCGATGACGTGGACGTAGCGGCCGCCGGACTCGTCGAGGTAGTCACGACGCGCCGCGGCGACGTCGGCAACCGCCGACGCCATGGGCGCGTGGATGCCGAGCGTCGTGCGCGTAGTGTGCGCGGCACCGCCGCCGAAGCCGACGAGGACGCCCGCGGCACCCGTGCGCATAAGGTGGAGCGCAGCCTGGTACGTCGCGGCGCCGCCGACGATGACGGGCACGTCAAGCTCGTAGATGAACCGCTTGAGGTTGAGGGGTTCGGCGTTCGCGGAGACGTGCTCGGCGGAGACCGTCGTGCCGCGGATGACGAAGAGGTCGACGCCAGCCGCGAGGACGTCCGCGTAGAACTCCTGCGTGCGCTGCGGGGTGAGGGCACCCGCGACGACGACGCCCGCGTCACGGATCTCCTTGAGGCGCGCCTTGATGAGCTCGCCCTTGATGGGCTCGGAGTAGATCTCCTGCATGCGCGTCGTCGCACGACCGTCGTCGAGCGACGCGATCTCGTCGAGGAGCGGCTGCGGGTCCTCGTAGCGCGTCCACAGCCCCTCGAGGTCGAGGACGCCCAGGCCGCCGAGCTTGCCGAGCGCGATCGCGGTCGCGGGGCTCATCACCGAGTCCATGGGCGCCGCGATGATCGGCGTCTCGAAGTGGAAGGCGTCGATCTGCCAGCTGACGGAGACGTCCTTCGGGTCACGCGTGCGCCGCGAGGGCACGATCGCGATGTCGTCGAAGGAATATGCGCGGCGTCCGCGCTTGCCACGGCCGATCTCGATCTCGTTGCTCACGGGTCCCAGGGTACCGCGAGGGGATGCCGTCGCCCGCGACTGTCGTCCCAGGAGCCGTTGCGGCAGGGGGAGGGCATGGTCACCGACGACGACCTCACCCACCTGCGCCGCTGCGTCGAGCTCGCACGCGAGGCCCTCGACGACGGCGACGAGCCCTTCGGCTCGGTGCTCGTCGACGCCACGGGTCGGGTGCGAGCCGAGGACCGCAACCGCGTCAAGGACGGTGACCGCACGCGTCATCCCGAGCTCGAGCTCGCGCGGTGGGCCGCTGCCCACCTCGCGCCGGCCGAACGCGCGGGCGCGACGGTTTACACGTCGGGCGAGCACTGCCCCATGTGCGCGGCCGCGCACGCGTGGGTCGGGCTCGGCCGCATCGTGTACGTCGCGAGCTCGGCGCAGCTCACGGAGTGGCTCACCGCTTGGGGCGTGCCGCCCGCACCGGTGCTGCCGCTGGCCGTGCAGGACGTGGCGCCGGGCGTCGTCGTCGAGGGCCCCGTGGCGGAGCTCACGGGCGAGGTCCGCGCGCTCCACGCGCGCCTCCACGGCGAGGGTTGAGCCAGGGGCGTCGCCGTACGACGACGCGCGCACACTGTCGCCGACCGAAGGCGAACCGACGGGGATCGTGGTCGCGGCCACGATCCCCGTCGGCATGCGACGGCTCAGTCGAGCCGCGCGTACGCGCCGATCGTGAGGAACGTCGGGAACTCGTCCCCGCACGCGACGTCACGGAAGATCTGTGCGGCCTCGTCGATCCTGTCGCCCGCGGTGCGCGGCAGGTCGTCGACGATCTGGGCGAGGAGCGTCTCGACGCGCTCGACCGTGATGAGCGCCCCGCCCTGCGTGCGCGTGCCGTTGTGGATCCACTGCCACACCTGCGAGCGCGAGATCTCCGCGGTCGCCGCGTCCTCCATGAGGTGGTCGATCGCGGCGGCGCCCGTGCCCCGCAGCCACGAGGCGACGTACCGGACGCCGACGGAGATGTTCGTGCGCAGCCCCTCCGCCGAGACTCCCGCACCGGCCGACGCCGACGAGACGTCGAGCAGGTCGCGCGCCGTGACGTGGACGTCCTCGCGCAGACGGTGACGCTGGTCGTCGCGTCCCTCGAGGACGGCCTCGAACTCCTCGCGGGCGAACGGGATGAGGTCGGGGTGCGCGACCCACGTGCCGTCGAACCCGTCGGTCGCCTCACGTCGCTTGTCCGCACGGACCTGCTTCTCCGCGCGCTCGGTGACCTCGGGACGACGACGGTCCGGGATGAACGCGCTCATGCCCCCGATGGCCTGCGCGCCGCGCTGGTGGCAGGTCGCGACGAGCAGCTCGGTGTACGCCCGCATGAACGGGACGGTCATCGTCACGGACCCCCGGTCTGGCAGGACGAAGAACGAGCCTCGACGACGGAAGTTCTTGATCATCGAGAAGAGGTAGTCCCACCGGCCGGCGTTGAGCCCCGCGCAGTGGTCGCGCAGCTCGTAGAGGATCTCCTCCATCTCGAACGCCGCGGGCAGCGTCTCGATGAGGACGGTCGCTCGGATCGTGCCGTGCGGCAGGCCCAGACGCTCCTCGGAGTACGAGAACACCTCGTCCCACAGTCGCGCCTCGCGCCGCCCCTCGAGCTTGGGCAGGTAGAGGTAGGGGCCGCGGCCGCGCGCGACGAGCTCGCGGGCGTTGTGGAAGAGGTAGAGGCCGGCGTCGACGAGCGACGCCGACGCGGGCGTCTCGGTGCCTGCGCGGTCGACCGACCGCAGGTGCTTCTCGATGAGGTGCCACCCGCGCGGCCGGAACACGATCGTCGGCAGGTCCGTGAGCGTGCTCGACGGCAGCCGGTACTCCTTGCCCCCGGGAGACGTGAAGCGGAGCGTGCCGCGGATGCCGTCGTGGAGCGCGACCTGCCCGCCGACGATGTTCTCCCACGTGGGGCTCAGCGCGTCCTCGTGGTCGGCGAGCCACACGTTCGCCCCGGAGGACAGGGCGTTGATCGCCATCTTCGGGTCGGTCGGGCCGGTGATCTCGACGTGCCTGCGTTCGAGGCCCGGGCCGGGGCCGGCGACGCGCCACGTGCGGTCGTCGCGGATATGACGGGTCTCGGGCAGGAAGTCGGGGTCGATGCCGTCCTCGATCATCTGCCGGGCGCGCTGGCGCTCGACGAGGAGTTCGTGGCGACGGGCCGCGAACCGGTCGTGGAGCTCGGCGACGAAGTCGAGGGCGTCGGGCGTGAGGATCTCGTCGCCGCGGGGGCCAGCGTCGCGCGTCGGGCGGATCGTCGGGCGCGTTCGCGGCGGGGACGTCGTGTCGGTCGTGAGGGTCATGAGGTGCTCCTTCGGGGACGCCGGCGCGGGCCCGGTGGGCCCGCGCCGGTACGTGCGGGGTGGGGTCAGAACTGCTCGGTCTCGGTGGACCCGACGAGCGCGAGGGTGGCGCTGTCGGGGTTGAGCACTCCTGCGACGCGGTCGAAGTAGCCGGTACCGACCTCCCGCTGGTGGCGGGTCGCGGTGTAGCCGTCGGCCTCGGAGGCGAACTCGGCCTCCTGGAGCTCGACGTACGCGCTCATGCCGCGGTCGCGGTAGCCGCGGGCGAGCTCGAACATCGAGTGGTTGAGGGCGTGGAAGCCCGCGAGGGTGATGAACTGGAACGCGTAGCCGTGGCTCGCGAGCTCACGCTGGAAGCGGGCGATCTGCGCGTCGTCGAGATGCTTCTTCCAGTTGAACGACGGCGAGCAGTTGTAGGCGAGCATCTTGCCGGGGTGCTCGGCGTGGATCGCCTCGGCGAACTCCCGGGCGAGTCCGAGGTCGGGCTCGCCGGTCTCGACCCAGATGAGGTCGGCGTAGGGCGCGTATGCGAGGCCGCGCGTGATGACGGCCTCGAGGCCGGGGCGCGTGCGGTAGAAGCCCTCGGAGGACCGCTCGCCCGTGAGGAGCGGACGGTCGCGCTCGTCGATGTCGCTCGTGATGAGGTCGGCGGCGAGAGCGTCGGTCCGTGCGATGACGATCGTGGAGGTGCCGGCGACGTCGGCGGCGAGGCGCGCGGAGGAGAGCGTGCGCACGTGCTGCTGCGTCGGGACGAGGACCTTGCCGCCGAGGTGGCCGCACTTCTTCTCCGACGCGAGCTGGTCTTCCCAGTGCACGCCGGCCGCGCCTGCGGTGATCATCTGGTGCATGAGCTCGTACGCGTTGAGGGGGCCGCCGAAGCCGGCCTCGGCGTCGGCGACGATCGGAGCGAGCCACTCGCGGGCCGGGCGGCCGAGCTCGGCGGTCTCGATCTGGTCGGCGCGCAGGAGCGCGTTGTTGATGCGGCGCACAACGGCGGGGACGGAGTTCGCGGGGTAGAGCGACTGGTCGGGGTACGTCTGTCCGGAGAGGTTGGCGTCGGCCGCGACCTGCCAGCCCGAGAGGTAGATGGCCTTGAGGCCCGCGCGGACCTGCTGGACGGCCTGGTTGCCGGTGAGGGCGCCGAGGGCCGCGATCCACTCCTCCGTGTGGAGGAGGTCCCAGAGTCGCTCGGCGCCGCGGCGGGCGAGCGTCGCGTCCTCGCGGATGGAGCCGCGGAGCATGATGACGTCCTCGGCCGTGTAGTCGCGGCGGATGCCGGCCCAGCGGGGGTTGGTCGCCCAGTCGTGGGCGAGCTCGGCGGCAGTCTGGGTCTGGTCGCCGGGCAGGCCGCGTGCGGAGGCGACGATCTTCTCGCCCGTGCCGTCGGCGGCGGTGTCCAGCGGGGTGAAGGTGGTCGTGCTCACGGTGTCCTCCTTGGTCTGCGGCCCCTGAGTGGTGCCGTGAATCAAGGTTCTTCCGCTCTGCAGACGCTGAGAAGACCCCTTTCCGCGTAAAGATCAAGCGATCTTTACAGGCTGTGAAGTTCCTCGCCGCTGCGCGCAGATTCTCTGCCCGACGGGCCCGGCGGGGCCGCGCCGAATGTCGGAGGCACCTGCAAGGATCGTCCCGAGCGTGAGCACCACGCTCAGGACCGACGACGAACGGGCGATCATGACTGATGTGAACCGCGACGCAGCACCCGACCTCTTCTCCGACTCGTGGGCCTCCGGCCCCCTGCTCGGCTTCGACACCGAGACGACGGGCGTGAGCACGTCCTCCGACAGGATCGTCACGGCGGCGCTCGTGCGCCGCGACCCCTTGCGGGGGACGACGGTCGACACGTGGCTCATCGACCCGGGTGTGCCGATCCCCGAGGCCGCGTCCGCGATCCACGGCATCACGACCGAGCACGCCCGGATGAACGGCGTCTCGCCGTGGGTCGCGCTCGAGGAGATCGCGGCACGTATCGCCGCCGACCTGCGCGCAGGCATTCCTCTCGTCGCGTTCAACGCGACGTTCGACGTCTCGATCCTCGAGGCCGAGCTCGTCCGCCACGGGCTCCCGACACTCACCGACCGGCTCGGCAGCCCCATCGTCGGCGTCATCGACCCCCTCGTCATCGACCGCAAGGTCGACAGGTGGCGCAAGGGCAAGCGCAAGCTCGTCGACCTGTGCGGCGTCTACGGCGTCGACGACGCGGTCGACCTCCACACCGCGGACGTCGACGTCATCGCGACCCTCGACGTCCTCGCCGCGATGGTCGAGCGTCATCCTGGGCTCGCCGAGATGTCGCTCGCGGACCTCCACGGCTTTCAGCAGGAGGCGCACCGCGAGTGGGCTGCAAGCTTCAACGCGTGGCGCACGTCCAAGGGGCTCGACGGCCCCGGCGCGGGCCTCGAGTGGCTGGTCGACGCACGATGACCGCCGTCGTTCCGCTCACGCCCGCCTTCGTCCGTGGTGCCCTGCGCCTCGAGCCGACCGCGCGCGGCGTCGCGCCGCACCGCCTGCCTGCGTGGGCGCTCGCGCAAGCGGCAGACCCCCAGCTGTCGATGGTCGAGGCCCAGGGCGCGGGCGTGCGTATCGCCATGCGCACCGCGGCGACGTCGGTGACGCTCACGGCCCACCGCACGCGCGTCACCTACGCTGGCGCCCCCGCGCGGCCCGACGGCTCGATCGACCTCATCGTCGACGGGGACGTCGTCAGACGCACGCGCACGTCGGGCGGCACGACGACCGAGCTCGACATGGTGACAGGCCAGCCGACGGTCATCCCGGGCGACGACCTCGTCGCGACGTTCGACGGTCTACCTGCCCGGGTCAAGGACGTCGAGATCTGGCTGCCCCACAACGAGACGCTCGAGATCATCGAGGTCACCGCGGACGCACCCGTCACCGAGGCGCCCCTCGTGGGCCGTCGCTGGCTCCACCACGGCTCGTCGATCAGCCAGGGCTCCAACGCGGCCCGCCCGACGGGCACGTGGCCCGCGGTCGCGGCCCGGCTCGGCGGCGTCGAGCTGCAGAACCTCGGGTTCGGCGGCGCCGCGCTGCTCGACCCGTTCGTCGCCCGCGTCATGCGTGACACCCCGGCGGACCTCCTCTCGGTGGCGCTCGGGATCAACCTCGTCAACTCCGACCTCATGCGGCTGCGTGCCTTCCGCGCGGGCCTGCACGGCTTCCTCGACACGATCCGCGACGGCCACCCGAGCACACCGCTGCTCGTCGTCACGCCCCTCCACTGCCGCATCCACGAGGCCACCCCCGGCCCCGGGGCCTTCGACACCGAGGCGATCGCCGAGGGCCGGCTCGCCTTCATGGCGACGGGCGACCCCGCCGAGGTCCCCGCCGGTCGGCTCACCCTCGAGTCGATCCGTACCGAGACCACGCGTCTCGTCGCCGAGCGGCAGGCCACCGACCCGCACCTCTTCCTGCTCGACGGCCTCACGCTCTTCGGCGCCGCCGACGAGGCCGCCCACCCGCTGCGCGACGCGCTCCACCCCGACGCCGAGACGCACCGCTTCATCGGCGAACGCTTCGCGCAGCACGTCTTCACGCACGGCCCGTTCACGAGCTGAGCGCAGCAACCGCCCCGCGGATCAGGGGCCCGCTCCCGTCCGGGGCACCGGGACCTCGTGGTGGGGTCCACTCACCCCCGCCGCAGCACGACGACCGAGTCGTCGAGCTCGGCGTGCGTGCCGTCCGGCCCGACGGCCGCGCGCCGGCGCACCTCGGCGACCTCGACCGTCCATCCCTCGCCGTCGAGCCCGATCTCCGCGACCTCCGAGGCAGGCGTCGGGAACTCACCGTGGCCCGCGTGCTCGGCCGACATCCACGGCGGCGGGGCGGCGTGCGCGACGACGACGAGCCGCCCGCCCGGCGCGAGGTACGACGCGAACCGTCGGAGGATCTCCCCGCGCGAGAGCTCGACGGGCGACTGGAGAAAGCTCGCGGTGACAAGGTCGACCTGCCCGTCGGGCTGCCACGTCGTGAGGTCCCCGACGACGAACCGCGCCCGGTCGCGCAGCCCCTCGGCGGCCGCCGCCTCGGTGCCGCGCTGCACGGCCGTCGGCGAGACGTCGACGCCCAGCGCGTCCCACCCCTCGCGTGCGCACCACAGGACGTCACCACCCTCGCCGCAGCCAAGGTCGAGCGAACGGCCCGGTGCGAGCCCGCGGACGACGTCCGCCGTCGACGCGTTGACCCTGCCCGACCACCGGCGGCCGCTCTCGGCGTACATCTGCTCCCAGAACTCGGCGGGCGACCGCTCGTCGGAGCCGTGTCCGTGTGCATCGGTCATGGCGTCAGCGTGCGCCGTCCCCGTCGCCCGGCGCAAGCCGGGAAGGTCAGTCCGTGCCGGGCCAACCCGTCAGTCGCGGACCCTCCGGACGGGGCGCGCCCGGCCGCACGGGGTACGGCGTGACCTGCGGTCCGACGAGCAGCCCGCGGTAGCGCATCTGCGAGTAGCCACGCCCGCCCAGGACGAGCCGGTAGTGAGCGTCGTCCCACGGGAGCGCTTGCTCCTGCTCGAAGCACCAGCGCAGCTGCACCGCGACCGGGTCGTTCCCGACGAGCGTGGCCACGCGCGCCTCGACGAGGTCCGCCGGAACGCCGTCCCTCGCCAGAAGTCCCTCGGCCCGCCCCGACCACAGGGCGACGAGGAGGATCCGTTCGAAGAGCGTCGGGGCGCGGCCCGACATCACCGTGGCGGCCAGGTCGGCGCGGTGCCGTGCGGGCCGGGTCGGGTCGGTCGACGTCCAGCCGAGCGGCTTGAGCGTCGTCACCACGGTCTTCGCGACGTCGGGCCGGTCGACGAGGCCGAGCGCGGCGAGCCGAGTCCCGATGACCTGGACGAGCGACCCGTCGAGCCCACCCGGAGTCTCCGACAGTCCGAGTGGGTCGATCGCTCGGATCGCGTCCGCGGGGACGAGCGGGACGTCGACGCGCACGCGGGACGCGGCGGTGTCGAGCAGCTCGTCCCCCGTCGCGACGACCTTCCCCGCGAGGACGATCGGGCGCCCGTGCGGCTCGAGGACGACGCGCAGCGCGTCGCGTGCGACAAGGTCGACGAGCACGGCCGCCGACGTCATGCGTTCGACGTCGAGCATCGTCCGCTCGACGCGACCGGTGGCCTCGTCGACGAGCAGCAGCGGCACGAGCTCGGCGGGGATCACAGCACGCACGCTAGCCGAGCCGGTGCCGCACGGCGCCCCGGGACACGAGGCCGCTTGCCGCTTCCCGACGCACGTCCGTAGCATGTGAGCACCTCACCACGATCCGGACGGGACGGACGATGATACCGACCAGGCCTCGCCGCCGCCTTCGCGCCGTCGCTGCCGTCGCGGTCGTGACAACCGCGCTGTCGGCATGTTCGTTCTCGTTCAACGTGGGGCAGGGCGACGAGACCACGACGCCCGACGGCGTGCTCGGCGGCCTGCGGATCAGCTACGAGATCGGCGCGCGCAACAGCGATCACCCCCACGGGGCGGGCCCCCTGCGCATCGGGGACCCCGACATCCTCCGTGACACGTACCGCGACGCAGGCCGGACCCCCGCCAGGTGGTCGGTCCGCTACAGGTTCCCCGTCCCAGTGACCGACACCGAGGGCCGCACCTGGGAGGTCCAGGGCGTCACGGACGACGCGGCCGCGTTCTTCGACCCGGCGTTCTCCGAGGACGGCCCGGTCGCGGTGACGGCTGGCCTCGACGGGCCGGTGACGCTGCTCATCCCGGATCTCGCGGACGACGGCGACGCGGCACCGCGGACGGTGCACGTCCGGTCGGTCACCTCCGAGTTCGAGTCGTCGCTCCGCGACCGTCCGGAGCACCCGCGCCTCTTCGTCGACGCCGCGACCTTCGGCGCGTTCGTCGAGCAGGCTGGCGGCACGCCCTGGTACCAGATCGTGCACGCGGGCCCCGGGCAGGGAGGCCCGGCCGAGCCGACGATCGTCGACGTCTGGGTCGACCACGACGACGCCCAGGGGCGGTCGTCCGAGGCGTGGGACTTCGACGCGGCGCTCGAGGACGCGGGCTTCGACGTGCCGTCGCACCTGGGCTGACGGCGGTCAGTCGCCCGTCGCGTCGAGGGTCCGCCGCGACACGAACTGCCGCCGCTCCCCCGTGAGCGGGTCGTCGAACGCGATCGATCGCGCGAGGAGCTGGAGAGGGGCGGAGTAGTCGTCTGGCGCCACCTCACGCTCGACGGGGTAAAGGTCGTCGCCGACGATCGGGGCGCCAAGCCCTGCGAGGTGCACGCGCAGCTGATGGGTGCGTCCGGTCTCGGGCCGCAGCCCGACGAGCGCACGCCCGCCAGGGAGCTCACGCTGCAGCGTCACGTGCGTGATCGCGTTGACCTCCCCCGGCACGGTCCGTGCCTGGTGGACACCGTGCTGCTTGACAATGCGCGAACGCACCGTCGTCGGCAGGTCGAGCCCCGCAGGCAGCGTCACGACGGCCTCGTAGACCTTCTCGACCGCGCGTCGCGCGAAGAGCTCCTGGTACGCACGGCGCACCTCGGGTCGTGTCGTGAGGACGAGCACGCCCGCGGTCGGCCGGTCGAGCCTGTGCGCCGGCGAGAGCGCCGGCAGGTCGAGCGCTCGGCGCAGCCGCACGAGCACCGTCTCCGTCACCCATGCTCCGCGCGGCGTCACCGCGAGGAAGTGCGGCTTGTCGACGACGACGAGGTCGTCGTCGCGGTGGAGGATCCGCGCGTCGAACGGCACACGCGCCTCGGGCGCGACGTCCCGGTAGAGGTAGGCGAGCCCGCCCGCGGGGTACGGGGAGTCGAGCGCGAAGGGTCGCCCGAGCTCGTCGACGACCTCACCCGCCGCGACCTGCTCACGCAGCCGCGGGGCGTCCGCAGGGAACCGTGCCTCGAGGTAGGAGACGAGCGAACCCCACGCCTCCTCGCGCGGCAGCGCGAGGCGCGTGGGGTTCAACCCGTCCCGCACGGGCAGGGGCGGCGGGCGCCGCCCGCGCCGGCTCACGTGCGCCCCGCGTGCGGAAGGCGCATCAGCGGCCCGTGTAGTTGGGGGCCTCGACCGTCATCTGGATGTCGTGCGGGTGCGACTCCTTGAGCCCCGCCGCGGTGATCCGCACGAAGCGGCCGCGCTGCTGGAGCTGCGGGATCGTGTGCGCACCGACGTAGAACATCGACTGGTGCAGGCCGCCAACGAGCTGGTGCGCGACGGCGCCGAGCGGGCCGCGGTACGGGACCTGGCCCTCGATGCCCTCGGGGACGATCTTGTCGTCCGAGGCGACGTCCGCCTGGAAGTAGCGGTCCTTCGAGTACGAGACCTTCTTGCCGCGCGACGCCATGGCACCGATCGAGCCCATGCCGCGGTAGAGCTTGAACTGCTTGCCGTTGACAAAGACGAGATCGCCGGGCGACTCGTCACAGCCTGCGAGCAGCGAACCGAGCATGACGGTGTCGGCACCTGCGACGAGCGCCTTCGCGATGTCGCCCGAGTACTGCAGGCCACCGTCGCCGATGACGGGCACGCCCGCGGGGCGGCACGCGAGGGACGCCTCGTAGATCGCGGTGACCTGCGGCACGCCGACTCCTGCGACGACGCGCGTCGTGCAGATCGAGCCGGGGCCGACGCCGACCTTGACGGCGTCGACGCCCGCGTCGACGAGCGCCTGGGCGCCCGCCCGCGTCGCGACGTTGCCGCCGATGACCTGGACGCCCGCGAAGAACGGGTCGGCCTTGAGCTTGCGCACCATCTCGAGGAGGAGGCGTGCGTGACCGTTGGCGGTGTCCGCGACGAGCACGTCGACGCCGGCCTCGGCGAGCGCGCCCGCGCGCTCGTAGGCGTCGCCGAAGAAGCCGATCGCGGCCCCGACGCGCAGGCGACCCTCGCCGTCCTTCGTCGCGTCCGGGTACTGCTCGGTCTTCACGAAGTCCTTCACGGTGATGAGGCCCTCGAGGCGCCCGTCGGAGTCGACGAGCGGAAGCTTCTCGATGCGGTTGCGGCCGAGCAGGTCCGCGGCCTCGGCGCGCGAGATGCCGACGGGCGCCGTGACGAGCGGCATGGGCGTCATGACCTCGGCGACGCGACGCGACGCGAACTCGGCCGGGTTGACGAAGCGCAGGTCACGGTTGGTGATGATGCCGACGAGACGACGGTCGTCGTCGACCACCGGCAGGCCGGACACGCGGTAGCGGCCGCAGAGGTCGTCGAGCTCGGCGAGCGTCGCGTCGGGGCCGACGGTGACCGGGTCCGTGATCATGCCGGACTCGGAGCGCTTGACGAGGTCGACCTGACCGGCTTGCGCCTCGATCGAGAGGTTGCGGTGGACGATACCGATGCCGCCCTGGCGCGCCATGGCGATCGCCATGCGGGCCTCGGTGACGGTGTCCATCGCGGCGGAGAGCAGCGGGACGCTCATCGTGATGTCGCGGGTGAGGCGCGCGGTCGTGTCGACCTCGGACGGGATGACGTCAGTCTCGTTCGGCAGGAGCAGGACGTCGTCGTACGTCAGGCCCTCGAAGGCGAAGGGGTGGGGGACGTCGGCGAGGAAGGCAGGCTCGGTCACGCGGCCATCGTACGTCCGCGCGCGCGGTCCTCGCGGTGACGTCCGTCTCCTGAGCGGGGGCCGCTCCGGGCCTCAGGACAGACGTGAGGCGAACGCCTGGACCTCGTAGAAGAGCCCGGAGAACGAGCGAACCCGCTGGACGTTGGGCGCGAGGGGAACGTTCGCCGCAGTCGCGTCGTCAGCGAGGCCGACGAAGATCGGCAGCTCGGGCTCGTTCGTGTGGACGGTCTCGACAATGCCGAGGTCCGGCGACGAACTGAGCGCGACGAGGGCGACGGCCACGGGCCGGACCATCGCGACGATCTCCTGGACGCGGTGCGGGTCGGTGCGCCCGACGACGACGCGCGCCATGACGCCGCGCGCCGTGAGGGCGGACGCGAGCGTGTGCGCGGCGAGCGGGTGCGGCTCGCCCGGGGGGATGAAGACGAGGACGATGCGACGCATCTGGCTCGGGTGCGGCGTGCCGAACTCGGTCTCGTGCGCGACCTGCCGCGCGCGGAGCGCCCGCAGGCCTGCGGCGACGAGGGGCGGCAGGAAGGACTCCCCCGGCTTGGCGAGCACCGTGCGCTCGGAGAGTTTCGCGAGCGCGGGGACGACGAGGTTCGTCCACCACGTGAGGATGTCGTCCGTCGGCCCGATCGTGAGGATCTGCGTGAGGCGGTCCTCGTCGAAGGTGAGCGCGGCCTCGACGACGTCAGACGGTCCGACCTGGGCGGGGGTCGCGTCGGAGCGCGGCGCGAAGTGGACGACTCGCGGCTCAGGACCGGTGGAGGCGCCGGACTGCGAGGCGCGGCGCCGCGCCTCCTCCTGCTCGATGACTGCGCGGTCTCGGTTCGCCCGTTCGACCTCGAGGTCGGCCTCGAGAGCGGCACGGGCCGCGTCCGCGGGCGCGACACCTTCGATCGTGAGCCGCTGCATGACGAGGAGGCGCAGGACGTCGTCGCGGGTGTAGCGACGGTGCGACCCTGCCGAGCGTTCGGACGGGCCGAGCCCGTAGCGGCGGTCCCACGTGCGGAGCGTCGCGGGCGCGACACCCAGTCGCTTGGCGACGACGGCGACCGCGACGCCGGGCTTGGCTGCGCGGACGGCAGCGAGCTCGACGGGCGCGTCGGGGACGTCCACGGCGTCGTCGGCGACGCCTCGCTCACTGGTCATGACTCGATTCTGCCCAGCGTCGCGCAACCGCGCCAACCGGGGCGGAGCGCTTGCGGTCTGCCGCACGCGCCGGACGCCGGAACCGCGCCACCCCCCGGTCGCTGGCGCGATTCGTCGGCGCACCCCGCTCACGAAGCGTTGCACCGGACGGGACTTGAACAACTTCTGACCAAGTTGTAGCGTTCATGCAGCGCACGGGCCTCCGAGGGGGAGGGACACCAACGTGCGGAGGGGACCGGTCGCCTCGGCGGCCCGCAACAGAGGAGCTACTGACCATGACTGAGATCTCTCGTCTTCCTGGCCCTGTGATGGACCTGTGGGAGTGGCAGTACCAGGGCAGCTGCCGCGACGCTGACGACACCCTCTTCTTCCACCCCGAGGGTGAGCGCGGCAGCGCACGCCGTCGGCGTGCGGAGGCGGCCAAGGCCATCTGCCACTCGTGCCCGGTGCTCCAGCAGTGCCGTGAGCAGGCGCTCCGCATCCGCGAGCCGTACGGCGTCTGGGGCGGCCTCTCCGAGGACGACCGTGCCGCGATCCTCGCGGACCCGCGCCGCGCGCAGGCGGTCTGACACGTCTCCCCGGCGAACCCCGCACCCCCGGAAGGGTGCGGGGTTCGCCGCGTCCGGAGGAGGTCTGCGGCACCAGAGCGGAGCACTGACGCCACCGGACATCATCCGAGCGGGACCCCGAGCTGTCGGCGCACGCCCTCAATCCCGTGGATCGCGACCTCAGGACGCTCGGACGCGAGCCACGTCGCTCGGGTGAGCCGGTAGCGCCGTGCCTCGACGGCCTCCTCGCCGCGGGACGTGCGGTGCGCTCCGTTCGCGGCGTACCCGACCTTCTCGCTCACGCGCTGCGAGCGAGGGTTGTCGGCGAAGACCTCCGAGGTGACGTCGTGGGCCCCGAGACCGGCGAACGCCAGGTGGACGACTGCGCGCCGCATGCGCGTGCCGATGCCGCGTCCCTGGTGCTCGAGGCCGAGCCACGATCCCGTCTCGACGGTCCGGCGGACCGGGAAGCCGCGCGCGAAGACCGCCTGCATGCCGACGGGCTCACCACCGACGAGCACGGCGAGCTCGATGTTCCACGCGTCTGGCGAGAGCGCTGCGCGCGCACCCCAGTGGTAGGCGAGGAAGCCGTGTCGGACCGCAGCAGGATCGCCCTGCGTCCACGGGACGAGGAACGGCATGGCGTCCGGTGCGTGCACGCCTCGGACGGCGAGGTCGGCAAGCTGCAGGAGCAGGTCGTCGTCCGCGAAACGCAGCTCGAGGTCCCCCTCGGTGACGCGCAGGGCTGCGACGGGCCAGGCCTCGGTGAGCAGTGTCGTCGTCATGCCAGGACGCTACCGGTCCGCTCAGCGTCGGCACAAACAGATTGTCCGGAGACGACGGGACCCCGCCGCCCCACGAGGGGGCGACGGGGTCCGGCGCGTCGCTGGGCTGGGTTCAGCCGGCGACGACGGCGAGGATGTCGCGCACGGAGAGCACGAGGTACTCCTCGCCCGCGTACTTGACCTCGGTGCCGCCATACTTCGAGTAGATGACCTTGTCACCCACTGCGACGTCGAGCGGGATGCGGTTGCCCTTGTCGTCGACACGGCCGGGGCCGACAGCGAGGACCTCGCCCTCCTGCGGCTTCTCCTTGGCGGTGTCCGGGATGTAGAGACCGGAGGCGGTGGTCGTCTCAGCCTCGATCGCCTTGATGACGATCTTGTCCTCGAGCGGCTTGATGGGGACCGACACGTCGGACCTCCCCTTCACGTTGTGGCTACGGATGGATAGGGGTGGACGGGGTGTCACGGGCGCCGTCGCGGGGGTCGCACCGAGTCCTCGTCCCATCTCACGCGGAGATGTTGCAGCACCAAATCTAGGCCCGGGTTAGCACTCGGTCAACATGAGTGCCAGTTCAGTTGCCGGTGTCCGCCACGGGCGGACATCCCTGCGACTCGGCCGCTGAGCTGCGTGACGAGCTCAGCCGCCGAGCTGCGTGACGAGCGCCGTCGCGACCGAGAGATAGATGACGAGCCCCGTGCCGTCGACAAGAGTCGTGATGAGCGGCCCCGAGACGACCGCCGGGTCGACCCCGAACCTCCTCAGCACGAACGGCAGCGTCGACGCGAGCAACGCCGACCACAGGACGATGAGCACGACCGCGACCGACACCGTGAGCGCAATGTCCTGGCCGACCCCAAGCGTGAGCGCCCTCAGCCACGCGATCCCCGCGATGCACGCCGCGAGCATGACGCCCGTCGTCATCTCCTTGCGGAGGACCGCCCACAGGTGACGTCCCCGCACCTCGCCGAGCGCCATGGCCCGCACGAGCGTCGTCGTCACCTGCGTGCCCGTGTTCCCGCCCGTGCCGATGAGCAGCGGGATGAAGAACGTCAGCGCGACGACCGTCGCAAGCGTGTTCTCGAAGTGCCTGAGCACCGTGCCCGTGTACATCTCGGCGACGAAGAGCACCGCGAGCCAGCCGACGCGCCGTCGCCACAGGAGCCACGGCGTCGCCTCGAGGTACGGCACGTCGAGCGGCGTCGAGCCGCCCTGCCGGTCGGCGTCCTCGGTCGCCTCGGCGTCGGCGGCCGCGGCCGTCGTGGCCCGCAGGTCCGCGACGCTGAGGTCGTGCACGCTCCCGTCGGGCAGGGTGAGGCCGACGCGCGCGCGAGGATCCTCAAGCAGCGCCGCGAGCGCGACGTCGACCGTCGCGGCGGGAACGGCCGGAACGGTGGGAACAGCGGGAACGGTCGGGGTGGTGGTCTGGGAACGCATGCGTCCGCCTCTCCTCGGCCGGGCGCACGGCGGCGCCCGGGCTGCGGGTTCGTGGGCGGGGCGTCGGGGACGCCCGTCGTCGTGCGCGCACGGGGGGCACGCACGGGGCGACGGCAGGGTCGGTACGACCCTGGGCGCTCAGCGGGAGCGCACGGGCAGCGCACGGGGACGGGCCGTCGCAGGGGACGGAGAATGGCTGGGGGGCTCCACGACGGTCACCTCCTCGGTGCAGGGCTGCGGGCTGCAGGCCACCCCACCCTAGGTGAGCGAGACCCCCACGGCCAGGACCCTCGTCACGTCCCGTCGGGCCTCCGTCGCCCACGCGTGCGCGTCGTGGAAGTATTCAGACATGGACCGCGCCGCTCTCACCCTGCTCCTCCAGCCCGAGGGGTGGGCCCTGCTCAGCGCGCTCCCGCCATACGACGAGGCAACCGCGATGCACCTGTCCGAGCGCCTCCGCGCGGACGGCACCGACCCGGCCCTCGTCGCGGCGGTGCTCACGCAGTCACGCCTGCGCACGAAGGCCCGGGAGAAGTTCGGCGAGTTCGCCGACGGCATGCTCTTCACGCCCGACGGTCTCGAACAGGCGACCCGGCTGCCCGTCGCGGCGCGGCACGCGCAGCGCTTCCTCGCGGCGGGCGTCACGAAGGTCGCCGACCTCACGTGCGGGCTCGGCGCCGACTCGATGGCCTTCGCGGCCTCGGGCCTGCGCGTCCTCGCGGTCGAGCGTGACGAGGAGACGGCGGCCCTCGCGACCGTCAACCTCCGTCACTTCCCCGAGGCCGAGGTCCGCCTCGGCGACGGGCTCGCGCTCGACCTCGCTGCGGAGGGCGTCGACGGCGTCTACGCGGACCCGGCCCGCCGAACGGGCACGGGCACGCGCATCCTCGACCCGCGCGCGTACGCGCCCCCGCTCGACGACGTGTGGCAGCTGCGCGCAACGGTCCCGGCCGTCGGCATCAAGGTCGGGCCCGGCATCCCGCACGCGGGCATCCCCGCCGACGCCGAGGCGCAGTGGGTGTCGCTCGACGGCCATGTGCTCGAGGCCGGGCTGTGGTTCGGCCCGCTCGCCGAGGCACCGGGCAGGTCGGCGCTCGTGCTGCGCACGCGCCCCGACGGGTCCGTGAGCGCCCGCGCGCTCGCTCCGGTCGTGTCCGACGACGACGTCGAGGTCGGCCCCGTCGGCGCCTACCTCTTCGAACCCGACGGTGCCGTCGTCCGCGCCGGACGCGTCGCGACCGCGGCGCGCGAGCTCGGCGGACGGCTCGTCGACCCGACGATCGCCTACGTCACGACGGACGCGATCCCGCAGGCCTGGGCCGAGGCCCGTGCCGCAGGCGAGGCGACCGTCGCAACCGGCTACCGCGTCCTCGACACCCTGCCGTTCTCCCTCAAGCGCCTCAAGGCCTACCTCCGCGAGCGCGGCGTCGGTCGCCTCACGATCAAGAAGCGCGGCACCGCCGTCGTCCCCGAGCAGCTGCGCAAGCAGCTCGCGCTCCACGGCCCGCACGAGGGCCACATCGTCCTCACGCGCGTCGCAGGCGCGCAGACGGTCCTCATCGTCGAGCCCCTCACCTCCCCTGCCGCCACTGGGACGGAGCACTGACATGCCCCTGCCATTCGCGCCGTCCGAGCGCTCGACCGTCGGCATCGAGTGGGAGCTCGCACTCGTCGACAAGGATTCGGGCGACCTCCGCCAGGTCGCGCAGACCGTCCTCGACGCCGTCGAGCCCGCGGGCGGCGGCCAGCACCCGCACATTCGCCAGGAACTCCTCCTCAACACCGTCGAGGTCGTCTCGGGCGTCAACCGCACCGTGCGGGGCGCGGGCGACGACCTCGAGCGCGCGATCGACGAGATCCGCGAGGTCACCGACCCCCTGCGGGTTGAGCTCATGTGCGCGGGCACGCACCCCTTCGCGCGGTGGGCGCAGCAGAAGGTCACAGACAAGGAGCGGTACGCGACGCTCATCGACCGCACGCAGTGGTGGGGCCGGCAGATGCTCATCTACGGGGTGCACGTGCACGTCGGCATCGAGGACCGCGACAAGGTCCTGCCGATCGCGCGCGGCATGCTCGCGTACTTCGGGCATCTCCAGGCACTGTCCGCGTCGAGCCCGTTCTGGGGCGGCAAGGACACGGGATACGCGTCGAACCGGGCGCTCATGTTCCAGCAGCTGCCGACGGCCGGGCTGCCGTTCCAGTTCGAGACGTGGTCGCAGCTCGAGGGGTACGTCGACGACATGGTGCGCACGGGCGTCATCGACGCGTTCGACGAGGTTCGCTGGGACCTGCGCCCGTCGCCGCGGTTCGGGACGCTCGAGACACGGATCTCCGACGGCACGTCGAACATCACCGAGGTGCTCGCGCTCGCCGCGCTCACGCACTGCCTCGTCGAGCACCTCTCGACGCTGCTCGACGAGGGCAAGGAGCTCCCGACGCTGCCGCCGTGGTTCGCGCAGGAGAACAAGTGGCGCTCGGCGCGCTACGGCATGGACGCGATCCTCATCCTTGACTCCCGTGGTGAGGAGGAGCTCGTGCGGGACGCGGTGACGCGGCTGCTCCACGAGCTCGAGCCGACGGCGGCGCGGCTCGGCTGCGTCGACGAGCTCGACCAGGTGCGCACGATCCTGCGCAAGGGTGCGGGCTACCAGCGGCAGCGGGCGGTCGCGCGCCGCAACGGTGGTGAGCTGGGTCCGGTCGTCGAAAACCTCGTCGCGGAGCTCCGTGCAGGCCGGCCCCTCTGATTCGCCTCGGGCCGGCCGCTCTAATTCGCCTCGATAGCCGATTGGACCACCACACCCGTACCGATCCGCTATCGAGCAACGGATAGTCGCGTTCCGACCATCGAACGGGCGGAAGCCATCAATCCGTCGTAAGTGTTCTGATAGCCGATCGGGGCGCAGCACGCGCCCCGATCGGCTATCGAGCCCAAGAGCCACGCCCGACGACCGCCAGGCACGCCCGCCCGGACCTCTCGATAGCGGATCAGTGCAGTACACCTGTCCCGATCCGCTATCGAGCAGCACTGCGGTGCCCGCCGGCGGAGGTGGGCCCCGGCGTCGGCGGCTCGATCGCGGATCCGGTCACCACATGTGGCCCGATCGGCTATCGGACCACCGGGGAGGCGAGGGTGGGGATGGGTGCCGAGATCGCGTCAGACGTGCGTGAGCGTGAGCGGCATCGAGGAGTCGACCGGGATGTCGAGGCTCGACGGCGCGACGTCCGCGCGCACGAGCGCCGAGCCCAGCGCCGCGATCATCGCGCCGTTGTCCGTGCAGTAGCGGATCGGCGGGATGCGCAGCGTGATGCCGGCCTCCGCGCACCGCTCCGCCGCCATGTCGCGCAACTGCGAGTTCGCGGAGAACCCGCCGCCGACGACGAGCGTGTCGACCCCGTGAAGCTCGCACGCGCGGATCGTCTTCGCCGTGAGGACGTCGGCCACCGCCGCCGCGAACGAGGCCGCGACGTCGTGCAGCGGGATCTCCTCCCCCGCGTCGCGTCGTGCCTCGACCCACCGCGCGACCGCCGTCTTGAGGCCCGAGAACGAGAAGTCGTACGCGTGCTCCGCCTGGTCCTTCGGGAGCGTGAGCGCCCGCGGGAACCGGATCGCCGTCGGGTCGCCCTCACGCGCGAGCCGGTCGATGTGCGGGCCGCCCGGGTAGGGCAGGCCGAGCAGCCGGCCGACCTTGTCAAAGGCCTCCCCCGCCGCGTCGTCGAGCGTCGAACCGAGCTCCGTCACCGACGTCGCGATGTCGTCGACGAGCAGGAGCGAGGAGTGCCCGCCCGAGACGACGAGCGCCATGGCGCGCTCGGGGAACGCCCCATGAACAAGCTCGTCGACGGCCGCGTGCCCGATGACGTGGTTGACACCGTAGAGCGGCTTGCCGAGCGCGACCGACAGCGCCTTCGCGGCCGACGCCCCGATCGTCAACGGCCCCTGGAGGCCCGGGCCCGCGGTCACCGCGACCGCGTCGACCTCCGCGAGGTCGACGTCCGCCTCCGCGAGCGCCCGGCGGATCGTCGGCACCATGGCCTCGAGGTGCGCGCGCGACGCGATCTCGGGGATGATCCCGCCGAAGCGCGCGTGCTCGTCCATCGACGACGCGACCGCGTCGAACAGCAGCTCGCGGCCCCTCACGAGGGCCACCCCCGTCTCGTCGCAGGACGTCTCGATACCAAGGACGAGGGGTTCGCTCATGCCCTCCAGGATACGGCGCGCACGCCAGTGACCTGCCTCACGACCGGGCACGTCCGGGAAGACCCCCTCCCCGCCCGAGCGTTCTTCCCAGCATGACCACGACGCTCGACACCGCCGCCGTACCCCTGACGATCGACGACGCGGCCGCGGACCTCCTGTTCCGCGAGGCGCGCACCGTCAAGCGCTTCACCGACGAGGAGGTCACGGACGAGCACATCGCCGCGGCCTACGACCTCATGCGCTGGGGCCCGACCAGCATGAACATCTCCCCGCTCCGCTACCTCGTCGTCCGCGGCACCGAGGCGAAGGACCGCCTCTGCGCCTACACGATGGAGGGCAACCACGCGGGGATCCACGCGGCGCCGCTGACGCTCGTCCTCGCCGCGGACCTCGACTTCCACGTCCACATGGACCGACTCACACCGCACGCCCCCGGCATCGGTGACCACTTCGCGTCCCAGCCCGCGCTCGCCGACAGCATGGGCCGTATGAACGCAACCCTCCAGGCCGGATACTTCATCACGGCGCTGCGTGCCGCAGGACTCCAGGTCGGCCCCATGGGCATCTCCGACGCCGAGGGCCTCGACGCCGACCTTTTCGCGGGCACCGCGTGGAAGTCGCTCTTCATCGTCAACGTCGGCCACGCGGTCGCCGACGTCGAGGGCGCGACGCACCCCCGTGCCGCCCGTCTCGAGGCGCACGAGGTCTCGCGCGTCCTCTGACGCTCCCGCACGCACGAGCGCCCGGCACCCCGTGAGGTGCCGGGCGCTCGTCGTCGGAGGCTCAGGCTCCCGTCGCGACCTCGCGGTCAGGGTCGTTCGACCACTGCGACCACGAGCCCGGGAAGAGCGTCGCGGTGACGCCGACGCTCGCGAGGGCCGCGGCCTGGTGCGCGGCCGTCACGCCCGAGCCGCAGTAAACGACGACGGGAAGGTTGGGCCGCGGATCGCCCGGCTGCCACGCGCCGACGTCGACGCCGAGGCCCTCGAAGCGTGCCCGCAGTGCCGCGTCGTCGAGGAAGCGCCCGTCGGGACCGAGGTTCTCCGCCGTCGGGGCGCTCACCGCACCCGGCACGTGGCCCGCCCGTGGGTCGACCGGCTCGACCTCGCCGCGGAAGCGTTCGCCCGCACGCGCGTCGAGGACGATGCCCGCCGAGCGGTCCGCCGCGAGCGCGCCCGTGCCGTCGGCGTCGGTCACGGGCATCTGCCCGCTGCGCAGGACGATCGTGCCGGGCTCCGGGATGCGCTCCCCTGCCTCAAGGCCTCCGCCTGACGCGGTCCACGCCGCGAGCCCCCCGTCGAGGAGGCGCACGTCCTCGACGCCGGCCCACCGCAGCAGCCACCAGGCTCGCGCCGCGCTCATGCCGCCCGCGTCGTCGTACACGACGACGGTGACGTCCTCCGACACGCCCCAGCGGCGCGCGGACGCCTCGAGGTCGTCGAGGGCCGGCAGCGGATGCCGGCCCTCGGCGGCCGACGGCGGTGACGCGAGCTCGGTGTCGAGATCGACGTACACAGCGCCTGGCACGTGCCCCGCAACGTACTGCTCGTGCCCGTCGGTGCGACCGAGCGCCCATCGGACGTCGAGCAGCACGACCGGCCGCGCGGAGTCGAGCAGGCCGCGCAGGGCCGCAGGACCGACAAGAACCTCGTCACGTACCGACATCTGGACCTCCGTCAGGAACCGGCCGCCCCCTCGCGGAGCGGAAGCTGCATCGTGTAGGCGTCGACGTCCTCGGGCTGGTAGTAACGCTTGCGCAACCCGATCGTCGTGAAGCCTCGCGACGTGTACATGGCGATCGCACGCTCGTTGTCGACGGCGACCTCGAGCAGGAGTGAGATCGCGTCGATCTCCCGGGCGCGCTCGATGAGCGCGTCGAGCATGGCACCGCCGAGACCGTGGCCCGCGACGCGCGGGTCGACACCGATCGTCATGAGGTGGCAGCTGTCGCCGTCGAACCACAGCCCCGCGTAGCCGACGAGTGGTGCGGGCACGCCCTCGCCGTCCGGCTGGGCTGCGATGTACCAGCGGCCGCGGCCGCGGAGCTCCTCGGTGAGCATGCCCATCGTCCAGGCGCTCGCGCCGAAGAGCTCGACCTCGAGCGCGGCGACGCGCGTGATGTCCGCCCAGGCGAGCGGACGCAGATGGTAGCCGGCCGCGATGGGGCTGTCGTCGGCGACGGCGGGGCGGGCGCGTCGCGGGGTGACCTCGAGCGTCTCCTCGGGGACCGTGCCAGCCGCATCGTGCTCCGCGTACGCCGCCTCGACGACTTCGCGGCGCGCGCCGAGGTCGATCGTCATCTCGAGGTCGTCGGGGGGCGTGACCTCGCTCATCCGGTCGCCCGCTTGCTCGCGCCCGGCACCTGCGCGTCAGGTCGGCGTAGGTAGAGAGGGGCAGGATCGAGGTCGTCGCCGCGTGCGGCGGCGGCCGACGCGAGGCGCACGAGCACCGCGGGGTCGGGCTGCGTCACGGCGTCCGCGTGGACGGCGGCGCTGCTCGGCGCGAGGACGTCGCCGTAAAGGGAAGCCCCCGGGCCGACGACGACCGCGCCGGCGGTCGTGCCGTCCTCCACGAGCGCCGCGGGCAGGGCGACGCCCGGCCCGGCCGTGCGGACGAGCGTCGCAGCGTCGACGCCGACGGAGTACCGGCCCCAGTAGACCTCGCGCCGCTTCGCGTCCGTGACGACGAGCACGGACGTGCCGGGCTCGAGGCCGAGCGTCGACGCGGCCTGCAGCGCGAGCGCGTCGAGGGAGCACACGCCGTGCACGGGGGCGTCGATCGCGAGGGCGAACGTCTGCGCGGACACGAGCCCGACGCGCAGGCCCGTGAAGGGTGCGGGACCCGTGCCGACGACGACCTTCGCGACGTCCTGCGGGACGGCGCCTGCCTCCGCGAGGACCTCCGCGAGCAGCGGAGCGAGCCGCTCCGCCTGGAGGCGAGCGGCGTCAGACGATCGCTCGGCGAGGACGGTGCCGTCGGTGCGCGTGAGCGCGACTGCGACGGCGACCGACGTGTCGATGCTGAGGACGAGCTGCGCGGGCATGGTGCTCAGCCTACGTGGGGACGCGGGACGACGACGCCGGACCACCGTTCCCCGACCGCCCGGACGCTCACGTGCCGGACACCTGCCGACGCGTCGGCGTTCTCGTCGAAATCGCCGCGCGGGCGTGCGAGCGTCACCTCGAGGCGGTCGTCGGCGAGCCCTTCGACGAGCCCCTCGCCCCACTCCACGATCGTCACGGAGTCCTCGAGCGACGTGTCGAGGTCGAGCGCGTCGACGTCGTCGAGGGACCCGAGCCGGTACGCGTCGACGTGGACGAGCGCGGGTCCGTCGTGCAGCGGCGGGTGGACGCGCGCGATGACGAAAGTCGGGGACGCGACCTGGCCGCGGACGTCGAGGCCCGCGCCGATGCCCTGCGTGAGCGTCGTCTTGCCGGCACCGAGGTCGCCGGTGAGGACGACGAGGTCACCCGCGCGCAGGAGGCCCGCGAGCGCGGTCCCCCACGCGCGCGTCGCGGCGGCGTCGGGCAGGTCGAAGGTCGTCGTGGTCGTCGCGGTCACGCGGGGTTCTCCTCGGCGTGGAGGTGGACGCGCGGCACGCGCGCGCCCAGGCGGGTGGTGATCTCGTAGCTGATGGTGCCGCACGCGTCGGCCCAGTTCTGCGCCGTCGGGGCGCCCGTGGCTCCGTCGCCGAAGAGGACGACGGTGTCGCCCGCGCGCTCGGTCGCGTCGGGCCCAAGGTCGACCATGAACTGGTCCATGCAGACGCGCCCCGTGACGTGGAGCGTGCGCGCGGCAGGTCCTGACCCGACACGGAGGGGCGCTCCGGGGACGTCCTGTGTGCCCGACGCGTGGCGCGGGATGCCGTCGCCGTAGCCGAGCGGGACGTCGCCGAGCACGGTGCCGCGCGGCGTCCGGAAGGCGTGACCGTAGGAGACGCCCTGCCCCGCGGGAACCGCCTTGACGGTCGCGAGCCGCGCCTCGAGGGTCATCGCGGGCCGCAGCCCGAAGGCGTCGGGGCCGCCGAGCTGCGGCACGGGCGAGAGACCGTAGACAGCGAGGCCTGGTCGCACGAGCTCGTGGTGGACGTGCGGCGTCGTGAGGGTCGCGGCCGAGTTCGCAAGGTGCCGCACCTCGAGGTGCGCGCCCGCACGCTCGGCGACCTCGACGGCGCGGTCGAAGACGTCGGCCTGCCCACGAACCGTCGGGTGGTCGGGCTCGTCCGCGAACGCGAGGTGCGACCACACGCCGACGAACTCGAGCAGCCCGTCGCCCTGGAGCGCGACGAGGCGGGCGACGACCTCGGGGAGCTGGTCGGGCATGACGCCCGAGCGGCCGAGCCCCGTGTCGACCTTGAGGTGAACGCGGGCAGGCCGCCCGGCCGCGCGGGCCGCGGCCGCGACCTCCTCGACGGCCCAGGGAGCGTGCACGGACACGTCGACGTCAGCCGACACGAGCTCGGCGAGCGGCGCGCCGGGCGCGTAGAGCCACGTGAACGTTCGTGCCGTGATGCCGGCCGCGCGCAGCGCGAGCGCCTCGGCGGGCTGGGCGACGCCGAGCCACGTCGCACCCGCCGCGAGCGCTGCGCGTGCGACGGGGAGAAGTCCGTGACCGTAGGCGTCAGCCTTGACGACAGCCATGACGGCTGCTCCCGGGGCGGCGTCGCGGAGCGCTCGGACGTTGCCGCGGACCGCGTCGAGGTCGACGACGGCCCGCGCGGGGTACCAGGGCTCGTTCACCCAGTCATTCTCCCACTACGCGGGGAGGGCGAGCAGCCGGGCGACGGTCCGGGGCAGCTGCGCGAGGACGGCTGACGCGCTCACGGGCCCGCCCGGGTTGGCGTCGTGCGCTGCGCGTCCGTGGACGAGCGCGGCAAGCGCCGCGAGCCGTGCGACGAGCGCAGGGTCCCGCACCGCGTCCGCAGCGCGCCCCGCGAGCAACGTGCCGAGCAGCCCGGCGAGGACGTCTCCGGCACCCGCGGTCGCGAGCCACGCTGGGGCGTCGGCCTGCGCGAGCACGCCGCCGCGTCCGACGACGACGGTCGTCGCGCCCTTGAGGAGGATCGTCGCTCCGGTGAGCCGGGCTGCCTCCGCGGCATGCTCGGCCGGCGCGGCCTCGACCGCGGACCGGGAGACGGGTCGACCGCGGGACGTGAGGAGCCGCGCGAGCTCGCCCGCGTGCGGGGTGAGGACGACCCACGGCGCACAACGCGTCGGCAGGAGCGCGAGCGCTCCCGCGTCGACGATGACAGGGACGACGCCGCCGTCAGTGGCACCGGCTCCCGAGCCCCACACGCCGGTCGCGGCGAAGTGGGCCTCTGAGCCCGCCCCCGCGCGCCCGAGCGCCGCGCGCACGAGCCGCTCGGCGTCCTCGTCGTCGGGTTCGAGCCCCGGCCCGACCACCCACGCCTGGGCGCGTCCGTCGCCCGGCACGACCTCGGGGTGCGCGGCGAGCACGAGGTCCTCCGCGCGACGCGGGCCGACGTACCTCACCATGCCGGCGCCCGACGCGACGGCAGCGCCCGCGCACAGCACGCCCGCGCCCGGGTACGTGCGAGATCCGGCGACGATCGCGACGACGCCCCGCGCGTACTTGTCGTCGGTCGCGTGCGGGACGGGCCACAGCGCTCGGACGTCCGCGTCCTCGAGACGCCTGACAACCTGCTCGCCGGGGTCGGGCACGTCGACGCCGAGGTCGAGGACCTCGACGACGGGCGCGAGGCGCGCAGCGGGAGGAAGGAGGAGCCCTGCGACGGGACCGCCGCACGCGAGGACGAGGTCCGCGGCGAGCACGGGGCCGGGGACGACGCCGTCGTCGACCCCGATGCCGCTCGGCACGTCGACCGCGACGACGAACGTGCCCGAGCCGTCCCGACCTCGGTTGATCTCCCGCACGACGCGCGCGGCCGAGCCCCGGAGCGCGCCCCGTGCGCCGATGCCGCACAGCGCGTCGACGACGACGTGCGCGGCGAGCGACTCGCGCGCGACCGCGACCTGCGCGGCCCGCGGCACGTCCGGCACCGCAGACGGACGGTCCTTGCCCGGGGAGGCGACGAGCCGCACCCCGGCAGCGCGTGCCGCGGCGACCCCGCCCGCGTGCGCTCGCTCGGCGAGAAGAGCGGCCGTGACCCGCGCGCCGCGGCGCGCGAGGAGCGCGGCCGCGTGCAGCCCGTCGCCGCCGTTGTTGCCGGCTCCGGCGAGGACGACAACGCGCGCACCAGCGACCGCACCGGCACGGGCCCGGAGGACGTCCGCGACCCGGCGCGCCACCTGGTGGGCCGCACGTTCCATGAGAGGCGTGCCCGCAGCGAGCAGCGGTTCCTCGGCTGCACGGATCCTGTCGCTCGTCACTGCCTCGATCATGCGTCCATCCTCACCCACGACGACCCGGCGCGCGCGGGCGGTCCGCCGCGGGGCGCGCGGCTACGGTGTGACCATGGACTTCGGACTCTTCATCCCCCAGGGCTGGCGCCAGGACCTCACGGGCATCGCGCCGGCCGACCACTGGTCGGTCATGTCGGGCCTCGCCCGCCGTGCCGACGAGGGCGACCTCTTCTCCTCGATCTGGGTGTACGACCACGTGCACACCGTTCCTGAGCCGGTCGAGGAGGCAACGCACGAGGCGTGGTCGCTCATGGCCGCGTTCGCCGCGTCGACGTCGCGCGTGCGCCTCGGCCAGATGTGCACGTGCATGGGCTACCGCAACCCCGCCTACCTCGCGAAGGTCGCGGCGACGGTCGACGTCGTCTCGGGCGGACGCGTCGACATGGGGATCGGCGCGGGCTGGTACGAGCACGAGTGGCGCGCGTACGGCTACGGCTTCCCGCGTGCGGGCGAGCGTCTCACGATGCTCGACGAGGGCGTCGAGATCATGAAGCAGATGTGGGAGACGGGCTCGGCGACGTTCGCGGGCGAGCACTACACGGTCGACGGTGCGATGTGCTACCCGCAGCCCCTCGCGGGCCGCCTGCCGACGTGGGTCGCGGGCGGCGGCGAGAAGCGCACGCTGCGCACTGCGGCGAAGTATGCGGACTACACGAACTTCGCGGGCGAGCCCGAGGCGTTCGCGCACAAGAGCACCGTGCTCGAGGGCCACTGCCGTGACCTCGGCCGCGACTACGCCGAGATCACGCGCTCGGCGAACTTCAACGTCGTCCTCGGCGAGACCGACGGCGAGGTCGAGGAGACGATCACGCGCTACGAGGAGCACCTGCGCCGCACGGTCTCTCCCGAGGCCGCGGCCCAGGAGATCGCCAGCCTCCGGGACACGCCGGGCGTCGGGACGCCCGAGCAGGTCGTCGAGAAGCTCGGCGCGATGGGCGCGCTCGGGATGGGCTACGCAATCTTCTACGTGCCGCTCATCTCCTACGAGACGCGTTCGCTTGACCTCCTCGAGCAGCAGGTCCTACCGGCGCTGCGCTGAGCGCTCCCTGACGACGGCCGCGCTCCCCGACCGGGGTGCGCGGCCGTCGCGCGTCACGACCTCACTCGACGGTGACGGACTTCGCGAGATTGCGCGGCTGGTCGACGTCGAGGCCCTTCGCGGTCGCGAGTTCGCACGCGAAGATCTGCAGCGGCACGACCGCGAGCAGCGGCGAGAGGAGCGTCGGTGACGCCGGGATGCGGAACACCTCGTCGGCGAACGGCAGGACGTCGTCGTCGCCGTCCTCCGCGACGACGAGCGTGCGGGCGCCGCGCGCCCGCACCTCCTGGATGTTCGAGACGACCTTCGAGTGCAGCGAGTCCCGGCCCTTCGGCGAGGGGACGACGACGATGACGGGCTGCCCCTCGTCGATGAGCGCGATCGGGCCGTGCTTGAGCTCACCCGCGGCGAAGCCCTCAGCGTGGATGTACGCGAGCTCCTTGAGCTTGAGCGCACCTTCCATCGCGACGGGGTAGCCGACGTGGCGGCCGAGGAAGAGCACGCTCTTCTCGTCCGCCATCGACCGTGCGACGTCACGCACCTTCTGTGCGCGGTCGAGGATGATCTGGATCTTCGCGGGCATCTCGCGCAGCTCGGCGAGCGTCTGGCGGATCTCGTCGGGGAACTTGTTGCCCCGCAGCTGTGCGAAGTAGAGGCCGAGGACGTAGGCGGCGGTGATCTGCGAGAGGAACGCCTTCGTCGACGCGACGGCGATCTCGGGGCCCGCATGCGTGTAGAGGACGGCGTCGGACTCGCGCGGGATGGTCGAGCCGTGCGTGTTGACGATCGCGACGACCTTCGCGCCCTGCTCGCGGGCGTGCCGCACGGCCATGAGCGTGTCCATCGTCTCGCCCGACTGTGAGACGGCGACGACGAGCGTGCGCGGGGTAACGATCGGGTCGCGGTAGCGGAACTCGTGCGCGAGCTCGACCTCGACGGGGATGCGGCACCAGTGCTCGATCGCGTACTTAGCGACGTGGCCCGCGTAGGCTGCGGTCCCGCACGCGATGACGATGATCTTGTCGACGGACCGCAGCGTCGCCTCGTCGATGCGCAGGTCGTCGAGTTGGAGCCGGCCTCGCTCGTCGAGGCGGCCGAGGAGCGTGTCCGCGACCGCCTTGGGCTGGTCGTGGATCTCCTTGTCCATGAAGGACCCGAAGCCGCCCTTCTCGGCGGCGGACGCGTCCCAGTCGACCGTGTACCGGCGCGCCTCAGCGGGGTTGCCATCGAAGTCGGTGACGGTGACGGCGTCGGGCGTGATGGTGACGACCTGGTCCTGGCCGAGCTCGAGCGCCTCGCGCGTGAAGGCGATGAACGCGGCGACGTCGGAGCCGAGGAAGTTCTCACCCTCGCCGAGCCCGACGACGAGCGGAGAGTCGTGACGCGCACCCACGACGACGTCAGGGTGGTCGGCGTGCACCGCGAGGAGGGTGAACGTACCTTCGAGGCGTCGTGCGACACCCCGCAGCGCGGCCGTGAGGTCCCCCGACGCCGCATACTCGCGCGCGAGGAGGTGGGCCGCGACCTCGGTGTCGGTCTCGGACGCGAACTCGACGCCCTCAGCGAGGAGCTCGGCCTTGAGCGGCACGAAGTTCTCGACGATCCCGTTGTGGATGAGCGCGAGGCGGCCGCCGTCGGCGACGTGCGGGTGCGCGTTGACGTCGGTCGGCGCACCGTGCGTCGCCCACCGGGTGTGACCGATGCCCGCGGTCGCTGCGGGGAGCGGGTGCTGCTCGAGCGCGGCGCGCAGGTTCGCGAGCTTGCCGGCACGTTTGGCGGTCGCGACCTTGGGTGAGTCCGGGACCGCGAGCGCGACGCCCGCGGAGTCGTACCCGCGGTACTCGAGACGGCCGAGGCCTTCGAGGAGCACCTCGAGGGTCCGGCCGGAAGGCTGCTGGGACGTAACGTGTCCGACGATTCCGCACATGGGTCAAGATTTTAGGGGCTGCGCTCCCATGCTGCGCGTGCGTTTCGCGTCACAGCCCTCCGGGGTGGACAATCGCACGGTGACTCCGACCCCTCCGGTACCACGGTCCCCCTACGTGGAGATGGACCGCACCGCCTGGAGCCGACTCGCCGCATCGACGCCGCTGCCGCTCACCGCTGCCGACCTCGACGGCCTGCGCGGCCTCGGCGACCCCATCGGGCTTCCCGAAGTCGAGGCGATCTACCACCCCATCTCGCGTCTGCTCAACCTCTACGTCACGGCAACGCGCGGCCTGCACGCCGCGACGTCGACGTTCCTCCACGAGGACGCACCACCGACGCCGTACGTCATCGGCGTCGCGGGCTCAGTCGCGGTCGGCAAGTCCACGACGTCCCGTGTCCTGCGCCACCTCCTGGCCCGCTGGCCCGAGACGCCCAACGTCCAGCTCGTGACGACCGACGGCTTCCTCCTGCCCAACGCCGAGCTCGAGCGTCGCGGACTCATGGAGCGCAAGGGCTTCCCCGAGTCGTTCGACCGGCGCGCTCTCGTGCGGTTCCTCACGAAGGTCAAGGCGGGCCACGCGGAGGTCCGCGCTCCCGTCTACTCGCACCTCACCTACGACATCGTCCCGGACGAGCACGTCGTGGTGCGCCGCCCCGACGTCCTCATCGTCGAGGGGCTCAACGTCCTCCAGCCGGCGCGGCCCTCGGTCGACAGCGCGTCGAGCCTCGCGGTGAGCGACTTCTTCGACTTCTCGATCTACGTCGACGGACGCACGTCGGACGTCAAGCAGTGGTACATCGACCGCTTCCTCTCGCTGCGGGAGACAGCGTTCGCGCGGCCCGAGTCGTACTTCCGCCGCTACGCCGAGCTCACGGACGACGAGGCGATCGCGAAGGCGGAGTCGATCTGGGACACGATCAACGCGCCCAACCTCGTCGAGAACATCCTGCCGACGCGCTCACGCGCGACGCTCGTGCTCACGAAGGGACCGAACCACTCGATCCAACGGGTGCGGCTGCGGAAGTTGTGACGGGCTCACGCGCACCGGCACGTCCCGCCCGCCGGCGTGCGACCCTCGCCATGACCCGGTCGATGGCGAAGCCCGTGAGGACACCGCCGACGACACCGACGCCCATCGCGAGGAGCGTCGAGTGCCCGAGCCACGTCGCCGCGGCGAGCCCGATGAGCACCGAGTAGACCGCCCACATGATCGCGGCGACGGTCGTCACCGCAACGAAGCGCTCTCGGCGGTACCCGACCGCTCCCGCCGTCATGTTGACCGCGACGCGGCCGATTGGCACGTAGCGCGCACCGAGGATGAACGACGCCCCGCGGTGCGCGATGGCCCGCTCGGCACGCTCGACAGCTCTGCGGCCGCGCTGGGTGCGGAGCCACGGGATGCGGTCAGTGCTGATCCAGCGGCCCAGTGAGAACGCGATCTGGTCGCCGCACCATGCCCCCGCCATCGCGACGACGAGCACGAGCCAGATGTTCGGCATTCCGGTCGTGTGCGCGGTGACGGCCAGCGTGATGACGATTGACTCGCTCGGCACCGGCGGGAAGAACCCGTCGATCGTGCACAGCGCGAACAGCGCGACGAAGACCCACCACGACGATGTGAGGGCGAGGATCCATGCCTCGACGTCGGCGGCGATCTGCGTGACGAGCTCGATCATGAGGTCCTGTCGTCCGGCGGGATGGTGCCCTCCACGCTAGGCGCGGCGAGCGGGGCGCGGCACGGGGAAAGGTCCTCGCCGTCCGAGTGCCACGACCATCGTCGGCGACACTGCCACGCCACACATCATCCCACGGACGGAATCGCGCTCCGTCGCTCGTCGGACGCGACCTCGAGCGGGAAACCGAGCTCGCGGGCGGCCCTGGCGGGGACGGCCTCGTCGGCCCACAGTGACGCGTACGTCGCCGTCGCGCAGAGCGAGCGCGTTTCGGCGCGGTCGACGTAGAGGGTGCCGTGGAGATGGTCGGTCTCGTGCTGGATGATGCGCGCGGGCCAGCCGCGGACGACCTCGTCGACGGTCGTGCCGGTCGCGTCGAGACCGCGCACGCGGACGCTCCGGTGCCGGGCCACGGCCGCCTGATAGCCCTCGACGCTCAGGCAGCCCTCGTAGAACGTCACACGCTCGTCGTCGACGGGCTCGTAGACCGGGTTGACGAGGACGCGCAGCGGCAGGGTCGCACGCTCGCGGGCGTCCGCGGCGGCCTCGTACCCGGCGGGGAGGCCGGGATCCTCGAGCACGGCGATCGCGAGGCCCACGCCGATCTGCGGCGCGGCCAGCCCGACGCCGGGCGCGGCGCGCATCGTCGCGACCATCGCGGCGAGGAGGTCGTCGAGCACGTCACCGAGCTGCCCGGTGTAGGGCGCTGCTTCCTGCCGCAGGACGGAATGCCCCGCCTGGACGATCGGCAGGACCCCGTCGGGGTGGGCGTCGAGGAGCGCGCGGACCGCGTCACGGACGTCGGGGACGACGGTGCCGGGGAAAGCAGTCACAGAGTGAGCCTGTCACGCACGACGTCGGCGAGCCGAGCCGCGACGCCGTCGGCCTGCTGCTGGGTCGCGGCCTCGACCATGACGCGGACGAGCGCCTCGGTGCCCGACGGCCGCAGGACGACGCGCCCCGTCCCACCGAGGAGCTTCTCGGCGTCGTGGACGGCCGAGAGCAGACCCTCGTCCGTCGCGGCGCGTGCCTTGTCGACGCCCGGCACGTTGAGGAGCGCCTGCGGCAGGCGCGGGATCGCCGCGGCAAGCTCGTCGAGCGGCCGGCCGGTCGCCATGACACGGTGCGCGAGCGTGAGCGCCGTGAGCACCCCGTCCCCCGTCGACGCGTTCTCGGCGAGGATAATGTGCCCCGACTGCTCGCCGCCGAGAGAGTAGCCGCCCTCGCGCATCGCCTCGAGGACGTAGCGGTCGCCGACACCTGTCTGCACCGTGGCGATGCCCGCGTCTCGCATGGCAAGGATGAGCCCGAGGTTGCTCATGATCGTCACGACGAGCGTGTCCTGCGCGAGACGCCCCTCGTCCTTGAGCGCGAGGGCGAGGACGCCCATGATCGCGTCGCCGTCGACGAGGTTGCCGCGGCGGTCGACCGCGAGGCAACGGTCCGCGTCGCCGTCGAACGCGACGCCGAAGTCGGCGCCTGACGCGACGACGACAGCCTGGAGCTGCTCCGGGTGCGTCGAGCCGCAGAGCTCGTTGATGTTCCGCCCGTCGGGGCTCGCGTTGATGACGACGACATCCGCTCCTGCGGCACGCAACGCCGCGGGGCCGACCTCGCTCGCTGCGCCATTGGCGCAGTCGACCGCGATGCGCAGGCCCTCGAGCGGGGTGTTGTCGCCGTCGGCGCCGATCGCGGCGATGAGGTGCTCGACGTAGGACTCGAGCGCCGTCCCACGGTCCGTGGTGATGTACCCGACGCCGGCGCCCGTCGGACGCTCCCACTCCTCGTGGAGCCTGGCCTCGATCGCGTCCTCGACGTCGTCGGCGAGCTTGAGCCCGCCGCGCGCGAAGAACTTGATGCCGTTGTCCGGCATGGCGTTGTGCGACGCGGAGATGACGACGCCGAGGTCGACGTTCCCGGTCGCGGTGAGGTACGCGACCCCCGGCGTCGGCAGGACGCCGAGGTTGACGACGTCGACCCCCGCGCTCGCGAGGCCCGCGCACAGCGCGGAGGAGAGGAACTCGCCCGAGATCCGCGGGTCACGTCCGACGACAGCGCGGGGTCGAGATCCCTTGAAACTACCCGACGTGCCGAGGACATGCGCTGCGGCCGCCCCGAGGTCGAGCGCGAGCTCTGCGGTGATGTCCCGGTTGGCGAGCCCTCGCACGCCGTCGGTCCCGAACAGCCGACCCATGGGTCGCTCCTTGCCCCGCGGGCCCTCGGAGGACCGCGTGTGTCGCTGGTGGCCCGGTCGTCCGGGTTCTGACGGCGCCATCGTGCGCGGTATCCCTCCGCGCACCACCCCGTCCCGCTCCTCGTGGGACGACATGGCCGGGCGCCGCCCACCAGCGTACCGCCCGAGGTTGCGCTCCCATGCGGCGCTCCACGCTGCTGGGCCCTGGTCGCTAGCCCAGATGAAGCCCGAAGGGCCCGACGGAAACCGTCGGGCCCTTCGAACGATGCAGCGCGGGGCTGGCTCAGCGCTTGGAGTACTGAGGAGCCTTGCGGGCCTTCTTGAGACCGGCCTTCTTGCGCTCGACGGCGCGGGCGTCACGCGTGAGCAGCCCGGCCTTCTTGAGCGCGGGGCGGTTGGCCTCACGGTCGATCTCGTTGAGCGCACGGGCGATGCCGAGGCGCAGCGCGCCGGCCTGGCCCGAGGTGCCGCCACCCGCGATGCGGGCGATGACGTCGAAACGGCCCTCGACGTCAACGGTCGTGAACGGCGAGCTCACGAGCTGCTGGTGCACCTTGTTGGGGAAGTAGTCCTCCAGGGTGCGGCCGTTGATCTTCCACTGACCCGTGCCGGGGACGAGGCGCACGCGCGCGATCGCCTGCTTGCGGCGACCGAGGGCCTGACCAGGAGCAGTGATGCTCTGGCCGCGGCCCTGCTGCGCAGCGGGGGTCTCGGAGGTGTAGCTGCTGGGCACGTCCTCGCCCAGGGTGTCGTTGTCGACGGTGGTGTCGGCCACTGTAGGTGTCCTCGCGTCCTTGGATGCGTCCGATCAGCAGGCGGGAGCCTACTGAGCGACCTGGGTGATCTCGTACGGCTTGGGCTGCTGCGCGGCGTGCGGGTGCTCGGCACCCGCATAGACCTTGAGCTTGCCGAGCTGCTGACGGCCAAGCGTCGTCTTGGGGAGCATGCCGCGGACGGCCTTCTCCACGGCGCGCTCGGGGTTCTTCTCGAGCAGCTCGGAGTAAGAGGTGGCCGAGAGGCCACCCGGGAACCCGGAGTGACGGTAAGCCAGCTTCTGCTCCCGCTTGTTGCCCGTGAGGGCAACCTTCTCGGCGTTGATGATGACGACGAAGTCGCCGCCATCGACGTGCGGGGCGAAGGTGGGCTTGTGCTTGCCACGCAGCAGGGTTGCCACCTGGCTGGCGAGACGGCCCAGGACGACGTCGGTCGCGTCGATGACGTACCAGTCGCGCTGGACGTCGCCGGGCTTCGGGGTGTACGTACGCACGGTCGTAGCCTTCGTTTCGGTTGCTGTGTCTTCTCCGGCACATCAGAACGTGCCGGCGAGGTCGGTTGAAGGCTTCTCTCACGACCTGGCGAGTGGGAGGCACCGGTCACGGCTGGAAGCACAACGACTTGCAAGGATACCTGCCGCCACGGGGCGGGGTCAAAGCGTGAGGGGAGACACGTGCGTCACACCCGCGCGCGCCGAGCAGCACCACCGTCCCGGCACGCCGCCCGGGCTCACCGAACCCCGACACCCTCCCGGGCGACCCACCCCGTGGGGCGCTCCACCACGCACGTCGGGCAGCGCTCCCCCGCCGTCACGGCCGCGCAGCCCTCGCACACGAGCCGCTCCGTGCGACACCCGGCGTCCGCGCAGTTCTCGAATCGCGCCGTCGACGCCCCGCACCGCTCGCACGTCCCAAGAGAACGGGCGCCCGCCGCCTCGACGTGCCCGCGGCCGTCAAACACGTAGAGCGACCCATCCCACAACCCCGAGGCACCCCGCGCCTCGACGTAGCGGACAATGCCGCCGTCCATCTGGTAGACCTCGGCGAATCCCCGGTCCTTGAGCAGCACCGAGAGGACCTCGCAGCGCACGCCACCCGTGCAGTACGTGACGACCGCACGGTCCTTGAGGTGGTCCCAGCGCCCGGCCTCGATCTCGCCGAGGAAGTCGCGGCTCGTCGTGACGTCGGGCACGAAGGCCCCACGGAAGCGCCCGATGCTCGCCTCGTACGCGTTGCGGCCGTCAAGCATGACGACGTCCCCGCCCCTCTCGGCGACGAGCGCGTCGAGCCCGTCGGCGTCGAGGCGCGTCCCGCCGCCCTCGATCCCGTCGGGCCCCAGCCGCACCGCGTCGGGAGCGCCGAACGCCACGAGCTCGGGCCGCACCTTGACGCTGAGCCGCGGGAAGTCCTCGCCAGTGCCCGCCGCCCACTTGACGTCGAGCCGCTCGAACCCCGGGTACTGCCGCGTCCCTTTGACGTACTGCTTGAGGTCCTCGACGCGCCCGCCGAGCGTCGCGTTGATGCCGTGCGGCGCGACGATGACACGTCCCGTGAGGTTCCAGCGGCCGGCGAGCTCACGCTGCCAGAGTCTCACCGCCGCCGGGTCGGCAACAGGGGCGAACGCGTAGAAGAGAACGGTGCGGAAGGTGGCCACACGACCAGACTAGGCCGTGCGCGTGACGTTCAGCGTGCGCGCTCGACCCGCCCGGAGTCCCACACCGGCACGTCGGACTCGAGCACAACCCCGTCGGCCCCGAAGACGAGGAACCTGTCGAAGCCGCGGGCGAACCAGCGGTCGTGCGTCACCGCGAGCACCGTGCCGTCGAACGCCGCAAGACCACGCTCGAGGGCCTCGGCCGAGTGGAGGTCGAGGTTGTCGGTCGGCTCGTCGAGGAGGAGGAGCGTCGCGCCGCCGAGCTCGAGCAGGAGGATCTGCAGGCGGGCCTGCTGCCCGCCCGAGAGCGTCTCGTAACGTTGCTCGGCCTGCTCGACGAGTTCGTACCGGTCGAGTGCCTTCGACGCCTGCTCACGCCCCATGCCCGCACGATGCCCCTCACCGCGGTGGAGGATGTCGAGAAGCGTCGTGCCGACGAGCTCCGGGTGCGGGTCGTTCTGCGCGAAGAACCCGGGCCTCACGCGCGAGCCGAGCGTCGCGCGTCCCGTGTGCTCGACGCGGGCGACGCGCCCCTGCTCGACGGGCGCCTGATCGGGCCCGGGATCCGTGCCACCGCCCGCGAGCAGCCGCATGAAGTGCGACTTGCCCGAGCCGTTCGACCCGAGCACCGCGACGCGCTCGCCGTACCAGACCTCGGTCGAGAACGGCCGCATGAGCCCCGCAAGCTCGAGGTCCTCGCACACGACCGCTCGCTTGGCGGTACGCCCTCCGACGAGCCGCACCCGCACGTCCTGCTCGCGTGCGACGAGCTGCGGCGGCCCCGCCTCCTCGAACTTCCGCAGGCGCGTCTGAGCTGCCTGGTAACGGCTCGCGAGCCCGTCGTTGAACGCCGAGCGCGTCTTGAGCGTCATGACGAGGGTGCGGAGCTTCGCATGCTCCTCCTCCCACCGCCGCCGCAACTCCTCGAGCCGCGCGGTCCGGTCCTTGCGCGCCTCGAGGTACGTGTCGAAGCCCCCGCCGTGCACCCACACGTCGCCGCCGAGCGACGTCTGCTCGATCGTCGCAACCGCCGTCGCGGTCCGCGCGAGGAGCTCACGGTCGTGCGTGACGTAGAGGATCGTCTTCGGGGACGCGACGATTTGCTCCTCGAGCCAGAGCTTCGTCGGGACGTCGAGGTAGTTGTCCGGCTCGTCGAGCAGCAGGACCTCGTCGGGACCGCGCAGCAGCGCCGTGAGGACGAGCCTCTTCTGCTCGCCTCCCGACAGCGTCCGCAGCTCGCGGTGCTGCGCCCTTTCGAACGGGATCGAGAGGACCTCGTCCGTCACCTCGTCCCACGTAGCCTCGGCCTCGTAGCCGCCGACGTCCGCCCAGTCGGCGATCGCCTGGGCATAGCGCATCTGCGTCGGCTCGTCGTCGTGCTCCATCATGAGCGTCTCGGCCGCGTCGAGCTCCCTCGACGCGGCCCGGATCGCGTCGTGCGCAAGCTCCGCGAGGACGTCGCGCACGGTGCGCGCGTCGTCGACCCGCCCGATCATCTGGTCCATGACCCCGAGCCCGCCCGAGCGCGACACCTTGCCCGCGTGGGGTGCGAGCTCCCCCGTGACGAGGCGCAGCAGGGTGGTCTTGCCGGCACCGTTGGGCCCGACGAGCGCGACCTTGGCGCCGTCACCCACGCGGAACGAGACGTCCGCGAGCAGTTCGCGGCCGTCGGGAAGCGTGTAGGAGACCCCGGAGACGTCGACATGACCCATGAGTGACATCCTCCCACCCGGCCGGCGCACGGCCGTGCGCTGGCCGGGCCCGCTCCGCCGTGGCACCGTGGGAAGGGACACGAAGGAGGCCATCATGACGGACTCGATCGTCCCCGAGGGCGCCGAGAAGGGCGCGGAGCAGCCCGCGCCCGAGGACATGCTGCTCGACGAGAGCGCCGACGTCGCCGAGGCGAGCTACGACCCTCCCCTCACCGACACGACACGACGCTGGGGCTCCTCGGAGTGGGAGACGGCCCACGACGAACCGCTCGACCGGCGGCTCGCCCAGGAGGTCCCCGAGGATGCGCGGGAGAGTTCCCGCGACGAGAACCTCGCAGGTCGGCTCGTCGCCGACGACGGCGGCATGCCGGAGCGTGAGAACGACGTCTACGCGACCGCTGCCGGCGTCGACGGTGGCGCTCCCACGGAGGAGGAGCTCGCGGTGCACGTCGTCACCGGGGACGGCCTCGAGGCGGACGACGCCCGCACGGCGGGCGAACCCGTCGCCGACCCCGATGACGATGCCGCGCTCGACGGGCGCGACGAGGGCGCCTGACCGGCTACCGGGTCAGTCGCCGGTCGGTGCGCCCGGCACGACGTTCCCGGCCGCGTCGAGGACCTCCTCGTCGAGCCGGCGCGCTCGGACGCGCTCGGCGCGCGCCGCGAGCTCGGCGTCCGGCGGGTAGACGACCTCCTCGAGGACGAGCCCGTGGGGCGCGACGACCGTCGGACCACCGACGCGTGAGCGTGCCTCGAGCACCTCGAGCGGCCACGACTCCGGGCGCCGCCCCTCCCCCACGGCGAGGGACGCGCCGACGAGCGCACGCACCATGTTGTGGCAGAAGGCGTCCGCCCGGACCGACGCGAGAAGAAGGCCGGCCTCAGGGCCGGACGTCTCGCGACGCCACGTGAGCTCCTGGAGCTCCCGGATCGTCGTCGCGCCCGGACGCGGCTTGCAGTACGACGCGAAGTCACGCAGCCCGATGAGCGGCGCCATCGCCCGGTCCATCGCCTCGACGTCGAGCGGTCTGCGGTGCCACAGGACGTGGTCGCGCGCGAGGGGGTCGAAACGCGCGGCGTCGTCCGCGACCCGGTACGTGTAGCGACGGGCGAGCGCCCCGAAGCGCGCGTCGAAGCCATCCGGCGCTCGCGCGGCCCTGCGGACGACGACGTCGTTCGGCAGGACGCCAGCAAGACGCGCGACGAGAGCGTCTCCGGGCGGGCGTCCCGAACGTCCGGGCAGCGCGTCCCATGCGGCGTCTGGCACGTCGAGGTGCGCGACCTGACCGCGCGCGTGGACGCCGGCATCGGTGCGGCCCGCGACGGTGAGGCGCACGTCGTCGAGCCGGAGCACCCGCACCAGCCCCTCCTCGAGCGTGCCCTGCACGGTGCGGAGCGCAGGCTGGCGAGCCCAGCCCGCGAAGTCGGTGCCACGGTAGGCGAGGTCGAGTCGGACGCGGATCACGCCGTCCATCATCGCGCACCGCGCTGCCTCGCCCCACCGCCGCACTACCGTGAACCCATGGCGCACAACCACGGACCGCTCACCCTCACCGTCGACTGCGGGGGCGGCGGGCTCAAGGCCGCGGTCCTCGACGACGCCGGCACCCAGCACGCACCGGCGACACGGGTCCCGACCTCCTACCCGCTGCCCCCCGCGCTGCTCGTCCGCACGATCGTCGAGATCGCCGCATCACTCCCTGCGGCCGACAGGCTCTCTGTCGGGCTCCCCGGCATGATCCGGCGCGGGGTCGTCGTCGCGACACCCCACTACGTCACCGTCGACGGCCCCCGCACGCGCGTCGACCCGCGACTCGTCCAGGCGTGGGACGGCCACGACCTGCGGGCTGCCCTCGCGGATGCGACAGGGCTGCCGACGCTTGTCGTCAACGACGCGGAGCTCCACGGCGCGGGCGTCGTCGCCGGTGTCGGCCTCGAGCTCGTCCTCACGCTCGGTACCGGGCTCGGCTCGGCGCACTTCGACGGCGGTGTCCTTGCGCCGCACCTCGAGTTCTCGCACGCGCCGGTGAGGCGCGGGACGACCTACGACCAGTACCTCGGCGAGCAGGAACGCCGTCGCCTGGGCGACGGCCTGTGGTCACGCCGCGTCCTGCGGGCCGTCGAGGGGCTCGCACCCGTCTTCCGCTGGGACCGGCTCCACCTGGGCGGCGGCAACGCACGTCGCCTCACGCCGACCGTGCTCGAGCGGCTCGGCCCCGAGGTCGTCGTCGTCCCGAACTCCGCGGCCCTCGTCGGAGGTGTCCGCGCGTGGCAGCTCTGGGGCTCGGCGGGCGCCTGAGCAGGGCTCTTGCCGAACGGACGTGGCGGGCGCCCCGGCGGAAATCGCGTCGGTCGGGCACGCGGGCGACTGAGCGGGCGGCACCGAACTTGCCGGGCACGAGACTGGCCGCGACCACTCACCTCGTTACCTGACCCGGTCCCGCCCCCAGACGCACGAGAGCCCGTGCACCTTCCGGTGCACGGGCTCTCGACGACGGGACTCAGGCTCAGGCCTTCGTCTCCTCCGCGGTCTCCTCGGCCGAGGCAGCCGACGGCGCCGAGTCGGGCGAGTCCGCCGACTCGGGCGAGTCAGCCGACTTCGCGGACGCCGGGGTCGGAACCTTGGCGGCCTTCTCAGCAGCCTTGGTCGCCTCACGGACGACGGCCTGCTTCGGCGACACGGGCTCGGTCACGAGCTCGATGACGGCCATGGGGGCGTTGTCGCCCTTGCGCGGCGCGATCTTGATGATGCGGGTGTAGCCGCCCTGACGCTCCGCCATCTGCGGTGCCACCTCGGTGAAGAGGATGTGGACGACGGTCTTGTCCGTGAGCGTCCGCAGCACGCGACGACGTGCGGCGAGGTCGCCACGCTTCGCGAACGTGATGTGACGCTCAACGACGGGACGCAGGCGGCGGGCACGCGACTCGGTCGTCGTGATCTGGCCGTGCGTGATGAGCTGCGAGGCGAGGTTCGCGAGGATCTTGCGCTCGTGCGACGGGCTGCCACCGAGCCGTGCGCCCTTGCTGGGGGTAGGCATTGAAGTTGCTCCTAGAGATGGGTTCGGTCGCCGCGGCGCGCGTCAGGCACCGGGCGGACCACGTCAGTACTGCGCGGAGTCGTAGTCGCCCGCGTCACCGTCGCCGTAGACGCCGGTCTGGTCGAAGTCGACAATCGAGTCCTTGAGAGCGAGGCCGAGACCGGCCAGCTTCTCCTTGACCTCGGTGATCGACTTCGAGCCGAAGTTGCGGATGTCGAGGAGGTCAGCCTCGCTGCGCGACACGAGCTCGCCCACGGTGTGGACGCCCTCACGCTTGAGGCAGTTGTACGAGCGGATCGTCAGCTGGAGCTCCTCGATGGGCAGCGCGAGGTCCTGCGCGAGCGCGGCGTCCGTCGGGGACGGGCCGATCTCGATGCCCTCGGCCTCGACGTTGAGCTCACGGGCGAGGCCGAAGAGCTCGACCAGCGTCTTGCCGGCGGACGCGAGGGCGTCACGCGGCGAGATCGCGGGCTTCGTCTCGACGTCGACGATGAGCTTGTCGAAGTCCGTGCGCTGCTCGACACGCGTCGCCTCGACCTTGTAGGTCACCTTGAGGACGGGCGAGTAGATCGAGTCGACGGGGATACGACCGATCTCGGCGTCGAACGACTTGTTCTGCGCTGCCGAGACGTAGCCACGGCCACGCTCGACGGTGAGCTCGATCTCGAGCTTGCCCTTCTCGTTGAGGGTCGCGATGTGGAGGTCGGGGTTGTGCACCTCGACGCCCGCCGGCGGGACGATGTCCGCAGCGGTCACCGCACCGGAGCCCTGCTTGCGCAGATACATGACGACGGGCTCGTCGTTCTCGGACGAGACGACGAGACCCTTGATGTTGAGGATGATCTCGGTGACGTCCTCCTTGACCCCCGGCACCGTGGTGAACTCGTGGAGCACACCGTCGATGCGGATGGAGGTCACGGACGCGCCCGGGATCGACGACAGGAGCGTACGGCGCAGCGAGTTGCCGAGCGTGTATCCGAAGCCGGGCTCGAGCGGCTCGATGGAGAAGCGCGAACGGTTCTCCGAGATGACCTCTTCGGTCAGCGTGGGGCGCTGTGCGATCAGCACTGGTTCTGTCCTTTCAGTGAGCGTCCGCCATATGACGTCTCACGGATGAAGAGCTGCCTGACGGGTGGACCCGCGAGACAAACGACGTGGTAAGTCGTGTGCCGCACCATGGTGCGGCGCTGCTCCGCCGGGCCGGTCGAGCGACCGGCCCGGCGGTGCGTTGCGCGGATCAGACGCGGCGGCGCTTCGGGGGACGGCACCCGTTGTGAGCCTGGGGCGTGACGTCCTGGATCGAGCCCACCTCGAGGCCAGCGGCCTGGAGCGAGCGGATCGCGGTCTCACGGCCGGAGCCGGGACCCTTGACGAAGACGTCGACCTTCTTCATGCCGTGCTCCTGGGCACGGCGCGCGGCGGCCTCAGCGGCGAGCTGCGCGGCGAAGGGCGTCGACTTGCGGGAGCCCTTGAAGCCGACCTGGCCCGAGGACGCCCACGAGATGACGGCGCCGGTGGGGTCGGTGATCGAGACGATCGTGTTGTTGAACGTCGACTTGATGTGGGCCTGGCCCACCGCGATGTTCTTCTTGTCCTTGCGACGAGGCTTGCGCGCGGCGGACGCGGCACGAGTCTTGGGAGGCATATCCTAAATCTCTCCTGGTTGAGGTCGTCGAACCACGCTGCGAACCGGGGGTCGCTGCGTGGACTGCTGCTAGCGCGTCAGCGGGCCTTCTTCTTGCCGGCCACGGTGCGCTTGGGGCCCTTGCGGGTACGCGCGTTGGTCTTCGTGCGCTGTCCACGCACGGGAAGGCCACGGCGGTGACGCAGGCCCTCGTAGCAGCCGATCTCGACCTTGCGGCGGATGTCGGCAGCCACCTCACGACGGAGGTCACCCTCGAGCTTGAAGTTGCCCTCGAGGTAGTCACGCAGAGCAACGAGCTCTGCCTCGCCGAGGTCCTTAACGCGAACCTCGGGGCTGATGCCGGTCGCGGCGACAGCCTGCTGGGCGCGGGTGCGACCCACGCCGTAGATGTAGGTGAGCGCGATCTCGACCCGCTTCTCGCGGGGGAGGTCGACGCCAACAAGACGTGCCATGTGTCGTGGCTCCTGAAGTGCGTTCGGAGGTCTGCCGCACCACCTCCCCGCCTTCTGCGGGCCCCGGCCTCCGAGCCGAGGGTTCCGTCGGTCCGTGGACCTCAGGTGGTGGTGCGCTGATGCCCCGTGCGGGGCGGGTCTGCTCGTACCTACACGTGCAGGCTGGTGCTGATCGTCAGATCAGCCCTGGCGCTGCTTGTGCCGCACGTTCTCGCAGATGACCTGGACGCGGCCGTGGCGACGGATCACCTTGCACTTGTCGCAGATCTTCTTGACGCTGGGCTTGACCTTCATCGTGGTTCCTCCGCCCTCGCCCGGCCGCCCGCACCCCGCAGGGTGCGCACGTCCGTCCGACGGCAGTGTCTCGGGGACGGGTTACTTGTAGCGGTAGACGATCCGGCCGCGGGACAGGTCGTACGGGCTCAGCTCGACCACCACACGGTCCTCGGGGAGGATCCGGATGTAGTGCTGTCGCATCTTGCCCGAGATGTGCGCGAGGACCTTGTGGCCGTTGGCCAGCTCCACGCGGAACATCGCGTTCGGCAGGGCTTCGACAACGCTGCCCTCGATCTCGATGACGCCGTCCTTCTTCGCCATGTCCTCCGCTGCTCCTGGTTGTACGTCCCATCCGGACCGGCACCCGGTCGGATGCCTCCAGGCACGGCCCGACCGACGACGTAGCGTCAGGAGGTCCGCACCAGGGATGGTCGGCATGCATGACACATGCCAACGCACCATCCTACGCGATACAGCAAGGATGAGAAAGCCCGGATGTCGTGGGTGCCGTCACACCTCGGGGCGGGCCCCGTCGAGGGCCCGCCCCGAGGCGGTGGAGCACGATCGAGCGTGCCGCGCCTCAGTCCTGGGGCGGCTCGATGAGGCCGCACTCGACGGCCCGCTGCACGGTCTCGGCCGCGGAGTGCGTCCCCAGCTTGCGATAGATCGAGCGGAGGTGCGTCTTCACGGTGTTCGTCGTGAGATACAGCCTGCGGGCGACGGCGCCGAGCGAGTCCGAGGTCGCGAGCGTCTCGAGAACCTCACGCTCACGCTCCGACAGTTCCGCGACGACTCGCGGCGCGGGCAGGATGTCGCCGACACCCCGACTCTCGAGGTCGTCGAGCGCGTCAGCCAGCCCCGGCACGTCCGCGCTCAGCCCGCGCAGGACCTCACGAGGCGTGTACGCGAGGTACTGGACGAGCCCCGACGCCGTGCACGCGGCAAGCGCGTCCCGGGCTGCAGCAGTGGCCTCCGCCTCGTGACCGCGGGCGGACTCCGCCGCGGCGAGGACGAGGAGCATCCCCGTCTGCAGGCGTGGCACGGACGGCTCGATGGCAAGGCCCTGACGCGCGAGCACGACGGCGCGGGCGAAGTCGCCGCCGTGGTAGGCCGTGCGCGCCCGGGTGAGGATGAACGACGGCCCCGGCCCTGCCGCCCGCGCGAGCAGCGATCGCGCCTGGAAGATCCTCCCCTGTGCGAGCAGCAGATCGATCCGTGCTGACGTCGCGATCGTCCCGACGAGATCGTCCGGGTCGCCTGGGACGTGCCGGGCCGACGGTGGCTCGTCGCCCTCGGCGACGGAGTCGCGCTCACCTCGCACCAAGCTCGCGAGGAGGCGCACCGTTTCGACGAGACCCCGGGCCTCGTCGACCACGGCCTCCGCACCGAGGAGACCCTCGAGGTCGGGCGACCGCAGGTCGAGCCGGCCGATCGCGACGAGCGCACGCGTCGCTGCCGCGAACGTCGCGAGCGCGGGCTCGGCGTCGAGGACCGTGCGCGCATCGGCGTCGAGCGTCTCCAGCCACCGCGCCGCCGAGAGGATCTCGCCGTGGACGACGTCCACGAGCGCGGCGCCGACCGCGGCACGCGTCCGCAGCCGCACGTCGCCGAGCTCGTCGGCAAGGAGGTGCGCGTCCGCGAACGCGACGTGCGCGACCGACGAGTCGCCAGCGACGAGGCGGTCGGTCGCCCACTCGCACAGGACGAGCGCCAGCCCTCGACGCACGGTGGGAGCAAGGTCCCGGTAACGCACTGTCGGGTCCTGCGCCCAGACGGTGGGCTCGGCGCCAGAGACTTCGTAGATGCGGCGGAGCAGTGGCGCGAGCGAGCCCGGGGAGCTCGGCGCAGCACCGGGGACATCCGGACTGGAGCTCCGCACCGCGACGTAGTCACGCAGGACGACGAGACGTGCGCTGCGCGCGACGACCTCGGCAGGCAGCCGCTCGAGGAGCCCGAGAAGCTCGTGCTCCCCATACCCGACGAGGGCGCGCCAGCCGGTCTCCACGCTCTCGACGAGCTCGTCCCACAGGCGAGCCCGGACGAGGTGGACGACGGCGGCGCCTGTGCGGCCGTCCGCTAGGAGCTCGCGCGCGACCGTACGCGACAGCTCACCGAAGAGGTCGGGCTGCTCCGTGCGGAGCCGCTGCACGCACTCGCGACGCACCGCCGTGAGGTGCGAGTGGACCGCCGTGCCGGCGACGAGCCGGGTTCGAACGAGCCCCGCACCTTGGAGTGCCGAGATACCTGCCTTGACGTCGATTCCCGGGCAGAGCGCCCCAGCCTGCTCGGCGGTGAACTCCGCGAGGAGTGAGGTGCGGAGCACGAGGTCAGGTAGACCGGGAGTCGCGAACTCGTCCCACGCGGCGCGAAGGAACCAGCGACCTGCGTCGAGGTCGATCGTCACCTCGTCGCCACCGTGGTGGGCGACAGCTGTGCCGGCCAGGACGACGCGCACGAGCGCGGGCCAGCCGCCGGTGTCCTCGACGAGCTGCGCGGCAGCCTCCCTGCCGAGCGGGAGCCCCTGCTGCGCCGCGAGTGCGGCGACGTCCTCCGCCGTAAGCGCCAGGTCCGCAGGCCGCAGCACGCGTGCGTCGACGGTGGCCGACCCTACGACCTCGAGCAGACCGACCTCACGGGCGCACACGATGAGGTGGAGCTGCTCGGCAGCCTTGACGAGGTCGAGAAGCGCGCTCTCGAGCGCGTGCCCGGCACCGGGCACCTGCTCGAGCCGGTCGACGACGACGACGACGGCTCGGTCGCGGGACAGCAGCAGACGCAGCGCATCGTCCGGGCCCACAGGGCCGTGCGGCGTGGCACTGCCGGGCGTGACCTCGACAAGACGCGCGACGAACTGCGTCCAGAAGGCCGCGACCGGCTCCTCGTGAAGGACGGGGACGATGTCCGCACCCAGCCACACGACGTCGGGGCCCTCCTCCTGGAGCGCGCGCAGCCACTGCGCGGCAAGGGTCGACTTCCCGAACCCGTGCGGCGCCCGGACGATGGTGAGCGGTTCTGGTCCGCCGACGCCGGAGAGGGCTCTGGCCTGGGGGATCCTGGACGACTGCGTCCGAGGAAGCCCCCGATAGTTGGATCGTGCGGCCGGGTGGTGCGCGGTGTCGGCGCGCACAGGTACTCCGATGGTCATTTCAACACGCTCCCCCGAGACGTGACAGGCGTGGCCCGCCCGGCGGGGCGGCTGCGATCACGTTATGCGGGGCACCCCGGGGTGAGCCTGAGTGCGGGCACCCAGAAAGGGGGCAAGACGTGATCACGGGTCTCGTGGGCCATTTGACCCACCTAGCACGACAGGCTAGATGCCACACACATGACGTGCATGTCGAGAGAACCCCGGGAGAGAGTTTCTGGGGGATTTCACCCACTGGGCCTCAGGTGAAGGCGATCGAGGCGAGCGGGACGCCCGCGGCGGCGAGCTGCTCCGCTCCCCCGTCGGCCGCGGTGAGCACCCAGAGGCCGTCCTCGAGGACCGCGACGGTGTGCTCCCAGTGGGCGGCACGCGAGCCGTCATCCGTCACGACGGTCCAGTCGTCCTCGCACACCTGGGTGAAGCGCTCGCCGCGGCTCAGCATCGGCTCGATCGCCACGCACAGCCCAGGTCGCACGCGTGCGCCGCGGTCGCGCGAACGAAAGTTCGGCACGTCCGGCGCCTGGTGCATCGCCGTGCCGATGCCATGCCCGACGTACTCCTCAACGATGCCGTAGACGACGCCGTCCGCCTCGCCTGCTGCGGTGATCGCGTCATCGATCGCGGCGCTCACCTCACCGATGCGCGACGCGCCGTGCAGCGCCGCGACACCGGCCCACATCGCGTCGCGTGCGGCCCCGCTCAGCGCGACGTCGGCAGGATCGGCGTCGTCGAGGACGATCGTCACGGCGGCGTCCCCGTGCCAGCCGCGCACGATGGCCCCGCAGTCGATCGAGACGACGTCGCCGGGCTCGAGGATCCGCGCTCCTGGGATGCCATGCACGACCTCGTCGTTCACCGAGATGCAGGTGCTCGCAGGAAAACGCTGGTAGCCGAGGAACGACGGTACGGCGCCAGCCTCGGCGATGACGGACGCGGCCACAGCGTCCAGCTCCGCCGTCGTGGTGCCCGCTCGCGCGGCCTCGCGAACCGCTGCGAGTGCACGTGCGACGACGAGGCCCGCCTCACGCATGAGACGGACCTCGTCCGAGTCTTTGAGCTCGACACGCTCGATGCCGAACATCGATGTTCCCTGGTCGGTTCAGCCGACGAGAGGCGTGATCGCAGCGACGAGCCGCTCGGTGACCTCGTCGAGCTCGCCGATGCCGTCGACCGCGACGAGCGCGCCCCGCTCGGCGTAGAGACCGGCCACCGGCGCGGTCTGCTCGGCGTACACCGCGAGACGCGTGCGGATGACGTCCTCCGTGTCGTCGACCCGTCCCTCGATCTCTGCCCGCTTGAGAAGGCGCGCCGTGACGATCTCGGGATCGGCGGTGAGCTCGACCGCCCCGTCGAGCGCGACACCGAGCTCACCGAGGATGACGTCGAGCTCGGCGACCTGCGCGGTATTCCGCGGGTAGCCGTCGAGCAGGAACCCCTCGGTCGCGTCGGCCTCCGCGAGACGAGCACGCACCATGTCGTTCGTCACCGAGTCGGGGACGAGCTCGCCCTTGTCCGTGTACGACTGCGCGAGCCGGCCCAGCTCGGTCCCGCCCTTGATGTTGGCGCGGAAGATGTCCCCGGTCGAGATCGCGGGGACGCCGAGACGCTCGGAGAGGCGGGCAGCCTGAGTGCCCTTGCCTGCACCCGGTGCGCCGAGGAGGACGAGACGTGCGCTCATCGGAGGAACCCTTCGTAGTGACGCTGCTGGAGCTGAGCGTCGACCTGCTTGACCGTGTCGAGGCCGACGCCGACGATGATGATGATCGACGTGCCGCCGAACGGGATGTTCTCGATGCCCAGGAGGATGAAGACGAACGTCGGGATGAGCGACACGAGCGCGAGGTAGAGCGCGCCGACCGTCGTCACACGGGTGATGACGTAGTCGAGGAACTCCGCCGTCGGGCGGCCCGCACGGATCCCGGGGATGAAGCCACCGTACTTCTTCATGTTGTCCGCGACCTCGTCCGGGTTGAACGTGATCGCGGTGTAGAAGAACGCGAAGAAGATGATCATCACGCTGAAGAGCACGAGGTGGAGAGGTGCGCTGGTCGTCGCGAGGTTGGCGCTCACCCAGCGGACCCAGCCGGCGTCCTGAGGGCCGAACTGACCGAGCATCGTCGGCAGCTGGAGGATCGAGGACGCGAAGATCACGGGGATGACACCCGCGATGTTGATCTTCACGGGGATGTACGTGCTCGTGCCTCCGTACATGCGCCGGCCCACCATCCGCTTGGCGTACTGGACGTTGATCCGACGCTGCGACTGCTCGACGAAGACGATGATGGCGACGACCGCAACGACCATGACGATGAAGATCAGGGTGTTGCGCACGCCGTTGTTGCCACCGGCCACGGAGCTGAGCACGCTCGGGAAGCTCGCTGCGATGGACGTGAAGATGAGGAGCGACATGCCGTTGCCGACGCCGCGCTCGGTGATGAGCTCACCCATCCACATGATGACGCCGGTTCCCGCGGTGAGGGTGAGGATCATGAGTCCCGCGGTCACCCAGGAGTCGTCGACGAGGAGGCTCTCCCTCGTGCCGAAGAGCTGACCTGTCCGCGCGAGCGTGACGATCGTCGTCGCCTGGAGGATACCGAGGCCGATCGTCAGGTAGCGCGTGTACTGGGTGAGCTTCGTCTGCCCGGACTGGCCCTCCTTGTGCAGAGCCTCGAAGCGCGGGATGACCACGCGCAGCAGCTGGATGATGATGCTCGCGGTGATGTACGGCATGATGCCGAGCGCGAGGATCGACAGCTGGACGAGGGCGCCACCGCTGAAGAGGTTGATCATGTCGAGAAGTGCGTTCTCGCCGGAGGTGAAGGACTGGACCTTCGCGTAGTCGACGCCCGGCGCCGGGATGAACGACCCGACGCGGTAGAGCACCATCATCGCGATCGTGAAGAGCAGCTTCTTCCGCAGGTCGGGTGTGCGGAATGCCCGTCCGAATGCGCCAAACACGAGTTCCTCCTGCCCCGCCGAGCGACGGGAGTCGTGGCACCGCACAGCGATGCTGTCCAGGGCGACCGCGCGGTCGCCCTCGGCACTCTAGCGTGGATCACGCCGGTGCGTTGTCCACGACCGGTCGGGGATTCCCTGCGGGATCACCCGAACGGGTCTGGACGCGGACGAGGCCGGGGGTGCAGCTGCACCACCCGGCCTCGTCGTGAGTTCTCAGGCCTCGGTCACCGAGCCACCCGCGGCAAGGATCTTCTCCTTGGCCGAGGCAGACACGGCGTCGACCGCGACGTTGAGCTTGACCGTGATCTCGCCGGTGCCGAGCACCTTGACGAGCTGCCCCTTGCGGACCGCGCCCTTGGCGACGAGGTCCTCCGCGGTGACGACGCCACCGGCGGGGTAGAGAGCAGCGAGCTTGTCCAGGTTGACAACCTGGTACTCGACACGGAACGGGTTCTTGAAGCCGCGCAGCTTCGGGAGACGCATGTGGAGGGGCATCTGCCCGCCCTCAAAGCGCTCCGGAACCTGGTAGCGGGCCTTCGTGCCCTTGGTACCGCGGCCTGCGGTCTTACCCTTGGACGCCTCACCACGACCCACACGGGTCTTGGCGGTCTTGGCGCCCGGGGCGGGACGCAGGTGGTGGACCTTGAGAGCCGCGCCCTGCGCGGTCTCCTCGGTCTTCTTGGCCTCAGCCATGATCAGTCGACCTCCTCGACGGTGACGAGGTGCGCCACCGTGGCGACCATGCCGCGGATCTCCGGGCGGTCCTCCTTCACGGCGCTGTCGCCGATCCGCTTGAGGCCCAGAGTACGCAGCGTGTCACGCTGGTTCTGCTTGCCGCCGATGGCGGACTTCTTCTGGGTCACCTTGAGTCGAGCCATCATGCACCAACCTCAGCAGCCTGGGCCGCCTTGCCGGCGGCCTGTGCACGGAGCAGCGCCGCCGGGGCGACGTGCTCGAGCGGCAGACCACGACGCGCCGCAACAGCCTCAGGCTGCTCGAGCGCGCGCAGACCGGCCACGGTCGCGTGCACGATGTTGATCGCGTTGGAGGACCCGAGCGACTTCGAGAGCACGTCGTGAATACCCGCGCACTCGAGGACCGCACGCACCGGACCACCGGCGATAACACCGGTACCCGGGGCAGCGGGACGCAGGAACACCACGCCCGCCGCAGCCTCGCCGGTCACCGCGTGAGGGATCGTGCCCTGGATGCGGGGGACGCTGAAGAAGTTCTTCTTCGCCTCCTCGACACCCTTGGCGATCGCCGCGGGGACCTCCTTGGCCTTGCCGTAGCCGACGCCGACCGTGCCGTTGCCGTCACCGACGACCACGAGGGCGGTGAAGCTGAAGCGACGACCGCCCTTCACGACCTTGGAGACGCGGTTGATGGTGACGACGCGCTCGACGAAGGCGCTCTTCTCGGCCGCGTCGCCGCGGCGGTCGTTGCGACGGCCGTCGCGGTCGCCGCGACGGCGATCGCCCTGCTCGTTGCTGGCGCCGCCCGCAGGGGCGCCCGTGTTGCGCTGCCCAGCAGCCATCAGATCGTCCTCTTCTTCTCGGAGTGGGTACGCGCCGTCACAGGGACAGACCGCCCTCGCGGGCGCCGTCGGCGACCGCTGCGACCCGACCGTGGTACTTGTTGCCACCGCGGTCGAAGACCACGACGTCGATGCCGGCAGCCTTGGCACGCTCGGCGACGAGCTCGCCGACCTTGCGGGCCTTCGCCGACTTGTCGCCGTCGAGCGCGCGCACGTCGGCCTCGAGCGTCGAGGCGGACGCGACCGTGCGGCCCAGAGCGTCGTCGACGACCTGAGCCGTCATGTGGCGCGACGAGCGCGTCACGACGAGACGGGGGCGAGCAGCGGTGCCCGAGATCTTCTTGCGGAGGCGCAGGTGACGACGCTTGCGCGCCACCGCCGTGCCCTTGCCCAGAACCTTGATCGCCATGGTCACTTACCAGCCTTTCCGGCCTTGCGGCGGACGTTCTCGCCCGCGTAGCGCACACCCTTGCCCTTGTACGGCTCAGGCTTGCGGATCTTGCGGATGTTCGCCGCGACCTCGCCGACCTGCTGCTTCGAGATGCCCGAGACCGAGAACTTCGTGGGGCTCTCGACCGCGAACGTGATGCCCTCGGGCGCCGAGACGACGACCGGGTGGCTGAACCCGAGAGCGAACTCGAGGTCCGAGCCCTTGGCCGCGACGCGGTAACCCGTGCCGACGATCTCGAGCTTCTTCTCGTAACCCTCGGTCACGCCGACGACGACGTTCGAGATGAGCGTGCGGGTGAGCCCGTGCAGCGCACGCGACTCACGGTCGTCCTCACGACGGGTGACGACGATCGCGCCGTCCTCGTCGCGCGCGACCTCGAGCTGGGCGGGGACGACGTGCTCGAGGGAGCCCTTGGGGCCCTTGACGGTCACGAGGGCACCGCTGATGGTGACGTCCACTCCGGCCGGGACCGGGACGGGGATCTTACCGATGCGAGACATGGTTTTCTCTCCTCTCCCGATTACCAGACGTAGGCGAGGACTTCCCCACCCACGCCCTTCTCTGCGGCCTGCTTGTCCGTGAGGAGGCCCGAGGACGTGGAGAGGATCGCCACGCCCAGACCGCCGAGGACCTTCGGCAGGTTGGTGGACTTCGCGTAGACGCGGAGGCCGGGCTTGGAGACCCGGCGGACGCCCGAGAGGGCGCGCTCGCGCGACTGCGAGTACTTCAGCTCGATCGTCAGGGTCTGGCCGACTGCGGCCGCCTCGACGTTCCAGCCCGAGATGTAGCCCTCGCGCTTGAGGATCTCGGCAATGTTTGACTTCAGCTTCGAGTACGGCATGGAGACCGTGTCGTGCTGAGCCCGGTTTGCGTTACGCAGACGCGTCAGCATGTCTGCGATGGGGTCAGTCATCGTCATTGGGCTGTAGCCCTTCCTCGTCGGGGTATCCGAGCCGCCGCGCGTTGGCGCCGGCACGGACCTGCGACGTAGTTGTTACCAGCTGCTCTTCGTGACGCCCGGGAGCTCGCCACGGTGGGCCATCTCACGGACGCACACGCGGCAGAGACCGAACTTGCGGTACACCGAGCGCGGACGACCGCACTTCTGGCACCGGGTGTAGGCGCGGACACCGAACTTGGGCTTGGCGGCCGCCTTGTTGATGAGGGCCTTCTTAGCCATGTCAGTTCTCCTTGAACGGGAAGCCGAGCTGACGGAGGAGCGCACGGCCCTCGTCGTCGGTCTTCGCGGTCGTCACGACGGTGATGTCCATGCCACGGACGCGGTCGATCGCGTCCGGGTCGATCTCGTAGAACATCGACTGCTCGGTGAGGCCGAACGTGTAGTTGCCGTTGCCGTCGAACTGCTTCGGCGAGAGGCCGCGGAAGTCACGGATGCGCGGGAGCGCAACCGAGAGCAGGCGGTCGGCAAACTCCCACATGCGGTCGCCGCGGAGCGTCGCGTGCGCACCGATCGGCATGCCCTCACGGAGCTTGAACTGCGCGATCGACTTGCGCGCCTTCGTCACCTGGGGCTTCTGACCCGTGATGAGCGTGAGATCGCGGATGGCGCCCTCGATGAGCTTCGAGTCCTTCGCAGCGTCGCCGACACCCATGTTGACCACGATCTTGGTCAGACGCGGGACCTCGTTGACGTTGCCGTAGGAGAACTGCTCCTGCAGCGCAGGGACGATCTCGGCGGCGTAGCGCGCCTTGAGGCGCGGCTTCGTGGTGGTCTCGGTGCTCATCAGATGTCCTTCTCAGCGTCGCCGTGGCCACGGGTCACGCGGACGCGGACGGTCTTGGTGCGACCGTCTCGCTCGACCTGCTCCGTACGGCTGCCCAGGCGCTTGCCGCGCTTGGCGTCAGCGTCGTAGTACTGCACGTTCGAGATGTGGATCGGGGCCTCGACACGCTCGATGCCGCCCGTCGACGCACCGCGCTGGCTCTGGCCGGCCTTGGTGTGCTTCGTGACGACGCCGACGCCCTCGACGATGACGCGGTCAGCGTCCTTGAGGACCTCGAGGACGCGGCCCGTGAGGCCCTTGTCCTTGCCGGCGATGACGACGACCTGGTCGCCCTTCTTGATCTGCGCCATGTCAGATCACCTCCGGTGCGAGCGAGATGATCTTCATGAAGCGCTTGTCGCGCAGCTCACGCCCGACGGGACCGAAGATGCGCGTGCCGCGCGGCTCCCCGTCGTTCTTGAGGATCACGGCCGCGTTCTCGTCGAACTTGATGTATGAACCGTCGGCGCGGCGGCGCTCCTTGACGGTACGGACGACGACGGCCTTGACCACGTCACCCTTCTTGACGTTGCCGCCAGGGATCGCGTCCTTGACGGTTGCGACGATAGTGTCGCCGATTCCGGCGTAGCGACGGCCCGAACCACCGAGAACACGGATGCAAAGGATCTCCTTGGCGCCCGTGTTGTCGGCGACACGAAGTCGCGACTCCTGCTGGATCATGTAGTGAACTCCTGTCGTCGAGCTGGTTCTCGCGCTGCGAGCCTTGCCGAACGGATACTTTCCAATGCTGCGGCGAAGCGGAGTCTACCTCCTTGCGGAGGCAGACTCCGCTTCGCCGTCAGACGTGCTACTTGGCCTTCTCCACGATCTCGACCAGACGCCACCTCTTCGAGGCGGACAGCGGACGAGTCTCCATGATGACGACCAGGTCGCCGATGCCCGCCGAGTTCTGCTCGTCGTGGGCCTTGACCTTGCTCGAACGGCGGATGACCTTGCCGTAGAGCGGGTGCTTGACGCGGTCCTCGACCTCAACGACGACGGTCTTGTCCATCTTGTCGGACACGACGTAGCCGCGACGGGTCTTGCGCTGGTTGCGCGCGTCGGTGGTGTTCTCGCTCATCTCAGCCTTCACTCACTCACGCTCGGGGCGGTACGGATGCCGAGCTCACGCTCACGGAGGATCGTGTAGATCCGAGCGATGTCACGGCGGACCGCCTTGAGGCGGCCGTGGGACTCGAGCTGCCCCGTTGCGGACTGGAACCGCAGGTTGAAGAGCTCCTGCTTCGCCTTGTCCAGCTCGGCGGCGAGCGCCTCGTCGGTCATAGCGTCCAGCTCGGTCGTGGCCAGGTCCTTGCTACCGACAGCCATCAGTTGACACCACCCTCGCGCACCACGAAACGGCACTTCATCGGGAGCTTGTGCATCGCACGGCGCATGGCCTCGCGGGCCAGCTCCTCGTCGACGCCGGCCAGCTCGAAGACGATGCGGCCGGGCTTGACGTTGGCGATCCACCACTCGGGCGAACCCTTACCGGAACCCATGCGGGTCTCGGCGGGCTTCTTCGTCAGCGGGCGGTCGGGGTAGATGTTGATCCACACCTTTCCACCACGCTTGATGTGACGCGTCATCGCGATACGAGCGGACTCGATCTGACGGTTGGTCACGTAGGCGGGCTCCAGGGCCTGGATGCCGTACTCGCCGAACGCGATCTGGGTACCGCCCTTGGCAGCACCCGAACGGCTCGGGTGGTGCTGCTTGCGGTGCTTGAGCCTGCGCGGGATCAGCATGCTCAGGCCTCCGTTCCGGACTCAGCGGCCGCGGGCGCCTCCTGGGCGGGGGCCTCGGCCGAGACGGGGGCGTCGGCGACAGCCGGACGCTCCTGACGACGACCACCACGGGCGGGACGCTCGCCACGACCACCACGGCCGCGCGGGGCCTGGGAGGCCTGCTCGCGAGCGAACTCCTTCTCCGTCATGTCGCCCTTGTAGATCCACACCTTGACGCCGATGCGACCAAAGGTGGTGCGGGCCTCGAAGAAGCCGTAGTCGATGTTCGCGCGCAGCGTGTGCAGCGGCACACGGCCCTCGCGGTAGAACTCCGAACGGCTCATCTCGGCGCCGCCGAGGCGGCCGGAGCACTGGACACGGATGCCCTTGGCGCCGGCGCGCTGCGCGGACTGCATGCCCTTGCGCATCGCACGACGGAAGGAGACGCGAGAAGCGAGCTGCTCCGCGATGCCCTGAGCGACGAGCTGAGCGTCGATCTCGGCGTTCTTCACCTCGAGGATGTTGAGCTGGACCTGCTTGCCCGTGAGCTTCTCGAGCTCGCCGCGGATGCGGTCGGCCTCGGCGCCACGGCGACCGATGACGATGCCCGGGCGAGCCGTGTGGATGTCCACGCGGACGCGGTCACGGGTGCGCTCGATCTCGACCTTGGAGATACCCGCGCGCTCGAGTCCCTCGGACATGAGCTTGCGGATCTGGACGTCCTCGCGGACGTAGTCGCGGTACCGCTGACCGGGCTTCGTCGAGTCGGCGAACCAGCGCGACCGGTGGTCGGTGGTGATGCCGAGTCGGTACCCCAGCGGGTGAATCTTCTGTCCCACTAGCGGGCACTTCCCTTCAGGTCACGCGGCTCGACGACCACGGTGATGTGGCTCGTCCGCTTGAGGATGCGGCCGGCACGTCCCTGCGCACGGGGGCGGAAACGCTTGAGCGTCGGGCCCTCGTCGACGAGGATCTGCGTGACGACGAGCGACTCGCGAACGAGACCGCCGTTGTTGACCGCGTTGGCGGCAGCAGACTGGACGACCTTGAGCACGTCGTCCGCAGCGGCCTGCGGGGCGTAGGTCAGCGTGAGGACCGCGTCGGCCACGGACTGGCCGCGGACGAGGTCGGCAACACGACGGACCTTCTGGGGGGTGGCGCGAACGAACCGGGCGATCGCGAAGTCTCCCGCGGCATCGCCGAGCAGGTTGTCCCGCCGGGTGCGCTTGTCAGCGACTGCGCTCATCGCCTTCTACCCTTCTTGTCATCCTTCACGTGCCCCTTGAAGGTGCGCGTGGGGGCGAACTCGCCCAGCTTGTGGCCGACCATCGACTCGGTGACGAACACCGGGACGTGCTTGCGACCGTCGTGAACGGCGAAGGTGTGACCGAGGAAGTCGGGCGTGATGACCGACCGGCGGGACCACGTCTTGATGACGTTCTTCGTCCCGGCCTCGTTCTGGACATCGACCTTCTTCTGAAGGTGTCCGTCGACGAAAGGACCCTTCTTCAGGCTGCGTGGCATCTGTCAGGCTCCTATCAGCGCTTCTTGCCAGTACGACGGCGACGCACGATGAGCTTGTCGCTCGCCTTGTTCGGACGGCGGGTGCGGCCCTCCGGCTGGCCCCAGGGGCTCACCGGGTGACGACCACCGGACGTACGACCCTCACCACCACCGTGGGGGTGGTCGATCGGGTTCATGACCACGCCGCGGACGGTCGGGCGAACGCCCTTCCATCGCATACGGCCGGCCTTGCCCCAGTTGATGTTCGACTGCTCGGCATTGCCGACCTCGCCGATGGTCGCGCGGCAGCGCGCATCGACGTTGCGGATCTCGCCGGACGGCATGCGCAGCTGCGCGTACGGGCCGTCCTTCGCGACGAGCTGCACCGAGGTGCCGGCCGAACGCGCGATCTTCGCGCCGCCACCAGGACGGAGCTCGATGGCGTGGATGACCGTACCGGTCGGGATGTTGCGCAGCGGCAGGTTGTTGCCCGGCTTGATGTCGGCCGACGGACCGGCCTCGACCGTGTCGCCCTGCGACAGCTTGTTCGGCGCGATGATGTAGCGCTTCTCGCCGTCCGCGTAGTGAAGGAGCGCGATGCGCGCGGTGCGGTTGGGGTCGTACTCGATGTGAGCGACCTTGGCCGGCACGCCGTCCTTGTCGTGGCGACGGAAGTCGATGACGCGGTAGGCACGCTTGTGGCCACCGCCCTTGTGACGCGTCGTGATGCGACCGGTGTTGTTACGGCCACCGGTCTTCGTCAGCGGGCGGACCAGCGACTTCTCCGGCTCCGATCGCGTGATCTCGACGAAGTCCGCGACGCTCGCGCCGCGACGACCCGGCGTCGTCGGCTTGTACTTACGGATTCCCATGGGAACTTGTCCTCAATCTGCTGTTCGACCGGCGTCAGCCGACCGGGCCGCCGAAGATGTCGATCGAGCCCTCACGGAGGGTGACGATCGCGCGCTTCGTGTCCTTGCGCTTACCGATGCCGAAGCGGGTGCGACGCGACTTCCCCTTGCGGTTGATCGTGTTGACCGACTCGACCTTGACCCCGAAGACCTTCTCGATGGCGATCTTGATCTCGGCACGGTTGGCGTCGGGAGCCACGACGAAGGTGTACTTACCCTCGTCGAGGAGCCCGTAGCTCTTCTCGGAGACGACCGGCGCGATCAGGATGTCGCGCGGGTTCTTCTGCAGAGCGCTCACTTGGCGTCCTCCTCGGCGATCTCGGCGGACGAGGCCACAGCCGTGGCGGAACGTCCGGTGGTCGGCCCGGCCAGGAATGCCTCGAGTGCGCCCTGGGTGAAGACGATGTCGTCCGAGATGAGCACGTCGTAGGTGTTGAGCTGGTCAGCGACCAGGAGGTGCACCTGCGCGGCGTTCCGGAGCGACTTCACCGTGAGCTCGTCGCCACGCTCGAGCACGACGAGGACGTTCTTGCGCTCGGAGAAGCCCGCGAGGACCTTGAGCGCCGAGCTCGTCGACGGCGCGCCGTCGATGCCAAAGCCGGTGACAACGTGGACGCGACCGTGACGGGCGCGGTCCGAAAGGGCGCCACGGAGAGCGGCGGCCTTCATCTTCTTGGGGGTGCGCTGCGTGTAGTCACGCGGCGTCGGGCCGTGGACGACGCCACCGCCGGCGAACTGCGGCGCGCGGGTCGATCCCTGGCGGGCACGACCGGTGCCCTTCTGCTTGTACGGCTTGCGCCCACCACCGGAGACCTCAGCACGGGTCTTGGTGTCGGCCGTACCCTGGCGCGCAGCAGCGCGCTGGGCGACGACGACCTGGTGGATGAGCGGGACGTTCGTCTGGACGTCGAACACCTCGGCAGGAAGCTCGGCGGTGCCGGCCTTCTTGCCCGTCGGGTCGATGACGTCGACGGTCAGCGTGTCAGCCATGATTGCGGTCACGCTCCCTTCACGGCGCTACGCACGAGGACGACGCCGCCCTTGGGGCCGGGAACTGCGCCCTTGACGAGCAGCAGACCCTTCTCAGCGTCGACCGCGAAGACGGTCAGGTTCTGGGTGGTCTGGCGCTCGTTACCCATGCGGCCGGCCATCCGCTGGCCGCGGAAGACGCGACCGGGCGTCGAGGCGCCACCGATGGAGCCGGGCTTGCGGTGGTTGCGGTGAGCACCGTGCGAGGCGCTCACGCCGGCGAAGCCGTGGCGCTTCATGACACCGGCAAAGCCCTTGCCCTTGGTCGTGCCGACGACGTCGACCTTCGCGCCGGCCTCGAAGGCCTCCGCGTTGATCTCCTGGCCGAGCGCGTACTCGGCAGCGTCGGACGTGCGGACCTCGACGAGGTGACGGCGCGGCGTGACGCCCGCCTTCTCGAAGTGGCCCTTGAGGGGCTTGGTGACCTTGCGCGGGTCGATCTGGCCCGTGGCGAGCTGGACGGCCGTGTAGCCATCGTTCTCGATCGAGCGGATCTGCGTCACGACGTTGGCACCGACGCGCACGACGGTGACGGGCACGACTCGGCCCGACTCGTCCCACACCTGGGTCATGCCGAGCTTCGTGCCGAGCACCGCCTTCACGGGGCGGTCGTTCTGAGCGGTCATAGTCTGTCTCCCTCCGCTCAGAGCTTGATCTCGATGTTCACGTCCGCAGGCAGGTCGAGACGCATGAGCGAGTCGACGGCCTTCGGCGTGGGATCGATGATGTCGATAAGGCGCTTGTGCGTGCGCATCTCGAAGTGCTCGCGGCTGTCCTTGTACTTGTGAGGCGACCGGATGACGCAGAAAACGTTCTTCTCCGTCGGCAGCGGCACCGGACCCACGACCGTTGCACCAGCGCGGACCACCGTGTCGACGATCTTGCGCGCCGAGCTGTCGATGACCTCGTGGTCGTAGGACTTGAGCCGGATGCGGATCTTCTGTCCCGCCATGGCGTCGTCTGACTCTCTCTCTAGAACTGCAGGATGTCCGACCCACGCGCTCGGGCGTGTCGCTAGGTGCGGCACACACGGTCACGCTCTCCCCAGAGGGATCGGGCCGGTGGGTGTGTCGTTCCGGTTCTCGCCAGGCGATTACCGAAACGTCACGACGTTCGGCAGCCTGTCGGGCGCTCACCGTGAGGGGCATTCGATCTGTGCGCACAGAGAGTCCACCTCACGGGACGGACCCGCGGATCAACACACTGTTCGACACTTGAATGAGCGCGCCCGTGACAGGCAACTTGACCATCCTGCCACGAGACCCCTCGCCGACACAAACCCTGGCGCCCGTGACCTGCATCCCACCGCTCCCCCGCCGGCGTCCGGAGCTGGCCGGACCAAGCATCGAGCGAGACGCAGCAAGGCCCGGCCCCCTGCGAACGGGAACCGGGCCTTGCTGAGGTTGCAGCTCACGCGAGCCGCGGACCGAGGATCAGATGATCACTTGAGGATCTTCGTGACCTGGCCCGAGCCGACCGTGCGGCCACCCTCGCGGATGGCGAAGCCGAGGCCCTCGTCCATCGCGATGGGCTGGATGAGCGTGACCGTCATCTCGGTGTTGTCACCGGGCATGACCATCTCGGTGCCCTCGGGCAGCGTGATGACACCCGTGACGTCCGTGGTGCGGAAGTAGAACTGCGGGCGGTAGTTCGAGTAGAACGGGTTGTGACGGCCACCCTCGTCCTTGGCGAGGATGTAGACACGCGCCTCGAACTCGGTGTGCGGCGTGATCGAGCCCGGCTTGACGACGACCTGGCCGCGCTCGACGTCCTCACGCTTGATGCCACGCAGAAGGAGACCAGTGTTGTCACCGGCCTGCGCCTGGTCCATCTGCTTGTGGAACGTCTCGATGCCCGTGACCGTGGTCTTCTGGACCGGACGGATACCGACGATCTCGACCTCGGTGTTGACGTCGAGCGTGCCGCGGTCAACCTTGCCGGTGACGACGGTGCCACGACCGGTGATCGTGAAGACGTCCTCGATCGGCATGAGGAAGGGCTTGTCGAGGTCACGGACGGGGTCGGGGACGTTCTCGTCCACAGCCTCCATGAGCTCGACGATCTTCGCCGCCCACTCGGGGTCGCCCTCGAGAGCCTTGAGGCCCGAGACGCGGACGACGGGAGCGTCGTCGCCGGGGAAGCCCTGCGACGAAAGGAGCTCACGCACCTCCATCTCGACGAGCTCGAGGATCTCCTCGTCGTCGACCATGTCGGACTTGTTGAGCGCGACGAGGAGGTAGGGAACGCCGACCTGGCGCGCGAGCAGAACGTGCTCACGCGTCTGGGCCATCGGACCGTCGGTCGCGGCGACGACGAGGATCGCGCCGTCCATCTGCGCCGCACCCGTGATCATGTTCTTGATGTAGTCAGCGTGACCCGGCGCGTCGACGTGCGCGTAGTGACGCTTGGGCGTCTCGTACTCGATGTGCGAGATGTTGATCGTGATGCCGCGCTGCTTCTCTTCGGGAGCCTTGTCGATCTCGTCGAAGTTCCGCTGGGTGTTCGCGGGCAGGTCGGGGAACGTGTCCGCGAGCGTCTTCGAGATCGCAGCCGTCAGCGTCGTCTTGCCGTGGTCGACGTGACCGATGGTGCCGATGTTGACGTGCGGCTTGCTCCGCTCGAACTTGGCCTTCGCCACTGGGGTCCTCCTGGGACTTGGGTAGTTGTGCCGAACGATGCAGGTCCTCGCCCCTCGCGGGGCGAGCATCTGCCGGGCGTGCGGGTCGCTACAGGTTGATTGGTTGGAACTTGCTGGTCGACCTGTGGGGACTCACTCGCCCCGGGTCTTCTTGATGATCTCTTCGGCAACGTTCCGAGGGACCTCGGAGTAGCTGTCGAACTGCATCGAGTACACGGCGCGACCCTGCGTCTTGGAACGCAGGTCACCGATGTACCCGAACATCTCGGAGAGCGGCACCTGGGCACGCACCACCTTAACGCCGGTGGCGTCCTCCATGGACTGGATCATGCCACGGCGCGAGTTGATGTCGCCGATGACGTCGCCCATGTACTCCTCAGGAGTACGGACCTCGACCGCCATGACGGGCTCAAGGATGACGGGGTCCGCCTTGCGAACGCCCTCCTTGAGAACCATCGAGCCCGCGATCTTGAACGCCATCTCCGAGGAGTCGACGTCGTGGTAGGCACCGTCGACGAGGGTCGCCTTGACCCCGACGAGCGGGAAGCCGGCGAGGACACCGAGCTGCATCGCCGACTGGATACCGGCGTCGACCGACGGGATGTACTCACGCGGGATACGGCCACCCGTGACGGCGTTGACGAACTCGTAGAGCTGGCCGTCCGTCGTCTCGAGCGGCTCGAAGGTCACCTGGACCTTCGCGAACTGGCCCGAACCACCGGTCTGCTTCTTGTGCGTGTAGTCGACCTTCTCCGCCGTGCGACGGATGGTCTCCCGGTACGCGACCTGCGGCTTGCCGACGTTCGCCTCGACCTTGAACTCGCGGCGCATGCGGTCCACGAGGATGTCGAGGTGGAGCTCGCCCATGCCGCCGATGACGGTCTGGCCGGTCTCCTCGTCGAGCTTGACGCGGAACGTCGGGTCCTCCTCGGCGAGCTTCTGGATCGCGACGCCGAGCTTCTCCTGGTCGGCCTTCGTCTTCGGCTCGATCGCCACGTCGATGACGGGCTCGGGGAAGGTCATCGACTCGAGGACCACAGGGCTCGCGGGGTCGCAGAGCGTGTCACCCGTGGTGACGTCCTTGAGACCGATGAACGCGAAGATGTGGCCCGCGGTCGCCGAGTCGACCGGGTTCTCCTTGTTGGAGTGCATCTGGAAGAGCTTGCCGACGCGCTCCTTCTTGCCCTTGGTCGCGTTGAGGATCTGCGCCCCCTGGTCGACCTTGCCCGAGTAGACACGGACGTAGGTGAGCTTGCCGAAGAACGGGTGCGCGGCGACCTTGAACGCGAGTGCCGAGAACGGCTCGTCGGCGCTCGGGTGACGCTCGATCTTGATGTCCTCGTCCTTGGGGCTCGTGCCCTCGATCGCGGGGACGTCGAGCGGCGACGGCAGGTAGTCGACGACCGCGTCGAGCATGGGCTGGACGCCCTTGTTCTTGAACGCCGAGCCGCAGAGGACCGGGAAGGCCTCGCCAGCGATGACGAGCTTGCGGATACCAGACTTGATTTCGGCGACCGTGAGCTCCTCGCCACCGAGGTACTTCTCGAGAAGAGCCTCGTCGGCCTCCGCGACGTCCTCGATGAGCTGGGCGCGGTACTGCTCCGCCTTCTCCTGAAGGTCCGCAGGGATCTCCTCGACGTCGTAGTGCTCGCCGAGCTTGGTCTCGCCGCGCCAGACCATGGCCTTCATCTCGAGGAGGTCGACCATGCCGATGAAGTCGTTCTCAGCCCCGATGGGGAGCTGGACGACAAGCGGCTTCGCCTTGAGCCGCTCGACGATCGTCTTCACGGTGAAGTAGAAGTCCGCGCCGAGCTTGTCCATCTTGTTGACGAAGCAGATGCGGGGCACGTTGTACTTGTCGGCCTGGCGCCAGACGGTCTCGGACTGGGGCTCGACGCCCTCCTTGCCGTCGAACACCGCGACAGCACCGTCGAGGACGCGCAGCGAACGCTCGACCTCGACCGTGAAGTCGACGTGCCCGGGGGTGTCGATGATGTTGATCTGGTTGTCGTGCCAGTAGCAGGTCGTCGCGGCCGACGTGATCGTGATGCCGCGCTCCTGCTCCTGCTCCATCCAGTCCATCGTCGAGGCACCATCGTGCGTCTCGCCGAGCTTGTAGTTGACACCCGTGTAGAACAGGATGCGCTCGGTGGTGGTGGTCTTGCCGGCATCGATGTGGGCCATGATGCCGATGTTGCGGACCTTGTTCAGGTCGGTCAGCACGTCAAGTGCCACGAGATTTCCCCTTAGTGGTGGGAGGACGACGTCGGACGGGCGCGAGCCCGCGTGCCGGAGGCGCCCCGGGTTGTCCGGGGCGCCTCACGGGAATCACCAGCGGTAGTGCGCGAACGCCCTGTTGGACTCCGCCATCTTGTGCATGTCCTCGCGTCGCTTGACCGCGGCGCCGAGGCCGTTCGAGGCGTCGAGGATCTCGTTCATGAGGCGCTCGGTCATCGTCTTCTCGCGACGGGCGCGCGAAAAGTCGGTGAGCCAACGGAGCGCGAGCGTCGTCTGACGCGTCGGGCGGACCTCGACGGGGACCTGGTAGGTCGCACCACCGACGCGGCGCGAGCGGACCTCGAGCGCCGGGCGGATGTTCTCGAGCGCGCGCTTGAGCACGACGACGGGGTCGCCGTCGACCTTCGCGCGGACACCCTCGAGCGCGCCGTAGACGATGGCCTCGGCCGTCGTCTTCTTGCCGTCGAGGAGAACCTTGTTGATGAGCTGCGTGACGACGGGCGATCCGTAGACCGGGTCGACGATGATCGGCCGCTTCGGGGCCGGACCCTTACGAGGCATCAGGCCTTCTCCTTCTTCGCGCCGTAGCGGCTGCGCGCCTGCTTACGGTTCTTGACGCCCTGGGTGTCGAGCGCGCCACGGACGATCTTGTAGCGAACACCGGGAAGGTCCTTCACACGACCGCCACGCACGAGCACGATCGAGTGCTCCTGGAGGTTGTGGCCGACACCGGGGATGTACGCGGTGACCTCGATCTGGCTCGAGAGGCGCACACGGGCGACCTTCCGGAGCGCCGAGTTCGGCTTCTTGGGGGTGGTGGTGTACACGCGGGTGCACACGCCACGCCGCTGCGGGGAGCCCTTGAGCGCGGGAGTCTTCGACTTCCCGGCCTTGGAGGTCCGCCCCTTGCGGACGAGCTGCTGGATCGTAGGCACTACGTCTCCGTGTCTTCTCGAGCTGAGCGGGGCCGTGCCCCGCCGGGTGTGGTCTGTGTCGCGCCGGCAGCACGGCGCACACCCGTCCCCACTCCGTGGGGACGGAACGCCAACTACCACCGGCTCGATGGTCCGTCAGGCGGGGCGGTGAAGCCCTGCTGTCCGGAATGCCTGCATGACCGTCGGGAACATCCGTGCGTGGCACGGCGTCGATCCCCCGGGAGGCCGGCGTGGCACCAGGTGTCACGCCCACTTCGCGGGGCATCGCCTCCGCCGCGTCCGCCGGACGAGCCGGCCGTGCGCATGCGGATGCCCGACGGCGCGGGCACAGTGTCCAACACTAACGACGGCGATCCCGCACTGTCAAAGGACGAGCGCACGCGAGAACTGTGATCCCGCGCACCGGCCCCCGACGGCCAAGAGGCCCGCCGCGCGTGCGACGGGCCTCTCGGTCATGACGGTCGGTCAACGACTCACTGGTAGTCGCCGAAGTCGATCTCGTCGAGCGGGATCGCATCCCCCGAGCCCAAGCCGAGCGTCGGGAAGTCGATCTCGTCGTAGCCGAAGCTCGGGTAGAGCTCCGCCTTAGCCGCCTCGGTCGGCTCGACCTTGACGTCGCGGTAGCGGGGCATGCCCGTCCCGGCGGGGATGAGCTTACCGAGGATGACGTTCTCCTTGAGGCCGAGCAGCGGGTCACGACGACCGCTCATCGCAGCCTCCGTGAGCACACGCGTCGTCTCCTGGAAGGACGCTGCCGACAGCCACGACTCCGTCGCGAGCGACGCCTTCGTGATGCCCATGAGCTCGGGACGGCCCGAGGCCGGACGGCCGCCCTCGGCGACCGCTGCCCGGTTGGCGTCCTCGAAGCGCGAACGCTCCGCGAGCTCGCCCGGGAGAAGGGTCGTGTCGCCCGACTCGAGCACCGTCACGCGACGGAGCATCTGCCGGACGATGACCTCGATGTGCTTGTCGTGGATGTCCACACCCTGCGAGCGGTAGACCTCCTGGACCTCGTCGACAAGGTGCTTCTGCGTCTGGCGCGGGCCGAGGATGCGCAGGACCTTCTTGGGGTCCACCGCACCCTGGACGAGCTGCGCACCGACCTCGACGTGCTCGCCGTCTGAGACGAGCAGACGGGCGCGCTTGGTCACCGGGTACGCAATCTCCTCGCCGCCGTCGTCCGGCGTGAGGACGAGGCGACGCGAACGGTCGGACTCGTCGATCGTGATGCGTCCCGAGAACTCCGCGATGGGCGCCTCACCCTTGGGGGTGCGGGCCTCGAAGAGCTCCGTGACACGCGGCAGACCCTGCGTGATGTCGTCGGCCGACGCCACACCACCGGTGTGGAACGTACGCATCGTCAGCTGCGTGCCGGGCTCACCGATCGACTGCGCCGCGATGATACCGACGGCCTCACCGATGTCGACGAGCTTGCCGGTCGCGAGCGAGCGGCCGTAGCACTTCGCGCACGTCCCGACCCGCGACTCGCACGTGAGGACCGAACGCACCTTGAGGTCCGGCACGCCGGCCTCGACGAGGGCGTCGATGAGGACGTCGCCGACGTCCTCGCCCGCCTCGCCGATGACCTTGCCATCGACCTCGACCGCGGTCGCGAGGGTCCGCGAGTAGATCGAGGTCTCGACCTTGCTGTGGCGCGTGAACGAGCCGTCACGGCGCTTCTCCGAGACCGGGAGCGTGAGGCCGCGCTCCGTGCCGCAGTCCTCCTCGCGGACGATGACGTCCTGCGAGACGTCGACGAGACGACGCGTGAGGTAACCCGAGTCGGCCGTACGGAGAGCCGTGTCGGCCAGACCCTTGCGGGCACCGTGCGTCGCGATGAAGTACTCGACGACCGAGAGGCCCTCGCGGTAGTTGGACTTGATCGGGCGCGGGATGATCTCGCCCTTCGGGTTCGCCACGAGACCACGCATACCGGCGATCTGACGCACCTGCATCCAGTTACCACGCGCACCCGAACCGACCATGCGGTAGACGGTGTTGCGTGCGCGACCCTCGAAGTTCGAGCGCATCGCGGACGCGACCTTGTCCGTTGCCTGGGTCCAGATCTCGATGAGCTCCTGACGACGCTCGTCGTCCGTGATGAGGCCCTTCTCGTACTGGCCCTGGACGCGGAGCGCGCGCTCCTCGTGAGCGTCGAGAATCTCGCGCTTGTCGTCCGGCGTCGTGACGTCGGAGATGGCGATCGTCACGCCCGAGCGCGTCGCCCAGCGGAAGCCCGCGGACTTGAGCGCGTCGAGCGACTCGGCGACCTCGGCCTTGGGGTACTTCTCGGCGAGCTCGTTGACGATCGACGAGAGCTGCTTCTTGTCGACGACACCGTTGAAGTACGGGTAGTCGATCGGCAGCGTCTCGTTGAAGAGCGCACGGCCGAGCGTCGTCTCGACGAGGAGCGGCTGACCGGTCTCCCAGCCCTCGGGCGCCTCGAAGTCCGCGCCGGCGACGAAGTCGCTCATCCGGATCTTCACGACCGCGTTGAGGTCGAGCGTCCCCTGGTCGAACGCCATGATCGCCTCGGCGACCGACGCGAACGCGCGTCCCTCGCCCTCGGCGTCCTCACGGTCCGACGTCAGGTGGAACAGACCGATGATCATGTCCTGCGAGGGCATGGTCACCGGACGGCCGTCCGACGGCTTGAGGATGTTGTTGCTCGAGAGCATGAGGATGCGCGCCTCGGCCTGGGCCTCGGCGGACAGCGGCAGGTGGACAGCCATCTGGTCGCCGTCGAAGTCGGCGTTGAACGCCGCGCAGACGAGCGGGTGCAGGTGGATGGCCTTGCCCTCGACGAGCTGCGGCTCGAACGCCTGGATGCCCAGACGGTGCAGCGTGGGAGCACGGTTGAGGAGCACCGGGTGCTCCGTGATGACCTCTTCGAGGACGTCCCACACGACCGGGCGCGCACGCTCGACCATCCGCTTGGCGGACTTGATGTTCTGCGCGTGGTTGAGGTCGACGAGCCGCTTCATGACGAACGGCTTGAAGAGCTCGAGCGCCATCTGCTTGGGCAGGCCGCACTGATGGAGCTTGAGCTGCGGGCCGACGACGATGACCGAACGGCCCGAGTAGTCGACGCGCTTGCCGAGGAGGTTCTGGCGGAAGCGCCCCTGCTTGCCCTTGAGCATGTCCGAGATGGACTTGAGCGGACGGTTGCCGGGGCCCGTCACCGGGCGGCCACGACGGCCGTTGTCGAAGAGCGAGTCGACGGCCTCCTGAAGCATGCGCTTCTCGTTGTTGACGATAATCTCGGGCGCGCCGAGATCGAGGAGCCGCTTGAGACGGTTGTTGCGGTTGATGACGCGGCGGTACAGGTCGTTGAGGTCCGACGTCGCGAATCGTCCACCGTCGAGCTGCACCATCGGGCGCAGGTCCGGCGGGATGACCGGAACGGCGTCGAGGACCATCGCCGACGGCGAGTTCGTCGTCGTGAGGAATGCGTTGACGACCTTGAGGCGCTTGAGGGCGCGGGTCTTCTTCTGGCCCTTGCCCGTCGCGATGATCTCGCGGAGCAGCTCGGACTCGGCCACGAGGTCGAAGTCCTGCAGCCGCTTCTGGATCGCCGCGGCGCCCATCGAGCCCTCGAAGTAGTTGCCGTACCGGTCGGCGAGCGAGCGGTAGAGCATCTCGTCACCGAGGAGGTCGCCGACCTTGAGGTTCTTGAACTTGTCCCAGACCTCCTCGAGGCGGTCGAGCTCGGCGTCCGCGCGCTTGCGCAGCTGCGCCATCTCGCGCTCGGCGGAGTCGCGCACCTTGCGGCGCGCGTCGGCGCGAGCGCCCTCGGCCTCGAGCGTCGCGAGGTCGTCCTCGAGGCGCTTGGCACGCGTCTCGATCTCGTTGTCGCGACGGTCGGTGATCTCCTTCTTCTCCAGGTCGATCTCGTTCTGGAGGTTGGGGAGGTCCTCGTGGCGGCCGTCGGCGTCGACCGACGTGATCATGTACGCCGCGAAGTAGATGACCTTCTCGAGGTCCTTCGGGGCAATGTCGAGCAGGTAGCCAAGGCGCGAGGGCACGCCCTTGAAGAACCAGATGTGCGTGACGGGCGCAGCGAGCTCGATGTGGCCCATGCGCTCACGACGGACCTTCGAGCGCGTCACCTCGACGCCGCAGCGCTCGCAGATGATGCCCTTGAAGCGCACGCGCTTGTACTTGCCGCAGTAGCACTCCCAGTCCCGGGTGGGACCGAAGATCTTCTCGCAGAAGAGTCCGTCCTTCTCAGGCTTGAGGGTGCGGTAGTTGATGGTCTCGGGCTTCTTGACCTCACCGTGCGACCAGGCGCGGATGTCGTCCGCGGTCGCCAGTCCGATACGCAGCTCGTCGAAGACGTTGACGTCGAGCAATGTGTCCTACTTCCGTGGTCCGCCGGGGGCGGGGCCCCCGCCCCGGCGTCATTCTCGAAAAAGTGGTGTCAGGCTCGCGCGGCCCGCATCGTATGCGGAGCGGGCCGAGCGCCCGAGGTCAGATCTCGTCGATCGTGGCGGCCGCATTGGGACGGCGGGACAGGTCGATGCCCAGCTCCTCCGCAGCGCGGTACACCTCGTCGTCGGACTCCCGCATCTCGATCGAGACGCCGTCGGACGACAGCACCTCGACGTTGAGGCAGAGCGACTGCATCTCCTTGAGGAGGACCTTGAAGGACTCCGGGATGCCCGAGTCGGGGATGTTCTCGCCCTTGACGATCGCCTCGTAGACCTTGACACGGCCGGGGACGTCGTCCGACTTGATGGTGAGGAGCTCCTGGAGCGTGTAGGCCGCGCCGTACGCCTCGAGGGCCCACACCTCCATCTCGCCGAAGCGCTGTCCACCGAACTGCGCCTTACCACCGAGCGGCTGCTGCGTGATCATCGAGTAGGGACCCGTCGACCGCGCGTGGATCTTGTCGTCCACGAGGTGGTGCAGCTTGAGGATGTACATGTAGCCAACCGAGACGGGCTCGGGGAACGGCTCACCGGAGCGACCGTCGAAGAGCCGCGCCTTGCCGTCGGCGCCGACGAGCCGGTCGCCGTCACGCGTCGGCAGGGTCGAACCGAGGAGACCGGTGAGGCCCTCCTCCTCGAGCCCGTCGAACACCGGGGTCGCGAGCGGGCGGCCCGGCTCGGACGCGAGCGCCGTCTCCGGGAGCGTCTTGATCCACTCGAGGTCGCCCTCGGCGAGCTTGACGTCGTAACCCTGCGACGCGATCCAGCCGAGGTGGACCTCGAGGACCTGGCCGACGTTCATACGACCGGGGACGCCCATGGGGTTGAGGATGATGTCGACCGGCGTGCCGTCGGGAAGGAACGGCATGTCCTCGACGGGGAGGATCGTTGAGATGACGCCCTTGTTGCCGTGACGGCCGGCAAGCTTGTCACCCGCGGTGATCTTGCGGCGCTGCGCGATGTACACGCGCACGAGCTCGTTGACGCCGGCGGGGAGCTCGTCGCCGTCCTCGCGGCGGAACTCCTTGACACCGATGACCGTGCCGGACTCGCCGTGGGGAACCTTGAGCGACGTGTCGCGGACCTCGCGCGCCTTCTCACCGAAGATCGCACGGAGAAGGCGCTCCTCCGGGGTGAGCTCGGTCTCGCCCTTGGGCGTGACCTTGCCGACGAGCACGTCGCCGGCGCCCACCTCGGCACCGATGCGGATGATGCCGCGCTCGTCAAGGTCCGCGAGGACCTCCTCGGAGACGTTCGGGATGTCCCGCGTGATCTCCTCCGGGCCGAGCTTCGTGTCACGCGCGTCGATCTCGTGCTCCTCGATGTGGATCGAGGAGAGGACGTCGTCCTGGACGAGGCGCTGCGACAGGATGATCGCGTCCTCGTAGTTGTGGCCCTCCCACGACATGAACGCGACGAGGAGGTTGCGGCCGAGCGCGAGCTCGCCGCCGTCGGTCGCGGGGCCGTCGGCGAGGACGGAACCGACCTCGACACGCTGGCCCTCGTCGACGAGGACACGCTGGTTGTACGACGTGCCCTGGTTCGAGCGGCGGAACTTCGACGCGCGGTAGCTCGTCTTCGTGCCGTCGTCGTTGGCGACGGTCACCAGGTCAGCCGAGACCTCGGTGACGACGCCCGGACGCGTCGCGACGATGACGTCGCCAGCGTCGACCGCGGCGCGCCACTCCATGCCGGTGCCGACGAGCGGCGCTTCGGAGCGGACGAGCGGCACGGCCTGACGCTGCATGTTCGCGCCCATGAGCGCGCGGTTGGCGTCGTCGTGCTCGAGGAACGGGATGAGCGCGGTCGCCACCGAGACCATCTGGCGGGGGGAGACGTCCATGTAGTCGACGTCGCCGCGGGGGGCGAGGTCGACCTCGCCACCCTTCATGCGGACGGTGACGCGGGCGTCGACGAAGGCACCCTCCGCGGTGAGCGGCTGGTTGGCCTGCGCGATGATGTGGCGGTCCTCGTCGTCGGCCGTGAGGTACTCGACCTCGTCGGTGACGCGGCCGTCGACGACCTTGCGGTACGGCGTCTCGATGAAGCCGAACGGGTTGATGCGGCCGAACGACGCGAGCGAGCCGATGAGGCCGATGTTCGGGCCTTCAGGCGTCTCGATGGGGCACATGCGGCCGTAGTGCGACGGGTGGACGTCACGGACCTCCATGCCGGCGCGGTCGCGCGAGAGACCGCCCGGGCCGAGCGCCGAGAGACGACGCTTGTGGGTGAGACCCGCGAGCGGGTTGTTCTGGTCCATGAACTGCGACAGCTGCGACGTCCCGAAGAACTCCTTGATGGAGGCGACGACGGGACGGATGTTGATGAGCGTCTGCGGCGTGATGGCCTCGACGTCCTGCGTCGTCATGCGCTCGCGCACGACGCGCTCCATCCGCGACAGGCCCGTGCGGACCTGGTTCTGGATGAGCTCGCCGACGGCGCGGATACGACGGTTGCCGAAGTGGTCGATGTCGTCGGTCTCGACGCGCACCTCGATGGGCTCGCCGTCACGCAGGCCCGCCATCGTCGGCTTGTCCGCGTGGAGCGACGCGAGGTACTTGATCGTCGCGACGACGTCCGCGACCTCGAGGACCGACGCCTCGAGCTCCGCGTCACGGCCGAGCTTCTTGTTGAGCTTGTAGCGGCCGACCTTCGCGAGGTCGTAGCGCTTGGAGTTGAAGTAGAAGTTGTCGAGCAGGCTGCGGCCTGCCTCGACCGTCGGCGGCTCGCCCGGGCGGATCTTGCGGTAGAGGTCGACGAGCGCCTCGTCCTGCGTCTGGACCGTGTCCTTGTCGAGCGTGTCGAGGACCGCGGGGAACTCCGCGAACTCCTCGCGGATCTCGGACTCCGTGAGGCCGAGGGCCTTGAGGAGGACCGTCACCGACTGCTTGCGCTTGCGGTCGACGCGCACGCCGACGGCGTCACGCTTGTCGATCTCGAACTCGAGCCATGCACCGCGGCTCGGGATGATCTTCGCGGAGAAGATGTCCTTGTCCGACGTCTTGTCGGGCGTGCGCTCGAAGTAGACGCCGGGCGAACGGACGAGCTGGGAGACGACGACACGCTCGGTGCCGTTGATGATGAACGTGCCGCGCTCGGTCATGAGCGGGAAGTCACCCATGAAGACCGTCTGGCTCTTGATCTCACCCGTGCTGGTGTTCGTGAACTCCGCCGTGACGAACAGCGGCGCCGCGTAGGTGAAGTCCTTCTCCTTGCACTCGTCGGCCGAGTGCTTCGGCGGCTCGAACCGGTGGTTCGAGAACGCGAGCTCCATGGTCTCACCGAAGTCCTGGATCGGGGAGATCTCCTCGAAGATCTCCTCGAGGCCCGACTTCGTCGGGACGTCGCGACGCCCCGACTCCTGCGCAGCGGCGACACGCGCCTGCCACTTCTCGTTGCCGAGGAGCCAGTCGAAGCTCTCGGTCTGAAGCCCCAGGAGGTCAGGGACCTCGAGAGGCTCATAAATCCTTGCGAAGGAGAGACGCGGCGACGCGGTGCGGTTCGCGATCGCGTCGGCGGACGGTGCAGAAGGGGTGCGCGAGGCAGCCAAGAGGGGTCCTTCCCTGCGGTTCGAGTGCACGCTGGGCGCCTCGGCGGACCCGACCGCCGGCCTCGCTCCGCGCACAGCTCCGGACCAGCGGTGGGATACCGTGGGCGGCGCGTGCAAGGATTCGATGGCGGGCAAGACGTCAGGACACACGTCAGCGCAAAGCGCTAGCATAATGCGAATGGCTACACAGGGCAACCATCCTGGTCAGGTGCGATGAGTCACACCTGTATCCCGGTCGCGCGAGACGATCGAAGAGCACCTCAGCCCGACCGAGAAACAACCCCGCGAGGGGTTCGATCTCGTCCTCACACGCCCGCCATCTGATGCATGAGGCTGCGACGCACCACAGGCACGCCAACTCACCACTATAGCAGGCCGCCGCAAGCCCCACACGTCGCGCGTTTCCGTAGGGCGACGAGGTCTGCGTGCAACGCGCTGATCAGCGGATAGGGACGTCGAGGAAGCGATAGCCTTCCGGGGCGTCGACCGTCACCGTCGTCGCCGACGGGTCCACGTCCGGCCACACGAGCACATACCGGAACGGACCGTTGACGTGCGGGAGCACCCAGTCCCCACTCGAGCCCAGGAGCCGGTGCTCGGACTTCCCCTGGACGTCGACCTTGAAGTCAGCCGGGAACACTCGCGTCGTCGGCGTGAGCAGCGAGACGTTCGCGATCGACGCGAACGAGAAGCCCCGTTCGCTGATGACGCCCGTCGTCTCCGACGAGTCCCCGAAGAGCATCGTGGTGCGCGCCTTCTCCGTCGGCGCGGCGATCTCCAGGACGCCGACCAACTGGCCGCCCACCCGACGCAACGACAGCATCCGGGCCTCAAGCTCAGGGTTCATCCCGTCCGACGGAAGGTGAGCTGTCTCCGTGCCCTGGACCACGACACCCGCCGTCGCCGGCAGCTCGGTCGGCACATCCTCCACGACGACGAGCTTGTTCGCCGAGCGGCCCGTGAACGTGATCTCGACACGGCGGTTCGCAGCCCGGGCCTCCTCGCTCGTGCCCTCGACCTTGGGTTCCCGCGAGCCCTTGCCCGCCGTCTTCACCGTGAACGAGGACCCGAGGACGGGACGCAGACGCGCGGCCACCGACTCAGCGCGCGCCTTCGAGAGCCTGTCGTTCGACGCGTCGTCGCCCTGGTCGTCCGTGTGCCCGACGACCGTGATCTCTCCCGACTCCGCGGCGGCCTCGGCGATCTTGTGGCCCGCCTTGTCGACGACCTTCTGCGCCTTCTTCGAGAGCTCGGACTTGTTGAACGCGAACAGCACGTCTGCGGGGAGCTCGACGAGCACCTGGTCACCCGCGACCTCGACCGTCGACTTCGTCACGAGACTCATCGCCCAGGACTCGATCGGCGCGAAGGAACCCGACTTCTCCGTCGACGCCGCCCAGGTCGCCGCCGAGCCCGGCATCTGAGCCACAGCCGCCTGCACGACCGGGACCTCGACGACGTCGAACCCCGGCACCATGACGAAGATCGAGGCTGCGCCCACCGGCGGGAAGCCCAGTGTCAGCGTCGTCGTTTGCCCCGGGAACAGCTCGAACTTGTCGCTCTCGGCCGCCCACGAATCGCCGATACCCAGCGGGTGTGCCGCGGTGCCCGTCGACGGGTCGAAGACCCTGAACCCGATCGGGAGCGTACCAGCCAAAGACCCCATGAAGACGCCCATGAACGCACTCGTGTTCTGAGCGAGGTCGGCAGGGCCCGCAAACTCCACCGTGAGCACCGACAGACCCTCCGACGCCGAGCTCTGCAACGGATGGACCACCGCCTTCACGGTGCCGCCGGTCTGCGTGTCGGAACGCAGCGGCAGCGTCGCCTCGAGCGACACCGACCCCTGAGGAGGCCCGGGCGTCGCGGGCTCCGTCGTCGGAGCCTCCGTGCCCGGCGTCACAGATGCGTCTCCTGTCGGCGCTGGGGCTGTCGTCGCCGGCAGCCCCGGGGACTCGTCGTCCGTCGTCGACGGCGTACATCCGGCCACCATCACTGCGACGAGAGTCAACGAGGCAACCCAACCCCAAGTTCTAGGCACGTCCACACCACTTCCACTCCAACCACGGCTCAACCTCGACGAAACTAGCAACGAGTCCCTCGACCCGCATGCCGAGACCTCGGCACGCACGGGTCGAACGAGATTGACTCGAGCGCCGCACCCGACGCGGACGCAAGCCACCGGGCGCGCGCGGCCGCACGTCCCACGAGGTCGACGAGCGGTCGACCTACGAACTACCGCCCTACCCGACGCGCGCGGGCTTGATTCTCCTGCTCGCCGCCGGTCAGAGGACGTGTTCGACAGGACTGAGGTTGTTCATGTCTCGCACCCTCCGCCTGCCTACCTGGCGTGGCACTCCAGTGCAGCCACGCGCCGACGCGATGAGATCAACTGATCGGGACGTCAAGGAAGCGGTAGGCGTCCGGGGCGTCGACCGTCACCGTCGTCGCCGACGGATCCACGTCCGGCCACACGATCACATACCGGTGCGGCCCACCCGGCACGGGAAGCATCTCTGGGATCTGCGACCCGAGGACCCGCCGCTCGTGCGGGTAGGTGTCCGCCTCGGGCCGGAAGTCGACGGGGAACACGCGTGTCGTCGGCGTGAGCAGCGTGACGTTCGCGATCGAGAAGGAACCCCAGCCACGCTTCGCCATGTTGCCAAGCGTGCGAGTCGCATCGCCGAAGAGGAGCCCGCTCGACGCACGCGTCGTCGGTGCCGCGATCTCGAGCACCCCGACGAGCTGCCCCCCGACCCGACGCAGCGACACGACCCGCGCATCGAGCTCGGGGTTGAGCACATGCGCATCGGTACGCGCGGTCTCCATACCCGTGACCACCGCGCCTAAGGTCTCGGGGAGCTCGGTCGGCACGTCGTCGACGACGACGAGCTTGTTCGCCGAGCGGCCGGTGAACGTGATCTCGACACGACGGTTGGCCGCTCGGGCATCCTCGCTCGTGCCCTGGACCTTCGGCTCCTTCGAGCCACGCCCCTCGGTCTTCACGACGAACGTCGACCCGAGGATGGGACGCAGTCGATCGGCCACGGACTCGGCACGCGCCTTCGACAAGGTCATGTTGGACGATGCGTCACCCTGATCGTCGGTATGACCGACGACCGTGATCTCGCCCGACGCCGCCGCGGCCTCCGCGATCTTGCGGCCCGCCTTGTCGACAACCTTCTGCGCCTTGGACGAGAGGTTCGACTTGTTGAACGCGAACAGCACATCGGCCGGCAGCTCGACGAGTACCTGGTCTCCAGCGACCTCGACCGTCGATTGCGTCACCAAGCTCACCGCCGAGGATTCCGCCCCGACGAAGGCGCCAACCTTCTCGGGAGCCGCCGCCCACTCCTTGGCGATGTCCGGCCACGCGGTCGAGGCCTCCTGCGTGACCGGCACCTCGACCATGTCGAAGCCAGGCACCGTCACGAACACCGACGCCGCGGTCAGCGGCGGGAACGCGACGGAGATCGTCAAGGATCCACCCGCCTCGATGACGTCGACATCGCTCGTGGCCGCCCAACCGTCCGTGAGCTTCAGGGGCTGGGCGACGGTCCCACTCGCCGCATCAAAGAGGTTGAACCCGCTGGGCGCGGTCGACCCCCCCGTGCTGGTGAAGTTGATCATGAAGCCTGAGCTGGGCGCACCGCCGTCGGCGGGGCGCTCGAGCTCGACCGTCAGCAGCGAGAGTCCGTCTGCGGCCGAGCTCTGCACCGGGTGCACCCAGGCCTTAAGGGTGCCACCAAGATCCGTGCTCCAGTCCAACGGCATCGGAGCCTCGACCGACACCGCCCCAGCGGGACGCGCCGGCATCGTCGGCAACGTCTCACCGTCGGGCGTCTGCGTCGAGGTCGTCGGATCTCCAGTCTGCGTCCCAGACTCTGTCAGCCCGGTCGGCACCACATTGCGATCGGGTCCCGACGGCGAGCACCCAGCCACGGCGACCATCACGATTGCCAACGACGCACCCCAGACCCAGCCTCTACGCACGAGCGCCCCTCATCCTGCTTGTCGAACTGTTGACCTCGCCAAAATTAACAACAACCCTGGGTCCTCGCATGCCGAGACGGCGCTGGCTCACCACGTCTCGCACCTGAGATCTTCACCGAACAAGGGTGACGACCGCGCCGAACGCAGAGATATCTGCGGTCGTCAGGTCCATCGCGATCGCGTCGATGGGAGATGTCACGCATCCCGCCACCAGAAGGCCGAGCGTAGCCCCCTCGCGGCATGCACCTGTCCGCATCTCGATACGCGCGACCGCGCTAGCCCGATACTCGCGCAGGGCACCGGCGAACTCATCAGTGGACAACGTCGTCACCTTGACCTCTGCGCGCTCGGCGTCGAACGACAACGATTCCACGATGGCGCCGTTGGCGAGAGCAAGGTGGCGTGCGCGCACCTCAGCGTCGGCTCGCAGGTCGGCGAGCCGACGCCCAGCGAAATCGGGAATTGTGCCGTCCGTGCTTGTGTCGCTCTCGTACTGGCGTTTGATCTCGTCCCGCCACTGCTGAGCAGCAGCGAGCGCGGCCGCGTCCGCAGCTGTGGTCGCACCACGCCGCTCCTGGCTCGCACCGCCGACCCCGGCGATGAGCAGAAGAGTCAGTGCGAGGGCGGCCAAGACGACAGGTATTGCGACAACTGCGGCAGCTCCACGGTCGTCGCGCGCGAGCCAGTGCTTCACCACGAGAGGCTCCTTCTCCAGACACACGTTGCTGCTGGCCTGCGCACAGGCGCAGGCCAGCAGCAAGAGATGTCAAGCCTTGGCAGAGTTGATCGCGTTGACGATCTGGGTCTTGATTGCGTTGCCGATCTCGGTCTGCGCCATTCCGACGACACCGATGATCGCGACGACGACGAGAATGATGCCCATGTACTCGGCCGAGCCCTGGCCGCGGTCATCCTTCTTGAGGCGGTCGAACGCGCCGGCGATGTACATCGTCGTGGCGACCTGGGCGGCGACGAGGCGGTTGTTGAACTTCTCCATGGTGTTCCTCCTGATATGTGCGCCTTCGCAGAGAAGGTCGCTTCCGTCTTTCAACACCTCAAATCTATGAGGTGCTTCAGGAGACCGCCATCGCCCCGGGACCCATCGCGGACCCATCCTCAACTGGGCCCTGCGACCCATCGGCCTTCCCGAGCCACAGCGCGATCGCGTGCGCACGATTAGTCGCCTGAAGCTTGGAGAAGATCGAGTTGATGTGGTTCTTCACGGTCTTCTCGCTGAGGAATAGCTGCCGCGCGATGCGGTAGTTCGGTGCACCCGTGGCAACGATCTCCATGACCTCAGCTTCGCGGGGCGAGAGCTTCTCCGCGAGCGGCGTCTTGGGCCGCTGCGCCGAGACGAGCGTCGCCCACGGCGCGAGGCCTGCCGTCACTGACCCGCCGGCCCGGCATGCCCGCAGCGCCGCGACGATCGCCTCGGGCTCGAGCGAACCGTGCACGATGAAACCTGACGCCCCCTGGTTCATGGCCTCCGCCACGACGTCCGCACTGTCGGAGTGCGTAAGCATGACGACGGTGGCGAGCGACGCGAGACGCGGCAGCGCCGCGAGCCCATCAGTTCCCGGCATCCGCACGTCGAGGAGGACAACGTCCACCTCGCCGCCCTGAGCGATCTCGATCGCCTCGGAACCGTCCCCAGCAACGACAACCGACGTCACGCCGTCGAGCCCTTCGAGCGCGGCTCGGAGACCGATCCTGATGAGCGCGTTGTCGTCCGCAACAAGAATCCTCATGACCCCACCCTCTCGGCTGCGCCCGCGCGCAGCATCACAGTGATCTCGGTACGGCCAGGCCGGGACCCGACCTCGACGGAACCATCCATCTCCTCGGCACGCTCCCTCAGCCCACACAGGCCGTAGTGGCCCTCCGCCGCACCGGGAGCGTCGGCGTCCAGACCCACGCCATCGTCGATGACCGTGAGACGCGCGTGATCGCTCCCGAGCAGCAGCCGCACCTCGACCCGCTGCGCGCGCGCATGCTTGCGGACGTTCTCCAGCAGCTCGGTGAGGATCGCCTTGAACGCCACCCCGAGCGCCCCGTCGAGCGGCGCGTCCCCCTCGGTCGCGAACTCCGTCGCGACTCCGCCGGTGAGCGACCAGCGCCGACACACCTGCTCGAGCGTCGCCACGGGATCGGGGTCGAGCTGCCGGAGCTGCGCGAGCACCGCCCGCGTGTCCACGTGCGCGATGCGGCTCGCGTCACGCACCTGCCGGGCGAGCAGCAGCGTCGCGTCATCGACAGCCTCGTGCAGAACCTTGCGGTGCAGCGCCTCCGTCATGAGCGTGAGCCCCGCGAGGCTTCCAGCGACCGAGTCGTGGACGTCGCGGGCGACGCTCAACCTCTCGAGGTCCGTCGTGCGCGTCGCACGCTCCGTGGCGAGGAGCCCAGCCGTATGCGCTTGCCTGCGCAGCGCCGTACCCAACGCGTCCCCGGCGATCGCCAGCGCCGCGCAACCGAGCCCGGCAGCGATCATCACCGGGATGTCCGCCGCCGAATCCGCCTGCCCGACGGAGACGCCCACCATCGCGCTCCCGAGAAGCGCAGCGCCCATGAGCGCAATGACTCTGCCCGCCACCACACCGAGCAACGTCACCGTCGCCCCGCCGTAGAGCAGCGCGGACTCCGCACCGTCGAACGCGACGATGACCGTGATCGCAACGACCGAGTCGAGTCCGAGATAGATCCCCGAGGACGCGATGCGTCCGCCCTGCTCAGCCCAGTGACGTGCGGGAAGGTAGGAACACGGTGCCGCCACCACGGCCAGCCCCACCTGCCACCAGGTCGAGAAGGCGGGGCTCGCAGAGACGACCGCGAGGACGAGGACGACGAGCCGCACCTCGCACAGGAGCCTCACGACCGGGGCGATCGCCTCGAGCCTCTGAGAGCGCGCGGCATCAGCCTCGAAGGCCATCAAAAGAGACTCCCCAGGCTGTCGTTGCCGATGAACATTCCAGCGAAGATGAGGATCATCGAGCCTGGGACGATGAGCGTCGTCACGACGAGCGAAACCTTCGTGCCAGCCTTCGCCGCCGCCTGACGAACCTCCTGGGCGCGCTCACGTCGGACGTCCTCCGCGATGTCCGTCACGGCCGTCCCGAGCGAGACCCCGAGCTCCTCCGCCTGGAGGAGTGCCGTGACGAACGCGCTCATCCCCGGAGACGCCACGCGGTCGCGCATCGCAATGAGCGCGTTGCGCCGCGAAACCCCCATGCCCATCTCCTGGAGCGCGGTCCGCACCTCTTCGGCAATCGGACCGGCATGGAACGCAGCGACCCGCTCCATCGACTGACGAAACCCGAGACCCGCCGCGATGGTCACCGCGAGAACGTCGAGAAAGTCCGGCAAGTCCCTGCTCACCTGAGTCCGACGCGCCTTCACCGTGGCGGCGAGCCACCAGGGCATCCAGGCCGCATGCACGAGGAGCACGAGCATGCCGATGAGCGGCTGATCCAGGACGAAGAGGACGACGAAGAAGACGAAGCCCATGACGACGAACCCGGTCTGTCGTCTGAGGTACATCAGCACCGTCAGCCCGTGGGGACGCCCGGCTGCGCGGATACGCTGGTCGAGCGACTTGAGGCGGTCAGGGCCGTAGAGCCTCAGCGTCATCCCGAGGAAGCGGCCACCGACCGCCTCCATGCGTGCGCCGAGGTCCTTGCGCTCGATCTCTGCCTCCCGCGACTCAGGCAGGTCGATATCCTCGAGGCCGGTCGTCCGCAGCATGCGCACGCTCAGAACGCCGACGAGGAAAAGCGCCGCGGCCGCCGCCCCGTAGTAGACCGACTCCATCAGAGGTCCACCTTCGTCAGACGCTGGATCGCCACGTAGCCGATCCCGAAGAGCACCGCGGCGACGGCGAGAGCCGCGACACCCATCGGGTGCGTCGTCATCTTGTCGAGCGCCCCCGGCGACATCGCGTTGAGGAGGAGCACCGAGCCCCCGCCCATCACCATGACGATGTAACCCGTGAACACCATGCCCGTGCTTGCCGTCTTTGCCTCGCGGGCGAGCTGACGGCGCTCGTCGAGCGTCGTCGCGATGTGACCGAGCGCCGTCGCGAGAGCGCCGCCAGCCCGCGCCTGGATGACGAGCGTCTGGACAAGCACCGCGAGTTCCTTCGACGGGAGCCGCTCGTTGAGGTGCGCGAGGGCCGAGTCGAGCGACCGCCCGACCGCGAGCTCCGAGCTCACCTGCCCGAGCTCGCTCGCCGCCGGGTCCTCGAGCTCACGTGCCGCGAGCTCGACCGAACGACGCATGCCGAGACCTGCCTGCGCACCGTTCGCTAGGAGGCGCGCAAGTTCAGGAAGCTGAGCGATGAAGCGCTCCGTGCGCGCACGCCGACGTCCCTCGAGCCACCGGTGCGCGCCGAGCGCGACGACGACGACCGCAATGACCGCTGTCACGGTGCCGAAGAGCTCGTCGACCAGCACCAGGACGACCACCTCGACGGCGACCAGACCCAGCACCGTAGTGACCGAGGACCACTGACCGAGGCCCGCGCCCGCGAGCAGCGCGGCAACCTTGCGCCCCGTCGCGGTCTTCTCGAACGCCGCGTCGAGATGCGACGCGCGGCTCTCCCGCCACCGCGGCGCGGCATCGGCCGCGACGAGGATCTCGCGCCGCTGCTCGCGCGCGCCCCACACCTGCAGGAGCGCGACGATGCCGAGGCTCAACGTCGCGAAGAGGAGGACCGCGATCTGGATCGGCGTCACGCGGCACCGTCCACGACGACCGGCGCGGTCTCGCCCGCGGCGAAGAGCCGCTCGGCGATCGCTGGAGTCAACGGGTGACGGCGGAAGCGCCCTGTGATCCGACGCTCGGGACCGATGGGGTCCTGGACGAACGTCATGAGAGGCACCGTCGCGTAGTCCTCACGACGCGTCGAGACGACCGCCGCGATCTCACCCACGCGCCGCGAGCCGTCGAGTCCGCGGGAGAGGTGCACGACGACGTCGACCGCGCCGTTGATCTGGTCACGGATCGTCGTCACGGGAAGCTCGAGCTCGCTCATCGTCGCGAGCGTCTCGAGCCTGCTCAGCGCGTCGAGCGCACCGTTCGCATGCACCGTCGCGAGCGACCCCTCGTGACCGGTGTTCATCGCCTGAAGCATGTCCATCGTCTCGCCGCCTCGTACCTCGCCGACGACGATCCGGTCGGGACGCATGCGCAGCGCGTTGCGCACGAGGTCGCGGATCGAGACCTCGCCCTTGCCCTCGACGTTCGCCGGACGCGACTCGAGACGCACGACGTGCTCCTGCTGGAGCGAAAGCTCGGCTGCGTCCTCGATCGTCACGATGCGCTCATGCGCGGGCAGCAGACCAGACAGGGCGTTGAGGAACGTCGTCTTGCCCGTGCCCGTACCACCGGAGACGACGATGTTGAGACGCGCACGCACGAACGCCCCAAGCAGGAGCGCCGACTCTTCGTCGAGCGCCCCCATGCCGACGAGCTGGCCCAGCCGGAACGGCTTCGGGAAGCGACGGATCGTCAGGGTGGGACCGTCGAGAGCGAGCGGCGGCAGGATGACGTTGACGCGCTCGCCCGTGGGCAGTCGCGCGTCGACCATCGGGGACGACTCGTCGACACGACGGTTGACGGTCGAGACGATGCGGTCGATCGCCTGCATGAGGTGCTCACTCGACGCGAACGTCACCGGGTGGCGCTCAAGACGGCCTCGGCGCTCGACGAAGACGTCGTCAGGGCCGTTGACCATGATCTCGGTGATCGACTCATCCGCGAGGAGCGGCTCGAGCACCCCGAGCCCCAGCGCCTCGTCGACGACGCGCTGGATGAGCGACGACCGCTCCCGCTGGGCAAGCACCGGCCCGTCGATCGAGATGAGCGTCGAGAGCACACGCTCGAGGCGAGCGCGTCGCTGCGTCGCGTTGAGCCGCGCAAGGTCGTCGAGGTCCACCTCCTCGAGCAGCCGCTCGCGGTACTGCGAGACGACGTCGATCTCAGTGCGCTTGCGCTCGTCCTGCTGGACGCGATCCAGGAGCCCCATCGTCAGGACCTCGGCATGACGGCGTCGCGCGACACCGTGAACGACTGGTTGGTGAAGCCCGGCACAAGGATCGGCACACGGAGCTCGACCTCGACGCGCGCGTCGGCGCTCGTGGGGAACCGGACGTCCTCGAGCGTCGCCCACGACGGAAGGTCGTCGTGGACCTGCTGGGCGACCGACGCGGAACCTTGCCCGACCGCGTACGAGCGCGCCGCGTCACGGGCGAGCTTCTGCGACGTCGACACCGACTGCGCGAGGAAGACGCCCTGCACGCAGACGAACGTCACGAGCGTGAGGACGAAGAAGAAACCGATCGACTCGACCGCGACCGAGCCTCGGTCGTCGCGCGCGCCGCGTCGCAGGGCACGGCTCAACGCCCGGCTCACGACTCGACCTCCGTGTAGACCTGCTCCGTCACCGTCGACCGCAGGGAGAATCCCGGCACGATCCGCGGCGTCGGGACGTCGACCGTCACCTCACGGGCGAGCGCGTCGAACGTTACCTTCGCGTCCGAGCGCCACGGCCCCGCGAGACGGTCCAACGCGTCCTCCCGCGCCCGCTGCTGGACGGCCACCGAGTAGTCGCCCACACCGACCGTGCGTGCGGCCTCTTGCGCCGCCGTCCGCGCCATGAGGAAGCCGGAGCCCCAGAGGATGAGCTGGAAGCACAGGAGCGCCACCCCGAGCAGCAGCGCGAACATGCCGACGAGCTCGACCGACGCCTGTCCGGCGTCCGCCGTCACCGCCCGCCTGCCGCGACGCCGGTTCTGCTGCTCTGCGATGAGCTCCGTCACCTCGTCGGTCTCGTCCGCACGGTGCGCGAGTACCTTCGCCGCGAGCCGCGCGACCGCGTCCCCCACGACGGTGCGGGTCCGCACGACGCTCGCCGTGTTCATCGCGGTCTCGAAGACCGGGCCGCCCTCGGGGATCGTCGCGGTCACCGGGAGCTCGACGATCCGCGCGGCGAGCTCGTCCGTCACCTCGTTGCGCCGCGAACGGCGGTTGAGCACGAGGTGGACCTGGGCCCCGCCCCGGATCGAGAGTCGCTCCCAGAGGCTCAGCCGCCGCCGGGCCGCACGCAGCGCCGGGACGTCGGGCGTCGCGAGGAGGATGACCTCGTCCGCCTGCTCGACGACCGTCGCCGTGCCGTCGTCCATGTGCGTGCCCACGTCGATGACCGAGAGGTCGAACTGGAACCGGAGCGCGTCGACGATCGCGCGTGCGGCGCGCTCCGTCATCATCTCCGACTGCTCACCCTCCGCGGGTGCCGAGAGCAGGCGCAGACCGCCATCCACGTCGTACGTCGTCTCACGCAGGAGTCTGCCCGAGAGCTCGTCCGCGACGTGCGTAAGGTCCGCAAGCGAGCGCCGCGTATGCACGCCCAGGTAGGAGGCAAGATCCCCGTGCTGCAGGTCGAAGTCGACGATCGCGACCGAGTCCGTCGAGGTCGCCGCCTGCGCGAGGAGCAGCGCGACCGAACTCGTCCCGACCCCGCCCTTGCCGCCTGCGACGACAACGACCCTGCCGGCACGCCCCGCCGGGGCGTCGAGCGACACCGCGCCCCGCGCGGCGGCGGACCACGCCGCGGCCGAGCGGAGGCGCGAGGCGATGTCGTCAAGCGAGGACGTCGGGCCGACGACCGAACGCGCCCCGGCCTCGACGGCCGTCTGGAACTGCTGGGCGTCGGGCTCGGGCGTGTACATGACGATCGCAAGCAGCGGGTGGCCGGCCGCAAGGGTCCTCGCGTGCGCCAGACCGTGCCCACCGTCGATCGCCACGTCGACGAGCGCGACATCGATGAGAGCACCGCGCTCGAGGAGATCCGCGACGGCCTCGACCGAACCGACGACCTGGAGGAGATCGAGACCCTCGACCTCCGACAGCGCTGACCGAACATGCTCGATCGTCACGCTCGACGCCGAGACAAGCATCACTGAGCTCACGGCTGTGCCTCCCCCTTGTAGACCAGACCCGAGGGCGGCAGCACCTCAGAGTCGCCGGCGCCGCGCAGCGCGAGCCGAAGCTTGACCGAGAAACTCTCGACGTAGGCCAGACGGAGCGCCTCCTCAGCCGGGAGAGCGAACGTCACAGGGACGCCGCTCGTCGACTCGAAGTTGCCCTGCGCGTCCGCGCCCTCTGTCGCCCGGGGCAGGCCCACCTCGAGCACGAGCGCGTTCGAGACCCACACCTGCGCGCTCTGCGGCACGCCCGACTCCTTGTCGCCCTGCGCCGTCGCAATGATGTCGACACGGTCGCCGGAACGTACCTTTCCCGCGACACCGGTCTCCGCGTCGACGATGATCGCGACCTCCCGATATCCGGGCTGGATACCCGGCCGCGGCACGAGCATGCCCTGCTGGACGACCGAGCCGGCGGCATAGTCCGTCGCTGCGACGAGCCCGACGACGTCGGCCACCGACCGCACCGTCGTCTGCGAAACCCACCGCTCCGGAACCTCGACGGTCTCGAGCATCTCCGGGGTGATCGGGGTGTATGCAGGGACGTCGCCCTTGAGCCGGACCGCCGACGTCAACGGGCCGACCTTCGACGTCACGTCCCCGACGTACGAGAGGACCGCGAAGAACACGACGAGCGCTCCGACGACGGTGAGCGAGAGGAAGACTGCCCCTCGGCGCTGACGCGGGTTCACTGGATCCCTCCGATGGTCTGAACAGCAAGGTCGTCCCGCACGAGCAGCGGGACCTGGCAGAAGATGCAACGTTCGCCCCACGCGATGCGTCCGCAGACGGCGCACGTCGAGTAGTAGGCGTACGACGACGGCTGCAACGCGTGGTGCACGACGTCCTCGACCTGGCGCGTGAGCACCGTGGCCTCGGTCCAGCGCCGGGCACGCCAGCCATCGGAGCCGAGGTCGAGGTCGTAGCGGTATGCGCCGCCCGCCGTGAGATCGATCCGTGAATCTGGGCGAGTCGCGGGCGCCGAGCTCGCGGTGAGGACGATGACGCCCTGAGGAGCGACGAGCTCCTTCGTCGGCTCGACGACGCCCGAGACCGGATCAACGACGAAGCGCGCACCCGGGAAGGCGCCACGCAGACGCTGGCTGAACGTGGGCACCGGGGTCCCCGGCTCGCCGAGCCGGCTGAGAACCACCCGTGTCCACATCGTCGACGACAGGATTGACGCGACAACCCCGCCGAGCCCCAGGCACTCCTGCGGCAGGAGCCGCACCGCCCCGATCGACGCGAAGAATGCCGTCGCTGTCGACGGCACGTGGAGGAGCCCTACCGATCTCTCGCCACACGCGAGCCGGGCCGCGCGCGCGAGCGCCTCACCCCGCTCCGTGTGCGAGACGAGCACGGAGTCCACCCCTGGACGGACCGCCCTCAGATGAGCGACAAGCCCCTCGAGATCCGTCGCGCACGCGGTCCCGTCAGGGACCCTCGACGCATCCGTCACGGCGACGATCGGCATCGACGCTCCCCCTCCACATTTCTGGCGCTACCCCCTCGGCGGCCACGGGCCATCATGCTATGGACGCCCTAGGCTCGCTACCGGAGCAACGCATGTCACCCGCCCGCCCCCTGACGCTATGGGTCCGCGCCGCCCCCCACCGTCCGGCCAGGACCCAGGCAGGGCCCAGCGAGGGCACACACCTCGGCCCACCCTGGGCCCACGGTCCCAGGGCGGGCCTCCCGGCTGGGCCCTGGCCGGGTCCGCCTCGACCCGCGCGGTCGACCGGACGCCGCTAGGTTGGGCGTCATGGATCCCAAGTACTTCCCCGCGCGCAGGATCGCGTGGGGCTGCGTCGCGTTCTTCGTCGTCCTCGAAGCCGTCGTCAAGACGATCGTCGACTTCTTCGTCACGCCGGCAGTGAGCGACATCACGCGCTCCCTCGACGTCGCGATCGCGCTCGGGATCACGCTCATCGGCACAGCGTTCCGCGCGTCGTTCATCGGATGGGTCGTCGCGCGTCGCTTCGCCGAACGGCGCGGGTACCACGAACGCTCCGAGCTGTGGCCGACGCTGCTGCTCGGCTCTCTCGGCGGGATCCTCCTCAACTACGTCGGGGGCCCTCTCGTCTCCGTCGCCACCGGCATGCTGGGCTGGGACCACGTCCTCCAGATGGGCTGGCTCATCGGCACCGAGGCTGCGACCTTCGCAGCCTTCGCCCTCATCCCAATCGCCCTCATGCCTGCCCAGGCAGTGGCCGGAAGGCGCGAGACACCGCGCGTGCCCGGCTCGCTCGGCCGCGGCTGAGCCGCCCCACGCCCTCGTCCCCGACCCGGAGAAGCCAATGACACGCAGCACGCGTCACCTCACCCTCGCCCTCGCGGGCGTCCTCGCTCTCGCTCTCGCGGCATGCGGCGGAAGCGGCTCGAACTCCGAGGCCGACGCCGTCGCCTCCGCGACGAAGATCGTCGTGCCGCCCCTCTCGTCCGTCGACGGCGGGAGCACGCACACGATCGGCAAGATCACCTACCAGCTCCCGGCCGGGTACGACGTCGCGGAGAGCAGCCTCGGCGACGGTGCGACCCTCCACACCATCACGCGCACCGGTGAGGCGACCCCCGCCGTGACCGTGGCCGTCGAGGAGCGCTCGACCTCCGACCACGACCTCGCGGGGCTCATCGTCATGACGCGGCTGCGCTACCTGGACCCGAAGGACACCACGCGCGAGATCACCGTCGTCCCGGACGTCGAGTGGTCTTCCGTCGAGGGCGCCGCCGCGTTCTACGGCTCAGGCACGTCGACGAGCACCGACGGAACGACGTCGCTGCGGGAGTTCGCCGCCGTCGCGGGCCGCGACAAGAGCTCGACGACCCGCGTCCTCGTCTCGCTCAACAGCGACCCTGGCAAGCTCACCGAGTCGGCGGGCTTTACCGTGCTGCGTACGCTCCGCATCGACTGAGGCCGACCCGAGCCAGGCCCGATGTCTGGGCCCTCCCTGGGCCCAGAACGGGCCCCACAGCCGGCGCGCACGGCGGCCGCCGCACCTACCGTCATACCAAGATGACCGGAGGACTCCGGCTGCGCCACAATCAGCACGATCACAAGGGGACCACCATGATGCACCTGATCCGACGTCGGCTCGGGGTCGCTGACGACAAGGGCGCGGGCGCCGTCGAGTACCTCGGTGCGATCCTCCTCGTCGCCGCCGTCGTCGCCTCGCTCCTCATGAGCGCCACGCCCATCGGGCAGAGCATCGCCGCAAAGATCTGCGAGGCCATCGGCGCCACCTGCGGGGCCACGGCAGGCACCGGGGACGACGCATCCGGCCCCAAGCCCCAGCCCACGGACCCTTGCACCGTGTCGTCCAGCTCACAGACGGCTGCGGGGGGTATCGAGATCGCCTTCGTCGATCTGGGCGCCGGAGGCACGCTGGTCGTCGAGAAGCTCAGCGACGGCACGTGGAACGTCACCCGGATCAACGCGGGCAAGGCGGGCGTCAAAGCCGACCTCGTCGCCGCGAAGGGCAAGATCACGATCGGCGGCAAGGAGTTCGGCGTCGGCGGCGAGGTCGGGGTCAGCGCAGCCCTTGCAGGCGAGGGCGGAGAGACCTACAGCTTCAAGAACGAGCAGTCGCGCGACGAGTTCGTCTCGTGGGCAGAGCGCGAGTGGGGACGCCAGGCCCTCAAGTCGCAGGGCGTGCTCGGGTGGGGTGCGGCTCTCGCGAGCGGCTGGTTCGACAAGTACTCGCCCCCCGCCCCGACAAAGACGTACTTCCAAGGAGGGCTCGAGGCGTCGGGCAGCGCCGAGGCCAGCGCCGGCATCGCGATCGCCGAGGCTTCGCTCGGCGTCACCCTCGACTCGGGCCGGTACCTCGGCGCCAGCTTCGACGACAAGGGGTCGACGACGGTCTACAGCAAGGTCGACGTCGGTGCCGCGCTGGAGGGCAAGATCGGCATCGGCTTCGGCGACATGGATACCAAGCCCGAGGACGGAGCCGCCGGAGGCGGCGTGGGCGGCACGCTCAAGACGAACCTTGAGTCGACGCTCGGCACCGAGTTCGACAAGAACGGCAACCTCACCAACGTCGAGTTGTCGATGGCCGCAGGACCCGGCGCTGCCACACTCCTCTCTAAGGCGCTCGGCGGTGCCGACGTCACGCTCACCGACAGCATGACCGCAACCGCGAAGATCCCCGTGACGGACGCGAACCGTGCTCACATCCTCGCTCTCGTCGCAGGCGCCGGAATCTCCTCGGCCACGAGCAACGGTGGAACGCAGACCGCGTCCGTGCTGGGCCTCATCGAGTACGCGAAGGGCCAGGGCGGCGACCTCACCTCCCAGACCACCTCGACCGGCGCGACGACCGGCGCTGGCCTTGACCTCAAGCTCAAGGTCGCGACGATCGGCATCGGCCTCAACGGCAAGTACGAGGGCGTGTCGACGTCGAACACCGGCGCCCAGTACTGGGACGGCACGTCGTGGCAGGACTGGACCGCGTGCGCCGGCGGATGATCGACACGCCGACCCCGCAGGACGGGGTGGTCCCCATGCCGGCCCGCGGGCCGGTATGGGGACCACCCTGTCCGCAGCACGCCCTCGTCCTCGACGGCAACGACGTCCTCGACTGCTGGCTCGCCGAGACTCGTGCCGAGCGCAACCAGGGACTGCTCGGCACCGATTCCCTCGAAGGGGCGTTGTGGATACGTCGTTGCTCCAACGTCCACACCTTCCGCATGCGGTACGCGATCGACGTCGTGCTCGTCCGACGCGACGGGCGCGTCCACGCGGTGGAGACGCTCGCCCCCGGCCGGTTCTCGCGCCCTCGCCTCTACGGCCTCGACACGGTTGAGCTGCCCGCCGGGCTGGCCCGGACGCTCGGCATCGTCCCAGGCCGCGTCCTCACGTGCCGACGGCTGCCCGACGCCGACGCATGCGGACTGTGAGCACCACGTCGCCAGATCCGACCCCGGAGCAGAGGTGGAGGACGAGCTGAGCCACGCCCTTACCCTGGGACTCGAGGCCCTTGAGGAAGACGGCCGCCCCAAGGGGTAGCCCATGTCGACCGGTTCCTCGAGCAGCACCGCACGGTGGTCGGTGCTTACCTTGACCGTCGCGTCCGCGCCTTCGCCCGAGACAGGCCCCACGGTGCGTCCGCATCGAAGTAGTCAGGGAGGACCGGGTCGGTCGAGACGTCGAGCACGGAGATCTCGTGCTCCATGCCGATCATTCTCATGTTCGTCGGCGTGCTCATCATTGTCCTCGCCCCGACGTTCGCGGGGATCTGAGCACGTCGGCCATGGGCGCTAGAGGGGCCGGTCCGCTCGCGCGGACCGGCCCCTCCACCGTCAACCTCGACACACTGGGAGACTCACCTACTCCATGGTGTCACTGGAACTCGGTCGGCTGGTAGGAGACGACCTCGAACTTCTCGATGCGGTCAAGGACGTCCGTGCGCGTGAACGACGTGACGCGGTGCTTCGAGTCGCTGACCTGGACTCCCATCGACAGCGGCACGTCATAGGACGCCGTGGTGCCGTCGTCGGGCGTGTTGATCCACAGGACGTAGGAGCCGAGCGCCTCGCCCGAGGCGTCGAGGCCCTGGATGAAGATCGCCGTCGTCCCGAACGACGGCGCGCGCTTCGGCTCGGTGAGCAACGTGCCGCGCTGGTTGATCGTCACTGGCAGGACGGCCTCGGCCCCCGAGCCAGTCACCTCGCCCAGCGTGACGTCGGCGTCGTAGTAGCCCGGGTACGCGGGGTCGAGCCCAAACACCTGCACGGAAAATGAGTAGCCGCCCTCGGCTAGGACCGCGTCATCAAGAGTGATCGAGCCGTCGATCACGTGAACCGTAAGGGTCTGGTTGCCCTTGAGCATGAAGGAGCCCGTGCCGTAGCGCTGGCTCGTCTCGCCGTGGTGGATACGCAGCGCAGCGCTGAAGCGGCAGGTCTCCGGCGACGGGTTGGTCACCGTGATCGGGACGGCATAGGCATCGGGGATGTCCCCCTCGCCGATCTTTGTGAGTTCACCAATCTTCACGTAGGGCGCGGCGGCGTCGCCCTCGAAGGTCTGCTCCGCGCAGACGTCCGCGGCAGGCGCGGCGCCTGGCTCCTCGGCGGTGGGCACGTCGCCCCCCGCCCGTCGTCGTCGCGCCGGGCGTCGGTGAGCCACCGCACCCCGCAAGGACTCCAAGGGCAAGGATCGCGGCGGCAGCCGCAGTGAGACGACGACGATGGCCGATCCGCATATGAGTTCTCCCGTACAGTCCAGACGATTGATGATCCCGGCGACAATTCCGTTGCTGTGCCAGCCGGGCAGCCCGAGCGGTCCGCGCCGTGGGATGAGGGCCGCGGCCGTGCTCATGCTCCCGATGATGCTCATGTTCGTGGGCGCCCCATCATCGTCGTCGTCCCGATGGTCTCCCGACTTAGCGGCTGAGCCCCCGCGCCTGCGCCGCCGCCGTACGACGAAGGGTCGTGCACCACCGCAGGTGGTGCACGACCCTTCGTCGACCCGGGTGCGGACGGAGCTACATCGTGACGACAGGCTGGTAGCCGCCCACCACGAACTTCTCGACCGAGGGGAGCGCATCGAGCGCGAACGGCACCGACACTCCGGCGCCCGTGACGAACTCGTAATCCGCGTCAGGCGACAGGGGCACGTCGAACTCGAGCTTCGTGCCGTCCTCCGGCGTCGAGAGGTCGAGGACGAGCGGAGCCACGACGTTACCCTGGGCGTCGAGGCCCTGGAGGAAGACGGACGTCCCCAAGGGGTAGCCCATGTCGACCGGTTCCTCGAGCAGCACCGCACGGTGGTCGATGCTGACCTTGACCGTCGCATCCGCGCCTTCGCCCGAGACAGGCCCCACGGTGACGTCCGCATCGAAGTAGTCAGGGAGGACCGGGTCGGTCGAGACGTCGAGCACGGAGATCTCATGCTCCTTCGGCGGAACGGGGTCCGTCGCGTCGTCGTCATAGATGAAGTACGGGCGAAGGCTGTTCACCTCGAGGTCGACCGAGGCCCCCGCCGGGATCAGGACCTGAGGGTCGACGGTTCCCGACTCGTCGCCCTCCTCGGCGAAGTAGATCGTCGGCGAGATGATGCAGGGCACGTCGAACGGGTTCGTCACCGTGTACGGAAGCGACAGCCGCGCCGTGCCGTCGTCACCGGGGACCGCGGTGGGGCTGCCCAGCGTGATGAACTTCGCGGCACCTTCGCCCTCGACCTCGGTCGCCTCGCACGACGCCGCGCCACCCGCGGACGGCCTGTCGTCCCCGTCCACCCCCGCAGTGGACCCGGCCAGGGAGTTCTGCGGCGACACAGGGTCGTCGCCCTGGCCGCATTCAACAAGGACGAGGGCCAGGGCCGACATGGCCACGAATGGTCGGTACGAACGCCGCAAAGAGCGCATGCTCATAGTTCTCCCGTTTCGGATCGCGTACAGGTGCCCCGTGCGAGTACCCCCGACCTGCGTTCGCTCTCCATGGGAACGCACGCCCCGTGGATCGCACTCCCTCGGTCCACGTCGCGCTCGCGTCCGGGATCTACGCGGACCGCGTCAGCCCGCGAGGCGCCCGAGAGCGCTCAGGAGCCACCCGACGACGAACGGAGCAGCGACGACGGCTGCGGCGACGAGCCCGACGACGAGACGCTGCTTCTTCCTGTCAACCGGGTAGTCCCCGGTTGCGACGCCTTCCACCCCGTCGACTCGGATGCGCCACGGCTTGCCCTCGTACATGAACGTCAGCACCCACACCGGGACGAGCACGAGACGGAAGCGCGCGCGCTCGTACGTCGTCTCGGCCGAGGAGATCTCGTTCCTGTCGCCTCCGATCGCGTCCTCGATCTCGGAGCGCACGTCGGCGGCGAACGAGTCGGCCCGGCTCGCGAACGCGGCCTCCGGTGACAGCGTCACCGGCAAGGTCGTGAAGCCCACGAGGAACTCCCGACGGAACGGCACGACGCCGTCCCTCGTCCCGGAGCGAACGCTCCGTGCAAGCTCGTCGTCGACCCCCCCCGCCGGCACGCGTGCCGAGTGCTTGACCCGGACCGTGCCCGTGACGTCCGTCCAGTCGACGACGGTCCGCCGTGTCTCCTGGGAACCGACCCTCCGCTCGTCACCGCGACGCCCTGAGTAGGCGGACGTCGACCGCGCGTCAAGAACCCACACCGGGTAGTACGCCGGGACGAAGGACTCGGCCACCTGGTCGGGGGTGAAGCCACGCTGAGCGAAGAGACGGCTCATCCGCGACCAGTCGAGCAACGCCTGAGCGGCACCCGCACGGTCGACCCGGAACGGCACGACCCCGTCCGGCTCGAGATCGAACGCCGCCCCCGGCGCCGCCGTCAGATGCGAGCCGCAGAAGACGCACGCGTCCGAGAGTCCACGTGAAGCGGTCTCGCCACCGCATGCCTCGCATCGGAGGACGGCAGACGTCCCCGAGCCGACGAGCCCGTCACGCCAGGTCGCGACGTCGTGGCGCGGCAGCTTGGTCTTCAGGTCGGGCCCGAACTCCACCGTCGCACCGCACGAGACACAACGCAGCGCCCGTGTTCCCGGCAGGTAAGCGAGCTGGGACCCGCACGCGGTGCAGGACGTCTGGACGACGGGCAGGGACATGAGGCTCCTCGGCGACGGAAGATGACGGGGTTTCGAAGCGTAGTGCCCACGCTGCGGCCCCGCACGGGCCCGAGCGGCGGAGCCGCTGCGGAGACGCTGCGGAGACGCTGCGGAGACGCTGCGGAGACGCGGACGAGGCCCGCGCCACCGTGGTGGTGCGGGCCTCGTCCGCGTTCAGCGTGTGCCCCGAGGGGCACGGATCACTTGAGGGTGACCGTGGCGCCGGCGCCCTCGAGGGCAGCCTTGGCCTTCTCGGCCTGCTCCTTGTTGACCGGCGACTCGAAGACGGCCTTGGGGGCGCCGTCGACGAGGTCCTTGGCCTCCTTGAGGCCGAGCGACGTGAGCGCGCGGATCTCCTTGATGACCTGGATCTTCTTGTCGCCAGCGGCCTCGAGGATGACCTCGAACTCGTCCTTCTCCTCAGCGGCCTCAGCGGCGCCGCCCGCGGCGGGGGCAGCAACGGCGACGGCGGCCGGAGCGGCAGCGGTGACCTCGAAGACGTCCTCGAAGGCCTTGACGAACTCGGAGAGCTCGATGAGCGTGAGCTCCTTGAAGGCCTCGATGAGCTGCTCGGTGGTGAGCTTCGCCATGATCGGCGTTCCTTTCGGTAGTTCTGCGTGAAGCAGGGGGTGGGGTGGTGATGCCGCGATCTGACCCGGGTGGGGTCAGGCCGCGGTCGACTCCTGCTTCTCGCGCAGAGCGTCGATGGTGCGCACGGCCTGCGAGGCAGGTGCCGTGAACAGGTACGCGGCCTGGTACAGCTTCGCCTTCATAGCGCCTGCTGCCTTGGCCAGGAGAACCTCGCGGGACTCGAGGTCCGCGAGCTTCGTGATGTCCTCAGCCGACAGGGCGCGTCCGTCGAGGACACCGCCCTTGATGACGAGCTGAGGGTTCGCCTTGGCGAAGTCACGCAGGCCCTTGGCCGCCTCGACCGGGTCACCGGTCACGAAGGCGATCGCCGACGGACCGACGAGGGCGTCGGTGTCGAACTCGACACCGGCCTCCTTGGCCGCGATGGCGGTCAGCGTGTTCTTCACCACGGCGTAGCTTGCGTTGCCGCCGAGCGACCGACGCAGCGTCTTGAGCTGCGCGACGGTGAGCCCGCGGTACTCGGTCAGCATGGCAGCGCTCGACTCGCGGAACAGGTCCGTGAGCTCTGCGACAGCGGCTGCCTTGTCCGGCTTCGCCATGGCAATCCTTCCGATGGTGGTGACCGCCGTCGGTCCCGCCCCGGGAAAGAGAAAGAGCCCCGCGCAGGGCGCGAGGCTCAACGGCGGTGTGACGCCGTAGTGCTCGTTCCTGCGCTGGCCCCCGCCTCTGCGGAGCTTCGGCCCACCGTGCCAGAGCACGACGGACGACCTGCGGTCTTGGGTAACGAGAGAAACGTACCGTTGCGGCGCCAGCCGACGCAAGTCCGGCGACGCACGTCACACCCGCCGCACCGAGGTCGTTGACCGGCACCTGCTCGAGCACCTCGCCGGAGCGGCGCGTGGGTCCGCGCCGACGAACGCGTCGACGGTCTATGTCGGCGGCGCCACCGCGCTCGTCGACGGCGTCGTGTGGACCGCACGCTGGTGGACGCTCGGCGACAAGCAGTGGGGTCCGTCGACCGCAGGCCTCTCCTGCGCCTGACGCACCACCCGTGAGGCCGTGCGAACCCGCCGGCCCTCTCGCCACCTCGTCCACGGACCGCAGCGCCTCCGTGACCGCGCCGCACGTCGCGTCCCGCCCGACGAGCAGCTCGGCGCCCGGCCAGCGCTCCGCGACCTCGGCCGCCTCCCGCTCGCCGGCGACGAGGTCGGGCCTCGCGACGACGACGACCGTCGCGAGAAGGGCCTCGTCGTCCGCCGCAAGGTGGAGCCGGGCCCGCAGCTCGACGAGCCGGGCACGCTCGACCCACGTGGCGCCGCCGCGCGCACCGAACCGCTCGCGCGGAGGTCCTGCGTGAGACCACGCGCCTCGATGCTCTGGGCCGCATGCTCGAAGAGCACGTCCGGTGAGGGCGACGTCGTGGCTGCCCGACGACGTCGCGAGATCGAGCGTCCGCGCGAGCCATCGCTCGCTCAGCGACTCGTCGGGGGCGAGCTCGTCGCCCTGCGCGTCAACGAGATGAGGATGCGTGCGGTGATCCGGGCCGCGCCCATCCCGACACCGTGCTCACGAACGCCGAAGGCCGGCACCCCGTGGGGTACCGGCCTTCGGTGAGGGACGTGGCGGCTCAGGCCTCCTCGTTCTCCTCGAGGAGCTTCGTCGTGCGTGTCTGGTCGAGCGGGATGCCCGGGCCGTTCGTCGTCGCGAGCGTCGCCTTCGTGATGTAGCGGCCCTTCGAGGCGGACGGCTTGAGACGAAGGACCTCGTCGATCGCGGCAGCGTAGTTCTCGACGAGCTGCTCGACCGTGAAGGACGCCTTGCCGATGATGAAGTGGAGGTTCGCGTGCTTGTCGACGCGGAACTCGATCTTGCCGCCCTTGATGTCCGCGACAGCCTTGGCGACGTCCATGGTCACTGTGCCCGTCTTCGGGTTCGGCATGAGGCCACGGGGGCCGAGCACCTTACCGAGACGACCGACCTTGCCCATGAGGTCCGGGGTCGCAACGGCCGAGTCGAAGTCGGTCCAGCCGGCCGCGACCTTCTCGATGAGCTCGTCGCCGCCGACCTCGTCAGCACCCGCGGCGCGGGCCTGCTCGGCCTTCTCACCGTTGGCGAAGACGATGACGCGGGCGGTCTTGCCCGTGCCGTGGGGGAGGTTGACCGTGCCACGGACCATCTGGTCCGCCTTGCGCGGGTCGACGCCGAGGCGGAAGGCGACCTCGACGGTCGAGTCGAACTTCGTGGCCACCGTCTCCTTAGCGAGGCGAACGGCCTCGAGCGGGGTGTAAAGACGCTCGCGGTCGATCTTCTCCGCGGCGGCACGGTAGGCCTTGCTGCGCGTTGCCATCTGCTTCTCCTTGATATGAGCAGTCGTGGTGCGGGTCCGCGCGGACCCTGCCACTGGGGGTGGGGTACGCCGCCCGGCGGTGCCGGGCGGCGTGGTGGGCGTCAGCCCTCGACGGTGATGCCCATCGAACGAGCCGTGCCCGCGATGATCTTCGACGCGGCCTCGAGGTCGTTCGCGTTGAGGTCCTCGAGCTTCGTCTGGGCAATCTCACGCACCTGGTCGGCCGTGATCTTCGCGACCTTCACCGTGTGCGGGGTCGCGGAGCCCTTGTCGATGCCCGCAGCCTTCTTGATGAGCTGGGCCGCCGGCGGCGTCTTGAGGATGAACGTGAACGAACGGTCCTCGTAGACGGTGATCTCGACGGGGATGACGTTGCCGCGCTGCGACTCAGTCGCCGCGTTGTACGCCTTGCAGAACTCCATGATGTTGACGCCGTGCTGACCGAGCGCGGGGCCGATCGGCGGCGCGGGGTTAGCCGCACCGGCGTTGATCTGGAGCTTGATGAGGCCGGAGACCTTCTTCTTGGGAGGCATGAGCCTTCCTTCCTTCGTTGTGGACCGACGCCGTGGGCGATGACCCGGTTGCAGTGCCCTCGGGCACGACTCAGATCTTGGCGACCTGGTCGAACGAGAGCTCGACCGGGGTCTCCCGGCCGAAGATGGAGACGAGGACCTTGAGCTTCTGCGCCTCCGCGTTGATCTCGGAGATCGTCGCGGGCAGGGTCTCGAAGGGACCGTCGGTGACGGTGACCGACTCGCCGACCGTGAAGTCGACGAGGATCGTACCGCCGGCCGCCTTCGCGGCAGGCTTCGCGGCCTCCGCCTTGGGGGCGATGGTCGGCGCGAGCATCGAGAAGACCTCGTCGTGGGTGAGCGGGACGGGCTGGTGCGTGTGACCGACGAAGCCCGTGACGCCCGGCGTGTGACGCACGGCGCCCCACGACTCGTCGGTGAGCTCCATGCGGACGAGGACGTAGCCGGGGATGCGGACGCGACGGACAAGCTTCTTCTGCGCGTTCTTGATCTCCGTCACCTCCTCCATGGGCACCTCGACCTGGAAGATGTAGTCCTCCATGTTGAGGGACTGGGTGCGGTTCTCGAGGTTCGCCTTGACGCGGTTCTCGTAGCCTGCATAGGAGTGGATGACGTACCAGTCACCCTCCTGGCGGCGGAGCTCCGCGCGGAACGCCTCGAGCGGATCGGCCTCCTCGTAGCCGTCGGGCGTCTCCTCTGTGAGGTCGACCTCGACCTCGGCGGAGGCGTCGTCCGTGGCCTCGACGGCCTCGATGTTCTCGGTCGCGGGCTCGACGACTTCGGGCGTCGGCTCCTGCTGTTCCTGGGACACGTACGGACCTGCTTCCTTGAGACTGCTACGAGCTGGGGGCGTGGCGTCGGCGGTCAGCCGAAGAGCCAGGCTGCGGCCGCGCCGAGCCCGAGGTCCAGCACGAAGACGACCGCGGTAAAGACGGTGACGAAGATGAGGACGACCGTCACGAGCTTGCCGAGCTCGGCGCGCGTCGGGGTCGTGACCTTCTTGATCTCGGCGACGACCTGGCGAACGAAGAGCGCGATCCGCTCGAAGAAGCCCGAGATCCGGCCGAAGAAACCACGCTTGGCCTTCGGGGCTGCGGCCGGGGCACGCTCGACGGCTGCGGCGTCTGCCCCCTGGGCCTCTGCGGCCGATTCGCTCACGATGATGTCCCTCGGTCGGCGCGCTCGTCAGCGCGTGCGTCGTCGATGTCGGCACCGCCGGACGCCGACGGCGTGACGACTGCACCTGCACCCGCGTCGTCACGATGACGAGCGATGCGCAGGGTAGACAGGACTCGAACCTGCAACCTGCGGTTTTGGAGACCGCTGCGCTACCAATTGCGCCACTACCCTTCGGGGCCTGCCCGCCCCGGCGACCGGCTCCCTCACGGAGGGCACGGCCTATCGGGGTGGTTCGAACCACCGACAGCACACTGTACCCGCTCCGGCGCCGGCATCCCAATCCGACCGCGTCACACCCCCGCCACCTCCCGCGGGGCCGTCCGGCCCCGCCCGCGACCGATCCTTGCGACACTGGGACCGTGCGCGACCTCGCCAGCCTGCCCAAGGCGCACCTGCATCTGCACTTCACCGGGTCCATGCGCCCGACGACGCTCGTCGACCTCGCGCGCCGCCACGGCATCCGGCTCCCCGCCGCGCTCACGAGCGGCGATCCCCTGCGCCTCGAGCCGTCCGAACGTGGCTGGTTCCGTTTTCAGCGTCTCTACGACGCGGCGCGCGCGTGCATCCGCAGCGAAGCGGACATGCGTCGCCTCGTCCGCGAGGCAGCCGAGGACGACGCCGCAGAGGGTTCGGGACGGCTCGAGATCCAGGTCGACCCCACCTCCTACGCACCCTTCGTCGGCGGTCTCACCCCCGCGCTCGAGATCGTCCTCGACGAGGCTCGGTCCGCGAGCGCCGAGACCGGGACGGAGGTCGGCGTCGTCGTCGCCGCGTCCCGCACCCGCCACCCGCTCGACGCGCGCACCCTCGCCCGGCTCGCCGCCCGCCACGCGGGCGACCACCCCGGCGGCGTCGTCGGCTTCGGGCTCAGCAACGACGAGCGCCGCGGCCTCACCTCCGAGTTCGCCGCGGCGTTCCGCATCGCCCGGCGCGCCGGCCTCGCGAGCCTCCCACACGGAGGCGAGCTGCTCGGCCCCGACCACCTGCGCGTCGTCCTCGACGAGCTCGCACCCGACCGCCTCGGCCACGGCGTGCGCACCGCCGAGGACCCGTACCTGCTCGACGAGGTCGTGCGGCGCGGCATCGCCCTCGAGGTGTGCCCCGACTCCAACGTGTCCCTCGGCGTCTACCCGGGGCTCGCAGAGCTCCCACTGCGCACGCTCGTCGACTCCGGCGCCCGCATCGCTCTCGGCGCGGACGATCCCCTCCTCTTCGGCCCGCGGCTCACCGCGCAGTACGAGCACGCCCGCACCGTCCACGGTCTCACCGACGACGAGCTCGCCGGGCTCGCACGTTCGAGCGTCGCCGCGTCTTACGCCTCCCCTGCGGCGCGAGCCCGGATGCTCGACGGGATCGACGCGTGGCTGAGGTCCCCCGCATGAGCGCGACGACGCCACGACGCGGGCTGCGCGCACGGTTCGCCGCGACGAGCGTCCGGGCACGGATCCTCTCCGTCGTCGTCGTGCTCGCCGCGCTCAGCCTCGCCGCCGCAGGCCTCACCGCCCACTCCCTTCAGATGCGCGTCGTCGACGCCCGGATCTCCGCCGACCTCCGCGCGAGCTACTCCGAGTTCCAGCACCTCGCGACCGACGGCCGCGACCCCGCGACCGGCGACGCCTTCACGAGCCCGCGCGCGCTCGTCCGCGCGACCATGCAGCTCAAGGTGCCCGCCCGCAACGAGGGCATGATCGGCTTCGTCAACGACAGGCTCGCCTTCACGGCCGCCGAGACCACGGCGCTGCGCCTCGAGGACGACGCCGAACTCCTCGCGGCCCTCACCGCCCCCGGCCACGAGACGCAGTCCCGCGTGAAGAGCCTCACGACCGACCGCACGACCTACACGTACCTCGTCATCCCCGTCGTCCTCAGCGCGTCGCAGGAGACCGGCGCGATCATCCGCGCGTACGACAGGAACGCCGAGCTCGCGACGCTCCGCCGCACCTACGGCACGTTCGCGCTCGTCGGGCTTGGGTCCCTCCTCGGCGTCGCAGCCGTCGGCTGGATCCTCGCGGGCCGGCTCCTGCGTCCCGTCCGCGAGCTCGACGAGGCCGCCCGCGCGATCGGCGACGGGACCGAGCTCGCGCGGCGCATCCCCGTGACGAGCGGCGACGACCTCGGCCGGCTCACCGTCACCGTCAACGGCATGCTCGACCGCCTCGAGGAGGCGTTCGCGTCGCAGCGCCAGCTGCTCGACGACGTCGGGCACGAGCTGCGCACTCCCGTGACGATCGTCCGCGGGCACCTCGAGCTCATGGACCCCGACGACCCGGACGACGTCCGCGCCGCGCGCGACGTCGCGCTCGCCGAGCTCGCTCGCTCGTCACGCCTCCTCGACGACCTCATGGTCCTCGCCACGTCCTCACGCCCCGACTTCGTCACGCCCGAGCCCGTCGACCTCGGCCGTCTCACCGACGACCTCCACGACACGCTCCGCGGGCTCGCCGACCGCCGCTGGCGCGTCGACGCACGCGCCGACGCGGTCGTCGCGCTCGACGCCCAGCGCGTCACCCAGGCCGTCGCCCAGCTCGCTGCGAACGCGGTCCGCCACACGGCCGACGGCGACGAGATCGCCCTCGGCAGCCGCCTCACGACCGACGACGACGGCATGACGGTCGCCGAGGTCTTCGTCCGCGACACCGGCCCCGGGATCCCCGCCGAGGAGCGCGCCCGCGTCCTCGAACGCTTCGCACGCGGCCCGGGCGCGCACAAGCACCGCGACGGCGCAGGTCTCGGCCTCGCGATCGTCCAGGCGATCGCGCACGCCCACGGCGGCACCCTCGTCGTCGACGACGCGCCCGGCGGCGGCGCCCTTCTCACGCTGCGGCTGCCAGCACCCGGAGCCGCGACGCACCCCACCGACCCCGACACCCCAGGGAGCTGACGTGCCGTCCATCCTTGTCGTCGAGGACGAGCCGCGGATCGCCGCGTTCGTCGTCAAGGGCCTGTCCGCCGCAGGCTTCGCCTGCACGACCGTGAGCACCGGACACGAGGCCGTCGCCGAGATCCTCACCGACGGTCACGACCTCGTCATCCTCGACCTCGGGCTGCCCGACATCGACGGGTTCACCGTCCTCGAACGCGTCCGCGGGTCCGGCTCGACCGTGCCCGTCATCATCCTCACCGCCCGCAGCTCCGCGGCCGACGTCGTCACCGGCCTCGAGAACGGCGCCGACGACTACATGGCCAAGCCCTTCGGGTTCGACGAGCTGCTCGCCCGGGTGCGCCTACGACTCAGGACCGAGGCGTCCACGACGACGACCACGCTCGCGCACGGCGACCTGTCGCTCGACCTCCGCTCCCGCCGCGCGACTGTCGCCGGGACCGAGGTCGACCTCTCCGCACGCGAGTTCGCGCTGCTCGAGACGTTCCTCCGCCACGCAGGGCAGGTCCTCTCCCGCGAGCAGCTCCTCTCCCGCGTCTGGGGCTACGACTTCGACCCGGGCTCGAACGTCGTCGACGTCTACGTGCGCTACCTGCGCCAGAAGATCGGCGCCGACCGCGTCGTCACCGTGCGCGGCATGGGCTACCGACTCGCGGCGCCCGGGCAGCAGCACGCCTGACACAACGATGCCCGGCCCACCGGGACGGTGGGCCGGGCATCGTCGGCGCGGCAGACGGCAGGGGGCGTCGACCGCGACGGCGCCGCTCAGCAGCGGCAGCTCAGGTCAGTCCTCAGCGGACGGGACCGACGGCACCGAGACGGGCGACGCAGCCGTCCTCGGGGAGACCGGCGAGGCCGGAGTCTTCGGCGACGCCGGCGACGCGACCGACTTCGCCGAGACCGTCGAGCGCGGCGTCACGGGCGACGCGACCGAGACGGGGGACTTCACCGACACCGGGGAGACGACGGTCTGCGGCGTCACCGGCGAGACGACCGACTGCGGCGTCACGGGCGAGACGACCGAGACCGGGCTCACGGGGGACACCGGCGACGGCGAGGTGATCGCGGACGGGACTGCGGTCGCACCCGCCGTCGGCTCGACCGTGGGGGCCGCCGTCGCCGTCGTGCCCTCGGTCGAGCGCAGTTCGACGCCCGGGCCGACGATGTCGTCACGGCTGTCACCTGCGAACGCCGCGTCGAGACCTGCGCCGACACCGAGGATGCCCACCGCACCCGTGACGATCCATGCACCCGTGTTCATCGTTCTGCCCTCCGGTCAGTCCCGGGACGCCAGTCTGGCGTCCCGTCCTGGAACCATCCTGCGACCCCTGCATGAGAGGTCGAGGAAGCACACATGAGAACCCTCTCATGTGCGGCGGGCCGCGCATGCGACGAGCCCGCCGTCCGGGGGAAACGGCGGGCCCGCGCGAGCACCCGTGGCGCTCCGCCCGGTCTGCGGTCAGGGTTCCGCGCCGGACATCTCGATCTTCTCTCCGCACACTTCGGGTCGCGAGGTGAGAGGACCGAGGTTCACGTCCGCCCGCCCCCGAGGTCGCCCTCGTCACCCGACGGCCTCACCCCGCAGCTGCCGTCGTCACCCGGCCTCGCCCGCGTCGCCCCACCGCCGGGCGCTCAGAAGCGCGCGGCGTCGGCGAGCAGCGCCTCCGCCGCCTCGAGCCGGCCGACCGCGTCCCGTCGGGCCGCGTCGTCCCGATGGTTCGCCGGCATGCTCGCGAGCAGCGACAGCACGACGCCCGCCGCACGCGCCCGCAACGACCCCGGGTGCACCGCACGGTCGAACACCGACAGCCAGCGCGCGACCGTCGTCGGCACGTGGACGTACGTCTGCGGCGCGAGGCACGGCAGCACCGTGAGGTGCCCGACGAGGCACGCGAGATCGTCGACGCGCTGCCCCGGGCCGATCGTGTCGACATCGAGGAGCGCCGTGATCGCCACACCCGTCATGAGAATGTTCGCCGCGTGGAAGTCACCGTGCGTCGGCACGAGCGGCCCCTGGCCGAAGCGCTCGATCTCCGACGCGACCCCGTGCTGGAGCGCCATGATCCGCTCCACATGCTCGGGCAGCACGTTGCACGCCGCGTCCGCGTAGTGCCGCGACCGCTCCGCCCACGGCCGCCGCAGCGGCAGATCCATCGCCTCCGGCGCGATCGCGTCGAGGCACGCGAGAAGGTCCCGCGGATCGACACCCGCCGCGCCGTCGCGCGCGAGGAGCTCGGGAAGCGGCTCCCCCTGCGCCTGCGGGAACACGAGCACGGCCTCGGGCCACACGTCCTGGACCGGCGGCGCGCCCGCCGGCTCCGCGCACCGGTTGCGCACGAGCAGACCCTCGAGCTGGTCCCGCCGGACCACCTTGAGGAAGACCCGCCGACGGTTCGTCGTGAGACTCAGCACCGCACGACGCATCGGCCGGTAGCCGATGAGCTCGAGGACGGCCGCGCCGGGATCACCGTCAAGCCCCGTCCGTGCGGCCGCGCTCGTCACGTCCGACGCCGCGACCAGGCCCGGCAGCAGCGGATCGTCCGGGTGACGCCACGCGTGCACGACACGGTCGCCGTTCGCAAGACGCATGACGTGCGCGAGACCTGCCGGGTCCGCGTCGTCGACCGATCCCGTCGTGAGGAGCACGTAGTCGGGCCGCGACTCGGCGTCACCGGAGACCCGCACCCGGACGTCGTACCCGACGGTCACCCCGGCCCCGGGCCGGTGGTGGACCTCGTGGACCTCCGCGCTCACGAGCGACCCGCCCGCCGCAGCGACGAACGCCCCGACGGCGTCGAGCGCCTCAGGGCCCGTGAGCCACGCGATGTCCTGCGTCTCGCGCAACGCGCGCGCGTCGCGCGCCGTCGGCCGTGACGGCACCGAGGAGGAGGGCATCATGCTCCCAGTAGACAACGGAAGACCACCTTCGCGCAGGCCGACGGGCTCCCCGGCGCGTCGCCAGGACCCGTCGCCGGGTGCGGCCCGGCGAGGCTCAGAGTGCGAGCCCGACGAGCACGGGCTCCGGCTCGAGCCGCACGCCGAAACGCTCGAGAACCCCGTCACGCACCGTCCGTGCAAGCTCGACGACATCCGCCGCCGTCGCACCGCCGCGGTTCGTGAGCGCAAGCGTGTGCCGTGTCGAGAGCCGTGCCGCGCTCGCCTCGCCGTCGAGGCCGAAGCCCTTGCCGAAGCCCGCGTGCTCGATGAGCCACGCGGCCGACGTCTTGACGAGACCTGGGTCGACCGCACCGAGGCTCGGCCCCGTCGTCGCCGCAGGCAACGCCGAACGCACCTCGAAACGCGGCGCGCCCTCGGGCAGCCCGCCCGCGAGCGCGACCGGCAGGACCGGGTTCGTGAAGAACGAGCCTGCGCTCCACCTGTCGTGGTCCGCAGCGTGCTCGCCCACCCCGGCCGCGAGCATGCCCTTCGCTCCGCGCAGCTCGAGGACCGCCGCACGGACGTCGGCCGTCGGGACGCGCTCCCCGACCTCGACACCGAGGCGGCGCGCGAGCTCCGCGTACGCGACGCCCGGGGAGAGCGTGCCGAGCCGCGTCTGGAAGCCGACCTCGAGGACGACCCAGCGCGGCGAGGGGCGCCAGGAGCGCCCCTCGGCGTCCGCGACCGTCGACCGCTTGAAGACCGACGTGCGGTAGCCGAGCCCGAGCTCGCCCACCGCGAGTGTCCGCACGCGCTGCTCCGCACGGTCCCACACGCGCACGGTCGACAGGACCCCCGCGACCTCCTGGCCGTACGCGCCGATGTTCTGCACGGGCGCCGCACCGACAGTGCCGGGGATGCCCGAGAGCGCCTCGAGCCCGATCCACTGCTCCGCGACGGCCTGCTCGACGAGCGCGTCCCACCCGTGCCCGGCCGGCACGCGGAAGCTGCCGCCGCCGCACGAGTCGACCATGTCGACCGTCACGCCCTCGCGCACGTCCTGGATGACGACACCGTCGAACCCTTCGTCCGCGACGACGAGGTTCGAGCCGCCGCCGAGGACGAGGACAGGCACCCCGTCCGCGTCGGCCGCCCGGACCGCGTCGACGAGCTCGGCCTCGGACGACGCCCGCACGAGCGAGCGCGCTGGGCCGCCGACGCGCAGCGTCGTGAGGTCGGAGAGCAGGGGTGCGTGGGGGGTGGCGTCGGTCGAGGTCACCCAACCACGGTACGCCTCGCACACCCGCGCAGCCCGCCGGTCCGCAGGGGCACCCGGCCGCAGTGGCGTCAGCGCGCCGCGGCGCGCTGGGCCTCCGGGCTGTCCGGGAGCGGCTTCGCGACGCCGGCGAGCACGAGCCCGAGCGCGATCGGCGCAAGGATGACGAGGAGCGCCGACCGGTAGCCGACGTGCTCCGCGAGCATGCCGATGAGCGGCGGGCCCATGAAGAACGCGGTGTAGCCGATCGTCGAGACGACAGAGACGCGGCCCGCAGCGCGCACGGGGTCGTCGGCCGCCGCGCTCATGCCGACAGGGAAGCCGAGTGCCGCACCCATGCCCCACAGCACGACACCGACGAACGCGAGCGGCAGCCACGGCACGAGCGCGAAGACCGCGAGGCCCGCGAACGCGAGAGCGCTCGCGAGCCGCAGGACCGTGACGCGCCCGAAGCGGTCGAGGAGCGGCGTCCCGAGCAGCCGCATGGCCGTCATCGCGGTGAGGAAGACGCTGAGCGTCGCCGCGCCGACCGCGTCGGTCTGCGTGAACCCGTCGACGACCGCGAGCCCGACCCAGTCGTTCGCCGACCCCTCCGTGAGCGCCGCCGCGAGCACCACGAGACCGATGAGCAACGTGCGCGGCTCGAGCCACGCGCCGAAGACGTTGTGGCGGGGCGCGTCGGGCGTTGTGCGGGCGCTCGCGAGGGCGTCGTCGGGCAGGAGCCCGCGGACCGCGACGAGCACGACGACGAACGAGAACGAGATCGCGATCGTCAGGTGCCACGGCACCGGGAGCCCCGCGAGCGCCGCGAGCGCGCCGAGACCCGAGCCGATGATCGTGCCGAACGAGAAGCCGGCGTGCAGGCGCGGCATGAGCGTCCGACCAAGCCGCTGCTCGACGACCGCACCCTCGAGATTCATCGCGGCGTCCCACACCCCCGTGCCGACGCCGACGAGGACGAGCGCCGCACGCAGGAGCATCGCCTCGTCGACCGCGAGCGCAAGCGCGGCGAGCAGCATGCCCGTGGTGTTGATGAGCGCGAAGACGACGATCGTCCGGCGTGCGCCGAGACGTGATGTGATCCATCCCGACAGCGGCAGCGCGGCGACCGAACCGAGCGCCGCCATGAGGAGCAACACGCCCATCTGCGCCTCGGAGAACCCGAGCATCGTCCGGGTCGTCGGCAGCCGCGACGCCCACGAGGCGAAGTTGAAGCCGTTGAGGACGAAGATCGCAAAGACGGCCCAGGCAGCGACCGTGACGTCGCGGCCGGGATGCGGGTGCGTGGAGGTCACGAGAGCGGTTCCTTGGGGTCGTGCGTGCCCGCGGGCGCGGGGACCGGGGTGCGGCGGTCGTCGTCCTCAGGGGACGACGGCGGAGCGGGGACGAGCGGAGCGGGGGCAGGCTCCGGCACGAGCGGCCGTGCGCGGCCCGCAGCGAGGAGGGCGGCGACGAGCGGGACGAGCACGAGCATGAGGGCCGCGCGCGTCGTGAGGTGCTCCGCAACGAAGCCGAGCAGCGGCGGAGCTGCGATCGACGCGATCGACGCGAAGGCGGAGACGACCGAGACGCGGCCGGCAGCGCGAACCGGGTCGTCGGAGGCTGCGGCGATGACGAGCGGGTACGCGAGCGCCGCCCCGAAACCCCAGAGCGCGACGCCAACTGCCGCGACCGCGATCCCGGGTGCGAGCCCGAACGTCGTGAGGCCGAGGATCGAGACGAGCGCGGACCCGCGAAGCACCGCGACCCGTCCCCAGCGGTCGACGAGACCTGCTCCCGCGAGCCGGAACGCGGTCATCGAGCCGAGAAAGACGCCGAAGACGACGGCGCCCACGGCCTCGCTCCCGCCAAGGTCGTCGACGACCGCGATCGAGAGCCAGTCGTTCGCGGACCCCTCGGACATCGACGCGGCGAGCACGACGACGCCGAGGAGCAGCGTGCGGGGCTCGCGCCACGCGGCGAGGCCCGTGCGCGCGGCACGCTTGTCGCCCACCCGTCCGGCGACGGGAACGCTCGCGCGGGCGACGACGGGGGGCAGGGCGAGCACGCGCCATGCGACGACGACGAGGACGGACGCGCCGAGCTGCGCGGCCGCGGGGACGCCGAGCGCCGAGCACGCGGCGCCCACGCCCGTGCCGGCGAGCGCGCCGACGGAGAAGAACGCGTGGAACTGCGGGAGGATCGTGCGTCCGACCGCCCGCTCGATCGCGGCCGACTCAAGGTTGAACGGCACGTTGTTGAGGGCCCAGGTCGCGCCGTTGAGGAAGATCCCGGCGGCGACGAGCGGGACGGAGCCGAGCTGGACGCCGAGCGCGAGGAGCGTGAGGGCGGTCCCGAACCCGACGGTCGAGACGTGGAGGATGCGGGCGCTCCCGAAGCGTTCGACGAGCGGGCCTGCGGCCGCGACGACGAGGAGCGACCCGACGGACCCGACGACGAGGACGAGCCCGAGCAGACCCTCCGTGAGTCCGAGGCCCGCACGGATCGAGGGGAGGCGCGAGAGCCAGCTCGACATCATGAGCCCGAGGAGTGCGAAGAGGCTCACGAGGGCCCAGCGGGCGCGTGAGGTCTGGGCGGCGATCGTGGCGTCGGGGGCGTGCGTCATGGAGCTCTCGAGTCGGGGGCGCGGGGCTGCGCAGGGTGGGTGCGTGCGGCTGGATGCACATGGCGGGGGCCGGCACTGCGACCCATGCCTCTCGAAACGTTTCGAGCGATCTCCAGTGTCCGACGCGACCACACCCGGGGTCAACGCGCCCCACGTAAAATCTTGGCCAAGCGCGCGTCGTGGCACCGTTCGCCGTCCGACCCTCCCCTCAGGGATACTGGACACGACGCACACCACCGCCCGACCGAGGAGCACCCATGTCCCACGCGCGACCGACGCTCACCGACGTCGCCCGCGCCGCCGGTGTGTCCGTCTCCACCGCGTCCCTCGCGTTCTCGGCCTCCGGACCCATCGCCGACAGCACCCGCGCCAAGGTGCTCGACGCGGCCACCGAACTCGGCTACGGCGGCCCCAACCCCGCCGGCCGCCAGCTTCGCTCCGGGCGCTACGACATCGTCGGCGTCGTCATCGGTGACAAGCTCAAACGGTCATTCCGCGACCCGGTCTCCGTCCAGGTCCTCGACGGCCTCACCTCAGCCCTCGGCGAGGCCGACCTCGGCGTCCTCCTCGTTCCCGGCGTCGAGTCGTACGTCGACGGTGAGATCGGCGTCGACCCACTCCTCACGACCGCCGGGATGGACGTCGCCGTCCTCATCTGGGGCGCCCACACGTCCGACCCGCGCGTCGAGACCCTCCGCAGGCGCGGCATCCCCATCGTCGTCGGCGAGGGCAACGAGGTCGAAGGTTCCTCGCTCGTCGAGATCGACGACCACGGCGGGGTCGTCGCGACGATCGAGCACCTCACCGGGCTCGGCCACGAGCGCTTCGTCACCATCACGCTGCCGTTCCGTATGGGACGGCGCGAAGGCTGGGTCGACGACGCCCGGCGCGAGCTCGTCGACTGGACGCCGACCCGGCACCGGCTCGACGCCGTCATCGGCTCGGGCGTCGACCTCGTCGGCATCTACGAGACCGAGGCCTCGCTCGTCGAGAACGGCGCCGCCGCGATGCGCGCAATCCTCGAGCGCTTCCCCGACCCCGCAACCCGCCCCACCGCGGTCGTCGCCCAGTCCGACCTCCTCGCCGCCGGGGCCGTCCTCGCCCTGCACGAGGCCGGGCTGCGCGTCCCGGAGGACGTGTCCGTCGCCGGTTTCGACGGGCTCGACCTGCCGTGGTTTTCGGGCGAGCTCACGACGGTCATCCAGCCCCTCGAGGCCAAGGGCCGCGAGATGGGCCTCGCCGTACGCGCGCTCCTCGCCGACGGCACCGTGACGCGCACGACGATGCCCGTCGAGCTGCGCATCGGCACGACGACGGGCCCGCCTCCGGGCGCCGCGGCGCCGCGCGACGCGTAGGGCCGCAGCACCGTAGGACGGCCCCGGGGACGTCCGGGTCGACCTTTGGGGCGAGCAGCCCCGCGGTCAGAGGCGGACGACCGCCTGGGCCTTCGCTAGGACTCGCGCGCCCTCGAAGACGACGGTGAGATCGATACGCACCGTGCCTGCCTCGGCGTCGATCGCGCCGACGACGCCCGTGACCTCGACCGTCGCGGTGCCGGGGTCCGGCACGACGACGGGACGCGCGAACCGCGTCTGGTAGTCGACGACCCGGCCCGGATCGCCCACCCACTCGCTCACGACCGTTACCGCAAGCCCCATGGTGAGCATGCCGTGCGCGATGACGCCGGGCAGCCCGACCTCGGTCGCGAACCGCTCGTTCCAGTGGATGGGGTTGAAGTCCCCGCTCGCACCCGCGTAACGGACGAGGCGCGCTCGATCGACGTCGATCGAGCGCGAGCCGATCTCCTGGCCGACGGCCAGGTCGGCGAGCACCGGAGTCGTCATGCGTTCTCCCCACGGACGGCGAGCGTCGAGCGGACCGTCGCGACGTGGTCGGAAAGCGTGGCGTCGCCGTAGAGCTCGCAGCGCGTCGTCACCATGGCGAGCCCGGCGCGCTCGGTGATCGAGTCGACGTGGAGCACCGTCGTGATCTCGTCGCCCGCGACGATGGGGCGCGTGTGCGTGAAGCGCTCGTCGGCGTGGACGACGCGGCTGAAGTCGATGCCGGCGTCAGGGTCCTCGATGAGCTGAGCCTCGGCGGCCTGCGCGATGATCACCGCGAACGTCGGGGATGCGACGAGGTCCGTATAGCCAGCAGCCCGTGCTGCCACGAGGTCGTGGTGCACGGGCTGGGTCGCGGCCGTGGCCGCTGCAAGCTCCCTGACCTTCGCCCGGCCCACCTGATAGGGGTCGGTGGGCGCGTACTCACGGCCAGCGTAGGACGCGTTGATAGCCACTCGAGGTCCAGGAGATGCGTGCTGACCGAGGGTCAGCGAGTCTCGCGGTGCGCGGTGTGCTTGCCGCAGCGCGGGCAGAACTTCGCCAGCTCGAGCCGGTCAGGGTTGTTGCGGCGGTTCTTCTTCGTGATGTAGTTGCGCTCCTTGCAGTCCACGCAGGCGAGCGTGATCTTCGGGCGAACGTCAGCGGACTTGCTAGCCACGGTCTTGCCACCTCTCGCACCCTGAGGTGCTTGTCTGATGCTCGGCACGCCGCCGGCCGGCGCGCTGAAGGTCGTTCTTGGTAGCGGAGGCGGGGCTCGAACCCGCGACCTCACGATTATGAGTCGTGCGCTCTGACCAGCTGAGCTACCCCGCCTCGAACGATGTCGTGAGACATCACGTCGGCGATCGACGCCGCGCGCGGGAGCAATCCTCCCACGCGACAGCCTCGCGCACCAACAGAGCCCCCGATGGGAATCGGACCCATGACCTCAGTCTTACCAAGACTGCGCTCTACCACTGAGCTACGGGGGCAGCGCGAAGAACGATACCTGAGGGCCAGCCTGAAACGAAATCCGCAGGTCAGAGGCCATTCCTGGCCCCGGCCCGGCACCTGTCGGCCGCCGCGGACGGCACCCGGGGGCGCCATGGACGACTCCCCCGGGTGCCGCACCTCACACCCTCCTCACGCCTCCCCGCGAGTCACGTCCCCGCGAGTCACGGCTCCTCGAGCGCGAGCTCGAGGAGCCGCAGCGCGCCCTCGCGCGAGCGCGCGGCCCCGATGAATCCCGCCTTGTGGCAGAACACCGCGTCCTCGACGCCCGTCACCGCCGCGAGCTCGGCGTCGTTGAGCCCCCGCCAGGCCGCGGGAAGGTGCTTGCGGGAGCCGAACTCCGACCCCTCGGGACGCACCGTCTGGATCGTCCAGTTGCCCGTCGCCCCGGGGAAGACGGTGAAGAGCAGCTCGGGCTGCGCGGTCGCGACCGAGCCGTGCGGCATGAACTTCTCGAGCACGACGAACCGCTTGTCGGGCGAAGCCGCGTAGAGCTCCTCGAACTCGTCCTCGGCGGCGAACGCCGAGACGTACTGCTGGCGCAGCCGCGCAAGCAGCGTGCGCGCCAAGTCGACCGCGACCCGGAACTGCCCGTCGAACGACTCGTCGTCGCCGAGCGGGTTGAAGAGACCGAGCGTCGAGGAGATGTCGAACGGCGGCGTGCCGAAGTCAGAGACCGCGTAGAGGTCCTGCCCGTTGTCGACCGCGTCGATGGCGGTGACGAGGCGGCGATCGATCTTGCCGTGCACCCGCGCGTCACCACCGCAGTACTCGAGGCCGTAGTGCTGCCAGAGCAACCCGAAGGCCGAGTAGAGGATGCCGCTCGGGCGGGCACCGGAGCTCTTCTGGTGGTGGTCGAAGCGCAGCGTCCGGACGTCGTAGACGCCGCCGACGTCGAGGACGACGTCGGCCTGCGCGAGCCGCTCAGGGTCACGCGTGCGCACGACCTCGGCGTCCGGGTGGAGGGAGGTGAGGAGTGCGACGCCGAAGACGTCGTCGGCATGGAACTTGCCGTCATGGGTGGCGATGATCACCCGTCCAGGCTAGGCCACGGCTCCCGCCGTCCGGCTGCGGGCGGTGGTCCCACCGCGCGGGTACCGGTTTCTGGACGTATGGCCGCGTGCTGGGAGTCCTCGAGGGATACACGATCATCGCCGTCGTCCGCGGCTGGTGGCGCAGACCCGTCGGCGAGACGACGATCGGCGCCCTCGGCGCCGGCTATGTCAACGCCAACAACATCGGCCTGCCCGTCGCGACCTACATCCTCGGTGAGCCCGCCGCCGTCGCCCCCGTGATCCTCGCGCAGCTGCTCCTGCTTGCGCCCGCAGCACTCGCCGTCCTCGACGCCGCGTCGTCCGGGACCGTCTCCTGGCGGCGCGTCCTCACCCAGCCCGTCCGCAACCCCATCATCCTCGGCTCCGCCGCCGGGCTCGCCGCCGCCCTCACCGGCGTCACCGTGCCCGACGTCGTCATGGAACCCCTGCGGATCCTCGGCGGTGGCGCCGTGCCCCTCATGCTCGTCGCCTTCGGCATCTCGCTCGCCGGAACCCGCCTCCTTAAGGCCGGCACCGACCGCCGCAACGTCACCCTCGCCACAGCACTCAAGCTCATCGGCATGCCGCTCGCCGCGTGGGCGATCGGCACTGCGCTCGGGCTCGACGGGCACGACCTCTACGTCGTCGTCGTGCTCGCCGCCCTGCCCACCGCGCAGAACGTCCTCAACTACGCGGACCGGTACCGCACCGGCCAGGTCGTCGCCCGCGACACGATCGCTCTCACGACGCTCGGCGCACCTCCCGTCATGGCCGTCGTCGCGCTCCTGCTGCACTGACACCTCGCACCGTGACACGACTCACAGCACGACTATTCTCATGCGCATGACCGACGATGTCCTCATCATCGGCGCGGGACTCGCCGGCCTCGTCACCGCCGCGACCCTCACAGCGCACGGACGGCGCGTGACGATCCTCGAGCAGGAACCCCGCGCCTCGCTCGGCGGACAGGCCTTCTGATCGTTCGGCGGACTCTTCCTCGTCGACTCCCCCGAGCAACGACGTCTCGGCGTCAAGGACTCCGTCACGGCATCCGCATCCTCCCCGGGGCCGTCGTCCCTCTGGCTTGACGCCGACGGGAACCGCCTCCCGCACCCGCTCTACCCCGGCTTCGACGCGCTCGGCGCCCTGCAGCATGTGACGAACCGCGGCGACGACCACTCCTGGTTCGTTCTCAACCGCACGATCATGGAGAAGGAGTTCGCGCTCTCCGGCCCCGACCAGAACCCCGACCTCACCGGCAAGGACATACGGCTCCTCCTCGAACGCGTCCGCAAGGGCGCCGTCGGGCCCGTCACTCGCTTCGCCGACGAGTCCCCCGAGTTCGTCTGGGCGCCCACCGTCGCCGAGCTCGCAGCCGGCATGAACGCCCTCTCGGGCGAGCAGCGCATCGACGCCGCCGCGCTCGCGCGACTCGTCGCGCTGCGCGACGCCCAGGTGACGTCAGGCCTCGGCAAGGACCCGCAGGTCGTCGCGACCGCGGCTGCCTCTTCTCCGGACGCACCGCGGGCGAGGCGATCGGCTGACCGCCGCGGCTCACACGCAGATCTGCTCGCCCAGGTCGATCTTCTCGCCGTCGAGCGTCACGTAACCGACCGCGCACAGGCGCGTCGCCCGCGTCGGACGCACGACGAGCGTCGTGTACGCGCCCTGCGCGTCAGGCTCGTGCGTGTCCTGGCGGTCCGTCGCGTCCGGCGCGATCTGCCGGAAGATGCTCGCACCCACCGCGTTGCCAGCCGCCTTGTCGTCGTACCGCGTCACCCGCGCCCACGCGGCCTGGCACGCAGTCGAGAAGATGATCTGCAGCTGCGTGTCCCGCGCACGCGTGACGCTCGCGACGACCTTCGCGTCGTCGACGCACGACGTCGTCGCCGGGTCCGTGCCCGCTTCGACGAGAATCGCCGGGGGCAGCTCCGTCGGCGTCGCCGCCCCCGCAGGACCGCCCCTGCCCGACGCCTCCGGCACCTCGTCCGGCAGGACCACCGCGACCGCCATCGTCCCCACGACACCGAGCACGAACGCCGCAGCTGCCGCGAGCAGCGCCGAACGCCGACGCACGACCGGGAACTCAGGCCCCTGAGGGACCTCCACCGGCCGCGGCCTCATCGAGTCCTCGAGCTCACGCCGCCGACGCGTCCACTCCGCGACGTCCGCGTCGAGCGCCGACGCGATCGCCTCGACCGTCCGCTCCGTCGGCAGCCGCCTCCCCGCGAACGCGTCCGACAGGACCGTCTTCGACACCCCCGTGCGGCGCTCGAGCGCGACGAGCGTCGGGCGCCCCGCAGCGGCCCTCAACTCCGAGAGCTCAGCTGCGAACCCCTCGACGGACGACGGCCCGGCCCCGTCCTCGACCGATGTCACGTCGTCAGCGTGGGTCTCATCCATCGTCCTGCTCCTCGTGCGTCATCGACGCCGGGGACCGCAGGACCGCACGGCGCGCGACAGCACCAGCGGACGCGCGTTCCCTGGACGCCGTCCCTGTGCGCCCGATCGTAACGAAGAGTCCGGGTGACGACGTAGGACGTCGAGCACCCGGACTCCCGAGGAGGTCTACGGCATCCCGAGCCGCGCGGACCTCACCGCAGCGCCGCCCCCGAAACGGCACCCCGAGCAGCACCAACGTAGGCGGAGCGGACCGTTCCGGGGGCCGGACGGCCGCCGGACGGAAAACCCGGACCAGATTCCAGCCGATGCGGCGACTCCCCTCCAGGCCGGAGGCGGCCGACCATCGGCGGACCTCGACCGCAAGCTCCGGCACGAGCGGGCGCGAGGATCACCCGTCGGCGAGCACCGTGGCCGTGATGTCGTGGGCGGCGTCGAGCCTGCGCGCGACACCCGCGCCACCGTGCTCGACGACAAGGTCCCGCGGTCCGACGACGACGAGCAGCGACCGCGCACGGCTCAGCCCCGCGTAGAGCATCTCGCGTGCCCGCGCCACGCCGCGCAGCCCGTAACCCGCCAGCACGACCGCCGACCGCTCGAGCCCCTTGAAGCCGAGGACGTGCCCGTAGAAGACGTCGTCGCCCGCGAGGAACTCACCCCAGTAGCCCGGGTAGCCCACCGACTCCACGCGCTCCACCTGCACTGGGTGGCGCCGGCCCGTCGTGAGGAGCGCGACCCTCCCGGGTTCGTAGCCCGCGTCGAGCAGCTGGTCGACGACCGTGTCCGCATGCCCCACGGCGTCCTCCGCGGGCACGTCGACGATCCGCACCGGCGGACCGTCCGCACCGCGCGCCTTGAGGACGGTGCCCGACAACGACCCGAAGAGCTGCGCGATCTGCTTCGTCGAGCGGAGGTTCTCGTCGAGCTCGACAGGCGGCAGGTCGATCGGCGCGGACCCGTCGCGCGGGAACACGCGCTGGTTGTCGTCCATGAACACGTAGAGGCGGCCACGCTCCGGGTCGCGCAGGCAGCGTAGGACGCCCGGCCACCACAGCTCGCCGAAGTCCTGACCCTCGTCGACGACGATCGTGTCGAACCGCTCGCTCGTCGGCTGCGCGTCCGCGAGCTCCGCGAGACGCAGCGGCAGGCGCCTCTCCCAGTAGTCGCCGTCGTCGTCCGTCCCGGGTTCCGCGCCCCAGCGCAGCGGCAGATCGTGGAAGAGGCCGACGTACGCGGGGCGCTCGCGCGCCGGCCAGCCGGCCGTGAACTGCTGGAGGTACGCGGCAAGCCCGCGCGAGTAGCAGAGGAGGGCGACGCGGTCACCCTCGCGGGTCCGCCTGCGTGCCTGCGCGAGCGCGAGATACGTCTTGCCCGTGCCTGCGCCCCCGACGACCCGGAGACGCGGGAAGGCGCGCAGCTTGTCGAGCATCGCCGCCTGGTCCTTCGTCAGTTGGTCCGAGCGCAGCTCGTGCGCCGTCGCCGCCTCCGGACTGTCAGCCTCCCCCGTGAGCACGGGGTCGAGCACGCGCAGCACCCCCTCGACGCTCGCGAGCGGCGTGCGACCCTGCCCGTGCTCGAGGATCGCCCGGCGCACGCGCGCGACGACCGCCGGGCCGTCCTCGACGTCCGCCCGGTCGACGACGAGCGCGCGCGGCAGGTCGAGCGCGTCCCAGGTCGCCGGGACGTACGTGTGCGGGAACGCGACGAGGTGCGCGGATCGCGCGTGCGCGCCCTCGACACGGCGCGCACCGAGCAGGTCCTGGAGCGCGTGCCGGCCGCGCTGGGCCTGCCCGACGGGGTCGACGCGGTGCCGAGCGTCGCCCGAGCCCTGCCACCACGCGCCCTCCTCACGCGTGACGATGCCGCCCTTGACCTCGAGCACCGCGACACCGACGCCGGGCCATGCGACGACGAGATCGAGCTCGCATTCGGTCTCGCCGTCCTGGATGCGCTGACCGGCGACGAGCAGCGCGTCGTCGGGCAGGTGCGTGCGCAGCGTCTCCCACACGGCACGCTCGGCGCCGCCGTCGTCGGGGAACTCGGGCTCGTTCGGCAGAAGGATGGGCACGGGCCCATCCAACCAGTCACGCAGCGCGACTCGTAGGCCCTCAGCACCGTCGAACGGTGCTGAGGGCCTACGAGTCGGACGGGAAGAGGGAGGCGGGCCGCGTCAGGAGAGGAGCTCGCGGACGTCCGCCGCGCTCAGCCCCGCACCGCCCGCCGCGCCTCCGTCGAGCACGGACGCGAACAACGCGGACTTGCCCTCCTTGAGGCGCATGACCTTCTCCTCGATCGTGTCCGACGCGACCATGCGGTAGACCATGACCTGCTTCGTCTGACCGATGCGGTGCGCACGATCGACCGCCTGCGCCTCCGCCGCCGGGTTCCACCACGGGTCGAGGAGGATGCAGTAGTCGGCCGCCGTGAGGTTGAGACCGAACCCGCCCGCCTTGAGCGAGATGAGGAACACCTGGGTCTCGCCGCGCGTGAACGCGTCGATCTGCTCCTGCCTGCGGCGCGTACGTCCGTCGAGGTACGAATGCGCGACCGACCGCGCCTCAAGGCCGTCACGCACGCGGCCGAGGAACTGCGTGAACTGGCTGAAGATCAGCACCGAGTGCCCCTCGGCGAGGATGTCGTCGAGCATCTCGAAGAGCACCTCGAGCTTCGACGACGGCACGGGCCGCGACGTCCCGCCGGGCGGCGTCGCCGTCGTCGCCGGCTCGTCCGCACCGACGAGCGACACGTCGAGCGCCGCCTGCCGCAGCACCGTGAGCGACCGCAGCACCTCGAACCGGTGCCCGTCGAGGTTCTCGACGAGGCCGAGCACGCGCGCACGCTCGCGCGCGAGGAGCCTGTCGTACACCGCGCGGTGGCGTGGCAGCAGCTCGACGTCGAGCACCTGCTCGACCTTCTCGGGAAGGTCAGCCGCGACCGACTCCTTCGTGCGACGCACCATGAACGGCGCGACCCGTCGGCGCAGCAGCGCGAGCCGCTCCGAGTCGCCGTCGCGCTCGACGGGCTTCTGGTAGAACTCCGAGAACCGCCCCGGGTGCCCGAGGAGGCCCGGACAGACGATCGAGAGGATCGACCACAGCTCCATGAGGTTGTTCTCGAGGGGCGTGCCCGTGAGCGCGATCTTCGTCGGCGCGTCGATCTCCCGCACCGCCCGGTAGCCGACCGACTTGTGGTTCTTGACGAACTGGGCTTCGTCGAGGACGAGAGCCGACCACGAGCGTTCCGCGAACGCCTCCGTGTCAAGACGCAGGACGGCGTACGACGTCACGACGATCTCCGCGTCGCCGATCTCCGCGGCCAACGGCGTGCCGCGGCCCGACGATGTGCGCCCCACGACCGCGCAGCGCAGGTCCGTGAACCGCGCGACCTCGGCAGCCCAGTTGCCGACGACCGACGTCGGCGCGACGACGAGCATCGGCGCGGGCTGCTCGCCCGACGGCGTCGGGCGGCGCAGTACGTGGAGCGCGAACGCGAGCGCCTGCACCGTCTTGCCGAGACCCATGTCGTCCGCGAGGACACCGCCGAGCCCGTGCCGCTCGAGGAAGCACAGCCAGTCGACGCCCTCCTGCTGGTACGGCCGCAGCTCCGCCCGCAGGCCCGCGGGCGGGCCCACCGGCTCGGGACGCGCACCGTCCGCGAGCGCCGCGAGCGACGAGCGCCACGCCGTCGCCTGCACGCCGTCGACGTCGAGCCCCTCGAGGTCGTCGAACAGCCCGGACTGGTAGCGGGAGACGCGCAGGCCGCCGCCACGCGTGTCCTGCATGGCGCGCGCCTCCGCGATGAGCTCGCGCAGGCGGGCGAAACGCGGGTCGTCGAGCGCGAAGTACGTGCCGTCGTCGAGCAGCAGGTAGTCGTCGCCCGCCGCGATCGCACGGAACACCTGCTCGTACGGGACGGTGCGACCACCGACCTCGACCGTCACCGCGAGGTCAAACCAGTCGCGGTCGCCGTCGCGCGCAGACGTCGACAGGGCGACGCGCACGTCATCCTCGAGGTGGTACGTCACCGTGCGGCCGTGCTCGTCGACGGCGAAGCCATCGACCTCGTCGGCGAGCTCCCGCAGGCGCGGGATCTCCGCCGTGAGCAAGCGCGCCGCCTCGATGCCGTGGACGACGCGCGCCCCGACGGGACCAGCCTCAGGGTCGCGCGCGAGGTCACCGCCCGCGGCCTCGTGCGCACGCAGCGCGGCGTCGAGCGCCGTGACGTGCGGGCGCACGCGGGCCAGCAGTGCACGCTCGGCCTCGCGGTCGCGCAGCGGGCTCCGCGACGGCGTGCCGAGCGGAACCGTGAGCGCGGGAACACCGTCGGCCTCGAGCCCGGGCGACAGGTAGCGCCACTCCCAGCGCAGCACGACCTCGTGCCCGCCGCGGTGCTCGACGTCGCACACGAGCGTCGGCGCAGGAGCCTCGGGCAGGTCGACGCCCGACGCACGCACCTCGTCGACACGTCCCCGCAGGCCCGGCAGCACGCGTCCGAGGAACAGCGGAACGTCGGCCGCGGGCACGGCGAGCGGCTCGGACCGCTCGAGGAGGTCCCGCACCGTCGCGTCGAGCGCACGCGTGAAGACGGCGAGGCGCAGACGGTCGTCGCGCGCCGGCCGCTCCCCGCCCGTCCTCGCCAGGACGCCTGCGGCGGGCGAGCCGAGCGGCAGCTGGACGTCGTGACCGTCCCAGCCGCCGTCGGGCTCGATCGTCACACGCACGCGCAACGACCCGCCACGCACCCTGTCGAGGTGGAGGACGACGAGCGCGGGCTGCTCGTCGAACGGCACGGGTGCGCGGTCCGGGTGGAGGAACGGGACGCCGAGCGCGTGGGCGTCGCGCAGCGCCGCCCACAGTGCGGGCCCGGGCAGCGTGTCGAGGTACACGCCCATCGCCGACGAGTGCCGCGCGTCGGTCTCCCCGAGCGCGCCGAGCGCCCGCAGCGCCGCGAGCTGCGGCGTCGGCAGGGCGACGGGCGGGAAGCCGTGCCGGAAGTCCGTCCACGACACGCCCTGACGCACCCACGCCCCCGTGCGCCCACGCACGAGGGGGCGCAACGTCACGGACTCGGGCGCGCCCCCGTCACGACGCTGGGACGCGAGGACCTCGACCATGAGCGCCACCTCGGCCGGTGCCTCGGTGACGGGTGCGGGAGCGTCGTCGACTTCGAGCGTGTCGAGGCCCGCGTCCGTGAGCATGCCCTCGAACGTGCGCTGCCACTCGGGGGTGCGCGTGTAGTCCTTCGCGCGGCGCGGCTCTGTGCGTGGCGCGGGCGCGAGCGACGTCCGCGCCGCACGCTCGTCACGTTCGACGAGTGCGAGCAGCGTCGCCGCGCAGTGCTTGCACGCGAGACGGACGGGGCACGTGCAGCGGCCGAGCGTCGGCCTCGCGTCGGGCGACGCGGAGCTCATCGTGATGGTGACGACGTAGTTCTCGTCGCGGGTGCCGAGGACGTGCCCGACGACCTTCGCGCCGTTGCGCGCGACCGACACGACACGCTCGGCCTCGAGGACCTGCTCACCGCGCGCGTAGACGGTGCGGCCGACGAACGTCGAGACCTGTGCGCGGGTGAGCATCCGATCATTCTCCCACCGTCGGCCGCCTGGTGGCGACGGCCTGAGCGTCACCCAGGCGCGCAGCAGCGCCTCACATCTCTTCGTACACCGCCGGGTCCTGGCCCTTGAGGCGGCCGTCGGGCCGGCCGAGCGCCGTGATCGCCGCCACCTCGTCGTCGCTCAGCGTGAAGCCGAACACGTCGAGGTTCTCGTGCTGGCGGCCCGGGTTCGACGAGCGCGGCAGGGGCACGACGCCCCGCTGCGTGTGCCAGCGGAGGACGACCTGCACGGGCGTGACGCCGTGCGCGGCAGCTGCGGCTTGGACCGCGGGCTCCGCGAGGCATGCGTTCGCTCGACCGATGGGGCTCCACGCCTCGGTGAGGACGCCAAGGCGTGCGTGCGCCTCGAGCGCGTCGGTCTGCGGGAAGTACGGGTGGAGTTCGATCTGGTTGACCGCGGGCATGACGCCCGTCGCCTCCGCGACGGCCTCGAGGTGCTCGGGCAGGAAGTTGCTCACACCGACTGTCCTGATGAGCCCGTCCTTCTGGAGGTCGACGAGCGCCTGGAAGCACTCGACGAAGAGGCCGCGACCCGGGTTGGGCCAGTGGACGAGGTAGAGGTCCCAGCGGTCGAGACCCGCCCGGTAGAGGCCCTCGTGGACGGTCCGGATGGTCGCCTCGTACTCCTGGTGACGACCCGGCACCTTCGACGTGAGGACGAGCTCGTCGCGCGGGACGCCGCTGTCGCGGACGGCGCGTCCGACGGCTCCCTCGTTTTCGTAGCTGAACGCGGTGTCGAGGAGCCGGTAGCCCTGGCGGATCGCCGACGTCATCGCGCTCACGCCGTCGGGGCCGTTGAGCTTGTACGTGCCGAGCGCGATCGCAGGCAGGTCGGTGCCGTCGTTGAGCGGGAGCAGCGGTGCGGTCGTCATGCGGTGATCGTAGGCATCGGGCACGCTCGGCGGCCATCCCCCGGCGGTGGCCGCGCTAGCGTGACGGCATGAGCCTGTCGGCACCTCCTGACCTCATCGCGCTCCGTCTCCTCGTCGATATCGCGGACGGCGCGAGCCTCACCGTCGCTGCGCGCCGGCAGGGCTTCACGCAGCAGGCGGCGTCGTCGCGTGTCGCGGCGCTCGAGCGTCGGCTCGGCGTGACGCTCCTCGAGCGGTCGACGCGTGGCGCGACGCCGACGGCGTCGGGGCGGGTCGTCGCCGGGTGGGCGCTCGACGTCCTCGACGCGGCCGACCGGCTCGCGGTGTCGCTCGGGACGTTGCGGGCCGACGCGCAGCTGGCGGTGCGCATCGCGGCGAGCATGACGGTCGCGGAGCACCTCGTGCCGCGCTGGCTCACGTCGTGGCGGGCGGAGCGTGCCGCGGCGGGCGGGGCGGCGCCCGACGTCACGCTCACGGCGACGAACTCGGCGGGTGTCGTCGACGCGGTGCGGCGAGGCGACGCGGCTCTCGGGGTCCTCGAGACGCCGCGTGTGCCCGCGGACCTCGAGGCGCGGACGGTCGGGCACGACGAGCTCGTGCTCGTCGTCGCGCCGGGGCATCCGTGGGCGTCGCTGCGGGGGCCGCTGCCGGCGGCCGAGCTTGCGGCGACGCCGCTGACGTCCCGTGAGCGTGGTTCGGGGACACGGCTCGCGTACGAGCAGGCGCTCGAGCGCCTGGATCCGCCGCTCGTGGCGAGCGCACCAGCGGCCGAACTGCCGACCGCGGCGGCGATTCGGGTCACGGTGGCGACAGGCGGGGCACCTGCGGTGATGAGCCGGATCGCGACGGCCGACGATCTGGCGGCGGGGCGTCTTGTCGAGGTGGCGGTCACCGACGTCGATCTCGTGCGGCCGCTGACGCTCGTCAAGCGACGCGGGACGGTGCTCACGGGGGCTGCGCGGGAGTGGGCGCTCCACGTCATGACTGTCCAGGGGACGTTGCCGGGCGTGTGAGCCCGTCGGTGTGCTCTAGCGGGCAGGTGCGACCCGGGTGAGGAATGCGGTGACGTCAGCGAGCATCTCGGCGCTGACGCCGTGCGCGAGCCCCGGGTACGTGTGCTCGGTGAGGTCGACGTGCGCGCGGAGCCACGTGGCGGTGCGCTCGACGGTCGTGGGCGTGATGATGTCGTCGGCGTCGCCGCGCGCGTAGAGGACGGGCGTGGCCGCGAGCGCGTCGTCGCCGGGAAGCTCGGCCGCGAGGGTGAATCCGGCGAGGACGACGCCTGCGGGGAAGCGTCCGGGCTGCGTGCGGAGGAGCTGGGTGACCATGAGGCCGCCCTGCGAGAAGCCGACGGGGACGATGGTGCGCCCGGGGAGCTCGGCGTCGATCCACGCGAGGAGTGCCTCGGTCGCGTCGATGACGGCGGTGGGGTCGGGGAGGCCGGGAGCNGACGTCCCGGCGCTGGCTCGGCGGCGGCTTCGGTTGTGTATAAGGGCCAGGGTCCGCTCGTGGTGCGGACGGCGGTCGTGAGGCGCATGAGGCTCCTTCGTCAGTTGTACCTACAACTGTACGCGCACGTCGCCGTCCGCACCGGGCCGTCACCGGGCGTCGTGCCCTCGCGGCCCGAGACCGCGGACGAGGCCACCGCCGTCCTCGAAGGGGTCGGCGGCCTCCTCCGTCGGCTCCGCACTCTCGTCGGCGGCCTCGCCGCGGCCGTCACCGCCGTCGCGCGACGCCTTCGACGGCGCGTCCGAGCCCGGGGCGACCGACACGCACGACCCCGACGCACCCGCGCCACAAGATCTGTGGATCACTCCGGACGACCAGCCTCAGCCTCTGTCGCCCGACGCGCCGACGTGCCACTGTGGTCCCACGATCGCAGCGAAGGGATCACCATGACCGTGCACGACCACCTCATCGTCGACGCGCTCGCCGACGACGCCGTCCGCCGCCTCGCCCGCGCCTACGGCGAACGCGCCCGCGCGCGCGACACCGACGCGTTCTGCGCGCTCTACGACCGCGACGTCGTTCTCTTCGACGCGTTCGCCGAGCAGCCGATCGCCGGCCTCGACGCCTGGCGCGCCCAGGTGACCGAGTGGTTCGGCGGCGTCGCGGAGTCCGACACGAACGTCGCCGACGTCACCGACCTCGTCGTCATCGGCGACGGCGTCCACGCCGCCGCCCACGCCCTCGTCCGCTACGCCGTCGTCGAGCCCGACGGGTCCGAGCGGTACGGCATGACGAACCGCCTCTCGTGGATCGTGCGCCGCGACGACCGTGACGTGTGGCGTGTCGTCCACGAGCACACATCGCTGTCGGTCGACGAGCAGACGGGCAGCGCCCGCCTAGGCTGAGCGGGTGGCACGACGACGGACGACACTGACGGCGCTCTCACTCGTCGCCGCGCTCGCCCTCGGCACGGCGCTCGGCGCGCTCGTCGGCCGGACGACCGCGCGCGAGGCGACGCCGCCGACTCCGTCGGTCACCGCTCCCTCGTCGCCTGCCCCGACGCCGTCGGTCCCACCGTCGTCAGGGACTCCGTCCGCCGACGCGGCCGCGCGCCCGCGCAACGTCGTCCTCGTCGTCGGCGACGGCACGGGCGACTCCGAGATCACCGCCGCACGCGCCTACGCGTACGGCGCGGCCGGGCGACTGCCCGGGATCGACGCCATCGACCGGACCGCGTCGGTGACGACATGGTCGCGGCTGCCCGGCTCTGGCCTGCCCGACCTCGTCCCCGACTCCGCCGCGACGGCGACCGCGTGGGCCACAGGCGTGCGCACGTACGACGGCGCGATCGGCGTCGACCTCGACGGTACGGCCAGGCCGAGCCTCCTCGAGCTCGCGCAGGCCGACGGCCTGCGCACAGGCATCGTCACGACAGCCCGAATCCAGGACGCGACGCCCGCCGCGCAGCTCGCCCACGTCGCACGCCGCGCATGCCGCGGGCCCAAGGCGACGAGCCGGACATGCCCCGGAGACGCCCTCGAGAACGGTGGTGCCGGATCGATCACCGAGCAGATCCTCGGGCGCCGCGCCGACGTCGTCCTCGGCGGAGGCGGCGCGCACCTCGACGAGCGGGCGAAGGCCGGTCCCCACAAGGGCACGACGCTGCGGGACCGCGCGCGCGAGGAGGGCTTCCAGATCGTCACCGACGCCGACGGGCTCGCCACCGTCGAGACGGGGGCCCCTGTCCTCGGGCTGTTCGCCGACGACAACCTCGCCACCCGGTGGACCGGCCCGCCCGCAACCCGCACGGGCGGCGCCGCCACGCCCGTCCGCTGCACGCCGAACGACGCCCGGCCGGACGACCAGCCGAGCCTGCGCGACATGACGGCGGCCGCGCTGCGGCTGCTCGACGTGCCCGGGGCCACCGACGGCTTCTTCCTCCAGGTCGAGGGAGCGAGCATCGACAAGGCCGCGCACGAGGCCGACCCGTGTGGGCAGATCGGCGAGACGCTCGACCTCGACGAGGCCGTCCGTGAGGTCCTCGACTTCGCGGCGCGCGACGGCTCGACGCTCGTCGTCCTCACGGCCGACCACGGCCAGTCGGGACAGATCGTCGAGGCCGGCGCGACGACCCCGGGCCTCACGCGGTCCCTCCTCACGGAGGACGGAGCGGTCCTCACCCTCTCCTACGGCACGACCCTGCCCGACGGCACGCAGTGGCACACCGGCACGCAAGTGCCGCTCGCCGCGACGGGGCCGGGCGCCGGGCGCCTCACCGGGGTCCTCGACCAGACAGAGATCTTCACGGTCCTGCGCGACGCGCTCGAACTGCCGTCGTCGGTGCGCTGACCCCTCCGCACCGAACGTCGGTGGCACCTGCCACACTCTGCGCATGCGGATCCTCGACGGTGCCCTCGTGCTCAGCGCGAGCGACGTGACGCTCGGTGCGACATGCGAACTCGCGCTGTGCGACCTGCTCGACCGGCGGCTCGGGCGTGCGCCCGCGCTGCCCGGCATGGAGCCCGCGGACCCGGACGCGATGCTCGCGCGCGCGGCCGTGCTCGGCGAGGCCCACGAGCAGCGTCACCTCGCGCGGCTGCGCGCGGAGCACGGGACCTACGACGCCGCGACAGGGCGGGGCGTCGTCGAGCTGCCCGGGACGCCCGGGCGCACGGCCGCGGAGCTCGTCGAGCGCCGCGAGGCGTCGTTCGCGGCGCTCGCCGGGGGCGCGGACGTCGTCTTCCAGGCCGAGATGTTCGACGGCACGTTCTCGGGCCGCGCCGACTTCCTCGTCGCGTCCCCCGACGGCTGGGTCGTCGTCGACACGAAGCTCGCACGACGCGCGAAGGTCACGGCGGTCCTCCAGCTCGCGGCGTACGCGCACGCGCTGCGCACGGCCGGCGTCCGCGTCGCCCCCGAGGCCGTGCTCCTGCTCGGCGACGGCACCGAGTCACGGCACCGCGTCGACGACGTCGTGCCCGTCTACCTGCGGCGCCGCACGCGCGTCGAAGCGCTGCTCGCGGCGCACCGCGCGGGCGGAGCCGCCGTGACGTGGCAGTCACCCGGCCTCACGCGCTGCGGCACGTGCGACGTGTGCGAGGCGTGGGTCGCCCACGAGCGCGACCTCCTGCTCGTCGCGGGCCTGCGCCCGACGCAGCGCACGCGGCTCCACGCCGCAGGGATCACGACGATCGACGAGCTCGCGGCCGCGGAAGGCCCCGTGCCCGGGCTCGCGGCGGGCGTCGTCGCGACGCCCCGCGCGCAGGCGCGGCTGCAGGGGCGCCAGTCGCCGCCCGACGGCCCCGGGCCGCTGCTCCCCGACGGACGACCCGCCGTCGAGGCCGAGGTCTTCGATCCCGCCGTGCTCGCGCAGCTGCCGCCGCGCTCGGCGGGCGGCCTCTACTTCGACTTCGAGGGCGACCCGCTGTGGGTCGGTGACGAGCCCGACGACGGGGGCCTCGAGTCCCTCGGGGGCATGGTCGCCGAGCCCGCCGCAGACGACGAGGCACCGCCCTTCACGGCCCTGTGGGCGCACGACCGTGCGAGCGAGAAGCAGGTGCTCGTCGACTTCCTCGAGCTCGTCACGGCCCGCCGGAAGCAGTTCCCCGACATGCACGTCTACCACTACGCGCCCTACGAGCCCGCCGCCCTCAAGCGCCTCGCGGGCCGCCACGGCGTCGGCGAGGACATGCTCGACGACCTCCTGCGCGCGGGCGTCCTCGTCGACCTCTACGCAACCGTGCGCGGTGCGCTGCGCATCTCGCAGCCGTCGTACTCGATCAAGAAACTCGAGCCCCTCTACTCCCCCGAGAGCCGCGAGGGCGTGACGAACGCCGCGGACTCGATCGTCGAGTACGCCGAGGCCTGCGCGCTGCGCGAGGCGGGCGACACCGAGGCGTACGCGCACCGGCTCGACGCGATCGCCGAGTACAACGCGGACGACTGCATCTCGACGCGCGACCTGCGCCTCTGGCTCGACGCGCGGGCCGCCGAGCACGGCGTCGTGCCCTCCGGCGGGCAGGTCGCGGCGCACGAGGGCGCCGAGCCCGTCGAACCCACGCCCGAGGCCCTCCACCTCGCGGAGGTCGAGGCGACGCTCCTCGCCGCCGCGGGCGACGACCCCGTGCATCGCACGGCCGACGAGCAGGCGCTCGCGATGCTCGCCGCAGGCCTGCGCTTCCACCGGCGCGAGGTACGTCCCGCGTGGTGGGAGCACTTCGACCGCCTGCTCACCCCCGTCGACGAGTGGACGTCCCGCTCCGTCGTGCGACCCGGCACGTACGACGGCGTCCCCGCCGTCATGCCCGAGCCGTGGATCCCGCCCGAGGGCCGCAAGCGCACGTCGACACGCCAGGTCGTGCTGCGTGCCGAGCTCGAGCCGGGCTCGGACGTCCGGCCCGGCACGTCCCTGTGGGCCGTCTACCCGCCCGGCGTCGACGACTCGTTCGGCACCGCGGGCGACGGCGCGCTCACATGGCACACCAAGGTCGCCGTCGACGAGGTCGAGACGCACGGCGCGATCTCGACGATCACCGTGACCGAGACGACGAAGGCCGGCGTCGAGGGCTGGTCCGCCGCACCGCTCGCGCTCGTGCCCGCTGTCGTCGACCTCGGCAAGCAACCCGCCGCCGCGATCCTCCGGCTCGCCGACCGCGTCATCGCAGGCCTCGGTGAGGCCGGCGACGCCCCGACCCTCCCCCGGCTCGCGGTGCTCGACCTCCTGCGGCGCGTCCCGCCGCGCCTGCGCGCGGGGGCGGCCTTCCCGAGCGCGGCCGAGCGCACCGACGACCTCGTCGGCGCGATCACGCGCACGGTCCTCGCTCTCGACGACTCCTACCTCGCCGTCCAGGGACCGCCCGGGACGGGCAAGACGTTCACCGGCTCCCGCGTCGTCGCGCGGCTCGTCGCCGAGGGCTGGAAGGTCGGCGTCGTCGGCCAGTCGCACGCCGTCGTCGAGAACATGCTCGCGGGCATCGTCAACGCTGGCGTCGCGCGCGAGGACGTCGGGAAGAAGAACGCGACCGGCGACACGGACGAGCACCCGTGGACGCGGCTCACCGACGCGGCATCGTCGTCCGTCGAGGCGTTCCTCGCCGACCACGCGGGACGCGGCTGCGTCGTCGGCGGCACGCAGTGGACGTTCTGCGCCGAGAAGAACGTGCCGCCGGGCGGCTACGACCTGCTCGTCGTCGACGAGGCCGGGCAGTTCGCGCTCGCCGGGACGCTCGCCGTGGCGAGCGCCGCACGCAACGTCATGCTCCTCGGCGACCCGCAGCAACTGCCGCAGGTCACGCAGGGCACGCACCCCGAACCCGTCGACACCTCGGCGCTCGGCTGGCTCATGGACGGGCACGCGACGCTCCCCGACCACCTCGGATTCTTCCTCGCGGAGTCGTGGCGCATGCACCCGGCCGTGTGCGGTCCCTTCTCGCGCCTCTCGTACGAGCGGCGACTGCGCTCGCGCCCGGGCGTGCCCGAGCACCGTGAGCTCGTCGGCACAGCACCCGGCATCCACCTCGTCGAGGTCGAGCATGCGGGGCGCGCGACCGCGAGCCCCGAGGAGGCCGCGGCCGTCGTCGACGTCGTGCGCGACGTCGTCGGCTCCACGTGGATCCCGGGCAAAGACGAGCCGGGCCGGGTCGCGACCGACAAGGACGTCATCGTCGTCGCCGCGTACAACGCCCAGGTGCAGCTCGTGCGCGAGGCCCTCGACCGCGCCGGGTTCGAGGGGACGCGTGTCGGCACCGTCGACAGGTTCCAGGGCCAGGAGGCTCCGGTCGCCGTCGTCACGTTCGCGACGTCGAGCGTCGAGGAAGCCGCGCGCGGCATGACATTCCTCCTCGACCGGCACCGCGTCAACGTCGCGGTGTCCCGCGCGCAGCACCACGCGGTGCTCGTCCGGTCGACACACCTCGTCGACCACCTGCCCACCACACCCGCGGCGCTCGCCGACCTCGGCGCGTTCCTCGGCCTCACCGACCCACTCTGAGCGCGCCCGGGACGCCCCGGCCCTTCCACGGCACCCCTGACCTCGCCTTATTCCCGTCGCACGCCGTCCGAACCGGGACCAACGTCCGGGGTCGCGCAGCGTCGCCGATGGCTACGGTGGAGGTGACGTCCTGCCCCCCCCTCCGGGGCGTCACCGCGTCGCACGACGCCACGGACGCGCGCGGTCCCTGGTTGCCATCCCCTCGGCGACCCAGGACCGCGCGCTTCCCTGTCCGTCCCTCCCGCACCACGGCCACGCATCTCGGCAACGCACCCGGGCGCGACGCCAAGCCCGCGACGATCGGCCGGACGACACGTCAGCGCCAGGGTGCCGCCACAAGATGGTGCCGGCAGCGTGCGACGTACGACTCCGCACCACCGACGAGCTCCGCCCGTGCGTCCTCGACACGCCCCGCCGCCGAAGGCGTCGCAACGACCCGCTCGTGGAACGCGGCGTCCGCGCCGCACACCCCGCACACCGCGGTGAGCCGTGTGACCCGCTCCGCGAGCGCGCACAGGCTCGGCAGCGGCTCGAACGGCCGCCCCTCGAAGGTCACGTCAAGCCCTGCGACGAGCACGACGAGCCCGTCGCCCGCGAGCCCCTGCACGGCATCGACGAGATCGGGCCCGAAGAACTGGGCCTCGTCGATCGCCACGACGTCAAGCCCCCCTGCCGCGCGCCGGCCACGCACGTGCGCCTCGAGCGCCGCAACGTCACCGACCGCGGCCGCCGGGACCGCGAGCCCCGAGTGCGACGACACCGTGCCAGCACCGCGCCGGTCGTCGACGGCGTGGCTCATGACCTCGACCGCGAACCCCGCGAAACGGGCGCGTCGCACACGGCGCAGCAGCTCCTCGGACTTGCCCGCGAACATCGGCCCGCAGACGACCTCGACGTGCCCCGGGTGCTGCGGGGCACGCGGGCCCGTCGTCGTGCTCATGCCTCCCATCCAAGCACCGCGCTGCGGGGACCGTCCGCTGCGGCGGCCCGTAGGCCCAGGGGCCCACCAGGGCCCAGCGCGGTTCGGCCCGGGACGGGCCCGGGAGCGGGTGCGGGCCGACGAGGCCTCCCCTAGCGTGGCAGTGGCCCCGGACGCCTCTCCGGGACGCACGCCACGCCCGCGACGAGGAGACCCCGATGTTCCGACGACTGGCCGTCGCGAGGGACCGCGGCAACGACCACGGCGCCGGTTCCGCCGAGTACCTCGGAGTCATCCTCCTCGTCGTCGCCATCGTGGGCTCGCTGCTGCTCTCGGCGACGCCGATCGGCAGCGCGATCGCGGCACGGCTCTGCGAGGCCTTCGGAACCACGTGCGGGACCGCGTCAGAGGATCCGACGGCGAGCCGCAAGCCCGAGGGCCCATGCGTCGTCGACACCTCGACGGAGACCCGCTCGCTCGGCGTCACCGCGGTCATTGACCTTGACGCCGGCGGTCAGCTCATCACGGAGAAGCTCTCGGACGGAACGACGAGGGTGACGCTCCAGGGAGAGGGCAGCGCCGGCATCGGGGTCGGCGTGGGCGGCAGCATCGAGGTCACGGTCGACGACTTCGTCTACGGGGGGAGCGCCCAGGCGAGCGCAAGTGCGGCGGCCCTCGTTGCGGGCGGCACAACCTGGGAGTTCCCGCGCGGCCAGGAGGGTGACGCGTCGAAGCTCACGTCGTTCCTCCAGCGACAGCTCGACAACTCGACGACCCCCGTCGTCGGGCCGATCCGCGGCGCGTGGGACGCAGTCTTTGGCGACAGGTACGTGCCGCCGGCCCCGACGTCGTACTTCGGGCAGGTCGGGGTCGACGGGTCGGCCTCGGCCTCAGCATCGGCGCTCTCCACCGGGCCGACGAGCGCGGGCGCCGAGGCCGAGGCCGCCGTGGCGCTCGGCGCGAAGGTCGACGTCCGCACGGGGGCGACGACCCTCTACTACTCTGCGACCCTGGAGGGCTCCGCCCAGGCCGGTAGCAAGCAGCTCACGAGCTCGGGGGACGCGAGCGCCTCGGGGGAACTGCACACGATCATCGCGGTGACACTCGACCCCTCCGGTGCCTACATGACGAACGTGTCCATCGAGGGGACGGCGTTCGGCGAGGCCGACGCCAGCTGGTCGAACGTCTTCGGGGCGAACCACGACCCGAGCGCGCGGGGCGGCGTGCAGTACACGGCCGGGGTCAACCTCACGGACCGGGAGAGCGCCTCGATCGCCGCGGACGTCCTGCGGTCGCAGGGGATCCCGGTCCCAGACACGGAGTGGACGCCACGAGGCAACACGGGGGTTGGACAGATCGACGCCTTCACGACGTTCGTCGACGCCGCCAAGGAGCGCGGGACGGTCAGCCGCCTCACGCAGACGGGCGACTCGTCAACCCCGTTCGCGATCAACGCGTCCGGCAAGGTCGGGATCGAGGCGGGTCTCCGGTACGAGAACTCCTCGACGCGCCGCACGACGGACGGCGCCGAGTACTTTGACGGGACCCAGTGGGTGCCGTGGACGGAGTGCGTCGGATGAGGCCGCCGACGCGGCGGGCAGACGTACCGCGGACCCAGCACCGCAGGAACGCCGCTGCGCGGGCGGTCGCCGCTGTCGCCGTCGGCGTCCTCACGGTGACGCTCACGGCGTGCGTGCCGTCGCCCGACCCGCTCGACGCGCCCTGGGCACCGTCCGGGACGGACCACCCCATGGCGCCGACCGGCACCCCTCTCGGGATCGCCCCCGTGCCGTCGGCGGGCACCCGCACGGAGGTGCTCCCCGGGCTCACGGTGACGTTGCCGGAGTCCGCGCACGAGGACTCGGCCTTCGTCCCGAGCGGCCCTGCGCCGAGCCGCCGCTTCCTGTTCGGCACGGCCGGGGAGGATCTGCCCGCGTTCCAGGTCACCGCGATCCGCCCCGAGCTAGGTTCCCTCAGGGACCTCTCATGGACCGACGAAGCCTTCATGAAGGCTGATCCGGCGATCTCCAACGTCCACCGGTCCGTCGAGCGCTGGCCTGGCGCCGCGGAGGTCATCGCCATGACGTGGACACAGGAGGTCACCCGCGGCGACAGGTCCACGACGTTCGACGCGCTCGTCCTCTGGATGCGGGCGCGATCCGGGGCGGCGTTCCAGATCCTGGCCTTCGCGGAGCCGGGGCAGCTCGAGAGCTCTCCCGCACGGGCCGTCGTCCTCTCGAGCGACCTCGACTGACGTGGTCGGCCGATTCGCGGCCGACCACGCCCGCGGCCGACCACGCCCGCGGCCGACCACGCCCGCGGCCGACCGCGCCCGCGGCATGCCACGCCCGCGGCATGCCGCCCCCCGGGGAGGGACGCCGCCCGCGACTGCGCCGCCTGGGCCCGGGGTCCCACGCGGACCCAGGCACCCCCCGTGACAGAAGGACCAGAACGGGCCCCGGGGGCGTCGCGCCCCAGAAGGTTCATCCCTAGCGTGAAGGACGGTCGAGCGTGCACACGCACGCTCCCACCGTCCCGCACCAAGGAGACCTTCCGATGATTCGACGCACGGCCGCCGCCCGACGCGGTGACGACCGCGGAGCCGGGTCGGTCGAGTATCTCGGTGCGATCCTTCTCGTCGTCGCGGTCGTGGGATCGCTCCTCATCGCGGCGACCCCGATCGGCTCGGCGATCGCAGCACGGCTCTGCGAGGCCTTCGGCACGGCCTGCGCAGCGACCGAGGACGCTGTCGACGCGCGCCGCCCCGAAGGACCGTGCGTCACCGACGCGGTGACGACGGCGCGCTCGATCGGGGCGACGGTGATCGTCGATGTCGACGGCGGCGGCACCCTCATCACCGAGAACCTCTCCGACGGGACGACCCGGGTGACGTTCAGGGCGGCGGGCAACGCCGGCATCGGGGTTGCAGCCGGCGCGAAGATCTCCCTCACGGTCGACGACTTCACCATGGCCAAGGGCGCGCACGCCGCGGCAGGGGCTGCGGCCGTCGTCGCCGGAGGTTCGACGTGGGACTTCCCGCCCGGCCAGGAGAAGGCGGCGGCGCAGCTGACGGAGCACTTCCAGCGACACGTCGAGAACGCGACGACGCCCATCGCCGGGCCGTTGCGTGCGCTCTGGGACGGGGCTTCCGCCGCCGTGGACCGGATCACCGGCAACGGCTACCGGGTTCCTACGCCGACGTCGTACTTCGCCCAGGTCGACGCGCAGCTCGCGGCGTCGGGGGCCTGGACCGACTTCACCCCCCTGGGCCCCGCGGACGGCGACGTCCGAGCGAGCGGGGCGACCGCGCTCGGGGGTCGCGTCGACACCGCGACCGGCGCGACGACGCTCTACTTCGGGGCGTCGCTCGACTCGACCGCCTGGGGTCGCGTCGGATACCTCCACGAGAACGTCGAGGGGAGCTTTGACGGTGACGTCCAGACGGTCGTCGCCGTGACGCTCGACCCGACGAGCACGCACATGACCAACGTCTCGATCGAGCTCACGACGGCGCAGGAGGGCAGCATCCACCTCTCGCGGCTCCTCGGGACGCAGTACTCCGACGCGCACGCGCGCGGCAGCCAGGCACACCTCTCCGTCGATCTCACCAACCCGGAGGCGACGTCGGTCGCCGGCGATCTCCTGCGTGCTGTCGGCGTCCCGGTCCCCCCGACGGCGTGGACGCCCGCGGGCGGAACCGGATCGCCGGGCGAGGACGCGCTTGCGACGTTCGTCCGTGCAGCCATGGAGCGCGGCGAGGCGACGGTGCTCGCACGGACCAGCGGGTCCTCGACCCCGTTCGCGTTCGACGCTGCGGTCGACGGCTGGAAGGTCGGCGTCGGAGTCCGGTACGAGAACTCGTCGACGACCACGACGACGACCGAGGCCTCCTACTTCGACGGGAGCCGTTGGGTCCCGTGGACCGAGTGCGTCGCAGGTTGATCCGCACGAGGTCCCGGGTGCCGCCTGCCTCGCTGCGGTACCCGGGCCCACACCCGGCCTCGCCGCGCCGAACCGTGCAAGGTGCGGAATACTCGGGCGGGCGCGTGCGGTCCCTTGGCGAGGCACGGCGCACGACGCGAGCACACGACCTCAGCAGAACGACGAAGGAGACTGCGATGCGCGGATCCAGGAGGACCTCAACGGCGGCCGTGGCTGCGGCACTCACGGTCGGGACGCTCGCCGTACTGCTCACCGCCTGCGGGGCGACGGGCGGCACGGGCACGCCGACCGCCGGCCAGGCGGGCACCGGGTCGGTGCCGTCGTCGGGCTCGCCGGAGGACGTCACGGTGCCGACCGGCGCGTCTCTCGGGCTCGTGTTCACGCCGTCCGAGGGCTCCCGGACCGAGGTGTTCCCGGGGCTCACGCTCACGCTACCGGCCACCGCACGGGAGGACACCGGCTACCAGGCCCAGGGCACCGCCCCGGGGCGTGCGTTCCGTCTCGGTGCTGCCGGGCAGAACCTCCCTGCGGTCGAAGTCGTCTCGCTCGGCGCGGGTGCGGGGTCCCTCTCCTCGGTCTCGTGGACGAACGAGAAGCTCATGGCCGCAGACCCGGCGGTGACGAACCTCCGCCGCGCCGTCGAGACCTGGCCGGGCGCGTCGGAGGCCGTCGCCATGTCGTGGACGCAGAAGGTCGGCGAGGGTGTCGACGCGTCGACGCTCGACGCGGTGATGATGTGGGTGCGTGCCGAGTCCGGCGACGCCTTCCGTGTGGCGGCCTACGTCCCGACGGGCACGCTCGACGGCTCGGACGCGCTCGCGACCGTCCTCACGACCGAGCTCGGTTCCCCGGTCGCGGGCTAAGCGGCGGCAAGTCCGGCACGCCTCGTCGGCTCAGAGTTCGAGCGTCCCCGCGTCCGTGTCGACGTCGACGCCCGTCACGCGCCCGACGACGTCGAGCACGCCCGTCCCGAACTTCTCGAGCTTGCTCGCGCCGACGCCGCCGACGGTCGCGAGCTCCGGGAGCGAGGTCGGTCGTCGCTGGGCGATCTCGCGGAGCGTCGCGTCGTGGAAGACGACGTACGCGGGGACGCCGAGCTCCTTCGACGTCGCGCCGCGCCATGCACGCAGTTCCTCGAAGAGCTCGGTCGCGGCGGCGTCGAGCCCCTCGGTCACGGCGGCGGCACGAGCTGCACGGCCGCCGCCCGACGCCGAGCGTCGGGAGGCGCGCGGCTCCTCGTGCCGCATGAGGACGGTCCGCTCGCCCGTGAGCACGGCGGCGGACAAGGGCGTGAGCTCGAGCGTCGAGTAGCCGCGCGCATCCACGCCGACGAGCCCCTGCGCAAGCAGCTGGCGCACGACGCCCCGCCACTCGGCCTCCGACACGTCCTCCCCGATGCCGTACGTCGAGAGGGTGCCGTGCCCGAGCTCGCGGACGCGCGGCGTCTCCTTGCCGCGGAGGATGTCGATGATGTGCCCGGCGCCGAAGTGCTGCCCGCGCTCACGCTCGAGCCGCACGACCGTCGAGAGCAGCTTCTGCGCCGCGACGGTGCCATCCCACGTGCGGGGCGGGGTGAGGCACGTGTCGCAGTTGCCGCACGGCTCGGATTCCTCGCCGAAGTACCCGAGGAGCTGGACGCGGCGGCAGCCGACGGTCTCGCACAGCGCGAGCATCGCGTCGAGATGCGCGGAGAGCTGGCGGCGGTGCGTGGCGTCGCCCTCGGAGGAGTCGATCATGCGGCGCTGCTGGACGACGTCCGCGAGGCCGTAGGCGAGCCACGCGGTCGCCGGTGCGCCGTCGCGGCCCGCGCGGCCCGTCTCCTGGTAGTAGCCCTCGACGGACTTCGGCAGGTCGAGGTGCGCGACGAACCTGACGTCGGGCTTGTCGATGCCCATGCCGAATGCGATCGTCGCGACCATGACGAGCCCGTCCTCACGGAGGAACCGCGACTGGTGGCGCGCACGCACCGAGGCGTCGAGACCCGCGTGGTACGGCAGGGCGGGGATGCCACGCTCGACGAGGTGCGCGGCCGTCTGCTCGACGGAGGCCCGCGAGAGGCAGTAGACGATGCCGGCGTCGCCGTCGTGCTCGTTCGTGAGCAGGTCGACAAGCTGGGCGCGCGGGTTGTCCTTGCCGACGATCCGGTAGCGGATGTTCGGCCGGTCGAAGCTCGCGACGAAGTGGCGGGCGCCCGTGAGCTCGAGCCGCTCGGCGATCTCGGTGCGCGTCGCGGACGTCGCCGTCGCGGTGAGCGCGATGCGCGGCACGTCCGGCCAGCGCTCGTGGAGGACGAACAGCCGCAGGTAGTCGGGGCGGAAGTCGTGGCCCCACTGCGAGACGCAGTGGGCCTCGTCGATCGCGAAGAGTGCGATGCGGGCGCGGTCGAGCAGGTCGAGCGTCGAGGGCACGCCGAGCCGCTCGGGGGCGAGGTAGAGAAGGTCGAGCGTGCCGTCGAGCAAGGCGGCCTCGACCTGGCGACGTTCGTCGGGCGTCTGCGTCGAGTTGAGGAACCCGGCGCGGACGCCGAGCGCGGCGAGCGCGTCAACCTGGTCCTGCATGAGCGCGATGAGCGGGGACACGACGACGCCGACGCCGTCCCGCACGAGCGCAGGCACCTGGTAGCAGAGGGACTTGCCGCCGCCCGTCGGCATGAGGACGAGCGCGTCCTCACCGCGCACGAGAGTGTCGATGATCTCCGCCTGGTCACCACGGAACGCGTCGTAGCCCCAGACGCGGCGCAGGACGTCGAGCGGACGAGGATCGAAGGGCGAGGTTGTCGGGGTCACGTCGCCCACCCTAGGCGTGGCGAGGCCGACGCGTGCGTCGTGCACAGGTGAGGACGACAACGCCCCCGTCACGGACCGTGAGGTCCGGGACGGGGGCGCTGCCCGCAACGTGCTCAGACGCGGCGTCGACCGCCACGCAGCCCGAGGTAGATGCTGATGAAGAGGATCGAGAGGACGATCGAGATGATCCAGCGGATCCAGTCGATGCCCCTCGTCTCCTTGACGCCGAGGAGGTCCGACAGCCAGTAGCCTGCGAGCGCTCCGAGCACCCCGAGGATGATCGTCCACAGGACGCCGATGGGCTGCTCGCCCTTCATGAAGAGCCGTGCGAGGGCGCCAATGACCGCGCCGAAGATGATGAGACCGATGAGCTCACCCATGGTGATTCCCCTTCCGTTCCCGTCGCGCACCGTGCGGTGCGAGCTGTCACCACACTGCCACTCCTTGCCGCGGTGCGCATCACGACCGTGGGTGAGGAGACAGCCCGTGCCAAGGTGGACGACACCCGACGTCGTGCGGGACCATGCGAGGGTGCGGTAGCGGTGCCGCGACGACAGGGGTGAGCATGACGCAGGGCACGGAACCCGCACGACGGGACCTGTGGGAGGAGCAGGGGCTCCGACCCGCTCGTCGTCCGGCCCCCCAGGCCGCGGGAGCGTCCCCGCACGACGCGGCCGCTCCCGCGCAGATGCCGCCGCGCGCACCCGTGGCTCCCTCGGCACCGGTCGCCGCTCCAGGCCCGGTTGACGTGCCCGACGACGTCACGACCCGCATCGACGGCGACGTCCTCGACCGCGCGCGCGAGCGCCGTGACCGCCCCGGTCGGCGTGCCGCACGCTGGATCGGCGCCGTGGCTGCCCTCACGCTCGTCGGCGGCGGCGCTTGGACGATCCTCCACGACCGCGACCCGGCCGTCCCTCCCCCGCCCGCGCCGACGTTCGCAGCCGAGGACCTCGCGACGCTCCTCGCGTCCCTCGAGCGCGCGACGACCGACGACGGGCTGCCCGTGCTCGGCGCGATCCCGGACGTCCACGTGAGCGACCCCCGCCGGGCGGACCTCCTGCAGCCCGCTCCCGCGGTCGACGTGTCGCTGGGTTCCGCGCAGGTGCGGTGGACGCTCGGGCCTGCGGAGCTCCTCGGTGACGTCGCGAAGGACGCGGGGGTCAAGGGCTCGGACCTCGACGGGCTCTCGGTCGTGCCCGCGCGCATGTCGGCGAGCGTCGCCGACGCCTCCGCGCCCGAGGCCGTCGTCGTCGTCACGCGAGGTTCCGCTGGCGCCAAGGCGTGGCGGGCGCTGCTCGACGCAGCGGATGCGACGAGCAAGGCCAACCGAGCGGCACTCGTCGTCGGGGTCGACACCGCTCGGGGACGTGCGGCGTGGGTCGCACCGCTCGAGGCCCAGTCGGCCTCCCCGTGCCAGGTCCTCGACGCCGGCACGTTCGTCGCGTGCGAGACGGTGACCGAGGACGGCGAGGGGCTGCAGGAGATCGTCGTGCTCGACGCCGCGACGGGTGCCGTCGACGTTCGCGTCCCGGTGCCCGCCGCGTGCCGGATCACGTCGCTCCTCCAGCACACGGGCGTTCTCTACTGGGCGGGGCTGGCGGACGACCTCGCGTGCCTCGGCTCGGGCTCGACACTTCTCTCCCAATGGTTCGGCCCGGACGCTCCGACGCTCGCGCTCACGCACGACGGCCGCATCCTCGCACGCAACTCGACCCAGTCGCTCGTGCGCAGCACCGATGGCACGTGGCGTTCGTTCTCGGGCGCGGTCGAGCCCGGCCCCGACGGGACCCTCCTGCGGTCCTTCCTCCGCGAGGAGCTCACCGCCCTCGGTCCGCTCGCGCTCCGCGACACACCGCCCGGCGGCAGCACCGCTGTCGCGACGCGCTGGGTGACGTTCGTCTCCGCCGAGGACGGCACGACGATCTCCGCGCTTCCCGGCGCCGCGTGGCGCCGCGACGACCTGCTCACGAGCACGGGCGTGTCGACGCCCGCGATGCTCGAGGGCCGCACGGGCGTCGGCGACTGGGTCGTCTCCGCGTCCGGTGCGCGCGAGCGCCTCGTCCACGCGGGAGCCGCCCGGTTCGGGGAGCAGGTGACGCCCTGGGTCGCCGAGGCCGGGATCGCCGGGACGCCCGCGACGGAGGAGTCTGCTGAGGGCATGTCGCTGCTCATCGTCGGACCGGACGGGCAGCCTGTGGCTGACGTCGCCGATCTCTCGCTGGTCGCCAGGCCGTACGGCGGTGGCCGTGTCGGGCCCGCCCTGGACGACGCAGACACGGAGCCCGTCCCGGGCGTCGACGCGCCGACGCCCGGGCAGAGCGACGGCATGGAGTTCCTCGACCAGGCTGTCTCGGTCGTCGGTGTCGACGGCGCACGACGCACGACCCGCGCCGTCGTGCCGATGGCGTTCAACGACGACGTTCGCGTCTTCCTGCCGCCGGACACGTGGGTCGCGACAGGCGGCGTCGTCGTCCTGCCAGTAGGTCCGACGCTCGTCGGCATCGGCTGACGCTCGACGCGATAGTGAGTGCGCCGCGGCTCAGCCGTCGAGCGCGGCCCGCAGCGTCGCGACGAGCCCGGGGTCGCGCGTCCACCCGCGTGCGCCCGCATGCTGCACGGACGCAGTCGCGACCCGCGTCGCGACCGTGAGGGCGGAGAGCGCCCCGACGAGCACGAGACCCGGGTCGGCAGGTGCACCGGGCAGCGCGAGGGACGTGCGCGGCAGGCGGGCGAGGCCCGCGAGCGCGGCCCCGTGGAGGACGTCGCCCGCACCGAGCGTGTCGACGACCGTGTCGTCGTCGATCTGCTGCACCTCGACCCGTCCCCGCTTGCTGCGACCTCCCGTGCGGACGAGGACGTCGACGGGGCCCGGCCCGCTCGAGCGGGCGACGACAGCAGGACCCAGCGCACCAACGCCCGCGAGGAGCGCGTCGACGTCGTCGTCGTCGAGCGCACCCTGCGGACCGTCGGGCAAGCGCAGGTCCGCGGAGAGCACCGCGACGTCGACGAGCGCGAGCAGCTCGTCGAGGCCGGCCTTCCACGAACCGCCGTCGAGGAGGACGGGCACGCCCGCAGCACGCGCGGCCGCGGCCGCCCCGAGGGCAAGGTCGAGATGGTGGCCGTCGACGAGCACCGCGGCGGTGCCGTCGGGCAGCGTGACGTCCGCCGGGGCCGACGGCGCACGCCCAGCAGCGTTCGTCGAGACGACAGCCCGCTCCCCCGTCCCCTGCGTGACGAGCACCGTCGAGACGGGCAGCGTCCACGCGTCGTCGGCCGCGTCGACGAGCGCGACGCCCTCCGCGGCGAGCTCGGCCCGCACGGGAGCCGCAGGGCCGCCGTCCCCGACGCGCGTGAGCAGCGTCGCGGCGCAGCCGAGGCGCGCCGCGGTGATCGCCGCGTTGAGCGCGGGCCCGCCCGCCGCGACCGCGAGCGAACGTGCCACGACCTTCTCGTCGGGGCCGGGCACGCGGTCGACGACCTGCGTGACGTCGAGCGTCGCGAGACCGCACGCGAGGACCGTCGGGAGTTGCGTCATGCGTCCTTCTCTACCAGAGGTGCACACTGCAGGGGTGGCACCGACGCACTCCGACCCTGGCCTCGCCCGGACCGCGACGACCCTCCCGGAGGTCGACGCGCTCGTCGCGGGCTGCTTCGCGTGCCCACGCCTCGTCGCGTGGCGAGAACGCGTCGCGCGCGACAAGCGCGCCTCGTTCGCCGCCCAGACGTACTGGGGCCGCGGCGTGCCCGGCTTCGGCGACGCACACGCCCGCACCGTCGTCGTCGGGCTCGCGCCCTCCGCCCACGGCGGCAACCGCACCGGACGCATGTTCACGGGCGACCCGTCGGGCGACGTGCTCGTCGCCGCTCTCCACCGCGTCGGGTACGCGAACCAGCCGACGTCCGTGTCCGCCGACGACGGGCTCGAGCTCACGGGCGTGCGCCTCGTCGCGCCCGTGAGGTGCGCACCGCCCGACAACAAGCCCACCCCCGACGAACGGCGCACGTGCGCGCCCTACCTCGCACGCGAGCTCGAGCTCCTCGCGCCCACGCTCCGACACGCCGTCGCGCTCGGCGCGTACGGCTGGCAGGCGCTCCTCGCGACGCTCGCTGAGCAGGGCTGGCACGTGCCGCGGCCCCGGCCGCGGTTCGCGCACGCCGCGACGCTCGACCTCACGCACGACGACGGACGGACGCTCCGCGTCCACGGCTGCTTCCACGTCTCCGCGCGCAACACGTACACGGGGCTGCTCACCCCGGCGATGCTCGACGACGTACTCGCCGCAACCCTCGCGTGACGCGTCAGCGGCGGTACGTCACCGTCTTCGTCCTCGACGAGACCGCCGTGTGCGTCGCAGTCTTCGGTGCGTGCACCCGGTAGAGGACCTTCCCGGCCTTCGACCGCGCGGGGATCGTCACGACAAGACGACCCGTGCGGCTCGTCGAGTACTTCTTCACCGTCCGCACACAGCCCGACGCAAAACGCACCGTGTTGTACGTGACGCCACCACGGACGACCGTGCCCGAGCCGACGTGCGTGTACCTGCCCGAAAGCACGATGCGCCGGTGAGCGGCCGAGCCGAGGTACGTGCTCACGACCTTCGCTGTCGACGGCGTCGGGCGAGCCCAGAGGACGATCTCCGCGTAGCCGCCCGCGCAACCCGCCGCCCGCGTGTCCTTCTTCATCACCGTCATCGACTGGTGCGCGAGTCGTCCTGACGTACCGCGCTTCGCGCGGGTCGTCGACCACTGGCGGGCATCGGTCCGCAGCGCAGGAAGTTCGAGGAACGCGGGCAGCCCCTCCGTCGCGCGGGCGGAGTTTATGCGTGCGACGACCGACGACTCGTACGACGCCGGACGCGCCCCGTCCTTCGCCGCCGCCTGCGCCGACGGTGCAGCGACGAGCGGGACGACAAGCGCCGCCGCGAGCGCGACGACGAGGGACCGGCGACGGAACGTCGAACGCATGCCCGCATGCATCGGCAGGCACACGCGCCGACTTCAACCTCGCAGCGAGAGACGTCGGATGCTCCGGACCGCTTCTCGGACAGGCCGGATGATCACTACAGTGCACGCATGACACGCCTGCGCGCCGAGACGATCCCGCCCGAGCTCGAGCATCTCTTCACCGACGTCGAGATCGGTCGCACGAGCGGCGCCGCCGGCATGTCCGACGGCCTCCCGGCATACCTCGTCGTCTTCCTCGTACTCTTCGGGCTCGCATTCGTCGCCGCGCTCACCGTCATCGTCGTCAGCGGCGTGAGGAACTACCGGCTCGCGAAGGCCCGCGGCTACGACCCCCTCACCATGGAGACCGAGATGGCCGCGCGACTCATGGACTCCCAGCTCATGCAGCCAGCGACGCCGACCGACGCGACGACGGCCCCGTCCGCGATGACCGCTCCCTCCGCGACGACCGAGGAACGCCTCGCCGAGATCGACAGCCTCCACGATCGCGGCGTCATCACCGCCGACGAGCGCGCAGCAGCACGCGCCAAGATCCTCGGAGGCTAGGCCCCCGCTCGGACGCTCCTTTCCTTCTCCCGAGGCGCTGTGGAACAGAAGGTCTCCGGAATATGGGTCACGGGGCACGACCACGCGATCGGCGACCGCTCCTCCGTCGCGGGCCAGACGTTCACGCCACCCCACAGCTTCACCGCCCCCGCGTCGTGCGAGACCGGCACCGTCTGGATGGCCTGCCTCTACCCGACAACACGACATCCCCCAGGCACGCCGAAGGCCCCGTCCATGTGGATGGGGCCTTCGGCATCGGTGGCAGCTGAGGGATTCGAACCCCCGTAGCATGACGCGGCTGATTTACAGTCAGCTCCCTTTGGCCGCTCGGGCAAGCTGCCGATGCGCCGCTGGCGTGGACCAGGTCCGCACCTCGCGAGCGATCACACGATACTAGGGGAAGTGCCCCGAGCGGAAATCGAGCCGTTCGGAGGCGCTCCGACCAGCACGAGAGGGGACGCTGCCACCGCCCATGTGCACGAGCCCCGCACCCACCCCGCACCCTCCTGGTCTCGACCGGACGGGCCTCGCCGCAGGCTTCGGCGCCTACCTCGTGTGGGGGATGTTCCCCGTGTACTTCCACCTCTTCACGCGCACGGGCGCGGTCGAGGTCGTCGCGTACCGCGTCGTGTGGGGTCTTGCCGTCAGCGTGCTGCTCGTCGTGCTCACGCACCGGTGGCGCGCGTTCGTCGCGCTGTGGCGCTCGCCGCGGACGGTCGCGCTGCTCGCTGCGGCATCGCTACTCATCGGAGCGAACTGGTTGCTCTACGTGTGGGGTGTCCTCTCGGGGCACGTCGTCGACGCGTCGCTCGGGTACTACGTCAACCCGCTCGTCACCGTCCTGCTCGCGGTCGTCGTCCTGAGGGAGCGGCTCACGGTCGCTCAGCTGTGGGCGCTCGGCGTGGGCACGGTCGCCGTCGTCGTCGTGTCCGCGGGCGGGCACGGCGTGCCGTGGCTTGCGCTGGCGCTCGCGGTGACGTTCGGGCTCTACGGGCTCGTGAAGAAGCAGGTGGGCGCGGGCGTCGACCCGCTTGCGGGGCTCGCCGTCGAGACGGCGGTGCTCACGCCCGTCGCGCTCGGGTTCCTCCTGTGGCTCGGGCCCACGCCCTCGACGACGTCGGGTCTCGGGTACGGCGCGCTCCTCGTGACGCTCGGTGTCGTCACCGTCGCACCGCTGACGATGTTCGCGACCGCTGCGCAACGCCTGCCGCTCACCGTCGTCGGGCTCCTGCAGTACCTCACGCCGACGGTCCAGCTCGGGCTCGGCGTCCTCCTCTACAACGAGCCGATGAGCCCCGCGCGATGGGCCGGCTTCGCGCTCGTGTGGGTCGCGCTCGCGATCCTCACCGCCGACGCGCTGCGGGCGCTGCGCCGCCCGCGCGACCGCGGGCCGCGCGGCTAGGCTGGGACCAGAAACCCGCCCCCTCTCACGCACAAGGAGAACACCGTGGCCGACTCCTCCATGGACATCGTCAGCAAGGTCGACCGTCAGGAGGTCGACAACGCGCTCAACCAGGCGATCAAGGAGGTCGGGCAGCGCTACGACTTCCGCAACGTCGGCGCCTCGATCGCGTGGTCCGGCGAGAAGATCGTCATGATCGCCAACTCCGAGGAGCGCGTCCTCGCGATCCTTGACGTCTTCCAGACGAAGCTCATCAAGCGCGGCATCTCCCTCAAGGCCATCGACACGGGCGACAAGGGCCCGCAGCTCTCCGGCAAGGAGTACCGCCTTGAGGCGACCCTCAAGGAGGGTCTCGCGGGCGAGAACGCCAAGAAGGTCACGAAGATCATCCGCGAAGAGGGCCCCAAGGGCGTGAAGACGCAAATCACGGGCGACGAGGTCCGTGCGACGTCGAAGTCCCGCGACGACCTCCAGGCCGTGCAGGCGCTCCTCAAGGGCGCCGACCTGGACTTCGCGGTCCAGTTCACGAACTACCGCTGATGGCCGTCCCCGCGTCGACGGTCGCCACGGCGACCGTCCTTGGGGCGGTCGGTGCCCTTCATGTCGCGTGGGCCGCGGGCTCAACGTTCCCGCTCGAGGACCGGGAGGCGTTCTCGGCGACTTTCCTCGGCGTCGACGGTCTCGGCAGCCCCGGTCCCGCGGCGTGCCTCGCAGTCGCGGGTCTCGTGACGACGACGGCGTGCGCAGCGGTCGTCGCCTCGCAAGCGCCCGAGGGATCGCGCGTCGGGCGACTCTCCCGGCGCGGTGCTCGCACCGCCGCGCGAGTGCTCGCGGCGCGAGCGGCTGCCGGCATCGCCGTCTCGGGGTTCGGGCTGCGGGCGACGACCCCTCGCTTCCGGACGCTCGACCTCACGGTCTACTCGCCGCTGTGCGCGGCGCTCGCCGTCGGGCTCGCCCGCAGCGCCCGCACAGCTCGCCCCTTCCGGTGAGAGAGGCCCCGCGCGTCGTCGCGACGGACCTCGACGGGACGCTCCTGCGGTCGGACGGCACCGTCTCGGACCGCACGCGCTCCGTCCTGCGACGTCTCGACGACGCGGGGGTGCGCGTCGTCTTCGTGACGGCGCGGCCGCCGCGCTGGCTGCCCGCGCTCGCCGACCTCGCGGGAGGGCACGGCACGGCCGTCGTCCTCAACGGCGCGGCCGTGTACGAGTTCGCGACGGGCACGCTCGAGCAGGTCCACGGCTTCGAGCGGGCGGCCGCGGCGAGCATCGTCGACGACCTGCGTGCCGCGATCCCCGGGCTGACCTTCGTCCTCGAGCGCATCGACGGCCCCGTCTACGACCCCGGGTTCGTGAGCACGCACCCCGTGCCGGCCGATGCGCGCCGTGTCGACGTCGCGACGACGCTCGTCGCCCACGGCGACCCGTGCGACGCCGGCCCGGGCGCCGTCGTCGGCAAGATCCTCGCGCGGCACGACAGACTCGGGCACGACGAGCTCTACGCACGCGTCGCCGACGTCGTCGGGAACCGGGGGATCCTCGCGTACTCGGGCGCGCACGCCCTCGCCGAGCTGTCCGCGCCCGGCGTGACGAAGGCCGCGGGCCTCGCCCGCTGGTGCGCCGCGCACGACGTCACGCCGGCCGACGTGTGGGCGTTCGGCGACATGCCGAACGACCTGCCGATGCTCACGTGGGCGGGCCACGGCGTCGCGGTCGCCAACGCGCACCCCGAGGTGCTCGCGCACGCGGACGCGCAGACCGCCTCGAACGACGCCGACGGCTTCGCCTCGTACGTCGAGCGGCTCCTCGGGTGACGGACACGCGCCGGCCGCTCCGCGAGGAGCTGCGCGGCGTCCGCCCACCCGCCCTCCTGCTCGTCTCGGGCGCGATCGGCCTGCTCGTCTGGTACTCCGGGCTCACCGGGACGTGGGACGCGGCGCACGCTCCCGCGGTCGTCGACCCTCAGCACGTCGTGCTCGCCGTCACCGCCGGGTTCCTCGCGTGCACGCCGCTCCTCGGCGGCCTGCTGCCCGTGACGACGGCCGTGCTCGCGCTCGTCGCCACGGCGTCGCTCGTCGTCACGGGGCAGGCGTCGGACACGATCCTCGCCGCCCCGTTGCTCGCCTTCGTCCTCATCGCCCTCGACACCGTGCCGCGTCGGCTCGCCCGCACGAAAGCACCGGCGTCGCTCATCCACCCGGGTGACACCCGGCGAGGTCCGGTGCCGCTGCCCAGGCTGCCGCTCGGGACCGTCGCCGCGGAGTACCGGCAGGCCGGCGTGCTCGCCGCCGTCTCGCTCGCCCTCGTCGGCGGCGGCATCGCTTGGACCGTCCACGACGCGGCCCAGGTGCGGGAGCTCCGCACCGACGGCGTCGTCGTCACCGCCGAGATCGTGGACGTCACGCGCGAAGGCCGCCGCAAGATCTCCCCGACCGCGCACCTCGACATGCCCGACGGCACACGGATCCGCCTCGAGCGCGCCGTCGCGTGGAACGGCCTCGAGCTCGAGGTGCGCTGGCTTCCCGGCACGGACCGCGCCGAAGAGACGTCGAACCCCGAACGCCCCACTCGGCCGCTCGGCTTCAGCGGCGCCGGGCTCGCCGCGCTCGTCGGCGCCGGAGCGTTCGTGCGGCGCGCCGTCGTCGCGGGGCGTCGTGCCGACGCCCCGAAGGTCACGTCCCACTGAGACGACGCCGCCGCCCGCTCCTGGGGACGGAGGGGCGCGGCGTGCGCGTTCGGATCGGCTCGTCAGAGCCGCACGTCAGAGCGCCGTGAGGATGCGGGGGCCGTCGTCGGTGAGCGCGATCGTGTGCTCGACGTGCGCGGCGCGCTGCCGCGAGCGGGAGTAGAGCGTCCAGCCGTCGTCGCCGTACGTGTAGCGGCCCGAGCCGCCGTGGATGAACATCGGCTCGAGCGCGAGCACGAGGCCCGCCTTGAGCTCCATGCCCTTGCGGGCGCGGCCCTCGTTGGGGACGAACGGCTCCCCGTGCATCTCGCGGCCGATGCCGTGGCCGCCGTGGTCCTCGAGGTTGCCGACCTTCGCCTTGCGGGCGACCCGGCCGATCGCGGCGGAGATGTCGCCGAGGCGGCCGCCGACCTGGGCGGCGGCGATGCCCGCGTCGAGCGCGGCGCGCGTCGTCGCGATGAGGTCGAGGTCCTCCTGACGGGGGGTGCCGACGACGAAGCTCGTCGCGGAGTCGGCAGCCCAGCCCTTGAGGATCGCGCCGCAGTCGATCGACACGAGGTCGCCGTCGGCGATGCGCAGGTCGTTCGGGATGCCGTGGACGACGGCGTCGTTGACGGACGCGCAGATGACGCCTGGGAACGGGGTGGGCGCCCAGTCGGGGTGGTAGTTGAGGAACGGCGAGGTCGCGCCGGCGCCGAAGATGACGTCCCGGGCGACGGCGTCGAGCTCCTTGAGAGAGGTGCCGACGACGGCGGCCTCCTCGACGGCCTTGAGCGCGCGAGCGACGATCCGGCCGGCCTCGCGCATCTCGTCGATCTCGGCAGGTGTACGCAGCTCGATCATGCGTCCCATCCTACCGACGCCCAGTTCCCCCTCCCTCTCCCTCCCCAGGAGCCCGCGAGATAGCGCGCGTCGGACGAGATAGCGCGCGTCGCGCGCTATCTCGTCCGAAGAGCGCTATCTCGGGGGGGGAGGGGGGACAGGCGCCGTCAGCCGTTCGTCGCCATGCGCTGGAGGCGCTCGATGCGCTCGTCCATCGGCGGGTGCGTCGCGAAGAGACGCGCCGCACCACCCTTGAACGGGTTGGCGATCATGAGGTGCGAGACGTTCTCGAGGTTCTGCGTCGGCGGCAGCGGCGCCGCTTGCGTCCCCCGCTCGAGCTTGCGCAACGCGGACGCGAGTGCGAGCGGGTCGCGCGTGAGGCGCGCGCCGTCCTCGTCGGCGTCGAACTCCCGCGTCCGCGAGATCGCCATCTGCACGAGGGCCGCCGCGAACGGCGCGAGCAGCGCAAGGGCGATGCCCGCGATCGGGTTGACGTTCCGCCTGTCGTCGCCGCCCCCGCCGAAGAACATGAGGAACTGCGCGAGCGACGTGACGACGCCCGCGACCGCCGCCGCCATCGACGAGGTGAGGATGTCGCGGTTGTAGACGTGCATGAGCTCGTGCCCGAGGACGCCGCGCAGCTCGCGCTCGTCGAGGAGCGCGAGGATGCCCTCCGTGCAGCACACCGCCGCGTTCTGCGGGTTGCGGCCCGTCGCGAACGCGTTGGGCGCGGCCGTCGGCGAGACGTAAAGGCGTGGCATCGGCTGCCGCGCCTCCATGGAGAGCTCGCGCACGATCCGGTACATGGCGGGCTGCTCGAGCTCGCTCACCGGGTAGGCGTGCATCGAGCGGATCGCGATCTTGTCGGAGTTCCAGTACGACACCGCGGTCGAGACGACGCCGATGCCCGCGAACACCCAGAGCATCGTCGGGCTGTGACGGAAGAAGAGTGCCCACAGGCCGAGGAGCACCGCCCACAGGACGCCGAAGAGCATCGCCGTCTTGAGACCGTTGAAGTGCTTGTGCATGTGCCGCTCCCGTGCGACGCCGTCGGGTGGTGGAGCCCCCGAGCTGCCGACGTCGCTCTACGAGGTCCAACGAGAACGCTCGGCGGGTCGTTCCAGAGACACGCAGCACACGACCCGCTCCCCGACGGAGTGACGGATCCCGCCCGTTGAACGGGCGGGATCCGTCAATCCGTCGGGAAGGGTGGCGCGGGCCGTCAGTCCGCCGGGAGGTCGACCGACGGCGGCAGGTAGCGCGCCTTGAAGGCCGCGCCCGCGACGAGCTGCTGCGTCCGCGCCCACGCCGCCTCGTCGACCGACGCCGGCCGCACGGCACCCTCCGGCCGGCCTGCACCGGCCGCGAGCGCACGCAGCGCCGCGTCGAGCACCGGGTACGGCGGGAGCGAGTCGGAGTCCTCCTGCCCGTCGGCAAGCTCGGCCGACGGCGGCCGCGACACCGTGAACGCGGGAATGACCTCGCTCTCCCGGTTGATCCACGCCGCAAGCTCCTGGACCTCGGTCTTGTAGAGCCGCCCGAGCGGCGCGACCGCGCCGATCCCGTCGCCGTAGAGCGTGAAGTAGCCCGTCCGCACCTCGGAGAGGTTGCCGGTGTTGAGAACGATGCCGCCCGTCGCGTTGGCGATCGCCATGAGCGTCGTGCCCCGCAGGCGCGCCTGGATGTTCTGCTCCGCGACGCTCGTCGCCCCGTCGACGAAGCCGGGCCAGGCGGGCGGGCCCGCCATGCCGTCCTGCACCGCGGACCGCAGCACGCCGTACGGCTCGTCGATCGAGATGACGTGGTGGTCGGTGCCGAGGTTGCGGCCGAGCGCCGCCGCGTCGTCGCGTGACGCCTGCGACGAGAAGCGCGTCGGCAGGAACGCCGTGAGGACGTTCTCGCCGCGCATCGCGCGCGCTGCGGCGACGGCGACAACAGCGCCGTCGAGCCCGCCGGAGACGCCGACGACGACGCGACCGACGCGTGCGTCCGACGCCGCGCGGGCGATGCCGTCCGCCATGGCGTCGAGGACGCCCTCCCAGTCACGTGAGCTCATCGCTCGTCCTCCTCGTCAGCAGTGGGTCGCAGGATCGCGGGGTGGAGGACGGTCGCGTCCCCCGTCTCGTAGAGCGCACCGACCCGGCCTCCCTCGAACCGGCTCGCGCCGCGCACATCGAGGCTGCGGACGAAGCCGGGGGTCGAGAGCACCTTGCGCGCGAAGTTCGACGGGTGCAGGCGGGTGCCCCACACGCACTCGTAGACGCGGCGCAGGTCGCCGAGCGTGAAGGGCTGCTCGACGAAGGCTGCGGCGAGCGTCGTGTACTCGATCTTCGAGCGGGCCCGCTCGACGGCGTCCGCGAGGATCTGGTCGTGGTCGAACGCGAGCGTCACCTCGCCGGCCTCGATGTCCCGCACCGCGAAGAAGCGCGCACGGGCGGCGTCGTCGCCCGCGACGGGAGCGGGCAGGTCCGGGAGGAACGCGAGGTACGCGGTCGAGACGACCCGCATCCGCGGGTCGCGACCGGGGGCGGAGTACGTGCGCAGCTGCTCGAGGTGGTAGCTCGAGATCTCGAGGCCCGTCTCCTCGACGAGCTCGCGGCGCGCGGTCTCCTCGCCGGGCTCGTCGATGTCGACGAACCCGCCGGGCAGCGCCCAGCAGCCCGCGTAGGGCTCGTTGCCGCGCTCGACGAGGAGCACGGAGAGCTCGCCGCCGCGGATCGTGAGGACGACGATGTCGCTCGTCACGGCGAACGGCGGGTAGGCCGACGGGTCGTACCCGGCGGGGGCGACGGCGTCAGACAAGGCGCACCTCCTTCTCGCGGAGCAGGTCGAGCGCGACCTTCGTCGTGCCGGGCGCGACGCCCGCGGTGAGGTCGACGAGGACGGTCGTCGCAAGACCCGTGGCGTGCGCGTCGAGCGCGGTCGCGCGCACGCAGTGGTCCGTCGCGATGCCGACGACGTCGACCTCCTCGACGCCCGCGGCGCCGAGGACCTCGGCGAGGGGCCGTCCGGCGTCGTCGACGCCCTCGAAGCCCGAGTACGCGGCCTCGTACTCACCCTTGCGGACGCCCACGACGGGCATGTCCGTCGCGGCGAGCGCGGCGGCGACAGCCGGGTGGAGCTCGGCGCCGGCGGTGCCGGCCTCACAGTGGACGGGCCACGTGTCGAGGTAGTCGGGGGACGCGGACCAGTGCGTGCCCGGGTCGACGTGCCAGTCCTGCGTCGTGACGACGAGGTCGTAGCCGCCCTCGCCGATCTTGGCGGCGACGCCGCGGGCGACGTCGTTGCCGCCGGTGACGCCGAGGGCGCCGCCCTCGCAGAAGTCGTTCTGGACGTCGACGACGATGAGTGCGCGTGCCATCTTCAGCTCCTTGCCGTGAGGTAGGGGGTGCCCGCGACGACGTCGAGGGCGCTCGGGGGCAGCTCGGCGAGCGCTGCCCGATGGTGGGCGCGGACCTCGTCGAGCGTCGGCAGGTCGGCGATCTTGCCGTCGCGGACGTAGGTGACCTGGAGGTCACGGGTCGTCGTGCCTGCGGGGTGCGTCGCGCTCGTGCCCGCGGCGCGGGGGACGGCGAGCTCGGCGACAGCGACGCCGTGCGCGTCGAGGACGCGCGTCGCGTCCTTGAAGCCGCCGACGGACGCCTTGTCGGCGGACTTCTTCGCGACGGGTCGCATCTGGCCGTCGGGACCCTCGATCTCGACGAGCTTGTAGACCATCGAGGCGGTCGGGGCGCCGGAGCCGGTGACGACGCGCGTGCCGATGCCGTAGCCGTCGATGGGGGCGCCCTGCGAGACGAGGTCGTCGATGACGTACTCGTCGAGGTCGCTCGAGACGACGATCTTCGTGCTCGTCGCGCCGAGCTCGTCGAGCAGCGCGCGGGCGCGCGTCGTCTCGACGTAAAGGTCGCCCGAGTCGATGCGGATGCCGCCGAGGCTCGTGCCGCCAGCCGCGACGGCGTTGCGAATGCCGGTGGGGATGTCGTACGTGTCGACGAGGAGCGTCGTGCCGGCACCGAGCGAGGCGACCTGCGCGGCGAAGGCCTCGGGCTCGGAGTCGTGCGCGAGCGTGAACGCGTGCGCGGCGGTGCCCGTCGTCGGGATGCCGTAGCGGTAGCCCGCCTCGAGGTTCGAGGTTGCGCCGAACCCGGCGACGTACGTCGCGCGGGCCGCGACGACCGCGGCTTCGTCGCCCGTGCGGCGTGAGCCCATCTCGATGATGCTGGCGCCTGCCGCGGCGGTGACCATGCGGGACGCGGCCGACGCGACCGCCGAGTCGTGGTTGAGGATCGAGAGCAGGAGCGTCTCGAGGAGCACCGCCTCGCCGAACGTGCCCTCGACGGTGACGATGGGCGACTGCGGGAAGAAGAGCTCCCCTTCGCGGTAGGCGTGGATCGATCCGGTGAACCGGTAGGCGGCGAGGTAGTCGAGCGTCGGGGTGTCGACGACGGCGTTGTCGCGGAGGAACGCGATCTGGGCGTCGTCGAACCGGAAGTCGGCGACGGCCTCGAGGGCGCGGCCGATGCCGGCGACGACGCCGTAGCGGCGGCCCGTGGGGAGCCGGCGGGTGAAGAGCTCGAAGACCGCGCGCCGGTGGGCGACGCCTGAGGCGAGGGCCGCCTGGAGCATCGTCAGCTCGTAGTGGTCCGTCTTGAGGGACGGGGTGTTGCTGTGCCGGGAGTGGCCTTGTCGCATCTCGACCTCCTTCATACTCACATTGAGCATCATGCCCGGGGGTGGGACACAGCGCAACCCCCATCTCACACCCGATGCCCCGTCGGCGCCCCGCGACTCGTCCTGCCCAAGCACGACGGAGGCAGACCGACAGCGTCCCGAAGCGCGGGACGTCAGAAAGACGAAACGGCCCGTCGTGCTCCTGCACGCTAGGGAACGTGCAGGAACACGACGGGCCGCTCGTCGGAAAGGGCCGCTCAGGCCCTCGAGTTCACGCCTTTGGCGATCGCGATCATCTCCTCGCGGGGCACGACCTTGATCCGCTCGCGACCCGCGGCGACGCCGAGCGCCAGCTCGTGCGCCTCGAGGTTGAGGAAGTCGTCCCACACGACGAGGTCGACGCCGCGCTCGGCGAGCGTCGCGACGATGTCCTCGGGCGCGCCCTTGGGCGCGCGCGGCAGGGAGTCGACGTCCTCGACGAGGTGGCGGATCGTCTCCGACGCGTCCGACTTCGTGTGGCCGATGAGGCCGACAGGCCCACGCTTGATCCAGCCGGTCGCGTACACGCCGGGGACGTGCTCGCCGTCCGCGCCGAGGACCCGACCCTCAGCGTTGGGGATGACCCCGCGGCGGTCGTCGAACGGCACGTCCGAGAGCTCGGTGCCAAAGTAGCCGATCGCACGGTAGACAGCCTGGACGGGCCAGTCGTGGAACTCGCCCGTGCCCTTGACGGTGCCGTCGCCCTGGAGTGCGGTGCGCTCGGTGCGCAGCCCGACGACCTTGCCGTCCTCACCGAGGATCTCCGCGGGCGAGTGGAGGAAGTGCAGGTGCAGGCGACGCGACGCGGAGTGCGTCGACGGGTCGACAAGCGCCCAGTCGGTGAGCGTCTTGACGACCTGCTTCGTCTGGTTCGACGACTCGATCGCGGCCATCGAGCCCTCGTCGAACTCGTAGTCCTCGGGGTATACGACGATGTCGACGTCCGGCACGTGACCGAGCTCGCGGAGCTCGAGCGGCGAGAACTTCGCCTGCGCAGGACCGCGGCGCGCGAAGACGTGCACGTCGGTGACGGGCGAGGCCTTGAGGCCCTCGACGACGTTGTCGGGGATCTCCGTGACGAGGAGGTCCGCGACGTGCTTCGAGAGGATGCGCGCGACGTCGAGCGCGACGTTGCCGGCGCCGAGCACCGCGACCTCACGGGCCTCGAGGGGCCACGTGCGCGGGACGTCGGGGTGACCGTCGTACCAGGAGACGAAGTCGGCGGCGCCGTAGGAGCCGTCGAGCTCGACGCCCGGGATGCTCAGCGGGGCGTCCTTGATGGAGCCCGTCGAGAAGATCACGGCGTCGTAGTGCTCGCGCAGGTCGTCGAGCGAGAGGTCCGTGCCGAAGTTGACGTTCGCGAGCAGGCGGATGTCGCCACGCTCGAGGACCTTGTGGAGGGCACCCATGATCATCTTGATGCGCGGGTGGTCCGGCGCGACGCCGTAGCGCACGAGGCCGAACGGCGCGGGCAGGCGCTCGATGAGGTCGATCGAGACGTCGATGCCAGCCTTCGAGAGGATGTCGGAGGCGTAGATGCCGGCAGGACCGGCGCCGACGATCGCGACGCGCAGGGGGCGGGAGGTGTTCACGGATGCAGGCCTTTTCGGTGCTGGTGGATACCCGGTGGTGTGGAGCGAGTGTGGCCCGGGCTGCGGGCGTCGTCACGTGGATGGCGCCGGATGACCGCATGGCGGACACCCGGCCGTCCGCACGACGCGCGCGGGACGACCACCGTTCAGGTTAGTCGTGCCCGGGCGCGCGGGGTGGGGCTGGTGAGGACTCTCACAGGATCCCTACCTGCGGGGTGGCGCTCCAACACGGTCGGGAGCGTCGTCGAGGTCGGACTGGGCGACGAGGTCGGCGAGCGCGTCGTAAGGGTCCGGGAGCTCCGCGTCGACGACGTGGTCCTCGATCTGCGCGACCTGGGGTCGCGAGAGGATCGCGAGCGAGACGACGACGGCGGCGGCCATGAGGGCGACGCCGATCCAGGACGTCACGACGACGGAGCCCGCGAACGCGCTGTGCGCGGAGTCGAGGAGCGCCTGGCCGCGGGACGGGTCGAGCTGCGCGGCGACACCGGTCGCACCGCCGAGGGTCTCGCGCGCCGCCTCCTGCTGCGCGGAGGTGAGCCCGCCCGGCAGGACGATGTTGCGGTGGTAGCCCGCGGACATGATGCCGCCGAGGATCGCGGTGCCGAGGACGGCGCCGAGCTCGTACGCGGTCTCGGAGATCGCGGACGCGGCTCCCGCGCGGCCCGCGGGGGCCGAGGAGAGGATGAGGTCGTTCGAGACCGTCTCGGCCGCGCCGGCGCCGACGGAGAGGATGACGAACGCGGTGATGACGGGCCACAGCGTGCCCGCTCCCCCGGCGACGGCGACGATCCCGTAGCCGACGGCGGCGAACGCCATGCAAGCAGCGATGATGCGCCCCGGTGCGACGCGCGCGACGACCTTGACGACGAGGAGGCCCGCGACGATCGTCGCGAGCAGCCCGGGCAGGAGCGCGAGGCCGGCCTCGACGGGGCGGAGCCCGACGACGAGCTGGAGGTCCTGCGAGACGAAGTAGAGGAACCCGGTGATCGCGACGACGGAGAGCAGGTTGACGAGGACGCCGCCGCCGAACGCCGGGGAGGCGAAGAGTCGGACGTCGAGCATCGGCACGTCCCTCGTCAGCTGGCGGCGCACGAAGGCGCCGCCAGCTGCGAGGCCGACCGCGAACGCTGCGAGCGCGAGGCCGGTGAGCCCGTTCTTCGCGACCTCCTTGACGCCGACGACCACCGGGGTGATGGCTGCGACGGACAGGAGGATCGAGACGATGTCGAAGGGTCCGGGGCGCGGGTCGCGCGACTCGGGGACGACGAAGGGCGCGGTGGCGAGCATGAGCATGAGGACGGGGACGCTCATGAGGAACACCGAGCCCCACCAGGCGTGCTCGAGGAGGAACCCGCCGACGATGGGTCCGAGGGCGGCTCCGCCGGAGAACGCCGCGGCCCAGATCGCGATCGCGAGCCGCAGCTCGGAGCGGTCGGTGAAGATGTTGCGGATGAGAGACATCGTCGAGGGCATGAGCATGGCGCCGAAGAGGCCCATGGCTGCGCGGCCGGCGATGAGCCACTCGGCGCTCGGCGCGTAGGCGGCGAGCGCCGAGACGACCGCGAAGCCGGTCGAGCCGAGAAGAAGCATGCGCCGGCGACCGAGGCGGTCGGCGAGCGAGCCCATGGGGACGAGCAGCGCGGCGAGGACGAGCGGGTAGACGTCGACGATCCACAGGAGCTGGGTCCCGGACGGGGTGAGGGCCTCGGAGATCTGTGGGAGGGCGAAGCTCAGGACCGTGTTGTCCACCGAGACGAGCAGCACGGGCAGGAGCAGGACGGCGAGGGCCGCCCACCGGCGTCGGCGGCTCGGGGGACCGTCGACGCCGGGAGCGTCCGGGGCGGGCTGCAGCCCAGGGAAGCTGCGTCGCTCCCGGTCGACCGCGCGCCTGTCAGGGGTGCGGCGCGCGGCGTTCGTGGGGGTCTGGCGGTGCGTAGCGGCGTCCTCGTGGTCGCCGCCGTTGCGGGTGGTCACTGCGTTCCTCTCGTGGCGCGGGTGACGGGCGTCGGACGACGCCGCTCTCTTCAACCGTCCAGACGGTATAGAAACCAACTCCTGACCTTAACCGTCCAGCCGGTATAGTTGCAAGGTGGCATCGAGCACACGGCCCGCCGACGCGGACCCTCCCGGGATCCGACCCGCCGTCACGACGGCGGCACGCCGCCATGCCGTGAGCCACGCCCGCGCAGGGGCCACCCGAGACCGGATCCTCGACGCGTTCGCCCGGACCCTTGTCGAGCAGGGTGAGCGCGCGGCGACCCTCGACGCCGTGGCAGCCGCCGCCCAGGTCTCCAAGGGCGGGCTCCTCTACCACTTCGGGTCGAAGATGGCGCTCGTCGACGGCCTCCTCGCCCGCATGGTCGAGCTTGCGCTCGCCGACGTCGCGGTCATGCGCGCAGCCCCTGAGGGCGCGGTCGCCTACCTCATCCGCACCTCGGCGATCTCGGACACCCCGTTCGACCTCGACTACCTCGCCGCGACGAGGCTCGCCGAGGGCCCGTTCCCCCAGGCACGTGTCGCACTCACCAAGGCGCACGAGGCGTGGCTCGCCGCGACCGTCGAGGCCGTCGGCGACCCCGTGCTCGCCCGTGCGATCGTCCTCGTCTCCGACGGTCTCTACCTCGAGGCCGCGACCCGCCGCGGCCCCCGCACGCCCGCACCGACGCCGGACGGACCCCAGGAACGGCCGACGAGCCCGGCCGGAGCGGCCGAGCTCGTCGCGCTTCTCGAGTCCGTCATCGCCTCGCGACGCGCCTGACCTTCGACCCGGCGCTCTCCCGGCGCTGGGCCCTGCGCTGCGACCGTCGCGCGGACCTCGCCTCGCGCCTGCGCGCCTTGGCGGCACGCAGCGACGTGCGCGAGAGCTGCCCGCGCAGCCGCTGGCGACGCGTTCCGTGCTGCGCAAGAGCCGCCAGGAACTCGTCCGTCTGCTCCCACGTGTCGTCCGCGAGCGTCGCGTCCGGGTCGCCTGGTCCGAAGACCGCAGCGTCGGCCCGGGTCGCGACGCCTCGCGCCGAGACCGGCGGGAACGTCGCCTCGATGAGGCGTGCCGTCTCCGAGCGGGTCGCGCCGGGCGCGGGCGTCGCGGCACGGTCACGCACCGCGTCGAGGACCTCGTCCCACGCCCCCGTGACACGCACCATCGGGTCGCGTGCGCGGCGTCGGCGCCGCCGGCGTCGCGCCTTGGCGGCGACGATGAGCAGGGGTGGCAGCACGAGGAGGAGGATCGGCACGCCGATCGCGAGCGTCATGACGACGACGGACGTCCAGTCGGTGACGATCTCCTCGACGTCCTCGCGCGCGTCGACGTCGACGTTCTCGACGTCCTCCTCGGGCTCGGCGACGGGGTCCTCGAGGCTGGGCGGCGGCTGGACCACCTCTGGCTGCGGGTCCGGCTCGGCCTCTTCCGGGTCGTTCGACGGCGTGCGCGAGGTGTCGGGCGTCGGGAAGTACGGCACCCAGCCGTGTCCCTTGTAGGCGATCTCGACCCAGGCGACGACGTCCCCGCCCGTGAGCGTCACGGGTCGCGTGACGTCGGTGCCCTCGGCGGGCCGGAAGCCCATGACAACGCGCGCGGGAAGCCCGAGGTTGCGCGCCATGAGCGCCATCGCGGACGCGTACTGCTCGTCGTCACCGATCATTCGGTCCTCGGTGAGCAGCATGTCGATGCGGGACACGCCGTGCCCTGCGAGCGACGGGTGGTCGCCCGCAGCGGTGATGCCGTGGGAGAAGTACCCCTGCTCGGAGAGCGTCGCGGCGAGGGCGCGTGCGAGGAGCGCAGGGCTCGTCGCGTTGCGGGCGATGTCCGCGGCCTTCTGAGCGGCCGAGTCAGGGATCTGCTCGAGCTCGGCCTGCTGGACGTCGGCGATCTCCGCGTCGGCAAGCTGTTCGTCCGAGAGGGTGGGTGGCACGACGACCTCGGCGGTCCAGCGGTCGCCCTCGCGCAGCCCGCCGGGGAGCACCGCGGCGCCCGTCGCGTCGTTGAACCGGAACGCGAGCTGCTGCTCGCGCGAGCGCCGCCCCTCGAACGCCAGGCGTGAGGTCTGGCCGACGGTCGGCAGCCACACCCCGCGCAGCCCGTCGATCGTCACGTCGATGCTCGCCGGCGTTCCCGCCGCACGCACGGGGATGGACTCGCCGACCCGACGGAACGCTCCCGAGCCGCCGCGCGCACCCGTCGAGTCGACGTTCCACACGACGCCGTCGAACGTGTCCATCGTCGCGAGGCGCACGAGCGCCCCCTCGGGAAGTCCTGCGACGGTGACGAGCGGGGCCTCGCGCAGGTCCTTGTGGAACGTCCTGAAGCCCGTGAGCGGGCTCACCTGGTCGCGCAGGTCGAACGGCGGCACGATCTGCGTGCGGAGGATCGTGCGGGGCGCGTCGCCCGCGACGAGCGGTGCGCCGACGATGCCGCCGCCGCCGATGGCCACGACGGCCATGACGGCGAGCGTCGCGAGACGGCGCGGGTGCCAGCGGCGCGTGCGCCACGCGAGCCACGGCACGGTGAGCGCGGCGATGCCGATGCCGACCACGGTCGCGAGCGGGGCTTCGACGGTGCCGAGGAGGATCGCACCGACGAGCAGTGCGAGGGGTGTCGTCACGGCGACGGCCAGGCCAATCCGTTCCCGGCGTCGCGCACCCGCGGTCGCGTCGGAGCGGCTGCGGCGACGATCGGTCGCGTCGACGGTCGCGGCCCACGCGGCGAGGACGGTGCCGCCGAGCGCCATGACGAAGGGCGGGACGAGCACGGACCCCAGTGTGCCGAGGGGCGGCTCGAGCGTGAGCACCTCCTTCCACGACGTCACCAGACCTTCGAGAAGGGTGCGGAACGTCGTGAGCGTCGGGACGACGCGGGCGACGGTCGTCGTCGGCGCGGCGAACGCCCCTCCGGCGAGGAGGTAAGCGACGGCGGTCGCACCGAGCACGACGATCCCGCCGGCGTGCCGGGCGCGCCCGACGAGGACGATGACGGCGCCGAGGAACGCTCCGGCGAGGAGCGTCGGCAGGACCGCGGCGACCCCGTAAGCGGGGACGAGCGCGAGGGTCGCGAGGAGGACGGCGAGCGCGGAGACGACGGTGCTCGTCGTCCGCCGCAGGGCGGGACGCTGGCCGGTGCCGCCGAGGTCGATCGTCCGGACGTCGTGGCTCATGCGGCCACCAGCCGTCGCATGAGCCGCGGCAGGTCCTTCGCGGAGCCGAGCGTCGCGACCGTGAGGAGGTTGCGGGTCTGCAGCGTGAGCTCGTGGTCTTCGCCGACCGACACGATGACGGTGCGGACTCCGGCGGGCACGTGCGCGGCCCGCGCGCGCAGCTCAGGGGCGTCGAGGCTCGAGCCCGTGACGATGAGAGCGAGGGACGCGTGCGGCACGGTGCGAGCGATCTCCTGGGTCACGGGTGCTTCGTCGGGCTCGCCGTCGCGTAGTTCGATGCCTGCGCAGTCGTCGAGGAACGACGGGGGCGTCGTCGAGCGCAGGGTGCGTGTCGCGGTGAGCGCGGTGACCTCGAGCTCCTCGCGGAGCGCCTGCTGCCCGATCGACGCGTAGACGGTGACGGCGAGCTCGAACTCGTCCTCGTCGCGGTAGTCGGCGAGCGTGTCGACGAGCCCGAGCGCGGTGTGGGTGCGGCGGGTGTCCTCGAACTGTCGGACCATGAGACGCCCGAGGCGCGCGGAGGACCGCCAGTGGATCGACCGGCGATCGTCACCGGGCACGTACTCGCGCAGTGCGTGGAACGACATGTCGTGGTCGGAGACGACGCGGGTCGCCTCGCCTTCGAGGTCCCGCAGGACGCCCGTGCGGGCGGTGCCGAGTGACACCGTGTGGGGGTGGACGTAGAGGTGCTCGGGTTCGGTCCACATGACCTGCCGACGGACGAGGCCGAGCGCGTCGCCGCGCACGGACCGGACAGGTCCGACGGTGAGGACGGACCGGCGCGCACCCGCGACCGCGAAGACCTCCTCGAACTCGGCCTCGGAGGCGAGCGAGGGAAGGTCGACGTCTGCCTGCCCTGCGCCGACGGGCAGGACGATGCGGGCGGGCAGGGTGCGTGCCCGGCCGACGTTCGTCACCTGGAGGCGGCCGACGGCCCGCTCGCCGACGACGATGCGGTGGTCGGCGAGGTCGAGCTCGACCCGGTACGTGGACCGTCCGAGCGTGAGGATGATCGAGATGAGGAGGAGCGCGGCGAGCGTCGCTCCCCCGACGACGAGCTCGTCCCAGCCGAAGTGCCGTCCGAGGAGGAGCCCGCCGAGGGCGCCGACGAGCACGATCCAGCCGAGGGGGCTGATATGACGGCCGATCCATGCGCTGGCCCGGCTCAGGGGCCCGGCGGCGCGCCGGGCCCGGACGCCGAGGTCGCGGGCGTGGGCGCCTGCGGCGCGCACGCCCGACCGGGTGCGCGCTCCTGCGGCGCGCAGGTCGCGTCGAGCCATGTCAGCCGACCCGCTCCACGGGCGGTGCGGTCGTCGCGAGCACGTCCTGGATGATCTCGGGCGCGGTGACGCCCGCGAACTCGGACTCGACATCGAGGACGAGCCGGTGCGCGAGCACGGGCTCGGCAAGGTCCTTGACGTCGTCGGGGACCACGAACGCACGACCCTGGGCAGCAGCCCACACCTTGGCGCAGCGCACGAGCGCGAGGCAGCCACGCACGGACACGCCGAGTCGCGTGCGCGTGTCGGTGCGCGTCGCCTCGGCGAGCCGCGAGATGTAGTCGAGGACGGCGTCGTCGACGTGGACGTCGGCCGCCATGTCAGCCATGTCGGCGACCGCGTCGGTCGTGATGCGGGGGCGCAGCCCGGCCGTGCGGTCGCGCGTCGCGGAACCCGCGAGGATCTGGACGGTCGACGCGTGGTCGGGGTAGCCCAGGGATGTCTTGATGAGGAATCGGTCGAGCTGCGCCTCGGGGAGCCGGTACGTGCCTGCCTGCTCGATGGGGTTCTGGGTCGCGATGACCATGAACGGGCGGCCGACGGCGTGGGGCTCGCCGTCGACGGTGACCCGTGACTCCTCCATGACCTCGAGGAGCGCGGACTGCGTCTTGGGCGACGCACGGTTGATCTCGTCGGCGAGGACGATCGACGCGAAGATCGGCCCGCGGTGGAACTCGAAGCGGTTCTGCCCCTGGTCGTAGACCGAGACACCCGTGACGTCCGACGGCAGGAGGTCAGGCGTGAACTGGATGCGATTGTGCGTGCCTTGAACCGTCGCGGCGAGCGAGCGCGCGAGCGACGTCTTGCCCGTGCCGGGCGCGTCCTCGAGGAGAAGGTGCCCCTCGGCGAGCAGCGCCGTGAACGCGAGGCGGACCGTGTGCTGCTTGCCGAGGACGGCCTGCGAGACGTTGTCGACAAGAGTCTCGAAGGTCTCACGGAACCAACCGGCCTGCTCGGGGGTGATCACAGTGCGTTCTCCTCAGGAGGTCCGTGCCGCAGGTGCGGCGTCATGCGGGTCGTGCGTGGGCGAGCGGTGCAGGTGCGGCGTCAGGCGCCGGCTTCGGCTCCGTCGGCGGGTTCGTCGGTCGGCTGGTCGGTAGGCTCCGTCGGCGTCGGGTCGGGCGTCGGTGGCGGAAGAACCTCGAACGTCGTCTCGCCCCACGCAGTCGCCTTGAGGTCCTTGTCGAACGGCCGCTTCCCGACGATGCGCACCTTGACGTTGTAGTTCCCAGGGTCGAGGTTCTCCCACGTCTGCTGCAGCGTCTCGACATCGGTGATCTTCACGATGGTGTCCTCGGTGCACGTCGCACCAAGGCACACCTCGTAGCGGTCGAACTTCCATGGGGGGCCCACGGACGGCTTCGTCCACGAGACGCCGTAGGTGCCGGACGGCAGCCCTGTGAGGAGGTTGACGGTCGGGGCTCCCGGCTCGCCGATCTGCGGGATCCTCACGTCGGCTGTGGTGACGGCATCATTCTGGTCGGCCTTCGACACGACCGCCTTCACGACCACCTGGTCGTTGTGGCTCAACCACTCGGTCGCGGCGCTTGCGAGTGTGACGGACTTGCCGATGTCGAGCTGTCCTTCCGACACGACCGAGCCGTTGACGGTCAACGTGTAGCTCGTCGACGCGCTGCCGCCACCGATCTCGTCCCGACCCGGGGCGGTGACGACGACCTCGTACTTTCCGGCGCTCGCGTTCTTTACGTCGATCGTCGCAGGCTTGGCTGCAGTGAAGACCTCGACCCCGGGGATGGATGCCGGGTCCGAGCAGACCGGGCTCGAACCCGCCTCAGGCACCGTGCACGCGCGCACGACGATCGTGGGCGACGTCGTCCCGCCGTCGAGCCCACCGACCGTGAACTCCCTCGACGTCACCTTCGTGGTCTTGTCGCCGACCTTCACCTCGTAGTGGTCAAGCGAGATACCGGCGCCGCCCAGGTTGTCAGGGGGAGTCCACCGATAGGTCGCCTGACCGTCAGCGAACGGACGGAACGTCGATGGTGTGGCCGGGCTCCCTGAGACCGCGCTCGGCGCCGCCCACGTCCGCACGGTCGTGCGGCCGGGTGCGCCCTCGCCAGCCTTGTTCGTCGCGACGACCTTCACCGTGTAGGTGACGCCGTTGCGCACGCCCTCGAGGCGCACGCTGGTCTCGCCGGTCGTCGTCCTGGTGATCGTGTTGCCGCCACCCTCAGGGGTCGCGGTGACCGCGTAGCTCTTGATCGCTCCGCCGTTGTCCGGCGCCTTGTCCCACGAGACGTTGACGACACCGTTGCCGATCTTGCTGTCGTTGCTGCGCGTCGCCGTCACGACCGGCGCCCCCGGAACCCCCGCGGGCACCTCGGTCGTGATCGGCGACCACGGCCCTTCCTGGTCACGGCTCGAGACCGCGCGCACGCGCACCGAGTACGACTCGCCGTTGCGCAGGCCCGTGAACGTCCGGGTGAGTGCCGTCTCGTCGACGACGCCCGGTGCGCCCGTGCCACGCAGCTCGATGCGGTACTTCGCGATGGGTGACCCTTCGGTCGCCGGCTGGTTCCACGACACCGTGAGCTCGCCGTCGCCGAACTTCGCCTGCGGCGCCCCGGGCGCCTCGGGCAGCGTGTCAGGCGTCGCCGGCCCCACCGGGGCCGAGAGCTCCGACGCGCCGATCTCGTTGACGGCCTGCACGCGGAACGTGTAGTCCGTGCCGTTCTTCAGCTCGGTCATCGTGCAGCTCGTCGACGCGCAGGACCTCTCCTTGCCCGTCTGGTCGACGACGACGTAACCCGTGATGGGCGCACCGTTCGCGGCGGGCGCGAGCCACGAGAGCTCGACGGTCCTGTTCCCGACCGCACCGACCGTGAGACCCGTCGGGACGTCGGGTGCCGCGCGGACGTTGAGGACGATCTGACCGCCGACCTCACGCGCCGGGTCGTCCGTCTCGTCGCGGACCGCGAAGCGCACCGTGAGCCGACCGACAAGGTTCGCAGGTGGGGTGACCGTGACGCTCGACGCACTGATCGACACCGGCACGGACACGCCGCCCGTCTCGTTCGCCGCGGACACGACACGCAGCGGACGATCGAACGGGTTGAACGCGCCCTCGAGCACGTTGAAGGTCACCGCCTCGCCAGCCGCCACGTTGCGCTCGATGTCCGAGACGCGCGCCAGCTGCCTGTCGGACGCGAGGACACGGAAGTCGATCTGCGCGGGCAGGCTCTGCCCCTCGCCGTAACCGATGGCGAGGCTCACGGTGCCGACCGCTCCCCGCGTCGCGCCCGGCGCGGCCGCGAGCGTCAGCACCGAGCCGGAGAGCGTCGCCGTCACACCTGACGAACCGTTCGGCGCCTGGACGATCGAGTAGGTGTACCTGTTCTGCTCGGGCGTCATGCCCTCCGGACCGACCGTCACACGCGTGAGGTCGAGCGAGATGGGCGCGCCACCCTGGGCGACCTCGATGAGCCGCGGTTGGAACGTCGGCGGAACCGTCGCAGTCGCGAAGACGGTGATCGGCAGCGAGATCGTCGCCGTGCGCGTCCCGAGCATCCCGACGGGCCCGTCGACGACGTCGAACGTGATCGACGCCGGTCCGCCCTGGAAGGCCTTGTCGGAGACGTACCGGAGCGTCGTCTCGTCGACGATGAGGCTCGAGCCGTCGCTGCGCGTCGCCGTCACCGACTGCTCCGACGCGATGCGCGCCGTCTTGCCCGGCCCCACCTGAACGAACTCCGCGATATCGATGAGCAGTTCCTCGCCCGCTCCCACCCGCAGGTCGCGCGCCTTGGGACGCTTGACCGGCGGGAAGTCGCCGAGCGCAGGCACGGTGACGAACGCGTACGCGTGCGCCCCCTCGGCCTCCGGCCGCGTGTTCGTGAGGAGGAACGGCACGGTGCGGGCCGTCGGGCCGAGCGTCACCTCGACCTTGCCGTCGACCACGCGCGCCTGGTCCGCGTGGGACGCCGGCACCGACAGCGCAAGGTCCGACAGCGGACCTGACGGATTGACCGCGACTGCGAGCACGTCGACCTTCACCGACGTCTTCTCGATCGTCTCCGTCGCGGGCACGACGACGTCGTTCGCGATCGGCGGCAGGATCCGGGCGTCCGTCGAGACGACGATCGCGAGCGTCGCCGTCGCCCACGCCCCGAACTCGTTCGAGACGCGGTACGGCACGTTGTACGTGCCCGGCTTCTCCGGGGCCACAGCGACGATGCGCCGGCCCTCGATGCCGAGCTCCGTGATGCCGTCGACCGGCTCGAGCGGTGACGTGAGCGTCAGCTCACCACCCGACGGGTCGACGTCGTTGAGGAGGACGCGCACCTCGACGCGCTCGCCCGGCCGCACGCGCACCTCGTCGTCGCGCGCGACGATCGCCGGGGGGTCCGCGGGCGCCTTCGCGATGCCGACACGCACCGTCGCGACAGCACGCTGGCCCACCCAGTCCTCGACCGCGTACGTGAAGGTGTCCGTGCCCGACGAGTCCGGGAACGCCTCGTACTCGAGGTAGTCCGCGCCGGACGAGACGACGACACCCTTCGTCGGCGCGGATGCCTGCCCGAGCAGCTGCACGCCGTCACCGTCGTCGTCAATGCCGATGAGCGGGATGATCACACGGACGCGCTGGCCCGCGAACACCCGGGCCTCGACGTCCTGCGGACGCGGCGGTGCCTTCGTCGCCGGGTCCGACGCCCGGACGTTGATCGTCACGCGCGCCGCGGCCTCGTTGCCGTGCGGGTCGACGACGGCGAAACGGGCCGTCACCGTCGACGGCGACGACGGCGCCTGGAAACGCAGGACGTCCCCCGAGACGAACATGAGGCCGTCAGACGGCTCCTCGACGAGCGTGCCGCGCAGCGACACCTTGTCACCGTCCGGGTCGGACGCGCTCTCGAGCACCGGGATCGTCACGACACCGCCCGTGCGGACGGTGACCTCGACGTCCCGCGCGACCGGGGCGCGGTCCTTCGACTCCGCAGCCCTCGGAATGACGAGGATCTCCCCCGTCGACTCCGCGATGCCGTTCGAGACCGTGTACCGGACCTTCTCCGGGCCCTCAAGCCGGCGCGTCGCCGTGATGCGCAGCAGCTCGTGACCGAGCACGCCGAGCCGCAGCGCCGACCCCTCCTCGGCGCGGACCGACGTGAGCACGAGCACGAGCCCGTTGGGGTCGGTGTCGTTGGCCGTCGGCGAGATCGTCACCTCACCGCCGTTCGGCAGCATCGCACGGTCGCTCACCGCGACCGGCGGCAGGACCGACTCCGGACGTTCGACGACCTCGATGCGCGCGAGGCCGCGCGTCGTCTGGGAACCGGCCGACACCGTGAACGGCACGTAGTACGAGCCTGCAGCCGGGGCGGAGAACATGAACGTGCCCGTCGAGAGGTCCGGCGTCACCTCGACACCTTCGACCGCGTCGACCGCCGTGAGCGTCACCGGGGCCACCGTCGTCGGCCTGACCGCCGCGAGGACGTCGACCTGCACAGGCTCGCCGACGAACGTCTCGGCGAGCAGCGGGTCGAGCTGCGGTGCGAGCGTGCCCGCCGCACGCACGTCGACGAGGACCTCGCCCTCGACCGGCTCCGTCGTGCCGTCCGTGACGCGCACGGAGACGCGGTGCCGACCGAGACGGTCACCCGCCTGGAAGCGCAGCAGCCCGTCCTGGCGCGACGTCACCTGGGCGCCCTCGCCCGTGCTCGCGCCGACGAGCCTGAGGTCGTCGCCGTCAGGGTCAAGGAACGAGGAAAGGACGTCGACCTCGGTGGCGGCGCGGGCCTCGACCTGCGCGACCGGCACGCGGACCTGGGTCGGTGCGCCGTCGTCGCCGTCGGGCGTCACCCGGATCCGCACGGTCGACGCAGGCGGTGTGCCCCGTCGGCGGCCGTCGGACACCGTGTAGTTGAGCGTGTACGTGCCGCTCGCGCCCGGCTTGACGACGACCTGCAGCGATCGGCCGCCGGCGATCGCCTGGATGTGGCCGACCTCTTCGGGGAGGGGGTCGATCGACGCGACGGTGAGGACACCGCACTCAGTGTTGACGTCGTTGTCGAGCACGGGGAGCACGGTCGTACGGCCTGCTCGGACCCCGAACTCGTCAGGTTCCGGCATCGGCTCGGACTCCTCGTCGCGGCACGTGTCGACCGCGTCGTCCTTCTCCTGGTCCTGCGCGTCCGAGTCCTTCTCCGTCTCCGCCTCGGTGCGGTCCTCGATGTCCTGCCAGTTCGGCGTGAGCATCTGCGGAACGTCCTCGGGGAGCCACATCATGCCGCCGACGACGTCGTTGAGGACGACGATCCCGCGGTTGACGCGGAACCGCAGCTGGGTCGAGGGCGTCATGCCCTCGAGGCTCTCCACCTGGTCCTCCTGGCCCGCGCACCTGCGCAGGTAGCTCGCCGTCGGCGTCGACCAGGCACCGTACTCGCAGCCGCGCGCGACGACGGGCGCCGCAGCCGCACCGGTCGCGCCGGGCGCGACGAGCTCGACGTCGCCGCCCGACGACGGGATGCGCACAAGGTTCGTGGTTGTCGCGACGAGGACCGCGTCGTGCGCCGGCCCCGTGAGCTGGAGAATAGGGTCCGCACCCGCCGCCGAGACGTCGCTCGACCAGCCGTCGCCGTAGAGCGTCGTGCCCGCGAGGACGACGAGCTGGTCACCGACAGCCGCAGCCTGGACCGGCTGCGCGATGCCGCCGACCATCGCGTCGACGCCGCCCGGCGGGTTCGGTGCGGCAGCGAGCGCGGCCGTCACGGCCTCACCCGCGTCCTTCATCGTGCCGTCCTCCGCGAACGTCAGCGCCTCGTCCTGGAGATCACCCCGGTGCACGGCGCCCGTCGCGGGGTCGAGGGCCACGACGTCGCCCGTGTCGGTCGCGACCGCGACCGCCCCCGCTCCGAGCGTGAGCGTCGCCGACTCCGGCTCGAGCGAGAGCGCGCCGAGGTCCGTGGTGCGTCCTGCCCACACGTGCCCGTCGGCCGACGTCACCGCGTACGAGCCGCCCGCGACCGAGACACGTTCCGTACCGCCGACCTCGATCGCGCTCGTGAGCGCGACCGCCGCCGGGTCGACGAGCGTGAGCGCGCCTGGCTCGACGAGCACGACGTCACGCCCGGACTGCAGCACCTCGAAGACGTTGCCGCCCTGCGCCACGAGTCCGCCGTCGAGCTCCTTGACCTGCGAGCTGTACCGCGCGAGCTTCTGCTGGTTGCGGTACGTCAGCCACACGCCTCCGTCGTTGAGTTCGACCTGCTCGACGGTGACGCCCGGGTTGACGAGCGCGAGCGTCGCGAGGACCGCGGGCACGAGGCCCACGGCCGAGTACGTCGCCCACCGGCGCCGCGGGGAGAGACCCGCGGCCTTGTCGAGCTGCCGTGCGCGTCGCGTCGTCGTCATGGGAAACACCCTTCGAGCGGTGTCGTCGACAGCTGGCCGTTGGCCCGCACGATCGAGACTTCGATGCACACGGAGTCCGTGCCCTCGGGCAGCGGGACGTCGACGTACGGCACCTCGACTCGCTCACGACGCTCGGAGTCCTCGAGACCCCAGAGGTAGCCGTCGCCGTCCTGCGCCGCGGGGTTCACCCACGTGAAGCGGACCGTGCCCGTGCCGATCTCCGTCGCCTGCAGCGTCGTCGGCGAGGGCACCCGGCCGGACGTGATCGTCGTCGGCTCCGGGCTCGGCTCGGCCGTCGGCGTCGTCACGGAAGGGCGTGGCTCGTCCGCGTCGCGTCCGAACGCGAGATAGCCAGCCCCGACGAGCACCCCGGCGAGCACGACCACCGAGGCCGCGACCGCGACCGTTCGGCCGGTGCCCCCGGACCGCGTCGGAGGCACGGACGGCGCGCTCGGCCCCGGAACCGGCGGTGGTGCGGGCAGGACGTAGCCGGGGGTCGGTGCCGGAAGGTGCGCGGGCACGGGGGCGCCGTGCGACGTCGCGTAAGCCGCGCCGAACGGTGCAGCCAGCGCGGGCACGGCCGGCTGCACCGGCTCCGGCGTCGGCACAGGCGCCGGTGCTGGCTCCTGTGCCGACGGGTCGATCGTGACGATCGGCCGGGCGCGCGTCGCCTCAGCACTCACCTCGGCCGACGTGTTCTGCACGCGCGGGACCGCGCGCTCCGTCGGGTCGAGGACGTCGATCTGCGTGGCCGTGAGACCGAGCGACCGCTCGATCTGCTGGAGCGCGTGCGCGAACCCGACCGCCGTCGGGTACCGCCGGACCGGGTCCTTGCTCATCGACCGTGCGAGGACCGCCTGGAGCGACGTCGGCACGTCGTCGCGGTCGATGTTCGGCAGGGGCGACCGCTCGATGCGGTAGATGAGGTCAGCGGCACCGTTGGGCTGCCCCGCGATCTCGAACGGCGAACGGCCCGCGAGCATCGAGTAGACCGTCGCGCCGAGCGAGTAGACGTCGGCCCGCGTGTCGCCGTGCGGCTCCGACTGCAGGAGCTCGGGAGGCGACCATGGGATCGACATGCCCGTCCCCGCGGCGCCCGCGCCGCCCGTCGCCGCCGCGATGCCAAAGTCGGTGAGCGCGGGATACCCGAAGTCGGTCGTGAGGATGTTCGCCGGCTTGATGTCACGGTGGAGGATACCGAGGCGGTGCGCGGACTCGACCGCGGACGCGAGACGGATCCCGGTACGCAGCGTCTCCTGCACCGTGATGCGCTCCGTGCGGTAGCGGGCACCGATGCCGGGCCGCGAGCAGTACTCCATGACGAGGTACGGACGGCCGTCGGCCGAGATATCGGCGTGGTGGATTGTGACGATCGACGGGTGGTGCGAGAGCTGGGCCATGAGGTTGGCCTCGGTCGAGAACCGGACGCGCGTCTCGTCGTCGAGCGAGCTCGCGAGGAGCACCTTGACCGCGACCGAGCGCGACGGAAGGTCCTGGCGGTACTCGAAGACGTCCGCGAAACCCCCGAGGCCGAGCAGCTTGACGTACTCGTAGCCGGGGATGTGCGGGGGAACTGCGGGTTCTCGACGTGCTCTCATCGGTCGCGCACCACCGAGAAGGTGACGCCGTCGCCGATGTCGACGGTCGCGCCCAGCACGAGGAGCGTCGGCACACCTGGTGCGAGCCGCACGGCGGCGCTGCCCGCGCCGTGGACGACGACGCCGTTGGTCGAGTGAAGGTCCGTGAGGAAGACCCGGTCCCCGTCGTCCTGCACCTGCACGTGCGTCCGTGAGATGTCGTGGTGCGGGCTCGGCACGGTGACGAGACGCGGCAGCGACCTGTTCGGGACCCTGCTGACGACAGGCGCACGCCCGATGAGCACGGTGCGCTCGAGCGTCACGACGAGGCCCGAGGACATCACGAGCTTTGCGGTGCCGCGCTCCGCGGGCACCGCGAAGGGACCGGGCACGCGGTCTCCGGTCCACGTCGGCAGGTTCTTGCGGATCTCGACGAGGTCCGAGCTCATGACCGTCAGCCCGTCGTGATCCGCGGCCGCGTCGACGCGCGTGCTCGCCGCGACCGGGCCGAGGGGTGCGGGTGGCGGCGGGAGCACAGGGTGCGCCGCCGGCCGCGGCAACGTTCCGGATGCGTCCGGGAGCGGGACCGGCGGGTGCGGCGCGAGGTGACCGTCGGCGTCGGCCGGTGCCGTGGCGGATCCGGTCCCTGCCGAGCGCTCGGCCTCCGCCGCGAGGGCGTCGACCTCAGCACGGAGCGAGTGATCGACCCCGAGGATCGTCATGGCGTCGAGGTGGTCCTCGTCGAGCGAGTAGTCGTGCTGCTCCTCAGACGACGCTGCCGGAGATGCGTCGGCGGGCGCTCCGGGGTGCGCGGGCGCTGCGGGGTGCGCGGCTGCTGCGGCGAGGGCGTCGACCTGCGCCCTGAGCTCGGCAGTCACCTGGAGCACGGTGTCACCGTCGTCGTCGAGGTCGTCGGGGAGGTCCACGACGTGCGCGTCGGCCGAGGGTGCTGCGGCCGACGACGGCTCTTCCGCGGCGGGTGACAGGCCCGCACGGAGGACGAGACCGAGCTCGACGGCAGCCGAGGGCACGACCGCGGCGAGAACGGGAAGCGCGTCGGCACCGAGACGTGTCGCGCCGACGGCCTCGAGGACGAGTCCGTCGACGTCGCGGAGATGGTGCTCCTGCCAGCGATCGGGTTCGCCGCGGCGCACGTCGTCGCCGCGGGCCGTGCGCGCGCTGAGCACAACGTCACCGAGGAGCACTGCCTGCACCGCGCCGCCGACGACCGACAGCGCGCCGCACGCCCGCACCTCGTCGGCCACGACACGGCGGACGTCGACGACGTCCCCCCCGTCGCGCAACGTATCCCACACCGCGTCGAGGAGCCCGGCAGGGGTACGCGGCGGGAGCATGACGGCGACGCCGTCGACGACGACCGCGAACCAGTCGCCGGGAACCGACCGAGGAACGATCATGCCGCACCCCCGGGTGCCGGCGGGGGCGGAGGGACGGGACCCCGTGCAGGAGTTGGCACGGGTGCGGGGGCGCGGGGTGGGACCGGAGCCGTGGCGGGTGCCACGACGGCCGGCTGCAGCGCGCTGCGGGGCCCCGTCTCGCCGGGGAGCTCCTCTTTCCAGCGGGTGCCGCCCGCTGCATGCCGCTGCTCACGGATGCGCTCGAGCGAGCCCCGCGTGACGGTTGCGTCGTCGATCGGCAGGTCTGCCCGCGTCGAGGCGACGTCGACGACGACGACCGTGACGTTGTCCCGGCCGCCCGCCTCAACCGCTGCCCCGACGAGCCAGTCCGCAGCCTGCTGAGGGTCGTCGAGCGTCGTGAGCGCCTGGAGGATCGTCGGATCGTCGAGCTCGCTCGTCAGCCCGTCCGAGCAGAGCATGAGCCTGTCGTGCGCCGCGACCGGGAGGAGCCAGTAGTCAGGGTCCGGCTCCGAGCCCGTCCCGACAGCTCTGGTGATGACGTGCCGTTCAGGATGGATCCGCGCGTCCGCCACGGTGATCTCGCCCGTGTCGATGAGCTCCTGGACGACCGAGTGGTCGACGCTCACCTGCTCGAGGGAGCCGTCCGAGACCCGGTAGACGCGCGAGTCCCCGATGTTGAAGATCAGCCAGTACTCGGCGCCATCGACCTCCGTGACGGCGACCCCGGCGACCGTTGTCCCGCCGAGGCGTGCTCCGAGCGTCTCGCGCATGCGGACGCCCGCGTTCGCAAACGCGTCGTGGACGGCGTCCGGCGTCGCCGTGTCGTGACCGACGAGCGCCGAGAACGCGTCGACGACGATGCGGCTCGCGACGTTGCCGGCGTCGTGACCACCCATCCCGTCAGCGACGAGGAAGACGGGAGGGCACGCCAGGAGCGAGTCCTCGTTGAGCGAGCGGACGCGACCGCGGTCAGTCGCCGATCCCCAGAGAGTGTGCACGTGTGTCCTCAGGCGCCGCGGAACTCGAACGAGATGGAGTAGTCGCCGAACGTCACGCTCGATCCTTCGGGGAGCCGGACGACCTGGTTCTCGGCGCAGATGATCTGTTGACCGTCCGCGAGCGTGACGACAGTGCCGTTCGTCGAGGCTCGGTCGGCAGCCCACACGCCCTCGTCGTCGACGCCGATCATCACGTGGGTCTTCGACACGGACCGCCCAGGGTCAGACACGCGGACGAGCTCACCGACCTCCTCGCCGTCGCCGGCCGCGGGGTTGCGCCCGACGAGCACCGTGCCCGTGATCGTCAGCTCACGACCGTCGGAGATGCGCAGGAGCGCGGACGCCGGGATCGCGCCGTCGTCGACGGCGGGGACCTCCGTGGTCCGGGGCCGCAGGCGCGTGAGCTCAAGGTCCTCGTCGAGGACCAGCCCACCGGAGGGCAGCTGGTCCGACACCGTGGGCACGGCCGGGGCCGTGGCGAGGGCCGGGGACGCGTCCGCGCGGACGCTGCCGGGGACGCTCGTGATGAGCGTCGCGCCGCCGGCAGGTGCCGGCTGTGCGGCGGCAGGCGCGGGTGCAGGTACAGCCACGGGTGCCGGGGGTCCGGCAACCGGAGGCGTCGGGCCGGGCACCACGGGCGCAGGCGGGAAACCCTGATCCGGCGCAGGCGGCAAGGGCTGACCCGGCGCAGGCGGCAAACCCTGACCCGGCGCAGGCGGCAAACCCTGACCCGGCGCAGGCGGGAAACCCTGATCCGGCGCAGGCGGCAAGGGCTGACCCGGCGCAGGCGGCAAAGGCTGACCCGGCGCAGGCGGCAAAGGCTGACCCGGCGCAGGCGGCAAACCCTGACCCGGCGCAGGCGGGAAACCCTGACGCGGCGCAGGCGGCAAACCCTGACCCGGCGCAGGCGGCAAAGGCTGACCCGGCGCAGGCGGCAACGGCTGACCCGGCGCAGGCGGATACCCATGACCCGGCGCAGGCGGCAAAGGCTGACCCGGCACAGGCGGATACCCCTGGACGGACGGCACAGGTCCACCAGGCCCGGGCACGGGCGCGCCGACGCCCGGCGCCGGCACGGAGACAGGCGGCGCCGGATACCCCGGCGCCGGTGGCACCGACGCAGAACCGAAGCCGGGAAGCGGCGGGGCAGGCTGCGGGACCGAGCCCGCGCGGCCTGCTGCGGACGCCGCAGGACGGGCCGCCGCCGGCCTGGTAGACGACGGTGCTCGGCCCGGCAGCCCGTCGACGACGTTCGCGTTGACCATCTTGTCGTGCCAGCCTGCCCGGCGCCCGGAGGAGTCGAGGAAGATTGAGATGATGCCGAGGAACACCACGCCGGTGAGAAGCCCGAACATCAGCTCCCGGAGGAAGGCACGACCGATGCCGAGGGGGGCGCCGGTCGACGCGTCGACGAGCGAGATCCCCATGAGCCGCTTGCCGAGCGACCACCCCTTGGAGCCCAGCAGCCAGAGCTGCACGAGGCCGACGACGAGCGAGATGCCGCTGCCGACGGAGAGACCGCGGAGCGCGTCCCCGATCATGTCGATCGACGTCGGTGCCGTGTCAGACTCGGCCGACATCGTCGCAAGGGCCTCGAAGTACGCGGGGAGGAACGGCAGCATCGGGATCGATGCGATGAGCGAGTCGACGAGACGCGCACCGAGTCGCTTGCCGAGCGCCGCAGGTACGCCGACGGCACCTCCGGACGCTCCCATAGGGTAGCTGCTCACCGTTGACGTCACTCTCCCTGTCGTGCCACGAGACCCCCGATCGACCGGCGATGCGACGGCGGGGTCTTGCTCCATTCACCTCGCACGAATCGGCCGTGCGGTGCAAGGGTACACGCGCCCCGCGCCCCGCGCCCGGCGCCCAGCGCCCAGCGCCCAGGCACGAGCAGACCGTCGAACTGATGACGTCCCAGGTCGGGACTCCTGCCGAAACCTCGTCAGCTGGCCCGGTCGACCATCGCGTCCGCGAACGAGACGAGGGTGTCCTTGACACGGCCGTCCGCGAGGGAACCGATCTCAGCAACCGCGTCCCTCGCCCACCGGGCCGCAAGCGCGCGCGTCGCGTCGACGACGTCGTGCTCGCGCAGCCGCTCGACCGCGTCCGCGAGCACCGTGTCGTCCGAGAGGTCGGAGTCGAGCAGAGCGACGAGCTCCGCGTCCGCCGCGGACCCCTCCCCTGCGGCGACGCGACGCCGCAGCAGGATCGTCGGCATCGTCGGCACCTTCTCGCGCAGGTCCGTGCCCGGGGTCTTGCCCGTGAGGTCACCCGTGCTCGTGAGATCGATGACGTCGTCGGCGAGCTGGAACGCGACACCCAACCGCTCGCCGTACGCGGCGACCATCTGCGCGACCTCATCGGAGCAGCCCGCGAAGCGCGCACCGAAGAGCGCCGACGTCGCAAGGAGCGACGCCGTCTTGTCGGCGAGCACACCGATGTAGTGCTCGACCGCGTCGTCCGTCTCGCGCGGGCCGATCGACTCACGCATCTGGCCGAGGCACAGGCGCTCGAACGTCGCCGCCTGAATCTTCACGGCCTCCGTGCCGAGCCCTGCGACGAGCCGCGAGGCGCGCGCGAAGAGGAGGTCACCGGTGAGGATCGCGACCGAGTTGCCCCACACCTCGTGCGCCGACGGCGCACCACGGCGCAGCGGCGCCGAGTCCATGACGTCGTCGTGGTAGAGCGTCGCGAGGTGCGTGAGCTCGACGACAACCGCCGCGTCCACGACCTCGGGACGTGAGCCGTCGCCCAGCTCCGCGCACAGGAGCGCGAGGAGCGGGCGCAGCCGCTTCCCGCCCGCGTTGACAAGGTGTCGCGAGGCGTCGTCCGCGAGCTGGTCCGTCTGCGTGACGGACTCGCGCAGCACCGACTCGACGGTCTCGAGGCGGTCGGCGAGCAGCTGGGCCAGCTCGGCGTCGGGCACGGGCAGCCCGACGCCGGCGGTCGGCGTCGTCGGGGTGGTCACGGGAGGAAGTTCACCGTCTTCTCGAGCAGGTCCAGGACGGGTCCGGGCAGGACCCCGAGAAGAAGAGTACCCACCATCGTCACGGCGATCGCCACGCGCGAGCCGACCGAGCCCTTGAGGACGGTGACGCCCCCGCTCGTCCGCCGCAGCTGGTCCGAGAGCCGCAGCCCCACGCCAGCCTCGGGCTCGCCCGCGAGCGGCGTGCCCACGGGCGCGTCCGACGTTGCGCCGAGCGCGCCGACAGCGACGACCTCGCGCGCCGGCTCCGGCTCGGCGTCGTCCGCCGCCGGGTCGACGAAGAACATGAGGACGATGATGCGGACGTAGAAGAACACCGCGATCGCCGAGCACAGCACCGCGAGGACCGCGAGCCACCACAGCCCGCCGTCGACCGCGACCTTGAACGCCGTGAACTTCCCGATGAAGCCGGCCGTGAGCGGGATCCCCGCGAACGACAGCAGAAAGACGGAGAACGCAACCGCGAGGAACGGGCTGCGACGGCCGAGGCCCGCCCACTGCGACAGGTGCGTCGCCTCGCCGAGCGTCACCGCGTCCGCGCCACGACCCTGCGACTCGCGCACGAGCCGCACGACAGCGAACGCGCCGACGGTCGCCAGGCCGTACGCGAGCAGGTAGAAGATCACCGCGCTGTTCATCGGGAACACGAAGGTCTGTCCGTCGTAGGGCAAAACGCCCGCGACAGCGACGAGCACGAAGCCCGCGTGAGCGATCGACGAGTACGCAAGAAGACGCTTGACGTCGTGCTGGACGACGCCGAGGACCGAGCCAAGCAGCATCGACGCGATCGCGACGATGACGATCGTCACCTGGATCTCCTCGTGGAGATCGAGGCCGATGAACGGGGCGAACCACACGACGATGCGGATGACCGCGCCGAAGGCCGCAGCCTTCGTGCACGCGGCCATGAAGCCCGTGATCGACGTGGGTGCCCCCTGGTAGACGTCGGGCGTCCACTGGTGGAACGGCACCGCACCGACCTTGAAGAGCACGCCGACGAGCAGCATGACGACACCCATGACGAGCAGCGGGCGCCCGCCGACGAGGGCCTCGGGCACCTGGACGGCGTGACCGTTCGTGATCGCCCAGAGGTTGATCGTGCCGGCGTAGCCGTAGACGAGCGCCATGCCCATGAGGAAGAACGCCGACGAGAACGCGCCGAGGAGGAAGTACTTGAGCGACGCCTCCTGCGAGAGCAGACGACGGTGGCGGGCCATGCCCGACATGACGTAAAGCGGCAGCGAGAGGATCTCGAGCGCGATGAACATCGTCAGCAGGTTGCCCGCGGCCGGGAAGAGCACCATGCCGCCGACGGCAAAGAGGAAGAGCGGGTAGATCTCCGTTTGCTGCAGACCCTTGGTGCGCGCGAGCTCCTCGTAGTCCGAGCCCGGGATCGCGGCGGCCGTCGGAGCGAAGTCGTCCGCACCGCGTGAACGGTCGGCGACGACGAGCAGCGCGAGCGCTGCGACGACGAGGATGACCGTCTGCAGCGCGAGCGTGAAGTACGAGACCATGAGCGACCCGTTGACGAGCGCGATCGCGTTGAACTCCGTCGGAGCGAGCTGGTCGACCCACAGCCACACGTTCCACCCGGCCGCGCCGAGCAGCGCGACGAGCGCGAGCGTCAGCTGCGTCGACCGACGGGCCCGCGGGGTCACGAAGGCTTCGACGAGCACGCCGACGACGGCCGCGCCGAGCACGAGCAGGTACGGCGCGAGCCACGTCCACCAGATCTCGGGCTGGACGAACTGCGGTGCAGCAGCGATGAGCGGGGTCATGACGCGCTCCCCTCGAGGGCGATGGTCGAGACGGTGACGTCGGCGGGAGCCTCAACGAGGTCGAGCGCCGGACGCGGGTAGAAGCCGAGGACGAGGAGCGCCGCGACGAGCGGGGCGACGACCCACTTCTCACGGCCCACCATGTCGGGGAGGCCCGTGAGGTGCTCCTGCTCGGGGCCCGTGAACATCCGCTGGTAGGTGAGCAGGATGTAGAGCGCGGCGAGGACGACGACGACCGCCGAGACGATGACCGCTGCGGGGTACGCGCCGAACGCGCCGATGAGCACCATGATCTCGCCGACGAACGGCGCGAGACCCGGGAGGGACAGCGTCGCGAGGCCACCGAGGAGGAAGACGCCCGCGATGATCGGCGTGGTCCGCTGAAGACCGCCGAAGTCCGCGATGCGCTGCGACCGCTGGGGGTGCCGCGCGATGACCATGCCCGCCGTGAGGAAAAGCAGGCCCGTCGCGAGACCGTGGCCGAGCATGTAGAACGACGCACCGGCGATCGACGTCTGCGAGAACGCGAAGATACCGAGGATCATTACGCCGAAGTGCGACACCGAGGTGTACGCGATGAGGCGCATGAGGTCCTTCTGCCCGAGAGCGAGCAGGGCGCCGTAGATGACGGAGACGACCGCGAGGACGATGATCGTCGGCGCCGCCCACGCCGAGGCGCTCGGGAAGAGCGGGATACACAGCGTGAGCATCCCGAACGTGCCGACCTTGTCGAGCACGCCGACGAGCAGCGTCGACGTGCCGGCGGGCGCTTGCTGCGCCGCGTCGGGCAGCCACGTGTGGACCGGGAACATCGGCGCCTTGATCGCGAACGCGAGGAAGAAGCCGACGAAGAGCAGCCGCTCGACGTTCGTCGTGAGCGCGAGGCCCGTGAGGTTCGCCGTGAGGAAGCCCTCCGCGCCGCCGGGTCCCTGGAGGAACAGCGCGATGACCGCGACGAGCATGACGAGCCCGCCCGCGAGCGAGAAGAGGAGGAACTTCACCGCGGCGCCGCGACGCTGCGGTCCGCCGAACGCACCGATCATGAAGTAGATCGGGATGAGCATTGCCTCGAACACCACGTAGAAGAGGAAGACGTCGCGCGCCGCGAAGATCAGCGTCATGAACGCGGCGGTGAGGAGGACGAGCGCGAGGTAATGGCGCAGCCGCTCGACGTCGTCGCCCTGCTCGCGCCACGCCGCGAGGATGACGATCGGCACGAGGCCGACGCCGAGCGCGACGAGCGCGAGCCCCAGGCCGTCGACGCCCACGGCGTACGACGTGCCGATCTGCGGGATCCACGCGTACTGCTCGTAGAGCTGGTGAACACCCGCCCTCGACGTGTCGAACTGCGTGAACGCCCCGACGAGGAGGCCGACGTTGACGAGCGAGACGCCGAGGGCGATCTCGCGGACGCGACCGCGCGCGCCACGGGGCAGGCACCACAGTGCGACGGCGCCGAGCGCGGCGACGACGACGAGGGCCGTGAGCCACGGGAACGAGGCCGTGAGGTTCTCGGGCACGAGGGATTCCATTCGTTCAGGTCCTTCCTCAGCCCTGCACGGCCAGGACGACGACGGCGATCACGACGATGCCGAGTGCCATCATGGCGGCGTAGGAGCGGACAAAACCGTTCTGCAGGCCGCGCAGCGCGCGACCCAGGCCCGAGCTCGTGCGACCGAGGCCGGAGAACGCGCCGTCGACGAGCGTCGCGTCGCCGAAGACGAGCGAGCGGGTGAGGTACTGACCGGGGCGCATGACGAGCCCCTCGTTGACGTCGTCCTGGTAGAGGTCACGTCGGGCCGCACGCGTGAGCAGCGAGCCGCGGGGCGCCACGACCGGGACGGTCGAGGCCGCGTACTGCCGCCACGCGAGGAAGGCACCGAGCAGGACGAGGACGATCGTCGCCGCCATGATGACCGGGACGGGGATGACCGGGGCGTGGTGCTCGACGTGCCCCGTGACGGGCTCGAGCCACGTGACGAAGCCGTCGCCGATCGCCAGAACGCCGCCGAGCGCGACCGAGCCGACCGCGAGGACGATCATCGGGAGAGTCATGAGGATCGGCGACTCGTGCGGGTGCTGGTCCGGCCCCGTGCCCTCGGCCTCCGACGTCCACCGCTGCTTGCCGTGGAACGTCATGAAGAAGAGGCGCGACATGTAGAACGCCGTGATGCCGGCGCCGAGAAGCGCGACCGTGCCGAAGACCCACGGCTGCCAGCCCTCGCCGACGAACGCGGACTCGATGATCTTGTCCTTCGACCAGAAGCCGGAGAACGGCGGGATGCCGAGGATCGCGAGCCAGCCTGCGCCGAACGTCAGCCACGTGATCTTCATGTACCGCGAGAGGCCGCCGAAGCGACGCATGTCGACCTGGTCGTTCATGCCGTGCATGACCGACCCGGCACCGAGGAACATCCCCGCCTTGAAGAAGCCGTGCGTGAAGAGGTGGAAGATCGCGAACGCGTACCCGATCGGGCCGAGGCCCGCGGCGAGCATCATGTAACCGATCTGGGACATCGTCGACGCTGCGAGGGTCTTCTTGATGTCGTCCTTCGCGCAGCCGACGATCGCTCCGAAGAGGAGGGTGATCGCACCGACGATCGCGACGACGAGGAGCGCCGTGGGCGCACCGTCGAAGATCGGGCCCGAGCGGACGATGAGGTACACGCCCGCCGTGACCATCGTCGCGGCGTGGATGAGCGCGGAGACGGGCGTCGGGCCTGCCATCGCGTCGCCGAGCCACGCCTGGAGCGGGAACTGCGCCGACTTGCCGCACGCCGCGAGGAGCAGCATGAGGCCGATCGCCGTGAGCTTGCCCTCCGACGCGTCCGCGGAGCCTGCGAGGACGGTCGTGAAGTCGAGGCCACCGAACGTCGAGAACATGAGGCCGAGCGCGATGATCATGCCGACGTCCGCGACCCGGTTCATGACGAACGCCTTCTTGGCGGCCGTCGCGTACGCGGGGACGTGGTTCCAGAAGCCGATGAGCAGGTACGACGCGAGGCCCACGCCCTCCCAGCCGACGAACAGCAGGAGGTAGGAGTCCGCGAGGACGAGCAGGAGCATCGACGCGACGAAGAGGTTGAGGTACGCGAAGAAACGTCGCCGCGCGGGGTCGTTCTCCATGTACGCCACCGAGTAGAGATGGATGAGCGAGCCCACGAAGGTCACGAGGAGCACGAAGGTCAGCGACAGCGGGTCGAGCCGCAGCCCAGCGACGACGTCGAGCTCGGACGTCGAGATCCACGAGAAGAGGTCGACCTCGCGCACACGCTCACCCGCGGGCGAGCCGAGCAGGTCGACGAGGATCCCGGCGCCGACGACGAACGTCAGCGTCGAGGCGAGCAGACCGAGCCAGTGACCCCAGCGGTCGGCGCTGCGCCCGAGGAGCAGCAGGATTCCGGCGCTCACGAGGGGCGCTGCGACGAGCAGCCACGCGTTCTCCTGCCAGAAGCCTGCAGCGGCCATGGCGGGGGTGACCTCGGTCGCGACGGGAAGCATGGAAAGCATCAGCGCCTCAGCCCTTCAGCAGGTTGACGTCGTCGACCGAGGCCGACTTCCGGGTACGGAAGATCGCCACGATGATCGCGAGGCCGACGACGACCTCCGCGGCGGCGACGACCATGACGAAGAACGCGATGACCTGTCCGGAGAGGTCGCCGTGGATGCGGGCGAACGTCACGAAGGCCAGGTTGGCGGCGTTGAGCATGAGCTCGACGCCCATGAACGCGATGATCGCGCTGCGGCGCAGCATGACGGTCGTCGCGCCGATCGCGAAGAGGATCATCGCGAGGTACAGGTAGTTGCCGACCTCCATCAGGCTTCTCCCTCCGTGGTCGCAGCGTCGGTGTCGTCGTTCCGGCCGCCGCGCTCGGCGGCCGTGTCGGTGCCGTGGTCACCCGTGAGCTCCGCTGCGGCACGGGTCGCGACGAGCGTCGTCACGTCGGTATCGAGCGGCTGCTCCTGCCCGCGGATCCGCAGGACGCGCGAGACGGACGCCTCGATGGGGTTGCCCTCAGGATCGAGCGCGGGGACGTCCATCGCGTTGTGACGCGCGTAGACGCCAGGGGCCGGCAGGTTGACCGGGTGGTGGCCCGCGAGCATGCGCGCCGCGGCGCGCTCGGGCTGGCCGATCTTCGGCGTGAGCCGGCGCCGGTGCGTGAGCACGAGGGCCGCGAGAGCGGCCGTGACGAGGAGCGTCGCGACGATCTCGAGGTCGAGCACGAAGTCGCTCATGAGGACGCGGGCGAGGCCCGCAGGGTTCGTCTCCGAGTTCGCGTCGTCGAGCCCGATCGTCGCGGGGAGCGCGGCACGGGCCGTCACCGTGACGAGCAGCGTGCCGAGGCCGACGCCCATGAGGATGCCGATCCAGCGCTGCCCCTTGATCGTCTCGACCGCGGACGTCGACGCGTCGACGCCCACGAGCATGAGGACGAAGACGAAGAGCATCATGACGGCGCCGGTGTAGACGACCACCTGGACGATCCCGAGGAACTCGGCCTGCTGCATGACGTACACCATGGCGAGGCACACCATGACGAAGATCATCGAGAGCGCCGCGTACACCGCCTTGCGCGCGAACACGAGCCCGAGCGCCCCGAGCACCATGGCGGGGGCGAGCACCCAGAAGAGCACCGCCTCCCCGGTCGAGGTCATCATCGGTTTCCTCCGTTCGCGTCAGGAGCGGCCACGGTGGCCTTCGCAGCCGCGTCGAGCGACGCGTCGTCGGGCCGGCGCTCGCGCACCCAGTCGACCTGCGCCTGCGTCGGACCCGTGATCTCGCCGCGGTAGTACTCGAGATCGTCCGTGCCCTCGACCATGGGGTGCGGGCCGGCGAGCATGCCCTCGCGCAGCGGCGCGAGCAGGTCGTCCTTCTCGAAGATCATGCCCTCGCGGGTCGGGCCCGCGAGCTCGTAGTCGTTCGTCATCGTGAGCGCCCGCGTCGGGCACGCCTCGATGCACAGACCGCAGAAGATGCAGCGCAAGTAGTTGATCTGGTAGACGCGTCCGTAGCGCTCGCCGGGCGAGACGTGCGCGCCCTCGGGGAGGTCAGCGTTGTCACCGCCCTCGACGTAGATCGCGTCCGCGGGGCACGCCCACGCGCACAGCTCGCAGCCGATGCACTTCTCGAGACCGTCGGGGTACCGGTTGAGCTGGTGACGGCCGTGGTAGCGCGGCTTCGTCGGCACCTTCTCGAACGGGTACTGCTCCGTGACGACGGGGCGGAACAGGTTCGCGAACGTCACGCCGAAGCCGGCGACGGGCGCCAGCATCTCGGCGATCGGCCCGGGCTTCTTCGGGTTCTCAGTCACCGGAGGTCCCTTCCGTCTTCGTGGTGGTATCGGGCTCGGCCTCGACCTCGAGGACCGCGGTCGCGGCCGCTGCGGCGGCCGCGGCGCGCCGGGCGGCACGAGGCGACGGGGGCAGTTGCTGGCCGGGGAGCGGCGGGACGGGGAACCCGCCCGCGAACGCGTCGAACGGCTCGGCCTCGGTCTTCTTCGCGACCTCGGGCTCCGCCTTCGTCGCGAACGACGAGACGACGAGGCCAAGGATCGCGATGACGAACAGTGCGAGCGACGCGTAGATGAAGAACTGACGGTCGATCTCGCCGAACTCGACGACGCCCTGGTAGATCGCGACGATGACGAGCCACGTGAGCGCGACGGGGATGAGGATCTTCCAGCCGAGCTTCATGAACTGGTCGTAGCGGAAGCGCAGGAGCGTGCCGCGGACCCACACGAAGATGAACATGAAGAACCAGACCTTGGCGAGGAACCAGAGGATCGGCCACCAGCCCTGGTTGAACATGCCGTCGTTGATCGCGGACAGCGGCCACGGGGCACGCCACCCGCCGAAGAACAGCGTCGTCGCGACCGCCGAGACGTTGAGCATGTTGATGTACTCCGCGAGGAAGAACCACGCGAACTTCATCGACGAGTACTCGGTCATGTAGCCCGAGACGAGCTCGCCCTCGGCCTCGGGGAGGTCGAACGGCAGTCGGTTCGTCTCACCGATCATCGAGATGACGTAGAGGATGAACGCGGGCAGCAGCGGCAGCGCGTACCAGAAGCGCTCCTGCTGGTTGACGATCTCCGATGTCGACATCGAGCCCGCGAGCAGGAACACCGAGACGAGCGAGAGGCCCATCGCGAGCTCGTAGGAGATGATCTGCGCCGTCGAGCGGACACCGCCGAGCAGCGGGTACGTCGAGCCCGACGACCAGCCGCCGAGGACGATGCCGTACACGCCGAGGGCCGCGCACGCGAGGATGTAAAGCACCGCCACCGGGAAGTCAGTGAGCTGCGCGGGCGTCGTGAAGTCCGTGAACGGGATCCGGACCTCGGGCCCGAAGGGGATGACCGCGTAGATGAGCAGCGAGCTGAAGACGGAGATCATCGGCGCGAGGATATAGACGACCTTGTCGGCCATCTTCACCGTGATGTCCTCCTTCATGAGGAGCTTCATCGCGTCGGCGACAGCCTGGAGCAGACCAAGCGGACCGTGAACGTTCGGGCCGATGCGTACCTGCATGCGGGCCACGAGCCGGCGCTCGAACCACAGCGCCATGAGGACGCTCGTCAGCAGGAAGACGATGATGAGCACCGCCTTGACGAGGTACACCCAGATGTTGTCGTTACTGAAGTTCGCGGCGATGCCGGGCACCGCCGGCGTCTCCGTCGCGACCGTCGCAGCGAGGGCGAGGGCGCCCATCATGCCTCCTCGGTGGTGATGACGGTGCCCGCGGTGATCTGCACAACCGCACCGGGCAGGACGCCGAGAGCCGCGCGGACCGCGGAGCCGGGCGAGTTGGTCGGCAGCCAGACGACGTGGTCGGGCATGTCCGTGACGACGGCAGGCAGCTCGATGCGCCCGGCTTCTGTCGACACGCGCAGCACGCCGCCGTCGGCGACGCCGGCGGCCTCGGCCGTCGCGGCCGAGAGCCGGGCGACGGCCTTGCGGGCGGTTCCGGCGAGGAACGGCTCGCCGTCCTGGCCGCGGCCCGCGTCGAGCTGGAGGTGCCAGCTCGCGAGGACCGCCGTGCCGGGGGCGACCGCGGCGGGGGCGACAGCCTCCGCCGCGGGTGCGGCGATGCGCTCACCGTCCCAGGCGCCGAGCTGGTCGATCTCCTTGCGCAGGACGTTGCCGTCACGCGCGCCGAGGTCGGTGCCGAGGTGGCGCGCGAGCTCGTCGAGCACGCGGTGGTCGGGCAGCGCGTGCGACTCGAGCGCCTGACGGAACGCGCGGACGCGGCCCTCCCAGTTGAGGTACGTGCCGGACTTCTCGGCCGGCGGTGCGACCGGCAGGACGACGTCCGCGAGGTCGGTGACCTCACTCGCACGGACCTCGAGGCTCACGACGACGTCAGCCGCCTCGAGCGCGGCGCGCGCCGCGACGGGGTCCGTGAGGTCGCCAAGCTCGACGCCGCCGACGACGACGCCGCGCAGCTCACGCGCGGCGAGCGCCGCGAGGATGCCGTCGGTGTCACGGCCGGGGGCTGTCGGAAGCTCCGTGACGCCCCACGCGGCGGCGATGTCGACGCGCGCGGCGGCGTCGCCTGCCGGGCGGCCGCCCGGCAGGAGTCCGGGCAGCGTGCCCATCTCGACACCGGCGCGCTCGCCGATGCGACGCGGGATCCAGGCGAGGCGCGCACCCGTCGCGGCCGTGAGCCGCAGGACCGCGGAGAGCGACCCGGGGACCGACGCGAGACGCTCGCCCACGAGGACGAGAGCACCCTCGGCGCCGAGCGCCTCGCGCAGCGGGGCGAGCGACGGCTCGTCCGTGCCCGTCGCGAGCGCGTCGACGACCTCAGACTCGAGGCCCGGGGCCGTCGGGACGAGCGTCCCGTCGAGCCGCTCGAGGCCGCGCGTCGCGAACGGTGCGAGCGACCAGACGCGCGTGCGGCGCGCCTGCGTGCCCTTGCGGAGGCGGAGGAAGACGATGCCGCCCTCCTCCTCGGGCTCGAACCCGACGAGCAGGACCGCGGGCGCCTTCTCGAGGTCGCCGAGCGTCACGTCGATGCCCTGGCCCGCGACCGCGTGGCCGAGGAAGGACTCCTCCTCCGCGGACGCGGGGCGTGCACGGTGGTCGATGTCGTTCGTGCCGAGCGCGGTGCGTGCGAGCTTGCCGTACGCGTACGCGTCCTCAATGGTGAGGCGGCCGCCCGGCAGGACGCCGACGCCGCCGGCGTCGCGCGCCGCGGCGAGCGCGGTGCCCGCGACCTCGAGGGCCTCGGCCCACGAGGCCGTGCGGAGCTCGCCGCGCGTGCCGTCCTCGGCGCGGTCCCGCACGAGCGGGTGCGTGAGGCGGTCCGGAGCCGTCTGCCAGTGGAACGCGAAGCGGTCCTTGTCGGAGATCCACTCCTCGTTGACCACCGGGTCGTCGCCCGCGAGGCGACGCATGACCGTGCCACGGCGGTGGTCGATGCGGATGGCCGAGCCGTTGGCGTCGTGCTCAGCGACGGCCTCCGTCGAGACGAGGTCGAACGGACGCGACCGGAAGCGGTACGCCGCCGAGGTCAGAGCACCCACCGGGCAGATCTGCACGGTGTTGCCCGACCAGTACGAGGCAAACGCACGGCCCGACTCGTCCTCGGCAGCGGGGCCGACCGTCGCGTCGCCGAGCGGCGCGAAACCGAGAACGTCCTCGTCGAACCGGCCGATCTGCTGGCTCGCGCCGCGCTTCTGCAGGTCGATGAACTGGTCGCCCGCGATCTCCTTGCTGAAGCGCGTGCAGCGCTGGCACAGGATGCAGCGCTCACGGTCGAGGAGGATCTGCGTCGAGATCTTCAGCGGCTTCGCGAACGTCCGCTTGACGTCCGTGAAGCGCGACGTTGCACGCCCATCGGACAGCGCCTGGTTCTGCAGGGGGCACTCGCCGCCCTTGTCGCACGTCGGGCAGTCGAGCGGGTGGTTGATGAGCAGGAGCTCCATGACGCCGTGCTGCGCCTTCGCCGCGACCGCAGAGGTCTTCTGCGTGTGCACAACCATGCCGGGCGAGACCTCCATCGCGCACGACGGCTGCGGCTTCGGCATCGGGCGAACGTTGCCCTCACGGTCCGGCATCGCCACGTCGACGAGGCACTGACGGCACGCGCCCACGGGCTTGAGCAGCGGATGGTCGCAGAAGCGCGGGATCGCGATCCCGATCTCCTCCGCCGCACGGATGATGAGCGTGCCCTTCGGCACGGCGGTCTCGATCCCGTCGATCGTCACCGTGACGAGGTTCGGGTCGACGGCGACCGGCGTCTGCGAGTCGGTCGTGGTGGTCATGCGTGCACCGCCCCTGCTGCGGCGCCGGCGGACCGGCGCGGGGTGTAGTCGAACAGCGCGGACCGCTCCGGCGGGAACAGCTCGCTCGCGGGCTGCGTCATGCCGGCCTCGAACTCCTCGCGGAACAGCTGAACCGCGGAGGTGATCGAGGAGGTCGCGCCGTCGCCGAGCGCGCAGAACGCGCGCCCGAGGATGTTGTCGCAGATGTCGACGAGCTTCTCGATGTCGCCCGCCTCCCCCTTGCCGTGCTCGAGCCGGTGGAGGATCTGCTTGAGCCAGTACGTGCCCTCGCGGCACGGCGTGCACTTGCCGCAGGACTCGTGCGCGTAGAAGTCTGTCCAGCGCGACACGGCGCGGACGACGGACGTCGTCTCGTCGAAGATCTGCAGCGCACGCGTGCCGAGCATCGAGCCCGCCGCGCCGACCGACTCGTAATCGAGCGGCACGTCGAGGTGATCCGCGGTGAAAATCGGGGTCGACGAGCCGCCGGGCGTCCAGAACTTCAGCTCGTGGCCCTTGCGGATGCCGCCGGCCATCTCGAGGAGCTCGCGCAGCGTGATGCCGAGCGGGGCCTCGTACTGACCGGGCCGCGTGACGTGGCCCGAGAGCGAGAAGATGCCGTGGCCCGTCGAGCGCTCGGTGCCCATCGACGTGAACCAGTCGGCGCCGCCGCGGACGATCGCCGGGACCGACGCGATCGACTCGACGTTGTTGACGACCGTCGGACGCGCGTAGAGGCCCGCGACCGCGGGGAACGGCGGCTTGAGGCGCGGCTGGCCGCGGCGCCCCTCGAGGGAGTCGAGGAGGGCAGTCTCCTCGCCGCAGATGTACGCGCCGGCGCCGGCGTGGACCGTGACGTCGAGGTCGAAGCCGGAACCGTGGATGTTCTTGCCGAGGTGACCGGCCGCGTACGCGTCCGCGACCGCCTTGAGCAGGCGTCGGTAGACGTGGACGACCTCGCCGCGGATGTAGATGAACGCGTGGTGGCTGCCGATCGCGTAGCTCGTGATGGCGACGCCCTCGACGAGCAGGTGCGGGTCCGCCATCATGAGCGGGATGTCCTTGCACGTGCCCGGCTCGGACTCGTCGGCGTTGACGACGAGGTAGCGCGGCCCGCCGTCGGGCGCGGGCAGGAAGCCCCACTTCATGCCCGTCGGGAAGCCTGCGCCACCCCGGCCGCGGAGGCCGGAGTCCTTGACGAGCTGCACGAGGTCGGCCTGTGACTGGCCGAGAGCCTTCTTGAGGCCCTCGTAGCCGCCCGCCTTCTCGTAGCTCTCGAGCTTCCAAGGGGTCTCGTCGCCCCAGGAGCGCGTGAGGATCGGGGTGAGGGAGGTCATCGCTTCTCCTCGGTCTCGACGTCGGCGTCGGACCCTGCGGGCCGGTCCGCGCTCGAGTGCTCCTCGCCCACGCCGGGTGCGGCGTCGGCCGAGGCTGCGGCCGACGCCGCCGCCTCACGCTCTGCAGCGTCGTACGACGGTGCTGTCCAGCCGTGCTCGCGGGCGATCTTGAGCCCGACGAGGCTCGCGCCGCCTGCGGCGACGCCCTCGTCCGCGCGACCGTCGTCGAACCCGGCGAGCACACGGGACATCTCCTTGAAGGAGACGACCTTCTCGGGGCCGCGCGTCGGGGTGACGTCCTCGCCCGCGATGAGTCGGTCGACGACCTCAAGCGCGGAGTCCGCGGTCTGGTTGTCGAAGAACTCCCAGTTGATCATCATGACGGGCGCGAAGTCGCACGCGGCGTTGCACTCGACGCGCTCGAGCGTGATGCGGCCGTCCTCGGTCGTCTCGTCATGGCCCACGCCGAGACGCTCCGAGAGCCGCTCGAAGATCTCGTCGCCGCCCATGATCGCGCACAGGGTGTTCGTGCAGACGCCCACCGTGTACTCGCCGTTGGGGCGGCGCTTGTACTGCGTGTAGAACGTCGCGACAGCCGAGACGGACGCCGTCGTGAGGCCGAGCGTCTCGGCACAGAACTCGATGCCGTGGCGCGAGACGTACCCGTCCTCCGACTGCACGAGGTGCAGCAGCGGCAGGAGCGCCGAGCGCGCCTGCGGGTAACGGGAGACGATGTCCGCCGCGTCGGCGTCGAGGCGCGCACGCACCTCGGGGACGTATCCGGTCGTGGTCATCGGTCCACTCCTCCGAGCACCGGGTCGAGCGAGGCCACGGCGACGACGACGTCCGCGAGCTGTCCGCCCTCGCACATCATCGAGACGGCCTGCAGGTTGTTGAACGACGGGTCCCGGAAGTGGGCCCGGTAGGGACGCGTGCCCCCGTCGGAGACGAGGTGGACGCCGAGCTCGCCACGCGGCGCCTCGACCGTCTGCCACACCTGCCCGGCCGGGACCCGGAAGCCCTCGGTGACGAGCTTGAAGTGGTGGATGAGCGCCTCCATGGAGGTGCCCATGATCTCCTTGATGTGGTCGAGCGAGTTGCCCTGCCCGTCCGTGCCGATCGCCATCTGCGCGGGCCACGCGATCTTCTTGTCGGCGACCATGACGGGGCCGGAGCCCTTCTCGAGGCGGTCGAGCACCTGGTCGACGATCTTCAGCGACTCGTAGCACTCGGCCACACGGACGACGACGCGGTCGTACGCGTCCGCGCCCTGCGCGACGGGCACGTCGAAGTCGTACGTCTCGTAGCCGCAGTACGGGTCCGACTTGCGGACGTCGTACGGCAGGCCCGCCGAGCGCAGGACGGGGCCCGTCATGCCGAGCGCCATGCACGCCGAGAGGTTGAGGTGCCCGACACCCACGAGACGCAGCTTGAAGATGGGGTTCTCCATCATGAGCTTCTCGAGCTGGCCGAGGTAGTGACGCACCTTGACCATCGCGGCGCGCGCGTCGGCGACGAAGCCGGGCGGGAGGTCCTGCGGGACGCCGCCGGGGCGGACGAAGCCGTGGTTCATGCGCAGACCCGTGACGGCCTCGAAGAGCCGGAGGATCTCCTCGCGGGCCGTGAACGACGTCGTCATGATCGTCGTCGCGCCCATCTCGTTGCCACCCGTGCCGAGCGCGATGAGGTGCGAGGAGATGCGGTTGAGCTCCATGAGGAGCACGCGGATCTGGGAGGCGCGCTCAGGGATGTCGTCGGTGATGCCGAGCAGCTTCTCGACGCCGAGGCAGAAGGCGACCTCCTGGAAGAACGGCGAGAGGTAGTCCATGCGGGTGCAGTACGTGACGCCCTGCGTCCACGTCCTGAACTCCATGTTCTTCTCGATGCCCGTGTGGAGGTAGCCGATGCCGGCGCGGGCCTCCGTGACGGTCTCGCCGTCGATCTCGAGCATGAGGCGGAGCACGCCGTGGGTCGACGGGTGCTGCGGCCCCATGTTGACGACAATGCGCTCCTCGCCGAGGCGTGCAGCCTCCTCGGCGATCGACGACCAGTCGCCGTCGCCGTAGGCCTCGAACGACGGGATGTCCTGGTCGTCGGACGGCTTGCCTGCGTCGCGCGTCGCGTGCGGGGTGGCGGTGCTCATGAGTAGGACCTCCGCGTGTCCGGCGAGGGGATGGTGGCGCCCTTGTACTCGACGGGGATGCCGCCGAGCGGGTAGTCCTTGCGCTGCGGGTGGCCCGGCCAGTCGTCGGGCATCTGGATACGCGCGAGCGCGGGGTGCCCGTCGAAGACGATGCCGAAGAAGTCCCACGTCTCGCGCTCGTGCCAGTCGTGCGTCGGGTAGATCGCGACAGTCGACGGGATGTGCGGGTCCGCGTCCGGTGCCGCGACCTCGAGGCGCACGCGACGGCCGTGAGTCACGGACGTGAGGTGGTAGACGGCGCGCAGCTCGCGGCCCGTCGCCTCGGGGTAGTGCACGCCGGAGACGCCGAGCGACAGCTCGAAGCGCAGGTCCTGGTCGTCGCGCAGCGCACGGCACACGGCCACGAGGTGCTCGCGCGCGACCTCGATCGTCAGCTCGTCGCGGTCGACGACGACGGCCGTGACGGCCTTCGCGCCGAGACCGGGCTGGGTCTCCTCGAGGACCTCGAGCAGGACGTCAACGACCTCGTCGAAGTACCCGCCGTACGGGCGCGCGGACGAGCCGGGCATCGCGATCTGACGCACGAGCCCACCGAAGCCGGACGTGTCACCAGGGCCGTGGACACCCCACATGCCGGTGCGGACCTCGACGACGTCGGGACCGCGCAGGTCACCCGAGGGCACCGCGCCGACGGAACCGCCGGGCGTGATGTGGTCGACCGCGTCGGCGGCCGGTGTGGTCTCGTCGCTCATCGCAGGAGCCCCTTCATCTGGTGCGTCGGCGTCGCCTCGAGCGCGGCGGCCTCGACGGCCTTGACGACCTCGCGGCGGTGCGTGAGGAGCGGCTCCTTCTGCATCTGCCGCTGCAGCTCGTTAATCGCGTTGATGAGCATCTCCGGGCGCGGCGGGCAGCCGGGCAGGTAGATGTCGACGGGCACGACGTGGTCGACGCCCTGGACGATCGCGTAGTTGTTGAACATGCCGCCCGACGACGCGCACACGCCCATCGAGAGGACCCACTTGGGCTCGGCCATCTGGTCGTAGACCTGACGGACGATCGGGGCCATCTTCTGGGAGACGCGGCCGGCAACAATCATGAGGTCGGCCTGGCGCGGCGAGGCACGGAAGACCTCCATGCCGTACCGCGCGAGGTCGAAGCGGGACGCGCCCGCTGCCATCATCTCGATCGCGCAGCACGCGAGGCCGAACGTCACGGGCCAGATCGACGACTTGCGGGCCCAGCCCGCGAACTCCTCGACGGTCGTGAGGAGGAAGCCCGAGGGGGCGGTCTCGTTGCTCATCTGCAGTCCTTCTTCCGCGTCAGCCCGGTCAGTCCCACTCGAACCCGCCGCGACGCCACTCATAGATGAACGGCACCGTGATCATGGCGATGAACGCGAGGATGGCGACGAGCCCGAACACCGCGAGGGTGCGGAACTCGACCGCCCAGGGGTAGAGGAACACGACCTCGATGTCGAAGATGATGAACGTCATCGCGACGAGGTAGTACTTGATGGGGAACCGACCGCCGCCGACGGCGTTGGGGGTCGGCTCGATGCCGCACTCGTACGCCTCGAGCTTGGCCTTGTTGTAGCGCTTGGGGCCGATGATCGCGCTCGCAGCGACGCCTCCGAGGGCGAGCACGGCGGCGACCCCCATGAGGAACAGCAGGGGCACGTAGGGGTTGCTCATCGCGTCGCTCTCCTTGTCGGGAGGTCGGTGCGGACCGTCGGTCCGGGGTCGGTCGTCGACGCCGCGCGGAGGTGCGCGGGTCGGGCGTGGGAGGGGCGTCCGGGCATGCCGGAAGCGTCGCGCAGGCCGCGGTGCGCGGCTGCCAGGGACGTCGTCGTCGCTGCGAGGGGTGTCATGCTGCTGGCCCCATCCGGGTGAGTCCCGCGATGACGCGGTCCATGAGGTCCCCGCCGCGCGGCTCATAGCCGTCGGAGAGCAGCTTCATGACGAACTTCATGAGCAGCGGCCGCGGCAGCCCGTACTTCGTGCAGAGGTGCATGATGTGCGGGTTCTCGATGAGCTTCACGAAGTACGTGCCGAGCCGGTAGTAGCCGCCGATGTCGTCCTTCATCACCTGCGCGTACCGCTGCAGCGCGCGCTCGCGCGCGGAGTCCGTCGGGCGCGTGAGGGCCTGGGCGACGGTGTCCGAGGCGACGCGTGCGGCCTGCATCGCATACGCGATGCCCTCGCCGTTGAAGGGCGAGACCATGCCGCCGGCGTCGCCGAGGAGCATGAGGCCGCGGTCGTAGAGCGGCGAGCGGTTGAAGGCCATGGGGAGCGCGGCGCCGCGCACGGAGCCGCGCTGCGACTCCTCGGTGAAGCCCCACTCGGCCGGGACGTTGGCCATCCAGCGCTGGAAGAGGTCCTTGTAATCAACCTTCGTCGCGGCGGCGCTCGAGGAGACGGAGCCGAGGCCGACGTTGACCGTGCCGTCGCCGAGCGCGAAGATCCAGCCGTAGCCAGGCATGAGGTTCGACTCGCCGGGCCGGCCGTCCCACAGCTCGAGGTGCGACTCCATCCACGCGTCGTCGTGACGCGGGGACTCGAAGTACGTGCGGACCGCAACACCCATGGGGCGGTCGTTGCGCTTGGCGATGCCCATCGACGTCGCGAGCCTCGAGGAGACGCCGTCGGCCGCCATGACGACGGGCGCACGGAACGTGCGCTCCTCCCCCGTCCGGCGCCCGTCCGCGTCGAGGACGCGCGCGGTGACGCCGGCGATACGGCCCGTGCGCTCGTCGAGGAGCGGCTCGGTAACGCTCATGCCCTCGAGGATCGTCGCGCCCGACGTCCGCGCGTGCTCGACGAGCAGATGGTCGAACAACATGCGAGACCGGGCGAGGCCGTACGACGGGTAGGACGAGAGCTCGGGCCACGGGATCTCGATGCGGTGGCCGCCGCCGACGACGCGGAGGCCGACGTTGCGGATCCAGCCGTCGGACTCATCGATGCTCACGCCCGCACGGACGAGCTCGGCGACCGCGCGAGGCGTGAGGCCGTCGCCGCAGATCTTGTCGCGCGGGAATCGCGCCTTGTCGACGACGACGACGTCAAGCCCGACGGACGCGAGGTAGTGCGCGGCAGTTGCCCCTGCAGGACCGGCACCGACGACGACGACGTCTGCGTCGTCGGAGTGGTTCGTCGCCATCGCTGAATCCTTGTGGTGCGTGTCGGGAGGGGTGCTGCCCGGGTCGTGCAGACCTTGTGCACGAAGGCACAAGCGCCCTCGTCATCCTAGTCTCACGGCAGGGGGATGTCTGCCAAGGTAAGCCTCACCCCGTCAGCAAACACCAGGACCTAGGGCCTACGCCACCGGCGGGTGCCGGGAGAATGCGGGCGTCCAGGTCAGACGTCCGCCGGGCGCGTCGCGCGGTGCAGCGCGACGATGCCGCCCGACACGTTGCGATACGCGACCTTCCGCCACCCCGCCTCCTGCATGAGGTGAGCGAGCGCCACCTGGTCCGGCCACGACGTGATCGACTCTGCAAGGTACTCGTACGAGCCCGCGTCCTTCGTCACGACGCCCGCGACCTTCGGCAGCGCCTTCATGAGGTACTCCTGGTACACAGTCCGGAACGGCGTCCACGTCGGCGACGAGAACTCGCACACGACGATCCGTCCGCCAGGACGCGTCACGCGCAGCATCTCGCGCAGCGCCCCGACCGTGTCGACGACGTTGCGCAGGCCGAACGAGATCGTCACCGCGTCGAACGACGCGTCAGCGAACGGCAGCCGCGTCGCGTCGCCCGCCGTGAACGAGAGGTCGGGACGCCGCGCCTTGCCCACCTGGAGCATGCCGATCGAGAAGTCGCACGGCACGACGCGCACGCCCTCGTCCGCGAACGGCTCCGACGACGTACCCGTGCCCGCCGCGAGATCGAGGACCTTCTCACCCGGGGCCGCCCCGACCGCGTCGATCGTCAGGCGCCGCCAGCGGCGGTCCTGGCCGAGCGAGATGACGTCGTTCGTGAGGTCGTAACGACGAGCGATCCCGTCGAACATCGAGGCGACCTCACGGGGCTTCTTCTCCAGGCTTGCGCGCGACATGCCCCCAGCCTAGCGAGCGGGACGGGCACGTCCGCCCCTCGTCACGCGGCCTGTCCTGGCCGACGGCCCCGGAGACGTACTCTGGACGGCGATGAACGCCAACCAGCCGACGCCCGTGGCGCACGTCCCCGCAGGACGCGTCGTCGCCCGGACGACCCCCCTCGACCTGCCCGACGCAGCGACCGACCCGGGGGCCCTCCTGGACCTCCTGCCCGCCGACTCCCCGCTCTCGTGGGTGCGACGCGGCGACGGCATCGTCGCGTGGGGCGAGCTCGCCCGCATCGAGGTCGGCGGAGACGGCCAGTTCGCGCACGCCGAGCAGGCCTGGACACGGCTCCTGCGCACGATGACCGTCCACGACGACGTCCGCGCTCCCGGCACCGGTCCCGTCGCGTTCGGCTCGTTCTCGTTCGACCCCGCCTCCCCGGCCGGCGGCACGCTCGTCGTGCCCCGCGTCGTCGTCGGCCGTCGCGGCCCCCTCGCGTGGGTGACGACGCTCGCCGAGGAGGACGACGACGCTCCGCGACCGACGCTCGCCGAGCTCCTGCGCGTCGGCGCCGCGCCCGTGACGTCCCCCGGCCCCGTCACCTACACGGACGGTTCCCTCACCCCCGAGGCGTGGCTCGACGTCGTCGCCGACGCCGTCGCCCGCATCCGCGACGGAGCCGTCGACAAGGTCGTCCTCGCACGTGACGTCCGTGCCCGCACCACGCGCCCCGTCGATCCCCGCCATCTGCTCGCGCGGCTCGCCGAGCGGTTCGCCGGCTGCTGGACCTTCTCCGTCGACGGGCTCGTCGGCGCGACCCCCGAGCTCCTCGTGCGCTCCGAGAAGGGCCTCGTCATCTCACGCGTCCTCGCCGGCACCGTCCGCCGCACGGGCGACGACGACGCCGACCTCGCACGCGCCGCGCACCTCTCGCACTCCTCGAAGGACCTCGAGGAGCACGAGTACGCAGTGAGCTCCGTCGCGCAGGCCCTCACCCCCTTCTGCACGTCGACGAACGTCCCCGAGACGCCCTTCGTCCTCCACCTGCCGAACGTCCTCCACCTCGCGACCGACGTCACGGGCGTCCTCGCGCCGCCCGGGGCCTCGAGCCTCGCGCTCGCCGACGCCCTCGCTCCGACGGCCGCCGTGTGCGGCACGCCCACGGCCGTCGCGCGCGACCTCATCCGCGAGATCGAGCACCTCGACCGCGCCCGCTACGCGGGCGCGGTCGGGTGGCTTGGCGCGGACGGCGACGGCGAGTGGGGTATCGGGCTCCGCTCCGCCGAGCTCGACCCCGAGGATCCCCACGAGCTGCGGCTCTTCGCGGGCTGCGGCATCGTTGCCGCGTCCGTCCCGGACGATGAGCTCGCCGAGACCGAGGCGAAGCTCGAGCCCATGCGCTACGCCCTCGGCGGCTGAGACAGCACGACGTGCATCGGGCCGGGTCCCTTGCGGGGACCCGGCCCGACGGGCGTCCGGACAGGATCCGGGTCCGCAGACAGAGGGAGGGCCGAGGCGTCAGGGAATCGCCTCGGCCCTCCGGCGGCGTCATCGGCAGGGGGACCGACTCGCCGCGGCTCCGACGGCGTCAGGGATACACCGTCGGGCGAGTGCCGCGGTGCCCGACAGGGGGCGGGACCGCGACCTGTTCCTAATCTAGATCAGAGGTTCTCCTGGAGCCACTGGAAGAACTCGTCCTGGGTCATATCCCCCGGGAAGGTGTTCCCGGAGTCGTTCCCAGGGCGGCTCGGACGCTGCTCATCAGGGGTGGTGCTGCCGTCGTCGCCGGGCGTCGCGGCGGTGTCCTGGCGCGCCGTGAGCGTCACCGTGAGGTCCTTCGCCGCGCCGTGACGCACGACCGTGAGGACCGCCCGGTCACCCTCGACACGCTCACGCACGGCCGCGGTGAGGTACTCGGCCCCGCTCACGGCTTTGCCGTCGATCGCGACGATGACGTCGCCCTCGACGACGCCGCCCTCGGCGGCCGCCGAGCCCGAGGTCACCTCGACGACCTGCGCGCCACGACGCGTCGTTCCGTCCGCGGTCGCGGTGCCGTCACGGAGCGACACCCCGAGGAACGCGTGCTCGGCCGTGCCGTTCGCGATGAGCTGGTCGCCGATCGACCGCGCGAGGTTCGCGGGGATCGCGAATCCAAGCCCGATCGAGCCCGACTGGCCCGATCCGCTCGACAGCGTCGCGATCGACGACGTGATGCCGATGACCTGCCCCTCCGCGTTGAACAACGGGCCGCCCGAGTTGCCGGGGTTGATCGCCGCGTCGATCTGGATCGCGTTCGTCACGGCAGTCGACTCCTGCGTGCCGTCGGACGTCGACACCGGACGGTCGACGGCCGAGACGATGCCGGTCGTCACCGTGTTGGCGAGCCCGAGCGGGTTGCCGACCGCCATGACCGCGTTGCCGACGACGACCTTCGTCGAGTCGGCGAGCGTCGCGGCGGCGAGGTCGCTCGGCGGGTCGACGAGCTTGACGACCGCGAGGTCCGTCGAGGCGTCGAGACCGACGATCTTCGCGTCGAGGAGCCGTCCGTCGCTCAGCTGGACCGTCACCGTGTCGTCCTTCGCGCCCGCGACGACGTGGTTGTTCGTGAGGATGTGGCCCGCCGTGTCGATGATGACGCCCGAGCCCTGGGACTCCCCCTTCTGCGAGACGACGTCGATCGCGACGACGGTCGGGGCGACGCGCGCGGCGACCGCCTCCCAGCTGGCTGGCGCGACCGCGTCGACGCTGATCGTCGAGTTCGTGCCGAGACCGTTGACGGTCGTCGACGAGCCGGCGGACGCCGCGGGCGGGTCCACGAGCTGCGACGTGACGTAGGCCGCGCCGCCACCGACGACGAGAGCCGTAGCCGCGGCCGTCGCGACGACGGCGGGCCAGGTGCGGGACCTGCGCGGTGCCGGTCTCTTATAAACATCCCCGAGCCCACGACAGCGAAACAGAACCTGTATGTCGTCTTCCTCTTGGAAACAAAAAGACCAGAGAGGCACTCGTCTGCCGTCTTCTGNCTGCGGGGGCGCCGTCGGCTGCGGGGCCGGGGGCACGGGCCCGGGCAGGGGCGCGTCCGGGGCCGCGAAGGTGTTCGGCTGCGGAGCGGCCTGCTGCGGCGCTCCGTGCTGCTGGGCGTCGGTGGTCCCGGGGCGTCCCTCGGGGGTGGGCTCGCCCCCGGCTGCGGGGATCGGCTGCGTGGTGTTCTCGTCCATGGTGGACCTCCTTCAACGCCTTCAGTCGACCATCCGACCCTGAGCGCACGCATCGACGACCCTGAGAGTTCTCTGGGAGTTCCGCGCACGCCCTCGCCCCGAGACAGCGGTGAGGCGTCGGGACACGGGTCGGTCGAGCCCTGTCCCGACCCGGAACCCCTATCTCGCGGAGGAAGGGGTGAGGCGTGCGTCGAGGGCGTCCGAGATCGCCGACGCGCGTGCGCGGCGGTCTGCCCGGTCCACGCGCACCTCGACGACGCACGTGCCACGCCCCGGCGACGCGAGCGCCGACCGCAACGCGTCAGCATCCTCGACGACGACGTGCGGGACGCCGTGCGCCGCGCACAGCGCCCCCAGGTCGACGTCGTGCGGCGTGCCGAACACACGCTCGACCGCCGCCGCACGCGCCGGTGCCGCCTCCGCGAGCGCACCGTGCTCGAGCCCCGTGAAGATCGAGCCGCCCGCATCGTTGACGACGACGATCTGCAGCTGCGGGCGCCCCTCCCCGCGCGCTGCCGCCAGCCCGCCCGCCCCGTGGAGGAACGTGAGGTCTCCGACGAGCGCCCGGACGGTCTGCCCCTCAATCCCGCTGAGCCCCGGCCGGGAGAGAGCAAGCGCCGTCCCCACCGCCGTCGCGAGCAGCCCGTCGATGCCCGCGACACCGCGGTTGGCGACGACGCGCGGCGGCGTGACCCACCGGTGGACAAGATCGAGGTCCCGCACCGGGTTCGACGAGCCGACGACGAGGACGTCGGCCGGCACGAGCGCGTCCGCGAGGACCCGCACGGCCCCCTCCGCGGTGAGCGCGCCGACCGGGCCGGTCGTCGCCGTGGCGTCGGCAACCCGTGCACCCCGGGGCCCGTCCTCGGCCGTGCCCAGCCCGAGCACGTCGTCGATCGCCGCGGCGGCGGCGGCGCCGGCCGCGCGCCACGCGTCCCGCCACCGGTCGCGGCGCACCGTGCGCAGGCCGTCGCCGAGCATGTCGTCGGGCAGGAACCAGCCGAGCGGGACCTCCGGCAGCACCGCGCCCGCGCCGCGCGGCGCGTCGGCCCACGGCGCCCCCTGCGGGGCGACGACGACGACGTCGACATCCTCGCGGGCGACGAGCCGCTGGACCGGGCGCGAGAGCGTCGGCCGACCCACGACGACGACGCGACGCACGTCGGCTGTGAGCGGCGAGGCCGCGAGGACGTGCGCGTGCGCGGGGACGAGCATCGGGCCGCCCGCCGACGGTGTCACGCACTCCGCGAGCAACGGCCAGCCGCGCGCCTCGGCGAGCGCGCGCGCCTCACCGCGGTCGCTGTCGCCCGCGACGACGAGCGTCCCGCCGTCCGTGAGCTCGCCCGCCGTCCACGGGCTCACCTCGAGCGGACGCGCCGTGGGCGCCGACACGCGAGGCGGCCGGACGTCAGGCCACGGCGCGGCATCGTCCGCCCCCGGCACGAGCGGGTCACGGAACGCGAGGTTGAGCTGGACCGGCCCCGGGAAGCCCGAACGCGTGCCCGACGCAGCGTCGACCGCGCGCGCCGCGAGGTGCACGAGGTCACGCTCCTCCCCTTGCCGCCCGTCCGGAGCGGGGACGTCAACCGCAAGACGCACCGCGCCCCCGAAGATCCCCGGCTGGTCGATCGTCTGGCTTGCGCCCGTGCCGCGCAGCTCGTGCGGCCGGTCGGCCGTGAGCAGGAGCAGCGGCAGCCCCGCGTGGTGGGCCTCGAGCACCGCCGGGTGGAGGTTCGCGACCGCCGTGCCCGACGTCGTGACGACCACGACAGGAGCGACGCCGCGGTGCCCGGCACCGCCGGGAGCCCCGGGGCCCCGGCCGAGCGCGGCACCGCGCACGAGCCCGACCGCCGTGAACGCCGCCTCACGCTCGTCGACGCGCACCGTGAGCTCGAGCAGCCCCGCCTCCGCGGCCTCGGCCGCCGCGTACGCGAGAGGCGCCGAGCGCGACCCGGGCGCGAGGACCACCTCGCGCACCCCGAGGCGCACGAGCGCGGCAAGCAGGGTCCGGGCGGCGGAGTACGACGGGGACGTCACCGGCCCATCATCCCAGGACGTCGGCGAGGTCCTCGCCGAGCACCGCCGCGCACCGCTCAAGGCGCTCGCGCCACCGCGCGGCGACGTCGTCGGACGCGGCCGTGCGCGCGAGCGCGGCCGGCGCGACGACCGGACGACGCACGCCGATCGCGCCGCCGACCGGGAGCAGCGGACGCACGACCGTGTCGTCCGTGAGCAGGTGCGCCGTCGCGAGCCCGCACGCGAACGGGAGCTCCGGCAGCGAGGCTGCGAGCGCGATGCCCTGCGCCAGACCGACCGACGACTCGAGCGCCGACGACACGACGACGGGCAGACCGACGTCCTCGGCGAGCCGCAGGCACGCGCGCACCCCGCCGAGCGGCTGCACCTTGAGGACGACGACGTCCGCGGCCTCGCGCCGCACGACCTCGAACGGATCCTCCGCGCGGCGGATCGACTCGTCGGCCGCGACGAGCACGTCCGTCCGGCGGCGGACGGCGGCGAGATCCTCGACGCTCGCGCACGGCTGCTCGACGTACTCGAGCCCTCCCGCCGCCCGGTCGAGCACCGCGAGACGCGCGAGCGCCGTCGTGACGTCCCAGCCGCCGTTCGCGTCGATCCGGATGCGTCCGGCAGGGCCGAGCGCGTCCCGCACGGCCTCGAGCCGCTCAACCTCCTGCGCCTCCGACTGCCCCGGCTCGGCGACCTTGACCTTCGCGGTGGTGCAGCCGCCCGACGCCCGCACGATCGCGTGCGCGCGGGGCCCGTCGACCGCGGGCACCGTGACGTTGACGGGGATGCGGTCGCGCACGGCCGGCGGATGCCCCTCGCGCGCGGCCTCGAGGGCCGCGCGCAGCCAGGCGGCCGACTCGACGTCGTCGTAGTCGGCGAACGGCGAGAACTCAGCCCACCCGGCGGGCCCGCGCAGGAGCACGCCCTCGCGCACCTCGATGCGTCGGAAGCGGGTCGTCAGCGGGATCGAGAAGACGTGCATCGCCCCACCCTAGCGAGGGGCCGCGCCCCGGGCGGAGGGCTCACGCGAGGAGCGCGGCGACCTCCTCGTCGAGGAGCGCCACCGCCGCTGCCCGCGCGTCCGCCGCCGACGACGCCGCGAGCGCGGCCTGCGCGATCTCGACGCACCGGGACCGCGTGTGGCGGCGCAGCGCGAACCGCACCGCGGGCACCGACCCGAGCGACATCGACAGGCTCGTCACCCCGAGCCCCACGAGGGCGAGCGCCATGACGGGATCCCCCGCGGACTCCCCGCACACGCCCACGGGCTTGCCGGCCTCCGCGCCGGCGCGCGCGGTCGCGGCGACGAGGTCGAGGACTGCGGGCTGCCACGGGTCGAGGAGGTCCGCGAGCTCGCCGCGCAGCCGGTCCGTCGCCATCGTGTACTGCGCGAGGTCGTTCGTACCGATCGAGACGAAGTCGACCTCGGCGAGGATCTCGCGAGCACGCAGCGCGGCCGCCGGCACCTCGACCATGACGCCGACCTGCTCGAGGCCCGCGGCGCGTGCCGCGGTCGCGAGGGCGCGCGCCTCGGCGGGCGTCGCGACCATCGGCGCCATGACCCACGGACGCGTGCCCGTCGCGGCGGCCGCTACGGCGAGCGCCTCGAGCTGGTCGGCGAGGAGCTGCGGGTGGACGCGGTCGATGCGGTAGCCGCGCACGCCGAGCGCAGGGTTCTCCTCGTCGGGCAGGGTCGCGAACGCGAGCGGCTTGTCCGCGCCCGCGTCGAGCGTCCTCACGACGACCTTCCGGTCGCCGAACGCCGTGAGCGCGGCCGTGTACTCGCGCGTCTGCTGCGCGACGCTCGGCGCGGTCGTCGCGTCGAGGAAGAGCACCTCGGTGCGGAAGAGGCCCGAGCCCGCGACCGTGCGCGCGTCGTCCGCGGCGGCGGCGCGCTCGGCGTCGGCCGCGGTGCCGATGTTCGCGAGGAGGTCGACGGGGTGGCCGTCGGACGTCGCGCCGGGTGCGGCGTCGTCCGCGAACGCCGCCTCGCGCCGGGCGCGGTCGGCGACCTCGGCGACGTCGTCGTCCGACGGGTCGACGCGGAGCTCGCCCGCGCGGGCGTCGACGACGACGGACGTCCCATCCTCGAGGGCGGTCGCACCGGCGACCTGGACGAGGCATGGCAGCCCGAGCTGACCCGCGATGATCGCGGTGTGGCCCGTCGGCCCACCGAGCTCGGTGACGATCGCGAGGACCTTGCCGAGGTCGAGCGCCGCCGTGTCGGCGGGCGCGAGGTCGCGCGCGACGACGACGCTCGGCACCGCGAGGTCGGGCACGCCCGGAAGTGGCGCGCCCGCGACCCGCGCGACGACGCGGTCACGCACCGACACGAGATCGGTGACGCGCTCGGCCATGAGCCCACCCATCGACGTGAACATGTCGATGAAGCGCCCGACGGCCGCGCGAACCGCGGCGACGGGCGCTGCCCCCGCGCCGAGCTCGGCACGGGCACCCGCGAGGAGCGAGGGATCCGAGGCGATGAGGACGGTCGCCCCGAGCACCTCGGCGAGCGGTCCACTCGCGCGGTCGGCCCGTGCCCGCAGGTCCGCCGCGACCGCCGCGAACGCGTCGACGACGACCTGCTCGACGTCGTCCGCGGCCGCTGGCGCCCCGTCGCGAACCGCGGGGGCGTCGTCGGGCAGCTCCGCGGGCGCGCGGACGAGCGCAACCGGGCCGACGACGGCCCCGCGACCGACGCCGACTCCCGCGAGCGTCCGGCCTCCGGCGGTCATCGTGCGTCCAGGTCCGCGGCGACGAGCGCCGCGACCGTGTCGAGCGCACCCTCGTCGTCGCTCGAGAGTTCGACGGTCTCGCCGTGGCCGGCGCCGAGCGTCATGAGCATGAGGACGCTCGACGCGTCGACACCCTCGCTGCCCGGGCGGGCGATGAGGACGGTCGCGGGCGCGAGCTCTGCGGCGGCCGCTGCGAGGAGCGCGGCGGGGCGGGCGTGGAGGCCCGAGGCGGATCCGACGGTGACGGTGCGCTGGTGCATGGGGGGCGCCTTCCTGTGCGGGCTGGTGGAGTGGGCGGGCTGGACGAGTCGGCTGGACGAGCGGGCTGGCCGAGTGGGGTGGCCGAGTGGGGTGGCCGAGTGGAGTGGACAACGAGGTCGCGCCGGGGGCCGGCCGGTGTCACCGGCCCGCCCCCGGGTGGCCTCACGCGGCGACGGGCTCCGCAACGGGTGCGGCGACCTTGCGCGTCTGCTTGAGGAGAATGACGAGGACGGTCGAGACCGCGACGCCGGCGAGGACCGCGAGGACGAACCCGAGCGGGTTGCCGACGAGCGGCAGGACCCACACGCCGCCGTGCGGTGCGACGAGCGAGACGCCCAGGCCCATCGACACGGCACCCGTGACGGCCGAGCCGACGGTCGAGGCGAGGATGACGCGCCACGGGTCTGCCGCCGCGAACGGGATCGCGCCCTCGGAGATGAACGACGCTCCGAGTAGCCACGCGGCCTTGCCGTTCTCGCGCTCGACCTCCGTGAAGAGGCGCGGGCGCACGACGGTCGCGAGCGCGAGCGCGAGGGGCGCGACCATGCCGCCGAGCATGACGGCCGCCATGACCTTGTACTGCGCGGCGTCGGCCGCGAGGCCGGTCGTCGCGAGGCCCGTCACGCCGAACGTATACGCGACCTTGTTGACGGGCCCGCCGAGGTCGAAGCCCATCATCGCGCCGAGCAGCGCACCGAGCAGGAGAATGCTCCCGCCCTGGAGGCCGCCGAGCCAGCTCGTGAGGCCCTCCATGGCGCCCGCGATGGGACGGCCAAGGAGGACGAGCATGAGGATGCCGATCACGAGTGACGACAGCAGCGGGATGACGACGACGGGCATGATGCCACGGACGCCCTTGGCGACCTTCCAGCGGCTGATCCACAGGGCGACGAAGCCGGCCGCGAAGCCGGTGACGAGACCGCCGAGGAAGCCCGCGCCGACGAAGCCTGCGGCGGCGCCGCCGACGAAGCCGGGGACGAGGCCGGGGCGGTCGGCGATCGCGTAGGCGATGTAGCCCGAGAGGACGGGGACGAGGAAGCCGAACGCGAGCTGGCCGGTCTTGAGGAGGACGACCGCCCAGTGCTGGAGGCTCAGCGGGTCGAACGACGCGAAGATCGCTGCGGCGTCGGCGTTCGTCACCTCGACGGCACCCTCGGCGCCGCCCCACGCGACCTGCGCGAGCATGAAGCTCAGGGCGATGAGGATGCCGCCCGCGGCGACGAACGGGATCATGTGGGAGACGCCGGTCATGAGCCACTGGCGGACCTTCGCCGCGCCCGACGCAGCGGGTCGCGGTGCGGCGGGTGCGACGACGGGCCGCTCGGCAGCGGGCGTCGCGGCCGCGGCCTCGACCGCGGCAATCGCCTCGGCCAGAACCTTCGCCGGCTCGTGGACGGCACGCTTGACGCCGACGTCGACGGCCGGCAGCCCGGCGAAGCGGTCACGCTCCTTGACCTCGAGGTCGGCGGCGAAGATCACCCCGTCGGCAGCCGCGATGACCGCGGGGTCGAGCGGCTCGGAGCCGATCGATCCCTGCGTCTCGACGGTCACCTCGTGACCCTGGGCCTTGCCCGCCTGCTCGAGGGCCTCGGCGGCCATGTAGGTGTGCGCGATGCCCGTGGGGCAGGACGTCACGGCGACGAGCTTCACGAGGCCACCGCCTCGTTGACAATCGCGGCGAGGGTCTCGGCGTCGGCGGCGCCCCGCACGGACTCCATGAACTCGGCGTTCATGAGCTTGCGCGCGAGCTTCGCGAGGATCTGCAGGTGCACGTTGTCGCCCATCGAGGGGGCAGCGATGAGGAAGACGAGCGTCGAAGGCCCGTCGGGTCCCCCGAAGTCGACGCCGCCCGGGACGGTCGCGACGGCGAGCGAGGGTGTGAGGACGGCATCGGACTTCGCGTGCGGCAGGCCGACCTGTCCGGGGAGGCCGGTTGGGGTCTGTGCCTCGCGGGCGCGGACGTCGGCAGCGAACGTCTCGCCGTCCGTGACGCGCCCGGCGGCGGCGAGGCGCTCGGCGAGCGTTTCGATGACGACGTCCTTCGTCGCGGCAGGCAGGTCGATGGCAACGAGATCGGCGGGGATCAGATGGGTGGGCATGTCTACAGCTCCTTGACGAGGGTGGCCGGTGCAGGGTCGGGGACGAGCGTGACCGCGTCGACGTCGACGAGGTCGGGGCCCGGGACCGCGGTCCCGGGCAGGAGCACCGCGGCGCGCCCCCAGGCGACGGCGGTGCGGAGGCAGTCGGCAGGGTCGGCACCTGCGTGCTCGGCGGCGAGGTAGCCGGCGAGGGTCGTGTCGCCCGCGCCGACCGTCGAGGCGGGAACGAGGGCGGGGCCGCTGGCCCACCAGTGGTGGTCGGCGGTGACGAGGAGCGCGCCGTGCGCACCGAGGGAGACGAGGAGCGCGTCGGTTCCGCGCGCGAGGACCTCGCGCGCGGCCTCGACGACGTCGCCGACGGTCGTGAGCTCGCGTCCGACGAGCTCGGCGAGCTCGTCGTCGTTGGGCTTGGCGAGCGCGACGCCGCCCGCGCGGGCGGCCGCGACGAGCGGGCCTCCGGACGTGTCGAGGACAAGACGCGCGCCGCGCTCCCGGACGGCGGCGGCGAGCGTCACGTAGAAGTCGGGGGCGAGGCCGCGCGGGAGGGATCCGGCGCCGACGACGGTGTCGCCGGGCCCGACGGTCGCGACGACCGCGGCGAGGAGCCGCGCGCCCGCGGCGGTGTCGAGCTCCGGGCCGGGCGCGTTGATCTTCGTCGTCGTGCCGTCGGACTCCTGGAGCGTGATGTTCGAGCGGGTGTCGCCGGGGACGGGGACGGCGCGCACGGTGACGTCGGTCGGGGCGAGGAGGGTGACGAGGAGCTCGCCGTCGGCGCCGCCGACGGGAAGGACGGCGACGGTGGGGACGGCGTGCGCGGCGAGCGCGCGCGAGACGTTGATGCCCTTGCCGCCCGCGTCGACGTGGACGGCGCCCGCACGGTTGATGCCGCCGCGTGCGAGGGCTTCGACGTCGTAGGCGCGGTCGACGGACGGGTTGGGGGTGAGCGTGACGATCATGCGGTCACCACCCCGACGCCTGCGGCGGCAAGCTCCGTGAGGAGGTCGGGGTCGACGCCCGCGTCGGTGACGAGGGTGTCGACGGACTCGATCGTCGCGAACGCGACGAGCTCGTCGCGGCCGATCTTCGTGTGGTCGGCGAGGACGATGACGCGGCGGCCTGCGGCGGCGAGCGCGCGCTTGGCCTCGGCCTCGGCGAGGTCGGGGGTCGTGAGGCCGCGGTCGACGCTCACGCCGTTGGCCCCGAGGACGACGACGTCGGCGCGCAGCGAGCCGAGCGCGGCCGTCGTCCAGGGGCCGGTCGCGACGAGGGTGCGGCCGCGGACGTGCCCGCCGACGAGGTGGAGGGTGATGCCGGGCCGGGTCGCGACGGCGGCGGCGACGGGCAGGGCGTGCGTGATGACGGTGAGCTCGCGGCCCTCGGGAAGGAGCGCGGCGAGGCGGGCGGTCGTCGTGCCGCCGTCGATGACGATCGTCGATGCGTCGTCGAGGAGGGCGAGCGCGGCGCGGGCGATCGCGTCCTTGGCGTCGGTGTTGGCGAGGTCGCGCTCGTCGACGGACGGCTCAAGCGTGAGGCGTTCGACGGGGACGGCGCCGCCGTGGACGCGGCGCAGGAGGCCGCGGCGCTCGAGGACGGTGAGGTCGCGGCGGACGGTCTCGGCTGCGACGTCGAGCTCGGCGGCGAGGGTCGCGACGTCGACGCGGCCGGCGGCGCGGGCTCGGGCGACGATCTCGTTCTGGCGTTCCGGGGCGTACACGGCGGGTGCTCCTCACGGCGCGACGTTGCGGGCAGAGTCCTCGTCGACAATCACCGTCGACATGACCGATCATGCCCGAGTTCACCCGTGCCGTCAACCCTTTCCCACAGGATCGGGCAGAGACGATGCCCGGTCGTGTGGGAACCTTCCGCAACCACGCCCGAAACGGACGCCTACGGGTGCGCGACTCCCCCGAGTAGCTCCCTCAACCGGGCAGCGACTGTCGGGCGAACCTCACGCGCCTCGCTCAGCGCCGCGACCGCACCCCCGTCGACGACGGCGAGCACGAGCGTCGCCCCGGCACCCGCCACCCCGAGAGCCGCGAGCAGCCGGCCGATCTCCTCGTCGAGCACGGGCCGTGACGCCGCGTACTCGTGCCCGAGCCGCGAGCGCCCGACCCCGACGAGGTGCGCGTAGTGAGCCCTCACGACGTCGTCACCCCCCGGCGGCAGGAGGGCGCGCACGAGCAGGTCCGCCCGCAGCTCGACCGTCGTCGCCGCAGCGATCGCCGCACGGTCGTCGAGCACGTCGCGCACCGCGGCCTGCCAGCGCTTCGCGAGCCGCGCCCCGACCGCACCGAGGATCTCGTCAAGCGACGCGAAGTGGTACGTCGTCGAGGCGAGCGGAAGCCCGGCCCGGGCCGCGAGCGCACGGTGCGTGAGCGCGGCCGGCCCCTCCTCAAGGACGAGCGCGACCGCTGCGTCGACGAGCGCGTCCCGACGCGCGGCGCCGCGCGGGCGGGGCGCCGGCATCAGTGACCCCCGCCCGAGAGGTTGAGGCCGACGATCCCCGCGACGATGAGGACGAGCGAGACGGCCTTGACGACGTTCATCGTCTCGCCGAACGCGAACACCGCGACGACGGCCGTCGTCGTGGCCCCGATGCCCGTCCACACGGCGTACGCGACGCCGACCGGGAGCGTCCTCAGCGCGTAGGCGAGGCCGAGCATCGACAGGACGAGGAGGACGCCGAAGGTCACTGTGGGCCACAGCCGCGTGAAGCCGTGCGAGGCCTTGAGGCTGAGGGCCCAGCCGGCTTCGAGGAGGCCGGAGACGACGAGGACGAGCCATGCCATGGGGTGCTCCCGGCTGGCCGACGGATTGATGGCTTCCCCCGTTCGACGGGGGAAGCCATCAATCCGTCGGGCGACGAGGTGGACGGAACCGAATCGGTACGAGCGTACCAACCCAGTGGTACGCACGTACCACTGTGTGACGCGACCCACCGCGCGCTCGCTAGGGTGAGGACATGAGCGAGATCCCGGCCCAGGTGTCCCAGACCTTCGACCCCATGCGATGGCGCACGGTCGCCGGCTTCGAGGACCTCGTCGACATGACGTACCACCGCGGCGTCGAGCGCACCTGCGCCGCCGACGGCACCGTCACCGCCGAGCGCGACCTGCCCGTCGTCCGCGTCGCCTTCGACCGCCCCGAGGTCCGCAACGCGTTCCGCCCCGGAACCGTCGACGAGCTCTACCGGATCCTCGACCACGCGCGCCTCACCTCCGACGTCGGCACCGTCCTCCTCGCGGGCAACGGCCCCTCCGAGCGCGACGGCGGCTGGGCGTTCTGCTCGGGCGGCGACCAGCGCATCCGCGGCCGCGACGGCTACCGCTACGCCGAGGGCGAGACCGCCGACACCGTCGACCCCGCGCGCGCCGGACGCCTCCACATCCTCGAGGTGCAGCGACTCATCCGCACGATGCCCAAGGTCGTCGTCGCCGTCGTCGACGGCTGGGCCGCAGGCGGTGGGCACTCCCTCCACGTCGTCGCCGACCTCTCGATCGGCTGCCGCGAGCACGCCCGCTTCAAGCAGACCGACGCGAACGTCGGCTCGTTCGACGGCGGCTACGGCTCCGCCTATCTCGCCCGCCAGATCGGCCAGAAGCGCGCGCGGGAGATCTTCTTCCTCGCCCGCGAGTACTCCGCGCAGGACGCCTACGACTGGGGCGCGCTCAACGACGTCGCCGAGCACGACGACCTCGAGGACCTGGCGCTCGAGTACGCGCTGACAATCGCCGAGAAGTCGCCCCAGGCGATCCGCATGCTGAAGTTCGCGTTCAACCTCGCCGACGACGGGCTCATGGGCCAGCAGGTCTTCGCCGGGGAGGCGACGCGCCTGGCGTACATGACCGACGAGGCCGTCGAGGGGCGCGACGCGTTCCTCGAGCACCGTCGGCCCGACTGGTCTCCGTACCCTTACAGCGTCTGACCCCTCCGAGTCGCTCGGTGCGGCATCAACGTTTCGGCGGGAGCAACGATGAGACCGCTGGGCGGAGGCGGAGCACGATGGGGCGATGGACATCCCCACCGTCACCCTCCACAACGGCGTCGAGATCCCCCAGGTCGGGCTCGGTGTCTTCCAGGTCCCCGAGGACGGCACCCAGCGCATCGTTATCCCCAAGTCGGTGACCCCCGAGCGCTACCGCGCCAACCTCGCCGCCGTCGACCTCGAGCTCACAGACACGGACCGCGCCGCGATCGACGCCCTCGAGAACGGCAGCCGCCTCGGCGCCGACCCGGCCGTCGCGGCCTTCACGCAGTACCGCGACTGACATCACGCACCGACGACGACGGGTCCCCGGCAGCCGCGGCTGCCGGGGACCCGTCGTCGTGCGCCGCGCTCCCCCCTGCGGGGCGGGGCGGTCGGTGCAACCGAAACCTCAGCCGGAGACGAAGAACGTCAGCGCCAGCTCGACTGCCTCGCGCAAGCCGAGCGCGAGCGCCGTCGCGAGCGCCGTGAGCAGCGCGACCGACGCCGCAGCAGGCGCGGTCGACGTGCGCCACGGGTCGCGGTCGCGACGGGTACGGGCGGGGCGGACGACGCGGCGCACCGCGCCGTCGGAGCCGGACGGACGGGGGACGTGGTGGAGGTGCGTCGTGGTCATGGCTCAACCCTCGCGCCCAGGCCTCCCCGGGCGCGTCGGCCACGGGTCTGGAGATGACGACGGCGTCTCCCCCGGTCGGGGGAGACGCCGTCATACCGGGGTCGGACTCAGTCGACCGTGTACGAGCTCTTGCCCTTGTTGAGCATCTCGATCCACGTGGTGCCGGGGGCGAGGAGGATCGGCTCACCGTCGGCGTCGACGAGCTCGAGCGGGTCGGAGACACCCGCCTTCTTCCACGTCGCCTCGACGACCTTGCCGCCCGTCGCGACGAGGGCCTTGCCCTTGCCCTTGAACTTCTGGTCGGGGACCATCGCGCCCCCCTGGGCGTCGAGCTTCGAGTCGAGCTGCTCGGTCTCGATGAGCACGAGGTTCGTCGCCGCGAGCTGCGTGCCCGCGGCCGTCATCGCCTTCGCCGAGCCCTCGGACCGCAGCCACGTCGACGAGCCGGCGTCCCACGCCCACGCGGGTCGCGCCGCGGACGACAGGGAGATCGCGATGTTCTTCGCGCCCTTGCCGTCGACGACCGCGGTCGCCTCGTCGGCCTCGAGCGCAAACTTCAGCTCGCCGCTCGGCGGTGCCGAGTGGTTCGCGTCCGCGGACTTCCAGACCGTCGCGAGGTCCGCGTAGACGTTGTGCGGCGCACGTCGCGTCGAGATCCGGCCGAGACCGGCCGCGCCCGCGTCGTGCGAGATCGACTGGATCTCCGGGAGACGACCGATGCGGATGTTCATGCGCTTCTGCGCGCCGGACGCCACGAGCAGCGCGTGCATGGGCGCGGCGACGTGCAGGTCGACGGGCCGCGCCGAACGCACGGGGCCGACGCTCTCAGGTGTCTTCGAGTGGTAGACGGCGATGAACCGCGGCACCTCGAACTCGACGACCGTCTCCCAGACGATGTCAGCGTCCTCGAGCCCCGACTGCGGGCGCGCCGCAGCCGTGTTCTCGACCTTGACGGCGATCGCCGGCCGCTGCGGGACCTCGTCGACCTTGACGCCCGTGAGCGGGTAGATGATCGGGCCCTCGGGCGTCGGGGCGTCCGTCTTCGACGGGTCGACCGACGCGTCGACCGTCACGGTCGGCGTCGTCGGAGCCGGCTCCGGGTCCTTGCTGCACGCGGCCAGCCCCAGCGTCGCCACGAGCGTCCCGGCGAGGGCCATGACGGCTCCTCGTCCTCGCATCGTCCTACGGATCACGTCGTCCACCTCTCTGCCTGCCCCGCACGCCTCGACTGCGCACGCGTCCGCAAGCCTACGTCCGCGGCTAGGGTGGTCGGGTGCACCGTCCCGTCATCTGGCCCGCGGCCTCAGGAATTCCGGACAGCGCGCTGCCCGCGCTCGTCCGGGCGGCCCTCGACGGCTCGGGGCCTGCGCTCCTCTCCCAGCCGGTGCCGCCGGAAGGTTCTCCTGCGGCGACGGTGCCGGCCGGGGTGCCTGACGACGTCACGCTCGTCGTCGGGACGTCGGGCTCGACGGGTCTGCCGCGGCGCGTCATGCTCACGGCTGACGCCCTGCGCGCGTCGGCCGCCGCAAGCGCCGAGCGGCTCGGCGGCACGGGGTCGTGGCTGCTCGCCCTGCCGACGACGCACATCGCGGGCATGCAGGTCGTCGTGCGGTCGGTCCTCGCGGGGACGACCCCGACGCTCCTCGAGGGGCCCTTCCGCGCGGACGCGTTCACCGAAGCCGTCGGGCGCATGCCCGCCCGGACCGCCGCCCCGGGCGGCGGCCGGTTCACGTCGCTCGTACCGACCCAGCTCCACCGACTTCTCGAGCCGGGCCCTGACGCCGCGGCGGCGCTCGCGGCACTGAGGTCCTTCGACGCGGTGCTCGTCGGCGGTGCGGCGCTTGCGCCCGAGCTCGCGGCCCGCGCCGCTGACGCGGGCGTGCGCGTCGTGACGACGTACGGCATGTCGGAGACGTGCGGCGGCTGCGTGTACGACGGGATCCCGCTCACGGGCGTGCGCATCCGCACGTCCGCCGAGGGGCACGTCCTCGTCTCGGGGCGCGTCCTGTCGGTCGGGTACCTCGACGACGACATCGCCGACGCGCAGTCGTACACGACGATCCACGGCGGCCGGTGGCTGCGCACGCCGGACCTCGGCACTCTCGAGCTTTCCGAGGACACGTCGTTCCTCACGCTCACGGTCCACGGCCGCTCGGACGACGTCATCGTCACGGGCGGCGAGAAAGTCGTCGCGGGGGCCGTCGAGGCCGCGCTCGCAGGATGGCAGGGGCTCGGTGAGGTCGCCGTCGTCGGTGTGCCCGACGATGAGTGGGGCACGGCCGTCATCGCCGTCGCGACCCTCGCGCCGGGCGCAGCCGCCCCGACGATCGACGACGTCCGCGCGCACGTGCGCGCGACCGTGTCGGCGCCGGCCGCGCCACGGGCCCTCGAGATCGTCGATGCCGTGCCGCGGCTCGGCATCGGCAAGCCGGACCGCGACGCGGTCCGCGACCTCGTCCTCGGCCGGCGTCCCGGCACTGTGACGACGCTGTCCCCCCAGGAGCTGGCCGACGGCTGATAGCCGACCGTCACACACGTCACGCCGCACCTCCGCGCCCGCATGCCGGGCCGCGCGGACGGGGCGGATACCCTCGGGGCATGGCCACACCAGCGCAGTGGGTCGCCGGAGCGCGCCCCCGCACCCTGCCCGCCGCCGCCGCCCCCGTCCTCGTCGGCTCGGGCGCTGCCGCGCACGCGGGCGCGTTCGACGGCGGCCGGGCGCTCCTCGCGCTCGGGGTCGCGCTCGCGCTCCAGGTGGGCGTCAACTATGCGAACGACTATTCCGACGGCGTCCGCGGCACGGACGCCGACCGGGTCGGTCCGCTGCGGCTCACGGCCTCACTGCTCGCGCCCGCGAAGCAGGTGAGGCTCGCCGCGTTCGCGGCGTTCGGCGTCGGGGCGCTGCTCGGCCTGTGGCTCGTCGCACTCTCAGGGCAGTGGTGGCTGCTCGCCGTCGGTGCCGCGTGCGTCGCTGCCGGCTGGTTCTACACGGGCGGCTCGAAGCCCTACGGGTACCTCGGGCTCGGCGAGATCTTCGTGTTCGTGTTCTTCGGCCTCGTCGCGACGATCGGCACGACGTACACGCAGGTCGGCCACGTCACCTGGCCGTCGGTCGTCGGCGCCGTCGCGATCGGCCTCGTCGCGTGCGCGATCCTCATGGTCAACAACATCCGCGACATCCCGACCGACGTCGTCGCGGGCAAGCGGACGCTCGCGGTACGGCTCGGCGACCACAAGGCCCGGCGCGCCTACGTCGCGATGGTCGCCGGGTCGTGGGTCCTCGCGCTCACGTGCGTCTTCGCGTCACCGTGGGTACTGGGCGTCGCGCTGCTCGGGCTGCCCGTCGTGCTGCTGTGCATCCCCGTACTCGCGGGCGCACGCGGCAAGCTGCTCGTCCCCGTCCTCGGCGGGACGGGATTTTACGAGCTCGCGCTCGGCGCACTCCTGGGCCTGGGCCTCGCGCTGTAGGCCGGTCAGAGACCGTCGGCCTCCGCGTCCTCGGCCTCCGCGTCCGGGTCGTCCGTACCCTCGGCACGACGCTGCTTGCGCGCTGCGGCCCGCTCCGCGAGCCAGACCGACGCCCTGTCGCGCTGCGGGCGCAGCGCGACGATCGAGATGAGGAACGTCAGCAGCACCGCGAGCAGCAGCCACAGGACGTCACGCGCACCGAGGAGCCACAGCACGGGCAGGAGCACGACGAAGATGAGCACACGCCACAGCGTGTAGACGACGAGAGGCACGGTCCCAGCCTAGGCGCACTAGGGTGGCCCCATGCGCTACCTCGGGTTCCTGCTGCTCGTCGCGGTCGTCGTCTATACGGTCACCGACATCATCAACGCGCCCGACGAGGACCTCCACGGCCTGCCGCGCGGTATCTGGCTCGTCCTCGTCGTGCTCATCCCGGTGCTCGGCTCCGTCGTGTGGTTCGCCGTGAGCGTCAACGGTCGCCGCAGCCGCGGCGAGGCGCTCGGCGGGCCCCGCTCGGGCCCGCGTACCGCCCCCGGCGGCCACCCCGCACCGGGCCGGCAGGGCCCCCTCGCGCCCGACGACGACCCCGAGTTCCTCTGGCGCCTCGAGCAGGAGCGCCGCCGCCGCGCCGGCGAGACGGGCACCGACGGCTCGACCCCTCCGACCTCGGACGACAGCAGCCGCTGACCCGCGCGCACCGCCGGGGCGTCGGCGCGCGCACCACCGTCCGCGCCGCTATCTTTGCCGCGGAGGTCCCGCACGGGGACCACGACCCAGGGGGTGCAGCATGACGCTCTACGGAGCCCTGTTCCAGCAGTTCGCCGAGAACACCTCGCAGGACCAGTTCAGCCTGCAGGGCAGCAAGATGCTCAAGATCAACATGGGCTTCGGCCCCGTCTGGTCACGCTCGGGCGCGATGGTCGCCTACCAGGGCGACGTACGCTTCGAGAAGAAGGGCCAGGGCGCGGCACGCTTCCTCAAGGCCGCGGTCACGGGTGAGGGCCTTGACCTCATGAAGTGCTCCGGCTCCGGCCAGCTCTTCCTCGCGGACCTCGCGCAGAACGTGCAGATCATCTACCTCGAGAACGACATGATCTCGATCAACGGCGCGAGCGTCCTCGCGATCTCCGACTCCATCCAGTGGGACATCAAGATGATCAAGCCCGGCGCCGGCATGGCCGCGGGCGGGTTGTCGAACGTCGTGTGCCAGGGCACGGGCTACATCGCCGTGACGACCGCTGGCGAGCCGGTTGCGCTCGATGTCACCGAGGCTCCGACCTTTGGGGACCCGCAGGCCGTCGTCCTGTGGACGGGCGGCGTGCAGATGAACGTCAAGGTCGACACGGGCGGCCTCGGCTCCCTGCTCCGCGGCGGCTCGGGCGAGACGTTCCAGCTCGCGTTCGGCGGCCAGGGTGTCGTCGTCGTCCAGCCGAGCGAGGGCTTCCACTTCTCCAGCTAACCCCACTCAACAACTCGTAGCCCCTGTGCACCATCGAATGGTGCACAGGGGCTACGGGTCAGAGTGAGGTTCAGGAGAGGCTATACTGCGCGGTGAGTCGCTCGGGCACGGTGTCGAGGACGCCCAGGTCCGCATCCGTGAGCAGGTCCACCCGGCCCAACGCCGCGAAGGACTCCAGGCCCGTCGAGGACCTCACCGTCTCGCGGAAGTCGTCAGAATCGACCTGGAGCAGACGCACTGCGGGGAACGCGCCGTTAATGATGCCGAACTCGTCCCCACCCCCGAGCTCGAACTTTGTGTACCACTGGGCCACAATTGCCTCCGCGAGCTCGGCACGGCCGTCCGACTCAAGGCAGTCGAGGACCTCGGGCTGCGCAAGTAGCGACTCCAGCAGCGTGACCGAGAGCGTCGGGAACTCGAAGTTCTCGCGGGCTTCCACGAGGTCGAGGTCGGCGTAGTAGCCAACGAGGAGATCCGAAACGTCCTCTCGTTTGAGGAGTTCATCAAGCTCAGGCCACTGCCCCCGAACCCGATCAATACCTTCTTGGCGCGTCTCGTAGACAAGGTGGAGACCCACCTTATCGGAATCCAGCAGGTCGCCGATCATGGCGTCGCGGTCCGCGCTCTCGACGAGCGTCGGCGAGCATGCGCCCTCGGACGCCGCAGTCGAAGCCGACGGGGGCAGCGTGGCATCTCCTGTGCCGTCTCCGCACCCGGAGCAAAGCAATACTGCAGTCCCCAACGACAGCGCCAGGCAGACCCCACGGAGCATCCTTGAAACGCCACAACCCACAGGTATCTCCAACATAGCGTTCACGCTCGCCTGAAATAGTTCAATTGGGTAACTCCCGTGTATGGAGTAGCCGTCGGCCGATGCTTGATAAGGCCAAGCTGACCCCACTTCGACAAGAAATGCGTGGACGACGTCTTGACAGCAGAATGATCGCCCCCGTAGTAGTACACTCTCACGCCATTCGGAACATTCGGGATCGTATTAATGTACTTCGTGTAAGCGGTACGTACATAACTTCCGTCGGAAATATACGGATGCACGATTGGCAGATTGATCCAGACATCGTTCGCCGTCGACTGCTTATGCCAAGCATAAGAGTGGCAGTTGTACTTCATTGTAGCCGACCCGATCACCTCAACACTTGGATACGCTCGTTTGACCCAGGAGTTAGCCTGCGACTTCTCGGCCGCCGTAAAGTCCTGGCCTGACCATCGCAGCGCCGGAACTGCAGCACCTCGCGGGGTGTACACCTTTGTCGATCCGTAACTCTTAGCGAGAGCGGCCACATTGCCTGCCGTCAGCACTCCCCCGCTTGCGCCAAAGTATGCTTCGCGCCCAGCAGAGCGAGCAAGCCCCTCCCCGCCAGAGGGAAGGCGCACTGTACGCTTCATCCGTTCCGGCAAACTCTCTACGAGCCGCTCAGGAATACTCGTAAGCAACTCGCTGCTATCGCGCGTATCGAAAGATTCCAGAATACCCTCTTCAAGAAACTCTGATGCGACCGAATCCTGGGAAACGTCAAGTGCGACAGCATCGTCCGCGGCCGCGAGCGAACGCAACCCCAAGAATGCGGAGGTCGTCGTGCCATAATGGTCAGCGCCATCGATACTGAGCTTCAACGCCCACGAATCAAGGACTTCTTCGTGCAGCGCTACTCGCTCGGCATCAGAGACAGACTCCACCACTTCAGGCTGCGCGAGCAGCAGTTCAAAGAATGCTACTCGAATAGTGGAGAAGGGGTCACTCTTAGAGGTCTCCACGAGGTCAAGTTCCTGGTAGTGCTCGACAAGCGCAGAACTCGCATCCCGTCGGGACAATAGGGCATCAACCTCGGGAACCGCATCGCGTACAGCCTCAAATCCCTTCTGCGGGCTGTCGTACGCCAGGTAGAGCCCGAGCTCGTCACTCGCCAGCACGCTCTCAACGAGATCATCAGTCGACGTCGACTTCGCAGTCGCACTCGTCGCACCCACGACACCGCACCAAGATGCTGCCGCGACGGCCAAGCAAAAGGCCACTCCAGCGCTTCTCTTCACGCTCAACTCCCATCTTCGCCCGAACCGCTCATCGATTCGACATGGCGCCTACAGCATCACCGGACAAATCATGATGTATACATTCTAGCGACCATCGATGATATCGGGCACTACGGTCGTGTTGATGAAGCTAGACGCCCGAGTAGGAGTGCTTGCCGCTGAAGAGCAAGTTGACACCCGTGAAGTTGAAGAGCACGCACGCGTAGCCGACGACGACGAACCACGCCGCCCGACGACCCGACCAGCCGCGCGTCGTCCGCGCGTGCAGGTACGCCGCGTAGACGACCCAGATGACGAACGACCAGACCTCCTTGGGGTCCCAGCCCCAGTAGCGGCCCCACGCGTCCTCGGCCCACACCGAACCCGAGACGATCGTGAACGTCCACAGGACGAAGCCCACCGCGTTGATGCGGAAGCTCAGCAGCTCGAGCTGCGCCGCCGTCGGTACCTGGTCGAGCCACGACCACGTGCGCGACGCAAGCATCGGCGAGCCCTCGTCGCGCGAGTCACGCAGCAGCTGCGTGACCGACGCCGCGAACGCGACCGTGAAGATGCCCGTCGCGAGCACCGCGATCCCGACGTGGATGACGAGCCAGTACGACTGCAACGCTGGCTGCACCCCGGCCGCCTCGACGTGGAACGCGTTGAGCGCCACGACGATCGCGATCGTCGACAGGCCGGAGACGATCGTGCCGAGGAAGCGGATCTCCCAGCGCGTCTGCACGACGAGGAACACGGCCATCGCGAAGAACGCCCCGACGAGCACGAACTCGTAGAGGTTCGCCCACGGTGCGCGTCCCGCCGCGAGGCCGCGCGTCACGACCGCGGCGAGGTGGAGCGCGAGACCCATCCACGCGACAGACATGGCGATCGCGAGCGGCTTCGAGACGCTCCACGCCTTCCACGGGGAGGTGAGGGACGCGGCCCGACGAGCCGTGACCTCGGAGACCGCGCCCGCGCTCGTCGTGTCGCGGACCGCGGGGTCAACGACGTCCGTGGCGACGGTCGACGCACCCGAGGCAGGCGTCGCCGCGGCCAAGACCTTCTCACGGGCGACGGACCGGACGCCGAGGCGCCCCGAGAGGTCGATCGCGAACGCAACGAACGCGATCGCGTAGGCGCTCGCGGTCCCCCAGGCAAGGAGGTCGCTCATCTCACCGACGGTCGTCATCGGGTCTCTCCAAGGTCGGCGGTCGCCGGGCTGTCGTCCGGCGCCGAGTCGTCCACCGCCGGACGGTCGTCCGGCGCAGGGTCACGGGTGTCGAGGAACGCGAGCAGAGCGTCGACCTCGGGCTGCAGGCCTGCATCGTCCGTGCGCGCCAAGCCGGCGGCCTCGACCACTGTACGCGCGGGGCCATCACCGTCGGAACGGGTGCTCACGCGCAGCCACACGCGGCGGCGCGGCGTGAAGAGCGAGAGCATGAGCCCGCCGATCGCGGTGAACGCGAAGATCGCGATCCACGTGAGCGCCGGGTCATGACGCAGGTCGAGCGCCACGAACCGCGGGATGTCGTCGAGCGTGAGCGTGCCGAGCCCGTCCGGCAGGTCGACGGTCGTGCCCGGTGCGAGCATGAGCGTCACCGGCTGGCCGTCGGCCGTGCGCGCCTGCGTCATCTTCTCGGTCTCGAGCTCGTAGACGTTCTGCGGCACGCCGTCGTCGAGCCCGAGGTCCCCCGTCCACACGGTGAGGACGAGGACGGGGTTGAGGAGGTCGGGGTGGAGCGAGCGCACGCCCTGCGCGGAGAGCTGCGCGGTCGGCAGGAGGTAGCCGACGAGGCCGATCTGCTCACCCGCCACGACGTCGGGCACCTTGACGACGCCGCGGGACGTGTACACCTGGTCCTCGGGGATGAACGGCACCGTGCCGGCGAACGTCACGTTGCCGTCGGCGTCCTTCACCGTGAGGCGCGGAGCGTAGCCGTTGCCCTGGAGGTAGACCTTGGCGCCCTCGATCGTCAACGGATGGTTGACCTTGATGGTCTCCGGCCGCGTCCCGGCGGGGTCCGTCACGGAGACGAACGCCGTGAAGTCCTTCGCGACAGGCATCGCGTCGTCCGTGAACGTCGACGTGAAGTCGTCGAGCACCATCGTGAACGGCGGCAGGTTCTCCTCACGGAACCACGGGCCCTCGCTGAACGTGTCGTAGGCGCTCACGGAGTTCGCGAACCCGCGCCCCTGGACGACGATCGCCTGCCCACGGTACTGGAACGCCTGGCCGAGGCCCACGGCGACAAGCAGTCCGACGAGCGCGAGGTGGAAGATGATGTTGCCGGTCTCGCGGAGGTAGCCGCGCTCGGCGGCGACGACGTGGACGGGCCCGGGCTCGCCCTCGGGCGCGCGGGCGCCGGCGCTCGTCTCCGTGCCCTGCTCGACGCGGAAGCGCGGCAGCGGGCCGCGGCCGCGCAGGTGCGCGGCGGCCGCGTCAGCCACCTGCGCGGGGGTGTACGACGCGGCGTAGACGCGCGACCCCTGCGCGGGGTAGCGGCCCATGCGGCGCGGTGTGCGGGGCGGACGAGCACGCAGCGCGACCCAGTGGACCTTGGCGCGCGGCAGGATGCAGCCGACGAGCGAGACGAAGAGCAGCAGGTAGATCGCGGAGAACCACACCGAGCCGTAGACGTCGAACATCTGGAGCTTGTCGAGCCACGGCGCGACGCCCGGGTTGTCGTCGAAGAACTCGACGACCTTCGACGGGTCCTGCGGACGCTGCGGGATCGTCGAGCCGGGCACCGCGGCGACCGCGAGGAGCATGAGGAGCAGGAGCGCGACGCGCATGCTCGTGAGCTGGCGCCAGCCCCAGCGGAGCCAGCCGACGACGCCGAGCGCGGGCAGCTCGCCCGACGGGCGGGACGCGGGTGCGGGCGCGCCGTCCTCGGCGAACGCGTTCTCGATGCCCTCGGGGCGGTAGCCGCTCACAGGACCGTCTCGAATCCGCCGATGAGTCCCGCGAGGGACTGCGTCCAGCTCGCCCAGAGGCCCGTGACGAGCGCGAGGCCGATGAGCACGAGCATGATCCCGCCCGCGCGGGAGATGCCGACGCGGTGCGCGCGCATGAGGTCCACCATCTTCGTCGAGGAGTCGAGGCCGAGGGCGATGCCGCAGAACGGCAGGCCGAGGCCGAGGCAGTAGGCGACCGCAAGGATCGCGCCGCGCGCCGCGGTGCCCTGCTCGAGGGACAGCGCCGAGATCGCGACGAGCGTCGGCCCCATGCACGGCGTCCAGCCGAGGCCGAAGACGATGCCGAGCAGGGGTGCTCCGCCGAGGCCGGCGGTCGGGACGACGGGCAGGCGCACGGTGCGTTGCAGGGGTGCAAAGGCGCCGAGGAACGCGAGGCCCATGAGGATGACGACGATGCCGAGCCAGCGCGTGATCGTCTGCTGGTGCTGCGCGAGCTGCGCACCGACCGTGCCGAAGAGCGCGCCGTACGCGACGAAGACGACGGTGAAGCCGAGGACGAAGAGCGCGACGCCGAGCAGGAGGCGGCCGCGGCGCGGGGCTGCGACGGCGGTCGTCGTCCCGCCGTCACCGGCCGGTGCGGGGCGCGTCGGGCCCTGCCCCGCCATGCCCCCGAGGAACCCGAGGTACCCCGGCAGGAGCGGCAGCACGCACGGCGACGCGAACGACACGAGGCCCGCGAGCAGCGCGACCGGCAGCGCAAGCAGGAGCGAGCCCGAGAAGACCGTCTCGCCCGCGGAGGCGAGGACGGTCATCGGGACGTCCGCGGGCACGTTCACGCCTGCTCGGCGAGGACGTCGTCGATCATCGCGTCGAGCGTCGACCGCTCGAGCAGGCCGAGGATGCGGGCCGCGACGCGGCCCTGCCGGTCGAGGACGAGCGTCGTGGGGGTCGCGGCGATCGGCGCGACGCCCTGGAGGGCGGCCGTCGCGGCGCCCGTGCGGTCGTCGATCGACGGGTACGGGATCTCGAAGTTCTTCTCGAAGGCCTGGGCGGCACCCGCGTCGTCGGTGCGGTTGAGGCCGAGGAGGTGGACGCCCTCGTCGGCGCGCTCGGCGGCGATCGCCGCGAGGTCGGGGGCCTCGACGCGGCACGGCGGGCAGGCCGCGAACCACGTGTTGACGACGACGACGTCGCCGAGCCACGCGCTCGTGTCGACGGGGTCGCCCGCATAGTCGGTGCCGGTGAGCGTCACGGGCTCACCGCGCTCGGCGACCGCCCACTGGCGGGTCGACCCGTCGCCCGACACGTAGCCGGGGTTGGCGACCTGGCCCGTCGAGTCGCCGCCCGGCGTGCAGCCGGCGAGCGCGAGCGCCGTGGCCGCGAGCGCGGCCACGGCGAGGAGGCGGTGACGCATGCTCACGCGCCCGCCACCTTGTTGGCGCCCGGGAGCAGGTCGGCGGCGGGCTCGGTGTAGCTGAGGCCGACGTAGCGGTCGCCGTCGAAGCGCAGCGAGGTCACGGACGCGAGCGAGCACTCACGCTTGCGCGGGTCGTGGAGGTAGCGACGGCCCTCGAAGGAGGAGCGTGTGATCCACACGGGCAGCTGGTGGGAGACGAGGACGACCTCGTGGCCCTCGGCGAGGCGGCGGGCGTCGTCGATCGCGGCGCGCATGCGCGCGACCTGGTCCTTGTAGGCCTCACCCCATGACGGGCGCCAGGGGTTCCACAGCTTGGGCCAGTGCTGGGGGTGGCGCAGGGAGCCGTCGCCGACACCGAAGGTCATGCCCTCGAAGTAGTTGCCGGCCTCGATGAGGCGCTCGTCGGTGCCGAGCTCGAGCCCGAAGGCTTCCGCGATGGGGGTCGCGGTCTCCTGCGCGCGCTGGAGCGGGGACGCGATGACGTGCGTGATGTCGTGCCGGACGGGCTCGACGTCGTCGGGGGTCGTCGGGACGCGCTCGCCTGCGAAGTGGGCGGCAACCGTGCGGGCCATTGCGTGGCCGCGCTCGGAGAGGTGGTAGCCGGGCAGGCGTCCGTAGAGGATGCCCTCGGGGTTGTGGACCTCACCGTGGCGCATGAGGTGGACCGTCGTCAGTGCCATGTCTCCATGTTTCCAGAGTTCGTGGGACCTCGGTCCCGGTCGGGGTGTGACGTGGGCCGCGTCCGGGTTCTCTCGGGTTGAACGTCCGGGGCACGCGGTGGTTCCCGGCGGAGCGGGGGCGCGACCGCAGGGAGGTGCGGAGGTGTCAGCGTGTGGCTGCGGCGACGCGTCGCATGACGTCGGTGAGCACGGCGGCCTCGGCGGGGCTGAGGAGGTCGACGAGGTGGTGCCGGACTGCTGCGACGTGGCTGGGCGCTGCGGCGACGAGGGCGGCGCGGCCGGCGTCGGTGAGCTCGGCGTTGACGCCGCGGCCGTCGGCCTGGCATGCGGCGCGGCGGACGAGCCCGCGGCTCTCGAGCCGTCGGACCGTGTGGGTCGTGCGGCTGCGGGAGTGGGCGAGGGAGTCGGCGAGCTCGGACATGCGGAGGGTTCCGTCGGCGGTCTCGTCGAGCCGGACGAGGACGGCGTACTCGCCGGGGGTGAGGCCGTGCTCGGTCTCGAGCTGGCGGCTCAGTGCCTCGGCGAGGCGTGTGGAGCCCTCGAGGTAGGCGCGCCACGTGGCCTGCTCGGTGTCGTCGAGCCAGCGTGCGGGTGCCTCGGGCATGAAGCCTCCGTGTCGGGTTCCGGACAATTCCGCTACCAGTCTTGCGGACACGCGCCATGCGGGCTAATCTGATTGAAGATTCACTTGAAGCAACAACCGATGCAGGTGGATCGACCGCGCATCCACGAGGAGGACCCCATGACCGCGCTGCCCACGAACCTCACCCCCGGCACCTACGTCGCCGACCCCACCCACACCCAGGCTAGCTTCACCGTCCGCCACGCTGGCATCTCCAAGGTCCGCGGCACCGTCCCCGTCACCGAGGCCACGATCGTCGTCGGCGACGACGTCGAGTCGTCCTCGGTCACCGCGACGCTCGACGCGACCGCGATCTCGACGGGCGACGCCGGCCGCGACGGCCACCTCCAGTCCGCCGACTTCTTCTCGACCGACGTCAACCCGACGTGGACGTTCTCCTCGACGTCCGTCACCGCTGACGGCGACGACTTCAAGGTCGTCGGCGACCTCACCATCGCCGGTGTCACCAAGCCCGTGACGCTCAACCTCGAGTACACCGGCTCCGCGACCGACCCGTTCGGCAACCCGCGCGCCGCGTTCGAGGCCTCGACGACGATCTCCCGCAAGGAGTGGGGCATCACGTGGAACGCCGCGCTCGAGGCCGGCGGCGTCCTCGTCTCCGACAAGGTCGCCATCGCGCTCGACGTCTCGGCCATCAAGCAGGCCTGACGCCCCGCAGCACCCAGGCAGTACCAGCGCAGCCCCCGCACCGTCCACGTGCGGGGGCTGCAGTATTTCTCCCGGACCTCCCCTGCGGTCGCGGGCCAACGGACGTTCCCGCAGGTCATCCCTACCGCGCAACCGCTCCGATTGCGGACTCCCGAGAGCTGACGCACGCTCGTGGCGGGACCGGGCGCCCGACGTCGTGCGCCGGGGCGCCTCGGCGTGGCTGCGCCGTCGCACCCGCGCGCACGCCACGTGCGTCCGCGTCGGCCCGCCGACCACCGGAGGACCGCATGACCTCACGTGCCTCACGGCGCCCAGGCGCCTGGCTCGTCACCACCGTTACCGCAGCGCTCGCCGTCGGCACCGTCGGTGCCACCACGACCGCCGCCGCGGCCGACGATCCCGGGGGCACCGCGTCCCCCGCACCCACCGCCGCACCACGCACGCTCGGCAAGGACGCGAAGATCCTCGGCGGGCTCGGCACCCTCACGGGGACCCGCTCGGTGTTCGTCCAGCTCGCAGGCGACGGCGCTGCCGACTCCGCCGCGGCCGCGACGGGCACGACCGCGAAGCGCAAGGCCGTCAAGGACCGCCGTGCCGCCGTCGGCCGCACCGCCGACTCCGTGCTCGCCGAGGCCCGCCGCACCGACAAGCGCGCGACCGCCCTCTACGAGGTCGCCAACGCCGTCCCCGGCGTCGCGATCCGCGCCGACGTCGACACGCTCGTCCAACTCGCCGACCGCACGGACGTCGTCGCGATCATGCCGATCATCCCCAAGAAGCCCACGAACGCCGGCGCCACGGCCCTCACGCGCGCGCTGCAGACCTGGCAGGACCTCGGCGAGACCGGCAAGGGCGTGACGATCGGCGTCATCGACACCGGCATCGACTACACGCATGCCGGGTTCGGCGGCACCGGCACGGTCGCCGCCTACGAGGCCGCCCTCGCGGCTTCCTCCGGACCGTGGACAGCGACCGCCAAGGTCGTCGGCGGTTACGACTTCGTTGGCGACAACTACAACGCCGACCCCGACGCCGACGACTACCAGCCCGTCCCCCACCCCGATCCCAACCCGCTCGACTGCCAGGGACACGGCTCGCACGTCGCCGGCACCGCCGCCGGCCAGGGCGTCCTCGCCGACGGCACGACGTTCACGGGCGACTACTCCTCGCTCACCGAGGCCGGGCTCCTCGACATGACCGTCGGCCCCGGCGTCGCCCCGGACGCGAGCCTCTACGCGCTCAAGGTCTTCGGGTGCACCGGCTCGACGAACGAGGTCATCGCCGCGCTCGACCACGCGCTCGACCCCAACGGCGACGGCGACCTCTCCGACCGCCTCGACGTCGTCAACCTCTCCCTCGGCTCCGACTACGGCGTCGCCGACGACCCCGAGAACCTCGTCATCGACAAGCTCGCCAAACACGGCGTCATGCCCGTCCTCTCCGCCGGCAACAACGGAGACCTCACCGACACGGGCGGCTCGCCCGGCAACGCCGTGCGCGGCCTCGCCGTCGCAAGCTCCGTCGACCCGTTCCAGCTCCGCGACGGCCTCAAGGTCGACGCCCCCGCGAACGTCGCCGGCATCGCGTCCGGACAGTTCTCCGTCGCGTACGACTGGGCGACGAAGCCGCCCGTGAGCGGCGACGTCGTGATCCTCGGCGGCGCCAACGCCGACGGCTGCGCACCTCTGAGCGCCGCCGACGCCGCGAAGGTCGCCGGCAAGGTCGCCTGGCTCTCGTGGGACGACAACGACGCCACCCGGCGCTGCGGCTCGGCCGGGCGTGCGAACAACGTCACCGCCGCGGGTGCGATCGGCTCGATCTTCACGTCGAGCCTCGACGTCTTCAGCGCCGGGATCTCCGGCAACGCGGCCATCCCGATCATCCAGCTGCCCGCCGCCCAGACGACCCGGCTCCAGCCGGCCGCCGAGGCAGGCACGCTGCGCGTGACGTTCGACGGCTCCCTCGCCGGCACCATCAAGGACGTCACCCCGTCGATCGCCGACACCATCAGCTCGTTCACGTCGCGCGGCGTCCACGGCTCGTTCGGCGTCGTCAAGCCGGACGTCACCGCGCCGGGGGACACGATCACGTCCGTCGGCGTGGGCACGGGCTCCGGCTCGCTCACCATCAACGGCACGTCGATGGCCGCGCCGCACGTCGCGGGCATCGCCGCGCTCGTCCGGGCCACGCACCCGTCGTGGGACGTCGAGCGCATCAAGGCCGCGATCATGAACACCGCGACGCACGACCTGCGCACCGCCGACGGCACGATCTACGGCCCCGCCCGCGTCGGCGCCGGCCGCGTCGACGCGCTCTCGGCCGTGACGACGGACCTCGTCGCGTACGCGTCCGCAGGCTCAGGCGCGGTCTCCGCGTCGTTCGGCGTCGTCGCCGCCCCCGTGACGAAGCGCACCGTCACCGAGCGTCGCACCGTGACGGTCCGCAACACGGGCCGCACGACGAAGGACGTCCGCGTCACCTACGAGGCCGCGACGACCCAGCCGGGCGTCACGTACACCGCCTCCCCGTCCCGCGTGCGGGTGCGGGCGGGCGGCACCGCGAAGGTCACGGTGACGATGACGGTGCGGCCCTCGCAGCTGCGCCGCACGATCGACCCGACGATGGACACCACGCAGGTCAACCCCTACACGGGCGGCACCGAGGCACGACAGTTCGTCGCCGACGCGTCGGGCAGGCTCGTGCTCACCGCGCAGGGCGACGAGCTCCGCGTGCCCGTCTACGGCGCGGCCAAGCCGACGTCGCGGACGACCGCGTCGGTGCAGACGTCGAAGAAGTCGGACCCGGCGATCCGCCTGCGCGGCACCGGCGTCGACCAGGGCTCCGGCTCGAGCGCGTTCACGTCGCTCGCGTCGGTCCTCACCCTCGGCGAGACGTCCGGCAGGCTCCCCCGCTGCTCCGCGACGGTGGCGACCGGCTGCGTGTCGATCGCCTCCGAGCGGGCCGGGGATCTCAGGTACGTCGGTGCCGGGTCCGTCGCCGGACCGGGCGGCTACGCCGACGGCCTCCTGTGGTTCGGGCTCGCGACGTGGGGCGACTGGGCGACGATCGGCAACACGACCATCCCCTACGTCGACTTCGACGTCGACGGCGACGGCCGCGCGGACTACGAGGTGTTCGTGCAGAACGCCCCGGGCACCGACCTCCTCGAGGCCCTGCTCGTCGACCTCCGGACCAGCGCACCGGTGTCGGTCATCCCCGCGAACTTCGCCGAGGGTGACACCGACACCAACGTGTTCGACTCGAACGTCCTGCTCATCCCGGTGGACCCGGCAGCGATCGGGATGCCCGTCGGCGCGACGTCGTTCCCGATCACCTACCAGCTCGGCATGTTCTCCGGCTACACGGGCGACGACATCGACACGACCGGCGCGATCCGGTACGACGTCGCCGACCCCGACGTCGTCGTCGACTCGCCGCTCTACGTCGACGCACCCGGCACCATCGGGTACACGCTCGGCTCGGGTGCGACGAAGGGCACGAAGGCGCTCATCGTGCACCTCCACGGGGCCGAGCGCGCACGCGCCGAGGTCCTCTCGCTCCCCAAGGCGTCGTCGCCGACGAAGCCTCCGAAGGGCAAGAAGCACCACAAGGAGCGTGAGCACCTCACGCGCTCGAAGGGTCACCACGCGTTCACCGACTGACCCTGCACGCCGCGGCGGCCCCGCACCCCTCGTGGGTGCGGGGCCGCCGTGGCGCCCGGGTCACGCGCGGGCGGGCACGAGGACGTGCTCGACGAGCGTGCGGAGGATCGCGAGGCCGTCGCGCGAGAGGACCGACTCAAGGTGGCCCTGGACGCTCGCGAACGAGGGCCCGCGGAGCACGTGCACCTCACCCACCTCCCCGGCCGTGACCCGGACCTCGCCCGCGTCCGTCGTGAGGGTCGTCGTGCCCGGGACGACGCGCGCGGCGAACGTGTTGTAGAAGCCGACAACCGCGTGCGTGCCGTCGAGGTCGATCCCGAGCGGCAAGCCCTGCCGGGGCGTGGGCAGCGGCTCGATGGGCAGCCCGAGACGGTGCGCGACAACCTGGTGGCTCAGGCACACCGCGAGCAGCGGACGCTGCTGGTCGAGCCGTCGCCCGACGACGTCGTGGAGCCGCGCGAGGCGCGGAGACGCGTCGCGCGGGTCGCCCGGTCCCGGACCCGCGACGACGAGGTCGGCCGCGTCGAGCTCGTCGTCCGTCACGGCGTCCCACGGGACGACGTCCGCGTCGAGGCCGAGGTGCCGGAGCTGGTGGGCGAGCATCGTCGTGAACGCGTCCTCCGCGTCGACGACGACCGCACGTGCGCGGCTGCCCACAGGGGCTCCCCGCGTCCCCGCGTCCACAGCCGGCGCGGCCGCAGGTGCGCCCTGATCCTCGAGCCAGAAGGATGCGAGACGGGCGTTGCGACCCGCGAGCGCGGCGAGCACGTCCGGGTCCGTGTGTGCCCGGTCCCGGGACGGGGCGCACACGGGCCGCGGCACGACCCCGAGCGCCCCGAGCACGCCCGCGGCCTTCGCCGTCGTCTCGGCCGTCTCCGCGACCGGGTCCGAGTGCCGAACGATCGTCGCCGCGGCAGGCACCGTGAGCCGCCCGCCCGCGAGATACGCGGTCCGGATGAGGATCGGCGCGTCGAGGTCGTGCGTGACGGACGGGTCGCCGACCGGGGCGGCGTCGCCCGGGGCCGCGCCGGGCACCGGCCGGGGCGTGAAGAGCGCCGCGACCCCCGCGTAGTACCCCCGCCCTCGCCCCTCGTGCCGCGCGAGCACCGTGCACGCCGACCGCATCGGCGAGCCCGTCACCGTCGGCGCGAACATCGTCGCCCGCAGCACGTCCCGCGGGTCCATCGACGTCCGGCCCGCAAGCACGTACTCGGTGTGCGTGAGACGCGACATCGGTCGCAGCCGCGGCCCCGACACCCGCCCACCCTCCGGGCAGGCGACGCTCATCATCTTGAGTTCCTCGTCGACGACCATGAAGAGCTCCTCCGTCTCCTTCGTCGACGCGAGGAACTCGAGCAGCTCTTCACGCGTCGGCGGCGCGTCCCCGTGTCGGAACGTCCCCGAGATCGGCGTCATCCTCACCTCGCCGTCCCGCACCGACACGTGGACCTCCGGCGTCGCGCCCACCGCGACGTGATCGTCCGTGACGATCGCGAACGTCCAGTACGCGCCGGCCTCGGTCCCGAGCAGGCTCCGGAACCACGTGAGCGCCGCCGTCACCGGATCCGCGTCGACGCTCCCCCGCCGGTCCCGACGCACGACGAACGACGAGCCCGCGCCCTGCCCGATCTCGTCCGCGACGACCCGTCGCACGACGTCCGCGTACGCGTCGTCGTCGAGGTCGAACCCGTCGTCGGCGACAGCGACCGCCTCCGTCGGCAAAGCCGCAAGCGCGGCCTCCCGCGCGACGAGCGCCCGCTCACGGACGACGAGGCAGCGCAGCGGCGCCCCGTCGTCGACCGCGTCGAAGCCGAGCTCGCGCACCTGCCGGAACGGCACGAGCGCGAGCACCTCCTGCGCGCGCCCCGCCTCGTCGTGCAACGGCACGTCGTCGAGCACGTCGACGTCGACGACGTCGCCCGTGAGCACCTCGACGTCACCGCCCTCGCGGGCGAGCAGCGCGAACGGCGGCCGCAGCGCGGCGAGCACCGACGCAGCATCGTGGCCGAGCAGCAGGGCAGGGGCGTCAGCGGGGACGTCATACCTGGTCATGAGTTCTCCTGAGGTCCGACGGAGGGCCCAGGAACGCACAAGGACCGCCCGTCATGGGGCGGTCCGTGATCGTGAGAGGTCGCGAACGCACCGCCTAGAGGCGGTGCCACCAGCTGGTCGTCGCGAACATGCGGGCGACACTACCGCCTCCGCACCTCCACGACCACCCCCTGGGACGTAGCGTCTCAGGGACTCGACGCGTAGAACGAGAGGATCTGCAGCTCTGCCGCGACATCGACGACCCGCACCGCCATCCCGTCCGGCACGTTCAACCGGCCTGGCACGAAGCTCAGCACCGAGACGACGCCCGCCGCCGCGAGCGCATCGAGCGTCCCCTGCGCCGCCACCGGCGGCACCGCGAGCACCGCGATCGTCGCGCCCGTCGACGCGACGACCTCCGCAAGATCGTCCTCGTGCCGCACGAGCACGCCGTCGACGCTCCGCCCGACGACCGCCGGGTCGACGTCCGTGGGCGCCACGACCTCGAAGCCCCGCGCCCGCAGCCCGCCGTACCGCGCGACAGCCTGCCCGAGATGACCGGCACCGACGACGATGACCCGGTGCGCGTCAGACAGGTGCAACGCGCGCCGCACGTGCGCCGCCAGGTCCGCGACGTCGTACCCGACGCCCCGCGTGCCGTACGTCCCGAGCCGCGACAAGTCCTTGCGGACCTGCGCGGGCGCGACACCCGCAAGCTCCGCGACACGCGACGACGACGCCGTCGACTCCCCGTGCCGTGCCAGGTCGTCGAGCACCCGCACGTAGACGGGCAGGCGCTCGAGCGTCGGCGGCGGCAGCGAGCGTTCGCTCACCGCAAACCCTGGACGAACAGCCGCAGCCGCTTCTCCGGGATGCGCCAGACCCCCACCTGGTGGCCATCGACGAGCACGACGGGCACGTGCTCGCCGTGCTCCGCGAGCAGCGCAGGATCCTCGTCGACGTCGAGTTCCTCCCACGCGACCCCCTCGTCGGCGCACACCGCCGCGACCGTCTCGCGCGCCGTGTCGCACAACGAGCACGTCGAACGAGTGATGAGACGAACCCTGACCTCGGTCTGCATGAGCCAACCCTACGGACCGGTCACTAGAGTGGTCGACATGGCACGCACCGAACCCACGAGCTCGGACCACGTGCCCTCGGTCCCCGACGGGGAACCGCGGGGCGTCGTCCCCGAGGAACCCGCACCCGGGAGCGTCGTCGCCGCGTTCTTCGACGTCGACAACACGATCATCCGCGGGGCGTCCTCCTTCCACCTCGCGATCGGCCTCTACAAGCGCGAGTTCTTCCGCGTGCGCGACCTTCTCTTCGCATCCTTCCAGCAGCTGCGGTATGTCCTCGTCGGCGAGGACAACGACCAGATCGGCTCCGTGCGCGACCGCGCGCTCCTCATCATCAAGGGCCACTCCGTCGCCGAGGTCACTGCGATCGGCGAGGAGGTCTACGAGCAGGCGCTCGTCTCACGGATCTTCCCCGGCACCCGCAAGATCCTCGACGCCCACCTCGCCGCCGGCCACGAGGTCTGGCTCATCACAGCCGCCCCCGTCGAGATCGGCGCGCTCATCGCGCGACGGCTCGGCGCGACCGGTGCGCTAGGCTCCGTCGCCGAGCACGTCGACGGCATCTACACGGGCCGGCTCGTCGGCGAGCTCATGCACCGCGAGTCAAAGGTCGACGGTGCGCGCGAGCTCGCCGAGCGGCGCGGCATCGACCTCGCCGCGTCGTACGCATACGGCGACTCCGCGAACGACATTCCGCTGCTCTCGAGCGTCGGATTCCCGTGCGCGATCAACCCCGAGCCGCGCCTGCGACGCCACGCGAGCGAGCACGGATGGCCCATGCGCGAGTTCCGCGGCAAGCGACGGATCGCGAAGCGATCGCTCAAGACGGCGTCGTGGGCCGGTGCCGCCTGGGTGCTGGGGCTTGTCGCGCGGTCCCTCACCCGCACGATCCGCGGGCGCTGACGCGCCGACGCCCGTCACGACGACGAAGGCCTCCGTCCCTGTCGGGGCGGAGGCCTTCGTTCACACCTGGTGGTGTGAGGTCACTTCTTGTTGCGACGCTGGTGGCGCGTCTTACGAAGCAGCTTGCGGTGCTTCTTCTTCGCCATACGCTTGCGGCGCTTCTTGATCACGGAGCCCATGGGTGCCTCGCAGTGTCTCGTCGGATGTGCACGCGCGGCACACCCTACGGCCACCACGCTGGAAAAAGTCCTCACCGATCTTACCTCGCGCACGGGGATGCCCGCGACACGCCCTGCGAAGGTGTGCCGGGCCAGCGTCCGGACGACGGTCAGGAGGTGAGGCGGTCCTGGTCGATCGTCGCCTCGGCGAGGTACTGCTCGAGCGCAGACGCCGGCACCCGGAAGGACTTCCCGACACGGATCGCCGGCATCTCACCCGCGTGGACAAGGCGATAGACGGTCATGCGGGAGACCCGCATCGCGTCGGCGACCTCGCCGACGGTGAGGAATGCGGGACGCGCGGCGGCGTCGGACATCGGGCCCCTCCTGAGACGGTCGTCGGCCGCACCCAGCAGCCGTTCAGCGACTCACTCTAGGGCCTTGCGCAGCGGGGCGGTAGCCCGTCTCACCTGCACCGTCACCCTCACGTGCCCCACGTTCCCCACGCGACGCTCAGAGGTCGTCGGGCAGGAGACCCAGATGCGGGAACACCGCCGCACGCGTCGCCCGCACCGCACGGTCGACCGGATCCGCAGGGTCGTAGCCCGCACCCCACGGACGGTGGTCGGGGCCGCTCGCGAGGTCGGCGACGTCGTCCCCACCCATGCGCGAGGGCGCCTCGACGAGAAACTCCTCGAGGATCCGTGCCCGCCACGACGCCGGCACCGGCGTCTCCGGCGCCACCGGACGGTGCGAGACCACCCCGAGCAGGTTCGTCCACGCGACCGGCACGACGCCGACGATCGCGTACCCCCCGCCGCCGAGCGCGACCCATCGGCCGTCGCACACCTCGTGCGCGAGCTCGTGCATCCACTCCGCCGCGTGCCGTTGCGCCCGGATCCCCACGCGCAGCTCCGACAGCGGGTCACGCCCGTGCGCGTCGCAGCCGTGCTGCGTGACGAGGAGCTCCGGCGCGAACGCACGCACGGCCGGCAGGACCGTCGCCTCGACCGCCCGCAACCAGCCCGCGCCCTCCGTCCGGGGCGGGAGCGCCACGTTGACCGCCGTCCCCTCGGCCGACGGCCCACCGATCTCCGTCGGATAGCCCGTGCCCGGGAACAACGTCGCAGGCGACTGGTGCACCGACACCGTGAGGACACGCGGGTCGTCCCAGAACACCTTCTCGACACCGTCGCCGTGGTGCGCGTCGAGGTCGACGTACGCGACGCGCTCGACGCCCGCGTCGAGCGCGTCCTGGATCGCAACCGCCGCGTCGTTGAACACGCAGAAGCCCGACGCGCCGCCCGGCATCGCATGGTGCATGCCGCCCGCCACGTTGATGCCGTGCGCCGCGCGACCGCTCACGACCGCGCGCACCGCGTCGACCGTGCCGCCGACAATCCGCGCGGCCGCGTCATACATCCGCGGGAAGATCGGATCGTCCTCGGTACCGAGACCGCGCACCGGGTCCGTGACCCCGTGCTCGGCCGCGGCCCGCACAGCGTCGAGGTACGCGCGCTCGTGGACGAGCGCGAGCAGCGCGTCGTCGGCAGGGTCCGGCTCGACGACGAGCGCCTCAGCGCCCTCGAGCACACCGAGCTCGCGCGCGAGCTCGACCGTGAGACGCAGCCGCACGGGCGACATGGGGTGCCCGGGCCCGAAGTCGTACCCGAGGAGCTGCGGCGACCAGGTCACATGGACGGCTGCGGACATGTCGCCACCGTAACGTGCGTCACACTCGCGCGTCGCGGCTATCCACGGGCGCCCCGCGACGCGCGCCCCGGCACCCGACGCCCCCGTCGCCGACATCCCGCACGGCGTGACACCCCCGCACTGTCGGCACCGGACGCCCACAGGTGGCATCGTTGACCAGTGCGGCCCTCCGGTCGCAGCACGCAGCAGGGACGGAGAACGCGTGGACATCGGGCAGAAGCTCAAGGCGACAGCCTGGGCGGGCCGCGAGCTCGTCGACAGGCTCGCACGCCAGTCCCCCGCGCGCCTCGCGATCATCACGTTCGGCGGGGTCATCCTCGTCTTCACCGGCCTCCTGAGCCTGCCCGCCGCGACGTCGACGGGAACCCGAGCCCCGTTCTTCGACGCCCTCTTCACCGCGACGTCCTCCGTGTGCGTCACCGGCCTCGTCACCGTCCCCACGGGCACCTACTGGTCCGGGTTCGGCCAGGCCGTCATCCTCCTCGGCATGCAGGTCGGCGGACTCGGCGTCATGACCCTCGCATCGATCCTCGGCGCCGCCGTCTCCCGCCGCATCGGCCTCACCCAGAAGCTCCTCACCGCATCCGAGACGAAGACGACCCGGCTCGGCGAGGTCGGCTCGCTCATCCAGGTCGTCGTCATCACGTCCCTCACGCTCGAGGCCGCGATCGCCGCGCTCCTCCTGCCGCGCTTCCTCATGCTCCGCGAGTCCTTCGGCGAGGCGCTCTGGCACTCCGTGTTCTACGCCGTCTCCGCCTTCAACAACGCGGGCTTCATCCCGACCGCCGAGGGCCTCGCGCCGCACGTCGGCGACTGGGCGCTCCTCCTGCCGATCATCCTCGGCGTCTTCATCGGCTCGCTCGGCTTCCCCGTCATCCTCAACGTCGCCCGCCAGGGCCGCCGCTTCAGCCGCTGGAACCTCCACGCCAAGCTCACCGTGACGATGTCCGTGACGCTCGTCGTCCTCGGCACCTTCGCGTTCGCGGCCCTCGAGTGGCGCAACAAGGACACGTTCGGGTCGCTCGGCTGGTCGGAGAAGCTCCTCGGCGCGCTCTTCGCCGGCGTCATGCCCCGCTCCGGCGGGTTCTCGACCGTCGACGTCGGCGCGATGCACGAGTCGAGCTGGCTCGTCACCGACGCCCTCATGTTCGTCGGCGGCGGCTCCGCATCGACCGCGGGCGGCATCAAGGTGACGACGCTCGCCGTCATGCTCCTCGCGATCATCTCCGAGGCACGCGGCGACCGCGACGTCGAGGCCTTCGGCCGACGCATCCCGCGCGACACGCTCCGCCTGTCCGTCGCCGTCGTCTTCGTCGGCGCCACGACGATCCTCGCCGCGTGCCTCGCCCTCCTCGAGATCACCGGCTGGACCCTCGACGTTGTGCTCTTCGAAGTGATCTCCGCGTTCGCGACCGTCGGCCTCTCGACCGGCGTCACCCACCTCCTGCCCGACGCAGGCAAACTCGTCCTCGTCGTCTTGATGTTCGTCGGGCGCACCGGCACGATGACACTCGCCGCAGCCCTCGCGCTGCGCGACCGGAGCCGCGTCATCCGGCTCCCCGAGGAAAGGCCGATCATTGGCTGACAGGTACACGCAGACGCACGCGAGCCGCTCCGCGACGACGCCCAAGCGCTCAGGGGCGGGCGACGGCGTGCTCGTCATCGGCCTCGGACGCTTCGGCTCGGCCCTCGCCGCAACCCTCGACCGGCTCGGCCAGGACGTCCTCGCCGTCGAGCGCAACGCGACGCTCGCCCAGCAGTGGGCCGGGCGCATCCCGCTTGTCGAGGCCGACGCCACGAACCCCGAGGCCCTCGAGCAGCTCGGCGCGCGCGACTTCCCCGTCGCCGTCGTCGGCGTGGGCTCCTCGCTCGAGGCCTCCGTCCTCATCACAGGCAACCTCGTCGACATGGGCACGCCCCAGATCTGGGCGAAGGCCGTCTCGGCCGAGCACGGGCGCATCCTCCAGCGCATCGGCGCGCACCACGTCGTCTTCCCCGAGGCCGACGCGGGCAACCGCGTCGCGCACCTCGTCTCCGGCAAGCTCATGGACTACATCGAGGTCGAGGACGGCTTCACGATCGTCAAGATGCGCCCGCCCAAGGAGATGCAGGGCTTCACCGTCGAGCAGTCGAAGGTCCGCACCCGTTACGGCGTCACCGTCATCGGCGTGAAGCCCCCGGGGCAGGAGTTCATCTACGCGACGCCCCAGACGCGCATCTCCGCGAACGACCTGCTCGTCGTCTCGGGCCACTCGGAGCTCCTCGAACGCTTCGCGGCCAGGCCGTAGGGGCGTCGGGCGTCGGGGCGTCGGGCTGCGGGAGGGCGCCGCGAGGTCGGGGATGATGGTGGGGTGAGCTCCGCCGCCGAGATCGTCACGACGATCGCCCTTCTGGCTTCGTCCGTCCTCATGATCGCGGTCGCCGCGACCTGGTTCTCCGACGGACGACGCAAGCGACCCCGCTCGCGCAAGCTCGAACCGCTCCTGCAGCCCCAGCGCCCCGACGAGGACCGACCGCCTGCCGAGCAGGGCATCACGTGGCCGACCGCCACGTACGTCGTGAGCGCCGGGCTCGTCGGCTTCGCCGTCGGCGCCGTCGTCGGGCACCTGCCGCTGCGACTGTTCGTCGGGGCGCTCGTCATGGGTGTGCTCGTGCCCGTCCTCGGCGGGCTGTGCGCGCTCTACCTCGCGGGTCGTCGACGCTCGACGACGCCCGTCGTCGCGACCGTCGCGGCGCTCGTGCTCCTCACCGCGCTCACGGTCGTCATCCCGGCCTGAGCGACCCGTCGGCGTCTTCCTGCGCCCAGGCACCCCGCAGGGGTGCTGCCGCGCAAGCACCCCACACCTAGCCCGCGCCCCGGCCGGAACCTTGCGCTCAGACACCCCGCAGGGGTGCTGCCGCGCAAGCCGTCCCCTACCGCGTCCGGCGCCGCAGCGTCACGACGCCGAGGACGATCGCCCCGACGACGAACAGGGCGATCGCCCCGATCGCCCCCCGCACGTCGGCCCACGCAGCACCGAGCGCAAGCTGCTGCATCGACTCGATGCCGTACGTGAGCGGCATCGCCCGCGAGAACCACTCGAGAGCCTGCGGCATGTCCGCGCGCGGCATGAGGATCCCGCACACGAGCAGTTGCGGGAAGATCACCGCCGGCATGAGCTGCACCGCCTGAAACTCCGTGCGCGCGAGCGCCGACGCCCCGAGACCCAACGCCGAGCCGAGCACCGCATCGAGCACCGCCACGAGCACCACGAGCCCGAGCGACCCCGCGACGTCCATGCCGAGCACCCACGTCGTGAACCCCACGAGCACGAGCCCCTGCACCGTCGCGAGCAGCGCGAACGCGAGCGCGTACCCGACGACGACGTCCGCCCGCCCGACGGGCAGCGTCATGAGCCGTTCGAGCGTCCCCGACTGTCGCTCGCGCAGCATCGCGACGCTCGTCACGAGGAACATCACGAGCATGGGGAACATGCCGACGAGCATCGGCCCCCAGTGGTCGAGCGTCGGTGTGCCCGAGAACATCCACGCGACGATGCTCAGCAGGAGGCACGGCAGGACGATGACGAGCGCGATCGTGCGGCGGTCGTGACGCAGCTGGCGCAGGACCCGCGCGGTCGTCACGAGGGTGCGGTGGAGGCTCATCGGTCGCTCCCGTCGGTCGGCGCGGCGCCATCGACGAGGGTGAGGAACGCGCCCTCGACGTCGTCCGCGCCTGTCACGGCGAGCAGGCCCGGCACCGTGTCGTCCGCGAGGAGCTCGCCGTCTCGCAGGAGGAGGACGCGGTCGCAGCGCTCGGCCTCGTCCATGACGTGGCTCGACACGAGGAGCGTCGTCCCGCGGTCGCGCAGCGTCCGGAACAGGGCCCACAGGTCGCGGCGCAGGACAGGGTCGAGGCCGACGGTCGGCTCGTCGAGGACGAGCAGCGGCGGCGACCCGAGCAGCCCGACGCCGAGCGACACACGTGCTGCCTCGCCGCCCGAGAGCTCGGCGACGAGCGTGTCGCGGTGCCGCACGAGGTCGACGTCAGCGAGCACCCGCTCGACCTCGTCGCGACCCGCGCCGAGGAGTCCCGCACCGTGCCGGAGGTTCTCGCCGACCGTGAGGTCCACGTACACCGACGGCTGCTGCGACACGTAGCCGACGCGGCCGCGCAGCGCCCGCTCGCCGGCCGGACGCCCGAGCACGCTCACCGAGCCGCCGGCGACGACCTGAACACCGACGATCGCGCGCATGAGCGTCGTCTTGCCCGAGCCTGACGGGCCGAGCAGGCCCACGACCTGCCCGGCGGGGACGGAGAGCGAGAGCCCGTCGAGCACGGTCGTGCGGCCGCGCACGACGCGCAGCCCCCGGACGTCGACGGCAGGATCACCGGTCATACGGTCCATCCAACACCCGAACAGCTGGCCTGCACCGCGACGGGGCCCGTGTCGTCGCGGGGCGCAGCTCACGCGACGGGGCGGGCGAGGACCCCCACGACGTCACAGCGCGGCTGGCTCTACAGCGGGAACGCGAGGAAGAAGTTCTCGATCGCCGCGCCGGGGCCCGTCGCGCGGAACGCGGTCGTGCCGTTGGTCCACGTGGCGAGTCCGACCTCGCCGCCCGTCGCGACCGACGCCGTCCCGACCTCGTTGTCCCCGACGCGCACGGGCAGCTCGGTGACGGTCGAGCCTTCGCTCGGTGCGGTGTCGCCGTCCGCGGACTTCTGCGCGGCCTCGGCCGCGGCCTCGACCGTGCGCGCCTGGACGACGTCGACGACGACGGTGCCGCCCGCGCCGTCCGTGTACGTGAGCCGGTAGGACTCGAGCGGCTTCTTCGCGACCTTGGTGCGCTCCTGCGTGACGACGGTCCACTGGAGGACCGAGTCCGGCAGCGCCTTCTGGAGCGGGGTCTTCGTCTCGCGCTCGGCGGGCGTGCCGACAGGCGTCGGGAGCGGGTTAGTGATCGTCACGGCGGGCGGCGTCGTCGGGGCGGCGACCGGCTCGTCACGCTGGGTGACGACGATCGCGACGACGACGGCCACGACGGCCAGGACCGCAGCGCCACCGGCGATCCACAAGCCACGGGCGCGCCGGCGCGGCTGCGCGTGGGCAGCCCCGTCGCGGGGCGCGGCCACAGCGGCAGCGGTCGCAGGGTCGTCGGCCGCAGGCACCCCGTCGGCAGTGCCCGGCACTTCGTCGGACGCTGCGGCGGCCGCCGCGTCCGGCGTCGGATCCTCGGGCGTGCGCGCGTGCTCGTCGTCGTGCGTGCTCATCGTGCGTCCTTCCTGGAGGTGCTCCCGGAAGCGTACGTCGCGACGCACGCAGGCGCCCGCCCCGGACGGCGACGGGCGCCTGCGTGGACGGCCGCGCACCGCAGCCCGCGTCTGCGGCCGCACGTTCGGATGGTCGTTGAGCACACGCGACACCGTCTGGTGCGAGACGCCGGCGACCTACGCGACATCAGCCATCGACGGCGCACGGCCCGACGTCGGAACGCCTGCGGGCATGGAGCCCCTCGTCCTGTCCGCACGGCCCGGACCAGGTCCACTCTCGCAGGTCCCCGGCCTCGCGCCCCGATGTCGGTGGCCCCCGCTAGCGTGTCGGCATGGCCGCACGCACCCCCCGCCCCNGGGCGCGACCTCGTGCTGCGGCGGCCCCCCCGCGGCCTTGGGACCGCCGCGGCCTCCCCCCCCCCCCCCCCCCTCCTCCCGCCGGTCCCCCCCCCCCCCCTGCCGGCCCTCCCCGCGCCGCCCCCCCACCGCCCCTCCCTGCCCCGCGCCCCCCCCCCCCTCCTCCCCCCCCCCGCCCCCCCTCCCCCCGCCCCCGCCCCGCGTTCCGCTGCACCGAATGCGGCTGGACCACCGCGAAGTGGGTCGGCCGCTGCGGCGAGTGCCAGGAGTGGGGCACCGTCTCGGAGGCCGAGGCCCCTGCGGGGCCGCGCACCGCCGCGACCTCGCCCGCGCGCACGCCCGCCATCCCCATCGCCGACGTCCCCGTCGACGCCGCGCGCGCCGTCCCGACAGGCGTCGACGAGCTCGACCGCGTCCTCGGCGGCGGCCTCGTCCCCGGCGCCGTCGTCCTCCTCGCCGGCGAGCCCGGCGTCGGCAAGTCGACCCTCCTCCTCGACGTCGCCGCGATCGCCGCGATGGGCGGCCGCACCGTCCTCTACGTCTCCGGCGAGGAATCCGCGGGGCAGGTGCGGCTGCGCGCCGAGCGCATCGGGGCGCTCGCACCGTCGCTCCTCCTCGCCTCGGAGACAGACCTCGGCACCGTCCTCGGCCACGTCGAGTCGAACGTGCCCGACCTGCTCGTCCTCGACTCCGTCCAGACGATCGCCTCGACCGCCGTCGAGGGCGGACCGGGCGGCGTCGCGCAGGTCCGCGAGGTCGCGTCGGCGATCATCCAGGCCGCTAAGTCCCGCAACATGCCCGTCCTGCTCGTCGGCCATGTCACGAAGGACGGCTCCGTCGCGGGCCCCCGCACCCTCGAGCACCTCGTCGACGTCGTCTGCACGTTCGAGGGCGACCGGCACTCGAGCCTCCGGCTCGTGCGCGCTGTGAAGAACCGCTACGGGCCCACCGACGAGGTCGGGTGCTTCGAGCTCGCCGAGGGCGGCATCGTCGGGCTCGCCGACCCGTCGGGGCTCTTCGTCTCCGCAGCCGTCCAGGACGTCCCCGGCACGTGCGTCACCGTCACCCTCGAGGGACGACGGCCGCTGCCGCTCGAGGTCCAGGCACTCGCCGTCCCCTCGACCGTCCCCAATCCCCGGCGCACCACCAACGGGCTCGACTCCTCCCGCCTCGCGATGCTCCTCGCCGTCATGCACCGCTTCGCCGGCCTGCGGCTCGACCAGCAGGACGTCTACGCGTCGACCGTCGGCGGCCTGCGCGTCTCCGAGCCCGCCGCCGATCTCGCCGTGACGCTCGCCGTCATGAGCGCAGCCCGCCACCGTGCCCTGCCACGCGGCACGTTCGCGATCGGCGAGGTCGGGCTCTCGGGCGAACTCCGGCCCGTGGCCGCGCTCGCCCGCCGCCTCGGCGAGGCTGCACGGCTCGGGCTCCGCACCGCCGTCGTCCCCGCAACCTCCGCCGCCCAGCTCGACCCCGCCCGGCTGCCCGCCGGACTCACCCTGCGGCCCGTCCACCACGTCGCCGAGGTCGCCGAGCTCTTCTTCGCCGACGCCGACGAGCGCGCCACCCGCTGAGCTCTGCGGGTCAGACGGATAGGATCACGACGTGCCCCAGATCTCCGCCCACATGGACGCCCAGTTGCGCGACACCCTCATGGCCGTCGCGCCCGGCACCGAGCTGCGCGACGGGCTCGAACGCATCCTCCGTGGGCGCACCGGCGCGCTCATCGTCATGGGCATGGACCCCGTCGTCGAGTCCCTCTGCTCGGGCGGCTTCGAGCTCGAGGTCGACTTCTCCGCGACCCGTCTGCGCGAGCTCGCGAAGATGGACGGCGCGATCGTCCTCGACCCGCGGAACTCACGCATCGTCCGCGCCGCCGTCCAGCTTCTCCCCGACGCCACGATCCCGACGTCCGAGTCCGGCACACGTCACCGCACGGCCGAGCGCGTCGCCAAGCAGACCGGCTTCCCCGTGATCTCCGTCTCGCAGTCCATGCGGATCGTCGCCGTCTACACCGGCGGCGGCCGCCACGTCCTCGAGGACACCGAGGTCATCCAGTCCCGCGCCAACCAGGCCCTCTCGACGCTCGAGCGCTACCGCGCCCGCCTCGACGAGGTGTCCGGAACGCTCTCCGCGCTCGAGATCGAGGACCTCGTCACCGTCCGCGACGTGTGCGCGGTCGTCCAGCGGCTCGAGATGGTCTCTCGCATCCACGAGGAGATCGCCGGGTACGTCATCGAGCTCGGGACCGACGGTCGGCTCCTCGCGCTCCAGCTCGACGAGCTCGTCGGCGGTCTCGGCTCCGACCGCGACGCCGTCATCCGTGACTACGTCGAGCTGCGCGCCAAGGACCGCTCGATCGTCGACGTCCTCCAGGCCCTGTCCTTGCTCGACTCGACGCAGCTCCTCGACCTCTCCCAGATCGGTCGGGTCCTCGGCCTGCCCGGGGGCGGCGACGCCCTCGACGCGGCCGTCGCCCCGCACGGCTACCGCCTGCTCTCGAAGGTTCCGCGCCTGCCCGCGACGATCGTCGAGCGCCTCGTCACGCACTTCGGTGGCCTGCAGCGGCTCCTCGCCGCCACGATCGAGGAGCTCATGGGCGTCGACGGCGTCGGCGAGCAGCGGGCGCGCGCCGTCCGTGAGGGCCTCTCGCGCCTCGCGGAGTCGAGCATCCTCGAGCGGTACGTCTGACATCGGCCGCGAGGCCGCGCCTCACTTGAGGCGGAAGACGATCTCCTTCGACGCGACGCCGAGGACGGTCGCCGACGCGCGGTAGGTGCCGGCCTTCGCCTCAACACCCTTGCGCGGGCAGCCTTCCTCGGAGCGCGTGCGGTCCCACGTGAGCGTCGACGCCTCCGACTTGCCCGCGCCGACGAGCAGCGTCTTCGGCTTCGCCTTGGCCGCGCAGTCGCTGCTGCCCCACACGCGGGCCGGCCCGGACGTCACCGTGACGACGCGCGTCTCCGCGGAGACGTCGACGAGGCACGGAATCTCCGACGAGTTCGTCATCGTCACCGTGAACGCAGGCTCGGAGCCCGCCGCGAACTCGGTGCCGTTCGCCTCGAGCGTCGTCGCGAGCATGTCCTTCGTGCAGATGGGGACGCCGGCTGTTCCCGTCGGAGTCGGTGTCGGAGCCGACGACGCGCCGCCCGACGCGGCCGGTGCCGGGGCCTTCGCGTCGCCCGACCCGCCGACCTTCTGGACGAGCACCACGCCAAGGACAACGACGATCACGAGCACAGCGAGCACGACGATCCGCCGCCGCCAGTACACACGTGACGGCAACGACCCTGTGGGCCTCAGGAGCGTGCTCACCGGTCCTCCTCGCTCGGTCCTGAGAGACACGCTAGTGCGGGCCACCGACACGCGCGGGCCCGGCACGCCGGGGCCCGCGGGTGCGACCATGGCTCCGTGCCCACCGCTTCCCCTGCCCTCCTGCGCGCCCGCGTCGTCGAGTGGTTCGCCCACGCGGCCCGTCCGCTGCCGTGGCGCGCGCCCGGCACGACACCGTGGGGCGTGCTCGTCTCCGAGGTGATGTCTCAGCAGACGCCCGTCGCGCGTGTCGAGCCGTCGTGGCACGCATGGCTCGAGCGGTGGCCTGGCCCGGCCGAGCTCGCGACGGCCGAGGCCGCCGAGGTCCTGCGGATGTGGGGCACGCTCGGCTACCCGCGGCGGGCGCTACGCCTGCAGGACTGCGCGCGGGCGATCGTCGAACGGCATGGCGGCACGGTGCCGTCGTCGTACGAGGACCTGCTCGCGCTGCCCGGCATCGGCCCCTACACCGCGGGCGCGGTGCTGGCGTTCGCGTTCGGGCGTCGGGCCGTCGTCCTCGACACGAACGTCCGGCGTGTGCTCGCACGCGCCGTCGCGGGCACGGCGCTGCCGCACCCGCACCAGACGGCCGGGGAGGTGCGGCTCGCGGAGTCGGTCCTGCCCGACGACGACGCGTCGGCAGCCGCGTGGTCTGCAGCGTCGATGGAACTCGGGGCGCTCGTCTGCACAGCACGCGCGCCGCGCTGCAGCGAGTGCCCGGTCGCGGACCTGTGCACGTGGCGGCTCGCCGGGTCGCCGCCCGACGAGCACGCGGGACGGCGCCGGACGCAGGCGTGGCACGGCACGGACCGGCAGTGCCGCGGCCGTGTCATGGCCGTGCTGCGGGAGGCGTCGTCCCCGGTCCCCCGCCCTGACCTGGCGCCTCTCTGGCCGGACGCCGCCCAGCTCGACCGCTGCATCGCGAGTCTGCTCGAGGACCACCTCGCGGAGGAGTCGTCGGACGGCCTCCACCTCCCCACCTAACCCCCACCGGTTCGCGAGATAGCGGCCACCGGACGAGATAGCGCGAGAGACGCGCTATTTCGTCCGAGGAGCGCTATCTCGCGAGACGGGCAGGTGTCAGAGGTGGAGGAGCATGCGGGTGTTGCCGAGGGTGTTCGGCTTGACCCGCGCGAGGTCGAGGAACTCCGCGACGCCGTCGTCGTGCGAGCGCAGCAGCTCCGCGTAGACCTCGGGCGTGACGACCGTGCCGTCGATCTCCTCGAAGCCGTGGCGCGAGAAGAAGTCGACCTCGAACGTCAGGCAGAACACGCGCTCGAGCCCGAGCGCTCGGGCGCGGTCGACGAGCGTGTCGAGGATCGCGTGCCCGACGCCCGCGCCCACCCAGCCCGGTGCGACGGCGAGAGTGCGGATCTCCGCGAGGTCCCACCACATGACGTGGAGCGCTCCGCAGCCGATGACGGTGTCCGCGCTGTCGACGGCGACGACGAACTCCTGCACGGCCTCGTAGTAGGTGACCTGTTCCTTCGCGATGAGGATGCGTCGGTGAGCGTACGGCTCGACGAGCTCGCAGATCGCGTGGACGTCGGCGGGCAAGGCGGGGCGGACGGTGAAGGCGGGAGGTGCGGAGCTCACGCGAGAACGCTACTCCCCGGTGATCGCGCCTGACGTCGATCAGATACCGATGTGGTTGAAACTGCGATGATCTTGCGTTGCGGACAATACGCCGATCCGTCGCGCGGTCCGCGATCATCTCCTCAGCGCACGTCAGGATGTGCACGGCAACTATGCCGAAGATCGAGAGAGAGAGAGAGCCTTGAGGCCCATCTCACGTTCATTGCTCGCCTGCGCCGCGAGTGCGGCACTCATCGCGACAACTGTCGGCGCAGCCGCAGCACCCGCGCCCGCTACCGCTGTGAGTGAGGTCACCGACGCCATCGCAGCAGTCGCACCTGCTCAGGACCTCGTCACCCGCGACGTCGCGATCGTCGACGGCACGGTACAGCCGAGCGACCCAGCCGGCGAGGTCGTCGTCCCGGCCGACCCTGGCGATTCCATCGTGCTGAGCGGCGGCGACGCGACCGACGTTCCAGCCCTGTCGATCGCACTGCCGGCAGAGGTCGAGGTCGAGAGTGGCGTCGTGTCCGACGACGGAACGGTGGTCTACGAGTCCGTCGACGGTGGCGTCGACGTAGCGGTTCAGGTGATGGAAGACTCCTCTGTCCGCGTGATGACGGTCATCCCCGATGCGAACGCGCCGCGCGAGTACACCTATGACCTCGGACTGCCCGCCGACGCCGTCGTCACCGAAGGGGACGACGGATCGATGCTCTTCACCACCCCCGACGGCGACTTCCTCGGCGGGGTCGCCGCGCCGTGGGCGAAGGACGCGAACGGCGTCGACATTCCCACGCGGTACCGCGTCGACGGTTCGTCGCTCGTGCAGGAGGTCGACTTCACGGACGAGACGGTGTTCCCCGTCGTCGCTGATCCATGGATGGGTCTGAAGATCTTCAGCTCCATCACCCGAACTTCGATGGGGTCATGGTGGAAGGTCAGTGCAAACAAGTCGCTCTGGGGACACAACATCCACACCCCTAGCGCCCCCAGCTGGGCGATCATGCTGACCGCGGGCTGGGATGAGATCAAGGCGAAGTACCCGCACACGGTCAAGCCAATCACTTTCCGTCAGCAGTACGAGTGTCATGTCGCGGGCGGGTACCTCTGGATCGCGGGGGACTGGAATCTTGAGGGGAACAGACCTGCCCGGACGACTCACTGGAGCTACGGCGTCGCGAAGCACCACTGCAACTGGTCCAGCCCTGACCGCTACTGAACGGAGCACCATGACCATCGAGCCATCGACTCCAGCACCCCGCGACACACACCGGCGTTCGCGCCTGTTCGTGGGGATGCTCATCCTCACTCTCCTCTTGTCACCTTTCGCGCTCGTCGGACCGCTCGTGGCACTCGCCACGCCCCTGCGCAGGGCACCTCGACAGATGCGACTCCTGTGGATCGTCGCTCTCGCAGTCACCGTGCTGGGATGGGGACTAGCTCTCTTCGCGAGCTCGGGACTCTGGCCCGACTGGCTCATGTTCGACTCTGAGGAGTCCGCGACGGTCTGACCCGCGCGACTCGGAGCATCGCTCGTGACCGTCACCGCTCGACCCGTCGGGTCTGAGCGCCATCACAGCGCGCTCAGACCCGACGGGTCGGTTCGGGGGCGCGGGTCGCCGACGGGGGTCCACGTCGGGTCGTCGTCGACGTCGTCGTCGAGCTCGAGAAGACGCTGGGCGGTGAGCTCGTCCGTGATGAGGTGCGTCGGGACCCCCGCGAGGAGCGCGGCGCGCAGAGGCACCGCCTTGTTGTCGCCTGCAACCGCGCACACGCGGCGCGGGATGAGCCGTAGCTGCGCAGGCGTCGGGCCCGTCGCGCGCGCGTTGATCGCCACGTCGGCGTACGAGCCGTCGGCCCGGAGGAACACGGTGCACACGTCCCCGACGACGCCCTCGAGCCCGAGCATCTCGACGTCCGACGGCTCGAGGTAGCCCGCCGAGTAGACATGGCTCGGCAGCTCCCCCTCGAGCGCGCCGACGGAGAACAGTGCGATGTCCGCGCGCCGCTGGACGTCGAGCACGCGGCGCACGGAGCGTTCGCGCCACATGGCATCACGCGTCTCGGCGTAGTCGAAGAACGCGGGCACCGGGAAGTGGTGGACGTGCGCGCCGAACGCGCGCCCGTATCCAGAGATGAGGTCGCCCGCGTAGTCGACGCCGCTCGAGCGCGTGTTCGCGGCGCCGTTGAGCTGGACGACGGCGGAGCCGCGCGTCGGCTTCTTCTGGAGGTGCTCGGCGATCGCGTGGATCGTCGTGCCCCAGGCGATCGCGAGGACCATCTCGGAGTCGAACCACGAGCCGACGAGCCGCGCGGCGGAGCGGGCGACGTGGTCGAGGCGGTCGGCCTGCGTCGCGGAGTCGGGGACGGGCGCGACGTACGCGTCGATGCCGTAGCGGTCACGGATGCGTTGCGTGAGTCCGGGGGCGCGGGATTGTGTAGGGCGCAGGGTGATCTCGACGACGCCGGTCTCCCGTGCCTCCTTGATGAGCCGGGAGACGGTCGAGCGTGACGTGCCGAGCTGGCGCGCGATCGTCTCCATCGTCATGTCCTGCAGGTAGTACATCGACGCTGCAGCGAGGACGTCCCTCCCACGTGCACGCATGGCCACCCCTTGACCTTTCTTGCCCGGCTCCCGGGGGTTTTTCCCGGGGATCTAGGTCCTAGCCTTGCACATCTGTGCAGTCCGGTTGCGCGTCCGTGCTCGCACTGGTTGCGTGGACCTCACCAAGCCGACGACGTCGAAAGGTGCACCACATGTCTGTCTCCGGAGCAGCATCCCGCCTCACCCCGGCGACACGCCGCGCGTCCCTCGACGCCCTCCGCGCGTCGGTCACCGAGCCGCTCGACGTCCTCGTCGTCGGCGGCGGCGTCACCGGCGCCGGCATCGCGCTCGACGCCGTCAGCCGCGGCCTCACGACCGCGGTCGTCGAGGGCCAGGACTGGGCGTCAGGCACCTCCTCCCGATCCTCCAAGCTCGTCCACGGCGGCCTGCGCTACCTCCAGATGCTCGACTTCCACCTCGTCAAGGAAGCACTCACCGAGCGCGACCTCCTCATCAACAAGCTCGCGCCCCACCTCGTCAAGCCCGTGTCCTTCCTCTACCCGCTCGAGCACAAGGTCTGGGAACGTGCTTACGTCGGCGCAGGCGTCGCGCTCTACGACGGGCTCGCAACCCTCGCCCCCGGCAAGCGCGCGATGCCGTGGCACCGCCACCTCACGCGCACCGGCATGGAGAAGCTCTTCCCCGACCTCCGCCACGACGCCGCGGTCGGCGCCCTCCGCTACTGGGACGCGTCCGTCGACGACGCGCGCCTCGTCCTCACCCTCGTCCGCACCGCCGCCGAGTATGGCGCGCACGCCGCGACCCGCACCCAGGTCGTCGAGCTCACGAGCAGCCCCTCCGGACGCGTCGACGGCGCCGTCCTCGAGGACCTCGAGACCGGCGAACGCTTCCCCGTCAAGGCACGCCACGTCATCAACGCCACGGGCGTGTGGACCGAGGAGACCGAGTCCCTCGCCGGCTCCGACGGCGGCCTGCGCGTCCTCGCGTCCAAGGGCATCCACATCGTCGTGCCCCGCGAGCGCATCCGCGGGTCCGTCGGCCTGATCCTCCAGACCGAGAAGTCCGTGCTCTTCGTCATCCCGTGGTCCCGCTACTGGGTCATCGGCACGACCGACACCCCCTGGGAGCAGGAGCTCACCCACCCCGTCGCGACGGCCGCCGACATCGACTACGTCCTCGACCACGCCAACGCCGTCCTCGCCGACCCGCTGACGCGCGACGACATCATCGGCACGTGGGCCGGCCTCCGACCCCTCCTCCAGCCCGGCACCAAGGAAGGCACGAGCTCCGCGAAGATCTCGCGCGAGCACACCGTCGCCTCCCCCACCCCCGGCCTCACCGTCATCGCCGGCGGCAAGCTCACGACCTACCGGGTCATGGCCGAGGACGCCGTCGACTTCGCGCTCGGCGCCGAGGCCCGCACCCGGCCGTCCGTCACCGCGCAGACGCCGCTGCTCGGCGCCGTCGGGCTCGACGCGCAACGCAACTGGGCCCGTCGCCACGCCCGCACCTACGGGTGGGACCGCGCGATGCTCGACCATCTCTTCCACCGCTACGGCTCGCTCGTCGGCGACCTCGTCGCCCTGTGCGAGGCCGAGCCCGACCTCGCCAAGCCCCTCGAGCACGCACCCGCCTACCTCCGCGCCGAGATCGCCTACGCGGTCGACGCCGAGGGCGTCCTCCACCTCGAGGACCTCCTGCTCCACCGCACCCGCCTCAACTACGAGGTCCGCGACCGCGGCCTCGCTGCCCTCGAGGAGATCTCCCGCATCGCCGCGGACCGCCTCGGCTGGGACGAGTCCCGCCGCATCGACGAGGTCGCCTCTTACACCGCCCGCGCGGAGGCCGAGGCCGCCGCCGAGCACCAGCCCGACGCCGCGTCGGCCGAGCGCACCCGCCTCACTGCCACCGACGTCGCACCCCTCAAGCCGCTCGGACGCTGAGCAGGGTGGGGCGGCCCGCCGCCCCACCCCACCGACGGCTCGCACGCCCGCCCACGGCACGGCCCTCCCCGGCACGGCCCCAACCCACCTGCCCCGCCCGCACGGGCGGCGCCCACCCGGACGCACCGACGCGTCCGGGACGTGACAACGAAGTCCACCCCTGAAAGTGAGCACCCTCATGCTGATGGATGCCTTCTGGTCCGAGGTTCTCGGCACCGCGATCCTCCTGCTCCTCGGTGGCGGTGTCGTCGCCACCGTCCTCCTGCCGAAGTCCAAGGGCTTCGACGGGGGCTGGCTCCTCATCAACTTCGGCTGGGGCCTCGCGGTCTTCGCCGGTGTGTACATCGCCTTCAAGTCCGGGGCCCATCTCAACCCTGCCGTGACGATCGGCCTCTTCGCCGCGGGCGAGCCTTTCTACAACGGTCCAGGCGGTCCGATCGACCCGACGATCGGCAACATGCTCGTCTACTTCGCCGCGGAGCTCCTCGGCGCGTTCCTCGGCGCCGTCCTCATGTTCCTCGCGTTCAAGAAGCACTTCGACGAGGACGCCGACCCGGCCGCCAAGCTCGCCGTCTTCTCGACCGGCCCCGGCATCCGCTCGTACGGCTGGAACATCGTCACCGAGGTCATCGCAACGTTCGTCCTCGTGTTCTGGGTCGTCATCCAGAGCAAGACCCCGACGCAGATCGGCCCGCTCGCTGTCGCCCTCATCGTCGTCGGCATCGGCGCCTCCCTCGGTGGCCCGACCGGCTACGCGATCAACCCCGCCCGTGACCTCGGCCCCCGCATCGCCCACGCGCTCCTGCCCATCAAGGGCAAGGGCAGCAGCGACTGGGGCTACGCGTGGGTGCCGATCGTCGGCCCGCTCATCGGTGGCGTCATCGGCGGACTCGTCGGCGCTGCCTACATGTGACCTGACGCGGGCGGCGCGCGAGCGCGCCGCCCGCACCCACCGCGCCCCGCAGGCGCACCCCCGCACCCCCGCACCCCGTCCGACCACGACGACGTGAAGGAAACCCACCATGGAGAAGAAGTACGTCCTGGCGATCGACCAGGGCACGACCAGCTCGCGCGCGATCCTCTTCACGCACGACGGCATGATCCACTCGGTCGGCCAGCTCGAGCACGACCAGATCTTCCCGCAGGCCGGCTGGGTCGAACACAACCCCGAGCAGATCTGGAACAACGTCCGCGAGGCCGTCGGCATCGCCCTCACCCGCGGCAACGCGTCGCACGACGACATCGCGGCAGTCGGCATCACCAACCAGCGCGAGACCGCCGTCGTCTGGGACCGCACGACCGGCAAGCCCGTCTACAACGCGATCGTCTGGCAGGACACGCGCACCCAGAAGATCGTCGAGGAGCTCGGCGGCGACGAGGGCGCGGACAAGTACAAGGACATCGTCGGCCTGCCCCTCGCGACGTACTTCTCCGGTCCCAAGGTCAAGTGGATCCTCGACAACGTCGAGGGTGCCCGCGAGGCCGCCGAGCGCGGCGACCTCATGTTCGGCAACACCGACACCTGGGTGCTGTGGAACATGACCGGGGGCGTCGAGGGCGGCGTGCACGTCACCGACGTCACCAACGCGTCGCGCACCATGCTCATGAACATCGACTCGCTCACGTGGAACGAGGACATCGCGAAGGACATGGGCATCCCCCTGTCGATGCTCCCCGAGATCCGCTCGTCGTCCGAGGTGTACGGGCATGGCCGCGCACGCGGCATGGTGCCCGGCGTGCCGATCGCTGGCATCCTCGGCGACCAGCAGGCCGCGACGTTCGGCCAGGCATGCTTCGAGCCCGGCACCGCGAAGAACACGTACGGCACGGGCAACTTCATGCTCCTCAACACCGGAACCGAGCCGGTCCGCTCCGAGAACGGCCTGCTCACGACCGTCTGCTACAAGATCGGCGACCAGCCGACCGTGTACGCGCTCGAGGGGTCGATCGCTGTCACCGGCTCGCTCGTCCAGTGGCTGCGGGACAACCTCGGGTTCTTCGAGGACGCCGCCGACATCGAGCACTACGCCCGCAAGGTCAAGGACTCGGGCGGCGCGTACTTCGTGCCCGCGTTCTCCGGCCTCTTCGCGCCGCACTGGCGGGCCGACGCGCGCGGCGCGCTCGTCGGGCTCACCCGGTTCGTCAACAAGAACCACATCGCGCGCGCCGCTCTTGAGGCGACGGCCTTCCAGACGCGCGAGGTGCTCGACGCCATGAATGCCGACTCGGGCGTGCCCCTCAAGGAGCTCAAGGTCGACGGCGGCATGGTCGCCAACGAGCTGCTCATGCAGTTCCAGGCCGACATCCTCGACGTCGAGGTCGTCCGGCCCAAGGTCGCCGAGACGACGGCGCTCGGCGCCGCGTACGCCGCCGGCATCGCCGTCGGCTTCTGGAACGGCGAGCAGGATGTCCGCGACAACTGGGCCGAGGGCGGCCGCTGGACGCCGACCATGGAGGCCGACGAACGTGACCGCCAGTACCGCCTGTGGAAGAAGGCCGTGACGAAGACCCTCGACTGGGTCGACGACGACGTGCTCTGACACCACGCGTTCCTGGGGAGGAGGCTCCCGTCCGTCGCCGCGTGCGACGGGCGGGGGCCTTCGTCGCGCCGGGGCGCCCTCATCACTGCCGACCCCGGTTACGCACCCCGGGCAAAGGTCACAGGTCTTGCGGAAGATCGCCATATCGGGCACACTCGCGATCGCGCGTGCCTTCCCCACGAACGAGAGGCATCATGAGAGCCACATCCCTCGCCGCGACGTGTGCCGCCGCCAGCAGGATCGCCGCAGACGCATCAGACGCGACGTTCGACGTGTCGACCGACGAGACACGCGCCGACGTCACCAACGTCGTGGTTCATGACCACGAGCAGCAGCTCGAGGAGTCCTCACCTACCGCGTCCCGACAGGCATGAGGCTCCGAACCGGGCTGCTCGCCCTCGTCGTCGCCGGCAGCCCCGCTCTGGTCGGGTGCACCAGCGCCTCCGAGCAGGGAACCGCCTGTCAAACCGGGGCACCCTCACCGACCGCTGCCGTGAGCATGCTTCTCGATGCCGCGACCACGGGCGACATCGCTGCGGCGTGCAAGGTCACCGTCAAGATCAGCGACGACGACCTCCGCGCCAACCTCGCTGAGGTCAACGCCCACGTCGAGTCCGTCGGAGGACGCGACAAGGTCACCGTCGTCGACGTCCCGGACGCTCAGGTCGGCACGCTCCACCTGGTCGACGTCCTCACGGTCGGCTCGACCGAGGCGGTGCACTTCACGGTCGAGCGTGCGGACGGCCGGTACCTCGTCATCTCCCCGCCTTCCACCCCACCTGACGACGAGGAGACGACGGATCCGAACCCGCGCCCCTCGCCGACCGCGACGGAGACCTCGGCCTCCTGAACACGTCCCGCGCGCCGCCGCGACCATCGAGGTCGTCCGGCCCAAGGTCGCCGAGACGACCGCGCTCGGCGCTGCGGACACCGTCGGGTTCTGGGACGGCGAGCAGGACGTTCGCGGCAACTGGGCCGTGGCCGGCGGCTGGACTCTGAGCCGAATGTCGGTGGCGTGCGGCAGCATGGGTCGCGTGACGACGTCCGACGGCCCTCCCGACGATGCGTGGCGCCGCGGGCGCCACGCGGCGGATCCGTCGCGGCCGTTGCCGTCCGGGCCACCCCAGGGGCCGGCGCGGTCGCCCTACGACCCGCCTGAGACCCCGCCGTCGGGCGCCGCTGGGCCTGCGTCGTGGACGCCCCAGGAGCACCAAGGGGCACCGCAGCTGTCGGACGAGGCCTACGAGCGGGCGTTCGCCGAGATCGAGCGGGCGGCGGCGGGCTGGGCGCCGTCGGCGCGCGATCACCTGCGCGTCGTCGGACCGCCGGCGTCCCCGTACGGTGACCCGCGCGGCTGGTCAGCACCTCCCGCAAAACCTCGGCGCCGCGGCGGGTGGCTCGTCCTCGTGCTCGTCGTCGTCCTCACCGTCGTCGTCCTCGACCGCGGCCTGGGCACCGAACGCCTCTCGCCGACGCTCGACGTGCCGCGCGCGCAGTGGCTCGGCGACCCGCGCGCCGTGGGCGGCGACGCACCGCGTCCGGGCGAGGGTGAGCAGCGCGAGCGGATCTTGCCAGCCGTGACGACGCCCCAGTCCGGGCCGTACGCAACATTGTCCGAGGGCGCGACCTGGTCGCCGTGCCGGACTATCCGCGTCGTCATCGACCCGACGCACGCGCCGGCCGGGTTCGAGGAGTGGGTTGGTCACGTCCTCGCGGAGGCGTCGCGGCTCTCGGGCCTGTCGATCGTCCTCGAGGGGACGACCGACGAGCGCGTGAGCTTCGACCGCGAGCCCTACCAGCCGAGCCGCTACGGGGAGCGCTGGGCGCCCGCGATCATCGGGTGGGCGAGCGACGCGGAGATCCCCGAGCTCGTCGGGAACGTCGCAGGCCTCGGCGGTGCGCAGCAGCTCACGCGCGGGAACCAGACCGGCTACGTCACAGGAGGCGTCGCGCTCGACGTCGAGCTCCTGCGCGCCCCGCGCCAGCGCGGCGAGCCCGCGTACGTCGGGGTGCTGCGGCACGAGGTCGGGCACCTGCTCGGACTCGGGCACGTCGACGAGCCAGCCGCCCTCATGTACGGGGGCGCGAACAACGTCTCGACGTGGGGGCCCGGCGAGGTCGAAGGCCTCGCGGCACTCGGTGCAGGACGGTGCACGCCGCGCCTGTGACGGCCGAGCCTCTCACCCCGCGCCCAGAGCCGGTCCGAGAGTCCGCGCATCTGGCTGCTCCCGGTAGCCATACGCGCGGAGTCTTGGTGCGGGGAAGCGCACGGGTGGGACCATGAGGGGGTGAGCACCCTCCACCGACTTCCCGGCGTCCGCGTGACCGACCACGTCGTCACGGTCCCCCTCGTCCACGGCGATCCCGCGGACCCTCGCACGATCCAGGTCCTCGCGCGCGAGGTCGTCACCGCGACGCGTGCGGGCGACGTCTTGCCGCTGCTCCTGTTCCTCCAGGGCGGTCCGGGCGGTCGTTCGCCACGTCCGCTCGGCGCCGAAGGCTGGGTTGGGACGGCGCTCGAGCGGTATCGCGTCGTACTGCTCGACCAGCGCGGCACAGGCCGGTCCACGCCGGTGACGGCCGCGACGATGGCGGCGCTCGCCGCCGACCGCGCGCCCGCGGAGGCGACGGCCGCCCAGGCCGAGTACCTCGCGCACTTCCGGGCGGACGCGATCGTCGCGGACGCGGAGGCTGTGCGCGCGCAGGTGTTCGGGGGCCGCACGTGGTCGACGCTCGGCCAGTCGTACGGCGGGTTCCTCACGCTCGCGTACCTGTCGCGACACCCGGAGGCGCTCGACGCGTGCCTTGTCACGGGCGGCCTCGCGAGCCTGCGTCCGGACGCGGCGGCGCTCTACACGAACACGTGGGCGCGCACGCGCGGCAAGAACGCGGGCTTCCGGGCCCGGCACCCCGAGGACGTCGCGCTGCTCGCGCGCGTCGCCGACGTGCTCGACGCTGGCACGACGACGCTCCCGAACGGCGACGTCGTCTCGACGCGTCGCCTGCAGTCGCTCGGCATGGATCTCGGGATGAAGCAGGGCGCGGACCGCATCCACTGGCTGCTCGACGACGCGTTCCTGCCCGACGGCTCACCGGACTCGGACGAGCGGCTCTCGGACGCGTTCCTCGCGGGGCTCGAGGCGGCGACGGGCTTCCGCAGCAACCCCATGTACGCGGTGCTCCACGAGTCGATCTACGCGAGCGGCGACGACGTGCGGCCCTGGGCGGCGCACGCGACGATGCCCGACGACTTCGCGCCGGACGCGCGGCCCCTGCAGTTCACGGGCGAGATGATTCTGCCGTGGATGTTCGAGGAGATGGCCGAGCTGCGGCCGTTCCGGGCCGCGACGGAGGCGTTGCACGCGCGCACGGAGTGGCCTGAGCTCTACGACGTCGAGCGGCTCGCGTCGAACGAGGTGCCGGTCGTCGCGGCGGTCTACCACGACGACATGTTCGTCCCGGCGGACCTGTCGCTCGCGACGGCGGGGACCGTCGGGAACGTCCGCACCTGGATCACGAACGAGCACGAGCACGACGGCCTCCGCGTCGGCGGCACCCTCACCCACCTCCTGGCCCTCCTCGACGAGGGCCTCTAACCCTTCCCGCGAGATAGCGCTCTAGCGACGAGATAGCGCGCGTTGCACGCTATCTCGTCGCTGAGGCGCTATCTCGCGGTCAGGGGTGGAGCGCTAGAGTCACAGGGCTGGTCGACCTGGCGGTAAGGCGGTACACGGGTTGTCCCCTCCGGGGGTTCAAGAAGGTCAGGAAGTAGACCCCGGTATCGCACCAGCCCCAGGTACGTCGCCGCTCAGGCGGCGGCGCGCGCATCGGCGCCGCGCACCCGGGCAGAGCGGTGGCGCGCCCACCTCTCGGTCACGACACCGACGACGACGGCGAGCACCGCCGCCGCGAGCGGCACACCCACCTCGCCGAACGCCGAGCCGAGCGTCGGGCGGAACGTCAGCGGCTGCCCCGGGCCACCGACGTCGTTGGCGTAGGACGCCGGCCACAGCGTCGGCACGAGCCAGGCTCGCAGAGTGACGGTGACGAGCAGCGCGACGACGACGAGAGACCCCACCCAGACGCTTGCGCGAGCGATCCGGTCCCCGCGCCGGCGGACACACAGCGCGGCCGCGAGAAGCGCGAGGGGAACGAGCACGAGCCACGACGCGGCGAGGAAGTCAGCGATGCGCAGCCACGCCTCGCCCTCGGGCGGGAGCGGCAGCACGTACCCGGGGACCTCAGCGATCGTCGTCATGGTGCCAGCCCCGTCCCGGACGCGACCGTCGCCTCCTCATCACCCGGTCTGTGTCGGCCACCGGCCGACGCTTGCACCTCCCACGGCCCACCCGGTCCGTACGACCTAGACCCCCCGGGCGACCGCCCGGCCCGCGAGGCGACCGCCTAGCCCGCGGGGGTCGGGTCGGACGGCGCGTGGCTCTCGAGGAAGCGGTAGACCTCGGCGTCGTCGACGCCCGGGAACCGGCCCGTCGGCAGCGCTGCGAGGACGTGCTGGTGCATCTTCGCGCTCGGCCATGCGGCGTCAGCCCACCGGTCCTCGAGCGCGGACGCGGGCCGCTGGCAGCACGCGGCGTCGGGGCACGTCGACGTCCTGCGCCGGTCCGTCTCGCGTCCGCGGAACCACCGGACGTCCGCGAACGGCACACCGACCGAGATGGAGAACTCGCCGTTCTCGGCGGTGCCCGTCTGCGTCGAGCACCAGTACGTGCCGCCCGGCTTGTCCGTGTACTGGTAGTACTCGCTCGTGCGGTCGCGCGACGCGAACGCCTGCCTGGCCGCCCAGCTGCGGCACACCGTCTGCCCCTCGCGGGCACGGCCGCCCGGCGATCTTTCTCGTCGTCGTCGTGCTGTGCCTTCTCGTCGATGCACGCCGGCTCGCGGCACACCCCGGGACTGGGCTCGTGCCAGGCCGGCAGGCCCCCGCGTGGGTCCCGCGTACCGAGGGAGCGGTCGCCCGGATGACGGGTTCGTGGCCCCGGCCGTTGGCCGTGGCCACGCGGACGGCGTGGGGCGCCGTCGCTGCGCTCACGTGGACGACGCTGCGTGATGCGGGCGACGTCCTCGTGGCGGGCGCGCGCCAGCCGGGCGGACGCAGGCGACTGGCCGCGCAGCGCGGGGCCGCGGCCGGCTCGGGGCAGCGCACGGCACGCGAGCTCGTCCTCGAGGTGACCAACGGGCCGGTCCGTGCCCGGCTGCGTCGCACGATCGCGTGCGTCGCGCTCGTCGTCCTCGCGTGGCTCGCGTTCCGGGTGGCACCGGAGACCGCCGGCGCGATCGGTCGCAGCGCGAGCGAGGCGCTCGGCTGGCTCGCGGGCGTCGCGAGCTCGCTCATCGACTGGTGGGGCGAGCAGCCGCTCCTCACACAGATCGTCATCGGGGCGGGCATCGCGGCTCTTGTCGTGCTCTCGGGCGGGTCGCTCGGACTCGCCATGGGTGTCTCCGGGGTGCTCACCTGGGGTCTTGACAAGGGTCACGGGATCCAGACGTTCGTGCGCGACCCTGGCCAGGCGACACGTGACTACGTCACGACGGCCACACCGGGGACGATCCTCGCGGACACGCTCGGCTTCGCCCTGACGTTCGCGCCCACGAACTTCGTGGGCGCGGGACTCGGCCGTGGCCTGCGCGACGCCGCCCTCGACATCGCGGACGACCCGGCGGCCTGGGCGGCTGCACGTCGCGCGTCGATGCGCGGGGATCGGGGGGCGGTCAACCCGGCCGCGTTCCTCGGAGCGGCCCCGGACGAGAAGCTCGAGGCCGCGACCAAGGAGCTCCGGCGGCAGGATCGCGAACGCATGCGTCGCGTGTGGAGGGGGTTCCCGCACGGCGCCGACGACGCCACCAAGGCGGCGTGGTACCGCAGGGCCGCCACGGCGGACGGCATTCCCGAGCACATGCGCCCTATCCTCAACGGCAGGGCGTTCAACCATGAGATCTACCCGCAGTTCAATGCCCACGAGGTGACGATCCATCGCCTCGACCCGGTGACGGGTGCAAGGCTCGAGGCGTTCCGTGTCGACGGGCTCACCGACGATCGCATCATCTCGTTGAAGCACACGCAGCTGGCTGAGGTGCAGCCCAGGACGGCGAAGGAGTACATCGACGAGATGGTGAGAAAGTACAACCCTCGAGACCGAGACCTCGTCTTCGGGCGAACCCAGGGGAACGTCGACAAGCTCCCGGGCTCACTGATCGGCGAGAACCTCAAAGGCGACATGGTTCTCGGTGTTCCACCTCAGAGGGCCCCCATCCCCCAGGCGGTGCTCGACTACGCACGCCGCTCGAGAATCCTGATCGAGGAGTTCACTTCCTAGTGAGGACACCAACCGTGCCGTACATGTTCACCGACTTCTACAACGATTGGACCGGCCGTCCCGGCGGTGACCTGCCGTGGATGAGCGAGGAGGAGGCCCGCGCCCGCTACGGAAAGTCCGTCGTCATCGCCGTCGACGCCGCCAGCGTCGGCCCCGACGGTATCCCCCAGCCCCGCTGGCTCGTTGCCGTCTCCCGGGGCGCGATCGTCGAGTTCCTCGACGAGCACCGCCGCACCTGGCGACGTATCGACTGGGAACCCGTCGACGGCCGCTGGTTCCGCCAGTACGTCGCCGACTACTTCTACCCCACCGACGACCGCCATTACCGCGTGAGCGAGGCCGAGCTCAAGGTCGAAGCACGGGCCAGGCCCGACGGCACCGCCTACCTCACGGTCCTCGACCGCGCTGCAGGCCAACGCTCCGAGACCGAGTTCCACGACGTCGACGTCTCCACCTTCTGGGCCGACCCACCCGCCTTCGACGAATGGGAGCCCTTCACCGACCCCGGCGACGCAGCCTCCCACCTCAGCCAGGACTGGATCGCCTGACACCCTCGGACCGCGTCCACAACGACGCCCGCGAGTGGCGAACCGACATCGAAGAGTTCACAACATGGTGAGGACACCAACCGTGCCGTACATGTACACCGACCGTTGGAACGGGCTGACCGGTATCCCCGCCGGGGACCTGCCGTGGATGAGCGAGGACGAAGCACGCGCCCGCTACGGAAAGTCCGTCGTCATCGCCGTCGACGCCGCCACCGTCGGCCCCGACGGTATCCCCCAGCCCCGCTGGCTCGTCGCCGTCTCCCGGGGCGCGATCGTCGAGTTCCTCGACGAGCACCGCCGCACCTGGCGACGCATCGACTGGGAACCCGTCGACGGCCGCTGGTTCCGCCAGAAGGTCGCCGACTACTTCTACCCCACCGACGACCGCCATTACCGCACCGACGAGGCCGAGCTCAAGGTCGCGGTCGTGGCCGAACCCGACGGCACCGCCTACCTCACGGTCCTCGACCGCGCCGCAGGCCAACGCTCCGAGACCGAGTTCCACGACGTCGACGTCTCCACCTTCTGGGCCGACCCACCCGCCTTCGGCGAGTGGGACGCCTTCACCGACCCCGGCGACGACGCCTCCCGCCTCAGCCAGGACTGGATCGCCTGACACCCTCAGACTGCGCGCACAACGTCACGAAGAGCTACACCTGGCCCGCGGTGGTCGGGTCCGTGGGGGCGTGGCTCTCGAGGAAGCGGTAGACCTCGGCGTCGTCGACGCCCGGGAACCGGCCCGTCGGGAGCGCCGCGAGGACGTGCTGGTGCATCTTCGCGCTCGGCCACGCGGCGTCGGCCCACCGCTCCTCGAGCGCGGCGGCAGGCCGCTGGCAGCATGCGGCATCGGGGCACGTCGACGTCATGCGCCGGTCCGTCTCGCGGCCGCGGAACCACCGGACGTCCGTGAACGGCACGCCCACGGAGATCGAGAACTCGCCGTTCTCGGCGGTGCCCGTCTGCGTCGAGCACCAGTACGTGCCGCCCGGCTTGTCCGTGTACTGGTAGTACTCGCTCGTGCGGTCGCGCGACGCGAACGCCTGCCTGGCCGCCCAGCTGCGGCACACTGTCTGCCCCTCGATCGCACCCGTGACGTCCGTCGGGAAGCGCACGCCGTCGTTCTCGTAGCCGCGCAGGAGCATGCCCTCGCCCGTGACGCGCAGGTAGTGGAGGTGGATGCCGAGGTCGACTGTCGCGAGGTTCGTGAAGCGCTGCGCGGCCGCGTCGTGCGAGACGCCGAACGCGTCGCGGAAGTCGGAGACCGCGAGGTCCCGCTCCTTCTTGCGCTCGAGCAGCCACGGCACCGCGACCGAGCGCGGCACAAGGCACGCGGACGCGAAGTAGTTGATCTCGAGCCGCTGCCGCAGGAAGTCCTTGTACGACTCGGGACGGCGGTGCTCGAGCACGCGGTGCGCGAGCGCCTGGAGCGCGAGGGCGCGCAGGCCGTGCCCGCCGGGGATCGACGCGGGCGGCAGGTAGATGCGGCCGGACGCGAGGTCGGTGACGGTGCGCGTCGAGCGCGGCAGCTCGTCGGTATGGAGGATCTCGAACCCGAGGAGCTCGGCGGCACGCGCGACGGTGCGGTGCGTGAGCGGCCCGCCGACGTAGCCAGCGCGGCGCACGAGGTCCTCGGCGGCGGCCTCGATCTCGGGGAGGTGGTTGTCGCGCTCGCGCATCGCGGTGCGCAGCTCGAGGTTGGCCGCACGTGCGGCCTCGGGGGTCGCGACCGCCTCGCGGTCGCGCCTGGCGAGCTCGCGGTGGAGGCCGACGAGGCTCTCGAGGACGGGCTGCGGCAGCTTCTGCGACGCCTTGACCTCGGGCAGGCCGAGCCTGCCGTACGTCGAGCCGCGCTGCGCGCGGTCGAGCTCGATCTCGAGCGCGGCGCGCTGCGACGGCGGTTCCTCGGAGAGCAGGTCGGGGACGGTGACGCCGAACGCCTCCGCGAGCGCGCCGAGCGCGCTGATGCGCGGCTCGCGCTTGCCGTTCTCGATCTGCGAGAGCTGGGAGGGGGCAAGGCCCGTCGTCGCGGCGACGTCGTCGAGCGTGAGGTCCGCGGCGGTGCGAAAGTGCCGGATGCGTCGGCCGAGGATGAGGAGGTCCATCGCTTCACCATACGGAAAGATCCGCGAATCTTTCCAGAGATTCGTCGGTGAAGCCGCGCAGGGGCCGGATGAGGCTGAGGGCATGGCGGGGTTCCGGCCCCGCCCCCGGCCCCAGGGCCGGGCCCGCCCGACGACGAGGAGAGGCCGATGAGCATCACCGCCCCCGCCCCCACGCTGCCCACGACGACGACGTGCGACGGCCGCCAGCTCGCGGCCCGCGCGTGGGTCTCCGCCGTCGCCGACCTCCTCGAGCCTGACGAGATCGTCTGGTGCGACGGTTCCGCCGACGAGCGCGCCCGCCTCACCGCGCTCATGGTCGCCCAAGGCACCCTCGTCCCTCTCAACCCCGCGAAGCGCCCCGGCTCGTACCTCGCGCGCTCCGACCCGTCGGACGTCGCCCGCGTCGAGTCCCGCACGTTCATCTGCTCGCGTGAGCAGGCCGATGCCGGCCCGACGAACAACTGGCGCGAGCCCGCCGAGATGCGCCGCGAGCTCCACGGCGTCGTCGCGGGGGCCATGCGCGGCCGCACGATGTACGTCGTCCCGTTCTCCATGGGGCCCGTCGGAGGCCCGATCTCCCAACTCGGCATCGAGATCACCGACTCCCCGTACGTCGTCGTCTCCATGCACGTCATGACGCGCGTCTCGCGCGAGGTGCTGCGCCTCGTCGACCACGGCGCGCCGTATGTGCCGGCCGTCCACACGGTCGGTGCCCCCCTCGCGCCCGGGCAGGCCGACGTCCCGTGGCCGTGCAGCCCCACGAAGTACATCGCGCACTTCCCCGAGACCCGCGAGATCTGGTCGACGGGCTCCGGCTACGGCGGCAACGCGCTGCTCGGCAAGAAGTGCTTCGCGCTGCGCATCGCGTCGACGATGGGCCGGGCCGAGGGGTGGCTCGCCGAGCACATGCTCGTCATCCGCGCGACGAGCCCGCAGGGCCGCGACTACCACCTCGCCGCCGCGTTCCCGTCGGCGTGCGGCAAGACGAACCTCGCGATGCTCGAGCCCACGGTCCCCGGGTGGAGCGTCGAGACGATCGGCGACGACATCGCGTGGATGCGCCCCGGACGCGACGGCAGGCTGCGCGCGATCAACCCCGAGGCCGGGTTCTTCGGCGTCGCGCCCGGCACGGGCTGGTCGACGAACCCGACGGCGATGCGCACTGTCGCGCGGGACACGATCTTCACGAACGTCGCTCTCACGGACGACGGCGACGTGTGGTGGGAGGGCATGACGGACGAGCCGCCCGCGCACCTCGTCGACTGGCAGGGCCAGGACTGGACGCCCGGCTGCGGGCGTCCAGCCGCGCATCCCAACGCGCGCTTCACGGTCGCGGCGGCGCAGTGCCCGACGATCTCGCCCGACTGGGAGGACCCTGACGGCGTGCCGATCGACGCGATCGTCTTCGGTGGCAGGCGGGCGTCGAACGTGCCGCTCGTCGCGGAGGCGTTCTCGTGGGAGCACGGCGTGCTCATGGGCGCGACGGTGTCGTCCGAGCAGACGGCGGCCGCGGAGGGCACGGTGGGTGAGTTGCGCCGCGACCCGTTCGCGATGCTGCCGTTCTGCGGCTACAACATGGCCGACCACTGGCAGCACTGGCTCGACGTGGGCGCGTCGCTCGACGCCGAGCGGCGGCCGATGATCTTCCAGGTCAACTGGTTCCGCAAGGACTCGGACGGGCGCTTCCTGTGGCCGGGGTTCGGAGAGAACTCGCGCGTCGTCGAGTGGCTGCTGCGTCGGACGGACCTGCGGACGCGCCCGGAGGGCGCGGGCGCCGAGCGTCCCGGGGCCGAGGACGACGCGCGGCCGTGGGGCGGTCCGGTGCCGGGGGCGCGCCCGACGGCCGTCGGGCGGGGCCCCGCGGACGGGGCGCTCGACGTCACGGGCCTCGCCCTCGCCGAGGGCGCGCTCGACGAGCTGTTCCGCGTCGACTCGGCGGCGTGGGGGCGCGAGGCGGACCTCACGGAGGAGTTCTTCGCATCCTTCGGGGACCGCGTCCCTGCGGCCCTCCGCAGGGAGCTCGCGGCGCTCCGCGACCGGCTGTCCCGCTGACAGGCGCCCCCGAGAGGGGGTGGCGGGCGCCCTGGTTGGGACCTTCGTCCCGGGGTAGGTTGGGGGCGGTTCGGCCGACGACGGACGGAGGATGCTCGTGCACAGAGCTGCCCCGCGTCCCCTCGTCGCCGCCTCGTGGCGGCGTTCCGCCGCGCTCGCGCTCGACCCCGACGCCGTCCCCGGGCTCCTCGACCTCCCCGCCGACGACCTCCTCGCCTACCGCGCCGAGCACCCGCTCTCGCTCGCCTGGCCCGTCGTCGAACGCCTCCTCGTGCGGTACGCGACCGACGCGGGCCTCGTCGTCGCGCTCGGCGACCGCGCCGGCCGCCTGCTCTGGGTCGACGGCGACCGCACCGCCCGCCGGCGCGCCGAGGACATGGCGTTCCTCGAGGGCGCCGACTGGTCGGAGGCGGTCGCCGGGACGAGCGCCCCCGGCACCGCGCTCGCCCTCGGACGTGCCGTGCAGATCCGTCGCGACGAGCACTTCGCACGCATGGTCCACCCGTGGTCGTGCAGCGCCGTGCCCCTGCGCGACCGCACGACAGGCACGCTCCTCGGGGTCCTCGACGTCACGGGAGGCGACCTCGCCGTCGCGTCCGGCGTCCTCCCGCTGCTCGAGGCGACGGCCGCGGCCGCCGAGGCCGAGCTTGCGCTCGCCCCGCGCGGCGACCGCCCGACGACGCTCGCGACCGAGCCCGCCCCGTCCACTGCCTCGGCCTCGGCCGGCACCCTCCCGGACGTGCTGCACGCGTCCGGCCACGATCCGCACGACACGGGCCTCGGCGCGCCCGTCCCCCGCGCCGAGCCCGCGGGTGCGCGCCCCCGCGTCACCGCCTCGGCGCCGACACGGCCGACGCTGTGCGTGCTCGGCCGTGACGCCGCCGAGCTGCGCGCACCGGACGGGACGACGACGCTCTCCGCACGTCACGCCGAGATCCTCACGGTCCTCGCCCACCACCGGGCGGGGCTCGGAGCGTCCGAGCTCGCCGCAGCCGTCTACGGCCGCGACGACGCGCTCGTGACGCTCCGCGCCGAGATGGTGCGGCTGCGCAAGGTCCTCGAGGACGCAGCCCCGGGCCTCGTCCCGTTTCTTATACACATCTGACGCTGCCGACGACACCCTTCTCGCTGGAACCCGAAGGTGGCCCTATCTTTGACTCAAACAAAAAAAATATTACACTAGTTGTGCGATGACACGAACTAAGTTATTACT
>NZ_LT964979.1:1755470-1849704 GCF_900240335.1 Sanguibacter massiliensis
CACGCCCCTACCGCCTGCCCGCCCCGCTCGACCTCGACGCGCACCGCGTCCTCGCGTTCCTCGAGCGCGGCGCGCACCGCGTCGCGCTCGCCGCCTACCCCGGCCCGCTCCTGCCCTCGTCGACCGCGCCCGGCGTCGTCGAGCTCCGCGGGCTCGTCCGTGAGCGCCTCCGGGAGTCGCTCCTCACCGACGCCTCCGTCGAGACGCTCCTCGACTTCGCGCGCACCCCCGACGGCAGCGACGACGTCGACGTGTGGCGGACCGCCCTGCGCCTCCTGCCGGCGCGATCCCCGCGCCGGGCGGGCGTCGTCCTCCACGTCGAGCGGCTCGAGACAGAGCTCGCCACAGGCACCTGAGAGGGCGCGGGTCAGTCCGCGAGGCGTGCGTCCGGCACCTCGACGACGACGCTGCGCGCCGCGAGCTTCTCGGCCCCGCGCTCACGCACCGCCCAGGCCACGTACGGCCCCCCGAGGAGCACCCGGTAGGCGGACTCCGGCACGACGATCCGCACGAGGTCGCCCCGGGCGATGTCGCGGACGTGGATGTCGGCCGGCGCGACGCCGGTCTCCGTCCCGAACCACTCGACAGGGTCGATGCCGGTCCACGCGACTCGCCCCCCAGCGACCGCCATGTCGCCGACCTCGTGCACCGCCCAGGCCGTGCGGGCCGCGACGTCGAGCACGACGAGCGTCCAGCCGAAACGGTCGAGAGCGTTGAGCTGCAGGACCACCGTGTCGTCGAACGCCCCGACGATCGACGCGCTCGGCGAGAGCCGTGCGACCGTCTCACGGGAGTTCCCGACCGCCCTCACGAGCTCGCCGTGCTCGACGACCGACAGCAACGGATCGGCCTCGTCGTCCCCCTCGATGCTCCAGAAACACTCGACGTCACCGCACCGCGCGGCGACGAGGTCACGTGTGCCGGACCCGGACCTCGCGCCGGTCGTCCGCACGTCGCCGTCCCAGGTCGTGAGCGTCCCGTCGTCGGCGAGGAGGCCGGTGCCCAGAACCCGTCGATCGCCCTGGTCGAGAACCTCGGCGCGGTGCGCCCCCGGCCGGAGCCTCACGAGCTCCGCGTCCGCCGACTCGGCCTCCCGGTAGCGGTACGCGACGACGCTGCCGTCGATCAGGGGCCACGCACCGTAGTACTGGCTGATGTCGTCGCCCGGGTCGACGTCGTGCGCGCCGTCCGGACCCTCGAACCTCAGCCGCGAGGTCCTCACCGAGGTGATCACGTCCTCTCCCGTCGTCACGGTGTCGGCGACGAGAAGCGTGCCGTCAGCGCTGAGCGCGACGAGATCGACTGCGGCACCGGCGTCCGCCTCGTGCCGGCTCACCGTCCGCACGTCGGCAAGGTCGAGGCGGCGGGCGGACCCTGTGTCGAGCGGGACGAGCTCGACGGGGCTGCCGTCCGGCCACATGATCGGCGAGGTGCCGTCCGTCACCGACGAGCCGTCCCCCGGGTCCTGCGGGCCCGGTCCGAGGTCGAGCGGCGGGTCGAGCCGGTCGACCGTCGGCGTGCTCGTCGGCGCCCCGGGCGTCGTCGGCCGGTCCGGCGATGACGGGGTGCACGCCGTGAGCGCGACGAGGAGCGCGGCCGTCGTCCCGGCCCACCAGGAGCGGGAGGCCCGTCGCCGGGCCCTCACGAGAGATCCGTCGCGAGCCGGGCGACGACGCCCGTGCGACCCACGGAACCGTCCGCGTTCGAGCGGCTCCAGGCGAGGGTGTCGCCCTCCGCCACGGGCCGCACGACACCCTCGCCGAGGATGATGCGGACGAGGTCGCCCGTCGCGAGGTCGAGCACGTGGAGGTCGCCCGTCCCGCTGAGCGCGCCGCCGTCGTCGGCCGACCACGAGGGCGAGGTGCCCCACACGACGCGGGAGCCCGCGAGCGCGACCGCCGGGGCGTCGACGAGGTAGCGCGCCCTGCCGTTCTCCGTGTCGACGAGCCACACGTGCGAGGAGAAGTCGCCCCCGTACACGTCGACGACGAGCCAGCGCTCGTAGGCTGCGACGACCCAGGCCATGCCCTCGAGCCTGAGGACGGGCGTCAGCGCACCGTCCTCGAGGTAGGACACGACCGTGCGGGGGCCGGCGCCCGTCGGATCGTCGACGGACGCCAGGCCGTCGCTCGCGTCCACCTCCGTGACCACGAGCGGGCACGTGTCGCGCTCGCACACGACCGGAAGGACGCTGCCCGAGGAGATGGCGGGCAGACCGAGGTCGCGCGTCGTGCCGTCCCACGAGAAGAACGTGCCGTCGCTGAGGACGGCACCGTTGTCGAGCATGCCGACGATGTCGCCGGGCACGTCGGTCTCGACGCCCCGAGCGCTGCCGGCCGGCGCCCGGTAGCGGTGCACGTACTCGACGGTGCTGGTCTCCCGCGTCTCCGAAGCGATCCACACGGCCGAGCCGTCGCGCGCAAGCAGGCCGAGGCTCACCTCCTCGGGATGCTTCGCCCCCGAGACGAGGACCCGATCGTGCCGACCGTCGACCACACGGACGACGGACGACACGACGGATCCTGGCACGACGCTGCCGTCGTCCCGGTACTCCGGTTCGCGATGCTCCGAGACGAGCGCGGCGCCGTCGGCACCGATGTCGAGGATGTTGAGCGAGCGGCCCTTCTCGGCCTTGATCTCGCGGAGGACGGTGAGGGCGCCCGGCGAGGCCCGCCGCGCCGTCCCGGTGTCGAGCGCGATGCCGTCGACCTCGCTGCCGTCGGCCCACCGGAGGACCGCCGCGGTGAGCAGGGGCTCGCTCGGGTCCACGTCCGGCGGAGGGTCGGGCTGCGGCATCGGCGAGGGTGCGGCCGAGGGCGTCGGCGACGACGTCGTCGTCGGGGGAGTCACGGGAGGCTTCGACGGCGTGCACGCGGCGAGCCCGGGCATCGCGAGGCTCAGCGCGAGCGCGGCGGCCCACGCGGCGCCGCCCCTGCGGGCGGCCCCGCCCCGACGTGCTTCGTGCTGCACCCTCGCCCCCTCCGTGCCGGCCACGTCACCGGCGACGAGTCGACCGTAGCGGACCGGCCGCGCGGCCGTCGACGGCGGTCACGCACCGTCGGCGACCTGCGGCGCAACGTCGTGCAACCTCCCGACACCTAGCGTGTGAGCGCATCGACCTCGGCGGCGACCTCTCGGGCGGCTACTACGTCGCGCCGACGATCTTCGAGGGCCGGAACTCGATGCGCATCTTCCAGGAGGAGATCTTCGGCCCCGTCGTCGCCGTGACGAGCTTCTCCGACTACGACGACGCGATCGCGCTCGCCAACGACACCCTCTACGGGCTCGGCGCGGGCGTGTGGACCCGCAACGGCACGCTCGCCTACCGCGCCGGACGCGCGATCCAGGCCGGGCGCGTGTGGGTGAACAACTACCACGCCTACCCCGCGGGGGCGGCGTTCGGAGGCTACAAGTCCTCGGGCATCGGCCGAGAGAACTCCAAGCTCGCTCTCTCGCACTACCAGCAGACGAAGAACCTCCTCGTGTCGTTCTCCGACGACGCGCTCGGCTTCTTCTAGATCGACCTCTGTCACCCACTCCGCCCTCCCCCACCGCGACTCGTAGGTCTGGAGCACCATCGAACGGTGCTGAGGCCCTACGAGTCGCGGGTTGGGTCGTGGCCCGGAACGGTTCACGCTCGAAGGCAGACCCACCCGGTTCAGCGCACGATGGAAAGGACACTCCATGCTCGACGCCGACGTGACGATCCCCGGCGAGACCCGCTCACGCGTCGCGCTCGCCGACGACTCCCTCGACCTCCTGCGCCGCCTCTGGGAGCAGCACGGGCCGCTGATGTTCCACCAGTCCGGCGGATGCTGCGACGGATCGAGCCCCATGTGCTTCCCCGCGGGCGAGCTCCTCACGACCGATCGCGACGTCCTCCTCGGCCGCTTCGACCTCGCCCCCGCGGGCGACGCGCCGCAGCCCCTCGAGTTCTGGATGTCGACCGAGCAGTTCGCCTACTGGTCGCACACCCACCTCACCGTCGACGTCGTCCCCGGCCGCGGCGCCGGCTTCTCCGTCGAGGCACCCGAGGGCGTGCGCTTCGTCATCCGCTCGCGCCTCATGGAGGACGCAGACCCCTTCGTATGACGCGCGCCCCACGCCCACCCGTGCCTAGGCTCTGGCATGGAAGCCACCGCGCCCCACGTCGTCGTCCTCGCACCCGAGCCGCTGCTTACGGTGACGATCGAAGTCTCGGCGGTGCTCGACGCCCCGGAGATCCACGTCCACGCAGGGGGCCAGGGCCTGTGGCTCGCCCGCATGGCGCGATCGCTCGGCGCCACCGTCACGGCGTGCGCGCCTGTCGGCGGGGAGACCGGCACGGTCGCGGCGCACCTCGCACGCGAGGAAGGCATCGACCTGCGGACGACGCCCGGCCCGCCGACGGGCGCGTACGTCCACGACCGGCGCGGCGGCGACCGCCTCGAAGTCGCACGGCAACCGTCGCGCACCCTCGACCGGCACAGCGTCGACGACCTCGCCGGAACGTTCCTCGTCGCGTCGCTCGACGCCGACGTGTGCGTCCTCACCGGCACGCAGGACCCGACGCTCGCACCCGATGTCCTCGGCAGGCTCGCGCGCGACCTGCGGGCCGCGGGCAGGACGGTCGTCGCGGACCTCTCCGGCCCGCAGGCCCGCGCGGTCGCATCCGTCGAGGGCGTCGTCCTCAAGATGAGCCACGAGGAGCTCGTCGACGGCGGGTTCGCCGCGGACGCGAGCCTCCCGGCGCTCAGGGCGGCCGCGCGCGAGCTCGTCGCCGCGGGGCTCCGGGCGCTCGTCGTCTCGCGGGCAGGGGAGCCCGCGCTCGTCGTCGCGGCCGACGACGCGTTCCTCACGACAACCCCTCCCATGACGACCGTCGACCATCGCGGCGCGGGCGACTCGATGACCGCAGGCATCGCCGTCGGTCTCGCCCGCGGCGAGTCGCTCTCCGAGGCGGTGCGGCTCGGGGCAGCGGCGGGCGCGCTCAACGTCACCCGTCACGGCCTCGGCACAGGCCGGCGCGAGCAGGTCGAGAGGTGGGCGAGCGAGATCCGCATCGACCCGCTCACGGACTGAGCCGGGTCCGTCACCCTGCAGGATCCCGCGGGCCGGGGCAGGGTAGAAGGACGACACAGCGAGGAGGCCCTATCGTGCGCACGCTCATCACGAACGACGACGGCATCGACTCGCCCGGGCTCACCGTGCTCGCGCGCGTCGCGCTCGAGGCAGGTCACGACGTCGTCGTCGCGGCGCCGCGCCGCGAGTCGTCGGGCGCGAGCGCGTCCCTCATGGGCGCGGAGGACGACGGGCGCCTCGTCGTCGAGCGCCGCACGCCGCCCGGGCTGCCGGACGGCGTCGACGCGTTCGGGGTCCGCGCGACGCCCGCGCTCATCACGATGGTCGCCGCACACGGCGGCTTCGGCGGCCCGCCCGATCTCGTGCTCTCGGGCGTCAACCGCGGCGCGAACACGGGGCACGCGACGCTGCACTCGGGGACGGTCGGTGCCGCGCACGCCGCGAGCACCCACGGGATCCTCGGCATGGCCGTGTCGCTCAACACCGCCGACCCGCAGCACTGGGACACCGCGGGGCACTTCACGGCCCGCATGCTCGCGTGGCTGCTCGAGCACCCCGATCCGAGCGGCGTCGTCAACCTCAACGTGCCCGACCGTCCGCTCGCCGACGTCCTCGGGCTGCGGCGGGCGCCACTCGCGAGCTTCGGCATGGTCCACGCACGCATCCGCGAGCTCGACCAGGGTCACCTCACGCTCACGTACACGGGTACGGACTCGTCGAGCGAGCCCCGCTCGGACGCGGGGCTGCTCTCGCGCGGGTGGGCGACGGTGTCGCTGCTGCGCGCGCCCGTCGCCGACGACGACGCTCCGCTGCCGTCCGACGCCCCGCGCCCCCTGCCCGAGGGCGGGCCCGTCGACGTCGTCGACGCGGGCGTCCTCACGGGGCAGGACCTGCCGGTCGACGACTGACCTCTCTGCGGCTGAGCGCCGTCAGCGGCGCGGCCAGCGCAGGACGTCGCCACCGTCGCCGTCCGCCCCCGCGCCGTCGTGCGACGTCAGGGCAACGAGGTCACCCGCGATCCCCACGACCGCCACGCGTGCACCGATGTCCAGCTGCTCGACGGTCCGCGCGCCGAGGTCGACGACGACAGCCCTGGTCGACGGGTGGTCCTGGTCGAGGACCCTTCCGTCGCTCATCGACTGTCCGTACAGCTCGCCGACGATGCGCATCGCCGTGCGGTCGACGATGTCGACACCCCAGAGCGCTGATCCGCCGTCGCTCCCGTCGTCGTGGACGAGCAGGAATCGCCCGTCCGAGCTGTCAACCCACGTCCCGGACGGACCGTGCAGAAGCGGCTGCCGCTTCCCGCCCTCGGTGAGGAGCACGATCTCGCAGGCCTGCGGGGAGCACCGTGTCTCGACGACGTCATCGCCCGCCACCGTGTGGGACACCTCGAGATCGGGGCCCGCAGGATCGCCCGAGACCTTGCCGTCCCACCCGATGACACGTCCGTCAGCGAGGACCGCGCCCCAGCGTGCAAGTGCCGCGATCCGCCCGTCCGCGGCCCACAGCTGGTGCACGAGACGTCCGCGCGACGAGCCCGTCGGGGCGAGGACGAGGCGCTGCCCGAAAAGCTCGACGTACGGCTCGACCCAGGCGACGCCCCCGTCGACCCACCGGGCCTGCGAGATCTGATCGCGCATGTCCGCGTCCGCGTCGTGCGGCGAGGTCAACGTCCGTTCGCGGCCCTCCGACACCTCACGCAGCGCACCCACCGAACCGCCGCCACCGCCCGTGAGCCCGGCGTCGCCCGCGACCGTGAGGAACGAACCGTCGGGTCGCAGGTCCTCGAGGTGGACGACCTTCCCGGGCTCGGCGGGGACGTCACGGACGTGCTCGACATCGCTGCCGAGCCGCACCCGACGCGCTTCGCCGAGGTCGAGCGACGGACCGTCGACGATCGTCCCGTCCGCCCAGGCGAGCACCCCGGCCGCGCCCGACGAACCGTCGGAAGGGGCCGCGGAGCGGGTCGGAGAACCCTCCGCGGGCGTGGTGCTCGCAGGTGCCTCCGACGCGGTCGGTGCCCCGACCGTCGTGGCCTGGCTGGTCTGCTGCGGGGCGCCCTCGTGCGATGTGCATCCGACGAGGACCGCGCAGACCAAGAGCCCCCGCACCGCTGCTGTCGACAGTCGCACCGCGCCCCCGCTCGTCGTCCCGTGCGGACGAACGTACCGCATCCTGAGCGCGGGTGGTCGGCCATCAGTAGTCGGTTCCCATGAGTCGTCGGACGTCGGCGAGCGTCGCGTCCGCGAGCTCGTTCGCGCGCTCGTTGCCGCGCCGCAGGACCTCGAGCACGTCGTCGCCCGCGGACGCGGCGGCGGCACGCCGCTCCCGGAGCGGCCGGAGGTGCTCGACGAGCGCCTCGGTGAGCTCGCGCTTGAGCGTACCCGCGCCGCCGCCGCCGATGCGTTCCGCCGCGAGCGCCGGGTCCTCTCCCGTCGCGAGCGTGAGGAGGTCGAGGAGGTTCGCAACCTCGGGTCGGCCCTGCGGGTCGTAGGTGATGTGCCGCTCGGCGTCGGTCTTCGCGCGCTTCACCCAGCGTGCCGTCTCGTCCTCGGTCGCCGAGAGCATGAGGGCGTTGCCGCGCGACTTGCTCATCTTCGTGCCATCCGTGCCGAGCACGGTCGGCGTCGGTGCGAGCAACGCGTCGGGCTCCGGGAAGTACGGGGCGTCGGGCGCGTAGCGCTGGTTGAAGCGGCGGGCGACGACGCGCGTCATCTCGAGGTGCGGCAGCTGGTCTTGCCCGACGGGCACGAGGTTGCCGTGGCAGAAGAGGATGTCCGCCGCCTGGTGGACCGGGTAGGTGAGCATGAGGCCGCTCATCGCGCGGCCGCCCGTCGCAGCCGTCTCCGCCTTAACCGTCGGGTTGCGGTCGAGCTCCGCGACCGAGACGAGCGAGAGGAACGGCAGCATGAGCTGGTTGAGCGCGGGCACCGCCGAGTGCGTGAAGATCGTCGCGCGCTCGACGTCGATGCCGACGGCGACATAGTCGAGGAGGATCTCCCGGACGGTCGCACGCAGGTCGCCGATGTCGTCGCGGTCGGTGATGACCTGGTAGTCCGCGAGGATGAGCATGAGCTCGACGCCCGCCTGCTGCAGCCGCACCCGGTTGGCGAGCGTGCCGACGTAGTGGCCGAGGTGCAGCGGGCCCGTGGGCCGCTCGCCCGTGAGGACGCGGAACCGGCCGAGGTTCTCGGCGATCTGCTGCTCGAGGCGGGCGCTGCGGGCGCGCGCGGCGTCGAGGGTGGTGGTCTCGGACACGGTGAATCTCCAGGGTTCTTGAGGGAGCGTCCCGTCGCCCCTCTCACCTGCCGAGGCTGCGCGGGGCAGCTCGGTGGACACGTCGGGTCACGGCTGCAGCTGCAGCCACCACCACGCGCGCGACGTCATGGGACGAGGGTACTCCTGCAGGCGATGTCGGTGGCTCGGCGGAGAATGGCGGCATGTACGTCGTCGTCGTCCCCGGACCGGGCGGTCGCACCGCGCTCACGACAGTGAGCGCGGACGGCCCGCCGCGCATCCTGCGCACGGTCGACGACGACGCGCTCGCCGCGAGCGTCATCGAGCTCGAGCGCACGCTCCACCCTCGCTGGACGTGGTCGGACCCCGAGCGCGTCTCCCCGCCGCTGCTCGCCGCGGGTGTGCGCGTCGACCGCTGCCACGACCTGCGCCTGTGCCGTGCGATCCTCCGGCACTCGCTGTGGACGGCGTCGTCGGTCCTCGCGCGCAGCGCCCCCGACGCGTGGGACGCACCGCGTCGTCCCGTCCCCGCGCCGGGCACGCCAGCGACAGCCGAGCCCCTCTTCGAGCTCGGCCGCGCCGCCCCGCCGCCCGACCCCGTGGTCGAGCTCCGCGCGCAGCTCATGGCCCTGCGCGCTGCCGGCCGCCACGCCGCACGCCTCGGCACGCTCCTCGCCGCCGAGTCCGTCGGCGCGCTCGTCGCCGCCGAGATGCACGCCGCCGGACTGCCGTGGCGCGCCGACGTCCACGACGAGATCCTCACGCGCGAGCTCGGCGCGCGCATGCCCGACGGCTACCGACCGGCCCGCATGGAGGCCAAGGCTGCCGAGGTGCGCGACGCGCTCGGCGTCGGTCCCGTCAATCCCGACTCGCCCGTCGACCTCCTCGGTGCCCTGCGCCGCGCCGGCCTGCCCGTCACCTCGACGTCGAAGTGGGAGCTCCAGGCCGTCGACCACCCCGTCGTCGCGCCTCTCCTCGAGTACAAGTCCATGTCCCGGCTCTTCACCGCGAACGGCTGGACGTGGCTCGACACGTGGGTGCACGAGGGTCGGTTCCGGCCCGTCTACGTCGTCGGCGGCGTCGTCACCGGACGCTGGGCGTCCGACGGTGGCGGGGCCCTCCAGCTCCCCCACGTCGTGCGGGACGCCGTGCAGGCCGACGACGGCTGGCGGCTCGTCGTCGCCGACGCCGCTCAGCTCGAGCCTCGCGTGCTCGCCGCGATGAGCGGTGACACGGCGATGGCCCGCGCGGGGCGCGCCGCCGACATGTACGAGGGCATCGTCGCGTCAGGTGCGGTCGTCGACCGGCAGCACGCGAAGTACGGGATGCTCGGCGCGATGTACGGCGGCACGCAGGGCGTCTCGGGGCAGGTGCTGCCGCAGCTGCGCCGTGCGTTCCCCGCCGCGATCGGTCTCGTCGAGCGCGCCGCCGCCGCGGGCGAGCGCGGCGAGCAGGTGATGACGTGGCTCGGACGGACGTCACCGCTGCCCGGGTCCGGCCCCGTGACACCCGGTGGCGGCGCGTGGGGGCGGTCGGGCCCCGTGCCCGCCGGCATGCAGGCCCGGCCGCCCGGTGAGGGCGCGGAGGAGGGGCCGTCGGACGAGCGTGCGGCGGAGCGCGCCGAACGCTCGTCGGCGTCCGCCGAGACCGCGCGTGCCCGCGCCTGGGGTCGCTTCACCCGGAATTTCGTTGTCCAGGGCACCGCCGCCGAGTGGGCGCTGTGCTGGATGGCGGTGCTCCGGCAGCGCCTCCACGCACTCGCGGTCGCGGACGCGCAGCCGCACGCGGCGGGCGACGGCGTCGGCGTGCCCGGCGCGACCGCCGGCCCTCACCTCGTGTTCTTCCTCCACGACGAGGTCGTCGTCCACACGCCCGAGCACCTCGCCGACGAGGTCGTGCGGATCGTCGAGGAGTCTGCGGTGGAGGCCGGACGCATCCTCTTCGGCCCGTCCGGCGACGACGGCGTCGAGTTCCGCCTCACCGCAACGTCCGTAACGAACTACGCAGACGCGAAGTAGGTGGACGAGCCCGCCGTCGGACCTGCACCAGGCCGCCACAACCCTCGTGACAACGTACGATCGAGTCGCTGCCACCTCCGTGCGGCACACCCCTTGAGTCTGGAGCGACCTGTGCGCAACGACGCGTCACCCTCCCTGCTCCCCACGACGACGACGCTCGACCCGGCGACGTGCGCGCTCGAGCCCATCCACGTCCCCGGCGCGATCCAGCCGCACGGCCTGCTCGTCGCCGTCGACGAAGCGACGCTCGTCATCGAGCACGTCTCCGAGAACATCACCGACATGTGGGGTCATGCGGTCGACGACCTCCTCGGCGTCCACCTCGCAGAGCTCATCGGCGCCGAGACCACAGCCCAGGTGCGCCACCACGTCGAGACGTTCGTCGAGCTGCGGGCCCGCAACCCGCTGCCGCTGCAGATCCCCACGTCCGACGGGCTCGTCGACGTCGACGCGGTCCTCCACCGACTGCCGTTGGGCACGCGAACCCTCCTCGTCATTGAGCTCGAGCCCACGACCGACCTCGCCGCCTCGACGTTCCCCGACCTCTACCAGACGGTCCGCCACGTCGCCGACATGCTCGCAGAGCTGCGCGACGTCGACGCGATGGCGGAGGTCGCGGTCGCCGAGGTGCGGGCGCTCACCGGTTTCGACCGGGTCATGGTCTACCGCTTCACCGAGAACTACGACGGCGAGGTCGTCGCCGAGTCCCGCGCCGCCGGCCTCGAGCCGTTCCTCGGCCTGCGCTACCCGGCGTCCGACATCCCCGCGCAGGCCCGCGCGCTCTACGAGAAGAGCCGCGTGCGGCTCATCACCGACGCCCGCTACACGCCCGCGCGCGTCCTGCCGGGCATCGACCGCGCGACGGGCGAGCCGCTCGACCTCACCCACGCCGGTCTCCGGTCCGTCTCCCCCACGCACCTCGAATACCTGCGGAACATGGGCGTCGCGGCATCGATGTCGGTGTCCCTCATGTCCGAGGGCCGGCTCTGGGGGCTCATCACGTGCCACCACACGTCAGGCCCGCGGCACCTGCCGTTCGGGGTGCGTTCCGCGGCCGAGTTCATCGGCACGACCCTCTCCGAACGTCTGAGCGCGCGCGCCGAGGAGACCGAGGTCCAGATCGCCCGCCGCACCGAGAGCACGCTCGTCCAACTGCTCATCGCGTCGCGCGACGCGGACCGCACGCTCGGCGAGACGCTCACGGGTCAGGCCGCGTCCGGCGTGACCCTTCTCGACCTCGTGCCGGCCGTCGGCGCCGTCGCTGTCGGGGACGGCCGCTGCGAGACGGTGGGCACGGTCCCCGACGATCTCGAGGCGCTGCGTGCCTGGGTGGAGGCCCCGGGACCGGAGGTCGTCTCGTCCGGGCGCCTCGCCGCCGACCACCCCGAGCTCGCCGCCGCACTTCCAGGCGTCGCCGGGATCCTCGCTGTCCGGCTCCCTGAGCAGCGGGCACTCGTGTGGCTGCGCGCCGAGGACGTCGAGGTCGTCACGTGGGCCGGCCGCCCGAACGAGCACCGCATCGTCGTCGACGGCGGGGTGCCTCGGATCGCGCCACGCACGTCGTTCGACCGCTGGACGGAGACGGTACGTGAGACGTCGGTGCCGTGGTCCGACCAGCAGGTGCAGGCCGTCACCGCCCTGCGCCGACGTCTTCTCGAGACTCTCCTGCTGCGTTCACGCTGGAATGTCCAGGCTGCGCGCGACGTGCAGCGCTCGCTCCTGCCCGCACGGCTGCCGCAGGTGCCGGGGTGGGCGCTCGAGGCCCGCTACCGCCCGTCCGCGGGAGGGGAGGTCGGCGGCGACTGGTACGACGCGCTCATCCTGCCCGACGGCAGGCTCGCGATCGTCGTCGGCGACGTCGCCGGGCACGGTCTCGCAGCCGCGGCCGCGATGGGCCAGCTCCGCAACGCACTGCGTGCCTACCTGCTGCGCGGCGACTCGCCGGCGGAGGCTGTCCGCTGGACGGACACGGTCGCGCAACGCACGATGGACTTCGGCATGGCGACCGTCGTCGTCGCCGCGGTCGACATCACGTCGGGGGAGGTCGAGCTCACGGTCGCGGGGCACCCGCGCCCGCTCACGCTCGCGGCCGACGGATCCGCGGATCTCCTCGACGCCGACGCCGACCGTCCCCTCGGCATCGGCACGGGCCACCCGCCGACGACGCGCGTGCGCGTCGAGCCGGGCGGTGCGCTCGTCCTCTACAGCGATGGGCTCGTCGACTCGCGCGAGACGAACCTGCGGGCAGGTCTTGCCCGGCTCGTTGAGGCGTTTGACGGGCACGACGCGATGGATCCCCGGACGGTCGACGTCGTGCTCGACCTGTGCCGGGACGACTCGAGCGTCGACGACGTCACGCTGCTCGTCCTCGCACGCGAGCCGTGACGGCCGGCGCGGCGGGACGGTGTCCTCTCGTCGTGCCGGGGCGGCCCAGGTGTGCGAGTCTGGGCAGGTGGACGACATGACAGAACTTCAGGGCCCGGCAGACGCTACGCCGGGGTCGTTGACGCACTCGGTTTCCGGCGGCCTGCTCCGGGTGGTGCTCGCTGGCGAGATCGACGCGGCACTGCGGGACGACGCGAGCGCGGTGCTCACGACGGTCATCACGTCCGACCTTCCGGTCGACGTCGACGCGAGCGGCGTGACGTTCATCGACTCCTCGGGCGTCGGGTTCGTCGTCCAGCTGTGCTTCGCGGTCGAGGAGCGGGCCGGGACGTTCCGGCTCGTCGACCCGCCTCAGGCCATGCGTGACGTCCTCGACATGCTCGGGCTCACCGAGCGGCTCCGCGTCGTCTCGTCGGACGAGAGGACCGACGACGAAGGTTCGCTCGTCGAGCCGCCCACTGACGCGCACCGGGACGTCCCCGCAGCCGTCTGAGCCTGCACGCACCGGCTCCGCGCGCCGGGACCCGGTGCGACACCGAGAAGGTCAGGGTGCCTTCGCGACCGTGAGGACGAACGCCGTGTCCTCGAGAGCCTCGACCGCGTGCCGCGCTTGCGGCACCTCGAGGAGCGAGCCCTCCGTGCCCTCCCATGCGACGTCGCCCGAGCGCAGGACGAGCCTCCCGACGAGGACGTGAACCGTCGCTTCGCCGGGGTTGTCGTGGTCGGCGAGCGTCGAGCCCGCGCGCAGCGCGACGACCGTCTGGCGCAGGATCTTCTCGTGACCGCCGACGACGGTCCGGGCGGCGCGCCCTGCCGACGCGACGCGCGCGTCGACGAGTAGCTCACGGGCGAGGGCGACGAGCGAGTGCTTCTCCATGCCCCCACCCTCACGCGAGTGCCGCGGCCCGGCAAGCCCCCACGGCAGGTCTCACCAGCCGCTCCCGCTGATGTCGCCCGTGCGGACCGCTGACCTTCGCCCGGCCGCGGCAGGGCTCAGCCGCGCGTCGCGTCGGCCGCGCGCCTCGAGGCGCGCCAGCCATGCCGCCCGATGCTCGGGGGTCGACGTCTTGACGACGGTGAGCCGATCGACGCCGACAACCTTGACTCCGGTGTACCAGAACGTCGCGCGCGTCAGCTGGACGACGGCCGAGTCCCGGTAGACGAGCTGGTTCCACCAACGTGGGGAGTCCATCGTCATGACGACGCGTGCGGTGCGCCCGCGCAGCAGCTTCTCGGGCAGCCCCGTGCCCGTCGAGCGGAACGCGACCCCCGAGAGCACGACGCGGTCGAGCCACGCCTTGAGGACCGCAGGCTGCCCGCCCCACCACTGGGGGAAGAGGACGACGACGTGCTCGGCCGCGAGCAGCTCGTCGACGAGCGCGGCGACGACGGGCTCGAGGTGGTCAGTCGCGCCGTCCGGGGCGCGCAGGGCGGTGCGCGCGGGCGGGTCGTGCGGAAGGTCGGTCGTCGCAAGATCGCGCACGACGACGTCGCTCTCGCCCGCAGCGCGCAGCCCGCTGATGTAGGCGTCGGCGAGCGCGTGCGTGAACGAGCCGGGCACGGGGGTGCCGACGATGACGAGGGTGCGGGGCATCAGGACTCCTGGGGTGCGAGGGCGGCGAGGGCGTCGGTGAGGGCGGTGTGCAGCGCCTCGAGGTCGAGGCGACCGGCGAGCTCAACGGCGAGCCATTCTTCGAGGAGTGCCGTCGACGTCGCGACGACGGCAGCGCCCTCGTCGGTGAGCGCGAGCCGGACGCGTCGGGCGTGATGCGGGTCCGCGGACGTGCGGACGAGGCCCTGCGCGACGAGCCCGGGGACTCGCTTGGAGACGGCGGCCCGCGTGACGCCGAGGCACTCGGCGAGGGTCGTGAGGTCCGGCACCCAGCGTTCGGCAGGGCCGTCCGCGGGGTCGCCGAGGGCATGGGGGCGCTCGGCGTCGGCGAGGACGGAGAGGAAGGTGACGGTCGCGAGGTCGTAGTCGGCGCGGGCGCGGAGGAGCGCGTCCGAGGCAGCGTCGATCGCACCGACGAGGCGGTGGAGGGCGACGACGACGCGGCCGGACGGTGTCTGCGCAGGGGTGAGCACGCAGTGAGCGTGCACTGCCGGAGCCGTAGTGTCAACCGGTTGACAACATTGGACCGCATCCCGGACGCGGCACCCGTTCCACGTTGCCGTCTCCCTCGTGCGGCTCGTCGGCCTGGAGCACCGTCCGGCGGTGCCGGAGACCTCCGAGTCACCCCGCTCTCCCGACTCGTAGGCCCCCAGCACCATCCGACGGTGCTGCAGCCCTACGAGTCACCCCTACCTTCCGACTCGTAGGCCCCCAGCACCGTTCGACGGTGCTGGGGGCCTACGAGTCGGCGCAGCGGCGGATCAGACCGCGCCGCGCTCCGCGAGCTCGTCGATCGCCGCGAGCTCGTCGTTCGTGAAGGCGGGCGCCGCGGGCGCGCCGACATTGTCGTCGAGCTGCGCACCCGGGCTCGCCCCGATGATCGCGGCCGTCATGGCGGGGGGGGTCGGCGGCCCAGGACGACGTCGTCAGGCCCCCGACGATACCCCCGCCGGTCCCGGACACGTCGCCTCCCCTTCCCGACTTGTCGGTGCACAGCACAGTTCGACGGTGCTCCGGGCCTACGAGTGGGCAGGGAGTGAGCCTCAGAAGGGGCCGTCGCCNGAGGGAGGGAGCGTCGGGCCCGGCGTGGGACCATGGAGCGTGCCCGTCATCGCCTTCTTCGAGCCCCGCATCCCCCAGAACACCGGCAACGCGATCCGCCTCGCGGCCGTGACCGGCGCCGAGCTCCACCTCGTCGAACCCCTCGGCTTCGACCTCTCCGAGCCCAAGCTGCGCCGCGCCGGCCTCGACTACCACGACCTCGCGCTCGTCACAGTCCACCAGGACCTCGAGACCGCGATCGCCGCGTGGGGCGACGCCCGGATCCTCGCGTTCACGACGCACACGACCGACCGTTACAGCGACATCGCCTACCGCGACGACGACGTCCTCCTCTTCGGCCCCGAGCCGACGGGCCTGCCGCCCGAGGTCCTCGCACACCCGCGCATCAGCGCGCAGGTGCGCATCCCCATGCTGCCGCAGCGCCGGTCGCTCAACATCACGAGCTCCGCGTCGATCGCAATCTACGAGGCGTGGCGTCAGCTCGGCTTCCCGGGAGGCGAGTGATGACGACGCTCCTGCTCGTCCGCCACGGCCAGACCGTGTGGCACGAGGGCCCGCGCTACGCGGGCTCGTCGGACGTCGGGCTCACGGACCTCGCGCGCGCCCAGGCGCAGCAGCTCGCGGCGTGGGCGCCGTCGGCGAAACTCGACGCGATCGTGTCCTCCCAGCTCACGCGCGCCGTCGAGACCGCACGGCCCGCAGCCGACGCGTGCGGGCTCGACCTGCGCATCGACGCGCGCCTCGCGGAGGTCGACTTCGGCGTCGCCGAGGGACGCACACGCGCCGACATGGAGGTCGACATGCCGGCCGAGCTCGCCGCGCACCTCGCCGACCCCATGCAGCGCCCGTTCCCGGGCGGCGAGACCGGCCTCGAGGTCGTCGGGCGCGCGGCCGCCGCGTTCCGCGACGTCTGCGCGGCGCACCCCGACGGGCGCGTCCTCGTCGTCGGGCACTCGATGACGACGCGCCTCGTCCTGTGCGTCCTCCTCGGCATCGACCCCACGACGTTCCGGACGGTCATGCCGTACCTCGGCAACGGCACCGTGACGACGCTCGACCTGGCCGACGACGGCACCGCAGCGCTGCACGGCTACAACGTGCCTCTGGGCCCGCTGCCGGTCTAGGAACGCCACACTGCGCAACGACCGGCGATTGGTCACGTCAGCATCGCAGCCCGATCGCGCACATCCGATCATGCAGGTGCGCACGGAGGTCTGAGGCCCGCGCGTCCAAGAAGACGCGAGTCGCCGAGTGACGGTTTGCGAATCTCTAGCAGTGTCGAGGGCTGACCACACGATGCGGCGTGACTGTCATCGCACCCTGGCACCGCAGCCATCCACGAGTCCCTGACCTGCATCAACGAATGTCTGATCCGTCCTGGACACCCATCTCTCCTACCGCTACGGTTCTATCGGTTCTATCGGTTCTATCGGTTCTATCGGCAATCGAACGAATGGATGACGATGAGAAGATCCACGACGCTGCTTGCCCTGTCCGCAGCATTTGCCCTCGCAACACTCACCGTGACACCCGCGACCGCCCATGATGCCGTGGGATCCGAGGTAAACCTCGAACAGTTCGTCCCGACGATCGAAGACTCGCGCGAGCTCACTTCAGAGCCATTAGTCGAAGGATCCGTACTGTCACCGGAAGGCGAAGCTCTTGGGGGCACCGTCGTGACACTCGAGGCCTGGCCGTCGGGTCGGGAACTGCGAGACCTCAAGGTCGGCGAACAGATCGAGGTCGCGACGATCGCCAAGACCGCTACGGCCTTGGACGGCTCGTTCGAGTTGCGCGCGGAGGACCTCGACCTTCTCAAGCGCTATGAGGACGATGGCGAGATCGATCTCAGCGTCGTCGTCCACGGCGATCGGGGCAACGAGACCTTCAACCTCTCCGCCACGACCGACTTTGTGAACGGCGAGGTGGCCATCGAGGACGACAACATGACGGAACCGCTGACGATGCAGATCGAAGAGCCTGCCTCCGTCGAGTCGCTGCTTGCCCGGGACAGGGAGCTGCAGACCAAGATCTGCGGCTGGCGCAAACACTCCGATCTGCGCAACAGGGTGACGACCATCGCTCAGGTCTATTCGACGACGTCGAAGGTCACGACTAAGGTCGAATACTCGAAGGGGTCTTCAAGCTCGCTGGGCGCGGCCGTCAACATCGGAACCAGCGCAGTGAGTTTCACGTCATCCGGATCGGTCAGCACCTCATACGACTCCTCCACAGGGTACAACGACAGACGGGGAGTTCACGCGACCTCGTATCGAAAGTACGCTCAGTACACCAAGTTCCGCGAGTATTGCGCTCTTCATCCCCTTGCTGGAGGCTCACCGACAGGAGCGCCCGTACCCACGAGCAACTACCAGGTGCGACCGGTGGACCTTACCGACACTTTCTCTGTCGCCCTTGCGACGAGCAGCACGCCCAACGCTCCATACTGCTCACTCACGGAGACCTTCTACGAGGCCAGCACGGGCACAGCGGTAACGTTCTCCAACGGTGTAGCGCTCAAGACTGCCATCGGTGTTGATCTATCTGCAAAGTCCGGATATAGCAACGGCATCAAGATCCGATTTGACCGCACGAGTGGAAGCTCGTTCAAGGTGTGTGGCACGGCGGGAAAGCCTGACGCAAAGGGAACCTACTTTGGCCTTCTCGTTGCAAAGGCATAGCGCACGAGTAGCGGCCTCTCTGATCGCGATATTCGCTCTCGGATCATGCGCAGAGAACGGGGCAGGCCCGCTCGCGACAGGCGACGGCAGTTACGTCGTTGGCGTGCAAGACCCCGGCGACGGACGCCACCCTAGCCTCGGGACGATCACCCTCACCAACACGAGTTCCACCGACGAAGTCGTTCTCAAAGAGGTCCGTCTCATCGGCTCCGACGGCATTCGTGTCGGAAACACCTATCTCGTTCCGGCCCTCGAATTTGTCGACTTTGGCGGCGGATTCTCTCTCCCTCCAAAGCCTGAGGGATTTCCCTACGATTCCCAGAACGAGCAGTGGGCGGCGCGCACCGACTTTGTGGATGCCATCCTCCTGCCCGGCGAGGAGGCGAACCTTCTCTTCGACATCCGCTTCGATCGCCCCTGTGCGGGGTCATCCAAAGGCGTTGAGGTGCACTACAAGGTCGGTTCGAGAAGACTTGTAACGTCGAGCAACGCAGGGATGGAGCGCGTTCTTCGTGACGATGAGGACTGCTCGTAGGCCCGCATCCGCGGCGGTGCTGGCTGTGTTGATCGCAGCCGGCACCGCCGCAGAGCCGCTGCCCGAGCGGTTCCCAACACCACACGCGATGGTCATCATTACTCGGTGGTTCTCTGAACACGAGAGTCCATTCTTCAAGGTGGTCTGTGCCGGGGTTGTCAACGATATCGGCGAGATCACCACGGCCGCCCACTGCCTTCCCAGCGACGACGTCAGTAACCTCGTCGTCTTGCCGGGAACGTCGAACACGTGCCAACCGGTGAGTCTCACGGACCGGAGGTCGGTCGCCTCGCTCAAGCATGTCGACCGGCGCGCAGACGTCGCGGTACTAGCCGTGCCTGGTGCCATACCGCCCGCGCGTCCTTCCGCTCATGCCGGCCCGCCAGCTCTCGTCGCCTTCGGACTCGGCACCGGACCGCACGGAACGCGCAGGTGCAGCGCACGACCCGTGCGGCTCACGCAATCGGACCCGACAACGTGCGCGAGCCTCAGGTCAGACCTCGGACTACCTTCGAGTCTGCTGTGCGCCACCGCTGCCGACGGGGAAGAGTTCAACACGTGCAGCGGCGACAGCGGCGGCCCCGTCTACAGCTACTCGCCAGGGCGGCCACCCACGCTCGTGGGCGTGACGTCGTCCGGCGTCGGGTGCGAAGCAGACTCCGTCGGCTTCATCGCCGCCCTCGTAGGTCCAAACGACGGTGCTCCTCCTGCGGTCACGGCGTCGTGGCCGACCACAGACTGAACTGCTACGGGCCAGCAGAGGTACGGTCGAGCGCCCGCGCGTCGACGTACGACACCCCACCGACCACGCCCGAACACCCGCTTCTGTCGGCCGTCACGAGCACGGCCAGGACGGACACGATCGCTAAGAACGACGCGACCGCCCCGAGAGGAGCCGAGTCGAGCCAGCCGGGCACTTGGGCGTCGTCTGGTAGGGTCTCAAGCGTCACCGCGAGCACCCACAGCCCGCCAGGGGCGAGCGCACGCAGCGCGCGCCGCAACAGCAAGGGCCGCGCACCGGCCCGCACGGGGACGAGCCACAGCGCCCGCTGCCCGAGCGACGCGCCCGAGCCCAGCACGGGCAGCACGACGACGAGGACGAACGGCGCCGCCGACCCAAGCACCCACTCGCCCCACGTGACGTCACCGAGCTCACGCCCCGTGGCCGCGAGGCCGAGCCGCCACGCGACCACAGCCCGACGAACGCGCCGACCGTGTTCGGGAGCAGATCGTCGACGTCGCCGACCCGGTACGAGCAGCCGACGAGCCCGAAGACGCCCGTGTACTGCGTCGTCTCGATCGCTAGAGAGGCGAGGAGACCCGAGAGCGTCGCCGTGACGGTCCCCCGACCGAGGAACCTGCGCCACAGCACGCCCCACGGGACGAACAGCACGACGTTGAGGACGACCCGCAGCACCGTCGGGTGCAAGAGCGTGGCCCGTCGTCCGAGCCCCGCCGTGTCGCGTCGGACGTCGTCGACGAACTGGAAGAGCTGCGTCTGCGCACCGTCGACGCCGTGCGCCGCGCACCACGCGGCCAGGTCGCCCGACGGGATCGGCAGCAGCGTGTACGCGGCGAGGACCGCGACTCGTAGGTCGTGAGCACCGTCGAACGGTGCTCGGGGCCGACGTGTCAGGAGCGGTCGAGCCGCGGCCGGCCTAGAACCAGGCGCCGCCGTTAACGTGGGTCATCGTGCCCGTGACGAACGACGCCGCGGGTGAGACGAGCCAGCGGACCGCCGCTGCGACGTCGTCGGGGTAACCCGCGCGGCCGAGCGGGATGCTCTCGACCGTCGCTGCGCGCTTGGCGGGCGTCGAGAACGTCTCGTGGAACGGCGTGTCGGTGATGTACCCGGGCGCGACGAGGTTGACCGTCGTGCCGCGCGGCGCGAGCTCGCGCGCGAGCCCGCGCGTGAGGCCCTCGAGCGCGGTCTTCGACGCCGCGTAGGCGGCCGAGCCCGTCGATCCGCCGGTCTCCCCGGCGATCGAGCCAAGCATCACGATGCGTCCACCGTCGGGCATCGTCGCCATGACCTCGCGCGTCACGAGGAACGCCGAGGTGACGTTGACGTCCATGACGGCCCGCCAGTGGTCGAGGCTCATCTCCCCGATCGCCACCCGCCCGACGAGGCCGCCCGCGTTGTTGACGAGCGTGTCGACGGGCCCGCCGAGGGCGTCGGCCGCCCGGGCGACGACGTCGCGCACCTTGTGCTCGTCGGTCGCGTCGAGCGCGAACGCCGCGGACCGTCGGCCGAGCGCCCGGATCTCGTCGGCGACGGACTCGCCGTCGTGCGTCCGGAACGTCACGGCGACATCCGCGCCCGCACGGGCGAGCGCGAGCGCGACGGTCCGGCCGATGCCGGTTCCGCCGCCGGTGACGAGCACGCGACGCCCGTCGAGATCGAAAGAGAGCTGGCCGTCGGATCCTGGCGTCGAGGTCATGCCTCACGCTACCGCCGCACCCCGCNACGGCATACGAGTTGTAGTACGGGCTCGTGGGCTCGGAGATGGGTATAGGAGACAGGCCCAAGAATCCGCGCAGATGGTCGCTGGTAGTGACCATCTGCGCGGATTTTTGGGTGGTGTGGGGCGCGCGCACCCGCCACCGGTAGACGAATCCGCGCGATTGGTCACTGGGAATCGCCAATCGCGCGGATTCTTCGGCGAGGGGAACGGCGCTGCGTGGCCCGGCGCAGAGCGCAGAGCGCGGCACAACCGCGCGAGGCCGCGGACGACGACGGCGCCCCCCGCGCGTACTCGGGGGGCGCCGTCCGGGGCCGACGGTCTCGGGTCCGTCGGCCACAGGAGGGGCCGTGTCAGCGGCCCGACGTTCCGGCCTCGCCGTGACCACCTCGGCGAGGCCGTCCCTCCCGCCGGGTGCGCGCCCTGCGAGAGGTTGTCCTGCCGGTCGGGAGACCTCCGGCGGCAGGGAGCCGTCCCGGGAATCCGCGCAGATGGCTAGTGGGAGCGACCATCTGCGCGGAATCCCGGGGTAGGGGGTGGGGAGGGGACGGGTCAGCGGTCGGCGCGGGCCGAGCCGCGCTCGGTGAAGTTCAGACCGTTGCGGACGGTGCGGCCGATTCCGTCGAAGTCGCGCCACTGGATGAACTGGGTGTCGACACCGCCCTGGAGGATGAGGTCCTCGACGAGGCGGCCGACCTCATTGTCCGCGAGCGCGGTGACGACCGCGGTGCGGAGGCCGAACGCGCGGCGCAGGCCACGGGTGACGTTGTACTCGCCGCCGCCTTCCCAGGCGGCGAACTGGCGGGTCGTGCGGATGCGGCCGGCGCCCGGGTCGAGGCGGAGCATGTGTCGAGAACCTGCAGTGGCGTGGGGGAGGTCATGTCCCGTCCTCCCGGCAACGGCGTCGCTGCCATTTCGCTCTCCGAAGCGAATATGTCGCTGAAGGAAACGAGGGTGACATGGGACGACCCCGGGGGGCAAGCCCTCCCTGGGTCGTCCACGTCACGCCGCCGCGCGGCAGCTCAGGCCTTCGGCGCCACCAGACGCCCGACGGTCGTGAGCGCACCGCCCGAGAAGTCATCCTCGAAGAGATCCTCACCCTCCGGGTCGACGTCGTCCTCCTCGACGATCTCGACATCACCCTCGGTCACCGACGCGTCGTCGGACGCGTCGTCGGACGCCTCCTCGGACCCGCCGTCGCTCCCGCCGGCCTCCCCCTCGGTGGCCTCCGGCTCGGAGCCGTCGTCGTCGCCGCCCTCGCCCAGGTCCTCGAGGTCCTCGTCCTCGAGCCCGTCCTCGCCGAGCGGCGCCAGGTCGACCGGCCCGCCGAACGCCACGACGCCCGGACGCACGACGAGCAACTGCGACTCCGACTCGCCGAGCGAGAAGACCTTGCCCGACGGACGGTGGACGACGAGCTGCTGCCCGAGCGCGGTGTCGAGGTCACCGACCCACACGGCCGCCCACTCCGTCGTCATCCCGACGACCTGGAGGTCCGCGACGCCGTCGCCCACGAGCACGATGTCCCGCTCCCCGCCGCGCAGCACCACCTTCGAGGCGACGCCACCGTCCTCCGAGTACGTCTCGACGGCACCGCCCGCACCGCAACGCAGCGACACCTCCTCGCCGTCCCCGAGAGCGAGCGGCGCGAGAACCGCCCCGAGCGCACCCTCCGCCGTCACGGTGCGCCGCTCGGCCGTCGCGTCCGTCGTCACCTGCGCCGTGATCGGCGAGCCGTCGAGGCAGTCGTCGCGCACGAGCGCACCCGCCTCGGCGGCGACGGTGACGACGCCGCCGCTCGCGTCGAGCGGACGCGCGAAGACGGACGACGTCACGGGGTCGCCCTCGTCGAGCGGCAGCTCGTCACCGTCGAGCAGCTCGTCCGCATCCGTCGCGTCGTCGCCCGACTCCCCCTCGTCAGTGCCCGTGCCGCCGCCGGCGGCACCGTCGGCATCTTCGACCGGGAGTGCCCCCTCCCACACGGCGAGGTCACCCGCGATGAGCACGCGGCTGCCCGTCGTCCCGGGCGCGAAACCGCCCTCGCTCGTGCCGTCGGCGAGGACGTACGTCTTCTGGGACTCACGGTCGAGCGCGAAGACGAACGGGATCGCGTCCTCGGGCGTCACGCCCGCGTCGCTCTCGACGGACCACGTCACCCACCGCTCGGTGACGTCGCCGGGCATGACGTAGGTGCCCTCGGCGACGTCAGCGGTGACGACCCAGTCGACCTCGCCCGTCGTCGGGTCGAGGACCCCCACCGAGTCGTCGACGATGCCGTCGCTCGAGCCAGGCACGAGGATCGCACCGTCGTCGAGCATCGCCGTTGAGTAACCGGTGTCGAGGTTCTTGCCGAGCACCTCGAGGATGCCGGACTCGAGCGCGTCGGGGAACGCCCCGCCGACGACGTCGATCGTCAGCGGCTCGGGCGCCTCCTCGCTCTTCGTGCAGCCTGCGAGCGCGAGCGCGCCGACGGGCGCGGCAGCTCCGAGCGCGAGCAGCCGCGTGCGGCGGGTAGGGCCGGTGGGGCGGGGGGCGACGGGCATGGAGGCTCCTCGTCGAGGCGGCGGCGGAATGCGCCGAACATACCAGCCGCGCCTGGGAGCGCCAGCGGACGCTCAGCCCGCCAGCGCGATCCCCGCGGGCAGGAGCGGGGGAAGCACCCGGGTCATCTCGCCGAATCGCTCAGCCGCGCGCGCCGCGCCCATGCGTGCAGCGGGGGCGGTGACGCTCACGGCCCCGACGGGCGCGCCCGCGCGGACGAGCGCAACGGCGACGCACGCGATGTCCGGCTCGTTCTCGCGGTCCTCGACCGCGTAGCCGCGGCTGCGCGCCGCCCGCACCTCGCGCCACGCGCGCTCGGCGATGTCCTCGTGCCCGACGGTGTACGCACCGAACGCTCCCCGGTCGACGCCGCGGGCCGCGAGCAGCGCGCGGCCGAGCGCGGTCGTCACCGCGGGGTTGCGGCGGCCGATCGCGGAGACGACGCGCACCGACCGCTCGGGCTCAACCTTGTCGAGATAGACGATGCTCGTGCCGACGAGCACGCGAGGTGGACGAGCTCGCCCGCGGCGCGCGACAGCGCGAGCAGCGCGGGATGGAGGAGGCCCGGCAGGTTGTCCTCACGGAGGAAGGCGTCGCCGAGGCCGACGGCCGCGGCGCCGAGCGCGTAGGTGCCCGACGACGGGTCCTGGTCGGCGAAGCCGCGGTGGCGCAGCGCGGCGAGGGCCCGGTGGAGGGTCGTCTTGTTGAGGCCGGTGGTCGCGGCGAGCTCGGCGACGGACAGGCCGCCCGGCCCGGCGCTCGCGAGGGTCTCAAGGAGGACGAGCGCGCGGTCGATCGCCTCGACGGGCGGGGCCGTCGCGGTGGGGTCCGGCACGGGTGCCTCCTGGGACGGGCGTCGGCGCGGTGCCCGGAGCGGGCGCCCCCACGATACGCGGGGACACCCGTGGGGGGTCAGTGGTCCGGGCCGAACGTCTGTCGTGGCGCGAGGTCGTCGACGTCGGGGTTGATGGTCGTCGCGGGGCGGCGCCCGTGGCGGCGAGCGCGGCGGGGTCGATGCCGTCGAAGCCGGCGCCGAAGCGGGCGAGGCGCTTGAGGCGGGGGCTTGCCGCGAGATAGCGCTCGTCGGACGAGATAGCGCGCCACACCCGCTATCTCGTCCCGGAGTCGCTATCTCGCGAGAGGGGTCAGCGGCTCGTGAGCCGCGCGTACGCCTCGCCGAGGGTCTCCGACGTGTACGTCGAGCGGGCCTCCTGGAGGCCGACGCGCACGGCCGGGCACGCGCCGCGGTCCGCGCTGTAGACGTCGATCGACTCGGGGCTGTGCTCGGTGACGGGCAGCGGCTCCTTGAGCGCGGCGGGCGCCTGCGGGCGCAGCGCGACGACCTCGGCGAGGTCGGGGTCGGCGTCGACGAGCTCGACGAGGACGTTGCGCGGGACGGCGTCGTTCTCCGCGAGCACGCGGCGGACGAGCGCCGAGCGGTCGTGCGCGAGCTCGGCGTAGACGCGCGCGTCGAGGTCGGGCGCGGCAGCGAGAGCGATGCGGTCATCGAGCAGGCCGGAGGTCGTCCGGCGTTTCATCGTCGTGAGGTCCACACCTCCACACCATCACCCGGACGGGTCAGATGCATGGGACCTCCGGGCACGGTCGCGTCGTGGCGCTCGGCATGACGCAGGGCTCCACGACCGTCGTCGTGGAGCCCTGCGCGCACCGGCCCCTGAGCCCCAGGATGACCGGCGCCCTACCCCCGAGATAGCGTCCCGCGGACGAGATAGCGCACATCTCGCGCTATCTCGTCCCGGGAGCGCTATCTCGCGGAACTGGGGTTAGCGGGCCAGCCAGCCGCCGTCGACCGCGCGCGTCTGGCCGTGGACGTAGTCCGACGCCACGTCCGCGGCCTGACGCCTGGGGGCGGTCGCCTGGCGCTGGTCGCCTGGCGTCAGGCCGCCGGTCGCTCGGCGCGGGGGCACCCGCAAGATTGTGCGCTACCCGCAAGTCTGAACTTGCGGGTAGCGCACAAACTTGCGTGCAGCTGCGCAGCGGCCGACGCGTCCGGGCCTCACCGCGCCGGGCCGCCGTGACGTGCCTCACGTGGCCGCGACGAGTTGGTTCTCGCGTGCGCCTGCGCGCGATAGCGGACGGCCGCCGACGATGCAACACGCTGCGCCCCGAACGCGCGAGATAACGTAGAACTCGGCCCCCTTCCCCGTCGTCCGAGGACCCTCATGACCGACCACCGCCCCGTCGTGCTCGACGAGCCGAGCCCCGGCTCGAGCCGCAACCTCGCCGACACCCTGCGCAGCGAACGGACCGGCGCGATCCTCCTGCTCGTCGGCGCGGTCATCGCGCTCGCCTGGGCGAACTCGCCGTGGAAGGACACCTACGCGTCGCTGTCGTCGCTCACGGTCGGACCCGCGGCCCTCCACCTCGACCTCACGCTCGCCCAGTGGGCGACCGACGGGCTCCTCGCGATCTTCTTCCTCGTCGTCGGCCTCGAGCTCAAGCGCGAGATCGTCGACGGCCAGCTCCGCAAGCCCTCGACCGCGATCGTCCCGATCCTCGCGGCTGTCGGCGGCATGGCCGTCCCCGCGCTCGTGTACGTGCTCGCGAACCTCCAGCCGGGCGGCGAGGCCCACGGCTGGGCGATCCCCGCCGCGACCGACATCGCGTTCGCGGTCGCGATCCTCACGGTGTGCGGGCGCGGGCTGCCGTCCGCGCTGCGCGTCTTCCTTCTCACCCTCGCGGTCGTCGACGACCTCCTCGGGATCATCGTCATCGCGCTCTTCTACTCCGACGGCCTCGACCTGCTCGTCCTCGGCCTCGCGCTGCTCGCGGTCGGTGTCTTCGCGGTCGTCGTCAGGCGTCCTGCGCTCGCACGCTGGTGGGTCCTGCTACCGCTCGGCGTGCTCGCGTGGGGCCTCATGCACGCGTCCGGCGTCCACGCGACGATCGCTGGCGTGCTCCTGGGCCTCACCGTCCCGGCGCTGCCCCGTGCGGGCGAGCACGAGGCGCTCGCGGAGAGGTACGAGCACCTGTGGCGGCCGGTCTCTGCAGGGTTCGCCGTGCCGGTGTTCGCGCTCTTCGCGGCCGGTGTCGCGCTCGACCCCGCGGCGATCTCCGCGGCCGCCTCGACGCCCGCCGCGCAGGGCGTGTTCCTCGGGCTCGTCGTCGGCAAGCCGCTCGGCATCGTCGTCGCGACGTGGCTGCTCGTTACCCTCACGAAGGCGCGGCTCGACGCGTCGCTCGGCTGGGGCGACGTCATCGCGGTGTCGTTCGTCGGGGGCATCGGCTTCACCGTCGCCCTCCTCATCGCGGCCCTGTCGTTCCCGGCCGGCTCGCCGTCGACGGACGCGGCGAAGGCTGCGGTGCTCGTCGGGTCGCTCACGGCGGCCGCGATCGGTGGCTTGCTGCTGTCCCTCCGCAGCCGCGCGCACGCCCGCCGCGCGGCCCCGACGGCATAGCCGCGACCCACCCGCCCTCGCAGGTGCGCGCACCCGCGCACCCGCGAGTTTGTGCGCTACCCGCGAGTCTGAACTTGCGGGTAGCGCACAAACTCGCGGGTAGGCGGCGGGGCGCGGACCAGTCAGCAGACCAGCAGCCCAGCCGGCCGGCCCGTCAGCCCGCCGGTCAGCAGGCCGGTCAGCAGGCCGGTCAGCCCGCCGGGGACGACGGCGGCGCTGCGAGGAACGCCGGTGCCGCGAAACCGCGCAGCTCGAACGCGTCGGCAATCGCCTGCGCGACCTTCGCACGCTCATCCGCGCGCAGCAGGACGATCGCCGAGCCGCCGAACCCGCCGCCCGTCATCCGCGCACCGAGCGCTCCGGCTGCGAGCGCCGCGTCGACAACCGTGTCGAGCTCGGGGACGGTCACCTCGAAGTCGTCGCGCAACGAGACGTGCGACGCGGTCATGAGCGGGCCGAGCGCCGCGACGTCGCCCGCGTCGAGCACCGCGACGGACTGGCGCACGCGTTCGATCTCCGTGACGCAGTGCCGCGTGCGACGCCGGATGACCGGATCGTCGAGGCGCGCCAGTGCCTCGTCAAGTCCGTCGAGGGGAACGGCCCGCAGGTCGGGCACGCCGAGCGCGTCGGCCGCCGACTCGACCGCCGCACGGCGTGCCGAGTACTCGCCGTCGACGTGCGAGTGCGGTGCGTGCGTGTCGACGACCAGCACGTCGAGCCCGACGGCGAGCGGGTCGAACGCGACGGGGCGCACGGAGCCGTCCCGGCAGTCGAGAAGGATCGCCGAGCCCTCGACGCAGCGCAGGGACGACGCCTGGTCGAGCCCGCCCGTGTTCGCGCCGGCGATTTCGTTCTCCGCCCGCACACACGCGTCGGCCAGGACAGCGCGCGCGGCGTCGTCGAGCGCGGCGACGCCCGGGCCGGCACCCAGGTCGAGGTCGAACGCGTCGACGAGCGCGACGGCCGTCGCTGCTTCGAGCGCCGCCGAGCTCGAGAGGCCCGCGCCGAACGGCACGCACGAGTCGACGGCGGCGTCAAAGCCTCCGACGGTGTGCCCGGCCTCACGCAGTGCCCAGGCGACGCCCGCGACGTAGACGCCCCAGCCCTCGACGGCGCCTGGGGCGACGTCGTCGAGGTGGGCGGTCCACTGCTCGTCGGTCTGCGCGGACACGAGCCGCACGACGTCGTCGTCCCGGCGGTGTAGCGCGACGAACGTCCGGTGCGGGAGCGCCGTCGGGAGGCAGAGCCCGCCGGTGTAGTCGACGTGCTCGCCGATGACGTTGACGCGGCCGGGCGCCGAGCGCACGGCGTCGGGGCGGACGCCGAGGCGCTCGTGGAGGAGCGCGGCGACGCGAGCGTCACCCTCCTCGCGCGTCCACGAGGTGAGGTCGTCGAGGCTCATCGGTGGTCCCCCGGGTTCTCGAGGCCTGCGGGGACGTACGCCGTGGCGACCTCGCGCAGGCGGTCGGCGACCTTCTCGGGCGTGGTGTCGGAGATCCACGCGGCCATGCCGGACTCGGATCCTGCGAGGTACTTGAGCTTGCCGGGGGCGCGGCGGATCGAGAAGAGCTGCAGGTGCAGGCGCAGGTCGTCACGACCCTCGCCGACGGGGGCCTGGTGCCAGCCGGCGATGTACGGCAGGCGGGTCGGCGAGCCGTCGGAGTCGGGGAAGAACATGTCGCAGCGCGTGAGGATCTCGAGGTAGAAGCCTGCGATGTCGTCCTTCTCGGCGTCGGTGAGGGCCGCGAGGTCGGGGATGGGGCGGCTCGTGTCGAGCGGCGCGACGTGGATCTCGACGGGCCAGCGGCCGGCCGCGGGCACGTACGCGACCCAGTGCTCGGACTGCGCGATGACGCGACGGCCCGAGCGGAGCTCGGCCGTCATGACGTCGGCGAGGAGGTTGCCGCCCGTCGCGGCGCGGTGCTCGCGCGCGCGGTCGAGCATGACGCTCGTGCGCGGGGTGAGGTACGGGTAGGCGTAGATCTGGCCGTGCGGGTGGTGGAGGGTCACGCCGATCTCCTCGCCACGGTTCTCGAACGGGAAGACCTGCTTCACGCCCTCGAGCTGGGAGAGCTCGGCGGTGCGCGACGCCCACGCCTCGATGATGGTGCGCATGCGGTGCAAGCCCACCTCGCGCAGGGAGCGCGTCGAGTCCGGCGAGAAGCAGATGACCTCGCACCGTCCGTCGGCGGGGCGGACCTCCCAGAGGGGCTCGCCCTCGAGGTCGCCCGGCCCGGGGGTGCCCTCGACGCGTGCGAGCGACGGGAAGCGGTTCTCGAAGACGACGACGTCGTAGTCGGTGTCGGGGATCTCGCCGTCGGAGTATGCGGCGCCCGGGCGCGCGGGGGCGAGCGGGTTCGCGTCGGCGGGCGGCAGGAACGTGCGGTTCATGCGGTGGGTCGCCATGGGGATCCAGTCGCCGGTGAGCGGGTCGCGGCGCATCTGGGGGCCTTGCGCGCCGTCGGCGAACTGCGGGGGCAGGGGCCGCGGGTCGTCGAGGCGACGTGTCGCGCCGCCCGAGACGTACGGCTCGGAGTCGTCGAAGTAGAAGAGCTCGCGGCCGTCGGCGAGGTGGGTGGCGGTGATCCTGACGTGGGTCATCGGGCTTCCTTGGTGGTGGAGACGAGCGTGAGGTGGACGCCTGCGTCGTGGACGGCGGCGCGGGCGGTGTCGGGGAGGGCGTCGTCGGTGACGAGGACGTCGATGTCGTCGAGGCTGCCGAAGCGTCCGAGGCCGACGGCCCCCCAGGACGAGGAGTCGGTGACGACGACGACGCGGCCGGCGGCCCGCACGAGCGCGCGGTTGGTCTCGGCCTCGAGGAGGTTCGGGGTGGTGAGGCCGGCGTCGGCGTCGAGGCCGTGGACGCCGAGAAGGAGGACGTCGACGCGCAGCGTCGCGAGGGCTGCGACGGCGAGGGGGCCGACGAGCGCGCGCGACGGGGTGAGGCTGCCGCCGGTGAGGACGACCTCGGGGCGGTCGCCGGGGGCGCTGCCGAAGGCCTCGGCGACGGGCGCGGAGTTCGTGACGACGGTGAGGTCGGAGCGGCCGCGGGCGGCGAGTTCGAGCGCGCACAGGTGGGTGGTCGTGCCGGCGGAGAGGGCGACGGACGCGCCGGGGCCGACGAGGTCGGCGGCGGCACGTGCGATCGCGGTCTTGGCTTCGCGGGCGAGCTCGGTCTTCGCGGTGAAGGTGGGCTCGAGCGCGGTGGGCCGGGCGGGGACGGCGCCGCCGTGGACGCGGCGGAGGAGGCCGGCCTCGGCGAGTGCGGCGATGTCGCGGCGGACGGTCATCTCGGAGACGTCGAGCTCGGCGGCGACGTCGACGACGCGGACGGCGCCGTCGGCGGCCGCGCGGGCGAGGAGGTGCTCCTGCCTCTGGTGCGCAAGCATGACCTCAGAATCTCACAAAGCCGAACACGAAACAACACCCGGGCGGTTGGGCGCACCCGAGCCGGCCGCCACCGACGAGCGCCGCGAGCCGATAGGCTGGGCGGGGCCCGAGGACAGGGCCCCCGGACATCCAGAGGCACAGGTGGCAGCACTCAACTACGGCGTCGTCGAGGCCGGCTCGGGGCACCTCGGGCACGTGACCTGGGCTGCCTACGGGCCTCCGACGTCACCGCTCACGCCCGTCGTCCTCCTCCACGGCCTCGCCGATTCCTCCGCGTGCTGGCCCAGCGTCGTCGAGCACCTCGCCACCGACAGACTGGCGATCGTCACCGATCTCCGCGGCCACGGCGAGTCGCCCCTCCCTGAGGCGCTCTTCACCATCAAGGCCGCGGCAGACGACCTCGCGGTCGTCGTCCGGCAGGTCGCGCAGCGTCCCGCGCTCGTCGTCGGGCACTCCCTCGGCGGGCTCGTCGCGCAGGACCTTGCCGTCCGCGCCCCCGCTCTCCTGCGCGGTCTCGTCCTCGAGGATCCCGCGTGGGACATCGGCCGCGACCGCGACGCCGAGGTCGGCGCGTGGGTCCGCACGCTGCGCCGGAGCTCGTACGCGCAGCTCGTCCGCCAGTGCCTCACCGAGAACCCTGACTGGCCGGCCGACGAGGTCGCGCCCTGGGCCGAGTCGAAGCTCCAGGTCGACCCGCGCGTCGTCGACCTCGCGCAGGGCTGGGGCGACGGCGACCGCGTCGGCGAGCTCGCGCGCCTCGCACCTCAGGACGAGTTCAGCACGACGGTCGTGCTCGGCACGCCCGAGCACGGCTCGGTCGTCCCGGCCGAGATGGCCGAGCGCGCCGAGCTGACGATCGAGGGCAAGGGCGAGGTGCTCGTCGTCGAGGGCGCGGGCCACTGCGTGCGTCGCGACCGTCGGGCGCAGTTCCTCGCGATCCTCGACGAGGCACTCGAGGCGGCCGACGCGCGCTGACAGCCCGCGCACGTCGCCCCGCGACATACGGCTGCGGCCTCCCACCCCGAGGGGTGGGAGGCCGCAGCCGTGCGTGCGTGGTGGACGTCAGGCGCCGGCCTGGCGCAGACCGCCGTCACCGCCGCCGGGCGCCGACGGGATCGTCGTCGCGCGCGACGTCAGCGGCTCGATGGGTTCAGCGCCCTCGAGCTCGGGGAGCGCGCCACGGTCCGTGCCCGTGAACGTGAACTCGCCGAGCGGCCCCTCGCCCTGCGCGTCGACGACGATCGTCTGACCCGCGTGGACGTCACCGAAGAGGATCTTCTCGGAGAGCACGTCCTCGATGTCGCGCTGGATCGCGCGACGCAGCGGACGCGCGCCGAGCACCGGGTCGTAGCCGCGCTCCGCGAGGAGCGCCTTGGCCGCGTCGGTGAGCTCGATCGACATGTCCTTGGCGCGCAGGCGCTTGTCGAGACGCGCGACCATGAGGTCGACGATCTTGACGATCTCGTCCTGCGAGAGCTGCGGGAACACGACGATGTCGTCGACGCGGTTGAGGAACTCGGGGCGGAAGTGCTGCTTGAGCTCGTCGTTGACCTTGCCCTTCATGCGCTCGTAGTCGGTTGAGAGCGCACCGGTCGCGGAGAAGCCCGTGAGGACGCCCTTGGCGATGTCACGCGTGCCGAGATTCGTCGTCATGATGATGATCGTGTTCTTGAAGTCGACCATCCGACCCTGGGAGTCGGTGAGGCGGCCGTCCTCGAGGATCTGCAGCAGCGAGTTGAAGATGTCGGCGTGCGCCTTCTCGACCTCGTCGAAGAGGACGACGGAGAACGGACGACGACGGACCTTCTCGGTGAGCTGGCCGCCCTCGTCGTAGCCGACGTAGCCGGGGGGCGAGCCGAAGAGGCGCGAGACGGTGTGCTTCTCGCTGAACTCCGACATGTCGAGCTGGATGAGCGCGTCCTCGTCGCCGAAGAGGAACTCGGCGAGCGCCTTGGCGAGCTCGGTCTTGCCGACGCCCGTGGGGCCGGCGAAGATGAACGACCCGCCGGGACGCTTGGGGTCCTTGAGGCCGGCGCGCGTGCGGCGGATGGCCTGGGAGATCGCCTTGATGGCGATGTCCTGGCCGACGACGCGCTTGTGGAGCTCGTCCTCCATGTTGAGGAGGCGCGCGGACTCGGTCTCGGTGAGCTTGAAGACCGGGATGCCGGTCGACTGCGCGAGCACCTCGGCGATGAGGTCTTCGTCCACCTCTGCCACGGTGTCGAGGTCGCCGGACTTCCACTGCTTCTCGCGCTCGGCGCGACGGGCCTGGAGCTGCTTCTCGGTGTCGCGCAGCGCGGCGGCCTTCTCGAAGTCCTGCTCGTCGATCGCGGACTCCTTGTCCCGACGGGCCTGGGCGATCTCCTCGTCGAGCTCACGGAGCTCCGGCGGCGCGGTCATGCGGCGGATGCGCAGGCGTGCGCCGGCCTCGTCGACGAGGTCGATGGCCTTGTCGGGGAGGAAGCGGTCGTTGACGTAGCGGTCCGCGAGGGTCGCGGCGGCAACGAGCGCGCCGTCCGTGATGGACACGCGGTGGTGCGCCTCGTAGCGGTCGCGCAGACCCTTGAGGATCTCGATCGCGTGCTCGAGGTTGGGCTCGGCGACCTGGATCGGCTGGAAGCGGCGCTCGAGCGCGGCGTCCTTCTCGATGTGCTTGCGGTACTCGTCGAGCGTCGTCGCACCGATCGTCTGGAGCTCGCCGCGGGCGAGCATCGGCTTGAGGATCGAGGCGGCGTCGATAGCGCCCTCGGCGGCACCGGCACCGACGAGCGTGTGGATCTCGTCGATGAAGAGGATGATGTCGCCGCGCGTGCGGATCTCCTTGAGGACCTTCTTGAGGCGCTCCTCGAAGTCACCGCGGTAGCGCGATCCGGCGACGAGCGCGCCGAGGTCGAGCGTGTAAAGCTGCTTGTCCTTGAGGGTCTCGGGGACGTCACCACGGACGATGTCCTGCGAGAGGCCCTCGACGACGGCGGTCTTGCCGACGCCGGGCTCACCGATGAGGACGGGGTTGTTCTTGGTGCGGCGCGACAGGACCTGCATGACGCGCTCAATCTCCTTCGAGCGGCCGATGACGGGGTCGAGCTTGCCTTCGCGGGCCGCCTGCGTGAGGTTGCGGCCGAACTGGTCGAGCACGGCCGAGCCGGCGGGCGTGGCCTCGGCGGGGGCGCCGGAGGCGACGGGCTCCTTGCCCTGGTAGCCGGAGAGCAGCTGGATGACCTGCTGGCGCACTCGGTTGAGGTCCGCGCCGAGCTTCGTGAGGACCTGGGCGGCGACGCCCTCACCCTCGCGGATGAGGCCGAGGAGGATGTGCTCGGTGCCGATGTAGTTGTGGCCGAGCTGGAGGGCCTCGCGCAGCGAGAGCTCGAGGACCTTCTTGGCGCGCGGCGTGAACGGGATGTGCCCGCTGGGCGCCTGCTGGCCCTCGCCGATGATCTCGGTGACCTGAGAGCGCACCGCATCGAGCGAGATGTTGAGGGACTCGAGCGCCTTCGCGGCGACGCCCTCGCCCTCGTGGATGAGGCCGAGCAGGATGTGCTCGGTCCCGATGTAGTTGTGGTTGAGCATCCGCGCCTCTTCCTGGGCGAGGACGACCACCCGGCGGGCCCGGTCGGTAAATCTCTCGAACATCAGCTGCTCCTCACGAGCGGCGTACACCCGCGCCGGGTTCGGCGCGCAGGTCTGACCGCATCGACTCTAACCAGCCGAGGGGGCGGTGGATGCCCGTGTTCGCCACAGGCGTGACCGGCTCCGGCCCCGGGGCAGGTGTGCACCTGCCCCGGGGCCGGGGATCGCTGCTGCGCTCAGGCGCGTCGCCGCAGCGCGAGCGCCGCGAGCGCGATCGACGCGACGCACCACGCGCCGAGGACGACGACGCTGCGCCCCGGCATGTCGAACGTCGTGCGCGCGAGCCCTGCGCGCACGGCCTGCGCCATGGGCTCGACGGGGAGCCAGTCGTGCGCGGTCGCGAGCCAGCCGGGCATGCGGTCGCGCGGGAAGGAGATGGGTGAGAAGAGGAGCACGAAGAACACGAGGACCTGCGACAGGAGCATGGCGATCGGCGGGGCGAGCGTGAGGGCGATCGCGTAGCCGACGGCGGCGGACGTCATCGAGACGACGACGACGGCGAGCGGCAACCACCACGCGAGGTCAAGCGTGACGTCGAAGCGGACGGCGCCTGCGAGGACTCCCATGACGACGCCGGGCAGGGCGAGCACGGTCCACAGGGCGAGGTCGGCGACGAGGAACAGGGAGCGTGGCACGGGCAGCGACCGCATCCAGTCGTGCGAGCCTTCGGTGCGGGCGGTCGCGACGGACTGCGGTGTCATGACGAGACCGACGACGACGAGCGTGATGGTGGGTGCGCCCGTCGCGAGGTAGAGCGCTGCGGCGGGGTCGGGGTCGCCGACGAGCAGGCCGTATCCGGCGACGGTCGCGACGGCCATGAGCACCTGGACGACGACGAGCAGCGGCAGGTACATGGCCTGGCGGCCGAGCTGCCAGCGGACGAGGAGCGCGATGGTCTGCGCGTGGTGGCGCAGGTCGCTGGGGACCGGTGCGGCGACGCTCATGCTGCGACCTCCTCGGTGGTGGTGGGGGCGTCGCCCACGAGGGCGACGTAGACGTCCTCGAGGGACGCGGGGGTGAGCGCGTAGCGCTCGAGGGTGCGGTCGCGGGTCGCGGCATGGGCCCAGTCGACGACGGCGGTCGCGTCGTCGGCGTCGAGCGTCGCGGTGAGCCGGCCGGGTGCGTGGGTGACGTCGCGCAGCGCGGGGTGCGGGGCGAGGTCGTCGCGGCCGAGGTCGGCCTCGAGGGTGAGGGTGCTGCGGAGGTGGGCGGTGAGCTCGGCGGGGGTTCCGGCGGCGACGACGCGTCCGTGGTCGAGGACGACGAGGTCGTCGACGACGCGTTCGGCCTCGCGGACGTTGTGGGTGACGAGGAGGACGCCTGCGCCGGCGTCGGCGAGGCGGCGGATCTCTGCCCAGAGGAGGCGGCGGCGGACGGGGTCGACGTCGTTGGTGGGTTCGTCGAGGATGACGAGCGGTGCGGGGGTGACGACGGTCATGGCGAACGCGGTGAGGCGGGCGACGCCGCCGGAGAGCTTCTCGGACCTGGTGTCCGCCCACTCGCCGAGGTCGAGGGCGTCGACGAGGCGGGCGGCTGCGGCGGCGACGTCGTCGGGGCGTCCGCCGCGGAGGCGTCCGACGATCTCGATGGCGGTGCGTGGGGTGAGGCCGGTGAGGGGGACGGCGGACTGCGGCTGGGCGGCGGCGAGGGCTCGGGCGGACGCGGGGTGGGTGATGGCGTCGACGGCGCCGGGGCCGTCTCCGAGCGTGAGGCTGCCGGCGTCGGGGCGGACGAGGCCGAGGACCTGGTTGACGAGGGTGGTCTTGCCCGCGCCGTTGTGGCCAAGGAGGCCGACGACACGGCCGGCGGCGACGTCGAGGTCGATGCCGTCGTTGGCCGTGACGCCGTGGCGTCCGCGGTAGGTCTTGCGGAGACCGCGGACGGTGAGGACGGGGGTCGTCATGGGAACCTCTCTAGGTCGTACCGGTCGGTATGTGAATGGAACGTAGTAAGATACCGCTCGTTCGTCAAGAGCGCTGTACCGATCGGTATATCCGTCCTACGATCGAGGCATGAGCGAGAACCAGACCCCCCGGAACGACGACCTCAGCGCCGCGACCCGCGCGCTCAAGGACGCGACCGCCGCGCTCACCCGACTCCTCAAGGAGGAGGTCGCAGCCGTCGCGCCGCAGGCCAAGCAGGCCATCAACGTCGCCCTCCGCGAGACCGCCCAGGGCCTCAACGAGGCCACGCAGGCGTTCGCCCGCGAGACCGCCGCCTCCGAGAGCCGCCGCGCCCGCGCCACCGTCACCCGCACCGCACTCCTCGACGCCGCCGCCCGGCTCGTCGCCGAGCGCGGCTACGAAGGCGCGTCGGTCGGCGACATCGCCGAGGCCGCCGGCTACACCAAGGGCGCGCTCTACTCCCAGTTCGGATCGAAGAACGGCCTCTTCGTCGCCCTCGCCCGCCGCTGGTTCGACGAACCCTCCGACGGCGCGCGCCTCGATGGCGTCCCCGCGAGCGCCGACGCCATCGCCCGCTGGTGCGAGGCCGCTCAGCAGGACCCCCAGCTGCTCCTCCCTCTCGAGTTCGCCGCGTTCGCGCTGCGCCACCCCGAGTCCCGCACCGAGCTCGCCGACGTCCTCACCGGCGCGCTCGACCGCGTCGCGACCCAGCTCGCGGCCTACCGCACCGACGACGACACCACCGACCCCACCGAGCTCGATCGCGACCGCGCGCTCGCCGTGACGTCCGTCTACCTCACCGCCAACCTCCTCGGCGCGGCGACGGGCTCCCCGCACGCGGGACCGGCCGCCGTCGCGCGCGTCGTCGGGCAGATCCTCGGGGACGTCTGAGACCGACGTTATCCACAGCACTAAAATTCATGGGACGAACCGGCGGATCATCTGGGACAATGAGGTACGTGCACACCTCGAATCCCACCCCCCCCGCCACCCGCCTNCCCCCCCCCGCCGCCGCCGCCCCGCCCGCCCCCCCCCCCCCCCACCCCGCCCCGCCGCCCCACCCCTGCTCCCCCCCCCCCTCCCCCCCGACCCCGGCCCCCGCCGCCCCCCCGGCCCCCCCCGCCGAGCCCCCCGCCCCCCCCCCCAGCCCCCCCCCCCCCGAGGCCGCCCCCGGCCGCGGTCGGTGCCACCCTCACGGACGCCCAGGCCACGAGCCTCAAGGCCGCCGAGGGTGACTACGCCTACCCGCTGCCCGACGGCAGCAAGGTGCGCGTCAACGCGCGCCAGGCCCTCCCCGCCGCCGTCGCGGCCGACATCGACCGTCGCACGACCGAGGCCATCATCGTCCCGACCGAGGAAGCGCCCGACGGCGCCTACGACGCCGCGGTCGCCCTCGCGACCTCGGTCAGCTGGGACACCGGCAAGTACGTCGCCGTCGTCTTCGAAGACTGGGGCGACGCCTGCGGCACCCTCGAGACCCCCGAGGTCGTCTGGACGTCGAACGTCGACCTCGGCGACGGTTGCTCCTCCGTCAAGACGCGCGCCGAGGCCCGCGACCGCGTCAACGCCTACGTCGAGAAGGCCGTCAGCGGTCACGACACGTGGATCATCCTCGGCGGCGAGTGACCCTCTAGGGCCGCCTCATGGCGCCCGCACCCCCCGACGCCCCGTCCCGCCGCACCGGCGGGGCGGGGCGTCGTTCTCCGCCCGCCGCGAGTCCCCCTGGGGCGACACCCGCCGCATCGACGGCCCGGCTCGCCCCTTCGGCAGGACTTCGAACGACAACGCCTCGACAGCGTCCGGTGATCAGCGCGCTCGCGACAGCAGGACCCCGCGTCGGGTCGATCACAACCGCAGCGTCTGCCACAACCAGAACGCCAGAGCCATCAAGAACACGTCGTCCCCACGCTCGCGGGGCGGGCGATCCTGAGCTCGGCGGGGCGGACCGTGGGGTGCCAGCCCTCTCCGCGCGCGCAGAGATGTTCCCGCGCCCTGTGAACACCCCCGCGGCACCGTTCACCGGCCTCTCCAAGTCCCGCCAGCGCGCCGCATCACGGCACCCGGCCGTCCGCCATAGCGAAGCGGCCTCCACCCCCATGCCGGAGGTGGAGGCCGTTGCGGTAAGGGCGGTCAGCGTCGCACTGTGACCTTGATGCTGCCGGACGTTGCGGCCTTCTTGCTGCTGGTGGCCTTGACGAAGGTGCGGTAGGTGGTGGTCGTGGTCGCCTTGACCTTGAGCTTCCAGGTGCCGGACTTGCTCGCGGTGACGGTTTTCACCGTCTTCCACTTCTTGCCGACCTTCTTCTGGACGGTGACCTTGGCCTTGGCGTAGCCCTTGTACTTGGATCCGGACTTCACGTAGGCCTTGCCGGAGAGCGTCGTCGTCGCGCCCTTCTTCACCGTCGAGGGCGATGCCTTCGGGGTGGACAGCTTCGTGGCGGCGGGCGTCGTCACACGAATGATCGGGGAGGGCGACGTCTTCGCGCCCAGGTAGATCGAGCTGCCCGGGTAGACGACGCGGTAGGACGCGGAGCGGCTCGGCTTGAGACGCACGTTCCAGGCACCGGTGGACGCGGTCTTGACAGTTGCGACCTGGCGCCACTTTGCGGCTGGGTTCGTCGGGCTGCTCGTGGTCTCCTCGACGTGGAGCGGAGCGCCACCGAGGACAGACGCGCTCCGGAGGCCGTAGGCGTCGTCGTACTTGAGGATGCCGGACATCGTGACGATCCCGCCCTTGGTGACGGACGTCCGCGACGTCTTGACGTCGGTGAAGAACGCCTGGGCGACGTACTTCAGCGGGACCTGGACGCGGATGTTGGCGTCGTAGCTCGCGGCGGGGTGGCCCTCGACGCGGCGTGTGGCCCAGACGTCCACGGTGACGGTGCAGCTGCCGGGGTCGGTGTCCTTGAAGAGGACGTCGGTCCAGTTGGCGCCGCCGTTACCCTCACCCGACGATTGCCGGGCGGCGAGGACGCACCCCGGGTCACCCGCGGAGGACGCGGTGGCGGTCCACTCGACCTCGGCGGTCCTCGGGGAGCCGTATGCCGAGTAGTAGCGGTATGCGGCCGGCACCGCGATGGAGACCGAGATGACGCTCGGGAAGAGGTCCTCGCGGGTCGAACCTGTCAGCTGGTCGTAGGTGGACACGGTGACGGTCGTCCCGTTGGACGATGCGGACTTGACCGAGGTGGCCGTCTCGCCTGCGGCGGTCGCGGCGGGCGCCGTGGCGGCGAGCCCGGCGGCACCGAGCGCGACCGTGATCACGGCAGCGGAAAGTGAACGAAGCTTCATGTCATCCCCTGGCTTTCGTCTGGTGCGGCTCAACCTCGCCCCTTGCTCGGTTCAAACCCGCAGGGGGATCCTCACATCCATCCGATGGCACCGCAACCGGAACAGTGTGCTGCATCTCACCGGACGGAACCCGTGGTCCTCCCCACCCGTTACCGTGGGACAGGCCTTGCCGGCACCAGCAACGAACGGACCCCCATGCCCTCCGCACCTGCCCTCGTCGTCACCGATCTCTTCGCGGGCTACGAGCGCTCGTTCGTCCTCGAGGGCGTGAGCCTCACGGTGACTCCCGGCGACGCACCCCTGGGCATCGTCGGTGAGTCGGGTGCCGGCAAGACGACCCTCCTGCGCGCGATGCAGGGTGTCGTCAAGCCCGACCGCGGTTCGGTGACGTGGAACGGCCGCGCCGTCCACCGGGTGGGTCGCGACAAGAAGCTCTTCGCGTCGTCGGTGCGTCGGGTGCTCCAGGGGGACCTCACGGAACCGGAGCGTGCGCGCACGGTGACGAAGCTCGTCGAAGAGGGCCTCAAGGACGCGCGCAAGGCGGGCCGGACGGTCAACCGGTCGGTCGAGGAGCTGCTCGACGTCGTCGCGCTCCCCCGTCACGTCGCGCAGCGTCAGGGGTACACGCTCTCGGGCGGTGAGCGTCAGCGTGTCATCCTCGCGCGGGCGATCGCGGGCCGGCCGGACATCCTCCTGCTCGACGAACCCCTCACGGCGCTCGACCCGGCGATGCGCGGCGACATCGCGGCGAACATCGCGGAGATCACACAGGACCTTGGCACGGCCGTCGTCCTCGTGTCGCACGACCTCGAGCTCGTGTCCCGCATGACGGAGGAGGCGATCTTCCTCGCAGGTGGCAAGATCGTGGCGCGCGGCCCGGTGTTCGCGACACTCGCGTCGGGTGAGCACCCCGAGCTGCGTGACCTCGCGGCCGCTGCACCGCTCGCCGTGCAGCGCATCCCCTAACACTTCGGAACGAACGGCTCTCCGGTGATCTACGAACTTCAGCGCCTCATCATCCTCGTCCTCGCGCTCGGCGCGTTCGCGGTCGAGGTGTTCGCGCTCGTCGAGGCGATCCGCACGCCCGCGCACGCATTCTCGAGCGCGGGCAAGCTCTCGCGTCAGGCGTGGCTCGCGATCGTCGGGGTCGCGACGGCCATCGGGTTCCTCACGCTGCCGTTCCCGGGCGCCCTCAGCCCGTTCAACTTTCTCGCGATCGTCGCGGCGGTCGCCGCGATCGTCTTCGTTGTCGACGTGCGGCCTGCGGTCGCGCCGTACCGCCGCCGCCCCCCGCGCTCGCCGCAGGGGTGGTGACGTGAGGGTCGTCGTCCAGCGCGCGTCGCGCTGCTCCGTGACGGTCGACGGCGAGGTCCTCGCGGCGTTCGACGGGCCGAGCCTCGTTGCCCTCGTTGGTGTCACGCACACGGACACGCCTGCGCAGGCGAAGGCCGTCGCCACGAAGGTGGCAGGCCTGCGGATCCTCGACGGTGAGCGCTCGGTCCTCGACGACGACGCGCCCGTGCTCGTCATCAGCCAGTTCACCCTCTACGGCGATGTCCGCAAGGGGCGTCGACCGTCGTGGACGGCGGCCGCGCCGGGCGCGGTCGCGGAGCCGCTCGTCGACGCGCTCGTCGCGGAGCTCCGCGCGCTCGGCGTCACCGTCGGCACGGGTCGCTTCGGAGCGGACATGCAGGTCGCGCTCGTCAACGACGGCCCGGTAACGATCGTCTACGACGCTGACGCGTAGCGGACGCTAGAGCTCCGGCAGCGCCGCGCGCGCGGCCTCAGGCGTCTCGCCCGACGCTTCGAGGAGGTCGACGAGCGGTGAGCGCATGAGCATGACGAGGGACTGCACCTGCCAGCCCGCGTCACCGAGCGACCCGGGGTCGGCGAGCGACGCGGCGTCGCGCAGCGCCCCGCGGGCCGGGGTCGGGTCCGAGCCTGCGCCGATGACGGCCGCGAGCACCTGCGTCGCGCGCGCGGACCGTCCGAGGAGCTCGCCGACGCTGTCGACGTCGGCGTCGGGCGGGATCGAGATCGCGCGTCGCGCGAGGACGCGCACGGAGCGCACGGCGCGGTCGAGCATCTCCGCCTGCCGGACGAGCAGCCGGAAGTCGTCCCGGAAGCGGCGCGACGCCGCGTCGAGCCGCGTGTTCTGCAGGCCAGCCTGCGCGGACGCGGCCCAGTCCTCGAGGAGGCCCTGCGTGCCGCGCCCGCGGTCGAGGGCGGTGCGCACGCGGTCGATGTCGTGGGTGCGCAGCCCGGCGGCGAGCTCGCGCAGCATCTCGGCGAGCGCCGTCGTCGCCTCGGCGCCGAGGGCGCGGGCGTGCCGTCGCGGGTCGCCGGGGGTGAGTGTCGCGACGAGCAGGGCGGTGACGCCGCCGACGAGCGCGTCGGTCCAGCGGCCGACGGGTCCTGCCTGGATCTGCGGCATGCCGATGATGACGATCGACTGGACGCCGGCCTGCATCGTGAGCATCTGCCCGCGGTCGAGGAACTGTGCGAGGAGCGACGCTGCGAGGAGCGTGAGGCCGATCTGCCACCAGCCCGAGCCGATGCCGTGCGCGACGAGGTCGCCGAAGCCGACCCCGAGGGCGACGCCGACGCCGAGCTCGGCGACGCGACGCAGCTCACGGTCCGCGGAGAACCCGAGGCAAATCCACGCGGAGATGGGCGCGAAGAACGGCATCTCGTGGCCGAGGACGAAGAACGCGAACGCGTAGGCGGCGCTTGAGGCGACAGCCGCCTGGAGGACGGGCACGAACGCTCGTCGCACGCGCGAGCGTCCCTGGAGGACGCGCAGCTGCAGCGCCCGGCGGCGGACGGTCCGGGCCGGGCTGTCCATCACTCGCGCCGCTGACGCGGCGCGAGTCCCCGCGCGACGGGTGCGCGCGGTGCGGGACGGTCCGGGGTGACGCCCTCGGCCGCGACGACGACCTCCTGGCCGGCTGCGACCGTGCCGCCCTCGGCGGCGACGACGAGGTCCGCGGCAGGGTCGACGTTCCGCTTGAGGGTGACGAGGGCGATGGGGCCGAGCTCGTGGTGCATCGCGACGGACGTCGCACGCCCGACAACCTTCTCGCCGACGCTCACCTCGGCGCCCGGCTCGGGCAGGAGGTTCTCGGAGCCGTCGAGGTGCGCGAACGCGAGACGCCGCGGCGGGCGTCCGAGGTTGTGGACGCGCGCGACCGTCTCCTGACCGCGGTAGCAGCCCTTGGCGAGGTGGACGGCGGTGCGCAGCCAGTCGAGCTCGTGCGGGATCGTGCGGTCGTCGACGTCGAGGTCGACGCGCGGGCGCAGCGCGGCGACGCGCGCCGCCTCGGTCGCCCACGTGCCGACGAGCGTCCAGCCCGCGTCTTCGCGCGCCCGCACCTCGTCGAGGAGCGTCGCGCGCGGCACGATGACGAGCCGCCACGCACGGTCGGCGCCCGGGTGGGTGTCGTCGGCCGGCCCGTAGCGGGTCGCGCCGGGCGCGACCGTCGGCCACGGGTCGACCCACGTGACGGGCTCCCCTTCCTGGCCCTCGGCGCGCACGTTCTCGCCGATCGCCGCCCAGTCGTCGGTGACGTCGGCGACCTCGACGCGCATCATGAAGCGCATCCGGTCGAGCCACGCGGCGAGCGGTGCCGCGTGGTCGCCGTCGGTGAGCAGCCACGTCGTCGTGCCGTCGTCGACGACGCCCGCGGCGTGCTCGACGTGACCCTGCGGGTCGAGGACGAGCAGCTCGGTCGACGTGCGGGGCGCAAGCCCCGTGAGGTGCTGCGACGTGAGCGAGTGGAGCCACGTGAGCCGGTCGGGGCCCGTGACGGTGACGACGCCCGTGTGCGAGAGGTCCGCGAACGCGCTGCGCCGCTCGAGCGCGCGCTGCTCGCCGAAGGGGTCGCCGTAGTGCCAGGCGACGCCCTCGTCGGGTGCGAGCGCGGGCACCGCGCCGCGGCGCCCGAGCACTGGGCTCCGGCGGACCTGCACGACGTCGTCGCCCGTCATCGCGTCACTCCGTGACGCGGTCGAGCTCGGCCGACGCGTAGTTCTGCAGCGGCTTGCCGAACGCGGCGAGCTCCCACGCCCACAGGAGGCTACCTTCGACGAGCCCGTACATGCGCTTGGACGCCGTGATGTCCGCGCCCGTGCCGGTGCGCGCGATGAAGTCGGAGCCGAGGTCGACGCGGCCGTTGCCGATGACACCGAGGTAGACGCTCACGCGTCCCGCCGGGTCGGCGAGGAGGACCTCGAGCGACGTCTGGCCCTCGCCGATGCCTTCGAAGGGCTCGGGGGCCACGCGCCAGTAGCCCGTCTCGGTCGACCAGACGGTCGGCTCGGACTCGTCGTCGTCCGCGGGCAGGCGGATCGTCGACTCGTAGCGGAGGTACGGGCCGCCGTCGTGGTCGAACGTCACGTCCTGGACGAACGCGGTCTCCGGGATGTCCGGGTACTTGATGACGCCCGCGCCGCTCCAGCGGCCGACGAGCCAGGCGAGCGGGTAGGCCTCGGGGGCGAGTCCGTCAGGGAAGGCGAAGGCCACGGTGAATCTCCGGTGCAGATCGATGAGGTGGGGTTGGGCGGGGCGCCGGCTGCGTCGCCGGCGCCCGGCTCAGCGCTGTCCCTTGTAGAGCCGGAAGACGACGAAGCCCGCGAACCACGTGATGGTCACGGTCGCGGCGACCAGCAGGCCGATGAACACACCCTCAAGCAGCTCGATATTCATGCCCTGATCCTAGCCGCCGGCGCAAGGCGCCGCCGGGCTCGTTCACGGGCCGCGGCCGCCGCGGCACCGGGGACAACTACAGGGCGCCGAGGAGGTCGCCGACGACGTACGCGACGACGCCAAGCACGAGGACCGGCACGACGGCGCTCGCGACGCCGCCCCAACGGGACGTCGACGCAGGCAGCTTCTCGAGGAGCACGTGGAGGGATGCAGCCAGCACGCCCGCGAACGCACCGATGACGACGCCCTCGCCGAGGGCCGTCACCGGAACGAGCGCAGCGATTCCGGTCCCCACGGCCGCACCTGCGGCGACCGCGACCCCGACGCTCGACCAGCCCTTCCAGGGAACGAGCACCGCGGCGACGCTCGCGGCCGCGAGCGCGCCCGCGCTCACGACGACGAGGTCCGGTCCGCCGTCATGCTCGACGACGGCGGTCCAGCCCGCGCCGCACACCGCGACGACGAGGCCGGCGACCGTCCCCGTGAGGGACTCGACGAGCCGCGGGCGCCCGTCACGGCGCAGCATCTCGACGAGGAACGCGAGGACGAGCCCGCACGCGACGACGAACGGCAGGGTGCCGAGCGTGCCGCCGTCGAGGACGACCGCGGCGACGCCACCGAGGCCCACGAGCGCGAGGACCGTCGTCGAGCCGGCGCCCGAGGGGAGGTCGAGGAGGCGCGGCCAGCCGATCGCGAGCACGACGACGAGGAGGGCGACCGCGCCAGAGACGCCTGTCGCACCGAGGAACGCCGCAGCTGCAAGAAGGGCGGCAGCCACGGCCGTCACGACGGCGCGGGTCGATCTGCTCACTGCACGTCCTGGGAGGGTCTCGACGTGGGGCGCCGGTCGGCGCCTCACGGCTCCGCCGACCTTCGGGCGACGACGCGAGCCTCGTCGATCTTCCCAGAGAACGGTTGAGCACGACGAATCGGCTGCGCCGACCTGTAATCTCAGGCTCGGACCCGCAGGAACACAGGCAGGAGGGAGGACGTCGATGGACCTTCTGCTGCTCACCTCGTCCGCGGAGGCGTCGTCGCAGGTGCTTCCCGCACTCGGTCTCCTCGGTCACCGCGTGCACGTCGCGCCGCCCGAGCCGTCGGCGCTCCTCGCCACGCAGGACGCGGACGTCGTGCTGCTCGACGCGCGCCGCGACCTCGCAGGCGCACGCAGCATGTGCAGGGTCGTCGCGGCGGCGGAGCTCGACGTGCCGCTCGTGCTCGTGCTGTCCGAGGGTGGGCTCACCGTCGTCACGGCCGAGTGGGGCGCGACCGACCTGCTCCTCGAGCAGGCGTCACCCGCCGAGGTCGAGGCGCGGCTGCGGCTCGCGGTCGAGCGTTCGCGTGCGAGCGGCGCCTCCGGCCCGGACTCGGAGGAAATCTCGTCGGGCGACCTCGTCATCGACCCGAGCGGGTACACCGTCAAGGTGCGCGGCGAGCCGATCGACCTCACGTACAAGGAGTTCGAGCTCCTCAAGTGCCTCGGCGCGCACCCGGGCCGTGTCTTCACGCGGGCGCAACTCCTCCAGGAGGTCTGGGGCTACGACTACTACGGTGGCACGCGGACGGTCGACGTCCACGTGCGGCGCCTGCGCGCGAAGCTCGGCCCTGAGCACGAGCAGCTCATCGGCACCGTCCGCAACGTCGGCTACCGCTTCGACCCGCCCTCCTCACGTCGCGCCCAGGCCCCGGCCGACCCCGCCCCGCACGAAGGACCGCAGTGAACGCCGACTTCTCCACCGTCCTCATCGACGGGCCGTGGCGCCACGGCTTCGTCTCGGCCAACGGCACCCGCTTCCACGTCGCGGAGGCCGGGCCCGAGGACGGTCCGCTCGTCGTCCTCCTCCACTCGTTCCCGCAGTTCTGGTGGACGTGGCGCCACCAGCTCGAGGCGCTCGGTGCGGCCGGGTACCGGGCGGTCGCGCTCGACCTGCGCGGCACGGGAGCGTCCGACAAGCCGCCGCTCGGCTACGACGTGCTCACGCGCACGCGCGACGTCGCGGGGGTCGTGCGCTCGCTCGGGGCGTCGTCGGCGACGGTCGTCGGGCACGGGCTCGGAGCGCACGTCGCGTGGTCGATGCCGAGCCTGCAGCCTGCGGTGACGGAGTCCGTCGTCGCGCTCGCGTGCCCGCACCCGGCGCGCATGCACCGGCGCCTGCGCGCCGTGCTCACGCCACGCGTCGCGCGGTACCTCGCGCTCGTCCAGTTGCCGTCCGTGCCGGAGCGCCAGCTGCGCGACGGTCTGGCGGGCCGGATCGTCGCCGACGGCTCGGTGGTCGCTCGGAGCAGCGACGAGCTCGCGACGTACGACTCGGCGATGCAGGTGCCGTTCGCGGCCCACAACGCGCTCGAGCCCCTGCGCTGGATCGTGCGGTCCGCGCCGCGGATCGACGGACGGCGGTTCCTCTCGGTCGTGCGGCGTCCGATCGCGGTGCCGACGATGCTCGTCCACGGCGCGCAGGACCCGTTCCTGCGCGCGGACGGCATCGAGCTCGACGCTGCCGCGCTGTGCCGCGACTTCCGCTTCGAGATGATCGACGGCGTCGGGCACTTCCCGCACGAGGAGGCTCCCGAGCGGGTCACGGCGCTGCTCCTCGAGCACCTCGGCCGCCTGTAGCGGCCCCGTTCCGGGACCTGCGGTGCCGGGTCAGGCGTCCGGGTCGACGATCTCGCCGCGGACGAGCGTCCGCGCGACGTCAGGGTCGGACTCGCCGACGCCTGCCGACGGGCACCAGCGCGCGACCGCGCACGCGCCGCACGCGGGGCGCCGGGCGTGGCACACGCGCCGCCCGTGGAAGATGAGCCGGTGCGAGACGAGCGTGAGGTCCTTGCGCTCGAAGAGCGAACCGATGGCCGTCTCGGCCTTCACGGGGTCCTCCTCGTCGGTCCAGCCGAGCCGGCGCGCGAGCCTGCCGAGGTGCGTGTCGACCGTGAGTCCCGGCACGCCGAACGCGTCTCCGAGCACGACGTTCGCCGTCTTGCGGCCCACCCCGGGGAGCGCGACGAGGTCCTCGAGACGCGCTGGCACCTCACCGTCGTGCCGTTCGACGAGCGCCTGACCGATGCCGACGAGGGAGCGCGCCTTAGCGCGCTGGAAGCCGGTCGGTCGGATGATCTCCTCGACGTCGGTCACGTCGGCCTGCGCGTACGCGAGAGCGTCGGGGTACGCCGCGAAGAGCTCGGGCGTCACCTGGTTGACGCGGACGTCCGTCGACTGCGCGGACAAGACCGTCGCAACGAGCAGCTCGAGCGGCGTCGTGAAGTCGAGCTCGCAGCGTGCGTCGGGGTGCACGACGCCGAGGACGCGCACGATCCGACGGGCTCGGCGCACGAGCGCGGTGCGCGAGACGTCCGGGCCGATCGCAGGTGGTCGCATGCCGGAATCCTAGGTGTCGTCGGGGCGGAACCCTCAAGGCGCGGGCCCTGCCGGCCGATGAACGTCCCGTAGCACCCCGACGAGACGACGAAGGCTGAGGCGCCGCAGTGAGCACCCGACCGCTCCTGGACGACACGGAGTCCCTCCGGGCGCGCCGTCGTGCGCTCCGGGCGGAGATGAACCGCGTCCAGCACTGGCGTCGGCTCCTGCGCGCCCGCATCGACCTCTCGGTGTCGGCGGCGCTCATCCCCGACCGGCTGGGGCTCGTCGCGTCGGGCGCGCTCTCGGACGTCGCGCCGCCCGACCACGTCCGCATGACGACGCTCGTGCGCGGCGACCTGTCGGCGTCCGCGGTGCTCGACATCGAGGAACTGCGTGACCTCGAGAGCGACGTGCAGGAGTACGGTCGTCGGGTGCGCTCGGAGCTCGAGCGTGTCACCGAGCAGCTCGTGCAGCGACTCACCGACGACCTCGCGAGAGCCCCTGGGCGCCTGTCGCCATTGTTCTGAGGCATGATGGTGTGTGTTGGGGCACACAACACCGACCCGATGGGACAGAACCGTGGACGACGCCGTCATCCTCTCCGCTCCCCTCTTCGCGGGACTTGACCCGCAGGAGGCGCAGCCGCTTCTCGACGCACTCACCCCTGTCCACCTCACGCGCGGCGAGACGCTGTTCAACGAGGGTGAACGTGGCGACAGGCTCTATGTCATCTCCGACGGCAAGGTGAAGCTCGGCCGGCGCTCGTCGGACGGCCGCGAGAACCTCATGGCCGTCCTCGGCCCGGGCGAGATGTTCGGTGAACTCTCGCTGTTCGACCCGGGGCCCCGCACGCTCACGGCGACGGCCGTCGCGGATACGACGCTCCAGGAGCTCTCGCACGCGGACCTCGTCCGCTGGCTGCAGACGCACCCGGGCATGTCGAAGTTCCTCCTCGGTGCGCTCGCGCGTCGTCTGCGTCGCACGAACGAGAACCTTGCGGACCTCGTGTTCTCCGACGTCCCGGGGCGTGTCGCGAAGGCGCTTCTCGACCTCTCGACGCGGTTCGGTCACCCGACGGACGACGGCATCCGTGTCGCGCATGACCTCACGCAGGAGGAACTTGCGCAGCTCGTCGGCGCGTCGCGCGAGACGGTCAACAAGGCGCTCGCCGACTTCGCGGCGCGCGGCTGGGTGCGTCGTGAGGGCCGTGCGGTCGTGCTACTCGATATCGCGCGGCTCGAGCGCCGCGCGCGCTGATCCCCGCCGGCTCGCCGACGCGAGCCCGTTCGTCCGGGAGGGCGCCCACCTCGAGGTGGGCGCCCTCCCGTCGGGAGGTGCGCGCGGGGGTCAGGCGACCTCGACGACGAGCTCGACCTCGACGGGCGAGTCGAGCGGCAGGACCGCGACCCCGACCGCGGAACGCGCGTGGACGCCCGCGTCGCCGAGCAGCTCACCGAGGAACGTGCTCGCACCGTTGATGACGGCGGGCTGCCCCGTGAAGTCCGGGCGCGACGCGACGAACCCGACGACCTTGACGACCCGCACGATGCTGTCGAGGTCGCCGACGAGGTCCGCGACCGCCGCGAGCGCGTTGAGCGCAGCCGTGCGCGCGAGGCCCGCAGCGACGTCGGGCGCGACGTCACCCTCCTCGGTGCCGACCTTGCCCGTCACGGAGAGCGCCCCGTCGACGAACGGCAGCTGGCCCGACGTGTGGACGAGGTTCCCCGTCCGCACCGCGGGCACGTACGCCGCGACCGGCGCCGCGACCGGAGGCAGGTCGAGGCCGAGCTCGGCGAGGCGCGCGAGGACGCGCCCGCTCACTTCTCGCCCGTCGGACGCTTGAAGTACGCGACGACGTTCTCGTTGCCCGCAGGCCCGGGGACGATCTGGACGAGCTCCCAGCCGTCCGAGCCCCAGTTGTCGAGGATCGCCTTCGTCGCGTGGATGAGGACAGGAACGGTTGCGTACTCCCACGTGGTGACCATGCGAGGAGCGTAGCCCGCACCCGCCCGACGGTCACGGGCTGACGGCCAGCGTCCACCGTGAGGCACCGCACGGGCGTCGTGCACACGATCCTCACCGTCCCGGCCGGGTCCTCCCAGCCAGGACGACTACCCTGGGAAGCATGTCTGCCACGCGCCCTGCCGCCCGTCAGGTCACCGTCCTCCAGGCTCTTGGTCTTCTCGTGACGTTCGTGCTCCTCGCCGGGGTCGGCGGCCTGCTCACTGCTGGCCTCGTCCTGCCCGCCGCCGCGGGCGCGAGCGCGATGACGAACACCGCGACGAAGCTCTTCGACGAGCTGCCCACGGAGCTCGAGCCTGGTGAACCGTCCCAGGCGTCGCACATCTACGCGGCGAACGGCAAGCTGCTCGCGACGTTCTACGCGGAGAACCGCACGGTCGTCGACCTCGACGAGATCTCCATGGCCATGCAGAACGCCGTCATCGCGATCGAGGACAAGCGCTTCTTCGCCCACGGCGGCGTCGACGTCGAGGGCATGGCGCGTGCGCTCGTCCTCAACGCGACGACGGGCAGCAAGCAGGGCGCGTCGACACTCACGCAGCAGTACGTCAAGAACGTGCTCATCGAGGAGGCGAACCGTCAGGGTGACAAGCTCGGCGTCGCGGCCGCGCGCGAGGGCACGAACGAGCGCAAGCTCCGGGAGGCGAAGCTCGCGATCGCGATCGAGGACCGCATGTCGAAGCTCGAGATCCTCGAGGCGTACCTCAACATCGCCCAGTTCGGCGTCTCCGTCTACGGCGTCGAGGCCGCCGCGAGCTACTACTTCGGCACGTCGGCCGCGGAGCTCACGCCCGTCCAGGCCGCGACGATCGCCGGCATCACGAAGGCGCCCGCGAAGTACGACCCGGAGCGCAACCCGGAGAACGCCGAGGCCCGCCGCAACATCGTGCTCCGCGAGATGTACACGCAGGGCTACATCACGAAGGCCGAGTACGACGAGGCCCGCGCGCTGAAGATCGCAGACACCCTGAAGATCACGCCGACGAAGCGCAACTGCGAGGCCGCGGGCGGTGCCGCGTACTTCTGCGACTACGTCACGAAGGTCATCCTCAGCAACGAGGCGTTCGGCACGACGCAGTCCGAGCGCGACGACCTCCTCTACCGCGGCGGGCTCGAGATCCACACGACGATCGACCTCGACCTCCAGAAGATCGCCAACAAGGAGCTGCGCAACACGATCCCGACGAAGGACGCCTCGGGCCTCGGCACCGCGATGTCCGTCGTCGAGCCCGGCACGGGCAAGATCCTCGCGATGGCGCAGAACCGCACGTACGTCGCCGACCCGGAGGCCGTCGGCCCGGGCAAGACGTCCATCAACTACAACACCGACCAGAAGCACGGCGGCTCGCGCGGGTTCCAGGCGGGTTCGACGTTCAAGGCGTTCACGCTCACCGAGTGGCTGCGTGAGGGGAAGCCCCTCAACGCGTCCGTGAGCGCGACGAAGACGATGTGGCCGGGCTCGACGTGGCGGGCGTCGTGCATCGACAACTACCGCTACGTCGGTGAGTACGGCCCGGGCAACTCCGACGGTCGCGCGAGCGGGCAGACGAGCGTTCTGCGCGCGACCGCGTTCTCCGTCAACACGGCGTTCGTCGCGATGGAGGGTCAGCTCGACCTGTGCGGCGTCGCCGACTCGGCGTACCTCGCCGGATTCCGTCCGTCGCTCGCTCTCGAGCGCGACGACCCGCCGTCGGACGACAACGGCGTCGAGGTCACCCCGTCGATGACGCTCGGCACGCAGAACACGTCGCCGCTCGCCATGGCGAACGCGTACGCGACGTTCGCGTCGGGCGGCACGTACTGCGACCCGGTCGCGATCACGCAGATCCTCACGGCCTCGGGCGAGGAGCTTCCCGTGCCGCAGGCGAACTGCCGCACGACGCTCGACGCCGAGGTTGCCCACGGCGTCACGTACGCGCTGCAGAAGGTCCTCACCGAGGGTGGCGCGACGCGCGCACGTCTCGCGGGCGGTCGCGTCGCCGCCGGCAAGACGGGGACGGCCCAGCTCAACCGTCACACGTGGTTCATCGGCTACACGCCGCAGCTCGCGACCGCCGTGTGGATCGGCAACCCGGACCGTGACACGTCGATGCAGTACATCCGCATCAATGGTGTGCCGTACTCGTACGTCTACGGCTCGACGCTCGCCGCGCCGACGTGGAAGCGGTTCATGGACCAGGCCCTCGAGGGCAAGCCGAACGTCGCCTTCCCGGACCCGACGACGAAGACGATCCACGGGGAACGCGTGCCGGTCCCGTGGGTCGGCGGGCGCTCGGTCGCGGACGCGACGAAGATCCTCAACGAGGCCGGGTTCTCTGTCGTCGTCAACCCGGCGCAGGTGCCGTCGTCCTACCCGCGCGGCACCGTCGCGAACACGAACCCATCCGGCACGACGACCGCGGGCTCGACGATCACCCTCAACATCTCGAGCGGCGAGCCTGTGCGGACCGACAACGAGGACGACCGGGACGACGAGAAGGACAAGAAGAAGGACAAGAAGAAGGAACGACGTTCGCGGCCGGGCCGAGGGAATGCCGACACCGATGACTGAGCTGCGCAAGGCCGTCGGGCTCACAGCCCTCGCGGGGGCGGGCGCGCTCGCCTGGGCCCGGCTCGAGGCCGAGGCGTTCACCGTGCGGCACGTCACTGTGCCCGTCCTGCCGCCGGGGTCGTCGCCGCTGCGGGTGCTGCACGCATCCGACCTTCACCTCACGCCGTCGCAGCAGCGCAAAATCGCGTGGGTCCGGGCGCTCGCGGAGCTCGAGCCGGACCTCGTCGTCACGACGGGCGACAACTTCGCACACGTCGACGCGCTCGAGCCGCTCATGGTCGCGCTCGGGCCGCTCACGGCCTTCCCGGGTGTCTTCGTCATGGGGTCGAACGACTACTTCTCGCCGCTCGCGAAGAACCCGGCACGCTACCTCATGCCGTCGTCGCGTCGGCCTCAGACCGAGGTCGCGCGGGAGCCGGACCTGCCGACCGCGGCGTTCGCAGCGCGCCTCACGGACGCGGGCTGGCTGGATCTCGACAACGCGCGGGCGCGCCTGCACGTGGGCGGACTCGACGTCGCGTTCGTGGGGCTCGACGACCCGCACATCGCACGGGACCGCCTGCCGGCCCCGGACGCGGCCGTGACCGACGGCGCCGACCTGCGCCTCGGGGTCGTCCACGCACCGTACGTACGTGCGCTCGACGCCCTGCGCGCCGACGGCGCCGAGGCGATCATCGCGGGGCACACGCACGGCGGGCAGCTGTGCCTCCCGGGCTTCGGGGCGCTCGTGACGAACTGCGACCTCGACCGGGGTCGCGCAAGCGGTCTGCACGGCTGGCCGGGCCCTCGCCCGGACGAGTTCGGCGGGCACGACTCGGCGTGGCTGCACGTGTCGAACGGCGTGGGGACGAGCCCCTACACGCCGTTCCGGTTTGCGTGCCGGCCGTCGGCGACGCTCCTGACGTTCGTCGCGCGGTGAGGTCGCCGGTTCGTCAACCGCAGGATTCCGCCGGTTTCGTGTTGGGGCACTGCGTCCGATAGCATAGGCGAGGTTCGTTCACGGACGGACCACCGGGGTGTGGCGCAGCTTGGTAGCGCGCTTCGTTCGGGACGAAGAGGTCGCAGGTTCAAATCCTGTCACCCCGACCACCAGAGAGACCCTCCGACCAGCGGAAACGCTGAGGTCGGAGGGTCTTTTGCTCTCCCCAGCGGGTGCAGCACGCGCAGCGTGCCGGTCGAGCGCAGCCCGCACCTCCCCGACTCGTAGGCCCCCGACACACTCCGACGGTGCTCCAGCACGACGAGTCGGACACAGCAAGGCCCTCCCGCCAGCCGCGGGTGCTGGGGGGAGGGCCTTGGCGTGGGTGCTACTTCACCGTGAAGCCGGCGCGCAGCAGCACCTCGTCACGGGACGACGGGCCGACGAGCAGCTCGAACGCGCCCGGCTCGACGATCCGTCGACCGTCGGCGTCGACGATCGTGCACGCCGACGCGGGGATCTCGAGCTCGACGACGACGGACTCTCCCGGAGCGACCGACACCTGGCGGTAGCCCTTGAGCTCCTTGTCCGCCCAGCTCACTGACGTCACGACGTCGGACACGTACACCTGGACCGTCTCGAGCGACGGCCGCGCGCCGGTGTTCGTGAGCGTCACGCGTGCGCGCACGTGGTCGGCCGCGGACACCACGGGCGTCTCGACGACGAGGTCGGAGTACTCGACCGTCGTGTAGGAGAGTCCCTCGCCGAACGCCCACGCGGGCGACTGCGTGAGGTCCGCGTACCGGTCGCCGTGCTGGCCACGGATCTGGTTGTAGTACGTCGGCTGCTGCCCGACGTGCCGCGCGAACGTGATCGGCAGGCGACCCGACGGCTCGGTGAGACCGTAGACGATCTCGGCGAGCGCACGCCCGCCCTGCATGCCCGGGCTCGCCGCCCACACGACCGCAGCCGCGTCCGCGACCGACGGCGGCAGGACGAGCGGCTTGCTCGCGAGGAGCACGACGACGACGGGCTTGCCCGTCGCGATGACCGCGTCGAGCAGCGCGACCTGACCTCCGATGGGCTCGAGCGTCGCCGTCGAGCGGCCCTCACCGACGAGCTCGATGCGGTCGCCGACGACCGCGACGACGACGTCGGACGCCTCGGCCGCAGCGACAGCCGCGGCGAGTTCCGCCTCGTCGACCGGCGCGGACGCGACGACCGGCGGACGCGGCTGCCCGTCGGGGAACGTCTCGCCCGCAGGGTTGGTGACGAGCTCGAGGATGTCCGCGCCCCGGACGTACGTCACGTCGGAGCCCTCGGGGGCGAGCGCCCGCAGCCCGTCGAGGACGGTCGTGATCATCTCGCGCGGGTGGCCGTCGGGCAGCCAGTCGACCTGCCCCGACGACCCGGCCCAATCTCCGAGCTGCGTCTGCGCGTCGTCAGCGAGGGGGCCGACGACGGCGATGCGGGCGGGCACGTCCGCGGCGAGCGGGAGCGTGCCGTCGTTCTCGAGGAGCACGAGCGACCTGCGCGCGACCTCGAGATTGAGGTCCGCGTGCGAGCCGATGACGGCCTCGATGCGCTCGTCGGACGGGCGCCGCGGGTTCTCGAACAGCCCGAGCTCGAACTTCAGCGTGAGGATGCGCGCGACGGCCGCGTCAAGGTCCTTCTCCTCGAGCAGGCCCTGCGCGATCGCGTCGAGCGCCCCCTCGTAGAAGCCGGGCGTCGTCATCACCATGTCGTTGCCGGCCTTGACCGCGGCCGCAGCCGCGTGCATGAGGTCGGGCTGGACCTTCTGCTCCCACACCATGCGGCCGACGTTGTCCCAGTCGGTGATGAGCATGCCGGTGTAGTCCCACTCGCCGCGCAGGACGTCGGTGAGCAGCCAGTCGTTCACCGTGATCGGCACGCCGTCCGTCGTCTGGTAGCCGAGCATGAACGTCCGGCAGCCCTCGCGGGCGACCCGCTCGAACGGCGGCAGGAACCACGAGCGCAGCTTGCGGCGCGAGATGTCGGCCTCGGACGCGTCGCGCCCGCCCTGCGTCTCGGAGTAGCCGGCGAAGTGCTTGGCAGTCGCGAGGATCGCGGTCTCGTCGGTGAGGCCCTCGCCCTGGTAGCCGCGGACCATCGCGGACGCGAGCTCGCCGATGAGGAACGGGTCCTCACCGAAGGTCTCGTCGACACGGCCCCAGCGCAGGTCACGGGCGATGCACAGCACGGGTGAGAACGTCCAGTGCATGCCGGTGGCTGCGGCCTCGACGGCCGTCGCGCGCGCCATGCGCTCGATGAGCTCCGCGTCCCAGGACGCAGCCATGCCGAGCTGCGTCGGGTAGATCGTCGCGCCCTCGTAGAACGAGTGCCCGTGGATGACGTCCTCGCCGACGAGCAGCGGGATCCTCAGCCGCGTCCGTGCCGTGAGGTCGTGCGCCTCACGGACGCGTTCGGGCGAGGTGTGGAGGATCGAGCCGACGTGCTTGTCGAGGATGTGCTCCTGCACGCCGTCGCGGGCGTCGAGCTGCATCATCTGGCCGACCTTCTCCTCGACGGTCATGCGGTCCAGGAGGTCGGCGACACGGTCAGCGACCGGAAGCTCGGGATTGAGGTAGGGATCCATGGTCACTGGTTCTCCATCGAGGGCTGGTGGGCGCGGACGACGGTCACAGCGTTGGTGACGTCGAGCCCCTTCTTCTTCATGGCGCGGGCACGCTCGCCCGCCGACCGCAGACGCGGGTTGACGTACTCGTCGATGCCGAAGTTCAGCAGCGCAAGTGCGACGCCGATCGCGGCGATGCACAGGCCCGGCGGCAGGTACCACCACCACTGGTTCTGGACGAACGCTCCCTGGGCCGACGCCCAGTTGAGGATCGTGCCCCAGTTGTAGGCGTTCACCGGGATGACGCCGATGTACGAGAGGGTCGTGAGGCCGAGGATGGCCGCCGTGACCGAGCCGACGAACGACGAGGCGATGATCGCCATGAGGTTCGGCAGCATCTCGACGCCGATGATCCGGTGGAGCCGCTCACCGTTGAGCTTCGCCGCCTGGACGAAGTCACGGTTGCGCAGCGACATCGTCTGCGCCCGCAGGACGCGTGCACCCCACCCCCAGCCGAGGAGTCCGAGGACTGCGGCGATGAGCCACAACGGCGGGTTGGTGAACTGCGAGGCGATGATGATGAGGATGGGGATGCCGGGGATGACGAGGAAGACGTTCGCAAGGGCGGAGAGCGCCTCGGACCGCCAGCCCGAGAGATAGCCGGCGAGGACGCCGACGACAATCGCGATGGTCATCGCGATGAGCGCGGTGAGCGCCCCGACGATGACGACACCGCGCGTGCCATAGATGACCTGGCTGAGGACGTCCTCGCCGAGGTGCGTCGTGCCGAGCCAGTGCTCCGCCGACGGCGGCTGCAGGCGCGCCCGCGGGTTGATCTGGGTGGGCGAGAACGGCGCGAGCTGCTCGGCGAAGATCGCGACGAGGACGAACGCCATGAGGATCGAGAGTCCCGCGATCGACTTGCCGTTGCGGAACATCGCGAACGCCGCGCCGAACTTCGTGACGCGCTGACGAAGGTTGTGCTGGTTGCTGGACATCTCTCAGGCCTCCGACTGCCGGGTACGAGGGTCGAGGACCGCGTAGACGATGTCCGCGACGATGTTCGCGACGAGGACCGCGAGCACGATGACGAGGAAGCCGCCCTGCATGAGGGCGTAGTCCTTGGCGTTCGTCGCGTCGAGGAGCATCTTGCCGACGCCGGGGTAGGAGAAGACTTGCTCGACGATGATCGCGCCGCCGACGATGAAGCCGATCGACAGGGCGAACGACTGGATCTGCGGGAGGACCGCGTTCCGTGCGGCATAGCGCCACAGGACGCGACGGTTCGGCATGCCCTTGGCCTGCGCGACGGTGATGTAGTCCTCATCGAGGACCGTGAGCATCATGTTGCGCATGCCGAGTATCCACCCGCCGAGCGACGCGATGACGATCGTTGCGAGCGGCAGCGTGCCGTGCTCCATGACGTTGAGGATGAACTCGAGGTTGAAGCCTGGCTCCTGGCCGACGCCGTAGGCCTTGCCGATGGGGAACCAGCCGAGGCCGACGGAGAACACCGAGATCGCCATGAGGCCGATCCAGAAGTACGGGACCGTCGAGAGGAACGTCGTGATGGGGATGAGCACGTCGAGGCGCGAGCCTCGCTTCCAGCCGACGTACGCGCCGCCGATCGTGCCGATCGCGACCGCGGCGAGCGTCGCGAGGCCGATGAGCCCGACCGTCCAGGGCAGGGCGGTCGCGATGACGCCGCTCACGGGCTGGAGGCCGTGCGTGATCGACACGCCGAGGTCCCCGCGCAGGAGCATCCCGAAGTAGTCGACGTACTGCTCCCACATCGACTTGTCGGAGTCGAGGCCGAGGAGCGCCCGCAGGGCGTCCGCGGCCTCGGGCGAGATCTCGCGGTTGCGCGCGAGGTAGTTGTCGACGGCGTCGCCCTTCATCATGCGCGGCACGAAGAAGTTGATGGTGAGCGCCGCCCACAGCGTGAAGAGGTAGAAGCCGGCGCGCTGGCCGAGGAAGCGCCACGGGACCTTGGCACGCGCCCTGGCCGCCTGGGTCGCGGTGGTGCCCTGCGTGACGACCTCTGTCACGTCGGTCGTGGTCATGACGCACCTCCTGCGCGCGCAGCGAAGAAGCGCTCCGGATCGGGCGAGGCCCCACGGAGAGCGCGGGTGTAGGGGTCCTGCGGGCACAGGATGACGTCGTCGGCCGGACCGTGCTCGACGATGCGTCCCTGGTTGAGGACGATGATCTCGTCGGAGAAGTACCGCGCCGTCGCGAGGTCGTGGGTGATGTAGAGGACGCCGAGACCGTCCTCGCGGCGGATCTCGGCGAGCAGGTTGAGCACCCCCATGCGCAGCGAGACGTCGAGCATCGAGACGGGCTCGTCGGCGACGAGCAGCGTCGGCCGCGGTGCGAGCGCGCGTGCGATCGCGACGCGCTGACGCTGGCCGCCGGAGAGCTCGTGCGGACGGCGGTCGATGACGACCGACGGGTCGAGGTGGACCTTCTCGAGGAGGCGGTGCACCTCCGCCTCGACCTCGTCGGGAGGCACGACCCCGGACAGTGCGAGGGGACGTTCCACGTGGTGCCGGATCGAGTGGTACGGGTTGAGCGAGGCGAACGGGTCCTGGAAGACCATCCGCAGCTGCTGCCGGTAGGCGCGCAGCGCCTTCCCGCGCGTCGGGACGGGGGCACCGTCGAGCAGCACCTCGCCCTTGGTAGGCCGCTCCATCTGCGTGAGGATCTTCGCGACGGTCGACTTGCCGGAGCCGGACTGGCCGACCATGCCGATGCACTGCCCGGTCGTCAGCGTGAACGAGACGTCGGACAGCGCGTCGATCGCGCCAGCTCCACGCACACGGTAGGTCTTCGTGACGTTGCGGACCTCGAGGGTGCTCATTCGTTCACCTGCTTCTCGGCCGTCAGACGGGGGAAGGACGACAGGAGCTTGCGCGTGTACTCGTGCTGCGGGCGGAACCAGATGTTCTCGGCCGTGTCCTGCTCGACGATTTCGCCGTCCTTCATGATGGCGATGCGGTCGGAGATCTCGAGGAGCAGCGGCAGGTCGTGCGTGATGAAGACGACCGAGAAGCCGAAGGCCTCGCGCAGGCTCGTGATCTCGCGGAGGATCTCGCGCTGGACGAGCACGTCAAGCGCCGTCGTCGGCTCGTCCATGACGACGAGCTGAGGGCGCAGCGCGAGCGCCATGGCGATCATGATGCGCTGCCGCATGCCGCCGGAGAGCTCGTGCGGATAGCTCTTGAGTCGCTGGCCGCCGACCTTGACGATCTCGAGCAGCTCGACGACGGCGGCGGTGCGCTGCGCCTTCGACATCTGGGGGCGGTGCACCTCGAAGACGTCGGCGAGCTGGGCGCCGATCGTCGCGACCGGGTTGAGCGCGTTCATCGCCCCCTGGAACACCATGGAGACCTTGTCCCAGCGGAACTTCGTCATCGCGTCGGCCGAGAGGCCGAGGATGTCGACGTTCGTGCCGTCCGCGTCGTGCCAGACGACCGAGCCGCCAGGGATCGTCGCGGGGGGTCGCAGGAGCCGCTGGATGCCGTAGGCGAGCGTCGTCTTGCCGCACCCGGACTCGCCGGCGAGCCCGAGGATCTCACCGCGGTAGAGGGTGAGGGAGACGTTCTTCACCGCCTCGACGGGCGGCTCAACCTCGTACACGACGGAGAAGTCGCGTATCGAGAGCAGTGGTTCTTTCACGGGGGTCACCTTCCGGGGGTCGTCGTCCGCGCGACGGGCAGCGGGCCGGTGCGGCCGAGGGGCCACGCCGACCCGCTGCGTGTCATGGACCGTCAGGAGACGGGCTTGAGGTTCTGCAGGACCATGGTGATCTCGGCCTGGGTCGGGTCGGCCGAGGCGTACATGTTGTCCTCGGTCGGCCAGCCCGTGTAGCTGCGCTCGTTGAAGAGACCGATGAGCGGGTGCGCACCGAGCGGGATCGCCGGGATGTCCTTGACGAACGCCTTCTGGATCGTCGTCATCGCGGCGAGCCGTGCCTCGTCGCTGTCGGCGGTGGCGTAGGCCGCCAGCGCCTCGTCGACCGCCGGGTTGTCGTACCGGCCGAAGTTGAACTGGGCGGTGTTCTTGTCCTTGTCGATCCAGCGGGTGCCCATGATCGAGTCGTAGACGCCCCAGGCGCCCTCACCGTCGAGCCAGTGGATGATCGCGTCGAACGTGGCGGTCTGACGCGCCTCGTCCCAGCCGCCCCAGTCGGGCTGGTCGATGGTGACCTCGATGCCGAGCTGCTTGAGCTCCTCGGCGAGGAGCGCCTGCTCCGTGTTCCAGTCGGACCAGCCGGCCGGGACGGAGACGGAGAACGTCACCTTCTCGCCGTCGGGGTCGACGAGCGCCGTGCCGACGCCGGTGTACCCGGCGTCCGTGAGGATCGTCTTGGCCTTCTCGACGTCGACCGTGTAGACCTGCCCGGCGAACTCGTCGATGACGTCGTTCTGGAGCGACGGGCCGAGGCCCGTGACGGAGTCGACGACGGCGGAGGCACCCTCGCGGGCGATGTCGACGTATGCGGAGCGGTCGATCGTCCAGGCGAGCGCCTCGCGGAGCGCCGGGTTGTTGAACGGCTTGCGGGTGAGGTTGAGGAAGAGGGTCGCGGCGCCAGCCGTCGGGGTGATGAGCTGGCGGTTGGCGTCGTCGACCTTGAGGAACGACTCCTGGATCTGCGGGAGGAAGGCCTGGGCCCAGTCCGCCTCGCCCGTGGCGAGCGCGGTGGTGAGGGCCGCGTTGTCGCCGTAGGAGACGTAGTGGAGCTCGGGGACGGCGAGCTCGCCGCCCCACCAGTCAGGGTTGGCCTTGAGGGTGACGGCCTGCGTGGTCCACGAGGAGAGCTTGTACGGGCCGGTGCCGATGGCCTCGCCCTCGCCGGCGAGTGGGGTCGTCGACGGGTCGTCTATGTTGTCCCAAATGTGCTTGGGGACGATCGGGACGTGGAGGACGGAGCCGCGCTTGACGAACTTCGAGTCCTTGAACTTCAGGGTCGCGGTGCTGCCGTCGACGTCGGCGCCGAGGTAGTTGAGCGCGGCGGAGTCGGTGAGCCGTCCGTCGAGGTACATGTCGAACGTGCCGACGATGTCGTCGATGGTGAACGGCTTGCCGTCGTGCCACGTGACGCCCTCACGGGCGGTGACCGTGACCTCGGTGTAGTCGGCGTTCCACTCGACGCTCGAGGCGAGGCGCGGGGTGACGACCGTGTTGTCAGCCGTGTTGACGAGCGCCATCGTCTCGAACATCACCTGGCGGTAGCCGTACATCGAGGCCGAGGTGTCGCCGAGGAAGGGGTTGTGGGACTCGGTGGTGATGGCGCCGTCGGGCTTGGCGATGGTGAGGGCCTTGCCAGGCTTCGCCTGGCTGCCCGTGCCGGTGCCGCCCGTGGCCTTCTCACCGGTGTCGGCGCCGCCGCAACCGGTGAGAAGGAGAGCTGCTGCCGCGGCAAGGGCTGCCGCGGTCTTCATGGGTGACTTCATCGTCGCTCCTGTGGTGGATCGAGCCCCTCCGTCGGGGCCGTTGCCATGGTGGATGGCTTTAACTTACTGTCGAGAAAGTAAGACGGGAAGTCGACAGGGTCACAGTTCGGCAACGACGATGGGCGGCGCCGCCGCTGACGACCCCGAGGTTCGCGCTCCGCCCGACGACGAGAAGAGTTCCACCATGGCCACCCCGCCCGCCCGNCCCGTGGCCTCGGAGTTGTTTATAAGAGACAGGCCCCCCAGCACCATTCGACGGTGCTCCGCACCTACGAGTCGCAAACGAGCCCCGACTCGTAGGGCCCCAGCACCATCGAACAGTGCTCCGCACCTACGAGTCGCGGGGGCGCCGCCGAGCCGGGGACGCGAAAGGCCCGCCTCGCGCCGGAGCGCGAGGCGGGCCTCAGGGGGGGGGGCGCGGTCAACCGCGTCCCTCTCGACGCGACATCGCGAGCGATGCCGCCGTCCCGGTCGACCCGCCCCCTGCGTCGGGTCGCGCACGCGACGCCCCCATCATGCCCTATCCGCCCGTACCTCGCGAGACACCGTCCACGACGGCGCCGCCGACCGGGACGACGGCCTCGGCGGGACGTCAGCCCCCGACGGTGCGGCGCGCCCGGACGTCGGCTGCGAGCCCGCGGAGGAGCTCGGCGGTCGTGCCCCAGTCGAGGCACTCGTCGGTGACGGAGCGGCCGTAGACGAGGCCCGACGGTGCGGGCTTCTGCGCGCCGGCGACGATGAACGACTCCATCATCACGGCGGCGATCTCGTGGTTGCCGGCGGCGACGGACGCGCCGATCTCGCGGACGACCTCGGCCTGCCGCTCCCACGACTTGCCCGAGTTGCCGTGGGACGCGTCGATCATGAGGCGTCGGTCGAGGCCCGAGGCCTCCGCGACGTCGAGCGCGGCCGACACCGAAGCATCGTCGTAGTTGGGGCCGCCGCGGCCGCCGCGAAGGATGACGTGGCAGTCGGGGTTGCCCGCGGTCGCGACGGCGGCCGCGCGCCCCTGGGAGTCGATGCCGAAGAACGTGTGCTCGGCCGCCGCGGTGATGCAGCCGTCGACCGCGATCTTCACGTCGCCGTCGGTCGCGTTCTTGAAGCCCACGGGCATCGAGAGGCCCGACGCGAGCTGGCGGTGCACCTGCGACTCGGCGTTGCGGGCGCCGATCGCACCCCAGGTGACGGCATCCGCGATGAACTGGGGACTCGTCGGCTCGAGGAACTCGCACGCGGCGGGCACGCCCTCGTCGAGGACGCCGAGGAGAACTTCGCGTGCGAGGCGCAGGCCGCGGCGGATGTCGTGCGTGCCGTCGAGATCGGGGTCGTTGATGAGGCCCTTCCAGCCGACGGTCGTGCGCGGCTTCTCGAAGTACACGCGCATGACGACGCAGAGGTCCTTCTCGAGCTCGGGCACGAGCGCGGCGAGGCGCTGCGCGTAGTCGAGCGCGGCGTCGGCGTCGTGCACGGAGCAGGGGCCGACGACGACGACGAGCCGGTCGTCCTCGCCCGCGAGGACGCGTCGCACCTCGTCGCGCGACCGGGCGACGAGCTCGGCGGCCGCGCCGGTGAGCGGGAGGTCGGCGAGCATCTCGGCGGGTGCGGGCAGCGGGTCGAGCTCGCGGACGCGGAGGTCGCTCGTCGCGGGGGCGAGCGGGGTAGTGGCGGTCATGGGTGGTGCTCCTCGATGGGGTCTGGTCGACGGAGCCCCGTCGCCGCGGAAGCCGTCCGTCTCATGACGAAGGGCCCGGACGCGGTCGCGTCCAAGGCCCTGTGCTGGCTCCGGTGGGAAGGTTGTCGGTCAGGCGCACGCCCGCGAGGCCCCACCAGGAGCCTGCGTAAAGCGCCAATACCGACGGATCTGCATGTGACCGAGGCTAGCACAGGCCGTCTTGCCTGCCGAAAGGTGTGTCCACGCCTCGGGCGGAGACCCGCGCCCCGCGGCCGGGGCGCCGTGGCCCCGGCCCCGCACCGGGCAAAGCGCGGAAGCGTCACCTCATACCCGCGGGCCCGCTGCCGATGTGATGGTCGCCAGGCCGACCAGGCCGCCCGACCACCTCAGGGCTGCACGCTCGGCGAGCCCCCGACGCACGTCGTCACCGCCCTCGGAAGGCCGAGAACATGACACTCGCACCACGCCCCTCGTCGCAGCGGCAGCCCGCGGACCCGAGGAACTCCTCGATCCGGCGTCAGCTCACGGCGATCCTCGCGGGATCGATGACGCTCGCGCTCGTCGTCACGGTGGTGGCCATCATCTCGGTGCACCTGGTCGCCCGGTCGGTCGAGGGGGACGCAGGCATCGAGGCGCGTGGGCTGGCCACGACGGCGACCTGGGTGATCGTCGTGACCGTCATCGTCTGCGCGGCAGTGCAGTGGTTCCAGGCAACCTCCGTCGGACGGCGGCTCCGAGCGTCGGCCGCCGGGCTCAGCTCCTCGCTCGACGCGATGAGCCGCGGCGATCTCACGGTCGAGGCACCCGTCTACCTCCTCGACGAGCTGGGCCGTGCGGCCCGGGACCTCAATGCGGCGCGAGCGACGCTCACGGCCCTCATCACCGGGGTGAACGAGACGACGCAGACGCTCGGGGGCGCCGTGACGACCCTCGCCGGAACGAGCAACCTGGTCGCGTCGAGCGCGCAGGAGGCCTCGGCCCAGGCAGGCACGGTCGCGACGGCTGCGAACGAGGTGTCGCGCAACGTCGCCGCCGCCGCTGCGGGCGCCGAGCAGATGGGTGCGTCGATCCGCGAGATCGCCCAGAACGCCGCGAAGGCCGCTGAGGTCGCCCAGCACGCCACGGTCGTCGCGGGGTCGACGACCGAGACGATCACGCGCCTCGGCGGATCGAGCCAGGAGATCAGCGACGTCGTGCGGGCGATCACCGGCATCGCAGAGCAGACGAACCTTCTCGCGCTCAACGCAACCATCGAGGCGGCCCGCGCAGGCGAGGCGGGCAAGGGATTCGCGGTCGTGGCGAGCGAGGTGAAGGACCTCGCGCAGGAGACGGCACGGGCCACCGAGGACATCGCGCGGAAGGTCGGGGCGATCCAGGTGGACACGGCGCAGGCGGTGACGTCGATCGAGGAGATCTCCCAGATCATCGCGTCGATCAACGACTACCAGCTGACCATCGCGTCCGCCGTCGAGGAGCAGACCGCGACGACGAACGAGATGTCACGGTCCGTCGCAGAGGCGGCGATGCGGACGACCGAGATCGCCACGAACACCGACGGCATGGCTGCGACGGCGATGACGTCGAGCGACGCCGCACGCGACGCCACCGACGCTGTGACGGGGCTCTCCGATCTCAGCGATGCGCTCCGCAGCGAGCTCGCGCGGTTCGTCGTGACGAGCGACAACCGGTAGGTCTACGTGCCGGGCGTTCCGTCGTGGCCGGCGTGCGCAGCGCTCAGGCCGGGCGGGGCGCGGGGTCGCGCAGATCACCGTGGCAGCGCGGATTGCACCCAGCAGGAGGTCAGCAGCCCCACGCCTCGCCGGGCGCGAGGTCGGTCGTCGTCATGAGGAACAGCGACTGAGGGATCGTCAGGGTCTGCGTGCGGGTGATGCCGAGCGTCGTGACGTCGACGTCGATCGTCTCGATCCCCGACGCGACGCCCTCGCTGTAGTTGATGGAGCCGTCCGACGGTCCGCACGACCACATGGGTCGTACCTCGATCTTCACGCGCTCACCGGGCTCGAGCCGCAGCGAACGGACCGGCTCGCCCGTCGTCACCGTGCCGCCCTCGGGTGCGATCCGCGTGAGGAGGACACCGGCGCGACGCAGGTCGTGGATCTCCGCGGGCGCGTCCTTCGACGCGACGGTCACGGGGAACGGGCCCTCGTTGAAGATGTCCCACGCGTACGCGGTGTCGTCCGGCCCTGCCGGGTCCGTGGCGACGACGACGAGGTTCTCCGCGGGGAAGCGCGCAGTGTCCTCGTAGAGGTTGTTCCAGCGCATGCCGCCACGTTCGAGGCGTGGCGTCGTCACCCACCAGCCGGCGACGCCCAGGACCACCGGGAGGACGAGGAGCGTCGCGATGAGTGCGCGCGGGCCCCGACCGAGCGGCGACGACGACGTCCGTGCCGACGACGACGGCGCGGCGTCCGTCGCGCGGCCTTCGGGCAGTGTCACGACCGCGTCGCCTGATTCCGTCATGCCGGAATCCTCCCGGAGGTCGGGGGCGCCGTCAACGCCCCGGCCCGCTGCGGCGGCTGGCCTGCCCGCGCGCCCGCAACTTTGTGCCCTACCCGCGAGTCTGAACTTGCGGGTAGGGCACAAAGTTGCGGGTAGCCGGGCGGGCGCCACTAGGCGCAGGGCAGCGACGGATCGTCAGGGAAGTGGACGGCGTAGACGTCGGGCAGCGTGATCGTCAGGGTGCGTGGCAGGCCCAGGGCGACGACGCGCAGCTCGACGCTGCGCACCGCGTGCGCGGCGTCCTCCGAGGTGACGGGGAGGCCCCGACACCCCTCCGGGACGAAGAACTCAAGGGCAACCGAACCGCCCTTCGGGATCGCCGTCGTCGCCGTGGCGACGACGGGTGTGGAGCCGACGAAGAGTCACACCGCGATGCCGATGGCGGCGACCGCGGCCCAGCCCTTCCACCTGGCGCCGCGGGGCGTGGCGGGCTGATCGTCGGGCGCGCCGGGGCGCGCGACGGCCGGGAAATGACACGCGTGAAATCCGTGGCGGATTCCCGCCCCTGGGAGGGCGTCACGCGAGCCGGCCGGGACCTAGGTCCCACGGCTCAGAAACCACTAGATCTAGTCTTGCAACCGCGCACCACCACTAGATGTAGTGCTTAGCCGACGGAGACAGGGCGGGGATCAACGTGACGATCATGCTGGACGGAACCGAGCAGGACGCACGCCAGGAGGACACCCTCACCGTCCGCAAGCGGGACGGCCGCGCGCTCCCCTTCGACACGAGCCGCATCACCGCCGCCATCACCAAGGCGTTCGTCGAGGTGCACGGCGATATCACCGCGCTCCACCAGCTCACCATCACCGACCTCGTCGAGCGAGCCCTCGCCGAGCTCCACGCACGCTACACGGGCGTCGTGCAGATCTACGAGATCCAGAACGTCGTCGAGCACACCCTCCTGTCCTCCCACGAGTACGACGTCGCCAAGGCGTATATCGACTACCGCGTGCAGCGCGATCTCGCGCGCTCCCAGGCGCTCGACGTCAACCACTCGATCGACCAGCTCGTCGGCAGGGACTCGACCGTCGTCCACGAGAACGCCAATAAGGACGCCGACGTCTTCAACACCCAGCGGGACCTCACGGCCGGCGCGGTCGGCAAGGCCATCGGCCTGCGCATGCTTCCCCCGCACGTCGCGAACGCGCACGCCAAGGGCGACATCCACTACCACGACCTCGACTACCACCCGTACGCGCCGATGACGAACTGCTGCCTCATCGACTTCAACGCGATGCTCTCCGAGGGCTTCCGCATCGGCAACGCGCAGGTCTCCCCGCCCCGCTCGATCCAGACGGCGACCGCGCAGATCACGCAGATCATCGCGAACGTCTCCTCGAGCCAGTACGGCGGCTGTTCCGTCAACCGCATCGACGAGCTGCTCGCTCCCTACGCGGAGCTCAACTACGCGAAGCATCTCGCCGAGGCCGAGCAGTGGATCGACGACCCGGCGAAGCGCGACGACTACGCGCACGCGAAGACGCGCAAGGACATCTACGACTCGATGCAGTCGCTCGAGTACGAGATCAACACGCTCTTCACGTCCAACGGGCAGACGCCGTTCACGTCGGTCGGCTTCGGCCTCGGCACGAGCTGGTTCTCGCGCGAGATCCAGCGGGCGATCCTCGAGGTGCGGATCCTCGGCCTCGGCCGCGAGCGCCGCACGGCGATCTTCCCGAAGCTCATCTTCACTCTGCGCCGCGGCACGAACCTCGAGCCTGCCGACCCGAACTACGACCTCAAGCAGCTCGCCGTCGAGTGCTCGACGAAGCGCATGTACCCGGACATCCTCAGCTACGACAAGATCGTCGAGCTCACCGGCTCGTTCAAGGCGCCGATGGGCTGCCGCTCGTTCCTCCAGGGCTGGACGGACGCCGAGGGCAACGACGTCGTCGAGGGCCGCATGAACCTCGGCGTCGTGACGCTCAACGTGCCGCGCATCGCGCTCGAGACCCGCGGTGACCTCGACGCGTTCTGGGCGCTGCTCGACGAGCGGCTCGACACGGTGCACGACGCGCTGCTCTTCCGCGTTGAGCGCTGCAAGGAGGCGGTGCCGGCGAACGCGCCGATCCTCTACCGTCACGGGGCGTTCGGTCAGCGTCTTGCGCCGTCCGACGACGTCGATCAGCTCTTCCGCGACGGTCGCGCGACGGTGTCGCTCGGGTACATCGGCCTCTACGAGGCGGCCGCCGCGTTCTTCGGCGGCGACTGGGAGTCGAACCCGGAGGCGAAGGAGTTCACGCTGCGCGTCCTGCGGACGCTTGCCGACCACGCGAAGGCGTGGACGGCGGAGCACCACTACCAGTTCTCGGTCTACGCGACGCCGAGCGAGTCCCTCACGGACCGTTTCGCGCGGCTCGACGCGAAGAAGTTCGGCGACGTCGAGAACATCACCGACAAGGGCTACTACACGAACTCCTTCCACTACGACGTCCGCAAGGCACCGACGCCGTTCGAGAAGCTCGACTTCGAGATGGAGTACGCGCCGCTGACGTCGGGCGGGTTCATCCACTATTGCGAGTACCCGGTCCTCCAGCAGAACCCCAAGGCTCTCGAGGCTGTGTGGGACTACGCGTACGACCGCGTCGGCTACCTCGGCACGAACACGCCGATCGACCACTGCCTCGAGTGCGACTACAAGGGCGACTTCACGCCGACGGCCCGCGGCTTCGCGTGCCCCGCGTGCGGTAACGACGACCCGCGGACGTGCGACGTCGTCAAGCGCACGTGCGGCTACCTCGGCAACCCTCAGCAGCGGCCCATGGTCAAGGGGAGGCATGTGGAGATCTCGTCGCGCGTCAAGCACATGGCGGGCTCGACGGGTTCGCTGCCCGACGGCTCCGCGCCCGCTGCGGGCTGAGCCTCGTGTCGCGTGACCCCCTGCCCGACTGGCGGTCCGACCGTCTCAGCCAGGACCGCGTCGCCGACTACAAGCCGTTCGTCATGGTCGACGGCGAGGGCGTGCGCTGCTCGCTGTACGTGAGCGGCTGTCCGTTCGCGTGCGAGGGCTGCTTCAACGAGGCGGCGTGGTCGTTCCGGTACGGGCAGGTGTTCGACGACGCCCTCGCCGAGCGCATCGCCGCGGACCTCGCGCACCCGGCCGTCCAGGGCCTCACCCTGCTCGGCGGGGAGCCGTTCCTCAACACCGCCGTGTGCCTGCGGGTCGTGCGCCGGCTGCGCGCTGAGCACGGGCGGGCCAAGGACGTGTGGGCGTGGAGCGGCTACACGTTCGAGGAGCTCCTCGCCTGGGCAGTTGCGGGGCACGACGACAAAGCCGAGCTCCTCACCGAGGTCGACGTGCTCGTCGACGGCCGCTTCGACCTTGCGCAGCGCGACCTGCGGCTCGCGTTCCGCGGCTCGCGCAACCAGCGGGTGCTCGACGTGCGGGCGTCGCTCGCGGCGGGGCACGCGGTCACGTGGGTGGGCGTGGCCGACGCGTCCGCGGCGGCCGAGCAGATCGACCGGCGGGCGCTCATCTAGACGGCCCCTCCCGCCCCCCGCGCTTCCCGACGGAATGACGGGTGCCCCATTGAACGGGGGAACCCGTCATTCCGTCGGGTGCTCCGTGGCGACGCCGGAGGGGTGAGTCAGCACCAGTCGACCGGCTGCGCGAGCCGCGACCGCATCCACGGGTAGGGGTCACGCATGCGCTCAGCAGGGGCCAGCGATCCGACGATCTCGTCGAGCCGCGTGCCACGAACGTAGTGACGTCCGCGGGTCTCGCCGACGGCTTCCAGAAGGCCGGCATCGACTAGTGCACGCAGGTCGCGCGTCGCGGTCCTCTCGTCGACGTCCCCCTGTGCGATGTAGGTCGACCTCCGGACCCGGAACTTCAGTGCCGCGGAGTAGAGGACGTCGAGCATGCGTTCGGGGAGGCGGCGGGCTTCGAGCTCGTCGACGAGCCGGCCGTAGAGTTCGTCGGTCCGCGCGATGCGTCGGAGCACCGTCTGCGCCTGCATGTGGTGCGCCAGCGCCGCGCGCACCATGGCGTCGACCTCGGCGTGCGCCTCGAAGCCGCGTACGAGGTCGTCGACGGCATCCGCACGGTCGCGCGCGGCGAGTCGCTCCTCGCGCCGGGTGTCACCCGGACGCTCATCGGCCGGTACGCCGAACGTGTGCGCCCGGCCGAAGCCTCGGCGAAGGCGCGCGGCGACGTCGTGCGCCCCCTCGCGGCCCGAGCTCGAGGTGCTCGTCCACATCGCCCGCGGCCTCTCCAACGCCGAGATCGCCGCGGCGCTCGTCATCACATCCGAGACCGTCAAGACGTACGTCTCGCGCATCCTCGCGAAGCTCGCGCTCCGCGACCGTGTGCAAGCGGTGGTGCTCGCGTACCGGGTGGGGCTCGTGGCCGTCGGTGACTGAACCCGCCCCCGGCGGAGAATCCGCTCCGATGGTTGCTGGGAGCAGCCATCTGCGCAGATTCTTCGAAAACCGCCCGGGCTGGCAGTATCGCTGGGACGTCGTTCGGCGGGATCATTGGTGCATGCACTCGCAGCGATGGACAGGGATCGTCGTCGTGCTCACGCTCACGTTCGGTGTCGGCACGGGGGCGGCCGCCGCCGCCCCCACGCCACAGGCGCACGTCGTCGCCGCGACCGACGCGGCCCCCGCGGCCGACGCGGCCCGGCCACCGGTCACCGGCGGGTTTCGCACCTTCTGGCTGCGCGTGCGCGGCGCCGACGGGTTCCTTGGCGAGCCGCTCGCCCCCCGCGCCTGCACCAAGGCCCGCACCCGGTGCAGCCAGCGCTTCGAGGGCGGCACGCTCACGTGGCGCAAGGGCTCGCGCGTCGAGGTCGCCGAGAGCCGTGAGACGTCGTCCGTGCTCGTCGTCGTCAACAAGCGTCGGCCTCTCTCCCCGCGGACGTACGCACCGCCGAAGCTCCGGACCGTCAAGGGTTCGAACCAGCGGCTGCGACCCCAGGCCGCGACCGCCCTCGAGAAGCTCATGCGTGCTGCCGCGGCCGACGGCGTACCCCTCAACGTCCGCAGCGGCCACCGCTCCTACGCGACACAGAAGAGCGTCTACGCGCGCTGGGTCCGCACCTACGGCAAGGCCCGCGCCGACCGGATCTCCGCGCGCGCCGGACACTCCGAGCACCAGACGGGGCTCGCCGTCGACGTCCTCACGCGCGGCCACTCCTTCGGGACGTTCGGGCGGACGCCACAGGCCCGGTGGGTCGCGCGCAACGCGCACCGCTACGGGTTCATCGTGAGATACCGCGCCGGGCAGGAGAAGGTCACGGGCTACTCCCCCGAGCCGTGGCACCTGCGGTACGTCGGCGTCGCGCTCGCTCGGGACATGCGCCTCGCAGGCTCGAGGAGCCTCGAGGGGCACCTCGGGATCGCTGCGGCGCCGGGGTATCGGTAGGCGCCTCTGGCGCCGAGCGGCGCACGCCCTGCTCGACTGGGCGTCGGTGACGATCAAGACGCTTGCCGACCGGGACGGCGCGTGCACGGACCCGAGCCACGGCCATCCCGTCCACGCGCCGGCACCGCACCGGCCAACGCTCCTCGGGCTCGTCGAGTCGTTCGTCGAGGTGCCGTGCACGGAGACGACGGCTGCCCTCCACGTCCTGCGGGCGCTCTCCGACGACGACGATGTCCGCGCGGTCGCCACGCACGGGCTCGCGACGCGACGCCACCCGATGCCGTTGTGGCTCGCGCACCTCGACGAGGCTCAGTGTGTGCCGGACGTCGTGAGGATCACCGAGGAGCTGGGGGACTCGACGTCGTGGATCGTCGGGGTGAGGCTCGTCGGCGGCGAGCAGATCGCGCTCATGCTCCGCACGGACACCAACGCGCTCGGCGAGGTCGCGGACGCGTTCCCCCTGGACCGCACGGTGCGTGAGGCGATGACGATGGTCGTCGACACTCTCACGCCGGGCATGGACGTCGCCGTCGTCGACGGCGCGGCAGCTCGCGCGGCGCTCACGCTGGGCTTCAAGATGAGCGACGACGTCACGCTCGACGACGTCGACCCCGACGACCCGGATCCCACGTGGCCGCGCACGCGGCCCGTCGCGCGGTGGGCGGTCTCGCTGCTGCCCGACGGTGGCGCGGTGCCGTCGTACGACGACTGGGACGACGCCCGGCGCAACGCCTTCCTCGTTGACCTGCTCGACTCCCCCGAGCTCGCACCCGTGCTCGCGCGCGACCCGGAGGCGACGGCCTCGCTTGCGCGGCTCGCGCTCGATGTCTCGCTCGACGTGTTCGGCGACGACCCCGAGCGGTGGAGCCCCCGCAAGTTGGCGATCCTGCTCCTCGACCACGTGCCGCGCAAGGTCATCGCGCCGTCGCACGAGTTGCTGGGGCTGACCGACGTCATGGCGGCCTGGGTCGAACGATCGATCCGGGTGCGGGGCCCGAGCGCCGAGGCCGCACGCGATCTGCGTGCGGTGATGCCGGAGCTCGCGGGGGAGTTCCGCCATGCTCTCGACGAGGCGTCCGCGCACCCGAGCATGTCGATGCAGGCGATCCTTGACGCGACGGGGCTGCGGTCGGTCGACGAGCTGGCGGCGCTCGATCCCGGCGAGCTCATGGCGCTGCTGCCCGTGGGCTTCGGAGTCGTCTCCGACGACCCCGGGAACCGCAGCACGGCGCACCTCCTCGCCGCGGCCGCGGGCGGCCGCTATCGGATCCGCGGGCTCACCACCGAGCCCCTGCCCGACGAGCCCTTCGACCCGAGCGGCGTCCCCGCCGATGTACTCCCGCGGCTGACGACGTGGCTCGGTCTCGCGGAGACCGTGCTCGCCCGCATCGCCCCCGACGACGTCGAGCTGCGGACAGCACTGCGCCGCACGGCCGCAGCCATCGCCGTCGGGAACCCGGACTTCCTGCGCCGCAAGAGCGACGACGCGCGCGGAGCCGCCGCACTGCTCACCCTCGTCCTTCAAGCCCACGGCGTCATCGGCTGGAACCGGGTGATGCGCCAGTCCCAGATCGTCGCGGAGTTCGGCCTCACCGGCTCCGTGACTCAGCGCATGGAACCGATGCTGCGCGGACTCGGCATCTCCCGCGACGCCTCCAACTGGGGGCTCGGCGATCCCGCGCTGCTCACCTCGCGGCAGCGCACGGTGCTCATCGACATGTGGGACGAGTACGGGGACTGACGGGTTGCGGGTCGGCTCAGACGCGTAGTCCGTCGACGAGGTCCGAGACCTTGCAGTCGAGGGCGTGCGCAAGGTCGAGCAACGTCGACAGGCGCGGGTTCGCCGGCGCCTTCTTCGCACGGTCCGAGAGGCCCGACTCGAGCAGCTGGTAATGGTTGCGGCTCAGACCCGCACGCTCCGCGGCCTTCTCCTGCGTGAGCCCGACGGCCTCGCGCTGATCCCGCAGGCGCCTCGCGAGAGCCAGCGCTAGCTGGGTCTCGATCGGGGATTCGCGGGTCACGTACTCAACCGTCCGTGACCACTGCGCTAGTGTCTGCCATGTAGACATGGCCTTGTGTGCATGGCCCTGCCGGGGCGGAGCCATGTGCGCTTCCTGCAGCCCTCGCAGGCCATGTGTACATGGCATCGGTGCGGGCCGCTCGGGGCGGTTCGCTGACCAGGGGACCTGCCATGAACGGTGCACCGCTGCTTCCGACGATCAAGTCGCGTTCCTGGGAGCCGGAGTGGCTGCCCGAGGGATGGGTCGCCGGCGAGAGATACGCGTCGGGGTCGGCCACGGCTCCGTTCGAGGTTGTCGTCGCCCGCGCGTCGGCTGCCCCGCGGGTCGCTGATGCGACGCGCGTGTGGAAGGCCCGCCATGGGGGGCGGGCACTCGATGTCCTGCTGGTCGTCACTCATGGCGATACCGCCCTCGTCGTTGGGGTCTCGAACGCGTCACACGGCGGTGGGGTACCGCTGTCGCGGGTCACCGCGTGCTGCACGGAAGCGATGACGACGTCGAGCCCGACGGCGTTGCGGTCTGCTCTCGCGCCTCTCTTCGCCAGCGATCCAGCGGCTGCTGAGGGCCTGACGAACAAGGGGCTCTTCGCGACGCACGCGCTCACTAGCTTCAGCAAGCGGCATCCCGACGTGTGGGCGGCAGCGTCCGAACTATCGCGCGGCATCCGTGAGCGCTCCGGGACTGACGCCCTCACGCACCTCGGGTGGTCCGTGGGGATGCACGGCGACGCGTACGTACTGCGCACTGACGACGAGGCGCACGCGGTCGCGGTACTGCTCGAGGGCGATGAGGTGTTCGACCGGCCATCACTGCGATTCGGTCTCGGCACTTCTCCGGTCGAGCACGCCCTTGCTCTGGCCGCGAAGCAGAAGGTCGCGTGGGTGCAGGCGGTCCAGGGGAAGCGAATCCGGCTCTACCCGGTACCTCACGACCTGGGAGTGCGCCGCACGGGTGTGACGAGCTACACCGAGATCAACCTCGCTCATCTCGGCGACGACGAGCTGGGGTACGTCGGACTGCTGCTCTCCCCCGAGGCGCTGCGAGACGGTGGGACGGCCTTCCAGATCGTCGAGGAGTCGCGGATCCGAGCAACCGAGCTCGGCACGCGACTGCGCGAGAGGATCTACGTCGATGTCGTCCCGCACCTCGCGGAGGCCGTCGCGCGACGCATGACACCTCCAGAAGAGGCTCTCGACGAACGCGGGCTCGCCGACGCGTACCACCGCACGCTCGTCATCCTCTTCCGGACATTGTTCGTCGCCTACGCCGAGGACAGAGACCTGCTACCGCTCGTCGGCCCGAACGCGGCGGGCTACGACAGGGTGGCGCTCAAGAACCGTGCGACCGAATGGGCACGCTCGATCCCAGCATTCTCACCGACCGCCACCGACCTCTGGGACGATCTCCGTGCCATCTGGTCAGCCGTGCACGACGGCAGCACAGAGTGGGGCATCCCCGCTTACGGCGGCAGCATCTTCGATGACGCGCTCGAGGATCGTCCGACACTCGCGGGGCTGACTCTCACCAATGCGGAGATCGGCCCTGCACTCCTGGCTTTGCTCGTCGACAAGGACATTGACGACGAGCCAGGGCCGGTCGACTTCGGGGCGTTGAGCGTCCGCGAGTTTGGCACGATCTACGAGGGGCTGCTCGAGTCGTCGCTGTCGACGGCGCCCGTCGACCTCACGCTCGATGCCGAGCAGAACTACGTCCCTGCCAGCGGCAATGATGAGGTTACGGCGCGGGCTGGCGACGTCTATTTCCACAACGCGTCTGGAGCACGCAAGGCGACGGGCTCGTACTTCACCAAGGAGTTCGCGGTCGAGCACCTCCTGAGCACGTCGCTCGAGCCGACACTCGAAGACCACCTCGACTCAGTTGCCAAGTTGCTCGATGCAGGGCGGACCGCCGACGCGGCGGCTCTGTTTTTCGATTTCCGTGTCGCCGACATCGCGATGGGATCGGGCCACTTCCTCGTCGGTGCGCTCGACGTGCTCGCTCGGAGGATGAGCGTCTTCCTCGCGGACCATCCGATCGACGCGGTCACGACTGAGCTCGACTCCCTGCGCGGCGAGGCGCTCCGTGCGCTCGAACGTGTCGGGCGTACCGCGGACGACGTCGCGTTGAGCCAGGAGGCGTTGCTGCGCCGCCAGCTCGCCAAGCGATGTTTGTACGGCGTCGACATCAACCTCGTCGCCGTGGAGCTCGCGCGCCTCGCACTGTGGATCCACACGTTCGTGCCGGGTCTGCCGATGTCGAGCCTCGACCAGCACCTCATCCACGGGAACTCGCTCACGGGCATTGCCTCCACGGACGAGCTCCTCGAGATCCTCGAGCCCGGCGCGACAAACGTCACGGGTGGCGTCGCTCAGAGCCTCTTCCATGATGAACTCCTCGACGGGCAGCATCGCGCGAGCACGACCCTGCGACGGGCCGCACTGCTGTCCGAGGCGACGATCGCCGAGACCGTCCTCGCGGAGGAGATCCGGGCGCAGGCCCAAGCGGACCTCGCCCCAGTGCGAGCGGTGTACGACGTCGCCTTCGCGAGTCGACTTCGCGAGACGTTTCCGGAGGACCAGCTCCCTGATGTCCGGACCATCGCCGCTGTCGGCTGGGACGCCCTGGCGGCCGCAGCAGGGCGGCCTTCTGTGCAGGGTCTCGTCGAGGACTTGCAGCCGGTGCACTTCCCCGTGGCTTTCCCCGAAGTCTTCGACCGGGATCGCCCAGGGTTCGACGTCGTCCTCGGCAACCCCCCGTGGGAGAAGGTCCATGTCGAGACGCATCAGTGGTGGGGGCTGCGGCTTCCCGGATCACGGTCGTGGTCCACCGCGAAGCGAGACGCGGCCATCGCGGAGATTCGTCGCACCCGCCCTGACCTGGAGAGCGCTTTCCAGACAGATCTGATGCTCAGCGAACTCGCGCGCGCCGCACTTCGGGTCGGTCCATTCCCGGGCATCGGAAGCGGCCACATCGATCTCTACAAAGCGTTCTGCTGGCGCGATTGGGGTCTCCTGCGGGAGGGCGGCCGCGCGGGTGTCGTGTTCCCTCGCGGCGCGTTCTCGGGAAGTGGGACCGCGGCATGGCGCACCGACGTCATCGGGCACGGGGCCTTCGACGCAGTCACGTTCCTGGACAACAACCGATGGTGGGTCTTCGACAACGTCGACGTGCGCTATACGACGGCGTTGACAACGTTCCGCCGCGGGGGCTCCAGTCTCGTCCGCTTCAACGGGCCCTTCCACTCGAGGGCGGAGCTCGACGCGGGTGCTGCCTCGTACATCACCGTCGAGGGCGGTGAGTTCCTCTCCTGGTCAGGCGGAGCGACCTTCCCTCTCTTGCCGTCGGGGGCTTCCGCCTCGGTGTTCGCACGGTTGAGGAGGTCGCCGCGGTTCGACGGGGCAGGAGGGCACCCGCTCGCGTTCCGCGCGGTTCAGGGAGACATCAACGCAACCCAGCAGAAGGGGCTGCTCAACCTCAGCAGCAGAGCGCCAGCGCAGCACGAGCTCCCAGTGCTCGCAGGCAAGTCGTTCTACCTCTGGGACCCCGACTTCGGCGAGCCGTACGCGACCGTCGACCGCGCAGAGCTCGAACGTCACTTGCTCACGAAGCGGATCCGACAGTCGCGGACGTCATCGTCGGCGTTCTTCGGGATCCCGGCGGCTTCTCCGGAAGAGCTGCCTCTTGCAAGAGCGCGAATCGCATTCCGAGACGTAACGAACCAGACGAACTCGCGGACGGTCATCTCAGCACTGATCCCTCCCCACACCTCGGTGACCCACAAGGCGCCGTTCCTCTTCCGGCACTCACAGTCGGCACCTGACGAGGCCTACTTCCTCGGCGTGCTGTCCTCGATTCCGCTCGACTGGTACGCGCGCCGATTTGTCGAGCTGACGCTTTCGTTCGAGATCCTCAACGCCCTCCCGATCCCACGCCCGCCACTCTCCTCACCGCTTCGTGCCCGCGCCGTCGAGATCTCGGGCCGTCTCGCGGCCGTCGACGAGCGGTTCGAGGAATGGGCCGCGGAGGTGGGGGTGCCTGTCGGCTCTGTCACCGACGACGTCATGAAGCAGGACCTCGTCGCAGAGCTCGACGCCCTCGTCTCCTTGCTCTACGACCTCGAGCGGGACGACGTCGTGCACATCTTCGAGACGTTCCATCGCGGCTGGGACTATGGGCCACGCCTCGCGTCTGTTCTCCGCCACTTCGACCGGTGGAGCGACAGGTGACCGCGCCCCGTCCAGAGTTTTCGACCAACCATCCGGCCTCAGACATCACGGGAGGACGTTCCGTCGCACGCGACCTCACCAACGTCGTGGGTCACTACGTCGGCAAGAGCGCAGGCCCGGTGCAGCTCGATATCGCTACGGCCTACTTCAACGTGGGCGGCTTCCACGTCATCGCCGAGGCGCTCGACAGCGTCTGGCCCGTGCGCCTCCTCATCGGCGCGGAGCCGACGGACACCCAGCAGCGCACTCGGCTCACACCCCTGACAGACCACGCCTCGAACGATCTCAACCCTGAGCTCTCCCAGGCGCTCGACGACAACCTCGCGGCCCTCGCCGAGGAGCGTGACCTGGTGGGCTTCGGCCGCGAGCCCGACGCAGCCGCAGAGCGGCTCATCGAGTGGCTCGAACGTGAGGACGTCCACGTCCGACGACTCGAGAAGGGCTTCCTCCACGGCAAGGCGTACATCGTCGCTGACGACGTCGTCGTCGCAGGTTCGTCCAATCTCACCTATGCGGGCCTCATGCAGAACCGAGAGCTCAATGTCGGTGTCTACAACCCGACGCCCATCGCGGAGATCCACGCGTGGTTCGCCGAGCTCTGGGACGACGCCACCGACTTCGACCTCGCCGCCCTCTACCGCGCGCGGCGTGTTCCCCACGAGCCGTGGGTCGTCTTCCTCCGCATCCTTGACGAGCTCTACGGCGCCACTCTCGAGGCAGAGCTCGATACGTCGAACGAGCTGGGCCTCCGGCCGTTCCAGATCGACGGTGTCGCGCGCGCCCGCCGGATCCTCCAACGGCGACGTGGCGTCATCGTCGCCGACGAGGTCGGCCTCGGCAAGACGTTCATCGCCGGGGAACTTATCCGTCGAGCGTCTGTCGAGCACCGGCAGAAAGTTCTCGTCATCGCGCCGGCAACCCTGCGGGACTCGACGTGGCACCCGTTCCTCGACGAGAAGAACCTCAAGGCAACCGTCCTGTCGTACGAGGAGCTGACGAAGAGGTACGCGGAAGGCACGCTCAGCGACGCGGCCGCGGACGAGTTCGCGCTCATCGTCGTCGACGAGGCCCACAACCTCCGCAACGCACACGCAGAACGTTCCAGGACCATGCGCAAGGTGCTCGGTGGCGCCAACCCCAAGGACGTCGTCCTTCTCACCGCGACGCCCGTCAACAACGGACTCCAGGACCTGCGGACCCTCGTCGGGTACATCAGTCCGTCCGACTCCGAGTTCGCCGACATCGGCATCCCCTCGATCGACGAGTACATCCGTCGCGCGATGGCGATCGACCCCGACGAGCTCACGGGCGCTGCCCTCTTCGACCTCATCGACGCGATCACCGTCCGCCGCACCCGCAGTTTCATCACCTCGCAGTACCCCGGGGAGGCGACCTTCCCGCAACCGGTTCTCGCCACCGTGACGTACAGGCTCGACGACGTCCTCCCGGGGATCTTCGACCGCGTTGCCGCCGCCCTTGGCAAGGACACCGACGACGCCCTCACCGATACCACCGACTCGTCGCTCACCATGGCGCGCTACGTCCCGTCGCGCTTCCTGCGCACCGACGGCGACGTCGCGCAGTACCAGGTGCAGAACGCGGGCCTCCTCAGGTCGGCGCTGCTCAAACGCTTCGAGTCCTCGCACGTCGCGTTTGCACGGACACTGACGACGATGATCCGGGCGCACGACGCGTTCCTCGACGCCCTCGACCAGGGACGGGTCCTCATCGGTGATGCCCTGCGCGAGTGGGCCGCATCCGACTCCGACGACATCGACGCGGTGCTCAGCGGCATTGACGACGATGGGGGTCTCGAGCTCACCGACCTCCGTCTCTACGACGAGGACGCCCTGCGCGAGTGCGTCTGCGCAGACAAGGCTCTTCTCCAGCAGCTTCACGACGACGTCGACGGCCTCTCGTGGCAGAACGACCCGAAGATCGCCGCACTCCGGGAGGAGCTCGTCGAGATCGCACGGGTTGCCCGAGAGACGGGCATCGGTGACCAGGACACGCGGGACAAGCGCAAGGTCCTCGTGTTCACCTACTTCGCCGACACTGCGGACTACCTCAGCGAGGCACTCGCCGAGCTTGTCGCGACCGACGACGAGCTCGCCGACTACCGGGGCCGCATCGTGTGCGCGACCGGGCGCGACCGCCTCGAGCGCCAGGACGCCATCGAAGGCTTCGCACCAGCAACCGCCAAGCACAACGGAGACTGGACGAAGCTCGCCGAGGGCGACGACAGGTACGACCTCGCGATCGCCACGGACGTCCTCGCGGAGGGAGTCAACCTTCAGCAGGCCGGCCACATCATCAACTACGACCTGCCCTGGAACCCCATGCGCCTCGTCCAGAGGCACGGCCGAATCGACCGCATCGGATCACGTCACGCCAAGATCCACCTCCGGTCCTTCTTCCCGGACGACCACCTCGAGGAGCTTCTTGGACTCGAGAAGCGCATCCAGGTCAAGCTCAAGACCGCCGGCGCGACGTTCGGCACCGGGCACGTCGTCGCCTCGGTCGAGGCCGTGGAGAGAAACCTCACGGAGACGCGCGCCGAGATCGAACGCTGGCGTCTCGAGGACGCAGGCATCGTCGACGCAAGCGCCACGGCCAGCTCGGAGGAATACCGCAGGCGCCTCGAACGCGCATTCAAGTCCACCGATATGCGCCGCCGGGTTACCGAACTGCCATGGGGTGCGGGGACTTGGCTTCGCGACGACGCGGCAACCCCGGGCGTCGTCATGTGCGTCAAGGTCGCCGACCACGCGCGGCCGCAGCTCCGCTGGGTCCCGTTCGTCGACCACCATGGCGACGCGACCTGGCCGGGTCCCCGCTACGACCTCGCGCGCATCGGCGACGAGGTCGCACTCGACAGCTCGACGCTCGTCGCACTGCAGAAGGCCGACCCCGGCACCTCGGACCGCCGCGCAGACCCTGTGGATCCACGGCCCGACGACCTTCTCGACGCGGTCTATCGAGCCTGGGACGTCGTGCAGCGGGACGTGCTCACCGAGTGGAACCGCCAGGCGAGCACGCCTCAGGAGCCCGTCGTGCCCAAGCAGATGCGGGACGCCGCCGAGCTCGTCCTCCGTCACGGAGATGTGCTCGGTGACGCGACCGACACACTGCACCGGCGGCTCAAGCAGAACGTCGAGAACCGCGTCGTACGCGAAGTACGACGCGTCGTCAGGGAGAACGCGACGAGCGCGACCGCGACGGTCACAGCGCTCGCTCAGCTCGCCGACGAGCTTCGCCTCAGAGTTCCGGTCCGGCCCGAACCGCTGCCGGAGGTCGAGCTCGAGGACGTTCGCCTCGTCGCCTGGGTCGCGGTTCATCGCGGATGAATGTCCGTGGCTCCCGATACGGTCGGTGACGAACGGAGGATCACATGACATACGACGCGCGCATCGCGGTATCGGCCGGGCTCGATCATCTTGCCGACCGTCTCGGGCCGATCATCGCCGAGAGACTCCCGGTCGACCTCGCCGGGCTGCCCTGGACGGCGGTGCTCAACCAGCTCGACCAGATTGCTGGCCGCCCGCCACGCGTCTACAGCGCGACTGATCTGCAGGCACAGCTGAAGATGCTCACTCGCCGGCTCGGAGCGCTCGGGTACCCGTTCGACGACAGCAAGCAGACAGTGAGCACGCTCGGCCGTGAGCTGACGATCGTGCGCAATGCTCGTGCCCACGGCGACGACTTCAGCGCGCTCGACGCGTGGCGCGCGCTGGACTACTGCGTCCGGTTGCTCGAGCACTTCGGTGACGGGGGCGCAGACCGTGCACGCGAGCTGCGCCACGCAACCTTCGAGGTCTATGTCGCGGAGCAGGGAGTCGGCGCTGCCGCGCCCGCGCCACTCCCACCAGCAGAAGTCGAGCCCGCACCGACCACTGCACGCTCCGTCGACGTCGTGACGCCACCCGCGGGCGCATTCGACCGCGACACGACACCGGACGCCACTGTCGTGGGCGAGGCCCGCATGCCGTTCGAACCGTGGGCCGTCGTCGCCGCGGGCGAGGTCGACGTCCTCGACAACCTGCGCAAGGTCCCCGCGAAAAACAAGGTCCGGGCCGTCGCCTCAGAGATCGTCGACGCCGAGTGGCCGATCCACCTCGACCGGCTCACCGCCCTCGTCGCCGCGTCGTTCGGCCTCAGGCGCATGCATCCGCCCCGCGCGAAGAAGATCAGTCACCAGGCACGCCAGGCCGGCGTCTGCGTCGACGAGCACAACTTCGTCTGGCCTGACGCCGAGACCGCCGAGACCTGGACGGAGTTCCGTCCCAACGCGAGCAACGTGCCCCGGCCTTTCGAGCACGTGAGCCCCGTCGAGATCGCCAACGCCCTCGCTTTCCATCGGGAGCACCTGCCGGACGCCGACGAAGACACCATCGCGCGCGCCACGCTCCAGACCTTCGGCCGGTCCCGCCGCACCAAGTCCGTGGATGCGCACCTCGCGCTCGCGACCGCCGTTGCATCTCAGATCGCCCCGGTGACCGCATCGTGACGATCCTGCGGATCGACCCCTTCAACGCCGACATCGTGAGGGCCTCACCGTTCGACTGCGGCGAGCCCGAGCTGAACGCCTGGCTGGCACGCTACGCAGGCCAGAACGAACGCAAAGGCTCGCCCCGCACACGGCTACTCCTCGACGTTAACGAGTGCTGCGTCGCGGGCTACGTCTCGACAACAGCGTTTCAGCTGGAACCTGCCAAAGGCGCGACTGCTGTCGGCGCCAGCGGGCGGTACCCGATCTCTGCCGTTCTCATCGCACGCCTCGCCATTCACCGCCCCTATCAGGGGCAGGGTGCGGGCGGCCTGCTTCTCACTGCCACGCTCGAGTCACTCGCTGATGCCTCGAAGACTGTCGGCTTCGAGATCATCGTCGTCCACGCGCTGCATGAGACAGCCGCTGGCTTCTATCTACGCCACGGCTTCCGGCGATCACTCGATGAGCCACGCACCCTCTACATGACGGTGACTGACCTTCGCGCGGCGTTCGGTTCCTCGAACGTGCAGTAGCGCGCCCTTGACGCGTACTCACCTGGTGTGTACGTTCAAGACATGTTCAGCGTACACACCAGGTGAGTACGCCACGACACATGCCCCTCACGCATCACCCTCCACGCTCCGCACCGCGTGGGGGCGAAGGAGTACTCGTGAACGCCCACACGGCAACATCCACTCGATCCGAGCGTCTCAACCTCCGGATCTCCCCCGACGCGCTGCAGACGATCCGTGCCGCCGCCGCCGCACAGCAGCAAGACGTCACGTCCTTCGTCCTCGGCGCCGCGCTCGACTCCGCGCGCGACGTTCTGCTGCGCGAGCAGATCATGTACCTCACACCCGAGGGCATGAAGCAGATTGAAGACGCCCTTGACGCTGAGCCGCGCGCGATCCCTGAGCTCGTCGACGCGATTCAGAAGAGCCGGCAGCGGTTCGGAGTCTCCCAGACCACGGGTCACGCCGTCCGGTAGTTCGGCCTGAGGAGCTGAGCACATGGACAAGCACACCGACGTCACCGGCACCGCGTTCACGGATGCCGACATCGAGCGATGGGCTGCAGTCGCGGAGTCGGACGCGGGCTACACGGGCGATCACCTCGGCGTAGCACGCCCCGGCCGCCCCGTGAGCGTCGGCGCGCACGCGAAGCCCTTCACCCTCCGGCTCGACGCAGCACGCCGCGCCAAGCTCGACGAGGCCGCTCAGGCCCGCGGCACGACACCGTCCCAGCTGGTGCGCGACCTCATCGACTCGCTCTGAGCCGTCAACCCCGGCCCCGTCGGCGACTCACAGACCCACAGGTTCCGCCTCCCCAGGCGGCTCCCACCCCATCGCGGCCTGCGCCCCTCGCAGCACAGCGGCAGCTGGCGTGAGCCGCATGAGGCCGTTCCGCACGGTCTGCCGCCAGCCACCACCGAGGTGCGCGCCGAACCGCCCGGACGCGACCGACGCCCGCGCAAGTGACCGGCACCGCGGGCGTCGGGCAGCGTCGAACCCGGCGAGCGCGGGCGCGAGCCTGCCACCTGCCGTGTGCGCCATGGTGGTTCCTCGGGGCGTTCGACGATGTTCTCTCATGCTACGGCGCGACCTCGGAGCGGCCCGGGTGCGCATGCCCACAGGAACGTCGTGAGCGACCGTCGTCCACAGATTTCGCCGCCACCCTCGCGACGTCTCGCAGACGCACCTAGCGTCCCCGCATGACCTCATCCTCGAGCGCACGCACGTGCAGCACCCACCGTCCCGCCGGCGCCCGTCACGACCGCACGGGCCGCTTACGTCAGCCCGGGCTCGAAGCGATCGTCGCGTCCTTCGACACCGCGCTCGCCTCACCGCTCGCGACCGACCTCATCGGTCAGGTCTCTCGGACGCTCAGCCCGCTCGAGCCTGCCGCGCGACTCACCGCCGAGACCATGCGGCACCTCGGCGACATCCGCGCCGTCATCGAGGCGCTCCTCGCGACGGACACGCCAGGCTCGACGGCCGCGCTGCACCTCATCGTCCCGATGTCGTGCGACCGCGAGATCTGGCGCCGTTCCCAGAACGAGCTCGCGACGCGCAGCACGCCCGTCCCCACCTGGGTCGAACGCTTCGGCGAGATGCGCGCAGCCATGCCCGCCCGGCTCGTCATTGACCCCGTCCGTGACACCGAGACGCTCGTCATCGGTGCTCACCTCGCAGGGATCGACCTCGCCGACGTGCACGCGTCCCTCGCAGGCCTCGGGCTCGACCTTGCGGGTCGTGGCGAGCAGACCGACGCAGACCTCTCGCTGCCGCCCCTGCCGGCGCTCGACGCGTTCACGCTCGTCGTGACGCTCGACGTCAGCACCGCCCGCCGCGTGCCCCTGGAGGTGCTGCTCGTGCTGCACCGTCACGACAGCATCGCCGCCCGGCTCTGCGCGATGGACGGCCCCGCGTCGAGCATCCGCGAGATCACGGGTCACGCTGCCCGCGAGATCGCTGAGCACGTGCTCGAGGCCGCAGATCCTACGATGCCGCTCGACGACGACTCCACGGCGGTCCTGCCGCTCCTGCGATGCCTCTCCGAGCGCCTCGTCGCATGACTGCGACGGCGCACGAGCGCCGCTCACCGCGCTGCGAGGATCTCCGCCCGCTCCTCGTCGAGGACCCGCAGCCGTCCCGCGACCGCTCCGGCGCGCGCCCCGAGCTTCGTCTCGATCTGCCGCACCGCGGCGAGCGTGCGCTCGGCATGCGCCCGCGCGTCGGCGATCTTGTCCCGCACCGTGAGGTCGGAGAGGAACCAGTCGAACCACACGTCAGCGACGCGCGTCATCTCACCGATCCCCACGCCGCCCACCCCGGCGAGCCGGACGTCGCTCAGCTCAGCGTCGAGCCGCACGAGCGCGTCGTTCGCCGCCCGCAGCTCCTCGGTCGCGCGGTCGATCGCCTCGTACTTCATAAGGTCGCCGACGAAGCCGCCGCCGAAGAACGTGTCGTAGGTCGCCCAGCCGCCCGCCGACCTCAGGGACTCGCACGCCCGCGCGAGGAGCGCCGCCGCCGTCGACGCAGCGGACTGCGCCTCAGCGATCTCCGTCGCCTCCGCGCGCAGCGCCGCCGCGCGCCCCGCGACGTCCTCGAGCCGGCGGCCGTCCTCACCGCCCTGCGCGATGACCCACGCCTCGAGTGCGGCGCGCGCCCGCGCGACCCGCGAAGCCGCGTCACGGCTGTCGACGAGCCGCGCCTCGATGCTCTCGACGTGCGCGACCGCGGCCGCGTGCCGGTCGACCGCGAGCGTGTGGCCGGCCTCGGCCCGCGCCTGCTCCGCCTTCTCACGCAGCAGGTCCTCGTACGTCGTGCCACGCACGGCGGCGCCGAGGCGCCGCCATGAGAAGCCCTCGAGCCTGCGCACGTCGTCGGTCTCCCGGCGCAGCAGCGCGGCCGCCGCCGTCACCTCGGCGGCTTGCGCGGCGACGGCGCCACGCGCCTCCCGGAGCGCGACCTCGAGCGCGTCGTTCTCCGCGAGCGCACGCAGCGCGTCCTCGAGCTCATCCTGCGGCGTCCGACCTGCGGTGTTCCCCTGTGTCATGGGAGGCAGCGTAGTGGGCACGACGATGCTCGCGGCACGCGGTTGGGCGTGTCAGCTGCGCGCGAGGATCGTCGATCGCTCCTCGTCGAGAGCGCGGATCCTCGCTTTGACGTCCGACGCTCGTGACGTGAGGGAACGCTCAAAGTGGCGCGCTGTCGAGAAGGCGTCGCGCACGCGCGACCTCGTCCGCACGAGCTCGCGCCCCGATCCGGCCCGGAAGACGAACGCATCGGTCCAGGCCTCCGCCGACATGGGCAGGCGGTCCAGCCCGACGGACCCCATGCGCACGACCCTGACGTCAGCGAGCTCGGCGTCGAGCCTCGCGACTGCCGCCGTCGCACGCCGCACGTCCTCTGCGGCGATCGCCAGCGCTTCCCACGGTGCGCCGGACACCACGAGCACCCTGCGCGAGGCCACGATCTCGATCGCCTCGTCGAGCGACGCCTCGGCCCGTGCCAGGAGCATCGCCGCCGTCGACGCCGCCGAGACCGCCTCGGCAAGCTCGGTCCCCTCGGCGCGCAGCGTCGCCACCTGCGTCGCGATCTCCTCGAGCCTGGCGCTGCCGCTCCCACCGTGCGCCAGGAGCGCACGCTCGAGCTCGCCACGCGCGCGCCGCACCCGTGCCTCCGCGTCCCGCGTCCGCGCGAGCCGCGCACGCAGCTCGTCGGCGTGCGCGACGGCTGCCTCGTGCTGGTCGACCGCAAGCACGTATGCGGCCTCGGCGCGCACCACCTGCGCCCTCTCGCGGCTCAGCTCCTCGTGGGTCGTCCCGCGGACCGCTGCCATGAGCCTCCGCCACGTGGCCCCCTCGAGCGCGCGCACGTCCTCCGACTCCGTGACGATCAGCGCCCGCGCCGCCGTGACCGCTGCCGTCCTCTCCGCGACCACCGCGCGGGCCGCGCCGAGCGCGTCCTCGAGCGGAGCCCGCTCCGCAAGAGCCGCGAGCGCCCTCTCGAGCTCGTCCTGCGGCGTCCGTCCTGCGGTGCTCCCCTGTGTCATGAGAGGGAGCGTAGTGGGAGGAGAACATCCTTGCGCGGAAAAACGGACCAAGAGGGGGCATCCCCCGGTCCCTCACTGGTGTGAGGACGCAACCACGGAACATCCGCAGACCGATGTACGACTCCCCCTACGAGAGTCATGGTTCGGTTGCTCGTACGTCTGATCGTCTCTCTCGGCGCCACCGCACTCGGACTCGTCATCGCGGGCGCGCTCGTCGTCGGGTTGAGTGTCGGGTGGCGAGAGTTCGTCGCCGTCGTCATCATCGCGGCGCTGCAGTCCGTGCTCGCCGTGTTCTACGTGCGGCCGGTGGCGTCGCTCGGTCCCTCTGGTCACGAGCCGCTGCGGCCGTGCGACACCGGGACCATCGCGCTGGGCGCCGGGGCCACCGCGCAGTGCGCTTGCCGACGTCACGCACGACGGGCCCGGTCACCGTGAGGTGACCGGGCGCGTCATCTGCCGGTGTCAGCCCTGGTAGGCGGCACGCACCTCGGCGAGGCGCGGCGCGACGACCTCCGCGACCTGCACCGCGTTGAGAGCGGCACCCTTGCGGAGGTTGTCGTTGCTGATGAACAGCGCGAGGCCCTTGCCACCGGGCACGGACTGGTCGACGCGGATGCGGCCGACGAACGACGGGTCGGCGCCCGCCGCCTGCAGCGGGTTCGGCACGTCCGTCACCTCGACGCCGGGTGCCGCCTCGAGCAGCGCCGTGGCCTGCTCGGGCGAGATCGGCTCGCCGAACTCGGCGTTGACGACGAGCGAGTGGCCCGAGAACACCGGGACGCGCACGCACGTGCCCGAGACTGCGAGGTCGGGGAGGCTGAGGATCTTGCGCGACTCGTTGCGGAGCTTCTGCTCCTCGTCGGTCTCGAGCGAGCCGTCGTCGACGATGCTGCCCGCGATCGCGACGACGTTGAACGCGATGTTCCGCACGTACGTGCTCGGCTCGGGCAGCGTCACAGCGGAGCCGTCGGTGACAAGCTCCTCGAGCGCGACGTCGCCCGCGACGGCGGCACGCACCTGGTCGGCGAGCTCCGTCGCCCCGGCGAGGCCCGAGCCCGAGACCGCCTGATACGTCGAGACGATGAGGCGCTGCAGGCCGCCGGCCGCGTCCGAGAGCGGCTTGAGGACGGGCATCGCGGCCATCGTCGTGCAGTTGGGGTTCGCGATGATGCCCTTACGGGCCTCGACGACGGCGTCCGGGTTGACCTCGGACACGACGAGCGGCACGTCCGGGTCGAGGCGCCACGCGGACGAGTTGTCGATGACGATCGCGCCCGCGGCGGCGAACCGCTCAGCCTGCGCCTTCGACGTCGCACCCCCGGCGGAGAACAGCGCGATGTCGATGCCCGCAAGGTCAGCGGTCGCGACGTCCTCGACGACGACGTCCGTGCCCTTCCAGTCGAGCACCTTGCCCGCCGAGCGGGCCGACGCGAAGTAGCGGATCGTGCCGACCGGGAAGTCCCGCTCGACGAGGAGGCGCCGCATGACGGCACCGACCTGACCGGTCGCACCGACGACGGCGACAGTGAGGTTCTGCGACATGGTTCAGCGCCCCGTTCCTGCGTAGACGACGGCCTCGGCGTCACCGTCAAGACCAAAGGCCGAGTGGACCGCGCGCACGGCGTCGTCGAGCGAGTCCTCCCGCGTGACGACCGAGATGCGGATCTCGGACGTCGAGATCATCTCGATGTTGATGCCCGCGTCCCGCAGCGCCCCGAAGAGCTTCGCGGAGACGCCCGGGCTCGACTTCATGCCGGCGCCGACGAGCGAGAGCTTGCCGATCTGGTCGTCGAACTGCAGCGACTCGAACTTGATCTCGTCCTGTGCGACGCGCAGGGCCGCGAGCGTCGCCGGGACGTCACCCTCGGGCAGCGAGAACGAGATGTCGGTGAGGCCCGTCTGGGCCGCCGAGATGTTCTGGACGATCATGTCGATGTTCGCGCCCGCGGTCGCGACGACCTCGAAGATGCGCGCAGCGGTGCCGGGAACGTCGGGCACGCCGACGACGGTGATCTTGGCCTCGGACCGGTCGTGGGCCACGCCGGTGATGATCGGGTCTTCCATCGGGAGCTCCTCGCCGTTCTCGGCGGTCAGGGGTCGGTTGGTCACGAGAGTGCCCTCCTTGCCGGAGAAGGAGGACCGCACGTGGATCGGCACGTCGTAGCGACGGCCGTACTCGACGCAGCGCAGGTGGAGGATCTTCGCTCCGCTCGCCGCCATCTCGAGCATCTCCTCGTACGTGAGGCGGTCGACCTTGCGGGCCGCCGACACGATGCGGGGGTCGGCGGTGAACACGCCGTCGACGTCGGAGTAGATCTCGCACACGTCTGCGCCGAGGCCCGCCGCGAGCGCGACGGCCGTCGTGTCGGAGCCGCCGCGACCGAGCGTCGTCACGTCGTTCGTGTCCCGCGTGACGCCCTGGAACCCGGCGACGATCGCAACGGCGCCCTTCTCGATCGTCTCGCGGACGCGCGAGGGCACGACGTCGACGATGTGCGCCTTGCCGTGCACGGCGTCCGTGATGACGCCGGCCTGCTGGCCCGTGAAGGACTTCGCCTTGACGCCGAGGTTGTTGATCGCCATGGCGAGGAGCGACATCGAGATGCGCTCGCCGGCGGTGAGGAGGATGTCCATCTCGCGCTGCGGCGGGGCGGGCGTCACCTGCTGGGCGAGGTCGATGAGCTCGTCCGTCGTGTCCCCCATGGCCGAGACCACGACGACGACGTCGTTCCCGGCCCGCTTGGACTCGGCGATGCGCTTGGCGACGCGCTTGATGCTCTCGGCGTCCGACACCGAGGAGCCGCCGTACTTCTGCACGATGAGTGCCATGTGTGCTCTTTTCGTCACTGGTCCCGTTGATCTAAACGTCCACCAGATGCTTGTTCGAACACCCCGATGGTAGCGGCGCCGCGCGCCGCTCCGCACGGACCATCCACCCCCCGGACCCGCCCCGTCCCTTCCCCGCTTTGGCTCGATAGCCCATCCGTGCGCCATACCTGGCCTGATGGGCTATCGAGCCATGTCGCCGCCCCCGGGAGAACGCTCGATAGCGGATCGGTACGGCGCGCACGTCACGATCCGCTATCGAGCGCATGCTGCGCTCGCGGAGACGAGAAGGTGCGGGCAGCACGACGCCCGCACCGCCATCATCGGGGGTGCGGGCGTCGGGGGCTGTATCTCAGGCCTGCTGCTGCTTGGCGATGTACTCCTGGGCGGAGTCGACCCCCGAGTCGATCTTGGCGTCGACGCTGTCAGGGGTCTTGGACTTCACGAACTCGGCGGCCTTCTCGAGGCCGTCCGAGACCTTGTCGCCGTGCTCCGCCAGAGCGCTCTTCGCCTTCGCGGCGAGGTCATCGATGCCCATGCGGCACCCCCTTCCTCCCAGCGCACGCCCGTTGCGCGCGACCTAGGCTCCAAGGTACTCCGGTCGCGTCCGTCGGTCAGCCCCTCGCACACCCTGCCCGGGTGAACGCGTTGCGCTCACGGCGTAGCGCTGCGTGCGGCGTAGCGGCGCGGGCGGCGCGGTCGGGAAGGCCCGCGCTCGGGGACGACGCCGGCTCAGCCGGCGAGCACCTGCCACGCGAGCCGCACGATGAGCACGGAGACGACGACGATAAAAACGCCGCGCACGAACCCGGAGCCACGCGCGACGGCCATGCGCGCCCCGAGGTAGCCGCCGCAGAGGTTGGCGGCGCCGACGACGAGGCCGAGGCTCCACAGCACCGCGCCGTGCGGCACGAAGAACACGAGCGCGCCGGCGTTCGTCGCGAAGTTGACGATCTTGGCGATCGCCGACGCGGGCAGGAACGCGTACCCGAGGAGCCCGACGAGGCTGATGACGAGGAACGTGCCGGTTCCGGGGCCGAGCAACCCGTCGTAGGCCCCGATCGCGAGGCCCACCGCGGCAGCGGTGACGCGATGGCGGTTGCCTTCCCACCGCAACTGGGACGTCGTCCCGAGCGCAGGCCGCGCGACGGTCCACACGGCGACGCCGACGAGGACGACGAGGATGATGGGCGTGAAGAGCTCGGCGGGGATGCGGCTCGCGAGCGCGGCCCCGCCGACGGCTCCGCCGAACGCACACACCGCCATCGGTGCTGCCGTTCGGAGGTCGGGACCGACTCGCCGGTAGAAGGTGACGGCCGCGACGGACGTGCCCATGATGCCCGCGAGCTTGTTGGTCGCGAGCGCCTGCACGGGGCTGATGCCGGGCACGAGCAGGAGTGCGGGCAGCTGGACGAGCCCGCCACCGCCGACGACGGCGTCGATCCATCCGGCTGTGAAGCCGGCGACGACGAGCAGGAGGACCGTCGTCGTCGAGAGGTCGAGGCCGCCCGACGTCATCAGGTGGTGTGGCGCTGCAGGGCGTCGTACTCGGCCTCGGCGGCGACGTCGTCCTCGACGTCGAGCCGCAGGTGCCCGAGGATCAACGCGAGGACACGCGCCGCAGAGGCTGCGGTCGCGCCCCAGCCGGAGAGGTAGGAGAACTGCCACCACCACAGGGCCTCGGTCGTGTGGCCGGCGTCGTGGTGGGCGAGGCCCTGCGTGAGGGCGAGCGTGATCTCGGTGAGCCCGTCGGACAGGCTCGTGGCGTCGAGCTCCGGCCCGAGGACCGGGTCGACGACCTCGGGGTACGCGTCGAGCCCGTCGAGGATCCGGGCGAGCGCGAGCCGCAGCGGCTCGACGTCGGTGTCAGGGCCCGAGTCCGGCTCGAACTCCTCCGACGGCACGACGTCGACCATCGCGCCGAGGCGTGAACCCGACGCGAGGATGTCCGTCGTCGCGAGGAGCAGCACGGGGATCGCTGCCTCGGGCGTCGCGCCCGACGCGACGTGGGTGAGGGTCTCGACGAAGCGTGACGCCTGCTCGGCGAAAGCCTCCCCGACCTCGGTGACACCGCCCGGGAGCGTCATGCGTGCATCGTCAGCCATGAACGACCCTCCGTCCCTCGAACGCCCGCCCGAGCGTGACCTCGTCGGCGTACTCCAAGTCTCCCCCCACGGGCAGCCCGGACGCGAGGCGAGTGACCCTCAGTCCCATCGGTCCGAGCAGGCGTGCGAGGTACGTGGCCGTTGCCTCGCCCTCGACGTTGGGGTCGGTCGCGAGGATGATCTCGGTGACCTGTCCGTCGGCGAGGCGCGACATGAGTTGGGAGATCCGCAGGTCGTCGGGCCCGACGTTGTCGATCGGGTTGATGGCGCCGCCGAGCACGTGGTACGTGCCGCGGAACTCGCGCGTGCGCTCGATCGCGACGACGTCCTTGGGCTCCTCGACGACGCAGATGACCGTGGGACTGCGCCGCGGGTCGCGGCACACGCGGCAGCGTTCCTCCTCGGCGACGTTGCCACACACCTCGCAGAACTTCACGCGGGCCTTGACCTGCGTGAGTGCGTCGACGAGCCGACGCACGTCGTCCGCGTCCGCCGCGAGGAGGTGGAACGCGATGCGCTGCGCGCTCTTGGGGCCGACCCCGGGCAGACGCCCGAGCTCGTCGATGAGGTCCTGAACCGCTCCTTCGTACACACCCCGAGCCTATCCGTCGCCACCGACACCGTCGGCCGTCGGCCCGCAGCGAGACTCAGGCGTTGGTCTCGTCGATCTCCTCGAGGACGGTCGCCCCGAGGATCTGCACGACGAGCGGCACACCCATGAGCGTCGTCTCCGTGAACGGCACGGAGTCCTCGTACTCCTCGTACGACGGCTCGTCGGACGGCGGGACGTCGTCGTGCGGGGGTTCGTCGGCGCTCGCAGTGCGGGGATGTGCAGCGTGCGTCCGGGCCGCGAGCGCGGCCGCACGGGCGGCGGCGGCGCCTGTGAGACGCCCGCCCTCCGGGGCGGCAGGCGTCGGGCTCGGTGCGGGCCGGGCTGCGGGCGCCGGCTCGTGCCGTTGCTGGGGCTCGGCGACGATCCGCTCGACGACGTTCGTCCACGGGTCCGTCGCGGGCGCCGACGCGTCTGCGGCGGACACGACAGGCGCCGAGCGTTCCGGGGCGGCAGTCGCCAACGACGAGTCGACCGGGACGACGTCCCACGTCACCTCGGATGCGGCCGGACTCGACTCCGCCGGAGCTGCCGTGCGCTCGTCGGGCGTCCAGGTGCCGACGGGCACGACGTCCCACGAGTCGACGGTCCCGGAGGAGACCGTGGTGCCGCCCGGTGCGGGCTGCGTCAGCGGTTCCTGCGACTGCGCTCGGTGCGATGCGTCGGGACGAGCCGCGCCGTCATGGCGAGCAGGCTCGTCGCGCTGCGCCGGAACGTCATGACCTGCAGGAGCGTCGGGGTGTGCAGGCGCGTCGGGGGGTGCAGGAGCGTCGCCGACGGTCGCGTGCACGCGCGTGGCGGGTGCGGCAACGGCGGCCGACTGCGGACGCGCCGCGGGTGCCCCCGTGCTGCCGTGCGTGGACGGCTCCGTGGGCGCACCCGGCGCGGGCCCATCGCCCTGGACCTCACCCTCGACGCGGACGTCGTAGCCGAGCGTCTCCTTGACGGCCTGCTGCACGAGGGCGGAGTGCGGGCCGTTACGGAACGCCGAGACGAGGCCGGGAGCCGTGAACGCGAGGCGCAGGGTCGTCGGGGTGAGCTCGGCGACGCGGGAGTTGTCCTTGACGAGCACCCACGTCGCCTTCTTGAGGTCCGAGAGCGTCGCGAGGACCTCGTCCCACCGGCGGCGCAGCGTCTCGGAGTCTTCGCCCGCTGCGGTTGCGGGCGCGCGGGTCGCGTCGTCGTCCGTCTCACGCGGCTCGGGAGCGGCAGGCTCAGCGGACGTTGACGACTCAGGCACGACGGTCGGCTCAGTCTCGCGCTCAGGATGCGGCTGGACGTCGGCCGCCGGCGCAGGTTCGGTGCCAGGTGCTGGCTCGACGACGAGCGCGGGCTCGGCCACCGGCTCTGGCACGCTCACGGGCCCCGGCTCGTCGACCGCTGACGGAACGTCCCACGGCGGGGGTGCGTCGTCCTCGTAAACCGGCTGCGGCTGCACCGGTGACGCGACGTCCGCGGCCGGCGTAGCGGCCGCAGAGGCGACCGCCGCCGCTGCCGGCGCTGCAGCCGGAGCGGACGCAGGAGCAGCTGCCGGAGTCGGCGCAGTCACGGGCCCCTTCCCCGTCGCTGCGGCGAGCGCGGCACGCGCGGCCGAGGCCCCGCGTCCGGCATCCCCGCGCGGGGCGGGCGCCGAGTACTCCTCGCGCGGAGCTGCTGGGGCTCCGGCCGCCGGGGAAGCGTCAGGCGTGGCGCCACCGGACGCGACGACGGGGCCGAGTCCGCGCTCGAGCCGGTCGAGGCGCGACGCAAGCGACTGCTCGCCGCCCGCGGCGGCCGGCAGGAGCAGCCGGGCGCACAGGAGCTCGAGATGCATGCGGGGCGAGGTCGCACCGCTCATCGACGTGAGCGCGTCGTTCGTGAGGTCCGCGGCGCGCGAGAGCTCGGCGACACCCATCGCGGCGGCCTGCGACCGCATGCGGTCGAGCTGGTCGGCAGGCACGTCACGCAGCACAGCCTCGGCGTCGTCGCCCGAGACAGCGATGACGACGAGGTCACGCAGCCGCTCGAGCACGTCCTCGACGAAGCGGCGCGGCTCGTGCCCCGAGCCGACGACGCGGTCGACGACTCGGAACAGCGCGGCGCCGTCGCGCGAGGCGACCGACTCCACAGCGTCGTCGAGCAGGGTCGCGTGCGTGTAGCCGAGCAGCGCGACCGCAAGCTCGTAGTCGACGCCTTCGGGGCCCGAGCCCGCGATGAGCTGGTCCATCACGGAGAGCGTGTCGCGCACGGACCCGCCGCCCGCGCGCACGACGAGCGGCAGTACGCCAGGTCCGACGGGCACGCCCTCGGCCGCGCAGAGCTTCTCGAGCAGCGGGACCATGACGTCCGGCGGCACGAGCCGGAACGGGTAGTGGTGCGTGCGCGAGCGGATGGTGCCGATGACCTTGTCTGGCTCGGTCGTCGCGAAGATGAACTTCAGGTACGCCGGCGGCTCCTCGACGATCTTCAGGAGCGCGTTGAAGCCCTGAGGCGTCACCATGTGCGCCTCGTCGAGGATGAAGATCTTGAAGCGGTCACGCGTCGGTGAGAATGTCGCGCGCTCGCGCAGCTCGCGGGCGTCGTCGACGCCGCCGTGGCTCGCGGCGTCGATCTCGACGACGTCGAGGCTGCCCGCGCCGCCCGTCGCGAGGTCGACGCACGACGGGCACGTGCCGCACGGGGTATCCGTCGGTGTCGCGTCGGTGTTCGCGTGGCAGTTGAGGATGCGCGCGAGAATGCGCGCCGACGTCGTCTTGCCGCAGCCGCGCGGCCCTGAGAAGAGGTACGCGTGGTTGACGCGGTTGGAGCGCAGCGCCTGCCGCAGGGGTGCCGTGACGTGCTCCTGCCCGACGACGTCGGCGAAGGAGTCCGGGCGGTAACGGCGGTAGAGGGGTGTGCTCACGGGCCCCCCCCAACCGCTGTCTCCTATTCACAATTCCTCGCCCCCGCGACCGTAACTGATACCCGTTGCCGCCCCCCTCCTTCAAAAAAAAAACTCTAATGCCGTCTTCTTCTTTCACACAACC
>NZ_LT964979.1:1849715-2563428 GCF_900240335.1 Sanguibacter massiliensis
CTGCGAGTGTGACAGCAGCTGGTCGGTCTAAGTCTCCGCATGCAACTCAATTCGCTGATTTTATGTGTTTTGTGAGGTACGGAGAGCCCCAGAAACGTAGCCGTCGGGCGGTGTCGGCAGCGTCAGATGTGTATACGCGACACCCGCAGCACCTTGCGGGCCAGGAGGTTGCCGGCCCCCTGGACGATCTGCACGACGACGACGATGACGATGACCGCGACGTACGTGACCTCCCAGTTGAAGCGCTGATAGCCGAAGCGGATCGCGAAGTCACCGATGCCGCCGCCGCCGATGAGCCCCGCCATCGCGGACATGTCGACGACCCCGATGAAGAGGAACGTGTAGCCGAGGATGAGCGGCCCGAGCGCCTCGGGGATGAGCACCGACCACACGACCCGGAACCGCGACGCACCCATGGCGCGCGCGGCCTCGACGACCCCGGGGTCGACCGCGACGAGGTTCTGCTCGACGAGCCGCGAGAACGCGAACGACGCCATGATCGTCATCGGCAGGATGACGGCCCTCGTGCCGATCGTCGTGCCGACGACCGCATAGGTGAGGGGCCCGATCGCCGTGAGGAAGATGATGAACGGGATGGGCCGCACGATGTTGACGAGCACGTTGAGCACGACGTTGACGACGCGGTTGCCGTAGAGGTTGCCCGCGCGCGTCACGTAGAGCGCGAGGCCGAGCGCGAGCCCGACGGCTCCACCGATGACGACGGCGACGCCGACCATGTAGAGCGTCTGGCCGAGCGACTCCCACATGACGGGCAGGAGCCGGTCCCAGTCCGTGGGCCGGGCAGCAGCGACGAGGGTCATGCGGGCTCTCCCTTCGAGGCACGCGGCCCGACGGCGTCGGGGTCGACGAGGGGGTGGTCGGCGGTGCCGAGGTCGAGGACCGTCGTGGTGCGTCCGAGGTCGGCGACGAACGCCGCGATCGCGTCGTCGTCACCGGCGATCTCGAGCGTGAGCGACCCGTAGGGGCGCTCCGCGATCTCCGTGATGCCGCCGTAGATGACGGTGCCGTCGACGGGGTGGTCGCGCAGCGCGCGCGTGAGCTCGCCCGACGCGCCGCCGTCCTCGCGGACGCCGACCGTGATGATGCGGCCCGGGTGCCGTCGTCTCAGCCGCTCGAGCGCGGCCGGGCTCGGCCGGTCGCGCAGCGCCGTCCCGACGAAGCGACGGGTCGCGGCGTGCCGGGGCCGCGCGAAGACGTCGTACACGTCACCGTGCTCGACGACCATGCCGTCCTCCATGACAGCGACGCGGTCGCACACGTACTTGACGACCTCCATCTCGTGCGTGATGACGACGACGGTGACGCCGAGCTCGACGTTGACGCGCTTGACGAGGTCGAGGACGTCCTGCGTCGTCTCGGGGTCGAGCGCGCTCGTCGACTCGTCGGCGAGGAGGATCGTCGGGTTCGTCGCGAGGGCGCGGGCGATGCCGACGCGCTGCTTCTGGCCGCCCGAAAGCTGCGACGGGTACGCGCGGGCCTTGTCGGAGAGGCCGACGAACTCGAGGAGTTCGGCGACGCGCGCGGCGCGTCGGGCACGCGACCACCCGGCGACCTTGAGCGGATAGGCGACGTTGCCCGCGACCGTGCGCGAGGCGAGCAGGTTGAACTGCTGGAAGATCATGCCGATGCCGGCGCGGGCCGCGCGCAGCTCGGACTCCTTGAGGGAGTGGACGTCACGGCCGTCGACGAGCACGCGACCGCTCGTCACCGGCTCGAGCGCGTTGATGAGGCGCACGAGCGTCGACTTGCCGGCGCCCGAGTAGCCGATGACGCCGAAGATCTCGCCGTCGCCAATCGCCAGGTCGACGCCGTCGACCGCACGCACCTCGCCCTTCGCCGTGCGGAAGATCTTCGTGGCGTTCTCGAAGAGCACCTTGGGCTGGGTCTGGCTCATGCGGCGTGGGTCCTGTCGTCGTCAGGGCGTGCGGTGCCACCCCTATCGTGCCGTGCTCGAACGGTCGCCGCCCAGGGCCCCCTGAAATCCCGGGCGACGACCGCGACGGTGACGCCTGCCCCGGCCGCACCGTCGTCATGCCCGGGGCGCGCGCTGCGCGCCCCGGGCATGTACTCACTCGCCTGCGCGCACCTGCGCCTCGACGTCCGCGAGGTAGCCCGCGAGGGTTGCGGCGTCCTCGTGGACGATGACGCCCGTGCCGCCCGACGCGGTCTTGAGCGCCTCCTCGACCTCGGGGGTCTGGGCGAGCTCGATGAGCTTGAGGAACGTCGGGTTGTCCTTGTCCTCGGCGCGGGCGGCCCACACGTTGATGTACGGACGCGCGCCGACGGACGCCGGGTCGTCCTGCGCGAGGGCGTCGGTGGGCTCGAGGCCCGCGTCGGCGATGAAGTCGTTGTTGATGATCGCGCCGTCGACCGACTTCAGGGAGATCGCGGTCTGCGCAGCGTCGACCGGCGTCACCTTGACCTTCGACTCGGGCAGGACGTCGAGCTCGGTCGACGAGAGGGTTCCACCGTCACGGAGCTGGACGAGGCCCGCGCTCTGGAGGACGAAGAGCGCACGGTTGAGGTTCGTCGGGTCGTTCGGGACGGCGATCTCGCCGCCCTCGGGGATGTCGGCGACCGACGTGTGCTTCTCGGAGTAGAGCGCGAGCGGGTAGATCGCGGTCGAGCCGAGCGCGACGAGGTCCTCGTCGGCCGAAACGTTGTAGTCCGCGAGGTACTGGATGTGCTGGAACTGGTTGAGGTCGAGCTGGCCCTGCGTGAGCGCGGGGTTGGGCTCGGGGTAGGCCGTGAAGTTCACGAGCTCGACCTCGATGCCCTCGGCCTTGGCCTTTTCGACGAGCACGGGCCACTGGTCGTCCTGCGAGCCGACGACGCCGACGCGCACCTTGACGGGCGTCGTGCCGCCGGACGTCGTGCCCGTCGCGGCGGGCGTGCCGTCGTCGGAGGAGCAGGCGGCGAGACCGAGCGCGAGGGCGGCGGTCGCGGCGAGTGCGGTGAGCTTGCGGTTCATGGGAGTTCTCGCTTCGTGTGTCTCGCGTGCAGGGGCTGCACGCTGCGGCGCGTGTGCGCCAGGAGGCATGGGGATCCGGGGTCTGCTCCGAGGCACGACCGTCCGGAGGCGTGCTTCTGGGGTGAGGCGGGGATCAGGGCACCTGGGGTGCCCGGCAGGGAGGCCTTCCGACTGACGACCGCGGCGCGGTCGGGTCCCTCTGGACGCGGCTCGGTGGCTCAGGCCTGCGCGGCCCGCTGCGGCATTCGCCCGCACATCACGTCGCGACGACAGGTCGCGGCGGTGCGGGTCGTGGTGCAGCGGGTGGCGGTCATGGGACAACCATGCGCCGACGACGACGGCGAGGGCCAGCCAGCACCGGCAGAATCTCGCATGGTGGACCGTACGATCTCGCGACGGCAGTGCATCGAAGGACGTGAACGCGGAGATTCCGCCGATGCTGCTCGTTCACGAGTGTCCACATGGCGAGTGCTTCGTGGGCTCACGATTGCGCGCCGGCCCCCGACGTGACCGGGCATCGCTGGGCGCCTCCGTGGCGCGCCTCCGTGGCGCGGAGAGACAGCGCGGACACAAAGGACCCCCCGTGCACCCGCCAGAGCTCACCTACCCTTGCTGCCTTCCGGCCCTGGGGGAGTTCAGCGAGATAACGCCGCACGAGGGGTCTGCCCGGAAGTCTAGCGGAGGGCCACGCCCCCGGCCGAATCGGCCCGCCCCGCGCCGCAGCGCCCCGCTGCGGGGCTGGCCCGCGCGGATTCGGCCTGCGAGCCATCCTCGGGTATTCTCGGAGACGCTGTTGCCAGGAGGATTCGCCTAGTGGCCTATGGCGCCGTCTTGGAAAGGCGGTTGGGTGCAAGCCCTCGGGGGTTCGAATCCCCCATCCTCCGCAGAATGAGAGAGACCCTCGAACCACGCTTTTCGGTTCGAGGGTCTCTCTCGTTCTGCGAACGCACGGAGCGGATTCGGGAGGGCCCGCAGCGAAGCGAGGAGCCCGGCTCCCCCGACTCGTAGGTCTCCAGCACATCGAACAGTGCCCAGCACCTACGAGTCGCGGGGAGGGACCGCGCCGGGTGGGTCGGTTGCGGCATGTCCTACCCAGGGCCGAGTCGCGACGCGCCGAATGGTGGGACCATGGGGCCATGCGTTCTGTCCTTCGTGGTTCCTGCGTGCTCGCGGCCGTCCTGCTCGCGCTTTCGCCCGTTCACGCCTCCCCGGCATCGGCGCACAACCCGCCCCCGGTCCCGACGCCCGCCGACGGCGCGACGCTCGACGCCGCGCCCGCGGAGGTGCGTCTCGACTACAGCGCCCCGATCCTCGCGGTCGGTTCGGTGCTCGAGGTCACGGGCCCGGACGGGTCGACGGTGTCCGACGGCGCGAGCGTCGTCGGTGAGAAGGACGTCGTCCAGGCGATCACGGACGCGGGCCCGGGCGAGTACACGCTCGTGTGGCGGGTGACGTCCGAGGACGGTCACCCGGTCGACGGCACGAGCACGTTCACGGTCACGGCTGCGGAGCCGACGACGGCTCCCGAGGAGACGTCGGCCGCGCCGACGAGCGAGGCTCCGACGACGGACGCTCCGACGTCCGAAGCACCGACGACTCCCGCCCCCTCGGCGACGGCCGCTCCGACGCCCGCGCCCGAGGACGGCTCGGACCTACTCGTCGTCGGCGGCGCCGTGGCCTTGGTGCTCGCGGTCGTCACGGCCGCCGTCCTCGTCGTCCGCAAGGCCCGCACGCGCTGACGCGTGCTCGCCCCGCGAGACACGCGGCACGCACCCACCAGCGCGACGTCCCACCCGCCGCCGCCCCGAGCCCACCCACGACCCCACCCCGGAGGTGCACCCATGTCCGCAGGCCAGATCCGTCGGACGAGCGTCCGTGAGGTCTACGTGCGTCGCGCCCAGGCCGCGTCCGGTGAAGGTCGTGCGCAGGACGGCGGGCTTCCCGGGTCCCGGGACGACGCGCGCCCTAGACTCGCTGGCGTGATCTTCCGTGGCGTCGGCGAGGGCCGTCCGTACCCCGACCACGGCCTCGTCACGCCCAAGGACTGGTCGGCGGTGCCGCCGCGTCAGGTGCGGCTCGACGAGCTCGTGACGACGAAGAAGACACTGAGCCTCGACTCGCTGCTCTCGGACGACTCGACGTTCTACGGCGACCTCTTCGCGCACGTCGTCCAGCACAAGGGCGTCATGTACCTCGAGGACGGGCTGCACCGCGCTGTGCGCGCCGCGCTTCAGCAGCGTGCGGTGCTGCACGCGCGCGTCCTCGTCGTCGCGGACGACGCCGCGCCCGTGACGCCGGCTGCCACGTCGAGCGACGGCACGCCGAGTCCCGCGCCCGCGCCGTCGCCCGCGACCCCCGCTCTTCCTGCTGATGACGACTCCACGACACCGCCGAGGACCACCCTGTGAACGCACGCTTCACCCCCGAGCAGGCCCGCGCCCTGCGCCGTCGCCGCGAGCACGAGCGTCAGACCGTGATCTTCGGTGTGCTCATCGCGACGCTCGCGGTCGCCGGCCTCGGGGGCGTCGCGGCGTACACGGGCAACTTCTCGCTGCCCGGTTCCTCGGACTTCATCTCGAAGGAGCCCGAGGGGACCCCGGTGACGTGGGACCAGCCGTGCGTCCCTGCGGACAAGAAACCGGCCGGTCGCGCGAAGATCAAGGTCACGGTGCTCAACGGCACCAAGCGGGCGGCCCTCGCGGTGACGGTCGCCGAGGAGCTCGCCGACCGTGGTTTCGCGATCGAGGGCACGGGCAACGACACGCGCCTGCCTCGTCAGACGCTCGTGACGTCGGGGCCGTCGGGCCTCGTCCAGGCGTACACGGTGCTCGCGCGGTTCCCGGAGGCACGGCTCGTGCTCGACGACCGCCCGGGCAAGTCGGTCGACGTGACGATCGGCGCCGAGTTCACGGTCGTCACGCCCGAGGACGAGGTTCAGCTCGACTCGAAGGTTCCGTTGACGTCCGTCGAAGGCTGCGTCGAGGCCGCGCAGATCACGCCGCAGCCTGCGCCCGCGCGCTTCGACGAAGCGAAGAAGAAGGCCGCTGAGAAGGCTGCGAAGGACGCGGAGGAGGAGGAGAAGGCGGCGAAGGACGCCGAGTCCTCCGACAGTTCGACGACGGAGTAGTGACGCGACGACGACGACCGTGCGGTCGGCTACGTCATCGGTGCCGCCGACACACAAGAGTCCGAGCGGATCGCTGCTCGCAGCAGCCATCCGCTCGGACTCTTGGGGGCGGGTTGAGGACTTACGCGTCCGGGTTGCCGACCGCCGTGTCCGGGACCGAGCTCGGGCTTGCCGGCTCGGCCGACGTCCCGCGCCACACCGCGATCGCGCGCATGCCGTGGTAGAGCACGAGCGCCGCGATCGTTCCGGTCGCGATGCCGCCGAGGGTGATCGAACCGATCGTGAACGTGTAGTCGCCGATGCCCATGATGAGCGCGACCGCCGCCGACGTCAGGACCACGGGGTCGGAGAAGTTCACCTTGTTCTGCACCCAGATGCGGGCGCCGAGCAGGCCGATCATGCCGTAGAGGATCGTGCCGGCGCCGCCGAGGACGCCCGCGGGCATCGCCTGGATGATCGCGCCGACCTTCGGGGAGAACGCGAGGAGGAGCGCGGTCGAGCCGGCGACCCAGTAGACGGCCGTCGAGTAGACGCGGGTCGCGGCCATGACGCCAATGTTCTCCGCGTAGGTCGTCGTGCCGGAGCCGCCGCCGACGCCCGCGAGCATCGTCGAGACGCCGTCGGCGACGAGGGAGCGGCCGACGCGGTCGTCGAGGTTCTCGCCCGTCATCGCGGCGACGGACTTCACGTGGCCGATGTTCTCGGCGACGAGGACGAGGACGACGGGCACGAACATGATGAGCAGGCCCGGGTCGGTGAACGTCGGCGTGTGGAAGTCGGGCAGACCGAAGAGGTCCGCGTCCCTGATCGCCTTCGAGCCGAAGTCGATCTCGCCGCGGATCGCGGCGACGACGTAACCGACGACAATCCCGACGAGGATCGACAGGCGCCCGAGGATGCCCTTGAAGAGCACGGAGACGACAGCGACGGTGAGGATCGTGACGAAGCCGGTGACCTCGTGGCCCTTGAAGTTGCCCCATGCGGCGGGCGCGAGGTTGAGGCCGATGAGCGCAACGATCGTGCCGTTGACGGCCGGCGGCATGAGCTTATCGATCCAGCCGACGCCCGCGAAGTGGCCGAGCGCGCCGACGACGACGAGGCACGCGCCGGCGAAGAGGATGCCGCCCGAGGCGTCGCCCATCGTCGCGGCCGCACCGATGGGCGCGAGGAACGCGAAGCTCGAACCGAGGTAGCTCGGGAGCCGGTTCTGGTTGACGAGCAGGAAGATGAACGTGCCGATCGCGCTGAAGAACAGCGTCGCGGTCGCCGGGAACCCGGTGATCGCGGGGACGAGCAGCGTCGCGCCGGACATGGCGACGACATGCTGCATGCCCATGCCGATCGTCCGCGGCCAGGAGAGTCGTTCGAGGGGGGCGACAGCCTCCCCGGGTCGGACGGTCTTGCCGTCACCGTGCACGGTCCACAGAGCCATGTGGGTTCCCATCAGGAGTCTGGTGCGAGAGGGAGCGCGCGCAGGGGCGCCGCGCCGCGGAGCATCCTACTCCTCGTCCCACCTGTCGAGAGGACGGTCTCGCGGCGCGCTCGCGACGCGAACCTGCGGTAATGCGGGTTGGCGGTGCGCGTCAGGCGGGGGCGCGTCAGGTGGGGCGTGTCACGCGGGGTGCTGCTCGAGGAGCCGCTGGGCGAGCGCGTCACCGCGCAACGCCGCGTCGACCCATGCACGGCGGGCGGCCTCGAGGTCGCCGTTGTCACGCCAGTGCGTGCCGAGGTTCGTGAGCGCCTGGACGTCACCGGCTTCGGCGGCGACGAGGAGCACCGCCTCGGCGTCGTCGGCCCGGCCGTCCTCCTCGAGGAGCAGCGCAAGCGTCACAGCGACGCGCGTCTCGCCGCGCGACCAGTGGTGGTCGAGGTGCGTGAGCCCCTCGGCCACCGGGGTCGTGTCGCGCAGCGCGTGCTCGACCGCGGACTCCCAGCTCATGGCGGCGGACTCGGCGACGATGTCGTCGGCCTCCTGTGCGAGGCCGATGCGACGCAGGACGCGCGCAAGCCGCACGGGGGTCTCCGGGAGCTCGAGTGCCCGCGCGTAGTGGAGCGCCGCACGGTCGTCGTCACCGCAGGCCTCGAAGATCTGCGCCGCCATGAACGCACCCTTGGCGTCACCCGCCTCCGAGGCCGCGACGAACCCGGACCGCGCAGTCTCGGTGCGGCCATGCTCGTGGTGGAGCAGCGCGAGGTTGTATGTGGCCTCGGGGACACCCGCCTCGATGGCCTTCTCGTAGAACGGCACGGCCGCGTCGTCGCAGCCGAGCGCACGCAGGTCGTTGGCGATGTTGAAGAACTCCTCGGGCGCCGACGAGCTCAGCCGATGCAGGGCGACGCGGATGTCCTCCGCTGCGTCGCGCGGCTCCGACACCGTCGTCGGGTGCGAGTGCGTCGTCGTGTCTGCGGCCATCGCAGGACTCCTCGGTGTGAGGGCGACCGGATCGTTCCGGGCGCACCGCCTTCCCTGGCGCAGAGCGGACAGGGGTCGTGCACTCAGAAGTCTGGCAACGCGCGCGGGGGGCAGCAACCGGTACAGCGGTGGGTCACCCGTCGCCGAGCACCCTCACCCGCCCGACCGCCCGCGGTCAGGCGAGGACACACGCAGACTCGCCCGCGAGCATCCCCCCGACGAGCGGCGCAGTCGCGAGGAGCAGCTCACCGTCGGGCAGCGGTGCCGCCTCCTCACCGAGGTTGACGACGAGCGTGAGCGCCCGGCCCCCGACGCCCGCGGCCGGGGTCCGGCGCAGCACGAGGCGCGTCGCCGTCTGCTCGAGCCACTCGACGTCACCGCCCCGCAGCGCGGGCTCGGCACGCCGGAGCGTGCCGAGCGCCCGGTAGAGCGCGAGCATCGAGGCGTCGTCGTCGGCCTGGGACTCCGCCGTCAGCGACGCCCAGTCCTCCGGCTGCGGCAGCCACGTCGTCGTGCCGTCGGGCGCGAAGCCGTACGGCGGCCGCGAGCCCGCCCAGGGCAGCGGAACGCGGCAGCCGTCGCGCCCGCGCGACGTGCCGCCCGAGCGCGCGACGATCGGGTCCTGGAGGACCTCGGCAGGGAGGTCGACGACCTCCGGGAGCCCAAGTTCCTGCCCCGCGTACACGTAGGCCGCGCCCGGCAGCCCGAGCAGGAGCACCGCCATGGCGCGAGCGCGGCGCGTGCCGCGAGCGAGCGCGGCGCCGTCGAGCGGGAGCTCAGCCGTCGAACCCGGCACGTACTCGCCCTCGAGCCGCACGTCCGCGCCGTAGCGCGTCACCGAGCGCGTCGTGTCGTGGTTGTCCGTCACCCACGTCGTCGGCGCACCCACTGCGCCGTACGCCGCGAGTGACTCGTCGACCGCCGCGCGGATCGCGGCCGCGTCCCAACCCGCCTTGACGAAGCGGAAGTTGAACGCGAGGTGCATCTCGTCGGGCCGGAGAAAGAGCGCGACGACGTCGTCGGGCGCCCCCGTCTCGATGACGGCCATGCGGTCGCCGTCGTAGGAGTCCATGACGGCGCGGAACGCCCGGTAGATCTCGTGGACTCCGCTCGCGTCGTCCTTGGGGATGAGCGGGTTGCCGTCAGGCGTGTCCTCCCACGCCGTGTCCTTGATGAGCGCGTCGGACACGTCGATGCGGAAGCCGTCGATGCCGCGGTCGAGCCAGAAGCGCAGGATGCGCTCGAACTCGGCGAGGACCTCGGGGCGGCCCCAGTTGAAGTCGGGCTGCTCGGGCGCGAAGAGGTGGTAGTACCACTGGCCCGGCGTGCCGTCAGGCTCGGTGACGCGCGTCCACGACGGTCCGCCGAACGCGGACCGCCAGTTGTTCGGGGGGAGCTCGCCGTGCTCACCGCGCCCGTCGACGAAGTGGAAGAGCTCCCGCTCGGGGCTGCCGGGGCCGGCCGCGAGCGCGGCCTGGAACCAGGGGTGCTGGTCGGAGCAGTGGTTGGGGACGAGGTCGATCGTCACGCGCAGGCCGCGCGCGTGCGCGGCCGCGACGAGCGTGTCGAGGTCGTCGAGCGTGCCGAACATGGGGTCGACGTCGCAGTAGTCGGCAACGTCGTAGCCTGCGTCGACCTGCGGCGACGGGTAGAAGGGCGAGAGCCACAGGGCGTCGACACCGAGCGAGGCGACGTGGTCGAGGCGGGCCGTGATGCCGGCGAGGTCGCCGGTGCCGTCGCCCGTCGTGTCCCCGAAGGACCGCGGGTACACCTGGTAGAAGACGGCCTCGCGCCACCAGGGCTGGGTCGTGGCGGGCGAGGTCTGGGCGCTCTGCGGGGTCACGCCCCCAGCCTATGCGTGCTCGCTGCAACGTTGCTCGCGTGTCAGATCCGACGGGACCTTCGTCCCTCCCGCGCACAATACCCCGGCGGGGTACCTTAGAGTCTTGAATCCCCACCGAAGGAGACCGCACGTGCGACGCCGCCACCTGCTCACCGCAGCACCCGCCCTGGCCGCAGCCCTTGTGCTCAGCGCCTGCACCCCCGGGCCCGACGCCGCCCCCACCGCGCCGTCGACCGCACCGGCCGCCATCGACGCCGCAGCACTGCTCGCACCGTTCAACCTCACCGGCCGCGACGGCCGCGAGCTCGTCGACCACCTCGAGACCCTCGGCGGCGACGACCGCCCCAGCGAGCTCATGGCGAGCGTCCGCACCGACCACCTGCTCCTCACGACCGACGCCGGCGAAGCCACCCTGCCTCTGCCCGCCGACCTCTTCTACGTCTCGGTCGCACCCTTCGCCGAGACGACCCACGAGTGCTTCTACCACTCCCTCACGACCTGCCAGGGCGAGCTCGTCGACACGCCCGTCACCCTCACCGTCACGGACGGGGACGGCACCGTCGTCCACACCGCCGAGACCCGCACCGGCGCCAACGGGTTCGTCGGCACCTGGCTGCCCCGCGGCACCACCGGCACGCTGTCCGTCACCACCGAGGACGGCCGCACCGGCCAGGTGAACCTCGGCACCAGCGACGACGACCCGACCTGCGTGACGACGCTCCGGGTGGCCTGACAGAACCGCCCGCAGGGGGGTGCGGGCACCCCCCGCGGTCCACCATCCGGGACGATCCCGGCGTTCCGGGGGACAGGTCGCCGCTCGCGGGCACACCATCATTGGCATGCATCGCCCTCGCCCGCGCCACGTCCTGCTCGTGTCGTCGCTCGCCGCAGCCGTGCTCGCCCTCACCGCGCCGGTCGGGCTGACCGTCATCGGCCGGATGACGGCCGAGCCGCTGCCCGCAGACTTCTTCGGGCCCGCGACAGTTACCACGGACGGTCACGGTGACGCCGGCGCTCCGGCATCCCGCTCCATCCTGCGCGACCCGGTGGGGGTGACGCGCACGCCGCCCGACGACGTCCCCACGACGCCCGGCACCACTGACGCGGAGGCACCCAGCGCCTCACCGTCCACGACCCTCGACCCGTCGGGCGCCCCTGGCGCTCCCGGGCCGACGACGGACCGGCCGCAGCCTCCGACTGCGCCTCCGACGACGAGCGCTCCTCCCGAGACGACGCCACCCACGACATCCGAGCCCAGGCAGACCACCCCGCCTGACCCTCGCCCCAGCAGAGAGCCGACGACCCCGGCGCCCTCACCAGAGACGCTGCCCGAGCCGACCGCAGCCCCGCCCCGCACGTACCCCGGCCCGTCGACGACCGGAGTGCCTCGGGGCACCAAGCTCACCCGGCACGACGGCGACCTCACCATCACCCAGGACGGGACCGTCATCGACGCCGTCGACGTCCGCGGGCTCGTGAAGATCTACGCCGACGACGTGACGATCAAGCGCAGCATCGTTCGCGGGCGCCCCGTCACGCAGCAGAGCTATCTCGTGCAGATCTCCGAGGACGCTAACGGCACCAGGATCGTCGACACCGAGATCTATGCGGCGCACCCGAGCCACCTCATCAAGGGCGTCGTCGGCTCGAACCTCACGATGCTCCGCACCGACGTCCACGACGTCATCGACCAGCTCTCGACGACAGGCGGCGGAGTCCACGTCGAGGCATCGTGGTTCCACGACAACCTCCACTACGCGAGCGACCCCCTGCACGGCGGCGGGCCGAGCCATGACGACAACATCCAGATCTCGCACGGTCGCGGCTTCCGCATCGTCGGCAACCGCTTCGAGGGCTCGCGGAGCGCCTCCGTGATGATCGTCCAGGGCCCGTCAGGTGTGAGCGACGTGCACATCGAAGGCAACCTCATCGACGGAGGCGCGTGCTCGATCAACCTCGCCGAGAGTGGGCGCGGTGCGATCGCGGGCGTGAGCGTCGTCGACAACACGTTCGGCACCGAGACGGGCCACCCGCACTGCGCCGTCATCAGGCCTGCAAGCACGCAGGTCACCCACAGGGGCAACGCGTTCACGGACGGCTACGAGTTCCGCCTCACGGACGGCGGATAGGCGCGTGACCTCCGGCCGCGCCAGAGGAAGCGACAGCACGAAGCCCCCCACGGTGAACCGTGGGGGGCTTCGTCTCGCTGGCGGTAGCGGTGGGATTTGAACCCACGGTGGCTATGAACCACACAGCATTTCGAGTGCTGCACCTTCGGCCGCTCGGACACGCTACCTAGCCCGACGAGAATACAAGCACGACGGCCCGAATCCGAAATCGAGTCGCGCTCCGAGACTGTGGGGCGCCGATCGTTCGGTGTCAGTGCTGGCCGTAGACGTTCTGGTAACGGGCGTAGAGGGCGTCGACGTGCTCGTCGGCGATGAGGTCGGGCTCGCCGAGCTGGCGGGCGATGTGCAGGGTGCGCGCGACCTCCTCAACCATGACCGCGGCCTTGACCGCGGCGGTCGCGTCGCGACCGATCGTGAACGGACCGTGGTTGCGCATGAGGACGGCGGGGCTGCGGGAGCCCGTGAGGGTCTCGACGATGCCGCGACCGATCGAGTCGTCGCCGATGAGCGCGAACGGCCCGACAGGCACAGGCCCCCCGAACTCGTCCGCCATCATCGTCAGCGCACACGGGATCTCCTCGCCGCGCGCAGCCCAGGCCGTCGCGTACGTCGAGTGCGTGTGGACGACGCCCCCGACCTCGGGCATGTGCCGGTAGACGTAGGCGTGCGCGGCGGTGTCCGACGACGGTGCACGATCACCGTCGACGAGCGTGCCGTCGAGGTCGCACACGACCATCGCGTCGGCCGTGAGCTCGTCGTAGGTGACGCCGGACGGCTTGATGACGAGGAGGTCCTCGCCGCCGGGGACGCGCACGCGCTCGGAGACGTTGCCGGCGGTCCACACGACGAGGCCCCAGCGGGGCAGCTCGGCGTGGAGGCGCGCGACCTTCTCGCGGACGCGTGCGACGTCGGCGCGGACCTCGGCCGACCAGTTCTCTGCTGCGTTCATGACGTCACTCCTGTCTCACTGCGGGACCCGACGATCACCGCAGCGACTCCACTGCGGCGCGGACCGCCGCAAGTCCAGACTCGAACCCCGCAACAGAACGTCGGAAGCCCTCGACGTCCTCGTCCTGCGGGCTCACCACGGGGTCTGCGCGGCCGACGAAGACCTCTGCGTCGAGATAGTCGGCGAGCGTCCGTCCAGCGCCCCGGAGCGCATACGAGGCGAGCACCGCCATCCCCCACGCACCACCCTCACCCGCGGTCTGCGCGACTGCGACGGGCGCTCCGACAGCAGCGGCACAGAACCGCTGAGCGACGCCCGGCGTGCGGAACACCCCGCCGTGCGCCTGCATGACGTCGACCCCGACACCCTCCGCAGCGAGCACGCGCATCCCGACATGGAGCGTCGTGAAGATCCCGTACACCTGCGACCGCATGAAGTTAGCGAGCGTCATCCGGCTTCCTGGCGAACGAACGACCATGGGGCGCCCGTCGCCAAGCCCGAGGATCGGCTCCCCCGCGAGCAGGCTGAAGGACAGCACACCACCAGCGTCGGCCTCGCCCTCGAGCGCAGCGCCGAGGAGCGCTGCGAAGACGGCATCCGGGTCCGTCGGCGCGCCCAGGGCGGCCGCCGCCTCACCCATGACGCCGGCCCACACCCCAAGCTCGCTCGCCCCGTTATTGCAGTGCACCATCGCGACGTCGTCCCCGGACGGCGTCGCGACAAGGTCCACTTCGTCGTGCACCTGGCTCAGCGGCCGCTCGAGCACGATCATGGCGAAGATCGAGGTACCGACCGAGACGTTCCCGGTCCGGGGCCGGACTGCACCCGTCGCCACCATCCCGGTCCCTGCGTCACCCTCGGGCGGGCACATGCGCGCGCCCGCGACGATCGCCCCTGTCGGGTCGAGGAGCAGCACTCCCTCAGCGGTGAGCGCACCGGCCTCGGCCCCGGCGACGAGCGGTTGCGGGAAGAGCTCCCGGATGCGCAACGGCGCACCGTGCTCCGCCAGAAGTTCCTCGACCACGGCACAGCGCTGAGCATCGTACTCGTGCGTCACGGGGTCGAGCGGGAACATCCCTGACGCATCGCCGACGCCGAGCACACGACGTCCCGTGAGCCGCCAGTGCACATAGCCGGCCAGCGTCGTGACGAAGTCGAGCGACCCGGCGTGAGGCTCGGCGTCGAGCACGGCCTGGACGAGGTGCGCGATCGACCATCGCTCGGGGATGTTCACGCCGAGGAGTGCGGACAGCTCACGAGCCGCGGGCGCGGCCGACGAGTTGCGCCACGTCCGGAACGGGACGAGAAGCTCGCCGTTCGCGTCGAACGCAAGGTATCCGTGCATCATCCCCGAAACACCGACGCCCGCGAAGCTCGCCGGGCGCACCCCCCAGCGGGCCTGCGCGTCGTCGAGCACAGCCGACACCGCCGCCTGCACCCCCGCCCACACCTCGTCGAGACCGTACGTCCACGAACCGTCGACGTAGCTGCTCTCCCAGGCACTCGACCCGGCCGCGATCGGGGTATCGCCGGCGCCGACAAGAACAGCCTTGATTCTCGTCGACCCCAGCTCGATCCCCAGCACCGCGCTTCCACGGCCGAGCACAGCCGAGGGCTCGGCCTCGTTCGTCCCGCTCATTACGCACACCTCCATCTTCGTCACCGACGCGCTGACACCCTCGCCTCCCGCAGCCCGGCTGCGGCAGCTATCACGACGCGAGCACGACCGCCTCACGCTCACGGAAGTACGACACGGTCCGGTTGACGAGCGCGTCGAGGCGCGCGGGATCCGGGAGCGCCGTCCGCGCCGCGTACGGGCCTGCGCCCGGCCCGAGTGGCTCCGGTGTGACGAACCGCCCGGGCTGGTTGTGGCCAATGAGGTAGAGCGCCATGATGATCGCGTCGAGGTCCATCGAGCCCTCGCCCAGCGCCCGACGGTTCGAGTCCGCCATGTGCAGGTTGACGAGGCGGTCGCCCGCGCGGAGCACGGCATCGGCGATGTTCCGCTCCTCCGACTGCATGTGATAGACGTCCCCATTGATGTGCTGCACACCGGGATGGTCGACGGCCTCGATGTAGGCGACCGCGTCGTCGACGGTGTGGACGAACGACACCTCGGCCGAGCGGATCGGCTCGATAGCTCCCTTGATGCCGTGCTCGACGAAGACATCCGCCGCACGGCGCAACGCATCGACGGACCGCGGCAACTCGGAGGTGTCGTAGGCGTCCGGACGCCCGACAGCGCCAGGCACGACGAGCAGGTAGGCGCCACCCACCGCCGACGTGAACTCCACCTCGCGGCGTATGTAGTCGATGGCCTCCTGCTGCTGGACGGGGCGGTTGCTCGAGAGGTCGTTGTCCTCCGAGAACATCCCGCACACGCCGGAGACGGCAAGCCCGTGGCGCGCGAGGGTTCCGAGCGTCGCGTCGACCTCATAGCCCAGGTCGGCGCCGTAGTGGTTGCCGTGCAGCTCGATGTACGAGAGCCCCGCGCCCGCAAGCCGGGCGCACGAGTCCTCGAGCGGCTCGAGGCCAAAACCCCAGTTGGACCACGAGAGATCCAGCGGCCGAGAGAAGCGCTCCGGATCCGCTGCGCGTGCTGCGTCAAAAGCCTCGCGAATCTCCGCGTGCCGCTGCTCGAAGACTTGCTGTGTCATGAGAGTTCCCGCCCTTCTGGCGTCTGGAGGTTGTGTGTCGTACCAGTGGTCGACCCCCGGACCACGACCACGTGGTCGAGCGGGGTCGGAGGCAGGATGTGCGTGCCGGACTCGACGGCGTCGATGAGGAGCTCCGCTGCACGCCGGCCGATCATCTCGACCGGCTGCCGGACGGTCGTGAGGGGGACCGCCAGCACGCGGGCGACGTCGACGTCGTCGAATCCCGTGAGTGCCACGTCCTCGGGGACGCGTCGTCCCGTCTCCTGCAGCGCCGCGAGCGCACCGGTCGCGGTGTAGTCGTTGATGCACATGATGGCGTCGAGGTCAGGGAAGCGTTCGACGAGGGTTCTGGCTGCGGCCCGTCCACCTGCCATGTCGGGAGCCGAGGCCATGATCTCGATCGGCTGAGCAAGGTCGCTGAGCCCTGCGCGTCGCACCGCATCCCGGACGCCGCGCATGCGGTTCTCGTGCTGGATCGCGCGTCCGGGCCCGTTGATCACACCAATCCTGCGCCGGCCCGTGGCGATGACGTGCTCGGTCAGCTCGGACATCGCCCGTCTGTCGTCGACGCCGATCCATCCGAGATCGGGGTGTGGGGAGCCTTGCGCAACGAGGACGAGCGACATTCCACGTTCCTGGAGGCGCAGCAGCGGACCGACATCATGGCGCGCGGTCGAGACCGCGATCCCGCGGATTCCGCGCCCGTAGAGAAAGTCGAGGCTCATCTCCTCGCGAAACACGTCCTGGTCCGAGCTCGACGCGGTCACCGCGTAGCCGCGGTCGGCAGCGGTCGAGCTCATGTGACGGGCGACAGAGGCGTAGAACGGGTTCGCGAGGTCGAAGAACAGGCCGCCGATCGACTCGACGCGGCCGGTACGCAACGACCGGGCGGTCGCGCTCGGCACGAATCCGAGCTCCTTGATGGCAGCGGAGACGCGTCGTGCGAGCTCGTCGCTGACGATCTCCGGCCTGTTGAGCGCGTTCGAGACGCTTGCCACCGAAACCCCGGCGCGCGCGGCGACGTCCTTGATGCCGACGGTCGTACGCCGACGTCCACGCGACCCGGTGGCAGCTGGTTGTTCGCCCTTGTTGTTGATGTTCTGCACGTCTGTCTCCATCGATCCCACGCGGTCGCCCCGGCCACCTTGTGCGGCCGGGACGACCCCGGGCTGCTGGTTGTCGTCGTTACTGCCGCAGTCCGTATCGCCGTGAGGCGAATGTATTGAGCAGCACGGCGCCCACGAGCACGAGGCCCAGGGCCAGCAGCTGGATCCTCGGCCCCATCGAGCCCTGGAAGGAGATGAGGATCACAGCGTTGAGCCAGACGACGAAGAGTGCTGCGAGCACCGTTCCGCCGATCCGGCCGATTCCACCGGCGATCGCAGCCCCGCCGAGCACGGCGATGGTGATCGCGGGCAGCGCCATCCCGTTGCCGGCGATGCCAGCGTCGGGCCGAGCCGACGCGAACTGCGCGACGTTGACGATCGCGGTGAGGCCCGCGAGGAGGCCCGACGCCGCGTACGCGGAGGTCCGCGTCAGCCGCGTATCGATCGCCGAATACCGCGCCGCGTTGTCGTTCGTGCCGATGGCGAAGAGCGAGCGCCCCCACCGGGTGCGGTTGAGCGCGAACCACGCGAGGATCGCGACGGGTAGGAGGACGGTGAGCACGTGCAGGGGAATCGCGAGCACGCCGTCGCCGAGACCGTGGGTCATCGAGTTGAGCTCGGTGAGCGCAGGCCCCGAGAAGGGAGCGCCGTCGTGGCTCACCATGGCGATCGAGCCGAAGGCGTAGCCCGTCGCGAGGGTCGCGATGAGCGGCGGAAAGCCGAGATACCCGACGAGGTAGCCGTTGGCCGCGCCCATGAGCGTCGTCGCGACGAGCGTGATGACGGACGCGAGCGGGACCGAGAGCTCGAGGCCGACGACGAGGTACCCAAAGATCATCCCGCCGAGCGACACGACACCCCCGACCGACAGATCGATCCCGCTCTTGCCCGAAAGGATGACAATCGTCTGCGCGAGCGCCAAGAGCGCAAGCGGGACGAACGAGATGAGCGACACGGACAGGTAGCTGAGCGTGAACGGGGCGACGAGCGCCGCGGACGCGTCGAGCACGGTCGCCGTGAGGATGAGGGCGACGATGAGCACCGCGAGGAGCAGGACGCGGTCGGTGAGGAGCCGGCGGCCGATCGCGGCGAGGACGGAGACCGCCCGAGATCCCGCCGTGGGCGCTTCGCCCTGTTCAGTGCTGGTCGTGATGGTCACAGCCGCGACCTCCTGTTCTGACGGACGAGGTCGATGCCGACCGCGAGGACGATGAACACTCCGACGAAGAGATTCGACAGCTGGGACGAGAGGCCGAGCAGCGTGATCGCGCTCGTCACCGTCCCGATGAGCACGGCGCCGAGCAGGGTGCCGACGACGGTCCCTCGGCCACCGAGGACCGAGGTGCCACCGATGACGCACGCGGCGATCACCTGCATCTCGAGGCCAATGCCGACGTTCTGCTGGACGAGACCGCCCGAGCCGAGCTGGACGAGCGACGCGATCGCCACCATGGCGCCGACGCTCACGTAGACGAGGAAGAGGCGCATGTTGACGCGCACGCCCGCGAGCCGTGCAGCGTGCTGGTCGTTGCCGATCGCGTAGATGTGCCGGCCACCCGCCCAGTAGCGCATGTACGCCCACTGGACCGCAACGAGCAGGAGCGTCAGCCACATCGCGTTCGGGATTCCGAAGGTCACGGCGGTCGACGACCCACCGATCGGGCGGAAGACGTCGGGAACACCGGCGATCTGTGCGTCGCCGAAGACCTGGAGCGCGACGAAGCGGAAGATGTTGAGCGTTCCGAACGTCACGATCATCGGATGGATCCGGCCGAAGACGATGAGCGCGGCGTTGACGGAGCCGAGGAGGCAGCCCACGACGAGCGCGATGACGACCGCCCCCGCAAGGCCCGTCCCGGAGTCGCGGATCATCGTCGCGACGATCGCTGTGACGATCGCGAGCTGGGAACCGACGGAGACGTCGATACCGGCAGTCACCATGACGGCAGTCATACCGACACCGATGATCGCGACGGGCGCGATCGCGTAGAGGATCGTCCGGATATTCGCGCCGGTGAAGAACGTGTCCGTCATCAACGACAGGACGAGCCACAGGACGGCGATCACGCCGATGAGGACGAGCTCCTGACCTTCGAGGACCGGGCGACGCGCCGATCGCGCACGGATCGGCCGCGCGGGCGCAGTTGTCTGGCTCATTCTTCGACTCCCTCGGTCGGGGCGACGGGGTCGGCGTCGCCGGACGCGGCCGCGAGGAGGTCGGACGCTGGCGCCCCTCGGTCGAGGATCGCCCCGACACGCCCCGCATGCATGACGATGATCCGGTCACAGAGCGTGCGGATCTCCTCGAGGTCCGTCGAGACGACGAGGCACGACGCTCCGTCGCGCGCGACCTTGAGGACCAGCCTATGAATCTCTTCCTGCGCACCCACGTCGACGCCCTGCGTCGGCTCCTCGAGGATCGTCACCGCAGGCGTCTCGACGAGCTGCCGAGCGATGACGACCTTCTGCTGGTTGCCGCCGGACAACGTGCCGATGCGCGTCTCCGGGGACGTCGCCTTGATGCGCAAGGTCGACATGAGCTCGTGCATCGTCGCGCGCTCGCGCTTGGCGCTCATGACGCCCAGCGCCGACGCGAAGTGCTTGAGGTGGCTCGACGCCATGTTGAACGTCAGCGACTTGTCGAGGAAGACACCGTCCCGCTTGCGGTTGCCCGGGGCCATCGTCATCCCCGCCGCCTTCGCGGCACGAGGCGAGCGGAGGCGCCGTTCGCGTCCGTTGACTTTGAGCGTCCCGGACCTGGCCGGGGTGATGCCGTAGAGGGCGCGCGCCACCTCGTCCGCGCCGGACCCGATGAGCCCGTAGATGCCGAGCACCTCGCGCTCGTGGAGCGTGAAGGAGATGTGACGCAGCGACTTGCCGGCGGCGAGGTCCGTGACCTCGAGCACCGGGCGTCCGACCCCTTCCGAGGTGACGTCGACGGTGCCGAGCTCGTGTCCGACCATGAGCTCGGCGATCTGCCGCGTCGTCAGTTCTCGGGTGTCCCGCGTCGCGACGACCTCCCCATCCCGCATGACCGTCACCCGGTCCGAGATCTTGCCGAGCTCGTCGAGTCGGTGACTGATGTAGATGACGCCGGTGCCCGCGTCCCGCATACGCCGGACGACGGTGAAGAGCATGTCGATCTCGCGGTCGGAGAGGATCGCGGACGGCTCGTCGAGGATGAGCACCTTGACCTTCGTCGCGAAGGCCTTGGCGATCGACACGAGTTGCTGCTCGCCTACCGGCAGGTCGGCGACATTGCGTCGCGCGATCGACGGGTCGAGCCCGAGCATCTCGAGCAACTCGATGCCGCGCCGGTCCTGCTCGTCCCACAGGACACGTCCGCCCTGGGTCAGCTCCCTGCCGAGGAAGATGTTCTCGACGACGGAGAGCTCACCGAACAGGCTCGGCTCCTGGTAGACAGTCGAGATGCCCGCTGCGAGCGACGCCTGCGGGTCGCCGGGGGCGACCGTCGCGTCAGACACGGTGACGACGCCCTCGTCGGGCGTCTCCGCGCCGGCGAGCATCTTGATGAGCGTCGACTTGCCGGCGCCGTTCTCGCCGACGAGGCCATGCACTTCACCAACGCGGATGTCGAAGTCGACACCGCGCAGCGCCCTGATTCCGCCGTAGGACTTGCGCATCCCGCGGGCGGAGAGCAGCACCGCGCGCGGCTCCTGACTGATGGTCATCTCTCGCTCACCTCGTCGTGGGTCGGGCCCGGGGTGCGTGTCACGCACCCCGGGCGAGGGCTCGGTCAGTAGTCGTAGTCGCCCGCGTTGTCCGCCGTGAGGATCAGCGGGTCACCGAGGAGCAGGACCTTGGAAGCGGCGTCGTACGTGACGCCCTTGAGGCGGCCGACGTCGAACGGCTGGCCGTCCGACGGGAACGCGATGCCCTGGGCGGCCTGCCACCCGGCCCAGCCGGTGAGGTACCCGTGGTCCTCGACGTTCCAGAGGACCGAGGCGGAGGAGGAACCGTTCGTGAGGAACGGAAGCATGGCCTGCGGGGTGCCGACGCCGACGGTGCGGACCGTGCCGGTCTTGCCGGCCTCGTCGACGGCCTGGGCGATGCCCGGGGCAGCGGTCGTGCACGGACCGATGAGTCCGCTGAGGTTCGGGTGCGCGTTCATGAGGTCCTTGGCCATGGTGACGGCCTTGGCCTGGTCCTCGTCGGCGTAGACCGTGTCGACGAGCTTGAGGTTCGGGTAGTCAGCCGCAGCCTTTGACTTGATGACGTCGATCCATGCGTTGAGGTTGGCTGCGGTGCGGCCGCACGAGACGATCGCGAACTCGCCGCTGTCGCCCATGGCGGTGGCGAGCTGGTCGATGAGCGCGCCGCCGATCCCCTCGGTCGAGGCCTGGGAGACGAAGAACTCGCGGGCTGAGCTCGCGGCGTCGGTGTCGGCGGTGAACGGGACGATGCCCGCGTTCTTGGCGTCCTGGAGGACCGGCGCCATGGAGTCGGGGTCGTTGGGTGCGACAGCGAGCGCGTCGACCTTCTGCTGGATGAGCGAGCGGGCGACGTCGGCCTGTGCGGCCGGGTCGGCCGTCGTGGCACCCGAGTAGACCCAGGTGAAGCCGAACTCGGTTGCGGCGTCCTTGCCGCCGCTGTTCATCGCCTCGAAGAACGGGATTCCCTGGATCTTCGGGATGAACGCAACCTTGACGCCGTCGGCGCCTCCGCCGCCCGTCGGCGTCGTGTCGCCTCCGCTGTTGCCGCACGCGGTGAGCGCAAGCGCTGCGACAAGGGTGGCGCCGGTTGCCATGGCGAGGCGAGCGGTCCTGTGGTTCCTGCGCATCATTGCATGTCCTTCCCCGAGGCGAGAGCCTCGGACTCATCGTTGAGCTATCGCCCGGGGGCGGGCCGCGGGCATCGACGCTCGCAACCTTTGAATCGTTTCAATCTCGCGAGGCATCTTCGGAGCGTCGATTGAAACGTTCTAATGCCATCTTGCACGACGCGATCCGATAGCGCAAGGCCTTCGTCGACTCGGGCTACATCCCGGCAGGCTGCGTCGTGGGTCACTGCGCCACACCCGCGCCCGGCGTAGCGTCACGGGATGCCTGTCTCCCGTTCCCGCCTCGACGACCTCGCCGCGCTCATGCGCGGTGCGCGCACGCTCGTGCTCACTGGCGCCGGGCTCTCGACGGACTCGGGCATCCCCGACTACCGCGGGCCCGGGTCGACGCCACGCAACCCCATGACGTACGAGCAGTTCATCAGCTCCGAAGGGTTCCGGCGGCACTACTGGGCGCGGAACCACGTCGGGTGGAAGCACATGGCCGCGACGCGCCCCAACGACGGCCACCGCGCGCTCACGGCCCTCGAGGCGGCCGGGCGTGTCACGGGCGTCGTCACGCAGAACGTCGACACGCTCCACCAGCGCGCCGGAACGCGCACCGTCGTCGACCTCCACGGGTCCTTCGACCGCGTCACGTGCCTGACCTGCGGCACCGTCGTTCCACGTGAAGCGCTCGATGCTCGCCTCACAGCCCTCAACCCCGGCTTCCGCGAGTCCCGCGGCCCCGTCGGGGACATCGAGATCGCGCCCGACGCCGACGCCGTCATCGAGTCGACCGCCGGGTTCGTCGTCGCCCCGTGCGACACGTGCGGCGGCGTGCTCAAGCCCGACATCGTCTACTTCGGTGAGCAGGTGCCGCGCGAGCGCGTCGAGCGCGCGTTCGCGCTCGTCGACGACGCCGACGTCCTCCTCGTCGCGGGGTCCTCGCTCACCGTGCACTCCGGACTGAGGTTCGTCCGCCACGCCGCCCGGCGCGGGACGCCCGTCGCGATCGTCAACCGCGGCGCGACCCGCGGCGACGAGCACGCGACACTCCGTCTCGACGCAGGCACGAGCGAGACGCTCGTCGGTCTCCTTCCCCACCTGCTGCCCGTGCCCGCACGCCCCGCGACTCCCGCCGCCGTCGGTGGGAGGATCACGGCATGAGCGCCCTCGACCTCTCGACCGTCCTCGGCTTCGCCAACCTCCGCGACGTCGGCGGGCTCGCAGCCGGGTCCTCGACCGTGCGGCCCGGCGTCCTGCTCAGGTCCGACGCGCCCGGTCCGCTCGACGGGTCCGCGCTCGACGCGCTGCGCGCGGCCGGCGTGCGGCACGTCCTCGACCTGCGCGACCTCGAGGAGGCCTCGCACCAGCCGACGCCCTTCGCCGCCGCAGGCTTCGAGGTGCGCAGCCTGCCGATCTTCGCGGGCTCGGCGCGCTCGTTCGCGACGGTCGGCACGTCGCTGCGCGCGATGTACGTGAGCATGGCCGCCGACTGCGGCACGACGCTCACGGAGGCGGTGCGGTTCGTCGCGGCGCCCGGTGTGCCTGGGGCGGTCGGCACCTCCAGGGGCGAGATTCCCGGGACCGAGGGTGGCGCGACCGACGTTCGCAGGTCCACGGCCGACGGGTCCGCGCCGGGCGGCGTGCTCGTCCACTGCACCGCGGGCAAGGACCGCACCGGCCTCACGGTCGCGCTCGCGCTGCGGGCCGTCGGCGTCGCGCGGGACGACGTCATCGCGAACTATGCCGAGACCGAGGCGCGCCTGCGCGGGCCGTGGCTCGACGCGAAGCTCGAGCTGCTCCGCCGCTTCGTCGGCGACGACGCCGAGTCGTACACGGAGGTGCTCGTCACGAGCCCTGCCGAGGTGCTCGAGGAGTTCCTCGACACCGTCGAGGACGGGTCGCGGGAGGCGACGCGCCCCTACCTGCGCGCGCACGGCATGAGCGACGACGACCTCGCGCGACTCGAACGCCGCCTCCTCACCTGACCGCCTCCTCACCTGACCCACCCCTCACCTGACCCGCCCCCTCCNTTTTTTTTCTGAGGCGTGTGACGAGCACGGAAATCAACGCGTAAGGGGCCGTCGGCAGCGTCAGATGGGTATAAGGGACAGCCCTGCAGCCCCAGCCGCCGACGCACCCGCACCCGCGACGACGAGCGGCAACCCACCGAGCGCCGCCAGGCCCAGCAGCCCGACGACGAGCGGGGCGACCGTCGCCCGCATGCCCGCCGCCAGGTCACCGAGCTCGAGCGCGACCGCCCGGCATCGCCCACAGTCCTCGAGGTGCGCCTCACCACGCGTCGCCTCACGACGCGACAACCCGCCACGCACGTACGCACCGAGCTGCGCGTTCATGCGCGCGCACGCGTCGTCGTCCGCGACGTCCGCGAGGTGCGCCTGCAGGTACGCCTGCCGCAACCCCTCACGCGCGCGGTACGCGAGCGCCGACACCGCGTTCGGCGTCATGCCGAGCGCAGGAGCGACCTCCGCCGGCGACACCCCCTCGATGTCCGTGTACCAGAGGACCGACCGCCACCGCTCCGGCAACGCCTGGAACGCACGCGCGACCGTCCGGTCCTCGAAACCCTTGAGCGCCGGATCCTCCGACGACGCGAGCGGGCCCACCGCCGACTCAAACACACGGTCGTCGTCCGTCGGTGCGGCCCGCCGTCCCCGCTCGAGCATCTCCACCGCACCGCGACGCACGACTGTGAAGAGATACGCACGGAACGCGACGTCCGGGCCCTTGCCCGCGTTCAGCACCCCGAGCACCTTCTCGAACGCGCCCGCCACCGCGTCATCGGCGTCCGACTCCGGCAGATACCGACGCGCGACCGCCGTCGCAGCCGCCGAGTGCCGCGCGAAGAGTACACCAAAAGCGGCCGTGTCGCCCCTGCGCACGGCCGTGATGAGCTCAGCGTCTGACTGGACGTAGTCCCCGACAGCGACGTCCTCGCTCACGGCACCACCCCCTGACGGATCTGCCACGCAAAAACAGGCTACGGGTTTCGCGTCATGACCGCGAACCTCCCCCCTCTCATGGGGTATGACGCACCGCGAACCACACGCCCACGCCGAGGAGCTCCACCTCCTCGGCTCGTGGCGAACCCGCGCGCTCGACACCGTGTGGCGCCACCCCGGCGACTGGTCGCACCCCGCGACCGAAGCCGTGGTCGAGGCGTTCGTCAACGGCACCGACCCCGCCGAGGCCGTCCGCCGGCTCGGCGAAGCACGCGCCCACGTCGGGGTCACCATGTCCGAGACGATCGACGACCTCATGTGCCTGTTCCGGGCTGTCGGGCTTCCTGCGGAGCCCGAGCTCGTCCGGGAGGTCGCGATCGGATGGGCCACCGGCACCGAGGTCGAACCCCAGACGGGCTGCACCGACCCCGTCACCGGTCTCCGCACGCATGGCTACCTCGTCGCCCGCTTGCAGGAGCTCTACGACGCGCCCGAAGGTGCTCGCTCGTGGGACGCGCACGCGCTGCTCGTCCTCGACGTGCGGCTCGACGGCGCGTCGACCCTCACAAGGTTCCGTGCCGGAGCGATCGTCGGGTCCGTCCTCCTCGACGTCCTCGGAACGGGTCACCCCTCGGCGCAGCTGCGCCCAGGGCTCTTCGCGATGCTCGTCGACCGTGCGACCGCACCCCGCACCGTCACGACGGTGCGGGCACGCGTCGACGCGATCACCGCCGAGCGGTTCTCAGGCTTCGGCCTGGAGCCACAGCTGCGATCACCCGCACGCACATGGCTCGAGCAGCTGCCCGACGACGCGACGCTCTGCCCGTCCCTCGTGGAGAGCCTCACCTTGTAGATCTGGCGCGGCCGTGCGCATCAACCGGTCCGGGGACCGTCGACACGCACGGGGCGCGTCGAGGTTCGTGCGTCGTCAGGGGGTGCACGAGCCTCGGGGGCGCGAGAGGCCCGGGAACCACAGGTTCCCGGGCCTCTCGCGTTGCCGGGGCCGCGGCTCAGCGCCGCGGCCGCCACACGACGAGCGTGCCGCCCCGTCCGGCCGGCGCGGGCTTGCCCCGCGGGACGGCGACGATGTCGCCCGACGCGTCCGCGGTGAAAACCCGGTGCCCCGGGTCCAGGGCCGTCGCGAGCATCTCGACACGCCCGCGGAGCACCCGAACCTGGTCCTCGAGGCGGAGGATGCGGCGGATGCCCGCAAGGTTGATGCCTTCGTCCTGGCTGAGGCGCTGGATGGTGCGGAGCTTCTCGACGTCGCGTGCGCTATACCGGCGACCGCGGCCGGCGGTGCGGGACGGCACGACGAGCCCCAGGCGGTCGTACTGACGGAGGGTCTGCGGGTGCATGTCGGCGAGCTCGGCGGCACGGGAGATGGGCAGCACGGGGACGTCGGCGGCATCCACGACGCTCACTCCCTCGCGCGGGCCATGAGGTCGCCGCGCACGTCCGTCCCTGCGGTCGCGTCACGGAACGCCTCGACGGCCTTGCGGGCGTCGGCGGAGAGGTTCTGCGGGACGACGACCTGCACGGTGACGAGCAGGTCCCCAGTGGTCTTCGCGGCCTTGACGCCACGGCCCTTGACGCGCAGCACACGGCCCGACGGGGTGCCGGGGGCGACCTTGACCTTGACGGTCTGGCCGTCGAGCGTCGGGACCTCGATCTGGGCGCCGAGCGTCGCCTCATCGAACGTCACCGGGACGGTGACGCGCAGGTTGTGGCCGTCGAGCGTGAACACGGGGTGCGGGCCGACCGTCACCGTGATGATGAGGTCGCCAGCGGGTGCGCCGCCCGTGCCGGGGCGGCCCTTGCCGCGCAGCCGGATCTTCTGGCCGTCGCGCACGCCCGCGGGGATGCGGGCCTTGATCGTGCGGTGCTCAATCTCGAGCGCGACCTCGGAGCCCTCAACGGCCTGCCGGAACGGCAGCGTCACGGACGTCGTGAGGTCGGCGCCCTGCTGCGGGCGCGGTCCGGCGCGGAATCCGGCGCCGCCACCGCCATTGAAGAGGCCGCCGAGGATGTCCTCGAAGCCGCCGCCCCCGCCGAAGCCCTGGCGGCTGCCGGCCGCGCCGCCGCCGAACATCGAGCCGAACATGTCCTCGAAGCCGCCCGCGCCAGCGCCGCCGGGGCCCGCGGAGAAGCGCGCGCCACCGCCCATCGCGCGGATCGCGTCGTACTTCTCGCGCTCCTCGGCGTCGGAGAGCACCGCGTAGGCCTCGCCGATCTCCTTGAAGCGCGCCTCAGCCTTGGGGTCGCCCGCGTTCTGGTCAGGGTGGTACTGGCGCGCGAGCTTGCGGTACGCCTTCTTGATCGCGGCCGCGTCAGCGTCCTTCGCGACGCCGAGGGCGGCGTAGAAGTCCTTCTCGAGCCAGTCCTGTCCGGTCAACGCGGTCCTTCCTGTCTGTCTGTGGGGTACGGCTGCGGCGGGCCCGCACGGGCCCGCCGCAGCCAGGTTGTTACTGCTGGGGTCCGACGACGGCGACGCGCGCCGCGCGGACGATCTTCTCGCCGATGCGGTAGCCGGGCTCGATGACGAACTTCACGGTCGTCGTCGTGGCCTCGGCCGAGTCCTCGTGCATGAGGGCGTCGTGCACCGTCGGGTCGAACTCCTCGCCGACGGCACCGAACCGCACGATCTCGAACTTGCCGAGCACATCGTCGAGCTTGTCCGAGATCGCCGCGAACGGCCCCTCGAGCTCGCCAGCCTGCCGAGCACGGTCGATGTCGTCGAGCACCGGCAGGAGCGTCGCCAGGACGTCCTCGATGCCGCGGGTGCGGGCCGCCTCCTGGTCGCGGAGCGCCCGGTTGCGGTAGTTCGTGAACGACGCGCGCTCACGCTGGAGGTCGTCGAGACGCTCGGCCGCGAGGGCCTGCGCTGCGGCGAGCTCGTCGTCTGCTCCCGCGCCGGACGCGGGCGCGTCCGCTGCGGGAGCGTCGGGCACAGAACCGTCGGTGAGCGAGGAGGCGTCGTCCGGGACGACGACCTCGGGCTCACCGTCCCCGGACGGGGCGGCCGCGTCACGCGGCTGCCCCGTCTCGGGGTCGATCCGACGCTTGTCAGTGAACTCGAAGGGCGAATCCGTCACTTGGACTCATCCTCGTCGACGATCTCTGCGTCGACGACGTCCTCGTCTGAGGACGTCGCGTCAGCGGCGGGAGCCTCGGCGCCTGCGGCCTGCTCGGACGCGTAGACGGCCTCGCCGATCTTCTGCGCCGCGGCCGCGAGGGCCTCCATCGTCGACCGCACCTCGGCCGCGTCCTCACCCTCGAGCGCCTTCTTGGCGGCGGCGACAGCGTCGCCAACCTCCGTCTTGACGTCGTCGGAGAGCTTGTCCTCGTTGTCCTTGAGGGCCTTCTCCGTCGAGTACACGAGGCCCTCGGCCTGGTTGCGGGCCTCGGCCTCCTCGCGGCGCGCCTTGTCCTCGGCCGCGTGCTCCTCGGCCTCCTTGACCATGCGGTCGATGTCCTCCTTGGGGAGGGCCGAGCCGCCCGTGATCGTCATCGACTGCTCCTTGCCCGTGCCACGGTCCTTCGCGGAGACGTGGACGATGCCGTTGGCGTCGATGTCGAACGCGACCTCGATCTGCGGGACGCCGCGCGGCGCCGGGGCGATGCCCGTGAGCTCGAACGTGCCGAGCGGCTTGTTGTCGCGCGCGAACTCGCGCTCACCCTGGAAGACCTGGATGAGGACGGAGGGCTGGTTGTCCTCGGCCGTCGAGAAGACCTCGGAACGCTTCGTCGGGATGGCGGTGTTGCGCTCGATGAGCTTCGTCATGACGCCGCCCTTCGTCTCGATGCCGAGGCTCAGGGGCGTGACGTCGATGAGGAGCACGTCCTTGCGGTCACCCTTGATGACGCCGGCCTGGAGGGCCGCGCCGACGGCGACGACCTCGTCCGGGTTGACGCCCTTGTTCGGCTCCTTGCCGCCCGTGAGCTCCTTGACGACGTCCGTGACCGCCGGCATGCGGGTCGAGCCGCCGACGAGGACGATGTGGTCGATCTCGCTCACGGAGATGCCGGCGTCGCGGATGACCGCGTGGAACGGCGTCTTGGTGCGGTCGATGAGATCCTGCGTCATCTGCTGGAACTGCGCGCGCGTGAGCTTGGAGTCGAGGTGGACGGGGCCGTTCTCGCTCATCGAGAGGTACTGCATCGAGATGTTGGTGCTCGTCGCGGACGAAAGCTCCTTCTTCGCCTGCTCGGCGGCCTCGCGCAGACGCTGGAGAGCGATCTTGTCCTTCGAGAGGTCGACGCCCGAGGAGTTCTTCACCTCCTTGATGAGGTGCTCAACGATGCGGTTGTCCCAGTCGTCGCCACCGAGGCGGTTGTCGCCCGAGGTTGCGCGGACCTGGATCGTCGAGAAGTCGTCCTCGTCCTTGCCGACCTCGAGGAGCGAGACGTCGAACGTACCGCCACCGAGGTCGAAGACGAGGATGAGCTCGTCCTCCTTGCCCTTCTCGAGGCCGTACGCGAGCGCTGCGGCCGTGGGCTCGTTGACGATGCGCAGGACGTTGAGGCCGGCGATCTGGCCGGCGTCCTTCGTCGCCTGGCGCTCAGCGTCGTTGAAGTACGCGGGGACCGTGATGACGGCGTCCGTGACGGGCTCGCCGAGGTACTCCTCGGCGTCGCGCTTGAGCTTGCCGAGGACGCGCGCGGAGATCTCCTGCGCGGTGTACTTCTTGTCGTCGATCTCGACGGACCAGTCGGTGCCCATGTGGCGCTTGACCGAGCTGATCGTGCGGTCGACGTTCGTGACGGCCTGGCGCTTGGCGATCTCGCCGACGAGGACCTCGCCGGACTTGGAGAAGGCCACGACCGAGGGCGTCGTGCGCATGCCCTCAGCGTTCGCGATGACCGTGGGCTCGCCGCCCTCGAGGACCGCGACGACGGAGTTGGTGGTGCCGAGGTCGATGCCGACTGCTCGTGCCATGTGTGCTGCCTCCATGCTGTGGTGGTGCGGTTGAGTCTGTTGCACTCAAGTCTGCGCCCGGCGCCTGCTCAATGCAAGCCCACACACTCAAACTTGAGTCTGCCTCACTCAACCTTGGGTGCCGGAGATCTATTCCCCCCGCCCCGCCCCAGCGTTCCGATAGCCAATCCATGCACGTCAGAGGTTCGGATCGGCTATCGGGACACAGGGGTCGCGACGCAACGCTTCTCGATAGCGGATCCGTACCGCACACGCGAACGGATCCGCTATCGAGCGGACGGCGGGACGGCGGGACGACGGTACGGCGGGACGACGGGACGACGGGACGACGGGACGGTGTGACGGCGTGACGGCGTCACGCACGGGAACGTACGAACGCCCTGGAGCGCACCTGGCGCTCCCGGGCGTTCGACGCATCCGGAGGTGAGACTCAGTCCAGCTCGACGCGATCCGCCTGCGGACCACGGTCGCTCTGACGCACCTGGAAACGCACCCGGTCACCCTCGTACAGCTCAACCCCGCCACGGATGACGGACACGTGGACGAAGAGGTCGTCGCCGCCCGAGTCCGGGCGGATGAAGCCGAAACCACGCTCAGGGTCGAAGCGCACGACCTCGCCCGAGCCGCCACGCGCCGGCGCGCTCGAACGCCCACGCCCGCGATCGCCGCCGCGGTCGAAGCGGTCACCACCACGGCGCCGGTCACCGCCACGGTCAAAGCCGCCGCGCCCACGGTCCTGACGACCGTACGACCGGCCACCGCGCCCGCCGCCGACCAGCTCGATCCGACGCGCCTGCGGACCCTTGTCACCCTCGACGGTCTCGAACTTCACGCGGTCGCCCTCGCCGATCTCGTCGACGTTCCGACCCAGCTCACGGACGTGCGCGAACACGTCGGCGCTGCCGTCGTCAGGCGTGATGAAACCGAAGCCCTTGCCACCGTCGAACCACGACACGGTGCCGTTGGCACCGTCGTTGCCGGGCGCACCGCCGCCCGCAGGCGCCGCCTGATCGCCGAGCGGCAGCAGGTGGTCCGCCTGCGGGCCCTTCTCGCCGGGCACGACGAGGAACGCGACACGCTGGCCCTCGCGGACGACGCCGCCGCCGACGATCGACGAGCTGTGGACGAAGATCTCGTCGCTGCTGCCGTCGGCCATCGCGAAGCCATAGCCCTTCGACGGCTCGTACCACGAGACCGTGCCGAGCACGCCGAGCGACGCCGCCGGGGCCTCACCCGTCACGCGGACGTTGCGGGCCTGCGGACCGCGGTCGCCCTCACCGGCCTCGAACTCGACCTCCTGGCCCTCGCGGAGCGCACGCACGCCCTCGTCGGCGAGCTCGGACGCGTGGACGTAGATGTCGTCCGACCCGTCCTCGGGTGCGATGAAGCCGAAGCCTCGGTCGGTGTCGAACCAGCGAACGGTTCCCTGGGGCACGTGATCTCCTCGTGAGAATGGTGGGTTGCTCGTCCCAGTGTCTCGCACGAACCGCCGAGCGTGTGCGGGTGCGGCAACCCGGAACTGTTCCGTCGGCCACGATCCGCGCTGCGCGCCTCGCGACCCGGAGGTCCGGAGCACCGTTCGACGGTGCTGGAGACTTTCGGGTCGCGCCGGTCAGGCCGTCGGGACGAGCTCGAGCGGCCCCTCGTCGGGCGTCGGCGCCTCGAACCCCGCGAGGTAGCGCTCCGCGAGCGCGGGCGGCACGACGACGTCGTGGGGCCCCGCGCCGCGGCGCGCGGCAAGCCGCGCGAGCACGACCTCGCGCGGGGCGACGAGGTGGTGCACGACGGGCACGACGTCCACCTCCGCGAGCCAGGACCGGTACCGGTCGCGCGACGCCCGGGACCAGAACGACGTGTCGACGACGACGTCTCGCCCCTCGGCGACGAGCGCGAACATCCGCGCGCGGAGGTCCTCGTGGATTGCGAGCGCGACGTCGTCGGGCAGCGGGTGCTCGCGGTGCCCCGCGTCCCACGCGACCTCGTCGAACGACAAGCGCGCGAACCCGGAGGCCTCGAGCCGCCGCGCATGCGTCGACTTCCCGGCCCCGGCCACCCCGCACACGAGCACGACGGTCATGCCCCACCCCTTCCGTGACTCGTAGCATCCCAGCGCACTCCGATGGTGCTCAGAGCCTACGAGTCGGAGAGGGGGCGTGACTCGTAGCGCTCCAGCACCGTTCGACGGTGCTCAGAGCCTACGAGTCGGAGAGGGGGCGTGACTCGTAGCGCTCCAGCACCGTTCGACGGTGCTCAGAGCCTACGAGTCGGGAGAGACTCGCGTCGGTCGAGGGATCGAGCTACGTGAGAACGCTCGTCACCGCGACGCCGGCAGACGCCGCCGCGACTGACAGGACGAGCGTCAGCGCGACGCTCCCCCACGCGCGTCGGACGTCGCCGTCCTGAAGCAGGCGCGCGGCCTCGACCATCGCGGTCGAGAACGTCGTGAAGCCACCGCAGAAGCCCGTCGCCAGCATCGCGAACCCGTCCGGGGCGAGCACACCGCCGAGCTGCAGACCCAGCAGCACGCCGATGAGCAGGGAACCGACGACGTTGATCGTCATCGTTGCGACGGGCATCGGGTCGGAGCGTCGGGCACGGATCGCGCCGTCGACCCAGAAGCGGGCGGCGGCGCCGACACCGCCGAGCAGGAACAGGCCGACGATCACGAGACCTCACCGTCCCCCGAGGTCCCCGTGCCGCCGGACTCACCATCTCCCGACGGATTGACGCCAGACCCCCGTTCAACGGGCGGGAGCCGTCTATCGGTCGGGGAGCCGGGGGCCGTCGGGGAGCCAGCGGCCGTCGAGGCGTCGGGGTCGGGCGGGAGGAGGCCGACGTTCCCGCGTACGCGCGCCGCGAGCGTCACGCCCGCCGTCGCCGCGACGACGCCGAGCACGACCGAACCCAGCGGATAACCGACACCGAGCAGCACGTCGCCCGCCGCGAGGAGGTTCCGCGTCTCGAGGGCGAGCGCCGAGAACGTCGTGAACCCGCCCAGCAGCCCCGTGCCGAGTCCGAGCCGCAGGAACCGACGCCGCGCATCCTCGCGGCCCGCGCGCACGAGCGCCTCGAGCAGCATCCCGAGGAGGAACGCGCCGACGACGTTCTCGAGGAGCGTCGCCCACGGCACGCCGTCGCCCGGCGGCAGAAGCCGCCCGAGCCCGTACCGCAGCGCCGTGCCGACCGCGCCGCCGAGGGCGACGACGGCGAGCAGGCGAGGGTCGGGGCGCACCGGACCAGTGTGGCGCACGGGCGCCGGCCGGTGGGGCGCTCACACGCACGGCGGGGCGTTCTGGAGCCCGCCTACCCGCAACTTCGTGCTCTACCCGCAAGTCTGAACTTGCGGGTGGAGCACAAACTCGCGGGTAGGCGGATCGCGGCGGCCGCGCCGCGGCGCGCCCCGTCAGCTCATCGTGCGTCGTACGTCAAGGAGACGACGTGCGCGGTGCGCGTCGTCGCTGTCCCGCCCGACGACGCCCACACGCCGATCCGTCGCAGGTCGCGTCCTGCGAACGCGAAGCGGGCTGCGGGAACGTGGAACGTGAGGCGGCGGGCCTCGCCGGGTGCGAGGTCGACGCGCTCGTGTGCGTGAACGTCGTGGAGGACAGGCCGAAGCCGAAGTGCCGCACGGGCGTGGGGTCGGCGGACGTCACGTCGGACGGGCCGCCGAGCACGGGGTGGAGGTACGTGAAGGGCTGGGCGCCGGCAGCCCGGGGTAGGGAGACGGGCAGGCGGTCCGACGGGTTCTCGCGGCCCGTGAGGACGTCGACGATCGCGTGGCCACCCTCCTCGCCGGGGAAGAACGCCGGGCACCCGACTTCGCGCACCCGCAAGTTTGTGCGCTACCCGCGAGTTCAGACTTGCGGGTAGCGCACAAACTTGCGGGTAGCGCACAAACTTGCGGGTAGCCGGGCAGGGCGGGTAGCCGGCGGGCGGGTAGCNGGGCGTGGCGGGGCGGGTCAGCGCCAGGCGGCCGGCACGAGCTCGTGCGGCGTGAGGTCCGTGAGCTCGTCGGGGTCGACGACCATCTCGTAGACACCCGCGTCGACCTTCACCATGCCGGCCGCCTCGGCCGCGTCGGCATCGTGCCCGACGGAGCTGATCGTCGCGCGCTTGTCGCCGCCCTCGTCGACGCCGAGGGCGTGGACAGCGTGAAGGTCGGCGGGCGTCGTCGCCCACGTGACGTCCGCGACCGGCACCGCGAAGCCCGCGACGCGGTCGTAGCCGAGCCGCAGGGAGGCGTCGGACATGCTCGGGGTGATGGCCTTCTGGTAACGCGTCACGGATCCTCCGTCATCGGGCTGATCGTTCATCCTCCCGCGTCCACGCCCCGCGCGTCCGGGAGCCGCCGCGCTCCTTCGGGACCCGCCGCCCTCAGGCGGGCAGGGGCGCGGTCTGGCCGGGGTCGAGGCGGAGGTCGAGCTCACTGCCGGGCACCGGCGCGAGCGCCGGGGGTCCGACGACGACGGTGACGCGCCCGACGCCCACGACGTCGACCGTCGCCTCGGCGACACCACGACGCACGTGGACGGCCCGGACGGTGCCGCGGAACTGCGGCCCGGCGCCGGGCGTCGCCCCGGCACCGACGACGCGCAGCGCGCCGGGCGCGAGCGCGAGCACGCTCCCGTCGACGTCGAGGCGGGCCTCGTAGCCGAGGAACGACGCGACCTCCCAGGTCGCGGGCTCGGCCCACAGTTGCGCGGGCGTGCCGACCTGCGCGAGGCGGCCGGCGCGCATGACGGCGACGCGGTCGGCGACGGTGAACGCCTCGTCCTGGTCGTGCGTGACGAAGACGGCCGTCGTGCCGGTCGTGAGGAGGGCTGCGCGCAGGTCGACGGCGAGCCGTTCGCGCAGCTCGCGGTCGAGCGCGGAGAGCGGCTCGTCGAGGAGGAGAAGGCGCGGGCGCGGGGCGAGGGAGCGGGCGAGGGCGACGCGTTGGCGCTCGCCGCCCGAGAGGGTTGCGACGGCGCGCCGGCCGTAGCCGGTGAGGCCGACGACGTCGAGGAGCTCGTCGACGCGGGCCGTCGTCTCGGTGCGGGTGCGGCGCGGGGCGCGTCGGCCGTCGACCGTCGTGCGGCCCTCGAGCCCGTACGCGACGTTGCCGGCGACGTCGCGGTGGGCGAAGAGCTGGCCGTCCTGGAACATGAGGCCGAAGCCTCGCTCGTGGACGGGTGTGCGTGCGAGGTCGGTGCCGTCCCACGTGACGCTTCCGCCGGCGAGAGGTTCGAGGCCGGCGACGGCGCGCAGGAGGCTCGACTTCCCGCAGCCAGATGGGCCGAGGAGCGCGAGGATCTCGCCGCGCGCGACGTCGAGGCTCACGCGGTCGACCGCGCGGACGGGTGCGGCGCCGCGCGCGTCGGGCGTGTAGGTGACGACGAGGTCGCGCACGGCGAGGCCGCCGGGTGCTGGCGTGGTCATCGTGGTCTCCGTGGGGTGGTCCGTGGTCACAGCTCTCCTGCGGTGTCGCCGCGCAGCCGTTCGGCGAGGAGCATGACGGCGGCGGTGACGAGCGCGAGGACGGTCGCGGCAGCCATCGCGGTGCCGAGGTTCTCGGTGCCGGGCCGGCCGAGGAGGCGCACGATGACGACGGGGAGCGTCGGCGCGTCGGGCCGTGCGAGGAACGAGGTGGCGCCGAACTCGCCGAGGGACGCCGCGAACGCGAAGCCGATCGCGAGCCCGAGCGGCCGGGCGACGAGGGGCAGGTCGACGGTCCGCACGACCCGTCCGGGGGGTGCGCCGAGCGTCGCGGCGGCCTCGTGCTGGCGCGGGTCGACGGCGCGCAGTACGGGCAGAAGGAGGCGCACGACGACGGGCACGGCGACGAGCGCCTGCGCGACGGGCAGCAGCCAGCCGGTCGTGCGCAGGTCGACGCCGAGCACGGGCCGCGTCATGGTGACGAGCAGGCCGAATCCGACGATGACGGCGGACACTCCGAGGGGCAGCATGACGACGGCGTCGAGCACCGCGAGCGAGCGTCGGCCGGCGCGTGAGCGGGGGCGTCGGGAGACGACGAACGACACGAGCCCGCCGACGACGACCGCGATGGTCGCGGCGACGGCCGCGGTCATGAGCGACGTGAGGGTCGCCTGCCACACGGTCACGGTGAGGCCGGTGCCGGGCCCGGCCTCGGCGAGCCGCCGGTACGCGTCGAGCGTCCACGCGCCGTCGGTCGTGCGGAACGAGCGTGCGACGAGCGTCGCCATGGGCCACGCGAGGAGCCCGACGACGACAAGGCCCGTCACCGTCGTCGCGAGGACGTCGGTGCGGGAGCGCCACGTGAGGGGACGTTCGTCGCGGGGCGCGGCGTGGAGGGGCAGCGCGCGCTCGCGGGCGGTGCGGGCGCGCGCCGAGACGAGGAGCGCGGCCGCGACGACGAGCATCTGGAGGACCGAGAGGACGGCGGCGGTGCGGAGGTCGAGGAGCTGGGTCGTGCGCGTGTAGATCTCGGTCTCGATCGTCGCGTGCTCGCGCGAGCCGAGGACCATGACGACGCCGAACGCCGTCGTGCAGAAGAGGAAGACGAGCGCGGCGGCGCTCGCGATCGCGGGGACGAGCGCGGGCAGGGTCACCGTCCGCAGGACGCGGCCGGGGCTCGCTCCGAGGGCGCGCGCCGCTTCCTCCGCGCGCGGGTCGAGCCGCGACCAGAAGCCGCCGACGGTCCGCACGACGACCGCGTAGTTGAAGAACACGAGCGCGCAGACGATCGCGGTGAACGTGCCGTCGAGCCCGAGGGCGCCGAGCGGCCCGCCCGGGCCGAGAAGCGCCCGGAAGGCGACGCCGACGACGACGCTCGGCAGGACGAACGGCACGGTGACGAGCCCTCGCACGAGCGTGCGCCCGGGGAACCGCCGCCGGTAGAGCACGTACGCGCCGGGCACGCCAAGGACGACGGCGACGGCCGTGCCGACAAGTGCCTGGACGATCGTCGTCGTGACGACGCGCCACGTGCGCGGCTTCGCGAGGACGTCGGCGACGCCCGCGAGGTCGAGCGCGCCGGCCGCGTCGGTGAGGCCGCGCACGAGCATCGCGACGACCGGCCACACGAAGAAGAGGCCGAGGAACGCGAGCGGCACGGCGGCCGCGAGCGCGAACGAGGCCCTGCGTCCCGCCGTGGCCCATCCCGTCGACGACCGCCGCTCCAGGGGAGCGGCGTCGGGAGGGATGAACTCGCCGGCGGGGCGCGTGCGGGGGACACGCACCTCACCGGGGACGGGACGCAGGGCTGTCATGAGGTCTCAGCCCAGGACCGTGTCGGTCCAGTCGGAGATCCACGTGTCGCGGTCGCGGGCGACGGCGACGGGGTCGACGGGGATGGGGTTCTCGGCGAGGGCGCCGTGCTTCTGGAACGACTCGGGCAGCGCGACGTCCGGGTCGACGGGGTACATGTACGCCGTGTCGGGGAGGGTCGCCTGGAGTTCGGGGCTCAGCAGGTAGTCGACGACGGCGCGCGCACCGGCGGGGTTCTTCGCACCTGCGAGGACGCCCGCGTACTCGACCTGGCGCGTGCACGTCGCGGGGAGCGACGCGGTCGTCGTGCCGCCGTCGTCCGTGAGCGTGTAGGCAGGGCTCGAGGAGTACGAGAGGACGATGGGCCGCGTGCCGTTCTCGCCCTGGCTCGTGAAGTCCGTGTAGTAGGCGTCGGACCAGGAGTCGGCGATGCGCACGCCGTTGTCCTTGAGCTTCGTCCAGTAATCGAGGTATCCGTCGGCGCCGTACTGGCTGACGGTGCCGGCGAGAAAACTGAGGCCGGGCGTCGACGTCGCCGGGTTGGTGAGGACGACGAGGTCCTTGTAATCGGGCTTCGTGAGGTCGTCGAGCGTCGCGGGGACGGGGACGTCCGGGTTCTTGCCGAACCACTCCGTGTCGATGTTGATGCAGACGTCGCCCTGGTCGACGGGCGTGACGGCGTCGCCGCCCGCAACCTTGAGCGGGACTGCGGCTGCGGGGAGCGCCGGGGAGGTGTAGGCCTCGAAGACGCCCGCGTCGATCGCGCGTGACGCGAACGTGTTGTCGACGCCGAAGACGACGTCGCCGAGCGGCGCGTCCTTCGTGAGGATGAGCTGGTTGACGAGGGTGCCGCCGTCGCCGACCTGGACGACCTTGACGTCGAGGCCCTTCTCCTTGAGGTCGGCGATCTGCTCCTTGCTCAGCTCGTAGGAGCTGTGGGTGAGGAGCGTGACGGGGCCGCTCGCGGGGGCCTCGCTCGTCGAGGCGGTCGCGCCGGGGGTCGTCGTCGGGGCCTGGGTGGGGCCCTCGGACGCGCAGGCCGCGAGGAGCGTCGCCGAGGCGAGCGCGAGCGCTGCGAGCCGCATGGGGCGGCGGCGGGTGGTGCTGGTCGTGCTGTGCAACGTGGTTCCTCCTGTGGTGCTAGGAGGGGTCCCGTCGTCCGTCACGGCAGGCCGCGTGGACGACGTGGTGAGATGTCCCGACTTCCTCCACCGGTGCTAACCGGGTCAGGTTCGAGGGTCTGCGGTGGTCCGCACTCTCAGCGCTCACGGCTCCCCGCAGCGCTCCCCTGTCGTATCCCGACCATCATAGTCAGGATCCGCGGGCCGTCCCTCTGTGCACGACCTCCGAACTTCCCCGACGGATTGATGGCTTCCGACCATCGGAGGGGCGGAAGCCGTCAATCCGCGCGTCTTCGTCAGGACTCGATAGCCCATCCGTGCGCGTCGCACGTACGGATCGGCTATCGAGCGGCGCTCCGTTCGGTCCGATAGCCGATCCAGGCACGTCACTGGTGCGGATCCGCTATCGAGCGGCGCACCGGCCGGGACGCCCGCTCGGCGTTGGGACGCTAGCGTGGGGTGAGGTGCCGACGACGGTTCGGCACGCCGACCTGCGATGGAGGACACCGTGGCTGACGAGAACAAGGAAGCTCTGCTCGAGAAGGTCATCCTGCTGGCCGCGTCGGCGGGCACGGCGTGGATCGCGCAGCGCGCGCTCGCCTATGCGTGGAAGCGCACGACGGGCAAGGACGCGCCGCGCAATGCGCTCGACACGGACGCGCCGAACTCGTCGATCATCATCTTCGCGGCCGTCACGGGTGCGGTCGCTGCCGGAGCGAAGATCCTCGCGGACCGAGGTGCGCGCCGGGTGACGCGCCGGATCAGCGCGGGTCGTCTGCGCTGAGGCTCGCGACTCCGGTCAGCCGACGGCGACCGCGATGCGGTTGTTCCACGGGTCGCTGAACCGCAGGACGGCGCCGTCGTCGGCGTGCTCGACGCCTCCGTGCGCGAGGCGGTCCGCGAGGGCGCCGATCTCGTCGCGCGTCGGGACGAGGATCGACACCTCGCCGAGGCCGAGCTGGACGGGCCTCGGCCCGGCGCCCATGGACCGCCACGTGTTCATGGCCATGTGGTGGTGGTAGCCGCCGGCGGAGACGAAGAGGGCTGACGTGCCGAGCGTCGCGGTGGCCTCGAAGCCGAGGGTGTCGACGTAGAAGCGGTGTGCCGTGGGGACGTCGCCGACCTGCAGGTGGACGTGGCCGAGGGTCGCAGCGGAGTCCTCGGGCCGCTCGAGCGCAGTCTCGGTGAGGTGCTCGGTGAGGAACGCGTTCGGGTCGATGTAGAGGGTGTCCATCTTCACGTGGCCCTGCGTCCATTCCCACTGGTCGCGGGGGCGGTCGACGTAGAGCTCGATGCCGTTGCCCTCGGGGTCGTCGAGGTAGAAGGCCTCGGAGACGAGGTGGTCGCCTGCGCCCGTGTAGAGCTCGGGGGCGTAGGTGGCGACGCGCGCGAGGGCGCCGGCGACGCCGGCGTGGTCGGCGAAGAGGATGGCGGTGTGGAAGAGGCCGGCCTCGCCGGGGCGTCGCTCGGGCAGGTCGCGGGCTTCGCGGAGGACGACGAGCGGCACGGTGCCGCGTCCGAGCGTGACGATGCCGTCGCGGCCGTCGACGGCTGAACGCTCCATGACCTGGAGGCCGATGACGCGTGCGTAGAAGTCGGTCATGCGGTCGATGTCGCGGACGTAGAGGGTGACGGCGTCCATGTGGGTCGCGGCGGCGAGGCGGTCGGCGGGGGCGAGGGCCGACGGGTTCGCGGCGGCGGCGTGCGCGAGGCGGTCGTTCGCGGCGGGGCCGGACGGGGTTGCGGTGCTCATGGGTGCTCCTCGGGTGGACCGCTCCCTAGTCTGCACCCATTTACTTGAAGCGTCAACTATTGAAGCGGCAACTTCCCGTCGGGCGCTCCCGCTGCGTCGACCGTCACGCTGCGTGCCCGACGGTCACGCGCAACCGTCAGGCCCGCACACCTCTCCCGTGCCGCCGAGCATCGCGAAGGCGCCCGACGCCAGCGCACCCGGCGCCGCCGGGGCTGCGAAGAGCTGCGTCGGCGCGTCCGACGGGACGGGCGCGGGCGCGCCGAACGCGTCGAGCATCGCGGCGTCACCGCGGGATGCAGCCTCGGCGACGGGTGCGACACCGTCGAACATCAGCGAGTTCTCGTGGCCGCGCGGGGCGGCAGGGAAGTCAGTCATGGATCCTCCGTGATCCTGAGGGTCAGTCGGTGGTCGCGCGCTCGGCGATGATCTGGCCGAGGATCTGCGCGAACGCCTCGCCGGGCTGCGCGCCGGAGATCCCGTACCGTCCATCGACCACGTAGAACGGCACGCCCGTGATGCCGAAGGTACGGGCCTGCTCGATGTCAGCGGCGACCGCGTCCGCATGGCGGCCGTCCGCGAGCGCGGCGCGCACCTCGTCGGCGTCGAGGCCGACCTCCGTCGCGAGGCGCACGAGCGTGTCGACGTCGGCGACGTGCTCCCCCTGCGCGAAGTACGCCTCGAAGAGGCGTTCGAGCATCTCCGCCTGGCGGCCCGCGGCCTTCGCCGCGTGGAGGAGCTCGTGCGCGCGGAGCGTCTTCGTGTGGCGCAGACGAGCGAAGTCCATGGTGAGGCCCTCGGCGGCGGCGGTCGCGGTCATCTGGGCGAGCATCTGCTCGATCTGCGCAGCGGGCATGCCCTTGTGGTGGGCGAGGAAGTCGATCTCGGAGCCCTCGAAGTCCACGGGGGTGTCGGGGGCGAGCTCGAAGGAGTGGTACTCGATCTCGACGGGGACGGCGGCGTCGGTCGCGGCGAAGGCCTCGAGCCCGGCGGCGAGCCGGTGCTTGCCCAGGTAGCACCAGGGGCAGGCGATGTCGGACCAGATGTCGATCTTCAGCGGCTCGGCGGCCGCGGGCTGGGTGCTCACCCCTAGGGAGCGTCGGGAAGCCCTGGGGTATTCCCCGTCCACAGGTCCGTGCTCCCGGGAGCGCCCCCGGCGCATGGCACCTATCCTGGCGGAACCTCTGGATGAAGGACGCCCCCGTGAAGACTAGGACCTCGCTCGTCGCCGCGCTGTGCGCGGCCGCTCTCAGCCTGCCGGTCGCGGCTCCGGCGATGGCTTCGCCGCTGTCCGGCGCCTCGACGCCCGCCGCGCAGACGCCCTCCGCCCCGGCCGCACGCTCGGGCAGCGTCGGCGGCGCATCGTCGGCCAAGCTCGGCAAGCCGAGCTACCGCAAGCTCCAGACGACGAAGAAGCGCACGTCAGTGACCGTCCGAGTGACGAAGCCGCGCTACCAGAAGGTCGCGCTGCAGCGGAAGGACTCCGGGAAGTGGCGGACGGTGTCGTCGACGCGCGCGCCGCGAACGGGCTCGAGCGCGAAGGTGACGCTCCGCGTGCCTGCGAAGGCTGGCAACCGCGCGTACCGCGTGGTGCTCGGCAAGAGCAAGTACAACAAGACGATCGCGTCGAAGTCCTTCAAGATCTTCCAGTCGGACTCGAAGAAGCACGCGAAGTACATCGCGAAGGCGCGCAGCTACATCAAGAAGTACTGCCCGACGACACCGATCTACATCGACTCCCCCCGCGTCAAGGACAGTTGGGCGATCGGCATGGCGTGGACGCGCTGGAATGCCAAGCCTCGCTGGACGGGCAAGCGCTGGGTCTACGACTGGAAGTGGACGCAGACGATCGAGCTCGCGTCCGGACAGGACGACGGCCAGCTGCGTCACACCGCGATCCACGAGTGCGCACACATCGTCCAGGCACGCCCGATCGGCAAGAGCGAGGCCGCGTACGACGCGTCGAAGAAGGCCGAGCAGAAGATCTTCGCGAAGGGCGCCGCGGACCCGCAGGAGCAGCAGGCGGACTGCATGGCGACCGCAATCACGGGGTCGACGCGATACAACTACTACACAAGCTCCTGCAAGGGATCACGCGCCAAGAACGCGAAGTCGATGTGGAAGAAGTGGGGCCTCAAGTACCAGAACCCCGAGCGCAGATGGACGACGCCGGCGACCTGACTCGCTGAGGACGGCGCACCCGCCGCCCAGTTTGCCGAACGACCCGTTCGCCGACCGCCCCGTCACCGACCGCCCCGAGCGGCCGGCGGCGGGGCGTCGTCGTCCAAGGCAGGGCCTCCGACCCCGGCGGGAGCGACGAGCCCGGCGGGAGCGACGAGCCCGAGCGGCGGTATGTGACGCGGTGTACACCTCGATCGATTGCGCGGCGCCTCGTCGTGCGCATATTTTTGGACTGACCAGTCAGTCCAAAGAATGGTGCGGGCCCGACCCGCCGGAGAACCCCATGGACACCACACCCCGCGCCGCGATCCTCGCGAAGTCGCTGCAGCTCGACGGCCCGCACGGCCCCGTCTACGGCCCGATCGACATGCACGTCGCCCCCGGCGACCTCGTCGTCCTCCAGGGCCCGCAGGGCTCGGGTCGCACGAGCCTCCTGCTCACCCTCGCCGGCCGCATGAAGCCGTCCCCGTCGACCGTGCAGCTCACGGTCCGCGGCCACCACCTCCCGCGCGACCGCCGCGCGGTCCAGCAGGTCACCGCGATCGCCGGGTTCGCCGGCATCGACGACCTCGAGCCGTCCGTCACCGTCGGCGACACGCTCCGCGAGCGTCTCGCATGGCTCACCCCCTGGTACCGACGCACGCCCCCCGTCACGGACGCGACCCTCCGCGAGCTCGCCACGCCCGTGTTCGGCACGCGCCGCGTGCCGACGGCCCGGACTCTCGTCCGCGACCTCGACGAGGTCGACGCGATGCTCCTGCGCATCGTCGTCGCGCTCGTGGCGCACCCCGACGTGCTCGTCGTCGACGACCTCGACCAGGTGCACGACACGGCGCGTCGTCAGATCGTCTGGGACCGCCTCGCAGCGCTCACGACCGCGACGACGGACCCGACGGACCCCACGCCGTCCACCCCGCCCGCGCCGGGCCTCACGGTCATCGCGTCGGTCGCGTCGGCCGGCGAGGTCGACGCGATGACGTGGGCCGCCCGCCCACGCGTCGTGCGCCTCACGACGGGTCCGCGTCTCGACGCGGACCCGCACGCGGACGCGCACGCGGACCCGCACGCGGACGCGACCCCGGCCGCACGGCCGACCTCGCCCGCGGCCCGGGCCGCGCACGCCCGCGGTCCGCACGCCCACGGTCCGCACGACAGCGACATCTCCCCGGCCGCGCGCACGGCCGCCCGCACCACCGAGACCCCCGTGCGGACCGGGGCCCCGTCCCCGTCCGCCCCATCCTCCGAGGAGCCCCTCGCATGATCTCCCTCACCTCGACAGGCACGGAGCTGCGGCGCTTCCGCCGCGGCACGCTGCCGAAGCTTGCGCTCGGCGCGCTCGTGCTCATCCCGCTGCTCTACGGCGCCCTGTATCTGTGGGCGTTCTGGGACCCGACGGGCCGCATGGACAACCTGCCGGTCGCGCTCGTCGTCCAGGACGAGGGCGCGACGATCTCCGGCGAGCACCGTGAGGCGGGCGCGGAGATCGCGACGCGGCTCACCGACTCGGGCGACCTGCGCTGGGTGCGCACGGACGCCGACGACGCCCGGACGGGCGTCGAGGACGGTGACTACTACTTCGCGGTGACGATCCCCGCGGACTTCTCGCAGCGGATTGCGGACGTCGCGGGCGACGACCCGACGGCGGCGAGCATCGCGGTGACGTACAACGACGCGAACTCGTTCCTCGCGACGACGCTCGGGCGTTCCGCGATGGAGCAGGTGCAGACGGCGGTGCGCGAGGAGATTGGCGCGCAGGCGGTCGGCTCGGTGCTCGTCGGGCTCGGTGAGGCGCGCGACGGTCTCGGGACGGCGTCGGACGGTGCGCTGCGGCTGACGACGGCGGCCGGAACGGTGTCCGACGGCGCGCACACGCTCGCGGACGGCGTGCAGAGTGCGGCGACCGGGGCGAGCACGCTCGCGTCGGGTCTCGGCGAGCTGCGCGCGGGTGCGGGCAGCGCGGCCGACGGTGTGACGCGCCTCGACGCAGGGGCGTCACGCCTCGCGGACGGGGCGGCGACGCTGAGCGGCGGGTCGAGCACGCTCGCGAGCGGCACGTCGAAGCTTGCGAAGGGAGCATCGACTCTCAAGACGGGCGCGTCGAGCCTCGCGGACGGGGCGTCGACGCTGAGCGACGGCACGCAGAAGGTGAGCGCCGGCGCGACGTCGCTCAGCACGGGCGCGACGACGCTCGCCGAGGGCGCGACGACGCTTGCGACGGGTGTGACGACGGCGCACGAGGGTGCGGTGACGCTTGCCGACGGCGCGTCCCGTCTCGCGGCTGGCGCCGCGACGGCGTCGTCGGGAGCGGACGCGCTCGCGTCCGGGGTCACGCGGGCCGACGGGCTCGTCGCAGGTGCCGCTGCGCTGGCCGACGGCGCCGACGACCTTGCCGACGGGCTCGAGGCCGCGGCCCCGACGCTTGCGGAGGTGCCTGCGACGCTGAGCGACATCGCGGAGCTGCTCACCGCAAATGTCAAGGCGCTCACGGCCCTCGATCCCGACGGTACGAGCACGACGGTCCGGGCGGTCATCGCCCAGGACAGGGCTGCGCTCACGCAGCTCGGCGGGATCGACGGCGCGGCGATCGCCGCGCAGCTCGACGCGGCCGTCACAGGGTCTCGGACGCTCGCGGACGGCGCTGCTGCGCTGAGCTCGGGCGTCACGAAGGCATCGGATGGCGCGCAGCAGCTCGCTGCGCAGCTGAGGCCCGGCACGCAGGGCACGACGACGCTGCGCGACGGCATCGACGGGGTGGCCGCAGGTGCGGCGGGACTCGAGCAGGGTCTCGGTCGGCTCAGCACGGGCGCGGGGAGCGTCGCGTCGGGCGCCGGAAGTCTCGCGACGGGTGCGGGCACGCTCGCCGACGGCGCGAGCAGCGCCGCGCAGGGCGCGGCGACGCTCAGGCAGGGCGCGTCGAAGGTCGCCACGGGCGCGCGGGACCTCGCGAAGGGCGCGACGGGTGCGTCTGCGGGTGCGTCGAAGCTCGCGAAGGGCGCGGGCTCGCTCGCGTCGGGTGCGTCGACACTCGCCGACGGCACCTCGACGCTCGCGGACGGGACGAGCGCACTTCTTGCGGGGGCGACGTCGGCGGCCGAGGGCGCGTCGACGCTCGCGGACGGGACCGCGCAGCTCGCCGACGGTGCGGGCCGGCTCGATGACGGGACGACGCAGCTCGCCGACGGGGCGGGCACGCTCGCGGACGGTCTCGCGGACGGGGCCGCGCAGATCCCCGACGACTCCGAGGCGCTGCGCACACAGCGGGCCGACGTCATCGCGGCGCCCGTCGTCGTCACGGACACGGACGTCGCGCAGGCCGAGGGCTTCGGCGAGGGCTTCGCGCCGTTCTTCATCTCGCTCGCGCTGTTCGTCGGCGCGCTCATCACGTGGCTGCTGCTGCGGCCGGTTCCGTCGCGGGCGCTCGCCGCACCCGTCTCGGGTGCGCGGATCGCGTGGGCGGGCCTGTGGCCGGCGCTCATCGTCGGTGTGGGCCAGGTGGTTGTCATGCTGAGCGTCGTCAAGCTGGGCCTCGGCATGCACACGGCGCACCTCGCGGGGGTTGTGGCGTTCACGCTGCTCGTCTCGGCGACGTTTATCGCGCTGCAGCAGGCGATCATCGCGCTCGCCGGGCCTGCGGCCGGGAAGGTCGTCGTGCTCGCGATCCTCATGCTGCAGCTCGCGTCGTCGGGCGGGACGTACCCCGTGCCCGTGACGGCGGACTTCTTCCAGGCGATCCACCCGTGGCTGCCCATGAGCTACGCGGTCACGGGGCTGCGCCAGCTCATCACGGGCGGCGTGGACGGGCGACTGCTCGTCTCCGTCGCGGTGCTCGGCGGGACGCTCGTCGCGTCGCTCGCCGTGACGGCGTGGCGGTCGGGGCGGATGCGCACGTGGACCGTGGACAGGCTGCACCCGGCGATCTCGCTCTGAGCTGTTCCGTCACCGGGTCGTCTGTGGGGGCTGGTGCACACGATCCGTGTGCACCAGCCCCCACAGACACTCCCGCATCCTGAGAGGATGAACCTCATGACCTCCCCTTCGCCGCGGTCGATGCCCGCTCGCACCGACGGTCACGCAGCGCGCCGCGCGGGCACCCGTGCGGCGGTCATCGACGCGGCCGTGCGGCTCGTGGCGCGCCAGGGCTTCTCGGCGACGAGCGTCGACGACATCGCGGCGGAGGCCGGGGTCGCCAAGGGCAGCGGCTACTACAACTTCGCGTCGAAGTCGGACATCCTCGAGGCCGCGCTCGGCGAGGGCACGGAGCGGCTGCGGACGACTCTCGCGTCGGCGCGCGACGCCGTCGCCGACGACGAGCGGATCGACGCGATGGTGCGTGCGCTGCTCGCGGCGGTCCACACCTACCCGGACCTCGCGAAGCTCGTTGCGGCCGAGGTGTTCCGGGCGGAGCGCGAGTGGCAGCAGTCGATCGGTGCGCTGCGTGCCGAGACGATCTCGATGTTCGAGGTCGAGCTCACCGTGAGGCGTCCGGGCGAGGACGTGTCGCTGCTCGCCGCGGCGGTCTTCGGGGCGACGCTCGTCGCGGGGCTCGAGTGGCTCGTCTTCCAGCCGGACAGGACGCTCGACGAGGTGCATGCGAGCGTGCGGGGGCTCACGGCGGGCCTGTAGGTGGAGCGCGACGCTCGCCGCCGCGGTTCCGGCGACGGAGTGCTCGGAACGGCTCCGTGCGGGCGCCGAGATGCCCGAGGTGACTCAGCCGAACCCGACGAGAGCGTCGTACGCCACGAGGACGACGGCGGACACGACGACGCACAGCCCGAACCACAGGCCGCCAAGGTCGACGGGGCGACGGTCCTCCTCGTGGACGGAGAGGAGCACGGGGATGTCGGACTCGACGACGGTGTACGCCGCCGGCACGTGATCGGCCATCGCGTGGAGGTGACGGGACTCCGCGAGCGTAGCGCGCCGCGAGCTGGCGGGCACTGTGGGCTGCACGTTGAGGTCCGTCATGTCCGTGTTATCGGACGGGGAGGGGCGGGGCTTGAGCGTTCAGGGAGATGAGATCGCCCCGGTGAGAAGGCTCGCGAAGGTGTCGCCGATCCAGGACGCGATCCCAGGCCCGTAGGCGATGAGCGCGACGACGCCGAGCGCCGCGAGGCCGAGACGGAGCAGCCCTGTCGCAAGCTGCCGACCACGGCTCGCCGGCTGCTTGGTTGTCTTCGCTGTGCCCCGGCTGGGGTCGTGCGCCTTCGTCGCGCCTCGCCTGCGTCCGTGCGCCTTCGGCGCCCGCGCGTCCCGCGGCTGCACGAGCTCGCGGTCGAGGACGGAGGCGACCGCCGCGACGTCGAACGGTGTGAGCCGCGGCGGCAGGCTCAGCAGCCACGGCCCCAGCTGGGCCCGCCCGACGACGGTCGTGGGCCCGATCTGCACGGGCTCGACGTCGTGCGCGACCGTCGTGAGCGCGCCGCGCGCAGCGGTGCGATGCTCGGGCCGCAGGAGCGCCGCGACCGACGCGGCCTGCAGGCCGACCGCGTCCGTCTCCTTGGTGCGCGCGTACCCGTTCTGACGGAGGACACCGCCCTCGGTCGTCACGGTGCCCGTCCAGTTCTTCGCATCGATGACGACGACGCCGCCCGGGCCGATCGCCACGTGATCGATGTTCGCGAGTTGTCTGTCAGGCTGGCGAACGTCGTGCAGAAGCGTCCAGCCGTACCGCTCGAGCGCGCCGAGCGTGTGCGCGACGAGCCGCTCCCCCTCCGCGCCCTGCGACCACGTGCGCTGCTGCTTGAGTGCCCGCTCGAGCTGCACCTGCGCGGCCGCGTCCGTCTGGTCGCGCAGCTCCTGCTCACGACGAAGCGCCTGGGCACGCCGGGCCGCGCGGGAAGCAACCTCCTCCGCGCCCCGGCCCGGAAGGGTGGGGTCGGTCATGTAGTGGGGATCGGCAGGTTGGGGTGGGGACGTGAGTGCCGCACCTCTTTTGACGCATCAGTGCGCCTGCAAGCAAAGATGGTCCGCTGAGCGGTCCGCTAAGTCCAGCTTCCGTTGTCCGCCGTGTGAGATCCTTCGGCCCGACGAGCGCGGCTGCCGGCGCCTAGAGCTTTCGGAAGTTCGGCCCGAGCCCTCGGACGTTTCGGAAACGCCACATCCCTGCACCGATCAACGCGAACGCAGCTGCGGTGGGAGGAAGAGACCAGTCAGCCTCCGCCGGATTAGCCAAACAGTCAATCGTCAGAAGAGGTGCGCTCACTGCCGAGAAGAGCGTGGTGGCCTCAAGCCAGTAGCGACGCGCCCAGAGCGTCAAGGGCGACGGCTCCGCTGGCGCGGCTTCAGCCGGCAGCCCAGCCGCCCGAGCCGGAGGCGCTACCGCCGAGGGGACAAGAGCGCGCGAGGCCGCTGGACTCGACGGAGTCAGACGACCCATTGAATCGAAGACAAACAAGGCAATGTCCATCTCTGCCGCATACTCCCGAGCCTTCGCGGAGTATCCACTTGCAGAGAAGAAGAACAGGTCCAGGAACACCTCCCGGGCGCGAGCACCAACAAGGCGCTGGAGGTCAGGCCTCCCCGTCTGCGCCCCCCTGAACTTCACCTGAGCAATAGCCCTTGCGGCACGGACGTCGACGCCCCCATCGGGCCCAACAGGCGTCTCCGACGCGTCGGGGTAGCCCATTCCTCGCATTGCGGCTGCGGCCATCTGTTCGGCATGCTGATCACTCATCACATACTGGCCATACTGCCAACGCGGTTCCCTCACAGAGCCTTGATCGGCCGCGGGCGGCACCTCCTTGAGTTCGGAACTCACGACCGCAGCGCTCCCACGCACAGACCTGAGCGATCGGCTGGCTGAGATACTCGCGTGGTGACTTCTCCTCGACTAGTAGTTGGCGCGGTCCTCGTTGACTCGCTCGGCGTCCCGACAACGTTTGTCGGAGCCCGCCGAACCAAGCCTGCTGAGCTGGTTGGCCGATGGGAGTTTCCTGGCGGGAAGGTTGAGCCCAACGAGTCGCCTGAAGCGGCGCTCATCCGTGAACTGCAGGAGGAGCTCTCGATCACCGTTCGTCTCGGTTCCGAGATCGTTGGACCGGAAGGCGGGGCGTGGCCGATCTCCACGTCGTACGAGATGCGCGTGTGGTTTGCGGTCGTCGACGAGGGCTCTATTGAGCCGACCGACTCGCACGACGAGCACCGCTGGCTCACGGCTGACGACGCCCTCTCGGTTCCGTGGCTCGACGCTGACATCCCGATCGCTAGGGAAATCGCGCGCCGACTCGTGTAGTCGGCGCTGACGAAATGTCTGTCGTCCATGCCAAGCTCATGTCCGTGGCTGAGAACAGGGTGGTCGGCCTCTACGAAGAGGTCCACACAGGGGCAGTAGAGCGGGAGTTCGCGAAGGCGCTGGGCATCAGCCCGGAGTTTCGTCCGATCCCGGAGGGCGACGTGCCTGCGGTCCTGGCGCGCCACGTGGCTACCGTCGTTGAGCGGCGGCTCAGCGGTCTCAAGTCGGAGCAGCAGACTGCGATTGCCAACGAGGCGCTCGCCGCGTTCGGCACTGAAGACGACGTACTTGTGGCCCTCGAACAGCTCGTGGCGGTCAACAGCACGGACTCATATCGCCCGCGTCTTCTCACTCCACCGTTGACGCCGCTCTCGCAGACTGCCCTGCTCACGAACGCACCGGGCGAGCCGAGCCTCGGCCATGAGCTCCGGTCGGAGCTCACAAGCGCCGACTCTGTTGACCTCCTGTGCGCCTTCGTGAAGTTCACGGGCATCCGGATCATCAAGGAGCAGCTCGAAGAGTTGCGTGATCACGGCATCCCGTTGCGGGTCATCACGACGACGTACATGGGCGCGACTGATCGCCGTGCACTCGACATTCTCGTGCGGGAGCTCGGGGCGACGGTCAAGGTTTCGTACGAGCGCGATTCGACGCGACTTCACGCCAAGGCGTGGCTGCTCAAGAGGGCCTCGGGGTACGACACCGCCATCATCGGGTCGTCGAACCTCTCGAAGGCGGCCCTGGTCGACGGGCTCGAGTGGAACATTCGCGCGTCGAACGTCTCGACTCCCGCGCTCATCAGGAAGTTCGAGGCCACGTTCGAGACGTACTGGAACGATCCTTCGTTCGAGACGTACGACCCCGATGTCGACGCCGAGAAGTTCGACCTCGCCATCCGGCGCGCCAGCGGAGACAGCTCCATCGTGCTGTCGGGACTCGAGGTCCACCCGCGGCCGTATCAGTCGCTCATGCTCGAGGCCCTTGCCGCGGAGCGCGCGCTTCACGATCGGCATCGCAATCTTCTCGTCGCGGCAACGGGCACCGGGAAGACCGTGGTTGCCGCGCTTGACTACAAGTCGCTCTGCGAGGGGCAGCCGCAACGGCCCACGCTGCTCTTCGTCGCGCACCGCAAGGAGATCCTCCAGCAGTCGCTCCGCACGTTCCGCGAGGTCCTGGGCGATCCGACGTTTGGTGAGCTCATGGTCGACGGGATCCGGCCGGCGCAGAAGCGGCACGTGTTTGCTTCCATCCAGTCGCTCAACGGTGCCGCCCTCGACGCAATCCCTGCAGATGCCTTCGATGTCGTCATCGTTGACGAGTTCCACCACGCAGCCGCACCTAGCTACCGTGCGCTGCTCGACAAACTTGAGCCGAAGGAACTCCTCGGACTCACCGCTACGCCAGAGCGGACCGACGGGCTCGACGTCAGAAGCTACTTTGGCGACCGGGCCGCGTACGAGCTCCGACTGTGGGACGCACTCGATCAGGACCTCCTCTGCCCGTTCCACTATTACGGCATCGCAGACGACGTTGACCTGTCCCGCGTCGAATGGCGACGCGGCAGCTATGCGACCGCCGACCTCGACCGCGTCTACACGGGGAATGACGCACGAGCGCGCCTCGTTCTCAGAGCTCTGGCCGATCGGGTCGCCGACCCGGCCCAGATGCGGGCGATCGGCTTCTGCGTCTCGGTCGCACACGCCGAGTACATGACGTCGGTGTTCAGCAAGCACGGGATCGCAGCGGAGACAGTTGTCGGTACGACGCCTCGCGACGAGCGCACTCAGGCGCTGACCAACCTGCGCAACGGCACCACTCAAGTGATCTTCACCGTCGACGTCTTCAACGAGGGTGTCGATGTCCCGTCTCTCGACACGGTGCTTCTCCTTCGGCCCACCGAGTCGGCAACGCTCTTTCAGCAGCAGCTGGGGCGCGGACTGCGCCGTTCCGATGGCAAGGCGCTGCTTACGGTCCTCGACTTCATCGGCCAGCAGCACCGCGAGTTCCGGTTCGTCGACAAGTTCCGTGCGATGGCCTCCGGGACACCGGCCGATATCGAGCGTCAGGTTGACGAGGGCTTCGGGTACTTGCCCTCTGGCTCACAGATCTCACTCGACCGTGTCTCCCGCAAGATCGTGCTCGACAACATCAGGACCGCGGTTCGAGGCGCACTCTCGACGCTCGCGCGGGAGATCCAGGCGGCGGGCGACACCGGCCTCGCCGAGTATCTCGAGGCCCATGACCGATCGATCACCGACATCTACTCAGGCGGGCGGTCGTGGACGGCGCTTCGTCGCCGCGCGGGGATCGAGACATCACCGGTTGGGGACGACGAAGCGAGCCTTCTCTCGAAGATGTGGCGCTTCGCGCACGTCGACGACCCTGAGCGGGCGACTGCGTACGCCATGTGCGCGAACCCCGACGGCACCTCGTACAACGACATGACGAGGCGCGAACAGCTCTACGCAGCAATGCTCGTCGGCCAGCTGTGGCCTGGATGGCGCGGAATCACAACCGTCGAAGAAGGCCTGGCACGACTACGCGCCGAGCCCCTTGTCGCCGACGAACTCCGCCAGCTCGTGCACCTCACCTCTGAATCCGCCCGGCGCCTGACGGAACCACTGGGTAGGGGCCTCCACGACGTCCCGCTCTACAGCCACGCCACCTACACGCGCGACGAGATTCTCATCGCGACTCGGTGGGCGGAGCTGCGCAAGGGAGGGCGCACCACGACTGGCAGCGCCACTGGCGTCCTCTGGGTCGACGAGATCAACACCGACCTCTTCTTTGTCACCCTGCAGAAGGACCAGAAGGAGTTCTCGCCGCAGACGATGTACCGCGACTTCCCGATCAGTCAGGAGCTCTTCCACTGGGAGAGTCAGAACCGGACTGCGATCGAGTCGGAGGTTGGCCAGCGATACGTCAACCATCTCGATCGGGGAAGCAGGGTCGTCATCTTTACGCGCTTCACCAAGAACTCTGACCTCGGCCAGGCGTCTCCGTACGTCTGCCTCGGCACGGTGACCCACGTCGACCATCGAGGATCGCGGCCGATCGCGATCACCTGGAGACTCGACAACGCTATGCCCGCCAGCGTGTTTCAAGCTGCGTCCGCAAGCGCGTAGCAGAACCCAAGTCGTGATAGGCGAGCACGTAAGCGGCTCTTCGCCGATCTGGTGGGGAGTAGTTCGGGCCCCGTGACGGGCTGGGTGTAGGGGTCGAGGTCCCCGATGATCAGAAGCGCCAACCACTGATCGACCTCGAGGACCTCGACGTTGTCCAACGCTACGCGGTGCGCCGACGCGCCCACCACTACTGACCCTTGTTCGCGCTGTGACGTGCTGCTCGGCCTGAGGACCACCTCCTCCGCGGGGATATCGCTTTGCCCGTTCGTTCGCACCGAACGTTCGGTGCGAACGAACGGACATTCGCCGAGGCCTCGTCGCCGCCGCGCACACCCGGCTACGGGGTTGCATGCTCGGATCCTTCTCTGTTCATCCCCAGATTGGCACTTCCGCGTGCGTTCGTCCCGAACGCGCTCTAGGTTCGACGACGGACCGACGACGGAGGACGCCCCATGCCAGCAGCACGACCAACCCGCGCACTGACGCTGCCAGCAGCCTTTGTGGCCACGGCGCTCACAGTCGCCGCGTGCGCTGGAGGCACACCCACACCCGTACCCACGACCCTCCCGACCTCGGCGCCGACGACCACCGCGCCAACGCCGTCACCCACGCAGACCGAGGACCCCAACCCCGCCGGGCTCAAGCCGCTCCCCGCTGACGAGATCGACGCATCGTTCGTCACGATCGAGAACTTCTTCACGGCGTACGAGTACGGGCTCCGGACGGGCGACCCGTCCGCACTCAACTCACTCTCCGCCCCCGGCTGCGAAACGTGCGAGACGTTGGCCGACAACATCATCAACGTGAGAGACCTCGGTGATCGCGCGAAGGGTGGAGCCTTCACCATCAAGATCTCGGAGCTGAAGCAGAGCCTCGTTCCGGGCCGAGTCGCCTGGTGGCTCCACGTCTCCCAAGATGCCACGTCCATCACCCACTCCAACGGTGAGAAGACGACGCTCAAGGGCTTCGACGGCCCTGTCCTCGTCGAGGTGTCCCCTGAGGATGCCTTCCGCATCACCGCGTTCGACACGTCGATCAATGACTGAACTCGCGGCGATCAGCACCGCGATCTTGCTCGCAGCCACATTCGCATCGGCGCCTGCGCCCGTACGCGATCACTCCGGAGACGACGCTACTCCCGCCTTGGTGGTGACCTTCCGGCAGCCTCTTGTCGCTGGCGCTTGGAGCACGTTCGACGGACCGGGAGACGTCAAGGTCGAGGACGCCACCATCAGCCCTGGAACACCGCCACGGGAGCCAATCCCTCAGGACGTGATGGTCGACCGCCTCCCCTGGGAACCCGAAGACTGCCAGATCATCACCATCCCCCTCGCCGAGACCAACCTCCGCGCCCAGTGCGCCAGCCCCGCAACGTTCGTCTGCCCCGAAGGTGCCATCGGCGTCACCGCCTACAAGTACCGCACCCGCCCCCTGAACTCCGCCGACCCTTGGTCCGGCTGGCGCCTCCTCAACGGCCCCTGCGCCCCCATCGGCGACCCCACCGACGAGCTCGCCGACGCCGTCGCCCGCGAGCTCAAGACCCTCAAGATCCCGCCCAAGCACGCCAAGATCGCACCTATCACCGACTGGTTCACCGTCCAGACCCCCATGACCTACTACACCGACGCCGGCACCGAGCTCCTCACGACCACGGTCCTCGGCACGAACGTCGAACTCGAGCTCACCCCGTCGTCGTACTCCTGGGACCCCGGCGACGGCAGCAAACCCCTCACCACGACGAAGCCCGGCGCCCGCTACCCCGACCAGACCGTCACCCACGCGTACACGAAGGTCGGCACCTACCGCGTCACCCTCACCACCACCTGGACCGGCCGCTTCCGCACCACCGGCGGCACGTGGCAACCCATCGCCGGCACCGGCACCACCACCCACACCACCGCACCCTTCGAGACCCGCGAGATCCGCTCCGTCCTCAGCTGAGGCCAAGAACGTCGACGGGCCCGCACCCCTCGTGGGATGCGGGCCCGTCGACGTGCCGTCGCGCGTGTCAGGCCGTGCGGCGCCTCACCGCGAGCACGACGACGCCCGCAGCGGCCAGCAGCGCCGCGAGGCCGAGCCCGACGAGCGGGCGCGCGCCCGTGACGGGGAGAGCGTCGTCGTCGGACGGCTCGGTGGTCGACGGTGCCTGGGTCGACGGCTCGTCGGACTCGTCGTCCGTCGGCGTCTCCGTCGGGTCGTCAGTCGGCGTCTCCGTCGGGTCGTCGGTCGGCGCCTCCGTCGGGTCGTCGGTCGGGCCGTCGGTCGGGCCGTCAGTCGGCGCTTCCGTCGGGCCCTCCGTCGGCTCCGGCGCCGGCGGCGCCGCGACGACGAGCCGCACCGTGCGGTCCACGGCGCCCGTCGCGTTCGCGCCGCGCACGACGACGTCGAACACTCCAGCCGTCCTCAGCGTGCCCGCGATCGTCGCGGTCCCGTCCCCGTGGTCGGTGAGCGTCAGGCCCAGGAGCGCCGTCGGAGCGGACAGTGCCCGCACCCCGAACGTGGCCGCCGCAGGAGCAGTCGCGAGGACCGGGGCGACGGACACGAGCGTGACGCTCGGCGCCGGACGCCCCGCGAACGCCACCCCGAAGGACGTCGCACCGGTCGCCGGCACACGGATCGGATCGGCGGCCGTTCCCGCGCCCGTGAGGCCCGCGTCGAGCGAGACCCCCGCGAACGTCGTCGCCTCCGTCACAGCGACCCGCAGCCGGGCGGCACCCGGCAGCGACGTCGCGCCCCACGGGTCGACGGTCGCGCCCTCACGGACCTCGACGACGAGCTCACCGTCGATCGCACCGGGGGCGAGCGTCACGGCGATCGTGTGACCGGTCGCGGTCGGCGTCACCACGATCCCGGAGACGTCCACGCCGGACGTCGTGACGTCGTCGGCGTCGAGCCCTTCGGGGCCCGCGACGGGAACACGGCCAGCCGCATCCTGGACGACGTCGAACAGCACGGTCGAGCCCGGCCGCACCGACTGCGTAGGCCCACCGACCGGCGTCACCGTCGTCGTCGCACGCGGCGCCTCGACGATCACCCTCACGGTGCGCAGCACGGTCGCGAACGTGTGCGTCGCACGCAACGTCACGTCGTACGTCCCCGTGGTCGTCGGCGTGCCAGCAATCGTCGCCGTGCCGGCGGCACCCGCCACGAACGTCAGCCCGGGCGGGAGCGCCGAGGCGAGCTCGAGCGCAGGCACGGGCATGCCCTCCGCCACGACGTCCCATGCAAGGGGATCGCCCGCGCGCACCGTGGCGTCCGCGGGGAACTCGCTGAACACCGGCTCCACCCACGGCGTCACCATCGCCGAGCCGGCCCCGCTCAGCGCGCCGAACGCGTCGATCGCGGCCCCGTCACGCACGGTGACGGTGAGGTCGGCGTCGGTCCAGCCGACGAGGTCGAGCACGAGCGTGTACGCGCTGCCCGAGCCGGTGAGGTCGATGCTCCTCACCGTCGCCCCGGTGACGTCGATGTCGCTCGCGTCGAGTCCCGTCACCGGCCACGGCTGGCCATCGCGCGTGACGCTGACGTCATAGCGCAGCGTGGAACCGCTGAGCGCGACCTGCGGCGTGGCGCCGCCCTGCGGGACGACCTCGACCTCGGGCCGTGTCGCCGCGCCGACCGTGAGCTGCACCGGCTGGAACGTATACCCGAACCGGTTCTGGGCCATGAGGTTCAGCGTGGCCGGCCCCGCGGCAGTCGGGGTCCCGATGAGACGCAGCTCGGTCGTCCCGACGAGGGTGAGTCCCGCAGGCAGCCCCGCCCCCGTGACAGGGACGCTCGATCTCGCGACGACGACGTCGACGGGATAGCCGACGCGCAGGCCCGTCGGCTGCGTCACTGTAATGACGGGCGCCTCCCCCGCGTCCACGACAACGTCGCCCCGGCCGACGACGATCGTGTCGGGTCCGACGGTGCGCCGGACGACGAGCTCCGAGGTGAACGTCCCGGCCTCGGAGAGCGTGCCCCGCAACTGAGCTCTCGCACCCGCCACCTCGACGTCGACACCCTCGATTGCGGGCTCGAGGGACAGGGACACGTCGGCGTCCGTCGGCACCGCAGGCCCGGGGAGTGTGAACGGGGATCCCACGGGCCAGCTCACCGAGGTACTTCCCACCTGGAACGTCGGCAGGACCTTGAGCGTGAACTGCTTCTCCCGCGTCACACCGTACGTGTCCGTCGCCGCGACCGTGAACGCGAACGTCCCGGACGACGACGGCGTGCCCTGCAGCACGCCGGTCTGGCTCAGCGAGACACCCGACGGCAGCGCGCCGGAGGAGATCATGTGCGTGAGGCTCGTCGCGCCAGAGGCGCGCACCCACCGGGTGAGCGCGGACGGCAGCGGCTCGTCGACGAGCGTGCCACGCTCCGGCGCGCCGTTCCACGACGGGGCGGGCATGCGCGCATACCTGAGCGGAAGGGACGCGCCCACGCTCGCCTGGCCCCACGTGTCCGTCGCCGCGCCCTGCGGCACGACGAGCGTGAAGGCGCCCGCGGGGGAGCCTGTGACGTCGGCGGTGACGCGCAGGACGTTGCCGACGACGGCGACCGTCCCGCCGTCGACCGTCACCCCTGCTGCCGACGGCGCCCCGGCGAGGGAGGCAGGCGTGGCGCCCGAGCGCATCTCGATGTCCCACGTGGCAGTCCTCGCGTCCGCCGAGATCGCGAGCGGGCTGTACCCGATGATCGTCGGCACGGGCGCGGCGGGCCTCGCGCCGCCGAGCGGCGTCGACGTGATGCCGGCGATGCGGAACGTGACCGCGGGGGCTGCGGCGTTGCCGTTTCCGTGGCGGAACTCGACCGAGAGCCGCGTGATGTTGCCAAGATCGGCGTTGCCCTTGAAGCACGCGCTCTGCCCGGCGGTGCACGCGTAGTTGAAGACGAAGCCGTGGCTGGGCGTCGGCCCGATCCCCGCGTTGTACGTGCTGCGACCGCCGTTCGCGTCGGTGACGACCGCCGTGATCGAGAGCGCCATGTAGTCCCGCCCGCCCTCGACGTCGAAGAGGTCGAGGAACAGCTGGCCGTTCGTCGACGCGAGGAGGTCCGTGGGACTCATCGTGTACGTGAGCGCTACGAGCGGCGTCTCGTTGAGCTGACCCTTGTTCAGGCGGACGACGCCGGAGCCGCCAGACTCTGCGAACGTCGAGTCGCCGACGGTGTCGACCGTGCGGGTGCCCCGCACCGCCCCCGCGAAGTCGTCGAACGCGACGGCCCCGACGGCAGTGGCGGGCACCGCGACCGTCGACGCCACCACTGCGAGGAGTACCGCGAGACTTGCCCGCGCAAAACCTGAAAGACCCCGTGTGACGTGCATGTTCTCCCCAGTTGACGACGCCACGTCAGGTGGCGGCCCATCGTGTCACACGCAGTCCGACCTGCGGAAGGCTCCTTCCCGAGCGTTGGACGCTCTCGTGCACGTCCTCGCTACGCATACTCCGGATCACCGGCGAAACGACCCAGTCGGCCGCCCGCTCTCGTGCTTTGCTGGGACGAGACCGCCCGACCCCACCCCGGGAGCCACCGTGACGAACCGCCTCGCCGACGCCCTCTCGCCCTACCTGCGCCAGCACGCGTCGAACCCCGTCGACTGGCACGAATGGACCGATGATGCCTTCGCCGAGGCCCGCGAGCGCGACGTCCCCGTGCTCCTCTCCATCGGCTACGCGGCCTGCCACTGGTGCCACGTCATGGCCCGAGAGTCGTTCTCGGACCCGGACGTCGGCGCGCTCATGAACGCGGGCTTCGTGAGCATCAAGGTCGACCGCGAGGAACGCCCCGACGTCGACGCCGTCCACATGGCCGCGCTCCTCGCCCTCACCGGCCACGGCGGCTGGCCCCTCACCGCGGTCCTCACGCCCGACGGCCGCCCCTTCATCGCCGGCACGTACTACCCGCCCGAGCCCGTCGGCGGGCAGCCGTCGTTCCGGCAGTTCCTCGACGGCGTCCAGGCCGCGTGGCACGGGCAGCGGGAGGCCGTCGAACGTCAGGCGGACGCGCTCGCCGCGCACCTGCGACGCACGTCGGCCGCGGACCCGTCGCGGGTCGGGACCCTGCCCGATGCGTCCGTGCCCGACGATCTCGCGCCCGATGCTCTCGTACCCGACGCCCTCGTCGAGACGCCGTCGACCGGGCGGATGCCCGGGCGCCGGGCGCCCGCGGCCCCGGGACCGGACGACCTCGCCACCGCCGTCGAGCATTTGCTCGACGCCGAGGATCGCGTCCACGGCGGATTCGGCGGCGCCCCGAAGTTCCCGCCGTCCGCAAATCTCCTCCAGCTGCTGCGCCACCACGGCCGCACGGGCGACACCCGCGCGCTCGACCTCGTGCGACGGACGATCGTCGCGATGACGTCTGGCGGGCTCCACGACCAGCTTGGCGGCGGCTACGCCCGCTACACCGTCGACGCGACGTGGACCGTCCCCCACTTCGAGAAGATGCTCACCGACAACGCGCAGCTGCTCGCCGTCCTCACGGGCCTGTGGCGCGCGACGGGTGAGGACTGGGTGCGCACGACCGCCCTGCGGCTCGCCGAGTTCCTCGAGCGCGACATGCTCACCCCCACCGGGTTCGCGACATCGCTCGACGCCGACACGGACGGCGCCGAGGGCACCTTCTACGTGTGGACGCCCGCGCAGCTGCGCGACGCGCTCGGGGACGCGGACGGCGCGTGGGCGGCGGACGTCTGCTCCGTCACCGACGCGGGCACGTTCGAGCACGGCACGAGCGTCCTCCGCCTCGACCCGTCGGTCCTCACAGCCCCCTCGCGACGGATTGACGGGTTCCCCCCGCCCGACGGGGGGAACCCGTCAATCCGTGGGGGTCGGGACGAGACGGACGGTGAGAGGTGGACCCGCGTGCGGGGGCTGCTCGCCACCGCACGTTCCGCGCGCACCGCCCCAGCCCGCGACGACAAGGTCGTCGCCGGCTGGAACGGCCTGACGATCGGCGCGCTCGCCGAGGCCGGCCGCACCCTCGACGCCCCGCACCTCGTCACGCTCGCGGCACGCGCCGCCGACGCCGTCGTCGGTCGCCACCTCGACGGCGACGTGCTGCGCCGCACGAGCCTCGGCGACCGCGTGAGCCCTACCGAGGCGACGCTCGAGGACCACGGTCTCCTCGCCGACGGCCTCCTCCAGCTCCACGCCGCAACCGGCGACACCCGCTGGTACGACGTCGCCGCGCGGCTCGTCGACCGGCTTCTCGACCGCTTCGTCGACGGCGACGCGTTCTACGACGCCCCACCCGCGGGTGACGGCCCGGCGCTCGTCGTCCGTCCGGGCGACCCGACCGACGGCGCGTCACCGTCGGGCAGGTCCGCCGCTGCAGGCGCGCTCGTGCGCCTCGCCGCGCTGAGCGGCGAGCACCGTCGCCTCGCGGCAGCGCACGCGGCCCTCGCGCCCTACCGGACTCTCGCGCACGGAGCGCCGCGCGCCGCCGGGTGGGGCCTCGCGGTCGCGGAGGCGCTCGCCGACGGGCCCCGCTGCGTCGTCCTCGCCGGCACGACATCTGACGGGCCCCTCGCCCGCACCGTCTGGGCCGCCACCACCCCCGGCATCGTCCTCACGCTCGTCCCTCCCGCGCCGGAGCAGCCGTCCGACGTCGAGCGCGACCTCACGCCCGTGCCCGCGCACGCGGACCGCGGCCCTGTCGGTGGCGCGCCCACCGCGTACGTCTGCCGGGGCACGACGTGCTCCCTCCCGCAGACTCTGCTCTTATACACATCTCCGAGCCCACGAGACCGTACTAGATCTCGTATGCCGTCTTCTGCTTGAAAAAAAAAAACCGATCAGTACCATCTCACGCCCCTGGTTCTTTTTCCTTCCTTTCTCTCCCACCATGGTTACAATCTCCTGATTCTTTNCTCCGGGGCTCTGGGGCTCTGGGGCTCTGGGGGTCAGCGTCCGAAGAGCTCGACGAAGCGTCGGAGGATGCGTGGGGGCACGGGGGCGTCGCTCGCGCGGGCCGTCGCGAGGACCTGCTCGGCCTGCTCGGGCGGGTAGTAGCCGTGGCCCGCGTAGGCCTCGAGCCGCTGCACGTAGGCGTCGCGCGTGAGCTCGGGGTGGAACTGCGTCGCGTACGCGGCGCGGCCGACGCGGAACATCTGCACGGGGCACGCGGCCCCGGTCGCGAGGACGACGGCGCTCGGTGGCAGCGTGGTGATGGCCTCCTTGTGCCCGACGTATGCGGCGAAGACGTCGGGCAGGCCCGCGAGCAGGGGGTCTGCCCGGCCGGCGTCGGTGAGCGTCACGTCGACGGTGCTCGCCTCCTCGCCGTAGGTCGTGCCGACCACGGCGCCGATCTTCGTGCCGAGCGTCCCCACCCCGTAGCACGCGCCGAGGTAGGGGATGTCGCGGGCGAGGACGTCGTCGAGCAGCGCGGAGATGTCACGCTCGACGCGCAGCTGCGTCGCGCTCTTCGACGCGACCGGGTCCGACGACGTGAAGGGGCTGCCGGCGACGATGACGCCCGAGACGTTGTCGAGGTCGAGCGCTGGCATCGGGCCCTGTTCGAGGCGCACGCGCACGAGCTCGTCGGGCGCGAGGCCACCGAGCTCGAGGTAGGCGGCGTGCTCGACGTCGGCGATCTCGTCCTCGCCACGCGTCGCGAGCAGCACGAACGGCTTCATGGCGGACCTCCTCGCGTCGACGCGGCCGTCGTCACATCCTGCCGGACCCACAGCCTCGCCGCCCACCCCGTCCATCCCAGCCCCACCCCCAGCGTGCCGATAGCCGATCCGTGCACCTCAGGTGCACGGATCGGCTATCGAGCAGCCCCACCCCGCGCTCGATAACCAATCCGTACGGGACACGTGGTCCGATCGGCTATCGAGCCACAACGGGGTCGGGAGGAGAAGCTCCGGGCCCACGCAGACGCCCAGGGCGCGAGCGGCGGGTCAGTCCTCCAGGACGCGCGTCGCCCCGCGCTTCCCGACGCTCTCCACGAGGTGGTACAGCGCCGGCAGCACGATGAGGGTCATGAACGTCGACGAGAACAACCCGCCGATGACGACGATCGCGAGCGGCTGCGAAATGAACCCACCATGCCCCGTCACCCCGATCGCCATCGGTGCGAGCGCGAGGATCGTCGCGACCGCCGTCATGAGGATCGGCCGCACACGGTGCACCGCACCACGCCGCAGCGCGTCCGCCATCGGCACGCCCCGGTCCCGATACTGCTTGACGAGGTCGACAAGCACGATCGCGTTCGTCACGACGATGCCGATGAGCATGAGCACACCGATGAGCGACGGCACCCCGAGCGCCACACCCGTCGCGACCTGCAGGAGGATCGCACCGGTCGCCGCGAACGGGATCGACACGAGCAGCAGCAGCGGGTGCAGCAGCGACCGGAACGTCGCGACCATGACGACGTAGACGATGAGGATCGCCACGAGCATCGCGAGACCCAGCTGGCTGAACGCCTCGTTCTGCTCGGCCGTCACGCCTCCGATCTCCGCCGTCACACCATCCGGCAGGTCGACGCCGTCGAGCGCCTCCTGCACGACCGACGCCGTCTGGCCGAGGTCGTCCGACTCCGGCGTGACGTTGACGACCTGGTTGCGCACGCCGTTCGACGTCGTGATCGACACCGGGCCGTCGACGACCTTGACCTCGGCGAGGTCGCCGACCGTCCCGCCCTCCGCACCGAGCGGCAGGTCACGGATGCCGGCGACGGAGCGCGCCGGGTCCTCGGGCGTGAGGTAGACGTTGACCGACGAGCCGTCGAGCGTCACCGCACCGATCTGCTGCGGCGTGATCATGCCCGCGACCGCCTGCGACAGCTGCGTCTCCGTGAGACCCGCCGCCGCAGCCCTCGCCCGGTCGATGACGACCGACACCGTCGGCCGCGCGTCCGTGAGCGACGTCGACACCTGACGCACGCCCTCGAGCGGACGCATCGCGTCCGCGATCGCCGACGTGCCGCTCGCGACAGCCTTCGCGTCGGAGCCCGTCACGCTGATCTGCACGTCGTTCGACATACCCATCCCCGCGAACGGCGAGATCGTGAGGTCCTCCTCGTCGACGACGTCCGCGAGCGCGGCACGCACGGCGTCCTGGATCTTCGCCTGGTCGCCGTCGGCGTCCGTCGTGAGCGAGTACGAGATCGACTCCGCGCCACCGAGCAGCATGCTCTGGTCCGTCTGGCCGATCGTCGCCGCGACGAGCTCGACACCGTCGACCTTCCGCAGCGCCTCGTCGACCGTGCGGGCCGTCCGCAGCTGCTGCGTGAGGCTCGTGCCCGGCTTCACCTGCTGGGTGATGCCGAGGGAGTTCTGCGCCATGTCGCCGAGGAAGCTCGTCTTCATGAACGGCACGAGCGCGAGCGTCCCGGCGAGCACGGCGACCGCGATGCCGATCGTCGTCCAGCGGTGCGCGAGCGTCCAGTCGAGCGTGCGGCCGTAGCCGCGCTGGATGGCGCCGGTGTCAGGTTCCGAGAGCTCCTCGTCCTGCGCCGTCGGCGCCGCCGCGTGCGCGTCGGGTGTCGTGGCGTCGTGCCCCTTCCAGCTGAGGAACCAGAACGCGAGCACCGGCACGATCGTCAGCGACACGAGGAGCGACGCACCCATGGCGATCGCGACCGTGAATGCGAACGGACGGAACAGCACGCCCGACATGCCGCCGACGAGCGCGATCGGCACGAACACCGCGACGGTCGTCACGGTCGACGCCGTGATCGCGCCGCCCACCTCGCGCACGGCGTCGATGATCGTGCGCCGTCGCGACTTCCCGTACCGCACATGCCGTTCGACGTTCTCGATGACGACGATCGAGTCGTCGACGATGCGCCCGATCGCGATCGTCAGACCACCGAGCGAGAGGATGTTGAGCGTGTAGCCCGCGGCCTGCATGCCGACGAACGCGATGAGCAGCGACACCGGGATCGACACCGCGGTGACGAGCGTCGCGCGCCCCGAGCGCAGGAACGCGAGGATGACGATGACCGCCATGACGAGGCCAAGCAGCCCCTCGGTCGCGAGGCCCGAGATCGAGTCCTCGATGAACGGCGCCTGGTCGACGAGCACGTCGAAGCTCGCGCCCGCGACGCGCGCCTCGAGCTCGGGCAGCGCGTCCTGGACGGCGTGGGAGACGTCGACCGTGTTGGCGTCGGGCAGCTTCGTGATGGACAGCGTGAGCGCCTCGACCCCGTCGACGAGCGAGTACGACGCCGTCGGGTCCGTCGTGAGCTTGACGTCGGCGACGTCACCGAGGGTGGCGGGAAGGCCCGACGGGATGTCGACGGGGAAGCCGTCCTCGTCGGTGAAGGATTCCGTGCCCTGCGTGCCGACGAGCGGGAGGTCCTTGATCTGGTCGACCGACCGCAGGCGCGACCCGATCTGCACGGCCATCTCCGAGCCTGCGTCGACGACCGTGCCGGCCGGGACGAGCACGCCGTTCTGCATGAGCAGTGTCGCGATCGACTGCGCGTTGACGCCGTGGCGGGCCATGTCCTCGGCACGCGGCGTGATCGCGACGCGCGGTCCGGGCGCTCCGATGATCGACGCCGACGCGACGCCGTCGATGCGCTCGAGCGCGGGCACGACCGAGTCCGCGAGCGTTCCCGCGAGCTTCGTCGTGTCGTCGGACGACACCGCGACCTGGATGACGGGGAAGTCGTCGAGGCTGATCGCCATGACCGACGGGTCCGTGCCGTCGGGCAGGAACGAGCGGATGCGGCTGATGGACTGCGCCATCTTCTGCTCGACCTTGGCCGTGTCTGTGCCGAACTCGAACTCCGCCATGACGACGGAGACGCCCGTCGAGGAGGTCGTCGTCGTGCCGAGCAGGCCCGGCACGGTCTGCAGGGCCTTCTCGATCGGAGCCGTGACGTCGCTCGCGACGACCTCGGCCGACGCACCCGGGTGGACCGTGAGGACCGCGAGCTGCGGTACCTCGATCGACGGGATGAGCTCCTGCTTGAGGCTCGTGAAGGCGAGGCCGCCGAAGATCGCGACCACCACCGTGACGAGCGCGATGAGCGCCCTGTTCTTGAGGGAGAAGGCGGAGAGCTTGTGCACGAGAGTCCTGTCTGTGGGGCGTGCGCGGGTGTGGACGGAGGACCCGGGGACGGGGCCTGTGGGCAGGGCGCGCGGGCGGCGCGCCCGCGAGGTCAGGGGGCGGGCGACGCGTCGCTGGGGCCGGGCACGAAGCCGTGACGGAGATACCCGAACGCCTCCGCGACGAGCGCGCGCAGCCGCGCGCGCAACTCGGGCGTGAGGTCCGGCAGGGGCGCGAGCGGCGGGCCGCCCACGTGCCGGGGGGCGGCGAGCGCCTCGGCGCGGCGCTCGTCGGGGTGCGCGGCGTCAGGGCCCGACGGTTGTGCGCTGGGCGCGCACGTCGCACCGGTCTCCTCCGCGACGACATGGATGCTGCCGCCGAGCAGCCCGACGAGCGCCGAGAGGTAGAGCATCGTGCGCGTCGCGCCGAACCGCCGCGCGAGGGCGGTGATCGTCGGGGAGGCGCGGAATGCCTGGAGGCGCGCGTGCGCGACCGACTCGAGGGCGGGGTGCTCGCGCGCGATCGCGGCGAAGTCCCGGACGTCGTCGAGCGCGGGCCCGTCGAGGAGCGCGACGAGGAAGTCCTCGCTCGCGTCGACGAGGTCCGCGAAGGTGCGCGGCGCGGTCGCGTCGTCGAGCGGCTGCGGCTGGAACCGCTGGAGGAACCCGTCGACGACGGCCTCGGCCTTGCCGCCGAAGTGGTTGGCGAACGTGCGGCGGGAGTAGCCGGCGTGCTCGGCGATCTGGTCGATCGTCACGTCGTCGTAGCCGCGCTCCCCGACGAGCCTGAACGCTGTCGCGGCGAGCTCGCGGGCGGTCGCGGCCTTCTTGAGGTCGCGCAGCGAGGCGGTCACCGGACGACTCTAGACACGTCGTTGCCCACAGTGCAACGTTGCCCAGTGAGCAGTCACCCGCACTCCCCGCCGTCCGTCGTCCGGCGCCCGTCGTCCGTCGTCCGTCGTCCGGCGTCCGGCGTCCGGCGTCCGGCGTCCGCCCCACCCTCCGGCTTCCCCCACCCCCGCGACTCGTAGGTCTGGAGCACCATCGAATGGTGCTCCAGACCTACGAGTCGCGGAGAAGGGTCAGAGCGAACCGAGGATGCCGCCCGCGACGATCTTCACGATCATCGCCGCCGGGTACACGAGCGCGTACCCGAGCGCGACCCGCGGGTCGAAGCCCGTCCGCACGTTCGCGTACGCGAGCACCGCGGGCTGCGTGTGCGTGCCGGCGATCATGCCCGACACCGTCGTCGCACCCACGTGGCACAGCCGCCGCAGCACGACCCACAGCCCGACCGCGACCGTCGTCGTCACCGCGACACCGAGCGCAAGGATCCGCAGCCACTCGCCCGACGCGAACGCCGGAGCGACCTGCCCGCCAGCGACGAGCCCGGCCTGCGCGAGGAAGATCAGCAGCCCCAGCTCGCTGAGCGCCTGCGCCGCCGTGAACGACATCGACGTCGAGAACGGCCCAACGCGCCCGAGCCGCCCGAGGATCAGCCCCATGATGAGCGTGCCGGCGGCCGCACCGATCGTCACGCGCACGCCCGGCACGGGCAGGGCGACGAGACCGAGCAGCACGCCGAGCGCCATCCCGACGCCGAGGACCGCGGGGTTGATGTCGGAGAAGCCACGGGTCGAGTCGCCGAGCAGCCTCGTGATCTCACCCATGTGACCGCGCGGCGCGACGACCCGCACCCGGTCGCCGAGGCGCAGCACGGTGCGCGAGTTCGCGACGGCGTCGACGTCCCCGCGACGCAGCCGCGTCACGACCGCACCGAAGCGGGAATGCAGCTCGAGCTCCTCGAGGGTGCGGCCCGCGACCTTCGTCGACGAGACGGTGATACGACGCATCGCGACGACGCGCCCGTCCTGCCGGAGCTGGTGCGACGACACGTGACCGAGCGCCGCGACGACCTCCTCGACGAGCCGCTCGGGCCCCACGACGGTGACGACGTCGCCGACGACGAGCACGTCGTCGTCGAGCGCCGTGTGCGGCGCGGCGTCCTCGGAGCCGCTGCGCAGCCGCGAGAACGCGATCCGCTCGCCGTAGAGCTCCGTGAGCTCACGGACCGACTGGCCGCTCGCCGACTCGACCCGCACGGCGCGCTCGACGATCTTCGGCGGCGCATCGGTGTCGTTGCCGCGCGTCCGTAGCGCGAGGTGCGCGACGACGAGCACGCCGACGACACCGAAGACGTACGCGACGGCGTAGCCGACGGTCGGGGCCGCGTCGTCGCCCGCAGCCTCACGCGCCGCGGCGAGCGCCGGGGTGTTCGTGAGGGCGCCGGCGAACGTGCCGGCGATCGTCGCGGTCGAGAGGTCGAGCAGACGCCCGAGCCCGACGGCGACGCCGGCCCCGGCCGCGACGACGGCGATCATCCACGCGATGACCTTGAGGCTGCGCCGCAGCGACGCGAAGAACTCGGCGCCCGAGACGATGCCGACGGTGAACGTGAAGAGCGTGAGGCCGAGGGTGCCGAACGCGTGCGGCACCTCGAGGTCGATGTTCCGCGAGGCCCCGAGAGCGCCGAGGAGCAGCGCGCAGAAGAGGACCGCGGCGGCGCCGAGGCCGACGCCCCGCACCTGAACGTGGCCGATGGCCGCGCCGAGGCCGACGAGCACGACGAGGAGCAGCACGGGCTGCTCGGCGAGGAGCGAGAGGACAGCGTCCATGACGACCTTTCGACAGGGAGGGGGCCGGCGGGTCGTCCTCGTCCCAGCCGTGCCCCCACCTCATCACGCTGTGACGTCGGTCTCATGGGACCAGAGGCCCGCGCTGGCCGGGATCCCGGCCGCGGCGCGACCTCGTCGTCCAGGGTGACGTCGATCACCGATCCGCCTCACGCTGCGCCTCACCCGTCCGATAGGGCATCCAGACGGGGCCCGAGCCGCGGTTCGCCCCACCGTGCAGAACGAGGAGTCAGGGATGACACTCACCCCGACGGCGACAGACACAGGCCGTGCCCACCCGCAGCCCGCCACCGCCGCGGAGGGACGTGCCACGGCTCCCGAGCCCACCTCCACCCGGCGCCGGGGCCGCGCCGGGCGGCACCCGTCGGTGCGGCGCAAGCTCTTCCTTCTCGCCGGCTTCGGGCTCGGCGGGATCGCGATCCTCGGCGCGCTGTCGGTCGGCCTGCTCAACAACCTCGCGTCGTCCGCCGACGAGATCGCCCAGGTCAACGCGACGGTCGGCCGTCAGCTCAACCTCGTCCATCAGGACCAGCTCAAGGGGCGCATGATCGTCGCCCAGATGGCGGCTGCAGGGGACAAGGCCGTGCTCGCGAACTGGTCGAGCAAGCTCGAGGAGAACGACGCGACGATCGCGGAGAACATGGCCGCGCTGAGCACCATCCTCGGCGACACCTCCGAGACATGGTCCGACTTCACCCTCACCTACGCCGACTTCCTCAAGGTGCGTGACGAGCAGATCATCCCCCTCTTCGACACGGCGGACCACGCGGCGACGTACACGCAGATGCAGACGGCCTACCTGCAGCCGGTCATCGACGCGTACGTCGCATCGCTCGATGCCGCCGCGGTGGAGATCCAGGCGTACATGGACGACATCGCGGACGCGGCCCGGGCGCGGGCGCAGGTGTCGACGATCGTCGTCGTGGCGGTCATCGTCGTCGCGGCGCTCGCGCTCCTGCTCCTCGCACGCTCGGTCATCCTCTCGGTCGGTCGCTCGGTGAAGAGCCTCGAGACCTCGATCGAAGCCATGTCGCACGGGGACCTCACGGTCGAGGCGACGATCGTCACGCGTGACGAGCTCGGACTCACCGCCGAACGGCTCAACACTGCACGCGAAACGCTTGCCGGCACGCTGGCACAGGTGGGCGAGACCTCGGCGACGGTCGCGAGCGCCGCGGAGGAGCTCGGCGCTGCGGCGACAGAGGTGACGCGCGGCACGGACGAGACCTCAACCCAGGCGGGTGTCGTCGCGGCCGCGGCCGAGCAGGTCTCGCGCAACGTCCAGACGGTCGCTGCGGGCGCCGAGCAGATGGGTGCGTCGATCCGTGAGATCGCGCAGAACGCGTCTCGGGCAGCAGAGGTCGCTGCGCGCGCGACGGAGGTCGCAGGGACGACGAGCACGACGGTCGCGCGTCTGGGCACGTCGTCGCAGGAGATCGGCGCGGTCGTCCGCGCCATCACGTCGATCGCCGAGCAGACGAACCTCCTCGCGCTCAACGCGACGATCGAGGCCGCACGCGCCGGCGAGGCCGGCAAGGGCTTCGCTGTCGTCGCCGGCGAGGTCAAGGAGCTCGCCCAGGAGACCGCACGCGCGACCGAGGACATCGCCCGACGCGTCGAGGCCATCCAGGCCGACACCGACGGCGCGGTCACCGCGATCGGCGAGATCACGCACATCGTCGGACAGATCAACGACTACCAGATGACGATCGCCTCCGCCGTCGAGGAGCAGACCGCGACGACGAACGAGATGTCGCGCTCGGTCGGGGAGGCCGCGACCGGGTCGACGCAGATCGCCGAGAACATCACGGGGGTCGCGGAGTCGGCGGCGCGGTCGTCGCGGACGGTCGAGCAGATGAGTTCGGCGGTCTCCGAGCTCGCGCGCATGGCGGTCGAGCTCGACGGTCGCGTCGCGACTTTCACGTACTGCCCGGGGGGGGGTGGCCACCCCCCCCGCCACGTCCGTTCCGGCGCGCCTGCCGGACGCATCCGCGCCCGAGGTGAGGTCAGCCTTCGCTTGCTGGAAATGATTCTCGGTAAGGCGTAGGACTAGGACCATGGAACGTCTTCGCGCCTACCCCTGGGTCATCGCCACGCTCGCCGTCGGCGCCGTCGGTCTCGCCCTCCTCGCCGCAGGCCTCGACGACGCCTCCCGCTGGACCGTCGTCGCCTGGGTCGTCCTCGTCGCCGCCATGCAAGCCTGGGACATGGTCCGGTCGCTGCGCGCCGGAGACGTCGGCCTCGACATCCTCGCCGTCCTCGCCATCTCCGCAGCCGTCGCCGTCGGCGAGCACTGGGCCGCCCTCGTCGTCGTCATCATGCTCACCGGAGGCGAAGCCCTCGAGGACTACGCCGAGCGCCGCGCCAAGCGCGAGCTCACCGCCCTCCTCGACCGCGCACCCCGCACCGCCCACCGCGTCGACGGCTCCGGCACCGTGACCGACATCCCCGTCGAGGACGTCGCCATCGGCGACATCCTCCTCGTCAAGCCCGCCGAGGTCGTCCCCGTCGACGGCGAGCTCGTCGACGACACCGCCGTCCTCGACGAGTCCTCCGTCACCGGCGAGCCCCTCCCCGTCGAGCACGTCCGCGGCGACCGCATCGTCTCCGGCTCCATCAACGGCGACGGCGTCGCCCACATCCGCGCGACGGCGCTCGCCGCCGACTCCCAATACCAGCAGATCGTCGACCTCGTCGCCGCCGCCGAGGAGACCCGCGCCCCCATGGTGCGGCTTGCCGACCGCTACGCCGTCCCGTTCACGATCGTCGCCGTCGCCATCGCGCTCCTCGCCTGGTGGGTAAGCGGTGATCCCCGCCGCCTCGCCGAGGTCCTCGTCGTCGCCACCCCCTGCCCGCTGCTCATCGCCGCGCCCGTCGCCTTCGTCGCCGGCATGTCCCGCTCCGCCAAGGCAGGCGTCGTCGTCAAGGGCGGCGGCGTCCTCGAACAGCTCGCACGCGTCCGCACCGTCGCGCTCGACAAGACCGGAACGCTCACGCACGGCCACCCCCACATCACCCGCGTCGTCGCGACCGACGGCCTCACCGAGGACGACGTCCTCGCCCTCGCCGCGGCCGCCGAGCAGTACTCCGCCCACCCCATCGCCGTCGCGCTCGTCGCCGGAGCCCGCGAGCGCGGCACCACAGTGCAGCCCGGCACCGACGTCACCGAGGAGACCGCGCACGGCGTCGCCGCGACCGTCGGCGGCCGACGCGTCGCCGTCGGCAAGGGCACGTGGGTCGTCCAGGCGTCGGCGCCCGACGCGATTGCCGACGCGTCCCGCACCGACGACCCGCTCGCCGCCCAGAGCGACGTCACCCCGGGAGCCGTCGCCGTGCACGTCGCCGTCGACGGCGAGCGTGTCGGCATCGTCGAGCTCGCCGACGCCGTCCGCGACGAGTCCGCCGCCGTCCTCGCAACCCTCCGGGGCGTCGGCGTCGAGCACATCGTCATGCTCACGGGCGACGCCGAAGCCACCGCGCAGCACGTCGCCGCCGAGGTCGGCGTCGACGAGGTCCGCGCGTCCCTCCTCCCCCAGGAGAAGGTCGCGGCCGTCGCAAGCTTGCCCGAACGGCCCGTCCTCATGGTCGGCGACGGCGTCAACGACGCCCCCGTCCTCGCTGTCGCCGACGTCGGCGTCGCGATGGGCGCCACGGGCGCGACCGCCGCGAGCGAGTCGGCCGACGCCGTCCTGCTCGTCGACGACCTCGGAGCGCTCGTCCGCCTCGTCGGGATCTCCCGCCGCACCGTGCGGGTCGCACTCGAGAGCATCTGGGCCGGCATCGGCCTATCCGTCGTCCTCATGCTCGTCGCCGCATTCGGCTTCCTGCCCGCCCTCGCGGGCGCTGCGATGCAGGAGGTCGTCGACCTCGTCGCGATCCTCGGCGCCCTCCGCGCTCTCACCCCCGGACAGGGCGAACCGACGCTCGCGTCCGTGGCGCACGCGGCCGAGCCTGCCCAGCAGTCGGTCCCCGCCTGAGGGCGCGCCCCTTCGCGGGCCGGGCTGCGCACCTCGCAAGCCGGGCTGGGCAACTCGTGGGCAGGGCTGGGCGGGGCGGCGCTCGTGGCGGAGGATAGGGGAACGCCGGACGAGGAGGTCACATGTTCGCCACGGGCATCGACGCACGCGACGCGTCACGCTCCGAGAGCGCCGACGACCTCGAGATCGTCGCGGCCCGCGACGTGCCGCTCGGTGGTCCGCGCGGGATGACCGTCCGCCGCACCCTGCCGTCGAAGGCACGGTCGATGGTCGGTGCGTTCTGCTTCGTCGACCACTACGGGCCCGACGACGTCGCGGCGACGGGCGGCATGGACGTCCCGCCCCACCCGCACACGGGGCTGCAGACCGTCACCTGGCTGTTCGAGGGGCGCGTGCTCCACCGTGACGCGCTCGGCTCCGTCCAGGAGATCGCGCCCGGGCAGCTCAACCTCATGACGGCCGGCGCGGGGATTTGCCACTCCGAGGAGGCGACGCCCGGGCTCTTCCCCACCAACGGCACGCTCCGCGGCGTGCAGCTGTGGACCGCGCTGCCCTCGGGGACGCGCGACGGTGAGCGCGCGTTCGAGCACGTCGCGGACCTGCCGTCGTTCGTCGTGCACGACGTATCGGAGCGCGCGGAGGCGGCGAGCGGTGAGGCGGCGTCCGGTCGGCACCGGGCGCGTAGCGTGGGGCCGCGCGAGGCGGGGCTCGTGCGGGTCTTCATGGGCTCGCTCGGCGGGGTGGCGTCACCTGCCCGGGCGGACACGCCGCTCGTCGCGGCGCAGCTCGATCTCGCTCCGGGTGTCGTCGTGCGGCTCGACGTCGAGGAGTCGTTCGAGCACGCGGTGCTCGTCGACCGGGGTGCACTGCGCCTCGAGGGTGCGTCCGTGCCGGTCGCGTCCCTCGGGTACGTCCCGCCGGGCCGGAGCACGCTCGAGCTGCGGACGGGTGACGAGCCGGTGCGGGCGGTGCTCATCGGCGGGGAGCCGTTCGAGGAGCAGGTCCTCATGTGGTGGAACTTCGTCGGGCGCACTCATGAGGAGGTCGTCGAGGCGCGACGGCTGTGGCAGGACGCCGTCGCTGGAGGGGCGGAGGGCGAGGCGCGCTTCGGACGGGTGATCGGGTACGAGGGCGCGCCGCTGCCAGCGCCCGAGCTGCCCCATGTCCGTCTCCGACCTCGGTCCCGCTGACGGAGGAGTAGCGTCGGAGGGTGGGAGGGCAACGAGTTCTGCGTGCTCTCGTCCCGCGACCGCTGACCCACCGAGCTCGTCAGGCGGCCGCGAGGATCGCGTGGCCGGCCTGGCGGCGACGCCAGGCCGTCGCGCCCACCGCAGCCCCGACCGACGCTGCCGCCCACACGATCATCACGACGAGCGCACCGCCCGCAGCGCCTTCGTGCGCGAGCCCGCCGAGCACCTGACCCGCCGCGTGTAGCGGCCCGAGCTCACCGAGGTCTCCGACCCAGGCGGGCGCCGACGGAGCCGACGCCGCGACGAGCACGGCGACACCGACGACGAGCGCGAACGCACGACCCACGTTCCCCGTCCATGCGACGACGGCGTGGAGGAACCACAGGAGCACGACGGCGACGAACGCGGCGGCCGGGACGACGACCCACGACGTGTCCGTGACGGCCGCGACGACAACACCCGCGAGAACGCCCTGCACGGCCGCGACCGCGGACGTCGCGCCGAGACCGCGCGCGGTGACCGCGAACGACGAGCGCGTCGTGCCGAGCGCGGCTGCGCCCGAGACGTGGGGGCGCATCGTGAGGACGAGCGCGCCGAGCCACAGGGCGACGGCCATCGTCACGCCGACCCCACCGAGCGGGCCGAGCCCGCGCGGTGCGGGGGTCGCGACGGGCTGCGCGATGACCTCCGCGAGCGCGGTCGGGTCCGTGACGTTCTGCTGGGCGAGGGCGTCGACGGCCTGGGTGAGGCCGCCCGCGAGCTCGCCTGCCCCGTCGGTGAGCTGGATGGTGCCGGGCAAGGTCTGCCCGAGTCCGTCGGCGAGCGTCGACGCGCCGTCGCGGAGCGCGCCCGCGCCGTCCGACGCTCCGCGCGCACCCTCGGAGAGCTGGGAGACACCCCCGGCGAGGTCCTTCGCGCCGTCCGCGAGACCGGCCGTGCCCGTCGACAGGGTGTGCGCACCGCTCGCGAGCGTGCCCGCGCCCTTCGACAGCGTCGACGTGCCGGCGGAGAGCTTCGAGAGCCCGCCGGAGAGGCTCGTTGCCCCGGTCGACAGCGTCGACGTGCCCGTCGCGAGCGTGCTCGCGCCCGTGGCGACCTCCTTCGCCCCGGCGGCGAGCTCGGTCGCTCCCGTCGCGAGCGCGTCCGCGCCGTCGGCGACGCCGCGTGCACCTGCGGCGAGGCCGTGGAGGCCCGCGGCCGGTGACGTCGGGTCCGCGTCGGGGTTGCCGACGAGGGCGCCGAGGCCCGCGACGAGGCCGTGGAGGCCTGTGGCGGAACCGGCGTCGCCCTCAAGCTGTGCAAGGCCGTCGACGATCTGGGTGCTGCCCGCGCGGTATGCCGCGACGGCCCCGGCGATCTTGGCGTCGAGCTCGCGGCATGCGGTCTCGGTGCCGGGTGCGGGCTCGGGGAGGCATCCGGCGGCTGCCTGGGCTGCGGTGAGCTGCGTGACGCCGGCGACGAGCTCGTCGAGCCCGTCACCGACGAGCTTGTCGACCCCGGCGCGGGCCTGTCCGACCGCTGCGGGAAGCCCGGCGACGTCGGGCTGCATCGCGCTCATCCCGTCAAGCAGCTGCTCGACGCCGTCGGCGACAGCGTCCGCACCGGTCGCGAGAGGCCCGGCACCCTGCGCGAGCGCGGCGGCGCCGTCGGAGAGACCCGACGTGCCGGTCGCGAGCGCGTCGGCGCCGTCGGCGAGCTTCTTCGCGCCGGAGGCGAGGTCCTTCGCGCCCTTCGACGACTGTGCTGCACCGTCCGCGAGGGGCTTGGTCCCTGCGGCGAGGTCCTTGGCCCCACCAGCGAGGTCCTTCGCCCCGGTCGCGAGGGTCCCGGCGCCGTCGGCGAGCGTCGTCGCACCTGTGGCGGCGCTTCCGGCGCCGGTCGCGAGAGTGCCGAGCCCGTCGGCGAGCGTCCCGGTGCCGGTCGCGAGGGTGTCGGCGCCGTCGGCGAGCTGCTGCTGCCCGTCGGCGAGCTTCCCGGCGCCGTCGGCGAGCTGCTGGGCACCGTCGGCAGCCTCGCCGAGCTGGTCGCTGGTCGTCGAGAACCCGACGAGCACCTGCTCGACGTACGTCTGCGTGAGTTGGCGGCCGAGCCCGACGGTCGCGGCGTCGGCGAGCGCCGTCGTCACGAGGTCGCGGGTCGCGGTCGAGCCGTCGGGCGTCGCGACGTCGATGCGGGCCTGGCGTGCGCCGTCGCCGTCCGCGAACGACGTGGCGTCGGCGGAGAACGACGCGGGGATCGTCACGACGGCCGCGTACGTTCCGGCCTCGAGGCCTGCCGCGGCGTCGTCGGAGTCCGTGACGACCCACGTCCAGCCGCCGCGCGAGCGAGATCCTTTGACGAGTTCGGCCGCGAGCTGGCGGCCGAGAGGTGTGAGCTGGCCGTCGATCGTCACGGCCTCGTCGTGGTTGACGACGGCCGCGGTGACCTCGCCAGCGCGGGCTGCGGGATCCCACTGGGAGGCGAGCAACGTGGCGACGAGTGCGACGGGTACGAGGAGAGCGACGAGCGCGAGGAGCCAGCGTCGCTGCGCGGAGCGGGTCATGGCGGGGGCCTTCCGGACGGGGGCGGTCATCGCAGCGCTCCGGCTGCGGCTGGTGACGTGGCGGTGGGGGCGTCGATCGTCGTGAGGCTGAGCCGGTGCGTGGGTGTGACACCGGGTGGCAGGACGTCGGCGCCGGACGTGCCGAGGACGAGGGTCGTGCCTGCGGCCTGCGCGGCAGTCAGCGCTGCACCCGCGCGGGCGGAGCCGTGGAGGTGGTGCGCTGCGTCGACGACGAGCACGTAGGGGTTCTCTCGGAGCGCTGCCTCGACGGCGCGTGCATCGGCGTGACGCGAGTCGACCCAGCCGACCCGTCGCCTCACGGCGCCCGCGCGGTGCGGCAGCGCGAGCCCGCCGACCTTGAGGTCCCCGCCGGCGGGCGCGACGCGTCCGGCGAGGGTGAGGAGGAGTCCGGTGACGGCCCGCGCAGGTCCGTCGACGACGAGGACTCCCCCGTCGGGCACGTCGAGCGCGACGTCCGGGGCGAGCCGTGCGCGTTCGTCGACGCGCAGCCCGCGGGCGGCGATCGCGGTGCCTGCTGCGGGCCAGCCCTCGAGCGCGAGCTCGGCGTGGAGGCCCTCGCCCTCGACGTCGAACGACGGCAGGAGGCGGTCGAGCCAGCGCGGCATCCACCACGCCTTGTCGCCGAGGAGCTCGAGCACCGCGGGGACGAGGGTCATGCGGACGAGGAACGCGTCGACGAAGACGCCGACGGCAAGGCCGAGGGCGATGGGCTTGATGTTGACGTCGCCCTCGGGGACGAAGAAGAAGAAGACGGAGAACATGATGACGGCCGCAGCCGTGACGACCTGGGCGGAGCCTCGGAAGCCCGAGTGGATCGCGGCGCGGGCGTCGCCTCCGTGGACGTACTCCTCGCGGATGCGGGAGACGAGGAAGACCTCGTAGTCCATCGCGAGGCCGAAGAGCACGCCCATGAGGACGATGGGCATGAACGAGATGACGGGCCCGAGCTTCGCGACGTGGAGGAGGTCCGCGGCGATGCCGTTCTCGAAGACGGCGGCGACGACGCCGAAGGCCGCGACGACCGACAGCAGGTAGCCGAAGGTGGCCTTGAGGGGGACGGCGATCGAGCGGAACACCATGGTGAGGAGCACGAGCGAGAGCCCGACGACGAAGATCCCGAACGGCAGGAGCGCTGAGCCGAGCTTCGCGGAGACGTCGATGCCGACGGCGGTGAAGCCGGTGACGGCGATGTCGATGTCGTACTCGGCGGCGAGGCGGTCACGCTGGTCGCGGATCTCCTGGACGAGGTCGGCGGTCGCTTCGTCCGTCGGGCCGCCCTCGGGGACGACCTGGACGATGAGCGTGTCGGCGGACGCGTTGGGGGTCGAGAGCGGGACGTTGGCGACGCCCGGCAGGGCGCGCATCTCTGCGGCGATGTCCTCGGCGAGGCCGAGGGGGTTGTCGCTCGTGAGGATCGACGCTGTGACGATGAGCGGGCCGTTGGCGCCGTCGCCGTAGTGCTCGGTGATGCGGTCGTACGTCTGGCGGGCCTGGCTGGACTCCGGCAGGACGCCCGCGTTGGGGAGCGCGAGGCGCAGGTCGAGCGCGGGCAGGGCGAGGAAGGTGCCGACGGCGAGGACGGCGGCGATCGTCACGAGCGGGCGCCGGGTCACGGTGTGCACCCAGCCCGCGAAGAACCGGTCCGCTCGGGTGCGGGGCGCCTCGGTGTGGGCGCCGCGTGACGCGGCGGCATCGGGAGCCGGTGCCGTGCCGGCAGGAGCCGGAGCGGCGTCTGGGGCGGCCTGCACGGCCGGGTCCAGCGCCGACGGGCCCTGGGCGGCCGTGCCCTGGGCGGCGTGAGCCGCCGCGCGAGCCTCGGCGCGGCGGGCGCGGCGGGACGGGCGGGGCCGCACACGCTCGCCGGCGAAGCCGAGCAGCGCGGGGGTGAGGGTGACGGAGACGACGACCGCGACCGCGACGGCGACGGCCCCGGCGACGCCCATCGTCGTGAGGAACGGGATGCCGGCGACGCCGAGTCCGACGAGCGCAATCATCACGGTGAGGCCGGCGAAGAGGACGGCGGAGCCGGACGTCGCGGTCGCGCGCGCGATCGACTCCTCGACGTCAAGGCCGTCGCGGAGCTGGTCGCGGTGACGGGCGACGATGAAGAGCGCGTAGTCGATGCCGACGGCGAGGCCGAGCATGAGCGCGAGCATGGGCGTCGAGGAGTTCACGGGTGTCACGGCCGTCGCGAGGAGGACGAGCGCCATCGCGAGGCCGACGCCGACGAGTGCGTTGGCGAGCGGCAGTCCCGCGGCGACGAGCGAGCCGAGGGTGAGGACGAGGACGACGAGCGCGACGCCGACGCCGAGCGCCTCGGTCACCGTGATCGCCGGGAACTCCGAGGAGTAGAGCTCGCCGCCGACGGAGGCGGTCCAACCGTCGGGGAGCGCCGTGCTGAGGTCGGCGACGATGTCTGCGATCTCGTCCTTGACCTCGGTGGGGATCTCGGTGCCGGCGCCGTTCATCATGACGGTGACGAGCGCCGCGCGGTCGTCGTCGGAGAGTCCGTCCGCGTCGGCCGCGGCGACAGGGTCGCCCGTGAGCGTGTCGGTGAACGGCGACTGGACGCCGCGGACGTCGTCGCGTGCCGCGAGCGCGTCGGTCGTCGCGCGGACGGCGTCCGCGACGCCTTCGTCGCGGACCGACGTGCCCTCGGGGGACACGACGAGGATCTGCGCGCTCGACCCGGAGACCTCGGGGAACGTCGCCGCGAGGCGGTCGAGCGCGGCCTGCGACTCCGTGCCGGGGATGGAGACGGAGTTGTCCATGCCCTTCTGGAGGAAGCCTGCCGCGGCGCCGAGCGCGACGAGGAGTGCGAGCACGACGGCGACGGCGGCCCGCCGGTGGCGGACCATGCTTCGGCCGAGCCGGTAGAGGAAGGAGGACACGAGGGCTCCCGAGGAGACGGACGATCGATGCAGGACTGGATCCGATACGAGACTGTATCCGATGCAGGACTGTATCCGATACAGTGGCGTATCGAAAGGTACCCTGGGGGGATGACGACGGGAGCGGGCGTGGACGACAACCAGGGCGTCGGCACCCCTGTCGAGGACACGTTCGCCGACGCGATCGCGACGTCGCCACGGCGCGCACGCACGCGCGAGCGGCTCCTCGACGCCGCGCTCACCCTCTTCGCCGAGGTCGGGGTCGACGCGACGTCGATCGAGGCGATCTGCGAGCGCGCCGGCTTCACCCGCGGCGCCTTCTACTCGAACTTCAGCGACAGGTCCGCGCTCATCGACGCCCTGGCCGCACGGGAGCAGGGTCGCGCGATCAGCGAGCTCCGCGACGCGATCGAAGCGAGCCCGTGGAACGACGTCCCCGACGGCACCGACGACGTCGGCGTCGTCGCGTCCGTCGCGACCCAGCTCCTCGACGCCCTGACGATCGATCGACGCTGGGCGCTCGTCAACGGCGAGATGCGACTCATGGCCCTGCGCGACAGGTCGCTCGCGCCCGCTCACGAGGCGCGTGAGAACCTGCTCCTCGACGCCATCGCCGACGAGATCCGGCGGCTCACCGCGTGCCTGGGCCGGCGGCTCGCGATCCCGGACCGGACGTTCGTGCGACTCCTGTGGGCGGGCTTCCAGGCCGACCTCGAGGCCGCGGACCGGTCGCTCGGCACAGACCGCCCGACGACCGCGGTCGAGCTCGCGACCTCGTGGATCCCCGAGGTCGTCACGCGGCTCACCGTGCCGGTCGAGCCCGGCCACTGACACACCGCGCCGCCGCGGCGAGCGCACCCGGGAGCGCCCGGAGAGGTGCGTCGGCGCCGGAGACGGTGACGTCGGCGTAGCCGACCTGCGCTGCGAACGCCTCGCCGACGGAGCGCTCGTCCCCCCTCGACGAACTCGAGCCCTCGTCCCTCCGGTCGCTCGCACGCAAGGACGGCTCAATCGTCGTACGCTGCCGCGGCCGGATCTACGTCATCAACAAGCACAACCCACGATGGAAGGACCGGCAGGGCTGATCTGCTGGCGGCCGACGCCTGCGGGCCGCTCTCCCTCAGGGCACCTCGCCTCGTGTCGTCACTGCAGCCCGCCTCGAACGAGAAGCACTCACGCTCCGGGGGCCCGGCGCGATCCACGTCCTCGTCGGCCACCGTGCCGGCCCCGTCGAGCGTCCCGACGGTCGCCGCGGCGAGCGCGGTCGTCAAGGGGATCGCGAGCACGAGGCCGATCGACCCGACGAGCGTCCGCACGACCTCGTGCGCGATCTCGCCGGACGTGAGTGACTCACCGAGGGTCATCGAGACGAGGTAGACGACGAGGGCGGACGCGCGATGCCGTCCGCCGGGCAGCTCCGCCCTCACGTGCCGCGTGCCGCCGCGATGAAGTCGCGCACGAGCCCGGCGTCCTTGACGCCCCGCGACGACTCGACGCCCGAGGACACGTCGACGCCCCACGGTTGCACGGCACGCACGGCGTCGGCGACGTTCGCAGGCGTCAGGCCGCCTGCGAGCAGCCAGCGGCCCTCGGGCCGACGTTCACCGAGGAGCGTGAGGTCCCACGTCGCGCCCGAGCCGGGCACGGGTGCGTCGAGCAGGAGCACGTCCTCGCCGTGGGCTCCGACGACCGGGGCAGGATCGTCCGCGAGCGACACGGCGCGCCACGGAACGAGACCCGCGGCGGAGACCTTCGCGAGGTCGCCCCGGCCGTAGCGAGGCCCGTGGAGCTGGACGGCGTCGACGCCGGCCACGAGCGCCTCACGCACCGCGTCGGCTGCGGCGAGCTCGGCGGTGACGAGCACCGTGAGCGCGTCGGGCCGTGCGCTGCGCGCCGCAGCGACGACCTCACGGGCGCGCTCGGCATCGACGTGGCGAGGGCTGCACGGGCTCACGACGACACCTATCGCGTCGGCGCCCGCCTCGAGCGCGACGAGCGTGATCTCGGGGGTGGACAGTCCGCAGATCTTCACGAGCACGGGGTTCCTCCTGGGCCTTGTGGATCGAGGCTACCGGGCACGGCGCTGCGCCACACGGAGCCCTCGACGACGTCGACCGCGTGGATCTGACGGCTCGCAGGGTCGGTGACGTACGCCATGCCGTCGAGGACGGTGAGTGCGGGGTGCGCGGTCTGCCACTCGGCCGGTACCTCCCATGGGTCGACGACGGAGATACTGTCGACCTCCTCGCCCGTCGCGGGGTCGAAGACATGGAGCGCGCCGTCGGTCCCGAGGACGAGGGCCTCACCGTTCTCGCCGCGGCCGAGGCCTCGGAAGGTGTACGTCGTGCCGGTGTCGACGGTCGTGATCCGCTCAGCCTCGGTGTCGACGAGTGCGATGGTCGTGAGACCGAGGCCACCATCCGGGTCGGTCTTGTAGTCGCCGAGGACGACGGCGGAGTCGTCGGCGGCGAAGAGGTTGCCGGTGCGACCGAAGTCGTCGGGCGCGTCGAGCTTGTGGACGCGGTCGTCGTGGATCGCGACGACGCCGTCCTCGCACCCGAGAAGGACGAGGTGGCCCGAGGTCGCCTCGCCGTGGACGCCGGGGCAGTCCTCGGTCGTCACGAGCGCGTCGCCGTGCGCGTCGAGGACGGTCGCCCCGCTGCGACCCTCGGCGTCACCGACGGTGAGGACGATGGCGTTGTCCTCGGTCGGGACGGCGACGCCGTGGTGGGCGGCTGCGGCGGTGAGCTCCCGGACGGGGGCGACGTGGCCCGTCTCGGCCGCGGTCGCCCAGGCGTCGGCCTCGACGACGGTCACGTGGCCGGTGCCGTCGTCGAACAGTGCGACGAGACCGTCATGGGGGACGACGTGCCCGGGGGTGTCGGCCGCGAGCACGACGCCCGTGAGGGACGGTGCCTGCGTGTAGTGGTGGGCGTGCTCGCCGTGGACGACGCTCCAGGCGCCCGTGTCGAGCAGCGCCCATCCGCCCGAGGTCGAGACGGCGACGTGCCGGTCGTCGCCGGCCGGGCTCACGCGGTTGAAGCCTGCGAGCGGGAGGTCGTCGACGACGTCGAGCTGGAGCGCGTCGACGACGAGGAGGCCGCCGTCGTAGGTGAGCACGAGACGGGGTTTCGCGGCAGCGGCCTCGGTGCGGGTCGGGGCGGTGTCGGGAGCGTCGGTTGTCGCGGACGCGGCGGGCGTCGTCGGGGCCGTCGTGGGTGCCGTCGGGGTGGCGCACGCGGTGAGCGCGAGCGCGCAGGCCGCGGCTGCGCCGAGGAGCGCGTGGGTGCGGGGTGTTGCGGACATGGGTCGCCCGGAGGCGTCCTTCCTCGTGGGTGGTTGACGACCGGCCGGTCCGTCGTGACGCAGCCACCCTAGACGAGAATGAGACTCATTCGCAACTAGACCCTCAAGGGCCGACCGACCGCACGGCCACGACCTCCCGCACCAGGTCACGGTCCGTCGCAGGGTTGCCACGCGATCGGTTAGCGATATATCGTGAAGTATCGCGAGGGCGAGAACCGCCCTCCATGAACGCAGGAGGCACCCCATGTGGAACCCCACGAACCTCACCCCCCGTCGACGCGGACCGCGCGCGGCGCACCACCACCACGACGGCTTCGGCCCCCAGGGAGGCCCTCGCGGCGCAGGCCGCGGACCCTTCGGCCCCGGCGGCCCCGGTGGCTTCGGACCCGGCTTCGGGCCGCGCGGCGGAGGCCGGGGACGCCGCGCAGGGCGCGGCGACGTCCGCCTCGCCGTCCTCTCGCTCCTCGCCGAGGCGCCGTCGAACGGCTACGGGCTCATCAAGGCCATCGCCGAGAAGACCGGGGACGCCTGGCGCCCGAGCCCTGGGTCCGTGTACCCGACGCTCCAGCAGCTCGTCGATGAGGGCCTCGTGACGACGACGGGCGAGGGACGCTCGACCGAGCACGCGCTCACCGACGAGGGACGCACGTACGTCACCGACAACGCCGAGGCGATCGCCGCGACGTGGGCCTCGACGCCGGGGCTCTCGGCGGCCGACGCCGCGTTCCACGAGTCGGCCATGAAGCTGCGTGGCGCGATCCAGCAGCTGCGCCACAGCGGCACCGACGACCAGAAGACGGCCGCCGCCGAGAAGCTCGACGAGGCCCGCCGCGCCCTCTACCTGCTCCTCGCGGAGTGAACAACCCGCCCCCGGGGATGCGGTCAGAGCGTGCGGGTCGCGATGACGTCCCGGTACCAGAGCGCCGAGTCCTTCGGGGTGCGCTCGAGGGTGTCGTAGTCGACGCGGACGATGCCGAAGCGACGGGCGTAGCCGTAGCGCCACTCGAAGTTGTCGAGGAGCGACCACACGAAGTACCCGCGGAGGTCGACGCCGTCGGCGCGCGCGTCGAGGGCGGCGGCGAGGTGGCGTCGGACGTAGTCGATGCGCGCGTCGTCGTGGATCGCGCCGTCGGGCGCGACCTCGTCGTCGAAGGCTGCGCCGTTCTCGGTGATGACGAGTGGCAGGGTAGTGGTCGGCGGCCGTGTCGCCGGTGTCGTCGCCGAGGATGGTCCCGGGGGCGTGGCTGAACGTGTCCCAGCTCGACGGGCCGCGCCCGTCCTCGGCTGCTGCGCCCTCGATCTGGTAGGCGGCGGTGGCCGCTCCGAGGACGAAACCGTCGGGCACGCGCATGTGGGCCCCTTCGCCGCAGTGGGAACGCTTCCACATCCTGCCACCGAAGCCGCCCGACGGCGACCAGCCGCGCGTCGCCCCACCACGCCGTCTCGTCGGCCTCCACCACGATGGCGCTCCCGACCTTCGAGCCACGGGTCGATGGATACCGTCGACCCGCACGGACCGTCCCGCTAGGGTCGACCCATGACGACCGCGCCCCGCCCCGGCTACGACGGCCCCCACGGAAGCATCGTCGCGCGCTCCGTCGGCCTCGGCCTCCTCGTCGGCACGACGGCAGGCCTCCTCATGGGCCTCGCCGCGTCCTGGGACGCACTCGAGTACGCGCCCCTCACCGCAATCTTCGGCACCCTCGCCGGCGTCATCGGCGGCGGTCTCGTCGGCCTCGGCCTCGCCCCGCTCGCCCGCAGGCTCGCGCTCGCGCGCACCGGACGTCCCACGACGGCCGAGCTCGTCGCCGTCGGATCCTTCCCCGTGAGCCTCGTCCTCGCGGTCACGGTGTACTTCAGCGGTGGCGCATGGTCACTGCTCCTCCTCGGGCTCGGGGCGCTGAGCGTCTCGCTCGTCGTCGGCGCCGTCGTCACGCTCCTACCGTGGGTGTGGGCGCCGCTGCGCAGCAGCGCCCCGGCGCGCGCCACCCCGTGACGCTCCCCCCGCAGGTCGCCGCGTCGATCGACGACGACGGCGTCTGGCACGTCGACGGCGGCGACCTCGGCTGCGCGCGACTCCTCATCCACCTGCGCCGGCACGTCGCGACGCTCGAGGCCGGGACCGTCGTCCACCTCACGTCGACCGACCCGGTCGCGCCCATCGACCTGCCCGCCTGGTGCCGGCTCACCGGCCACGTCTACCTCGGACCCGTCGAGCCTGCCGCGCGCCCGACCTACGCGATCGAGGTCGCAGCCGCTCCGACGCCGACCGACCCCAACAAGCCCTGGCACCGGGCCTGAAGACGACGAGAGCCACCCCGCGGGGTGGCTCTCGTCATATGTGCGCCCGGAGGGATTCGAACCCCCAACCTTCTGATCCGTAGTCAGATGCTCTATCCGTTGAGCTACGGGCGCGCAGCCAACCTCGCGGAAGACCTCGAAGAGCATACCTGCTCCGACGCCCGAGCGCTGCCACCCTCCCACCTGTTGCCGCTCCCCCGAGGTCGGCCGATAGTGAGATCTCGGCGACTTCTCGCCGTCGACGACAGTCAGCTCTTCACGCACGCCAGATCCCGCCGTCTCCCGGAGCTTCCGGGGACGGGGGCCACCGAGGATGAGGAGAGAGCCATGACAGACAGCACGTTGATCCTTCGGGGCCTTCGCCGGCTCGAGAACGCCCGCAGCCTTGACGGCGCGGCCGACGTCCTGCGCCGCGCGAGCGCCGCCGTCACGGCCGCCGGACCGCCGCGCGACATCCTGCAGGGAAGGCAGCTCGGACATCCGGTCCACGCCGCGCTCGCAATGGCGCCGGTCGGTGCGTGGATGTCGAGCGTCCTGCTCTCCCGCGACGGGCACGGGCCGGCGGCACGAACCCTCCTGCGGTTCGCGCTCCTGTCGGCGCCCGTCGTGGGACTTGCGGGCGTGGCCGACGTGGGCCGCCTCGACCACGCCCGCCGGCGCGTGGCCGCCGTCCATGTCGCGTCGAACGTGGTGGCCGGGACCCTCGGCGCCACCGCCCTCGTCCGCTCGCGCGCGGGTGACCAGCCTGCGCGTCTGCTCTCGTGGGCGGGGTTGGGCGCGCTCATGGCCGGCGGGTTTCTCGGCGGCCACCTCGCCTCCCGACTCGACCCTCCGCCGCCCCCGTCCACCGCTGAGGACCGGCCGCTCGGCCAGCTCGTCAGCGCCGACGAGCCCGGCTCCACGCCGTAGCAACGGCGTTCCGTCCGCACCCCACCCGTAAGGAGACCCCGATGTCCTCTGCCACGCTGTCGACGTCCCCGCTTGCCGCCACTGGCTCGCGGCTGCCCGTGCCTGCGGCACGAGGTCCACTGAGCGAGCAGGTCCTCGGAACGCTCACGGCTGGCGGGCCGGGGACGGCGGTGCTGCCGTCCGCGGCAGGGATCGACCCGACGAGCGACCTCGTCGCCGACGAGGACGTCCAGCTCACGCTCTTCTGTCTGCAGGAGCTGCACTACCGCGGCCTCGAGGGCGTCGACGACGCGTGGGAGTGGGACGTGTCGGCGATCGCGCTGCGCCGCGACCTCGAGGACGCGTTCGAGGCGCACCTGCGCGGACGCGTCACCGTGCCGGACGTCGTCGCGACGACGGCGGACGACGTCGCACGCGTCCTCTTCGGGATGACGGCGAGCAGCGGCGGGCCGAGCCTCGCGCGGTTCGTTGCCCGGAAGGCGTCCCTCGCCCAGCTCCGCGAGGTGCTCGTCCACAAGTCTGTCTACCAGCTTAAGGAGGCGGACCCGCACACGTGGGCGATCCCGCGCCTCACGGGGCGCGCGAAGGCTGCGGCGGTCGAGATCCAGGCCGACGAGTACGGCGGCGGGCACCTTGCCTCGATGCACTCCGAGCTGTTCCGCAGGACCCTGCGGGCGCTCGACCTCGACGACCGTTACGGCGCGTACGTCGACGCCGTGCCGGCGGTGACGCTCGCGACGTCGACGTTCATGTCGCTCGCGGGTCTCAACCGCCGCCTGCGCGGCGCGATCACCGGCCACCTCGCCGCGTTCGAGATGACGTCGTCGATCCCGAGCCGCCAGTACGCCGACGGCATGCGACGCCTAGGCCTCGACGAGGACGCAACCGGGTACTTCGACGAGCACGTCGAGGCCGACGCCGTGCACGAGCAGATCGCGGGCCGCGACCTCGCCGGAGGGCTCGTCGAGGCGGAACCGCACCTCCTGGGTGACGTCCTCTTCGGCGCCGGCGCATGCCTCCTCCTCGACGACCTCGCCGCCGCCCGCCACCTCGCCGCGTTCGACGCGGGCGCGTCCTCGCTGCGGGAGGTGGCCGCATGAACGCGCGCGACGGCGTCGAGATGACCTTGTGCCCCGACGGGCCCATCCTCGTGCGCGGTGCTGCGCACATCGTCACGAGCGACGGCCGGACCGTCGCCCGCAACCGTCCCACCGTCGCCCTGTGCCGCTGCGGCGGCTCGGCGATCAAGCCGTTCTGCGACGGCACCCACAAGGTCAACGGATTCACGTCCGACGACGCCTGACGGCCGCCCCTCCCCGAGCCCCAGTGACAGGGGCGGGCGCCCCACCACACCTGGAGGTCAATATGCGCGCAGTCACCTGGCAGGGCGCAGGACGCGTCTCGGTCGAAACAGTTCCGGACCCGACGATCATCGAACCGACCGACGCGGTCGTCCGCATCACCTCAACCGCGATCTGCGGCTCCGACCTGCATCTTCACGGCCCGCTCGCGCCGTTCTGCACGCAGGGCGACGTGCTGGGCCATGAGGCCATGGGTGTTGTCGAGGAGGTGGGCCGGGACGTCCGGCACGTGGGGCCGGGGGACCGCGTCGTCGTGCCGTTCAACATCTCCTGCGGACGCTGCTGGATGTGCCAGCACGGCCTGCAGTCGCAGTGCGAGACCACGCAGGTGCGCTCGGAGGGGCGGGGCGCCGCACTCTTCGGGTACACGCGCCTCTACGGGGCGGTGCCGGGCGGGCAGGCCGAACTGCTGCGGGTACCGCACGCCGACTACGGGCTCGTCCCGGTGCCGGACGACGGCTCGCCCGACGAGCGCTACCTCTACCTCTCCGACATCCTGCCGACGGCGTGGCAGGCCGTCCGCCTGGGCGGGGACGTCGCAGGCGCGACGGTCGTCGTCCTCGGGCTGGGTCCTGTCGGCCAGCTCGCGGCACGGGTTGCGCTGCACCTGGGGGCCATGCGCGTCGTCGGCGTCGACCCGGTGGCGGAGCGGCTCGCGATGGCGGAGCGGCACGGCGTCGAGCCGCTCGCGCTGCCGCGGTCGGCGGCGGCCGACGTCGCGGCCGCGGTCGCCGACGTCACGCAGGGACGGGGTGCGGACCTCGTCGTCGACGCGGTCGGCATGGAGGCCGACGGCTCCCCCGTCCTCGCGGCGGGGCACCGGGCGATCGCCCATCTGCCGTCGGCGATCGGCGACCCGCTGACGCGCAACCTCGGCGTCGACCGGACGGACGCGCTGTCGATCGCGCTGTCGACCGTGCGCCGCGGCGGCACGATCTCGCTCGCGGGCGTGTACGGCGGGAGCGTCGACCCCGTTGACCTCGGCACCTTCTTCGACAAGCAGCCTGCGCTGCGCGCCGGTCAGTGCAACGTGAGGCGCTGGACGGACGAGCTGCTGCCGCTCGTGGCCGACGATGCCGACCCTCTCGGTGTCCTCGACCTGCGGACCCACCGTCTGCCGCTCACGGAGGCCGCGCGAGGCTACGCGATGTTCCGCGACAAGGAAGACGGGTGCATCAAGGTCGTCCTCGACCCGGCGGCGGTGCCTGCCCCCGTGGACTGACGCGTCCGCCACAGGTCTCCGGGGCCACGGACATCAGCAGCCGACGCAGCGCCCANNCCACAACATATGCTCTGCCATGTCGAGTCGGAGGCATGTGTTTGGTGTTCAGGATGCCGGGCAACGCCGACATCAGCGGGGGAGGGGTCGGCGGCAGCGTCCGATGTGTGTAAGAGACAGGGCGGGGCGGGGGGAGGCGCGAAACCGCGGTCAGCGCTCGACGAGCCAGGACCGGTCCGTGAGCATCCGGCCCACCGCGAGCCCGATCGCGAGCGCCACCACGACGAGCCCCGCATCGACCGCGTACGCCATCGCCTGCACGGTCGCACCGTTGTTGAGGTGGTAGACCGCCCGGTACGCGGCCGCACCGGGCACCATGATGACGACGGCCGGCACGTAGACGGTGACCCGCGGGACGTCGATCCGCGGCGCAGCCCACGCCGCGACGACGCCGACGAGCAGCGCCGCGATCGCGGCCCCCGCCTGCGGCGCGAGCCCCTCCCCGACGAGCGTGAGGCGCACGACGTTCGCGACCATGCCGACGCTCGCCGCGGTGAGCGCCATGCCCCACGGACTGTTGAACATGAGGGCGAAGCCGAGGACGCCGAGGAAGCTCGCGACGAGCCGCAGCGTCGTGAGGAGCGCGAACGAGAGGTCGGGGGCGACCGCAGGGTCGGGCGTCACGCCGACGAGCGCCGACACCCCCCACACGGCGAGCGCCGCCGACATGAGGATCATGAGTGCGTATGCGAGCCGGGCGAGGCCCGCGGAGAAGTCGAGGCGCGCCAGGTCGAGCGCGCCGGTGACGAGCGGGAACCCCGGCACGAGGAAGAGCACGGCGGAGACGTAGGCGGCCTCGTGGTTGACGGCCGTCGCCCCGGTCGCGAGGAGCGTCGTCATGATCCCGAGGTAGAGGGCCGACGCGAGCGCGGCGGCGAGCATCGTCACCGCGAACTGGTTCATGCCCCGATGGAGGAGGGCGCGCCGCAGCAGCTGGCCGAGGCCGGCGGCGACGAACACGCCCGCGCACTCGACGGGCCCGCCGTTGTTGAGGAACGCGAACGCCGCGCATGCGACGGCCGCGAACAGGGCGTTGAGCCACGGCCCGTAGAGCGTCGCCTTCCCCCGGATGCGCGCGACACCGTCCTCGACCTGCTCGACGGTCGCTCCCGCGGGCAGCGCGGAGACGAAGCGCTCGATCTCCATGAGGCGGTCGGCGTTGACGCCGACCTTGCGCATCTCGGTGACCTCGGTCCGGAAGATCGGCCCACGGTGCGAGGTCGCGGTGATCTCGGTGAGCGTCACGTGCGCCTCGTGCCGGTCCATGCCGAGCGCCTTCGCGGCGCGCGCCATCGTCGCCTTGACGCGATAGCTGCCCGTGCCTCCCGAGAGACTCAGCCGGCCGAGGGCAAGGACCGCCCCGGACTGCCTGATGAGCCCGACCGGCTCGAGCTCGTTCTCCTGCGTCGTCTCGCTCACAGCCCCTCCTCGACGTTGCCCGGGTCAAGGGTGCCGTGCGTGCGGGTCGGGTCGCCGGGGCGTCCGAGCAGCGGCGCCCCCGACGATCCTCGCACCCCCGCGCGCCGCTCCTGTGGGACGAGAGACCCGACGACGACGGGGCCGCGTCCGTCACGGACGCGACCCCGTCGCTGGCGGAGGGCGAGGGATTCGAACCCCCGGTCCTTGCGGACAACGGTTTTCAAGACCGTCACATTAGGCCGCTCTGTCAGCCCTCCCTGCGTCCATTCTGGCATGCCTCGCGGCCCGCCGAGGTCAGGCCCACCAGTGGTCGGGCAGCCCCGGGGTGAGGACGAGCAGCCCGTACATGCGCGCGAGCTGCGCGGACTGACGCTCGTACGTGAGGAACGTGTCGATGTCCGGGTCGGCGACGGCCACGCCCAAGTGGACGGCGTCGACGGACGGTACGACTCCTCCGACCATCGCCGCCACGGGAAAGGCCTGGTCCGGGATCCGCAGCACGGTGAGCCGTTCGCCGAGCACCCGCACCGTGTCGCGCGCTTCCCAGCCGAGCGGGATCGCGGCGCTCTTCGCGGCGCTCAGTCCCATCTCGGTGACCGCAACCTCGTCGGCGTGCTCCTCGAGCCACGCGCGCCACGCCGCGGCGTGCGCGACGGCACCTCGGTCCTCCCCCGGCAGGAAGGGGTAGTCGTCCCCGACGACCGACAGACGCAGCGCGGAACCGTCCGCGTAGTACACGACCCACACCTCCCGACGAGGCGCGCGACTCCGCGCGACCGTCGCCAATCTACCGCCCCTCACCTGCAGCGGCGCGACGCGCACGGCTCGGGTCACCCCTGCCGGAACGGTCAGACACCCGTGCGGACGACGACGGCCCGCGCCCCTCGTGACGAGGAGCGCGGGCCGTCGGACAGCGAGCTGCTCAGGCGGCCCGGAGACGGGCCATCGCGAGCTGGACGAGCGCGATGAGCGTCTGCTTCGTCGCAGCGCGCGAGCGGGCGTCCGTGTAGAGCATCGGCACGTGCGCGGGCACCTGGAGGGCCTCACGGACGTCCTCGAGGCGGTGCTTGGCCACGCCGTCGAAGCAGTTGACGCCGACAACGAACGGGATGCCCCGTGACTCGAAGTAGTCGACGGCCGGGAAGCACTGCTCGAGCCGGTCGGTGTCGACGAGCACGACCGCGCCGATCGCGCCGCGGACCAGGTCGTCCCACATGAAGAGGAAGCGGTCCTGTCCGGGCGTGCCGAAGAGGTACAGCCAGAGCGAGCTCGAGAGTTCGATGCGACCGAAGTCCATCGCGACGGTCGTCGTCGTCTTGCGGTCGGTCACGCCGCCCGCGTCGTCGACGCCCACCGAGTGCTCGGTCATCGCGGCCTCGGTGTTGAGCGGTTCGATGTCGGAGATCGATCCGATGAACGTCGTCTTGCCGACGGCGAAGCCGCCCGCGACGACGATCTTCACGGCCGTGGGGGCCTGGTGCGCCTGGGCGCCGGGCTCAGAGGGAGGAAATGCCATTGAGAACACTCTCCAGGACGCTCAGGGACAGGGCGGGGTTCTGGTGACCAGGCTGACCGTGACCCGTGTGGACATTGACGGGGGCTGACGTGTGAACGGTGAGGAAACCGTCGTCCGCAAGGTCCGAGATGACGATGCGCACCACACCGATCGGCAGACGCACGAGCGCCGAGAGCTCGGCGACGGAGACGTAGTTCGTGGCCGCGTGCCGGAGGATCTCGCGCTTCTCGGGCGTGAGTCCACGTCCGTTGACGGCAGCGGGCGTCGCCTCGACGAGCGCCTCGAGAGGCAGGTCGGACGTCGCCGACCGCACACGTCCACCCGTCACGGCATACGGCCGGACGGTGGAGTGCTGCACCTCGTTGTCGAAACTACTCATGGCGTCATCACCTCATCAGCTCTGCGGCAGCGTAGCGCCGTTGACGGGCAGGTTACCGCGCATCTCGGAGATGAGTTGCGGCGTGAGCGTCGCCTCGGTGCGCGAGACGAGAAGGGCCATCTCGTAGCCGATGAGGCCGACGTCGCACGTCGCGTCGGCGACAGCGCCGAGCACCGAGCCGTTGGAGACGTTCATGAGGAACATGAACGCGTCGTCCATCTCGATGATCGACTGGCGGACGTTGCCGGAGTTGAGCTGGCGGGCTGCGCCGCGCGTGAGGCTCGACATGCCCGAGACGATCGCGGCGAGCTGGTCGCCCGAGGTCCGGTCGAGGTTCTCCGACATCGCCATGAGCAGGCCGTCGGCAGAGACGACGAGCGTGTGGCGGACGCCGGAGACGGTCTTCACGAAGTTGTCGAGCAGCCAGCCGAAGTTGGTTGCCTCGGAGCTGATGGTCACGGGATCTCCTTGTGCCGGCGTCAGTACGACTGCGGTGCGTGGTCGGGAACGGTGGACTGGTCGGGCTCGTCGCCCACGCCTTCCTGGCGACCTCGGGTGGTCGCGCTCATGAAGGACGAGAGTCGGGAGCGGAGCTCGGCCGCGTCGCGGCTGATCTTCGTCTCCTCGGGCTTGGGCTCGGTCGTCGCAGGCGCCTCGGCGCGGACGCGCTTCGTGAGGCCCTGGCTCTTCGCCGAGAGGTCCTGGTTGGGACGGTAGGACGAGAGCTGGCTGAGCTCCGAGAGCGCCTGCTCCTGGATGCCGGCCTGAAGCGCGAGGCGCGCCGTGAGGTCGGCGTCGAACGCGAGCGTGGGGCCGCCCCATGCCTCCTCGGTCGGGGCCGCGAAGGTCTCGGGCGCGGACTCGGCAGCGGAAGGGCTGAACGCCTCGGGCGCGTCGAAACTGTGCTGGATCTGCGGGGCATGGTACGAGAAGCCGGACGACGGAGCTGAGGGTGCGCCCTCAGGGACGGGCGCGGCCCACGCGTCGTCGGCAGGTCCTCCCCACGAGGTCGCTGGGGCGGGCGCAGCCGACGGGAGCGTGGCAGCCGCCGGTGCGGCCGCGGCGTCCGCAGCGGGGCGGCGCTTGAACAGGCGGCCGAAGAGGCCCTTGCGCTCTTCGGCGGCTGGCTGCTCCTGGGCTGCGGACTGTCCGAGCACCTCGGAGAAGCTCGGCAACTCGGTGCCGCCCGGCGTGACCGCGTACGGCGCGAACGCGCCGCCTTGGACGGACACGGCACCCGAGGCGGGTGCCGGCGCAGCGGCCGGAGGCGCCGGGGCGTACCCGTCGGGCGCGACGTCGCCCTGCGCGGGGTAGCCGGCGTCGACCGCAGGCTCCTCCGGCGCGTAGAGCTCGGCCGCCTGCTGAGCGGGCGACTCGTCCACGAGTCCGGGGACCTCGGGCTCGAGGTAGACCTCTGGCTCCACGTTCTGCTGCGGTTCGACGTCAACCTCAGGCTCGACGTCGACCTCTGTCTCGACGTCCGGCTCGGCCGCGGGTGCGGCCTGCTGCGGCGCGGCGACCCCCTGCCAGGCTGGGGCGACGGGCTCCTCGTCGACGTACCGCGCGTAGCGGCCACGCCGCGCGGGCGCGTCGTCCTCGGGCAGGTCCGCGGCGGACGCGATCGAGCCGACGTGCGCGCCGAGGGCACGCAGGCGGGCGAGGACGTCGTCGTCGTTCTCGGCGACGGGCTCCTCCCACTGCTGGGGCGCGGGCGCGGGCGCACCCCAGGCCTCGGCGGTGGGGGCGTCCCACGTCTCGGCGGCGGTCGGCGTCGAGGCGAACCAGCCTTCCTCGGCGCGCGTCGGCAGCTCCTCGTCGGCCGGGGCCGACGGCGCGGACGGCGCCCACTGCTCGTCGGCCGCGAAGCCGAGCGGCCCGGCAGGCATTGCCGGCGTCCAGGCCTCGTATTCCTGGCTACTCGGGCTCTCCACGAGCCCGGGGACCTCGTCGTCGAGCACGATGTCCGGGACGACGAACTCCGGCTCCTGAGCGGCGACGGCCTCCGCGGCGACGTCGCCCGCGGGCACGGCACCGCCAGCGGCGTGCGCCTGCTCCATGAACTCGATCGAGCGGCGCGTACGGAAACTCGAGAACACTGCGGCACGCGCGGGGACCGAGTCCGCGTCGAGCTCGCTGGCCGTCGGGGCCACCGGGGCCTCGATGGGCGCCGGTGCACCGTTCCGTGAGCGCAGCGGGAGGCTCGCCCCACCGCGCGTGGGGAGCGCCGACGCTGTGATGTCCGCCTCGGGCGGGGTCCAGGCCTCGGCGTTGGCCGCGAACTCGGCAGGGAGAGCTGGAGCAACAGTCTCGGGCAGCACGATCGTGGACTCGTCGAGGTCACCGGACAGGGCGACGCTCGGCGCGGTGGCGTCTGCATCGACGCGGGTCCGGCGGCGCGGCATGCCGGTCGCGGTCGCGCCGTCCGTGAGCGCGTCGAGGTCGACAGGTACCGCGACGGGAGCCTCCGGCTCGGGAAGACCGCCACGGCGCGGCGCGAGCGGCGTGCTGCCTGTCGTGACCTCGGGGCCCACCCAGGCCTCGGTCGCGTCCTGCGTCGACTTGTTGAGCGGGTCGACGGGCGCGTCGAGCGGCACCTCGGACTCGGCGACGAACAGCGCTCGGGCGAACGCCACGCGCACGACGGTTCCCGTGCCGTCCTCGGCGGTCATGAAGCGCACCGTCGCACCAAGCTTGTAGGCGAGGCGCCCGACGACGTAGAGGCCGAGGCGCTGCGCGCCGACGATCTCGCTCGCCGCATAGGTCGCGGCGCGCTCGTTGGCCTCGTCGATCTCCTCGGGCGACATGCCGAGGCCCTGGTCCTCGACGACGACGTTGATCCAGCGGGAGTCCTCGGACACGGAGACGACGACGGGCGTGCCCGGCTCGGAGAAGACGGTCGCGTTCTCGAGGATCTCGGCGAGGAGGTGCGCTGCGGGGAGCGCGTTGTGACCGAGCATGAGCGGGTCGGTGCCGAGGTCGAGCTGGACCCGGTCGTACTGCTCGATCTCGGAGGATGCCGTACGGACGACGTCCGAGAGCGGCATGGGCTGACGCACACGACGACCGGAGTCGATGCCGGCGAGGACGAGGAGCGACTCCGCGTTACGACGCATTCGCGTGGCGAGGTGGTCGAGGCGGAAGAGGTTCGAGAGCGTGTTCGGGTCTTCCTCGGAACGCTCGAGCTCGTCGAGGAAGACCAGCTGGCGGTTGAGGAGCACCTGGTCGCGGCGCGCGACGTTGATGAACATCTCCGCGATGGAGCCACGGAGGAGCGCCTGCTCACGGGCGACGCGCAGCGTCACCTCGTTGACCTCGTTGAACGCGGTCGCGAGCTGGCCGACCTCGTCCTGGGAGTTCACCTTGATGGGCTCGACGACGACGTCGGGACCCTTGCCGGGCTCCGCGACCTGGTCGACGATGCGCGGCAGCTCGTCACGGATCTTGCCGGCCGCGTCGCGGAGCGCGCGGAGCGGGGCGGCGATCGTCCGGGCGACGAGGAAGGCGATGACGAGGGTGACGGCGAGTGCCGCGACGATCGCAATCGTCGTGATGATGAGCTCGCGGAGCGCGGCGCTCTCGGCGTCGGCGGCGACGTCGCCCATCGCGGCCGAGATCTGCTGACGGACCGCGTCGATGGCCTGGATCTGCTCGGGGTACGCCCTGTCCCAGACCCTGGTGGCGGATTGTCCGGCGGACGCGATGTTGCCGTCACGGAGCGCGTTGTGGACCTGCGTGTAGTAGAACACCTCGGTCGGCACCTTGAGCCCTGACGCCTGCCCGGTGATCTGGCTGAGGAGGGCGTCGGCGTTGTTCTGGATCGCGCCGACGTTGTTGGCGAAGAGCGCGACGGACCGACGCTGACCCTCGGTGAGTGCGTCGGCGTCGTCGAGCGCGATCTGCTGGAGACCGAGGACGCCCTCGAGCTGGACGGCGTCGTAGAGGCGGTTAAGCGCCGCGTAGGCCCCGACGTAGGACGCGAGCTTCCGGTCGGGAAGCACATTCGCGAGGACGTCGACGAGGTCGAGCTGCGGGTCGATCATCGCGGTGTAACGCGTCTGGATCGTCGGCGCGTGCATCGGTGTGGCCTCGAGCGCGGCACGTGCGTTGAGCAGGGCTTCGTCGGACCGGGCTGCGAACGAGGCCTCGAGCGCGGCACGGGAGTCCTCGTTGTCGGTGTCGAGCTCTGCGCCGGCCAACGCGTTGTTGAACGCCTTGATAGCGGCGTCGGTCGTGGCCTTCGCGGTCTCAAGCGCCGTCGTGAGTTCCTCGGGCGCGGCATCGCCGAGATGCGCGACACGCATCGCGGTGTCACGCTCGTTCTGCATGGCGGCGAGGTACCGCTCCTGGCCCGCGACGAGCGTGACGAAGCGGTTCTGGAGGCGCGCTTGGTCGAACGTGTCGATCGCACGCAGCGACAGGAGGCCGAACGCGACGACGAGCACGAGGACAGGGACGCCGAGCGTCGCCAGGATCTTCCCGCGCACCCCGAGTCTGCGGAGCATCGGTACCTCTCTCGTTCGTCCTCGTCCGGGTTTCGTCATCGTGACCAACCCCGGGATCTGCGTGTGTCGGCATGACCGGCACAGCTCTTCGTGCTAAATGGCATCGGCATCCAGCCTGCCCACCTTAACGGAGAAGAGCAGAACCGTTCTGCGACGGCTGTGACAACAGTAGAGTCGACGCCGTGCGCATTATCGCGGTCGACCCCGGTGACGGGATAGCCCCTGCCCGTCTAACGGACGCCTCGGCGCCGGTTCCGGACGTCGGCCCAGGTGAGGTGCTCGTGCGTGTCGGAGCCGCCGGGGTCAACCCTGCGGACGCGCTCCAGGTCCGGGGACTTTACCCGCCTCCCGCCGGGGCCCCCGCGTGGCCCGGCCTCGAGGTGGCGGGCACGGTCGTCGCCGTGTCCGAGGGTGTCGGTGGGCCGCGCGTCGGCCACAGGGTCGCGGCGCTCCTGCCCGGCGGAGGCTACGCCGAGCTCGTCTCGGTTCCCGCAGGTCACACGTGGCCCGTGCCCGCGGGTCTTGACGACCCGCACGCGGCAGCCCTGCCCGAGGGCCTCTGCACGGCGTGGTCGTCGCTCGTCGATGTGGGTCGCCTCACACCCGGGGAGACGGTGCTGGTCCACGGCGGGTCGGGCGGAGTCGGCTCGCTCGCGGCACAGCTCGCGCTCGTGCTCGGATGCCGCGTCATGACGACGGCGCGCGGCGCCGCGCGGGTCGCAGCCGTGCGGGAGCTGCTCGCTCCCGCGGTCGCGCACGCGGTGTCGCAGGGCGCGGGCGACGATGTCCTCACGGTCGTCGACCGCGAGTCCGACGACTTCGTCGACGTCGCAGCCCGCCACGGTGGGGCAGACGTCGTGCTCGACGTCGTCGGGGCTGCAAACCTCGGTCGGAACGTGCGCGCCCTCGCACGCGACGGCAGGCTCGTCGTCATCGGCATGCTCAAGGGCCGTCGCGGCGAGCTCGACCTCGGCGAGCTGCTCGCGCGCCGCGGCACTGTCGCCGGAACGACGCTGCGCTCGCGCTCGGACGACGAGAAGACAGCGATCATGGCCACGCTCGGTGAACGGGTGTGGCCGCTCGTCGAGGCCGGTGTCGTGAGGCCGCGGGTCCACGCGCGCGTGCCGTTCGAGCGCGCCGACGAGGCGCACGCGCTCCTCGCGTCAGGCGAGGTCGTCGGCAAGGTTGTCCTCGTCCCCTGACACCCCGCTGCTCGCGGATGGTGACAGGTTTCACCCGCGGACGCGTGGAAACCGTCCCACAGGCTGGGATCCTCCCGGGGTGGGGCGGACGACGCGGCCAGACCACGCCCTGGGTCAGAACGGGGCGCACGCGTCCCGTTCCGACCCAGGGCCGCGTCGTCACCCCTTGACGGAGCCCGCGAGCAGACCGCGGACGAAGTACCGCTGGAGCGCGAGGAAAACGACCATCGGGACGATCATCGCGATGAACGCACCCGCCGAGAGCAGGAACCAGTCGCTGCCGCGTGTCCCGACCATCTCGGCGAGCCGCACCGTGAGCGGCGCGACCGCCGCGCGTCCGCCCGCGAAGGTGAGCGAGACGAGCAGGTCGTTCCACACCCAGAGGAACTGGAAGATCGCGAACGACGCGATCGCTGGCACGAGCAGCGGCAGCAGGACGCGGAAGAAGATCTTCACGTGCCCGGCCCCGTCGACACGTGCAGCCTCGACGAGCGACGCCGGGATCTCCTTCATGAAGTTGTGGAGCAGGAAGATCGCGAGCGGCAGAGCGAACATCGTGTGTGAGAGCCACACAGGCCAGAACGAACGGCCGATCCCCCAGCTCACGTACTGCGTGAGCAGCGGGATGAGCGTCACCTGGATGGGCACGATCTGCAGCGCGAAGATCGCGACGAAGAGGACGTCGCGCCCCTTGAAGGGAATCCACGCGAACGCGTACGCCGCGAGCAGGGCGATCGAGATCGGGATGACGACGGCTGGCAGCGTGATCACGATCGAGTTGACGAAGTACGTCGAGAGGTTGTTGCCGCCGCCAAACAACGCCTGCTCGTAGTTGTCGAGCGTGAAGTTGGGGTTCGTGAGGGCGGTCCACCACCCCGAGCGGGTGATGTCACGTTCGGGCCGGAACGACGTCACGAGGAGCCCGATGGTCGGGACGGTCCACAGCGCGGCGATGATGACGGCTGCGAGTGACGCCCACGGGTTCTGCAGGCCGCGACGCGCCCGGCGTGCGCGGCGCGCGAGTGGCGTCTCGGTCGCGGTCTCGACGAGGGCAGCACCCTCCGTGGGGCGCGCGGCGGCGTCTTCGGCGGTCTCGCGGCCGGGGTTGACGGTGCTCATCGGATCTCCTCCACCTTGCGCATCTGCCGGACGTTGTACACGACGAGCGGGATGACGAGGATGAAGAGGATGACGGCGAGAGCCGCTCCCATGCCCTTGTCGTTGAACTTGAAGCTCTGCGTGTAGAACTCGTTCGCGATGACCGACGTCCCGTAGTTGCCCGCGGTCATCGTCCGCACGATGTCGAAGACCTTGAGCGTCGCCATGGCGATCGTCGTGAGGACGACGACGAGAGCTGGTCGGATGCTCGGCACGGTGATGTACCGGAACATCCCGAACCCGCCGAGCCCATCGAGGCGGGCGGCCTCGACGATGTCGTCGGGGATCGCCTTGATCGACGCCGAGAGGATCGTCATGGCGAAGCCTGCCTGGATCCACACCATGACGGCGATGAGGAAGAACGTGTTGACGGGCTGGTTGAGCAGGAACTGCTGGGGCTCGAGCCCCAGCATGACGAGCACCTGGTTGAGCAGGCCGATCTGTTTGCCCGACGCGGGCCGGTGCTCGTAGACGAACTTCCAGATGACCGACGCGCCGACCATGGAGATGGCCATGGGGAGAAAGACGAGCGTCTTGGCGAACTTCTCGAAGCGCGTGCGGTCGACGAGGACGGCATAGATGAGGCCGATGAGCGTCGCGAGCAGGGGGACGAGGAACACCCAGGCGACGGTGTTCCTCAGCACGACCTGGAAGTCGCCCTCGCCGAACGCGCGGGCGTAGTTGTCGAGCCCCACGAACGTCGTGCCGCTCTTGTCATAGAGCGAGCCGCGGGCCGTCTGGACGGCCGGGTAGACCAGGCCGAAGCCGACGAGCAGGAGCGCAGGTCCGGCAAAGGCTCCGGCGACGAGCCAGTTCCTCGCGCGTCGAGGACGGTCGACGAGCCACAGCACAAGGCCCATGACCGCGACGAACAGGACGATGACGACGAGCATGAGGACGAGCTTCTGCCCCGGCGTGTTGGCGACGAGCAGGAAGTTGCGGATCTCGCCGAACAACCAGGAGAAGTAGTACTGGGGATCTTCGAAGGGACTCACTGTGGGCCTCCTGCTCGGGCTTCACTGACCGGGGCTGCAGGACGGCCCGCGCCGAGTGGCACGGGCCCATCCCTGGGGGCGTGAACCCCGGGGCCGCGCTACGGACGGCGCGGCCCCGGGAGCTCGCTCAGACCTGCATCACGGCCAGGTGGCCTCGATCGCGTCGGCGACGTCCTTGGAGGACTTGCCCTCGGCGAAGAACTTCACCATCTCCTTCCAGAAGGAGCCCGCGCCGACCTCGGCCGGCATGAGGTCGGAGGCGTCGAAGCGGATCACCGAGTTCTTGTCTCCGAGGACGCTCGCGGCGAGCTTGTCGAAGTCGGTCGCGAGGTTGTTGACGTCGAGCCCCGAGTTCGCCGAGACCCAGCCGCCGCCCTCGGTGGCCTTCGCCTTGGCGTTGGCCCAGGTGTCGGAGGCGAGGAACGCCTGGAAGGCCGCAACCTCGGGCGCGTCGCGGAACGCGGCGACGAACTCGCCACCGCCGAGGACCGGCTTGTCGTCGGCCGTCTTGCCCGGCAGGTAGAACGCGAAGACGTCGCCGTCCTCCGCCACGGTCGTGCCGTCGGGCCAGTTGTTCTGGTAGAAGTTCGCCGCACGGTGCAGCACGCACTCGGGGGTCTCGCCGTCCTCGGCGAGGATGGGCAGGCCGCCGTCGGTCCACGGCGTCGTCGCGATCGTCTTGACGTCACCGAAGCCACCGTTGACGCGTGCCGGGTCCTTGAGGATCTCACCGACGGCGTCAAGGGCCGCGACGACCTGCGGGTCGTTGAACGGGATCTCGTGGCTCACCCACTTGTCGTAGGCCTCGGCGCCCGCGGTGCGGAGCATGACGTCCTCGACCCAGTCGGTCGCAGGCCAGCCCGTCGCGTCGCCGGACTCGATTCCGGCGCACCAGGCCTTCGTCGATGTGCCGGAGAAGTCTGCGGTGATCTTGTCGGTGAGCGCGAGGAGCTCGTCCCACGTCGTCGGCACGGTGTAGCCCTTGTCCTTAAAGACGCTCGGGTTGTACCAGACGAAGGACTTCATGTTCGCGCCGAGGGGTGCGGCGTAGAACGTGCCGTCGACGGTGCCGTACTCCTTCCAGGACGCGGAGAAGAACTTGTCGACGTTCGCGACGGTCCCCTCCGAGGCTGGGATGACCTTGTCCGGGAAGCGCTCGACGAGCGTGCGGAGGAGGCCCGGCTGGGGCAGGTAGGCGATGTCCGGGGCGTTGCCGGCCTCGATGCGGATGGGCAGCTGTGCCTCGAACTCGCGCGAGCCCTCGTACTCGATGGTCGCGCCGGTGCACTCCTCGAACTTGTCGTACGACTCCTCCTGGTCCGCCTGCTCGACCTCGACGATCGACGTGTAGACCGAGACCGTCTTGCCGGACAGGTTGCCGTAGACGGCGTAGTCCTCGCACCCGGCCTTGACGTCGCCGGTCGGGGCGGCGCTGCCGCCCGTGCCCGTCGTGCCGTTGGAGTCCGCGGGGTCGGGGGCGCAGGCGCCGAGCGCCAGCAGAAGGCTTGCGGCGATCGCCGAGGCGGCGATCGTGGACTTCCTCGTGCTCATCGTTGAGTCTCCTCCATGAAGGGGTGTGTCAGCTCCAGCAGCGCCACCGTCGTGGGAGCGCTGCCCTCGCTCCATGCAAGCGCTTACATGTAACGTACGCAACTGGGGAGCGGCCACAAAGCTGTAACGATTGCGCAACAAGCGACCGCAAACGCGCAGGCCGTGCGACCCGGTCAGTCCCGCGGCGCCGCCGTCGTCCGCCGCACGACGAGCGTCGTCGGGAACGCCACCGCACCCTGCACGTCCTCCACCCGCCGCGGCTCCGCCCCGATGAGACCGAGCATGATGCCCGCCGCCGCCGCCCCCTGCGCCTCGACCGGCTGCGCCATCGTCGTGAGCCCCACGAGCTCCGAGATGTCATGACCGTCGACCCCGACGATCGACACGTCCTCCGGGACCCGCAGCCCCCGCTCCCGCGCCGCGAGCAGCGCCCCCATCGCCATCTCGTCCGACGCGACGAAGATTGCCGTGAGCTCCGGGTGCCGGTCGAGCAACCGGTGCGTCGACGCGGTGCCGCCCTCGATGTCGAAGAAGCCGAACTCCTCCCACGTCGGCTCAACCTCAATCCCGACGTCACGCAGCGCGCTCGCCCACCCGAGCCGCCGGTCGACCGGCGGCGTCCAGCTCCTGAGATCGTCGGGCGTCCCCGTGATGTGCCCGATCCGCCGGTGGCCCAGCCCGATGAGATAGTGCGTCGCCGCCCGCGCGAGCCCCACGTCGTCGATCCCCACGACGGGATGGTCGCCCCGCCCCGTGCCGACGAAGACGATCGGCACGCCGAGCGCCTCGAGCGCCGCCACTTCCGCAGGCTCGAGCGGCAGACCCACGACGAGGATCCCGTCGACCCGCCGTCGCAGCACCTCCGGATCCACGCGCGGCGTCCTGCCCTGCTCCGATACCGCGAACGAGTACAGCAGCGCGTCGTAACCCGCAGCACGCAGCCGACGCTCCGCACCCTCGATGACGTTCGAGAAGTACCAACGGTTGATCCACGGCGTTAGCACACCGATCGTGCGCGTCCGCCCCGTCGCGAGCGCCGCCGCCGACGGCGACGCGCGGTAGCCGAGCCGCCGCGCTGCAACCTCGACGCGCGCACGCGTCGCCTCCGAGACGTTCGGCATGCCACGCAGCGCGCGCGACACCGTCGCGGTCGACACCCCAGCCTCCCGCGCCACGTCCTCGATGCCGTGCGCCATGCGTGAAGTGTCCACCCTGCCCTCCGGGTTGCGCGACCCGGCCACGCCTCAGTCCCGGCCCGCCGCCAAGACGTCGTGGAGCACCGGCACCGCACCGTCGTCCGTGATGGGACCGGTGACACGGTCCGCGGCCGCGATGACTTCGGCCCCCGCATGCCCCATCGCGACGCCCTGCGCCGCCCAGCCGAGCATCTCGACGTCGTTGCCGCCGTCACCCACCGCAACCGTCGCGTCCCCCCGCACCCCGAGCCGCACGCGCAGGTCCTCGAGCGCCGACGCCTTCGTCACACCGTGCGGCGCCACGTCGAGCCACTGCGTCCCCGCGATCGTGAAGTGGACGATGTCCAGCCCTAGGAGCGCGAGCTCGGCGTCGAGCCGCGGGTCGTGTGCGGCCGCATGCACGGCACAGATCCGCGTCGTCTCGACGCCCTCGAGCGCGGCGAGGTCGACAACCTTCTGCCGGCCCATGATCGTCCCCTCGGGGAAGTCCGCGCCAACCCAGTAGCCGACCCCGACCTCCTCGACCGCGAAGAACGTCGACGGCATCCGCGCGAGCAGCACGTCGAGCGCCCGCTCCGGACGGAACGTCACCGCGTCCGTGAGCCGGAACGACCCGTCCTCGCGCAGCACCGCCGTCGCCGAGCCGTTCGCAGCGACGAGCGGCGTCCCCACGAGCCCGAGTTCCGCCGCGACCGGCAGCAGCGCCACGAGCGGGCGCCCCGTCGCGAGCACGACGTGGTGCCCGTCCCCGCGCAGCAGCGCAACCGCCCGCTTAAGCTCGGGCGACACGAACCCGTCCTCCGACATGATCGTGCCGTCGACGTCGAGGGCGACGAGGAACCTCTCACCCTCACCGAGCAGGGGCAGGTCGAGCGGCTCGCCGAAGCGCTCGTAGTCCGACGCCGAGCGCAGCCGCGGCGCGGAACCCGGGAACGTCACGCGCCCGCCGGGCTGAGCACCTCGAGTCCACCGAGGTACGGCCGCAGCCCCTCGGGCACCCGCACCGACCCGTCGGGCAGCTGGTGGTTCTCGAGGATCGCGACGATCCAGCGGGTCGTCGCGAGCGTGCCGTTAAGCGTCGCGACCGCACGCATCTCCGAACGGCCGTCACGCTCGACGCGCTCCCGCACACCGAGACGCCGGGCCTGGAACGTCGTGCAGTTCGACGTCGACGTGAGCTCGAGGAAACGCTGCTGCGTCGGCAGCCACGCCTCGCAGTCGAACTTCCGCGCGGCCGACGAGCCGAGGTCGCCCGCCGCCGTGTCGATGACCCGGTAGGGAAGCTCGACGAGCGCGAGCATCTCCTCCTCCATCGCGAGGAGGCGCGCGTGCTCGGCCGCCGCGTCCTCGACGCGCGCGTACGAGAACATCTCGACCTTGTGGAACTGGTGGACGCGAATGATGCCGCGCGTGTCCTTGCCGTACGAGCCGGCCTCGCGGCGGTAGCACGCGCTCCAGCCGGCGTAGCGCAGCGGACCGTCCGCAAGGTCGACGACCTCGTTCGCGTGGTAGCCCGCGAGCGCGACCTCCGACGTCCCGACGAGGTACTGGTCGTCCGCGCCGAGGTAGTAGATCTCGTCCGCGTGCGCACCCAGGAAGCCCGTGCCCCGCATGATCTCCGGGTTGACGATCGTCGGCGTGATCATCGGCGTGAAGCCGTGCTCGACCGCCTTCGCGACCGCAGCGTTGAGCAGCGCGAGCTCGAGGCGCGCGCCGATGCCCGTGAGGTAGTAGAAGCGCGATCCCGAGACCTTTGCACCGCGCTCGGTGTCGATCGCGCGGAGCATCTCGCCGAGCTCGAGGTGGTCGCGCGGCTCGAAGCCCTCCGCGGCGAAGTCGCGGGGCGTGCCGACCTCCTTGACGACGACGAAGTCGTCCTCACCGCCTGCCGGGACACCGTCGAGGACAACGTTGGAGATCTGCAGGAGCAACTCGTCGAGCCGGGCCGACGCGGCGCCCGCCTCGGCTTCGCGGGCCTTGACGTTCTCCGCGAGCTCCTTCGTGTGGCGCAGCAGCTCGGCGCGCTCCTCGGGCGAGGACGCCTGCGCGACCTTCTTGCCGTGCGCCTTCTGCTCGGCGCGCAGCTGCTCGAACTCGGCGAGCGACGAGCGGCGCAGCGCGTCGGCGTCGAGCACCGCGTCGACGAGGGTGGGGTCGTCGCCGCGCGCCACCTGGGAGGCACGCACGACGTCGGGCTGGTCGCGCAGGAGCTTGAGATCGATCACCCCCCGAGGATACCGGTCTGCCGCGGGGGGCCCCGGCGCGCTCGCAGCGCTATCGTCGCTGCATGGAGACGATGTCGGGCTGGGAGATCTTCTGGATCGTGCTCGCGGTAGCCCTCGCGGCCGGCGCGTTCGTCCTGTCGTTCCTCACCTGGCGTGCACGTCACCTCGTCCGCGCCCCGCACCCCGCTGGACCCACCCCGACACCCGAGGCCGAGCGGCGTCTCGTCGCGTTCGTCGCCAACCCGTCGAAACCTGACGTCGCCGCCCTGCGCGACCCCGTCGAGAGGGCGTGCCGCGGGCTCGGCCTCGAGCCCCTGTGGCTCGAGACGACCGTCGACGACCCCGGCACGGGCCAGGCGCGCGCCGCGCTCGAGGCGGGCGCCGAGGTCGTCGTCGCCGCCGGGGGCGACGGCACGGTGCGTGCCGTCGCGACGGCCCTCCAGGGGACCGGAACCCCCATGGGCCTCCTCCCCGTCGGCACCGGCAACCTCCTCGCCCGCAACCTCGACATCCCCGTGACCGACCTCGCCAGGTCGCTCGAGATCGCGCTCGAGGGCCGCGACCGGCCGATCGACGTCGCGTGGCTCCGCGTCACCGACGCCCCGTCCGGAGACGACGCCGCCGAGGTCGGCACCGACCACATCTTCCTCGTCATCGCGGGCATCGGCTTCGACGCCGCGATGATCGCCGACACCGACACGACACTCAAGGCGAAGGTCGGCTGGATCGCCTACTTCCTCGGCGGGATCCGGCACCTCCACGGACGTCGTCTCGAGGCGCACGTCGCGCTCGACGAGAGCCGCCGCGCGTCGATGAAGCTCCGCACCCTGCTCGTCGGCAACTGCGGCCGCCTACCCGGCGGCATCACGCTCCTGCCCGGCGCCCTCGTCGACGACGGCATCCTCGACATCGCCGCGATCGACACCCGTGGCGGCGTCGCCGGTTGGGCGCAGCTCTTCGGCGAAGTCGTCATGCAGGGCCTCGGCGTTCAGCCTCTCACCACGACGAAGATCGGCCGCATCGACCACACCCAGGCCAAGCACGTCGAGATCCGCGTTCCGGGCGGCGCCCAGGCCCAGGTCGACGGTGACACGGTCGGCATCGCGACCGCGATCGAATGCCGCGTCGACCCGGGCGCGCTCGTCGTGCGCGTCCCCCGCACGATCACTCTCTGACCCGTACGACCCACCGCGCGTCCCGCACGGGACGTCCACGCGAACCCCGCGTCCACGCCGCGGACCGCCCGTAGGCTGAGGTCCGTGCGTGCCCTCCTCCTCAGCGTCCTTGCCGTGGCCCTCGTCGTGGTCGCCCCCGCGTCGGCGGTGGCAGCGGCCGAGAGGCCCGGCCCGGACATCGTCCTCGTCGGCACGACGGGCCTGCAGTGGGAGGACGTCGACCCGGCGACGACGCCCGCGCTCCACGACCTCACGACCCGGGGCGCCCTCGGCTCGACCTCGGTCCGGTCGCTCCGCACCTCGACGTGCCCCGCCGACGGCTGGCTCTCCCTCTCGGCCGCGACCCGCGCCGTCGACGTCGACCTGCGCGGCTCGTCGGGCGTCGACCTCCTGCCCTTCGGCGACTGCCGTGCCCTCACCGACCCTGGTGCCGACGGCCGCATCCCCGCGTGGGACGTCTTCACGTCGGTCGACGCCCGCGGCTCCTACGGGGCCGTGCCCGGCACGGTCGGGGACGCGCTCACCTCCGCCGGGCGGACGACGGCCGCGCTCGGCCCGGGCGCCGCGATCGCGCTCGCCGCGACCGACGGTCGCGTCACCGGCACGTACGCCCCCGTCGACCCGGCCGACGCCGCCGCGCTCTCGGCCGCGACGGCCGACGCCCTCGCGCACGCCGACGTCGTCGTCGTCGACCTCGGCGCCGTCCGCGGGACGACCGCGGCAGAGCGCGCCCCGTCCCTCGCGCTCGTCGAGCAGGCCGCAGCCGTCGTACGCGACGCCCTCGACGCGTCGGCGCCGACGACCCTCCTCGTCGCGTCCGTCGCCGACGCCTTCGCCGCCCCACGACTCCAGGTCGGCGCCGCCTCCGGGCCCGGGGTCGGCTCACCCACGCCCGGGTCCGCGCTCACGAGCGCGTCGACCCGTCAGCCGGGCTACGTCATCACCGCGGACTGGGCGCGCACGCTCCTCGCCGCCGCAGGCGCCGACGGTGGCGTCCGCACGACCGGCGCCGTCGTCACCGGTTCCGACACAGATCGCTCGGCACCCGACGCGATCGCCGCGGCACGGGACGACTCCGTGCGCACCGTGGCCGTCCGCGCGCTCGTGAGCCCGCACTACGTCGGCTATGCGCTCCTCATCGTCACACCCGTCCTCGTCGCCGGTCTCGTCGTCCGCAGGCGCGCGACCCACGGGCAGTCGCGCACGACGCGGGCCGTCCACGTCGCGGCCCTCGTCGGCGCGGCCGTCCCGCTCGCCGCGACACTCGCGGGCCTCGTCCCGTGGTGGCGCACCCAGATCCCCTGGGTGACGCTCGTCGGCATCGTCGTCACCCTCGCCGCCGTCACCGCGGGGCTGGCACTCGCACGGCCGGTCGCCCGGACGACGCTCGGCGGCGTCGGGCTCGTCGCGGGGCTCACCGTGCTCGTGCTCGTCGCGGACGTCCTCGCCGGTTCGCGCCTCCAGCTCAACGGCGTCATCGGCACGCAAGCCCTCGTCGCGGGGCGCTTTTACGGCGTCAACAACACGAGCTTCGCGCTGCTCGGCGCGGCGACGCCGTTCGTCGGCGTCGCCCTCGCCTCCCCGCTCGTCGCACGCGGGCGACGGCGGCTCGGCGCGCTCATCGTCATCGCGACCGGGCTCGTCATCGTCATCGTCGACGGACTGCCGTCGCTCGGTGCCGACTTCGGCGGGCCCCCCGCGCTCGTCCCGGGCATCGCGGTGACCGCGCTGCTCGTCGCCGGCGTGCGGCTCACGTGGCAGCGCGTGCTCGGTGTGCTCGGCGCCGGGGCGGTCGTCGTCGCGGCGTTCGCGATCGCGGACTGGCTGCGGCCCGAGGCCGCCCGCACGCACCTCGGCGCGTTCGTCCAGCAGGTGCTCGACGGCGAGGGTCTCGACGTCGTCGCACGCAAGCTGTCGCAGAACGTCGGGGGGATCGTCTCGTCGCCCGCAGCGATCGCGGGCGTCGTCGTCGGCGGACTGCTCCTGTGGGCCGGCTTGCGGTGGCGCGTCCTTCCTGTCGAACCCGTGCGCGAGACCGTCGCGGCCCAGCCGCTCGTCGGCGCTGCCCTCGCAGGCGCGTGCACGACGCTCGCCCTCGGGTTCGCCGTCAACGACTCCGGGATCCTCGTGCCACTCGTCGGGCTCGCGCTCGTCATCCCGCTCGTCCTCGCCGAGTGGACTGCGCAGCTACGTCGTGTCGAGCCGGCTGCGTAGCGGCGCGGACCCCCGCGACTCGTAGGTCCCCAGCACCATCGAACGGTGCTCCAGACCTACGAGTCGCGGCGGGACAGCTGCGCGTCAGCCTCGCGGGGTGCGGCGGAAGGCGGACTTCACCTTTCGCGCATTGACCGCGAGCAGCACGTCCCGGTACTGCGCCGCACGGTGGAGGCTGCCCTTGAGGTCCTTCGCGGACGCGCGGTGCCGCAGGTCGCACGGGACCTCGACGGCAACGTACCCCTGCCGGACAAGGTCGATCGTCATGCCGGTCTCGACTCCCCAGCCGTGTGCGAGCGGCGTCGCGGCCTCGAACGCCTCACGCGTGAGGCAGCGCTGGCCCGAGAGCGGCTGCGTCGGGGTCCACCCGGTGAGGCTCGCGATGGCACGTCGCGCCGCGCCGACGACGATGCCGCGGCCGCCCGCGCCGGGCTGCGGCGGCAGGAGCGCGATCGACATGTCCGCGGCACCCTTGAGGACCGGTGCGATGAGCGGCGCGGTGTTGACGGCGGTCTCGCCGAGGTCGGCGTCGAGGAACAGCAGGAGCCTCGCGGGACGGTCGGCGGCGTCCCGCATCGCGACGACGCTCGCGCCCGTCTCCATGGCCGCGGCCTTGCCGCGGTTGTGCGGGTGACGGACGACGACGGCGCCGGCCTCGCGCGCGACGTGCTGGGTGTCGTCGACCGAGCCGTCGTCGACGACGAGGACCATGTCGACATACGGGATGGCGCGCGCAGCGCGGACAGTCGCCGCGATGCGCCGCGCCTCGTCCTTCGCCGGGATGACGACGGCGACCCGCTGGCGGCCGCGGGCGGTGCCACCCTCGGGACGAGGGGTCCGGGCCACGGGAAGATCGGTGAGCTCGCGCGCAGGAGGCCGTCCGCTCGGCTCGGTGACGCCGTCGTCACCCTGTCCGCGGACGTCGTCGGCACTCTGGGGGCCACGCGCACTTTCCACAGTCACAGCCTAGTGGAGACCACGAACCGATGCAGAATCGGGCCCGAGCGTCAAGACAACGCAAAATCGGTGGCGTGGCGCGGAGGCGCCCCACACCCGGCCCTCCAGCCGACTCGTAGGTCTGGAGCACCGTCGAAAGGTGCCAGACACCTACGAGTCACTCCCACCCCACGACTCGTAGGTCTGGAGCACCGTCGAAAGGGGCTCCAGACCTACGAGTCGATCGAGAGAGCGATCAGCTCGATTGAGGGATCAGCGGAGCGAGACCTGGCGCGCGACGATGCCCGCGCGGGCACGCCGCTCGTCCGAGGTGAGCGGCTCGGTGCTCGCGATCGCAGCCTCGAGACGCGGACGCATCTCCTCCGCGAGCTGCTCGAGCTCCTCGAGCGTCACGCCGTCGGCGACGTCCCACACCGGCACGACGATCCCGCACGCACGGAAGATGCCGAGGAAGCGCGACGTCCCAAGCGCCGACTCACGCTTCGCGTGGAGACGCGCGACACCGTCGACGAGACGGTCCTCGTCGACCGCCATCGACCAGCGCAGGTAACGACGCCTGCCGAAGGTCGCGAGATACGCCGAGTCGACGCCCGCAAGCTGCTCCGTCGGGATGATCGTCTCCGCCGCGTCGTCGAGCGCCTTGCGGAGGTCGGCGTCGATCGGCTGGTCCGCACCGAACCAGTAGTCGAAACCGTCGTGCAGCGTCACCGCGAACGGCACCGACGCGTCGAGGACGTCCTGGAGGCGCGGGCCGTCCTCAGCGGGCGTCTCGACGTGCGTGAGCGACGTGCCCGGCTCGGAGTCGAGGATCGCGAGGAGGTTCGCCGCGAGCGTCCGGGAGAGGTCCCCGCCACCGAGGACGTTCTGCAGCGCGAGCAGCACGGTGCCGTCGGTGCGGTGCAGCGCGGGCCAGCCGTCGGGCAGCGACGTCGTCACGACGATGTCGCGCGCACCGTGCTCGGCGGTCGTACGGGCGGTCGCGGTCGCGGCCGGGACGATCTCGCGGAGCGCGACCCAGTCGGCCTCGCCGGGGAGGTTCTCGAACGGGCGCAGCACGAGCGCGGGGGAGGAGTTCTTCGCCATGCGCACCAGCGTACCGACGCCACGACCCTGCAACGGTTGCACCGGGTTGCGCAAGGGGCGGACGGGGCACGACGTGACCCCTGTCGCAGTGGCAGGATCAGAGCATGCATCCACGTGCCGGAACCGTCGCCCAGCCCGACGACCTCATCGATGTCGACGCCCTCCTCGCCGCGTACTACGACCGCGCGCCCGACCTCGACGACCCCGCCCAGCGCGTCGTCTTCGGGACCTCGGGCCACCGCGGCTCGAGCCTCGACGGCGCCTTCAACGAAGCGCACATCGTCGCGACCACCCAGGCGATCGTCGAGTACCGCCGCAGCCAGGGCACCGACGGCCCCCTCTTCATCGGCCGCGACACGCACGCGTTGTCCGAGCCCGCGTTCCGCTCCGCGCTCGAGGTCCTCGCCGCGAACGACGTCGAGGTCCGCATCGACGCCCGCGACTCCTGGACCCCGACCCCCGCCGTCTCCCACGCGATCCTCCTCCACAACGGCGCGACGACCGCGGACGGCGTCCGCACGCACGGCCCCGGCCTCGCCGACGGCATCGTCGTCACCCCCTCGCACAACCCCCCGCGCGACGGCGGCTTCAAGTACAACCCGCCGCATGGCGGCCCCGCCGACTCCGACGCGACGAAGATCATCGCCGCGCGCGCCAACGAGATCCTCGCGCAGGGCGTCGGCCAAGTCCGTCGCGTGTCCTACGAGGCCGCGCTCGCCGCGCCGACGACACGCAAGCACGACTACCTCACCGCGTACGTCGACGACCTCGGCTCCGTGCTCGACCTCGACGCGATCCGCGCCGCGGGCGTGCGCATCGGCGCGGACCCCCTCGGCGGCGCCGCCGTCGAGTACTGGGGCGCGATCGGCGAGCGCTACGGGCTCGACCTCACCGTCGTCAACCCGACCGTCGACCCCCGCTGGGCGTTCATGACGCTCGACTGGGACGGCAAGATCCGCATGGACTGCTCCTCCCCCAACGCCATGGCCTCGCTCGTCCACACGATGCGTCCCGCCGCCGGCGGCGCCGCACCGTACGACATCGCGACCGGCAACGACGCAGACTCCGACCGCCACGGCATCGTCACGCCCGACGCGGGCCTCATGAACCCCAACCACTTCCTCGCCGTCGCGATCGACCACCTCTACGGCGGCGCGCGCCCCGGCTGGCGTCCCGACGCCGCGATCGGCAAGACGCTCGTGAGCTCCGCGCTCGTCGACCGCGTCGCGGGCGGCCTCGGCCGACGCCTCCTCGAGGTGCCCGTCGGCTTCAAGTGGTTCGTGCCCGGCCTGCTCTCCGGCGAGGTCGGCTTCGGCGGCGAGGAGTCCGCCGGCGCGTCCTTCCTCCGCAAGGACGGCACCGTGTGGTCGACCGACAAGGACGGCCTCCTCCTCGCGCTGCTCGCCTCCGAGATCCAGGCGACCACGGGCAAGAGCCCCTCGCAGCGTCACGCCGAGCTCGTCGCGACCTACGGCGAGAGCTGGTACGCCCGCGTCGACGCCGCCGCAACCCTCGAGGAGAAGGCGACGCTCGCCGCACTCGACCCCTCGCAGGTCCGCTCGACGCACCTCGCCGGCGAGGAGATCACCGCGAAGCTCACCGCCGCTCCCGGCAACGGCGCGGCCATCGGCGGACTCAAGGTCACCACCGAGAACGCGTGGTTCGCCGCGCGCCCGTCGGGCACGGAGAACGTCTACAAGATCTACGCCGAGTCCTTCGTCTCCGCCGAGCACCTCACGCAGGTGCAGGAGGAGGCCAAGCAGGTCGTCGCGGACGCGCTCGGCTGAGGCTCCCCACCCCGCACGACGACGAGGGGCCCGCGACAGATGTCGCGGGCCCCTCCCTCGTTGCGTGGACTACTTGATCGAGGTCGTCGCCGTGACGTCCTCGAAGGCGTTGTCGTGATCGAGCTCGCCGTCGCTGGTCGACGGTGTGAGTTCCATCGTGAAGGTAATCTCGCTGCCCTTCTGGTACTTGAAGTTCTCGCCGTACGAGAACGACGTCCCGGGCTTCCACCGGTACGGGGCCTCGGGGCCACCGATGAGGTACGCCTCGTCGTTGACCTTGAGCTTCTCGAAGAGGTCACGGTCGGTGATCGTGTCCATGCCGCCGAGGTAGGGCCAGTCCGCGTACTCTGCTCGGACCTGGACGAGAAGGTTGGAGAGCAGGATCTCTGCGTCGCCAGTGTTCGTCACGACATAGTTGACGAAGACGATGTCGTCCCCCTCCGCGATGATCGGCTTGTTGGTGTCAGGATCGGCGAAGAGCCCGTCCTTCGTCGCCTTCTCCACACCCACCTGGTACACGTCGACCGTGACGCCCTGACCCTCGATCGTCGCGATCTTCTCTCCCGGCGACGTCACGGGTCGCGCGAAGTCTGCTGTCACGAGGTCGCCAGCAGCGGCCGGCGGCTGCGACACCGTGGTCTCGTCCGCCTCAGGCGTGGTCTCGGTCTCGTCAGGCGCCGGTGCCGTCGACGTGCTCACGGGCGGCGGCGTCGTCGTGGGCGATCCACCGCCTGCGGTGCTCGAGCACGCGGCGAGCGCAGCGACGAGCGCGATCGAGGCAAACGGGAGCGACCAGGTGCGTGCAGTTCTCATGCGGAGGATCAACCCTTCAGTGTCAGTCATCTGCATTGTTGGCAGAATGGACAGAGGCGAGAGTAGTCGCACGTCCGAAGATCTCCCTGGTTCATCCCACGACCTGGGCGCGCAGCCGCGCACATCGGCGAAGTCGCACAACTGGGTCGCACTGCGGAGGCCATGGACGGCCGCAGGGCGAGCGTGGCGGCGAGCCGGGCCGTCTCCACGTCACGGCCGCATGCCAGGGCGACAGCGCTCCGAGCACCTCCGCCAGCGTCCGGCCCCAGGTCGTCAGCAGGCCGTGGCCGACCACGGCCGAGCGCTGCGCGCAGCACGGCAGGTGTGAGACGGGTCGCGTGCACACACCCGGGCGAGCTTCTCGGGACACGCCCCTACGGCAACCTCAGCACCGGCCACCGGCGCCCGTCGCGCACCCGGTAGGCGGGACGCATCTCCTCGACGACGTTCGCGCGCGCCTGCGCGCAGGAGGGCGCGGAGCACCGCGACCTCGGCTGGGTCCGCTGTGGGGAGCGCGAAGAAGCGCCCGACCCCTTCGTCGAAGTCGATGCCCTCGGGCGGCTTCACACGCGCGTCGCCTCGTCCGGGTGCCGGTCGAGGTACGCCACGACGAACGGGCACGTCGGGCGGACGCTGCCGCCGACCGCACGGATCTGCGCGAGGACGTCGCGGAGCATCGCCGTGGCGATGCCGCGACCACCGAGCTCGGGCGGGACGTGCGTGCCGTCGAGGTCCCACACGTCGCCGTCGCGGCGGTAGGTGACGTCGCCGACACGCTCCCCGTCGGGGGAGAGCGCGTCGAAGCGCCCGAGGTCAGGATCGTGGACGACGGAGATCTCCATCCCTCCATCCAACCCCACGCACGCGGGACTCGTCGCGTCGAGGGGGTGTTAGCCGAGCGGAGTGATCGTGATGTCTGCGCCGAGGTCGTAGAAGAGCTGCGTGATCGTCGACCGCTGCCCCATGACCGACATCGTCGCCGCCGCGCTCACCGGCACCCAGTCCGCACCGAACTCGACGACGTACTCGTCGATCGGCACCTCGTTCCACGTGAACGGCTTGTCGCTGACGATCCGGAACGCGTCGACGGACGAGCCGTCGGGCAGCTCGACGGCCTTCGTTCCGCTGTCGGCGGTCCAGGCCTTCGACGACTGCACGAGGTCCGCGTACATCGCCGGGTCCGAGTAGACGCGGTACATCTCGGCGACGAGGCCGGCGAGCATCTCCTCCTGCTTGTCGGACTTCACGTCGCCGCGGACGGGTCCGTCACCCTGGTCGACCCAGATCGTGCCGTCGTTGTACGTCATGCGGATGCTCTCGGGACCGTTCTTCCCGACGACCTCGAACGCGTACTCCGGCGTGTACGTGAACGCGACGGTGCCGTCGAGGTCGTCGCCGAACATGCGCATTCGCCCCGAGCCGTAGCTCGGCAGGGTCGTGGCGACGCACGCGCCGAGGGCCTTGCCCGTGTACGTCCCGCCGCCGGCGAGCGGGAGCGCCGCGCACTCGGCAGGGACCTCGCGGGCGGCCGCGGGCGCGTTTGGGCTTGCGCCCTCAGGCGCGGGGCTGCTCGGCGTCCCGGACGCGCTGGCCGTGCCGGGTGCGTCGGTCGCGCCGGACGTGCTCCCCGACGACGGGGCGCCGTCCGTCGTCGGCGTCGTCCCCTCGCCGCAACCTGCCAGCAGGACGACGGCCGCAGCCGCCGTCACGATCATCGCTCTCGTCCTCATCCGTGTCCTCCACGTCACGTCGGGCACGTCGCCGGGCGGCAACCGGCCGACGCTAACACCACTGACCTGCGACGACACCTCGGCAACGGGCATCCGACCCATCCGACACAAGGCGCGCCGACCTCCCCCCGCCGCGACGGATTGACGCGTCCCGCCCGTTCGATGGGTGGAAGCCGTCAATCCGTCGCGGCGGGGGGGGGGCGGCGCCGCCTGCGGGCGGGGGGGCCGGGGGCCCGGGGCCGGGGGGCGGCCGCGGGCGCGGGGGGTAGGGGCCGCGGGGGGGCCCCNGATGGGGGCGGGCACGGGGTGTCGGATCTCACCGCCTGAGACCGGTTGACGGGTGAGAGAATGTCCCAATGGCATTTGGCGGTCCTTACCGGGAGATCCTCGCGCGACCCGGCGCAGCCCAGTTCTCCATCTCCGGGCTCATCTCGCGCTTCCCCATGGCGATGGTCGGCATCGGCATCGTCCTCATGATCGAGGGCCTCCACGGCTCCTACGCCCTCGCAGGCCGTGTCTCCGCCGTCTACGTCCTCGCACAGGCCGTGTGCGGGCCCCAGATCGCCCGCCTCATCGACCGCCACGGCCAGTCGCGCATCATGCGCCCCCTCCTCGCGATCGCCGCCACCGGCATCACCGGACTCATCGTCGCGTCCGTGCTCGACGCCCCCGACTGGGCGCTTTACGCGATCGCCGCCCTCGGCGGCTCGACGATCGGCTCGATGGGCACGCTCGTCCGCGCCCGCTGGTCGAAGCTCGTCGGCGGCAACCCCCACGACCTCCACACCGCCTACTCGCTCGAGGCGTCGCTCGACGAGGTCGTCTTCGTCATCGGCCCCGTCCTCGCAACCTGGCTCGCGACCTCCGTGACCCCGTGGGCGGGCATCGTCTTCCCCGTCGTCGCGATGCTCGTCGGCGGCTACTGGTTCCTCTCCCTCAAGGACTCTGAGCCCGTCCCCACGCCGCAGACGCGCGAGGAGCGGCAGCCGACCGTTCTGCGTTTCGGCGCGATGGTCTCGCTCGTCCTCGTGTTCGTCGCGCTCGGCGCCGTCTTCGGCGCGACCGACGTCGCGACGATCGCCTTCGCCCAGGAGCACGGAGACAAGCGCGCGGCGGGGCTCATCCTCGCGGTCTTCGCGTGCGGGTCGCTCGTCGCGGGCCTCTGGTACGGCGCACGCCGCTGGGTGACGCCCCTGTGGGTGCGGTTCGTCGTGACGATGCTCGGGCTCGCCGGCGGCGTCGCGTTCTTCCCGCTCGTCGACTCGCTGTGGGCCCTCGCCGGGCTCATGTTCTTCACCGGGCTCATGATCGCGCCGTCGCTCATCGGCGGGAACGGCCTCGTGCAGCTCATCGTCCCGCAGACCCAGCTCACCGAGGGCCTCACGTACGTCGGGACGGCTCTCGGCGTGGGTGTCTCGCTCGGCTCGTCGGTCGCGGGCTCGCGCATCGACGCCGCCGGCGCACACGCGGGGTTCATCGTCGCAATCATCGCGGCAGGCGTCGGCGCCCTGCTCGTCGTCGCGTCCGCGCCCGTGCTGCGGCGCTCAAGCACGCGCCGGTCCGGGGACGTCGAGGTCGCCACGCACTGAGCGAGTGGGTCGCGGCCGCACCTCTTGCGTCGCGTATCGAGGATCGATACATTCTCCGTCTCGGATGTATCGATCCTCGATACCCCTGGCGTGTGGAGGACCCATGACGACGACGCCCGACGCCCGGCCGCGGCTCCGCTCCGGCCTGTCCCCGTGGGCCCGCGTGAGCGCCGCACTCCTCACGCTCGCGATCCTCGGCCTCTCGCTTCCCCGACTCGGCAGTGCGCTGTGGTCCGTCGTCCGCACGTGGCTCGCGACCGGCGAGGTCGAGGTGACGCTCCCGACCCGCGTGGAGATCGTCGAGACCCTCACCTCCGACGAGTTCCCGAGCGTGAGCATCGTCTACGGCCTGGGCGGGCACGCCGACCTCTCACTGCAGTTCTTCGACGATGGCGGCCCACACCTCCAGCTCACCCTCGCCCGCACGCTCACCGCACTGACGATCCTCTGCCTCGTCGCGCTCGTCGCGACCCTCGGCGCCCGCGTCGCCCTCAACCGCTCCGTCTACCGCATGCTCGTCCGCGGCAGCACCGTCTGCGGCGTCATCCTCCTCGTCGGCCCGGTCGCCGCAAGCGTCCTCGAGGCGAACGCCCTGCGCAGCATCGCCGCACGCCTGCGCACCGAGCGCGGCGTCACGACGATCTTCCCCGAGGACATCGAGCTCGTCGTCAACCAGGTCGCCCTTGTCGGCGGGCTGGCGCTGCTCGTCCTCGCCCTCGTCCTGCGCGCCGCCGAGCGCGACGCCGAGGACCTGCGGGACCTCGTCTGATGGCCCGCCACCGCCCCGCCGAGCCCGCAGGGCCCGCCGACGACGGGCTTGTCGTCCGCTGCCGTCTCGACGCCCTGCTCGACGCCCGCGGCATGACGCTCCAGGAGCTCGCCGCTCGCACCGGCATCACGCGCGCCAACCTCTCCGTCCTCAAGAACGACCGCGCGCGGGCCATCCGGTTCAGCACGCTCGTCGCCCTGTGCGACGCACTCGCGTGCGACGTCGGCGACCTCCTCGTCGTCGAGCGCGACGGCGCCGCCTGACCAGTCACCACCCTGAAGCGACTCGTAGGGTCCCGGCACACTCACGCAGTGTGCTGACGCGCTACCAGTTCCGGGGGGTGCGGGGGTCAGGCCCGCCAGCGGGTCGTCACCGCGTCCGCGAGCGCCCGCACGAGCGTCGGCACGGTCACCACCTGCCACACCGCGCCGTACACGACGACGTCGTCGAACCGCCGAGCCTCCGGACGCGCCATCGCCAGCCGCACGACCTCGACGACAGGCATCGTCTGCGGCACCGCGAGCGGACTGCGGTCGACGACCTCCCCCACCTGCCGGCGCGCGAGCAGCGCGCGACCATAGCCGAGGGTCCCTGCGCTCACAGCCGTGTGCCGCTCCCGCGAGATGAGGCCGATCCACCGCGGGTCGTCGCTGTCGCACACGGCGACCGACGTGACGCTCTCCGGTCTGAAGAGCTCGGCGACGACGGGGTAGAGGGTCGTCGCCTCGACGACCTCGATGGGCACGGCGAGCCGGCCGACGGGCACGTGCGGCACCCGCGGGCCCGCGCGGCGAGCCCTCCGACGCTCGCCGAGACGGTGAGGGTCCGCCCATGAGCGGGCCCTCACCGTCTGAGCGAGCGTGCGTGAGGAGGGCCGTCGGCCGCGAGCTCACTCGACGCCCTTGAGCGCCCCCACCATGTCGACGCGCGCGATCCGACGGCCCAGGAGGAACGTCGTGAGCAGCGAGAACCCGGCGGCGATCGCCATCGCGACGGCGACGCTCACGAGCGTGATCTGCGCCGTGTACTCGATCCGCGGCGTCGAGAACGTCCCGACGTACTCCCCGAGGAACCACAGCCCCGCAGGGATGCCGACGGCCAGCCCGAGCACCGTCGCCGTGACGTTCTCGCGCGCCGCGAGCCGCCGCAGATCCCCCGTGCCGAAGCCCAGCACCTTGAGCGTCGCGTAGTCGCGCACTCGCTCAGTGAACGCGAGCGACCCGAGGCTGTAGAGCACGATGACGGTGAGGAGGATCGCGAACACCCGGATGAGCATGAAGATGCCTCCGAGGTCCGTCACCATGTCCGACGCGACGGTCTCCTGGTGCGACCGTTCGAGGACGCGTGTGACGTCCGCGTCGGCCGCGAGCACGTCGAGCGGGGCGTCGTCGCCGACGAGCAACGTCGTCGGCGCGAACGTCTGACCGAGCCGCTCCCACGCCGCGCGCGTGAGCGTCACGCCCTGCGGGGCGCTCGACGCGAGGAGCTCGTCAACGACGACGTCGACCGTGCCGCCCCCTGCGGGCATCGTGAGCGTGAGCGTGTCGCCCGCACGGACGCCGAGGCGTTCCGCGGTCGCCTCGCTCACGGCGGCACCCGTGAGCCGTGCCGGCTCGCCGTCGACCGCCGTGAGGTGCACGAACGTCCCCTCGTCGAGGACGGTGAGGACGCGGTCGAAGGCGTCGGACGGCGCCGTACGGACGACGGTCTCCTGGACGACCTGAACCCGTCCCGCGGTCGCGGCCAGGGCCGCGACGTCCGCGCCCGGCGCGAGGGAGAGCCGCGCCGTGTAGCGGGCCTCGTCGACGAACGCCGACGTCACCTGCCCGTTCATGCTGTCAGCCATGCCGAAGCCCGCGAAGAGCAGCATGAGGCTGCCGCCGACACCGACGACCCCCATGACGAACCGCGTGACATTCGTGCCGCTGTCGCGCCACGCCCAGCGCGAGCCGTAGCTCGTGCGGGACCACCAGGCGGTCGCCCGCTCGAGCAGGATGCGGCGGCCCTGCGCGACGCCGGGGCGCATCTGGTCGGCAGGCGCGCCCGGGAGCGAGGGACGGGCCGCGAGGTAAGCGCCGAGCACGCAGACGCCGACGACGATCGCCGCGACGACGAGCGGCACGGGCGTGTACGCGACGCGCCACGTGGGCGCGGAAAGCATGGCGCGCTGCGTCCCGAGGACGTACGTCGACATGGCCGGAGCGATCGCGAGACCCGCGACGGTACCGAGGCCGCCCGCGACGAGCCCGTACGACGCGAAGTGCGCTCCGATGCTCGCGGCGGGAAAGCCGAGGGCCTTGAGGACGGCGATCTCGCGACGCTGCATGTCGACGAGCCGTCGCGTCGACGTGTACATCGCGAGGATCGCGAGGAGGACGAAGATGAACGAGAAGAGCACCGAGAGCTCGCGGATCTGGTCGACCCGGTCGAACGCGGTCGACACCGCGTCGGCCGTCGTGCGGTCGGTGACGCGCAACGACGTCGTGGCGGTCGCGTCGGCGACACGTGCGGCGAGCCCGTCGGCCGCCTCCGGTCGCGCGGCGACGCGCACGACGTTCGGCGCGGGCACCACCCCGACGAGCTCGGTGACGAGGTCCTCGGGGACGAGCGCGTAGGACTCGGTCGCGGGATCCGGTGCGACGAGCGCGGGCGTGCCCGTGTAGTAGAGGTGCTCGGGCGAGAGGATCGTCCCGAGGATCGCGACGTCACGCGTCGTGCCGCCGATCGTCAGCGGCAGAGTGTCACCGACCTCGAGCCCGCGCACGTCCGCGAACGGCTCGGCGACCCAGACGCCGTCGGCCGTCGCGGACGGGGCGAGGCCGGTGCGCACGACGGGACGCGAGAGCGTCCTCGCCGTGGCGCCGACGACCTCGAGCTCGAGGTGCGTGCCGCCGGTCGTCGCCGCGAGAAGGGTCGCAGGCTCGGCGTGCGCGACACCGTCGACGGCGGCGACCGCGGCGACCCCCGCCGGGCTCGCATCGGTCGTCCTCACCCACACGTCGGCAAGATCGGTTTCGGCGGCGTACGCGTCGAGCTGCGTGCGCAGGCCGTTCCATGCTCCTTCGAGCCCGGTGTAGACGAGCACGGACAGCGCGGACATGAGGAGGACCGCGACGAACTGCGACCAGTGGCGGCGGACGTCGCGGCGGAGCTTGAGGCGCAGGTGGTGGCTCACCAGTCGATCTCCTCGGGCGAGGCGGGCGACTCGTTGCGCCGGTCCTCGCGGACCGAGCCGTCGTGCAGGGTGATGACATGGTCGGCGATCCGTGCGATCTCCGCGTTGTGCGTGACGACGACGACGGCGGTGCCGCTGCCGTCGGCGATCGAGCGCAGCAGCGTGATGACGGAGCGTCCGGTCTCCGAGTCGAGCGCGCCGGTCGGCTCGTCGCACAGGAGCAGCGGCGGACGCTTGGCGAGCGCTCGAGCGATCGCGACACGCTGCATCTGACCGCCCGACAGTTCGGCGGGGAAGGACTGCTCGCGGCCGCCGAGGCCGACCGACGCGAGGGCGTCGGCCGGCGCGACCGCGTCGCGCGCGAACTGTGAGCCGAGCCCGACGTTCTCCGCAGCCGTGAGGTTGGGCACGAGGTTGTAGTGCTGGAAGACGAAGCCCACCTTGTCGCGCCGGTACGCGGTGAGGCCGCGGTCGTCGAGCGCGGTGAGGTCCGTCCCGGCGGCGTCGATGCGCCCCGAGGTCGGGGTGTCCATGCCACCGAGGAGGTTGAGCGCGGTGGACTTGCCGGAGCCGGACGGTCCGAGGACGACGGTGAACGCACCCGCCTCGATGCTGAGGTCCACGCCGTCGAGCGCACGGACCTCCTGCTCACCGACGGGGTAGACCTTGCTGACGTTCTGCAGCGTGACGAGACTCATGGTGCCTTTCGGGGGTGGGGCTGGCGTGGTGGGGCGGTACGGCGCCGTGTCAGAGGCGGGTGAGGAGCGCCGCGCGTTCGCGCAGCGGCAGCCCGAGCCGCGTCATCTCGTCGAGGAGATCGCGGTCGGAGAGGACGCGATAGCGCTCGGAGACGGGCCGATGGCCGTCGGGGTCCATGGGAACCTCGGGCCTCAGGTGGATGACCTGGTCGTACGCGTCACGCGTGTGGAGCCGTGCCAGGGCACCGTAGGCCGCGACGTAGCGGCGCAGGAACGGGAGTGCCGGGAGCGTGAGGACCGGCTTGGAGACCTGCTGGAGCAGCGGGGCATCGGGATTGAGGCCGATGCGCGCCCGGACGGCCGCGTAGGCCCACTCGCTGAGGACCGAGCCGTCGGAGACGAACCCGCTCGTGCCGGCGAGCCGTTCCTCGGCGCGCAGCCGGACGCGCATGGAGCCGACCGTGCCGCTGCACGTGAACCGCGCGTCCGTCGGGTCCCAGCTGACGGCGACCGCCACCGGGACGTCGGCGAGGTCCTCGGGGCCGCCTGCGGCCGCGCGGATCTCGACGTGCGTGACGTCGAGGTGCCGGACGTCGACCGGCCCGCTCTCGAGCGCGCGCTCGAGCGCAAGTGCCGTGAGGCAGACGGCGTCGACGGTGCTGAGGTGCCGCTCGACGGTTTCGTGGGCCTTGTGGGACCAGGCGCCGTCATGGACGACGCTGCCCCGGCAGCGCGCGCCGCTGAGGTCGACGTGCTCGGCGCGGACCTCGTAGCGGGACCGGCGGTGTCCGTCCCCGAAGTGTCGCTGGGTGCGTTCGCCCAGGGCATGGTCGATCGTCGCGTAGTGCGTCACAGCTCCCCCTAGCGTGTGTCCGCCGCGCGGGAGCACATGGTGCTCGCGGTGCGCGCGGTGCGCGCGACAGGATCTCGATGCTATGTCGGGAGGAGGTGCTTTTCCCCTGAGCAACGGATAATGAGACGGTTAATCCTTCAACTTCATATCGTCGTAGGTGGGACCGATATTCCGATTCACCACGGGGGTCGCTCGGCGCGCGTCGACGACGTCCCCAGGGAGGCCAGCGCCGTCCGGGTCCGCCCACGGGCGGACCCGCACACTCCCACCACGGTCGCAGGCCGCGAGCGCGCACCCCACCGCGGCCCGACGCGGCGCGCACCCCGCGACGCGCACGATCGGAGCATGAACGCTCGCAGCTCCGACCGTCTCGTCGCCCGCGGTCTCACCCAGGTCTACGGCGACGGCCCCTTCTGAGGCTCACTCCCTGCCCACTCGTAGGTCCGGAGCACCGTTCGATGGTGCTCCGGACCTACGAGTCGCCCCCCTCGGGCGACTCGTCGCGGCCCTGCACCTTTCGATAGTGCTCCGGACCTACGGGTCGCGGAGGGCGGGGCCGTCAGGCTCGCCAGTGACGCGTCACCACGTCCGCGAGCGCACGCACGAGCATCGGCACGGTCACCACCTGCCACACCGCACCATGAACGACGACGTCGTCGAACCGCCGCGCCTCCGGGCGCGCCATCGCGAGCCGCACGACCTCAACGACAGCCATCGTCTGCGGCACCGCGAGCGGATCCCAGTCGACGACCTCACCGACCGGCCGCCGGGCGAGCAGCGCCCGCCCGTACCCGAGCGTCCCTGCGCTCACCGCCGTATGGCGGTCGCGCGAGACGATCCCGACGCGGCCCGGCTCCGCCGCGTCGCACACGGCGACCGACGAGACGTTCTCCGAGCGGAAGAGCGCGGCGACGACCGGGTAGAGGGTCGACGCGTCGACGACCTCGATGGGGACGGCCAGGCGGCCGACGGGCACGAACGGGTCGTCGATCCGGTCGATCGCAGTCTCACGACGGCGGCCGCCGACGTGCGGGGCGATGGTGCGAGTGATCACGCGACGATCCTGCCGCCCGCGCCCGCACCGAACACCCGGTTCGACAGCATCTCGCGGTCCCGTTCACCGTTCCGCCGGGCACCTGTCACCCTGACCACAGGTCGTCGTCGCCGCTCGTCGTCCACGAAGATCGCCGGGTCCCGCGCGCCCCGCTCCCGCCTCCGCTATCGTTCGGGCCCTAGGGGAGTTTCACCCAGGGGGAAGAGAGTTTCATGACGGCCTTCATCATCATTGGCGCCATCGGGCTGCTGCTCGTCGTCGGTTCCATGCTCCTCGGCGAGTTCATCGAGCTCGGCGACGGCGCGCTCTCGAGCACGGGGCTCGGCGTCGGCGCGATCGTCTTCGGCGCGATCGGCATCATGACGACCGCCAACGACCTGCCGACCGCGCTCGTCTACGGCGGCTCCGCCGTCGCCGGCGTCGCCGCCGTCTGGCTCTCACAGCTCGTCATCAAGCGGCTCCAGGCGACCGAGGACGGACAGCCGCTCCAGCTCGTCGGCATGACCGGCGTCGCGAAGTCGGACATCACCCCGCAGCGCGGCGAGGTCTTCCTCGACGCCCCGCAGGAGATCGAACGCCGCATGGCCTGGTCCGACGCACTCATCCCCGAAGGCACGCGCATCGTCGTCGTCGCCCAGGAGGGCTCCCGCGTCAAGGTCACCCCCGGCGACAGCGCCACCACCGCTTGACCTCCCCGCGACGGCTCGCCGTCGCACGTCGGGCACGCCCGACGCCGCCGCACCCGCGCGCCTCCCGGCGTGCACGAGCACCGCCCCGGCCGACGTCCGTCAGCCGGACCGCACCGCCACGGAAGGACTCCCCGCATGCCCGCCAGCAGCACCGACTCCAACTTCTGGACAGTCGTCGGGGTCGCGCTCCTCGCGATCGCGTTCCTCGCGATCGTCACCTTCATCGCCAAGCGCATCCGACGGGTCCCACCGAACGAGGCACTCGTCATCGTCGGCCGCGGCGCGGGCAAGAACCAGCCCGACATGATCGGCGGCCAGCGCGTCGTCGTCGGCGGCCGCGTCTTCGTGTGGCCGATCCTCCAGCAGGGCTTCCCGATCTCCCTCGAGCAGCGCCAGATCGGTATCACCGTCGAGGGCGTCGACAAGAACCGCGTGAAGATCGCCATCAAGGCGTCCATCAACTTCAAGGTCCGCGGCGACGACGACGGCGTGCGCCGTGCCGCCCAGCGCTTCCTCTCCCAGCAGGACGCGCTCACCGAGATCATCAAGGAGTCCCTCGAGGGCTCGCTGCGCTCCATCGTCGGGGACATGACGATCGAGCAGATCATCTCCGACCGCAAGGGCCTCTCCGACCGCGTCGTCGACTCGACGAAGACGGACCTCGCCGAGCAGGGCCTCCAGGTCGACCTCCTCAACATCTCCGACATCTCCACCCCCGGCTCCGACTACCTCGCGAACCTCGGACGTGCCGAGAACGCGCGCGCCCGCCAGGTCGCCGAGGTCTCGGAGGCCGAGGCCCGCCGCATCGCCGAGTTCGCGGTCATCGAGGCCGCCGAGCAGATCGCCGAGCGTCAGAAGGCGCTCGACCTCAAGAAGGCGACGATCAAGGCCGAGACCGACCGCGCCAACGCCGAGGCCGACGCCGCCGGCCAGCTCGCGCGCGTCGAGCAGGAGCGACTCGTCGCTCTCCAGCAGCGCGAGGCCCTCACCGAGCAGGCGAAGGTCACGGAGGAGGAGCTCGACATCTCCGTCCGCAAGCCCGCCGAGGCCGACGCGTACGCCGCCGTCCAGAAGGCCAACGCCGAGCGTGACGCCGCGAACGCCGCGACCGAGGCCGACGCGTTCAAACGCACGACGATCGCCCAGGCCAACAAGACCGCCGCGATCCAGGACGCCGAGGCCGCCGCCGAGTCCGTGCGCCGCGCCGGTGAGGCCGAGCGGGACCGCCAGGTCGCGCTCGCCGCCGGTATCCGCGCCGAGGGCGAGGCCCGCGCGGCCGCGACCGAGGCCGAGGGCCGCGCCGAGGCCGCCGCGACCGACGCCAAGGCCGAGGCGCTCAAGAAGTACGGCGAGGCGGCGCTCGCCCAGGAGCTCATCACGCGCCTGCCCGAGATCATCCGTGCTGCGGCCGAGCCCATGGGTTCCGTCGACTCGATGACCGTCATCTCGACCGACGGCGCCTCCGCGCTCACGAAGAACGTCACGAACGTCCTCGGCGAGGGCCAGCAGATCGTCAAGGACCTGCTCGGCATCGACCTGTCGGCGCTCATCGGTGGCGTCGCGGGCAGCGCGCTCGCCCACACCAAGGGCGACACGAAGGACACGGCGCCCAGCGCCTGACGCTCGAGCGACGGCGCCCGACCCCCCGCGCGGGGTCGGGCGCCGCCGTCATTCCCGATGTCGGTGCCGGGCGCTACGCTCGCCCCACCGACATCGGCGACGACCTGAGGAGCTCACGTGCTGACGTCCGACGACCTCATCAGTAGGAAGTTCACGGCGACGAAGTTCCGCGAGGGCTACGACATCGTCGAGGTCGACGACTTCCTCCGCAAGACTGCGGGCGTGCTCGGCTGATTCCACCCGCCTTCGACCCGGCCCGTCCTACGCGGGACCGCATCCCGTCGGTACTATCGCTTGACCACACGGTCCACGACGTCAGGGGACACCGCATGCTTACCGCCGCAGATGTGCGCTCTGCGCGCTTCACCGCGACCAAGTTCCGGTCGGGCTACGAGATCGCCGAGGTCGACGCACTCCTCGCGCGTGCGGCCCGCACCCTCGAGCACCTCGAGCAGGGCCTCACGGTCGAGAGCGACGGCACGCCGCTGCTCACGCCCGACGACCTGCTCCACGCGCGCTTCAGCCCGACCGAACTCACCGAGGGCTACTTCGTCGACGAGGTCGACGACCTGCTCGACGGGATCATCGACTCGCTCAACACGTACATCGGCCGTGCCACGCGCGGCGAGCCCCTCGTCCAGCCCGCGCCGTCCGCCGCCGCGGACGACATCGAGGCCAACGATGGCCGCGGTGACGCTCATGAGGGTGACGCCGGCGACGCAGCCGACGCCGGTGAGGTCGTCCAAGACCACGCCAGCGCCGAGGCCGTGCACGAGGCGTCCGCCGGCTCGACGGCCACCGTCGACGCCTGGGCCGTCGCCCTCCAGGAGACCGCGCCCGCAGCCGCTCACGAGACCTCAGTGGATCCCACTCCAGTCGACACGGTCGCCGAGGACGAGCCGTTCCCGTCGGCTCCCGTGTGGAGCCCGCCCGCGAGCACCGACGTCACTCCGGCGTGGGACGCACCGGCCGCACCCGTCGCGGAGCCGCAGTCCCCGCCCCCGGCCGACACCGCAGGGCCATTCGACACGACGCGGTCGTTCGCGACCGCCGAGCGGCCCGAGGACCTCGCGCTCAGCGCGAACGTCACCCCCGTGACGCCCGCCGAGGACCTCGATCCTGTCGCATCGCTCGCAGACACGACGGAACCGGGGGCGTCCGAGGACCTCGCCGACGGGTCGGCCGTGGCTCCGGACGACGCCTGGGCCCAGCCCGCCGAGCCTTCGTCCGCATGGGCGGCACCCGAGCCCGTCCGCTGGACCGCACCGGAGTCCGACGACGCACCCGAGTCCGACACGGCGCCCGACGCCACGGCCGAGACCCGCGCCGACGACCTCGTCGCCGCGGACGACGCCACGGCCGAGGTGGGCACCCCCAGCGACCCGTGGGCCCCTCCTGCCGCCAACGCCCCCGGCGCCGACGTCAACGCCAACGACGACGCACCCGCTCCCTGGGAGCCGGGCTTCGTGGCTCCCGCAGCCCCGGTAGCCACTCCCGACTGGGGCTTCAACGCGCCTGCGGCGCCGGTCGCCGACGAGTGGTCGAGCGCACCGGCCGCACCGCTCGCAGAGGCCAGCGCCGACGAGGCCAGCGCCGCCGGGGCGCTCGCCCCGCACACGACGACCCCGCTCGAGCCTGCCGCCGAGCCTCACGACGAAGACCTCGTCGACGACTCCCTGCTCGCGTCGACCGACGAGTCGCCGTGGGCGAGCCTCGACGGCGACGAGCCGATCGCGCTCGACCTCGACTCCGAGGTGCGTGACGCGGAGAGCGCCGACGCCGAGTTGCCGGCATGGCTCACGGACGCCCAGCCCGAGATGGCGTCGGCCCCCGAGCCGGTCCTCGAGGCACCCGTCGTCGACGAGCCCGCGACCGACACGCCCGCCGCGGACGCTCCAACGCGCGTCTCCGCGTTCGCGTTTGCCGCCCAGCCCGCGGACACCGACCCGGACCTCGACGCCCCGACGGTCCTCATGGACGCGGTCCAGGCACCGGACGCCACGGCGGTCGCGCCGGAGCACGAGCCAGCGGCCGTCTCCGCACCGGTCGACATCACGTCGGCCCCCGTCGCCGCGCCGACGTTCGACGCGCCGACGTTCGACGCGCCGACGTTCGACGCGCCGAACACGTCGGTCGAGGCCCCGGACGCACCCGCGGTCGCCGAGCACGCGCCGTACGTCGCCCCGGCCGAGGCTCTCGACTCGCAGGGCTTCCTGCGCCAGCTGACGTTCGCACGTGCGACGTCGACCGGCTCCGCGAAGGACTCGATCACGCTTGTCGGCCCTGACGGCCGCGTGTTCTCCGCGGTGGGCGTCCGCAAGACGCCCGAGGGTCTCGTCGTCGACCTCGGCTGAGGTCACCCGCGCCCGCGCCGTCGGACGCACCACGCACGCGGGACATGACCCGCGCGGGATCAACCCACCGGAGCCGCCTCAACCTCCTCGGGCTGCGAGCCCTCGGGCGCGGGACGCTCCGACGCGACCGCCTGGTACGCGGCGAGGTGCGTGTACAGCTCGTCACGGAGCGGGTGGCGACGCTTCACGACGATCGTGCGGACCTGGTAGACGACGACGGCGATGTTCGCGAGGAGCGAGAGCAGGCTCACCGTGAAGAGCGCGGTCGGGTCGTGCGACGCGTCGACCGCGAACTTCGAGTCGGAGACGAACGACGGCACAGCCATCGTGAACATCATCCAGAACGCGAGCGTGTGAGCGCGGTGCTGGAGCCAGCCGCCCTTGCGGAGGAAGAACGCTGGGATGGTGCACGAGATGAGCAGCGCAGCGCCCGCGTAGAACGCGTGGTCGCCGACGCAGTTGTAGACGTACGCGAAGTTCCACAGGTCGTACGCGATGATCCAGAACCACAGCATGTCGGGCCACACCATGTCCTGGAAGCGGTCCTTGGTGACGAAGATGCCGACCCAGCCGCAGATCGTCACGAGGTTGAGGATGCCGGCGATGCCGTTCATGTAGTTCCACGGACCGCCGACCATGAAGACGCCGTCGTGCATGCCCTGGAGCCCGGCGACCTCGAAGTCGCGGACAACGGCCTCGGCGATGTTGAGCGCGAGGATCGCGGGCGGGAACCACAGCGCGTACTTGTTCGCCGCGATGCGCTTGTTGTAGCGGATGAGCATGAAGCCGATGCAGCCGGCGAGCGCCGAGTACACCTTGACCCAGTGGAACCACGTGCCGGTCGAGGAGCCGGCTGCAGCGGTCGTCGGCCACACGAAGATCGTGAGGATGATCGGCAGGACAATGAAGATCGCGTAGGCCGCGACCTTCGACCAGCGGACGAGCTCGTTGAGCCCGATGAGCACCCCGAGGACGAGCAGCCACATGAGGGCCGAGTACCAGGGGATCGAGTCGAACAGGAACACCTGTCACCACTCCTTGGGACGGGGCGGCGTCGGCGCCGCCGTGAGGGTGGTGCGCCGCCCCTCGCGCGTCGTGGTCCAGGCGCACCCTGGGTGGACCTCGCGCTCATCGGCGCCGGCATGCCGGCGCGCTGCGTGTCAGTCGTCGGTCGCGGCCTCCGGCTGGGTGCGTGCGTCTGCGGTGAGCGCGGTGCCGTCGGGAACTTCGCCGTCGGGGACGTTGCCGTGCCCGACCCTCGCCTCGGGCTCGAGGCGGAGCGCCTGGCGGACGAGCGCGACGAGGAGCGCGTCGTCAATGCCGGGCGTGTTGCGGGCGAGCCCGACGAGACCGTAGACGAGGACGTAGAACGTCTCGCGGACGTGGTCGATGCGGATGCGGTGCCGTGCGGCGTAGGCGCGGACCGTCGTCTCCTCGAGGCAGTCGACGATCGCGCGGACCGCGCGGTCGAGGAACGCGTTGTACATGCCGGTGGCCTCGACGCGTTCGAGATCGGGGCGGATGGGGTCCATCGCGCGCAGGTGGGTGCGGAAGAGTGCGATCGCGGTGACGAGGGAGCCCTCGACGTCGCCGGTCGTGCGGGCGGCGTCCCAGGCGCGGACGGACGTGACGAAGTGGTCGACGTAGCCGTCGAGCACCGCGTCGACGAGGTCGTCCTTGCTGGGGAAGTAGTGGTAGACGAGCGTGCGGGCGACGCCGACGCGGCGGGCGACGTCGGCGAGCGTCGTGCGGGTGAGGCCCTGCTCGGCGAAGAGCTCGCGGGCCGCGGCGACGAGCTCGTCGGAGCGGACGTCGGGCGCGGTGCGGGGGCTGCGCGGGGCCTTCTCGGTCGTCATGCCGACGACGCTAGCGGCGTTATTGACGGTGCGTCAATAGCGTTGTCGCAGGTGGGGACGTTGGTCCCACCAGTCAGGGCGCGCTTCGCCCCCTCTCGACGGATTGACAGGTGAGGACCTCCGGACCTCGTGCCGGACGCAGCGTTGTGATGCGATAGGGGCATGGTCCGACGCCCCTCCCTCCGTGCGGCGCTCACGACGGGCGCCATCCTCTCGTCCCTCGCCGTGCTCCCCGTCCTGCGGACGTGGGCGATGCAATGGGGCTCGACCGAGGCCGAGCTCGACGCGACGCTCCCCGGCGACGAGCTCACCCCGGCCGCCGACCACGTCGTCACGCGCGCGGTGACGATCGACGCTCCCCCCGACGCCGTGTGGCCGTGGCTCGTGCAGCTCGGCGAGGGCCGCGGCGGCTTCTACTCCTACGACGTCCTCGAGAACCTCGTCGGCCTCGGCATCCGCTCGACCGACCGCATCGAGTCGCACCTCCAGGACCTCGCCGTCGGGGACCGCGTGCACCTCGCCGAGGACCTCGCGCTGCGTGTCGCCACGCTCGAGCCGGGGCGCGCGCTCGTGCTGGCCGGACTTCCGGAAGACGACGACCCGGGTGCCGAGATGCCGTTCCGGTTCACGTGGGCGTTCGTGCTCGACGAGCCGGCGGCCGGGACGAGCAGGCTCGTCGTCCGCGAGCGCTACGAGTACGTGCGTCGCAGCGCGGCGCTCGTCGTCGAGCCGGTGACGTTCGCGAGCTGGCTCATGACGCAGCAGATGCTCCGCGGCATCCGCGCGCGGGCGGAGCGCCCGCTCCCGACCCCCGCGAGATAGCGCTCCCCCGACGAGATAGCGCGAGACGCACGCTATCTCGACCGACAAGCGCTATCTCGCGAGGGGGACCGGGGGGTTAGGGGGTGGGGTTGAGNCCCCCGGGCCGCACGCCCCGGCCGTGCCGGCACCCTGCGCACCCTCGCCCCACGGCGGGCCTCCGCCGGCACCCCCCGGCGCAGCCTCCCCCGGTGCTGCTGCCGGTGCCGCGTCCAGCGTGGCCACCGCTGCTCCCATGGCGGCCTGGCAGGTCGCGGTCGCAGTCCTCGCCGGCCTCATGCTCGTCGGCGGCACCACCTGGGCCGGCCTCGCCGCGTCCGGCGCGCTCACGGACGGCGCACCGAGCACGGCGCCCACGTCGCCCGTCGTCCCCACGAACCCGACGACGACGCCGCAACCGGACGCGACCCTGGCACCCGACCCCGCGCCGACGGCCGAGCCCGAGGCGCCCACCGTCCGCGTCGACCACACCGCGACGCCGACGACGTGGCGCCTCACGTCGCGCCACGTCGCAGGCGAGGACGTGCAGGCACCCGTCCTGTCCGCGCTGCCCCCGGCCGACCCCGCCGTCCCGCTGCCCGCCCGGACGGTCCTCACGGTCTCGACGGACGTCGCGTACCTCGCAGGCGTTGACCTAGCGACGGGCGACGTCGCGTGGCGTCGGTCCCTCGACCGCGGCGTCGCACGGTGCTTCCTCGTCGACGACGCACGTGCCGGCTGCATCGGCTGGAACGACGACGGCGTGTCGACCGTCACGCTCCTGTCCCTCGCCGACGGGACCGTGCTCGGCGAGTCACCGGTCGACGCATACGCCGTCCTCGGGCTCGCGGCTCACCCCGACGGCGTGCTCGTCGCGGGTCAGAAGGAGTGCGAGGCGCTCCTTGCCGTCGTGCCCGACGCTGGCGGGCCCGCCCTGCGCAGCGAGCTGACGCGCATCGCAGGTGAGGACGGCTGCGGGTCGGACATGATCGGCGGGATCGAGGTCAACGACAGCCTGGTCCACGTCGGCACCTACCCGGGCGGTGTCATCGCCGACCGGATCACTCTCGAGACCCTCGACGTCGCGTTCGGCCACAACGCTCCCCTGCAGCTCGAGGGCGCCGACGGGTGGACGCACGACGATGGCACCTCGGTCGTCCTGACGACCGGGGCCGTCGACGAGGTGAAGCTCTCGGGGGCACGCCTCTCTCACTACCGCTGCACGACCGCGCCGAGCTTCGTCGCCGTCGGTACGGAACGCGTACCGCTCGATGGCTCGCCGCGGACGCCCCTGCCGCCGGCCGCGATCGAGCACGACGGGATCACCGTGGCAGCATGCGACTGGGGCTTCGTCGTCGACTCCCAGTCGAGCGAGATGACGACGCCGTCGCGCGTCATCGACGCCGCGGGCACCGAGCTCTGGAGCGCCGACCTCCACGGTGCACAGACGCTCGTAGCCGGTCCGGACGCGCTCGTCATGTGGAGCTGGTCGAAGCTCATCGGCGTCTCGACGAAGGACGGCACGGAGCTCTGGTCCGTGGACGTGCCGGAGTCTTCCGTCCCCGACGGCCCGATGGACGCGCCGCTCTCCCTGCCGATCGGCCAGGCGGTCCTCATGCAGGGCGGGTCAACGATCGAGGCCCTCGTCTTCCCGGCGGTTCCCTGACCGGAGAGGCACGCGGGACGGCGCCGATCGACCGCGTGCGTCTCGCGGACGACCTGCGCGTCCTCGGCCTGCACCCCGGCGACGACGTGCACGCTAACTCGCTCACGCCGTGCGACGCGGCGAGCCGCTACGGGCGGCTCGCCGACGCGTCCTCCTGCTCGGCGGCGTCACGCACGCGTCGTCGACGTCGCTCCACGGCGTCGAGGAGCGGGCGGGCGTGCCGCACCACCTCCAGGACGCGCCGACCGAGGGCGTCGTCGTGCTGCCCGACGGCACGGAGGTCATCGTCCGCGGGCGCCTCCCCCTGTGGGGCTGGAACCGCGACTTCGAGCGCGTCGCGGACCCGCTGCTGGCCGCGGGCGTGCAGCGCAACGGACGCGTCGGCGACGGGACGGCCGTGCTCGTCGAGGCGCACGGGTACCTCGACGTGCTCGTGCCGCTGCTGCGCGCGGACCCGACGTACCTGCTTGCGGAACACGAGCGGGCGCGTGCGTGAGCCTCCGAGGAGACGTTCGATAGCCGATCCGCCCATCGCACATGTGCGGATCGGCTATGGAGGACCCTCAGTCCCTCTCGAACCCGGACTGCCCGAACCGCAACTGCGTCGCGTTCTCCCTCACGGTTCGCACCTGTTGCTCGGAGAAGCCCTCGGGTGCGCGCGCGCTGATCTCGATGCGCACCTCGAGCTCGACGCCGTCGACGACGGCGAGGTGCTGGATGACCTCCTGCGTGAGGTTCGCGAAGTCGGCGGCGTAGCGCTGTGGGTTGAGCGTCTTGACGCCGAAGAAGCGGCGCAGGACGTCGACGGGCTGCGGCACAGGCGTGGCCCGCGGTTCGGTCCTTGGTGCGCCCGCGTGGTCAGGCCCGTCCTGCGACGGATGCGGCAGGGGCACGTCGCCGATGTCGTCCGACGACGGTTCCGCGGGCGTCGCGTTCTCGGCGACCTCCTCACGGCGTCGGGCGAGCGCAAGATCCGGCCGGACGATCATCATGTCGTCTGGGATGTGCGACGGCTCCGGCTAGTCCCCGGGGAGCCACAACCACTCGGGGTGCCCCTCCTCGTTGCGGCCGCGCGCGAGCGCGAAGCCCGAGCCGGTCGCACCCGACGTGCCGCCCGCACCGCTGCCGGGCGTCGACGACCGCTCGACGACGGCCCACGTCGAGGACGTCGAGGTACATCTCGCACTCGTTGACGCACTCACGTCAACCCTCGGGACCGACGAGGTGTCCGTCGCTGCGATCGAGCTCCTGCGCGAGACCGCCGCCGAGGCCGTGGCGCTCCAGGCCGCCGTTGACCGCAAGACGGTCCAGTACGAGCAGGTGTCAGCCAGCCTCGCGTCGCTCCGGGAGCAGCGGGCCGAGGACCGCAAGCGGCTCGAGGACGAGCAGGTCGAGCACGCCGACCTACGAGCTCCTCGAGAGGGAGCGCGCGGCGGTCAAGGCGCTCCGCAACAGGCTCAGCGCCGACGGCCGAGCCGAGGACGCATGGCGCGACGTCGCTCCGTCCAAAGCCAGCACGCCGACCTTCTCCGGCTTCGCTGACCTCCTGGAGCAGATGGGCACCCTCGACGCACTCGTCTGGACGGGCGACGAGAAGGCCACGATCGACCTCGACGTCCACGATCCCGTCGCGCGTTGGGCGGGCAAGACCTGGGAGATCCTGCTCGCGCTGCAGGACTACGCCGTCGAACGCGTGGCGGGGCGCGCGCTCAACGTCGACCAATACCTGAACCACACCCCTCCCCACCTCCACGGGTACTCCGCCAACCGGCATGCCGTCGACGAGAGCAAGTCGGTGCAGGCCAGCGCCAAGCACAGCGCAGCGCGGATGCTGCGCGTGCCTAGGCACGTCGACGCGAGCGGGCGCATCTTCATGGGTGCCCACTTCGAGATCGCGCAGTCCGGCCTCATCAGCCCCCGCATGCACTACCTCGACAACGTCCACCGCGACGGCAGGCTCTACATCGGCTACATCGGCCCCCACCTGCCCACCGACCAGACGAACTGAGGCGCACCGAGCAGCCGTTATCCACAGGCCGCGCCACAGGTCGCGACCATCCGATTCCTCACCTACGTTCGGGATGATTCTGCTCCCCCGTGAGGATGACGATGCGCACACCCTTCCAACATGCCGAACGCTGCCCTTCACGCCGGACGACGTTCATGGCCCCGTCAGACTGGCGGCCGCGCCGCCCCGCGCCCCTCACCGTCGGGATCGCCGTCGTTTCTGCCATGCTGCTCGGGGCCTGCTCCTCCCAGGCACCCGTCACCGAGCAGACCTCGACGACGCCAACGCGAACCGCTCCATCCAACGCACCGCCCACGTCCCCGCCTTTGGAACCCGCTCCAGAGCCGACGAGCACCCTGCCCACACGTCGCAGCGAGTCCTCGTGGGAGGTCGTCGAGAGCTTCTTCGACGCGTACACCTACGGCCTCCAGACCGGGGACTCGTCGCGACTGAAGGCGTTGTCGTCCGCCACCTGTGCGTCGTGCGCGAACTTCATCGAGGACATCGAGGCCCTTGGCGCCCGCGAGGTCGTCGGCACCGGTGGCGCTTTCTCATTCCCGCAATCCATCGGGCATCAGAGCAAGTACGCGGAGAGGTTCGTCTGGGAGGTCCACTACCGCCAGGCGCCCATCATCTACACCCTGTCCCATCCTGACGAGAAGACTTCTGCGCCAGCTGCCTCGCACGTTCTCTTCGTCGAGCTCACCGAGACCGCGGACGGATGGGTAGTTTCTGGTGTCGCCCGAGAGGTCAACGACGAGTCATGAAGCGCACACTCGCGGCCCATCGGCACCAGGCCGCTGCCTTCTCCGTCGCGATCTGTCTCGTCGCTCTCATGAATGCAAGCAGGCCCGTGGCCGCGTCGGCCGTGGTCCCGGTTACGGAGGTGCCGGACATGTCGGCACGCTCGACCGACGACGAGATCCAGGTACGGGGTGAGCGCCACCCAGTGACGGACGCGCCAGCCACGGACCCGGGTCCGCCGGAGAGCGAGCGTCAGGCCGAGGTTTGGGAGCCCGCCGACTGCGTGCTCCTCGCGGGCGCCGACCCAATCCTCGACACCTGGTGCTCCGGCCCCCAGGACGTCGACCTCTACGAAATCGGCTGCCCCAACGGGACCGCCTTCGCCTGGCCCCTGAAGATTCGCACCCGTCCCGACAGCAACGCCGCATGGGGGCCCTGGCGCCTCATCAACTCCCCGTGCATCGAAGCCGACCCGGACGACGTGGCGACCGCGGACCCGATCGCCGACGAGCTCGCCCGCGATATCGTCACGCTGAAGATCCCCGCCAAGCACGCCCGCATCGCGCCCATCACCGACTGGTTCGCCGTCCAGACGCCCATGACCTACTACACCGACGCGGGCACGGAACAGCTCAATGTCACGGTCCTCGGGACCGCCGTCGAGCTCGAGCTCACCCCGACGTCCTACGCCTGGGACCCCGGCGACGGCTGCAAGCCCGTCCACGCCACCAAGCCCGGCAAGCGCTACCCGGACCAGACGACCACGCACACCTACACGAAGGTCGGGACCTACCGCGTCACCCTCACGACCACGTGGCACGGCCGATTCCGCATCGCCGGCACCACGACGTGGCACGACATCGAGGGCACCGGCACGACGACGCACACGACGGCGCCGTTCGAGACCCGCGAGATCCGCTCGGTCCTCACCAGCTGACAACCGTCGATAGCCGATCCACACACATGGAGCGTGCGGATCGGCTATCGAGAGGCCGGGTCAGCGGAGCGGCCAAGTCAGCGGAGCGGCCCCGTCAGCCGAGCGTCGTCCCGAACGCCAGGCCCAGCAGGTACGTCACCGCGGCGGCGCCGTAGCCGATGGCGATCTGGCGGAGCGCGCGCGTCCAGGGCGACGCCCCGGAGAGCACGCCGACGGTCGCCCCGGTGCCGAGGAGGACGATGCCGACGAGCACGGCCGCGACGATCATCGCCGCGCCGCCGGTGAGGCCGAAGAAGTACGGCAGCAGGGGCACGATCGCACCGCTCGCGAAGAGACAGAAGCTTGAGATTGCCGCACCCCACGCGCTGCCGAGCAGCTCGGCGTCGGGCCCGACGGTCTCGACGTCGTCGACCGTCGGGTCGTCGGGCGCTGCGTCGACGGCTGCGCTGTCGGCGGCCCGCGAGACATCGGCGATGCTCGCGGCCGCGCCGGGTGCGACGGCGTCGTCGGCCGCACCGTCCGCTGCGGGCGCCTCGGCGCGCGCCACGAGCTCCGCCGCGTCGGCGCGCGCGACGAGCGCGAGCGTGCGCCGCGCCTTTGCGTCCGCGGACGCGGGGTCGAGGCCCCGCGCCCGGTAGACGAGCGCAAGCTCGTTCGCGTCGACGTCGAGGTGCACGAGTGCCTCGCGCGCGTGCGGCGACGGCTGCGACGCTTTGGCGAGCTCGACCTGCGAGCGCACGGACACGAACTCGCCGGCGCCCATCGACATGGCGCCCGCGAGCAGTCCCGCGACGCCGGTCGCGAGGACCGTGCCCGTGCCGACGCCGGTCGCGCCGATGCCGAGGATGAGCGCGAGGTTCGAGACGAGGCCGTCGTTGAGGCCGAAGACGGCGGCCCGGAAGTTGCCGGACATCTCGATGCGACCGCGGGTCGCGAGCGAGCGGACGACCTCCTCGTGGATGCGTTCGTCCGCGGCCATCTGCGGGGTCGCGTCACGGTCGAGCTCGTACGCGGAGCGCGACTCGGCGTGCTGCGCGAGGGCGAGCGTGAAGACGGAGCCGAAGCGTCGTGCGCCGAACCCGAGGAGCCGTGAGTACGTCGAGCGACGCACGGACGCGGACCGCTCGGGGCCGAGGAGGGTGCGCCAGTGCTCGGCGTGCCGACCCTCGGCGTCGGCGAGGTCGAGGAGGATGTCGCGCTCGACGCCGGTACGCGCGGCCGCGAGGTCGCGGTAGATCGCGGCCTCGGCGAGCTCGTCGGCGAGGTGGTGGCGCCAGCGGCGCACGTCACGCGCCGAAGGTTCGGCAGGCGCAGGGGGCCCCTCGGGCGCGAACGTGGGGTCGGGGAGGGCGTCAGGCATGCCTCCATGGTCGCAAGCGGCCCGCACCCGGCGGCCGCACGCAGAGATCCGGGCGCCCGCACTTGAGGACGCGGCCCGGCGACGCCGTCCCACGATACGAGCGGGGACGTTGGTCCCCGTGACGTTTCTGTCCGAAAGGAGGAAGATCGCTACGTGCGCGTCCTGCGCACCTCTGCCGCGCCCGGACGGCGCGGCACCGCCATGACGACGGCAGGGGGCCGCACGTGAGCGAGGTACTCGTCCGTCCACCATCCGGGGCGCAGAGAGCGAAACCCGTCCTCTGGATCGCGATCGCGGTCCTCGGCCTCGAGGTCAGCGCCGGCCTCGTCGCCGTCTCCGTGCTCTCGTACCGCGCGGTGACAATCGCCGGGTTCAGCCAGAGCCCCGGAAGCGACGCACTCAGCCGGACTGCGGTCATCGTCGTCATGCTCGCGCTCGTCAGCGCGGCCGGCGCGATGGCGGCGGCGATCCTCCGCCACCGCATCCGTGGCGGGCCCCCCTCGCGCCTACTCGTCGGTGCGGCCGCGGCGGTTCTCGTCGCGCACGTGCTCGTTGCGCTCGGGTGCCTCGTCCGCGCGGAGTGGGCGACGGCGACGGCGGTCGTCGTCGCAGGGGTGACCCTCGGCGGTGCGTGGGCGCACTGCCTGCGCCACCGTCGCTGACAGAACCACCTGTCCACAGGCTGCGCACGGCGACGCTCGTCCACGGATCTCGACGTCACGGTCGCGCGGGCGGCGGCGACGCGCTTGGCTCACGTCGTGCCCACCGTCCCGGCCGCCGTCCGGCCTGCTCTCCGCGCTCCACGCCCCGTCGTGCTCGTCGCGGTGTGCGTCGCGCTGCTCGCGCTCGCTTGGTGGGTCTCGGTGCCGTGGCGCGCACCCGCCCGCACCTACCCCGTGACCGGGGCGGAGCTCGCCGCGGCGCGCGCGTCGCTCGCGGCCCTGCCGGAGCTCACCGCGGAGCCTCCCGAACCGTATGCGCGCACGCGCTTCGGCACCCCGTGGGCGGACGTCGACGGCAACGGCTGCAGCACGCGTGAGGACATGCTCGCGCGCGACCTAGTTGATGCGGTGAGGGACGACGACGACTGCACGGTCCTCACCGGCACGCTCACCGACCGGTACACGGGCCAGGTCCTGCCGTTCCGGAGGGGCCCGACAACGAGCGCGCGCGTGCAGATCGACCACGTCGTCGCTCTCGCCGACGCGTGGCGCACGGGCGCCTGGGCGTGGGACGACGCTCAGCGCGCCCGGCTCGCGAACGACCCGACGAACCTCCTGGCGGTCGACGGCCCGACGAACGAGGACAAGGGTGCGCAGGACGCCTCGACGTGGCTGCCGCCGTACGCGCCGTTCCGGTGCCAGTACGCGGTCCTGCGCGTGCGGGTCCGTGCCGGGTACGGGCTCGCGCTCGCGCCCGGCGAGCGCGAGGCGCTCGGGCGGGCGCTCGGGACGTGCGACGTCGCGGAGATCACGGTGACGGAGGAGGCGGCGCGGCACTAGAGTCTCCGTCCGTCACACCTTGCGTGTCGCACATCCCCGCCCGCCTTCTGGACTGTTCCAGTAGAGATTGGGTCGGGAGCCCGCGCCTCGCTACTTTTCCGCCGACGCGCGGGCCCGTCCACCCCGACGGCCAGAGAGTCTCACCGGCCCGCCCGGAACCCGCGCACGCCCCCCACCACCCGGAGCAGGGACACCCTGACCGTCACGAAAGGACTCGACACCTCGATGTCCACGACCCGCCGCCGCACCCGCGGCGCCCTCGCGACGACGCTCGCGCTCGGCCTCCTGGCGCTCGCTGCCTGCGCCCCGTCCGGCCCCGCCCCGGGCTCCACGACCACGCCCGCACCCGTGACGACCGACGCGTCGAAGGAACTCGACCAGCTCACCGTCGGCCTCGCCGCGAGCGCCGAGACCCTCGACGTCTCGACGTCCGGCCTCATGGTCGCCTACACGATCGCCGCCGTCGCCCAGGAGGGCCTCGTCGCGATCGACGACACCGGCGCGATCGTCCCCGCGCTCGCCGAGACGTGGAACACCGACGACAACACGTCGTTCGTCTACACGCTGCGCGACGCAACGTTCTCCGACGGCACGCCCGTGACGACGGACGACGTCATCGCGTCGATCAACCACTACCGCGACGGCGAGAAGGCCCCGTCGACCGCCTACTACTGGCCCGCGGTGAAGAGCGTCGAGGCCACGGGCGAGCGCGAGGTGACCATCACCCTCGAGGCACCGTCCGCGACGTTCGCGTGGACGCCGTCCGCCGCCGCAGGGCTCTTCGTCGCACCCAAGAAGTGGCTCGAGTCCGCCGGCACGATCGGCTCCCCCACCGACCTCCTCGTCGGCACCGGGCCCTACACCATCACCGAGTTCGTCCCCGGCTCTCACGTCGCCGCCGAGCGCAACGAGAAGTACTGGGGCTCCAAGGGCCGCGCCAAGACGCTCCGCCTCGACTTCATCACCGACGACAACACGCGCCTGCTCGCCTTCCAGGACGGCTCGCTCGACATCGCGTTCAACGTGCCCGTCGACCAGGCCGACCAGTGGTCGAAGGTCGAGGGCGCGCGCCTCGAGACCGTCGACGACAACTCGTGGCAGGGCCTCATGTTCAACCCGGCCACCAAGCCGTTCGACGAGCCAGAGGTCCGCCGCGCCTTCGCCCACGCGATCGACCGCGACGCGATCACAACGGGCCTCCTCAAGGGCAAGGCCACCCCCGCGACAGGCATCACCGCGCCCGGCCAGCTCGCGATCGGCACGAGCGCCGCCGACGCCGAGGCCGCGGTCGCCCAGCTGCCCGTCGCCACGTTCGACCTCGACGCCGCACGCGCCGAGCTCGCGAAGTCGTCGGTCCCCTCGGGCTTCACGACGACCCTCGCGTACCCCGACTCGATTCCGGCGCTCGGCCGCGCCTCGCTCGCGATCGCCGAGCAGCTCAAGCAGATCGGCATCACGCTCGAGGTCAAGCAGATCCCCGTGAGCGAGTGGTCGAATTCCTTCGGCAACGGCGAGGGCGTCCAGTGGATGAGCTACACGCCGCCCGTCCCCACCGACTGGCCCACCGACTGGCTGCTCGGCGAGGACAACCCCGAGGGCTTCGCCGACGAGACGATCACCGGCCTCCAGGCCGAGGCCGCCGCCGCGACGACGCCCGCCGAGCGACTCGCGAAGGTCACCGAGGCCACGAAGCTCGCGCTCGAGCAGCAGCTCTTCGCGCCCGTCTACTGGGGCACGTCGACGACCGCCGTCGGCAAGCGCGTCGCCACCGAGGGCTTCTCGCAGTACTTCTTCCAGACGCCCTGGCCGACGCGCGTCGTGCCGACCGCCTGACGCACCCGCTGGACACAGCACGTCACGCACAATGGGGGTGGCCCGCCTGCGGGCCACCCCCATTGTGCGNCGCGCACCCGGCCCCCGGGATCGCACCCCGCCGCCCTCCACCCTCACCGGAGCCGAGAACCGTCACCGTGCCCGTCGCCCGCTTCCTGCTGCGCCGCCTCGCAGCGCTGACCGCCCTCCTGGTCACGCTGTCGTTCATCGTGTTCTCGCTCCTGCACGTCGCACCGGGCAACCTCGTGAAGAACCTCCTCGGCCCGCGGCCGGCCACCCCGGAGGCCGTCGCGGCGATCCGCGAGCGCTACCACCTCGACGAGCCGTTCCTCGCGCAGTACGCCCACTGGCTCGGCGGGGTCCTGCGCGGGGACCTCGGCGTCTCGGCACGTTCGGGCACGGACATCACGACGGTCCTCGGCGACCGCGTCGGTCTCACGCTCCTCCTCGCGGGCCTCGCGGCACTCCTCGCGATCGGGGTCGGCGTGCCGCTCGGCATCCGCGCGGCGCAGCGCACCGGCTCGCTCACCGACCGGCTCATCACGGGTTCCGCGGTCGTCGGCGTCTCGGCGCCGGGCTTCGCCGTCGGCCTCCTGCTCCTCTACGTCTTCGCGGTGATGCTCAGCTGGTTCCCTATCTACGGCACGGGTGAGCCCGGCCTCGACCGGCTGCGGCACCTCGCGCTGCCGGCCGTCGCGCTCGCGCTCGGCACGGGCGCGATGGTCGTCAAGGTGACGCGCACCGCGGTCGCGCGAGAGCTCCAGCAGGACTACGTGACGTTCGCGCGCTCGCGCGGCGTGCCGGAGCGCGTCGTGCGCCGCACGTACCTGCGCAACGCGTCCGTGCCGGTCGTCACGAGCGCAGGGCTTGTCGTCGCGGGGCTCGTCGGTGGGTCGGTGCTCGTCGAGAGCGTCTTCGCGATCCCGGGGCTCGGTGTCCTCCTTGCCGACTCCATCACGTACAAGGACGTGCCCGTCGTCCAGGCGATCACGCTGCTCGTCGCGGCGACGATCGGCGTGACGACGGCGCTCGTCGACCTCTACACGGCCGTCGCCGACCCGCGCGTGCGCCGCGCGACCGTCGGGCACGGCCGCGGTCGCGGCGCCGTGGGCGCCGTCGCCGACCCGACGCTGCCCGATGCCGCCCTGCCGACGTCCGCCCAGCCCGACGGTTCCCTGCCCGGCGGCTCCCTGCCCGGCGGGACGCCCGGACCCGGCGCGGGAGGTGCCGCATGACGACGACGCTCCCCACCGAGACCGGCCTCCGCGCCCGCCTCGCCCGCGCGACCCGGCGCCTGCGCCGCGTCCCTGGCACGGTCACCGTCGCCGCGCTGCTGCTCCTCGCCGTCGCGGTCCTCGTCATCGTGCCCGTCGCGCCTCACGCATTCGACCAGGACGTCCTCCTCGGCGCGACACCCGCCGGGACGCCCGGGCACCCGCTCGGAACCGACAGCCTCGGGCGCGATGTCCTCGCGCTCACCCTCGCGGGCGCGCGCTCGGCGATCGTCGGACCCGTCGTCGTCGCGCTCGGCTCGATGCTCCTCGGGATCGTCCTCGGCACGCTCGCCGGGTACCGCGGCGGCTGGATCGACGCGGTCGTCTCCCGGTACGTCGACCTCACGCTCGCGATGCCCGCGCTGCTCCTCGCGATCGTCGTCGCGGGCGTCGTCGGCGGCGGCTACTGGATCACGGTGCTCGTCCTCGTCGTGCTCTTCTCGCCGAGCGACATCCGCATCGTCCGTGGCGCCGTCCTCCAGCACGCGCACCGGCCCTACATCGAGTCGACCCGCGTCCTCGGGCTGCCCGCGTGGCGCGTCATGTGGCGGCACCTCCTGCCGAACGTGCGCCCGCTCGTCCTCACGACGATGTTCCTCAACGTCGCGTACGCGCTCGTGTCGATGTCCGGCCTCACCTACCTCGGGCTCGGTGCCAGCCCCAGTGCCGCCGACTGGGGGCTGCAGCTCTCCGACGGCCGCGACCTGCTGTGGACAAACCCCGCCGCGTCCGTCGTCCCCGGGCTCGCGATCATCCTCGTCGCCACGGCCGTCAACCTCGTCGGCGACCACCTCTCCGAACGCCTCGACCGCGGGGAGGACGCATGACCGACGCCGCCCTCACGCTCACGGGCCTCCACGTCACCGCGGGTGCCCGCACGATCATCGACGGCCTCGACCTCACGGTGCTGCACGGTCGGACGCTCGGCGTCGTCGGCGAGTCGGGCTCGGGCAAGACCATGCTCGTCCGCGCCCTCACGGGACTCCTGCCCGCGGGCGTCGCCGCAACCGGCACGTACGAACTCGCCGGCGCACGCGTCGACCTCGCGGGCAGTCCGCGCGCGTGGGCGCGCGTGCGAGGCCGTCGCATCGTCCTCGTGCTCCAGGACCCGTTCACGTCGCTCGACCCCATGCAGCGCTGCGGCACGCAGATCCTCGCCGGACGCTCCGGGGAGCACGGGTTCCGCGCTGTGCGCGGGCGACGCGCGGACCGCGACGCCGAGGTCGCCCGGCGCCTCGCCGAGGTCGGCCTGCCCGCGCACGTCGGCCGTCAGTACCCGCACGAGCTCTCGGGCGGCATGCGGCAGCGCGTCGCGCTCGCCGCGGCGCTCGCCGCGGACCCCGACGTCCTCCTCGCCGACGAGCCGACGACCGCGCTCGACGTCACGACGCAGCGCGAGATCCTCGACCTCCTCGCGCGCATCCAGGCGGCGCGCGGCATGACCGTCGTCCTCATCACGCACGACCTCGCGCTCGCCCGCGAACGGTGCGACGACCTCGTCGTCGTCCGCGCGGGCGAGATCGTCGAGCGCGGGCCGGCCCGCGAGGTCTTCGAGAACCCGCAGCACCCGTACACGCGCCAGCTCCACGAGGCCGCCGCGGGGAGGCTCCGCGAGGGTGCGGCCGTCGGCGACGGAGCGCTCCTGCGGGTCGAGGGGCTGCGCAAGACGTTCCACGGGGCGACGGCGCCCGCGGTCGACGACGTGTCGCTCACCGTCGCGCCCGGCGAGTGCGTCGGCGTCGTCGGCGAGTCCGGTTCCGGCAAGACGACGGTCGCGCGCATCGTCGTCGGGCTCGAGACCGCGGACGCGGGACGGATCGTGTTCGCGGGCGACGGTGGCGCGTCAGGTGCTGAGCGCGTCGCGTCGCATGCGTCGGGCACAGGTGCGTCAGACACGTCGTCGTCGGGCACGTCGTCGTCGGCACGCGCCGAGCGCCGGCGCGCGAAGCGCCGGAGCGGCCTCCGCGGCACGGGCCGCGACCCGCGCGACGTGCAGATCGTCTTCCAGGACCCGTACTCCGCGCTCAACCCTGCGCTGACGGTCGGCGCGATGCTCGACGAGGCTCTCGCGGTCGGGCCGCGGACGCGGACCGTCAGCGAGCTGCTGACGATGGTCGGCCTGCCGACGTCCTACGCGCGGAGGCTGCCCGCACGGCTCTCGGGCGGTGAGCGGCAGCGTGTCGCGATCGCGCGCGCCCTCGCGCCGGAGCCGCGGCTGCTCGTGTGCGACGAGTCCGTCTCGGCGCTCGACGTCTCGGTGCAGGAGCAGATCCTCGACCTGCTGGCTGCGCTGCGGCGGGACCTCGGGCTGACGATCCTCTTCATCTCGCACGACCTCACGGTCATGCAGCAGGTGACGGACCGGGTGTACGTCATGCGGTCGGGGCGGGTCGTCGAGTCCGGGCCCACGTCGCGAGTCCTCGCGGAGCCCGAGCATCCGTACACGCGGTCGCTGCTCGCGGCGGTCCCCGGGGCTCCCATCCGCTCGACGCCGTTACCCCCGCCGTCCGATAGCTGATCCGTACACGTCACATGTCCCGATCCGCTATCGATCGCCGCGCCCAGGCTCCCGATCGCCTCGCGTAGTGGTCCGATAGCCGATCCACATACCTGAGCCGCCCCGATCGGCTATCGAGCCACATTCCCGTCCGATCCCTCTCCCGACGGGTTGACGCGTTCCCCCGTTCCATGGGTGGATCGCATCAATCCGCCGAGGAACTTCAGTCCTGGAGAGCGCCTTGACCAGCCAGCCCGCGCCCGACGTCCTCCTCGTCGGCGGCCACGTCTTCACCGCGACCCCCGGCGACGACGCACCCGCCGCCGCCGCGGTCGCCCTCACCGGCGAGCGCATCACGGCCGTCGGACCCGACGACGAGCTCCGGGCCCTCGCAGGCCCCGCGACACGCATCGTCGACGTTACCGGCCGCCTCGTGCTGCCCGGCTTCCAGGACACGCACGTCCACCCGATTCTCGCCGCGGGCATGGACGCGCGGCTCAACGTCCTCGACCAGCCCGACCTCGCCGGCACGCTCGACGCGATCGGCGCGTGGGCGGCCGCGCACCCCGAACTCGAGTGGGTGACGGGCTGGGGTTGGCAGGCCGACCACTTCGACGGCGGCTTCCCGACGCGGCAGCAGCTCGACGCGCTCGTCCCGGACCGCCCCGCGTTCCTCCACCGCTCCGACGGTCACGCGTCATGGGTCAACACGCGCGCGATCGAACTTGCAGGCCTCGACGACGATGGCTCGGGCCGCCCGCCCGCGGACCCGCCGGGCGGCTACGTGCAGCGCGACGCCGACGGCCGCGCGACCGGCGTGCTCATCGAGTGGGCGACGGGCCTCGTCGAGAAGCACGTGCCCGACGCGCCGCTCGACGACCGCCTCGCGCACCTCCTCGCGGGCCAGCGCGCGCTGCTCGCGCAGGGCATCACCGCGTGGCAGGACGCCTCCGTGCGGCCCGCCGAGCAGGAGGTCTACGAGCTTGCCGACTCCCGCGGCGAGCTCGTCGCGACCGTCGTCGGAGCGCTGCGCTGGGAGCACGAGCGCGGCTTCGAGCAGGTCGCGGAGCTCGTCGAGCGTCGGGCGGCGATCGAGGAGCGCGCCGCAGCGCGCGGCGCCCCGTCCCGCTTCCGGCCGACGAGCGTGAAGATCATGCACGACGGCGTCGTCGACGGCTCCCTCACGGCCGCGATGCTCGACCCCTACCTCGACGCCGACGGCACGGTGTCGACGAACCGCGGCGACTCCTACCACTCGACCGAAGACCTCGACCGGCTCGTCACCGCGCTCATGGCCGAGGGCTTCCAGCCGCACTTCCACGCGATCGGCGACCGCGGCGTGCGCGAGTGCCTCGACGCGGTCGGGCGGGCGCGCGCGTCGCTCGGCCGTCACGCGCCGCACCACGACGCGTCGGGCCGCGACGTGCGGCCGATCGTCTCCCACGTCCAGGTCGTCCACCCCGACGACCGCGCGCGCGTCGCCGAGCTGGGGACGGTGATCTCTGCGCAGCCCCTGTGGGCGAACTGCGAGGACGTGCAGACCGAGCTGACGATGCCGTTCCTCGGCGAGGAGCGCTCCGCGTGGCAGTACCCGTTCGCGTCGCTCGCGGCCGCCGGCGCGCCGCTCGCGGGCGGCTCGGACTGGCCCGTCTCGACCGCCGACCCGCTCCAGGGCATCCACACGGCCGTGACGCGCAGGCTCCACGGCGAGGACCGCACCCCGCTCTACCCCGAGGAGGCGCTCCCGCTTGCGGAGGCCGTGCGGATGTACACGTACGGCTCGGCCGTCGCGAACCACCGGGAGGACGAGTCGGGGCAGGTCGCGCCCGGGCTGCTCGCGGATCTTGCGATCATCGACCGCAACATCTTCGCGGCGCCCGCCGACGAGATCGGCGCAGCACGCGTCGTGGCGACGTGGGTCCGCGGGGTCGAGGTCCACGCTGCCTACTGACGGCGCGCCGCCCGCGTCGGCGCTCTCACCTCGCCGGACGCGCGTGGCGCCTCGCCAGCGCGGCGCCTCACCGAGGACCGATTGACGCTGCGCACCCGTTCAACAGGGGAAGGCGTCAATCCGTCGACGCAGCGGGGGGCGCGGACGCGCGGGTCGGCGCGAACGGCCGGGCGCACCACGGCAGCGCGACGACCACGGCGGCTGCTGCGACCGCCGCGGACACGAAGACACCCGGCAGAGCCTCCCCCGCGAAGGCGTCGGGCGCGACGCCCCACCACACAAGGACGCAGCCGGCCGCCGAGAGGCCCGCGAGCGCGAGCCGGAGCGTCAGCGGCAGGACTCCTGCGTGCCGGCGTGCCACACGCTGAACCGCCGGGGTCGACGCCGCCGCGACGACGAGTCCCGCCACGATGCCGATCATCGAGCCGAGGGCCAGCCCCGCACCCGCGTAGTCCGATCGCAGAAGCGTCGCTTCAGCGCCGATCGCGCCCGCGGCCGCGCCGCCGAGCGCACCGAGCGTGAACGTCCGGGCCGCGACGTCGAGCTTCCGGTCCCGCACCGGGTCGACGTGCGGTCCGCCGGAGAGCACAGGCTCGGTAAGGACGCCGCGCGCGGCCTCGCGGCGTTCGCGCGCCGTCCGGCGGAGTGCAGGCCCGTTCGCGTCGTCCGTCATGGCCTGATCCAAGCAGCGCCCCGACGACGACGTCCACCCCCGAACATGTGCCCGCCCAACGCCCCTGAGACGCCCTCGTCACGACGGACTGACGCCGCGCTCCCGTTCGATGGGCGGGACGCATCAATCGGTCGGGGCGCCGTGGCAGGATCGGGGCGTGCCCTACGCCGTCATCGACACCGAGACCACAGGTTTCTCGCCCGCCAAGGGTGACCGCATGCTCGAGATCGCCGTCGTCCGGCTCGACGACGCGGGCGAGGTGCTCGACACGTGGGAGACGCTGCTCGACCCGGGGTGCAGCGTCGGGGCGACGCACGTCCACGGGATCACGGCGGCGGACGTCGTCGGCGCGCCCGTCTTCCGTGAGGTCGCGGCGCACGTCACGGGGCTGCTCGCGGGGCACGTCGTCGTCGGGCACAACGTCGACTTCGACCTGCGGTTCCTCACCGCGGAGCTCGCGGCAGCGAGCGTGCCGTTGACGCTCGGCGGCAAGCTGTGCACGCAGCGGCTCGCGGCCGACTACCTGCCGGGGCCGAAGCGCACGCTCGCGGTGTGCTGCGAGCAGGCGGGGATCGTCAACGATCACGCGCACTCGGCGCTCGGGGACACGCTCGCGACGGCCGAGCTCTTCGCGTTCTACCTGCGGCACCATGGCGGCTCGCCGCCGTGGGCGGCGGCGGTCGCGCGGGCTGCCCACGCCTTGCCGGGGACGGACCTCTTCGCGGCGCTCACGGCGCCTCCGCTCCCCCGCACCCACACCCGCACCCGCACCCGCACCCGCACCCACTCTCCCGCGAGATAGGTGATTCACGCCGAGATAGCGCCTGTCGAGCGCTATCTCGGCGGTAGACCGCTATCTCGCGGACGGGTGGACGCGTCAGGGTTGGTACGTCCAGTGCCAGGGCTCCTCCGCGATGGTCTCCGCGAAGCCGTGGTCGGCCGCGTGCTCGCGCATCCACTCGACCTCTTCCCAGTCGAGCGTGAGGTCGACGCTCAGACCCAGCCCGTGCTCCGACGTCCCCGGCGCGGCGGCGCGTCCACCCTCGGAGAGCAGACCGAACTCCTCGACCATCGCCACCTGCGCGTCGTAGTCGCGATACGCGGAGTTGACGGTCCACGTGACGTCGGCCTTCTTCGCGGCCTTCTCGAGCCTGCGGAACGCGGCGGCGGCGTCCTTGCGCAGCTCGTAGCCACCACCGATCGACGTGAGCTCGTCGGCCGTGAGGCGTCCATTCTTGTCGGAGCGGCGGGCGAGCTCGGTCGTGGGGGCGTCAGCCTCCGCGGTCGCGGAGCGCACGAGGGGGGGTCCGCCGACGGCGACGACGAGCAGGACGATGACCGCGAGGACGCGGCGGACGAGGTGCATGCGGAAACCGTAGCGCGAGTGAGGAGTCGGACAGATCCGCCCTCGGTATGACTGCGACGCGTGATCGTCCACCTGGGTCGCAGCGGGTCGACGACCCGGCAGGGCCGACTTTTCGCTCGGCCGGCCGCCGTTCCACGCGGGGGCGTGCGTCAGATCAGGTGGGATCGGGTGCGGCGCCGGGCCACCCGGTGGTGTCGAGGACGTGCGCGGCGACGCCGGGTCGGTCGAGCTCGGTGTGGAGCGCAGCCACGACCGCGCTGTTGCCGCACCCGGAGACGACGACGCCCTGCGCGCCGTGCGCGCGGTGGACGCCGATCATCGCGGCGAGGCCAGCGGCCTTGACGCGGAGGTTCGGCTCGTCGTCGGCCGGTGCGGGACGGCACATGCCGAGGTCGTCGGTGTCGATGCGGCCGACGTGCATGTCGCGCTCGAGCAGCGTCGCGTACGTCCAGTACGAGGCGTCCGACTTGCCGGATCCGCCCGACCCGACGAGCCAGTGGACGGGGAAAGTTTGTGCGTCGGGGATCGCAGCCATGGTCAGACCCCGGCGACGACGTCGAGCGTCGAGGATCCGTCGGGGCGGCGCCGCACGGAGATGCGGTCGGCGATCGCCTGCTTCATCGCGTCGACGTGGGAGACGACGCCGACGGTGCGCCCGCCGGCCTGGAGGTGGCTGAGCTCGGTCATGACGAGCTCGAGCGTGTCGGGGTCGAGCGATCCGAAGCCTTCGTCGACGAAGAGCGTGCCAAGGTCGATGCCGCCGGCCTCCGCGGTGACGACGTCGGCGAGGCCGAGCGCGAGGCACAGCGACACGTAGAACGTCTCGCCGCCGGAGAGGGTCGTGGGCTCGCGGTCGTCCTCGGTCGAGTGGTCGCGCACACGCAGCGCGAGGCCGAGGCGGCGGCCACCGCCCTTCTCTTTGGCGTCGGAGCGGCGCAGTTCGTAGCGGCCGGATGACATCTGGCGGAGCCGGTCGTTGGCGGCGTCGAGCACCTCGTCGAAGCGGCGCGCGAGGACGTACGTCGAGAGGGTGAGTGCGGCGGCGTTGTCGGACGTCGACGCGTCGGCGAGGTTGGCCATGCGGATGACGGGAGCCGTCGACGCGTGGATGCCCACGGCGGCGGTGACGGCCGCGACGACGTCGGCGGCGCCGCTGCGGGCGCGGGTGAGCGCGTCGTCCGCGGTGGCGGCCGCGGCGACGGCCGCGTCGCGCCTCTCGCGGGTCTCGTCGAGGGCGGCTTCTGCGGCCTCGAGCGCGGCGGTCGCGGTCGCGGTGTCGACGTCGGCGGGGAGCGCCGCGATCTCGGGCTCGGCGAGGGCCGCGCGTTCCGCGGCCACCTGCTGCTCGTACAGCGTGGTCGACGACTCAAGGGCCTGGACTGATGTGCGGTCGAGGACGGCGGCACGGGCTTCGTCGGCGCTGCTGAGCTCGGCCTCGGCGAGCGCGTCCGCGAGCGCGGTCCGCGCGGCATCGAGCGCTTCGCTGGCGAGCCGTGCAGCGGTCTGGGCGGCGGCGACCGCGGCGAGGAGTCCCTCCTGCTCGACGAGGTCGTCGTGGACGGCGGCGAGCGTCGGCGGTTCAGCGTCCGGTGCGGCGTGCTCGGCCCGTGCCGCGGCCACCTTGTCCGTGTCGGCGACGAGGGTCGCACGGTCGGCCTCGATCGAGGCCTCGGCGGTGGTCGTGGCGTCGCGCGCGGCGTCGACCGTGGTGCGCAGCGCGGCGGTCGCGGCGTCATGGGCGGCGATCTCGCGCGCGAGGGTCTCGGCGTCGCGCGCGGCGGCGGTCGCAGCGGCGAGGGCGCCGGCCGCCGCATCGACGGCGACGTCCGCGGCGGTGGCGTCGAGTCCGCCGGTGCGCTCGACGAGCGTCGCGCGCTCGGCGTCGAGCGCGGAGCGTATGTCGCGCGCCTCCTGGGCCTGAGCCTCAGCAGCGGCGCGGGCGTCGGCTGCGGCCTCGACCTGCTCGGGCGAGACGTGGTCGTCCCCGAGGGGCGCGGGGGCGGGGTGCTCGGTCGATCCGCACACGACGCACGGCTCGCCGTCGACGAGGTCGCGTGCGAGCTCGCCGGCGATTCCGTCGATCCGTGCGAGGCGCAGCGCAGCCTCGCGCTCGACGGCACTCGTGGCGGTCGCGAGGCGGGTGGCGAGGACGGGGTCGGCCTCGGCGATGCGCTGGTCATGGCGGGCGCGCGCGTCGACCGCGCGTCGAACGGCGAGCGCTGCGGTGTGGTCGGCCTCACGTTGCGGGACGAGCGCGGCGCCCTGCTGCGCCTCACCGAGGCGTTCCGCGAGCGCGGCCCGCTCGGAGGGGCGTGCGGCGAGCGCCGCGGCGTCGGCCTCGGCGGTCTCACGCTGGCGGGCGACGGCGGCGACGCGCTTCTCGAGCGTTGCTGCTCGCTCCGCGAGGCTGGCCTCGAGGTCGACGAGGTGCTCGAGCTTGGTCGCAGCGGTGCCGCGCGCGGCAGCGAGCACTGCGGCGTCAGCGTCAGGGGCTGCGAGGAGCGCGGCGACGACGGGGTGCTCGCGTGCGCTCGCGAGGACGTCGTCGTGCGCGCGCATCGCGGCGACGTGCGCGGTCGTGCTCCTCTCGACATCGTCGAGACGGGCGACGACGCCCGCGGCACGTCGGGCGGCGGCGAGTCGCGCGACGTCGTGGGCCTGCTGCTCGGCGCGCGCCTCGAGCTCGGTGAGGCGCCCGGCCGCGGACTCGCGCCGTGTGACGAGGGCGAGCGAGGACCGTGCGAGACGGGCGACGCCCTCGCGCTCGGCGTGCGCTGCTGTCGCGGTGTCGCGGGCGGCGAGCGCGAGGCTGTGCTCGGTCTCGAGGCGGGAGAGGGGCGCGGGGACGAGCGCGACGAGCGCCTCCGAGGGATCGGGGGCGGCGGCGAGCGCGCGGGGCTCGGCGGCGGCGGCCCCGGCGAGGCCGCTCGCGGACGCTGCGGCGGCGGGCGCGATCTGGGCGTCGGAGTCCTTGCGGGCGGCGAGCGCGGTCTTGCGGGCGTCAACGAGTCTGCTCTGGACGCGCTGGTAGATCTCGGTGCCGAAGACCTTCTGGAGGAGCGTCGAGCGGTCCTCGGGCCTGGCGCGGAGGAAGCTCGCGAACTCGCCCTGCGGCAGGACGATCGTCTGGACGAGCTGCTCGCGGGTGAGCCCGACGATGCGCGTCATCTCGGTGCCGACCTCGTCGGCGCGCCCGGAGAGGAACGTGCCGGGGGTCTGGTCGCCGAGGTCGCGGCCGAGGTCGAGCGCGTCGAGGTCGGTGGTGGACAGCTCCCAGAGCTTGGCGGTGGCCTGCTGCCTCGTCGTACCGGTGCCGCGCTGCTTGGGACGGTCGTAGGCGGGGCTGCGACGCACGCGGTAGATGCCGGCGCCGGTCTCGAGGACGAGGTCGACGTACGACTCGGTGCCGGGTCCGACGTGCGTCGAGCGGAGCCTGTCGTCGCTCGCGGCGTCGGCGGCGACCTTGCCGTAGAGGGCGTAGACGATCGCGTCGATGATCGTCGACTTGCCGGCGCCCGTCGGGCCTTCGAGCAGGTAGAGGCCGCTCGCACCGAGGCGTGCGAAGTCGATCGTGTGGCGGTCGGGGTAGGGGCCGACGGCCTGGAACGTGAGGGTGTGGAGGCGCATCAGGCGCTCACCTCTGTGCGCTGCGCGGCCTCGAGGGCGTCGCGGAGGACGGCCTGCTCGGCGCCGTCGGGCGCGCCGCCGCGGACGTGCTCGACGAAGCCGCAGCACACGTCGAACGGGTCGGAGGCTGCGGTGACGGTGCGCGGGCCGGAGGCCGCGCCGCGGTCGGGCGGGTCGTGGAGGATGACGAGCGCGTGCGGCATGACGTCCTTGACGCGCGTGACGAGATGCTCGGGACGTTGCGCGTCGGTGACGGTGACGCGCACCCAGTCCGCGGCGTGCGCCGCACCGAGCGCGCCCGTGATCTCGTCGAACGTGCCGCGCACGTCGGCGAGCCCGCGCGGGACGGGTGCGGGCAGGAGCTCGGGCTCGCCGACGACGCCGCCCGGGCCGAGCTCGACGAGGACGGTCGACTTGCGGTGGTCCTTCTCGGAGAAGGAGTACGCGAGGGGCGAGCCTGAGTAGCGGGCGACGGTGCGCGTGCCGTCCGGCCCGTCGGCGACGGGGACGCGCTGCGGCCCGTGGAGGTGGCCGAGCGCGACGTAGTCGACGCCGCGCAGCACGCCGGCGGGCACGCTGTCGACGCCGCCGACGCGGATGTCCCGCTCCGACTCGCTCGCCTCGCCGCCGACGACGAACGTGTGGGCGGCGAGCACTGCAGGGACACGCGCAGGATCGGCGGCGCGTCGCGCGTCGAGGTCCGCGCGCACCCGGGCGGTCGCGGCGGCCGTCACGGCCTCGTGCGACCGGGCGAGCGGCTCCCCACCGGGCTCGGCGAGCCGATGGCGGGCGTCGTCGGGGTCGAGGTACGGCAGGGCGTACACGTACGCGCCGACGCCGCCGTCGCGGTCCCGCAGGACGACGGGCGTCCCGACGTCCGCGACCGCCGCGCGCACGTGGAGGCCGTCGCGCATGAGCTCGGCCCCGAAGCCGAGGCGCGTCGCGGAGTCGTGGTTGCCGGGCGTGAGGACGACCTGCGTCACCTCGGAGAGGCGCCGCAGCACGTCGGAGAGCATGCGGACGGCCTCGACGGGCGGAATCGCACGGTCGTAGACGTCACCGGCGACGACGACCGCGTCAACCTCACGCTCACGCACGGTCCCGACGAGATGGTCGAGGAACTCGGCCTGGTGCCCGAGCAGGTCGACGCCGTGCAGCGTGCGCCCGAGGTGCCAGTCGGAGGTGTGGAGGATCCGCATGCGCCGCACGCTACCCCGAGCCCCCGACATTCCCCGAGGCACCCCACGCCCCACCGCAAAATCCGAGCAGATGGCTACTGGCAGCAACCATCTGCGCGAACTCTCGCGCGGGGGGCGTAGGCGTCCCCGGATCAGTTGTGCGTCGGGCCCGTCTTCCCTGTCCGACGGACTCGCACGTACACGGCCGCCCCCGCCCCCTTCTTCAGCTCGAGCGTCGGCTGCGCCTTGAGCAGGAGGTGAAGCTGGGCGAACCCGTGTTGCTTAGGTGTGAAGGACGGGCGCAGCGTCTTCATCGTCGAACCGAGTTTGCCGAGATGCACCCACCCGTCCTCATCTGCGGCACCGCTGATCGCTGCCTTGAGAAGATCGATCGGGACGGGAGGTCGCTTCTTCATCGGAGTCGCTGCTGGTTGCGCGGCCGGAGCGACGGCAGCGGAGGGTGCGGGTCTCGTCGCCGCGGCAGCCGGTCGCACGCGTACGGCGGCCGCTCGCAGCTCGTCGAACGCGATGAACGCGTCGCAGGCCGCGACGAAAGCCGTCGGGGTCGACCGCTCGCCGAAGCCGTGGACGATCTTTCCGCTCTCCCGTAGGCGCGACGCGAGCCGCGTGAAATCGCTGTCGGAAGAGACGATGCAGAAGCCGTCAAGGTCAGCGGTGTGCAGCAGGTCCATCGCATCGATGATGAGCGCAGAGTCCGTCGCGTTCTTGCCCTGCGTGTAGGCGAACTGTTGGATCGGCTGAAGTGAGTGCTCGAGGAGCACGGACTTCCAGCCGCCGAGCCGCGAGGCGGTCCAGTCCCCGTAGACGCGCCTCACGACCGCCCTACCGAGGTTGGAGACCCTCCCAAGGAGCGGTGCGATGATCGCTGACGACGCATTGTCACCGTCGATGAGCACGGCGAGGCGTGGCTGCTGATTCCGTGAGCCAGTCATGAAATCCCCCTGTAGACCGGTCATGTGGTCCGCGTCCCCACGCTACAGAACGTCGAGGTGCGGTAGTAGCGGCTCGCCGGCGGAGACGTGGACGACCCCGTCGGGCTGCTCTTCCCACCGCAAAATCCGAGCAGATGGCTACTGGCAGCAACCATCTGCGCGGAATCGTGGTGAGGACTAGAGCGGATCCGTGACGTCGGCGACGGTCGCGTCGAGCACGCGCACGAGGTCGGCGCCGTCGACGGTCGCGGCCGTGCCGTGCGCGCCTGCGCCGATCGATACCTGCCCGACGACCCGTGCGTCGGCGACGACGGGCCAGGCGGTCGTTGCACCGAACGGGGTGATCGTGCCGCGCTCGTAGCCTGTGACCTCGAACGCCGTCGCGGCGTCGGGCATCGACATGCGCGAGACGCCGAGGAGCTCGCGCAGCTTGGGCCAGGAGATCTGACGGTCGCCAGGCACGAGGACGAGCAGGAAGTCGCCCTCGCCGCGTCTCACGACGAGCGTCTTGATGATGCCCGACGGTTCCACGCCGCGTGCTGCGGCGGCCTCGGCGAGCGAGGACACGCGCCCGTGCGTCGTCAACGTGAACGGGATCCCGGACGCTTCGAGAGCTGCGCGGGCGCGGGAGGCGCCGTCGGGGGAGGTGGTCATGCGTCGGATCCTCGACGATCGAGGTCCGGGGCCTGCCCGCCCGCGGGTGTGCTGGCTGTGCGCCCGGCGCGCGCGCTCGTGTCTGTCCCGTCGGCGCGAGAGTCCCGTGGGAGGCGGGGAAACTCCGCGAGCTGCGCCCGACGCGCCCTCACAAACAGCACCACGAGCACGATGAGCGCCGCGAACGCGAGCATGACGACGATCTGCCCGTACATGACGGTCCCGCCCGACGCGACCCACAGGTCGAGGTTCGACGGCGGCTCGACAGGCAGCAGCGACCCGTCCGACGCGGTCGCGGTCGGCGTCGGCGTCCCGTGGATTTCGCCGCGCGCCGCGGCCTCCTGGGCTGCAGCGGTCCCGGGCGCGAGCAGCATCGCGACACCCCACGGCAGCCCGACGGCCCAGACGACGGCGAGCACGAGGTAGCGCATCGGCACGAAGCGCCGGTTCATGCGCAGCGGCGACGCGTCGGACGTGAACCCGCGCAGCGCGATGGTCACGCCGACGGCGTAGACGACGACGAACGCGAGCAACCAGCCCTTCGTCAGCTCGGACTCCTCGTCCTTCACCCACACGACGAGCGCGAGGAGCGGCAGCACGAGGAGCAGGAGCCCGACGGTCGCGTCCCCCGGCGCGGGCGGCGTGCAGCGCTGGCCCGTGCGGGCGCAGGTGGCGGGGCGGTCGACGCTCATGCGCCGAGACTACCGAGCGCCGAGGACGTCGGTGACGCCCGGCTCGTCGGACCAGGGTCGCGCTGGATCGCGCCCGACGAGGGCGTCGACAGCGGCCTTCCACGACGCGAGGAGGTCGCGCACCTTCCACGCGGCGAGCTTCGACGGTTCGACCGATGCCGACGACACCGCGACCCCGACGGCGTCGATCCCCGCGGCCCGGGCGGAGAACAGGGCGCGCGGCAGGTGGTAGTCCTGCGTGACGACGATCGCGTCCTCGACGCCGAAGACGGTGCGCGCCCGCACGGCGGAGTCGTGCGTGTCGAGCCCCGCGAAGTCCTGGAGGACGACGCCCTCCGGCACGCCAGCACGCACGAGGTAGTCCTTCATGGCCGTCGGCTCGTCGTACCCGACGGTCGAGGAGTCCCCCGAGACGAGCACGCCGCGCACGACGCCCCGCTCATAGAGGTCGACGGCCGCGTCGAGTCGCCGCCCGAGGTACGTCGACGGCGTTCCGTCGGGCCGCAGCCCCGCGCCGAGGACGAGCGCGACGGTCCGCGGGGGTGCGTCGGCAAGGTCGACGACGTGCTGCCGCCCGCTCGCCTGCACGACGGCGACGGGTGCGACGACGGCGACGACGCCGACGCACGCGGCGACGAGGAGCGCCCGGCGCAGACGGCGGCGCGGTCGCGCCTCGGGGACCTCGACGAGCTCAACCAGGGACGTCATGCGCACCATCCTGCCCGGTCCGCGTCCGGAACACGCGGGTACGGACCTTCCTGCGCAGGATCTCCGCAGGTGTGCCGCTCCAGTGTCGGCGGCCCCGACTAGGCTCGGTGGTGCCTCGCCGCCCACTCCTCACGGAGGACCCATGACCGCCCGTCGCCTCACCGCTCTCGCCGTCGCCGCGCTGTTCGGCACGTCCGTGCTTGTTGGCTGCTCGGACGACGGGTCGTTTTCGCTGCCGTCGGGCGACCAGCTCAAGCAGATGGTCGACTCGGGCACGCAGCGCGCCCAGGAGCTCAGGGCGAAGGCCGACGAGGCCCGCGCGAGCCTCGAGGGTCTCACCGGAGACCTCAAAGGCACGGCCGAGAAGGCCTTGAGCGGCGCGCAGGGCGCCGCCGACCAGGCCCGCGCCGCGCTCGAGTCCGCGCAGTCCGCGAAGGGCGACGCGGAGGCGAAGGTCACCGACGCTCGGGAGTCGCTCGACAAGGCGAAGGCGGACCTCGACGCGGCCCGTGAGCGTCTGGAGAAGGACGACTCGGCAGCCGGCAAGGCCGCGAACGACGCGCTCGCGAAGGTCGAGACCGAGCTCGAGAACCTCCTCGGGAACCTCAAGGGCTGACATCCTGGGGCGCTCCTGGGGAATCGAGGTTGCGCCACCCTGGGAGAATGGGTGCCCGTGAGCACACCGACCGGATCCAGCGCGCCCGAGGGGCGTCCCCGTCGGGGTCGCGGCGGACGCGGCCGCGGCCCGGAACACGGGTCCTCGCAGGGCTCGTCGCAGGGCCCGTCGCAGCGTTCGTCGCAGGCCGGCGGCAAGGGTCGCGGTCGCGGTCGGCGCGACACGTTCGACCGCGGGGTCCTCGACGCGCGTGCGCTCGCGCGTGCGGCGCGTGCCGCGGAGATCCGCGCGCTCGTCGACGTCCCCGCGATCACGTACCCCGAGAACCTCCCGGTCTCGGCGCAACGTGAGGAGATCGCGGACGCGATCCGCGACCACCAAGTCGTCATCGTCGCGGGCGCGACGGGCTCGGGCAAGACGACGCAGCTGCCGAAGATCCTCCTCGACCTCGGCCGTGGCCGGGCGGGCCAGATCGGCCACACGCAGCCGCGCCGCCTCGCGGCACGGACGGTCGCGGAGCGCATCGCGGAGGAGATCGGCGACGAGCACACGGGGCCCGACGGGCAGGTGCGGCGGGGTCGCACGGGCGGCGTCGTCGGCTACCAGGTGCGGTTCACGGACGAGAGTTCGGACCGCACGCTCGTCAAGGTCATGACGGACGGCATCCTCCTCGCGCAGATCCAGCGCGACCCGCTGCTGCGGACCTACGACACGCTCGTCATCGACGAGGCGCACGAGCGTTCGCTCAACATCGACTTCCTCCTCGGCTACCTCACGCAGCTGCTGCCGCAGCGGCCGGACCTCAAGCTCGTCATCACGTCGGCGACGATCGACTCCGAGCGGTTCGCGGAGCACTTCGCGTCCGTGGCGGCCGACGGCACTCGGGTGCCGGCACCCGTCATCGAGGTGTCGGGCCGCACGTACCCGGTCGAGATCCGCTACCGACCGCTCGTCGAGGACCTGCCTGATCCGGCGGAGGACAAGGGCACGTCGACGGGCGCGGTCGGCGGCGGCAAGGCCGCGAAGAAGAAGCGCCCGGCCAAGGCCGTCGAGCGTGACCTCATGACGGGCATCTGCGAGGCCGTCGACGAGCTCTTCGCGGAGGGCCCCGGCGACATCCTCGTCTTCCTCTCAGGCGAGCGCGAGATCCGCGACGCGGCCGACGCTCTGCGCGGGCACCTCGGCGACCGAGTCGACGGGCGCGGCACGCCGCTGTCCGTCGAGGTCGTGCCGCTCTACGCGCGCCTCTCGGCGGCCGAGCAGCATCGGGTCTTCGAGCCGCACGGCGGGCGTCGCGTCGTCCTCGCGACGAACGTCGCGGAGACGTCCCTCACGGTGCCGGGCATCCGCTACGTCATCGACCCGGGAACGGCGCGCATCTCGCGCTACTCGAAGGCGACGAAGGTCCAGCGGCTCCCGATCGAGCCCGTGAGCCAGGCGAGCGCCAACCAGCGCTCGGGGCGGTGTGGGCGCGTGGCCGACGGCATCGCGATCCGCCTGTACTCCGAGTCCGACTTCGAGGGGCGCCCCGAGTTCACCGACCCCGAGATCCTGCGGACGTCGCTCGCGAGCGTCATCCTCCAGATGATCTCGTCGGGCGTCGCGAACGGTCCTGACGACGTCGCGGGCTTCCCGTTCGTCGACCCGCCCGACGTTCGCGCGGTGCGTGACGGCGTCACCCTGCTCACGGAGCTCGGGGCGCTCGCCGACGGCGCCTCGCTCACCGCGACCGGGCGCACGCTCTCGCGCCTGCCGATGGACCCGAGACTCGGCCGCATGATCATTGAGGGCGCGCGACGCGGCGTGGGCCGCGAGGTCCTCATCGTCACGGCGGTCCTCTCGATCCAGGACCCGCGCGAGCGCCCGACGGAGCAACGCCAGCACGCCGACCAGCTCCACGGCCGCTTCGCGGACCCGACGTCGGACTTCCTCACGTACCTCAACCTCTGGGAGTACCTCAAGGAGCAGCGCCGCGCCCTGTCGTCGTCGGCGTTCCGCCGCCTGTGCAAGGCGGAGTTCATCAACTTCCTGCGCGTCCGCGAGTGGCAGGACCTCGTCGGGCAGCTCAAGGACATGGCGGAGCAGCTCGACCTCGAGATCAAGCCTGCGTCGCGGGCAGTCGTCGCCGACGGCTCGTCGTCGGGCGTCGTGCGTCGTTCCGCGCCGGGGGCGCGGGCGCTGTCCGTCGCCGAGGCGATGGCGGAGGCCGCCGAGAAGGCAGGCGAGGCCCGCGAGACCGAGACGCACCGTTTCCGCTGGGACGGTGACACGATCCATCGTGCGCTGCTCGCGGGCATGCTCTCGCAGATCGGCATGCAGCAGGTCACCGAGGTCGGCGCGCAGCGGCCGGGCAGGCCTGCGCGCGAGGACCGTCGGGCGGCGCGTCAGGCGCGCAACGAGTACGTGGGGGCCCGCAACGCACACTTCGCGATCTTCCCGGGCTCGCCGCTGTCGAAGAAGCCGCCGGCGTGGATCATGGCGGGCGAGCTCGTCGAGACGAGCCGCCTGTGGGCGCGCGAGGTCGCACGGATCGAGCCCGAGTGGGCCGAGGAGATCGGCGCCCACCTCGTCAAGCACGTGTACTCCGAGCCGCACTGGTCCTCGAAGCAGGGGGCGGCGCAGGCCTTCGAGAAGGTGCTGCTCCACGGCCTGCCGATCGTCGCGCAGCGCAAGGTCCTCTTCTCCCGTGTCGATCCGGAGGGGGCGCGGGAGATGTTCCTCCGCAAGGCGCTCGTCGAGGGGGAGTGGAGCACGCGCCACGAGTTCTTCGCGCGCAACCGGGAGCTGCTCGACGAGGCCGAGCAGCTCGAGGCGCGCACGCGTCGTCGTGATCTCGTCGTCGACGACGACACGCTCTTCGCGTTCTACGATGCGCGCGTGCCCGCGGACGTCGTCTCGGCGCGGCACTTCGACCGCTGGTGGAAGGACGCGCGCCGCACGGACCCGGAGCTGCTGACCTTCACCCCGGAGTTGCTCGTGCCCGAGGCCGGGGACGTCGATCTCGCGGACTATCCGGACACGTGGGAGCAGGGCGACCTGCGTCTTCCGCTCACGTACGAGCTTTCTCCCGGCCAGCAGACCGACGGGGTGACGGTGCACGTGCCGCTCGCGGTGCTCGACCGTGTGGTGCCCGACGGCTTCGACTGGCTCGTCCCGGGCATGTGGACGGAGCTCGCGACGGCGACGATCCGCGCGCTGCCGAAGCCGGTGCGCGTGCAGCTCGTGCCGGCGCCGGACGTCGCGCGGGACGTCGTCGCGTGGCTGCGCGCCCACGAGGCCGCGTGGGCGGACCTCACGCGCGCAGGCGACATGGCGCCGTCGTTCCACGAGGCGTTCGCGCGCGCGGTGCGCGCGCTGCGCGAGGTCGTCGTGCCCGACGACGCGTGGGCGAGCGTCGCGCTGCCGGACCATCTGCGCATGCAGTTCCGCGTCGTCGACTCACGCGGGACGATCGTCGACGAGGGCGCCGACCTGCTCGCGCTGCAGCGCCGGCTGCGCTCGCGCACGCAGGCGGAGGTGCGGACCGCGGTCCGCACGGCCCTGGCGGACGCGATCCGCGAAGCGGGCACCCCGGCCCCCTCCGGCTCCCCCGCCGGCTCCGCCTCCCCCTCCGCTCCGACTCGTAGGTCTGGAGCACCATCGAACGGTGCTGGAGACCTTCCAGTCGACCCGTCTGATCCGACTCGTAGGTCCGGAGCACCATCGAACGGTGCTGGAGACCGACCAGTCGAGGAGGCGGGCGTGCTGCTCGCCGAGCAGGAGCGGCTCACCACGTGGCCGACGCTCACCTCACCCACCGGCGAGCCCGTCCCGGGCGACGCGCTGCCCGACGAGGTCGTCACGCGCCTCGGCGCAGGCCCGTCGGCCACGACCGTCCGCGGGTACCCCGCGCTCGTCGTCGAGCTCGCGCCGGCACGCGCGAAGGGCACGTCGTCGGGCGGGTCCGCAGCGGGCGGCAAGCGCCCGGCGGGCGCGCAGGGCGGCCGCAACGTCGAGTCCGTCGCTCTCCGCATCCTGGCCGACCGCCGACGCCAGGCCCCCGACCACGCGGCGGGCGTGCGCGCACTGCTCCTCGCGGAGACCGGCCTGCAGACGCAGCGCGTGACGACCCGGTGGACGGGTCAGCAGGCGCTCACGCTCGCGTCGAGCCCGTACCGGAGCACCGACGCCCTCGTCGGCGACGTGCAGAAGGCCGCGATCGCCGCGCTGACGTCGGGCAGCGAGCCGGGCGTCCCCGAGGCGTCGACGATCCGCTCGCGCGAGGCCTACGAGGTCGCGCGCGGCGTCGTCCGCGAGCGCCTCGAGGAGCGGGTCCACCAGATCGTCGGGCACGTCGTCGCGGCCCTGGCCGCGGCGCGCGAGCTCGACACGCAGGTGCGCACGTCGACGAGCCTCGCGCTGCTCAACACGCTCACGGACGTGCGCGACGACGCGGCGCGGCTCGTGTTCGACGGCTTCGTCACCGCGACCCCGCCCGAGCGGCTGCGCCACCTGCCGCGCTACCTGCGCGCGGCCTCGCACCGCCTCACGAAGGCCGAGCAGAACCCCAACCGCGACGCCGAGCTCGCGTGGAAGATCCGCGACGTCGAGGACGTCTACGACCAGGCCCGCGCCGCGTACGCGGCGGGCAAGCCCGACGACGCCCGCCTCGCAGCGCTCGAGGAGGCGCGCTGGATGCTCGAGGAGCTGCGCGTGTCGTTCTTCGCGCAGCAGCTCGGCACGGACGGCACCGTCTCGGAGAAGCGGATCCGGGCGCTGCTCGCGGGCTGACCGGCGCACGATCCCGGACGGTGAGCACGCCTCACGCCTCCGCCCCGGCCGGGCCACGCAAGCCGCGGGCCCCTCGCGACACAGACAAAGTGCAGTCCACATCGTCACAGGAGGCCAGCATGCGCACCCATCGGATCGTCACCGTCGTCGTCCCTGCGACTGAGATCCCCGGCGAGGCGACGCTCGAGGCCGGCGCCGACGACCTCGCCTCTCAGGCGACCACGCCGCTCACTCTCGTGGCTACGTCCGGGGAGGCGTCGTGAATCGGCGCGGGTGTGCGGCGATCGCCGTGACCGCACTCCTTGCCCTGGGTGCGTGCGCGGGCCCGACGGCCACCGACGGACCGCGAGTCGCCGCTACGTGCGTCGGGCCTCAGATCCGGCTCGACGGCGCGCCGACGGCCGACGTCGCCCCCGGCGACGTCATCACGGTCACCGGGGCACTCTTCTACTCGACGTGCGACGACGTCGGTCCCGGCTTTGGCCCCCGCACCCCGTATGGTGCGCTGACGCTCACGGCGGTCGTCGACGGCGCCCGGTTTGAGGTCGGCACCGTCACTCCCGACGCCGAGGGTTCGTGGACCGTCGACTGGCACGTCCCCGAGGGCGCGGGCGGCAGTGCCACGGTCGAGGCCGACGACGGCCGGTGGACCATCAGCCTCGACACGAGCGGCGCGCAGCTCGTCGACGGCTGACCCGGTTGCCGCGGCAGCTCAGCGCGCGCGTCCCGCAAGCGTCGCCAGCAGCGCCGCGCCTGTCGCGGCGTCGTCGACGGTGACGACGTAGCGTCGTCCGCCGGTCGCCCGCACCTCGATCCCGTCGCCCTTGCGCAGCACCATGCCGATGCTGCCGTCGAGGGCGGTGCGGATGCCCCAGCCGCCGAACTCGCCCATGGGGTCGACGCGGACGACGCTGACGTCCTCGATCTCGTCGAGCGGCACGGTGATCCGCGGCCAGGGGAACGCGGTGCGGGCCATGAGGCCGCGCGCGTCGATGACGACGGTCGCGCTCAGCAGCATGAGCAGCGGCGTGAGCCCGACGCCGAGGATGAGGCCGATCCACCAGTCGGTTGCGATTCCGAGGCCCACGGAGGCGACGGCAATCGCGGCGATGATGAGCCACGCGTGCCCCTGGCGGGTCGTGCGGACCCAGGTCGCGCGGGTGTCGACGTCGAGCGGGAGCGTCGTCGTCGTGGCCGGGAGAGCCGAGTGGGCGGGGCGGTGGGGGTCGCGTGGGACGACGCTCGCGGCGGCGATGCCGGCCGCGAACGCGATGGCGAGCGTGACGACGACGCCCCCGCCGATGCCGGTCGCGTCGCGCGCGTCGGTGAGTCCGCGCTGGGCGTCGAAGGTGACGACGAGTATCCCGCCGAGGAAGATCGCGAGCCATACGGCGATGCCGGCGACGAAGCGTCGGGTCATGGCGGCCTGCCCGGCGAACGTGCCGAGCGCCCACATGGCGACGGAGAAGAGGACGACAATGGCGGAGAACGTCACGAGCATCCCCGCCGCGGAGCCGACCTGGTCGACGCCGTCGTTGCTCCAGTGCGTCGCGACCTCGGCGGGCAGCTCGTCACGCCAGCCCCCGACGACGAGGAGCGCGGCGGCGAGGACGAGGAGCGGGACGACGAGCGTGAGGAGTGCTGTGATCCCGCGGTGCGGGACGGTGCGCGTGGTGGAGGTCATCGCAGTGCTTCCTTGACGAGGGCGGTCGTGGTGCGGGGGTCGAGGCCGAGCCGGCGGGACTCGGCGACGAGGGTGTCGATCGCGGCGCGGAGGCGCGCGTCGCGGAGCCCGGCGTCGTCGGCGCGCGCGGCGACGGTCGCGCCGCGGCCGCGGCGGAGCTCGACGAGGCCTTCGTCGCGGAGCTCCTGGTAGGCGCGCAGGACGGTGTGGAGGTTGACGTCGAGGCTTGCGGCGACGTCGCGTGCGGGGGCGAGGCGGTCGCCCGCGGAGAGCGTCCCTGCGGCGATGGCGGCGCGCAGCTGTGCGGCGAGCTGCTCGAAGAGCGGCTCGGGCGCGGCGGGGTCGATCGTGAGGAGCACACGCTCATCGTAGTTGTTACCATACAACTAGAACAAGTGCCGACGGATTGATGGCTTCCCTCATCGAATGGGGGGAAGCCATCAATCCGTCGGGGAGCACGTTCCTCCTGCGACACCGTCGGGGAGCGCGTTGCTCCCGCGGCACCGTCGGGAGACGGCCCTCCTACCGCGGCACTACCGGAGCCGAAATCTCCAGGACCGGACCATCCAGGCCGAGCCCCCACGTCGGCAGGTACGACTCCCGGTTGTCGCCGACGACCGCCAGCGCCCCGTCCCCCGCCGCGAGCGCCACATGATCGTGGACCGCGACGATGAACGACTGGTCCGCCGCCTGGTCCTGGTCGAGCGCCACGACGATCTCCCGGCCGGCCTCCTCGGCGACGAGAGCCATGCCCGGCGGTGGCACGCAAGGCGCCGCGACCGGCACCCGCACGGTGAGGCGCGCAGCCGAGTGCTCCGTCGCGCGCTCGTGGTACTGCACCGACGGCACGCCCGCGAGCGTCGCCCCCGTCTCCGTGAGCGCGACGAACAACCGGTCGGTGAGCGCCGGGATGAGCCCCGCGAGCTCGCCGAGCGTCGCCGAGCCTCCGAGCGTGAGAAGCAGCCGCGCCGGTACGTCCCGCACCTCGTGCGGGACGTCGAGCGCAGGCTGCCCCGCGAGCACGGACCGCACGTACCCGGCGGCCGCGAGCCGCCCCTCGAGCGACGCCCACACCGCACCCCACAGCTCGTCGAACTCCGCGACAGGATCGGCGGCGTCGAGAACCGTCGCGACGTCCGCGAGCGACACGTCGAGCGCCCGCAGCAGCGTGATCGTGCGCCCGCGCACGACCTGCTCGGGCCCGTACGCGCGCGGCGCACCCTCGCCCGTGCGCGTCGCGTCGAGCAGTCCGCGATCCGTCCAGAGCCGCACGGCCTTCTCGGACACGCCGAGCGTCCGCGCGAGGGCCCCGACCGTCAATGTCGTCGTCATGCGCACGACGCTAGGCCCTGCCCCAGGGGCAGGCGCAAGCGTGCGCAGGGGCGCCGCGCGGTTCGCGCTCACCTTCTCGCGCTCACCGACGCGGCCGCGGCCCGTGCCGACGTCGACGAGACACGCACGGCCGCGATGGGCGGGTTCTTCGGCGGGTACATGGCGAACTGCGTCGCGGGGCACACGGACCGCTTCCGGGCGATCGTCTCGCATGCGGGACTGTGGTCGCTCGAGCTGTTCCTGCCGACGACCGACCACCCGTCGTACTGGGCGCGGGAGATGACCCCGGAGATGCGTGCGGCGTGGTCGCCGCACCGGTCGGTCGGTGCGATCCGCACGCCCATGCTCGTCGTCCACGGCGACAAGGACTACCGGGTGCCGGTCGGCGAGGGGCTCTCGCTCTGGTACTCGCTGCTCAGCGCGTCGGTCCTGCCGCAGGCCGACGACGGCACGACGGCCCATCGGTTCCAATCGGTTCACGTCGCGTGCACCGATCGGCTATCGGCACTTGCGAGGGCGCCGGGGAGCAGCTCAGCCGAGGACGCTGCGGCGCGGCTCAGCCCAGGACGACGCGGTGGGCCTCGGCCGACGACGCCTTGCGCGCCGCCTTGCCGTCGAGCTCCGTGACGACGGACTCCTTCTCCAACACGTTCGTCACGACGAGCAGCCGCCAGCCCTTGTCCTTCTTCGCAGCCTTGAGCTCGCGTCGGGTGAGGCTCACCGACGGGTCGGGCCCGACCTTGCCACGCACCTCGACCCGGATCGTCTCCTTGACGCCCTCGACCTTCCGCTTGAGCTCGAGGTCGTACCCGTGGCCCGGCTCGTCACGTACGTCGTCGACAGGCTTGAAGCCGAGTTTCTTGTAGTGCTTGAGCGCGGCCTTGAAGGCACGCTTCTCGACGCGGGCGCCGAGTGCGGAGGCCGTGTAGGGGGACGTGACGCCGCCCGCGCCGTCGTCGACGTCGTCGCGGCCGGCGAGCACGAGCAGCGCGTCGAGCTCGGCCTGCGTGAGCGCGACCGGAGCGGGCTGCGGCTCCGTCACGGCTGTCGAGGCTGCGAGCACGGCGTCGTCGCCGGCCTGGTCGAGCGTCACCGGCATGTCCCAGAAGGTCACGGCGATCCGCACCCACGTCGTGCGCTCGTCCGCGCGCGGCCGGTCGAGCCACGCACCGGGGTCGCTCGCGACGTCTCGCACGACCGTGTCCGTGATGCGGCCTGCACCCCAGAACCCGGCATCAACCTTCGACGAGCCCCTGTCGACGTAGAAGATGACCGCGTCGCCCTCGCGCATCGCGGCGGCGGGCGCCAGCGAACCGATCGGCAGGCTCCAGAAGTCGTCGAGGCCGCGCTTCGCGAGCGCGACCTCCGGCTTGCTGCGCTCCGGGCTGCAGGTGATGACCCAGGCTCCGACCTCAGGGGCGTGAGGCTCGGGCTGCTCGGTGCTCGCGTTCGACATGGTCTGAGACTAGCCGTCCGTGCGGCCGTCGTCGGGGGACCGTCGGGCCCTGGTCGCAGGCGGCGCCGTGAGGCGCCGCCTCGATAGCCGATCCGTACGCCCCCGGCGTCCGGATCGGCTATCGACGGCCTGGCACCACCCCTCGTTCGCGGATTGACGCGTCCCCCCGTCGGACGGGTGGGACGCGTCAATCCGTGGGGAGGGTGTCAGGCGCGGAGGATGCCCCGGTCGCGCGCCGTCGTCACGGCGGCCGTGCGCGAGTCGACGCCGAGCTTCGTGAACACGTGCGCGAGGTGCGACTTCACCGTCGCCTCGGAGAGGAAGAGCCGCCTGCTCACCTGCTGGTTCGTCAGCCCTTCGGCGACGAGCGCGAGCACCTCGGTCTCGCGCGCCGTGAGCTGCGTGCCGGGGGTCCGGACGCGCTCGACGAGGCGCGTCGCGATCGCAGGCGCGAGCGCCGACGCGCCCGCAGCGGCCGCGCGGACGGCGGCCACGAGCTCCTCGGGGGGCGCGTCCTTGAGGAGGTAGCCGACGGCTCCGGCCTCGAGCGCTGCGAGGATGTCGGCGTCGGTGCCGTAGGTCGTGAGGACGATGACGCGCGGGGTCGGGCCGGCGGACGTGATCGTCGCGGTCGCCTCGACACCGCCGGCGGGGCCGTCGCCGAACTGCAGGTCCATGAGGACGACGTCGGGCCAGGCCTCGGCCGCGAGCCGGACAGCGTCGGCGGCGGTGGGGGCCTCGCCGACGATCTCAAGGTCGGGCTCGGTCTCGAGGAGGGCGCGGACGCCGGCGCGGACGACAGGATGGTCGTCGGCGAGCAGGATGCGGATCATCGGGCGCCACCTTCTCGTGCAGAGCTGTCCACAGACACCCTCACGGCGACGGCCGTCCCCAGCCCGGGTGTCGACTCGACCGTGAGCACACCCCCGAGCGACCGCGCACGCGCGCGCATGCCCGGAAGCCCGAACCCTGAGTCGGCACCCGCACCGCGCGCCAGAACCGCGTCGGCGTCGAAGCCGCTGCCGTCGTCGACGACGTCGAGCGCGACCTCGTCGTCCATGAACGAGAGCGTCACGTCGACCCGCTGAGCGCCCGCGTGCCGGCGCGCGTTCCCGACCGCCGACTGGGCGATCCGCAGGATCGCCTGCTCGGCGTCGGGCCCGAGCGGACCCGCGTCACCCGAGACGTGCACGTGGACGCGCGGCCCGTCAGGTGCGGCGGCGAGCCGCTCGAGGGCATGCACGAGTCCTCCGGCGTCGAGGTCGGGCGACGTCCAGGCACGCACGAGCCGACGCGCCTCGACAAGGTTCTCCCCGGCGGTCTCACGCGCCTGCGTGACGTGCCGGGCTGCTGTCGCGACCTCGTCTGCGATCCGCGGATCGGCGCCCGCCACAGACCCGCCCGGGGCGTGCGATGCCGCGGCGTCGTCGAGGATCCGCTCGGCCGCGCGCAGCAGCAGCTGGATCGACGAGAGACCCTGGGCGAGCGTGTCGTGGATCTCGCGCGCGAGCCGCTCACGCTCCGCGAGCATGCCCTCGTTGCGGGACGCGGCCGCAAGGTCCTCACGCGCGACGGACAGCTCCGCGATGAGCACGCGGCGCTGCTCGCTTTCGCGCGCGAGCGCCGCATGACCGTGAACCGCGGCGGCCGCGAAGGCCGCACCGAGCACGGGCCCGAGGACGGCGCCGACGTCGAGCTGGCCCTCATGCAGCCCGTACGCACCGACGGACGCGCCGACGAGCACCGCGAGCGTCACCGCGCCCACGAGCGCAGGCAGGACCTGGAGCACGAGGAAGAAGAGGGGGAACGCGAGCCACACGGCCTCGGGCGTCACCGCGAGCAGCGCGATCCACAGGGCGACGATGACCGAGAGCCACGCCGTCGCAGCACGCCCCCGCCCCGGAGCTCCGCCGCTCGGGTGCGTGCCGGGCGGAACGAGCCGCAGGTCCCCGCGGAGGATGCCCGCAGCGTCGACGAGGCCGATCGCGGCCGCGAGCGCCGCGACGGCACCCGCCCCGGACGTCCCGAGGGCGCGCACGACGACGAGCACGAGCAGCAGCGCGAGCACGAGGTGCGGGCCAGCACGCAGCACGAGCGGAACGGGGCGGAGGTCGGAGATCACGGCACCACCACCCTAGGCATCGGCCGTGCGCACGTCATCGTCCGTTCGGACGATCCGAGGACCCCGCCGCGGCCGATGCCCGCGAGGGGGCTCGAGGCGGAGGCTCGAGGGGTGCGTGGCGCCGCGCCCGCACGGGGAGGAACAAATGTACGTCGCATGGCGGGACCTGCGTGCTGCGCGTGGCCGCTTCGGTCTCGTCGGGACGGTCGTCGCGCTCGTCACGGTGCTCGTCGGGCTCGTCTCGGGGCTCACGGCCGGCCTTGCCCGGGAGTCGACGTCCGCGATCGCGGACCTGCCAGCGGACCGGATCGTCCTCGCGGCGCCCGAGCCAGGCGAGAAGGCGTCGCTCACGACGTCGGAGCTCGACACTGCGACCGTCGACGCATGGCGCGCGGTCCCCGGGGTCGCGGGCGTCACGCCGGTGACGGTCGCCACGACGCGCGCCACGGGCGGACGTCGGGCGTCGGTCACGGTCATGGGCGCTCCGGAGGGCTCCGCAGTCGCGCCGGGTGTCGCACCCGGTCGCGTCGTCCTCTCCGAGAGCGCGGCCGAGGATCTTGGTCTCGCTGCCGGAGGCACGCTGACGCTCGGCGGTGCCGAGCTCACGGTCGCTGCGGTCGAGGGTGACGCGTCCCTCAGTCACGTGCCGGTCGTCTGGACGGTTCCGGCCGACGTGCCCGCCCAGGGCCGTGCCGACTCTGTCGCTGCGACGTTCCTCGCGGTGACGCTCGCGGACGACGGTCTCGACACCGCGGCCGTCGACGCCGGCCTCGGCACGTCGACGACGACGGTCAAGGGTGCCCTCCGCACGATCGGTGCTTTCACGTCGGAGAACGGCTCGCTGCAGATGATGCAGGCCTTCCTGCTCGTGATCTCGGCGCTCGTCGTCGGCTCGTTCTTCACGGTGTGGACGGTGCAGCGTGCGGGTGACGTCGCGGTGCTGCGCGCGCTTGGCGCGTCGACGCGCCTGCTCCTGCGGGATGCGCTCGGTCAGGCGCTCGTCCTTCTGCTTGCGGGGACGGGCGTCGGCATGCTCCTCGTCGTCGGTCTGGGCGCGGTGATCGCCAACGTCGTGCCGTTCGTGCTGAGCCCTTCGACCATCCTCGTGCCCTTCGTGGCACTCGTCGTCCTGGGTCTGGCGGGCGCAGGTCTCGCGGTGCGCCGCGTGACGTCCGTCGACCCCCTCACTGCTTTGGGAAGTGCCCGATGAGCCTCGTCCTCGACCACATCACTCTCACCTACCCCGATGGCGCGGAGCGCGTCACGGCACTCGACGATGTCTCGCTCACGGTGCCGGACGGCACGGTTGCGGCGGTCGTCGGGCCGTCGGGCTCGGGGAAGTCGAGCATGCTCGCGGTCGCGGCGACGCTCGTGCGGCCTGATGCGGGCACGGTCCGCATCGGTGACCTCGACGTCACGGGGCTCGACGAGGCGGCACGGACCGCGGTGCGGCGCACGCACGTGGGGATCGTCTTCCAGCAGCCGAACCTTCTCGCGTCGCTCACGGCGCTCGAGCAGCTCGAGGTCATGGCGGTGCTCGACGGTCGCCGGCCGGCGTCGGTGCGGGAGCGTGCGCGCGAGCTGCTCGGCGCGGTGGGGCTCGCCGATCAGGCGGGCCGTCGGCCGCACCAGCTCTCGGGCGGTCAGCGTCAGCGGGTGAACATCGCGCGGGCTCTCATGGGGTCGCCGGACGTGCTGCTCGTCGACGAGCCGACGAGCGCGCTCGACCATGAGCGGGGTGCGGCGGTGCTGGATCTTGTCGTGCGGCTCGCGCACGAGCGCGGCGTGGCGACGGTGCTCGTCACGCACGACCATTCGCAGCTGGGTCTGGTCGACGAGATCCACGAGATGCGCGACGGCGTCCTGTCCCCGGCGGATCTCCCGGTCGCGAACCTCCCGGTCGCGGCGGCAACCGCCTGACCTTGCATGCCGATAGCCGATCGGACCACCACAGGTGTCCCGATCCGCTATCGAGCGGGCTCGATTCCGGGGCTCGGCCCCGGGGCCTGGTTCCGGGGCCTGGTTCCGGGGCCCGGTTCCGGGGCCCGGCTCCGGGGTCCGGTTCCGGGGCGCTCGATAGCCGATCAGTACACATGCAGCGTCCCGATCCGCTATCGAGCGGGCCACCCGCCCAAGAGCAAAGTCCCGATAGCCGATCCGTGCGTGTGACGCGCACCGATCGGCTATCGACCTACGAGGCCGCTTCGTCGGGGTGCCCTCCTCCGGGCGCGGCCAGCAGCGAGTGTCGCCGCGAGTAGGAGAGGTAGACGACGGCCCCGACGACGATCCACGCGAGGAACCGGAGCCACGTGAGGACCGTGAGGTTGGTCGTCAGCCAGATGCACGCGAGACCTGCTAGCACCGGGAGAACGGGCGACCACGGCACCTTGAAGCCGCGCTCGAGGTCCGGTCGCGACCGGCGGAGCAGCGGCACCCCGAAGCACACGAGGATGAACGCCGAGAGCGTCCCGATGTTGATCATCTCTTCAAGGAACCCGACGTCCGCAAGGCCGGCGATCGCCGCGACGACGACGCCCAGCCCGACCTGCAGCGCGACGGGCGTGCGGAAACGCGCGTGCGTGACGGACAGCCCGCGTGGCAGCAGCCCGTCGCGGCTCATCGCGAAGACGACGCGCGCGAGCCCGAGGAGGAGCACCATGACGACGCTCGTGAGGCCGACGAGGATGCCGAGCGAGATGACCTTCCCAGCCCACCCCGCCCCGACGAGCACGAATGCCGTCGTGAGCGAGGGGCTCTCGGACACCGCGAGCTCTGTGTAGGGGACCATGCCGGTGACGACGACGGTGACGAGCACGTAGAGGACGGTGACGAGCGCGAGCCCGCCGAGGACGCCGCGCGGGATCGTGCGTTGCGGATCGCGGGCTTCCTCGGCGGTCGTCGCGACGACGTCGAAGCCGATGAACGCAAAGAAGACGAGTGCTGCACCCGAGAGGATGCCGAGCGCCCCGTACATCGACGGCTCCTGCCCCGTGAGGAACGCGACGAGCGGCTGGTGAAGCCCGGACGCCCCGTCCTTGGACTGCGACGGCGGGACGAACGGCGTGTAGTTCTCGGCCTTGACGTAGAAGAAGCCGGCGACGATGACGAAGAGGGTGATCCCCACCTTGAGGATCGTCAGCACGGAGTTGACGCGCGTCGAGAGCTTGGTGCCCAGGACGAGCAGAGCCGTGAAGACGGCGACGATGAGCACGGGCGCCCAGTCGAGCGTCAGGGGACCGACGTCGACGCGGGTCGGCAGTCCGATGCCGAACAGGCCGAACGCGTCCCCGAGGTAGACGCCCCAGAACTTCGCGATGACGGCGGCGGCGAGCAGCATCTCGAGGATGAGGTCCCAGCCGATGAACCAGGCGACGCCCTCACCGAACGTCGCGTACGAGAACGTGTAGGCGGAGCCCGCGATCGGCAGGGTCGAGGCGAACTCGGCGTAGCACATGATCGCGAGCCCGCACACGACGGCGGCGATGACGAACGAGACGATGACGGCGGGCCCGGCGTGGTGCGCGGCAGCGGTGGCCCCGACGGAGAAGATGCCAGCGCCGACGGCGACAGAGACACCGAGGACGGCAAGGTCCCACGCGGTGAGGTTCCGCTTGAGGGAGCGCGTCTCGTCGTGGCTCGTGGCGATCGCTTGCTCGACGCTCTTGCGCCTGCCGAGGCTGCGCAGGAACGACGGTGCTGCGGGTCGCGCGTCATGGGTGGGCATACGTCCTCCTCCGGGCGTGGGAACCATCTTTGCTGCCGCGTGCCCCGAGCGCGAGGGCTGCGCGCACATCCGTGGGCAACGGGACGCGGAGGGGCGCTGTGGTCAGGTGTGCACCGATGGGAGAATCAACCCCATGGCCAAGCTGTACTTCCGCTACGGAGCGATGAACTCCGGCAAGTCGACGTCGCTCCTCCAGGCCGCGCACAACTACGAGGAGCGCGAGCACCGGATCCTCCTCGCGAAGCCGGGGGTCGACACGAAGGCGGGGCGTCAGATCCACTCGCGTCTCGGCGTCGTGCGTGAGGTTGACTATCTCGTGGGCGCGGACGACGACGCGTACGGGCTGTTCCAGCAGCACCGCTCGGCGGTCCAGCTCGCGAGCGGCCGCGACGTGTCCTGCCTGCTGCTCGACGAGGCGCAGTTCCTCACGACGCAGCAGGTCGACGATCTGCTGCGCATCGCGGTCCTCGATGGCATCCCGGTGATCTGCTACGGCATCCGGACGGACTTCCGCACGGAGGCGTTCCCTGGGTCGCGCCGCCTGCTCGAGATCTCGCACTCGCTCGAGGAGCTCAAGACGATCTGCCGCTGCGGCCGCAAGGCGATCTTCACGACGCGTCGGATCGACGGTCGAGCGATCTTCGACGGTGCGCAGGTCGCGATTGACGGGGGTGCGGAGGTCACGTACGAGGCCGTGTGCGCGGCGTGCTACCTCGCGGAGTCGGGTGGCCGCCTCCCCTGACGGGGAGGTGGCGTCACCCATTGACGGGGAGGCGGCGTCACCCGCCGACGGGCCGGCCACCCCGGTTCTCGACGAACCATCGTGTCGCGAACTCCACGAGGTCGCGCACGGGGACGACGACGACGTCGGCCGCCCCGATCCGACCTGCCCGCACGAGCGCTGGGTGGGTGTCGCGGAACTCCGCGCCGCACGCGGCAAAGTCCTCGTCGGCCGGGAGGACCTCGCGCCACGTCACCCAGCGCCGTTCGCCGTCGACGGTCATAGGCGCCCCCTGGTCGACCCACTCCTGGCCGGGCCACACCGTGCGGTTCTCGGCGAGGTGGAGGGCGGTGCAGCTCTCGAAGCCGACGCCGAGCAGGCACACGAGCGCGTCGAGGTCTTCGAGCGCGCGCAGGGGGGGGCGTTCGCCCGCCGAGTCGTCGAGGTCGTGGACGGCGACGACACGGCCGGCCAGAGGGCCGTGGGCGGCCACGGACCGCTGCGGGTGCCCGGAGCGGAGCACGCCCGGCCAGGTGCGGAAGAGCTCGGCGACGGCCCCCATGGTGCGGGTCGGGGTACGGGCGGGGTCGTAGGCGGGCAGCTGTTCCCGGATGCGGGCGTAGGCCGCCGGGTCGACGGCGGGGTCGCGGAGGAACGCGGGGTCGCACAGCTGCCACGACTGGGTCGGCATGACGACGGTGCCGGTGGGCCCGGCGGCGTCGAGGATCCCGCGGAGCAGCGCGTCCTCGCCGCCGACGACGTTCCCGACGCGTCGCATCGAGGTGTGGACCATGACGACGCGTCCGGCGATGCCGAGGTCGCGCAGCGTCCGGGTGACGTCATCCGTGGTCACGAGGTCGTGGGGCAGCCCGTCCGTCGTCGTCATCCCCAACAACTACCATTCCGACGTCCGCGTCCGCCACTGCCGTCCTGCGGCTCTGCGTCCTGCGGGCTCAAGGTTCCGCGTGGCGCAGCCGCGGAAGGGCGGCGGTCCCGGGGCGCCGCGCACGGGCTCGTCGTGCACGGAGGACGTCAGTCGTCCGAGAGGCGCTTCCAGGTGGCGAGCGCGGGGCCGATCACGCTGGCACGCTGACCGAGCTCGGCGACGACGATCTCGGGGACCGTCGCGACCCTCACGGATGACGACGTGCCCGAGCTCGCCCGCCTCGACGAGGAGCGCACGGCAGGCGCGTTCGATCGCGTCGAGCGTGGCATCCCCGTCCGAGCCCGCGGTGGGCTCGTGCGACGCGGCGTGCACCGTTCCCGCGGGGTCGACAAGCTCCCCGCGGATGTTGGTGCCGCCCACGTCGAGGGCGATGACAAGGCTCACAGCGCCTGCCACTCCGGCTTGGTCGCGAAGACGCAGCGGTAATGCTCGGCGTTCGCCAGGTCGGCTGCGGCGTCCTCGTCGACGAGCAGCGTGACGTGCGGGTGCATCTGGACGATCGAACCGGGGCAGCTCGTGGTGACAGGGCCCTCGGCCGCCGCAGCGACGGCGGCGGCCTTGCCGGCGCCGGTCGCGACGATGAGGAGGTGACGTGCCTCCATGACCGTCCCGAGGCCCTGCGTGAGGGCGTATCGCGGCACGTCGTCGATCGAGTCGAAGAAGCGCGCGTTGTCGGAGCGGGTCTGCTCGGTGAGCGTGACGATCCGGGTGCGCGACGCGAGCGACGAGCCGGGCTCGTTGAACGCGAGGTGGCCGTTGGTACCGATGCCGAGGATCTGCACGTCGACGCCGCCGGCAGCCTTGATGGACTCGTCGTACGCGCGACCGGCGGCTGGAATGTCGTCGGCGGCGCCGTCGGGGCTGTGGACCGCGGTGTCGGCGATGTCGAGGTGGCTCGTGAACACGCGCCGGATGAACTGGTGGTACGACTCGGGGTGCCCGACGGGCAGGCCGATGTACTCGTCGAGGCAGAATGCCTCGGCCGCGGCGAAGGAGAGGCCTTCCTCGCGGTGGCGGCGGATGAGCTCGGTGTAGACGGGGAGCGGCGAGGATCCGGTCGCGAGGCCGAGCACAGGGTGTGCGTTCTCGCGGACGGTGCGTTCGAAGATGTCGGCCCCGACCTTCCCGACGACGTCGGCGGACGGCAGGATCAGGATCTCCATGGGGGTGCCTTTCTCAGGGGTGGGTGCGCCCGGCGTCACGCCGGACGCACCCGTGGATGCTGCTGTCAGCCCTTGGTGCAGGTACTGCTGTTCCGTCAGGAGAGCCCGAGCTCTCCGTCGAGGACGAGTGCGGCTGCGCCGTGGAGGACGCCGTCGCGACCCAGCGCGGACATGCGAACGGTGACCTGCTCGTCCGCGAAGGGGCGTGTGAGGGCCAGGATCGTGGACTCGGTCGCTTGGCGGAACGGGCCGTCGATGAGCTCGGGCGGGCCGGAGAGCACGACGTCGCGGAGGCCGAGGGCCTGGACGACGGGTGCGAGGACGGTGCCGAGCTGACGCCCGGCTGAGGAGAGCTCGCTCGCGGACTGCGCCTCGGAGAGGCCTGCGACGCGTGCGCGGAGGCGTGGCGCGGCGACGAGGGACTCGAGGCAGCCGTGGCGGCCGCACGTGCAGGGGTCTCCGTCGGGGACGACGGTGACGTGGCCGATTTCGCCTGCGGTGCCGTAGGGGCCGCGGAGGAGGTTGCCGTCGAGGAGGATGCCGGCGCCGACGCCTCGTCCGATCTCGACGAGGAGGAGGCCTGCACCACCGCCCTTGATGAAGGTGTCCTCGGCGAGGGCGGCGCTGTCGGCGTCGTTCGCGACGTGGACGGGGACGCCAAGGGCATCGCGCAGGTGCTGGCCGAGCGCGAGGCGCTCCCAGCGGAGGTTGGGGGCGTTGCGCACCTCGCCGTCGACGGTGACGATGCCGGGGGCTCCGACGCCGAGGCCGAGGACCTTGCCGGGCGCGTCGAGGAGGAGGCGGCGGGCGAACTCGACGGTGCGGTCGACGGCATCGTCGCCGCGGTCGTCGCCGAGGGTGACCTGGTGGGTGACGACGACGGTGCCCTCGAGGTCGACGACGGAGCCGCGGAGGTCGTGGTCGCCGGAGAGGTCGAGGCAGGCGATGTAGGCGCCGGTCGGGTTGATCCCGACGAGCGTCGCGGGCTTGCCCAGGTGGGTTCCGGGGCGGACTCCGAGCTCGATGACGAGATCGTCGGCGATGAGTCCTGAGACGACGTCCGAGATCGTGACGCGCGCAAGCTTCGTGAGTCGGGCGAGGTCGGCTCGCGACTGGGGGCCGTCGTCGACTAGATGCTGCAGGACGAGGGCACGGTGGTGCCGGCGGGTGTCTGAGGGCAGGATCTTTCCTGCCGGCGCAGCGACGCGCGGGGTCGCCTGCCGCGCGTCTCGTGACGATGTCGTCCTTGCCATGAAAGTCAGTACACCTCACCGGCGCCGAGGTCGGCTCCAGCACGGTCGACCTCACGTCCGACGGCTCGCGTGGGCGGCGCACGCCGCCCACGCGAGCACGGGGTGCCGCGCCGCCCGGCGATCTGCAAGGATCGCCCCATGTCGATCGATCGCAGCCTGGGTGACGACGAGCGCGTCGTCCTGCAGACCCGTCCGCACGTCAAGATGGTCTTCGTGCCGTTCCTCGTCCTGCTGCTCGCCGCGGCGGGCGTCGTCGCGGCCCTCCTGCTGCTGCCGGACAACGACTCCAAGACGTGGCTCATGCTCGCGATCGGGGTGGTCGCGCTCGTCGTCATCGTCGTGTGGTCGCTCGTGCCCTACCTGCGGTGGCGCACGACGTCGTACACGTTCACGACGCGTCGTCTCATCACGCGCTCAGGGATCCTCACGAAGACGGGCCGCGACATCCCGCTGTTCCGCATCAACGACTTCACGTACGAGCGGGACCTGCTCGACCAGATGCTCGGCTGCGGGACGATCGTCGTCTCGGACGCGACGGAGAAGGCGGGCGTGCTCCTCTACGACGTGCCGCGCGTCGCCGAGGTGAAGAAGCAGCTCTCCGAGCTGCTGTTCAAGGCCGACGACGGCTCGGACGACGGCGAGTTCCCGCCGACGGACCCGCGCAACGGCCGCCGCCGCTGACCGCCTGCCGGACCGCCGTCTCACGATCCGGGACGGCTTGGGTGGGGGTCCGGCGCACCCCTAGGCTCGCACCACCATCCAGAGCGGCCGAGAGTCCTGGCTCGTCGACGCCGCAGCAACCCGCCCAAGAGGAAGCCTCCTGAGGGAACGGGTGCTCACGCCAGGTCCGATGGACCGACCCTGCGGAGGCTGACCCATGAGCATCACCGGCACCGGCGGCGCGACCGCGCGCCCGACCGTCTCCTTCGAGCTCATGCCCCCGCGCAACCCCGACGCGGCCCCGAAGTTCTGGGCGACCGCCCGCGCGCTCCTCGCCGCACGCCCCGACTTCGTCTCCGTCACCTACGGCGCCGCCGGGACCGACCGCGCGACGACGCGCCAGGTCGTCCAGACGATCGCCCGCGAGACTCCCGTCCTGCCGATCGCACATCTCACGTGCGTCGCAGCGACGCGCGAGCACGTCACCGAGGTCGTCCGCGAATTCCTCGACGCGGGCATCCGCTCGTTCCTCGCGCTGCGTGGCGACCCGCCCGTCGGGCAGCCCGACTGGACCCCGAGCCCGGGCGGCGTCAACTCCTCCGAGGACCTCATCCGCCTCCTCCAGCAGGTTGAGGCCGTGCGCTGCGGCGAGTCGCCAGCGAGCGCGCTCCGCGGCGCGACCCGCCCCCTGACGATCGCGGTCGCGACGTTCCCCGGCGGCAACCTCGCCGCGGGCACGACGCCCGCGCAGGAGGTCGAGCGCCTGCTCGTCAAGCAGGAGGCGGGCGCGACGTTCGCGATCACCCAGCTCTTCTACGAGGCATCGACATACGTCGACTTCGTCGAGCGCGCCCGCACCGCGGGCGTCACCATCCCCATCCTCGCCGGCATCCTGCCGACGACCGAGCCCCGCCGCCTCCACCGGGTCGCGGAGCTCACGGGCGTGCCCGCACCGGTGCGACTCACGGCCGAGCTCGAGTCCCTGCCCGAGGACGAGAGGCACGCGCACGGCATGCGCGCGTCGATCGACCTCGCGCGGGCCGTGCTCGACGCCGGGGCGCCTGGCCTGCACGTCTACACCTTCAACAACGCTGCACCAGCACTGGACCTGCTCGAGGGTGTACACCTCGGCGGCGACGCGCAGATCGCGTCGGACCTGGCCGGAGGGCCGCGGGTCGGTGAACCCCTCAGGGACGTCGCACGAGTCGACGGCCCCTGATCTCACCTCCAGGAGCACCAGCATGACCATCTCCCAGGGCACCCGTGTCCCCACTGCCGGAACGGTTCCCGCATTTCCGACCGCGACGATCCTCGGCTACCCCCGCATCGGGCCGCGCCGCGAGCTCAAGCGTGCGCTCGAGTCCTTCTGGGCCGGGCGGACGACCGCGGCGGAGCTCGAGGCCGTCGCGGCGGACCTGCGCGCGACGACCCGCGCCCGCCTCGTCGCGCTCGGCCTCACCGGTGACTCCGCGGTCCCCGCGGCGTTCTCCTTCTACGACCAGGTCCTCGACGCGGCCGTCACCGTCGGCGCCGTCCCCGAGCGCTTCGCGCACCTCGTCGCGTCCGACGGCACGCTCGACCTCGCCGGGTACTCGACGATCGCCCGCGGCGCGGGCGCGCTCGCGCCGCTCGAGATGACGAAGTGGTTCGACACGAACTACCACTACCTCGTCCCCGAGATCGGCCCCGCGACGGCGTTCCGCCTCGCGTCGGACCGCCTCGTCGCCGAGGTCGCCGAGTCCGTCGCGTCGGGGGTCGTCCCACGTCCCGTCGTCGTCGGGCCCGTCACCTTCCTCGCGCTGTCGAAGGCCGCGGACGGTGCGCCCGACGGCTACGAGCCGCTCGACCGGCTCGACGACCTCCTCCCGGTCTACGTCGCCCTGCTCGAGCGCCTCGCGGCCGCGGGCGCGCAGTGGGTGCAGCTCGACGAGCCCGCGCTCGTCACCGACACGCTGCGCACGGCGCCCGACGCCCTCGCGGCGGCCGCCTCCCGCGCGTACGCCGTGCTCACCGCCGCACCCGTCGGAGCGCAGCGTCCCGCGATCCTCCTCGCCGCACCGTACGGCGAGCTGCGTGAGTCCCTCCCCGCGGTCGCCCTGAGCGGCGTCGAGGCAGTCGCGCTCGACCTCGTCGAGGGATCCGTGCCCTCCGGGCTCACCGACGAGGTCCGCGCGGGGCTCGCCGCCAAGGTGCTCGTCGGCGGCGTCGTCGACGGCCACAACGTGTGGCGCACCGACCTTGCGGGCGCGCTCGACCGGCTCGACGCGCTGCGCGAGATCTCCGGCGCGGTGGCTGCCGCGACGTCGACGTCCCTCCTCCATGTGCCGCACACTCTCGCCGACGAGCCGCAGCTGGACGACGGGCTGCGCTCGTGGCTCGCGTTCGCCGACGAGAAGGTCGGCGAGGTCGCGGCGCTCGGCCGCGCGCTCACGTCGGGCAGGGACGCCGTCGCCGCCGAGGTCGAGGCCGCGAGCGCGGCCCTCGCTGCGCGGGCGGTCGCACCGGGCGTGCGCGTCGACGACGTCCGCGCGCGGACGTCCGCTGTCACCGACGCTGACCGCAAGCGCGGCGACGTCGCCGCGCGACGTACCGCCCAGGCCGAGCGCCTGCGTCTTCCGGCGCTGCCCACGACGACGATCGGCTCGTTCCCGCAGACCGTCGAGATCCGCAAGGCGCGCGCCGCCCACGCCCGGGGTGAGCTCGCGACCGACGCGTACGAGGCCGCGATGCGCGCCGAGATCGAGCGCGTCGTGCGCCTCCAGGAGGAGCTCGGGCTCGACGTCCTCGTTCACGGCGAGGCCGAGCGCAACGACATGGTCCAGTACTTCGCGGAGCTGCTCGACGGCTTCGCGGTAACCGAGAACGGCTGGGTCCAGTCCTACGGCTCGCGCTGCACGCGGCCCTCGCTCCTGTGGGGCGACGTGTCACGGCCCGCGCCCATGACGGTCGGCTGGGCGTCGTACGCGCAGTCGCTCTCCGACAAGCCCGTCAAGGGCATGCTCACGGGCCCCGTGACGATCATGGCGTGGTCGTTCGTGCGTGACGACGTGCCCGCGGCCGAGGTCGCCGACCAGCTCGGGCTCGCGCTGCGCGACGAGGTCGCGGACCTCGAGGCGGCCGGGATCGCGGTCGTCCAGGTCGACGAGCCCGCGCTGCGCGAGCTCCTGCCGCTGCGCCGCGAGGCGCACGCCGACTACCTCGCGTGGTCCGTCGGCTCGTTCCGCCTCGCGACGGCCGGGGCGACACCGTCGACGCAGGTGCACACGCACCTGTGCTACTCCGAGTTCGGCGAGGTCATCGGCGCGATCGACGCCCTCGACGCGGACGTCACGTCGATCGAGGCGGCGCGCTCCCGCATGGAGGTGCTCGACGAGCTCGAGGCCGCCGGGTTCTCGCGGGGCGTCGGGCCGGGCGTGTGGGACATCCACTCCCCGCGCGTGCCGTCGGCGGAGGAGATCTCGGAGCTGCTCGGGCTTGCGCTCGGGTCCGTCGACCCGAGCCTGCTGTGGGTCAACCCGGACTGCGGTCTCAAGACCCGCGGCTACGCGGAGACGGAGGCGTCGCTGAGGAACCTCGTGTCGGCGACCCTCACGGCGCGAGCGTCGCTCGCCGCCTCCACCCCGGCCTGACCCCACCCGACCCACCTNCCAGCGTCATATGTGTATAAGGCCCACCACCCGCCCCCCCCCCCCCCCCCCCGTCTGGTGGGTCTCCAGCACTGTTCGATGGTGCTGGAGACCTACGAGTCGGGGTTTCGGTACGCTCGCAGGCGTGACCGCTCAGCCGCCGCCCCTGCCCGGTTCCACGCCCGACGGCTCAGTCCCGTCCGCCAAGCCCGACGGCCAGGCCCCCGCCGGTTCCGGGGGCGCCCCGCGCCCGTCGGGCGCCGGTGCCGTTCCTCGCGGGACCGTCACCGCCCCCGGCGGTGGCGGCGACGTGCTCGTCGGTCCGGCCGGCTGGTACCCGCACCCCGACGGCCGCGAACGCTGGTGGGACGGCACCGCGTGGACGGAGCTCGCACGCTCGGGTGGCAAGGTCGCGCACGTCCGTGGCGACGGCTCGACGATCGAGGACGACGCCCGCGACCGTCGGCGCGGCGCGTTGAAGTTCTTCGGGGCCCTCGTCGTGGTCTTCCTCCTGTGGTCGCTCGGCGTCGCGGGGTGGGAGATGCTCATCGAGCGGTACCCACAGCTCGAGCGCGTCACGCCCACGGAGCGGGCGACCGCGGTGCTCAGCGCGCCGCGCGGCCTCGGCACGGGGAACGCGTGCCCGACGACGGACAGGCAGCTCGTCGACCCCGCCTCCGACACGGTCGCGCGCTGGCGCGAGCTGCGTGGCTGCGACCTCACGCCCGCGCTCGACCGCAAGCGCTGGGAGTGGGTGACGAAGCCGACGGAGGACTCGCCGACTGCCGTCGTCGACTACACGTTCGCGGAGGTCGAGGACGCGGAGCGGCCCGACGCGAAACTCGGCGGGACGACCGTCCGGCTCACCCTCACGCTCGAGAAGGTGTTCCTCGGCTGGAAGGTTTCCGCGGTCGAGGGCCTGCCGGCGCGCGCGAAGGGCTGAGCGGCGCTCAGAACTGCGTCATGTCCTGCGCGACGACGCTCGCCCCGCCCCTCCCGTCGGCCTCGACGCGGTAGGTCCGCGCCCCCGGGCGCTCGGCCAGGTGCGCGCGCACGACGCCGTCGACGACGTGCACCGCGGCGCCGTCGTCAGCCGCCCATCCTGCGGGAAGCACGCCGGACGCGACAGCGGCCGCGTAGTCGTCGACGCGGCCCTCGCCGTCGGCGTGCGGGCAGAAACTGCCCGCGACGAACCCCGTCCCACCGCGCCACGGCACGACCTCGGGCCCGAACGAGTCGGTCGTGCAGCCCTCGAACCAGCAGTTCGCGCCGGCGGACAGGCCCGCGAGCACGAGGTCGCGCCCGGCGGCGAGGCGCCTCAGCTCGCGCGTCACGCCGTGGATGTCCCACAGCGCCACGAGGTTGACGGTGTTGCCGCCGCCGACCATGAGAACGTCGACTCCGTCGAGCGTGCGTGCGACGGACTGTGCGCCGTCGGCGACGAGCCGCAGCACGCGCGTCTCGCAGTCGAGCGGCGCGTACGCGGCCTCGAAGCGCTCGATGTACAAGGTGGCGTCGCCGCTCGCCGTCGGCGCGAAGCAGACGGTGGGCCGGTCGACGCCGGCCAGGCCGAGCGCGTAGCGGTCGAGCGCGGTCGCCGCGTAGCCGTCGGACATCGAGAAGCCGCCGCCACCGAGGGCGAGCACGTGCGTCGTCATCGTCCCACCCCACCGTACGGGCGCCCGTCCCGCAATCTCTTTCGCACGCCGCCCGCCGCGGGACGTGGCGGACGCCACGTCCGAGCTCGCCAGGCCCCACGGCGTGGTCCCGTCCTCTTCACGCGAGGTCCACGGCCGCTCACTAGGGTTGAAGGTGATGAGCCCGCGCCCCGCAGCCCCGCGCACGCCGTCGGAGAACCCTCCGTCGGCGGAGCATTCGCGCCCGCAGCCGCCCATGCCGACGCGACCGTCGCTCGTGACGATCGCCGCGAGCGCGCTCACGGCCGTGACGTCGACCATCGCGCTGTCGTATCTGGGGGTCGCCGGGACGATTGTCGGCGCGGTCGTCGCCGCGATCCTCACGGCGTTCGCGAACTACGCGTACACGCGCTCGCTTGTGCGGACGCAGGTCGTCGTCACGCAGCTTGCGCCTCGCTACCTGCGGACCGCGACGTCCGCGGAGGACACCGCGGTCCTCGATCCGGTCCCCGCAGGTCCGGCCGACGTGCCGCCGCTCCGCGAGGAGACCCCGACCGGCTTGCTCGAACCGACCGTGACGACGGACGCCATCCCAGTCGCTGCTGCTCCCGAGGTCGCGATCGTCACGCGGGAGACGCCCGTCGTCGCGCGCGTCACCGAGGAGTCGACCGGTCCGTCGGTCCCGCCACCGGCCACATCTCCGGTCGACGAACGCGTCGGCCGCGACCTCATGGCGCCGACGCGGCGCAGCCCGCGCCGCACGTTCGCGCTCGTCGCGGTGACGACGTTCGTCGTCATCATCCTCACGCTCACGGTCGTCGAGCTCGGGCTCGGCCGCCCGCTGTCGAAGGCGCTGCGCGGCGTCGAGGGATCCGGCACGACGATCTCGCGCGTCCGTGAGAAGGCGCGCCCCGTCACCCCGACGGAGAAGCCCACGACGACACCGTCGGACGAACCGACGACGGACGCGCCGACAACGCCCACGGAGGAGCCCACGACGGACGCGCCCACTGTGACGCCGTCGCCCACCCCGACCGACGAGCCGACGGACCCTGCGACGCCCGTGCCGCCCGCGACGCCGACCGACGTGCCCACCGACGCCCCGACGACGGAGCTTCCGCAGCCGGGCGGAACGCCCGTCCCGGAGCCGCCGGCCCCGCAGGACGACGCGTCGGCCCCCGCCGACGAGCCTGCGGCGGACGACGTCAGCGCGTCATCGTCCCTCGGTGCCTGACCCCGCGCGTGCCGCTTCACGCGTGACGAGCCGCGCCTCGCGCAGGAGCGCACGCTGCGTGCGCTCCGGGTCGTTCGCGTACGCGTAGTACCAGCCGATGAGCAGGCCTCCGCCGACGAAGTTGCCGACGAGCGCGATGCCGACGTTCGCGAGGGCGAGCCAGATGTCGATGCCGCCGTGGAAGCCCTGGATGGTGAAGAGGACCGTGTTGGCGACGGAGTGCTCGTAGCCGAGGAAGGCGAAGAGCATGACGGCGACGTTCATCGCGAGGACCTTGACGCCGTCGGCCTTGACGAGCCCGTTGTAGACGAGCAGCATCGCGAGGTTGATGAGGAGGTTGCAGAGGATCGCGCGGACGAAGAGGTCGAGCATCCCGCTCGACCCTGAGGTCACGTAGTCGAGCTTGTGCTCGACGGCCTGCGTGACGAGCTCGCCGGTCGCGCCGTCGATCATCGACGACCCGGCGACGAGCAGCGCGATGAGCAGCCCGCCGAGGGCGTTGCCGAGGAGGCAGAGGGCGAGGAGCGCGCTCGCACGGCGTACGCGCATGCGGCGGTGGTAGACGGCGATCGTCGCGATCATCATGTTCGAGGTGAGCAGTTCGGAGCGCGTGAAGTAGATGAAAGCGAGGGCAAACCCGAAGACGACGGCGCCGACGAGCTTGCCGATCGTGCGCAGTTCAGGATCGACCGCGACGAAGCCGGCGATGATCGTGTAGTTCGCGAGGTAAAAGATGCCGATGAGGATGCCGGCCATCGCAGCACGCATGAGGTACACCTGCGTGATCGAGCGCGACATCTCGGCCTTCGTGTCGGCGGCCTCGAGGACTGTCGAGACGAAGGTCTTGCCGGGGAAGAGCTTCTCGGGTGCTTCGGCCATGCCCCTAGTCTCCCTGGAGCACACCGTAAAGTCATGGGCCCACTTGGCGGGGCGAGTGCCGCGTGGCGGTGGCGCGCGTCACGACGCGGACTAGTGTGGATGTCATGGCTGGTGAGACATCGGCACGACCGCACGTGACGCTCTCGACGGCGAGCGTCTACCCCCGCAAGGCCCCGCTCGCCTTCGAGCTCGCGGCCGAGCTCGGGTACGACGGCGTCGAGGTCATGGTGTGGAACGACAAGATCTCCCGCGACGACCTCGCCCTCGCGCGCCTGGCACAGGAGACGGGCGTGCCGATCCGTTCGGTGCACGCACCGACGCTCATCGTCTCCCAGCAGGTGTGGGGCACGAAGCCCGGGCACAAGCTCGCGAAGACCGTCGACATGGCCCTCACGCTCGGTGCGTCGACGGTCGTCGTGCACCCGCCGTTCGCGTGGCAGCGTGGCTACTCGCGGCACTTCGCAGAGCAGGTGCGCGCCCTGTCGGAGGACTCGGGGCTCACCATCGCGGTCGAGAACATGTACCCGTGGCGGGGCCGGAAGCGTGAGTTCATGGGTTACCTGCCGGGTTGGGACCCGACGGAGCACGACTACGACCGTGTGACGCTCGACGTGTCGCACGCGGCGACGTCGCGGCAGTCGTGCGTCGACCTCGCGGCACTCTTCGGTCCGCGTCTGGCACACGTGCATCTCACGGACGGCACCGACTCCGGGTTCGACGAGCACCTCGTGCCGGGCCGCGGGACGCAGCCCGTCCGCGAGCTCCTCGAGGGTTTGGCGCGCAGCGGCTTCGCGGGTGACGTCGTCGTCGAGATCGGCACGCGCAAGGCGCGGGACGCGACGGAACGTCGCGCCGACATCGCGCAGTCGTTGCACTTCGCGAGGACGTACCTCGCGGTCGACGCGCACGCGGAGTACTCGCCCGCGCCGGAGCACCACCGGCCGGAGTCGCCCTGGGTGTGAGGCCGGCTGGCCACGACGCCCGGCGCGGCACGACCGACCTCAGAACGACGCGAGCCGCGTGAGCAGCTCCGGCGCGCGTGCGTCGAGCCGTCGGGCGCCGAGGCGCACGCCGACAAGCAGCACGACGACTCCGAGCGCAATCCCGACGACGGCCGCCGCCCACCCAAGCGCCGCGGATCCGCGGACGATCGCGAAGACTGCGAGCACCGCGGCGGGCGCGAGGACGACTGCGAGCGCGAGTGTGCCGAGCATCTGCGAGAGCATCATGCCCATCGAGCCACCCTGCTTCGCACCGAACGGGTTGTCGCCGGGCTGGTTGACGGGGAAGACGACGAGTGCCGAGACGAGCGACGCAAGACCGAGCGACGCGAGGAGCGTCGACGCCCCGACGCCGAGGACGGCAGGCGCCATGTCCCACCGGTCGGCGCGACCGAGGGTCCACAGGGTCGTGACGAGGGTGAGGAGCGCACCCGGCACGCCGATGGCGACGACGCGTCCCCACCGGTCGTCGGCCCAGCGCATCGGTGCGGCGACGTGCGTCCAGAAGGCCGTCGAGTCGAGGGCGATGTCGACGGAGATCGCCCAGCCGCACGTCCACGCGACGAGGGGGCCGGCGACGAGCAGCCATGGGCCGTTGCCCGCGAGGAACGCGACGATGACGACGAGGACGGGAACGGAGATGAGCGACGTCGCGTAGCGGGGGTCACGGACCCAGTACGTGAGGCAGCGCGCGAGCACCGCGCCGAGGGGCGAGTCGGGGACGCGACCGAGGACGCCGAGGCCTTTGCCGTGCCCCGCGGAGGCGTGGGCCGGTCGGGTGAGCTGGGTCGTGAGCGACCGCCGCCACCACAGGACGAGGAGTGCGGGGGTCGCGAGCGCGATGACGAGGTGGCCCGCGAGCGCGGCCCACGCGCCCGCGGCGACGTCGGCGGGCAGCGCGAAGGCCGCGCCGAACGGCGTCCACGACGCCCAGGCCGCGATGCCGGCGACCGTCTCGGGCGTGATCGAGATCGAGTCGACGAGGAGGATCGCGGGCGTGACGACGCTCACGAGAAGGACTGCGACGACGACGGCGAGATCCCGCCCTCGACGGCCGTCGACGAGGGGCCGTGCTGCCGTCGTCGTCGCGCGCCCGCCGAGCACGGCGGTCACGAGGCCGAGCGGGACGCCGACGAGCGCGGCGAGCAGCGCAGCCGGCTCGGTCACCCACGCGAGGACGAGGCCGAGCGCGGCGACGACGGTGAAGATCCCGCCGGGGCCGAGGAGCGTCGCGACCGAGGTGCCGACCATGAGGTCACGGCGCGAGAGCGGGAACGGCGCGAGGCGCCGGGGGTCGAAGGTGTCGTCGAGCCCGAACGCGACGAGCGGTCCGACGGTCCAGACGAGGACGAGGATCGCACCGCCGACGACGACCTCGGCCGAGAGGTCGCTGCGCAGGCCCCCAACGAGACCCGAGACAGCGAGGAGGCCGCCGAGGCTCAGCGCGTAGAGCATCGCGACCACGGCGCCGATCGTCTGCCACACGCTGCGCCGCAGCGTGCCGAGGTACACCTGCCAGCGCAGGCTCAGGAGCTGTGCAACCACTCGAGCCCCTCCCCCGAGCGGCGTCCGCCGACGAGCTCGACGAAGCGGTCCTCGAGGCTCGCGCCGCCGCGCACCTCGTCGACGGTGCCGGCCGCGAGGACGCGGCCAGCGGCGAGCACGGCGACGTGGTCGCACATGCGCTCGACGAGGTCCATGACGTGAGAGGAGACGACGACGGTGCCGCCCGTGCCGACGTAGTCGGCAAGGATCGCGCGGATCGACGCGGCGGAGACGGGATCGACGGCCTCGAAGGGCTCGTCGAGCACGAGGAGCCGCGGAGCGTGGACGAGCGCGCACGCGAGCGCGATCTTCTTCGTCATGCCCGCGGAGTAGTCGGCGACGAACGTGTTGGCGTCGGCCTCGAGGTCGAGGGCGCGCAGGAGCGCCTCGGCGCGCTCGCGCGCCGTCGCGCGCGGCAGGCGGTGGAGCATGCCGGCGTGGACGACGAGCTGCAGCCCGGTGAGGCGGTCGAACAGCCGCACGCCGTCGGGCAGGACCCCGAGCAGGGACTTCGCCCTGACCGGGTCGGCCCAGAGGTCCGTTCCTCGGACCGTCACCCGTCCTGCGTCGGGTCGCAGCAGGCCCGTCGCTATCGAGAGCGTCGTCGTCTTGCCAGCCCCGTTGGGGCCAACGAGACCGAAGAACGAGCCCGCCGGGACAGCGAGGTCGACCCTCTCGACCGCGACCTTCTCACCGAAGGTCTTGCGCAGGCCCTCGAGCCCGAGCGCGACGCCCATGTGCTGCTCCCCTCCCGGCGACGGCCGCATGCCGTCGTCGCGGACGACGCTACCGGGGACGACCGACATTCGAGATCCGACCAGAGTCGACGGGCGTGCGACGCAGGTCGACCACGCAACCGCGGTCGTGGAAGATCACGGTCGTCCGAACTACTCTGGTACCGCACCGATGGCCGCCCCTCATGGACGTGTCCCGTTGAGACGCTCGTCGAGCACAGCCCGCCCACCCACGCCGCCGACGACCGGAGCCCCATGCCTGACCTCGACGCCGTCGCCTGGATCCTTCACGCCGCATGCGCTGCCATGGCCGTCTTCTTCGGCCACTGGGCCGTGCGCGCTCGCCATGGGCACGGTCGCGGCGACGACGCCGATCCGCGGCGCAGCAAGTTCCTCTCGGCCGTCATGCTCGTCTGCGTCGTCGCGAGCGGCACGAGCCTCCTGGGCCTCGGCGACGGATCGACGCTGCCATTGCTCGCGAGCATGACCACCGCCGCCCTCGTCGGAGTCGTCTCGGGCGCCCTCGCGCGCCGCGACGACGCGACGTCGCGGCCCGCGGCGTGAGCGACCAAGGAGCCATCCCCATGAATGTGCGTGCCTACCTCGGCCTGGAGCGCGGACAGTACGCTCGCCAGAGCCGCACTCGCCGCATCGCCGGTGGCCTGCTCCTCGGCGCCGTCCTCGCGACCGTCGCGGCCGTGCTCGCAGGCGACCGCGCCTGGTACGTGCAGATCGGGATCATCGTCGCGGCCGGCGCCGTGCTCGGAGTGCTCATCGGGACGGCGACCCTGCTCGTCGAACGCCGTCAGGACGCTGCGACGCAGGATCCTGGGACCGACGCCTGACAGGCATGGCGGCGCTCGTCGCCAGCGCGCCACCACTGTGTCCGGCGTCATTGCGCGCTCTGGGATACTTGAGCACGTGTCCGACACCCCCCAGCTGAACCCTGACGAGCTCGCGCGCGCCCTCGAGATCCTCGAGGCCGCGAATGCGCTGCCTCCCGAGCACCCTGACAAGGTCGCGCTGCAGCGCGCCACGGCCAAGCTCTACAAGACCGTGAAGAAGCAGCGACGTGACGAGGCCAAGGCGGCGATCCAGGACGCCGACCGCGCCGTCATCGAGGCGACCGCGACGGGCGCCCCGACGCGCATCGACGACGAGACCGAGGGCGTCGACATCCGTCCCGGCACGGCGACAGGCCCGTTCGCGGGGCGGCTCTCGAAGCCGCAGGGCTGCTACGTGTGCAAGGAGCCCTACCAAGACATCGACGTCTTCTACCACCAGCTGTGCCCGCGCTGCGCCGCGGAGAACCGCGCCAAGCGGGACGCGCGCACCAACCTCACCGGGCGTCGGGCCCTGCTCACGGGCGGCCGCGCGAAGATCGGCATGTACATCGCGCTGCGCCTCCTGCGCGACGGTGCGCAGCTGACGATCACGACGCGCTTCCCCAACGACGCCGTCCGCCGTTACGCGCAGATGGAGGACGCGGCGGACTGGATCCACAACCTCAAGGTCGTCGGCATCGACCTGCGCGACCCGGCGCAGGTCATCGCGCTCGCCGACGACGTCGCGGCCGAGGGCCCGCTCGACATCCTCATCAACAACGCGGCCCAGACTGTCCGGCGGTCGCCCGGCGCGTATGCGCCGCTCGCCGCGGCCGAGTCCGCGCCGCTGCCCGAGCTGCCGTACCTGCCGCCCGTGACGACGTACGGCCGGTCGGTCGACGCGCACCCCGCGGCCCTCGAGGCCTCCGTGCGGGCGGGCGGCCGCGACCACGGCATGCCTGTGTCGACGCACGTCGAGGAGTCCGTCACCGCGCCCGGCCTCCTCACGAAGCTCGCGCTCACCGCAGGCTCCGCGTCCCTCGACCGCGTCGCGACCGGCACGGCGATCGACGCGGGCGGCCTCGTGCCGGACCTCGTCTCGCAGAACTCGTGGGTCGACAAGGTGGATCAGGTCGACCCCCTCGAGATGCTCGAGGTCCAGCTGTGCAACGAGACCGCGCCGTTCATCCTCGTCTCACGCCTGCGCGCGTCGCTCGCCGCGTCGCCGGCCCGCCGCACGTACGTCGTCAACGTCTCCGCGATGGAGGGACAGTTCAACCGCGGCTACAAGGGCCCCGGCCACCCGCACACGAACATGGCGAAGGCCTCCGTCAACATGCTCACGCGCACGAGCTCGCGCGAGATGTTCGAGACCGACCAGATCCTCATGACGAGCGTCGACACGGGCTGGATCACGGACGAGCGCCCGCACACGACGAAGGCGCGCCTCCACGAAGAGGGTTTCCACGCGCCGCTCGACCTCGTCGACGGCGCCGCCCGCGTCTACGACCCGATCGTCCGCGGCGAGGCCGGCGAGGACGTCTTCGGTGTCTTCCTCAAGGACTACAAGCCCTACCCCTGGTGACGCATCTCGCCCGTCCTGCACCGTCCCTCGGTGCGAGAATGGGAATGCACGCGTCGAACCCGAACGTTGGAGATCACATGCCTACCATCACCACCCTCGACGTCACCGGCATGACCTGCGGCCACTGCGTGTCCGCCGTCACCAAGGAGCTCGAGGCCGTCAGCGGCGTCAAGAACGTCTCGGTCGACCTCAACGTCGGCGAGGCCTCCGAGGTCACCGTCGTCTCCGACGACGTCCTCGAGGAGGACGCGCTGCGCGCCGCGATCGACGAGGCCGGCTACGAGATCACTGGCATCTCCACGCACGGCTCCGCCGAGGAGTTCTCGCAGCTCGCCGACACGCGCTCGGAGGTGTACGCGGGCACGAGCCACATCGGTTCTGGCTCCGCGACGGCCGTCGGCCCTGTCGGCATCTCGATCACGCCGCGGGAGGACGTCGACGCGGCGACCCTCGCGGCGGCCGACGCACCCGCTGCGTCATCGGGCGGTTGCGGCTGCGGTGGCTGCGGCTGCGGGAACTGACCGCTCCCTGCTCATGACGCCGCGGCTGCCGTCACCCCGGGTGGCGGCAGCCGCGGCGTCGTCACCGGACCTGAGGTTGTCGTGACCATCTCCCTCGCACCGGACGTGCTGCGCTGCGACTACTTCGACGCGGGCGTGTGCAGGTCGTGCACGCACCTCGGCGAGCCGTCCGCGGACCAGCTCGCGGCGAAGGTTGCGCACGTCCGTCGCCTGTTCGCGGACGTGCCGTCCGCGGCGGACGCCGTGTGGCTCGACCCGGTCGCGTCGCCGCCCGCGGGCTTCCGCAACAAGGCGAAGATGGTCGTCGGCGGGACGGTCGACGCACCGACGCTCGGGATCCTCGACGCCTCCGGGCGGGGCGTCGACCTGCAGCGGTGCGGGCTGCACGAGGCGCCGCTCGCGGCGGCGCTACCCGTGCTCGCCGCGTTCGTCACGCGGGCTCGGCTCGAGCCGTACGACGTTCCTGCGCGACGTGGCGAGCTCAAGCACGTCCTCGTCACCCTGTCGGCGGACGACGAGATCATGGTGCGGTTCGTCGTCCGTTCGACGGAGCCCGAGGCGCGCGTCCGCAAGCATCTGCCGTGGCTGCTCGACGCCCTGCCGGGCCTGCGCGTCGTGTCGCTCAACGTGCAGCCCGAGCACAAGGCGGTGCTCGAGGGGCCGCGCGAGATCGTCCTCACGGAGGAGTCGTCGCTGCTCATGCGCGTCGGCGGGCTCGGGCTGCACCTGCGGCCGCAGTCGTTCTTCCAGACGAACACGCAGGTCGCGGCGGCGCTGTACGCGCGTGGCGCCGCGTGGGTCGCGGACGTTCGGCCGCGGTCGGTGTGGGACCTGTACTGCGGCGTCGGGGGTTTCGCGCTCGCTGCGGCGCGGGCGCTGGGCCCGCAGCCCGACGGCTCCGTGCCCGACGTCGTCGGCGTCGAGGTGAGCGAGGAGGCGATCGTGTCGGCGACGCTCACGGCGACGTCCCAGGGCATTCCAGCGCGGTTCGTCGCGGGCGATGCGACGGCGTTCGCGCTGTCCGCGGCCCCGGACGAGGTCCCGGACCTGGTGATCGTCAACCCTCCCCGACGTGGGATCGGCAATGAGCTGGCGGGCTGGCTGGAGAGCTCCGGGGTGCCGAACGTCGTCTACTCGAGCTGCAACGCGAGAACCCTCGCGAGCGACCTGCGCGCGATGCCCTCCCTCACGGTGCGCGAGGTGGTCCTCCTCGACATGTTCCCCCAGACCCCCCACTACGAGGTCGCCACCCTTCTCTCGCGAGATAGCGCTCCTCGATCGAGATAGCGTGCGTCACGCGCTATCTCGTCCGGCGAGCGCTATCTCGCGGGGTGCGAAGCGGCTTGAGGTAGGGGCGGGGGTAGACCGGGAGCCCTTCGGGGAGCTTGCTGCGGATCCGCGCCACCAGCTGCTCAGGTGACCGGAGATCGGGACGGGTGACGTGCACGAGCCTCTGCCCGGTCTCCGCAATGGCATCGTCGCGCCGCTTCTGGCGGAAGAAGACCTCGTTCGCAGCAGCGCCGTACTTGCCCTCTCCGTCGTACTCCGCGAGAACCCCGAGCTCGGGCCATCCGAGATCCGTCCAGAAGTCTCCGATCGTTGTCCTCACCCCCACCTGCGTCTGGGGAGCGGGCAGGCCTGCCGCGAGCACGTGGCAGCGCGTCACGGACTCCCCGGGTGACTCGGCACCCGCGTCGGCAACTCTGACAAGCTCCCTCGCCCGGCGCACGCCTCGTTGGCCGACGCACGCCATGGCGGCGGCACGGAGCTCCTCGTCACCGATCCCCGCGCGCAGCGCGGCATCCGCGACGACGAGGCCGTCGAGCGGATCGAGCGTGCGGAGACAGTCGACGACGGTGCGCAGGAGACTCGTCACTGGCAGGCCCAGAACCGTCGTCCGTTCGTCGTCGCCCACGTCGACGATGTGCCGGACCACGTCGTCGGGCCGTCGGACATGCGCGCCGACCTGCTGCGTCACGTGCGTCTGGCATGGAACGTGCCACACGGGGAGACCGTGGAGCAGTGCGGCGGACGCATGCGAGACGACTTTGCCCTCGGGCATCCTCTCCGCGACGGCTCTGAGGCGCGCGAGAGCGACGGCAGTCGCCCCCGCAGCGGACGTGTCCGACGCGATCTCGGCATCGACATAGACCCCTGGAGCCAGGCGAGCCCAGCCGCCGTCGCGCACCGAGGCGCGGACAGAACTCTCGGCATGGTCCGCGGCGTAGTGGACCGCCGGGAGGGAGGGTGGTGCGAGCGGTGAGCGGGTTGACCGAGACTCGGTCCGGGGCGTCGTCAGCATGCCCCCGACCGTGCCCGAGATTCACGCCTCCCGCACCGCTCCCCGCGAACCCTGTGCCTCCGCACGCCGGTCCTGCGGCTGTGGTCAGCCACACGACCCCACCCCCAACTCCCGCGAGATAGCGCGTCTCGGTCGAGATAGCGTGCGTTGAGCGCAATCTCGGAGGAGACGCGCTATCTCGCGATCTACGGGGACGGGAGGGTGACCTCGAGGGTTCTGATGCGGCGGTTGTCGACCTCCGCGACGCGGAGCTTCGCACCGTCGACCTCGACCTCGTCGCCCTCCTCCGCCAGGCGGCCCAGACGGTCGACGACGAACCCCGCCGCCGTCTCGTAGGGGCCGTCAGCCAGGACGACACCCGTCTCCTCCGCGAACTCCTCGATCGTCACGCCCGCGTCGAGCCGGACGACGCCGTCGTCCGCACGGACGTGCGCGGGCTCGTCCGCGTCGTACTCGTCCCGGATGTCGCCGACGAGCTCCTCGACGAGGTCCTCGAGCGTGACGATGCCGTCGGTGCCGCCGTACTCGTCCACGACGACCGCGATGTGCACGCCGTCCCGACGCATCTGCGACATCGACGGCAGCAGCCGGTTGGTGCTGGGCAGCAGCAGGATGTCGCGCGTGAGATCGCGCACGCACACGTCGCGTTCGGCGCGCAGCAGGTCTCGCACGTGGAGGAACCCGAGGATGTCGTCGAAGTTCTCCCCAATGACGGGGTAGCGGGAATACGGCGCGTCCGCGACGACGTCGAGGGCCGCCGCCACGGTGAGGTCGGCGCTCATGAACTCGACCTCGGTGCGCGGCCGCATGACCTCGGCGAGCGACCTCGCGCCCGCGTCGAGCACGTCCCCGAGGATCCGCTTCTCGTCCGGGGCGAGCCCCTCGTGACCCGTGACGATGCCCCGCAGTTCCTCCTCGCTCATCTCGTCGCCCGACGCGTTCGGGTCGCCACCGAGCAGGCGCACGACTCCGTTCGTCGACTTCGAGAGCAGCCAGACGACGGGGCGCATGAGCCGCGCGAAGACGTCGAGCGGTGGGCCGACGGCACGCGAGAGCTTCTCGGTGTGCTGCATCGCGAGACGCTTGGGCACGAGCTCGCCGAGCACGAGCGACAGGTAGGCGATGACGAGCGTCAGGACGATGAGCGCCGTCGTCGCGGCCGAGGTCTGCGAGAGCCCGAGGTCGACGAGCAGCGGCGCGAAGTCGGGAGCGAGTGTCGAGGCGCCGTACGCCGCCGAGAGGAACCCAGCGACGGTCACGCCGATCTGCACGGCCGCGAGGAACCGGTTGGGGTCGCGCGCGAGTCGCGCGGTGAGGGCGGCCCGGCCGCCCTCCTTCTCCATCTTGTCGATCTGCCCCTCGCGGAGCGAGACGAGCGCCAGCTCGGTCGCGGCGAATACGCCGCCGACGAGGACGAAGGCGATGACCAGCAGGACGTTGAGCACCGTGTCCTGATCCATCAGGCCGCCCTCCCGGTCATCGAGGAGAGGGGGCCCGGGGTACTACTACCAGCATCATCCATGCATGTCAGTAGAAGATGTGGGCGCGGGCATCGTCAAGGCGAACCCGTGTGACGTGGACCGGCTGCTGCGTCCCGCGGCCTGTGGTCAGCCGAGCATCGGGCGGAGCGCCTCGACGATCTCGAGGTCGCCGTCGAGCCACGGGACGTCGCCGAGGGTCGTCGCGTCGAGCCAGCGCAGCTCGTCGTGCTCGGTGAGCGGGACGGGCTCGGGGCTCGTGAGGACCGCGAACCACAGGCGCATCGCGTGGCGGTCGGTGACGTGCCAGCCGTCGTCGTGCGGCCCCCGTAGCTCGTCGCCGACGAGCACGGTCACCGCGAGTTCCTCCTGGAGCTCACGCACGAGCGCAGCGTGCGAGCTCTCCCCCGGTTCGACCTTGCCGCCGGGGAACTCCCACCGACCTGCGAGCCGCTCGGGCCGGACCCTGCGCGCACCGAGCACCCGCGTGGGCGCGTCGAGGTCGTCGACGATGATCGCCGCGACGACATGTGTGCGCTCCATGACCGGCATTCTGCCAGTCCATGGTCAACCGTCCTCGCGGAGGCCCAGCCTGCGGGCATGGACGACGGCCTCGGCGCGCGTCGAGATGCCGAGCTTGCGGTAGACGCTGCGCACCTGGGTCTTCACCGTGTTGCGGCTGACGAAGAGCTCGCGCGCGACATCGTCGAGCGTGACGTCATCGCTGAGGTGCGCCAGGACGACGAGCTCGCGGCGCGTGAGCGGCGCGCGGTCCTCGGTGGTGCCGGTGGTCTGCATGGTTCTCCTCCTGCGTCGCGGCGGGTCGATCCGCCGTTCATCCGATGAGAGGGAGACGACATCCGGTCATGACGCGACTCTGGGCGACGAACTGCTTTCACCCGCGTCGCTGGTGTCGTGAGCCAGGCCATGTCCGCGTCTGCGCAGGTCAGGACGACGCAAAGCACGCCCAGACTCCGATGTGAGCTGCATCATACTCGGGCGCGCGGCGTGGGACACGTCCAGCAGAACCCCCATGTCACCCGTGACGCCGCTACCCTCCGTAGTGGCGCCGGACACACCGGTCGACCAGCGACCCGGCGGCCCCGGGCCCATCACAGGGGGATCATGACGACGACGTTGGACGGCGCCTCTCCGGGCGACCTCGCGATCGTGACGCGCGGACTACGCAAGACGTACCGCAGCGTCACCGGACGACGCTCCGTCGCCGTCCAGGGCCTCGACCTCGACGTCCCGCGCGGGGGCGTCCACGGGTTCCTCGGCCCCAACGGCTCGGGCAAGACGACGTCGATCCGCATGCTCCTCGGGCTCATCCATGCCGACGCGGGCACGATGAACGTCCTCGGCCACGAGATCCCCCGCCAGTTGCCGGCCGTCATCAAGCGCGTCGGCGCGATCGTCGAGCAGCCGAAGTTCTTCCCGACGATCTCCGCACGCCGCAACCTCGAGATCCTCGCGAAGGGCATCGGAGCGCCCGAGCGCGCCGTCGCCCAGGTGCTCGAGGACGTCGGCCTCACGGACCGCGGCAAGGACCTCTTCAAGACGTACTCGCTCGGCATGAAGCAGCGCCTCGCGATCGCCGCGACGCTCCTCAAGGACCCGGACCTGCTGATCTTCGACGAGCCGACGAACGGGCTCGACCCCGCGGGCATCCACGAGATCCGCGAGACCATGCGATCGCTTGGCGCGTCGGGCAAGACGGTGCTCGTCTCGAGTCACATCCTCAGCGAGGTCGAGCACGTCGCCGACACCGTGACGATCATCGGCCGTGGCCGCACGCTCGCGCAGGGCCGCGTCAAGGACCTCCTCGACGCGCAGGCGACGACGACGGTCCGCGTCGGCGTCGCCGACCCGGACGGTGCGGAGCGCGTCCTGCGCGAGGGCGGGATGACCGTCGTGCGTGACGGCGCCCTCCTCAACGTCACCGGGGTGGACGACCCGGCAGAGATCACGCGTCGGCTCGCGCACCACGAGCACTACGTGTCCGAGCTCGTCGCGCAGCGCGCGGGTCTCGAGGCGTTCTTCCTCGAGCTCACCGCGGGCGAGGGCCCTGGCACCACGGCTGGCGTGCCACTTCCGTCCCACGCGGCTGGCCACCACGCCGCGTCGCCGACACACGGAGCGCCGCAACCGCCCCAGGGCCCGCCCACGAACCCCTACGGCCGACCGACGAGCACCGAGGGAGGGGAGGCGTGATGCGACTCATCGCTGCAGAGCTTCTTCGTGCCCGGTCGCGCCGTGCGACGTGGATCATCCTCAGCGGGCTCGTCGGCCTGTGCTTGTTCTTCCTCGGCGGCAACTTCGTCTCGACGTCGATGCCGAGCGATCAAGAGCTCGCGGAGCAACGCGTGTACTTCGAGCGGGACCTCGCTGACTGGAAGCTCAACCACCAGCAGTACTACGACAGCTGCGTCAGCGACGCTGCGGCCAACGAGCAGTCCCCGGTGGACTGGGGCTGCGAGGGCTACCTCGAGGAACCGACGTTCGAGAACTACACCTGGTCTCCTGACGGCTTCGCCGAGCGCGTCACCCGCGAGACGACAGGGCTGCTCATCCTTGCCGCAGCGCTCATGTTCCTTCTCGGGGCTTCGCTCACCGCCGCCGAGCACGCGACCGGGTCTCTCGGCAACTGGCTGACGTTCGAGCCGCGTCGGTCCCGCGTGTTCTTCTCCAAGCTCGCCGCGCCCGCCGTCGTCGCGGTGTGCGCCGCGGCACTCGTCACGGCGCTCGGTGTCCTCGGCACTGCCGCGTGGACCGAGCTGCGGGGCATCCCCTCGCCCGAACCGCTCGACACGGGCAAGCTCGTCGGGGCGATCCTGCGCACGTCGGGGGTCGTCGTCGCCGCGGCTGTGCTCGGGGCCGCGCTCGGCTCGCTCCTGCGGCACACGGCTGCGGTCATCGGCGTCGTCGCGGGGTACTTCGTCGTCGTCGAAATGGTGTTCCGGGGCATGTTCTGGGAGTCGGCGCTGCACGGTTGGTTCGTCTCGACGCGGCTGCTCGCGATCACCGAGGGCAAGACCTCGTACTTCGTCAACGTCTGCGCGTGGAACCAGGACGAGCTGTACCGCGAGTGCACGCAGGTCGAGAAGTTCATCACGGCGGCTGACGCGACGCTCTACCTCGGCTCGATCGGGCTCGTGCTCGTCGTCGTGTCGTGGCTCGCGTTCCGGCGGCGCGACGTGCACTGACGCTCGGTCGACGCCGTCCGCTCCCGGGGCGTTGAAGGGGCGGGCGGGTCCTCCATCACGGGAGGGCCCGCCCGTCGTCGTTCCGTCATCGTCCGGACGACGCGAGGGTCTTCTGCCACGCGACAATGCGGTCGACGGCGGTCGTGATCGTCGCGGGTTCCTGGGCGAACGACAGCCGCACCCACCGGTGCCCGTCGACGGGGTCGAAGTCAGTCCCGGGAGTGAGGGCGACGCCTGCCTCGTCGAGGAGCCGCGCGCACCAGTCCCGCGAGTCGAGGCCTGACGCGGAGATGTCGGCGTAGAGGTAGAAGGCGCCGTCGGCCGGGGCCACGTCGTGCCAGCCGAGCTCGTCGAGCCGTGCGAGCAGCACCGCGCGCGAGCGTCCGTACTGCTCGGCGTCGCGAGCCGCGGCGGCGTAGCCGTCGGGCTCGAGCGCGGCGACGGCCGCGTGCTGCGCGAGCGCGGGCGGGCAGAGCGCGACGTTGCCCGCGAGCGCGTCGACGGGGGCGAGGAGGTCCTCGGGCAGGACGAGCCAGCCGAGCCGCCACCCGGTCATCGCCCAGTACTTCGAGAACGACGAGACAACGACGGCGCCCGTGCCAAGGTGGTGGGCCGCGGTCGCGCCGGGCCACCGGGACGGGTCGTGGACGATGCCGTGGTAGATCTCGTCGCTCACGAGGCGGACGTCGTGCGCGGCGCACCACGCGGCGAGCTCGGCGAGCCGGGTCGCGTCGATCATCGTGCCGGTGGGGTTAGCGGGGCTCGCGAGGACGAGCCCCGCGAGCGGGGCGTCGGCGTGCGCGGCGTCGAGCATCGCGGGGGTCGGGGCGTAGCCGACGTCGGCGCCGGCGGCGAGCTCGACGACCTCGCAGCCGAGCGACGCGAGGATGTTGCGGTAGGCGGGGTACCCGGGGCGGACGAGCGCGACGCGGTCGCCGACGTCGAACGCCGCGAGGAACGCGAGCATGAACCCGCCCGACGATCCCGTCGTCACCGCGATGCGGGTTGGGTCGACGTCGATCCCGTACCAGCGCTCGTAGTGCGCGGCGAGGGCCGCGCGCAGCGGCGGCGCGCCGAGCGCCTCGGTGTAGCCGAGGCTGCGCCCGTCGAGGAAGTCGCGGGCGCGCTCGCGCACGGCGTCCGACGCGCCCGTGACGGGCTCGCCCGCGCACAGGTTGATGACGTCCTGACCGGCGGCGCGGCGCGCGTTGGCGGCCGCGATGATCTCCATGACGGCGAACGGCGGGACGGCGGAGCGCTGCGAGACCTTCATACGGTCATCCTGCCGGACGAGCCGGGCCGACGGAGCGGTCCTCGAGCGTGGGTCGGGTCAGGCCCGGGCGCTGTGGAGGGCACGCAGGTGCGCGACGATCCCGTCGGCCGCCGCCTCGACCTCGTCGAGGCACGTCTCGAAGTCCTCGGGCCCGCCGTACCAGGGATCGGCGACGTCGAGGACGCGCTCGTCCCCGTCGACGACGGCTGGCGCCTCCGGGTCGAACGACCGGAACATCACGACCCGCTCGTCACCGGGGGGCAGCATGGACCGCAGAACCAGCGCGTGGTGCTGCGTCATCGCGAGGACGAGGTCACGGTCGCGCAGCTCGTCGGCACGGACGCGTCGGGCACGGTGGGGTCCGACGTGGTACCCGCGCGCCTCGAGCGCCGTCCGTGCCCGACGGTCGACGGGCCGGCCGTGCTCCTCGTCGGAGATGCCCGTCGAGTCGAGCGTCACGCGGTCCCCGAGGCCCGCGGCCTCGACCCGGTGCCGCAGCACGATCTCTGCCATGGGTGACCGGCAGATGTTGCCCGTGCACACCGTCATGACCCTGAGCATGAGTCCTCCTTCGTCGGTTCCATCCTGCCCCTCCTGGGGGCCGCGCGGGAAATAACGGTGCGCCGCGCGGCGGGGCGCGCGTAGCGTCGGGGACACCGACGAAAGGAGGTGATCCGCGAGATGAAGATCGAGTGGACTCTCGAGGTGGTCGCCGGCTGACGCCCGGCTCACCCGGTCGCCGGCACGGGGCGACCACCGGGGCCCGTGAGGGTGCGGTTGTCCGCCGCACGCGCTAGCACCTCACGGGCCCTTCTCGTGCCCGGGGTGAGGGTCGATCCCGGGTCACGTCACCCGAGGCCGAGGCGGGCGGCCGCGTCGACGACGGCCTCGAGCACCGTCGCGACGGCGGGGCCGGGCTCGTGCCTGGTCTGGCGGTGGCGCGCGACGATGCGTCGCGACCCGAGCCCGGGCATTGTCACGACCTCGACGCCGTCGGGCACGCCTGCGCGCAGGGCGAGCGCGGGGAGAAGAGCAACGCCCTCGCCGGCTGCGACGAGGGCGAGCGCGACGCCGAAGTCGTAGAAGGAGTGGCGCACGACGGGTTCGACACCGATCTCCGCGCCGAGGCGCCCAAGCGCGCGCGCCGCCGCCGTGCCTGGGTCCGGCCCGACCCAGCGGACACCATCGAGCTCGTGGAGCGAGGACGGCGTCGGCATCGACGTGGGGATCGCGAGCCACCACGGCTCGTCGAGCACGGGCAGGTCGCGGTGACCGCGTCCAGCGTTGGGCTTCGTGTGCTCGTCGCGCTCGTGGAGGACGACGTCGACCTCGCCGGCGCGCAGCGCGCGCACGCCGTCGGCGTACTCCATGTCCTTGATGACGACGTCGACGCCGGGGTGCTCGTCCTTGAGTGCGACGAGCGCGGGGACGAGCACCGAGACGGTGACGGTCTGGAACGACGCGACGGTCACCGTTCCGGCGACGTCGTCGCCGAGCGTCGCGAGCTCCTTGCGCGCCGAGACGAGCTCGGCCTCGATGCGCTCGGCGGCCTCGGCGAGCACGCGCCCGGCGGGCGTGAGGGTGACGCCGCGCGGCCCACGGTCGAGGACCGTCACCCCTTCCTCCATCTCAAGCCGCTGGATCTGCTGCGACACCGCCGACGGCGTGACGTGCAGCAGATCTGCTGCCGCCAGGACTCCTCCAGCCCTGTGGACCGCCAAGAGGAAGGAAAGCCTGCGTGCATCCGTTGCCATGTAGCAATGCTAAACCCTGGGTCCACAACAATTCAATTGTGCTAAAGCAAGATCCGCACCATCATTGAGGTATCAGCACGACCCCGAACCCCAGGAAGGTGAGAGAGATGTCCTCCGTCCAGCAGCCCGTCGCCAAGGTCGTCCGGTGGCTCAAGCGTCACGCGGTCCCCGCGATCCCGACGCCCCAGGGTGAGCTCCGGATGAAGATGGACCTCCACCGGGTGCCCGACCAGTCCCCGATGATCCTCCGCTGAGACCCCGGCGGCCCGTCAGCAGCCACTGACCGACCGTCCGCCGCGACGCATCCTCCCGCGTCGTCCCCAAGAGCCGCGATCCACGACGGATCGCGGCTCTTCGGCTGTCCGGGCCTTCCCAGCGCGGCCGCGCACGCCCTACGCTCGGACCGGCCCCGTACGAGGGCTTACGCGACCCCGGAGGAACCCATGACGACGCTTGACGCCCGTGCACGTTTTGACGCCTGGACCGATGCGCTCGTTGCGCGCCTCGCGCAGCGGCCCGAGGTGCTCGGGCTCGTCCTCCTCGGTTCGGGGGCCGAGCGTGCCCGCCTCGACGAATGGTCCGACCACGACTTCTACCTCGTCGTCGAGCCCGACGTCGCCGAGCGCTACCGCCAGGACCTCTCGTGGCTCCCCGAGGGACCCGACATCGTGCTCTCCCCGCGCGAGACCGGCCATGGGCTCAAGGTCGTCCTCGCCGACGGCCACGTCATGGAGTTCGCCGTCGCCTCGCTCGAGGACGTGGCGACCTTCGCCGCGCACCACTGGCGCGTCGTCCACGACACGGGGCCCGTCACCTCCGTCCTCGAGGCGTGCGCCGCGCGCACGGCGCACGAGATCGCCGCGCGACCCGCACCCGACCTGCCGCGCGCGGCGGGGCTCTTCTGCTCGCTCCTGCTCATCGGTGTCGGCCGCGCGCGCCGCGGCGAGCTCGTCGCCGCGAACGCGCACGTGCGGATGTACGCGCTCGGCGAGCTGCTCGACCTCGTGGGCGCGCTCGTGCCCGCCGACCCGGCGGCGCTGCGCGACGGCCTCGACCCGCGACGCCGGGTCGAGGACACCTTTCCCGGCGTCGGCGCGCGCATCGGCGCGGCACTCGACCAGCCGGTCGAAGACTGCGCCCGGGCGCTCCTCGGGATCGCCGAGGACGTCGTCGCGCCACGCTTGCCGCAGTGGCCCGCAGCGGGCGCCACGACCGTGCGCCGGACGCTCGGCTGGGCCTGAGCTCACTCGAGCCCGAGCAGCTCCTTGAGCGGCGCGACCATGAGGTCCTGCCCCTTGATGCGGCTCGTCTCGTGGGCGTCGAGCACGGTGCGCGACCCGTCGCGCTTCATCACCTGCGACGCGCCGCCCTCGGGCCCCAGCGGGATGACGACGATCTCGGGCTCGGGCCGGTAGAGGACCGTCGGCTCGCCGCCCGCGAGGACGGAGCGGAGGTTCTCCGCCACGACGCGGGCGTGCGCGATCGCGTGCTGGGCGCGCTTCGACTCCTTGACGTCGGCGACGTCGCCGATGGCCCACACGGTTCCGTGCCCGGCGACGCGGAGGTGGCCGTCGACGCGGATGGAGCCGTCGCCGCGGCGCACGGCGGCGAGCGTGCCGTCGAGGGCGTCGGACTCGGCGCGGTTGCCGTAGGCGCGGAACCAGATGTCGGCCTCGATCTTCTCCCCGGTCGTCGTCTCGACGACGAACGGCTGGTGGATGCCGACGTCGACGGGCGGCAGGTAGCCGAGCCGGGCGCCGAGGACGAAGCGCACACCGGCGTCCTCGAGCTGGGTGCGGAGGCTCTCGCGGAGGGGTTCCATGAGTTCAGGCGACGGGAGGATGCGTTCGGCCTGCTCGACGATCGTGATCTTCATGTCGGGGTAGGCGTGGTGGAGCTCGCCGGCGAGCTCGAGGCCGACGGGCCCGGCGCCGACGAGGAGGGCGTGACTGCTCGTCGCGAGGGCTTCGCGGAGGCGGCCGAGGCGTGCGCGAGCGACCCAGCCCTCGGACTCGATGAACTTCGCGGGGAAGGGGTAGGAGGTGCCGGTCGCGATGACGACGTGGTCGGCCTCGAGGACGTCAGTCGACGTGAGGTGGACGGAGCGCGGGGTGATGCGTCGGGCGCGGTCGTGGACGACGCGGCCGTTCGTCAGCAGGTGGTCGTAGGAGAGGAAGACGTTGGGTTCCCACGCGACGTCGACGGCTGCGCGCAGGGCGGCTGTCGCGTGGACGAACTCGCTCTTCGGCTCGACGAGCGTGACGTCGGCGACGTCGTCGAGCTCGCGGGCGACGACGATGCCGGCGTAGCCTCCGCCAACGACGACCACTCGGTTTCCGGACATCTCAGAGCACCTCCATGATGACGACGGCGGTGAGCAGGACCGACGCGACGATCTCGCCGATGCCCACCTGTCGCGGCGTCGCACCCCGGAGGGGGACGAGTGCCGCGCGTACTACCAGCATCGCGTAGAAGATCGTCAGGGGCACGGGACCAAAGGGGACCGGTGTCGTCGTGGCGAGCAGCCATGGCAGGGCGCAGAGCGCGACGTGGAACGCGACGGAGCCGACGTACCAGGCGCGGGAGCCCTTCTCGCGGATGAGGGTCTTGACGTAGGGCACGGTGCCGATGAAGTAGCCGGCAGTGAGGGCGGTCGCAACCCAGGTGGCGGCCCAGCCGCCGGGGGCGGCGACGTCGAGCCCGGCGTCGTGGGCGACGGGCAGGACGAGGCAGGCGGCGACGACGGTGACGACGTCGTTGAGGAGGCTGCGGTCCTCGCGGCGGTGGTGGAGGACGAGGCTCGTGGCGAGCAGCGGGAGGAAGAGGGGGACCCAGGCGAGGAGGTCGGGGCGGAGGGCGACGACGGCGAGGCCGGGCGGGATGCAGGCGAGGACGTAGGCGCGCACCGGGGGAAACCAGCGCTTCTTGCGGTGCGAACGGAGCCACTGGCCGGTCGCGTAGAAGGCGAGGTAGCCGAGGATCCACACGATGGCGAGGGGCAGGTGGACCCAGGCGGGTCCGGTCTGGACGATGCCGAGGCCGAGGGGGACGGCGAGCATCGCCCAGGCGCCATGCTGGTCGGGGACCCACCCGGGTCCGCGGCGTCTCTTGCGGGGGCGCGGGGGTGTGGGGCGTTTTGGTGCGGTGTGCGGTGCGTCGACGTCAGCCACGCACTCATGATGACACAATCGTATCTGACGTCAGATCCACTTCCTCGGGCTGTGACAAGGTCGACCTGTCAGCCGCGTCACTCGCCCCGCCGCAACGCATTCATCCCACCTATCCTGGTGGGTGCCCAACCAGCGACCTCCACCAGCCCCGGGAGCCCGCCGTGCAGCTCGACGTCCTCGCGTCGTCCCCCCTCCTCACCGTCTTCCTCGTCGTCGCCCTCGGCACGGCGTTCGGCGCGATTCCCTTCGGCCCCCTGCGCTTCGGCGCCTCGGGCGCGCTCTTCGTCGGCCTCGCGCTCGGCGCGACCGACCCGCGCCTCGGCGAAGGCCTCGGCCTCCTGTCGACCCTCGGCCTCGGGATCTTCGTCTACACCGTCGGCCTCGCCGCCGGCTCGACGTTCTTCCGCGACCTCCGCCGCCAGTGGCCCCTCATGGTCGTCGCGTCCCTCGCGCTCGTCGCCTCCGCCGCCGTCGCCGCTGGCGCCGGCAAGCTCTTCGGCTTCAACGGCGCGATCGCCGCCGGCATGTACACCGGCTCCCTCACGTCGACGCCCGCGCTCGCCGCCGCGGTCGACGCGGCCGGCAACAACGACCCCGCGGTCGGCTACTCGCTCGGCTACCCCGTCGGCGTCGTCGTCGCGATCCTCGTCGTCTCGACCATGGTCAACAAGGTCTGGGACTCACGACGCGACCCCGCGAGCGCGTCGGGCGCAGGCCTCTTCGCGACGACGGTCGAGGTCGAGCGGCCGAGCTGGCTCGCCGACATCCCCGGCTGGGACGAGCAGGAGGTCCGCATGTCGTACCTCGCGCGCGGCGGGCACACGCGCGTCGTCGCCGCTGACGACGAGCTCCGGCCCGGCGACCAGGTCGTCGTCGTCGGCCCTGCCGAGGCCGTCGCTCTTGTCGTCGCGCACCTCGGCCGCGAGGTCGAGCACCACCTCGCCGACGACCGCCGTTCGGTCGACTCCCGACGCGTCGTCGTCTCCAACCGGCACGTCGCCGGCCGCCCCGTTGGCTCGCTCGACATCCCCGGCCGCTACGGCGGCGTCATCACGCGCATCCGCCGCGGCGACGCGGACCTCCTTGCGAAGGACGACCTCGTTCTCGAGCTCGGCGACCGTGTCCTGCCCGTCGTGCCTCGCGACCGCCTCAAGGAGGTCCGCAAGCTTCTCGGCGACTCCGAGCGGCGCGTCTCCGAGGTCGACGCCCTCACCATGGGCTTCGGCATGGCGCTCGGCCTCCTCGCGGGCCTCGTGACGATTCCCCTGCCGGGCGGCATCGAGTTCTCCCTCGGCTCCGCGGCCGGGCCGCTCGTCGTCGGCATGATCCTCGGCGGGCTCGAGCGCTCGGGCCCCGTCGTGTGGGGGATGCCGCACGCCGCGAACCTCACGCTGCGCCAGCTCGGCCTCGTCCTCTTCCTCGCTGCCGTCGGGCTCTCGTCGGGCGAGGACTTCGCCGCCCGCGCCTTCAGCCTCGAGGGCGTGCTCATCGGCCTGTCGGCCGCGGCGGTCGTCATCGTCGGGGCGCTCGTGCTCTTTGGCGGCGCCAAGCACCTCGGGGTCTCCGCCCAGCGCACGACGGGCGCGTTCGCCGGGTTCCTCGGCCAGCCGGCGATCCTCGCGGACGCGAACGGCCGCGCGATGGACGACCGCATCGACGCGGGCTACGCGGCGACGTTCGCGCTCGGCATGGTCGTGAAGATCCTCCTCGTCCAGATCATCGTCGTGCTCTGAGCACGGCCGCGGGTCCCGCGTGCCGCGCGCGGCCGCACGTGTCAGCGGTCGAGCGCGGGGAGGACCACGTCGACGAGGTAGGTCCGTAGTGCCGGCACGTCGCGGGTCACGGTCCGCCACACACGGCCCGGGTCAAGATCGTCGTACTGGTGCGCGGCGAGGTTCCGCATTCCGATGATCTGACGCCAGGGCTGCGCAGGATGTTCGTCCCGGAGCTCGGCCGGGAGCCGGGCGACCCCCTCTCCGATGCGGATGAGCCCCATCTCGACCGCCCACTGGCTGCGGACGTCCGCACGCAGCTCGTCGAGCGTCGCCGGAAGGATGTCCGCGAGCGCGTCGCACACGGCGACCACACGGACGACCGCGTCCCTCGGCCGTCCGCTCACAGCGTCCGCGCCTCGCGCAGGACCCGCTCGCGCAGCTCCCCACGGAGCGTGTCCGCCCCGACGACGTCGACCTCGACGCCGAGGAGATGGGCGAGGTCGATCCTCAGGCCGGCCTCGTCGAGGAGGCTCGCCTCGTCCGTGAAGTCGACGAGCAGGTCGAGGTCGGACCCGGGCGTGTCCTCGCCGCGTGCCACGGAGCCGAAGACCCGCGGGTTCGCGGCGCGGTACGACGCGACGATCCGACGGATCTCGTCGCGGTGCGCGTCGACCCGCGCCGACGGTCGCGCACGGAGCGCCCGGTCGAGCCGCTCGAGCACCTCGGCGCTCGGCCGACGTCGGCCCGTCTCGTACGCGGAGACGTTCGGCTGGGGGACGTCCGCGGCGCGCGCGAGCTCGGCCTGGGTCATCCCCGCCGCGAGTCGTCGTGCTCTGAGGTCCATGCGTCCACGCTACGCCCGCTATAGCGCCGGCGCTATAGCGGGCTTGTCGGCCGCAGCACTGCTGGCTGCGGCTCCGACGCCAGCCAGGATCCCGCGTGCCCGCAACTTTGTGCCCTACCCGCAAGGCTGAACCTGCGGGTAGGGCACAAACTTTCGGGTCGACGACCGGCTGCGCCGTGACGGCGGAGCTCGGGCGCGTCAGTCGCGCCGGTGCGGGGACGCTGTCCACCGGTAGGCTTCGTCTCAGATCAGACGACCCACCCGGAGGCGACGTGCCCGACAGCCTGACGATCGCGGCGATCGTCCCGTGCCACGACGAGGAGGTCGCGATCGGCACGGTCGTCGACGACCTGCGCGCCGCCGTCCCCGGCATCGACGTCTACGTGTATGACAACTGCTCGACCGACCGCACCGCCGAGGTCGCGGCCGCGCACGGCGCGATCGTCCGCACCGAGCACGCGAAGGGCAAGGGCAACGTCGTGCGCCGCGCGTTCGCTGACATCGACGCGGACGTCTACCTCATGATCGACGGCGACGACACGTACGACGCGAGCGCGGCCCCCGAGATGATCCAGACGCTGCTCGAGGGCCCGTACGACCACGTGCTCGGGTGCCGCACCGACGACCCGCAAGCATCCGCGCACCGCCCGGGTCACGCGCGCGGCAACGCCGCGTTCAACATGGTCGTCGGCAGGCTCTTCGGCACGCCCGTCACCGACATGTTCTCGGGCTACCGCGTCTTCTCGCGCCGCTTCGTCAAGTCCTTCCCCGCGCTCTCTCGCGAGTTCGAGATCGAGACCGAGCTGACGATCCACTCGATGGCACTGCGCGTCCCGCAGCGCGAGGTTCCGGTCGGGTTCAAGGAGCGCCCCGAGGGTTCGGCGTCGAAGCTCCGGACGGTGCGCGACGGCTTGCGGATCTGCTGGGCGATCGCGCGCATGTTCGTCCACGAGCGGCCGTTCGCGGCGTACGGCGGTGTGGCTGCGCTCCTGCTCGTCGCGTCGCTCGTGCTCGGCCTCCCGGTCGTCTACGAGTTCACGCAGACCGGTCTCGTCGAGCGGTTCCCGACGGCGATCCTCGCGTCGAGCCTCGCGATCCTCGGCATGCTCGCCGGGAGTGTCGGGCTGCTCCTCACGGGTGTGCTGCGGCTCCGTCGGGAGTCGATGCGTCTCGCGTACCTGCGTCTTCCCGCAGTGAGCGCGCCGGCCGAGGAGCCCCTGCCCATCCGATGACGAGGGCCGCGACGCAGATCGCGGTCGCCGCGCCGAGGCTACGGTGCGTGAAGAACGCATGGATCTGGCTGTGGTTGCGAAGGAACTCGTACCAGATGACGACGAGCAGCGCGGGAGCAGCGAGGGCCGCGACGGCTGGCCACCCGCCGCGGGCGGCCACGCCTGCGACGACGGTCGTGCGGCGACGCCAGACGACGACGGCGAGGGCGAGGACGAGGACGACGGCTGCCCACAGGCCCACGGTCATCGCCCAGTAGCCGAGGTTCTTGCCCAGCGAGCCGAGCGGGACGGTGCTGAGCTCGACCGGCTTGCCCGTGAACGTCGTGTCGCCGTCGATGCGGAAGCGCGCGGTCGTCAGCACGTCGTCGACGACGCCCTGGATTCCGACGTAGGCGGTCGCGTACACCCAGCGAAGGGCCCACGAGACTCCGTAGCCAGCACCCCACGCGACGGCGCCGCCGGCAGCGGCGAGCAGCGCGGGACGCGCGGGCCGCGTCGTGCGGGGGCCGGCGGCCCACGTCGACCAGGCCCGGAGTGCGACGGCGAACACCGTGAGCGCCCACGACGTGCCGGGGACGGTGAGGAGGTCGACGAACACGAAGGCCGACGCGGCGACGGCGGCGGCGGGAAGCGTCCAGCGGCGCGGGACGAGCAGGACGAGGGCCGCACCTGCGAGGGCGACGGACTCGGAGACGGCCATCGTGTAGGCGAGCGGCGTCGTCGTGACGTTCGAGGTGAGGGCGTACGCGCCGACGAGCGCGACCGCGGCCGGCGTCCCGGCGCGGCGCCGGGTGCCGTGCGCGAGGAGCGCGAGGGCGCCCACGAGGAGGATCGCGCTGCCGGTCTGTGCGGCGCGGATGCCGCCGAGGGCGAGGAGAGGGCGCGAGACGATCGAAAAGCCGGACCAGTAGCGGATGTATCCGAAGGCGTCGCCGCGGTCGGGGTGGGCGAAGGGTCCGCCGTCGGCGAGCCGGCCGAAGTATCCGGGCAGCTCGGAGCAGTCGCCGGGCCCGCGCGGCACCATCGTCACCCTCGCGGGCAGGGGTATGCCCGACGTTGTCGGCAGGACGCCGCTCGTCGTGCTCAGGCACTGCGTGTAGCCGTCGAGCCGGCCTCCGAGCGGGTTGTCGGGGTAGGTGTCGGCGAGTCGTCCGGCGGCGAGGTCGGCCGTGACGTGGCGGATGATCGGTGCGTCGGGTACCGCGTACGTCGCGGCGAAGAGGCCGACGAGCACGAGGTGCGCGACGACGATCGCGAGGAGCGTGCGCACGCTGGTCCCCGCGAACTTTCGCCACGGGATCGTCCGGCGGGATCCGGCGCTGGTCACGGGGGCGGCTCCTCGCCGGTGGTCGTCGTGCGGGACGGCCGGGAATCGCCCAGGCCGCGACAGATCATACCGGCTCGGACACGCCGGGAGCAGCCGATAGCCGATCCGTGCGCGTGGCGCGCACGGATAGGCTATCGAGTCAGGTCAGGTCAGATCGCGAGCACCCCGAACCCGTAGCCGAGCGCCACCGCGATCGCGATGTTGATGAGCCCGGGCACGAGGAACGGGTGGTTGAAGATCGCCTTGCCGATCTGCGTCGACCCGGTGTCGTCCATCTCGACGGCCGCGAGCAGCGTCGGGTACGTCGGGAGGATGAAGAGCGCGGACACGGCCGGGAAGGCCGCGACCATGCCGAGCGGCGAGACCCCGGCGGCGACGGCGAGCGGCATGAGCGCCTTCGACGTCGCGGCCTGCGAGTACAGGAGCGCGGCCGCGAAGACGAGGATGACCGCGAGCAGCCACGTGTTGTCGCGCAGGAGGTCGCCCGACGCGGTGAGGATCGCCTCCTCGTGCGCCTTGACGAACGTCGTGCCGAGCCACGCGACACCGAGCACGCAGATCGCGGCCGACATGCCGGACTTGAACGTCGACGCCCCGAGGATCTCCGAGGTCTGCACCTTGCCCACCATGACGATGATCGCTGCGACGCCGAGCATGATCGAGATAATCGCGGCATCGCGGCCCATGACGGGCTCCTCGACGAGGCCGACCTTGTCGCTGATGATCGTCGCGTACGTCATGACGGTGAGCAGGCCAAGGCAGAAGATGAGCACCGAGAGGCGCGCGCCCTTCGTGATCTCGCGCTCCGTGCGGCCCGTCGGCGGCGCGACCGTGCCGGCCTCGAGGCGACGCTGGTACTCAGGCAGCGTCGAGAGCTTCGACGTGCCGCGCACCCGGTCGATGCCCATCATGATCGCGGCGGTTGCCATGCACGCGAAGAACGTCGACGGGATCGCGACCATGAGGAGCGTGATGTAGTCGACGCCCGTGCCGGCCTCCTCGAGCATGCCCGAGAAGAACACGACGGCCGCCGAGATGGGCGACGCCGTGATGGCGATCTGCGACGCGACGACGGCGATCGACAGGGGCCGCGAGGGCCGGATGTCGTTCTCCTTGGCGACCTCGGTGATGACGGGCATCGTCGAGAATGCCGTGTGACCGGTGCCCGCCATGATCGTCATGAGGTACGTGATGAGGGGCGCGAGGAAGTTGAGGTACTTGGGGTTCTTCCGCAACGCCCGGTCGGCGAGGTCGACGAGGTAGTCCATGCCGCCCGCGACCTGCATCGCCGCGATGGCCGCGATGACGGACATGATGATCGAGACGACCTCGAGCGGCATATCGCCGGGTGTGACGCCGAGCAGCGCGAGGACGAGCACACCGAGGCCACCGGCGAAGCCGATGCCGATGCCGCCGAGGCGCGCGCCGAGGAAGATCGCCGCGAGGACGACGAGGAACTGCAGTGCCATCATCATCGTGCGTCCACCTGCCTCGTCACGTCGTCGGGGGTGTAGAGGTGACCGCTGTACTGCGGTCGCATGAGGTTCTCGGGCGAGAGGATCTCGTCGAGTGTCTCCTCGTCGAGGAGGCCCATCTCGAGGACGACCTCCCGCACCGAGCGTCCGGACCGCGCGCACTCCTTGCCGACGAGGTCACCGTTGTGGTGGCCGATGACGGGGTTGAGGTACGTGACGATGCCGATCGACCCCATGACGTACGCGAGGCAGACCTCCTTGTTCGCGGTGATGCCGTCGACGCACTTCTCGCGCAGCGAGCGGGCGGCGTTGCGCAGGAGCGACACGGACTCGAAGAGGCACTGGGCGATGACGGGCTCCATGACGTTGAGCTGGAGCTGTCCGGCCTCGGCCGCCATGGTGAGCGTGACGTCGTTGCCGACGACCTTGAAGCACACCTGGTTGACGACCTCGGGCAGGACGGGGTTGACCTTCGCGGGCATGATCGACGAGCCGGCCTGGAGCTCGGGCAGGTTGATCTCGCCGAGGCCTGCGCGCGGGCCGGAGGACAGCAGGCGCAGGTCGTTGCAGATCATGCCGAGCTTGGCGGCGACACGCTTGAGGCCCGCGTGCACGGCGACGTACGCGCCGGTGTCGCTCGTCGCCTCGATGAGGTTCTCGGCGGAGACGACGGGCAGGCCGGTGACCTCGGCGAGCCGGGCGACGGCACGCTCGGGGTAGCCGAGGGGCGTGTTGATGCCGGTACCGATCGCGGTGGCCCCGAGGTTGACCTCGAGGAGCAGCTCGATCTGGCGTGCGAGGTAGCGGATCTCCTCGCGCATGAGGAGTCCGAACGCGCCGAACTCCTGGCCGAGGGTCATGGGGACGGCGTCCTGCAGCTGGGTGCGCCCCATCTTGAGGACGTCCGCGAACTCGGTGCCCTTCGCGTCGAACGCCTCGGCGAGGCGTCCGAGCTCGGCCATAAGGTCTGCGACGACGGCGTGGACGGCGAGCCGGAAGCCCGTCGGGTACGCGTCGTTCGTCGACTGGCACTGGTTGACGTGGTCGTTGGGGTTGATGACGTCGTACGTGCCCTTGGGGAGCCCTCGGAGCTCGAGGGCGAGGTTCGCAACGACCTCGTTGGTGTTCATGTTGACGCTCGTTCCCGCGCCTCCCTGGAAGACGTCGATGGGGAACTGGTCCATGCACCTGCCCTCGTCGAGGATCGCGTCGCACGCGGCGACGATCGAGTCCGCGACGTCGGCGGGCAGGGTGTACATGTCCTTGTTGGCGAGGGCCGAGGCCTTCTTCACCTGGACCATGGCGCGCACGAACTCGGGGACGTCCCCGATGCGCGTGGTGCTGATCGTGAAGTTCTCGACGGCCCGCTGGGTGTGGACGCCGTAGTAGGCGTCGGCGGGCACGTCCTTGGGTCCGAGGAGGTCGACCTCGGTGCGGTACTGCTCAGACATCTTCTTTCTCCATTTCGTCCGTACACAAGCGTCGGTGCTCGGCACGGGGCGAGGTCCGGCGACACTGCCGGATCGGCTGGGCGACGTCGTTGTCGCCCGGGAGAGGTGTCAGTCGTTCCTGCCCCGGAGCACCACCCTCATCCTCTCTCGGTTGACGGCCGCGATCGCGGCGAGCGGGATGCCGGCGGGGCACACGTCGGCGCACTCGCCGAACGACGAGCACGGACCGAAGTCCTGCTCCATCTCGGCGATCATCGCGCGGGCACGCTTTCCGCGTTCCTCGCGTCCCCCGGGGAGGGAGGCGAGGTGCGTGAGCTTCGACCCGACGAAGAGGTGCGCGGCGCCGTTGGGGCACGCGGCGACGCAGGCGCCGCAGCCGATGCAGGCTGCGAAGTCGAGCGCCATCTCGGCGAGGGCGTGGTCGACGGGTGTCGTGTCGGCGTCGGGCGCGGTGCCCGCCTGGATCGCGACGTGACCGCCGGCCTGGACGATGCGGTCGAGCGCGGAGCGGTCGACGACGAGGTCACGGACGACGGGGTAGGCGCCCGAACGCAGGGGCTCGAGGCGGACGGTCTCGCCGTCCTTCCACGACGAGAGACGTTGGTGGCACGACGGCGTGTTGGGCTGGGGCCCGTGCGGTCGGTCGTCGACGGTGACGCCGCACGCGCCGCAGATGCCCTCACGGCAGTCGGACTCGAACGCGACGGGTTCGCGCCCGTCCTCGACGAGGGACTCGTTGAGACGGTCGAGGAGCTCGACGACGCTCATCTCGGGGGTGGCGTCGTCGACGACGTGCGTCTCGAAGCGGCCGGTGTCGGCGGGGTCGGTCTGCCGCCAGACTTCCAGGGTGAGTCTCACTTGTAGTTCCTCCTCGTGAGCGGGACGGCGTCGAAGGTCAGGGGTTCGGCGTGGCGGACGAAGCGTCCGTCGCCGGGGACGCCCCAGGCGGAGACGAACGCCCAGAGGTCGTCATCGCGGAGCGCCTCGCCGTCGGCCTCGTGCTCGGCGCGGAAGTGGGCGCCGCACGACTCCTCGCGGTCGAGGGCGTCGATGCACATGAGCTCGGCGAGCTCGAGGTAGTCGGCGACGCGGCCGGCCTTCTCGAGCTCCTGGTTGAGGCGGTCCTCGTCGCCGAGGACGCGCAGCTCGGTCCAGAAGCGCTTGCTGAGGTCGCGGATCTTGCCGAGCGCGGTCGTGAGCGACTCCTTGGTGCGGACGACGCCGCAGCCTTCGTAAAGGATGTCGCCGAGCTCGCGGTGGAAGTACGTCGGGCCGTGCTCACCCTGGATGGCGAGCAGCTTGGCGACGCGCGCCTCAGCGCGGCCGACGGCCTCGGTGACGGCAGGTGCGTCGTCGGGGAGTCGCTCGGTGCCGAGGAGCGGTGCGAGGTAGTTCGGCACGGAGTAGGGCAGCGTAAACCAGCCGTCGACGCATGCGGAGAGCAGCGAGTTCGCGCCGAGCCGGTTGGCACCGTGGTAGCCCCAGCCTGCCTCACCGCCGACGAAGAGCCCGGGGACGGACGTCATCTGGTCGTAGTCAGACCACAGGCCGCCCATGGTGAAGTGGGCGCCGGGCGCGATGCGCATGGGGGCGGTGTACGGGTCCTCGCCGGTCGCGTGGGTGTACATCTCGAAGAGGTTGCCGTAGCGCTCGGCGATCTTCTTTTTGCCGACACGCTTGATGGCGTCGCGGAAGTCGAGGTAGACGGAGTTCTTCAGGGGGCCGACGCCGCGGCCGGACTGGATCTGCTCGTGCGCGTTGCGGGAGGCGACGTCGCGGGGCGTGAGGTTGCCGAACGCGGGGTACTTGCGTTCGAGGTAGTAGTCGCGCTCGTCCTCGGGGATGTCGGCAGGGGCGCGGGTGTCGTCGGCCTTGGCGGGCACCCAGATGCGGCCGTCGTTGCGAAGCGACTCGCTCATGAGGATGGTCTTCGACTGCCAGCGGCTCGAGACGGGCAGCGCGGTCGGGTGGAACTGGATGAAGCTCGGGCTCGCGAGGAGCGCGCCGCGCTGGACGGCCCGCCACGCTGCGGAGGCGTTGGAGTTCTTCGCGAGCGTCGAGAAGTAGAAGACGTTGCCGTAGCCGCCGGTCGCGAGGACGACGGCGTGCGCGGTGTGCGCGGTGATCTCTCCGGTGAGGAGGTTGCGCATGACGACGCCCTGGACGCGGCCGTCGTCGACGACGAGGTCGAGCATCTCGTGGCGGGTGCGGAGGTTGACGGTGCCGACGTCGACCTGGCGCAGGAGCGCCTGGGCGCTGGCGATCTGCAGCTGCTGACCCGTCTGGCCGCGCGTGTAGTAGGTGCGAGAGACCTGGACGCCGCCGAAGGAGCGGGTGGCGAGCTGGCCGCCGTACTCGCGGGCGAAGGGTGCGCCGATCGCGGCGAGGTGGTCGATGACGCGGACGGACTCTTCGCCGAGGCGGAAGGCGTCGGCCTCGCGGCCGCGGAAGTCGCCGCCCTTGACGGTGTCGATGACGAAGCGGTCGACGGAGTCGTTGTCGACCTTGCGCGCGCGGGCAGCGTTGATGCCGCCCTGGGCGGCGACGGAGTGCGCGCGGCGCGGGGCGTCATGGTACGTGAACGCGTGGACGTCGTAGCCGAGCTCGCCGAGCGCGGCGGCGGCTCCTGCGCCGGCGAGGCCGGTGCCGACGACGATGACGCGGAACTTGCGCCGGTTGGCAGGGTTGACGAGCTTGTAGCCGAGGCGGCGGCGCTCCCAGGCGGTGCGGGGGTCGCCGCCCGGGATCTGGCCGTCGAGGATGCTGCCGATCTCGACGCCCTCGACGACGGCGTCGGGCGCGTGGAACTCGGTGGTCACTTGACGACTCCTGTCAGCACAGCGATGGGGATGAGGATGTTGCCGAGGAGGATCGCGAGGGGGATCGCCCCGGCGAGGAAGAGGCCGACGGCGCGCGTGCGGCGGCCGGTCGCGCCGAGGTCCTGGACGACGGTCCACAGCCCGTGGGCGAGGTGCACGAACAGCACGACGAGCGCGAACATGTAGAACGCGGCGACGGGCCAGCGCGAGAAGCTCGCGACGACGTTCTCGTAGGCGTAGGCCTCGCCGTTCTCGATGTGCTGGTAGCCGTCGGCGGCGACGACCTTGCCGAGCGTGAGGTCGAGCAGGTGGAAGACGATGAACGCGAGGAGCACGGTGCCGGTGACGAGCATGTTGCGGGCGGCGAAGGAGCGCAGGTTCGTCATGCCGCGGCGCTTGTGGGTGCCGCGCGAGGCGCGGGAGCGCGCGGAGATCATCACGGCGGCGGCGATGTGCGCGACGAGGCACGCGAGGAGGACAACGCGCATGATCCACAGGAGGCCCTCGTAGGGCAGGAGCGGCTCGAACGCGGTGCGCAGCCAGTACGCGTACGTGTTGAGGTGCTCGGGGTCCATGAAGATCTTGAGGTTGCCGATCATGTGGACGAGCACGAAGAGCGCGAAGACCGTGCCGGTGACCGCCATGATGATCTTCAGCACCCAGGAGGGGACCTTGGGGGCGGGCCGGACGCGGGCGTCGCGGACGCGGCCTGTCGCGAGGGCTGCGGGCTCGGCTCCTGGGAGCGGTCGGCGCTCGGTGGGCGCGGGGGCGGGCTCGGCGTCCTTGACGTCCTGCGGATCGGCCATCGGGTTCCTCCTGTGGTCTCTCTCACGAACCTACGGAGCGCTTTCAGCGTTCACGTGGGACGCAAGGCCCGGGATTCTCACGGCGGCGACCGTGCCCAGCTGGGCCTGCGGTCCCCACCCACCCGTGTCGACGGATTGACGGTTTCCGCCCGTTGAATGGGCCGAATCCGTCAATCCGTCGGAACGCTGGGCGGCAGTCCACGGACGACGAGGCCGCCCGCACCCGAGGGTGCGGGCGGCCTCGTCGTCGGGCGTCAGGCCTTCGCGTCGTCCCCGAGGTGGAGGACGACCTGCGCTCCGGGCGTCACCGACTCGACGAGCCGCACGCGCGCGAGCGCGGGGTGCTCCTCGAGCAGCCGCGCCCCGTTGGCAAGGGCGCGCAGCGCGGCGGTCTCGGCACGCGCCTCCTCGAGGCGCGCCTGGCCGCGCGTGCGGGCGGCGACGAGGTCCGTGCGGGCGTCGCGCACGGCGGGCGGCAGGATGACGTCGCGGAGGACGACGTCGACGACCTCGGCGCCGATGCCGTCGGCTGCGGGGGCGACCGCCGCGGTGAGCGCGGCCGTGCTCACGGTGGCGGGCCGGGACGCGACGTCGTCGGCCGTCACCTCCGCGATCGCGGTCCGCAGCGCGAGCTGCGCGGCGAGGTGGAGCTCCGCCTCGGCGTCGGCCGAGGCACCGTGGAACGTCACAGGGTCGACGACGCGCCAGCGGACGGCGACGGTCGCGCGCACGCCGACGCCGTCGGCGGTGAGCACGTCCTGCGGCGCGAGGACGAGGAGCCGGCGACGCATGTCGACGCGGACGACGACGGTGCGGCTGCGCCGTGCGTGCCGGCCGGGACCGAGGACGTCGACGAGGGCGCCGTCGCGGAACGCGAGCACCTTCTCGTCGGGCTGGACGGTGAGGTGACGGGTGAACATGTGGGCGACCCCCTTCGGATCGGCTCAGCGGTGGGTCCTGCGCGGTCGCGCAGGACGAGGTTGTGGCCGCCGCCCGGCCGTCCTGCCGTGGCGGGGGCTGCGACACGTGGTCGCGGCCCGCAGGGCCGTGGGCGGGGGTGGTCGGCCGGGCGACGGCCGAGGGAGTTGAACCCTGGGCGTTGAGAGCGCCTTGCCACGCGTGCGTGAGCACGCGTACCGACCCTGGTGACGTGCGGGACCGCTGGTCCGTACCCGGCCGCGGCCGCTCCCCGGGGGCCGGCAGGACGACCGTAGCGGCTCGGTGCCGCGTGGCGCGAGGGTTTTAGGCGGGCACCGGGGCGTCGCCGCCCGGGGCAGCGGCCGCAGGGCGGACGCGCGGGGGACGCACAAGGAAGAACGTACCGACCGCGGGGCCGAGGGTCACGAGGATCCACCACGGGACACCGACGGACGGTGCGGTGACGAGCCGCGTCGTGCCGGTGTCGGCGCCGGTCGCTGCGGGCCCGTCGATGCGTTCGCCCCGGACGAGGAGGCGGTGGGTGTTGACGTAGCGCGGGGTGCACGTGACGAGCGTGACGTAGTCCCTGCCGGGCACCTGGCGCAGCAGCTCGGACTCGTCGGGCAGGACCGTGGCGATGTTGTCGATCCGGTAGTGGAGAAGCTCGCCGAGGACCTGGATCGCGAAGGTGTCGCCGACCTGCAGCTTGTCGAGGTCGTCGAAGAGCGTCGCGTCGACGTACCCGGAGTGGGCCGTGAGGACGGGGTGCACGCCCGAGCCGCCGACTGGCAGCCCTGAACCGTAGAAGTGCCCGACGCCGCGGGCGAGCGTCTCCTCGGACGTGCCGTGGTAGATGGGCAGGTTGACGCTGATCGCGGGGATCGTCAGCTGGGCCATGGGCGTGTCGGCACCGGTGTCGGGGATGCGCAGCTCGGAGTCGTACCGGGTGCGTCCCTCGTCGAGGCTCACGGCCTCGCCGCTCGCGTTGAGCACGTACGGGTCGCGGAGCGGCCCGTTGGGCAGGTTCGCGTTGTAGTCGTGGGCCGAGTCGAGCAGGCGGGCGATCTCGGCAGGGTCGAGCGCGTCGACGCCTCGGCGGTAGGTGACGAGCTGGTCGGCCTGGATGACGTCGGTGATCCAGGGTGCGGCGATCGGGTAGGAGAGGATCGTCCCCCCGACGAGCGCGACGACGACGGCGACGACACCGGACATCGCCCAGGGGCGTCGCCTCCGGGTGTGTCTGCGGTGCCGCGCCGTCGTTATGCTCATGCTGGGTCCTCGGTCCGTGCGGCGGGCGGTGCCCGCCGCACGGACCTTCGGTGTCAGCCCCTGGCGCCCTGGCGGCGCGCGCGGATGACGAGGAGGACGCCGCCCGTGAGGACGAGCGCGCCGAGCAGGCCGAAGACGCCGGTCGCGATCTGTCCACCGGTGAGCGGGAGCTCAGGCTTGCCGACGTTGGGGACGGTGATGTCGCCGTGCGGCAGGACGGTCGGTGCGTTCTGGTCGTAGAGGACCGTGATCGCGCCGATCGGCGCGGTCGCGAGCTCGTAGCCGGTGGGCGCCTTCGTCTCGAGGAGCCAGTAGTTCTGGAACGTCGTCGAGTCCGTGAGACGCACGCCGTCCTGCCAGTTGGAGGCGCGCAGGCCCGTGATCGAGACGGTGCCGTCGGCTCCCGTGACGAACGTGCTCACGAGCGCACCCGTGCCGTTCTGCTGCGCCGTGAGGGCGCGGTCGGCGTTGGCGACCGGGTCGGCCGCGTACGCGCTGGCGTCGGCCTCGGACGCGAAGACCTTGAACTCGGCGGCCGCGAGCGGGGTGTTCGTCGCGGAGTCCCGCTTGAGGATGTTGATCTCGCCGAAGCGGGAGACGACGGGCGGCGTCGTGATGCCGGGGCCCGTCTCGGGGAAGGAGTCGTTCGGGAAGACCGTGGCGGTGTTCTCGATGACGCCGTTCGTCGGCAGGGAGAGGACGGTCGTCGTGAACGCGAGGGCGATCTTGTCGGTCGTGCCGACGCGGTCGTTGAGCTTGACGAGGCCCGCCGGGGTGAGGCGCACGACGAGGGTGTTGTCGTCCGCGAGCGCGTCGGCGTCGATCGTGTAGTCGGTCGTCGGGACGAGCGTCGTGGCGCCGACGGTGACGGCGACGGTGTCGGCGACAGGCGCCGTGACCTCGAGCTGCTCGACGAGGACGTCCTTGAAGACGAACTGGGTCGTCGTCTGCGCGGGCACCTGGGTCGTCACGGTCCAGCCGATCCTGTCGCCGACCTGGTATGTCGTGTCGGGGCCGTCGTCGACGGTCTTCGTGACGGTCGACTGGAGGTTCTTCGGGTAGACGTTGACGTCGTAGATCCACGTGTCGAGGTCCGTCGGGTGCGTCATGGGCACGGTGACGACGAACGGCGGGGCGGGCGTGAGGCCGTCCGCGACCTGGGCGGGCGTCAGCTGCTCGGTGACGAGGTAGGCGCCGACGACGAGCGGCGAGAACGTCGCGGTGCCGCCCGCCCCCGCGGTCGTCTGCGTCGTCGCGGGGGCGAGGTCGCCCGCGGAGATCGTGCTCGGGTTCGCGGCGTAGCCGTTCGCGGCGGTCCAGCCGGCGGTCGTCGTGAGGTCGACCGTCGTGATCCGCTGGACGTCGAACTCGATGCCCTCGAGCGGGGTGCCAGGCGCGGACGCGTCGGGCAGTCCGTTGCCGGGCAGGAGCGTCCCGGTCGGGTTGAGGCGCTTGTGGACGACGATCGAGCCCGTCGTGGCGGGGTCGATGATCGGTGCGGCCTGGGCGGCACCGGCAGCGCCGACGGCGGCGAGCGCGCCGACCGCGAGCACGGCCGCTGCGCGGCGCCAGATGGTGGAACGAGTCACTGTGTTGTCTCCCTAGTAAAGAACCCTGAGGTGGTCGAGGAGCCGGGGCGTCGCGTGCGGGCGGCCCGACGGGGCGGTGGCTGGTGGTCGGTCGTCACGGCCTCCCGGTGGTGCTGCGGCGCGCGCGCACGGCGACGGCGCCAGCCAGGAGGGTGAGGAGGAGCCCGGTGGCGGCGAGGCCCGCGGGGCTGCGCCCACCGGCCTCGGGCAGGTCGAGCGCGGGCACGTCCTGGACGACGACGGTCCAGGCGTGGTCGTCGGCCGTGTCGTCGCGCACGGACAGGAAGCTCGTCGGGTCGAGGAGGGTCACGGTGCCGTCGGCCGCCACGGTGAGACGCACCGGCGCGGGGAGGAGCTGGAACCCGTCGAGCGCCTGGGTCTCGACGAGCCAGTACGTCCCGGGCTCGAGCTGTGCGCGGAAGAGCCCGGTCTCGCCGGGGACCGCGGCGAGGGGGTCGACGACGACGTCCGTGAGGGTGGCGTCCGCGTAGACCGCCCACTGCGAGCCGTCCATGGGGACGACGGTGCCGGTGAGGTCCTCGCCGCGCTTCTCGACCTGGACGAGGAGCGGGGTGCGCTGGTCGGTCGAGCAGGGGTCGGTGGGGGTGCAGTCGAGGGGCGGGAGATCGCCGCCGCCGACAGGGTCGGTGCCGGTCCCGCTGACGACGTTGCGGAGGGTCGTGGCCCAGGCGTCGACGGCGACGGTGACGCGGTAGGTGAGGACCGCGACCTTGGGGCTCGCGGGGGTGCCGGCGGGGAGGGTCACGGGTCCGACCTCGAGCAGGTGGTCGGTGCCGGGTGTGCTCGGGAGGGTGCCGGTCGTGGGGGTGCCGTCGACGGTGAGGCTCACGGATTCGGGGTCGAACGTGGCCTTGGGGCCGTCGGCGCCTGCGGGGTCCTCGAGGAGGTCGCTGAGGTCGTCGGTGAGCGTCACGTCGACGGCGGCCGGGCCGGAGTTCTGCGCGGTGACGGTGTAGACGAGGGTCGTGCCGGGCTGCACGAGCGTGCCGTCGGGCAGCGGGGTGCCTGGGGCTGCGGCGTCGGCGACGGTCTTACCGAGGGTCCAGGCGGGGGTCGTGTGGACGGTCGAGCAGGTCGGGTCACCGGGGTCGGCGGGCGGCGCGCAGGTCTCGGGGTCGCCCGAGGTCGCGTTGCCGACGACGACGTTGCGAAGGGTCGTGCCGCCGGTGACGTCCGCGTCGACTCTGACCCGGTAAGTGAGGGTCGCGGTCGTGCCGTGCGGGAGGTCGAAGGGTGCGGTGGTGAGAGTCGTGCCGACGGGGTCGGTGACAGCGACGGGGGTCGTGGAACCGACCTTGAGGGTTGCGGACCCGGCGACGAACGCCGCGTCGTCGAGGACGTCGGTGAGGTCATCGGTAAGGACGACGCCGCGGACGTCGCCGCGGCCTGCGGTGCCGTCGGCGGTCGCGGTGACGCTGTAGGTGATCTCGGTGCCGGCGGTGACGGTGGCGCCGCTCGCCGGGGTGGCGGTCTTGGCGACGCGCCACGTGTCGCCGGCGCGCAGAACGAGCTGGGCGGCGTCGGTGTTGTTGGCGAGGTTGGTCTCCTGGGGTCCGCCTGCGGTGGACGCGGCGACGGTCGCGGTGTTGGGGTAGGTGCCGACCGCAGCGCTCGTCGAGACGGTTCCCGTGACGACGACGGTGACGGCGGCGGTGGGCGTCGTCGTGCGGTCGGGCGAGTGCCACTCGAGGGCGTTCGCCCCGGTGAGGGGTCCTGTCCCTGAGACGGTGGTCGTCCACGGGTCGTTCGAGGTCGCGCGGACCTGGGCGCCGCCGGTCGCGGTCGCGGTCCAGGTGACGGATTGCGGGGCGGCGAACGGAACGGCCGTCATAGGGTCGGAGAGCTTCGCGGGGTAGGCGGCGTCGAGGGGCGAGGGGCCTTCGTTCGTCGCGACGAGGCGGTAGGAGACGGTATCGCCGGCCTGGCCGGTGACGGTGTTCGCCCAGTTCGTCGAGCCGGTCGGGGTGCCAAGCGCGACGGTCTTGTCGACGGCGAGGTCGGTGGGCGAAGTCACGCGCACGTTACGGATCTGGTGGAAGTTCACGGCCCAGCCGGTCGAGGCGGCGAAGCCGAGCTTGAACTGCGCGGGCATTGACGCCTGGTACTGGCTGTCAGAGAGGTTGTAGCGGAACTGCTCGGTGAACGTCGGGGTCGTCCCGGGGCGCCACTCTCCTGCGGCGCCGCCGCAAGCGGTGCCGGTGAGCGAGTTGGGCACCTTCGTCACGGGGTCGACGCAGACGTCGGCGGACATGGAGAGCTTGGGGGTCCAGGAGACGGAGACGTTCCGGGAGCCGTCGGCGCGGGGGGTGAGCGTGACGCGGACCCGCCGGTACTCGCGGGCGTCGTTCTTCGTGTTGTCGATCCAGGCGCCGGTCGTGGTGTCGCCGTGCGCGCCTGTCCCGGCGAGCCAGCGGTACCCGCCCTTGCGGGCGGTGAGGATGTCGAACGTGGTCGCACCGGTGAAGCTCACGTCGGGCCACGTGCCGAGGAAGGCGTTGCGGGGCACGGAGATCGTGCGGTAGCCCTGGTCGCCTCCGGTCGTGCGCCGGTAGCGGACGTCGTAGGTCCCGGTGTGCGCGTTGTCGACGGGGATGCGTGCGACGGCGTAGCCGCGCGGGTCGTCGAACCCGTTCACGGTGCCAGCGGGGACGAGCTCGGTCGGGACGGACGTCCACGTGCTGTCGGTGGACCTCTTGTACTCCCACGCGTAGGTCGCGGGGTCGTCGCCGGCGTTCCACCGGACCTGGAACGCGGAGAGGTGACCGGGGCGTGTCGTGATGGGGACGCGGATCATGCCGTAGCTGCGGTCGAGGTCGGCCTGGGTGTTCTGGTTGCAGCTCGTGGCGTTCTTGAAGCGGACGCCGGAGCCGCGCAGACCGATGGACTGCATGAGGCGGTTGTTGAGGGCGCTCGGGTGGTTGCCGGAGACGGAGGCGGGTCGTGTGGCGCGGTTGGCGCCGAAGCTCGGGCTGCTCTCGGCCTTCTGGAAGTTGCCGTAGACGTCGAAGCCGACGCCGAGGTAGGCGCCTGCGAGCCCGGGCTGGGCGGGGCACCATGCGTCGCCGGTGTTGGAGACGCTCGAGTATCCGAGGGCTGCGCCGTAGCCGCCGGGGAGTGTGCTCGACGTCTCGACCTCGGTGGGCCGGTCGTAGTCGGGGGCGTTGGCGTCGACGAGGAAGAGCGAGATGCCGTCGCCGCCGCCCTGGACGATGCCGCCCATGTTGCCGTTGTTGGTGCGGTACACGCGCTGGTCGTACTCGATGACGACGCCGCGCGAGGAGGAGAACGCGGAGTTGTTGAGGACGAATCCCGCCTCGCCCGCGCCGTTGCGGGAGTTGTCGCTCGTGAGGGTGAGCCAGTTGCCGTCGCGGGTGGAGTCGTAGGTCGCGGTGCACTTCGGCCACCCGACACAGTCCGCGGTGTTCGTCGCGTGGTCGATGAGGTTGTTCTGCGCGATGGTCGTCAGCTGCGGGGTCCAGCCGGTGCCTGCCACGGTCCACGACGTGCCGAGGGGCCCGCTCTGGAGGGCATCGTCGATGAAGACGGTGTCTCCGTTGCTGGCGGCGTCGGCGACGTCGGGCGCGGCGAGGAGGGTGAGTCCTCCTGCCACGAGCGCGAGGGCGCTCAGCACGGCAGCGGGGCGAAGTGTCATCACTCTGTTCCGGTGGGGGTCTGGGGCCTCGGGGCGGCGACTTCACCAGCGATCAACCGACGGTCCCCCCCACCCTTGCGCCACGTGCTGTAGGTTTCAAGACCCTTGCGCGTCACGTTTCGGACACCTTGTGCCTTCAGCGGGTGACTCTCGCCACGATCGCACACTGGGAGCGATTTCATCCCATGACCAGTGCTGCGCCGCCGACGTCCCGTCGTCCTGACAGAGCACGACGAAGGCCCCGAGCACGACGAAGGCCCCGGACCAAGGGTCCGGGGCCTTCGATCTCGCGTGCGTGAGGGGGGACTTGAACCCCCACGCCCTTGCGGGCACTGGCACCTGAAGCCAGCGCGTCTGCCATTCCGCCACTCACGCGAGCACTCTTGCGAGCCTCGAAAGGCTAGCACGGTCCGCGCGGCGCCACCGAATCACGCGCCCGAACGGCGGCGACGCACGTGATCCGCACAGGCCGTCCACGTGTTCAGGCCCCGTCCCGGGCCGTGCGCCGATACGATGCAAGCGCGTCCGTCGTGCCTGACGACGGCCCCGGCGCGCTGCGAGCGCGCCGGACGACAGCTGGGGATGGAGGTGCCATGGGCGTCCTGGACCGCTTCGAGAGGGGCGTGGAGAAGGTCGTCAGCACCGCGTTCTCCCGCGCTTTCCGCTCCGAGCTCAAGCCTGTCGAGCTGGCGAGCGCCCTGCGCCGCGAGGTGGACGACAAGGCTGCTGCGGTGGACCGTGACCGCACGGTTGTCCCCAACGAGTTCACGTTCGCGCTCGCGCCCGACGACTTCGACCGCATCGAGCAGTGGGGCGCGGAGACGCTCGCGGACGAGCTCGCGTCGAACGTCACGGATCATGCGGCGTCGCAGGGCTACGCGTTCGTCGGCCCGGTCACGGTGACGTTCGAGCTGCACGACGACGTCACGCCGGGCCGTTTCGAGCTCACGTCCCGGACGGTGCGCGGCGCGGTCGCGCCCGCGTCCGCGAGCCCGAGCTCGCGGCATCCGCTCGTCGACATCGACGGCCAGCGCTACCTGCTCACGGGTCCGGTGACGGTCATCGGCCGGGGCTCGGAGGCGGACATCGTCGTCGACGACCCGGGCGTGAGCCGCCGTCACCTCGAGATCCGCATCACGCCCGACGGCGTCGTCGCGACGGATCTCGGCTCGACGAACGGCCTGTTCGTCGAGGGGCACCAGGTGCCTGCGGCGACCCTGCTCGACGGCAACTCCTTGACGATCGGCCGGACCAGGATCATGTTCTGGACCGGGTCCGCGCCCCACGACGCCCAGGACCGGTGACCACAACCTCATGAGCGAGCTGACGATCACCCTGCTCCGGCTGGGCTACCTCGCCGCGCTGTGGCTGTTCGTCCTCGTCGCGATCGGCGTCCTCCGCCGTGACATCTACGGCACGCGAGTCTCGGCGCGTGCGACAGAGCACCGCGGCCAGCGGTCACGGGTCACGACGTCGACGGCGCCGTCGAACGGTCCTGAGCCGCGTCCCCGCCCGAGTGAGGCGCGTGCGACGCGTCTCGTCGTCACGGACGGCAACCTCACCGGTACGACGATCCCTCTGGGTGCGTCGGCCATCCTCATCGGCCGCGCGGCGGCGTGCACGCTCGTCCTCGACGACGACTACGCCTCCTCGCGCCACGCACGGATCTTCCCGCAGGGCGACCAGTGGGTCGTCGAGGATCTCGGGTCGACGAACGGCACGTTCGTCGGCTCGGAACGCCTCGTCGAACCGCTCGTCCTTGCGGTCGGGACGCCCGTGCGCATCGGTCAGAGCGTCCTCGAGCTGCAGAGGTGACCCCCGTGCCCATCGCGTTGCGCTACGCCCTTCGTTCTGACGTCGGGCTCGTGCGATCGAACAACCAGGACTCCGGCTTTGCGGGTCCGAACCTTCTCGTCGTCGCGGACGGCATGGGTGGGCATGCGGGGGGTGATGTGGCGTCGTCGATCGCGGTCGCGACGTTCGCTCCGCTCAACGACGACTCGTTCGGCGCGGATGACGCGGTCACCGAGCTCGAGCGGGCAGTCGACGAGGCGCAGCAGGCGCTCGTCGCCCGCTCGACGGCGGAGCCTGAGCTCTCGGGCATGGGGACGACGGTGACGGCGCTCCTGCGTGCGGGGTCGATGCTCGCGATGGCGCACATGGGCGACTCGCGGGCGTACCTGCTGCGCGACGGTGAGCTCACGCAGGTGACGACGGACCACACGTTCGTCCAGCACCTCGTCGACACGGGCAAGATCACGCCCGAGGAGGCGGAGGTCCACCCGCAGCGGTCGGTCGTCATGCGGGTGCTGTGCGACTTCGGTCTGGGCCTGCGGCCGGATCTGTCGATGCGTGAGGGGCGGCCGGGCGACCGGTGGCTCCTGTGCTCGGATGGTCTGTCTGGGTATGTCTCGCACGAGACGATGCAGTCGACGCTCGTCGAGATCGACGATCCTGACCTGTGCACGGAGCGGCTCGTCCAGCTGGCGCTGCGCGCCGGTGGGCCGGACAACATCACGTGCATCGTCGCGGACGTCATCGACCGTGATGCTCCGCCTGCGGGTGTCGAGCCGACGTCGACGATCGAGGTCGCCGGGGCTGCGGCGGTCGAGCGTGACGTGCCGTCTGCAGCGGCGGAGAGCCCTGCCGCGAAGGCTGCCGCGCTCGTCGCGTCGACGGCGACGGCGACGCCAGAGGCTGAGGAGACTGCGGACGACGTGCCCGTCGACGACGTCGAGGCGAACGCTTCCGCCCTGCCCCGCCGGCGGCGGCGCACGGTCGCGCGCGTCCTGTGGACGCTCGTGACGCTCGTCGTGCTCGGCGGCGCTGGCTGGGGCGCGTACGCGTGGACGCAGACGCAGTACTACCTGGGGGTCGACGACGGTCGTGTCGCGATCTTCCGCGGGATCCCGCAGGACCTCGGTCCGTTGTCGCTCTCGCACGTCGTCATGACGACGGAGACGCGCGTCGACGACCTCGACCCGTTCAAGGCGGACCGGCTGCGCGCGACGATCCATCAGCCGTCGTTCGTCGCCGCGCACACGCACGCCCTGTCGCTCGCGGTCGAGGCGGTGACGCCGACGACTCCCCCGGCGACGCCGACGGGGACGCCGACGATCGACCCGACGATCGACCCGACGGCGCCGGCCGACGACGCATCGACGCCGTCCGACGGTGGTTCGACGTCATGACGCGGATCTTCAGGGCGGCGTGATGGCCACTGTCGAGCCCGGCACCACGAGGACGGGCCGCGCGCGGGAGCTGGGGCTCCTCGTCGGCGCGGTCGTCCTCGGCATGGGCGCGTTCGCCCAGGTCGAGCTCGCGATGAACGACACCCTGCCCGCGGACTTCTATCTCAGCACGGCTGGTCTCGTCGTCCTCGCGACGGCGCTGCACCTCCTCGTGCGCCGCGTCGCGCCGTTCGCGGACCAGGTGATCCTTCCTGTCGCGGTGGCGCTCAACGGCATCGGGCTCGCGATGATCCACCGTCTCGACCTTGCCGAGCAGGCGAGCGGCCGCACGTCGGAGCTCGCCGGCAAGCAGCTGGGCATCACGGCGGTGGGGGTCGTCGCGGCGGCGGTCGTGCTCGTCGTCCTGCGCGACCATCGGGTGCTCCGCAAGCGTGCGTATCTGGCGATGGTTCTCGCGATCGGACTCATCGTGCTGCCGTTCGTGCCGGGGCTCGGCGTCGCGAACTATGGCGCGCGCATCTGGATCTCGGTCGCCGGTTTCTCGTTGCAGCCGGCGGAACTCGCGAAGATCGCGCTCGCGATCTTCTTCGCGGGGTACCTCGTGACGAACCGTGACACGCTCGCGCTGGCCGGTCCGCGGGTCCTGGGCGTCCAACTGCCTCGTGCACGTGACCTCGGCCCGCTCATCGTCGTGTGGGCGGTGTGTCTGGCGATCCTCGTGCTGCAGCGGGACCTCGGCACGTCGCTGCTCATCTTCGGGCTGTTCGTCGCGATGCTCTACGTCGCGACGGAACGCATCTCGTGGATCGCGATCGGCATGGTGCTCTTCGCGGGCGGGGCGGTTCTCGCAGCGAAGACGTTCGGGCACGTCGCGGCGCGTTTCGACGTGTGGCTCAACCCGATGGACCCGGCGATCTACGATCGTGCGCCCGGAGGCTCGCACCAGCTGGTCCAGGGCCTCTTCGGTCTCGCGTCGGGCGGCCTGCTGGGCACGGGCTGGGGCCAGGGGCACCCGGACCTCGTGACGTTCGCGGAGTCGGACTTCATCATCGCGGCGCTCGGTGAGGAGCTTGGTCTCACGGGGCTGCTCGGGGTCCTCATGCTCTACGTGATCCTCGTCCAGCGGGGTTTCCGTACGGCGATCGGCGTACGTGACGGCTTCGGCAAGCTTCTCGCCTCGGGTCTCGCGTTCGTCATCGCGTGGCAGGTGTTCGTCGTCGTCGGCGGCATCACGCGCGTCATCCCGCTCACGGGTCTGACGACGCCGTTCCTCGCGTACGGCGGCTCGTCGCTGCTCGCGAACTGGATCATCGTGGCGATCCTCCTGAGGATCTCGGACGCCGCGCGGCGCCCTGCGCCGCTGCCGGTGCGCGGCGGCTCGGCTCCCGTCATCCATGAGGCGTCGGCGACGCCCGAGGAGGACGCGGACGACGAGCCCGACGACGCGGTCCCCTACCCGGGTCCTGAGCCCGACACGCAGGCGACAGAGGTGATCCGGTGAACGACGCGATCCGCCGTGTGTCGACCGTCGCGATCGTCCTCCTTCTCGCGCTCATGGTCGCGGCGACGAACATCCAGGTGAGGGAGGCGCCCTCGCTCAACGCGGACGGACGGAACGTCCGATCGATCTACCGTGAGTTCGGGGTGTCGCGCGGGCCGATCATCGTCGACGGCAAGTCGGTCGTCTCGTCCGTGCCGTCGGACGACGCGTTCGGGTACCAGCGCACGTACACCGACGGACCACTGTTCTCCCACGTCACAGGCTATTTCTCGATCGTCTTCGGACGTGACGGGATCGAGCGCGCGGAGAACGAGGTCCTCAACGGCACGGCCGACTCGTTCTTCCTGCGGCGCATGCAGGACCTCGTCACGGGACATCAGCAGCGGGGCGGCTCGGTCGAGCTCACGCTGTCGCGCGAACTCCAGGAGGTGGCGACGGAGGCTCTCGGCGACCAGCGGGGCGCAGTCGTCGCGCTCGACGTGAGGACCGGTGCGGTGCTCGCGATGGTGTCGACGCCGACGTACGACCCGGCGCGCCTCGCGAAGCACAGCTCGTCGAAGGTCAACGACGCCTACCAGGAGCTTCTCGCGGACGACTCGCACCCGCTGCGCAACCGTGCGACGTCGTCCGTCTACCCGCCCGGGTCGACGTTCAAGGTGCTCACGGCGGCGGCAGCGCTCGAGTCGGGCGCCTACCAGGCGGACACGGTCATTCCGGCACCGGACACGCTCACCCTGCCGCAGTCGACGTCCGTCCTCCAGAACTTCGGTGGTTCGCGCTGCTCGCCGACGGGCGAGCAGACGCTCGCGGACGCGCTGCGCATCTCGTGCAACACGGCTTTCGCGATGCTCGGTGGCGAGGTCGGCCAGGAGCAGCTGCGGAAGACCGCCGAGGCGTTCGGCTTCAACGAGCGCTCGTCCGTGCCGATCCCGGTCGCGGCGTCGCGGATCCCGGCGGACCTCACGGCTCCTGAGCTCGCACTCAGCTCGATCGGCCAGATGGACATCGCGGCGACGCCGTTGCAGATGGCGTCAGTTGCGCAGGCGATCGCGAACGGCGGCGACCGGCTCGAGCCGTACCTCGTCGAGCGGGTGCGCGACGCGAACCTCGACGTCGTCTCGGAGGCGGATCCGTCGAGCGCGGGGCGCGCGGTGTCGGGCACGACCGCGCGTGCGCTCACGGAGATGATGGTCGGTGTCGTCGAGTCGGGCTCGGGCACGGCGGCCCGGATCCCGGGCGTCAGGGTCGCGGGCAAGACGGGCACAGCACAGACGACGAAGGATGCTGCGCCGCACGCGTGGTTCATGGGCTTCGCCCCGGCCGACTCGCCCCAGATCGCGGTCGCCGTCCTCGTCGAGAACGGTGGCTCGATGGGCTCGGAGGCGACGGGCGGCGCGGTCGCCGCACCGATCGCGCGCAAGGTGCTTGAGGCGGGTCTGCGGTGAGGCCCACGGCGGGGCTCGTCCTCGGGAACAGGTACCGGCTCGTCCGGCAGATCGCCGTCGGCGGCATGGGTGAGGTGTGGGTCGCACACGACCAGTCGCTCGCGCGTGACGTCGCTGCCAAGGTCCTCAAGGAGGAGTACGCGGGCAACGAGGACTTCCTCGAGCGTCTGCGCACGGAGGCGCGCAACGCGGCGGGCCTCAGCCACGAGAACATCGCGCAGCTCTTCGACTACGGCGAGCAGGACGGCTCGGGCTTCCTCATCCTCGAGCTCGTCGTCGGCGAGCCGATGAGCGACCTGCTCGAGCGGGAGCCGGTGCTGCCGCTACGACGGCTGCTGCCGATCCTCTCGCAGGCGGCCCGTGGCCTTCATGCGGCCCACGTCGGTGGGGTGGTCCATCGTGACGTCAAGCCCGGCAACATCCTGCTCGAGCACGGTGTCACGGTGAAGATCACGGACTTCGGCGTGTCGCTCGGGGCGAACCAGGTGCCGATGACGGCCGCCGGCATGGTCATGGGCACGGCGCAGTACCTGTCCCCGGAGCAGGCGATCGGGCGTGCTGCGACGGGGGCGTCCGACATCTATGCGCTCGGCATCGTCGCGTACGAGTCGCTCGTCGGGCACCGGCCGTTCACGGGGGCGACGGCCGTCGACATCGCGGTCGCGCACGTCAACGAGGCGGTCCCGCCGCTTCCGTCGACGGTGCACAAGGGTCTCGCGACGCTCGTCATGCAGATGCTCGAGAAGGATCCTGAGAAGCGCCCCCGTTCGGCGGCGGCACTCGCGCTGCGCCTCGACGAGCTCGCGCGTGTCTCCGAGCTCGACCCGTTGGGTCACCTCACGGACCGGGTTGCCCGTCATGGGGTGTCGGGCGGGAGCGTCGCGTCGACGGTGTCGCCGTCGTCAGCGTCGGCCGGTGTCCCCGCCTCGACGGCGGCAGCGGCTGATCCGGCACCGGCAGCGGTTCCGGCGCCGGGTGGCAGGATGCCGCCCTCGTTCGCGCCGCGCACGCGCCGCGAGCTGCGCGCCCGGCCGTCGGACCCCGCCCCCGTGGCCGCTGAGCCTGCGGGTCCTGCGCCTGCGGCGTCGGCCGCGGTTCCCGTCGTCGTCCCCGCTGCGGCGGCGACGCGTGCGGTGTTTCACCGACGGCCCGGCCCACCGGCACCACGCACCGCTGTCGAGCTGCCGTCGGACGTCGAGTCGGGTCCTGTGCGGACGACACGCGGCGCCACCGTCACGCCGGGCGACGGTGCGGCGGCGCACGGCGCCGGTGCTGCTGCGGTCCCGCCGGTTCCGCCGGCGCCCCGTCCACCGCGGACGACGCCTCCGCCGCCGCCCGCGGACGTGGCGACGCCCCCGGCCCGGGGCACGCACGACGGGCCGGCGGCGCGCGCGACGCGGCAGTCCGTCGGCTGGGAACCCGGTGGGACGTCGATCCCCGCCCCCCCTGGCGCACCGCCCGGGTGGTCGCCGTCCACTGCGACGTCACCCGCCTCGCGTCGGGCGACGTCACCGCCGCCGGTCCCTGCGCCGCCCTCAGTGCCGCGCGGGACGACGGGCCTGCGCCTCGGCGACCTCTCCTGGCCGCTCGTGGGGCTGCTCGTCCTCGTCGCAATCATCGTGGTGGCGGCGCTCCTCGGGAAACCTGGATCGGCGTCTGCAGCGCTCCTCGTACCGTTCGTGCGCCCGCCCCGCGGCCTCGGCGCACCGAGCCTCCGAACTGATGACAAGATTGCCGTGGTCGCGCGAGCGGCCCGGGACCGTAGGGCGGTCCCCCCGACGACGAAGGACGATTAGTGGATCACGAAGCACCCCGCATCCTTGCCGGACGCTACGAGGTCGGCGAGCTCATCGGCCGTGGCGGTATGGCCGAGGTCCACATCGGCCACGACGCTCGCCTGGGCCGGACCGTCGCGATCAAGATCCTCCGCTCGGACCTTGCGCGCGACCCGTCTTTCCAGGCGCGTTTCCGCCGTGAGGCACAGTCGGCCGCGGCGCTCAACCACCCGGCGATCGTCGCGGTGTATGACACGGGCGAGGAGACGTACACGGAGGCCTCCGGCACCGTCCAGCACGTCCCGTTCATCGTCATGGAGTACGTCGAGGGCCACACGGTTCGTGACATCCTCCGCACGGGGCACGCCGTGCCGATCGACGAGGCCGTGGAGATCGCGTCGGGCGTCCTCTCCGCGCTCGAGTACAGCCACCAGGCGGGCATCGTCCACCGCGACATCAAGCCGGCGAACGTCATGCTCACGCCGACGGGTGCCGTCAAGGTCATGGATTTCGGCATCGCGCGAGCGGTCGCGGACTCGGCGGCGACGATGACGCAGACGCAGGCTGTCATCGGCACTGCGCAGTACCTCTCCCCCGAGCAGGCGCGCGGCGAGTCGGTCGACGCACGTTCCGACCTCTACTCGGCCGGATGCCTGCTCTTCGAGCTCCTCACGGGACGCCCGCCGTTCCAGGGCGACTCCCCCGTCGCAGTCGCTTACCAGCACGTGCAGGAGGCTCCGCCGCGTCCGTCGAGCCTCGCGAGCGACATCCCGGAGACCCTCGACCGCGTCGTGCTGAAGTCCCTCGCGAAGTCGCGCGTCGACCGGTACGGCTCGGCCGCAGAGTTCCGCGCGGACCTCGAGTCCGCGATCCGCGGCGGTCATGTCGAGGCGGCGGGGATCGCGACGGTCGCCGCGGCGGCCGCGGCAGCGGCCGTGCCCGCGGTCGACGAGTCGGCGACGCAGGTATTCGGTGCGGCGACGACGCAGGCGTTCCCGCAGCCCGTCCAGCCGGCTGCGCAGGGCGGCGGCTGGGCACCCACCGGTGCGGGCGCGTCCGGGTTCCCGCCGGTGGTGACGTCCCCGGCGACCGCGACACAGGCGGTGACCGAGGCCGAGCCGGACACGAAGCGTCGTCGCACGCTCGTGTGGTCGCTCATCGCAGTCGCGGTCGCGGCGGTCGTCGCGCTCGTCCTCATCCTCGTGCTCAACAACAACAAGACTCCCGAGGTCAAGAACGTCACGGTGCCGACCGTCGTCGGCAAGACGCGGGCCGAGGTCAAGGAGGAGTTCGACGCGCTCAAACTCGTGCTCGTCCAAGAGCTCGAGGAGTCGACCGCGGAGCGCGACACGGCCGTGCGCTCCAACCCGCCCGAGGGACAGTCGGTTCCCGAAAACACGTCGGTGACGGTGTGGTTCTCCCAGGGCCCATCCGCGACGAAGATCCCTGACGTCGCGGGTCTCGACCAGGCGCGCGCCTCGCAGGTGCTCACGGAGGCCGGTCTCGTCATCGAGACGACACGCACGGAGCCGAGCGGCACGGTCGAGCTCGACCGCGTGACGCGCACGGAGCCCGAGGTGAACAAGGACGTCAAGAAGGGCGACAAGGTCGTGCTCTTCATCTCGAACGGCAACACGGACGTCCCTGACTTCGAGAAGATGGAACGCAAGAAGGTCGAGGAGTTCTTCGCGGCGAACCCGCGCGTGAGTGCGTCGTACGACTTCGAGGAGTCGGCGGACGCGAAGCCGGGCACGGTCCTGCGTCAGGCGCCGACGGCCGGTCAGGTCAAGCACAGCACGGTCATCCAGATCATCATCGCGCGTGAGCCCGAGCCGGAGACGGTCGTCGTGCCGGCGAACCTCGTGGGCCTCACGCAGGCGCAGGCCGAGGAGGCGCTGCGTGCGCGGAACCTCGTGCCGAAGGTCATCACGGAGCAGTCGTTCGACCAGGTGGCCGGCATCGTCTTCGACGTGCCGACGGGTGGTACGGCGGCTCAGGAGGGCGACGAGGTCGTCATCTACGTGTCGACCGGGCCGGGCCCGCAGGCGCCGACGGTTGACCCGACGACGGATCCGACGTCCGACCCGGGTGACGGTAACGGTGACGGTGACGGCCAGGGTGACGACGGCTGATCTCCGTCCGTTGACGCCACGAGCCCCCGACCGCTGGTCGGGGGCTCGTGGCGTTCCTGGACGCGTGGGGCTCAGCGCCGCACGAGCGGCGCGAGTCCGGCGGACCGCTCGACCGCGTCCGTGAGGCCGGTGAGCGCGAGCCAGTTCGCGAAGAGCCTGTGACCGCCCTCGCTGAGGACAGACTCCGGATGGAACTGGACGCCGTGGAGCGGCAGCTCGCGGTGCTGGAGCCCCATGATGATGCCGCCGGACGTGCGTGCGGTGACCTCGAGTTCGTCGGGCACCGTCGCGGGGACGACGGCGAGCGAGTGGTAGCGCGTCGCGGTGAAGGGGTGGGGAAGACCGTCGAGGACGCCGCGGTCCTCGTGCTCGACGCGGCTCGTGCGGCCGTGCATGAGCTCGGGGGCGTGTGTGACGGTGGCTCCGAAGGCCTCGCCGAGAGCCTGGTGGCCGAGGCAGACGCCGAGCATCGGCAGTGACCGTGCGGCGCACTCCCGGATGACGTCGAGGCTCGCTCCGGCCTCGGCGGGGGTCCCGGGCCCGGGCGACACGAGGACACCGTCGTACTCCCAGGTCGCGGGGTCGGGGACGGCGTCGTTGCGGACGACGGTCGTCACGGCCCCGAGCTGGTCGAGGTAGCCGACGATCGTGTAGACGAACGAGTCGTAGTTGTCGACGACGAGGATGCGCGTCACGGCGTCTCCCGGGTGGCGTGGATGGGTCGTGGTGCCATCATGCCGCGCCGGGGTGCACGGCCGCGCGGTCGTCCACGTCGTCGGTCAGGGAAGCGGGTCGACGCCGTCGGGGAGGCGGGTGTGCGCGAGGTTTGCGACCGTGCGGGCGGGCATCTCAAGGCTGTCCTGCGTGCTGACGTCCCAGCCGAGCCCGACGGCGTCGACCCATTCGCGGTACGTCGCGATCGCGTCGGACGCGTCGAGAGCCGCGGCGAGTGCGGCAGGGTCCCCGATGGCCTCGACGACGTAGGGCGGGGAGTAGACGCGGCCGTGGAGCGAGAGGACGTTGCCGACGCAGCGGAACGCGGTCGTTGTGAGGACGCGCTGGCCCTGGAGCGTCATGGCTTCCGCTCCCCCGGCCCAGAGGGCGTTGATGACGGCTTCGAGGTCCTGCTGGTGGACGACGAGGGTGTCGGCAGGGATCGTCGAGCCGACGGGCTGGGGCGGTGCGTCGTCGAGTGCGACGCGCAGCCCGGGTCCGGTGACGGGGACGGCGCCGGCGGCGACGGCGTCGCGCAGGTAGGCGTCCTCGTCGACGTCGGGGCCGACGGCGGGTGCGGCGCGCGAGATCTGTTCGTCGAGGTCCTCGAGCGTCTCCTCGACCTCTTCGACGCGGCGTTCCTCGACCTCGATGAGCTGGGCGAGGTTCTCGGGGTGGCGTTCACCCTGGCTCCGGGCGAGCCGGGCGGAGGACGTGAAGAGGAGGCCGGCGAGGGCGAGGACGAGCATGACGACGACGGGTGCTCGCTGGACCCGCCGTGCAGGGGTGTCCGCGGTCCTCATCCGGCTCGCCTCCATGTCTGCGCGGGGCGTGGTGCCGCCCGGGCACTAGGCTATGCGTTGTCACGGGACTGTGCGGTCCCGATCCCGCCGTCCCAGACAGGAGCCTCGCGCCGTGTCCGATCCGAAGCCGTCCGAGAACGAGTCGTCCCCCGCTGCCACCGTGAAGAAGCCGGTCGTGCCGCCTGCGGCGAAGAAGAAGGCCGCGTCGCTCGACAAGCAGCTCAAGCGTGAGGCTCGTGAGAAGGCGCGTGAGGCCGGGGTGAACCCGCGCTGGCTCGTGCCGACGATGCTCGGTCTCATGATCTTCGGCCTCGTGTACGTCGTCGTCGCGTACCTCTCGAACATGCAGTGGCCGATTCCGTTCCAGAAGGCCTTCAACCTCAACGGCAACTGGAACCTCGCGGTCGGTTTCACGTTCCTCATCGCCGGCTTTGGCCTGACGACGCGTTGGCGCTGAGCGTCGGCCGTTGACGCCGGGCTCGCCCAGGGTACGCGCGAGGCCCCCTGCATCGATGATGCAGGGGGCCTCGCGCGTACCCGCACGCCCCCGTTCCCAGGAATCCGAGCGGATGGCTACTGGTAGTGGCCATCCGCTCGGATTCCTGGGGCGGTGGACAGTCTGTCCCCATCGGTGGACAGGGCTGTGGATAACTACACGCTTGTAGTTCCACAGCTGTGAGTAACGCTGTGGAGAACTGTGGACAGCTTCGCGGAGGCAAGGTTGTCCACAGGCGTGCGCTCCGGCTCGACCGCGTGCACGGCCGACGTGAAGCCGTCGGGCGGCAGGAACGAGTCCTCGCCGACACGCGTCCACTCCGGCACCGTCGCGAACCGGACCGACGCCGCTGCCACGAGCACGACGAGCCCCACGACCGGCACGACGAACGCCCACAGGTGGCGCCGATCGCGCGGCGCGTACGCGAACGCCGCGCCGACAGCTGCACCCACGACGAACCCGCCGACGTGCGCCTCCCACGAGATCCCCGGCACGACGAAGCCGATGACGAGGTTGATGCCGAGGATCCCGTACACCTGCGTTCCGTCTCGGTCGAAGCGCCGGAGGATGACGACGAACGCCCCGAAGAGCCCGAACACCGCGCCCGACGCGCCGCGCACGGGCGTGAGCCACTCCATCGTCAACGGGTTCGCGAGCCACACGACCGCGACAGACCCGCCGAGCGCCGAGAGCAGATAGAGCGCAAGGAACCGACCTCGGCCGAGCAGCTGCTCGAGGAGCGGGCCGACCGACCACAGGGCGATCATGTTGAAGGCGATGTGGGTGGGGTTGTCGGCGTGGAGGAACGCCGCCGTGAGCAGCCGCCACGGCTCGAGCGCCCCGAGGACGGGCGCCATCTCGAGGTGCGCGGTCCAGACCTCGCGCGCCGTGAGCTGGAGGACGTAGCTGACGACGCACATCCCGATGAGCGTGAGCGTCACGACGGGTCGGCCCTCGCGCAGCCGCGCGCCGAGCGCCGTCCGGGCTGCGGGAGCGTTGCGGGCATGCTCGTTGACGCAGTCGACGCAGTGCACGCCGACGGCAGCAGGGCGCTGGCATTCGGTGCACGCGGGCCGACCGCACCGCTGGCAGCTGATGTAGGAGACTCGGTCGGGGTGCCGCGGACAGACGGGAGCCGCCGCACCCCCCGTCGGGACGTTGTCGCTCATGCGGGCATCCAGGGGTGTGCGGCGGCTCTCGGGACGTGCAGGAGAGGTCAGTCCTCGATCGTCACGCTGTTGATGACGATGTCCTCGACGGGGCGGTCGCCCGGACGGGTCTTCGCGGCAGCGATCGCGTCGACGACCTGGCGGGACGCGTCGTCGGCCACCTCGCCGAAGATCGTGTGCTTGCCGGTGAGCCACGGCGTCGCGTCGACGGAGATGAAGAACTGCGAGCCGTTCGTGCCCTCGGCCTTGCCAGTGAGCGGGTTGCGGCGCGTGCCGGCGTTCGCCATGGCGAGGAGGTAGGGCTTCGTGAAGCCGAGCTCGGGGTGGATCTCGTCGTCGAACTTGAAGCCGGGGCCACCCGTGCCGGTGCCGAGCGGGCAGCCGCCTTGGATCATGAAGCCGGAGATGACACGGTGGAAGATGAGGCCGTCGTAGAAGGGCTCGTTCGACGAGGCGCCCGTCGACGGGTTCGTCCAGGCCTTGGTGCCCGTCGCGAGACCCGTGAAGTTCTCGACGGTCTTCGGCGCGTGGTTCGGGAACAGCTCGACGCGGATGTCGCCCGCGGAGGTGTGCAGGGTTGCGAACATGACCTCATCCTCCCACGGAACGTCCACAGGACGGGAGTCGCGTCCCGTCGCGGCGGGACCCCAGTCGGTGGCAGAGTAGGGGGATACCTTCGTCACCGCGACCAGCAGGAGGCATCATGCTCGACGGCATTCGCAACCAGGCCAGGGAGACCCTCGACGGGATCGATTCCGAGAAGGTCAAGGACCAGGCCGCGACGGCCGCCGCCGCGGTGGGTGACGCTGCCGAGCAGGCGGCCCACGTCGCCGCGGTCCTCGCTGAGCGCGCCAAGGTCGCGGCGCAGGACGCGGTCGAGTGGAGCGCCCCGAGGCTCGAAGCGTTCAAGGAGTGGCTCGCCCCGCGGATCGAGAAGGTCTGGGACGAGACGGTCCAGGCCGCGGCACCGCGGGTTGAGGCGGCGGCCGAGAAGGCGCGGCCCGCGATCGACACGGCGCACGACAAGGTCGTCGACGAGTACCTGCCGCGCCTCGTGCACGCGTTCAACGCGGCAGCTGCGACGGCTGCGGAGAAGTCCGGGGCCGCAGCGTCGTCGACGGCAGAGCTCCTGGCGCGCGTCGCGGACGACGCCGCGGACGGCGGCGTCGTCGAGAAGGTTGCGACGAAGGCGCAGGACACCGTCGCGCACGGATCGGACTCGCTCGCGGGCGCGGCCGAGGTCCTCGCGAAGAAGGCTGAGAAGTCCTCGGGCAAGGGCAAGGCGTTCTGGTGGGTCGCGGGTACGGCGGCCGCCGCGGGTGGCGCGTATGTCGTCTGGAAGAAGTCCCAGCCCGAGGTCGACCCGTGGGCCGAGCCGTGGGAGAAGGTCGATACGTCGAGTTTCGAGGACGTCCTCGAGGACGCCTCGGACGAGGCGGAGAAGGCCGGAGACGCGGCCGCCGAGGTCGGGGGAGAGGTCGCGGCCGAGGTGGCTGACGCCGCCGCCGAGGCGCAGGAGGCGGGCACCGACGCCGTCGAGGCCGTCGCCGAGAAGGTCGAGGACGTCGCGGACACGGCGTCGAGCACGGTCGCCGACGCCGCCGATGCCGCGACCGATGCCGCCAAGGATGCCGCGGTCACGGTCGAGGAGAAGGTCGAGGAGGTCGCGGAGAAGCCCGTCCCGAAGCCGCGCGCCCCGCGCCGGACGACGCCCAAGCCCCCGAGCGAGGCCTGAGCAGCGACACCCGACAGTTGTCTGAGGGCCGCCTCCCCACGGGGGATGCGGCCCTCAGACGTCTGTGTTCAGCTCATCGCACCCGCGTACCGTCGGAGCTCCGACCGCCATGCGAGGACGGCGAGTCCGACAGCCGCCGCGGCGAGCGCGACGCCGGCAAGCACGACCCACGGCGTGACCATGCCGAACATCACCTGCGCAGGGACCGTCGCGACGAACGCGACCGGGACGACCCAGGTGAGCAGCACCGTGACGACACCGCCGTAGAGCGGCACGGGGACCCGGGCAAGGTTGAGCCCTGCGTGGACGAGGAACGAGGCGTCGAACTGGACCTGGCTGAGGGTCCGGACGCACGCGAGGACGGCCGCAGCCCACATGAGGACCATCCCGCACAGCACGCAGACCACGCTGCCGAGCACCGCCCACGCCCCCTGTGGGCCGCCACCTGCGGCGACCGAGGCGACACCCAGGCCGATCGCCAGCAGGATCTTCGGGGCGTCCTGCACGCCGAAGGTCCTCAGGGACGCGAGCAGGAGGCTGTCGACGGGCCGGAGCAGGATCGCGTCGAGGGACCCCGTCCGCACCATCTCTCCCCACGCGGAGATGTTCGGCATGACGACGATCCACATGACGGCGTCCATGAGGTACCAGACCGCGAGCAGGTACATGAGGCGCGGGAGGGTCCAGCCGCCTGCACCGTCGGTGTGGAGACTGACGACGAGGGACGGCACGGCGGAGATCGCGAGCCACAGGACCGAGACGAGGGTCCCGGTGACGAGGTCGGTCCGGTACTCGGCGGCCCCTTGGAGCGTCGCCCGCCACTCCCACGCCAGGACGCGCAGGGTGTGGCGCGTCCCGCCGACGGCCGTCGGTCCCGTCGTCGTGCTCACGACCCCACCGCCTCGAAGCGTCGCATGCCTCGTCGCCAGACGGCACGGCACAGCAGGTGCAGGCCGAGGACCCAGGCGGCACACTCCGCGACGAGCCACCAGGAGTGCTCGCCCATTCCGGCGACGATCTCGGGTGCCGCGCCCCCCGCGTACCAAAAGGGCTGGTGGACGAGGAGCTCCGGGAGGATCCCGGGGAGCAGGGCGACGGGAGCGACCATCCCGCCGACGACCCACTCGAGACCGAAGACGAGTCCCTGGACCCCCTCGGCCTTCGTGAGCCACAGCGCCACCGTGGCGACCATCGCGGCGACGTAGGCCACCGAGACGATTCCGAGCGTCCCGACGACGAGCGCGAGCACCCAGCGTCCCGGGTCGCGGGTGACTGTGCCACCACCGAGACCGATGACGAGCGGGACGCCGACGAGGACGACCGGGACCCTGTAGGCGTTCGATGCCAGTCCTGCGAGCGCCGAGGGAAGTACGGGAGGCACGGGACGCAGCAGGAGCGCTGCGAGCCGTCCGTCGTGGATCTGCGAGGACACCCCGAAGATGATGTCGCCGCTGATCCACAGGTTGGAGACGACGAGCATCATCGCGAAGTACGTCGTCAGCTGTGCCTGCGTGATGCCGCCGAGGGCGCCGTCGGCTGCAGCGCCGCGCCACAGCGCCATGAAGGCGAGCGGCACCACCCAGCCGAGCGCCCCGATCGCGAGCTGGGCACGATAGGCGGTTCGCGCCTGGAGCTCCGCGCGCAGCGTCGCCGCAGCGACCCGCAGCACGTGGCGGGAGCCGCTCACAGGGCGCCGTTCGTCGAGCAGCTCCGCGGCGACGCCCGTCACCGGGACTCGCCCGTCCTGTAGAGCGCAGCGAGCGTATCCTCGAGCGGAGGGTCGGTCATCGAGAGGTCCCACACCGCCTCGAGGGGTTCGAGCCGGGCGACGAGGGCGCCGGCGCTCCCGCGCCGCACCGCGAGCACGAGCTCGGTCGGGGAGTGCTCGACGATCGTCACGTCGTCGTCGACGCCGGCACGGACGAGGTCGGCGTCCGTGAGCGGTGTAGAGAGCTGGGCGCGGACCCGCTTGGTGTCGGCAGCCATCGACTGGAGCTCGCGCAGCGAGCCGTCGAAGGTGAGTCGACCTCCCGAGATCGTCATGACCCTTTCGGCGAGCGCCTCGATGTCGGCGAGATAGTGCGAGGTGAGCAGGACGCAGGCGCCGGTGCGGCGGACGTACTCACCGACGAAATCCCTGATCTGCACCTGTGCCTCGAAGTCGAGGCCGAGCGTGGGCTCGTCGAGGAGGACGATGTCGGGCCGGTGGAGGAGCGATGCCGCAAACTCGCACCGCATGCGCTGACCGAGCGAGAGCTTGCGGGCCTGCTGGTCGATGAAGGGCTCGAGCCCGAGGAGGTCGACGAGCTCGTCCCGGGTCTGCCGGAACTCACGCAGGCCGAGTCCGTAGGTGACGCGGTGAAGGTCGAAGGACTCCTCGACGGGCAGGTCGATGTGGAGCTGCCAGCGCTGTCCCATGACGAAGCCGATGCGCCGCAGGAGCTCGGGGTCCCGCCGCGACGGTACGTGACCGAGGACCTCGACGCGACCCGACGTCGGTGTGAGCAGGCCCGCGAGGCACTTGAGCGTCGTCGTCTTCCCGGCGCCGTTCGGGCCGAGGAACCCGACGACCTCGCCGCCCCGCGCGGTGAAGCCCACGTCCCGGACCGCAGTGACGGTCCGCACCTTGCGGTCGACGACTGAACGGAGCGCGCCGCGCAGCCCTGGATCCCTCACCGTGACGGAGAACTCCCGGACGAGATCCTCGACGACGATCATGCTGCTCCTCCGTGCGTACCCACGCGTTCTACCCGGCGCACTCTACGCCGACCCGGGCCCCAGCATCCTCCTCCGTACGCTTCACGTCGAGGAGATTTGAGGACTCTGTCACCCTGCATGGTTCTGGTCCGGCGCGTGGTTCTGCCTCGCACCCACGCCGCGCGCTGGGCCCGTCAGGTGCGTGACGCGACGAGCTCCGCGAGCTCGTCGACCCTCGGGTGCCCGACGGACGCTCCGGCGCGACCGATGGTCCAGCCGGCGACGGTCGTGGCGAGACGCAGCGCAGCTTGGGGATCCTCACCCGTGAGCAGGCCGTGGAGATAGCCGGCCAGGAGCGCATCGCCGGCCCCGACGGTCGAGACGACTCCTCGTCCGGCCCAGGCCTCGTCGTCGACGAGGGTCACGTCGTCACCGCGCCTGACGCGGACGCTCGCGCCTTTGGCCCCGCGGCCGAGCAGCACGTGCGTCGCGGGATAGCGGTCCCCGAGCGCATCGAGGAAGCATGCGTCCTCTCCCGCCGCCCCCTCGTCGCTCAGCGCGAGGATGTCGGCGGCCTCGAGGAAGTCGACGTCGTACTGCGGTGCGAGCTCGCGGAGCACGTGGACGTCGCACGCGACCGAGATCCCCGCTTCCCGCAGCCGTGGGAGCAGCGGTCGGTTCACGTCAAGGCCACCGACGACCGCGAGGTCGACACCGTCGAGGGCCTGTTCCACGACGTCGTCGGGGAACGAGACGGCGCCACCCTGCGCGTCCTTGAGATCGGTGTGCACCTGTCGGCGCCCGTCCCCGTCGACGAGAACGACGGTCTGGCACGTCGCCGCGAGCCCGTCGACGACACCGAGGTCGTCGACGCCGCGCGCACGGACCTCACGTCGCGCCCACCGGCCGGGCTCGTCGTCGCCGACGAGTGCAAGGAGCCGCACCTCGTGCCCGAGACCCGCGAGGGCCGCTGCGACGTTCCAGCCGGAGCCGGACACGCACGTCGTGACGCCGTGGAACGGATACGTCACCGGGAAGTAGTCGAGCGGGAACCTCTCGACGCGGAGGCTCGTCTCAAGGTTGAGCATGCCTGCAACGAGCACGCGCGCCATGGTGTCCTCTCAGAGGGTCGGGACGAGCATCGCGAGGTAGTCGGCTGTGTCCTCCCAGCCCTCGACCGCGTGGCAGCGCACTCCCATGTCGAGGACGGGCCGGTCGTTGCCGCCCTCGTCGAGGCGGTCGCCGACGAAGAGCATCTCGTCGAGAGGGACGTCCGCGAGCTTCTCGAGTCGCGCCATGCCGTAGGCCTTGTCGATGCCCTTGCGGGTGATGTCGACGGACGTCGAGCCGCCCGAGCGCACCTCGAGGTCGGGGACGAGCACGGCGACGGCATCACGCAGTGCCGCCTTCCGTGAGCCGTCGGGGTCCCACGCGGCCTTCGCGGCGACGGGCGCGGCCTGGCCGAGCGCGGAGAACGTGATCTGCGACTCGCGGTCCTCGAGGATCGGGCCCCAGGTCTCGGACTCCCAGAGGCCCAGGCGACGCGCCTCGCCCTCGACCGCGGCCAACGCGCGCTGCTTCTCGTCGTCCGTGAGGTTTTCGGCGTACTCCTGGTGCCACGCACCCTCGTGGTGACGCCAGTACTGCGTCCCGCACGTGGGCATGAGGTGGAGCCGCGCGAGGAGCGCGGGGTCGACGTCGCCGAGCCGTTCGATGACCTGCGCGCGGAACTGTGCGATCTGCCCACCCGAGATGATGCACACGGGGACGCGCTCGAGAAGAGCGAGGAGAAGCTCGACCATGCGGCCGTCGAGCGGGGACTTCGACGGGGCGAGGGTGTCGTCGAGGTCGAACGCGACGAGACGGGGGGTGGGCACGGATCTTCTCCTGGGTGACGGCGTCGGGATCGCGCCTAGCCTAGCGAGGTTTTCCCTGCCCTCGGATCGACCCGGACGACGAACGGCCTGCATCTCATGTGGAGATGCAGGCCGTCTGTGGTGGAGCCAGGGGGACTCGAACCCCCAACCCCCTGCTTGCAAAGCAGGTGCGCTACCAATTGCGCCATGGCCCCGTGGGTTTTCTGTGCCTCACTCGAAGGTGTCGGCGACCTCTGCCCAGAGGTCCTTGCCGGCGGACTCCTCGGTGTACTGCCGCCAGGCGTAGTACCCGACAGCGGCGACAGCCGCGACGAGAAGGAGCTTCTTCATGGGACAACCTCCTTGTGGGGTACTTCCGTGGGCCCAGGAGGACTTGAACCTCCGACCTCTTCGTTATCAGCGAAGCGCTCTAACCGCCTGAGCTATGGGCCCGTCGCCGCTCGCTGCAGGTTTCCCTGCGACGGCAGCGCACCGAGACTACCCCAGCATCGGCCCTCGCTCCAAAACGAGGTGCCGGGGAGCCCCGGAGCTCGTCGTCAGTCGTCCGTGAGCGTCATGTGCACGCCGCCCACGAGGGCTGCGACGACGTTGTAGAGGAACGCTCCGATCGTCGAGAGCGCCGTCATGAGGACGACATCGACGACAGCGATGATCATCGCGAGGGAGACGACGCGATCGCGTTCAACGTACTGGAGGATGTCGAGCTCGGACTCGGTCCCGACGATCTTCCGGATCGTCTCGTCGATCGACGTGAACACCCCGAGGTCGTTGAGCGCGTACCAAAACACGAAGGCCGCGACGACGATCATGATGCCGATCGCGATCGACAGGAGGAACGCCATCTTCATGACGGACCACGGGTCGATGCGCGAGAGCGTGAGACGGACCTTGCGCGGCGCGTAGTCCTCCTCGTCGAGGTGCTCGTCGTCGTGCTCGTCCACGGGCCTCGGGGCGCTGGTCGGCGCGGGCACCGGACCTGACCCGGCGGGCGCGTCAGGACGCGGTGCCGGGGTCTTCGGGGTGATCGCCGGCGGTGCGGCGTCCTGCTTCTCGGTCACGCTCGCTCCTCCTCGGTGCCCGTCACGTCGATGTCAGCGACGTCGGTCGTCCCAGTCTGCCCCGCCTCGGCGGTGTCGGCCTCCTCCTGCAGGGGGACCGTCCCGTCCGTGGACGCGGCGTCGGCGACGAGACCCTCGCCGTCGGTGGCCTCGTCGTCGTCCGCGGACTCCTCGTTGCGGGCGACGGCGATGATCCGGTCGTTCTTGTCGGGCTTGGCGAAGATCACGCCCTGCGAGGTGCGCCGGGTCGGGTTGACCTCACGCACCGCGGACCGCACGATCTTGCCGCGTTCCATGATGACGAGCACCTCGTCGTCCTCGTCGACGACGAGGGCGCCGACGAGGTCACCGTTCCGCTCGGGCAGGTTCGCGACGCGGATGCCGAGCCCGCCTCGGCCCTGGAGCCGGTAGTTGTCAACCGTGAGCTGCGTGCGCTTCGCGATGCCGCCCTCGGTCACGGTGAAGAGGAACGCGTCGTCACGGACGACGTCCATCGCGAGCAAGTCGTCGCCGTCGCGGAACTTCATGCCCGTGACGCCCGACGTCGAACGTCCCATGGGCCGTACCTGCTCGTCGTTCGCCGTGAAGCGGATCGACTGGCCCTTGCGGCTCACGAGGATGACGTCATCGACCGGGTCGACGATCCGCGCCGAGACGAGCTCGTCGGCCGTGCCCTCGTCGTCCTCGCGGAGGTTGATCGCGATGAGGCCGGCGGTGCGGTTCGTGTCGTACTCGGTCAGGCGCGTCTTCTTGACGAGGCCTCGCTTCGTCGCGAGAAGGAGGTACCCCGCGTCCTCGTACGTCCGCAGCGCGAGTACCTGGGCGATCCGCTCGTCAGGCTGGAACGCGAGAAGGTTCGCGACGTGCTGCCCCTTGGCATCGCGGCCGCCCTCGGGCAGCTCGTACGCCTTGGCACGGTAGACGCGGCCGAAGTTCGTGAAGAACAGCAGCCAGTTGTGGGTCGAGGTGACGAAGAAGTGGTCGACGATGTCGTCCTCGCGCAGCTGTGCGCCGCGGACGCCCTTGCCACCACGCTTCTGCGCCCGGTAGTTGTCGGTGCGGGTGCGCTTGACGTAACCGCCGCGGGTGATGGTGACGACCATCTCCTCCTCAGCGATGAGGTCCTCGATCGAGACCTCGCCGTCGAACGGGAGGATTGTCGTGCGGCGCTCGTCGCCGTAGCGGCCGACGGTCTCGTCGAGCTCGTCGCCGACGATCTCGCGCTGGCGGTCCTCGCTCGCGAGGATCGCGTTGTAGTCGGCGATGCGCGCCATGAGCTCGGCGTGCTCGTCGGCGATCTTCTGACGCTCCATCGCGGCGAGCGCGCGCAGCTGGAGGGCGAGGATCGCACGGGCCTGGATCTCGTCGACGTCGAGGAGGCGCATGAGGCCTTCGCGGGCATCGTCGACGGTCGCGGACGCGCGGATGAGCGCAATGACCTCGTCGAGCATGTCGAGGGCCTTGAGGTAGCCCGTGAGGATGTGGGCGCGCTCCTCGGCCTCGCGGAGCATGAAGCGGGTCCGGCGGACAATGACGTCCATCTGGTGCGTCGTCCAGTGGCGGATGAACGCGTCGAGCGACAGGGTGCGTGGCACGCCGTCGACGAGGGCGATCATGTTCGCGCCGAACGTGTCCTGGAGCTGCGTGTGCTTGTAGAGGTTGTTGAGGACGACCTTCGCGACAGCGTCGCGCTTGAGGACGATGACGAGCCGCTGACCGGTGCGGCCCGAGGTCTCGTCACGCAGGTCGGCGATGCCGCCGAGACGGCCGTCCTTGACGAGGTCGGCGATCTTCGCGGCGAGGTTGTCGGGGTTGACCTGGTACGGCAGCTCGGTGACGACGAGGCACGTGCGGCCCTGGATCTCCTCGACGTTGACGACGGCACGCATCGTGATCGAGCCGCGACCCGTGCGGTACATGTCCTCGATCCCGCGGCGGCCGAGCACCGAGGCGCCCGTCGGGAAGTCCGGACCTTTGATCTCACCGATGAGGGCCTCGAGGAGCTCCTCGCGGCTCGCACCCGGGTGGGCGAGGTGCCACCGGACGCCAGCGGCGACCTCGCGCATGTTGTGCGGCGGGATGTTCGTCGCCATGCCGACGGCGATGCCGGCGGAGCCGTTGACGAGGAGGTTGGGGAACCGCGCCGGCAGGACGACGGGCTCCTGGGTGCGACCGTCGTAGTTGTCCTGGAAGTCGACGGTCTCCTTGTCGATGTCCCGGACCATCTCCATGGCGAGCGGCGCCATGCGGCACTCGGTGTACCGGGGTGCTGCGGCGGGGTCGTTGCCGGGGGAGCCGAAGTTCCCCTGCCCGGCGATGAGCGGGTAGCGCAACGACCAGTCCTGGACGAGGCGCACCATCGCGTCGTAGATCGCGGTGTCACCGTGCGGGTGGTACTTGCCCATGACGTCGCCGACGACGCGCGTGCACTTGGAGAAGGCGCGGTCGGGGCGGTAGCCGCCGTCGTACATCGCGTAGAGCACGCGTCGGTGGACGGGCTTGAGGCCGTCGCGGACGTCGGGCAGCGCGCGCGAGACGATGACGCTCATCGCGTAGTCGAGGAACGACTTCTGCATCTCCTGCTGGAGGTCGACCTGGTCGATCCGTCCGTGGTTGACGACGTCGTACGCGTCGCCGGTCGTCCCGTTCTCGGGGGTGTTCTCGCTCACCGTCTCGTTCCTTCGCTCGGCGCTGGGCCGGGTCGTGCGTGGGGTTCCTGTCACTGGGGCCGGGCGGCCGTCAGATGTCGAGGAACCTCACGTCCTTGGCGTTGCGCTGGATGAAAGAGCGTCGCTGCTCGACGTCCTCACCCATGAGCACGGAGAAGACCTCGTCAGCCGTCGCCGCGTCGTCGAGGGTCACCTGGAGGAGGGTCCGGTGCTCCGGGTCCATCGTCGTGTCCCAGAGCTCGGAGTAGTCCATCTCGCCGAGACCCTTGTAGCGCTGGATCCCGTTGTCCTTGGGGATGCGCCGGCCAGCGGCGAGGCCGGCCGCAAGGGCCTGGTCGCGCTCGGCGTCCGAGTAGACGTAGTCGTGCGGAGCGTTCGACCACTTGAGACGGTAGAGCGGCGGCTGCGCGAGGTAGACGTGGCCGTGCTCGATGAGCGGTCGCATGAAGCGGAACAGCAGCGTGAGCAGAAGCGTCGCGATGTGCTTGCCGTCGACGTCGGCGTCGGCCATGAGGACGATCTTGTGGTACCGGAGCTTGTCGATGTCGAAGTCTTCGGAGATGCCCGTACCGAAGGCGGTGATGAGCCCCTGGACCTCGAGGTTGCTGAGCGCGCGGTCGAGGCGTGCCCGCTCGACGTTGAGGATCTTGCCTCGGATGGGCATGATCGCCTGGTTGTAGGGGTTGCGGCCGCGGACGGCGGAGCCGCCGGCGGAGTCGCCCTCGACGACGAAGATCTCGGACTCTTCGGGCTTGTTGGACTGGCAGTCCTTGAGCTTGCCCGGCATCGACGAGGTGCCGAGGAGGCTCTTGCGCGTCGCCTCGCGCGCCTTGCGCGCCGCGAGCCGCGCCTGAGCGGCCTGGACGGCCTTGCGGATGATGTCCTTGGCCTCGTTGGGGTGGGACTCGAGCCAGTCGCCGAGGCGGTCGTTGACGACGCTCTGGACGAAGGTCTTCGCCTCGGTGTTGCCGAGTTTCGTTTTCGTCTGGCCCTCGAACTGCGGCTCGCCGAGCTTCACCGAGACGACGGCGGTGAGCCCCTCGCGGACGTCGTCGCCCGTGAGGTTCTCGTCCTTGTCCTTGAGGAGACCCTTGGCGCGCGCGTAGCGATTGACGAGGGACGTCATCGCCGCACGGAAGCCCTCCTCGTGGGTACCGCCCTCGGTCGTCGAGATCGTGTTCGCGTACGTGTGCACCGATTCGGAGTAGGCACCCGTCCACTGCATCGCGATCTCGAGGGAGATGCGACGGTCGGTGTCCTCCGCCTCGAAGTCGATGATCTCGGGGTGGACGAGCTCGACCTTCTTCATCGAGTTGAGGTGACGGACGTAGTCCGTGAGTCCTTCGTCGTAGCGGTACGTCACGGTGCGGTGCCGAGGCGCGTCGTCGTCGGTGTCGCTCGCCAACTCGTCCTCGTCGACCTCCAGGGCGCGCTCGTCGGTGAGCGTGATCTGGAGGCCCTTGTTGAGGAACGCCATCTGCTGGAAGCGGGCGCGGAGCGTCTCGTAGTCGAAGGTCGTCGACTCGAAGATGGTGTCGTCGGCCCAGAAGGTCTGCGTCGTGCCGGTCTCGTCGGTCGGGGCGCCCTGACGGAGCGTTCCCACGGGCTTGCCCCCGTCGGCGAAGGACTGGTTCCACGTGAAACCATCGCGCTTGATCTCGGTCTCGACCCGCGTTGAGAGCGCGTTGACGACGGAGATGCCGACGCCGTGGAGGCCTCCCGAGACGGCGTACCCGCCGCCGCCGAACTTGCCGCCCGCATGGAGGATCGTCATGACGACCTCGACCGTGGGGCGACCTTCGGTCGGGTGAAGCGCGACGGGGATGCCGCGGCCGTTGTCGACGACCCTGACACCACCATCGTCGAGGAGCGTGACCTCGATGTGGTCGCAGTAGCCTGCGAGCGCTTCATCCACAGCGTTGTCCACAACCTCGTAGACGAGGTGGTGGAGCCCACGCTCACCGGTCGAGCCGATGTACATCCCGGGACGCTTGCGGACCGCTTCGAGGCCCTCGAGGACCGTGATCGAGGAGGCGTCGTAGCTGGGAGCGGAGGCCGTCGGGGATCCCGCGTCCGTGGTGCTCGGCTGGTCAGTCACTGGAAGAGGTGCTCCTCGGCTCGACGCTTGAAGTTCCGTGCTCTGCGGCGCCGCGCGCGAGCCCCGACCGCGGTCGGAGCATCGTCGCGACCGCGGGCCGTCGGACGGTCCGCAGCACTGTTCGCCCCAGACGAGGGGAGTCGAGCGAGCGCCGGTCGGGGGGCTCGTGACGTCCCCGTCGACGGGGTGTTGCCACGGGCCTGGCCCAACCTGTCCAGTCTACCTGCGACGGGCGGAATATCGGGCCTCAAACCCGTTATCCACAGTGATTTTCACAGCCATGACACGTCTTCCGCTGGTTCATGCACAGACGCCTGTGGATAACCTGTCAGCCCCACGTGTCCCGCGGTCCCCGACCCTTGACCCGCCGCGGTCCCCGACCGAAGGACCGCACGGTCGGACCGACGATCTTCAGCTCCTCGACCACCCCCTGGCCAAGTTCCTGCGCGAGCCTCCCGAGGAGCGACGGGCGGAGGAACTCGAGCTGCGTCGCCCACGCGGTCGAGCCGGCCTGGACGACGAGGACACCCGCGTCGAACGTCAGCGGAGTCGCATGCTCAGCGATCTCGTCGCCCACGACCTCCCGCCAGCGACCGATGACGCCACCGACCGAGACGTCCTTCGTCCAGCCACGCTCCGCGAGCAGACGCCCGACGACATCGCCGAAGAGCTGCGGATCCCGGCCCCCGGGCCGCGGCCCGGACCGCTGCTCGGCGAGCGGCGACGGTGACGTCACACCCGGCCGTGCGCCTCGCTCGCGCGCCGCTGCGCGAGCCCGGTTGAACGCTTCCTTGGCTACCTGCTGCGGCGACGGCAGCTCGACGAGGTCACGCACGTCCGGCGCAGGGCCGTCCGGATCGATCGCCGGCACACCTCGAGGCCGGGGGAGCTCGACAGGATCATCGGGCGACACGGGTGACCTCGCCGCCGTGCACGTCGAAACGCACCCCGACGAGAGACTCCGGGACGTCACCCGGCACCGCCGCCGTGATGAGCACCTGACGCGCCGGCGCGACGAGATCCGCGAGCCGCTGCCTACGCCGGACGTCGAGCTCCGCGAACACGTCGTCGAGGACGAGCACAGGTTCCCCGTCCTCGCGCGAGTCTGCGACCCAGAGGTCGTCGTCGGAGTCCCCGACGCCCTCCGTGAGGAGGCTGTACGACGCGAGCCGGAGCGCGAGCGCGAACGACCACGACTCACCGTGACTCGCATAGCCCTTCGCAGGCAGGCCGCCGAGAGTGAGCACGAGATCGTCGCGGTGCGGACCGACGAGGCACACGCCCCGCTCGATCTCCTTGGGTCGAAGCCGTGACATCGCCTCGAGCAGCTGAGCCTCGATCTCGGCGACCGTCGGCACGTGATCGGTCTCCGGGAGGTCGAGCGCAGCCACGAGGCTCGAGCGATAGGCGATCTCCGCCCGTCCCTGCCCCGCGCTCACACGGTCGTACGCGTCGTCGACGAAGGGCGCGAGCCCGACGACGAGACGCTGCCGGACCGCGATGATCTCGGCGCCCAGCACTGCGAGCTTCGCGTCCCAGACGTCGAGCGTGCGCAGGTCCGGGGAGCCTGCTGCGTCGTCGCTCGTGCTCCGACCCCGACGTCGCGGGCCGCCGGCCGTCTTGAGGAGCGCGGAACGCTGGCGCAGCACACGCTCGTAGTCCGCGAGCACGGACGCGAGCCGAGGGCTCACGAGGATCATGAGGTCATCGAGAAACCGACGACGCGCGTCCGGGTCACCCTTGACGAGCACGAGGTCCTCGGGCGCGAAGAGGACGGTGCGGAGGATCCCGACGACGTCCCGGACGCGTGGGACGGGTGAGCGGTTGAGGCGTGCCCTGTTCGCGCGACCGACGTTGATCTCGAGATCGATCGTCGAGGCTCGGTCTCCCCGGACGACCCGGGTCCGGACGACCGCCCTCTGCTCGCCCGCGCGGACGAGGGCGGCGTCGTTCGCGACCCGGTGGGAGCCGAGGGTCGCGACGTAACCGATCGCCTCGACGAGGTTCGTCTTGCCCTGACCGTTGGGCCCGACGAACGCGTTGACGCCCGGTTCGAGCTCGAGGTCGACCTGCGTGTAGGAGCGAAAGTCCTGCAGCGAGAGGTGAGAGACGTGCACCCGGACCCCGGGTGTCAGCTCGCGAAGCGGATGGGCACGAGCAGGTAGCGGTAGTGCGTCTGCGACTCACCCTCGAGGGAGTCTTGCCCGGTGAACTCGACCGGCTTGTTGGGGTGCGTGAAGCTCAGCCGGACGAAGTCCGTGCCGAGAGCCCCCAGCCCGTCGAGCAGGAAGGTCGGGTTGAACGCGACCGAGATGTCCTCGCCGACGAGGAGCGCCTCGAGGGCTTCCGACGCCTGGGCGTCGTCGCCCTGCCCTGCGTTGAGGACGACCTGACCGTCGGAGAAGGACAGCCGGATCGGGGTGTTGCGCTCGGCGACGAGCGAGACACGCTTGCTCGCCTCGATGAGTGCCGAGGTCGCCACGACCGCGTGGATCGGGGTCTCGTCGGGGAAGAGCCTGCGGACAGGCGGGTAGTCACCGTCGGTGAGCTGCGACGTCGTGTGGCGTCCGCCTGCTTCGAACCCGATGAGGTCGACGCCTGCACCGGTCGAGAGCGCGACGGAGACGTCGCCCGACGAGCCGAGCGACTTGGCGACCTCGGAGAGCGTGCGGGCCCGGACGAGCGCGACCTCGGAGATGTCGGTCTGTGCCGGCCGCCACGGCAGTTCGCGGAGCGCGAGACGGTAGCGGTCAGTCGCCAGGAGGGTGATCGTCGAACCCTCGAGCTCGGCACGCACTCCCGTGAGCAGCGGCAGGGTGTCGTCCTTGCTCGCCGCGACAGACACCTGGGCGACCGCCTCGGTGAGCTCGTCGCCCGAGATGACACCGACGACCTGCGGCATCGTCGGGAGAGCGGGGTAGTCCTCGACGGGCATCGTGAGGAGCGAAAAGCGGCTCGAACCGCACGTGACGTTGACCTTCGTGCCCTCGAGGACGACGTCGACCGGCCGGTTGGGGAGCGCACGCGAGATCTCGGCGAGAAGGCGTCCGGAAACGAGCACCTCGCCGGCCTCGGCGACCTCGGCGGGGATCTCGGAGCGGGCCGAGACCTCGTAGTCGAACGTAGACAGGCGGAGCACACCGACGGGGTCGGCCTCGATCCGTACTCCGGCGAGGACGGGCGCCGGCGGACGGGCGGGCAGTGTCCGGGCCGCCCAGGTGACGGCCTCGGCCAGGACGTCGCGCTCGACGCGGAACTTCATCTGCTCGCACTCCTTCTCGGTTCGGCACCCGTGAGCTCGCACCGAGACACAGGTCGGGAAGAAGACTACGCGACCTCGACGGTTGGGGTCATCTCTGAGCAGATGGTCCGGGAAGACCATCGATCTCGTGCTGCGGGTGTCGGGCGGTGAGGCTCATGAAGGTGATGTGGATTCCCTCATGAGAGAACTGTCATCGTCGTCGTAGGGCTTGTGGATCCTGGGGAAAGCACATGTTCTTGCAGGTCAGCCTTCGAAAGTTGTGGTTCGACGTACTCGTGGAGGACATGTGGACAACGGCGAACCGCTGTGGACGGAGGGATGTTGCCTCAGGACTGTCCCCTGTTCTGCACCGACGTGTCCACAGATCCATGGGTGTCGTCCACCGTTGTCCACAGGCCTGTGCACAGGTGTGGAAAGACATCCCACGTGACTCTCGATGCCATGTCGAGAGTTGGGCCCTAGGACCTGTGCTCGTGCTTGATCCGGCTCGTCAGCTCCGTCACCTGGTTGTAGATCGAGCGCCGCTCTGCCATCTGTGCACCGATCTTCCGGTTCGCATGCATGACCGTCGTGTGATCACGTCCTCCGAACTCCTGACCGATCTTCGGCAATGAGAGGTCCGTGAGCTCTCGGCACAGGTACATGGCGATCTGCCGGGCCGTGACGAGGACCCGCGACCGCGAGTTGCCGCAGAGATCGTCGATCGAGAGGCCGAAGTACGCCGCGGTTTGGGCGATGATGCTGCCCGCGGTGATCTGTGAGGTGTCCTCGTCGGTGATGAGGTCCTTGAGGACGATCTCGGCGAGCCCGATGTCGACCTGCTGACGGTTGAGGTTCGCGAACGCCGTGACACGGATGAGAGCGCCCTCGAGCTCACGGATGTTCGTCGAGATCTTCGACGCGATGTACTCGAGGACATCGTCCGGGGCTGCGAGACGTTCGCCGGCGGCCTTCTTGCGGAGGATCGCGATGCGGGTCTCGAGGTCCGGCGGCTGGACGTCCGTGATGAGACCCCACTCGAACCGGGAGCGCAGGCGGTCCTCGAAGCCGTTGAGCTGCTTCGGCGGGACGTCCGACGTGATGACGACCTGCTTGTTCGCGTTGTGCAGGGTGTTGAACGTGTGGAAGAACTCCTCCATCGTCTGTTCCTTGCCCTGGAGGAACTGGATGTCGTCGATGAGGAGGACGTCGACCTCGCGGTAGCGACGCTGGAACGCGCCAGCGCGACCTTCACCGATCGAGTTGATGAAGTCGTTCGTGAACTCCTCGGAGTTGACGTACCGCACGCGGACGCCGGGGTAGAGGCTCTTCGCGTAGTGACCGATCGCGTGGAGGAGGTGCGTCTTGCCGAGGCCCGACCCGCCGTAGATGAAGAGCGGGTTGTACGCCTTCGCGGGAGCCTCGGCGACGGCGACCGCTGCTGCGTGGGCGAAGCGGTTGGACGCGCCGATGACGAACGTTTCGAAGACGTAGTGGGCGTTGAGGCTCGTCGGCTCAAACGCCTGGGGCGAGGAGCTCGCTCCAGAGGGGTTGAACACCTCGGAGTGCGAGATCCGCTGGGGGGGAGCCGGCGCGGCCTCGGCAGGCTCGTCGACCGACGGACGCGTGAGGGCCTGCTCGGTCTGCTCATCGGCGAGTGACGCGTCGACGGTGATGACGAAGCGGGCGTCGCGCCCGAGTGCGTGCGTGAGTGCGTCGGTGAGTTCCGCCCGGACCCTGTTCTCGAGGTACTCCCGGGTCCACTCGTTGGCGACGGCGACAATGATCGTGCCCTCGGCGATGGCGAGGGGGGTGCCGAGCTTGATGAAGGCGATCTGCCGTGGGGTCATGTCGGGGCTTGCCTCGAGCTCCGTGATCGCCCTGGACCAGACCTCGGTGACGTCGACGTCTGCTGCAGACATCGTTCTCCTTCGCTCGGGGGACGGGACGGCGAGCGTCGCACGCCCGTCGATGTCCACATAGTTTTCCACAGGTTGTGCATGGCGTCGTCCGTCGTCGGCTCCCGACCCCAGGAACTGCCCGTGCGCACCGGTGAGGCGCGATGTTCCGCGGCAGCCACCACGTCACCTGTGACGCGACGTGCAGTGCTGTGGCATGCTGAATGACAACGTTGTGACTTACGGACGACATCGTCGTCGTCCACATCCTGTGATCTTCGCCCAGACGAAGGTCACAGTGGTCCGGCTTGACCGGAGACGGCCTCTCGGCATAGCGTCAGACAGCCGTTCGGCACCTTCGTCGTGCCCGCGTGCCCTGATCCCCGGACCCGGCCATCCCTGGCAGGGACCCCATGTCAACGTTCTGGAGTTACTCGTGAGCAAGCGGACCTACCAGCCGAACAACCGGCGTCGTGCGAAGACCCACGGCTTCCGCGCCCGCATGGCCACCCGTGCCGGCCGCGCCATCCTCGCCGCCCGCCGTCGCAAGGGCCGCGTCGAGCTCTCCGCCTGACCGGTGCTTCCTGCGGCGCACCGCCTTCGGCGTTCCACCGATTTCGGTCGGACGGTACGCGAGGGCGTGCGCGCCGGACGATCGACCATGGTCGTCCACCACCTCGCCCCTGGCGACGGTGATGGACCGGCCATGGTCGGTTTTGTCGTTTCCAAGGCTGTGGGCAACGCCGTGACACGCAACCTCGTCAAGCGCCGGATGCGAGCCCTCATGGCCCAGCAGATGGAGCAGCTCCCCGAGGGAACCGTGACCGTCGTGCGAGCCCTGCCCGCGTCCGCACGCAGTACCTACGCGGGGCTCGAACGGGACCTTCATCGCTGTCTGGCCCGGCTGCCGCTGCACGTCACGGAGATGCGGCCATGACGACGACGAGTGCCGAGTTGCCCGTCTGCGCCGCGTGGCGATGGATCGTCAGGCTCCCAGCCAGGCTGCTTCTCCTGCTGCTTCGTGGATATCAGCTCGTCATCTCGCCGATGACACCGCCGTCCTGCAGGTTCTACCCGAGCTGCTCCGAGTACGCCGTGCGTGCCGTGCGGATCCACGGGGTTCTCCGGGGTGGCCGGCTCGCAGCGTGGCGGGTGCTGCGCTGCAATCCCTGGAACTACGGGGGCGTCGACGACGTTCCTGGTGACGTGAGACGCCCTGCGGTGCAGGAGAACGAATCGCGCAAGCCCGAGGCTCCGGAGCACACGTGCTCCCGGACCGAAGACCCTGCCTGCATGGAGCTGTCCTGATGGAGTGGATGTATAGCCTGCTTTTCCCGATCCAGTGGGTCGTAGCCTGGATCATGTACGGGTGGCACTGGCTGCTCGAACTCGTCGGCATCTCGGGCGAGAGCGGACTCTCGTGGGTGCTCGCGATCGTCGGCCTCACGCTGACGATCCGTACCGTGCTCATCCCGCTGTTCTTCAAGCAGATCCACGCATCGCGTGGCATGCAGGTCGTGGCTCCGGAGATGAAGAAGCTCCAGGCCAAGTACGCGAACAAGAAGGATCAGGCATCGCGCGAGGCGATGGCGCGCGAGATGCAGGAGCTATACAAGAAGCACCAGACGTCGCCGTTCGCGTCGTGCATGCCGCTCCTGCTGCAGATGCCGATCTTCTTCGCGCTCTTCCGGGTGCTCAACACGCTTCCGCAGATCGCGTCCGGTGACAATGACCCCATCGGACCGATCAACAAGGTCGTGGCTGGCCAGATCGAAAGCTCGACGTTCTTCGGTGCCCCGCTCTCCGAGACGTTCCTCAACACGGACGTCACGCAGGTGAAGGTCGTCACCGCGATTCTCATCCTCATCATGTCGGCGACGCAGTTCTTCACACAGCGTCAGCTAACGATGAAGAACATGCCGCCGTCGGCCCTCGAGGGACCGACCGCCGCGATGCAGAAGAACATGATGTACATCTTCCCGGTGATCTTCGCCGTCTCGGGTGTGAACTTTCCCATCGGTGTGCTCGTCTACTGGACGGTCTCGAATGTGTGGTCAATGGGCCAGCAGTTCTACACGATCCGGAAGATCCCCACGCCCGGATCCGAGGCTGCTCGGCAGCTCGAGGCGCGACGTCGCGCCAAGGGCATCGTCGAGGTGACGTCGGCCGACGGCACGACGACGACGGTCGCGCCGCCGAGCGGTCAGCGCCAGCAGCCGATGTCGGCGCAGCGACAGAAACGCAAGAAGAAGAAGTGACCTGGCGCCGCCAGGATCCCGGACACGAATGCCCTAGGAGCATCAGGTGACGACGCAGAACACCGAGCCCACGTCGACGACGAGCCGCCTCGAGGAGGAGGGTGAGATCGCCGCGGACTACCTCGAGGAGCTTCTCGACATCGCGGATCTCGATGGCGAGATCGACATGGACATCGACCACGGCCGGGCAACTGTCGAGGTCATCACCGACGACCCTGCCCAGCTCGCCGAGCTCGTCGGGGCCGACGGTGAGGTGCTCGACGCACTTCAGGAGCTCACGCGGCTTGCCGTTCAGGCACGGACGGGGGAGCGAAGCCGGCTCATGCTCGACATCGCGGGCTACCGCGCGACGCGTCGTAGCGAACTGACGGTCCTCGCCGAGAAGACGATCGCCGACGTGCGGGAGTCCGGTGTTGCGGTCGCCCTCGCTCCGATGAACGCGTTCGAGCGCAAGGTCGTTCACGACGTCGTCACCGCCGCTGGGCTCACGAGCGAGTCGCACGGAGTGGACCCCGCGCGCCACATCACGATCAGCCCCTCGGCCTGATCGACGTACGTACGACGGCCTGTCGCCCTGTTCGCAGGGCGGCGGGCCGTCGGCGCCTGTGGATGACGTCCACCGTCGGCGTGTAGGGGTGGGCATTCGGGACACGAGTGGGGTCCCGCGCGCATGTGGGCGTCATCTGGGCGGCTCGGGTCTCGCTGTTTCACGTGAAACATCTGCGTACGGTGGCGTCGGTTGCCCTTGCGGCATCACGGTTGAGTCGCTGCTTCGGGACGAAGGCGTCCCGACCGTGTGGGGTCTGCGGTGCACGAATGGTGCCGCGCGCCCTGACGGAGTTCGGGGAGCGCCCCGCGAGGCGGCCTAGTCGCAGTAAGCGTGGAGCCGTGATGGCTGAATCGGTTGGGTACCCAGTGTGGCCGCGGGTGTGGATGGCACCGTGAAGGTTCGGTCGTACCGGGGCTGTGCCGTCCCGTCGAGAGCGTCCCCTCTGCTAGATGAGATGCACGTGGGGATCCTTGGCCGGCGTCGACGCTCCCGCAGGACTCTGCGCTCAGTAGCCCGGAGAACTAGCTCGACATACGAGAGATCCTCAGGGCGTGCGAGTGCTTCCTAGCCGCCGGTGTCTCCATGGGAGCGCACGCGGTCGTGGAAGTCGCCTCCGCAAGGTTTCACGTGAAACAGTGAGGTGGGCGCAGAGATAGGCGGGATGTTCGTGCACGTCCGAAGGTGGAGGGCCGGGACCGGGCCATGACCCCATGGGACGCAGCGCGCGTAGCGGCGGGGCATGGACCCAGCGGCGCGGGGCGCGGCGCCGCGCAGGCCAGCGTGACGCGGCTCGCCGCGGGCGGAGTGGACCGCCTGGGGCCGTAAACGCGTTCCTCGCTGAGCCGTGTTCCGAGATGCCCCACAGTGCGCCGAGGCAGCGCCGTGGCTCCCACCCGTGCTGAGAAGAGAACGCATGTCGGAGCGCACACGCAGTGGTTCTCGAGCACTATCCAGCGATGATGATCGACGGCACGGGAATGCGATGGCCTCGGGAGATGCCGCCCCCACCGACCCACGTGACGCGTGCGAGGTCCGCCCGTTCGGCGGGGGCACTAGATGGTCGGTCGCGCCGGTGTGCGTGGGCGTTGTTGTGCACCGCGGGGAAGTGGAGTGTGGTGGCGTCGCGTCCAGGAACCATCTCATGGTCAATGCCTGGGTCAATGACCGGCGCAAGCTCGAGAGTGCAGAACGCGAGGGGGAGGCCGCTCTCAGGTGCGCGCCCTGCGGCGACCTGTGGTGGTCCGTTGTCACCGGGTCCGCTCCGAGACAGTGGTCCTGAGGGAGCTGCAGGGACGACGCCTGCGATACGCGACGACCACTAACGGTAGAGCTCACACAGTCGACCACGCGGTGGCGCAGGAGGCGCGGCTGCGAATCCCGAGCGACCGACCCTGGTGTCGGGTCGTCCACCGCGCGTCTTGTCCAAGGTGCGGTGCTGGACCATGTTCGCCCAGTGTGGATTGCGGAATAGTCGCTGACACAAGTGGCCGTCACTGGCCGGCCAGGGGTTCAGGCGCGGCATCGAACGGTCGAGAATGTCGTGCCCAGCGACATAGTCCGTGCCATCTCCAGACGAGGTAGTCCGCGCGCAGGGCAGTGGAGGGCCAGCATGTGTTTCACGTGAAACATGGAGATGCCGTCGCTCGAGGGCCGTGAGTACAGTGCGCCCCGCCGTGTTGCTAGGGGCCTGGACGGCGACGCTGGAGTACGGCGGGTTCTTCCCTGGGTGGACGGGCGCCGGGACTCGCGACCGGGGCTGCCGCGCACTGAGACTCGCGCGCCCAGCCACTGCAGTTGCGCCCGTCGTCTGCGCGGAGGTGGTGACGCACGTGCGCGTCAGCGCGACGTCCGGATAGGGCCCCTCGAAGAGCGGGCGTGCTTGCCTCCGCCCCACGGCGTCTGAGCCGCGCTGTTCCACGTGAAACACTCGGCAGCCCCCGGGTACAAGGGACTGCGCGGTCTTCGGTGCCCGCCCGCGCTACGCGGTCTCGCCGAACCTCGGCCCGCGAGGATGGGTATGACGCCGGCCCGTCCGCCGGCACGTCCGCTTGCAAGGCCGTGCTGAGGATCCACGGCGGCAGATGCGGGGGAGCGGTGAGCTGTTCCCACGCTCGGGCGGCATGAAGTCCGGATGCTCGAGCGGCGAGACTTCGTGGGCGGCACGGCGACGCCACCAGACGTCGCGTGTGACCCGGGAGAGCAAATCGGGGGAGCGCCTCCCGATGGGTGAGGGAGTCGTTCCGTGGCATCGCCCTCTCACCGGCGCCGTGGGTGGCACAGGCCATCCAGTCTCTTCGTTGTCACGACGCAGTCTGCGCGTCATCGACTTTGCACCCACGCCGTCCTCGGCAGCAAGACGAACTCTGACGGGAGATCAGCGGATTGAGCGGGATCCGTCCGTTGGCGACAGGCGCCACATCGTCTGTGGCGGGCTCGAGTGTCGGAGGCGAGGGGTAACCTAGGACCGAACCCCCAGGCGAAGGAGTGCCGCGTGCCCGTCAACACCCCGGACCGCAGCGATGTTTCACGTGAAACGGAGCACGTCGAGCCCGCGGGCGTCGATGAGCTGTCGTCGGAGGACCCGCGGCTCGCATCCTTCTTCGGCGATGCGTTTGCCAAGATCCGAGACTTCCATGATGCGCTCGTCCACCAGGGTGAGCTCCGAGGACTCATCGGTCCCCGGGAAGTGCCGCGACTCTGGTCGCGACATCTCCTCAACTCTGCGTCCGTCGTCCCGTTCCTTCCCGCCACGGGCATGATTGTCGATCTCGGATCCGGCGCCGGCCTCCCGGGAATCGTCATCGCGGCCATGCGACCTCAGGCGGAGGTCGTGCTCATCGAGCCGATGGAACGCAGGTGCGCATGGCTCACCGAGGTTGCTGCCGAGCTCGGGCTCGGTAACGTCGACGTGCGCCGAGGCCGTGCTGAGGAATTCCATGGAGCGTTCGAGGCAGACGCAGTCACGGCTCGCGCCGTCGCGGCGCTCGACAAACTGGGCCGCTGGGCGTTCCCCCTCCTGCGTCGGGGAGGAGAGCTGGTCGTCCTCAAGGGCCGGTCCGCTCAGGAGGAGATCGACGCTGCCACCAAGGTGCTTCGCAAGTTCGGAGCGACCGACGCCCAGGTGCACGATGCACCGACGATCGACGGGCTCACCGTCACCTCGGTTGTCACAGCGACCCGCACACGATGATCGACAGTGCCCTCAGGCCTCAGACTCTGCTCACACGACGAGAGGGAGAAGCGTGACCGACAGCGACACCACCGCAGCAAGAGCGGCGCGTGACGTTTCACGTGAAACATCGCCCTACGAGCTCCAGAGTCACGAAGAGCGACGGCGAGCACAGATCATGGAGAGTGTCCCGTCCTTCGAGGAGGACACCCCGCTCGCCGCGCAGCTCGCACTCGACGCACGCCGACGCATCAGGCTGCGCGGACGACGATTCCCCCGGCCGGAGCGCACCCGCATCATCACGGTGGCGAACCAGAAGGGTGGCGTGGGGAAGACGACCTCGACGGTCAACCTCGCAGCCGGCCTTGCCCAGTCCGGGCTCAACGTTCTCGTCATCGACAATGATCCGCAGGGCAACGCGTCGACCGCGCTTGGCGTAGATCACCGGGCCGGGACGCCGTCGGTGTATGACGTCCTCGTCAACGACACGCCGATGCGTGACGTCGTGCAGCGCTGCCCCAACGTCGAGAGTCTGTGGTGTGTTCCCGCGACGATCGACCTCTCGGGCGCTGAGATCGAGCTCGTCTCCCTCGTCTCCCGAGAAACAAGGCTGCGGCGTGCGCTCGACACGTTCCTCGCCGAGCGAGAGGCCGCGGGGGAGGAGCGCTTCGACTACGTCGTCGTCGACTGCCCCCCGTCCCTCGGACTCCTCACCGTCAACGCATTCGTCACTGGACGCGAGGTGCTCATCCCCATCCAGTGCGAGTACTACGCTCTCGAGGGGCTGAGCCAGCTTCTCAAGAGCATCAGCATGATTCAGTCGCACCTCAACCAGGAACTCCACCTCGCCACGATCCTCCTGACGATGTACGACGGACGGACGAACCTCGCCCAGCAGGTCGCTGCAGAGGTGCGCGAGCACTTCCCCGAGCAGACGCTCCTCACCGCGATCCCGCGGTCCGTGCGCGTCTCCGAAGCGCCGTCCTACGGCCAGACCGTCATGACATACGATCCCAACTCCACGGGAGCCCTCGCCTACCTCGAGGCCGCCCGAGAGATCGCCGAACGCGGCGCGACCGCGAACACCCAGGAGCAGAGGCAGGACGCATGAGTGAGAAGAGGCGGGGACTCGGCCGCGGCCTCGGGGCCCTCATCCCGACGGCGTCGACCGAGGAGCGACCGGTCGACGTCTTCTTCCCCGGCGGTGGCTCGACCGCGGCCTCGATCGCCACGACGACGACGCCCGCCGACATCGACGATTCCGTCGAGCTCGTGCCGGTGCCCGGCGCTCACTTCCAGGAGATCGTCCTCGACGACATTCGTCCGAACTCACGACAGCCGCGCACGGTTTTCGACGAGGACGACCTCAACGAGCTCGTCGGATCGATCGCCGAGATCGGCGTTCTCCAGCCGATCGTCGTGCGGCCCGACCCGACAGGCGAGGCCCGCTTCGAGCTCATCATGGGCGAGCGGCGCTGGCGTGCCTCCCGCGAAGCCGGCAAGGAGACGATCCCGGCGATTGTCCGCGAGACCGAGGACGACGACCTCCTCAGGGACGCGCTTCTCGAGAACCTCCACCGTGCGGCCCTCAACCCCCTCGAAGAAGCAGCGGCCTACCAGCAGCTGCTCGACGACTTCGGGTGCACGCACGAGGAACTCGCCACGAGGATCTCCCGGTCCCGCCCGCAGATCTCCAACACGCTACGCCTGCTCAAGCTCCCGGCGCTCGTGCAGCGGCGCGTCGCCGCCGGCGTGCTGAGCGCCGGCCACGCCCGAGCACTCCTCGGCCTCCAGGACGCCGCAGCGATCGAACGGCTCGCACAGCGGATCGTTGCCGAAGGCCTGTCCGTCCGCGCGACCGAAGAGATCGTCGCGCTCGGAGGCCTCGAACCCCGGCCTGCTCCGCGCAAGCCCCGCGCGGGCACCCGCAGCGCAGCCATCGACGAGCTGGCTACGCGCCTGTCCGACCGGTTCGAGACCCGCGTCAAGGTCGACGTAGGCCGCTCGCGCGGCAAGGTGACGATCGAGTTCGCGTCGGTCGAGGACCTCAACCGCATCCTTGACGTCATGGTGCCGGACGACCCCGGAGTCCTCCGTAAGCGCTGAGCGCCACGGCTCCGCACCCCGACGACGCGTGAGGCCCCCATCCAGCAGGATGGGGGCCTCACGCGTCGTCTGCAGTGGATCTGCGCCTCAGCCCGCGAGGACGTCCTCGAGCTCCTTCGCCAGCACCTGGCGGGGTCGTCCGCCGACGATCGAGCGGACGAGCTCGCCACCGGCATAGATGTTGATCGTCGGGATCGACACGATGCCGTACGCACCCGTCGTCGCGGGGTTGTCGTCCGTGTTGAGCTTCGCGACCTTGACTCGGCCTGCGAACTGGATCGCCAGCTCTTCGACGATCGGTGCGACCTGGCGGCAGGGGGCGCACCACGGTGCCCAGAAGTCGACGAGTACGGGAACATCTGCCCCGAGGACCTCCTCGGCCCACGTCGCGTCCGTGACGGTGAGGGCGGCCATCATGCCTCCACAGCGACGGCCGCAGGCGCGTCGTCGAGAGCCGCAAGGAAGTGCTGGGCATCGAGAGCCGCCGAGCACCCCGATCCTGCGGCCGTGATCGCCTGGCGGTACGTGTGGTCGACCGCGTCACCGCATGCGAACACACCCGGCAGGTTCGTCCGCGTCGAACGGCCCTCGACGACGATGTAGCCGTTCTCATCGAGGTCGACCTGACCCTTGACGAGGTCGGTGCGCGGCTCGTGACCGATCGCGACGAACAGCGCGGTCGCGTCGAGCTCACGCTCCTCGCCCGTGACGGTGTCACGGAGCGTGAGGGAGCGAACCTTCTGGTCACCCGAGATTCCGACGACCTCGGAGTTCCATGCAAACGTGATCTTCGGATCGTTCTTGGCGCGGTCGGCCATGATCTTCGAGGCGCGGAGCTCGTCGCGCCGGTGGATCATCGTGACCTTCGAACCGAACCTCGTGAGGAAGGTCGCCTCCTCGACCGCGGAGTCACCGCCGCCGACGACAGCGATGTGCTGGTCCTTGAAGAAGAACCCGTCGCACGTCGCGCACCACGAGACGCCGCGGCCCGAGAGCCGCTTCTCGTCGTCGAGACCCAGCTCGCGGTACGCCGAGCCCGTCGCGAGGATGACCGCGCGGGCCCGGAAGACCTTGCCCTCCGACGTCGTCACCACCTTGACGTCACCCGTGAGCTCGAGCTCCGTCGCGTCGTCCCACTCGATCTCGGCACCGAAGCGCTCCGCCTGCTTCTGCATGCCAGCCATAAGCTCGGGGCCCATGATGCCGTCGGGGAACCCGGGGAAGTTCTCGACGTCGGTCGTGTTCATGAGGGCACCGCCCGCAGTGAACGCCCCCGCGAGGACCAGGGGCGCCAGGCCGGCGCGCGCCGCATAGACGGCGGCCGTGTACCCGGCGGGACCCGAACCGACGATGATGACGTCGCGGACGTCGCCGCTCTGCTCGTTGCTCACGTGCTCTCCACTCTTGAGGTCTTCCGCCTGGTCAACGCCCGACGGCGCGCACTTTGTTCCATCCAGGTCACGACACGGAGATCTCTCGGATCTCGGCACGGTTCTGGCCCGAGGTCTGCGGCAGCTCGGTGAACCACAGGACGACATGCTCCGCCTCGACAGGCGTCGCTACCTCGATCTCCATGTCCTTGTCGACAGGGCCCTCGTAGAGGACGGTGCCCTCGTCGGGTTTCGACGGGTCGGTGACGCGCACCTGCATCCGACCGCCCGTGCTGTTCGACTGGATGTAGACGGTCGAGACGGGGGCGGGCTTCTCGAGGGACACCGCGATCCCGATGCCGCGCTTGCCCATGCCCGCGAACGTCGCGGACCGGTACGTGCGCGAGAACCAGTACGTCGTCGGGTCGAGGTCGATCGCCCGCGACGCAGCTTCCGGATGCTCGTTCTCGTCACCGTCCGGGTCGAGCTGCTGCACGGAGGCGATCGCCGGAAGGACCGGAGGCACGGTCGTCGTGGCCGTCGCCTGGGGTTCACCTGTGGAGTCCGTCGGGACGGGCCGCGCGTTCGAGCCCCACTGGAACGGTGACCGGAACCCGCTGAGATTCCCTGCAGCCCACACCACGCCGCCGAGAGCGACGACGAGCGCAAGCACGAGCGTCAGCGCCGTGGGATTGAACCGAACCGTTCGCAGGTCCTCCGCGCGGCCGCGCGCGCCACCGGCACCTGGGCTCGTGGGCCGCACTGCGGCCGCCGCACGCGCCGGCGCCGGGCGGCCGGTCGCACCGACGACCGCGTCCTCCGCGGGCGCCGCCGACGACCCGCCGGGGGTCCCTCCGCGAGGCACGCTGCCTGCCGCGGTGACCGCGGCGAACGTCGGGGCCGGAACCGGCGGCGGAACCGCGGCGGAGCTTGCGACCGAGGCCGTCGCCGCCATCCCGCCGAGGACGCTCGAGCGCTTGATGGGCGACGCCGCGGGCGGTGGCTGCGGCTTGCCCGGAATCGTCGGTACGGCGGGCGAGCCGTCGAACATCGTCCGCACGGAGGTGCGCGCGGGCGACTTACTCTCGGCTGCGGTCTCCACGGCGTCGGCCGCCATCACCGAGTCCTCGCGGAAGCTGCCGGGCTCGTCCTCGACCGCCGCGAGCTCGTCGGACGGCGTGTCGACGTCGTCGACCACACCCGCGTCGGACGGGGCTGCGAGCCCACCGGCCTCGCCCACGTCCGGCACGGCGCCGGGCGCCCCGTCGAGCCCCCCTGCGTCAGGCACATCGTCCGGCACGTCGGACGCGTCGTCCGACACGTCGGACGCGTCGTCCGACACGTCGTCGTCACCCTCCGCAGGAACGTCGACGTGCGTGACGAGAGGAACCGGCGCTGGCTTCTCGGGCTGCGGCACCGGAACCGAGACCTTGCCCCACGGCGCGAGCTCGTCCGCGACGGCGCTCGGCGCGCGCAGCGTCGGCGTGAGCGTCGTGAGGAGCGAATCCGCGATGCTCGCGAGCGCGACCGCCTCAACGTCGTCGTCCGACGGCTTGTCGAGCGCCCCGCGCGGGACCGGGACATCCCCGATGCGCTGACCCGTGAGCGCGAACTGCAGCAGCCGGCCGAGCCCGGCCGCATCCGCGGGCAGGCTCGCACGGGAACCGTGGAACCCACCGTCCCCGAGCGCGCCGTCGAGGCCGAGACCTTCGACGAGAACCTTGCCCGGGGCGACGTGCACGACCGACGGCCGGAGCGCCACGTGATGGACGCCGCGCCGCTCGGCGACGGCGAGCGCCTCCGCGACCTCCCCGACGACGGCCCGCGCCTCAACACCGGAGAGGGGCCCATGAGCGTCGACGATCTCCTCGAGGCTGCGTCCTCGGGGCCGCTCCGTGACGACGTACGGAGACTCGGGGACCTGACCGACGTCGAGCACCCGGGCGAGCCGGGGATCGGCGATGAGCGCCGCGCGGCGGGCCTCGTCGAGCGCGACCGTCGCCCGCGAGCCCGAGACGAGAGCGACGAGCACCTCCCGGCCGAGGATCTCGTCCTCCGCGGACCACCGCTCGGCGTCCTCGACGTCGGAATGAACACGCTCCCGCAGGCGGTACCTCTCGGCGATCAGGTCTCCGACCTGCGACTCGGTCACGGTGCCCCTTCCGACGGACGTCCCGGGGCACACGGCGTGCGCCGCGCCGCCCCGGAGCCAATCCTACGGTGGCCGTCCACCGGAACTGTGAGGCTAACGTGAAGGCATGCCCGACCTCTGCCCGTGCGGCTCCGGCTCGTCCCTCGGCACGTGCTGCCTCCCGCTCCTCCACGGGGAACGGTCCGCCACGACACCCGCCGAGCTCATGCGGTCGCGCTACACCGCCTATGTGCTCCACGACGCCGACCACGTGTGGCGGACATGGCACCCGCGCACCCGGCCCCAGCACCTCGACGTCCGGGATGGACCCGCATGGTCGGGACTGACGATCCACGGGACGACCGGCGGTGGGCCCGACGACCAGTGCGGCACAGTCGAGTTCACCGCGACGTGGGACGGCCCCGAGGGCGCCGGACACCTCCACGAGACGAGCCGGTTCGCGCGGCGGGCAGGACGCTGGTTCTACGTCGACGGTGACGTCGACGAGGGCTGAGACCCACCGTCAACGACGACGGCGGACGACCCTCTCGACCATGCCCCGGAGCGCCGCCGTCTCCTCGACCCGCATGAGCCGCAGCAAGCCCACGTAGACAAGCCCGATGACGAGCCCGACGACGACGCACGCGAGGACCGCCCACGGCCACGACGCCGACGCCCGCTCACCGAACAGCGAGAGCACCGCGAACCCCGCGACACCACCGACGAGCGCCGCAACACCCGCACGCACGTGCAGCCGCACGACGCGCGGCCCGTCGACGCCGTCGAGGCGCCTCGAGAGCGCCCGAGCCCGCAGCAGCACACCGACGAGGTTCGACAGCGCCATCGACGCCGCGATCCCCACGACCCAGAACCGGGGCGGCAGGACGACCGAGCCGAGCAGGGACCCGACGACGAGGGTCGCAGCGATCGGCAGCTGGATCGAGAAGATCGTGCGGCCGTCCTCGAACGCGAAGTACACCCACTTCATCGAGACCATCGCGCCGAGCGGCACGAGACCCAGGGCCATGACGCCGAGCACCTCGGCGATCGCCGCCTGGCTCGTGAGCGACATCGACGGGACGAGCACCCGCACGAGCGGCTCGCGCAGCACGACGAGCACCGCCGTCGCGACGAGCGTGAAGACACCGATCGTGCGCAGCCCGCGGGAGAGGTCCCGCCGCACGAGATCGTCGCGCCCCGCGTGCGCCGCCGCAGCCATCCCGGTGAAGAGCGCCGTCGCGACCGACACCGTGACGAGCGAGTGGGGGAGCAGGTAGATCATGAGGGCTTGCGTGTACGCGCTCGGGCCCGCGACACCGGCGACAGCCGCGGAGCCGTCGCCCGCGGCCCACGGCGCCGACGCCGCGATTCGCGTCGTCGCCGCGATCGCGACCTGGTCGACGAACGTCGCGCCGAGGGTCCACAGCGCGACCTTGCCCGCCGTGCGCAGACCTGCACCGCGCGGGTCGAAGTTCGGACGGATGCGGATCCCGGCGGAGCGCAGCGCCGGGACGAGGACCGCCACCTGCGCGAAGATCCCGAGCGTCGCGGTGCCAGCGAGGAGGAGGACCCGCGGCGACGTCCACCAGCTGACGTCGTCGAGCGCGGCACCGGGCTCGTACCAGCCATACATCGCGACGAACACACCGAAGCCGAGGATCGACACGACGTTGTTCATCGCGGGGGCCCACATGCCGGGGCCGAAGACCTTCCGCGCGTTGAGCACCTGCGAGAGGACCGCGTACATGCCGTAGAAAAACAGCTGCGGCGCGCACCACAGAGCCATGACGACGCCAAGCTCCAGCTGCGCGGCCGACCACTGGGACCCGCCGAGCGCGAGGACGATGACACCCATGCCGAGCATGACGACGGCCGTGAGGGCGAGGAGCGCGACGGCAGCCGTCGTGACGAGCTTGTCGACGGTGCGCGCGCCGTCACGCCGTGCGTACGCCTTGACGATCGCCGGGACGAGGACGACGTTGAGCATCCCACCGAGGACGACCGCATGGATCATCGACGGGATCTTGTTCGCGACGTCGAACGTGTCGGCGGCCACGCCCGTCGCGCCGATCGCCCCGACGAGGAGGATGTTGCGGACGAAGCCGAGGCCGCGCGAGGCAGCCGTGCCGGCCGCCATGACGAGGCTCGAACGACCCAGGCTGTCCCCGGACGTGGTGCTCGCGCTGCTCACGCGTCCTCCAAGGGGCGGATCGGAGCCGTCCGACGGGCCGAGCGGCCGCGCCGGATCGTGCGGACGACGCCGCCGAGGACGAGGAGCGCGAGCAGGCCGCCCATGACGCCCGTGCCGACGGTCTCCCACTCGGCCCGCACCCGCACGTCGAACGCGTAGGGCTCGGCGACGACCTCGCCGTCCGGGCCCGTGAGCCGCACGACAACCGAGACGTCGCCGGACCCGATCGCCCGGACGGGAACCTGGACGTTCTGCTCGGACCCGGGCTCGAGCGTCGCGCTCGGGACGTCGAGGACGCTGAGCCGTGGGTCGTCGGGCACGAGGGCGACACCGACCGACACGGCCACCCCGAGATCGTTGCGCACCCGGATCGGCAGGTTGCCACGGTCGGAGATGAGGTTGATGTCGCTCCCGGCGACGACCGAGATCCCGCCGAGGATCGCGGTGACCTGAGCCCGGGCATCGTCGAGGAGGCGCACGCGGTCGGTGGTTGCGGAGCCCCACGCGACCGAGAGTGCGGCGGACGTCGTCGCGACCGGGGCCGAGCCCAGCGAGGCCGGGTCCGCCGTGACGCCCGCGAACGCCCGCACCTCGGCGACGCGGTCCCAGGCGCGCGCGACGGTGGCGGTACGCAGGTTCGCGACCGGTGAGGTCGTCACCGGCAGGGGCGTGCGGTCACTGGACGGCTGGGGCGTGCCGGCGAGCGTCGAGACGGGTGCGAGGTCGATCCTGCGGTGGCTCTCCAGCGTGCCGAGCACGTGGCCGAGCGCGGTCGCGTCGGGCGTCCACGTGCGGGAGCCCGTGACGAGGAGGTGCCGCTGCGCCGCGACGGGCTCCTCGCCGACCGTCGCGATCTCTGCGAGGAGCAGCATGAGGTCGTGGTCGCGGTTCGCGGCGGCGAGGGCCGTGGGGAGATCCGGATCGAGGGGGGACGTCGCGGACCGGAAGAGCGCGTCGAGATGCGGATCGGGCACGAGCGCCGTGACGTCGCCCGATGACGTCGCCACCGCGGTGGACCCGGGCGCGGTCGTCGAGCCGACACCTTCGAGCCCGTCGTCGACGACGACGAGCCGTGGGCCGGCGGCCGCCGCCGCCGCGAGCACCTCGGTTGATGCCGTGCCCTCCGCGGGCAGCGCAAGATCCGTGCGCCACGAGGCAGCGGCGCGGCGCACGTCGTCGATGGGCGTCGCCGTCGCCGACGCGGCCGCGGTCGCTTCCGCGTCGGGCTCCTGGGGCGCCGCGACGGGAGACCGGTCGTCCGTGAGCGGTTCGACGCCAGCCGCGGCGAGCGCCGCGAGGTCGGGGTCGAAGGGGTCGGTCGCGAAGACGTCGCGGCCCGACGCGCCCGCGAGGAGCGCGCTCGCCCAGGCCACGGTTCCCGGGGTCCCGGCAGCGGCGCGCTCGACGAGCGCCGGATCGACGACCCACGAAACGCCGCGGTGCGCTGCCGTTCCCGCGACGATCGCACCGAGCCGCCCGCCCTCGGCCGTCTCGGAGTCGATGCGTGACGTCCATGCGGCCGGGTCGGTCGGATCAGGTGCAGGACCTGTCACGGGGACGACAACGGACAGCCGCACGGGCGCACCGTCCGCCGTCGGGTCCCAGACGAGGAAGCCACGGCCCTCGCCGAGGCGACCCTGCGCGTCGTCGGAGAACGTCACGACGATGCCTCGTGCGCCGCTCGTCTCCGGGTAGGGGAGGAGACGCAGGTCGGCGGCGGGGGCCGTGAACGTCACGGTGCGTGACGCGCCGGGCGCGAGCGGCTCGTCGAGATCGAGATCGAGGTCGGCGACGGGCGTCGGGTCGGCCGTCGTCACCTCGCCCGCCGCCCAGCCGCGCAGCGCCTGGCGCGACGACAGGCGGTAGCGGACGACGCCGAGGTAGGCGTGGACCTTCTCGAGGGGTGTGTCGGTCGTGTTCGTGAGGAGCGCCGAGACTGACACGGTGTCGTCAGGGCCCACGGACCGCGGGGTCACCTCCGTGACGACGACCGCCGGGACCGCCGCGGTCTCCTCGGTAACGACGCGCGGCCCCGCAGCCGTCGGCCCGGCCGTCGCCGCGGCGCTGGACGACGACGTCCCGAGGGACAGCGGGCCGAGCGCGAGCAGCGCGACGAACGTCGCGCCGAGAACCGCACGGCCGCGCATGCGAGCCCGGCCGCCCCGCGCGGGGCGACCTGTGCGACGCGCGGCCATCAGGTCGCCGCGCCGGGGACGGACCTGCCTCGCCCGAGAAGCGTGCGCACGTCGGCCGCGAGCCGGCGCTCGTTGGGATAGGAGAGCACCGAGTCGAGGTCCGCGAGCGGCACCCACGCGACGTCCTCGGCCTCGTGGTCGGGATCGCCATCGACCGTGAGGAAGCCGCCGACCGCGTCGAGCAGGAAGTGATGGACGACCTTGTGGACGCGCCGGCCCTCGCCCGAGAACCAGTAGTCGATCGCCCCGATCCGCTCGACGATCTCCCCGAGGATGCCCGTCTCCTCGTGGATCTCACGGACGGCCGCCTCCTCGGGCGTCTCCGTGCCCTCGAGGTGGCCCTTGGGCAGGCACCACTCGAGCCGGCCCGCCCGGTTGCGTCGGGCGATGACTGCGACGCTCGGTGTCCCGTTCTCGAGCCCCACGACGAGGCCGCCCGCGGACGTCTCCTCGACGACCGGAAGCTGGGAGGTCGGCTGCACGACGGCGCGGCGCACCGCCACGTGGTCGATGCGCAGCGCGTGCCCGCCGGGTGGCGCGGGGACGCCGGGACGTCCCTGGCCCTCGGCCGCGTGCTCCTCCATAACGCCACTGTAACGAAGGCCACGGGGTGGCCGGGCCACGAACCGCGGGACCGGTAGGCCGCCCGGCGCTCCATCTGGCACGCTTGGACGTCGTGGACGACGACCTTCTCACCCCGCCAGGACCCGCGACGCTCGAGCAGCTGCGGCGCCGTGCGCTGTCCGTCGTCGCCTCGCTCCCGCCGGAGGTTCTCGAGCTCGGAGACCTGTTCGCAGCGGCAGGTCACGAGCTTGCGCTCGTCGGCGGGCCCGTCCGCGACGCATTCCTCGGACGGTCGTCGAACGATCTCGACTTCACGACGTCCGCGACGCCCGACGAGACGCTCACGCTCCTCGCCCGGTGGGGCGACGCCCACTGGGACATCGGCAAGGAGTTCGGGACGATCGGCGCCCGTCGGTTCGCGCGTCTCGACCGGAGTGACGTCGTCGTCGAGGTAACGACGTACCGCAGCGACGAGTACGACCCCGAGTCCCGCAAGCCGGTCGTGACGTTCGGAGACACTCTCGAGGGTGACCTGTCGCGCCGGGACTTCACCGTCAACGCGATGGCGCTGCGGCTCCCGCAGCTCGCACTCGTCGATGTCCACGGAGGGCTCGAGGACCTCGCGTCGGGCGTCCTGCGGACGCCGATCGCACCCGAGCTGTCGTTCGACGACGACCCGCTCCGCATGATGCGGGCGGCACGCTTCGCCGCCCAGCTCGGCATGACCGTCGAACCCGCGACGTACGCGGCGATGACCGCGATGGCCGACCGGCTGACGATCGTCTCCGCCGAACGCGTCCGTGCCGAGCTCGACAAGCTCCTCGTCGCCCCGCACCCTCGCCGCGGCCTCGAGGTCCTCATGGACACGGGGCTCGCAGCGCACGTGCTCCCCGAGCTCGTGACGATGCGCGACACGGTCGACGAGCACGGCCGGCACAAGGACGTCTACCAGCACACGCTCACCGTCCTCGAGCAGGCGATCGACCTCGAGACGGGCCCCGACGGCGCCGTGCCCGGCCCCGACCTCGTTCTGCGCCTCGCGGCGCTCCTCCACGACTGCGGGAAGCCAGCGACGCGTCGCTTCGAGCCCGACGGCTCCGTGAGCTTCCACCACCACGAGGTCGTCGGCGCCAAGCTCACGACGAAGCGGCTGCGTGCGCTGCGGTACGACAAGGAGACGATCCAGCAGGTCGCCCGGCTCGTCGAGCTCCACCTGCGCTTCCACGGCTACGGCGACGGCGCGTGGACCGACTCCGCGGTCCGTCGCTACGTCACGGACGCCGGACCGCTCCTCGAACGACTCCACCGCCTGACGCGCGCCGACTGCACGACGCGCAACAAGCGCAAGGCCTCGCGGTTGCGCGCCGCCTACGACGATCTCGAGCAGCGCATCGCGACCCTTGCGGAGGCCGAGGAGATCGCCGCGATCCGTCCCGCGCTCGACGGCAGCCAGATCATGGCGACGCTCGGCGTACGGCCTGGCCCGCTCGTCGGCCGTGCCTACAAGCATCTGCTCGAGCTCCGCATGGACCGCGGCCCCATGAGCGAGGACGAGGGCCGTGAGGCCCTCCTCGCGTGGTGGGGGGAACAGCCCGAGGCCGCCGAGGCCTGACGCACGACGACCCCCGCACTACGCGGTGCGGGCGCCGTCACGCTGCCGTCCGGTGGCGTGTTGCCTGCTCAGTCGGCGAGCAGTGCGACGATGCGCGCACGCGCGGCGTCGTCGGCCGGAGCGTCGGACGATTATCCCCGGATTTTCGCCGTTGTGAGGCCGTGAACATTCCGCCACATGGAGCGAAGCAGTCCCACCGCTTCAGGGCGTCGGATGGGGAGCGCGAGCCCCTCGCAAGCCATAGACGGATGCGACGACGACGTACGTCACCGCGAGCACCGCGTAGAGAGGCCGCGAGTAGCCGTCGTCGGGAAGCGCGACCGCGGCGAGCGCCGCTGCACCCACGAGCCCCGTGTTGTAGAGGACGTCGTAGAGCGCGAACGCCCGCCCCCGAAAGTCGTCCGCCGTGTCCCGCTGGACAATCGTGTCGACCGCGATCTTCGCCCCCTGCGACGACAGCCCGAGCGCCGCCCCCGCGACGAGCATCATCGGCAACGACACGTGCACCGCAAGAGCCCCCTGCGCGAACGCGCCCAGTCCCAGGCACACGAGGATCCAGCGACGCTGACCGAGCTGCGCCCCCACCGTCGGCGAGAGGACGACGGCCGCCGCGAACCCCAGCCCCGTCGCCGCGCCGATCTGTGCGAACGCCGCAAGGCCGCCCGACGAGTCCGACGGCGGTGCGAGGTAGTTCTTCGCGAGGAGGATCCCGTAGACCATCGTCATGCCGAAGAGGAACCGGTGCAGCGACATGACGACGAGCGCCTGCCCCGGCGTACCGCGCCGCACAAGGTAGCGGGCGCCCGCGAGAAGGTCCCGTGCCATGACACCGAACGCTTCGCGCACGGGCGTCCGGTCCGGCTCCTCCGGACCCAGCCGGTCCCTCGCGAGCCGCAGCGCGAGCGCCGACGCGCCCGCCATGAGCAGCGCCGCGACGACGCCCGCCGCCGCATCCTTGACCCGCCCCGAGGGTGCGACGAGCCCGGGGAGCAGCCCGAGTCCCGCCCCCCCGCCCGCCGAAACCGCACCAAGCGTCGGCAGCAACGAGTTCGCCGTGAGCAGCAGGGGCCCGTCGACGATCCGCGGCAAGCCCGCCGACAACGCCGAGAGCAGGAAGCGGTTGATCGACAGGTTGACGAGCGCGAGCACGTAGATGCCCACGCCGAGGTCCTCACCGACCGGGGTCGCGAGCATAAGCCCGCCGATGACGAGCGAGAGCGCCGCCCGCACGAGGTTGCCGACGAGCAGCACCTGGCGGCGGCGCCACCGGTCGAGGAACACCCCGGCCCACGGGCCGACGATCGTGAACGGCGCGAGGAGCACCGCGAACGCGATCGCGACCTGGCCCGCGCTCGACGCGCGCTCGGGCGAGAAGAAGAAGAGCGTCGCGAGCCCCGCCTGGAACATGCCGTCGGCGGACTGGCTCACGACCCGGATCGTGAAGAGGCGCCGAAAGTCGCGGATCCGCAGGAGGATCCTGAGCTCGGCAAGAACGCGCACCGGTTCACGCTATCGCTCACCTGCGCGAACGGGAGAGCCCCCGCGCCGTACGGCGCGGGGGCTCTCCCGTCGGTGCTCGTCGCTGAGGGCGGTCAGCGCTCGATCTCGCCCGCGAGGAACGCCTCAAGACGGGCACGGCCGACGCCGTCCTCCATCTGCAGCGGCGGCGACTTCATGAAGTACGTCGACGCAGCGTGGATCGGGCCGCCGACGCCACGGTCCTTGGCGATCTTCGCCGCGCGGAGCGCGTCGATGATGATGCCGGCCGAGTTCGGGGAGTCCCAGACCTCGAGCTTGTACTCGAGGTTGAGGGGGACCTCTCCGAACGCGCGCCCCTCGAGGCGCACGTACGCCCACTTGCGGTCGTCGAGCCACGCGACGTAGTCCGACGGGCCGATGTGGACGTTGCGGTCCTCCTTCTTGCCGGACAGCGGGCCGTCCTCGAGGTTGGACGTCACTGCCTGCGTCTTGGAGATCTTCTTGGACTCCAGGCGCTCACGCTCGAGCATGTTCTTGAAGTCCATGTTGCCGCCGACGTTGAGCTGGTACGTCCGGTCGAGGATGACGCCGCGGTCCTCGAAGAGACGTGCGAGCACGCGGTGCGTGATGGTCGCGCCGACCTGCGACTTGATGTCGTCGCCGACGATCGGCACGCCGGCCTCCTCGAACTTCGCGGCCCACTCGGGGTCGGACGCGATGAAGACGGGGAGCGCGTTGACGAACGCGACGTTCGCGTCGATAGCGGCCTGCGCGTAGAACTTCGCAGCCTTCTCCGAGCCGACGGGGAGGTAGCAGATGAGGACGTCGACCTTGTTGTCCTTGAGCTGCTGGACGACGTCGATCGGCTCGGCGTCCGACTCCTCGATCGTCTCGGCGTAGTACTTGCCGATCCCGTCGAGGGTGTGGCCGCGCTGGACCGTCACGCCGAGCGGCGGGACGTCGGCGATCTTGATGGTGTTGTTCTCGGAGGCGAGGATCGCCTCCGAGAGGTCGAAGCCGACCTTCTTCGCGTCGACGTCGAGAGCCATGACGAACTCGATGTCCTTGACGTGGTAGTCGCCCATCTGGACGTGCATGAGGCCGGGGACCTTCTGGTCGGCCGGGGTGTCACGGTAGTAGTGGACGCCCTGGACGAGCGACGCGGCACAGTTGCCGACGCCGACGATGGCGACGCGGATGGAGGTCATCCTCGCTCCTTGATGGTCGTGCCGGGACGCGGGTCGCCCTCGGCTTCGTTCTGCGTGGTGCTGCCCGGAGCGCGTCGCGCCTCGGACCGCGGAGCACGGGCACGCCCGCGCTCGGTGTCGATGAGCTCGTCGAGCCAGGCGACCTCGTGCTCGACCTGTTCGAGGCCGTGCCGCTGAAGCTCGAGCGTGTACTCGTCGAGACGCTCGCGGGTCCGGTTCGCGCTCTCGCGCACCATCTCCAGGCGTTCGGCGAGCCGCGTGCGACGTCCCTCGAGGATGCGCAGGCGGGTCTCGGCGTCGGTCTTCCCGAAAAGGGCGAACCGTACGTCGAAGCTCTCGTCCTCCCAGGCAGCGGGGCCTGACGAGGCGAGAAGTTCCTGCAGGTGCTCCTTGCCGTGCGCGGTGAGCTCGTACACAATGCGCGAGCGGCGTCCGGAGAGCGCGTGCGGGGGAGGGGCGTCCTTGGTCTCGGTCCCGGCGATGAGCGTGCGCTGCTCGAGCGAGCGCAACGCCGGGTAGAGGGAGCCGTAGGAGAGTGCGCGGAACGATCCGAGCACCATGTTGAGCCGCTTGCGCAGCTCATACCCGTGGAGGGGAGAGTCCGCGAGGATGCCGAGGATCGCGGTCTCGAGGACCTCCGACCGTGCGCGCACCCTGCACCTCCTCCGTGGGTCGTCCCGTGACCCTGAGACTCAGGAGCACCTCGATGTATCGAGCCGATACATCGACGAGCCTAAGTCGCGATGGCCGACGCTGCAAGGCGCCGCGCGTGGCGCATGCCACGCCCCCTGTGAAGATCATGGGGAGCACGCGCGGCAGGCACGGGCAGACTCGGCGTCGGGAGGGCGGCGGACCACCACGCCTCCAGCGTCAGCGCATAGGGTGCCTACGGCCGAACCAACGAACAAGAAGGGGCCATCGTGACCGGGACGAGGAAGGCAGCGAGCGCGAGCCGCACCGCAGCACCGACGTCAGGCCGACGCCGCCTGTTCAACTACCCGCGCGCAGGACGAGGACGCATCCACCGCTGGGTGCCCTCGTGGCGCTTCGTGCTGACCTCCTTCCTCTTCGTCGGAGCCGTCGGCGTCGGCGCTCTCGTCACCGCCTACGCGCGCACCGAGATCCCCGAGGCCTCAGCGTTTGCCCTCGCCCAGACGACGACCGTCTACTACTCCGACGGCACGACGGAGATGGGCAAGTTCGTCGAGAACAACCGCGAGATCATCGGGTCCGACGAGATCCCCGACGTCGTCAAGGACGCCGTCGTCGCCGCCGAGGACCGCACCTTCTGGGACAACGCCGGGGTCGACCTCAAGGGCATGGCTCGCGCCCTGTGGATCAACGTCACGACCGGCAAGCGCCAGGGCGGCTCGACGATCACCCAGCAGTACGCCGAGCGCTACCTCGGGGACGAGACCGTCACCGACTACGTCGGCAAGCTCAAGGAAGCGCTCCTCTCCCTGAAGCTCGGCCAGGAGGCCGACAAGGAGGACATCCTCTCCGGCTACATCAACACCATCTACTTCGGGCGCGGCGCCTACGGCATCCAGACCGCCGCACAGGCCTACTTCGGCGTCGACGCCAAGGACCTCACCACCGCGCAGGCTGTCCTGCTCGCCGGCGTCATTCCGTCCCCCAGCAAGTGGGACCCCCGCGTGAGCATGGCCGACGCCGAGCGCCGCTTCGACTACGTCCGCGGCTCGATGGTGACGACCGGAGCCCTCACGCAGGCCGAGTCCGACAAGCTCAAGATGCCCGAGACCATCGAGGTCAAGCGGTCCAACACCCTCGCCGGACCCCGCGGCTACCTCCTCGACATGGTGCGGCGCGAGATCGTCGCCGCAGGCCTCACGACCGACGAGGAGATCGGCGCCGTCGGCCTGAAGATCGTCACGACGATCGACCGCAAGGACCAGGCCGCGCTCCAGGAGACCATCCAGAAGGATGGGCTCCTCGAGGGCTCGTCGAAGAACCTCCGCGCCGCGGCCGTCGCGCTCGACGCGAGCACCGGCGCGATCCGTGCCCTCTACGGCGGCGAGGACTACACGAAGGTCCAGCAGAACCGCGTCACCCAGGACCGGGCCCAGGCGGGTTCGACCTTCAAGCCGTTCACCCTCGTCGCCGCGCTCGAGGCCGGGCACACGCTCGACGACAGGTTCAACGGCAACAGCGGACGCAAGTTCGACGGCGTCAAGGAGCCGGTGCGGAACTTCGGCAACCAGAACTGGGGCAACATCACCCTGCTCCGCGCGACCGAGTTCTCCGTCAACACGCCCTTCGTCGAACTCAACCTCGAGCTCACCCCCAAGGTGACGAACGAGGTCGCCATCCGCGCCGGCATCCCGGCCGACACTCCCGACCTCAAGGATGTCCCGTCGTCCGTGCTCGGCGTCGCCGCCGTCCACCCCCTCGACATGGCCGAGGCCTACGGCACGCTCGCCTCCGGGGGCATGCACGCCAAGCCCTACATCGTCGAGTCCGTTCGACGCCTCGGCGGCGACACGGACGTCTACCGCGGCGCGCAGGCACCCGAGCGGGTCATCGAGCAGGAAGTCGTCACCGAGGCCACCTACGCGCTCACCCAGGTCGTCCAGCGTGGCTCCGGCGAGACGGCCAAGCAGCTCGGCCGCCCCGTCGCCGGCAAGACCGGCACGTCGAACGAGAACCGCTCCGCCTGGTTCGTCGGCTACACGCCCCAGGTCGTCACCGCCGTCGCCCTCTACCAGAGCGGCGAGAACGGTAGCCAGGAGACGATCACGCCCTTCCGCGGCTACCGCGAGATCACCGGCGGCAGCGCCCCCCTCGACATCTGGACCTCGTTCATGACGAAGGCCATGGACGGCGTCCCCGTCGTCGACTTCCCGGCGCGAGCCGTCCCCGAGCGCCCGACGACGACACCCTCCGAGACGCCGAGCGAGGAGCCGTCCGAGACCCCCACCGAGGAGACCACGACCCCGACGTCGGCCACCGTCCCCGGCGGGCTCGTCGGAGTCCAGGAGAAGACCGCACGCAAGCGTCTCTCGCGTGCGGGGCTCGAGGCCGTCGTCGTCTACCGCGAGGACGCCAACGTCCCCAAGGGGCTCGTCATCTCGACCCAGCCCGGCGAAGGGACCGAGGTGCCGCCCGGTTCGAGCATCACCATCGTCGTCTCGTCGGGACCTCCGCCCGAGCCCGAGCCGACCGACGAGCCGACGGACGCCCCCACGACCGAGCCGGCCCCGCCGGCGACGCCCACGCCGGACCCGACCNCGGCGACGCCGCCGCGACCACGACGCCGAGGACGGCGCCTGCGCCCAGCCCCCACCGCAGCGTGCGGCGGAGGACCGTCCGGACCTGAGCAGTGTCGCCCGCGCCGAGCCCGTGCCCGACGAGAGCCTGCGCCGCGATCGCGAGCGCGTCGAGCGCGAAGGCCGTGAGGCCCCACACGCTGTTGACGACCTGGTGGGAGGCGAGCGTCACCGCGCCCAGGCCCGTCGCGACCCACACCGTGAGGAGGATCGCGAGCCGCAGCGACAGGGTCCGCACGACGAGGGGGAGACCTTCGCGCGCCGACGCCCAGATCCCGCCGCGCTGCGGACGCAGGCTCACCCGTTCGCGCCGTGCGAAGCGGACGACGACGATGCCGAGCACGACCGCCATCGCGAGCTGCGCGACCGCCGTGCCCGCGCCGGAACCTGCGATACCGAGGCCGAGCCCCCACACGAGCGTGACGCTGAGGACCGTGTTGAGCGCCGCGCCGCCGACTGCGACGTAGAGCGGCGTGCGCGTGTCGAGCATGCCGCGCAGCACACCCGTCGACGCGAGGGCGACGAGCATGCCCGGCAGACCGGGAACCGACCAGCGCAGGTAGTCGGCGGCGTGGCGGGCGACGTCCGCGTCCGCGCCGAGGAGCCCGACGACGTGCGACGCCGCGAGGCCGAGCCCGACCGCGAGGGCGACGCCGAGCGCGAGCGCGAGCCACAGACCGTCGATGCCTGCCTGGAGCGCCTCGGCGCGATGCCCCGCGCCCGCACGTCGGGAGACGGCGGCGGTCGTTGCGTACGCGAGGAAGACGCACAGGCCGACGACGGTCATGAGGATCGTGCTCGCGAGGGAGAGCCCTGCGAGCTCGGCGGTGCCGAGGTGGCCGACGACGGCGGAGTCGATGAGGACGAAGAGGGGCTCGGCGACGAGCGCTCCCAGGGCGGGGACGGCGAGCGCGAGGATCGACCTGTCCAGCGCGTTATCACGTGCTCGTTCAGCTGGTGGACGCATGGCGGACAACTTTCTGTCCACAGGCGTGAACAACGGGATCTTGCGGATCTCGAGGGTGTGTGACAACGCGCTCCCATGTTATCCCCCGAACCATCCACAGGCTGTGGGTTGCCTGACGGGCGGTTTCCACACCCGTGGAGCCGCCTGTGGATAAGTCGGTGCACGACGACGTTGGCCCCCAGCCCGGACCCGCCGTAGGGTGCGGGTGTCCCGGGCCCGAGGCCCGGACACCCCCGAGCCAGGATGTCCGACGCTCGAGGGACGATGCGGTGGAGCGACCACCCGGTCGCACGAGAGGCAGGGCCCATGTCGGCGGAGCACAGCGAGGACTACGGCAGCCCCGAGGGGCGCACCTTCGACCGCACGCCGCCCCAGGACGTCGCCGCCGAGCAGTCCGTCCTCGGCGGCATGCTCATCTCGAAGGACGCCATCGCGGACGTCGTCGAGGAGCTCAAGGGCAACGACTTCTACCGCCCCGCGCACGAGCTCATCTACGACGCGATCATGGACCTCTACGGGCGCGGCGAGCCCGCCGACGCCATCACGGTCCTCGCGGAACTCACCAAGCGCGGCGAGGTCGGCCGCATCGGCGGCGCCCCCTACATCCACGAGCTCATCGCGATGGTCCCCACCGCCGCGAACGCCGGCTACTACGCGCGCATCGTGCGCGAGCGCGCGATCCTCCGACGCCTCGTCGAAGCCGGGACCCGCATCGTCCAGCTCGGCTACGCCGCCGACGGCGGCGACGTCGACGAGATCGTCAACAACGCCCAGGCCGAGGTCTACGCAGTCACCGAGACCCGCGCGACCGAGGACTACGTCATCCTCGGCGAGGTCCTCGGCTCGACCGTCGACGAGATCGAGGCCGCCGGAAGCCGCGGCGAGGGCATGGTCGGCGTGCCCACCGGATTCGCGGACCTCGACAAGCTGACGAACGGCCTGCACCCAGGTCAGATGATCGTCATCGCCGCGCGTCCGGCCATCGGGAAGGCGCTCGCGCTCGACACGCGCCTCGTCACCCCGACGGGCTGGACGACGATGGGCGAGGTCCAGCCCGGCGATCAGCTCGTCGCTGCCGACGGCACGCCGACGACCGTCGTCCGTGCGACCGAGATCCTCACGGACCGCACCTGCTACGAGGTCGTCTTCGACGACGGCACGACCGTCATCGCCGACGCCCAGCACGAGTGGGCCACCCAGACGCGCGCCGAGCGCCGTCGCGGCGACGTCCGCGGCAGCATCAGGACGACCGAGCAGATCGCCGCCACCGTCCGCTGCGAGACCGCCGACGCCCGCTTCAACCACTCCGTCGCGACGGCCTGGGAGCTCGAGCTGCCCGAGGTCGAGCTGCCGCTGCACCCGTACGCCCTCGGCGTCTGGCTCGGCGACGGCCACTCCGACTCGGCGCGCTTCACCTCGATCGACCCCGAGATCGCGATGCGGATCGAGGGCCTCGGTTACGTCGCCGAGGTACGCGCGTCAGGCTCGACGAGCGAGGCGAAGATCTACACGCTCCAGCTGCCGCCCGAACCTGAGGTGCTCGAGCGGACGTGCGCCGTCTGCGGGGCAGGCTTCGTGCCGCGCACGAGCCAGGTTCGCACCTGCGGACGCGTCTGTGGTGGCAAGGCTCCGACGGTCTCGGCGCCCCTCCCCGAGCCGACGTGCCCGGACTGCGGGGAACCCGCGACCTCCGGCCTGCGCCGCTGCCAGGCCTGCCGCGAGGACCACGGCAGCGTCGCCGCGATCCTCCGGAACCTCGGCGTGCTCGGTGACAAGCACATTCCCGAGCAGTACCTCCGTGCGGCCGTCGGGCAGCGCCGAGCGCTCCTGGCCGGGCTCCTCGACACGGACGGCACGGTCAACCCGACGGGCAGTCCCCAGTTCACCGTGACGAACCGGCGGCTGGCTCTCGGGTTCCGCGAGCTGGTCCACTCGCTCGGATACCGCAGCGGGCTCTCGACCCGCCGCGTCGCCGGTCGGACGGACGCGTCGTCGACTGCCTACACGATCACCTTCACGACGGATGCCGAGGTCTTCTGGCTCGAGCGGAAGAACCTTGTTCACAAGGAGCGACGTCGGACCTCGACGCCGCGGCTCTACTCGCGGTTCATCACGGACGTCCGCGAGGTTCCGTCGGTTCCGGTGCGCTGCGTCGAGATCGATCACCCGTCGCACCTCTACCTCGCGACCGACGCGATGATCCCCACGCACAACTCGACACTCGCCATCGATTTCGTGCGTGCCGCCGCGATCAAGAACAACCAGGCCGCCGTCGTCTTCAGTCTCGAGATGAGCAAGACCGAGATCACCATGCGACTCCTCTCCGCCGAGGCGCGCGTGCACCTGCAGAAGCTCCGCAACGGCTCGATGAGCGACGACGACTGGCAGAAGCTCGCCGGCACCATGGGCCGCATCTCCGAGGCCCCGCTCTTCATCGACGACTCCCCGAACATGTCGCTCATGGAGATCCGCGCCAAGTGCCGCCGCCTCAAGCAGCGCCACGACCTCAAGCTCGTCGTCATCGACTACCTCCAGCTCATGACGTCCGGCAAGCGCGTCGAGTCCCGTCAGCAAGAGGTCTCCGAGTTCTCCCGTGCGCTCAAGCTCCTCGCGAAGGAACTCGAGGTTCCTGTCATCGCGCTCTCCCAGCTCAACCGTGGCCCCGAGCAGCGCACCGACAAGAAGCCCGCGATGAGCGACCTGAGAGAGTCCGGCTCGATCGAGCAGGACGCCGACATGGTGATCCTCCTGCACCGTGAGGACGCCTACGAGAAGGAGTCGCCACGCGCGGGCGAGGCCGACCTCATTGTCGCCAAGCACCGTAACGGCCCCACCGACACCATCACCGTCGCGTTCCAGGGCCACTACTCGCGCTTCGTGGATATGCAGGCATGAGCGGGCGCACGGGCTACGCCCTCGTCCCCGCGTCGTACGTCTTCCTGCGCCGCGGCGACGAGGTGCTGCTCCAGCACCGCACCGGAACCGGCTACATGGACGGGCACTGGGCCGCGGGTGCGGCCGGGCACGTCGAGCCGGGGGAGACCGCGGCGCAGGCCGCGGTGCGCGAGGTCGCCGAGGAGCTCGGCGTCCGCGTCGACGTCGCTGACCTGACGCTCCTCACCGTCCTGCAGCGCACCGACGGCTCCGACGCGCCCATTGAGCAGCGCGTCGAGTGGTTCTGGAGCGTCGAGGTGTGGCAGGGCACGCCGCGCATCATGGAGCCCCGCAAGTGCGGCGGGCTCGAGTGGTGCGACCTCGCCGCGCTGCCCACGCCCGTCGTGCCCCACGAGCGCTTCGTGCTCGACGGGGTGCGCACCGGGACGCTCGCGGCCGCGAGCTCGTTCGGGTACTCGTCCCAGGCCTGAGCCGGGAGCGGCCCGGTCGCAGTCCTGCCGGCGGATGCGTCACGCGTCGTCCCGCGTCGTCCCGCCGCGCCTCGCGTGAGCTCGCGCCACCTCAATGTTCCGATAGCCGATCCGTGCGTCTGAAGCGTACGGATCGGCTATCAGCTATCGGTGCCAGCACCGTCAGGCTCCGCACGGTGCGCTCGATAGCGGATCGTCACAGGTAGGTCGTACGGATCGGCTATCCGGGAAGGCTCGGGGCTTACCGGGACCGACGGATAGCGGATCCGGACATGCGAGGTGGCCGGATCGGCTATCGGAACACAGAGGGCTGGCGGGGAGGGGGCAGGCGGTCAGGGGGTCGCGTAGAGCTCCGTCACCGTGTGGACGAGCTCGTCGAGGCCCGCGGGACGTGCGTCGCGCAGCCACACGAGGCGCACCGCGATGCGCGGGCCGTCCTTGATCGGGCGGTACGTGACGCCCGGGCGCGGATGGTGGTCGGCCGTCGCCTGCGCCGTCGTCCCGACGCCGCGACCCGCCGCGATCGCGTCGAGCCACGAGTCGACATCCGTCGACTCGACGAACGTCGGGAGCGTCGCCGCGCCCTGCCACAGGTCCGGGCCCGTCGTGCCCGTGCGCGGATCGATGACGACGGTCCGCCCCGCGATCCCCGCCATCGTCACCTGACGACGACGCGCCCACAGGACGTCGTCCGACGCGAACGCCACGAGCCGACGCTCGAGCCCGACGACGAACGAGCCGTACCGACGGTCGTCGACCGGACGACGCACGATCGCGACATCGCAGCGACCCTCCGCGAGACCCGACGTCGGCGAGTTGAACCGCACGAGCTCGAGCCCCACCTCCGGGTGCTCGCGCGCCCAGCGTCGCTGAAGCGGCGCCGTGTGCCGACCGAGCGCCGACCACGCGTAACCGAGACGCACGAGACCGTGCCGCGACCGCACGACCTCGCTGAACCGACTCGCCTCCGCGAGCACCCGACGCGCGTGCGGCAGCAGCTGGAGGCCGAACGCCGTGGGCTCGCAGCCGCGCGGCACGCGGCGCAGGAGATGGTCGCCGAGCGCTCGCTCGAGCGCCGCGACCGTGCGCGACACCGACGCCTGCGAGACGTGCAGCAGCAGGGCCGCGTCCGTGAACGATCCGGTGTCGACCGCGGCGACGAACACCTCGAGCTCCCGCACCGTCCAGTCCATGCATCAAGGCTATGGCAGGTATGCATCCTGCACTAGGAGATGGGACGCGACGCGCCTACCGTCGGCGGCATGAGCCTCCTCGCGGCGCGCACCACCCCGCCCGCACCCAGCCCGACGATCCCGGCACACCCCGCTGGCACGGGCCGGCCCACCCCCAAGAATCCGGGCAGATGGTTACCGGGAGCANGGACGGTGGGACGGGGGAGGCCTACATCCAGCGGTTGCGGCGGAAGAGGATCCACAGACCCACGCCCAGCGCCAGCATGAGGCCCAGCGCCATCGGGTACCCGAACGACCAGTGGAGCTCCGGCATGTCGTCGAAGTTCATGCCGTAGATCGCGCCGACGAGCGTCGGCGCGAAGAGGATCGCTGCCCACCCCGAGATCTTCTTCATGTTCTCGTTCTGCCGCTGGTTGACGAGCGTCGCGTTGACGTTGAGGATCTGCGCGAGCGCGTCCCGCAGCTCCGCGACCGCGCTCGTCACCCGCGTGAGGTGGTCCGCGACGTCCTGGAGGTACGCGCGCAGCTCGAGATGGATCTTGTGCTCGTCGAACCCCGCACGCAACGCCTCGACGACAGCGACGAGCGGCACCGCCGCGTGCTGAAGGTCGATGATTTCGCGCGACAGCCGGTAGATGCGCTCCGCCGCCGCCTCGTCACCGTCGAACACCTGCCGCTCGATCTCCTCGCGGTCCACCTCGAGGTCCGCGACGACGTGCGCGTACCCGTCGACTGCGACGTCAAGGAACGAGTGGACGACGGCCTCCGGGCCGAGCCGCAGCACCGCCGGGTCACGCGCGATCCGGTGGACGTCGCCCACCGTCTCGCCGCTGCGCGCCTGGCACACGATGACGACGACGTTCCCGCGCACGAGCAGGTGGAACTCCGTCACCTGCACGTCCTCCGTCGGATCGTCGTACGACGCGAGCCGCGCGACGACGAAGAGCACGTCGCCGTACCGCTCGAGCTTGGGCCGCTGCCCTGCCTTGAGGAGGTCCTCGACGAGGAGCGGGTGCAGGTCCCACCGGCTGCCGAGGTGCGCGACCTGCTCGACCGTGGGGACGTCGTAGCCGAGGATGACGAGCCCGTCCGGCTCGGCCTCCGCGAACGCGAGCGCGGCGTCCGCGGCGTCGTCGGATGCGTCGGCGCCGACGGTCTGCGACTCGAGGACCTCACCGTCCCGCAGCCGCGTCACCCGCAGGGTCGCCGGCACCGCGACGTCGTCAGCCCGTTCGCGCCGAGCGACGAGATCGAGGAGGCGACGCGGGCGATCGCGGCGGGCGGGGCTCGAGGACATGCACACTCCTAGGACGACGACGCTCCGAGCGTAACGACGCGCGGCGCCGCCGGCGCACGCGCCCCGTCCGGGGAGATGAGCCGGCGCCGGAGCGTGCGGTGGTGCGACGAGCCCGGAAGGAGGAAGCGGGTGGGACCTTGGTCCCGGGGGGATTTCTCACGGCGGGGTACAAACGGGTTATGACGACGAGCAGATCGGCGGTGGCGCGGGCGCTCGCGGCCGAGAGCCGCGTCGAGCTGCTCCACCTCCTCCAGGCCGACGGCCCCCTGCACATCGACGCCCTCGTCGCGCGGACCGGCCTCCACGCCAACACGGTCCGCGAGCACCTTGCCGTGCTCGTCGACGTCGGCCTCGTCCGGCGCGCTCCCGAGGTGCGCACTGTCCGTGGCCGCCCCCGCATGATCTACCGCGTGACGACCGCCGACGACCTCGCCGCCGACCCCGAGGCGCAGCAGCGTCTCGAGGCCGACATCGCGCAGGCACGTCGGGCCGCCGCACTCCTCGCCGACGCCTCGCAGGCCGACAGCGCGACCGGGCAGACTCCCGCGCCGGTCGAGTCGGAACGGGACGTCCTCGCGCTCGAGGCCCACCTCGACCGCATCGGCTTCGACCCGGTCTACGCGCCGGGCGACCTCACGTTCCACCTCTTCCGCTGCCCGTTCCTCGAGCTTGCCCGCGCCCGGCAGGACGTCGTGTGCCGCCTTCACACCGAGCTGGCGCAGTCCGTGCTCGAGCAGGCCGAGGGCGACCACGACGTCAAACGGCTCGAGCCGTTCGTCGGCGAGGAGCACTGCACGCTGAGCCTGCGCCGCCGCATCGCCTGACCGCGTCCAGCCGCACCAGGCGGGACGAGTTTCGCGTCAGGGGTGGCTCGGCCCGGGCCGTGCCGCTACGGTCGATTAAGCACGGCGTCGACGACGACATGCGCACACCCTTCCCGGGCATGCTCGCCTCGACGGCACCACCCGCCGTACTCGGACCGCACCCTGGGAGTGCAGATGGCGACGACAGCAGGACCCGACCTCGCCCGCGACCTGTCCAACTGGAACCCTGAGGACGAGCGCACCTGGGACAAGGGGCTCGCGTGGCGGACCCTGTGGGTGACGACGTACAACCTCACCCTCGCGTTTATGGTGTGGTACCTCGTCTCGGCGATCGCACCGCGCCTCAACAGCGTCGGTTTCGACCTCGACCCCGGCCAGCTCTACTGGCTCGCCGCGATCCCCGGCCTCGCCGGCGGCGCCATGCGGCTCATCTTCATGTTCCTGCCACCGATCGTCGGGACGCGCACCCTCGTGGGCGGCGCGACCACGCTCCTCCTGCTCCCCGTGCTCGGGTGGACGTTCGCGGTCCGTGACTCCTCGACGACGTACGAGACGCTCCTCGTCCTCTCGTTCATGACGGGCATCGGCGGCGGCGCGTTCGCCGGGTTCATGCCGTCGACGAGCTACTTCTTCCCCAAGAAGATGTCCGGCACCGCGCTCGGCCTCCAGGCCGGCATCGGGAACTTCGGCGTGAGCCTCGTCCAGCTGCTCGCACCGTGGGTCGTCGGCTTCGGCCTCTTCGGCACCGCCGTCCTCACGCCGCAGTCGACGACAGACGGCGGTGACTTGTGGCTCCACAACGTCGCGCTTGTCGTCGTGCCATGGATCGTCCTCGGTATCGTGCTCGCGGCCGTCGTGCTCAAGCGCGTGCCGATCCGCGCGAGCTTCCGCGACCAGCTCGACATCTTCGGCGTCAAGCAGACGTGGGTGATGACCGCGATCTACCTCATGACGTTCGGCGCGTTCTCCGGCTTCGCCGCGCAGCTCGGCCTCATCACGCTCGCCGAGTTCGGCAGCTTCGAGAACGCCCCCGACCCGCTGAAGTTCGCGTTCATCGGCCCGCTGCTCGGCTCGGCGACGCGCGCCGCCTGGGGGCCGCTGTGCGACCGGTTCGGCGGCGCGATCTGGACGTTCGTCGCGGGCATCGGCATGACGATCTCGACGGTGTTCACGGTCTTCTTCCTCAGCCCCACCGACGTCTCGCAGTTCACGTGGTTCCTCACGGGCATGCTCGCGATCTTCACGTTCGCGGGCATCGGCAACGCGGGCACGTTCAAGCAGATGCCGATGATCTTCGACAAGCGTCGCGCAGGTGGCGTCATCGGCTTCACGTCCGCGATCGCGGCGTTCGGGCCGTTCGTCGTCGGCATGGGCCTGTCCTTCGTCTCGCCGCGCTCGTTCTTCATCGGCGCCGCCGTCTTCTTCGCCTTCTGCACGTGGCTCACGTGGACGAACTACGTGCGCCCCTGCGCACCCCACCCGAGCTGACCTCTCGGGCGTCGTCCCCGCCGGGGACGACGCCCGACCTGCACGACGTCCACCCGACCCGGCGCCACCGCCGAGAGAACGAGGATGAGCATGACCGACGCAGCGACCCGCACCCCGGGCCTCGACAACAGCCTCGTCGACGCGCTCGTGCGCGTCGGCTCGAAGCTGCATAAGGGCAAGGTCTCCGAGGACCTGCGCTCCGTCTTCGTCGAGGGAGGTCGGACGGGCGACGCGTTCTACCGGGACCGCTGGTCGCACGACAAGATCGTCCGCTCGACGCACGGCGTCAACTGCACGGGCTCGTGCTCGTGGAAGGTCTACGTGAAGAACGGCATCATCACGTGGGAGACGCAGCAGACGGACTACCCGTCGGTCGGCCCGGGGTCGCCCGAGTACGAGCCGCGTGGCTGCCCGCGCGGAGCCGCGTTCTCCTGGTACACGTACTCGCCGACGCGCATCCGCTACCCGTACGTGCGCGGGACGCTGCTCCACGCGTACCGGGCGGCGAAGGCCCGCACCGGTGACCCGGTGCTCGCGTGGGCGGAGGTGACGGGCGACCCGGAGACGGCGCGTTCGTACAAGGCGGCGCGCGGCAAGGGCGGGCTCGTCCGCGCGACGTGGGAGGAGGCTGCGGAGATCGTCGCGGCCGCGCACGTCCACACGGCCAAGGAGTTCGGACCGGACCGCATCGCGGGCTTCAGCCCCATCCCTGCGATGTCGATGGTGTCGCACGGCGCGGGGGCGCGCTTCGTGCACCTGCTCGGCGGCACGATGCTCTCGTTCTACGACTGGTACGCGGACCTGCCCGTCGCCTCGCCGCAGGTGTTCGGCGACCAGACGGACGTCCCGGAGTCCGCGGACTGGTGGAACGCGTCCTACCTCATGATGTGGGGCTCGAACGTCCCCGTGACCCGCACCCCGGACGCGCACTTCATGACGGAGGCCCGCTACCGCGGGCAGAAGGTCGTCACGGTCTCCCCGGACTACGCGGACAACACGAAGTTCGCCGACGACTGGATGGCGCCGCACCCGGGCACGGACGGCGCCCTCGCGATGGCGATGGGCCACGTCATCCTCACCGAGTTCCACGTCGCGCGCCGCACCGAGCGGTTCATCGACTACATGCAGCGGTTCACCGACGCGCCCAACCTCGTGCGGCTGCGCCGTCGCGGCGACGCGTGGGTGCCCGGCAAGTTCCTCACGGCCGCGGACCTCCCGACGCCCGGGACCGACCGCGACGCCGCGTTCCAGACGGCCGTGCTCGACGCCGACGGCTCCGTGAAGATTCCCGGCGGCTCTCTCGGTCACCGCTTCGACCCGGCGAAGGCTGGCACGTGGAACCTCGAGCTCGGCGACCTCGACCCGCGCCTGTCCGTCATGGACCTCGCTAGCTGGGACGGCCAGGCCGTCGAGCTCGACCTGCCGCGCTTCGACGTCGCGCCGGGCGACCCCGAGAAGGACGGCGCCGTCCCCGGCACGACCGAGCAGGGCCGCCACACGGGCGGCGCCGGAGCCGTGCGGCGCGGCGTGCCCGTCGTCGCCGTCGGCGACGAGCTCGTCACGACGGTCTACGACCTCATGCTCGCCCAGTACGGCGTCGGCCGTGAGGGCCTTCCGGGCACGTGGCCGACGGGCTACGACGACCCGAGCACCCCCGGAACCCCGGCGTGGCAGGAGGAGATCACCTCCGTGCCCGCCGAGCTCGCCGCGCGCATCGGCCGGGAGTTCGCGCAGAACGCCGAGGACTCGGGCGGCCGCTCGATGATCCTCATGGGCGCGGGCACCAACCACTGGTTCCACTCCGACACGATCTACCGCACGTTCCTCGCGCTCACCGCGATGACCGGCTGCCAGGGCGTCAACGGTGGTGGCTGGGCGCACTACGTCGGCCAGGAGAAGGTCCGGCCGCTCACGGGCTACACGCAGTACGCGAACGCGCTCGACTGGCAGCGCCCGCCGCGCAACATGATCGGCACGGCGTTCTGGTACCTCGCGACCGACCAGTGGCGCTACGACGGCCTTCCCGCCGACGCGCTCGCCTCCCCGCTCGCCGAGGGCATGTTCTCCGACCGGACGACGGCCGACTGCCTCGTCGAGTCCGCGCAGCGCGGCTGGATGCCGAGCTACCCGACGTTCTCCCGCAACCCGCTCGACCTCGTCGACGAGGCGCGCGCCGCGGGCAAGGAACCCGCGCAGCACGTCGTCGACTCCCTCGCCGACGGCTCCCTGCGCTTCGCGTGCGAGGACCCCGACGACCCCGCGAACTTCCCGCGGGTCCTCAACATCTGGCGCGCCAACATCCTCGGCTCGTCCGGCAAGGGCAACGAGTACTTCCTCAAGCACCTGCTCGGCACGGACTCCGCGGTCCTCGCCGACGAGGCCGGCCCCGACCGCCGCCCGACGACGATGACGTGGCGGGACGAGGCACCGCGCGGCAAGCTCGACCTCCTCGTGACGAGCGACTTCCGCATGACGTCGACGACTCTCTTCTCCGACGTCGTCCTGCCGGCCGCGACCTGGTACGAGAAGTACGACCTCTCGTCGACCGACATGCACCCGTTCATTCACTCGTTCAACCCGGCGATCAACCCGCCGTGGCAGACGCGCACGGACTTCGACATCTACGCGACGCTCTCGAAGGAGGTCTCGCGGCTCGCCGTCGGGCACCTCGAGGCCCGCTCCGACCTCGTCGCCGTGCCCCTCGCGCACGACACGCCCGACGAGCTCGCGTACCCCCACGGCGTCGTGCCGCCGCCGGCGGAGCGCGTGCCGGGGCAGACGATGCCGAAGCTCGTCGTCGTCGAGCGCGACTACACGAAGATCGCCGAGAAGTGGTCGGCGCTCGGGCCGCTCACCGACCGCCTCGGCATGGTGACGAAGTCCGTCGCGTTCGACCCGACGCCCGAGGTCGCCGAGCTCGGCGTCCTCAACGGCCTCGTCGCCGGGAACGGCGTCGGCGCCGGACGGCCCCGCCTCGAGACCGCGCAGCAGGCGTGCGAGATGATCCTCGCGCTGTCCGGCACGACGAACGGCCGCCTCGCCGTCCAGGGCTTCAAGGACATCGAGAAGCGCACCGGCACGCGGATCGCGCACCTCGCCGAGGACAACGAGGGCCAGCGGATCACCTTCGCGCAGACGCAGTCGGCGCCCGTCGCGGTCCTCACGTCGCCCGAGTGGTCCGGCTCCGAGCACGGCGGCCGCCGCTACACGGCGTTCGCCATCAACGTCGAGCACGCACGGCCCTGGCACACCCTCACGGGACGCCAGCACTTCTACCTCGACCACGACTGGATGAGCGAGCTCGGCGAGTCCCTGCCCGTCTACCGGCCGCCGCTCGACATGCACCGGCTCTTCGGCGACGCGCGCGTCGGCTCGACCGACGCCTCGGGCGTGCGCGCCGCCGAGGGCCACGCCGAGGTCGCCGTCCGCTACCTCACGCCCCACTCGAAGTGGTCGATCCACTCCGAGTACCAGGACAACCTCTTCATGCTCGCCCTGTCCCGCGGCGGCCCCACGATCTGGATGTCGCCGCAGGACGCGGCGAAGATCGGCGTCACCGACAACGACTGGATCGAGTCGTACAACCGCAACGGCGTCGTCGTCGCCCGCGCGATCGTCTCCCACCGCATGCCGGAGGGGACCGTGTACATGTACCACGCGAAGGACCGCACCGTGGACGTCCCGAGGTCGGAGACCTCGGGGCTGCGCGGCGGCATCCACAACTCGCTCACGCGCGTGCTGCTCAAGCCGAGCCACCTCGTCGGCGGGTACGCCCAGCTGTCGTTCGCGTTCAACTACCTCGGCCCGACGGGCAACCAGCGCGACGAGGTCACGACCATCCGCCGTCGGAGCCAGGAGGTGACGTACTGATGCGAGTCATGGCACAGATGACGATGGTGATGAACCTCGACAAGTGCATCGGCTGCCACACGTGCTCGGTCACGTGCAAGCAGGCGTGGACGAACCGCTCCGGCATGGAGTACGTGTGGTTCAACAACGTCGAGACGCGGCCCGGCATCGGGTACCCGCGCACGTACGAGGACCAGGACCGCTGGAAGGGAGGCTGGCAGCTCACCCGCGGCGGCCGGCTCAAGCTCCGGGCGGGCGGACGCCTCGCGAAGCTCGCGAGCATCTTCTCCAATCCCGTGCTCCCGGAGATCTCCGACTACTACGAGCCGTGGACGTACGACTACGACACGCTCATCTCCGCGCCCCAGGGCGAGCACACGCCCGTCGCCCGTCCCATGTCGCTCCTCACGGGCGACAACATGGCCATCACGTGGTCCGCGAACTGGGACGACAACCTCGGCGGCGCGGGCGAGACCATGCAGCAGGACCCGATCCTCGCCACCATGTCCAAGCGCGTCGAGGCCGAGTTCTCGCAGTCCTTCATGTTCTACCTGCCGCGCATCTGCGAGCACTGCCTCAACCCGTCGTGCGTCGCCTCGTGCCCGTCGGGCGCGATGTACAAGCGCGAGGAGGACGGCATCGTCCTCGTCGACCAGGACCAGTGCCGCGGCTGGCGCATGTGCGTCACCGGCTGCCCCTACAAGAAGGTGTACTTCAACCACAAGACCGGCAAGGCCGAGAAGTGCACGCTCTGCTACCCGCGCCTCGAGGTCGGCCAGCCGACCGTGTGCTCCGAGACGTGCGTCGGCCGCCTGCGGTACATCGGGCTCGTCCTCTACGACGCCGACAAGGTGCTCGAAGCCGCGACCGTCCGCGACGAGAAGGACCTCCTCGACGCGCAGCGCGCCGTGTTCCTCGACCCCCACGACCCCGAGGTCGTCGCCGCAGCCCGCCGCGACGGCATCGCGGAGGACTGGATCGAGGCCGCGCAGAACTCCCCGTGCTGGGACCTCATCTCCCGCTACGAGATCGCGCTGCCCCTGCACCCCGAGTACCGGACGCTCCCCATGGTCTGGTACGTGCCGCCGCTGTCGCCCGTCGTCGACGTCGTTACCGACTCCGGCAACGACGGTGAGGACGCGCCGACGCTCTTCCACGCGATCGACAAGCTCCGCATCCCCGTCGAGTACCTCGCCGGCCTCTTCAGCGCGGGCGACACCGCGCCCGTCGTGCAGTCCCTGCAGCGCCTCGCCGCGATGCGTGCGCACATGCGCAACGTCAACCTCGGGCTCGAGCAGGACCCGCTCATCGCCGAGTCCGTCGGCATGGACGGCGAGACGATCGAAGCGATGTACCGGCTCCTCGCGATCGCCAAGTACGAGGACCGCTACGTCATCCCGACCGCGCACGCAGAGACGGCCCGCGAGCTCGAGATGCTCGGCCTCGACGAGCTCGACTCGGGCTGCTCGCTCGACCACGAGGGCGGCCCCGGCATGGGCGGCCCGCGCTTCGGATCCTCGAGCGGCACGCCGCTGCGCGCGACCGTCGAGAACTTCCACATCCTCCAGGAACGGCAGACCGCCGACGCGATCGACGAGCCGCGCTCCCGCGTCAACCTCCTCACGTGGGACGGGCAGGGCACGCCACCCGGCATGTTCCCCGAGCGTGAGGGCACCTCGCACCCGCACGGCGCGGCGCCCGGTGCGCCCGACCCCGACGGCGCGACGCCGCCGTCGGGCCCCGAACCAGGCTCCGACCCGGGCCCCGAGCCCGGCGCCTCGGCGATCCCCGAGGGAGGGCCGCGGCTGTGAGCGCCCCCGCACCCACGCTCTGGCAGCGCGTCACCGGACGCGCCCCGCTGCCCGCGGGGCCGCCCGAGCCCGTCACCTCCGTGCCGCCCGCCTCGACCGCGCCCCGGCGCGGCGGACGCACCGAGCCGCTGCCGTTCCTCGACCCCGTCGACCTGCCCGACGAGCTGCGGCGCGCGACCCACATGGCCGTCGCGCTGCTCCTCGACTACCCCGACGCGTCCTACGACGAGCGCCTCGGCGCCGTCGAGGCGACCGCGTCCGCACTCCCCGCCGTCATCGGCGACGACCTGCGCACGCACGTCGCCGCCGTCCGCGAGTGGGGCGTCGACCGCACGCAGATCCACTACGTCGAGACCTTCGACCAGAAGCGCCGCTGCGCCCTCCACCTCACGTACTACTCGTCGGGCGACACGCGCCGGCGCGGCATGGCGCTCGTGACGTTCGCCGAGGCGTTCGCCGCGTGCGGCTGGGAGCTCGGCGACGACGACCTGCCCGACTACCTGCCGAGCGTCCTCGAGCTCTCCGCACGCGAGGGCGGACCGATCGTCGACATGCTGCTCGCGACCCACCGCGAGGGCGTCGAGCTCCTGCGGTCCGCGCTCCACCACGTGCGCAGCCAGTACCGGCACCTGCTCGACGCGCTGTGCCGCACGCTCCCGCAGGTCGACGACGCCGCCGCCGCGCGGTTCGTCGACCTGCTCTCCGCTGGACCGCCCCAGGAGATGGTCGGCCTCGGCGGCACCCTCCTCCCGTTCCCGTCCGTCCGCCCGGAGGCGACGCCATGAGTGCGACCGACATCCTGCTGTGGGGCGTCCTGCCCTACGTCGTCACCGCCGTGTTCGTCGTCGGGCACGTGTGGCGCTACCGCTACGACCAGTTCGGGTGGACGACCCGCTCGAGCGAGGTCTACGAGAAGAAGCTCCTGCGCTGGGGCTCGCCGATGTTCCACGTCGGCGTGCTCATGGTCGCCGGCGGGCACGTCGTCGGGCTGCTCATCCCGCGCGAGTGGCTCTACGCGATCGGCATCGACGAGCACATGTATCACCTCGGCGCGACCTGGCTCGGGACGTTCGCGGCGGTCCTCACCGTCGTGGGCCTCGCGATCCTCATCTACCGGCGTCGCCGCACCCGCTCGGTGTTTCTCGCGACGACGCGCATGGACAAGCTCATGTTCGTGGCGCTCGGCGCCGCGATCGCGTTCGGCACGGCCGCGACCGTCGTCGAGCAGATCATCGGCGGCGGCTACAACTACCGCGAGACGATCTCGCCGTGGATCCGCTCCGTCATGTACTTCCAGCCGGACGTCGCGCTCATGGACGGCATCCCCGTGCTCTTCGCGCTCCACGTCGTCTCGGGGCTGCTGCTCCTCGCGCTGTGGCCCTTCACGCGGCTCGTCCACGTGTGGTCGGCGCCCGTCGGCTACCTCGTGCGGCCGTACATCGTCTACCGCTCGCGCGACGCCCAGCAGGGCATGCGCGAGGGCCGTCCCGGCTGGGACCCGGTCGAGACGCGCTCGCGCAAGCGGTGAGACGCTGGGCGGCATGACTTTTGTGGGAACGCCCGCCGCGCCCGGGGCGGCCAGGGCCGCCTCGGCAGGCGCCGCCGCACCCGGGACGGTCCGCGCCCCGGGGCCGCGGCGGCTCGGGCCGCTCGTCGAGCCCGGGCCCGCACTCACCGGCGCACAGGCCGAGCGCTACGCGCGGCACCTCGTCCTGCCCGAGATCGGGGCAGAGGGGCAGCGACGTCTCCTCGGCGCGCGGGTCCTCGTCGTCGGGGCGGGCGGCCTCGGCTCACCCGTCCTGCTATACCTCGCGGCCGCAGGCGTCGGCACGCTCGGGATCGTCGACGACGACGTCGTCGACCTCTCCAACCTCCAGCGCCAGGTCATCCACGGGACCGTGGACGTCGGCCGCAGCAAGGTCGACTCCGCCGCCGACGCCGTGCGCGCCCTCAACCCCGACGTCACCGTCGTCACGCACGACGTGCGCCTCGGGCCCGACAACGCGCTGGCGATCCTCGGCGGGTACGACCTCGTCGTCGACGGCGCCGACAACTTCGCGACCCGCTACCTCGTCGGCGACGCGTGCGCCGAGCTCGGCCTGCCCTGCGTGTGGGGCGCCGTCCTCGGCGGGCACGGGCAGGTCTCGACGTTCTGGGCCGCGCCGCCCGGCGGCGACGGCGTCGAGTACCGCGACGTGTTCGACGTGCCGCCACCGCCCGGGAGCGTCGCGAGCTGCTCGACGGCCGGCGTCCTAGGCGCCGTGTGCGCGGCCGTCGGCTCGATGCTCACGCTCGAGGTCGTGCGGCTCGTCTGCGGCGGGCCCTCGCTGCTCGGGCGGCTGCTCGTGCTCGACGCGTGGGGATCGTCGTGGCGGGAGCTCGCCGTGTCCGGGACTCCTGGGGGGCGGCCTCTCGGGAGGGACCTGCATGCGACCGTCGCGGCGTGCGGGGTGCCCGCGGGGGTGTCGCGGGGGACAGGGGAGACCGTCGTGCACGCGGGCGGGGCTCTCGCGGGGCTCGGACCGGGAAGTGGAGCCGGCGCTGACGGCGTACACGTTGCGTCTGGCGCGCCCGGGGTCCTGGTCCCCAGCGTCGACGTCGACGCGCTCGCGGACCTGCTCGTGGTCGGTGCCTGCGACGTCGTCGACGTGCGCTCACCCGAGGAGTTTGCCGCCTACGGCATCGCCGGCACGCGGTCTGTGCCGCTCGAGAAGTTCGAGGACGGCACGGCGTTCGTTGGGCCGGGCGCCGTGCGCACGCCGCTCGTCGTCCTGTGCGAGCTCGACGCGCGCGCCCAGCGCGCCGCGACCCTCGCCCGCGAGGCCGGTATGGCCGACGTGCGGGCGGTCACGGGCGGCGTCGTCGCATGGCACGCGACGGGACGCGAGGTCGTGGGGGCGGAGGGCTCTGGCGGTTGAGTCCCGGCGGGGCCAGACGTCGCGGACCTTGCATCGAGCTGTGCTCCGGTCATCGATCTGCGCGGGGGCCCCGGGAGCGTCCGCCGCGTGGGCCGGACGCGATCAGCGTGCTGCGGCGTTCCTGCCCAGGCGTTCGACGAGGCGGAGGGCAGAGGCATCGAGGTGCCGCCTGCCAAGCGTCGACTGAGGCCAATGTGTCGCGAATCCGCTCTCTGCATGCACTTTGGCGTGCTGAGCGTCAAAGTGCATGCAGAGTGCGGAAACGGATGCATATGGCTCTGAAGGGGAGGGGCCGGGCCAGGGGGTGCGGCCCGAGAGCTGGCTGTGGGAGTGAGGGCGGGGCAGTGGGGTGCGGTCCACGAGCGGGTAGCGAGCGGGTCGCGAGTGTGCGTCCGGGTCGTCAGTGCGGGCGCGGACGCGTCAGTGCGTGCGGCCCGCGAGCTGGTCGAGGGCGTGGGGGAGGACCGGACCGAGCACGCGGACGGCGTCGCGCGCCGCGCCCGTCGAGCCCGCGACGTTGACGACGAGCGTGTGGCCGACGACGCCCGCGATACCGCGCGAGAGGACCGCCGCCGGGATGCCGCGCGCGAGACCGTCGGCCCGGAGCAGCTCCGCGAGGCCCGGAACCGGACGCTCGACGACCGTCGCCGTGGCGTCGGGCGTGAGGTCGCGCGGGCCCAGGCCCGTCCCGCCCGTCGTGACGACGACGTCGACGCCCGCCCGCACCGCGTCGAGCAGCGCGGCGCGCACCGCGTCGCCGTCGGGCACGATCGTCGCGTCCGGGACCTCCAGGCCCAGGGCGCGCAGGCCCGCGACGAGGATCGGCCCGGAGCGGTCCTCGTAGACGCCCGCCGACGCGCGGTCGCTCACCGTGACGACGCGCGCTGACCCAGCCATCAGCGCGACCAGTCGCCCGAGCGGCCGCCGCTCTTCGCCTCGACGCGCACGTCCGTGATCGTCGCGAGCTTGTCGACCGCCTTGATCATGTCGACGAGCGCGAGCCCCGCGACGGACACGCACGTGAGCGCCTCCATCTCGACGCCCGTCCGGTCCGCGGTGCGCACCGTCGCCGTGATGGCGACGCCGTCGTCCTCGACGACGAGGTCGACCTTGACGCCGTGGATCGCGATGGGGTGGCACAGGGGCACGAGGTCCGGCGTGCGCTTGGCCGCCGCGATGCCTGCGATCCGCGCGACCGCGAGGGCGTCACCCTTGGGCATGCCCCCGCCGCCCAGCAGGCCGACGACCTCGGGGGAGACGAGCACGCGGCCCGTCGCCGTCGCCGTGCGCACGGTCACGGGCTTCTCGGCGACGTCGACCATGCGAGCAGCGCCGCTCGCGTCGACATGGGTGAGGCGGGGAGAGTCGGGCGTCGGGGAGGTCATGCCTCATCCTCCCGCAGGTCGAGCACGTCGACCATCGACCCCGCCGCGAGGTCCGTGACGTCCGCGGGCACGACCGCGAGCCCGTCGGACGCGGCGAGCGCCCCGAGCAGGTGCGAGCCGCGACCGCCGACCGGTGTCGCCTCGGGCAGGCCGTCCGACCACGTGAGCGCGACGCGCACGTACTGCTCCTTGCCCGGGGGCGAGGTGAGCGGGGCCGTGAGCGTCGCGCGCACACGCCGTCGCGTGAGCGACGCGGCACCCGCGAGGCGCCGCAGCAGCGGCCGCACGAAGACCTCGAACGACACGTACGAGCTCACCGGGTTGCCCGGCAGCCCCACGACGACGGCGCCCGACGGCAGCGTGCCGACCGCCTGCGGACGCCCGGGCTGCATGCGCACGTGCACGAGCTCGAGGTTCTCGGCGAGCGCGTCGCGCACGACGTCGAACTCGCCGACCGACACCCCGCCGCTCGTCACGACGACGTCCGCCGCGAGGTGTGGGTCCGTGAGCAGGGCGCGCAGCGCGGCGACGTCGTCGGGCACCGTCCGCACCGTCACCGCCGCGCCCGCCGCGCGCGCGAGCGCCGCGAGCTGGACGGAGTTCGACTCGAAGATCGCGCCGTGCGGCAGGCTCTCCCCGACCGCGACGGAGCCGGGCGCGACAAGCTCCGAGCCCGTCGAGACAACAAGGACGCGCGGGCGCCTGCGCACCGGCAGCGTCGCGTGACCCGTCGCGGCCGCAAGCCCGAGGCGCGCCGCCGTGAGGACCTCGCCCGCGCGCAGAACCGTCGCGCCCGCCGCGACGTCCTCGCCGCGGCGGCGGATGTTCGCGCCGGCCGGCACGGGCTCGAGAACCGTCACCGCGTCCCGGCCCGCGTCGGTGCGCTCGCCCTGCACGACCGTGTCCGCGCCCGACGGCACCGGAGCACCCGTCATGATGCGCACCGCCACACCCGGGACGAGCGTGAGGTCGCGCGGGTCGCCCGCCGGGACGACGTCGACGACGGGGAGGGTGCCCGTGCCGAGTCGCTCACCGTGGGCCCCCGTGAGATCCGCGTGCCGCAGCGCGTACCCGTCCATCGCTGAGTTGTCCCACGGCGGCAGGTCGACGAGCGAGGTGACGTCGGCGGCGAGGACGCGGCCGAGCGCGGCGACGTCGGCCGGGATCACCTCGGCGGGCAGCGGGGCGCCGAGCGCGAGGACCGCGGCCGCGTGCTCGGCCGGGGTGCGCGTCGGGCGGGGCGCGTCGAGGCGCTGCGCTGGGGCGTCGAGGCGCAGCGCGGGGGCGTCGAGGCGCGGGAGTGGCGGCGTCGGAGGGGCTCACGGCGCCAACCTACTCGGCGCCACCGACACCGCGCAGGGGCGCCACCGGGTTTTTCCACGGGCGGCGCCGGGCAGATGTCGGAGGCGCCTCCTAGACTGGCGGCGTGGCGGACCTCACCTCGACCGACCATCCCGCGCAGGCGCCCGGCGCCGCACGCGACGGGGCGAGCCTCGGCGAGGTCGTACGGCCCGCCGACCCCGGTCTCGTCGATCGCTTCGGGCGTCGCGCCGTCGACCTGCGCGTCTCGCTCACCGACCGCTGCAACCTCCGCTGCACGTACTGCATGCCGGCGGAGGGCCTCGAGTGGACGCCCACCGAGCAGATGCTCACCGACGACGAGATCTCACGGCTCGTGCGCATCGCCGTCGAACATCTCGGGGTGACCGAGGTGCGCTTCACGGGCGGCGAACCGCTCCTGCGGCGCGGCCTCGAGGACATCGTCGCGGCGACGCACGCGTTGCGGACCCCCGACGGCGCCCGCGTGCCGACGTCCCTCACGACGAACGGCCTCGGCCTCGACCGGCGCGCCCGCGCGCTCGCGGACGCCGGCCTCACGCGCGTCAACGTCTCCGTCGACTCCCTCGACGCCGCGCGCTACGCGCAGCTCACCCGCCGCGACCGCCTCCACGACGTCCTCGCGGGGCTCGACGACGCCGAGGCCGTCGGATTCGCGCCCATCAAGGTCAATGCCGTGCTCGTCCGCGGCATCAACGACGACGAGGCGCCCGCGCTGCTCGACTGGGCGCTCGCACGCGGCTTCGAGCTGCGGTTCATCGAGCAGATGCCGCTCGGCCCGCACGGCACGTGGGTGCGCGAGGACATGGTGACGGCCGACGAGATCCTCGCGTCCCTCACCGCCGCGCACACCCTCGAGTCCGAGGGCGCCGCCGCGCGCGGGGGAGCGCCCGCCGAGACGTGGCGCGTCGTGCGCGACGGCGTCGTCGTCGGACGCGTCGGCGTCATCGGCACCGTCACCCGGCCCTTCTGCGGCGCGTGCGACCGCACGCGGCTCACCTCCGACGGACAGGTCCGGACGTGCCTCTTCGCACGTGAGGAGACCGACCTGCGCGCGCTCCTGCGCGGCGGCGCTCCCGACGACGCGCTCGCAGACGCGTGGCGCGGCGCGATGTGGGGCAAGAAGGCCGGCCACGGCATCGACGACGACGGCTTCCTGCAGCCGCAACGACTCATGAGCGCGATCGGGGGATGAGCATGACGACGACCGACCTCAGCACGACCGTGACCGTCCGCTACTTCGCGGCAGCCGCCGCGGGGGCGGGCTGCGACGAGGAGACCCTCGTCGTCCCCGTCGACGCGACCGTCGGCGACGTCACCGCCGCCGTCCTCGCCGCCCACCCCGGGCTCGAGGCGCTCCTCGCGCTGTGCAGCGTCCTTGCCGAGGGACGCCTGCTGCGTGAGGCCGCCGCGCCGCTCGCGGGCGCGACGACCGTCGACGTCCTGCCGCCGTTCGCGGGCGGATGAGCCCGCCGGGCGAGCCGTCGTCGGGCGTCCGCGGCGCCGCGCGCCCTCGGCGCCGTGCGCCGCGCGAGCCCGTCGCTCAGGCCGAGCCGACCCACTCCTCGCCGCCGTCCGCGAGGTCCTGCCGCTTCCACACCGGGAGGTGCTCCTTGACCGCGTCGACCAGCGCCGCCGCGGCCTCGAATGCCTCGCGGCGGTGCGCCGAGCTCACCGCGAGGGCGAGCGCGCACTCGCCGACCGCGAGCGGCCCGAGCCGGTGCGTGACGGCCACCGCGTCGACGTCGAGATCCGCGACAGCCTCCGCGACGACCCGCGCGAGCACGTCGGCCGCGTCCGGGTGCCCGACGTACTCGATGCCCGTGACGCCGCGCCCACCGTCATGGTCGCGGACGACGCCCGCGAACGTCACGACCGCGCCCGCCGCCGGGTCGTCGACGAGCCGCGCATGCTCGTCGACGTCGAGCGGGTCCGTCGTCACCGTCGCGCGCACGACGGCGCGGCGCGGCGGCACGATCCGCGAGCTGTCACGAGGGGAGGGAACGTCGGGCAAGGTCACGCCCCCACCCTACGCACGCCGCCTGCCCGGCCTCGCCGTCGAGGCCGTGCCAATCCCCATCGCCGTGCGACGGATAGACGCGGCACCCCCGTTCGACGGAGGGAAGCCGTCTATCCGTGCGTCGTGGGGGAGCGTGGCATCGCACCCGTCACGACGGATCGACGCGTGGCACCCGTTTGATGGGGGGAAATCGTCTATCCGTGGGGGTGTGGGGGAGTCGGGGGTGGGGCATGAGGGCCGCTGACGTGCTCGCCGTCGTTCCCGCCGGCGGAACCGCACGACGACTCGGCGGAGGGGACAAGACCGCGCTCGACGTCGGTGGGCGCACGATCCTCGACCGCGTGCTCGACGCGACCGCCGCCTGGCCGCGCGTCGTCGTCGCCGACGACCCCGGACCCGCCGCCCATGCCCGGCACCCCGGCGTGCACTGGGTCCGCGAGGACCCGCCCGGCGGCGGGCCCGCCGCCGCACTTGCCGCCGGGGCCGCGACCGCGCCCGACGCGTCCGTGCTCGTCGCGCTCGCGGGCGACCAGCCGTGGGCGGGCATCGTCGTGCCGCGCCTGCTCGAGGCTCTCGACGCGCACCCGGACGCGGGGGCGGCGCTCGCAGTCGGGGCGTCGGGCAGGCGCCAACCGCTGCTCGCCGCCTACCGGCTCGACGCCGTCCGGCACGTGCTCGCGGGCGGCGCGCACAACCTCCCCGCGCGGGCCCTGGCCGAGGGGCTCGAGATCGTCGAGGTCCCGGTGACCGACGTCGAGGAGCTCGACGTCGACACCCCGGCCGACCTCGCGCGCGCCCGCGCAGCAGAACCTTCGGGTCCGCGAGATAGCGCTCCTCGGTCGAGATAGCGCGCCTCACGCGCTATCTCGACCCAGAAGCGCTATCTCGCGATGCGGGGGTTTCACGGTATTCAGGCCGTGGGTGCGGTGTTTTGGTCCTAGAGTTGCCGCATGAGCGTTCTTCGGGTGAGTGAGGCCGCGCGGCTGCTCGGCGTCAGCGACGACACCGTCCGCCGCTGGATCGACGCCGGCCGCCTGCCCGCGACCCGCACCGACACAGGCCGCTGGACCGTCGCCGGCGCCGACCTCGCCGCGTTCGCACGCGAGCTCGCCGACGCGCCCGACGGCGGTGACGGCACCGTCTCCGCCCGCAACCGCCTCGACGGCATCGTCACGCGCGTCGTCCGCGACGGCGTCATGGCGCAGGTCGAGGTCCAGGCCGGACCGTTCCGCATCGTCTCGCTCGTGAGCCGAGAAGCGGCCGACGAGCTCGGCCTCGAGCCCGGCAGCCTCGTCGCCGCACGCGTCAAGGCGACGTCCGTGATGATCGACCGCCTCGGGGAGGCACTGTGAGCGCGGCCCGACACGTCGCGATCCGTCCGGCGGCCGCAGCGCCCGGTCCACGTCGGACCCGTCCCGCGGCCCGCCAGATCGCCTCCCGCCACGTCGCCGCCCTCGCGCTCGCGGCGCTCGCTGCGAGCGGGCTCGTCGCGTGCGCCGACGCGGCGCCGTCGTCCGGGACGGCGTCCGGCACGGCGTCCTTCAGCGGGGCGTCGTCGGGCACTGTGTCGCCCAGCGGGACGACGCCCGCCGTCGCCGGACGCCTCGTCGTCCTCGCCGCCGCGTCCCTCCAGCCCGCCCTCACCGAGCTCGGCGACGAGCTCGAGGCCGCCCACCCCGGCCTGCAGATCGACTTCTCGTTCGCGGCGAGCTCCGCGCTCGCGGAGCAGGTCGTCGCGGGCGCTCCCGCCGACCTGCTCCTTACGGCCTCGGCCGCGACGATGACGACGGCCGCCGAGCGCGTGACCGACCAGGCGGTGTTCGCGGGCAACACGCTCGTCATCGTCACGCCGCCCGACAACCCGGGGAAGGTCGCGACCCTCACAGACCTTGAGAACGGCGACCTGCGGCTCGCCCTGTGCGCCGAGGAGGTGCCGTGCGGGGCCGCGGCCGCCCAGGTCATCGAGCAGGCCGGGCTCACCGTCACTCCCGACACGTACGCCGAGAACGTCACGGCCGCGCTCACGCTCGCCGTCACGGGCGAGGTCGACGCAGCACTCGTCTACACGACCGATGCGAAGGACGCCGGCGAGGCCGTCCGCACGATCGAGGTCCCCGAGGCCGCGAGCGTCGTCAACGACTACCTCGTCGCGACCGTCGCCGAGGCGCCCAACCCGGCCGCGGCCGCCGCGTTCCGCGCGCTGCTCGACTCCGAGCGGGGCCGTGCCGCGCTCACCGACGCCGGGTTCCGCGTGCCGTGACGTCCGACGCCCCACGGCAGCCCGCTGCGGCGCGGTATCCGCGCGCCGCCGCGGGGAGTCGTCGTGCGGAGCCGCGGCGCCGAGCAACCCGGCCACGGCCGCCCCTCGCGCTCGCGATCCCGGGCGTGCCCGCGCTCGCGTTCCTCGTCGCGCCGTTTGTCGCGCTCGTCGCCTCGGCCCCCGGGGGCGAGATGACGTCCCTGCTCGACGACGGCCCTGCGGCCGAGGCCCTCTGGCTGAGCCTGCGCCCCGCGAGCCTCTCGGCGGTGCTGTGCGTCGTGCTCGGCGTGCCGCTCGCGTGGCTGCTCGCGCACGACGCCCTGCCGCTGCCCGGCCTCGTGCGCGCGCTCGTGACGATGCCCATGGTGCTGCCGCCCGTCGTTGGGGGTGTCGCTCTCCTCGCGCTGCTCGGCCGTCGGGGCCTGCTGGGGGAGCATCTCGACGCGTGGTTCGGCGTGCAGCTGCCGTTCACGACGGCGGCCGTCGTCGTCGCGCAGACGTTCGTCGCACTGCCGTTCCTCGTCATCTCCGTCGATGCCGCGCTGCGGGCCGTCGACCCGCGGCTCGCGCAGGTCGCCGCGTCGCTCGGCGGCTCGCGCTGGTACGTGTTCCGGCGCGTGACGCTGCCCGTCGTCGCGCCCGGCGTCGCCGCGGGCGCCGTCCTCGCGTTCGCGCGTGCCCTCGGCGAGTTCGGCGCGACCATCACGTTCGCGGGCAACTTCCCCGGCGTCACGCGCACGATGCCCGTCGCGATCTACCTCGCGCTCGAACGTGACCGTGCGACCGCCGTCGCGCTCTCGCTCGTGCTCGTCGCCGTGTCGCTCGTCGTGCTCGTCGCGCTGCGCTCGCGCTGGCTCGGCGGGCTCGCGGGGCTCGCTGCGCGCGGCGTCGAGATGGCGGGTGCGCGATGACGCTCCTGGGGCCCGGAGCCGGGGCGGCCGGGGGACGCGCGGCCGACGGTCGCGTCGGGCCCGGCACGACGCCGCTGCCCGACAGCCTCCGCGCGCACGTCGTCGCCGAGCGCGGCCGCCTGCGGCTCGACGTATCCCTCAATGTCGCGCCCGGCGAGGTCCTGTGCGTTGTCGGGCCCAACGGGTCCGGCAAGTCGACGCTTCTCTGGGCGCTCGCGGGCCTCGTGCCGCTGAGCGGCGGGACCGTGACGCTCGGCGGGATGGTGCTCGACGACGCACGCCAGCACGTGCCCGCTGCGGGCCGGCACGTCGGGCTCGTGCCGCAGTCCCACGTCCTTTTCACGCACCTCAGCGTCCTCGAGAACGTCGCGTTCGGGCTCCGCGCCCGCGGTGTCCGGCCGGGTGTCGCGCGGGCGCGCGCGGCCGACGCCCTCGCACGCGTCGGCCTCACCGACCACGCCCACGACCGCGCCGACCGGCTCTCCGGCGGGCAGTCGCAGCGCGTCGCGCTCGCCCGCGCCCTCGTCGTCGAACCCCGGCTGCTGCTGCTCGACGAGCCGTTCGCGGCGCTCGACGCCGCCGTCCGGCCGCTCCTCCACGACGTCGTACGCGACGTCGTCGGGCGCGGCATCCCCACCGTCCTCGTCACGCACGACGCCACCGAGGCGGCCGCCCTCGGCACGCGCACGTTGCACCTGGCTGACGGGAGGGCCACCCTCGGGGGAGAATCAGGGCACGAGGCCCGCTCGGAGCGGGCCGACGACGGATGGAGACCCAGGTGAGCGACCTCGACCGCTGGCTCGAGCAGGCAGGACCCGCCCTCGACATCGAGCACGACGTCCTCGATCAGGTGACCGGCCCGCTGCTCGACATGGTCCGCGACGTCGCCCACAACGCCGTCCGTCCCGGCGCGCCGCTCACCGCGTTCCTCGTCGGGCTCTCCGCCGGACGCGTGCTCACGCGCCGCTCGAACGCCGAGGCCGTCGTCGCCGAGGTGCTCGCCCGGCTCGAGGTCGTCGACGGGCTCGTCTCCGAGTGGGAGCCGAACGCTGTCAGGCGCCTTGCGCGCGCGGTCGACGACGAGAAGGCCGAGGAGCCGTCGGACGGGGCGTGAGCTCACGCGGGGCGCTGCCGGAACTGCTCGTAGCGTTCGGCGACCTTCGCGTCGAGCGCGGCGATGAACCCGCGCCGCATCTCGGCAAGAGGCGAGGTGTCGGGCGGTGCGGTCGCGATCGCGTCGTGAATCGCCCCATCGAGGCCGCCCCACGCGTCTTGCGCCGCGAATGTCGGACCCGGCCGCTACTGTGTGCGCGTGGTCACCCCGTGGAGCATCGAGCAGGTTGCGGCCGTCGCCCCCGACGCGGCGTCCGTCACCGCTGCGCGCAAGCTCGCAGCGACGGGCACCTGGCCCGTCACGGGGGTGTGCGAGGAGCCCGCGGTGCTCTTCGGGGAGTGCAAGGGATCTGGTGCGACCCCCTACGTCGCGCTCGTCGACCTGGCCGGGCCCGCATGGAACTGTTCGTGCCCGAGCCGCAAGATCCCGTGCAAGCACGTGCTTGCGCTCCTGCTGCGCTGGAGCAGCGGCTCGGTGCCGGCGGCCCCGGAGCCGTCGGCCGCAGCCACGGCCTGGCTCGGCAAACGCGCGGCACGCGCGGAGAAAGTCGCGGAGCGCGCGGCCACCCCGCCCCGAGCGCCCTCGCAGGCGGCCCTCGAACGTCGGGCCGAGCGCATCGCTGCAGGCCTCGACGAGTTGGGCACGTGGCTCGAGGACCTGGTGACGGCAGGCGTGAGCGTCCCGCAGGGCGACGACGTGGCACGGGCCGCCGCGCGCCTCGTCGACGCGCAGGCCCCCGCGATCGCCGAGCGGGTCCGCCGCCTCCACGTCCGCAGCGATGACCCCTCGTGGCCCGGCAAGCTCCTCGAGTCCTACGGGCTCCTCCAGCTGCTCGTCACCGCGCACCCGCGCGCGAGCGAACTCCCGGGAACGCTCGGTGCCGTCGTCCGGCGGCGCGTGGGGGAGCCGACCCGCACCGAGGTCGTCCTCGCACAGCCACCCCTGCGCGACGTCTGGGACGTCGTCGCGCTCCACACCGATGAGACGAGCCGACCCGTCACCCACCGCACCCACCTGCGCGGGCGAACGCTCGGGCGGTCGTTCGTGCTCGTCGAGACGGGACCGCGCAGCGGCACCAACCCCGTGCCCGGCACGAGCATCGACGCCGATCTCCACCCGCACCCGGCCGCCACCGACCGCGCGCTGCTCGGCACCGTTCACACGCCGGCCGTGCCGCTCGAGCACGCGCCCCACGGCGACCCCGCGCACGAGCTCCCGCTCCTGTGGAGCGCAGCCGTCGCCGCCGACCCGTGGCGGGAACGGCACCCGGTGGTCCTCGCCGACGCGCGCCTGAGGCCCGATGGCGACGGCGGCTGGTTGCTCGACCTCGGCGAGGAGTCCCTCCCGCTCCTCGGACGGTCCGCTGCGCGCGCGTGCGCGGCCGTCGCGGGCGGGCACGCCGTGACGCTCGTCGGCGACTGCACCCCGCGCGGCCTCGAACCGCGCGCGGTCTGGGACGGACGGAGGCTCGTCGCCGCATGACGTCCCTGCCCGACCTCACCGCCGCGGCGCTCAGCGGCACACCCGACGCGCTGCCGCCGCACGCCATCGCCTCCGCGGCGCTCGCTGCGCTGCCGCCCGACGCCTCCCGCGCGACGACCCTGCTCGGCGTTGCGGGTGCCGTCGCCGTCGCGCGCAGCGCCCTCCTGCCGACGCGCCCGACCACGGGAAGCGTCCCCGACCCCGCACCCGTCGACGAGGCGCCGACGCTCAGCCCCGCCGCCGCACTGCGCGCCCGCACCCTGCTCGGCGTGCACGACCACGCGATGCTCCCCGAGTGGCTCGCCCACGCGCGCGCAGCGGGCCGCGTCCTGCCGCCCGAGCTCGTGCCGGCTGCGCTCGACCTCGCGAGGGCGACCTCACGGCGCGACGTCCGGCACGGCCTCGTCGCGGTGCTCGGGGCACGCGGCCGCTGGTTCGCGGCGCTCGACGCGACGACGTGGCACCTCGTCGCCGACGTCCCCCATCAGCCCGACGGCGCCCTCGACCTCGACACGCTCGCCGCGAGTCCCGCGTGGACCGACGGGACCATCGCCACGCGCGGCCGCTGGTTCGAGATGCTCAGGGCAGCCGACCCTGACGCCGCCCGCGAGCTGCTCGCCCGGGACTGGGACTCGCTCGGCGCCGCGCTCCTCGCGCGGTGCACCGAGCTGCTCGCCGACGGTGCCACTCTCGCCGACGAGGCCCTCGCCGAACGCGCAGCAGCCCACGCCTCGAAGCCCGTCGTCGAGGCCGCACACCACGTCCTGGGCCGGCTGCCCGGCGCCGCCCGGAATCGTGCGAACGCAACGTCCGTGAGCGACGTCGTCACGGTGACGCGCGGTCGTCTGCTCGCCAAGGACCGCCTGACGATCAACCAGACCGCGACTCCCGAGCACCTCGCGTCCGCCGTCGCGGCAATGCCCCTCGCTTCCTGGACGGCGTCAGGTCTCGCGCCGGCGGCCCTCGTCCGGCTGGCGGTCGAGGCCGGGGAGCCCGCCGCCCCCGTCCTCGACGGCTGGCGCGCCGCGACGTCCCGCGAGGGGAGCACCGACTGGGCGGACGCCCTGCTCGTCGCCGACGTCGGCGTGCCCCACGCCTGGCTGCTCGCCCACGCGAGCCCCGAGGTCCGGACCGCCACCTGGGACCGCCTCACCCGCGCAGCCCTCGCCGACGGCATGAACATCTGGCCGCTTCGCACCCTCCTCGAGGACCGCACCGTCGTCGTCCCCACCGAAGCCTGCGAGCGCATCCTCGCGCTCGTCATCCCCGCAGCAGCGGAGATCGGACCGCGCCGACTGCGCGAGATCGTCGGACCTCTTGCCCTCCGGGTCGAGGCCACCCCAGCCGTCCGCGACCTTCTCACCGCCGCCGCCGCGCAGATCGACGCGACCGACGACCTCCGCCCCGATCTCGACGCGGTGCTCCACGCGGGCGCCGCCACCGTCCAGGACCGACTCACCCTCGCCGAGGAGCTCACGTGACCACGACCCCCGACCTGCTCCGTCCGCACGCCGAGCAGCAGTTCGCGAGCGAGCTCGCGGCGCTCGCGGCTCAGGACGATCGGCCGCGCCCGCCCGCATGGCACCTCTCGCCGCAGGCGGTCGTCACCTACCTCATGGGCGGCACCCTGCCCGACGGCACCGTGATCTCCCCGAAGTACGTCGGAGCCCGGCGGCTCGTCGAGGTCGCCGTCGCGACGCTCGCGACCGACCGCGCGCTGCTGCTCCTCGGGCTGCCGGGCACCGCCAAGACCTGGGTGGGAGAGCACCTCGCAGCCGCCGTCTCGGGCCGCTCCACGCTGCTCGTGCAAGGGACGTCGGGCACCGCCGAGGACGCAGTGCGCTACGGCTGGAACTACGCCCGGCTCATCGCCGAGGGACCGAGCGAGGCCGCACTCGTGCCCTCGCCCGTCATGACGGCGATGCGTGAGGCCTCGGTTGTCCGCATCGAGGAGCTCACGCGCATCCCCTCGGACGTCCAGGACGCGCTCATCACGATCCTCTCCGAGAAGACGCTGCCCGTCCCTGAGCTCGGCACCGAGGTCCAGGCAGCGCGCGGCTTCAACGTCATCGCGACCGCGAACGACCGAGACCGCGGCGTCAACGAACTGTCCTCCGCGCTCCGCCGCCGCTTCAACACGGTCGTCCTGCCGCTGCCCGCGACGTTCGAGGAGGAGGTCGAGATCGTCACGCGCCGCATCGCACAGCTCGGCACGTCGCTCGACCTGCCGACGCTGCCCGAAGGCCACGAGGAGATCCGCCGCGTCGTCACCGTGTTCCGCGAGCTGCGGTCAGGGCGCACGCTCGACGGACGGACCGCGGTGCGACCGCCGTCCGGCTCGCTGTCGACGGCCGAGGCGATCTCCGTCGTCACCAACGGTGTCGCGCTCGCGACGCACTTCGGCGACGGTGCGATCGGGCCCGACGACATCGCCGCAGGCATCCTCGGTGCCGTCGTCAAGGACCCGGCGGGCGACGCGGCCGTGTGGAGCGAGTACCTCGAGACCGTCGTCCGCGAACGGGAGGGGTGGGGGAGCTTCTACGCCGCGTGCCGCGAGGTCGCGGGATGACGGTGACCGACGTCCCGGCCGGGCCTGTCGTCCCCGCTGAGCCTGACCCGGGCGCGCGCACCGGAGGGCCCGCAGCGCACGACGGCCCGCGCGTCGACGTGCTCGGCGTGCGACACCATGGGCCCGGGTCGGCACGTGCCGTGGCCGCCGCCCTCGACGAGCTCCGCCCGACGGTCGTGCTCCTCGAGGGCCCCGCCGACGCCGACCCGCTCAGCGTCCACGTGCCGGGCCTCGTGCCGCCCGTCGCGCTGCTCGCGACTGTCGACGACGATCCCGCGCAGGCGTCGTTCTGGCCCTTCGCGTCGTTCTCGCCCGAGTGGCAGGCCCTCGCGTGGGCCGCCGCGCACGACGTGCCCGTGCGGTTCATCGACCTTCCGTCCGGCACGGTCGCGGCCCTCACGGTCGCACGACGGGCCGCCGAGGCAGCCCTCAACGTCCCGTCGGACGAGGGCGAGGACGAGGTCGAGGGTGCCGTGCCGGGAGGCGCGGATCCTCGCGCCTCATCCGTTCCGGACGTCGAGCCCGACGTGCCGGGCGAGGAAGCGCCTCACGCCCCGGCCCCCACGTCCGTCCGCGCGGACCCCCTCGGCGCGCTCGCCGCCGCTGCGGGGCACGACGACGCCGAGCGATGGTGGGAGGACGTCGTCGAGCAGCGCTCCGGCAGCCTCGAGACCTTCGCCGCCGTCGCCGAGGCGATGGCCGCCCTCCGCGAGCAGGCCGAGCACGACACCAGGACCCCGGACGGCGACGAGGACGAGGAGCTCCGCGAGGCGTACATGCGCCAGCAGGTGCGCGCCGCGCTGCGCGAGGGCCACGCGCGGATCGCTGTCGTCTGCGGTGCCTGGCACGCACCCGCGCTCATGACGCCGCTGCCGCCCGCCGCGCCCGACGCACGCCTGCTGCGCGGATTGCCGCGCGTGCGCACGACCCTCACGTGGGTGCCGTGGACCACCGCACGCCTTGCGCGCGGCTCCGGCTACGGCGCCGGAGTGAGCGCCCCCGGCTGGTACGCGCACCTCTTCTCCGTGCACGAGGACGTCGTGCCCCGCTGGTTCGTCGGCGTCGGCGCGGCACTGCGGGGCCGAGACCTGCAGGTCTCGAGCGCGCACGTCATCGAGGCCTCGCGCCTCGCCGAGTCGCTCGCCACCGTCCGCGGGCATCGCTCGGTCGCGCTCGACGACGTCATGGACGCGACGCGCGCGGCCCTGTGCGACGGCGACACGGGCCTCACCGAGTGGGTGACGCGCGAACTCGTCGTCGGCACGGGCCTCGGCTCCGTGCCCGACGGCGTCCCCGCACTCCCGCTCGACGTCGACCTGCGTGCGACCGCACGACGCCTGCGCCTCAAGCTCGAGGACGCGCCGCGCAACCTCGACCTCGACCTCCGCACCGACGGCGGCCTCGCACGCTCGCACCTCTTCCACCGCCTCACGCTGCTCGACGTGCCCTGGGCGACGCCGCGGACGAGCACCGTGCGTTCCTCCGGCACGTTCCGTGAGAGCTGGACCCTCCGCTGGCAGCCTGAGCTCTCGGTCGCGCTCGCCGAGGCCGCGCTCCACGGCACGACCGTCGTCGGCGCAGCGAACGCGGCCGTGCGCGCCGCAGCGCGCGACGCTGACCTGCCGCGCCTCACGGCGCTCGTCGAGCAGTCGCTGATCGCCGACCTTCCCGACGTGCTCGACGACCTCCTCGGTCGCGTCGACGAACGCGCCGCCCACGCGGGCGACGTCGAACAGCTTCTCGACGCCGTCACCCCGATCATCCGGGCGCACCGCTACTCCGACGTGCGCGGCACCCCCGTCGCGCGGCTCGCCCACGTCGCCCGGACGATGCTCGTCCGAGCGAGCTCCGGCATCGTCCCCGCGGCGCTCGGCCGCGATGACGACACCGCAGCCGACCTCGCGCGCCGCGTCGCCGAGGCCGACGCCGCCGTCGCGCTGCTCGACCACGACCCCACGACCGACGTGTGGGTGCGCACGCTCCGCACCGTCGCGGCGCACGACCACCTGCCCGGCCACCTCGTCGGACGGACCACGAGGCTCCTGCTCGACGGCGCCCGGATCACGCCCGAGGACGTCGCCGGACGGCTCTCCCGCGTCCTGTCCGTCGGCACCCCCGTGCGCACCCAGGCAGGGTGGATCGAGGGGTTCCTCGCCGGCGGGGGACTTGTCGTCGCGCACGACGCGACGTTGCTCGGCGTGCTCGACGACTGGCTCGCGACGGTTCCGGGCGACGCTCTCACCGACGTCCTACCCGTGCTGCGACGCACCTTCGGTGCCATGCCCGCGGCCGAGCGACGGGCGATCGGCGACGCCGCGGCACGGCTTGCGGCGCGTCGGGGTCGAGGCGGGCCCGCGGCCCCGACCGGCGACGACGGTGGCCTCGCGATCGACGACCCGCGAATCGCCGGACCGCTCGCAACCGCGCTCCTGCTCCTCGGAGGTGGACGATGACCGGCCGCACGGCACCACGCGTCGACGAGTCCGAGCTCGCCCGCCGGTGGCGGCTCGTCCTCGGGGAGGAGGGACGACCGGACGTGACGCTCGGACGTTCCGACGGCCGGGTCGACGGCGCTCTCGCGGCCGTCTACGACACGCGTCCCGAGGCGTCCGGCGGACGTTCCGCGAGCCTCGGGTCGAGCGCGCCCGCCGTGGTCCGCTGGCTCGGTGACATCCGGACCTACTTCCCGACGAGCGTCGTCGAGGTCGTCCAGCGCGACGCCGTCGACCGTCTCGGCCTGCGTCGGCTCCTGCTCGAGCCCGAGCTGCTCACGAGCGTCCAGCCCGACGTCTCGCTCGTCGCGACGCTCGTCTCGCTCAAGGACGCGATGCCGGAGACTACGCGCTCGACGGCGCGGCAGGTCGTCGCCCAGGTCGTCGCCGAGATCGAACGACGGATCAGTGTCGCGACGACGACCGCCGTCTCGGGAGCGCTGCGGCGCGAGCGGACCCACCGGCCACGGCTCGCCGACGTGGACTGGCCCGCGACGATCCGTGTGAACCTGCGCCACTACCTGCCCGAGCTCGGCACGATCGTGCCCGAACGGCTCATCGGGACGGCACGTCGCGGGGGAGCCGTCGCGCGTGACGTCATCCTCGCGGTCGACCAGTCGGGATCGATGGCCTCGTCCGTCGTGTACTCCGCGGTCTTCGGCGCGGTGCTCGCGACGATGCGGTCCGTGCGCACGTCGTTCGTCGTCTTCGACACGGAGGTCGTCGACCTCACCGCTGAGCTCACCGACCCGGTCGACCTGCTCTTCGGCACGCAGCTCGGCGGCGGCACCGACATCGACCGCGCCGTCGCCTACTGCGCCGACCTCGTCGGACGGCCCGAGGACACCGTGATGTTCCTCGTCACCGACCTCTACGAGGGCGGTGACCGCGCCTCGCTCGTGCGCCGCATCGCCGCGCTGCGCGCGTCGGGCGTGCTCGTCATCGTGCTCCCGGCACTGTCCGACGACGGCACGCCCGCGTTCCAGCACGATCTTGCGGCCGAGCTCGCCTCGCTCGGCGTCCCGACGTTCGCCTGCACACCGGACACGTTCCCCGACCTGCTCGCGATGGCGCTCACGGACCGCGATGTGAGCGGGTGGTCGGCAGGGGACGGGGCGACGGGGCGGTAGTGCGGACGCCTGTCGCGTGATCCGCGGCGGGACGTGCTGGCGACGCCGGCGCGCAGGCACGTCAGAGGGAGCAGAGGCGGCTCAGTGTCGGAGGCTCGTCGTACGCTGCGAGCACCGGCTGACAGTGGAGGAATCGTGCCCGAGACCATGACCCGTGACGACGCCCTGGCGGAGCTTGCCGCGCTCGAGGACCCCAAGGTCCGTGAGGTCAACGCACGTCATGGCGACAACCACACGGTCAACCTCACGAAGCTCCGGGCTCTCGCCAAGCGCCTCGGCGCCAACCAGACGCCGCTCGCGCGCGAGCTCTGGGCGACGGGCGACGGTGACGCGCGCCTGCTCGCGCTGCTCGTGCTCAAACCCAAGGACCTCGGCGCCGATGAGCTCGACGCGATGCTCCGCGAGGGCCGCACCCCCAAGCAGCAGGACTGGCTCGTCGGGTACGTCGTCAAGAAGTCCCCGCACGCCGAGGCCCTTCGCGTCCGCTGGAAGGGCGACGCGGACCCGTGGGTCGAGTCAGCGGGTTGGGCGCTCACGAGCGACCTCGTGCCGGCGAAGGCTGACGGGCTCGACCTGCCCGCGCTGCTCGACGAGATCAGCGTCCGCATGAAGGACGCCCCCGAGCGGCTGCAGTGGGCGATGAACTGGTGCCTCGGTACGATCGGCATCCACCACCCTGCGCTGCGCGAGCGTGTCCTCGCGATCGGCGAGCGGCTCGAGGTCCTCAAGGACTACCCGACACCCCGCGGCTGCGTGAGCCCGTACGTGCCCCTGTGGGTCCCCGAGATGGTCGCGCGGCAGGGCTGATCGCCGCCGCTCGATAGCCGATCCGTACGCGGGAGTCGTGCAGATCCGCTATCGAGCGGGCTGGTGCTGTCGACGGATCGACGCGCTGCGCCCATCGGATGGGAGGAATGCGACGATCCGTCAGAGGGGTGGATCAGGACCAGGGTTGACGGTCGACGGTCACCGGGCGGTCCGACGCGACGGCCTCGTCGATCGCGAGCGAGATCGCGTGGTCATGGCACGCCCGCGCGAGCGGGTAGGGCCCTGGGCCGTCGTCGAGCGCGAGGTCAGCCGCGCCGAGCATGAGCGTCGCGATGGCGATCTCCTCGTCCATCCAGCGCTTCCCGACGAACGGGTTGCTCCACAGCACCTCGCCGCCGAGCGACACGTGGTCGGTGTCGTGACCGTCGAGGTCAAGGTCGTGGCCGAGCTGACGGCGCCGCAGCGTCGTTGTCGTCACCTGACGCGGACCTGAGAGCCGCAGGACGTCTTCGTTCGAGATCTCGCCGTGCGTGCCGCGCACGAGGATGCGGCGCGAACGCAGCTGGTTGTGCCACTGGTTGTCGGTGAAGTCGTAGAGGCCGTGGCGGCCGTCGAGCTCGAGCGTCGCGAGGACGGTGCCCGCGTCGTGCACGGAGGGGTCGTCGGTCCAGCCGTCGCGTGAGAGCGGCTGGACGATGCGTCCCGCGAAGCGGTGCGCGCGGACGGTGACGGGGCCGTGGTCGTCGGCGGCTCCGAGCAGCCCGCGGATCATCGACACCGCGTGGTAGCCGTGGGTCGAGGACACGTGGACGGACTGCGGCTCGCCGACGAGGCCACGCTCGACGACGGTGAGCCGTGCGGCGTGCATGGGCAGCGCGAGGTACTGCTCGGCGACGTGGACGCGGCCGCTCGCGCCGACCTCGGCCCACAGCGCGTGGAGGCCGGCGAGGTCGGGCGCGGGCGGGGTCTCCGCAAGGACGACGCCGCCGGCGCGGGCGACCTCCGCGGTCGCGACGGGGGTGACGGGCCACGGCGTCGAGACGATGGTGACCTGCGGGGACGCGCCCGCGAGCAGGTCGTCGACGGACGTGTACGGGCGCGTGCCCCAGGCCTCGGCGGCGCGGGCCGTGCTCTCCGGGCGGCCGCTCGTCACGCCGACGAGCTCGAAGCGCTCGGGCAGGGCGCGGGCAAGGCGGGCGAAGAACTGCGCACGCCAGCCGGAGCCGACGATCGCGAGGCGGACGGGTGCGGGCACGGCGATCTCCTTCGATGCAAGTGTGCCCCGACGCTACGCCTCACCTGGCGGCGCGGGGCGCTGCCCCGCCGTCCGACGTCGCCGACGCACGCAGTGCGGTGCGTACCCCGCCGGGGCTCATCGATAGCCGATCCATACACGGGTGCCGTACGGATCAGCTATCGAGTGCGCACGCCGCTGGGCCTTGGGGTTCGGATAGCCGATCCGTGTACATGAGGTGGCTCGATCGGCTATCGAGACAAGGGGGGTGGGGGCGTGGCGGGGGTGNGCGGGGGGACAGGCGGGGTGGAATCGGTCGACGGAGGGTGGGTGGACGCGGCCCAGGCGTCTCGGTTGGTGACACCTCGTCATCCATGTAGCGGACGACTGGTGAATATGGTTAGGCTCACATCACGTAATTGCGGTGAGGTGAGGCTTACCTGAGATGATGGTCCTCGTCGCAGCGCACGCACCCTGCATGCACCGATCGAGGAGAACCACATGATCCGCGTCCGACCCGCGCTCACCGCGCTCGTCGCCGCCACCGCGCTCGCCCTCACGGCCTGCGCCGCCGACACCGACGCCGACGCGCCCGCCGCCACCGGCGACGCGAAGACCGTCACCGTCGAGGACAACACCGGCTCGAAGACGGTCACGCTCCCGCTCACGTCCGTCGTCGCGACCGACAACCGGACGTTCGAGACCCTCGAGTCGTGGGGCGTCGAGCTCACCGCCGCGGCCCGCACGCTCATGCCGACGACGATCGGCTACAAGACGAACGACTCGATCGTCGACCTCGGCTCCCACGCCGAGCCCGACCTCGAGGCGATCGTCGCCGTCGAGCCGCAGCTCGTCGTCAATGGCCAGCGCTTCACACAGCACGAGGCCGCGATCGCCAAGCTCGCCCCGGGCGCGACGATCCTCAATCTCGATCCGCGCGACGGCCAGCCGCTCGACGCCGAGCTCAAGCGCCAGGTCACCGTCCTCGGCGAGGTCTTCGGCAAGCAGACCGAGGCGAAGAAGCTCGCCGACGACCTCGACGCGGCCGTCGCGCGCGTCAAGGCCGCCTACGACCCGTCGCAGAAGGTCATGGCCGTGACGACGTCGGGCGGCGAGATCGGCTACATCGCCCCCGAGGTCGGCCGCACGCTCGGCCCGCTCTTCGGCCTGCTCGGCCTCACTCCCGCGCTCGAGATCGAGGGTGCGTCCGACGACCACCAGGGCGACGACATTTCCGTCGAGGCCATCGCCCAGTCCAACCCTGACTGGATCCTCGTCATGGATCGCGACGCGGCCATCGCGGCGGACGACCCGGCGTACACGCCCGCCGCGAACGTCCTCGCATCCGCCGAGCCGCTCTCCAAGGTCTCGGCCGTCACGAAGAAGCAGCTCGTCTTCATGCCCACGGACACGTACACGAACGAGGGCATCCAGACGTACACCGAGTTCCTCAACACCCTCGCCGACGCCCTCGAGGCAGCGGCCTGATCCCGCGGTGACGCGCGGCCCCGCGGGGCCGCGCGTCACGAGGAGCACCGATGAGCACGACGACCGCCCGCCCCGCGGGCACGCCCGACGCCGACGCGACCCCCGCGCGCCGGCGTCGCGGTGTGCCGTGGCTCCTCCTCGCGAGCCTCGGCGTCGTCGGCCTGCTCGTCGCCTCGCTCTTCACGGGCCAGTACGACGTCGTCGGCGCCGACGACGGCGCGTGGATGTTCGCCGTGACGCGCGTCCCGCGCACCGTCGCGCTCGTCCTCGCGGGCGCCGCCATGGCCGTCTCCGGACTCGTCATGCAGATGCTCACGCAGAACCGCTTCGTCGAGCCAACGACGACCGGCACGACCGAGTGGGCCGGCCTCGGTCTCCTCGCCGTGACGATCCTTGCGCCGACTGCAAGCATCATGACGCGCATGGGCGTCGCGATCGTCGCGTCGTTCGTCGGCACGATGATCTTCTTCCTCGTCCTGCGCCGCATCACCCTCACGAGCTCGCTCGTCGTGCCCGTCGTCGGCATCATGCTCGGCGCCGTCGTCGGCGCGTTCTCGAGCTATCTCGCGCTCGCGACGAACTCCCTGCAGTACGTCTCCGTGTGGTTCGCAGGGTCGTTCACGTCGGTGTTCCGCGGGCAGTACGAACCGCTGTGGGTCGTGCTCGTCGTCCTCGTCGGGATCGTCGTCGCGGCCGACCGCTTCACCGTCGCGGGCCTCGGTCGGGACGTCGCGACGAACGTCGGCCTCAACCACGACCGTGTCGTCATGCTCGGCGCGGGGCTCGTCGCCGTCGCGACGGGCGTCGTCGCGGTCGTCGTCGGGAACCTGCCGTTCGTCGGGCTCGTCGTCCCCAACGTCGTCGCGCTGCGGCGCGGCGACGACCTGCGCTCCAACCTGCCGTGGGTTGTCCTCCTCGGCGTCGGCCTCGTCGCCGCGTGCGACCTCGTCGGGCGCGTCATCATCGCGCCGTTCGAGGTGCCTGTCTCGCTCGTCCTCGGCGTCGTCGGGTCGCTCGTCTTCATCACGATGCTCGTGCGCGGGAGGCGCCGTGGCTGACACCCTGCTCGCCCCCGTCGAGGCGCCCCCGGCGCCCGACCGCGCGACCGCCCCGCGCCGCTCCGGCCCGTTCACGAGCCGCCGTGCCGCCCGACGCTACGTCCTGCTTGTCGCGGGACTCGTCGTCGTCGCCCTCGGCCTCACCGCCGTCTACCTCCTCGTCGGCAACCCCGGCCGCCCCGGCAGCGCGGGCTACTGGCTCGTCGCGCAGCGACGGGCGACGAGCATCGTCGTCATCGCGGTCGTCGCGTTCTGCCAGGGCCTCGCGACCGTCGCGTTCCAGACAGTCACTGGCAACCGCATCGTCACGCCCGCGATCCTCGGCTTCGAGGCCCTCTACGTCACCGTGCAGACCGCGGGCGTCTACCTGCTCGGCGTCGCGGGCATCACCGCCCTCAGCGGTGTGCCGCAGCTGCTCCTGCAGATCGGCCTCATGGTGACGCTCGCCGTCGCGCTCTTCGGCTGGCTGCTCTCCGGGCGCTTCGGGAACCTCCACGTCATGCTGCTCGTCGGCGTCGTCCTCGGCACGGGCCTGCGGTCCGTGTCGAGCTTCATGCAGCGGCTCCTCACGCCCTCGGAGTTCGACGTCCTCACCGCGCGCATGTTCGGCTCCGTCTCCAATGCCGACCCGTCGTACCTGCCCGTCGTCGTGCCGCTCGCGGCGCTCGCGGGCGGCGCCCTCCTATGGCGCTCGCGCCGCCTCGACGTCCTTGCGCTCGGCGCTCCCGTCGCGGCCGGCCTCGGCGTCGACCACAAGCGTGAGACGCGCGTCGTGCTCACGCTCGTCGCGGTGCTCGTCGCCGTCTCGACCGCGCTCGTCGGACCTATGACGTTCCTCGGCTTCCTCGCGGCGACGATCGCCTACCAGGTCGCGGGCACGTTCTCCCACCGGCACGTCCTGCCGGTCGCAGTCCTCACGGCGTTCGTCTGCCTCGCGGGCGCGTACGTCACGCTCAAGCACGTCTTCTACGCGCAGGGCATGGTGTCGATCGTCGTCGAGCTCGTCGGCGGCACCGTGTTCCTCGTCGTCCTCTTGCGGAAGGGCCGCCTGTGATCACCCTCGCCAACGTCCGCAAGGACTACGCGTCCGACGTGTGCATCGGGCCGCTCGACGTCGAGCTGCCCGCGGGCGGCATCACGGCGCTCGTCGGCCCCAACGGCGCAGGCAAGTCGACGCTTCTCACGATGGTCGGGCGGCTCCTCGGGCTCGACGCCGGCACGGTGACGATCGGCGGGTACGACGTCACGCGCACGCCGTCGAAGCAGCTCGCGAAGGTCGTCTCGGTGCTGCGCCAGGAGAACCACTTCGTCACGCGGCTCACGGTGCGTCAGCTCGTCGGCCTCGGACGCTTCCCGCACTCGAAGGGCCGGCTCACCGCCGACGACGAGCGGCACGTCTCCGACGCGATCGACTTCCTCGGCCTCCACGACCTCGAGAGCCGTCACCTCGACGAGCTCTCGGGCGGGCAGCGGCAGCGCGCGTACGTCGCGATGGTCCTCGCGCAGGACACGCCGTACGTGCTGCTCGACGAGCCGCTCAACAACCTCGACATGCGTCACGCCGTCGGCATGATGCAGCACCTGCGGCGTGCGGCGGACACGCTCGGGCGGACGGTCGTCGTCGTCCTCCACGACGTGAACTTCGCGGCCCGCTACGCGGACCATGTCGTCGCGATGAAGGACGGGCTCGTCGTCGAGCAGGGCAGCCCCGCGGAGATCATGCGGGACGACGTGCTCTCACGGATCTTCGACACCCCGGTGTCGGTCGTCGACGGGCCGCACGGACCGGTGGCCTGCTACTTCTGACGCGCACCCACCCGAAGGGTTCTGCCAGCACGCCGGAGGCCGGCCGGGGACGCCCTCCACAGCGTCGTTCCCGACCGGCCTCCGTCCCCGTGCAGCCTGCGACGTCGGTCGTGACCGGACACTTCCCTGTCCGGAACCGTTCAGCCACGGACCGCCACGACCTCGAGACCGAGGCCCTCTACGGCGCGTGCGACGAGCAGGGCCCGCTCGCCTGGCAGGACTTCCCGTTCGTATGCGCCGCCTACCCGGAGGAGGAGCCGCTGCGCCGTCGCAGCCCTACGATCAGTTCTGGCGGGCGTCCACCCGCCTGGACGAACGAGAGGACGAGCGACGATGCTCCCCTGGACCTCCCGCCCCACCCACCGCGCATGGCTCGACGAACACGTGCGTGACCTCCTCGACTTCGGGCGTGCGCACGTCGTCGCCCCCGGCGGCGGCGCCGCGTACCTCGGCGACGATGGCCTGCCGTGGACCGACCGCGGCGTGCAGACGTGGATCACGTGCCGCACCGTCCACGTGTACGCGCTCGGCGCGATGCTCGGCGTGCCGGGCTCCGCTCCCGTCGCGGCGGGTGCGCTCGCGGGCCTCACGGGCCCGCTGCGCGACACCGAGCACGGCGGCTGGTTCCACGCGCTCGACGCGTCGGGCGTGCCCGACGTCGCGGTGGGCAAGTCCTGCTACGACCACGCGTTCGTGCTGCTCGCGGCATCGACCGCGACGCTCGCGGGTCTGCCGGGCGCACGGGAGCTGCTCGACGAGGCGTGCAACGTCTACGTCGAGCACTTCTGGGACGACGGCGTCGGCCGTCCCGTCGACACGTGGGACGTGACCTTCACGGAGCTCGACACGTACCGCGGCATCAACGCGAGCATGCACTCCGTCGAGGCGCTGCTCGCGGTCGCGGACGCGACGGGCGACGCCGCGTGGCGCGACCGTGCGGCGAGCATCGCGAGCTTCGTCGTCGGTCTCGTGGGCGAGCACGACGGCCGCCTGCCCGAGCACTTCGGGCCCGACTGGGTTGCCGACCTCGAGCTCAACGCCGACCGGCCGGGCGACCAGTTCAAGCCGTACGGAGCGACGATCGGCCACGGCTTCGAGTGGGCGCGGCTCCTCGTCCACGTCGAGGGTGCGCTCGGGCTCGCCGCCCCGGACGACCTCCTGCCCGCCGCCGTCACGCTCTTCGACCGCGCGACCACCGACGGGTGGGACGCCGACGGCGCCGAGGGCTTCGTCTACACGACCGACTGGACGGGGCAGCCCGTCGTCCGCGACCGCATGCACTGGGTCGCCGCCGAGGCCGCCGCTGCGGCCGACACGCTCCACCGTCGCACGGGCGAGGACCGCTACGCCGAGCTCTACGCCCGCTGGTGGGATTACATCGTCACGCACGTCATCGACCACGAGCACGGCTCGTGGCACCACGAGCTCTCGCCGACGCTCGAGCCCGCCGGCACCGTGTGGCCCGGCAAGCCCGACCTCTACCACGCGGTCCAGGCGGCGCTCCTGCCGCGGCTCCCGCTCGGGCCGTCGATCGCTCGCGCCGTCGCGGACGGGCAGGTGGCGTCATGACGCGCTTCCTCGTCGTGGGCGAGGCCCTTGTCGACGTCGTCCCCGGGCCCGACGGGCCGCGCGACCTGCCAGGCGGCTCGCTCGCGAACGTCGCCCTCACGCTCGGCCGGCTCGGCCGGGACGTCACGCTCGTCACCGCGCTCGCCGACGACGACCGCGGCCGGCTCGTCCACCGCTGGCTCGAGGAGTCCGGCGTCGACGTCGCCGCGCACGAGCCGTCGACCGGGCGCACGTCGTCGGCCGCCGTGACGCTCGATGCCGTAGGCGTCGCCTCCTACGAGTTTGACCTCGCGTGGGAGCTCGGGAACGTCGCTGTCGCGGACGCCGACGTTCTCCACGTCGGGTCGATCGCCCTGTTCCTCGAGCCCGGCGGGACGTCCGTCCGCGACGCGGTGCGACGCGCCCGAGGCCGCGCCGTCGTCGGCGTCGACCCGAACATCCGGCCCGCGCTCGTCTCCGACGCCGACGCCGTGCGGGAGCGCGTCGAGGAGATCGTCGCTCTCGCCGACGTCGTCAAGGTGTCCGACGAGGACCTCGCCTGGTTCGCACCCGGCGTCGACCCCCTCGACGTCGCACGCCGCTGGTCCGCGTGGGGCGCGGGGCTCGTCGTCGTCACGCGCGGTGGGGAGGGGGCGAGCGTGCTCCGGCACGACGGCACCCTCCTCGAGGTGCCCGGGCGAGCCGTCGACGTCGTCGACACCGTCGGCGCGGGCGACACCTTCATGGGGGCGCTGCTCGACGCGCTCGCGACGCGTGGCGTCGCCGGCGCGGGCGGTGCCGCGCTCCTGCGGGAGCTGTCCGACGACGACGTGCTCGCTGCGGCGCGCGCCGCAGCCGTCGCGGCCTCTGTCACCGTGTCCCGTGCGGGCGCCAACCCGCCGATGCGCGCCGAGCTCGACGCGCTGCTTCAGTAGCCGACCGTGAAGCGCTCGCGGCGGTGCGTCGGTCGCTCGATCTCGTCGAGGAACGCGATCGCGTAGTCGGCGCCGGAGATCGTCGACGTGCCGTCCTCCGCGACGAGCAGCACGTCGTCGCCCGTGCGGAACGAGCCCGTGCGCTCGCCAGGTGCGAACGCGCCGAAGCCTGCCGCCGGGCTCACCATGAACCAGTCGAGGCGCGCGTCCGTCGCACGCAGGTCGGCGAGGATCGCCGCCATCGTCATGGCCTCGGCGTGGAACGCCGGCGGGAAGTCGGGGCCGTCGGCCACGAGCGGTCCGCCCTCGCTCGCGAGGAGCGAGCCTGCCCCGCCGACGAAGCCCACGCGCGCGCCTGCGTCCGCGGCCTCCGCGGCGACGGCGCGCGCGATGTCCCTGAGTCGACCCTCGAGCGGGCCGCGCAGAGCAAGAGCATGGACGACGACGTCGGCCCCGACCGCGACGTGCGCGACGACGTCGGGGTCGAGCAGGTCGCCCGTGCGGTACGTGACGCCCTCGACCTGCTCGGCGGGGAGCGTGCGGCTCAGCGACGTCACCTCGTGGCCGCGCGCGACGGCCTCGCGGACGATGTGGCCGCCGGCGTAACCGGTTCCGCCGAGCACGGTGATGCGGGTCATGGGTCCTCCCGGAGTCTGGATGCCGCGCCCATCGCGGCGTACACTCACCGTAAGAGAGGGACTCTCTGCTGGGAAGTACGCACTTCAAGGTGCGTGGGAGGACGTGACGACCATGTCGGTGTGGGACCCCTACGAGCACGGCTGCCCGTCACGCCTGCTCCTCGACCGCATCGGCGACCGCTGGACCGTGCTCCTCGTCGGCGCGCTCGCGGACGGATCGCGACGCTTCAGCGAGCTCGCACGTTCCGTCGACGGCATCTCCCAGAAGATGCTCACCCAGACCCTCCGCTCCCTCGAACGTGACGGGCTCGTCGACCGCACCGTCCACCCGACCGTCCCGCCGCGCGTCGACTACGAGCTCACCGAGCTCGGCCGCTCGCTCACGGAGCCGCTCGCCGCGCTCTCCCGCTGGGCCGTCACCCACATGGACGCCGTCGTCGACGCGCGCGACCTCTACGACGCGGGGCTCCCGGCGGGCGTTGCGCCTGCTGTGCCCGTCGACGTCGGGCCTGCCGTCGAGCGGAGCGCGCCGTGACGCCCGACGTCCGCGAGCTCGCGGACTTCTTCGACGCCGAAGCGCGCGGCTGGGGCCGCCCCGCACCCGTGGCGCCCGGACCGCGCGCGAAGGAGCGCGAGGTGCGCGCGCACCTCGCCGCGCTCCTCACGCTGCGCCCGCCCCGACCCCTGCCCGGGCACGTCGCCGACGCGCTCGACACGCTGCTCGCGCGCGAGGCCGCAGCCCGCCCCGTCACGGACGCGGCGACGCTCCCGCGGCTCGCCGACGACGGGCCGCTCGCGTCGGTGAGCCTCTGGCAGGGTGACCTCACGACGCTGCGCGTCGACGCCGTCGTCAACGCCGCGAACTCCGCGATGCTCGGCTGCTTCACGCCCGAGCACGCGTGCGTCGACAACGCGATCCACGCCGCGGCTGGCCCGGGCCTGAGGGCCGAGTGCGCCGACCTCGTCGGGGCCCAAGGGCACCCCGAGCCGACGGGCTCCGTGCAGGTGACGAGCGCCTACCTCCTGCCGGCGCGGCACGTGCTCCACACCGTCGGCCCCGTCGTCCACGAGGGCGGGCCGACGGCGACGGACGCCGCGCTGCTGCGGTCCTGCTACCTCGCGTGCCTCGAGGCCGCGCGTCGCGCAGGTGACGCGTCGGTCGCGTTCCCGGCGATCTCCGCAGGCGCGTTCGGCTACCCGCCGTACGAGGCCGCGACGGTCGCGGTCGCCTCGGTGCTCGAGTGGGTGACGGCGCACCCGGACGCGGGGATGCACGTCGTGCTCGTCGCCTACTCGGCGGCTTCCCGCGAGACCTACGAGGACGTCCTCGCGGCGCGAGCGTCGTAGGGGGCCGGCCCGGCTACCCGGAAGCTTGTGCCCTACCCGCAAGTCCAAACTTGCGGGTAGGGCACAAACCCGCTGGTGGCTAGCCCGGCGGTCATTCCCGAGCGCGACCGCGGACCGGTATTCACTCAGGGTATACACCCGGTGTACTGTTCTGCTCATGACGGTTCCCATGGCCCTTCTCGCCTTCCTCGAGGGCGGCCCCACGCACGGCTTCGCCCTCAAGCGCCGCTACGACGAGCTGCTCGGCCAGGGCCGCGAGCTCAAGTACGGCCAGGTGTACTCGACGCTCGCGCGCCTCGAGCGCGACGGCCTCGCGGGCGGCGTCGGCATCGAGGCGGGGGAGGGCGCCGACCGCAAGGTCTACGCCATCACGCCCGACGGCGCCGGCGAGCTCGACGCATGGCTCTCCACGCCGCACCTCCCGTCGGGCCGCCCGTCCGAGCTCTTCACCAAGGTCGTCCTCGCACTCGTCGCCGGCCGGTCCGCGACCGACGTCCTCGACGGCCAGCGCGCCGCCTACCTCGCCCGCATGCGCGAGCTCACCGCCGCCCGACGCGCAGGCGACCTCGTCGACCGGCTCGCGGGCGACTACGAGATCGCGCACCTCGACGCCGACCTCCGCTGGATCGAGCTCGCCGGAGCCCGCCTCGACCAGCTCGCCGCGGAGGTCCGCGGCGGCAGCCACCCCCTGGCGCCCCTCACCGAGGAGACCCGATGACCACCCCCGTCCTCACCGGCACGCACCTCGCCAAGTCGTTCGGCCCGACGACCGCGCTCCTCGACGCGAGCGTGTCCGTCGCGCCGGGCGAGATCGTCGCGCTCATGGGCCCGTCGGGCTCGGGGAAGTCGACGCTCCTCCACCTGCTCGCGGGTCTGCTCCGCCCGGACGCGGGGACCGTCGAGCTCGCAGGGCAGCGCATCGACGCGCTGAGCGAGCGACGCCGCTCCGACGTGCGACTGCGCCAGCTCGGCTTCGTCTTCCAACACGGCGAGCTCGTCCCCGAGCTCACCGTCGTCGAGAACGTCGAGCTGCCCCTGCGCCTCACGGGCACGAAGGCCGGCCCAGCGCGGGCCCGGGCGCTCGAGATGCTCGATCGCCTCGACGTCGCCGCTGAGGCCGACCGTCGCCTCTCGGAGGTGTCGGGCGGGCAGGCGCAGCGCGCCGCGGTCGCCCGCGCGCTCGTCCACACGCCGCCTGTCGTCCTCGCCGACGAGCCCACGGGCGCCCTCGACACCGTGACGGGCGAGCTCGTCCTCGAGGCGTTCGTCGACGCTGCCCGCGACCAGGGCAGCGCCGTCGTCCTCGTCACGCACGACCTCCGCGTCGCGTCGTACGCCTCCCGGGACATCCTCGTGCGCGACGGCCGGACCGTCGCGGGCGCCTCTCTCGAGGCCACGCCGCGGTGAGCGCGCTCCTCGCTCTCTCGTGGCGGCTGGCCCGCGCGGGCGGCCTCGTCGTCGCGTGCGCAGGCGTCCTCGCCGTCGCCGTCGCGTCGGCGCGCGTCCGGCTCACGCCTGAGCTGCTGAGGGCCGAGTGATGACGACGCTGCTCCCGCTCGCCTGGCGCCTCGCGCGCGCCGGCGGCACGTACCGGCTCGCCGCGCAGGTCGGCGTCAACGTCCTCGGCGGGCTCGTCCTCACGCTCGCGTTCGCCGTGCCACGCGCGGCGCTCCCGCCGGGGTCGACGTCCGCGTCGTGGCTCGCGCTCGCCATCACCCTCGCCGTCGGGCTCATGCCCCTCGTCATCCTCCTCGTCACCGTCGGGCGCCTGTCCGCCGCGACGCGCGACCGCCGCCTCGCATCGCTGCGCGTGCTCGGCCTCGGACCGTCACGCACGCGCGCGGTCGGCGCGACCGAGGCCGCGCTGCTCGCCGGGGCCGGGGCGCTCGTCGGCGCCGCGCTCGCGGCCGCTCTCGCCCCGCTCGTCGACGGCCTCGTGCCCGACGCCCTGCTCGTCGCCCCGCTGCGCGTCACCGTCGTCGGAGCGCTCGCGGCCATCGGCGTGCCCGTCGTCGTCGCCGGGCTCGCCTCGACCGCCGGGACGCGGCGGCTCACCGGCAACCCGCTCGCGCAGCGCGCGACGAGCACCCGGCGCGTGCCGCTGCCGTGGGCGCTCGCCCCGCTCGGCGCGGGACTGCTGCTCACCGCCTGGGTCGCGCTCGGCATGCCCGGCACCGTGAAGACGCTCGACGACGGCTCGATCGTCGGTGGCGTCGTGCGGCTCGCTGACGTCGAACGCTTCTCGGTGCCCGTCGGCCTTGCCGTCGGGGCGTGCGTCCTCCTGCTCACCGTCGCCGCCGCGTACGTGCCGGCGCTCCTCACCGCGTGGAGCGCGGCACTGCTCGTCCGCAGCCGCCGCACCGCCGCGGTGCTCGCGGGCCGCGGCGTGCAGACCGAGCCGACGTCCGTGTCCCGCATCGTCGCGAGCGTTGGGGTCGTCGTCATGCTCGCGACGTGCGGCGCCGGCTACCTCGGCACCCTCAGCAGCGACCCGACGTTCCGTCTCGAGAAGCGTGCGGTCGAGGGTGGGGCGGTCGGGGTGCACGTCACGGGCGAGGTCGTCGATCACGGCGAGGAGAACATCCCCAACGACGTCGTCGCGCCGCCCCTCAGCGTGCGTGAGCGTGACGTCACCGCCGCGGATCTCGAGGCACTCCGTGCGCTGCCGGGCGTCGTCGCCGTCGCGCCGATGTACTCGCGGACGGTCGCGGACGGGGACGGGAAGAAGGGCGCTGGCATCCCGTTCGTCGGGACGTGCGCCGAGCTCGGCAGGGTGGTCAGCGTCGAGGGCTGCCGCGACGACGTCGCCGCGACGATCGTCGGGCAGGGAACCGACGACGTCGTCACGGGACCGATCCGGCTCGTCACAGTCGTCGACGCCTGGCGGGTCGTCGAGGTTCCCGTGACCCTCGCTGAGGCGCCCCTGCGCGTCGACGCCCTCGCGACGGCCGCGCTGTGGGGCGGGGTCACCTACGGCAACGGGTGGGACCTGGCCCCCTTCAGCGTTTTCGTGCCGACCACCGCGCTGGGCCCCGATACCGCCCCGACGGGGGCGGCGACCGTCTACGTCGAGGGCGGCCCCGAAGCCTGGGAGGCCCTCGCCGACGACGCGGCCGCGCTCGGCCTCGTCACGTCGCCGGTCGAACGCTCGACCTACGACAGCGTCCGGCTGCAGCAGACGCTGCTGCTCGCGGCCGCCACATGGTTCGTCGGCATCGCCGCGCTCGGCATCGCGCTCGCGGCGATTGACCGGCAGCGTGAGCGTCGACGTACGGTCGGCCGGCTCGTCGCGGTCGGGGTGCCGGCGCGCACCCTCGTGGGGGCGCAGGCCTGGCAAGTGCTCCTGCCGCTCGCGACCGCGGTCGTCGTCGCCGTCGGGGTCGGGCTCACGCTCGTCGGGGCGGTCGCGTGGTCGCACAGGACGGCGGCCGCCGTGCTGAGCGGCGGGATGCCGCTCCTGCTCGCGGTCGTCGGGATCGTCGTCGTGCTCGTTGCGGTGCTCACGCTGCCCGCGGCGACGACGCGCCTCACCCCGGAGCTGCTCCGCGAGGAGTGAGGAACGGGCGGGCCGCGCCGGCGCTGGGGGACGGCGCGGCCCCGCTCCCGCACGGCCCTGCGCCGCTCCCGCCCCGGCCCTGCCCCGCGCCGCGCGGCTCCGCGCCGCGCGGCTCCGCGCCGCGCGGCAGGGCGGCTACCCGCAACTTTGTGCTCTACCCGCGGATCGAGACCCGCGGGTAGAGCACAAAGTTGCGGGTGGGCGGGGCGTCGCCGGGCCAGCGCGACCCGTGGCCGCGTCGATAGGGTCGGCGGGTGGGAATCACGGAGCGTGCGCGGGCGTGGCGGCGGTGGGTCGACCCGCTCACCGCGTCGATCCTCGGGCTCCTCGTCCTGGGTCTCCTGCTGCCCGCGCGTGGCGCGGTCGGCGACGTGCTCGACGGCGTCCGCGACGGAGCCGTCGTCCTCCTCTTCCTCCTGTACGGCGCGCGCATGCCGTCGGGCGAGCTGCTGCGGGCCGTGCGGCGCGGACGCGTCCAGGGGTCGATGCTCGGCGCGACGTTCGGCGTGTTCCCGCTGCTCGGGCTCGCGGTGCAGCTCGTTCCGGACGCGGTCCTGCCGCCCGACGTGCGGCGTGGGCTGCTCTACCTGTCGATCCTGCCGTCGACCGTGCAGTCGTCGGTCGTCCTCACGGGCGAGGCCCGCGGCGACGTGCCCGCGGCGCTCACGGGCGCGACCGTCTCCAACGTCCTCGGCGTCGTCGTCACACCCTTCCTTGCGATCGCGCTGCTCGGCGCGGGCGGGACGGGTGGCGCGGGGTCGGTGCTGCTGCCTGCGCTCGGGATGCTGCTCGCGCCGTTCGTCGTCGGGCAGCTCCTGCAGCCGCTCGTCGGCGCGTGGCTGCGCGCGCACCCGCGGCTCACGCGCGTCACGGACCGCGCGACGATCCTCCTCGTCGTCTACACGTCCGTATCCGAGGCCTCGACGTCGGGCGCGTGGGACGACGTCACGCCGCTCGTCCTCGCGGCCCTGCTCGGCGTCTGTGCGGTGCTGCTCGCGATCATGCTCGGCCTCACGTGGTGGGGCGGCGGGCGTCTCGGGCTCACCCGGCCCGAGCAGATCGCGCTGCTCATGTGCGGGTCGAAGAAGTCAGCCGCGACGGGCCTGCCCATGTCGACCGTGCTCTTCGCGCCCGCCGCCGCGGCCGGGCTCGCACTGCCCGTCATCGCGTACCACCAGCTGCAGCTCACGGTGTGCGCGGTCCTCGCGCGCCGGCTCGCCCGCACCGAGCCCCTCCGGACGAACTGACGGCTTCCCCGTCCCCACTCACCTCTCTCCCAAGAATCCGCGCGTATGGCTGCCAGGAGTAGCCATGCGCGCAGATTCCTCGACGAGTGGGGCGGGAGATGGGGAGCGGGCAGGGGCGGGGGCTGACGCGTCCTAGCGCCGCACCTTGACCGTCGTGGTCCTCGAGGTCGCCCCCGACAGCTGCGAGTTGCTCACGTAGACGGCCTTGACCTTGAACGTCGAGCGCGGCCTCACGGGGAAGGCCGTGACGAGCCTGCCCGTCGTCGTCCGCACGACGCCGGAGACGCGGCGTTCGGTCTCGAGGGACCAGGTGCAGGTGCCGAGGACGCAGCCGCTGGTCCCCGTGCACGCGACGACGGTGAAGCCCGGGGGCCGGACCGCCGCCCGGGGCGACGAACCGCCCGGTGAGCGTCGTCCGTGCGGCGACGCTAGCGCGAGAGGAGGCCAGGAACCAGCCCCCGAAGGTCCGACGCGGCATTCAGGTGCTCACTGAGACCCTCCGTCACGTTCATCTCGGTCGGACCGACCGGCGGCACCCGGTCGACGAGCCTCGTCGCGCCAGCGGCGAAGTGCGCCGGAGGTGACGCGGAGCCGCGGCACGGACACACCTTCCCCTGTCGTGACATGTCACCGTGCAGTCCGGCAGGATGGCAGGTCGGAACGTCGATACAGGGGGATGGCTCCGGATGCAGTGCTCCAGGGAGAACGCGAAACCGCGCGCAAGAACGCGCCAGAACGAACGTCACGGCCGTGCCGCGCATACGGCGGGAGCTGGTGCGCCGCGTGAAATGCGTCCACGGCGACGGCGGGCAGCCCTCGTCATCGCGCTGGGCGTCGTCGCCGCGCTCACGGCGCCCGCACCGGTTGCCACGGCCAGTGCCCCGTCCGAAGCCTCCCGCGCGACAGTCAGCGGCACATCCGTCGGCGGCACGATCACCGGAGCGACGACGAAGGCCGCCAAGAGCCCGTCGCGCAAGACGACGACGAAACTCCCCGCCGGACCGCGCGTCCGAGCCATCCCGGGACGTACGACGACGACCCTGCGTTGGGGCCGGACGAAGGGAGCCACACGCTACCTTGTCGAGCTCACGACCGGCACGAATCCCGGCACGAAGAAGACCCGCAGGATCACGACGTCTCGCACGACGATCCGGGTCACAGGCCTCCGCCAGAGCACGACGTACAAGGTCCGGGTCTCCGCGGACCGCGGCGTCCGCACCCGCCCCTCGCGCGCGATCACGACCCGCACGTCGTCCAAGGCAGCGAGCCGGGTCGTCGCCCGCGCTGTGCCCGCAGGGGCCGACTCGATCCGGGTGAGCTGGACCCGCCCCGCACGCGCCACCTCCGTGACCGTGGCGATCGCACCCACGCAGGCCGCGCTCGCCGACCGCGGTGCACGCGTGACGATCAACGGGATCTCGGCTTGGACGACGTCCATGGTGGTCAAGGTCCCGGCCCGCTTGCGGAACCGCATCGGTTCGACGAGCGGCAACCCCGTCTACGTCCGCGTCACCGTCTACAACAGCGAGCACCGGTGGACGCACGCTGCAACGGTCGCGGCGTATGCGGGTTCGCCCGCCGTGCGTGGGACCGCGGCCGACCGGACGAAGGTTGCGACGTACAACGTCCAGCTCCCGTCGATCACGCAGCACATCCCCGGTCGTCGCTGGGCGGACCGGCGCCTCGCCGTCGCGCGTGCGATCGCCAGGGGGAAGCCGGACGTCGTCGGTCTGCAGGAGACCGACATGTCCTTCGTCGAGCCGGGCGTGCGTCAGTATCAGGACGTCGAGCGGCTCGTCGCGCCCTACGGGTACGCGTGGGCGACGAGCGCCGAGCAGATCGACGCGATCCGCACGACCGTGCCCCGGCGGTCCCTCGGCGCCCACCTCATCTACCGCACCGCGACTACCGAGCTCCTCGACTCAGGCCTGACGTCACTCCGGAACGCGGCCGCGACCTATGACCCGACGACACCGTGGGTCGATGCGACTGGCGCCATCGACCCCGACCGTTACGCCACCTGGGCGCTGTTCCGCGACCGTGACTCCGGGCGCGAGTTCTACGCGGCCTCCGCGCACCTCAAGAACGGCGACGACATGGCGACCCAGGTGCTGCGCGACGTCTCGGCCGGGGGCCTCGACCTGTTCCTCAGGAGCCTCGCCCGCTCCCAGGGGCGTCCTGCGGCTCCGGTCGTCATCCTCGCAGACCTCAACTCCGACGACCTCCGCTTCCCGGAGGGCGCGCACGAGACGTTCCTCGCCGCGGGCTACGTCTCGAGCGCGTCCGCGCCGCGGTGCGACAACATGAACGTGGCGACGGTGAACTCGCGCTCGTCCGGGTACCCGTCCCGGCCCACCGTGGTGCCGTTTGCCGGGATGCGCATCGATCACATCCTCGTGCGCGGCGGGGGCGGCGTCGCGCGGCACACCAACCAGGTCGTCCTCACGTCGAAGGGCACCTTCGACGAGGGGTTCCGGGGTTCTGACCACAACCTCCAACTGGCCGAGATCTCGCTCGCGCCGCGCTGACGTTCAGCGTCAGCTCGCGCGCGACGCCGTCGCGTGGCGATGGCGGCGACGACCGGCGCGACGGCGGGGGTACGTGAGCGCAAGTGCGATCGCTGCGACCGTGAGGGCTGTCGCAGCGGTGAGGAGCGGGGTCGCCACCTCCCGGATGACGTCGGGCGGCAGCACGAGCGGGAACGTGACGAAGACGGCGGCCGCGAAGTTGAGGCAGGCGAGGGGCGCGAGAGCGACCGGGCGGTCGGCCGTCGGGTGAGATGGCAGTCCTGCCCGGAAGCCGTGGGACTGTGCGACACCCGGCGGCGGCAGGAAGGGATCGGGACCGGACGGAAACGACGTCATCCCCGAAGCCTGTGCCGTTCGACCGCGCAGCGCAGCACGGCACGAAGATCTGTGGACAACCGCGGGGACGTGTCGCAGCCGCCGCGGCGCGTAGGCTCTGGCGTCATGAGGTTCCGCCGCCTGCTCGCCCGTGCCATTTTCGCGATCGGTCGCTACGACCACCGGTCGACGGCCCGGCCGACAGACGGCGTCGGCGTGCTCGTCGGGGCACCGCACACGTCGAACTGGGACTTCATCCTCATGCTCGCGATCTCGTGGGACCTAGGGATCCCGGTGAAGTACTTCGGCAAGAAGTCGCTGTTCAAGCGGCCTTTCGGCTGGCTCATGCGGGCGCTCGGCGGGATTCCTGTCGATCGGTCGAACCCGGCGGGTCTTGTCGACGCGGTCGTCGCGCGGCTCGAGGCGGGGGAGCGGTTCTACCTCGTCGTCACTCCCGAGGGCACGCGCGGCAAGGGCCGTTACTGGAAGTCCGGCTTCCTGCGGATCGCGACGGCGGCGAACCTGCCGATCACGCTCGGCTACGTCGACAACCCCACACGGACGACGGGCCTCGGCCTCACGTTCACGCCGTCGGGCGACGTGCGCGCGGACATGGACGTCGTGCGCGCGTTCTACGCGGACAAGCACGGCGTGCGGCCTGCGCTCCGCACGGAGCCGCGCCTGCGTGAGGAGGACGCGCTCGACGCGAAGGGGGAGGCCGGCGACGGTGGTGCGCACGCCGACGGCGCGACGTCGGGCAGCGACGCGTGAGCGTCGTCCCGGCCTCGGTGCGGCGCGCGCGTCCGCAGGACGCGGCCGCGATCGCGGACGTCCACGTCCGCGCGTGGCGCGAGACGTACCCGGGCATGCTGTCCGACGAGCTGCTCGCGAACCTGTCCGTCCCCGCGCACGAGCGCATGTGGACGGCGATCCTCGGCGGGGCGGACGCGCCCGGCGCGTTCGTCGCGGAGTGGGCCGACGGCACGCTCGTCGGCTTCGTGCTCGCGTGCACGCCGCACGAGGACGACGCGCCGCGTGACGTCGAGCTCGGCATGCTCTACCTGCTCGAGGAGGCCAAGGGCTCCGGGCTGGCCGATCTGCTGCTCGAGGCCGCGCTCGGCGACCGGCCGGCGTTCCTGTGGACGGCGGACCTCAACCGTCGGGCGCTCGCGTTCTACGCGCGTCACGGGTTCCGGCGCGACGGCGCGAGCAAGCGGATTGCGCGCTGGGACGACATCCTCGACGTCCGCCTGGTCCGCTGATCTGCCGCGCCGTCCGCTGACCCGCCGCCTCCGGCGCTGCCCGGCACGGTGTTCTCCCGACGGATTGATGGGTCCCGACCATCGAACGGTCGGGACCCATCAATCCGTCGGGAAGGGCGAGCCGGGGCTCGGGCTGAGGCGAGCCGCCCGGCACGGGTTCCTTGGGAGCGTTGGCCGGGGTCGGGTCAGACCGGGGACGTCGTGTCGGTGAGGGCGACGGTCGCGCCGGCCGCCGTGAGGGCGTCGGCGAGGCGGCGGGCCTGGGCCTGCGTGTAGGCGCGGGGCAGGGCCGTCGGAAAGCAGAGGTCGAGGCGCTGCGCGGACGTGAGCCCGGCGTGCTGCTCGAGCGCGTGACGTGCCTGTCCGGTGAGCGCCCCGTGGGGGGCGCCGCCGTCGAGGACGTGAACCGTCGCGAGCGCGACGCGGAGCGGAGCGTGCGCGGGACGACGCGCCCGGCCGGTCGTGCGGACCGGGTCGGCCGTGCGCGCTGCGGAGATCGTCGTGGTGAACATGGGAACAAGAGTGCTCCCGCGTCAAGAAAAGGTCAAGCACTCATTGGTAGTGAGTCACGTCACGTCGCGTCTCGGTCACGACGCGCAGGCTCAACCCGCCTCAGCGCCCCAGAAGAACGACCCGCCCCCGGCACGCACCGGGTGCACCTCGACGACCCATGCGGGGTCGAGCGGCCCGTACACGTGCGGGAACAGCTCGCCCGTCCCGCCGTCCTCGAGCCGCACATCCGCGCCCGACGCCGCGACGCGCGCGTCGTCGAGCTCGAGGACGACGAGCTCGCCCGCGCCTCCGTCGGCATAGATGAACGTCCCGACGCGCCCTACCTGGTCGCGCAGCGAGCAGTGGACGAACCCGACCTCCGCGAGCGACGCGCCCCGCGTCGAGCGCACGTACGCGCCCGACTCCTGCGCAGATTGCCAGTCCTGGATCTCGGCGATGTGGAAGAGCGACATCCGGGCATTCTGTCACACCCGGGCCTGGCTCCTGCCGACAGGGAAATAAGCCACGCCCGGGTGCGCGCGGCCCGCACCGCACGGGCGGGCCACGCTGCGTTGCACCCCCGTCTCCGGATGCAAGGGCACGAGGCCGTGCCTACGGTGGGAGTGTTCGCACGCACCATCGTTGAAGGAGGAACCATGGGTACCGACGACAAGATGAAGAACGCCGCTCAGGGCGTCGAGGGCGACATCAAGGCCGCCGCCGGCCGCGCAACCGGTGACAAGGGGCTCGAGGCCGAGGGCACAAAGGACCGTGTCGTTGCGGATCTCAAGCAGGCCGGGGAGAAGGTCAAGGACGCGTTCAAGCGCGACTGAGACGTCCGCTGCGCCCGCACGCGTCGGCACGACGACGCAGCCGCAGGGCCGCACGACCAGGGGCCCGGGCGAGGGATGCACGTCCCGCGCCCGGGCCCGCACCGTTCGACGTGAGGAGCCATCATGCACCGACGCACCGAGGACGACACCGCCCCTGGCGAGGACCAGCGCGAGCCGGAGCCCGTCCGGGCCGACGGCCGCCCGACAGAGAGCATGGACGAGATCACCGAGCCTGCCGGCACCACGGGCACGGGGCCGGACGAGTCCGACCACCACAACGTCGCCGACAGCACGGGCGACGACGAAGAGCGCTTCGACGCGGGGTGAGCCTCCGCGCGGCGCCCCACGACGTCATCGCACGACGCCCGTGGCCCTTCCGCCCCTCGCCGGGGCGGGAGGGCCGCGGCGTACCCTGGGCGGGTGCCCACCGTCCTCACCATCGCTGCCGTCTGCTTCCGTGACCCTGCCGGGCACATCCTCACCGTCCGCAAGCGCGGCACGAGCAAGTTCATGCTCGTCGGCGGCAAGCTCGAGCCGGGCGAGTCGGCGTCGGCCGCCGCGGTCCGCGAGGTGCGTGAGGAAGTGGGCCTCGTGCTGAGCGTCGACGACCTCGAGCTTCTCGACACGTTCGACTCGGACGCGGCGAACGAGACCAACACTCGGATCGACTCGACGGTCTACCTCGCGCCGCTGCCCGCCGACGCGCTACCGGTCGCGGCGGCGGAGATCGCCGAGCTCGCGTGGCTCGACCCAGCAACCGCGCCCGGGCGGGAGGACCTCGCGCCGCTGCTGCGCGACCACGTGGTGCCGCGGCTCCGCTGAGACGCCTTCGTCGCGGTCAGTGCGTGGGGTGGTATCCCCAGTGCCACGGCTCGCGCGGTACGTCCTCGACGAACCCGAAGCTCCCAGCGTTCTTCCGCATCCAGACTTGTGCCTCGGAGTCGAGCCTGAGGTCGAGCGCCATGCCCCAGCCGTGGTTGGACGTCCCCGGCTTCGCGGCGAGGCCGCCCTCAGTGTAGAGGCCCTTGCGGCGGACGAGGTCGACCTGCGTATCGTAGGTCCGGTAGGAGTCGGTGATGCCGATCTCGACGCCGTCCGCCTTGGCGGCGGCGCGCAGCGCCTCGAACGAGGTGGCGGCGGGTTCCCAGAGCTTGTGGTTCGACCCGGAGATCTCTGTGAGTGCTGAGGTCGGGATCGTGCCGTTGCCGTAACGCTTGAGCTCGGTGGGGACTCCGTCCGCGTCGAGCCCCGCGAGCCCGCCCGCGACCTCGGTGCGGGCGGATCCGTCGACCTGGGCGAGGGCGCGTGCGAAGGCACCCGCGGTCGCCGCGGTGCCAGCCCCGACGTTCGGGGCCGTCGTCGACTGCGTCGCCGCGGTGTCGAGGCCGAGCACGCCGACGGCAGGTCCCTGGGCGAGTGCGTCGATGTACCCGGTGATCTCGCTGATCCGTGCGGTGACGGACGCGATGCCGCTCATGCTGTTCCTCCGTGCCGCGGGATGACGTCCCCGGGCACGTTCCACATCGGCCCGCGGCCGCCGTTCATGAGTGATCGGGGGCGAATGGACACGGTGTGCGCCGCCCGCCGACGGTCGAGCGCTCAGGCCCCCGCGAAGAACGCGCTGATCGCGCCCGAGAGCGCGACGACGTCGCGGACGTGGATGAGCTCGCGCGCCGAGTGCATCGACAGGAGCGGCGCACCGACGTCGACGGTGCGGATGCCGAGGCGGGTTGCGGTGAGCGGGCCCGTCGTCGAGCCGCACGGCACCGTGTTGTGCGAGACGAACGGCTGCGCCGTCGTGCCCGCGGCGTCGCAGCAGCGCGCCCAGAGGGCCGCGCCGGGACCGTCGGTCGCGTAGCGCTGGTTGGCGTTGACCTTGAGGAGCGGGCCGCGGCCCGCGAGGGGGTGGTGCGTGGGGTCGTGACGCTCGGCGTAGTTGGGGTGGACGGAGTGCCCGACGTCGCTCGAGACGTGCCACGACGCGGCGTAGGCGCGCCGCAGCTCGGTCGCGGTGCCGCCCGAGAGGCGCACGAGCACGTCCTCGAGGAAGGGCCCGCATGCGCCCGAGCGGGTCTCGGAGCCGATCTCCTCGTGGTCGAATGCCGCGAGGACGCTCGTGTGCGGGGCGTCGGCCGGCGCGTCGAGCAGGGCGACGAGCGCCGCGTGCACGGACGTGAGGTTGTCCATGCGCGGGGCGGCGAAGAGGCCTGATCCTGCGCCGAAACGCTGCGGGGGCGCGGTGTCGACGGTGATGAGGTCGTGCCCGACGACGTCCGCGGGGTCGATGCCCGCGAGCGCGGCGAGGTGCGTGAGGATGTCGCCCTCGGTGCTGTCGCCGTCGCCGACGACGCCGTAGACCGGCTGCGTGTGACGCTGCTTGTCGAGCGTGAGCCCGTCGTTGGCGGCCCGGTCGAGGTGGATCGCGAGCTGCGGCAGGCGCAGGTAGGGGCCGGTGCGCACGAGGTGCTCGGTGCCGTCGCGCGTGACGAGGCGGCCGGCGAGCTCGAGCTCGCGGTCGAGCCAGCTGTTGAGGAGCGGCCCCCCGTAGACCTCGACGGCGACCTGGTTCCAGCCGTGCGCGTCGACGCGCGGGTCGGGCTTGGCCTTGAGGCCGGGGGAGTCGGTGTGCGCGCCGAGGATGCGGAAGGGGCTCGTCGGCGTCGCGTCGGCGGGGCGGACCCACGCGATGATCGCGCCTTCACGGACGACGTAGGCCTTGTCGAGGGCGTCGGGCGCCCACTCGTCGGCCTCCTCGAGGCGCGTGAAGCCTGCGGCGTCGAGACGGCGCGCGACCTCCGCGGCGGCGTGGAACGAGGAGGGGGACGCGGAGATGAACGAGGCGAAGTCGTCGATGTGGTCGTCGAGGAGCATGAGTCCATCCTCCCACCGCCCGCCGGCCGCGACCCCGGACCTTGCTTCGCCTCCCCCTGTCGCTCCCCGCGCGTCCCGCTCCTCCGACTCGTAGGTCCGGAGCACCATTCGATGGTGCTCCAGGCCTACAAGTCGCGGGGCCGTTCCGGGGTCAGAAACGGATCGGCAGCAGCTCGACGTCCGGGTCCGGGTCCGTCGCGAGGCGCGCGTGCGTCTCGACGTCGAAGCGCTCCGTGCCGTAGCGCAGCTTGTGCCGCTCGATCCCCTCGGCAGCGAACCCGGCGCGGTGCGCGACCCGGCACGACGCAGGGTTGTTGACACGGTGCCCGAGCTCGAGCCTGTGGACGCCCAACGTGTCGAAGGCGTGCCGGGCAATGCTCGCGCACGCGCGCGCCGCGAGCCCGGCACCCCGGGCCTCGGCCGCCACCCAGTAGTGCATCCACCCGGTGTTGTGACGCATCTCGATCGCGCCGACGCCGACGTTCCCGAGGGCGCGACCGTCGACGTCGATGGCGAGGCTCACCTGGGACGTCGGATCCACACACATCTCGGCGACGATGAACGCGGCGTGCTCGGAGCGTGTGACGGGCCCGGACCCGCCGAACTGTTTGTCGAGCTCCGGGTCGCCGTGGCGCGCCGCCATGAGTGCGGGGGCGTCGTCGATGGTCCAGGGGCGGAGAGTCACGATCACCGGTCAACCCTACGCGGCTCCTGGGTCGAGGGCCCGCCCCGTGGCTCCGCGCACTTCCGCTCGGCTCGGCACTCTTGTCCCGTGGCTCCGCACCCTGCCGCTCGGCTCCGTCCTCTCGCCTCGTGGCGCCGCACTCTTGCCTGAACTCTCGCCTCCGTGCCGTGCTGCTCCGCCCCGTGCCCTGCTGCTCCGGCTCTGCTGCCCGAGCGCTTCACTCCAGTGCTTCGCGTCTGCCCCTCGCTCCGGAGTCTTGCGCCCAGCCTGGGCCCGGACCCGACCACGTGGCTGCGGGGTGCGTCCAACGGCGGGCCGTGATCGGGGCGGTGATCGCGCCTGACCGGGCTTGCGTTCTCCGGGACGTAGGTATCGACGTCATCGCACTCCACGCGCACTTTGGCGTCTCAGATGCCAAAGTGCGCGTGAAGCGCAGTTCTGCAACACCATGATTCCGAGCCCCGAGCCGGCCCGTGTCCACAACCCGCTGGGATGGCGACGGCGTCCACAGACTGCCGACGCCACCGGACGTGACGCGCAGGAGGGCTCATCCTCGTCAATGTGACCACGACGTCTGCCACGCCTGCTGATCCCGTAACGCAGCCCTCAGCGCCCTCTGCAGTGGGGAGGATCGCGCTCGAGCTGGCGACCGCTGCACCGTTCCAGACGATTCGCGCGGTCGACCTCGCACCGTTCGCGGTCCGACCGAGCGCGGTGCTCGCAGCGCTCGCCCGCGACGGGTGGTTGCACCGGCTGGCGCGCGGTGCCTACTGCCTCGTCCCGGGCGGGGCAGCCCTCTCGACCGGTGCGCGAGAGTCGCGGACCACGACGACCGCCGAACATGACGTGCGCGAGACCGCGAGGGTCCGGCCCGGACCGTTCCCGGCCGAGATGCTCGAAGCAGGAGTCCTCGACGAGGATCCGCGGCCCGCGGCAGGATCCCGGCCCGTTGACCCGTTCTCCGGCGATCCCGTTCCCTGGCCCCCAACGGTCGAGGCTGCCGCGATCGCCGTCGCGTCGACGATCCACGGTCACGGGGCCGCTGTCCTCTCGGGGCTGTCGGCCGCGCGTCTGCTCGGGATCTGGCTCCCGCTGCTCGACGTCGCGTTCGTCACCGTCCCGTCGCCGCAACGCGCACTGCCGCTCGACGACCACCCTGGCGGCATCAACTTCTCGCAGCGACCGCTCGAGAATCTTGCGCTCGAGACGCGACCGACGGACCTCGGGCCTGCGCTCGTCACGTGCCCCGAACAGACGATGCTCGACCTCGAGCACGCAGACCGGCTGCACAGGAACCCCTTCAGCTGGTCGGTCATACGGCGCCTCGGCGATACGTGCGACCGCGAGCTCCTCGACCACCTCGCGCGCACCCAGCGGCGTCGACGCACGCTCGACCGCATCCTCGGGCTCCGCTGACACCGGGCCGACCCCTGCGCGAGGATGGGAGCATGCAGCCCGAGACTGGCCTCCGTCATCTCCCCACGACCCCCGTCGCACGCCCGGAGGCGATCGTCTCGGGCGACACGTGGCGCATCACTGTCCTCACGGACGCCCTCGTGCGCATCGAGCTCGCCCCCGGCGGTCGCTTCGAGGACCGCGCCTCGGCCTTCGCCCTCCATCGCGACCTGCCCGTGCCAGAGCTTACGGTCGACGACACCGGCACCCATGTCGAGATCACCACGGCCCGGCTCCGACTCACGTACGACAAGGGCCCGCTGACGACGTCGGGCCTCAGCGTCGAGGCTCTCGGCGGCCACACCGCCTACCAGTCGGTGTGGCGCCCCGACCAGCCGCGATGGGACCGTGACGGCAACTCCGCGGGCCTCGTCCGCCTCCCCGGCACGGCACGGACCCTCGACACCGCCGACGGTGCCGTCGACCTCGACGACGGCGTCGTCTCCCACACCGGCGTCATCGCGCTCGACGACTCGTCGACGCTCCTGCTCACCGACGACGGGTGGGTCGCCCCACGGCCTGAGGGTGCGCGCGACCTCTACATCTTTGCCCACGGCCACGACTACCGCGGCGCCGTGCGCGACCTCTTCCGCGTCTCAGGACCGACGCCGCTCCTCCCACGCTTCGCGCTCGGCTCGTGGTGGTCGCGCTACTACCCGTACACAGCCGACGGCTACCGCGGGCTCATGGAACGCTTCGCGACCGAGGGCATCCCGTTCTCGGTGTCCGTCATCGACATGGACTGGCACGTCGTCGACGTCCCGGCTCGCTTCGGCTCCGGCTGGACGGGCTACACGTGGAACCGGGACCTTTTCCCCGACCCGGCCGCGTTCGTCGCCTGGCTCCACGAGCACGGGCTGCGCGTCACCCTCAACGTCCACCCGGCGGACGGCGTGCGCGCCTTCGAGGACGCCTACCCTGCGATGGCCGCAGCCCTCGGACGCAGCACCGACGACGAGGCACCGATCCAGTTCGATGTCACCGACCGGGCGTTCCTCGAGGCCTACCTCGACGTTCTTCACCGCGGGCTCGAGCGCGACGGCGTCGACTTCTGGTGGCTCGACTGGCAGTCCGGGCCGCACTCGCGCGTCGCAGGCATCGACCCGCTGTGGATGCTCAACCACGTCCACTTCCTCGACAACGCCGACCGGCGCGAGGGCCGCGAACGTCGGCCGCTAACCTTCTCGCGCTACGCGGGCCCGGGCTCGCACCGCTACCCGGTCGGGTTCAGCGGCGACTCTGCGATCACGTGGGCCTCGCTCGACTTCCAGCCGTACTTCACGGCGTCCGCGTCGAACATCGGCTACGGCTGGTGGAGCCACGACATCGGCGGGCACATGCACGGCGTCAAGGACGACGAGCTCGCGACCCGCTGGGTGCAGCTCGGCGTGCTCTCGCCGATCATGCGCCTGCACTCGGGCAACAACCCGTTCACCCACAAGGAGCCGTGGGCGTTCGGCCCTCAGGCGCAGCGGGTGCAGACGGCGTTCCTACGCCTGCGTCACCGCCTCGTGCCGTACCTCCACACGATGAACCACCGTGCCGCGCAGGGTGCACCGCTCGTCGAGCCCATGTACTGGGAGCATCCGGAGGCGCCGGAGGCGTACCGGGTGCCGAACCAGTTTCGTTTCGGCACGAGCCTGCTCGTCGCGCCCGTGACGCAGCCCGCCGACGGGCGCCTCGGCCGCGGCGCGGTGCGCACATGGCTGCCCTACGGCACGTGGGTCGACGTCCTCACGGGCACGGTCTACGACGGCGGCCGTGAGATCGTTCTGTGGCGCGACCTCACGTCGATTCCGGTGCTCGCCCGGCCCGGCGCGATCGTCCCCCTCGACGGCGCGCACGTCCCCGTCAACGGCGCCGAGGCGCCCAGCAACCTCGAAGTCCTCGTCGTTGCGGGTGCGGATGGCGCGTTCGATCTCCTCGAGGACGACGGCTCCGTGCCCGGACCTGGCGGCCCGACCGACGTCCCGACGCTCGTCACACCGCTGCGCTGGACGCAGTCGTCGGGCACGTTCACGGTCGAGCCGGTCGTGACCCGCGGTGACGCCGCTGCCGCGCGCACGTCCGCGCCCGACGTCCGCACGTGGACGGTCCTCCTGCCAGCGGTCGACCTCGGGTGGGGCGGCACAGCGTCCGCGACCGTCGACGGGCACCCGTCCGACGTCCACGTCGACGCGTTCGCGCCACTGCCCGGCGAGACCGGCGCGACCGGGCTCGCCGTGCGCGTCGCCGACGTCCCGGCCAGCGCCCGTCTGACGATCACCCTCCACCCCGTGGTCGGCGAGGTCGCGCTCGCGGGCAACGACACGGGCAGGCTCGTCTTCGAGCTGCTCGATGCGGCCCGCATCGAGTACGACCTCAAGAGCCGCGTCATGGACGTCGCGACGTCAGGGCACCCGCTCGTCGTGCGCCTCGGGCACCTCGAGGCGCTCGGCCTCGATCCCGCGCTGCGCTCGGCGCTCGTCGAGATCCTCACGGCGCGCGGCTGACGCGCGGCGCGGAAGGATGGGTGCATGAGGATCGCACTGGTGACGCTCGGTGGCACGATCAGCTCCGAGCCGCTCGACGGTGACACGTCGCCGGGCCCTGAAGCGGGCGGCGGCGCCGTCGTCCCCGTGTCCGGTGCCGCGACCTTCGTGCGCGAGGTCGCGCGCTACCTGCCCGGGATCACGGTCGTTCCCGTCGAGATGCGCATGGTGCCGTCACCGTCGCTCACGGTCGAGGACCTGCGCGAGCTCGCCGCACGCATCACGGAGCTCGTCGAGGACGGCGACGGGGTCGACGGAGTCGTCGTCGCGCAGGGGACCGACACGATCGAGGAGACCGCGTACTCGCTCGACCTCGTGGGCGCTGCGGACGACGTGCCCGTCGTCGTCACGGGCGCGATGCGCGACCGCACCGCGCCCGGGCCCGACGGCGCGGCGAACGTCGTCGCCGCGATCCGCGCCGCGGCGAGCGCCGAGGCGCGTGGCAAGGGAGTGCTCGTCGCGTTCGCCGACCGGTTGCACGCGGCACGCTGGGTGACGAAGGCGTCGACGTTCCGCGTCGACGGCTTCACATCCGAGCCGTACGGGCCCGTCGGGATCGTCGCGGAGGGTCGCGTCCGCCTCGGCGCGGCGCCGCGCCCGCTGCCACCGTTCGATGTGCCCGACGGGCCGCCGGCCCGCGTCGCGATCGTCGAGGCGGGTCTCGGCGACGACCTGGCGATCCTGCCCGCGCTCGCGGACGCCGGCTACGACGGCGTCGTGCTCGCCGCGATGGGTGCGGGTCACGTGCCGGCAGCGGCCGTCGACGCGGTCGCGCTCACCGCGTCGCTCATGCCCGTCGTCCTGTGCTCGCGGACAGGCGCCGGACCCGTGTTCACGCACACATACGGCTACGAGGGCGGTGAGGTGGACCTCCTCGAGCGCGGTCTTCTGCCGGGCGGGAGCCTCTCGCCGACGAAGGCCCGGCTCCTGCTCATGCTGCTTCTCGCCTCGGGACTGCAGGGTCGCGAGCTCGCGCACGCGTTCGCGCGCCACGCGGAGGCCTGACGGGCTCCCGCCTCTACTGGACGAGCCGGAACACTGCTCCCGTCGGGTCGGTCACCGTGACGAGGCGCCCGAAGGGTGTGTCGTCGACACCTGAGACGGCCTTCCCGCCCGCGGCCTCGGCACGGGCGAGGGCCGCGTCGACGTCGTCGACCTTGAAGTACACGTGCCAGCGGCCGCCGTCCACCGACTCCTCGAGCGTCGCGTCGGCGAGCGCGACCGCGGGCTCGCCGTCGATCATGTGCCGCGCGTACCGGAACGTGTCGGAGACCATGTCGTCGTTGAGCTCCCAGCCGACAACGCGGGTGTAGAAGTCGCGGGCGCGCGGGTAGTCGTCGGACCACAGCTCGGCCCACGCGGGGCTGCCGGGCGTGTCGCCGTCGAACGTCTGCACGGAGCCCTCGGCGATCTCCATGAGTCCGAGGTCGACACCCGTCGGGTCGGAGAGGAACGCAAAGCGGCCGCCGTCGGGCAGCGTCATGGGCTCGTGGTGGATCGTCGCGCCCTCGGCGCGTGCACGGGCGGCCGCGGCCTCGACGTCGGGCACGGCGAGCGAGACGATCCACGCGTCGCGCGTCCCCGGCGCCATCGGTGCCGACTCCGGGGTGACGGGCATGAGCCCGGCGACGAGCCGGTCGCCGAGGTGCGCGAGCTGGTAGTGGCCGTTCTCCTCGCCGGAGTCCTCGATGCGCCAGCCGAGCACGGACTCGTAGAAGGGACGGACGGCCTCGATGTCGGTCGTCGAGATGTCGATCCAGGCGACGGCGCCGGGTCGCAGGGCGGACGTGCTCATGGTGGTCCTTCCGTCGGGGACCTCTCACGCTACGACCAGCGACGGAGACTCGCATGGGCGCCGCCGCCCGACGCCCCCCTCGGCCCGTCGGTCGTGGGATTGCGGGAAGGACGCGGGAGCGGGAGCTCAGTGCCCGACGCCGCCTCCGGGCCCCTCACCGTCGGGCCGCGTGACGAAGAACGACAGCACGACGGCCCCGAGCGAGACGATCGCCCCGACGAGGAACGCGTCCCGCACACCAGCCGCCGTCGCGGTGGCCTCCGGCACGCCGTCGGCGACGAGCGTCGCCGCTCCTGACGCCATGAGCGTGACGAACACGGCAGTGCCGATCGCTCCCGCAACCTGCTGGACGGTGCCGAGCGTCGCGGAGCCGTGCGAGTACAGGCGCGGCTCGACCGAGCCGAGCGACGAGGTGAACAGGGGCGTGAAGGTGAGCGCCAGGCCGAGCGACAGGGTGACGTGCGCCGCGATGAGCATCGCGGTCTGGGTCGTCTCGCTCACCTGCGTGAGGCTCCACAGGACGCCGGAGACGATCATCACGCCGGGCACGACGAGCGGCCGCGGGCCGAGCTTGTCGTAGAGCCGTCCGACGAGCGGCCCGCACAGACCCATGAGCAGCGAGCCGGGCAGCAGCACGAGACCCGATGCGAGGGTGTCGAGGCCGAGGGCGCGCTGCATGAACAGCGGCAAGAGGATGATCGTGCCGAAGAGCACCGCCATGAGCATGGTCATGAGTGCGATCGACACGCTGAAGTTCCGCGAGCGGAACGTCCGCAGGTCGAGCAGCGCGGAGTCGGTCCGCTGGCGCAGGACCTGCCGGACGACGAACGTCATGAGCGCGACGGCGCCGACGGCGAGCGCGACGAGCATGGTGCGGCCGTGCGCGGCGTTCGCGGCGGCCGTGTCGCCGCCACCCTCGCCGCCGACGAGCGAGAGCCCGAAGACGAGCCCGCCGAAGCCGAGTGCCGCGAGGACCACGGAGACGGGGTCGAGCGGCGCCTTGCGGGTCTCGCCGACGTTCGTGACGTGCCGTGCGCCGATCGCGAGCATGACGAGGGCGATCGGCAGGACGAGGATGAACATCCACCGCCACGTGAGGTACTTGAGGATGAGGCCCGAGATCGTCGGGCCGACCGCGGGCGCGACGGACATGACGATCGAGATGCGACCCATGAGGCGGCCGCGGTGCTCGGGCTCGACGAGCGTCATGATCGTCGTCATGAGCAGCGGCATCATGATGGCGGTTCCCGACGCCTGGACGACGCGCGCGCCGAGCAGCATGGGGAATCCGAGCGACACGGCGGCGACGAGCGTCCCCGTCGAGAACAGCGACATGGCCGCGATGAAGAGGGTGCGCGTCGTGAAGCGCTCGAGCAGGTAGCCCGTCACGGGGATGACGACCGCCATGGTGAGCATGAAGGCGGTCGTCAGCCACTGGGCGGCGACCGCGTCGATGCTGAGGTCGGTCATGAGGTGGGGGATCGCGACGCCCATGATCGTCTCGTTGAGGATGACGACGAACGTGGCGGCGAGCAGGAGCCAGATGACGCCCTGGCTGCGCGGTGTCTCGGCGCCGCGCGCGGCCCCGGGGGTGGTGGCGAGGCCGTCGAGCGACGTCGCGGGCGCGTCGGCCTCGTCGTGCGGGGTCGAGGGAGTGCTGCGCACGGGTGGTCCTTCGATCGTCAGGGTTCGGGCGGGGTGCGCCGAGGCACGGGGCGCCCCGGTGGAGGGGGCGGGGAGGGGCCGTCGTCGTCATGAGGGCACCCGTCATTGCCTCACCTCAACCCGGGGTGGGCCAAGGTTATTTCCCGCCCCCGACATTTCTATGCCGTGGGACGTCGGCCTCAAGGACGTCACCGAGCTCAACACAGCGGTGTACGACCACTACTGCGACCCGTCGCAGCCCTACGGCTGCCCCGCGGGCGACGATCGCGCAGGCATGCGCCGGGGCTCGCCCGCACCCGGACGTGGTCGGATCGGCTCTCGGAACGCTGAGGGGCGGCGCTCAGGCGAGCAGCGCGAGGAGCCCTGCGTAGAGGAGCGTCCCGCCGACGATGCTCAGCAGCGCGTTGCGTCGCCACACGTGCAGCCCGACGGTGACGGCGAGCGCGATCGCTTCCGGCAGACCGTGCGGCGCGGCCGCGAACGACGTGTCGCGCAGCGTGTAGACGACGAGGATCACCATGATCCCGACGGGCATGCGCGCGCCGAGCCAGCCGACGATGCGTGACTCGCGCAGCCGCTCGACGACGAGGAACGGCGCGGCCCGCAGCGCGAACGTCACGACGAGCGTCGTGAGGAGCGCGGCGAGGAGGTACCCGGTCTCAGGCATGCCGCGCCTCCGTGAGCAGGTACCGCCCGACGAGCAGCGCGACGAACCCGGTCATCGCGACGACAAGCATCTGCCCGGGCGCGACGAGCTGGGCGACGATCGCGCAGCCGACGGCGAGCAGGGGCGCGGGCACGTCGCGCTGGGCGCGGAAGGCGTCGATCGCGAGCACGGTGAAGAGCGCGGTGAGCGCGAAGTCAAGGCCGGGAACGTCGGGCAGGAGCGTGCCGACGAGCGCACCGAGGATGCCGCCGCCCACCCAGTAAGCCTGGCAGAGCACCTGGATCCAAAGGATGCGCGCGCCGGTGAGTGCGCCCGGTGCGCGGGTCGCGACGACGGCGTAGGTCTCGTCGGTGAGCGCGTACATCGCGTAGAGACGGCGCAGCGGCCCGTGGACGACGTGGAGGGGGAACGACAGCGCGTAGAAGACGTGCCGGAAGTTCACGAGGAACGTCGTGAGGGCGATCGTCGCGAGGGGGGTGACGGCGAGGACGAGCCCGATCATGAGGAACTCGAGCGACCCGGCGTAGACGAGGAACGAGAAGACGGGCGTCCACCACCAGGCGAAGCCGGACTGCACCATGAGGACCCCGAACGCGAGGCCGAGCGGCACGAGCCCGAACCCGACGGGTGCGGTGTCGCTGAGGGCGGCGCGCCACGCGGGGTAGGTGGGGCGGGACTCGGCGGGCACGCTCCCACGCTACGTCGCCGAGGTGGCGTGCCCTCGGGCTGTCCGGGGGCGCGCCTAGGCTGGGGCCGTGCCCACGTATCGCGTCGTCCTGCCGATCGGTGACATGCGCGTCGGCCGCGTCCCGGAGGACGTGCTGCCGGCTGCGGTCGACGGCGCGCGTGAGCTCACGGATGTTGAGGCGTGGGACGTCGGAATCGTGCGGGGGCTGCCGCGCGTGACGGTGCGGTTCACGGCGGACGACGACGACGAGGCGTTCCGCGTCGCCGAGCTCACGCGGGCGCGGACGAACCTTGTCGCGCAGGTGCTGGGCGTCGACGTGCTGCGGCGGTGGGGCTCGCGGTTCCATCAGGTGGTGCGGCGCCCGGACGTGTGGTGAGGGGCATGGCCGGCGTCCCGGTGCGCGTCGGCCGACGGAGCGTGTCGCCGTGACCCGCGTCGTCCTCACCTGAGCCCCAAGAATCCGCGCAGATGGCTGCTCCCAGCGACCATCCGCGCGGATTCGTCGACAGGGGGCGGGGCGGGGCGAGGGGAGAGGGGAAGGGGCCGGGGTTACGCCGGGATGCTGGCGATGCGGGTGCCGAGCTCGATCGCCTCGACGCTGCCAGCGGTCGTTGCGGCGAGGTCGGCGTCGAAGGTTGTGCGCAGGTGCGGCGGCACGAGCACCGTGAACGACGCGTCGGCGCCGTAGGACACGTCGTCGAGCACGCTGTCGTGCGCGGCGACCCAGGTCCGCAGGACGTGCTCGACTCGGCCCGCGTCGGCGAACGGCACGGCGACGAGGAGCTCGACGAGCACGGACCTGCGCACGAGCGGCGCGAGGTCGAGCGCCTGCGCGACCGCACCCGAGTAGGCGCGGACGAGCCCGCCTGCCCCGAGCAGGACGCCACCGAAGTAGCGGGTGACGACGGCGACGACGTCCGTGAGCCCGCGGTGCCGCAGCACCTCGAGCATGGGGACACCCGCGGTGCCGGAGGGCTCACCGTCGTCTGTCGACCGCTGCTGGTCGGCGTGCGTGCCGAGGACCATTGCGACGCAGTGGTGGCGGGCGTCCCAGAGTTCCTTGCGGGCCGCAGCGACGACGGCGTCGGCGTCCTCAACGGTCGTGACGTGGACGATGCGCGTGAGGAACCGCGACTTCTTGATGACGAGCTCGTCGAGCGTCGTGCCGGCGACTGTCGACGGCAGCGCGGCAGCGCGCCTGGCGGGATCGTCGGCGTTGCTCACATCGTCCATCCTCCCAGCCCGGCCGGCCGGGGTCCGGGGCGTCGCCGACAGGGAACGGCGACGCCCCGGCCGCGCTCCCGGGTTCAGGGGGCCCGGGGCGCGGGGGCCGGGCGGTGCCCGGCCGGCGCCTGTCAGGGAACAGGCGCTCGGGGGTTCAGGGGGCCCCCGAGGACACGACACTAACGCTCTGGCGTCGATGTCTCACCTCAGAACACCCTGTCGACCTGTGTGGATGCTGAGATCGGCGTGGAGAAGTTGTTGTCGTCGGACGTGCGGGACGGAAGTCCCGACCTTCGCGGAGGTGAGTCAGTGGACTGGAGCGACGCTTTCGACGACGGTGCGACTGCCGTCGGTCTCGGAGTAGGTGGTGCGCGCGGCGAGGAGGCTGACGAGTCCCGCGATGATCATGAGCTGTCCGGCGAGCGCGACGATGCCGAGAGTGAGTCCGGTCGTGCGGATCCCCTCGCGGCGGGTGCCCCGTCGCCGGGAGCGTCGGGCGAGGACGATCGTGGCGACCGCGGCGATGATCCCGATGAAGGGGATGAGGAGCGCGAGGATGCTGAGGACGAGCGCGACGGTGGCGTCGCTGTCGCCGGGGCTGGCTCTTTTAAACCACTGACGCTGGCGGCCGGCCCCCACGGGGGAGGTCCCGGTTCCCCCCGGGCCCTGGAACCACACAGAGNTCGGCGGGCAGGGGTGCGTCGGCTGGGGCTGGTCCGGGTGGGGCGTCGTCGAGCAGGGCTGCGGCGACCGTGGCGGGGCTGCCGAGGCGCGTGAGGATTGCGGTGACGTCCTCGGGCGTCGCGGGCCGGCCGAGGTCGGCGATCGCGTCGTCGAGGTGCTCGCGCACGGAGCCGAGGGCGTCGGCGCGCTCGGCGGGTGGGAGAGCGGTGAGCATGCGGGCGAGGTCGTCGAGGTAGCGGTCGACGAGGGTCGAGGTGTCGTTCATGAGGGGCTCCCGGTGAGGGTGGAGTCGACGGCGTCGCGGAAGCGGGCCCAGACGGTCGTGAAGCGGTCGAGGGCGTCGTGCGCTGCGGGGGTGAGTGCGTAGTAGCGACGGGGAGGGCCGGCGGGGGACTCGCGCCAGCTCGTCGTGACGAGGCCCTGTTTCCGGAGGCGGGAGAGCAGCGGGTAGAGGGTGCCTTCGCTGGTGAGGAGCACGCCGTCGTGGCCGAGGCGCGCGGCGATGTCGAGGCCGTAGGCCTCACCGTCGCGCAGGAGGGCGAGCACGCAGTGCTCGACGCTGCCGCGCCTGAGATGCGCCAGGATCGCATCGTCGCCAGGTACCATGTGACACACGATAGTCGGACGCGACAAGACCCCGCAAGGCCCTGCGCGCGGCTCAGCCCAAGAGGCGGTCGATCGCGAGCGCGAGCCCGTCCTCACGGTTCGACGCGGTCACCCACGTCGCCGCCGCCTTGACCGCGTCCGAGGCGTTCGCCATCGCCACCGCAGTCCCGACGTGCGCGAACATCCCCAGATCGTTCGGCCCGTCCCCGACCGCCGCCATCGCCTCCGGCCCGACGCCGAGGTCCGCGGCGAGCTGCACGAGTCCGCTCGACTTGTCGACGCCCGACGCGACGATCTCCAGGTAGTGCTCCCCCGAGAGGAAGCCCTCGCACCCCTCCGGCAGGTTCGCGGCGATCCGCGGCACGAGCTCCGGGTCCCACGCGCACGGCGGCACCATGAGCTTGTGCGGCGCCCGCGCACCCGCGTCGACGAGCTGCGCGTCGCCGATGAACCCCGCCGGCTCGACGGCCGTCGCACGCGCCTCCAACTCTCCGAGCTCGTCCCACCGGGACGGCAGCCAGGCCGCACCGTCGTACCAGTTCGCGACGTGCCCCGCCGCGACGACCGTCCGCACGATCTCCCGTGCGGCTTCGAGGTCGAGCCGCGTCTCGTGGAGCACGTCGAGCGAGCCGTCCGCGAGGAAGTGCCCGACGACGGCCCCCTGGAACGAGACGAACGCACCCGCGAGCGGGTCGTCCGACGGCGACTCCGCGAACGGCGGCAGCCCCAGCTCGGCGACGATGTGCCGGAAGGCCTCAGGCCCGCGGGCGGAGGCGAGGACGACCGTGACGCCCGCGTCCGTCGCGCGCCGCACCGCCGCACGCACAGCGGGCGTGATGCGGTGGTCGGGCGTGAGGAGCGTGCCGTCGACGTCGGAGGCGATGAGACGGATACCAGAAGTCACAGGGCCCATCATTGCCCAGCAGGTACCGTCGTGGGCGTGACGGACCTTCTCAGCATCCTCGACCTGGCCCAGCTCCGTACGCGGACGGGCGTCAAGTGGCGGGCGTACGAGCCCGATGTCCTGCCCCTGTGGGTCGCGGAGATGGACGTGCCCGTCGCCGAGCCCGTCGTGCGCGCCGTGAGCGACCTCGTCGCCGCGGGCGACACCGGCTACCCCGCGTCGCCCGACGAGTTCGTCGCGGCGTTCAGCACGTTCGCCGCCGACCGCTGGGGCTGGCAGGTCGACGCGACGCCCGCGCGCGTCGTGCCGGACATCCTCGCGGGGCTCGGCGCCGTCATCGAGGCGACGACGCCCCCGGGGGACACCGTCATCGTCCCGTCGCCCGTCTACGGGCCGTTCTTCCGCAACCCCCGCCTCATCGGTCGCGTCGTCGAGCCCGTCGCGCTCACGGCCGACGGCCGTCTCGACGTGCCCGCCCTCGAGGAGGCGTTCGCCGCGGCCGTCACCGGCGGGCGGCGCGCCTCCGTCCTCCTCTCGAACCCGCACAACCCCACGGGAGTCGTCCACACGCGTGCCGAGCTCGAGGCGCTCGCCGCGGCGGCCGCCCGCCACGGCGTCGTCGTCATCTCCGACGAGGCGCACGCGCCGCTCGTCCACCCGGGCGCGACGTTCGTCCCGTACGTCGAGGTCGACCCGCGCGGCGTGTCGGTGCTCTCCGCCGCGAAGACGTGGAACCTCGCGGGCTTCAAGGCGGCCATCGTCGTCGCAGGGCCCGAGGCGCGCGCGATCGTCGACGCCTTCCCTGTGACGCTCTTCAACGGCGTCGGGCACGTGAGCCTCGTCGCGCAGACCGCAGCGTTCCGCGACGGCGGCCCGTGGCTCGACGAGCTCCTGCCGGCGCTCACGCGCTCGCGCGACCTCCTCGTCGACCTCGTCGCCGAGCACTTGCCGCTCGCGCGCATGCAGGTCCCCGAGTCGACGTACCTCGCGTGGGTCGACCTCGCCGCGTACGGTGCGGGCGACGACCCGGCCGCGCAGATCCTCGAGCGTGGACGCGTCGCGCTGTCGCGCGGGACCGACTTCGGGCCCGGCGGCGAGAAGCACGTGCGGGTGAACTTCGCGACGCACCCCGAGATCCTCACGGAGGCCGTCCGCCGCATCGCGGCGGCGCTCGCGTAACGGGTCCGGTACGCCGTCTGCCTGCCCGACGGGTCAGTCCGGCCGGACGTCCTCGAGCGCGACCTCGAACCACACCGTCTTCGGCGCGTCCTCGTTCGCCGATTCGATGACGCCCCATCGCGTCGCGAGCATGTCGACGAGCCCGACCCCGCGGCCGCCGCCCTGCGTGGGTGCGGGATGCCGGATGACCGGAACCTCGCGCGCGCGGTCCGACACCTCGACGCGCGCCACGCCGTCCGTGATCTCGAGCCGCAGGTGGACCGGGGGAGACGCGTGGGCGACGGCGTTCGTCACGACCTCGCTGACGAGCAGCACGAGGACGTCGAGCAGGTGACCGCCGACGCCGGCGGAGCGCAGGTGACCGGCGGCCCATCTGCGCGCGGGAGCGACCGCGCCGAAGTCGGGCGGGATCGCCAGTGCGTGCTTCATGGACGGATGCACCTCTTCCGCTCTCGACAGGGCTGCCTGTGCGCGTCCGGCCGACCCGCAGAACGACCGTCAACGCTCTCAAGCGTCGTGCCCCGTGCGGGCGCGCGCAACCGGAGCCGTGGGTGATGGAGTACTTCGTCGGCGACATCCTGCGGTCCTGGGCGCGTCGCGCGTGCGCCGACTCCCCCGGGACGTTGTACGGTGACACGCGGAACGATGCTGATGCGCCTCGCGAGGGGCATGGCAAGATTCCCGACGATTGTCCACGGTCCCGCCGCCCGGCAGGACTCTGAAGTCTGACGTCCCGACGCCTCGTCGCCGGGCCGTGACCCGATGAAGGGATATGTATGTCGCTCAACCGTTCCGACCTCGTCTCGGCCATCGCCGCCAAGGCTGACCTCACGAAGGCCGACGCCGACCGCGCTGTCGCCGCTCTCCAGGAGGTTCTCATCGAGTCCCTCGGCAAGGGCGAGGCCGTGAAGCTCACGGGCCTCCTCTCCGTCGAGCGTGTCGAGCGCGCCGCGCGTACGGGCCGCAACCCGCGCACGGGCGAGGAGATCTCGATCCCCGCCGGCTACGGAGTCAAGCTCTCCGCCGGTTCGCTGCTCAAGAAGGCCGTCCAGGGCTGACGCAGCGCCGCACTCTCGCACGACCCCGTCCCTGCTCGCAGGGGCGGGGTCGTGTCGTTCCTCGGGTGTGACGTGCGCCCGTGGTACCGCCAGAGATTTGACCGTCGTTCCGACGCGGTCGTAGCATGAGGCGAAATATGACCGCTCCCCGGGCCTTGGCTCGTCTTGACGGAGCCAGGTTTCACTCCGATCCAAAGGACGATCATGGCAGTTCCGAAGCGGAAGATGTCCCGCTCCAACACCCGTGCCCGCCGTTCGCAGTGGAAGGCCACCGCGACCGAGCTCGTCGAGGTTCGCGTCGACGGTCAGACCGTCCGCATCCCGCGTCGCCTCGTCAAGGGCGCGCAGCGCGGTCTCGTGAGCGTCGAGGGCTGAAACCCTCGTCTCACGACGTGAAACACCCGGAAGCCCCCCACCGCTGAGCGGTGGGGGGCTTCCGCATGCGCGCGCCGTGCGGGAAGCCCCCGCAACTCCAGCGACTCGTAGGTCCGGAGCACCATCGAATGGTGCTGGGACCCTACGAGTCGGGGACGGGAGAGGGGATGACGGTGGGGCTAGAGGTCGCCCGAGTGCTGGAGGATGCGCATCGCGATCGCACCGATGGGGATGCGCAGCCAGAACGTCGTGACACGGAAGAGCATGACGGCCGTCGCGCCGACGGCCGGCAGGACCCCCGCCGTGAGCTGCAGACCGAGCGTCAGCGCGCCCTCGACGGCGCCGATGCCGCCCGGCACGGGCACGGCCGCACCCGCGGTGTTCCCGAGGAGGTAGATGACCGCGGAGTCGATGATCGCGACGTCGAGCCCGAACGCCTTGAGGGACGCCGCGAACGCGAAGATGTACCCGAGTGACATGAGCGCGTTGCCCGCGAGCCCGATCATGATGCGCCGCGGAGACGAGAGGATCGTCGAGAGGCGCGGCCACGTCTGCGTGACGAGCGGCTCGATCTTCGTGCCCACCCAGCGCCGCACGCCCGGCACGAGGAACATGCTCGCGACGAGCGCCGCGACGATGCCGAGGGCGACGAGCACGGTCGCGGACGGCAGCTGGCGGAGCAGTCCGCCGTCGCCCGTCGCGGCCGCGAGGATGACGAGAATGACGACGGTGACGACGATCTGTGCGACCTGGACGAGCCCGACGGACGCGGCCGCGAGGGTCCCCGACGTTCCGGCGCGCGTGAGCAGGCGGAGGTTGAGCGCGGCGGGGCCGATGCCGGCGGGTGCCGCGATCGACACGTAGGACGCGGCGACCTGCGTGAGCGTCGTCTTCCACAGGGAGAGGCGTGCAGGGGAGAACGCCATGAGGGCGAGGGCCGCGCCGAGCCAGGTGAGGCAGCCGATCGCGAACGCGGCGACCGCCCACCACGGGTTGGCCTGCGAGACCGCGTCGGTGATCTGGTCGAACTTGATCTTCGTGACGAGCACGGAGACGGCGACGATCGCGAGGACAGCGGTGATGACGGAGCGCGCTCCGAAGCGCACGAGGCGCAACGGCTCGACGTTGGCCTCGGGGAGGCGGGCGACGATCTCGTCGCGCAGCCGGTCGAGGACGTCGCTCTTCGACCGGCGGATCTCCTCGCGCGTCGCGGTGGGCAGGGCGATCGTCTGGAGGAGGGGGCCGAGCGCCTCGATCTCGTCGTCAGGCACGAGGCCCGTGACGGAGGCGAGCGCGCGCTCGGGGCCGACCCGCAGCGCGAGCAGCGCGAGCATCTGCGTGAGGTCGACGCGGCGGGCCAGCTCGGCGCTCGCGATGTCGCCGTTCTCCCAGCCGGTGAGCCACACCTCGGGCTGCCCATCGGGGTCGTGGCCGACGAGCACGACGTCGGCGGTGAGGGAGCGGTGCGCGAGCCCCGCGTCGTGGGCGCGCAGGAGCTGTCGCCAGCACTCGGCGAGCGTCGCGTCGTCGAGGACGAGTTCGGGCACGTCCCGCAGCGGGAGCGAACCGTCGACGTGCTCCTGGACGAGGATCATCGAGTCGTCGGCCGCGGACACGCCGAGGAGCTCGGGAGTCCGCACCCCCGCGGCCTGCGCGGAGTACTGCAGGAGCGCGGCGCGCTCGGCGATCTGCCGCAGCGAGATCGCGGAGCGGCCCTCGATGCCGCGCATGCGCAGCGACCGCCACGTGCGGGCGAGCATGCCGACGACCTGCCGCTCGCCGTCGAGCACGACGACGTCGAGGCGGTCGCGCTCGGCGGTCGTCATCGAGTAGATGCGGTGGTCGGAGGACCGCATGAGGGCGAGCGTCGCCTCGTCGAACGGCGAGGGCTCGGGCGTGCCGAGCGCGCTGCCGGACCACCAGGGTCCTGAGCGGTGCAGCGGCGCTGTGCCTTCGGGCGCGATGTCCTGGACGACGTCGTGCGGCCGGTCGGAGAGGTCACGGACTCGGACGAGCGCCGTCGGCTCGAACCCTGCGCGGCGCACGCCGTCGACGAGCGTCGGGCCGTGCGCGCGCTCCGACCTCACGCCCGAGACGTAGCGGACGGTGAGGCCTGCGACGCGGCCGACGAGCAGCATGAGGAGGACGCCCGCGAGCGACACCTGGCCGGTGATGAGGTAGATCGCGAGCGTGAACCACAGGAGGTTCCACGACCACGCGACGGAGCGACGTCGGGTGCGGGGGCCCGCGCCGACGAGCATGCCGACGATCGCGGCGACGTACGCGGGCAGCGAGAGCGTCGGCTGCCCGCCGATGCTGATGGTGAGGCCCGCGATGAGCGAGACGGCGCCGAACGTCGTCACGGCGACGTACGTGAGGAGCGCGAGGAGCAGGCCGAGGCCTGCGGCGAGCAACGACTCGACGACCTGCCGGAGGTTGCGCCGCCACAGGAGCTCGCCGAGCACCATGAGGGGCGCGCCGAGGGTGACGATGCCCTCGAGGAGGACGACGGGCAGCGTGAGGATCTGCGCGAGGAGGCGGGAGAAGCCCTGGACGTCCTGCTGGACGCCGACGGTCGTCGCGTGGGCGAAGATCGTCAGGAGGATGACGAGCGCGATGCCGAGGAGCGCGAGGACGATGCCGAGCGCGTCCTGGGGGCGGCGGACCCGGTTCGAGGGGGCGTCGATGAGGCGGACGTGGCCTGGCTCGCCGGGCTCGGGGAGCCGGGGTCGGGCGAGGCGTGGCCCGCGGACGTAGGCGCCGACGTCGTGGGTGCGACTGGGGTGCGGGGTGTCGGGCGACGCGTCCGGGGCGGGCCCAGCGTCGGGCGCGTCGACGTGCGTGGGCGCGTCGGGAGTGCTCGGGCTGGTGGGCATGGCCCGAGTCTAGGGCCGCGACCTGGCCGACCCGAGGGTTTTGTCGGGTGTGGAGCCGAGGATCATCCCTGGGGCGTACGAGGTCGAGCCCGAAGGTGGAGCCGCGAGCCTCACATGACGCCGAGGGCGGCGAGGAGGCTCGCGGGAAGGAGCGCCCAGCCGACGAACGACACGATGTCGAGGACCGTGTGCGCGACGACGAGCGGCATGGTGCGCCGGCGTCCCCAGCGGGAGAGGTAGAAGAGGCAGAAGACGACGCCCATGACGACGTTGCCGAAGAACGGGCCGATGCCCTGGTAGAGGTGGTAGCTCCCCCGCAGGACGGACGACGCGACGATGATCGCGGGGACGGACCAGCGCATCTGCTCGAGCCGTGTCATGAGGTAGGCAACGACGATGACTTCCTCGAGGAGCGCGTTCTTGAGCGCGTGGAGGATGAGGACGGGGACGGTCCACCAGTAGGCGTCGAGGTTGGCGGGCTGCACCTGGACGGTGATGCCGACGGCGCGGCCGAGCGCGTAAAAGCCGAGGCCGGGCAGGCCGATCGCGGCGGCGAGGGCGATGCCCCAGCCGAGGTCGCGCAGGGGGCGGGCGCGGTCGAGGCCGATCTGCTTGAGGACGGAACGGCCCGGTTCGGACAGGAGGTAGAGCGCGAGTGCGACGGGGACGAGGGTGAAGCCGATGCTGAGGAGCTGGTAGCCGAGGTCGACCCAGGGGCGTTCCGCGAGGGACGTGTTGATGGACGCGGCCTGGTCCTTGAGCGCGGTGTCGGCGCTGAGGCGTTCGAGGATGTTGGCGATCGCGTAGACGGCGGAGCGGCCGAGGGAGAGTCCGAGGACGATCCAGATCTCGACTCCGAGGCGGCGGCGGGTGCGGCGGTCGACGTCGGTGCTCATCGCCCCGTTATAGCAGTGGTGGCTGGGGAGGGGTTGCGTCTCAGCTGGATGCAGTGCAAAGTAGTTTGCACTGCAAACCTCAGGAGGGGTCATGACCGACGACACCCAGGACGACGCGACGCTCGACGCCGCCGCCTCGCTCGCACTCATCAACGCCCAGCGCGCGACCGTCGTGCAGCGCGCCGAACCCTCGCCCACGTACCTCTTCGCCGTGTGGGGCCTCGCCTGGGTCGTCGGCTACACCGTCATGGCCTGGGGTGCCCGCACCCACGACGGCCGCCCCGGGGCCGTCGCAGGCACGGCCTTCGCCGTGCTGCTCGTCGCCGCCGGCGTCGCGACCGGGACCCACATCGCCCGCCGCTCGGGCGGCGTCCGCGGTCCCTCGGCCCGCGCCGGAGCGATGTTCGGCTGGTCCTGGTTCATCGCGTTCGCCGCCGTCAACCTCGTCATGGCCGGCCTCACGCAGGCAGGCGCCAACGACACCGTCGTCGCCCTCGGCTGGAACGCCCTCTCCGCGCTCGTCGTCGGCATGCTCTACCTCGCCGGAGGCGCCGTCTGGCAGGAGCTCACCATGTACCTGCTCGGCGCCTGGATCGTCCTCGTCGGCGGCGCCGCGACCCTCGCGGGCGTCCCCGGCGTCTACACCGTCATGGCCGCGGCGGGCGGCGGAGGCATGCTCCTCGCCGCGCTCGTCACCTTCGCGCTCGCACGTCGCCGTTGGGCGCAGGCATGAGCGTCGGCGAGCTCGACCCCGTCATCCACGCACCCGCCCGGCTCCGCGTCGTCGCAACCCTCGCGACGCTCGGCCCCGGCGACGAGATGACCTTCCCCCGCCTGCAGAAGCTCCTCGACATGACCGGCGGCAACCTCTCCACCCACCTCCGCAAGCTCGAGGACGCCGAGTACGTCGCCGTCACCAAGAGCCACGAGGGCCGCAAGCCCGTCACCTACCTCGCGCTCACCCCAGCCGGGCGCCGCGCGTCCGAGATCTACACCGAGACCCTCCGCCAGATCGTCCGAGGAGCCACCCCATGACCAGCGCAGTCACCGTCACCGGCGTCACCCGACGCTTCGGATCCGTCGTCGCGCTTGACGACGTGTCGCTCGACGTCCCCGCAGGCCAGCTCGTCGGTGTGCTCGGCCCCAACGGGGCCGGTAAGTCCACCCTGCTCTCCCTCGTCTCTGGACGCCGACGCCCCGACGCCGGGACCGTCCTCCTCGAGGGCCGCGACCCGCGCGACCCCGTCGCACGCCAGGGCCTCGGCCTCACCCCGCAGGAGACCGGGCTGCCGCCGACGCTGCGCGTCGGTGAGGTCGTCGACTTCGTCGGCGCCCACTTCGCCGACCCCGTCCCGACGGCGTCGCTGCTCGACGACTTCGACCTCGCCGACCTCGCCCGACGCCAGACCGGCTCGCTGTCCGGCGGGCAGAAGCGCCGCCTCGCCGTCGCGCTCGCGCTCGTCGGCCGCCCTCGCGTCCTCCTCCTCGACGAGCCCACAACCGGCCTCGACGTCGACGCCCGCCACGCACTGTGGGACGCCGTCCGCGGCTACCACCGATCCGGCGGGACCGTGCTCCTCACGAGCCACTACCTCGAGGAGGTGCAGGCCCTCGCCGAGCGTGTCGTCGTCATCGACCGCGGCGTCGTCGTCGGCGACGACTCCCTCGCGGGGATCCTCGCGCGCGTCGACGTCCAGCGCGTCACGATGACGTCGGACGACGACGTCGACGAGCTCGACGGCGTCGTGAGCGCCGAGCGCGACGGCGACCGCCGCACGATCCTCACGCGCGACGCCGACGCCTACGTGCGCACGCTCGTCCGCTCGGGCCTGCGCTTCCACGGCCTCGAGGTCCGCGGCGCGACCCTCGAGGAAGCGTTCGCGCACGTCGTCGCCGAGACCGCCACCACCCCGCAAGGAGCCCGACGATGACCGCCACGACCCCCGGGGCGCTCCGCCTCGTCGCCGTCCACACGAAGTTCCAGCTGCTCGAGACGATCCGCATCCCTGCGGCCGTCATCGGCAACACCGTCTTCCCCGCCCTCGCTCTCTTCTTCTTCGTCGTGCCGCAGGCGGACGTCGCCGGCAACAGGCTGTGGGCGACGACGGCCGTCGCGGGCCTCGCGTTCTTCTCCGTGTGCTCCGCGAGCATGTTCACGCACGGGCTCGGCGTCGCCGAGGACCGAGAGTCACCCTTCGACCCGTTCGTGCGCTCCCTGCCGGCGGGACCCGTGCCGCGGTTCGTCGGGCGGATCCTCGTCGGGCTCGTCATGGCACTGTTCGGCATGGTGCCGCTGCTGCTCGTCGCGGCGTTCTTCACGGAGGCGGGCGTGCCTGCGCCGCAGCTGCTCGCGGGCGTCGGGATGCTGCTCGTCGGCGCCGTGCCGTTCATCCTCCTCGGCATCGGACTCGGGTACGCGCTCACCGCGAAGGCGGCGATCGCGATCGTCCAGGTAATCCTCTTCCCGCTCGCGTTCGCGGGTGGGCTCTTCATGCCGCCGCACCTCTTCCCGGCGTGGATGGACACGGTGTCGCTCGCGACGCCGACGCGTGCGGGCCGGGACCTGCTCGTCGACGCGCTCGGCATCGAGGCGGCGCACGGCTCGTCGTGGCTCGTGCTGCTCGGCTGGACGGTGGCGTTCGGGGCGCTCGCGGTGTGGGCGTACCGCCGCGACGAGGGTCGCCGCTACCGCTGACCCCCTCGTCCCCGTTCCACTCTTCCCTCTCACCCCCTCCGACTCGTAGGCCTGCAGCACCATTCGATGGTGCTGGGGGTCTACGAGTCGTTTCTGGTGTGCGACTTGTAGGTCTGGGGCACTGTTCGATGGTGCTGGGGGTCTACGAGTCGTTTCTGGTGTGCGACTTGTAGGTCTGGGGCACTGTTCGATGGTGCTGGGGGTCTACGAGTCGAGTGTGGGGGACGACGGGGGTCAGGCGCGCTGACGGACCCGGGCACGTTCTCGGAGGCGCGCCTCGACGACCTCTCGGAGGCGTTCGGCGACGCGCGCGGGCGTGCGCGCAAGGTCGTCGGCCTGGATGCGGTGCGTCGCGATCCCCAGGGCGCGCAGTCGCATGTCCCGGATGCGGTCCTCCTCGCGGCGATGCGCGTGGGTCTCGGGCCGGTCGATCTCGACGTCGAGCCGCGCCGCGTCGAAGTAGACGTCCGCGCGCGCGACGGGCGCCCGGTCATCCGGCAGAGGCACGTCGGCTCGCCAACCCGTGAATCTGTACTCGTGGAGCATCGCGTGCGCACGATCCTCGTCGCTGCTCATCGCACCCGTCTCGCAGTAGCCGATGAAGCGTTTGACCTGCGGGTTTCCTCGGGTGCGAGGCTGTGCGGCGACGTCAGCGACGAGCTCGTCGCCCGTGACCATCTCCCGGCTGCGCGCCCACGCGAGCGCGTTGCGGCCGACGACGTGCGGCGTCCAGCGGAAGGTGTCGGCGCAGGAACGCGCGACGGTCGTGGCGCGTCCGGGGCGGCCGTCGACGGTGGCGACGTCGACGATCTCGTCGTCGCGGAGCCGAACTCGCCGCGGGGTGATCCGCGCGGGCCCTGGGTCGCCGGGTGCGTCGGTCCAGATCTCGACGGTTCCGTCGAGCTCGACGCGGACCCCGTGAAGTGCGGCGGCGACCTTGCCGAGCACGATGCAGTCGGGCCGGGAGAGCCAGGCTGCGCAGGCGAGGGACCAGGCGTCGATCGACGCGTCGCGGTGGGCGAGCGCCTTGCCGACGACGTACACCCACAGGCCGGTGCGGACGCGGTGGTCCACCTGGCGTCGGGTGAAGCCGTCGGCGATAGCCTGCGCACGTGTGAACACGCCGTGCTGGAGGTGGGCCACGGCCGGAATGCGGGACGGGTCGATGCGTGGCGGCACGGGCACGAGTGAAGCGTCCGTCGGTGTCTGTCGCGACCGTCGACGCGACATTTGTGGATGGCGGGGGCGCCTCCGGTCACTGTGGTCGACACGCCAGCCCGACTCGTAGGCCTGGAGCACCATTCGATGGTGTCTCAGCCCTACGAGTCGCGGACCTGGGGCGACTCGTAGGTCTCCAGCACCATTCGATGGTGCTGGAGACCTACGAGTCGGGGAGAGGGAAGGGGAGAGGGAAGGGCGGGGCGGAGGAGAGGGGGCTAGGAGGCCTGGCGGAGGCGGAGGCTGTTCGTCACGACGATGACCGAGCTCGCCGCCATCGCCGCCCCCGCGATCATCGGGTTGAGCAGGCCGAGCGCCGCGAGCGGGATCGCCGCGACGTTGTACGCGAACGCCCAGAAGAGGTTCTGCTTGATGATCGTGAGCGTCCGGCGCGAGATCCGCACGGCCGCTGCGGCCGAGCGCAGGTCACCGCGCACGAGCGTGACGTCGGACGCCTGGATCGCCGCGTCCGTGCCGGTGCCCATCGCCATGCCGAGACCCTGCGTGCCCGCCTGGGCGAGCGCTGCGGCGTCGTTGACGCCGTCGCCGACGACCGCGACGACCCGCCCCTCGGCCTGGAGTCGCTTGACGACGTCGACCTTGCCGTCGGGCAGGACGCCCGCGACGACGTCGGCGGGATCGATGCCGACCGCAGCTGCGACCTCGCGGGCCGCGCCCGCGTTGTCGCCCGTGACGAGGTGGGGCCGCAGCCCGAGGGCGCGGAGCTCGGCGATCGCCTCGCGCGAGGTGGGCTTCACGGGGTCGCGCAGGACGACGACGCCGCGTGCGGAACCGTCCCACGCGACGACGACTGCCGTCGCGCCGGACTCCTCGGCGTCGCGCACAGCGGTGGCCGCGCGGGCGTCGGTGGCACCTGTCTGCCCCGCGATCCATGCGGGCTTGCCGACGAGGACGCGGCGCGAGAGGTGCGGCCCCGAGTGCGCGGTGCGCACGGTGCCGGTGACACCGCCGCCCGCGGTCGTCGTGAAGTCGAGCGTCTGGAGGGACCCGACGGCAACGCCGTCGGCGCCGACAGCCGGGCTGGCGGCGCTCGCGGGAGCGCCGTCGTCCGTGCGGGAGCGGCTCGCGTCCACGCCGGCGCGCACGATGGCGCGGGCGACGGGATGCTCGGATCCTGCCTCGACGGCGGCGGCGTACGCGAGGACCTCGCTCGCAGGTACGGCGTCGTCGAGGGTGACGACGTGGTCGACGGCCATGGCACCTGCGGTGACGGTTCCGGTCTTGTCGAGGACGACGGTGTCGATGCGGCGCGTCGACTCGAGCGTCTCGGGGCCCTTGATGACGATGCCGAGCTGGGCGGCGCGCCCGGTGCCGACGAGCAGGGCGGTCGGTGTCGCGAGGCCGAGGGCGCACGGGCACGCGATGATGAGCACAGCGACGGCGGCGGTGAAGGCGGCCTGGACGTTGGCAGCGTCGGTCCCGCCGACGAGCAGCCACGTGACGAGCGTGAGCAGCGAGATGACGAGGACGACGGGTACGAAGACCGCGGAGATGCGGTCGGCGAGCCGCTGGACGGGTGCCTTGCCCGTCTGGGCTTCGGCGACGAGCCTGCCGATCTGGGCGAGGGTCGTCTCGTCGCCGACGCGGGTCGCGCGGACGACGAGGTGGCCGTCGGTGTTGAGGGTCGCGCCCGTGACGGCGTCGCCCACGGTGACGTCGACGGGGACGGGCTCGCCCGTGAGGAGGGACGTGTCAATCGCAGCGGTTCCGCTGACGACGACGCCGTCGGTGGCGACCTTGCCGCCCGGGCGGACGACGAACTCGTCACCAACCTGGAGCTGCGCGGCGGGGATCTCGCGCTCGGTGACGGTGCCGTCGGCGCCGGTGACGCGGAGGGTCGCGGTCGTGGCGCCGAGCTCGAGGAGGGTGCGGAGTGCGTCGCCTGCGCGTCGGCGTGAGCGGTGCTCGGTGTAGCGGCCCGCGAGGAGGAAGACGGTGACGACGACGGCGACCTCGAGGTAGAGCTCGGGCATGCCGGTGTGGTTGCCGGCGCGTGGCAGGAAGGTCATCTCCATGCGCATGCCGATCTCGCCGGCGCCGCCGAGGAGGAGGGCCCAGAGGGACCAGCCGGTCGCGGCGATGACGCCGAGGGAGACGAGGGTGTCCATGGTGGACGAGCCGTGGCGGCCGGCGCGGAACGCGGCGGTGTGGAACGGCCAGGCACCCCAGGTGACGACGGGCAGGGAGAGTGCGGCGACGAGCCACTGCCAGCCGTCGAACTGCGTGGCGGGGATCATCGAGAGGACGACGACGGGCAGGGCGAGGACTGCGGAGACGCGCAGTCGTCGCAGGAGGTCGGTGCCGCGGTCGGGCGTCGGGGCGGACGTGTCGTGGTGGTCGTCGGCGGCGAGGGAGTCATCGGCAGACGTGGCGGCGGGTGTCCCGGGCTCTGCCGTCCCGGGTTCTACCGGCCCGGGCTCCGCGACGGGCGGCTGGGGCGCCGTCGTGCGGGTGACGCTCGCGGTGTACCCGGCGGCTTCGACGGCGGCGACGAGCGCGGTGGCGTCGACGGTCTCGCCGTCGACGGGCTCGATGGTGACGTGCGCGGACTCGAGGGGGAGGTTGACGGTCGCGCTGACGCCGGGCAGCTTGGCGAGCTTCTTCTCGACGCGGGCGACGCACGACGCGCAGGTCATGCCGCCGACGGCGAGGTCGATGACGACGGGGTCGGGCGCGGCGGGCATGCCGAGACCGGTGGTGGTGCTCATGGTGGTGTCTCCTCGTGTCAGCGGAGCAGGCGAGCGATGGCGTCAGTGGCTTCGGCGACCTTGGCGGCGCCGGCCTCATCGGACTGCTTGGCGGCATCGACGACGCAGTGGCCGAGGTGGTCGCCGACGAGGCCGACGCTCACCGCGTGGAGCGCCTTCGTCACGGCTGCGACCTGGGTGAGGATGTCGATGCAGTAGGTGTCGTTCTCGACCATGCGGGCGATGCCGCGGACCTGGCCCTCGATGCGGGCGAGGCGCTTGAGGTAGGCGTCCTTGTCCTGCACGTAGCCGTGGGTGGTGGTGCCGTGCGTGTGCTCCATGCCATCGACTATACCCCCGAGGGGTACCCACGTACACCCCCTGGGGGTATCGGGCGGTGTGGTTCGTGCGTCGCGGCCGGACGAGACCTTCCCGGTTTCCTTGTGAATCCCCTCACTTTGGTAAAAGTCACGGTCCTATAACGTTCCCGCGGTCTGCATCGATGCAGGTCAGGCGGCTATCCGGGCAACGGGATGGTCAAGAGTGAGCCAAAAACTGTGCTCCGCAGGTCGAGAATCAATCTCGAGTAGGGCAAGGTTGACGAGGACCGGCCGACGACGGCGCAGGGCCGCGGCCACCGCCGCTCCGGACTCGACCTCACGGCCGCAGCCCCCGCCCCGCCATCTCGCACGCCCGACGATCACTCCGGGCAGGTTCACGAGAGCAGGGCCACCGCCCCGCTCCGGACGGCAAGCGTACGAAGGTGGCGAGCACCCAAACCCATGACAGCGATCCGCGTCGAGAACGTCTACAAGGTCTTCGGTCGACGACCGCAGGAGGCCGTGCGCAAGCTGCGCGCCGGCGCCACACGTGACGAGGTCAAGTCGCTCGGCACCGCCGCCGTCATCGACACCTCCTTCGAGGTCGCCGACGGCGAGATCTTCGTCGTCATGGGCCTCTCCGGCTCCGGCAAGTCCACCCTCATCCGCATGCTCAACGGACTGTGGCGCCCCACCTCCGGCCGCGTGCTCCTCGGCGACGACGACCTCGCCACCGTGAGCGCCTCCCGCCTGCGCACCCTGCGCCGCACGACCGTCTCCATGGTCTTCCAGCACTTCGCGCTCCTCCCGCACCGCACCGTCCTCGACAACGCCGCCTACCCCCTCGAGATCCAGGGCATCGGCAAGGAGGAGCGACGTGAGCGCGCCCGCGCCGCACTCGAGCTCACCGGCCTCGGCGGCTGGGAGGACTCCCTGCCCGGTCAGCTCTCCGGCGGTATGCGCCAACGCGTCGGCCTCGCCCGCGCACTCACCGCGGACACCGACATCCTCCTCATGGACGAGGCCTTCTCCGCACTCGACCCCCTCATCCGCCGCGAGATGCAGGAACAGCTTGTCGAGATCCAGCAGAAGCTCGGCAAGACCATCGTCTTCATCACCCACGACCTCAACGAAGCCATGTACCTCGGCGACCGCATCGCCGTCATGCGCTCCGGCCGCATCGTGCAGATCGGCACCGCCGAGGAGATCCTCACCGCGCCGGCCGACGACTACGTCGCGCAGTTCGTCGCCGACGTCGATCGCACCCGCGTCCTCACCGCGTCCTCCGTCATGCTCCGCCCCGGCGTCGTCCTTCCCGCCGCAGCGGGCCCGCGCCGCGCGGCCCGCGCCATGCGCGAGGCCCAGGTTGCTGCCGCGTTCGTCGTCGACCGCGACCGCGTGCTCCTCGGCTTCGTCCGCGACTCCGACGTCGTCGACGCCGCCCGCGCCGGCCTCCCGCGCCTCGACGGCCTCGTCAAGAACGACGTCGCGACCGTCACCGAGGACACGCCGCTCTCTGAGATCTTCGCGCCGTCTGCCGAGTCCCTCGTGCCCGTCGCCGTCACCGACGACCACGGTCGCCTCCTCGGCGTCGTCCCCCGCGTCACTCTCCTCGAGGCCATGGTGCCCCCGGAGATCGACCTGCCCGACGACACCGCCGCCGACGGTCCGTACGAGACCGTCGTCGGCGCAGGTGCGACGACCGTCAACGGCAACGGCGTGCCCGAGGGCTACGAACCCCTGCCGCCCGACGACGGCGTGCCCGGGCTCGCCCCCGACGAGCTGCCCGCCGCCCGGACCGCGGCGTCCGCCGCCGAGGTCGCGGCCGCCGAGGCCGCGGACGACCCCACACCCCACCGCACCGCGACGACCGAAGGAGGCACCCGATGAGCGACACCCTCGTGCCCCGCCTGCCCCTCGGAGACGTCGCCGCTGATGCCGTCGACCTCATCACGAAGTCCGGCAAGGAGTTCTTCGCGGCCATCAAGACCGGCTTCCTTGCCGTCTACGACCCGCTCGAGCTCGTGCTCACGACCCCGCCCGCGTGGGTCGTCATCCTGCTCGTCGCCGCGCTCGCATGGTGGGTCAAGGGTTGGCGCCTCGGCATCGGCTCCGCGCTCGGCCTCGTGCTTGTCGCCGCGATGGGCCAGTGGGACAACGCGATGATCACACTCGCGCTCGTGCTCCTCGCGAGCGCCGTCGCGATCGTCCTCGCCCTGCCGCTCGGTATCTGGGCCGCGCGTTCCGACCGCGTCTCCTCCGTCGTGCGGCCCGTCCTCGACCTCATGCAGACGATGCCAGCGTTCGTCTACCTCATCCCCACTGTCGTCGTCTTCCTCACGGGCGTCGTCCCCGGGCTCGTCGCGACGATCATCTTTGCGCTCGCCCCAGGCGTGCGCTTCACCGAGCTCGGCATCCGCCAGGTCGACCCCGAGGTCGTCGAGGCCGGCCACGCGTTCGGCGCGACCGAGGGACGCATTCTCCGGCAGATCCAGCTGCCGCTCGCGCTCCCGACGATCATGGCCGGCGTCAACCAGGTCATCATGTTGTCCCTGTCGATGGTCGTCATTGCGGGACTCACCGGCGCCCCCGGCCTCGGCCGTGACGTCGTCGCGTCACTCACGCGCGTCAACGTCTCCCTCGGCGTCGAGGCGGGCCTGTCCGTTGTCATCCTCGCGATGATCCTCGACCGCGTCACGGCCGCCCTCGCCGACCGCGCGCCCGTCGCCAAGGCCCTCGCGCGCATCTGACGCGCCCCCTCGCTGAACCTCTGTCCACCACACCGAACCTGGGCGCCACCGGCGCCCACGAGAGGAACGCATGACTCGCACGTCCCGCACCACCCGTCCCGTTCTTGCCGCGCTCGCGGCGCTCAGCCTCGGCCTCACGCTCAGCGCGTGCGCGTCCGACGACACCGACGCCCCGAGTTCGGCGGGTACGACGCCCGGCAAGAACGTGAGCATCGGCATCCACTCCGGGTGGGACGAGGGCATCGCCGTCTCCCACCTCGTCAAGGTCATGCTCGAGGACGACGGCTACACGGTGACGACCGAGACCGCAGACCCGGGCGTCGTCTACACGGGCCTTGCCGGCGGCGGCTACGACCTCAACTTCGACATGTGGCTGCCCGTCACGCACGGTGACTACCTCAAGCAGTACGGCGACAACCTCGAGCAGCTCGGCGTCTGGTACGACGACGCTCGCCTGACGATCGCAGTCAATGAGGACGCCCCCATCACGTCGCTCGACGAGCTTGCGGGTGCGGCCGACGCGTTCGACGGCCGCCTCGTCGGAATCGAGGCCGGGGCGGGCCTCACGCGCATCACGCAGGACGAGGCGATCCCCGCGTACGGGCTCGAGAAGATGGAGTTCATCATCTCTTCGACGCCCGCGATGCTCGCAGAGCTCAAGAGCCGGACGACGGACGGCGAGAACGTCGTCGTCACGCTGTGGCGTCCGCACTGGGCGTATGACGAGTTCCCCATCCGTGACCTTGAGGACCCGAAGGGGGTCATGGGTGAGGCCGAGGAGATCCACACGGTGGGCCGCAAGGGCTTTGCTGCGGACCAGCCGGAGGTTGCCGCACTCGTCAAGGCGCTCGAGCTGACCGACGAGCAGCTGACGTCGCTCGAGAACATCATGTTCAACGACGACGCGGGCAAGGACCCGGACGCGTCGGTCCGTACGTGGCTTGAGGCGAACCCGACGTTCGTCGACGACCTCAAGACGAAGGCGGGCCTCGCCTCCTGACCCGCTGAGCGACCCTCTGCCGGTCCTGCCCTCCACGGCTGACCCGCAGTGTTCCGATAGCCGATCCGTGCACGTGAGTCGTACGGATCGGCTATCGCGCATTCTGCGTGACGGAGCCCGGTCGTTCGATAGCGGATCCGTGCACCATGCGTGTGCGGATCCGCTATCGAGCGCCGTCGCGTCACGCGGCGACGCCTAGGATCGTGAGTCGTGACCTCCGCCGCCCTCCCGTCGGCCCCATCCGTCGGCGCGGTGCGCCTCGCGCTCCTGGTGCACATCGGGCTCTTCGGTGTCGTCGGCTCCGAGTGGCTTGCCCGCCTTCCGTCCGCGCACCCTCCTGCTCGGCCTCGTCCTCCTCGCGTCCTCGCTGTCCGAGGGGTCCGCGGGAACGTGGCTGTCGATCGCGGTGACCGACGGGTTCGCGACCCGCGAGGCGATCGGTGCGGTCGCCTACGGCACGTTCGTCGCGTCGATGACCGTCGTGCGTTTCCTCGGGACGGGCCTCGTCGACCGCTTGGGGCGCGTGACGGTCGTCCGCGCGTCGGGCGTCTCCGCGTTCGTCGGTCTCGCGGTATTTGCGCTCGCGCCGAGCCTTGCGACGGCGTGGATCGGCATCGTCCTGTGGGGCGTGGGTGCGGCGCTCGTCAACCCCGTGACGATCGCGGCGGCGTCCGACGAGCCGCTGCACGCGGCTGCGCGCGTCTCCGTCGTCACGTCGTTCTCGACGATCGCGATGCTCACCGCGCCGCCCGTGCTGGGGGCGCTCGTCGACGGGCTCGGGGCGCGGCACGCGCTCGGGCTCATCACGCTCGCGACGGTTCTGTCGATGTCGCTCGCGGGCCAGCTCCGGCCGCGGGCACCGGGCGCTCCCTCGTCCGACGGCCTCGCTCGATAGCCGATCCGTACGTGTCAGGTGTGCGGATCGGCTATCGAGCGGGCTTGGCCGCCGCGGCCGCCCGGGCCGCAGCGGGCAGAGCCTCGAGGATACGGCCGACGGCCTCCTCGTCGTGCGCTGCCGTGAGGAACCACGCCTCGAACACCGACGGCGGCAGCGCCACCCCGGCGTCGAGCATCGCGTGGAAGAACGGCGGGAACCGCCACCCCTCCTGCGCCTGCACCTGCGCGTAGGTGCGCGGACCTGCAGGAACGTCGGGCCTGAGAGCGTCGGGCACGGACGCGTCGGACGACGCCGTCGGCCACTCCCCGAACGCGACCGAGAACAGCGAGCCCGCACGCTGCACCGAGTGCGCGACGCCCTCGGCGTCGAGCGCGGCCGACACCGCGTCGGACACGACGCGCGACACCCGGTCGACGTGCGCGTACACCGCGGCGTCCGCGAGCCGCAGCGTCGCGAGCCCCGCCGCGACCGCGACCGGGTTCCCCGACAGCGTGCCCGCCTGGTACACGGGCCCGAGGGGCGCGAGATGGTCCATGACCGACGCTCGCCCGCCGACGGCCGCGACGGGCATGCCGCCACCGATGACCTTGCCGAACGTCACGAGGTCAGGCTCCCAGCCCTCGCGCCGCCCCTCGAGACCCCACCATCCGGCTCCCGAGACGCGGAAGCCCGTGAGCACCTCGTCGAGCACGAGCAGCGCCCCGTGCTGCGAGCACAGACGCCGCAGCGCCGCGTTGTACCCGGGCGCAGGCTCGACGACGCCCATGTTCGCGGGCGCCGCCTCGACGATGACCGCCGCGACCCGCCCCGGGTGCGCGTCGAACGCCGCAGCCACGGCCGCGACATCGTCGTACGAGACGACGATCGTCTCCGCCGCCGTCGCCTCCGTCACCCCCGCCGAGCCCGGCAGCGCCTGGTTCGCGACGCCCGAGCCCGCCTGCGCGAGCAGCGCGTCGAGGTGCCCGTGGTAGCAGCCCGCCATCTTGATGACGAGCGGCCGGCCCGTGACGCCGCGCGCGAGGCGCACGGCCGTCATCGTCGCCTCGGTGCCCGTCGAGACGAGCCGCAGCTTCTCGACGAACGGCACGCGCGCGATGACCGCGTCGGCGAGCTCGGCCTCCGCGACCGTCGGCGCCCCGAACGACAGGCCGCGCGCCGCCGCCTCCTGAACCGCCGCGACAACCTCGGGATGTGCGTGCCCGAGCAGCGCCGGACCCCACGATGCGACGAGGTCGACGCGCTCGATGCCGTCAGCGTCCGTGACGTACGCGCCGCGCGCCGAGCGCAGCATGCGTGGCGTCCCCCCGACGGACCCAAACGCCCGCACGGGCGAGGACACCCCGCCCGGCAGAACCCGCCGCGCGTGCTCGAAGTCGGTCTCGTTGCTCACAGCAGCTCCCTCACCTGCGGGTTCTCGACCGCTTCGAGAGCCCAGTACGTCGCGATGATGTCCGCGCCCGCACGCTTGATTGACGTGAGCGACTCGGCGATCGTCCGCTCGCGGTCGATCCAGCCGATCGCCGCGGCGGCCTCGACCATCGCGAGCTCGCCCGACACCTGGTACGCCGCGACCGGCACGTCCGAGCCCGCTGCGACGTCCGCGAGGACGTCGAGGTAGAGGCTCGCAGGCTTCACCATGACGATGTCCGCGCCCTCGACGACGTCGAGCGCAACCTCGCGCTGCGCCTCCCGACGGTTCGCGGGGTCCATCTGGTACGTCCGACGGTCGCCCGTGAGCGTCGACTCGACGGCGTCGCGGAACGGCCCGTAGAGCGCCGACGCGTACTTCGCGGCGTACGCGAGCACGGCCGTGTCGGTGAGCCCCGCGTCGTCGAGCGCCTCGCGCACCGCCTCGACCTGACCGTCCATCATCCCCGAGAGCGCGACGACGTCCGCGCCGCGCTCCGCCTGGAGCACGGCCATGCGCGCGTAGAGGTCGAGCGTCGCGTCGTTGTCGACGGTGCCGTCCGCGCGCAGGACACCGCAGTGACCGTGGTCCGTGAACTCGTCGAGGCACACGTCCGTCATGACGACGACGGCGTCGCCCACCTCGGCCTTGACGGCGGCCGTCGCGACGTTGAGGATGCCGTCCGGGTCGGTCGCGCCCGAGCCGCCCGCGCCCCGTTCGGGGGGCCCGCCGAAGAGCAGGGGCCCGCCGAGACCCGCCTCGGCGACGCGCACGGCCTCGCGACGCAGCGAGTCGAGGGAGTGCTGGACGACGCCCGGCATCGACATGATCGGCGCGGGCTCGGTGAGGCCCTCCTTGACGAACGCGGGCAGGACGAGCTCGCGTGCGTCGACGCGCGTCTCGCTCACGAGCGCGCGGAGCGCGGGTGTGCGGCGCAGGCGGCGGGGGCGGTAGGGGAGCGCGGGGCGGGCGTCGTGAGTCACGGTTCTCTCCAAGGTCCGGGGTCCTTCATCTTCCCAGGTGGGCGCGGCGGAGGCCGCCCCACGCACGTACGTGCGACTCGTAGGTGCTGAGCACCGTTCGATGGTGCTGAGGGTCTACGAGTCGGTTGCTTCTTGCGACTGGTAGGTCTGGAGCACCGTTCGATGGTGCTGGAGGCCTACGAGTCGGGGGGTGGGGTGATCCGGCTGACCGCTGCGACGAGCGCGGGGACGTCGGGCGTCGTCGCCTCCGCCTCGACACGTAGCCCGAACGTGCGCGCGGTCGCCGTCGTGCGGGGGCCGATGCTCACGATCCGCCACGGCCGCGGGAGGGTCCCGGTGGCGACGCCGTCGAGCGTCAGGGTCTCGTCGGCCGACGCAGTGCCCGCGAGCGTCGCCCAGGTCTCCGCGGTGCTCGACGACGTGAGGACGACGACGTCGACGTCGAGCGCTTCGTCGGGCAGGGACGTCGCCAGCTCGGTGACGTATGCGTCGGGCGCATCGACGATCCACCCGGCGTCGCGGAGCCCGTCGACGAGCTCGGGCCGTGCGATTGCGGACCGCGGCGCGAACGCCCGCACGGCCACGCTCGATAGCTGATCCGGACCAGTGTTTTGCACCGATCCGCTATCGAGCGCCCCGCCCCCGGGCGCTGAGTGGTCCGATAGCCGATCGGTGCGCGACCCGTGCACGGATCGGCTATCGACGTGCTGCCCGGTCGACAGCGCATCGTTCGATAGGGGATCGGGACGGGACTCGTGTCCGGATCCGCTATCGAGCGGAGCGTTCCGCACCTCCTGACGGATTGACGGGTTCCCCCCGTCCGACGGGGGGAACCCGTCAATCTGTCGGGGAAGGTGGGGGTCGTCAGGTCGAGACCCGACGAGCGCCGCGAGGAGGCCCGTCGCGGTCCGGTCCCACTCCGGGACGACGTCGACGTCGAGACCCGCCCGCCGGGCACGGCGCGCGGTCGACGGCCCGACGGCCGCGATCCGCGTCGTCGCCGGCACGATGATCGTCGGCGGGCCCGGTACGTCCACGCCGGACGGGCGGTCCGCTGCGGACGTGCCGTGGCCGCCCGACGCCTCGGCGAGCGCGTTGACGGTGCCCGTGGACGTGCCGTGGCCGCCCGACGCCTCGGCGAGTGCGTCGATCGTGCGCTCGGACGTGAGGACGAGCCAGTCGTACTCGCCGGCTGCGAGCCTGCCCACACCCTCGTGCAGCGGTGCGGCGTCCACAGGCGGTCCGAACGTGATGAGTGGGACGACGACCGGCTCGAACCCCGCGTCGGCGAGTGCCGCTGCGAGCTCCCGCCCGGGCCGCCCACCCCGCGGCACGAGCACCCGCGCGTGACCCCTGCCCCCGCCCCGTCGAGCCCCCGCCGCACGTGCTCGCGCCTGCCGCCGTCGCGGCAGTACTCCGTCTCTCCCGCCCTGTCGCCGCGGACGCCCCCGCCATAAGCCTCTACCGCGCCGTCGCCCTTGTCCGCCGTCGCGCCGCACTCCCTGCCCTCACCCGCCCACCCCCCCGCCGCCTCGCCGTCCACCGAGNGGGGGTGGGTGGTCATCGGAGGGGGGCGATGTCGGCGGCGCCCATCTCGAGGACGATCTCGGCGAGGTTGATGCCGAGCGACGCGGCACTCTCGACGGCGTCGGCCACGTCGTACGCCGAGCCCGCGACGATGGTGGGCCCGCTCGACGACGCCCCGTGCCGCAGCACGCGCGTCCCGTCGAGCGCTGCGACGACGACCTCGAGGTCGATCCGCATCCGTGTGTCGGACACGGAGACGGACGCGAGCGCCCCGACGGGCGCCGCGCACCCGGCTTCGAGCCGTGCGAGGAGCGCGCGTTCGGCGGTCGCGGCGAGCCGCGACGGCGCGTGGTCGAGCGCGTCGAGCCCCGGCACGGCGGTGCCGGTCCGCGTCTCGACGCCGAGCACGCCCTGCCCGGGTGCGGGCAGCATGACGGACGGGTCGAGCACCTCGGTGACGAGCGCGCTCCGTCCGATGCGTGCGAGCCCTGCGGCTGCGAGGACGACGGCGTCGAGGTCGGCGTCCGGTCCGAGGGCGCGCGCGACGCGCGTGCCGACGTTCCCGCGAATGTCGACGACGTCGAGGTCGGGCCGCGCGGCGAGCAGCTGGGCGCGCCTGCGCGGCGAGCCTGTCCCGACGCGGGCCCCGCGCGGCAGCCCGGCGAGGGTGAGCCCGTCGCGGGCGACGAGCGCGTCGAACGGCGACTCGCGTGGCGGCATCGCGGCGATCGTGAGCCCGGGCGCGGGCGCGGTCGGCAGGTCCTTGAGCGAGTGCACGGCGACGTCGATCCGGCCGTCGAGCAGAGCGTCGCGCAGGGCCGCGACGAACACGCCCGTCCCGCCGAGCTGCGAGAGCGACGCGCGCGTCGTGTCGCCCTCGGTCGTCACGTGGACGGTCTCGAGCTCCACGGGTGTTCCGGCCGCGTCTGCGGCCGCGCCGAGCGCGTCGGTGACGTGCCCGGTCTGGGTGCGGGCAAGCTCGGAGGCGCGAGTTCCGACGCGGATGACGCTGCTCATCCGACGTCCTCGGCGACGGTGGGCAGCACCCGTCCGCGCGGGTCGGGGCAGCAGTCCGGCCGGCACCTGTCGTACCAGGGGCCGAGGACGCCGGCGGCGCCGCACGTCGCCTGCGTGGGCACGCGGGTGGGGGCGGCGGTGCGCTCGGCGACGAGGTCGACGAGCCCGGCGACGAACGCGGGATGCACGCCGGGCGTGGGCACGCGCTCGGCCGGGAGGCCGAGCTCGGCGCACGTGTCGAGGGCTTCGGTGTCGAGGTCCCAGAGGACCTCCATGTGGTCGGAGACGAAGCCGAGCGGCACGATGACGACGGCGTCCGGCCGCTCGTCGGGGTCGGCGGCGAGCTCGGCGAGGCGGTCGTTGATGTCGGGCTCGAGCCAGGGGGTGCGGGGGTCGCCCGAGCGTGACTGGTAGACGAGCTCCCACGGCACGGAGTCGTCGACGGCGGCCATGACGGCGTTCGCGACGGCGTAGTGCTGGGCCTCGTAGGCGCCGCCGTCGGCCCAGCCGACGGGTCCGTCGGGGCCGGTCTGGGGTCCGGTGACCTCGGCCGCGGCGGTGGGGATCGAGTGGGTGGCGAAGAGCACGCGGACGTCGCCGTGGGTGCGGAGGCGGTCGAGCGCCGCGCGCACGCCCTCGACGAACGGCGCGACGAAGCCGGGGTTGTCGAAGAACTGCCGGACCTTGTCGATGTGGAGGGTGCCCGTGAGGCCGGTGGCCTCGAGTGCCCCGGCGAGGTCCTCGCGGTACTGGCGGCAGCCGGAGTACGACGAGTACGCGGCGGTGACGATCGCGAGAAGGCGCCGGTGCCCCGCGTCTGCGGCGGAACGCAGCGTGTCGGCGAGGTAGGGGTCCCAGTTGCGGTTGCCCCACAGCACCGGGAGATCAAGCCCGCGGCGCGCAAGCTCGGTCTCGAGCGCGGCGCGCAGCTCCCGGTTCTGGTCGTTGATGGGGGAGACGCCGCCGTGGGCGCGGTAGTGGACGGCGACCTCCTCGAGGCGCTCGTCGGGGATGCCGCGGCCGCGTGTGACGTTGCGGAGGTAGGGCAGGACGTCGTCCTGGCCCTCGGGGCCGCCGAAGCCGACGAGGAGCACGGCGTCGTAAGCGACGGGCTCGGAGGGGACGACGGGCGGCAGCTGGCCGGCGATCTCGGCGAGGTAGTCGTCGAGGTCGATCTCGACGTCCTCGCAGCCGTCGGTGCCGCACGCGCAGCCGTGCGCGTCGTCATGAGTGTCATCGTGCGCGTCCGCGAGGGGAAGCACGGGCAGGCCGTCCCGGAACAGGTCGTCGGTGCTCATGCGACGTCCAGGAGGATCGCGGCGAGACGCTCGACGCTCACGCGGCGGCCGGTGTAGAACGGCAGCTCGTCGCGCACGTGGCGGCGGGCCTCGGTGTAGCGCAGGTGACGCATGAGGTCGACGAGGTCGGTGAGCTCGTCGGCCTCGAGGCCGAGCAGCCACTCGTAGTCGCCGAGGGAGAACGCGGAGACCGTGTTGGACAGCACCTGGGGGAACTCGCGGCCCTTGAGACCGTGGTCGGCGAGCATGGCGCGCCGCTCGGCCTCGGGGAGCAGGTACCACTCGTAGGACCGCACGAACGGGTAGACGGTGAGCCAGTCCTTGGGTTCCTTGCCGGTCATGAACGCGGGCAGGTGGCGGGCGGTGAACTCGGCGGGACGGTGGACGCCCAGGACGTTCCACACGGGCAGCAGGTCGCCGAGGAGGACGGACGTGCGCAGGGCGCGCAGCGCGGCCTGAAGGCCGTCGGCGGTGGGCCCGGTGAGCCAGACGATGACGTCGGCGTCGGCGCGCAGCCCGGACGCGTCGTAGAGGCCGCGGAGGCCGACGCCCTCGGGCAGGTCCTCGACGAGGTCGGTGAGATCGGAGGCTGCGGCCTCGAGCAGCTCGACGACGGTCTCCTGCGTGACGGACGTCGCGGAGGCGTCGATCGCGTCGCCGAGGAGCCGGGTGAGGAGCGGTTCGGCGGCGGGGTCGCGCCGCAGGACGGCCCAGAGGGTGTAGGCGACGGGCTCGGGCCCGTCGTGCTCGGACGTGGGGGTGCCGTACGCGTCGTGGCTCATGGGGTCGATTGTTGCCCCTCGGGGGCCGTGAGGAAAATGCAGCGCGCAATATCTCGCCGTGATGAGGATCCGGAATGACGTCGTGACACGCGTCCACAAAAAGCGATGCGCATTTCCGCACGACGTCTCAGGAATGTACGGCTGGTCCTGCACGTCGGGCATCGGCGACGACGGAGGCGAGCCCCGTCCCCGCGACCCATGCCCCGGTGACGTGCAGCCCGCCGACGTCGTCGAGCACGGCCCGCAGCCGGGCGACGCGGTCCGCGTGCCCGAGCGCCGCGAACGGCAGCCCCGCACCGAAGCGCACGACCTTCGCGCCGACGACGTGCGCGGGCGTGAGCGGCACGCCGAGCAACTGCCCCGCGTCGTGGAGGGCCGTGCGTTCGAGGGACGTCGCCGACGCGTCGCCGGGGTCGGGGTCGCCGCCGAGCCGCCCGTAGGAGAGCCGCACGGCGTGGTGGCCGTCGGGCAGCGCGTCGCGCACCCACGCCCATTTGGCGCTCGAGTGCGTGAGCGCCTTGGCGCGCACGCCGTGCGCCGCGTTGACACCCTGCGCGACGAGCACGCCCGTGCCGCGCGGCGCGGCGTCGAGCCGCGGGTCGGCGAGGACGAGGGTGACGAGGCTCACGTGCCCGCTTGGCAGCTCGGGCAGAACGGAGCCGGGCACGTGCGGGGCGAGGAGGCGCGCGGCCTCGGCCGCGGTCGTCGCGACGACGACGTCCTCGGCGTCGAGAGTGGCCGACGCCCGCGCCCCGACGGCGTCCTCGAAAGTCCCGGGACGCGCGGGCCCGAGCGCGTGGATGCGCCAGCCGTCGCCGGTCCGCTCGAGACGTTCGACGTGCGTCGAGCGTCGGACGTCGCCGCCGCGCGCCGCGAGGTCCGCGAGGAGCGCGGCGCCGAGCGTGTGCATGCCGCCGCGGAGCCCCGCGACGGCCGACCCGGCGGGTGCGGCGGCCCGCAGCGCCGCGGCTGCGGCGACGAGCGAGCCGTGCCGGGCGACGTCCTCGCGCAGGCCGGGCGCAACGGCGTCGACGTCGAGGAGGTCCGCGCTCGCGGAGTGGACGCCACCGGCGACGGGCGCGACGAACGCGCGCAGCACGTCGTCGCCGAGGCGTGCCCGGACGAGGTGCCCGACGCTCACGCCGTCCGCACCCGCAGGGGGCCGTGTCCCGACGGACGCGGGCAGCGCGCCGTCGAGGCGCGCCCGCAGCCAGGCACGTGTCCCGAGTGCGCGCCGCACGACGTCGAGGTCACCCGGGATGCCGAGCACCCCCGAGCGCGGCAGCGGCATGAGCGCGTCGGGCGTCCGCACCCACGCGGGAGCGTCGGCGGGCGTGACGATCTCGCCCGCGAGGCCGAGCTCGTCGAGCAGGTCCGCGACCGCGGTCGAACGGGTCGCGAAGGACTCGGCGCCCGCGTCGAGCGTCACGCGGTCGAACGGGGAGTCGTCGGGGCACTGTGGCTCGGCGCCGTCGAGCCCGCCACGCTCGACGACGAGGGGGCCCACGCTGCCGCCGACGTGCGCGGACGCCTCGAGAAGCACGACGGAACGCCCGGCGCGGGCGAGCTCGCGCGCGGCGGTGAGCCCGGCGACGCCTCCGCCGACGACGATCGTGCGGCTCATGAGTTCTCCGGCTGCCAGTCGTGGACGGTGCGGACGATGCCCGTGAGGACATCGGGGTCGGCGTCCGGCGGGACGCCGTGGCCGAGGTTGACGACGTGCGCGGGCGCGGCGAGGCCGCGGCGCAGGACGTCGTGGACGTGTGCGTCGAGCGTCGCACGGGGCGTGAAGAGGTAAGAAGGGTCGACGTTCCCCTGCAGGGGCGTCGCGTGCCCGAGCAGCGCGGAGGCCTCGTCGAGCGGCGTGCGGTGGTCGACGCCGACGACGTCCGCGCCGACGTCGCGCATCGCGGCGAGCAGGTGCCCAGTGCCGGTGCCGAAGTGGACGACGGGCACGCGCTGCCCGCCGACGTCGAGGGCGCGCACGGCGTCGAGCGCGAGCGCGGAGAACGGCGCGACGGACTCCGTGTAGGACGCGAGGGACAGCGAGCCTGCCCACGAGTCGAAGAGCTGGACGACGCTCGCGCCGGCCCGCACCTGCGTGACGAGGAAGTCCGACGTCACGCGGGCGCACCACGTGAGGAGGCGCGCCCAGAGCTCGGGGTCGGCGTGCATGAGGCCGCGTGCCGCGAGGTGGTCGCGTGACGGACGGCCCTCGACGAGGTACGCCGCGAGGGTGAAGGGCGCGCCGCCGAAGCCGACGAGAGGCGTGTCGCCGAGGCCGGACGCGCCGGGCTCCGCGGCGAGCCCTGCGACGGTGAGGGCGACGGCCTCGGCGATCGGGGCGAGGGCCGTCTCGTCGAGGCTCAGCTCCTCGAGCCGCGCGACGTCGTCGGCCGTCCGCACGGGCGCGCCGAGGACCGGCCCGATGCCGGGGGCGATGTCGACGTCGACGCCCGCGAGCCGCAGCGGCACGACGATGTCGGAGAAGAACACGGCGGCGTCGACGTGGTGGCGTCGCACGGGCTGGAGCGTGATCTCCGCGGCGAGCTCGGGCCGCAGGCACGACTCGATCATCCCGACGCCCTCGCGGACGCGCCGGTACTCGGGCAGGGAGCGTCCGGCCTGGCGCATGAACCAGACGGGTGCGACGTCCGGCCGTTCGCCACGAAATGCGCGCACAGCGCGCGACGAAGATGTCACATTGTCAGCAAGGGGATGCGTCGTGAGATTCACAAGAACTGATTGTGCCGTGAATTCGTCGCAGTGGTTCAATCATTCTCACCGTGAACATCTTGTCCTTCTCCGCGTCGCACCACGACCTCGACCTCGACCTGCTCGAGATGCTCGGGTCGGTGGGTCCGGGGCTCGCGCGCGACGTCGTCGCGCCCGCCCCGGGGATCGTCGTCCCTCCGGCCGGCGCGGTCGTCCTCGCGACGTGCAACCGCGTCGAGGTCTACGTCGAGGCCGACGACGCGGCCGAGGCGACCGCGCGCGTCGCCACCGTCGTCGGTGCAGCCACCGGTCTGCCGCGCGACGAGGTCACGGCCTCGCTCACGCGTCGGACGGGCGTCGACGCGGCCCGGCACCTCCTGCGCGTCGCCTCGGGCCTCGAGTCGATGGTCGTCGGTGAGCGCGAGATCGCCGGCCAGGTGCGTCGGGCCGCGGTCCGCGCGCGTGAGCTCGGCACGTCGACACCAGCGCTCGACCTCCTCTTCGAGGAGGCATCGCGCACGTCGCGTCGCGTCGAGGCCGCGACGGGCCTCGGCGCCGTCGGCCGCTCCGTCGTCGGCGTCGGTCTCGACCTCGCGGGGGAGAACCTGCCGCCGTGGCGGCAGGTGCGGGCCGTGCTCGTCGGCACGGGCTCGTACGCGGGGGCGGCCTTCGCGGCGCTCCGCAGCCGCGGCGTCGTCGACGTCCGCGTCCACTCCCGCTCGGGACGCGCCGAGGGCTTCGCGCACGCGCGCGGCGGCCTCGCGGTCGTGGGCGACGGCCTCGTCGACGCGGTCGCCGCCGCCGACCTCGTCGTCTCCTGCTCGGGTCGTGTCGGGCACGTCCTCGACGCGGCGGGCGGCGCGTCGGCACGCGAGCGTGCGACCGCCCGCGCCGGGCGCCGGGCGCGCGAGCCCGACCCGACGGTGCGTCCCCTCGTCATCCTTGACCTCGCTCTGCGGCGCGACGTCGAGGCCGCGGTCGGTGACGTCGAGGGTGTCCTCCTTCTCGACCTCGCGACGATCGGTGCGCACGCCCCCGCGGCGGGGCCGCGACCGGTCGCGCACGCGGAGTCCCTCGTCGAGGAAGGTGTCGCCGGGCTCTCGGGCCGCGAGCTGCGCCGCCGCGTCGACGCCGCCGTCAAGGACGAGGCGCTCGCCCTCACCGCGGCGGCCGAGCGCGAAGCTGCGACCGCGGGCGTCGACGCCCGCGCGGCGCGTCGCGACGCGTACGCGCGCCGGCACGCCGCGCTCCTCGCGGCGAAGGCGGCGGCCGCGCACCGTCTCACGCACTGACGCACAGGGTCTCGCCCCGACGGCCGGTCCCGACGTACGGTGGTCGGGCCCGTGCACGGTCCGACCGTGCGGGGGGCGCTCGGGGGAGACGGCGACGCTCGTCGCCGTCGGGCGTGAGCACGGACGACGACGCTGGGACGGATGACGACGATGTGGACTGACGCGCAACGCACGACTGTGAGGGCCGGCCGCCCTGCCCGACACCGGGGCGGGCGCGCTGCCGCGCTCGTGAGCGCTGCGGCGCTCGTCGTGGGGGTCGGCGTGGCGGTCGTCGAGGCGGCGCCCGCCGCCGCTGCGCCTGTGGCCGCTGCGCCTGTGGCCGCTGCGCCCGTGGCCGCTGCGCCCGTGGTCGCGGCGAACGACGGCGACGGGCAGACGTTCGACACCGCGCTCGGCCGCTTCGACGCGGGCAGCATCATCACCGACGAGGTCTTCTTCGCCGGCGCCGACCTCAGCGCGGCGCAGGTCCAGACGTTCCTCGAGGGCAAGGTCCCGGACTGCGCCGCGACGACAGGGCCGACGTGCCTCAAGGACTTCCGCCTCACGACCGCGTCGGTCAAGGCCAACGACTACTGCCGCGCGTACAAGGGTGCGAAGAACGAGCGCGCGTCGACCGTCATCTCCAAGGTCGCCGCCGCGTGCGGGGTGAGCGCGAAGTCGCTCCTCGTGCTGCTCCAGAAGGAACAGGGACTCGTCACCGCGAAGGCGCCCACGCAGCGTCAGTACGACGCCGCGACCGGCTTCGCATGCCCCGACAACGGCGGGTGCAACCCGGAGAACGCAGGGTTCTTCAACCAGGTGTACGGCGCAGGGCGGCAGTACCAGCGGTACGTCAAGGAGACCGGTATCTACAACTGGCGACCCGCGGGCGAGACACATGAGATCCTCTACCACCCGAACCGCAGTTGCGGCACGCGGACGGTGACGATCGCCAACAAGGCCACCGCAGGTCTCTACTACTACACGCCCTACACCCCGAACGCGGCCGCGATGGCGAACCTCTCCGGCACCGGTGACGAGTGCTCGTCGTACGGCAACCGCAACTTCTGGCGCCTCTTCACGCAGTGGTTCGGCTCGACGACGGTGAGCGTCACCGGTCCGGTCCAGGCGGCGTGGCTGCGGGCGGGCGGCGTCGACGGCAGCTTCGGACGGCAGCAGTCGGCGGTCCGCTGCTCGACGGGCTCGCCCCGCTACTGCGTGCAGACGTTCGCGGGCGGCACGGTCGCGTCGGCGGGGTCGTCGGGCTTCACGATGCCGGGCTCGGCGCTCCGCACGCGCTGGACGACAGCCGGCTCGGAGAAGGGCGCGCTCGGCTGGCCCAAGGCTGCGCAGCGGTGCGGCGCGGGCGGTGTGTGCACGCAGAAGTTCACGGGCGGGTACGCGGCGACCTCGCCGAAGACCGGGACGCGCGCGGTGCTCGGACGCCTCTCGACCGCGTGGGTGAAGGCTGGCGGACGCAACGGTGCGCTGGGCCTGCCGCGTGCCGAGCAGCGGTGCACGCGCTCCGGGAAGTCGTGCACGCAGAAGTTCCAGGGCGGGTACGCGACGACGCACCCGACGTACGGCACGCGGACCGTCACGGGCGACTTCTCGTCCCGCTGGGTGCGCACGGGCGGGCGGAACGGGTCGCTCGGCTGGCCGACGACGTCGCGCTACTGCTCGAAGGTCAAGGGCGGTGCGACGGCGTGCGGCCAGCGCTTCGCGAAGGGCGCGATCACGTCGCACACGCGGTACGGCGTCCAGCACGTCAACGGCCGCATCGGTGCGGAGTGGCTCGCGCGGGCGAAGGCGGGCCGCTCGGTCGGGTACGCGAAGGCGCCGACGAGCTGCTCGAAGCGCAAGGGCGTCAACACGTGCCGGCAGGAGTTCTCCTCGGCGACGCTCGTGTCGCGCACGGGCAAGCGCACGGTCGCGGTGACGGGCATCAACCGCACGCTGTTCCTCAAGAACGAGAAGAAGCTCGGCCTGCCGACGTCGGACCGCACGTGCTCGGGCACGGGTAAGAAGAAGGTGTGCACGCAGTCGTTCGCGAAGGGCAAGATCGTCAAGAAGGGTTCGGGGCGGTCGAAGGTCGTGCTCACGCGTCGCTGACGACGGACGGCTGAGCACGCTCTCATTCGCAGGCGACGTCCAGCGAGCGTCGAGGTTCGCGTCAGCGCACCGCGGTGAACTCAGGGTGAACACACACCCGAGCGATCCCCGGAGCCCGCCGTGCAGCACCTTCCTCTTGTCCTCGCCGATCTTGTCGCGATCAGCGTCCTCGTCCTCGCGGTGTACCACCCGCGGCACCGGCGCAAGGACCTCGCCGTCGCGTTCTTCGGCGTCAACGTCGGGGTCATGGCGGTCGCCGTCGTCCTCTCGGGCACGACGGTCGGTGCGGGGCTGGGCCTCGGGCTCTTCGGTGTCCTCTCGATCATCCGACTGCGGTCGACCGAGCTGAGCCAGCGAGAGGTCGCGTACTACTTCGTGGCGCTCGCGCTCGGGCTCGTCTCGGGCCTCGGGGCGACGAGCGTCGCCGTGACGGCGGCGTTGCTCGTCGGCCTCGTCGCAGTTCTCGCGATCGTCGACGCGCCGGGCTTCCTCGGGCGTGACCGGGAACGGCTCGTCGTCCTCGACGCCGCGTACACGGACGACGTGGCGCTCGCGGACGCGGTCGAGCGTCTGCTCGGGGTGCGCCCGCACACGCTCGACGTTGTGCGGCTCGACCTCGTCAACGACTCGACGACTGTGACGGTCCGGTTCCGTGAGCCGCGCGGCGGGCGTGCCGTCGCGGGTGACGCGGCGCTGCCCGTCGCGGTGACGGCATGAGCGCGGCGCTGCTCGACGCCCCGGTCTGGGCCGGTGCGGTCGAGGGCCTCGCGCCGGTGGGGCTCGACGAGCTCGTCGAGACGGCGGGGCTGCTCGCGCGCATCGACCGCAAGTACGTCGTGCCCCTCCCTGTCGTCGCCGAGGTTGTCGGACGGCTTGCGGGCGTGCGGGTCCTCGACGTCGGTGGGCGTCGGGCGTCGGCGTACGGCTCCGTGTACTTCGACACGCCGGACCTCGCGTGCTTCCGCATGTCCGCGCACGCGCGCCGCCGCCGGGTCAAGGTGCGTTCGCGCACGTACCTCGACTCGGGCGTCGCGTTCACGGAGGTGAAGACGCGCGGTCCGCGCGGGCTCACGGTCAAGGACCGGCAGCCCCGTGCGGGGGCGGACGACGCTCTCGGCGCGGACGATCGTGACTATGTCGCGGGCGTCCTGCGCGCGCGGGTGCCGTCCGACGGCGCCCTGGAGCCGGTGACGCTCGCGCCGGTGCTGCGGACGACGTACACGCGGACGACGCTCGCCCTCCCGGATGGTGCCCGCGCGACCGTCGACCTCGACCTCGTGTGGCGCACGCCCGGGAGCACGGCGGCGTGCGGTGTCGAGGGCGTCGCCGTCGTCGAGACGAAGTCGCCCGGCGGGGCGACGGTGCTCGACCGGGCGCTGTGGCGCGCGGGCGTGCGGCCCTCGCGGTTGTCGAAGTTCGGGGCGGGCCTCGTCGTGCTCGACCCGTCGCTCCCTGCGCACCGGTGGTGCTCGACGCTCCGCCGGCTCCCGCTGTACGCGGCCTGAGCCGCACGACGCTCCTGCGGCCCCGAGCCGCTCCTGCGACCCCAGTCGCGCCCTTGTTCCTGCCGTGGCCTGCCGGCCCGGCTCCCCCCGCCTGGAAGGTGCCCTCCCATGACTCGTCTGTCCTCCCTCGGTCCCACGACCCGTTCCGCGCGCCCGGACCGGTCCGCTCGCGCTGGTGCGCGGCGGCGGCTCACTGCCGCGACGCTCCTCGGCCTCGGCGGCGCGGCGCTGCTTGCCGGCTGCACCGACGACGCGACCGCGACCGACCCCGCGGACCCGGCGACCCTGAGCGCCGCCGAGGCCGAGGCGGTCGTCGCGGACGCGTCGGTCGACGCCGCGACCGTGCTCGCAGAGAACGCGAACGCGTCGGTGACGACGCCCGACGAGTGGGCGTCCGACGACGTCGTCGACGTCGCGCTCGCGGGCGACGCCGCGACGACGACGGGCACGGGCGTGACGTCGTCGGGCGGAGTCGTGACGATCTCGGCGGCGGGGGTCTACCGGCTCTCGGGCGAGCTGGCCGGGTCGGTCGTCGTCGCGGCGCCCGACGACGCACGCGTCGTCCTCGTGCTCGACGGCGTGACGATTACGTCGCCGACGTCGGCCGCGATCGCCGTGACGAGCGCGGACGACGTCGTCCTCCACTTGGCCGAGGGCTCGACGAGCACCCTCGAGGACGCGACCACGCGCACCGACGGCGACGCGACGGACGAGGCCGTGTGGTCGGACGCCGACCTCACGGTGTCGGGCTCGGGGACGCTTGCCGTGACGGCGCACGTCAACGACGGGATCGTCGCGACGGACGACCTCGCGGTGCTCGACGGCACGCTCACGGTGACCGCGGTCGACGACGGCCTGCGCGGCAAGGACGCGCTCGAGATCCGTGGCGGGTCGGTGACGATCGACGCGGGCGGGGACGGTCTGACGAGTGACGAGGACGAGGACATGACGTCGGGCACCGTGACGCTCACGGGTGGCGACGTCGTCATTACCGCGGGCGACGACGGCGTGCAGGCGACGACGGACGTCGTCGTCACGGGCGGGACGCTCACGGTGTCGGCGGGCGGCGGGGCGGACGGCGCGTCGGCCTCGGCCTCGGCGTCCTCGGACGGGGAGACCGCGAAGGCGCACGGGGTCACGGCGGGCGTCCACCTCGTCGTGGCGGGCGGCGCGCTCGAGGTCGACGCGGCCGAGGACGCGCTCACGAGCGACGGCGCGCTGCGCGTCGAGGGCGGGTCCCTCACGCTCGCGGCGGGTGACGACGGGCTGCACGCGGACACGGCGTTGACGATCGCCGCGGGCGACGTCACGGTGACGCGGTCCGAGGAGGGCGTCGAGAGCTTCGCGATCCGGGTCGAGGGCGGGACGGTCGACGTCACGGCGTCGGACGACGGGTTCAACGCGTCGGGCGACGTGCCGGGCACGTCGACGACGTCGACGACGTCGGGGGACGCCGGTGCGGAGGCCGACGGGGCGCCGACGGCCGGCCCGGACGGCGCACGACCCACGGACCTGCCCACGGACATGCCGGCGGACATGCCGACGGGTGGCCCTGGCGACGGCGGCACCCGACCCGAGCGGCCCGCCGACGGGGGTCACGACACCGCGAGCGACCCGGGGCGCGGCGGCCAGGGCGGCGGCCCCGGCGGAGGTGGGGGATCGGAGGCCGACGGCGGGCAGAGCCTCGTCGTCGCGGGCGGGACCGTCACGGTGAGCGCGGGCGGCGACGGCCTCGACTCGAACGGCTCGCTCACCGTGAGCGGCGGCACCGTCGTCGTCGGCGGCTCCCGCGACCCCGAGAGCGCGTTCGACGTCAACGGGACGTTCGCGCTCACGGGCGGCACCGTTCTTGCGACGGGCGCGATCGGCATGAACGAGTCGCCGGACCCGGACGCGTCGACGCAGGCGTGGCTCCAGTCGAACCTCACGACGACCCTCGCCGCGGGCACGCGCCTCACGCTCGTCGACGCGTCGGGCGCCACGATCCTCACGCTCACGGCGTCGGGGCCGGCGACGCAGGTCCTCGTCTCGTCGGCGGACCTCACCGACGCGGCGAGCTACACGCTCACGGCGGACGACGCCGAGGTCGCGACCGTCGTCGCGGGCGAGACCCCCGCCGGAGGGCGCGGCGGTCGGTGAGCCGCGCGGGACGCGGCACCTGCGGGCCGGGGCCCGCTCACCTGTAGCGTCTCACCATGAGGCTGGGAGTCCTGGACGTCGGGTCCAACACGGTGCACATGCTCGTCGTCGACGCGGAGCGTAGCCGCCCGCACGTGCCCGTCGCGAACCGTCGCTCGATCGTGCGGCTCATGCGCTTCCTCGAGCCCGACGGCTCGATCGGCGCCGAGGGGATCGACCTCATCCTCGCGGGCGTCCGCGACGGCCGCGAGCTCGCGCGCGAGCACGGCATCGCCGAGCTGCTCGTCCTCGTGACGTCGGCGATCCGCGAGGCACCGAACGGCGCGGACGTCATCGCGCGCATCGAGGAGATCCTCGGCGAGCAGATCGCCATCCTCTCGGGCGAGGAGGAGGCCGCGCTGACGTTCTTCGCAGCGCGGCGCTGGCACGGCTGGGGTGCGGGACGCATCCTCCTGCTCGACATCGGCGGGGGGTCGCTCGAGGTTGCCTACGGTGTCGGCGAGGTGCCGGACGTCGCGTTCTCGCTGCCCCTCGGCGCGGGACGCTCGACGATCCAGTTCCTCGACACGGACGTCTCGACGCCCGAGCAGGTCGAGGCGCTGCGTCACCACGCGCGGGCGGTCCTCGCGGACGCGCTCGGCGAGCTCGACGAGCGGCCTCGGCCCGACCACGTCGTCGCGACGTCGAAGACGTTCCGCTCGCTCGCGCGGCTCGCGGGCATGCAGGTCGAGGCTGTCGGGCCCGACGACCGCTGGCGGCTGCGCCGTTCGATGCTCGCCGACTGGGTGCCGCGCCTCGCGCGGCTCACGGCGCAGGGCCGCACCGAGCTTCCCGGGATCACGCCGGAGCGGACGTACCAGATTGTCGGCGGCGCGATCGTCGCCGAGGAGGCGATGCGCGCGCTCAAGGTCGCCGAGGTCGAGATCTGCCCGTGGGCGATGCGCGAGGGCGCGATCCTGCGGCGCACGGACACGCTCTGACGGGGTACGGACGACGGCGGGGCTCCCGCACCGTGTGGTGCGGGAGCCCCGCCGTCGTCCGGGTCCGCGGTCAGCGGACCTTGAGCTTCACGGTCTTCGATGCCTTCGCGATGCCCGCGGAACCGCTGTAGGAGATCTTCACGGTGCGCGTGCCGCGGGGGAGCTTGATCGTCACGGAGCCGCGGTGCTTCGCCTTGAGGACCACTCGCGTGGTCGTCGAGCCGTGGCGGACCGTGAGGGTGCCGGTCGGCCTGGTGACCCCGGTGACCTTCACCCTCAGCGTGGCCTTGCCCTTGCCTGCCTTCGCGGTGAGGGCCGCGGTCGCGCGGACGATCTTCTTCGTCGCGGGCGAGGTCTTCGTCGTCGTCGTGAACCCGGGGCGTGTGAGCGTGACGCGCACCTTGAGGGTCTTGCCGACGTCAGCAGAGGTGGGCCTGTACGTGCGCTTCGTCGCACCCTTGATGACCTTGCCGGAGCGGTACCAGCGGTACGAGGCCTTCCATCCGGAGGGGGCAGCGGCCGCCGTGAGCGTCCGGCCGACCTTCGCGGTGCCGGTCGTCCGTGCAGCGTAGGGAGCAGCTGCACCACGCGCCGCTCGTGCGCCGGTGACGATGAGGGCACCGGACGAGTGTCCCGGCGCGGTGGCGGTGATGACGGCGTCGATCTGGCGGCCGACGTCCGATCCTGAGACGGCATAGCTCGTGCCGGTGGCACCGATGATCGGTGCTCCGTCGCGCGTCCACTGCACCGTGGTCGTCGTGCCGTCGGCGTCCCACGAGCCGCTCGTGACGTTGACCGTCCGCCCGGCTGCGACGGTCCCGGTGACGCGGGGGGCGGCGGTCGCGCGAGGTGCGTCGCCGACCTTGCCGTAACCGACGGCGGAGACCGCAATCGCGGGGATGTACCCGGGCGCCGTCGCGAGGGTCACGGCTCGCACGTACGTGTGGAGGTCGCGTGCCGTGAGCCGGTACTGCTGTCCCGTCGCGAGGACCTCGCCGTTGCCGGTCCACGTCGTCGTCACGGTGGCGTCGGTGGCGGAGGGCCGCACCGAGCTTCTGAGGGTCTGCAGTGCGCCGACCTGCGCGTTGCCGTCGAGGCGGTTCGAGAGGACGAGCACCCCGCGGGGCTCGGCGATCGTGAGGGTCGATGCGTGCGTCCCGGTGAGGTCCATCACCGCGGCGGCGCCGTAGGTGGCGTTCGGGAGCGCGACCCTCACGAGGTAGGGCCCGGGTACGAGCCGCGTGAAGGACGTCCTGGAAGAGCTCCCGGGGACGGTGGAGATCGTGCTGCTTCCTGTGCGGAGCGACGTGAGCGTCACGGATGCGTTGACGGCCGGGTCGAGGTTCGCGAGCGTGAGGTCGAGCCGAGCGGTCAACGTCGTGAGCGCCAGGGGGTGCGCCGTGACGGTCTCGCCTGCCGCCGGGGCGACGCGCATGAACGATGTGTCGTCCTTCGACGGGAGGTCCGTGCGCCCGAACGGGTACGCCGTGACGAAGGGGACGTCCACGCCGTCGACGACGAGCTTGGACTCGGCGCCGACGAGGACGGTGCTCCCGGGACGGACGGGGACCCGGTAGGTGCCGTCGGCCGCGATTTTGGCCGTGCTCTGGAACGTCCATCCGTTGGTGATGTCGGACCAGATGTTGACCCAGACGCGGCCGTTGGCGAGGGCCTCGGCAGACCCGCTCACGGAGCCGACGATCCAGGCCGAGGGCTGGGCGTCGAAGCGCACGGTGTGCTCCGCCGAGTCGCCGGAGATCTCGAACCGGTCTCCGTCGTCGGGGTCTCCGCCCAGCATCTGACGGTGCACCTGCGACCCGATCCTGCTCGCCAGCCCGAGCGAGAGGGGCCTCCCGGTGGGGACGTTGTTGAAGACCGCCTTGCCGGTCGCGTCGACGACTCCCTCGACGTACGAGGCGCCGGTCGAGCTCCTGCTGTAGGTGTGGAGGGTGACGACCTCGCCCGCCGGGACGTTCGTCGTCTGCACCGTGACGGTCGCGGTGTCGTACGTCGCGGCCTGGGCGGGCGTCGTGCCGATGGCGACGAGCATCGCGGCGAGCGTCGCCGCGACAGCGAGCCGGAGGAGGCTCGGGATCCTGGTCGTGCGTGACATGTTCTCCCCTGGTCGGGCAGCACGATGTCGCGTCGTTCGCGCGATCGGTTCCCGGCGGCCCGTGCCGAAGATAGTGGACTTGTCCGTTCCTCGCGACTTGAGCGATACCGGCCCGTGCCGGTGCGGACCGCGCTCGCAGGCAGGGACCGCGGGACTCGACGCGGAAGCCGCGCCACCCGTCGGTCGTGAGGCGTCCGCTCGGAGGTCAGAGGTAGCGCTCGACGAGCGCGCCCGCAATGCCCGTGTAGGTGGCCGGTGTCATGGCCTGGAGGCGCTCGGTGACGTCGGCCGGCAGGCCGAGGGTGCCGACGAACTCACGCATCTCTGGACCCGTGACGCGGTGGCCGCGCGTGAGCTCCTTGAGCCGCTCGTACGGGTTCTCCATACCGGCGACGCCGGCGACGCCGGCGGCGCGCATGGCCGACTGGATGGCCTCGCCGAGGACCTCCCAGTTGTGGTCGAGGTCGTCGAGGAGCGTCGGCTCCGAGACGGCGAGCGCGGTGAGCCCGCGCGCGACGTTGTCGATCGCGAGGAGCGAGTGGCCGAAGGCCGTGCCGATGTTGCGCTGCGTCGAGGAGTCCGTGAGGTCGCGCTGCATGCGGCTCGTCACCAGGGTTGCGCCGAGCGTGTCGAGGAGCGCGTTGGAGATCTCGAGGTTGGCCTCGGCGTTCTCGAAGCGGATGGGGTTGACCTTGTGGGGCATGGTCGACGAGCCGGTTGCGCCGGGCACGGGGATCTGCGTGAAGAATCCGAGCGAGATGTACGTCCACACGTCGGTCGCGAGGTTGTGGAGGATGCGGTTGAAGCGCGCGACGTCCGCGTAGAGCTCGGCCTGCCAGTCGTGAGACTCGATCTGCGTGGTGAGCGGGTTCCACGTGAGGCCGAGGTGCTGGACGAAGCTCTGCGAGACGGCCGGCCAGTCGGCGCCCGGCACGGCCGCGAGGTGCGCGCCGTAGGTGCCGGTCGCGCCGTTGAGCTTGCCGAGGTACTCGGCGGCCGCGACGCGGCGGGGCTGCCGGCGCAGGCGGGGCGCGGGGGCGGCGAGCTCCTTGCCGACGGGCGGCGGGGGCGCGGGCTGCCCGTGCGTGCGCGAGAGCATGGGGACGTCGGCGTGCTCGCGGGCCATGTCCGCGATCTGCGCGACGAGCGCCTCGGCGGCCGGCAGCCACACCTGGCGGACGGCTCCCTGGACCATGAGCGCGTAGGAGAGGTTGTTGATGTCCTCGCTCGTGCACGCGAAGTGGACGAGCTCGCTCACGGACGGCAGGACCGTCTCGTCGCCGAGGAAGCCGGGGGCGGCGGCGATGCGGCGCTTGATGAAGTACTCGACGGCCTTGACATCGTGGACGGTCTGCCGCTCGATCTCGGCGAGCTCGGCGACGCCGGCGGCGCCGAAGTCGGAGACGATCGCACGGAGGTAGCCCTTCTCGTTCTCCGAGAGGCGTGCTGCGCCCGGGACGACCTGGTGGTCGGTGAGGTGGATGAGCCACTCGACCTCGACGTGGAGGCGTTCGCGGTTGAGCGCGGCCTCGGAGAGGTGGTCGACGAGCGGCGCGACCGCGCGGCGGTAGCGGCCGTCGAGCGCACCCAGGGCGATCGGCGGGTTCGCGTCGGCGAGGATGACGCGGTCGGTCACGGGCGTGGGCGTCGTCGAAGGCATGGCGGCATCCTCCCACGGGGGACGGACATCCGGGCGGGGTCGTCCGACCTGCGACCTGACCACAGGTGAGGCTTCCGAGGACCCCGTCCACGGATCTCCGGGGAGCCCTCGCGGAGCCGTCCCACTGCGCCTACGGTCACCGCCATGACAGATACCGCGCCTCCTGCACCGCCTCCCATCCCCGCGCCCCACGGCGACGAGCTCGCGTGGGTCGCCGCACGACTTGCCCACGTGTCCGGGGTGCTCACCGACGCCCGCGCGACCCTCGTGCAAGTGCGGACGACGACCTGGCGTTCGGGAGCAGCGCTGCGCTTCCTCGAGCTCGTCGGGCTCCTGGCCGACGACCTCGAGGTCGCGTCCGGCCTCGTCGCCGAGGCCGAACGCGCGCTGCCCAGGCTTGGGAGCGCGGCCGTGAGGGCGGAGCAGGCAGTGAGCGCGGCCGGGGCGCAGGCGTGAACGGCGGTCTCACCCCGCCGGCGCCGTTCCCAGCGCCGTCATTGACGACGGGCACGGTCCCGCTCGTCCCGCAGGCGTTGACGGACGGGCTCATGCCGGCGCGCAAGCTCGCGCAGGGTCCCCGAACGTCGGTGCGGGAACCGGCCGACGGCTCGCCGCCGGTCTGCCTCCCGTCCTATGACACGAAGATCGCACGACTTCCGGAACTCCCGCAGGGCATCGTGGTCTCCGGCGGCGCCACGGGCCTCCACGTCGACCTCGACGAGCTCGAGACCCTCGGTACGACGCTGCGACGGCTCACCGACCGGCTCGACGGCGCCGGGGCGCAGCGCGGCATCGCGGTGACGGACGTCCGCGCTCTCGACGAGCGTCTCGGGAGCGCGCTCGTGACGGCGATGGCGAGCGCCGCCGCGTCGGGGGCGACGTTCGAGGTCCTCACGGCGCAGTCAGGCCTGTCGGCCCGTGCGGACGAGGCGCTGGAGGCGCTCGATGAGCTCGGGCGCGGGCTGGTCCGGGCCGCGGACGAGGCGGGAAGGCTCGCGGACGGGCTCGACGGTGCGCGGGAGACGTATGCGCGGGCGGAGGAGCAGGCACGCCCCCGCGAGGAGAGGTGGACGTGGCGTCGGTTCGCGAAGCTCAGCCCGCTCGTCGTGGGCGTGACGAACATCGCGCGGGGGGCGGACCTCGTGACGGACATCCGCAATGACGGGGCCGAACGGACCGACATCGCGACCCCGGTGCTCGACATGGTCACCGACCTGCGCACCCCGCTCTACCCCGTCGTGAGCGTGCTCGGCGCAGCACTGGGTCGGGCACCGAAGCCGCTCACCCGCGGCGGGACCGCCGACTTTCTCACGGAGGTCGCTCACTACGGGCTCTCGGAGCCGGCGACGTTCGTGGTGGCTCATCGGTTCCGGGACGATCTCCCGACCCCCGAGATGAGCCGGCACGCCGCGCCCGAGGGCGCGCGGCGCGCGGGCACGACGACGCAGGCGCTGCGCACCCTCGACGCGATCAACGCGCGCTCGGCGGAGGGCGCGGTCGGTGTGCAGCGCCGGGTCCGTCCGGACGGCTCGAGCTCGTGGGTCGTCTACATCCCGGGCAGCGAGGGGAGCGCGAACCCGGCGGAGAGGGGGTTCTTCCTCGCTGACCACGCCCGGACGTGGGCCGGCAACACCGGGGTCCTGCTGCGTCGGCACGAGCAGGCGATCCGTGCGGTCGAGCGGGCGATGCGCAACGCGGGCGTGAAGGACGGCGAGAAGGTCGTGTTCGTCGGACACAGCCAGGGCGGCGCGATCGGCGCCCTGCTCGCCGCGAAGCGCGGTGCGGGAGGGCTCGTCACGGTGGGGGCGCCGACGGGCGGCATCGACCTCCCGAAGGAGGTCGAGGCGGTGCACATCGAGGTCGAGGGCGACGAGGTCCACGAGCTCGACGGCCGGGAGAACCCGGCGACGTCGACGCGGACGACCGTCACAGTGCGACCGGACGAGGCCGCTGGGACGCCGCACGCGCCGGTCGACAAGATGCACTCCTCGGTCAACGGGGTGCGCGCCGCGGAGGCGCTCGAGGGCTCGGCCGTCACGGCGGCGCTCGACGACGTGCTGGGGGACGCCGGTGGGCGGCCGTCGGGCCCTCTCGAGGAGGCGCTCGCAAGCCCGGTCGAGGTCTACGTGCCCGAGCCGACGACGCGGTGAGGGCTGCTCAGAGGCCCTCGCGCCACCCCGCGGCGATCTCGCAGAAGAGATCGGTCGCCTCGGGCTCGCCGACGCTCACACGGATGCCCTCGCCCGCGAACGGGCGGACGACGACCCCGGCGCTCGCGGCCTCGGCGGCGCGGGCGACGGTCTGCTCGCCGAGCGGCAGCCACACGAAGTTCGCCTGCGTCTCGGGCAGGTCCCAGCCCTGGGCGGTGAGGAGGTCGACGAGCCGGGTGCGTTCGTCGACGAGATCGTCGACGATCTCGAGGAGGCGGTCCTGGACGCCGATCGCGGCGATCGCGGCGCGCTGCGCAACGTGCGAGACGCCGAAGGGCGTCGCGACCGCACGGATGCCCGCGGCGAGACGGGGGCGTGCGACGGCGTACCCGACGCGCAGCCCGGCGAGCCCGTAGGCCTTCGAGAGCGTGCGGAGGAGGACGACGTTGGTGTGGGCGCCGAAGACTGCGACGCCGTCGGGGGCGTCGGGGTCGCGGACGAACTCGACGTAGGCCTCGTCGAGCACGACGACGACGTGCCGCGGCACCGCAGCGAGGAACGCGTCGAGCTCGTCGGCGTGGACGGCGGGGCCTGTCGGGTTGTTGGGCGTGCACACGAGGACGACCTTCGTGCGCTCGGTGACGGCCGCGGCCATCGCGGGCAGGTCGAGGCGCCCGCCTGCGGCGAGCGGGACGCGCACGCCCGTGCCGCCGGCGACCTGGATGGCGATGGGGTAGGCCTCGAAGGACCGCCACGGAAGGACGACCTCGTCGCCTGCGTCGACGAACGCGCCGAGCACGTGCGCGAGCACCGCGACGGAGCCGTTGCCAGCAACGACCTCCTCGGCGCGCACGCCGATCATCCCGGCGATCGCCTCGCAGAGCTCGCTCGCGTGCATGTCGGGGTAGCGGTTGGTGTCCTGCGCGGCGTCGACGATCGCAGCGAGCACCGCGGGGTGCACGGGATAGGGGTTCTCGTTCGAGGAGAGCTTGAACGAGGTCGCTCCTGCACGGGCGCCGGGGACGTAGGCGGGCAGCGCGTCGACCGCGGGCCGCAGCTGAGGGTTGTCGCTCACGCAGGACAGCATCCCACTGACACGGCGGTGGGTGGCTGGCAGGATCGAGGCATGACCTTCGTGCTGCGTGTCATCGTCAACGCCTTCGCCCTGTGGATCACGTCGCTGCTCGTCACGGGCTTCAACATCGTCGGGGCGAGCTCGGCGGAGGGCAAGATCTTCGTCCTGCTGGGTGTCGCGGCGATCTTCGGGGTCGTCAACGCGGCGGTGCGGCCGGTCGTCGCGTTCCTCTCGGTGCCGTTCTACATCCTCACGCTCGGTCTGTTCACGTTCGTCGTCAACACCCTCATGCTCCTGCTCACGGTGTGGATCACGGAGCAGACGTCGTGGGGCATCCGGATCGACGGCGGGTTCTGGACGGCATTCCTCGCGGCCCTGCTCGTCACGGTCGTGTCGTTCTTCGGGTCTCTCGCGATCGGGCGCGCCGACCGCAAGGACCGCTGACACTGCTGGCAGGGACCTCGGTCCCAGAACTTGTGGGTCCCCCACAAAGAATCACCGGTCCCCGTGGCGCGGCAGCCCATCCCTTCGTCGATGATGTCTGCCTACGCTGGCGTAGGTTACGCAACCGTAGCCAGCGCCGGCCGCCCGGTCGGCGTCCCGCCGAGAGTCCTCGGGGAGAACCTTCGTGACCGACGACGCGACCGACAGCACGGGCCCGACCGGCGACGCCGTGCCTATGGTGCAGCTGCTCACGCCCACGGGCGAGCGCACGACCGACCCACGCTGGGAGCCCTACCGGGAGCGCGCCGCGCACCTCGACCACGGCCACGTCCGCGACCTGTGGCGCGACATGGTGCTCGTGCGGGCCTTCGACGACGAGGCGACGTCGCTCCAGCGTCAGGGCCAGCTCGGTCTGTGGGCGCAGTGCCTCGGCCAGGAGGCGGCGCAGGTCGGCTCGGGCCGCGCGCTCGCCCCGCAGGACTACGTCTTCCCGTCGTACCGGGAGCACGGCGTGGCGCACACGCGCGGCGTCGACCTCGCGCAGATCCTCCGGCTGTTCCGTGGCGTCGACCACGGTGGCTGGGACGGCGAGGCGCACCGGTTCCACAACTACACGCTCGTCATCGGCTCGCACACGCTGCACGCGACGGGCTATGCGATGGGTGTCCAGCGCGACGGCGTCGTCGGCACGGGCGACCCGACGGTCGACACCGCTGTCGTCACGTACTTCGGCGACGGCGCGACGGCGCAGGGCGACGTCAACGAGGCGCTCGTCTTCGCAGCGGTCAACCAGGCGCCGCTCGTGCTGTTCTGCCAGAACAACCAGTTCGCGATCTCGGAGCCCAACGAGCGTCAGTTCCGGGTGCCGGTCGCGCGCCGCGGCGAGGGCTTCGGCGTGCCGGGTGTGCGCGTCGACGGCAACGACGTCCTCGCGAACTATGCGGTGACGCAGGAGGCGCTCGAGCGGGCCCGCTCGGGCGGTGGCCCGAGCCTCGTCGAGGCGTTCACGTTCCGCATGGGCGCGCACACGACGTCGGACGACCCGACGCGCTACCGCACGCGCGAGCTCGAGCAGCGGTGGCGTGAGCGCGACCCGATTGCGCGCGTCGAGGCGATGCTGCGACGTGAGGACGGCTGGGACGACGCGTGGGCCGCGCAGGTCGCCGAGGAGGCCGCCGACCTCGGCGCACGCGTGCGCGAGACGGTGCGGTCGATGCCCGCGCCCGCGCCCGCGAGCATGTTCGACCACGTCTATGCGACCCCGCACGCGGCGGTCGAGGACGACCGCGCGTTCTTTGCCGAGTACGAGTCCGGTTTCGCTGACGGAGGTGCCCGATGACCACGACGTCGACGCAGCCCGCGATCGAGGCGCAGGTCGCGCCGTTCCCGACGGGCACGACGACGCTGCCGCTCGCCAAGGCGATCACGCTCGCGATGCGTCAGGCGCTCGCGGAGGACCCGAAGGTTCTCGTCATGGGGGAGGACGTCGGCCGGCTCGGCGGCGTCTTCCGTGTGACGGACGGCCTCCAGGCGGAGTTTGGCGAGGACAGGGTCGTCGACACGCCGCTCGCGGAGTCGGGGATCGTCGGCACGGCGATTGGGCTCGCGATGCGCGGCTACCGCTCGGTCCTCGAGATCCAGTTCGACGGTTTCATCTTCCCGGCGTTCGACCAGATCACGACGCAGCTCGCGAAGATGCGCTACCGCACGTCGGGGCGTGTGAGCCTGCCGATCGTCATCCGGGTGCCGTACGGCGGTGGCATCGGCGCGGTCGAGCACCACTCGGAGAGCCCCGAGGCGCTCTTCGCGCACACGGCGGGTCTGCGTGTCGTCTCGCCGTCGAACCCGGCGGACGCCTACCGCATGCTGCGCGAGGCGATCGCGTCGCCGGACCCGGTCCTCTTCCTCGAGCCGAAGGGCCGCTACTGGGACAAGGGCCCCGTCGAGGTCGCGCCTCTCACGCTCCCGGCGGCCGGTGCGCCGACGGCGTACGACGCGATCGGGCACGAGACGCTCGACCGCGCGGTCGTCGTGCGCCCGGGCACGGACCTCACGCTCGTCGCGTACGGGCCGTCGGTGCACGTCGCGCTCGCGGCGGCCGCGGCCGCCGCGGAGGAGGGTCGCAGCCTCGAGGTCGTTGACCTGCGGACGATCTCGCCGATCGACTTCCCGACGGTCGTGGAGTCGGTGCGCCGGACGGGCCGCTGCGTCGTCGTCCATGAGGCCCCTGTCTTCCACGGTGCGGGCGCGGAGGTCGCGGCACGTGTGACGGAGGAGTGCTTCTTCTCGCTCGAGGCGCCGGTGCTGCGCGTCGGCGGGTTCCACACCCCGTACCCGGTCGCGAAGATCGAGCACGACTACCTGCCCGGGCTTGACCGCGTCCTCGACGCAGTCGACCGCTCGCTGGCCTTCTGAGACGGAGACGCTGTGCCGACCTTCGAGTCTTTCCCCCTGCCGGACGCCGGTGAGGGCCTCACCGAGGCCGAGATCGTCCAGTGGCACGTCGCGGTGGGCGACCGGGTGACGGTCAACCAGACGATCGTCGAGATCGAGACGGCGAAGTCGCTCGTCGAGCTGCCGAGCCCGTGGACGGGCGTCGTCGCGGAGATCCTCGTGCCGGAGGGCACGACGGTCGGGGTGGGGACGCCGATCGTCGTCGTCGACACGGACCCGGACGGTGCTGCGACGCCGGCCGCTCCGGAACCTGCGGCGGCATCCGCGGCTGCGGCTGCCCCGAGCGTGCAGGACGGGGCCGATGCCGGCTCGGGGGCGGTGCTCGTCGGGTACGGCACGGCTGAGCACGCGTCGGCCCGACGTCCGCGCCGGGCCGCGCCCTCGGCTTCGCCGGGCACGCCCGCGGCCGGGTCGGCCGTCGCGCCTGCGGGTTCTTCTTCGGGCGGCGTCGTGGCGCCCGCGCCGGTCCCGGCCCGCGCGCCGGTGGGCACGGCGGCGCCCGCCCCCGAGTCGTCGCGCGGTCCTGCGGTGGTGCTCGCGAAGCCGCCGGTCCGCAAGCTTGCGCGGGACCTTGGGGTCGACCTCACGTCGATCGTCCCGTCGGGCCCGGGTGGCCTCGTCACGCGCGAGGATGTCGTCGCGCAGGCGGAGCGCGCGGACGCGCGCGAGCTCGCGACGTACGCGAACGACACCGACGACGACAGGCCGTGGCTCGCGCAGGGTTCGGTGACGTCCGACGGGCGGCAGACGCGCGTGCCGGTGCGGTCGGTGCGCAAGCGCACGGCCGAGGCCATGGTGGCGAGCGCGTTCTCGGCGCCGCACGTCACGGTGTTCCACACGGTCGACGTCACGCGGACGATGCGTCTCGTCGAGCGGCTGCGCGCGGACCGTGATTTCAAGGACGTGCGGGTGACGCCGCTGCTCGTCGCGATGAAGGCGCTGCTCATCGCGATCGACCGGCACCCGCAGATCAACGCGAGCTGGGACGACGCCGCGCAGGAGATCGTCTACAAGCACTACGTCAACCTCGGGATCGCGGCGGCGACGCCGCGGGGCCTCATGGTGCCGAACATCAAGGACGCGCACCGTGCGACGCTGCTGCAGCTCGCGGAGGCGCTCGCGGGGCTCACGCAGCTGGCGCGGACGGGGAAGACCCCTCCGGCGCACATGCAGGACGGCACGATCACGATCACGAACGTCGGTGTGTTCGGGATCGACACGGGGACGCCGATCCTCAACCCGGGGGAGGCGGCGATCCTCGCGTTCGGCGCGATCCGTGAGCAGCCGTGGGTCCACAAGGGGAAGATCAAGAAGCGGTGGGTGACGCAGCTGGCGCTGAGCGTCGATCACCGTCTTGTCGACGGTGAGTTGGCGAGCCGGGTGCTCGCGGACGTCGCGGCGGTGCTCCACGAGCCGGGTCAGGCCCTCGTCTGGATCTAGCTTTCGCGTTTCTCGACGGATCGACGCCGCCCCCGTCCGACGGGGGACGGCGTCGATCCGTCAGGAGGCGGGTGCGGTCAGGCGGCGACGGGGACCGCGAGGACGAACTCGTCGGTCGTCGTGTCACGCGTGAAGCCGACGGTCTCGTAGTACTGGGCGGTCCGTCCGGTGATCCCGGGCCGGGTGACGATGCGGTCGTAGCCGTGCCCGGCGAGGATGCCGGAGCGGCGGAAGACGTGCTCGCCGGGCGTGAAGTCCCTGTAGCGCTCGACGACGTGGTCGAGCGTGAGGCGTGCGGTGCCGTCGCCGGCGTCGTCGAGGAGGACGGCACCGACGGTCTCGTCGCCGCGGAGGACGAGGTAGGCCTCGGTCGCGGGGACGTCGGCGGGCTCGACGCCGTGGAGCTTGACGATCTCGTCGTGATGGCGCGTCAGCAGGTGACGCAGGAGGGGTGCGTCGACGTCGGTGGGTACGACGTCGTAACCGCCCTCGTCCGCGTGCCGCTCCTTGAGGAGCTTGCGCAGCTGCACGACGTTGACGATCGCGAGGACGACATTGAGCCCGACCATCGGCCACACGCCGACGGCGCTGTTGTAGCCGATGTGCACGAGGCACCCGGCGAGGTTGAGGATCCGCAGCCGCAGGATGCGTGTCTGCACGAGGGAGAGGACGAGGATCGCGGATCCGATCCAGCCGATGGCTTCGAGCATGGCGTGCTCCAGAGGGAACGGCATGATGCCGGGGCCGGCGGCTCTGCCGGCACGTTCACGATAGCCCGGCTGGTGAGGCAAGTGACCGGCGTCACCGCTCACGGATTTGACCCTCGTGGAAACCTCCGCGTAACGTTCTACTCGTTCGCCCGGCAGGGAGGAACGGACACCGAGCAGGCCTCCGCAAGGAGAGAGCTGGTGGCCGGTCCCGCCTGGAGAACCACCCCCAGACTCGGAACAGCATCGCTGTGCCGCGGACGGGAACTGGCCGTCGACCGCAACCAGGAACCGCAAGGAACCGGAGTTGACACCGGCACGCGGGCAGAGTAAGTTTGAACGGTTGCCTCCGAGCAGGACCCGCAAGGGAAGAGCGAGGATGCGCGTCTGTTCCTTGAGAACTCAACAGTGTGCTTGATAGTCAATGCCAAATAACTCTCGTGCGAGAGGGATGCCGGCCGCTACATGGTGGTTCGGTGCCTGATCGTGGAGATTCCTTTGGAATGGATCGACGATTGTCGGTCATTGCCAGTTTAATTGGACCTTCGGGTCCGCTTCGTATGGTTGTTAGTCCTTCGGGGCTGGCGATACACATTTACGGAGAGTTTGATCCTGGCTCAGGACGAACGCTGGCGGCGTGCTTAACACATGCAAGTCGAACGGTGACGGCAGAGCTTGCTCTGCCTGATCAGTGGCGAACGGGTGAGTAACACGTGAGTAACCTGCCCCTCACTTCGGGATAACCTCGGGAAATCGTGGCTAATACCGGATATGAGACCTGACTGCATGGTCGGGTCTGGAAAGATTTATCGGTGGGGGATGGACTCGCGGCCTATCAGCTTGTTGGTGAGGTAACGGCTCACCAAGGCGACGACGGGTAGCCGGCCTGAGAGGGCGACCGGCCACACTGGGACTGAGATACGGCCCAGACTCCTACGGGAGGCAGCAGTGGGGAATATTGCACAATGGGCGAAAGCCTGATGCAGCGACGCCGCGTGAGGGATGAAGGCCTTCGGGTTGTAAACCTCTTTCAGCAGGGAAGAAGCGAAAGTGACGGTACCTGCAGAAGAAGCGCCGGCTAACTACGTGCCAGCAGCCGCGGTAATACGTAGGGCGCAAGCGTTGTCCGGAATTATTGGGCGTAAAGAGCTCGTAGGCGGTTTGTCGCGTCTGGTGTGAAAACCCAAGGCTCAACCTTGGGCTTGCATCGGGTACGGGCAGACTAGAGTGCGGTAGGGGTGACTGGAATTCCTGGTGTAGCGGTGGAATGCGCAGATATCAGGAGGAACACCGATGGCGAAGGCAGGTCACTGGGCCGCAACTGACGCTGAGGAGCGAAAGCATGGGTAGCGAACAGGATTAGATACCCTGGTAGTCCATGCCGTAAACGTTGGGCACTAGGTGTGGGGCTCATTCCACGAGTTCCGTGCCGCAGCAAACGCATTAAGTGCCCCGCCTGGGGAGTACGGCCGCAAGGCTAAAACTCAAAGGAATTGACGGGGGCCCGCACAAGCGGCGGAGCATGCGGATTAATTCGATGCAACGCGAAGAACCTTACCAAGGCTTGACATACACCGGAATCATGCAGAGATGTGTGCGTCTTCGGACTGGTGTACAGGTGGTGCATGGTTGTCGTCAGCTCGTGTCGTGAGATGTTGGGTTAAGTCCCGCAACGAGCGCAACCCTCGTCCTATGTTGCCAGCACGTTATGGTGGGGACTCATAGGAGACTGCCGGGGTCAACTCGGAGGAAGGTGGGGATGACGTCAAATCATCATGCCCCTTATGTCTTGGGCTTCACGCATGCTACAATGGCCGGTACAGAGGGCTGCGAAACCGCGAGGTGGAGCGAATCCCAAAAAGCCGGTCTCAGTTCGGATTGGGGTCTGCAACTCGACCCCATGAAGTCGGAGTCGCTAGTAATCGCAGATCAGCAACGCTGCGGTGAATACGTTCCCGGGCCTTGTACACACCGCCCGTCAAGTCACGAAAGTCGGTAACACCCGAAGCCGGTGGCCCAACCCTTGGGAGGGAGCCGTCGAAGGTGGGATTGGCGATTGGGACTAAGTCGTAACAAGGTAGCCGTACCGGAAGGTGCGGCTGGATCACCTCCTTTCTAAGGAGCCACAACCCGCCCAGCCTCACGGTTGGTGTTCGGGTCAGTGCCACGCCTCGGCCGTACGCGTCGGGGGTGGACGCTCATGGGTGGAACATTGACTCTTGCCTCCCCGCATCTCGCGGTCGGGCTCGCCAGTACGCTCTAGCTTCGGCTGGGGAAGGACCGCGAACCTCGGCGTCGGTGGGGAGGATCAAGCACGCTGTTGGGTCCTGAGGGAACAGGCCCACGCCCCACGGGGTGTGTGGACCTGCCTCTTCGGACCGCGCCGGCCGGCGAACCGACCTTGAGCTGCTTTGCGGGCTCGGGTCAGGCGCCTGGCACAACGCGCGGGGCCGGTGGTTGCTTGAGAACTGCACAGTGGACGCGAGCATCTTTGAAGTTTCAAAGATTCTTATATCTTTGGTATCTGCAAATAGCTGTTGTTCAAGTTTCTAAGAGCACATGGTGGATGCCTTGGCACTAGGAGCCGATGAAGGACGTCGTAGCCTGCGATAAGCCTCGGGGAGTTGGCAAACGAACCGTGATCCGAGGATGTCCGAATGGGGAAACCCACCTGGAGTCATGTCCAGGTACCCTCACCTGAATATATAGGGTGAGCGGAGGGAACGCCGGGAAGTGAAACATCTCAGTACCGGCAGGAAGAGATATTCCGTGAGTAGTGGCGAGCGAAAGCGGATGAGGCCAAACCGTGCGTGTGTCAAAGCCGGCAGGCGTTGCGCGTACGGGGTTGTGGGACCCTTTGGGATCAGCTGCCGCTGGTCCAGGGAGTCAGAAAGTCACGTCATAGTCGAAGGATCTGGGAAGGTCCGGCACAGAGGGTGAAACCCCCGTAGACGAAATGGCGTGGCCTCCCAAGGGTGTTCCCAAGTAGCACGGGGCCCGAGAAATCCCGTGTGAATCCGTCGAGACCACTCGATAAGCCTAAATACTACCTAGTGACCGATAGCGGACCAGTACCGTGAGGGAAAGGTGAAAAGTACCCCGGGAGGGGAGTGAAATAGTACCTGAAACCGTGTGCTTACAAACCGTGGGAGCCTCCTTAGCAGGGGTGACCGCGTGCCTTTTGAAGAATGAGCCTGCGAGTTAGTGCTCAGTGGCGAGGTTAACCCGTGTGGGGAAGCCGTAGCGAAAGCGAGTCCGAAGAGGGCGACCATAGTCGCTGGGTCTAGACCCGAAGCGGAGTGATCTACCCATGGCCAGGTTGAAGCGCGGGTAAGACCGCGTGGAGGACCGAACCCACCTAGGTTGAAAACTGGGGGGATGAGCTGTGGGTAGGGGTGAAAGGCCAATCAAACTCCGTGATAGCTGGTTCTCCCCGAAATGCATTTAGGTGCAGCGTCACGCGTTCCTTGCCGGAGGTAGAGCTACTGGATGGCCGATGGGCCTCACCAGGTTACTGACGTCAGCCAAACTCCGAATGCCGGCAAGCCAGAGCGTGGCAGTGAGACTGCGGGGGATAAGCTCCGTAGTCGAGAGGGAAACAGCCCAGACCACCAGCTAAGGCCCCTAAGCGTGTGCTAAGTGGGAAAGGATGTGGAGTTGCACAGACAACCAGGAGGTTGGCTTAGAAGCAGCCACCCTTGAAAGAGTGCGTAATAGCTCACTGGTCAAGTGATTCCGCGCCGACAATGTAGCGGGGCTCAAGTACACCGCCGAAGCTGTGGCATTCACACATTTGCTAGGCCTTCGTGGTCCAGGCGTGTGGATGGGTAGGGGAGCGTCGTGTGGGCGTTGAAGCCGCGGGGGAACCCAGCGGTGGAGCCTACACGAGTGAGAATGCAGGCATGAGTAGCGAATGACGGGTGAGAATCCCGTCCGCCGAATGACCAAGGGTTCCAGGGCCAGGTTCATCCTCCCTGGGTTAGTCGGGACCTAAGGCGAGGCCGACAGGCGTAGTCGATGGACAACGGGTTGATATTCCCGTACCGGCGAAGAGCCGCCAAGATCGAATCCGGTGATGTTAAGCGCCCGAGCCGGCACCATGTTCCCTTCGGGGGACCGGTGCTCCGGTGAGGCCGTGAACCAATCCGGTAGTAGGTCAGCGCGAGGGGTGACGCAGGAAGGTAGTCGAAGCACGGCGATGGTAGACCGTGTCCAAGGCTGTAGGGCGAACGGTAGGCAAATCCGCCGTTCATGTGCCTGAGAGCTGACGGGGACCGTTAAGGGAAGTCGATGATCCTATGCTGCCTAGAAAAACCTCGGCGCGAGGCTCAAGCCGCCCGTACCCTAAACCGACTCAGGTGGTCAGGTAGAGAATACTAAGGCGACGAGAGAATCGTGGTTAAGGAACTCGGCAAAATGCCCCCGTAACTTCGGGAGAAGGGGGGCCTGAGGCGTGAACCTGCTTGCCAGGGGAGCGTTTGAGGGCCGCAGAGACCAGGGGGAAGCGACTGTTTACTAAAAACACAGGTCCGTGCGAAGTCGCAAGACGATGTATACGGACTGACGCCTGCCCGGTGCTGGAAGGTTAAGAGGACCGGTTAGCTCTTCGGAGCGAAGCTGAGAATTTAAGCCCCAGTAAACGGCGGTGGTAACTATAACCATCCTAAGGTAGCGAAATTCCTTGTCGGGTAAGTTCCGACCTGCACGAATGGCGTAACGACTTCCCCGCTGTCTCAACCGCGAACTCGGCGAAATTGCAGTACGAGTAAAGATGCTCGTTACGCGCAGCAGGACGGAAAGACCCCGGGACCTTTACTATAGCTTGGTATTGGTGTTCGGTGCGGCTTGTGTAGGATAGGTGGGAGACTGTGAAGCCGGCACGCCAGTGTCGGTGGAGTCATCGTTGAAATACCACTCTGGTCGCTCTGGATACCTAACCTCGGTCCGTGATCCGGATCAGGGACAGTGCCTGGTGGGTAGTTTAACTGGGGCGGTTGCCTCCTAAAATGTAACGGAGGCGCTCAAAGGTTCCCTCAGCCTGGTTGGCAATCAGGTGTCGAGTGCAAGTGCACAAGGGAGCTTGACTGTGAGACTGACAGGTCGAGCAGGGACGAAAGTCGGAACTAGTGATCCGGCGGTGGCTTGTGGAAGCGCCGTCGCTCAACGGATAAAAGGTACCCCGGGGATAACAGGCTGATCTTGCCCAAGAGTCCATATCGACGGCATGGTTTGGCACCTCGATGTCGGCTCGTCGCATCCTGGGGCTGGAGTAGGTCCCAAGGGTTGGGCTGTTCGCCCATTAAAGCGGTACGCGAGCTGGGTTTAGAACGTCGTGAGACAGTTCGGTCCCTATCCGCTGCGCGCGTTGGAAATTTGAGAAGACCTGTCCCTAGTACGAGAGGACCGGGACGGACTAACCTCTGGTGTGCCAGTTGTTCCGCCAGGAGCACGGCTGGTTGGCTACGTTGGGAAGGGATAACCGCTGAAAGCATCTAAGCGGGAAGCCTGCTTCAAGATGAGATTTCCTTGCCCCTTGAGGGTGTGAGGCTCCCAGGAGACCACTGGGTGGATAGGCCGGATGTGGAAGCGAGGACGAAAGACTCGTGGAGCTGACCGGTACTAATAGCCGATGACTTGATACAACAGTTTTGCTTGCGTCCACTGTGCGGTTCCCGGGTCATCACCGGTGTGTTGATAACCCTATAGAGTTACGGCAGTCATAGCGTGAGGGAAACGCCCGGTCCCATTCCGAACCCGGAAGCTAAGCCTCACAGCGCCGATGGTACTGCCCTGGTGACGGGGTGGGAGAGTAGGACGCTGCCGGACATTCTTTCGCGAAGGCCCACCCCGTTAAGGGGTGGGNTGAGGGAAACGCCCGGTCCCATTCCGAACCCGGAAGCTAAGCCTCACAGCGCCGATGGTACTGCCCTGGTGACGGGGTGGGAGAGTAGGACGCTGCCGGACATTCTTTCGCGAAGGCCCACCCCGTTGAGCGGTGGGCCTTCGTCGTTTTCGGAGCGGTTCCGCCGGAGCCGGTCTCCCCGGGGTCGGAGGTGAGCCCACCTAGGTCGCTGAACCTCTTCACCCCTCTCCCGACGTGCGAAGACGCACCGGACGGGTGACGATGGTCCCTCCAGTCAGACCGACGGAAGGAACGACCATGAAGTACGGCACAGGAATCTTCCTCCTCGTGATCGGAGCCATCCTCGCCTTCGCCGTCGCCGACCGCATCGAGGGCATCGACCTCGTGATGATCGGCTACATCTGCATGGGCGCAGGGGTGCTCGCCCTCATCATCGGCGCGATCGCCGGGGCGCAGCGTTCCAACACCTCGCACCACGAGATCGTCGAGCACCGCGAGGACCCCCCGCGCGTCTGAGCCACCCCACGCACGGGCCCCCTGCGCCGAAGCGCAGGGGGCTTCGTCGTCCCCCAAAGCGCGGAGGTTCCGTGGCTGGCGGCCTCGTCCCAGACGCCGCGCGCCTAGGATGGGCCCCATGACCGCCCCTGCCGTCCCGGCCGCACCCACGCCAGACGTCACAGGCACAGGGGTCCGCAGCTACCGCGCCGCGGTCCTTGCCGGCACGGCCCTCGTCGGCATTGCCGCCGCCATCGTCGCGGGCCTCACCACCGGAATCTTCGACCCTGCAGTGATCTCTGATCCCGGTCCGCTCGTGACGTGGGCGCTCCCGCTCATCGGGGTGCTGCGCGACCTTGCGACGTCCGTGACCGTGGGGGCACTCCTCCTCGTGACCTTCCTTCTCCCCTCGGGACGTGACCGCGACCGCGCCCTCACCATCGCCGGGGCGGCCGCAGGGGCGTGGACGCTCCTCGCGATCGCCGACGTCATCACGACGTTCGCAGACGTCCTCGGCGCGCGGAGCGGCGACGCCGGCTTCGGTTCACAGCTCGCCGAGTTCGTGCTCCAGGTCCCCCTCGGACGCACCCAGCTCGCGATGGCGGTCATCGCTGCGGGCGTCACGGTGCTCGCGCTCCTCGTGCGCACACCCACCGGCTCAGCGTGGTGCCTCGCCCTCGTCCTCGGCGCGCTGTCGCTCCGGTCCCTCACGGGCCACACCGCCGGCGCGAACGGCCACGACCTTGCCGTCTCGGCGATGATGGTCCACCTCGTCGGGGCGGCCGCCTGGACCGGAGGGATCCTCGTGCTCGTCGCCCTCCGTGCCCGGGGCGGCCTGCGTGCGTCGGCGTTCGCCGACATCGTCGCGAGGTTCTCGACGCTCGCTGCATGGTGCCTCGTCCTCGTCGCGTACTCCGGCGTGCTCTCGGCGATCGTCCGACTCGGCGCCGTCGACGACCTCGTCACGACCCGCTACGGGATCCTCATCGTCGCGAAGACCGTCGGGCTCGGGCTTCTCGGCCTACTCGGCTGGCAGCACCGCCGGCACGTCGTCGCAAGGCTCGGGCTCGAGCAGTCAGCGCAGGCCGCCGGCCGACTCTTCTGGCGACTCATGGCCGCCGAGGCGCTCCTCCTCGGAGCCGTCGCCGGCATCGCCGGCGCCCTCACGTCGTCAGCGCCGCCCGTGCCCGACGAACCTCCGGCGACGCCGACGCCCGCCGAGCTCGTCACGGGCGAGGCTCTGCCGCCCGAGCCGACGGTCGCCCGGTGGCTCACCCTCGTGCGGTGGGAGGCGATCCTCGGCGCCGCGATCATCGCTGCCATCATCGTCTACGTCCGCTGGTACCTGAGGCTCCGCCGCCGTGGCGATGCCTGGCCCGTCGGGCGGGTCGTCGTCTGGTGCGCGGGCATGGTCGTGCTCATGTGGGTGACGTCCGGCGGTGCAGCCGTCTACGGACGGATCCTCTTCTCGGGCCACATGGTCCAGCACATGACCATGGCGATGGTTGTGCCCCTGCTGCTCGTGCTGTCCGCGCCCATGACGCTCGCGCTGCGCGCGCTCCCAGCCCGGGGCGACGACTCCCGAGGACCGCGGGAGTGGCTCCTCACGATCGTCCACTCGCACTACGGGCGCTTCTTCGCGCACCCCGTCATCGCCGCCGTGAACTTCGCGGGGTCGATGATCCTCTTCTACTACACGCCCCTGTTCGAGTGGGCGCTCACGACCCACGTCGGGCACCTCGGCATGGTCGCGCACTTCACGCTCGCCGGGTACTTCTTCGCCAACGCCCTCATCGGGATCGACCCCGGGCCTACCCGCCCCGGGTACCCGCTCCGGCTGCTCCTGCTGCTCGCCACCATGGCGTTCCACGCGTTCTTCGGCGTCGCCCTCATGTCGCAGACGGCGCTGCTCGTGCCCGAGTGGTTCGGGCTGCTGGGACGGCCATGGGGGCCGCCCGCGCTCGACGACCAGCAGATCGGCGGTGGGGTCGCGTGGGGCGTCGGCGAGATTCCGACGGTCCTCCTCGCGATCGTCGTCGCCTTCCGCTGGGCGCGCGACGACGAGCGCAGCGCTCGTCGTCGCGACCGACGCATCGAACGAACCGGCGCGGACACCGAGCTCGACGACTACAACGCGATGCTCGCCGGGCTCGCCGAACGCGACCTCGCCGCGGCCGGCCCGCGCGACCTCCCGGCCCGGGAAGCGCATCCTCCTGCGCACGACGAGTAGGTGAATCCACCGCCAGAGTTCTGACAGCGCGACGTGACGATCACGCTGGCGGATCAAGCGTGGGGGGCCTCGGAACGAACGCCGCTCACTGCGGCTGCGGCCGCGCGACGGAAGGGCACCCCATGCGAGGACACATCATCGCGGTGCTCGCCACCGCATCGCTCGTCGTCGGAGGCTTCGGCGTCATCCCCGCCCAGGCCGCCAACCCGACGACCGGCACCGTGGAGATCAAGGTCGTGATGCCGGGCGGTGCCCCGGTGCCCGAAGTCTCCCTATACCTCCAGGAGGTCTCCGGCGACGGTTCGGCAGCGACTACGACTCCACCGGCGAGGACGGGAACCGCACGACGGAGGAGCTCTCCCCGGGCTCCTACACCCTCGAGGCGAGTAGCTGACTCGCCGGCAAGGCCCGCACGCCAGCACGGATCGCTACGGCCTGGGCGGCGCGTCGACGAGCAAGACCCACACCGTCGTCGCCGGGAGGACGATGAGCACGAGCAAGCGGGCGGCGACGCTCACTGCGCGAGCCGGCTAAACCCGGGAGCGCGCAGGCGCGTGACGCACGACGGGCGGGAGTCGACCACGGTCGGCCCCCCGCCCGTCGTGCGCGACGGCTCCTCGGTCAGGACTCCGGGACGGAGAGGATGCCCTCGAGCACCTCGGCGAGCGAGGCGTCGGAACTGGAGAAGTCGAGCGACAGCGGGGTGTCCGTCGACGTCGTCGTCGGATCGGGCGAGGGGAAGGGCACGGGTGACCTCCGGCAGCACTGGGCGAGGCAAGGGCCCCGCGTGGACACATCGTCTCGTCGACCATATCGGCAGCCGCGGGTGGCTGCTTGAGGGAGCGCTGCCAATGCTGGTGGGCGGTGAGCTCGCGAACCTGCTCAGGCGTCGGGGCGCGGCGTCGGTGTCCTGTCGACGTCACCAGGGCTGTGCTCGTCTGTGAGCTCGCGTCCGCGGACGGCCCGGACCCGCCGGATGGACCAGACGGTGGCGGCCGCCGCGATGAGCAGCCCTGCCGCGGTGAGCACCCAGAAGCGCGTCGTTGCGTCCTGGGTGGCGCTGCTCTCCGTACCCGGGTCGTTCGTCGTCGTGGGCGAGCCGGAGCCGGTGGGGCCGGGTGCGGGCGTCGTCGTCGGCTGCGAGGCGTCGACGGCACCGAGCGGCGCGGCGACGGCTGCCGTCGCCGTGATCGCCTGGAGGGCGGACGTGCCGTCCACAGCGGGCACGCCGTGGGCGGACGGCGTGAGGTGCAGGAGCAGTCCTGCGGCGACGAGCGTCGTGGGCAGGCGCAGCAGGGTGCGGACCGTGGGCATGGTGGACCTCGGGCGGTAGGGGACCGCCGATGCGGGACGGAACATCGACGCGAGGCCAGGCTACTGCGCAGCCCTGCGCGAGGTGACGTCCGGCTCGAAGAGCCGTCCGGGGAGGGGACGCTCAGGCCGCGGGGTGGAGCTGCCCGAGCTCCGCGAACAGGGCGCGATTGAGGCGGAACGCCTCCTGCGCTTCCGCGACCGCGGTCGCGCGGCCCGTGTCGTCGAGCGGGAGCGCGTCGAGCAGCGCGCGGTACTCGTCCTTGAAGACCTTGGGCTTGGCGATCTCCTCGAACGTGTAGAAGCGCAGTCCCTCGTCGCCGAGCCCGTAGTGGCGCTGGAGCATGACCTTGATGACCTGGCCGCCCGAGAGATCGCCGAGGTAGCGGGTGTACGCGTGGGCGGCGTACGTCGCGAGCGACGACGCCGAGGCGAGAAGGCGCTCAACGTAACGCTGCGTCGCGGGCAGGTACGTGATCTGCGAGGGCCAGCCCGCGCCGACGAGGTCGGCGAGGTCGGCCTCGATCTGCGCGGTGCGCGTGAGGGCGGGCAGGACGATGCCCGCGGCGGCGCCCTCGGACGTCGCCGCGATCCGGGCGCCAGCCTCCTCGAGGGCCCGGTAGATCGCGTGCTGCTGGATGGCGAGCGATGTGTAGGCGGCGCGGCCACGATCGCCGTAGCCGCCGCTCATGAGGGTCTCGATGTACCCCATGGTCTCGGCCTCCCTGTGCTCCTCGCGCGTGCCGACGCGGAGCAGCGCGGAGAGCGTCTCCGGCCCGGTCCCGTCGCTGACGGGAAGGGCGGGGGACTCGACGGTCGTGGTCACAGAAGGCTCCAGCGGATCTCGGTGCGCGCGGGATGTGGACGCGCGTCATGACAATGCGTCACGATACCGTGCCGACTTAGGTATGCCTACCCATGCTCGGAGGCTGGGACGCGGCGTCGTCCCCGTGCCCTGCTGCCCGTGCGCGCCTAGCATCGGGACCATGAGCGACGATGCAGTGACGCCCGACGGCAAGGACTGGACGTGGGTGCTCACGCGCCCCTGCGCGGAGTGCGGGTTCGACCCCGCCCGGCCCGTCGAGGAGCACCTCGACGCGCTCGAGCAGCACGTGCTGCGCTGGCGCGAGGTGCTCGTGCGCCCCGACGTGCGCGCACGGCCCGCACCCGGCACCTGGTCGCCGCTCGAGTACGCGTGCCACATCCGCGACGTCCTCGACGTCATGGCCTCCCGCGCCCTCAACATCCGCGAGGAGGACGCGCCGACGTTCCCCGGCTGGGACCAGGACGCCGCGGCGATCGAGAAGGACTACGCGGGCGACCGGCCGCTCGCCGTCGCCGACGAGATCGCCGAGCGCGCCGGATGGTTCGCGCAGGCCTACGCCGACGTGCGCGACGACGAATGGGAACGACGCGGACGCCGCGGCGACGGCGCCGACTTCACGCTCCGCACCCTCGCGCTCTACACCGCGCACGAACTCGTCCACCACGCGCACGACGTGAGCGCGTAGCGCTTCCTCTCGGCGAGGAATCCGCGCTGATGGTTGCTCGGAGCAGCCATCAGCGCGGATTCCTCGCCGGGGCGCGGGGTCAGCGCGCCGGCGTCGGGATCCTCGCCCCGACGGCACGCAGGACGAACGCCTCCGTCGCGCGGCACGCGGCCGCACGGCCGGCCTCGTCGTCGCCGAGTGAACGGCCCGAGAGGCACGAGTTGACGAGGCTCACCGTGACGTCGAGGTCCTGGTCGGGGAACTGCCCGCGGGAGATCCCCTCGACGATGATGCGGCGCAGGATCGTCTCGACGATGTCTGCGTGGCCACGCAACTGTCGGGCAGTCGAGCGGGACACGACCGTGCGGAGCTCGGGGCCCGGAGCGAGGTGGAAGACGCGCTTGAGGCGCATGCGGGCACGGACGTAGGTGCGCATCTGCGCGACCGGGTCGTCGACGTCCTCGAGCTCGCGCTCGAGGCTCGCGACGTACTGCTCCGTCTCGTGGTTGATGAACCCGACGAGCAGCGACTCCTTGTCGGGGAAGTGGTTGTAGACCGCGGTGCGGCCGATGCCTGCGGCGGCTGCGATTTCCGCGAGCGTGATCGAGTCGAAGCCGCGTTCGTCCATGAGCGCGGCGAGCGCGGTGAAGAGCTTGTGCCTCGTCTGCTGCCGGTGCTCGGCGAGCGACCCTCCGATGATCTTGGGCATGGTGACATGATGCCACCGATCGTCAGGACGATGGTCCCTCGCCGCGGTGCAACACGTCACAGGGCGTTCCCGGAGGGCATCCACTGGCTGGACGCCCATCCACAGATGTTGTCCACAGGGTTGTGGACGGTGTGGGGATCGTGCGGCCCCGCCTGTGCATGACGCTGTGGGCGCCTCCGACGCCCGAACTACACCCGCGTGGGGTCTTGTCGACCAGGGCATGACCAGAATAAGAACTGAGGAACAAGGAACCGTCGACCACCCCGCGCCACCGTGCGCAGGACGGCCCCGACGGTGACGACCCACCGGAAAACGACCCCGACGGCGCACGCCGGCCACCACCGGCGCGCACGGTCGCGACGCCGCGTCGAGGACGGTCCCGAGGGTCCGACCGCAGCTCGGCGCGCCACCGCGCGCCACGCACGTCGACCGGCGCACCCGGGCAGCTGCGGCTCACCGCGCTCTCCCCCGGGCCTCGCGCCCGGGGGAGAGCCGTGACACCACCTGACGCGACACGGCGGACGGCCCTAGTCTCGGCATGTGACCGAGACCGCTCCCGACGCCCGCACGCGTCCGGCCGACATCGCCCCCGCCGACCTCGCCCGCGACCGCTTCGCCGACCTCGTGCGCTCCGTCGCGCTCGGCGCCGTCATCTGCGGCCACTGGACGATGGCAGCCGTGAGCGTCGACGCGGGCGGCGCGCTCCACGTCGGCAACGTCCTCGCCCGCGCGCGCTGGGCCTGGCCCGCCACCTGGGTGCTCGTCCTCATCGGCCTGTTCTTCCTCGTCGGCGGGTTCGCCAACGCGACGAGCCTCACGCGCGCCCGCGCCCGCGGGCTCAGCTCGCGTGCCTGGGTCGGCCGACGTCTCCGCGGCCTCTTCGGCCCCGTCGTGCCGTTCGTCGTGCTCGTGCTCGCCGTCGTCGGGATCGCCCTCCTCGCCGGGGCGCCGCGCGGCCTCACCGCGACCGTCGCCGTCGCCGTCCTCATGCCCCTGTGGTTCCTCGCCGTCTACGGCGTGCTCGTCGTCCTCGCGCCGCTCGGACTGCGGCTCGACGCCCGCTGGGGCTGGCGCGTGTGGATCGTCATGAGCGTTGGCGCTATCGCCGTCGACGCCGTCCGCATCGTCACCGACGTGCCCTGGTACGGCTACCTCAACTACGTCCTTGTGTGGGGGCTCGCGCAGCAGCTCGGGTTCGCGTACCGCGATGGCCGCCTCACGCGCGTCCGTGCGCCCGCGCTCGCCCTGTGGGCAGCGGCCGGCTTCGGCACGATGGCGCTGCTCGCGTCGACAGGGGAGTGGTCGTGGTCGATGGTCGGCCTGCCCGGCGACCGCTCACCCATGAACCCGCCCTCGACCCAGGCGCTCGCGCACGTCTGGGCGCAGGTGCCGCTCGCGCTCCTCGCGCGGCGAGCGCTCGCCGGGCGGCTCGACGGGCCACGGGCCGCACCGCTGCTCGACCGGGTGGCCGACGCGTCGCTCCGCGCCTTCCTCTGGCATCTGCCGCTCTACGTCGTCGTCACCGCGCTGTGGTTCGCGGCCGGATGGCCGTTCCCCGAGCCGGCGTCGGGCGTCTGGTGGGCGACGCGGCCCGTCGTGCTCGTCGTCCTCGGAACGCTGCTCGTCGTGCTCCTGGGGCTGCCGGCGCGGCTCCGTCGCCGTCGGACGCCTGCGGCCTGAGCCGGCACGCCGATCCGGCACGCCCACCCGCAAGTTTGTGCCCCACCCGCGAGTTCAGACTCGCGGGTAGCGCATAAAGCTGCGGGTGGACGAGCAGCCCACCCGGATGCGCGCGACAGGCCCGGCCCGCACGCGTCCGGAGCTCAGACCGCCCGCGTCGCGGCCGGACGGCGCAGGGAGATGTCGTTGCAGGCCTCGCAGACGTCGGCAGGGATGAGCCCCACGCGCTGCAGGCGGCCGAAGATCCAGCAGCCCAGACAGAAGCCGGCGAACGCCTCGAGGCTCGCTGCGACGAGCAGGAGGCCGACGAGCACCCACGCGACCGTCGGTGCATCGAGCGCGTACGCGAGCACCGCTGCCGACGTGAGCGTCGCGCCGATGCCCTGCGCGAAGCGCTTGGGCGGGCCCGGGACCAGACGTGCCGGGCCGAGACGCGGCGCGACGACGCGCTGCGCCACGAAGCCGAGCGGCGAGAGGCGCGGGCCCGCGAGGACACGACCGACGAAGCCCGCGGCAAGGATCACGAGCGGGATCCACGACTGCGTGAGGAGCGTGACCGCGCCGAGCACGACGACACCCGCAGCGACCGTGCGCGCAGCGAGCTCGTTCACGGGGTTGGGGAAGCTGAAGAACGACGCCATGCGGGGATGGTGCGCCCTCTCATCGTCGTTCTCGACGCGATTGCTCCAGAATCTCGCGCCTCGGACGCGCAGCCGGCGCACACCGGACGTACCTCCCGCCCCCGGGAGGGGCGGGGCTGCGTCCGAGGCGTGCGTGGGACGATGGCTTGGACCCCTGAGGAGGACACCGTGACCCACCCCCGCAGCCGCTGGGAGGAGATCGTCGAGGCCAACCCCGACCACTCCACCTGGTACGTCGAGCGCTTCCGCGCCATGGCCCGCGACGGCAAGGACGTCGACGGCGAGGCCCGCCTCGTCGACGCCATGCTCCCGCGCGGCGCCCGCATCCTCGACGCAGGCTGCGGACCCGGCCGCGTCGGCAGCGCCCTGGCAGCCCGCGGTCACACCGTCGTCGGCGTCGACATCGACCCCGTCCTCATCGCCGCCGCCGAGGAGGACCACCCCGGCCCCACGTGGCTCGTCGGCGACCTCGTCGACATGGACCTGCCTGCGCGCGGCATCGCCGAGCCGTTCGACCTCGTCGTGTGCGCCGGCAACGTCATGACGTTCCTCGCCGACGGCACCCATGAGGCCGCCCTCTCCCGCATGCACGCGCACCTCGCACCCGGCGGTCGCGTCGTCGTCGGCTTCGGCGCGGGCCGCGGCTACGCAGTCCAGGCCTTCCTCGCCGACGCGCGCCGCGCCGGGCTCGTGCCCGACGTGCTCCTCGCGACGTGGGACCTGCGCCCCTACGAGCCCGACAGCGACTTCGTCGTCGCGGTTCTCCGCGAGGCGTGACGGCGCCGCTCCACCGATCACGCCCCCGGACCAGGAATCCGCGCAGATGGCTGCTAGCAGCAACCATCTGCGCGGATTCCTGGGCCCGGGGGTGCGGGGTGGGCGTGACGAAGGCCCCGGGCCTGAGGTCCGGGGCCTTCGTCGTACGGAGCGGATGACGGGAATCGAACCCGCGCTGTCAGCTTGGGAAGCTGAAGTTCTACCATTGAACTACATCCGCAGGACGCCCCACGCGGGACGTCGCACACCAGAGCATACCCGCAGCCGGGCGTCCCGCGTGCGACGGCCGGGGCGCGTCGCTCACACAGCCGGGACGCGCAGCGCGAACCGCCCCGTGATCTCCTCACCCGGCTCGAGCACCCGGACCCCGGACCCCGGCACGCCCGCCTCGAGCAGCGCGAACCCGCCGTTGGCGTGCGTCGCCGGCTCGACTGCGAAGTACGAACGGCCCGGCGGCACGTAGACGACCCAGTGCCCGTAGACGTCGTCCCGCTCGACGAGCACCTCGACGTCCCCGCCATCGCGACGCGCGCCCGGGTAGACGACGCGCGCCGGCGCGCCCGGCGCCGCGACGAGGCAGTCGTCGATGAACCGCCCGCCGAGCTCGCGCGCCGCCCGGAAGTCCGCACGCGACGGGATTACGGCCGCTGGCCCCGTCGCGACCGCGTCCGTGAGCCCGTACCCGCCCATGGCCGGCAGCTCGAGCAGCGCGTCACCCCGCCCCGGCACGAGTTCGCGCACGAGGTACGGGTGGTGGCCGAAGCCCGCCGGGAAGTCCTCGTCGTCGACGTTGGCGACCGTCGTCGTCACGGCGAGCCCGTCGCCCGTGAGCGCGTACGTGAGCGTCGTCGTGAACCGCCACGGGAAGCCCACGCCGACGACGGTGCGCGCGTCGAAACGGAGCGTCACGTGCGTGCCCGACGCCTCGACGACGCTGATCGCGTACGGCAGCACCGCCCCGTGCATCGACGTGCCGTCCGCCGCCGTCCGCGGCAGCCGCCACGAGCGGCCACGGAACGTCAGGGTGCACTCCGCGACCCGGTTCGACCAGGGCACGAGCGGGAAGCTCGAGCACGCCGACGGCACGTGGTGGCGCGCACGGCCGGGGCCGCCGCCTCGGCGTCGACTGCGGCCCGGAGGCCGACGCTCACAGGTCGACGTCCACCTCGACCGACGAGCCCTCCGGCGCCCACGGCACCGTCGTCCCCTCGATTGCGGCGCCGTCGACCGTGAGCCGCGGCTGCGCACCGCGCTCGCCCGAGTTCCGCACGCGGATCGTGTACGTCGCGCCCCGCGCGACGCGCGTCACCGTGAACTCCGGGACGTCCGGACCGATGCACGGAGCGACGACGAGGCCGTCGTGCTCGGGCCGCACACCGAGGAGGTGCTGGGACACCGCAACGAAGTTCCACGCGGCCGTCCCGGTGAGCCAGGAGTTCTTTGCCTCGCCGTGCCGCACCGCCTCCTTGCCGGCAATCATCTGCGCGTACACGTACGGCTCGAGCCGGTGGACGTCGGAGATGTCCTCGCGGTACGCGGGCGTGATCTTCCGGTAGAGGTCGAACGCCTTGTCGCCACGGCCGAGCACCGTCTCACCGATGATCACCCACGGGTTGTTGTGGCAGAAGATGCCGCCGTTCTCCTTGTACCCCGGCGGGTACGTCGAGACCTCGCCCAGGTTCACCTGGTAGCTCGTGTACGCGGGGAACTGCAGGACGTTGCCGTGCTCGGTGCCGAGCATCTCCTCGACCTTGTCGAGCGCCAGCTCGGCGCGCGAGACTCCCGCGTCGGTCGGCACGTCCGCACCGATGCCGGCCATCGTCGCGAAGCCCTGCGGCTCGATCCAGATCTTGCCCTCCGGGTCCGCGTCCGTGCCGATCGGGGTGCCGTAGTAGTCGTACGCGCGGAGGAACCACTGCCCGTCCCAGCCGTGCGCGAGTACGGCCTGCTCCATGGCGGCGACGGCCTCGCGGGCGTGCCGGGCGACGTCGTCGAGCCCCCTGCGCTCGGCGATGTCCGCGAACTCGCGCCCATAGAGGACGAACTGGGCGGCGATGAACACGGACTCGGCGACGCCACCCGCCTGGTTCTCGGTCGTCTGGAACGACTCCCCGGGCTCCCACGAGAAGCAGTTGAGGTTGAGGCAGTCGTTCCAGTCGGCGCGGCCGATGAGCGGCAGTCCGTGCGGGCCGCGATTGTCGACTGTGAAGTCGAACGAGCGCGCGAGGTGCTCGAAGAGCGGCACCTCGGTGCCGGGCTCGTTGTCGAAGGGCGCGGGCTCGTCGAGGATCGACCAGTCGCCCGTTTCCTTGAGGTACGCGGCGACGCCCGCGACGAGCCACATGGGGTCGTCGTTGAAGCCCGAGCCGATGTCGTCGTTCCCGCGCTTCGTGAGCGGCTGGTACTGGTGGTAGGCGGAGCCGTCGGCGAACTGGGTCGACGCGATGTCGATGATGCGCTCGCGGGCGCGCTCGGGCACGAGGTGGACGAAGCCGAGGAGGTCCTGGTTGGAGTCGCGGAAGCCCATGCCGCGGCCGATGCCCGTCTCGAAGTAGGACGCTGAGCGGGACATGTTGAACGTCACCATGCACTGGTACTGGTTCCAGACGTTGACCATGCGGTCGAGCTTCGCGTCGGTCGACGTCACGGAGTACGTCGAGAGCAGGCGCGTCCAGTAGGCCTGGAGCTCGGCGAACGATGCGTCGACCTGCTCGGTCGTCGCGAACTGCGCGAGGAGCTCGTGCGCGCGCGTCTTGTTGAGGACCTGGAGTGGCTTGATGCCGCGGGCCTCGTCGGCGGGCTCCCACTTCTCGTCGCGCGGGTTCTCGAGGTAGCCGAGGACGAACGTGTAGGTCTGCGACGCGCCGGGCGCGAGGTCGACGTCGAGCTGGTGGGAGCCGATGGGGTACCAGCCGGAGGCGAGGGAGTTGCCTGCCTTGCCGTCGCGCGGTACGGCGGCCTCGCCGAGGCCGTTGTACGCGCCGACGAACGTGTCGCGGTCGGTGTCGTAGCCCGAGGCGACGGCGTTGACGCCGTAGACGGCGTAGTGGTTGCGGCGCTCGCGGTACTCGGTGCGGTGGTAGATCGCGGTGCCCGTCGGGCTCTCGGGCTCGACCTCGACCTCGCCGATCGAGAGGTTCCGCTGGTAGTTCGTCTGGTCGTCCTGCGCGTTCCACAGGCAGAACTCGACGAAGCTGAAGAGGGAGACGCGCTTGTGGGCGTCGGACGTGTTGGTGAGCGTGACCTTCTGGATCTCGGCGTTGACGCCGACGGGGACGAAGAAGAGGGTCTCGACGGAGAGGCCGCCGCGCGCGCCGACCATGCGGGAGTAGCCGAGGCCGTGGCGGGCTTCGAAGTGCTCGAGATCGGCCTTGACGGGCATCCACGAGGGGGTCCAGACGTCGCCGTCGTCGTGGATGTAGAAGTAGCGGCCGCCTGCGTCCGCGGGGACGTTGTTGTAGCGGTAGCGGGTGAGTCGGCGCATCTTCGCGTCGCGGTAGAACGAGTAGCCACCCGCCTGGTGGGAGATGAGGGAGAAGAACTCCTGGGACCCGAGGTAGTTGATCCACGGGTACGGCGTGTGGGGGGTGGTGATGACGTACTCGCGGGCTTCGTCGTCGAAGTGTCCGTAGCGCATGGTTGCCTCTCGGCCTCGGGTTCAGGATGGTGTGGAAGCGCTCCCACACGGGGTTGGATCGATCATAGCCCGCAGTTCCGCGGAAAGGGAACGGGCGACCTGCGAGACATCCCGCCCACGCACCCCGCCACGCTTGTACGGTGGGAACCGTGCTGCTCTCCGACCGTGACATCCGTGCCGAGCTCGACGCGTCCAGGGTCGTCCTCGACCCCTACGACCCCTCGATGATCCAGCCGTCGAGCATCGACGTGCGCCTCGACCGCTTCTTCCGGCTCTTCGACAACCATCGGTACCCGCACATCGACCCGTCGACCGAGCAGCCCGACCTCACCCGTCTCGTCGAGACCCCGCCCGACGAGCCCTTCGTGCTCCACCCCGGCGAGTTCGTCCTCGGCGCCACGTACGAGCAGGTCACCCTGCCCGACGACATCGCCGCACGCCTCGAGGGCAAGAGCTCCCTCGGCCGCCTCGGCCTCCTCACGCACTCGACCGCCGGCTTCATCGACCCCGGCTTCTCCGGGCACGTCACCCTCGAGCTCTCGAACGTCGCCACCCTGCCGATCATGCTGTGGCCCGGCATGAAGATCGGCCAGCTCTGCTTCTTCCGTCTCTCGACCCCCGCCGAGAACCCTTACGGCTCCTCCGTCTACGGCTCGCGCTACCAGGGTCAGCGCGGCCCGACGGCATCCCGGTCCTGGCAGTCCTTCCACCGGAGCGAGGTCTGACCGTGGCCGCGCTGCGGCCCCTGCCCGCCGAGCCCGACACGAACCTCCACGCCGGCGCCGGGCGGCAACGGCGCGTCCGGCACCTCCTCGTCCTCGGCGGCGCCGACGACGGCGGCGAGATCGCCCGCGACGACCTCCTCGACCTCGCCGACCTCGCCGCGTGCCGCTTCCCGTCCGCCACGCTCACGACCGAGCCCGGTCCCGTCGGCGACGTCACACCCGGCGTCCTCACGCTCTCCCGCCACACGACCGTCGTCGGCCCCTACGGGCCCGGCGCCGGCCTGCGTGCCCCGTCGACCGCGCACGTCGTCGACGTGCTCGTCCCGCGCGAACGCGGCGAACGAGCCCTCGCGGGCTCGGGCGACCCCGACGGACTCTCCCGCGTCTTCGACGCAGGGCTCCCCGTCCACGAGGAGGCACGCGTCGTCGCATGGCTCCTCGACGTCGCCCGACGCCTCCACGGAACGCTCGTCCTCGCGACCGACGCCGGACCCGCGACCCTCACGCCCGACCCCGACGCGCACGTCGACCTCACCGTCCACTCCGACGTCTGGCTCGACCCCGAGGCCGCGCTCGCAACCCTGCGCGCGCTCGACGCCCGCGTCGTCTACGCACCCGACGGCACGGACTGGGACGGGCCACCGGAGACGCTGCGCATCCAGGGCCCCGCGATCTCCGTGCTTGACGACGCGGCGCGCGCCGCGCTGCACGACGAGGCCGACGCGTTCGACATCCACGCCCTCACGACACCCGAGCAGCGCACCGGCTATGCCCTCCACCTCGACCTCGGCGACGACGGGCTCGTCGCCGTCGAGATCGGCGGCGAGGAGCACCCCCCGCTCTCCGTGAGCCGCCACGCGTGGGCGTCCGCCGGCACGATCGCCTACCGGGTCCGCTGGTTCCCTCTCGACGACCTCGAGCTCCTCGAGGAGAACCCCGCGCCCGGGCACCGCATCGCGCGCACGCGCGCCGCAGAGCGCATGGGCCAGCTCGCGCGCACGCTGCACGCGGCCGTCGGCGGCGTCGTCACCGATGCGGCGGACCTGCCGGTGCATCCCGAGGACCTCTGACCGCTCCGGGGCCCTCATTCCCGCGGATCGCGGATTGACGCCATCCGACCCGCTCAACGGGCGGGTTCGCGACGTCGGTGCATCAACCAGACCTCAGGAGCGTTGCCCCAGACAGCCCGCACAGCGTTCGGACCTCGGGCGGCCCGCAGCGTCTGTCCGCAGCCCCGCCAGAAGACCACGGTACGCATAATGGACATCGGGCGTTGAGCTCGCCTAAGCGCAAGTCGCGGTCCCATGGGATCGAATGTGGACAGTTGGTTCTTTAGATGGTCGTCGCCTGCTGCATGGTGCGGGGACAAGATGAGATTGCTTCTGGAGTGGGCGGGCACGCTGCTGCTCGTCGGGACACTTGTCGTGACGACATGGTTGAGCCATTCCGCGAGTCTGCGTCGACACGACGTTGACTCGGGGGCCAGAGAGTTGCCGCGGCCTCACGCACATCGGGTGATCCTGGTGGGTCTCAAGGGGTATGTCACCAACCTGCCCGCGCATCTCATAAGTGCGGGAGAGGTCATCGGCTCGTATCGTGAGCTGTGGCAGGTGGAGGCGTCCTTCCGAATGTCCAAGACCGACCTTCGGGCGCGGCCCATGTTCGTGCGGACCCGTGATGCGATCGAGGCTCACCTCACCGTGGTGTTCACCGCGCTGGCCGTGGCACGCGAGGCCCAGGACCGTAGCGGGCTTGCGATCCGCAAGATCGTGCGGCAGCTACTTCCCTTGCGGTCGGCGACGATCGCGATCAACGGCACCCGGCAGACCTTTGAACCCGAGATCAACGACACCGACCGTGCGTTGCTCGACGCGCTTCACGGACGGAGGTCAAGGCAGTAAGCCAAATGACCAAACTCAGGCGGTGCCACCGTGGACCCCGAACTGGCGCGCCAGCACGATCACGCTGACGCCCTGCGCGCGGGCTGTTCGCATAGCGTTCACTTCCTCGTCTGTGAGCCGTGTTCGAGGTCGTTTCTTTGGTTCGGCCGAAGCGCCGATCAGTGGGTCATCTGACTCCCCGACAGGGTCGGCATCCTCGCAGATGCCTTGATTCCACGCGGAAACGAGCCCCTCGACCCGGGTTCGCCTGTTCCCGCAAAGCTCCATTGCGTCCACCGTCGGCGCCTCGAGCGCATGGGGTGCCATCCGACGTTTCGGCAGGTCGACCGCACACACGCGCGACGGTGAGCGTTGGTGAGGGATCAGAGACGGACGTTCGACAGGAAAGCCTCGGAGCGGGAGGGTACGCTCGACAAGCCGATTCCCCGACCTGCCTCAGGAGCACTCGTGAGCCGCCTTTCCCAGCGCCTGTCCACCCTCGTCATCGCCGCTTCGCTCGGCATTCCCGGCACTCTCGCGCTCGGGTCGAGCGCCACAGCGCTCGCCTCGCCCGCCGCCGCGAGCGCGACGACCATCGACTGCAGCCGTGGCAGCGTGAAGATCTCCAGCTCGTTCGGCACGTACCGGTTGGAGGGCGCGTGTGGCAAGGTCACGATCACGGGAACCGGCGTGACGGTCTCGCTGCCCTCAGCCACGGCGCTCAGCGTGACGGGCAGCAACGCGACAGTCCGTGCCGCGAAGAACGTCCGCAAGGCGTCGATCACCGGTGCCGGCGTGAACCTCAAGGTCGGCGGTTCGCTCGGGACGCTGAAGACTGACGCGAGCAACGCGAGCATCACCGTGAAGAAGAAGCTCAAGACGGCCCGCATCGAGGGTGCGAACAACAAGCTCCGTGCAGGGAAGACCACGACGCTGGTCGTGCGCGGCAGCGGCAACCACGTGAAGGTGACCAGCCTGCGCAGCCTCCGCGTCGTCGGGGCGAACAACTACGTCAAGGCGGCGACCGGCAAGGCGAAGACCGTGAAGGTCACCGGGACCGACAACGTCATCAAGGTGCGCACGTCGCGCTGACGATCGTCCGCACACGAACGAGGGCCTCGCGACGGAGTCGCGAGGCCCTCGTTTGTCACACGTGCGGTCACGCGTCGGGGCACCTCTCGGGCGCATCAGGCGCAGTTGTGGCAGATCCCCGTCGCCTGAGTTTGGTCACGCTCGCGGCCGCGTGCCTGTCCCAGTGCGTTGACCTGCAACGATGCACTCGTAGTGCCTTGATTTGAGGCACTAAGGGGTGATGCAATCGGGCCGTGGCATGGGTGAGAAAGGTTCGAACCGCCTCCGGGGCGACGGCGGTGCAGATCGCCGAGTCCGTCGCAGGCAAGCGCCGAATCGTCGCTCATGTCGGCTCGGCTCACACTGAGGCAGAGCTCGGCATTGTGCTCGAGCACGCCCGCGGGCTGCTTGGCGATCCGGACCAAGGCGCCCTGGACTTCGCCACGCCTCCCGCTCCGCGCACTGCTCGGCTCGTGCCTGCTCCAACCTCCCGGCTGTGGCGGCCCCCAGCCGTCGGCGCCGAGCGTGACGGCGCCGGGAGGGTCCTCGGGACCGGCTCGGGCACGCTGGCTGGCGCGCTCGAGGCGATCTACGACTAGCTCGGGTTCAACACCTTGGGCGATGACACGTTCCGCGACCTGGTCATCGCGCGCTTGGTCGAGCCGACCTCCCTGCGCGACGTGGGACGGGTCTTGCGGGACGTGGACCGCACCCCGCCGAGCGAGTCGACGCTGCGCCGCTGCCTGCAGCGCGCAGCGGCCAACGACTACCGCGGACAGATCGCCGCGGCCTGTTTCGCCCGCGCCACCCGCAGCGGGGACGTGTCGTTGGTTCTCTACGACGTCACCACCCTGTACTTCGAGGCGGAGAAGGAAGACGACCTGCGCAAGGTCGGTTTCTCCAAGGAGCGCCGCGTCGACCCTCAGATCGTCGTCGGCCTCCTGGTGGACCGCGGCGGGTTCCCTCTGGAGATCGGCTGCTTCGAAGGCAACAAGGCCGAGACCCGCACGATGGTGCCGATNCGCAAGGTCGGTTTCTCCAAGGAGCGCCGCGTCGACCCTCAGATCGTCGTCGGCCTCCTGGTGGACCGCGGCGGGTTCCCTCTGGAGATCGGCTGCTTCGAAGGCAACAAGGCCGAGACCCGCACGATGGTGCCGATCGTGCGGGAGTTCCAGGCCCGCCACGATGTGGCGCACATGGTCGTGGTCGCCGACGCCGGGATGCTCTCGGGGGTCAACCTCACAGCCCTGGACGAGGCGGACCTGCACTTCATCGTCGGCTCGAGCACCACCAAGGCGTCCATCGACCTGGCCTCCCATTTCCGCTGGAACGGGGACGCGTTCACCGACGGGCAAGTCATCGACCGCGTTCACGCCCAAGGATTCCCGCGTCCTCGAGAATGACCCGCTGCGCCGAGCCGAGCCTGTCTGGGATCCCGCCGCGCATCCTGCCTCGTGGCGGGCGGTGTGCGAGTCTGCGTCGACACGACGTTGACTCGGGGGCCAGAGAGTTGCCGCGGCCGGACGCACATCGGGTGATCGCCTCGTTCGGCGTCGCCGAGTGGGTGTTCGTCGCCGTCGGAACGCTCTTCCTCCTCGGGATGATCTTCAGAACTCTCGACCAGTCTCTCTAGCTGGCGGTCGACGTGTGACCGAGCCGTGTGACGTGCCGACCCTGCACGTCACATCCCGACGGATTGACGCCTCGGGACCATTCGATGGTCGGAAGGCGTCAATCCGTCGGGGAGGGGTGGAGCCGGGGCCGCGGTGCTACGCGAGGCTCGTGACTGTCTCGTCGTAGCGGCGGAGCGTGAGCTCTGCGAGGCGCGCGTCCGGCGCGAGCGGCGCCGCGACGACGTCCGCCCCGGCCTCGAGCACGCGGTCGTGGAAGAACCCCGGAGCGAGCAGGTACGACGCGACGACGACGCGTCGGCCCGAGGCTCGCGCCTCGGCGACCGCCGCGGGCACACGCGGCTCGGCGCCCGCGCCGAAGCCGACGAGCAGGCCGCCCGACGACGAACCCGCCGCACCGACCTCCCGGCCCAGAGCGGCCGCGAGCCCGTGAGCGACCTCCGCGACCGCGTCCGCCGCCGCGGGGTCCGACGAGCCGGCGGCCGCGAGCAGGAGGGCGTCGTCGTCCGTGAGCCCCGCCTCGCGCAGCCGGTCGACGAGGATGTCGACGAGCAGTTCGTCGGGCCCCAGTGGACCCGACGCTGCAGCGCCCGACGGCTCGACGGCCGCCGCGACGTCGACCTTGACGTGGAAACCCACCGAGAGCAGGAGCGGCACGACGACCGCGCCGCCCGCGTCGGCGAGCGCCGACGTCACGACGTCCGCGACCTCGGGCTCCTGGACGTCGACGAACGCCTCCCGCACGTCGAGGTCCGGCCGCAGCCGGCGCACATCGTCGAGGATCGACGCGATCGCCGCACGACCCGCGAGGTTCGCGGTGCCGTGCGAGCAACCGATGAGGACGGGGACGTCGGACATGGTCAGGCCTCCTCGAGCGCGAGGCGGTAGCCCCGCTTGACGACGGTGCGGACAAGCTCGCGCGACCCGGAGGCCTCGCGCAGGCGGGCGATCGCGACCTCGGCCGCGTGCGGGTCGCGGGAGTCGCCCGGGAGCGCGTCGAGCACCTGGTCGCGCGTGACGATGCCGCCACGAGCGTGCGCGAGCACGCGCAGCACCTCGAGACCCGCGGGAGTGAGCGGCAGCACGCGGCCGTCGAGCACCGCCGCGCCACGGTGGACGCGCAGCGGCCCGGCGACCGTCGTGAGCGCCTCGAGCCCGCCGTAGTGGGAGACGACGAGGCGCACGAGCGAGCCGAGCCGGCCGCGGTCCGGGACGATCGGCTCGATGCCGCGCTCCTGCAGCGGCCCCGCCGTCACGGGCCCGACGGCCGCCATGACGACCGTGCCCGCGGAGCAGCGCGCGACGATCTCGTCGAGCACGCCCTCGTCGTCGGCCGCGGCGAGCCACGCGGACGCGCCCGGCGCGGACGTGAACGTCACCGCGTCGATCTCGCCCGACGCGACCGCGCGCACCGACTGCGCGACCGCCGCAGGGTCCGGCGGCGGTCCCCACCGGTAGACGACGAGCGAGCGCACACGTGCGCCCGCGGCCAGGAACGCCTCGTCAAGTCCGTCCGAGCCCGCACCGTGGTGCTGCACCGCGATGTCGCGCCCTGCGACGCCCTCGTCGAGGAGGAACTGCGCGACCTCAGCGCTCGTCTCCGACTCCGCGACCCAGTCCGGCACGAGCCCCGCAGCCTGGATCGCCCCGCGCGCCTTGGGCCCGCGCGCGATGAGCCGCGCCCCGCCCAGCGCGGTGACGAGCTCGTCCGCGAGGCCCACCGCGTCAGCCGCCTCGATCCACCCGCGGAACCCGATGCCCGTCGTCACGACGACCGTGTCCGGCGGGTCCGCGACGAGGTCGCGCGTCATCGCGAGCAGCGCCGCGTCGTCGACGTGCGGAACCATGCCGAGCGCCGCCGCGTGCCGCACGGACGCGCCGCGCCGCGTGAGCGCGGCCTCGAGCTCGTTCCGGCGCCGGTCCGCCGTGACGAGCACGACGCAGCCCGCGAGGGTCTGGTCGATGTGCGACGCGGGGGCGTCGTCCGGGGGCGTGGTCACTCGACCATTGTGACGGTCGGGGCGGGAACGGCGCTGGGACGTCCGCCGCACGCGGCCGCGCGGCCGGCGCCGCCGCGCCGTCCGCTCACGACGTCGTCCCGGGAGCCGCTCACGACGTCGTCCCGGCGCCCGGAGCGGCGTCGGCCCCGGCGCCGACCTCGACGACGCCGGCGACGACGCGTACGGGCCACGTCCTGAGGTCGGCGTCCTGCCCGTCGAGCGGCACGCGCCCGACGGTGTCGAGGCACGAGCCCGTGCGCAGGTCGAACACCTGCTTGTACATGGGGGAGGCGAGCGTCGGGACGCTCACGCCGTCGACCGCGCGCGAGCCGACGATGCCGCGCGACATGACGTACGAGCCGCAGAACGGGTCGAGCTGCTGCACCGCGAGGACGGTGTCGTCGACGAGGCGCACGAGCGCCACCTGGACGTCGTCGACGAGGGCGGCCGCACCGCGCTCGACGGCGAGGTCCTCGAGCGCGCACACGCGCACCCACGTGGTTGCGAGGGTCGGGGCAGTCATGAGCGGACCTCCAGGGTTGTGCCGGCGACGAGGACGGGCTCGCCGCGGCGTGCGGCAGCCACCTCGTCGGCCGTGGCGGGCCGGACCTGGCCGCGCTCGGGGACGTACGCGAGCGAGGGGTCCGGGGTCTCGGGGGAGTTGACGAAGCTCTGGAAGCGCCGCAGTTTGTCGGGGTCGGCGAGGGTTGCCGCCCACTCGTCCTCGTAGGACTCGACGTGCTGCGCCATCTGCGCGTCGAGGTCCGCGCAGATGCCGAGCGAGTCCTCGAGGACGACCCTGCGGACGCCGTCGAGACCCCCCTCGACCTCGTCGACCCACGGGGCGGTGCGCTGCAGGCGGTCGGCCGTGCGCACGTAGTAGAGGAGGAAGCGGTCGATCGTGCGGATGAGCGTCGCGGTGTCGAGGTCCTCCGCGAGGAGCCGCGCGTGGCGCGGCGTGAAGCCGCCGTTGCCGCCGACGTAGAGGTTCCAGCCCTTGTCCGTCGCGATGACGCCGACGTCCTTGCCGCGGGCCTCCGCGCACTCGCGGGCGCACCCGGAGACGCCGAGCTTGATCTTGTGGGGCGAGCGCAGGCCGCGGTAGCGCAGCTCGAGCTCGACGGCGAGGCCCACCGAGTCCTGAACGCCGAACCGGCACCACGTCGAGCCGACGCACGACTTCACGGTGCGCAGCGACTTGCCGTACGCGTGGCCCGACTCGAAGCCCGCGTCGACGAGCCGCCGCCAGATCTCCGGGAGCTGGTCGAGGCGCGCACCGAACATGTCGATGCGCTGGCCACCCGTGACCTTCGTATAGAGGCCGAAGTCGCGGGCGATCTCGCCGACCGTGATGAGGCCCTCGGGCGTCACCTCGCCGCCCGGCATGCGCGGCACGACCGAGTACGAGCCGTCCTTCTGGAGGTTCGCCATGACGTGGTCGTTCGTGTCCTGCAGTGCGGCACGCTCGCCCTCGAGGACGTGCGCGGGGGCCGTCGTCGAGAGGATCGACGCGATCGCGGGGCGGCAGATGTCGCAGCCGCGCGCCGCAGGGTCCGTCCCGAAGCGTGCGACGACCTCGGTGAACGACGTGACGCCCGCGACGAGCACCGCGTCGTAGAGCTGCGCGCGGGACAGCGAGAAGTGCTCACACAGCGCGGTCGAGACGACGACGCCCTGTTTGGCGAGCTCCGTGCCGACGAGCTTCTTGACGAGCGGGAGGCACGAGCCGCACGACGTGCCCGCCCTCGTGCACGCCTTGACGGCGCCGAGGTCCTGGCAGCCGTGCTCCGTGACGGCCTCGCGGATCGTGCCCGCGGTGACGTTGTTGCATGAGCACACCGACGCGTCGTCGGGCAGCTCGAGCTCGGCCGCCCCGCCGCCCCCGCCCTCGGGCAGGAGGAATGCCGACGGGTCGCCCGGAAGCTCGCGGCCGAGCTGGGGCCGCAGGCTCGCGTACGCCGACGCGTCGCCGACGAAGACGCCGCCGAGGAGCGTGCGCGCGTCGTCCGACATCACGAGCTTCTTGTAGACGCCCGCGACCGGGTCCGCCCACACGACCTCGAGCGCGCCCGGGGTCTGCGCGAACGCGTCGCCGAAGCTCGCGACGTCGACGCCCGAGAGCTTGAGCTTGGTTGCGGTGTCCGCGCCCGGGAAGAGCGCGGCGCCGCCGAGGAGGCGGTCCGCGGCGACCTCGGCCATCGCGTAGCCGGGGGCGACGAGGCCGATGCACGCGCCCTGGATGCACGCGACCTCGCCGATCGCGGAGACGTACGGGTCCGAGGTGCGGCACGCGTCGTCGACGAGGACACCGCCGCGCTCGCCCATGTCGAGGCCGGCCTCGCGGGCGAGCTCGTCGCGGGGCCGCACGCCCGCCGCGACGACGACGACGTCCGCGTCGACGCGCCCGCCGTCGGCGAGCTCGATGCGGCCGACGCCGCCGCGGCGGTGCGGACGGATGCGCGTCGTCATCGCGTCGACCCGCACGCCGATGCCGAGGCCGTTGATGAGGCGCTTGAGCGCCTCGCCGCCGCCGAGGTCGACCTGCGCGGACATGAGGTGCGTGCCGACCTGGAGGACGGTCGCCTGCGCGCCGAGCGCCCGCAGCGCACCAGCGGCCTCGAGGCCGAGGAGGCCGCCGCCGAGGACGGCGCCGCGCACGACGGGCCGCGTGAGACGCAGCTCCTCGACGTAGCCGCGCAGGGCCGCGACGTCGTCGAGCGTCCGGTAGACGAAGACCCCCGGCAGGTCCGCGCCCTTCATGGGCGGCACCCACGCGTACGAGCCGGTCGCGAGGACGAGGTGGTCGTAGTGCTCGACGCGGCCGCGGGCCGTCGTCACGGTGCGGGCCTCGCGGTCGATCGCGACGACCCGGTCGTCCTTGCGGAGCGTGACGAGCGGGTCCTCCCAGAGGCTTCCGTCGCCGAGCGCGAGCTCCTCGGCGTCGCGCGCCGAGAAGTAGCTCGTGAGAGCGACACGGTCGTAGGGGCGGCGGGGCTCCTCGCCGAGGACCGTGACGTGCCAGCGGCCCTCGAGGTCGCGCGAGCGGAGGGCCTCGACGAGGCGCTGCGCGACCATGCCGGCGCCGACGACGACGAGTTTGCTGGTCATGGTGGTCTCCGTCCGACGGTCCATCTGTGGTCTGTCGTCGACGTTAGGAGCGCGGTGTTTCCGGTCCGGGCGCGCGTGTGTTTCGCGCGGGCAACCTTGTCCGCACAGCCGGGGCGGGCGCAGTGTGAGAGCTCTGCCGTGGAGCCTTCAGCGGACGGGCGCGAGATTGAAGGCTAGGGCCATAGCCTTCAATCTGGGGGTTCTACGTTGAAGGCTAGGGGCCCAGCCTTCGACGAAGCGGATGCCGCAGAGCGGAACGCGCGGCGAATCCTCACGATCGATAGTGTTGCCCGAAAGGCAGCGATGGCGGGGGGGATCTCGTGACCACAGCGACGACGAAGGTGCGTCTGCGAGACCATTCGCCGGCAGTGAGGGCGCTGCTGGCCGGTTCGCTGGTCTCCCTCGTGGGTACCGAGATCTTCGAGATAACTGCGCTCATGCTCACCACGGCGGCCTACGGTGCCCTGCTGTCCACCGGCGCCCTGGGCGTCGCGATGCGCCTGGCGCCCATGGTGCTCAGCCCGGTGATCACCGCGGCGCTGGATCGATCCCCGGAACGGCGAGCGAGCTTTGCGCGGCTCACAGTGCTCGTCCGGGGAGTTGCCATCGGACTGTTCGCCGGTCTTCTTGCACTGAGCTCGCCGCCGACCTGGGCCGCCTATGCCTTGATCGCCGCGATCGCAGCGCTCGACACGGCTAATCTCTCATCGGTTCGGGCGACCATCCCCCAGCTCGTCACGGACGGACAAGGGCGGGATGCACGTCTCAGCGATGCGACCTCCCGCTTGATCGCGCAGTGGAACGGTGTCCAGATCCTCGTTCCACCGGTCGTCGTCGCGGTCCTGGCCTGGCTCGACCTCCCCGCGATGGCGATCATCGCGGCAGCCATGCTTCTGGCTGCCTTTGCGATGCTCGGGGCACCGGTGCGCCTGACGGCGGCCACCAGCTGGCCGCCGTCCCCGGAGACCACCATGCTGGGGCGCCTCAGGTCGGGGTTTCAGGTTGTCGCTCTCCACCCCGTCGCGCGTTCGGTGACGGTCCTCGGGGCAGTGAGTGGAGCGACGGTGTTCACCTTCTCGCTCGCTGTCCCGGTCGTCGTCGTGGGCCGAGCTCCGCAGATCGCGGTCGGAGCCGCCCTGGGCGCGATGGCTGTCGGATCGTTGGTGAGTGCCCGGTGGGCGGCGAGGTTCAGCACGCGAGCGCAACGGCTGAGAGCGATGTTCGGTGCGGCGACGTTGCAGCTCGTCGTGCTGCTCGCCATGTCAGGTGCCACCTCGCCGCGGGTCGTCGGCGTCGCTCTGGTGCTTGCCGCGCTGCTCACCGGAGCAGCGGCGGGGGTGCTCGCCGTGAGCCGATCGACTCTTCTGCAGTCGGAGTTCGAGGCGAGTGTGCTCGGCGGCCTCTTCGTCACCGTGACGGCGCTGAGCCAGGTGCTCATGCCCGTGCTGCCGTGGGTCTGGGAGAGCATGGCGGCAGGCTCGGGCGGGCTCCCGCGAGCCTTCGTGATCCTTGCCGCGGTCCAGGGCGTGGGGACCGTCATCGCACTGGCCGACCTGTGGCGGCACGACCGAGCGTCGGCAGCCGCAGACGGCAGCGCCGAGGGCGCTTCCTGAAAGAGCGACGCAGGGAGCGCCCGCCGGGTCGACTGAGCCCCAGGGACCCGGCGGGCGCCGTTCAGTAGACGTCGCGCACGTAGCGTCGCGCGGCCGTGAGGCGGCGGACGTACGCGGCGGCATCGTCGGGCGGCATGCGGCCGTGCGTCGCGACGACGTCGCGCAACGCCTGGTCGACGTCCTTCGCCATGCGCGAGGCGTCGCCGCAGACGAAGAACGACGCGCCGTCCTCGAGCCACGACCACAGGCGAGCGCCGTGCTCGCGCATGCGGTCCTGCACGTAGACCTTCGTGCGCTGGTCGCGCGAGAAGGCCGTGTCGAGCCGGGTGAGAGTGCCGTCGGCGAGCATCTCGCGCATCCGGTCGGCGTGGTAGAAGTCCGTCGCCTCGTGCTGCTCGCCGAAGAACAACCAGCTCGCGCCCGTGTGCCCCGCGGCACGGCGTTCGTCGAGGAACCCGAGGAACGGGGCGACGCCCGTGCCCGGCCCGACCATGATCGCGCGCGCGTCCGGGGCGGGCGGGCGGAACCGCTCGGTCGGCTGGACGTGCACGGGCACGAGCGTGCCGGGGGCGGCGTCCGCGAGGAACGTCGAGCACAGACCGCCGCGCGCCGCACCCGCGGGCGAGGTGTAGCGGACGACGGACATCGTCAGCGAGACCTGCCCGGGGGAGACGAGCGGCGTCGACGAGATCGAGTACTGGCGCGGTGCGAGCGGGCGGAGCGTCGCGAGGACGTCGGCCGCGGGCAGGTGCGGGGCGAGCTCGGCGAGGACGTCGACGGGCTGCCGGCACCACGTCCAGCGTGCGAGGTCGTCGCGGTTGTCGCGGCGCAGGAGACGTCTGAGCCCGTCGTCGCCCGAGCGTTCGGCGACGAGCGTCAGCAGGTCCGACGTCGTGCGCGTGAGGTCGAGGCGGTGCGCGAGCGCGTCCCCGAGGACGACGTCCGCACCGTCGAGCGCCACGGTCGCGGCCGGGTCCCACCCCGTGACGTCGCACCACTCCGCGACGAGCGCGGCGGCGTTCGTCGGGTGGACGGCGAGCGCGTCGCCCGCACGGTAGGTGACCGCGCGCCCGGAGCCGGAGACGTCGAGGACGACGTGCCGCACCTCCTTCGCGGAGCCCTCGCCCGAGAGCAGGCGGGCCTCGACGAGCACGGCCTCGCCCGGTTCCTTGCGGGTCGCGACGGGCGGCCCGGTGGGGATCTCCGGCTCGCGCGGGCTCGTGGTCGTCGTGCCCGACGACGCCGCTGCGCCCGACGAGGCTGTGCCCGACGACGGCGTGCCCGACGACGGCGCGTCGTCGTCCGCCGGACCCGCACCCGGCGTGACCGTGTCCCCGACCGGGTCGCCTGCCGTGAGCGCGGCCGTGAGCTCTGCGAGCCACGCGTCGACGCGATCGTCGTCGCCCGCCTCCGTGTCGGCGCGCGGGACGAGGCGCTGCGCGCCGAGCTCCGCGAGCCGGTGGTCGAGCCGCCGGCCATGGCCGCAGAACCGCTCGAACGACGCGTCGCCGAGCGCGAGCACCGCGAAGCGCGAGCCCTCGAGGCGACGGGCGCCCGGGTCGACGAGCGACTCCCAGAAGTCGACGCCGTCGTCGGGGGCGTCGCCGTCGCCGAACGTGCTCGACACCATGATGATGTCGGCGTCGCGCGGCAGGTCGCCGGGGCTCGTCGCGCTCGTGCCGAGCAGCCGTGCCGCGGTGCCCGCGGACGTGAGGTGCGCGGCGACCCGCGCCGCGAGTTCCTCGGCGGTGCCCGTCTGCGAGGACCACAGGACGACGACCTCGCGGACGGTCGGCCCGGCCTCGCGCACGACGATCCCGCTCCCGGCCCGCGAGAACGCCCCCGCGAGCATGCCGTCGACCCACTCGGCCTGCTCCGCCGTGAGCGGCGCCGACGCGGGCAGGACGGGTGTCCCGGGCGCGGCCGCGCCCGTGCCGAGGCCCGCGAGGAAGCCCGCGAGGTAGCGGCGACCGGTGTCGTCGAGCTCCGGCGGCGCGCCGATCGGCCCGAGGCCGAGCGCGTCACCGAGCGCACCGAGCGCACCGGGCGACCCGAGGCCGCCGGCCGCGCCGAGCCCGCCGCCCATCGCGGGCGCGGCGACCTCGGGCTCGTCGGGCACCGGTGCGGGCACGACGGTGAGCGTCACCGCGGAGATCTTCAGCTCGGGCTGGAAGGACAGGGGGTCGACCGCGTCGTTCGTCACCGAGTTGATCGACAGCCCGGGGCCCGCGAGGTCGTTCCAGTGGATCGGCGCGAAGAGGCAGCCGGGCGGGACGCGGTCCGTGACCGTCGCGGGCAGCACCGCGCGCCCCCGGCGCGAGACGATCTCGAGGCCGTCGCCCGCACGCACGCCCAGCCGCTCCGCGTCCTCCGGATTGATCTCGCAGAACGGCGCGGGGGCGAGCCGGTTGAGCTTGGCGACCTTGCCCGTCTTCGTCATCGTGTGCCACTGGTGCTGGACGCGGCCCGTCGTGAGGAGGAACGGGAAGTCGTCGTCGGGCAGCTCCGCCGCCGGCATGTGCGGGCGCGCCCACAGGCGCGCGCGGCCCGACGCCGTCGCGAAGCGCAGGCGCGGCTGCGTGCCGTCGGCGTGGACGAGGACGGGGGAGTGGACGCCGTCGTTGAGGTAGCGGACCGGGTTGCGGCGCGGGCCGTCGGGCGCGGCAGGCCACTGGACGGGGCCCTCGCGCAGCCGGTCGTGGGTGATGCCGCGCAGGTCGTAGCCCGTCGCGGGGTTGGTGAACTGCCGGATCTCCTCGAAGACCTCCGACGCGCTCGCGTGGTCGAAGCCCGCGTAGCCCATGGCGCGCGCGACCATCGAGACGAGCTGCCAGTCCGGGAGGGCGTCGCCCGGCGGGGGCACCGCGCCGCGCGCGAGGGTCGCGTTGCGCTCCGAGTTCACCATGACGCCGTCGGACTCCGCCCACGTCGCGGCGGGCAGGACGACGTCCGCGTGGCGCGTCGTGTCCGTGTCGGCGAACGCGTCCTGGACGACGACGAGCTCGGCCTGCGCGAGCCCCCGCAGGACGGTGTCGCGGTTGCCCATCGACGCGGCGGGGTTGGTGCAGATGATCCACACGGCACGGACGTCACCGTCCGCGAGGCGCTCGAACATCTCGACCGTGCCGCGGCCCGAGGACTCCGCGCGGATCGTCCCGGGCGCGAGCCCCCACCTCTCCTCGACGAACGCGCGGTCGTCGTCGGAGAGCACGGAGCGCTGGCCGGGCAGGCCCGGGCCCATGTAGCCCATCTCGCGGCCGCCCATCGCGTTGGGCTGTCCCGTGAGCGAGAACGGGCCGGCGCCCGGGCGGCAGATCGCTCCCGTGAGGAGGTGGAGGTTGATGAGCGCGTTCGTGCTCCACGTGCCGTGGACCGACTGGTTGAGGCCCATCGTCCAGCACGACACCCAGCGGCCCCCGGCCGCGACGACGAGGTCCGCGACCTCGCGCAGCTGCGCCTCGGGGACGCCCGTGAGGCGCTCGACCTCGTCGGCCGGGTAGTCGCCGAGCATCGCCTCGAGCTCGTCCCAGCCCTCGGTGTGCTCGGCGAGGAAATCCTCGTCGAGGCCGCCCGCCTCGACGACGAGCCGGGCGAGGCCGTTGAGCAGCGCGACGTCCGTGCCCGGCCGCACGGCGAGGTGGAGGTCCGCCTTGTCGGCGGTCGCGGTGCGGCGCGGGTCGATGACGACGAGCTTCGCGCCCGCGCGCACGCGGTCGAGCATGCGCAGGAAGAGGATGGGGTGGCAGTCGGCCATGTTCGCGCCGATGATGACGAAGAGGTCGGCCTCGTCGAGGTCGTCGTACGACCCGGGCGGGGCGTCGGAGCCGAGCGAGAGCTTGTAGCCCGTCCCGGCGCTCGCCATGCACAGGCGCGAGTTCGACTCGATCCAGCGCGTACGCATCGCGCCCTTCGCGAGCTTGTTCGAGAGGTACTGCGCCTCGATGCTCATCTGCCCCGAGACGTAGAGCGCGACCGCGTCCGGGCCGTGCTCGGCGATGATCTCGGTGAACCTCGCCGCGATCGACCCGATCGTCTCGGCGAGCGGCGCGGGGGCGAGGTCGCCCCCGCGCTCGGCGCGCACGAGGGCGCTCGTCGCACGTCCGCCCGCGCCGAGGACGTCGACGGTCGTCGCGCCCTTTGTGCACAGGCGGCCACGGTTGGCCGGGTGCTCGGCGTCGCCGCGCGACGCCGTCGCGGTGCACGCGCCGTCCTCGTGACGGACGACGTCGAGCGCGATGCCGCAGCCGACGCCACAGTAGCCGCACACCGTGCGCACCGTGCCGGGACCTGCGGGCGCGAACCCCTCGACCGGGCCGCTCGACCCGGGTTCCGCGCGGACCACGGCTCCCGGGTCGAGGGCCCCGGCAGCCGTGGTGGTCGTCGCCGTCACTCAGACGCCTGCCGCACCGAGCGTCGAGCCGCGCCGGGCGTACACGGCCCACGTGAGGGCCCCGAGCACCGCGTAGACGCCGACGACGACCCACAGCGCCGCCTCGATGCCGCCGGTCGCGGCCGTCGAGGCCGCGAAGCCGCGCGGGACGAGGAAGCCGCCGAACGCGCCGACGGCTCCCGCGATGCCGAGGCACCCGGCCGCGACGCGCGCCCGGTGCGCGCGGTCCGCGTCGTCGGTCGCGCCGTGGCGGAAGACCGCGGGGATCATGCGGTAGACCGAGCCGTTGCCCGCGCCGGTCGCGACGAAGAGGACGAGGAACGAGCCGAGGAAGCCCGCGAACGACCCGGCGCGCAGCGCGAGGATCGCGCCGATGACGCCCGCGGCCATGACGGTGAGCGCGACGAGCGTGATGCGGGCGCCGCCGAGGCGGTCGGCGAGCGTGCCGCCGAGCGGGCGGGCGACCGAGCCGACGAGCGCGCCGAGGAACGCGATCGACACGGTGACCTCGGGGAACGTTCCCTTGAGGAGCGTCGGGAAGACGCTCGAGAACCCGATGAACGAGCCGAACGTGCCGATGTAGATCGCCGAGATGAGCCACGTGTGGCCGTGCGTCGCGGCCTGCGCGTATGCCTTCGTGTCGGAGCGTGCGCCCCGGAGGTTGTCCATGCCCCGCCAGGCGAGGACGGCGGCGAGCAGGACGAGCGGGATGATGAGCAGTCCTGCGCGCTCGAGGTGGACACCGGTCGCGGTGACGACGACGAGCGGCACGACGAGCTGGACGGCCGCGGTGCCGAGGTTGCCGCCCGCGGCGTTGAGGCCGAGGGCCCTGCCCTTGCCGGACTCGGGGTAGAAGAACGAGATGTTGGCCATCGAGCTCGCGAAGTTGCCGCCGCCGAGGCCCGCGAGGGATGCGACGAGCAGGAGCGTGCCGAACGAGGTCGTCGGGTCCTGGACCACGAGGACGAGCGCGGTGAGCGGCAGGAGCAGCAGGAGCGCGGAGACGACGGTCCAGTTCCGGCCGCCGAGGACGGGGACGGCGAACGTGTAGGGGATGCGCAGGGTCGCGCCGACGAGGCTCGGCACGGCGATGAGCCAGAACATCTGGTCGACCGTGAGGTCGAAGCCTGCGGCGGGGAGCTGGGGGACGACGACGCTCCACAGGGCCCAGACGACGAAGCCGAGGAACTCGGCGTAGACGGAGGTGCTGAGGTTGCGTCGGGCGATCCTGCGGCCGACGGCGATCCACTGCGCCTCGTTCTCGGGGTTCCAGCCGTCGAGCCAGCGTCCCGGGCGGCGGGTGACGCCCGCGCCGAGCGGGGTCCCGACGGCCGTCGTGCGGGCGTGCTGCGTGCTGGTGGGCGGTGTGCCGTCGGCTGGGGCCTGGGCTGCGGCCGTCTCCTCGGGCGCGCCGGGTGCGAGCGGTTCGTGCGTCATGGGGCCTCCGCGGTCTCGTGCGGTTCGGGACGCTCCGACGCTAGGCACGGGATGTTTCCGGTCCCGCGTGCCTCTGTTGCGCCGACGCAACCTTTCGCGCACGACGCCTCGGGGGTGCGTGTGAGGTCCGGTCCGCGCAGGGGAGTTGCGTTCGCAACTTTTCCCAGGAGCGAACATGGCATGTGCCACACCACGCAGGCCCCTCGGGCAGGGCTGCGGTGGGTAAACTCTGAGGAAGTTCTCCGGCGGGCGGCCCTCGTGCGTCGCGGCCGGGGGGCCGACCGCCTCCCGCCCCGACGGACGGATACGGACGTGCCGCAGCTGCTCATCGCCCACCTCGCGATGGCCCTTGCTGCGCCCGCGCTCGTGAGGTTCCTCGGCCGCCGGGCGTTCCTCGTCCTCGCGCTCGCCCCCGCGTCCGCCGCCGTCTACGCGCTCACGTTGACGAGCCGCGTCATGCGCGGCGAGCACCCCGTGAGCGTCACGCCGTGGATCGACGCGCTCGGCCTCGACCTCGTCTTCCGCATGGACACCCTCTCGTGGTTCCTCCTGCTCATCTCGGGTGGCGTCGGCGCGGTCGTCCTCGTGTACTGCTCGTCGTACTTCTCCGCGAACGCCCGCGGCACCGGGCGCTTCGCGGCCGTCCTCACGGCCTTCGCGGGCGCGATGGTTGGTCTCGTCACGGCCGACGACATGCTGCTCCTCTTCGTCTTCTGGGAGCTGACGACCGTCTTCTCCTACCTGCTCATCGGCCACTACGCGGACCGCAAGTCCTCACGTCGCGCCGCGATGCAGGCGATCGTCGTCACGACGTTCGGCGGGCTCGCGATGCTCGGCGGCATCGTCGTCCTCGGCGAGACTGCGGGCACGTACCTGCTCTCGGAGGTGCTCGCTGCACCGCCCACCGGCACGCTCGTCACCGTCGCCGTCGTCCTCATGCTCGTCGGTGCCGTGACGAAGTCCGCGCTCCTGCCGTTCCACTTCTGGCTGCCGGGCGCGATGGCCGCGCCGACGCCCGTCTCGGCGTACCTCCACGCCGCCGCCATGGTGAAGGCGGGCGTCTACCTCGTCGCGCGCCTCGCCCCCGGCTTCGCCGACCTCGACGCGTGGCGGGTCACCGTCATCGTCCTCGGCGCGGGCACGCTCCTGCTCGGCGGCTACCGGGCGCTGCGGCAGAACGACCTCAAGCTCGTCCTCGCGTTCGGCACCGTCTCCCAGCTCGGGTTCATCATCCTGCTCGTCGGCCTCGGCACGAGGTCGGCGGCGCTCGCGGGCCTCGCGATGATCGGCGCGCACGCGATGTTCAAGGCCGCGCTGTTCCTCGTCACCGGCGTCGTCGACGCCGCGACCGGCACGCGTGACCTGCGGCGCCTCACGGGCGTCGGCCGACGCCTGCCGCTCGCCGCGACGGCCGGCGGCCTCGCCATCGCGTCGATGATCGGCCTGCCGCCGCTTGCGGGCTACGTCGCGAAGGAGGGGGCGCTCGAGTCGCTCGTCCACGACGGGGTCCCGGGTGCGGACCCGTGGGTGTCGGTGGTCCTCCTCGCGGCCGTCGTCGTCGGCTCGATGCTCACCTTCGCGTACGGCCTGCGCTTCTGGTGGGGCGCATTCGCGTCGAAGGCGCCGTGCCCGGCGCCCGCGCCGCGGCCCGTCGCACCCGGGGAGGCACCCCCGGCCGAGGTCGACGTCACCCAGATCGACCCCGAGCAGATCCACGCGCAACCGAGCCTCCTCGTGTGGCCGCCGCTGCTCCTCGCGGTCCTCGGGCTCGCGGCCGCGCTCGTCCCGCACCTCGGCGAGAACCTCCTCGCGCCGCACGCCGCGCTCTACCCGGCGGGCGAGGCGGGGCACCTCACGCTGTGGGGCGGCGTCGGTCCCGCGTTCTGGAGCACCGTCGCGATCGTCGTCGCGGGCACGCTGCTGTTCGTCGCCCGCCGCCGCGTCGAGGCCCTCCAGTCGCGCATGCCGCACATCCCCGAGGCCGAGCGCGTCTACCGACGCTTCATGCGTCGCCTCGACGAGGTCGCGGCCGACGTCACCTCGGTGACGCAGCGTGGCTCGCTGCCCCTCTACCTCGGCATCATCCTCGGCACGCTCGTCATCGCCGTCGGGGGAGTGCTCGTCGCCGACGGCGCGTGGCCCGAGCAGGTCGTGCTCGCGTCGAACCCCGGCCAGGTGCTCGTCGCCGGGGTGACGGCGGTCGCCGCGGTGCTCGCGGCGCGGGCCCGACGGCGGCTCAAGGCCGTCCTCCTCGTCGGCGTCACGGGCTACGGCACGGCCGTGCTCTTCATGCTCCACGGCGCGCCGGACCTCGCGCTCACGCAGGTGCTCGTCGAGACGATCACGCTCGTCGTCTTCGTGCTCGCGCTGCGGCGCCTGCCCGCGTACTTCTCCGACCGGCCGCTCGCGAGCTCGCGCTTCGTGCGGCTCGGCATCGCGATCGCCGTCGGACTCACCGTCGCCGCGATGGCGCTCACCGTGCCGGGCGCGCGCATCCACGAGCCCGTCTCCGTCGACTTCCCGGAGGAGGTCTACGTCTACGGCGGCGGCAAGAACATCGTCAACGTCGTCCTCGTCGACACGCGCGCCTGGGACACGATGGGCGAGATCTCCGTGCTCCTCGTCGCCGCGACGGGCGTCGCGAGCCTCGTCTTCCTGCGTCGCCGCAGCGGTGAGATCCTGCGCGCGCCGCGGGCCGCCGCGGGCGTCGGGGCACTCGTGCCGCAGCAGGTCGACGAGGCGCTCGGCCGGCTGCCGCGCGTCCCCCAGCTGCGCGGCACCGCACCGCAGGCCCTCCTCGACCGCGCCGCGCGCGCAGGGGTGTGGCTGCGCGGCGGACGCACGCTCGCACCGCAGCGACGCTCGGTCGTCTTCGAGGTTGCGACGCGCCTGCTCTTCCACTCGATGATCGTCTTCGCCGCTTTCCTGCTGTTCTCGGGGCACAACGCACCCGGCGGCGGATTCGCGGCCGGGCTCGTCACGGGCATCGCGATCATCATCCGGTACCTCGCCGCGGGTCGGTACGAGCTCGGCGAGGCCGCGCCCATCCACCCGGGCCTCCTCCTCGGCACGGGCCTGTTCCTCTCCGTCGGCGTCGGGCTCGTGCCCGTGCTCTTCGGCGGCGAGCCGCTGCAGAGCTTCATCATCCAGACGGACCTGCCGCTGCTCGGGCACGTCAAGCTCGTGACGTCCGTGTTCTTCGATCTTGGGGTGTTCCTCGTCGTCATCGGGCTCGTCCTCGACATCCTGCGCTCGCTCGGCGCGGAGATCGACCGGCAGACGGACACGGCGCCGCGTGAGCAGGACGGCACGTACGGCGCGGCCGCGGTCCTCGACGACGCACGCGCGGTCCGCAAGGCGCTCGACGCCGCCGGCCTGCGCCCGCACCGCACGGACGGAGGCTCGCGATGATCGACATGACCCCCTCCCTCGCGCTCGTCGTCGTCATCGGCGTGCTCGTCGCCTCGGGCGTCTACCTCCTGCTCGAGCGGTCGCTCTCCCGCGTGCTGCTCGGCGTCCTCATGCTCGGCAACGGCGTCAACCTACTCTTCATGGTCGCCTCGGGCCGCGCTGGCAAGGCGCCGATCATCGGCTCGGCCGAGCCCTCGGAGATGAGCGACCCGCTGCCCCAGGCGATGGTCCTCACCGCGATCGTCATCGCGCTCGGCATGGTCGGCTTCGTCATGTCGATGGCGTACCGCTCGTGGCAGCTCAACGGCCACGACGAGGTGCAGGACGACCTCGAGGACCGTCGCGTCGCCCGCAAGGCCGCCGCGAACGCACCCGCGTACGAGGACGCGGACTCCGCGGACTCGGGCGAGACCCTCGACGAGGACGCCGCGGCGACGCGCGACGAGACGATCCACGACGACGAGGAACACACCGTGCCCGCCGCCCCGTCCGACACCGCCGCAACGCCCGGCACGCCCGAGGGAGGTGACGCATGACCTCTGCCCTCGTCCCGCTGCCCGTCATGCTGCCGCTCTTCGGCGCGGGCCTCGCGCTCGCCCTGTGGAAGCACACGCGCGCCCAGCGCATCATCACCGTCGTCGTCCTCGCGCTCATGCTCGCGGTCGGTGTCGGTCTCATCGTCGCAGCGGACGCCGGACCGGTCGTCGTCGACGTCGGCGGCTGGGCTGCGCCCGTCGGCATCGTCCTCGTCGCGGACCGGCTCTCGGCGCTCATGGTGACGGTGTCGTCGCTCGTGCTGCTGTGCGTCTTCCTCTACTCGCTCGGGCAGGGCATCGCTGACGGCGACGACGAGGCACCCGTCGCGATCTACCACCCGACGTACCTCGTTCTCGCCGCGGGCGTCTCGAACGCGTTCCTCACGGGCGACCTCTTCAACCTCTACGTCGGCTTCGAGATCCTCCTCGCGGCGTCCTACGTGCTGCTCACGCTCGGCGGGACGGGCTCGCGCATCCGGGCGGGCACGATCTACGTCGTCGTGTCCCTTGTGTCCTCGGCGCTCTTCCTCGTCGCACTCGCGATGATCTACGCGGCGACGGGCACGGTGAACCTCGCGCAGCTCGCGGAGCGGCTCCCCGAGATCGACGCGACGACGCGCCTCGTCCTCGAGATCCTCCTCATGCTCGCGTTCGGCATCAAGGCGGCGATCTTCCCGCTGTCGGCGTGGCTCCCGGACTCCTACCCGACGGCACCCGCGCCGGTCACCGCGGTCTTCGCGGGCCTCCTCACGAAGGTCGGCATCTACGCGATCATCCGCACGCAGACGCTGCTCTTCCCGGACGACCGGCTCGACGACGTGCTGCTCGTCGCCGCGCTCCTCACGATGCTCGTCGGGATCCTCGGCGCGGTCGCGCAGGACGACATCAAACGACTCCTGTCGTTCACGCTCGTCAGCCACATCGGCTACATGGTGCTCGGCATCGCGCTGTCCTCGCAGGCGGGCCTCACCGCGACCGTCTTCTACGTCGTCCACCACATCACGGTGCAGACGACGCTGTTCCTCGTCGTCGGGCTCATGGAACGTATCGGCGGGACGACGTCCCTCGCGCGGCTCGGCGGTCTCGCGAAGATCGCGCCGCTGCTCGCGATCCTCTTCTTCGTTCCAGCGATGAACCTCGCGGGCATCCCGCCGCTGTCGGGCTTCCTCGGCAAGGTCGGGCTGCTCCAGGGCGCGGTGCAGCTCGGCACCCCGCTTGGATACCTGCTCGTGGGCGGGGGGCTCGTGACGTCGCTCCTCACGCTCTACGCGATCGTCAAGGCGTGGAACAAGGCGTTCTGGCAGACGCCGCCGCAGGAGATCCGGCCGCAGCGACTGCCGTCGGGCATGGTCGGGGCGACGCTCGCGCTCGTCGTGTTCGGCCTCTCGCTCACGGTCGCGGCCGGGCCGCTGTTCGACTACGCGGGCCGGGCGGCGGAGACGCTGCGCGCCCGCACGCCCTACACGGCTGCGGTGCTCGGCCCGGACGGCCGGGGCGAGGGCACGTCGAACGACGTCGTGCCGGACGGCGGCACCGTCCTGCCCGACGTCCCCGACGACGGCACTCCCTCGCCGACCCCCGCCGAGAGCTCGACGGAGGTGACTGGATGAACCCGCACGCACGGCGCCGGGCACTCGTCACCCAGTGGCCGACGATCCTGTGGCTCACGGCCGTGTGGACGTTCCTCTGGGGCGAGATCACGTGGGCGAACGTCCTCGGCGGCCTCGCCATCGGCATCATCGTGACGCTCGTGTTCCCGCTGCCTGCGATGGGCCTGCCGATCAGGATTCGGCCGTGGCACCTGCTGCGGCTCGCCGGGTTCTTCCTGGGCTCGCTCGTCGTCGCGTCGTTCCAGGTCGCGTGGCAGGCGCTGTCACCGCGGACGCAGGTGCGCGGCGCCGTCGTCGGCGTGCGGCTGCGCAACCCTGCCGACCTCTACCTCACCGTGACCGCGGAGCTCTCGACGCTCGTCCCGGGGACGCTCGTCGTCGAGGCGCAGCGCATCACCGGCATGATCTACCTCCACGTGCTCGACCTTGCGGCGTCGGGCGGCGAGGAGAAGGTCCGGCAGGACGTCCTCGACCTCGAGGAGCACGTGCTGCACGCGCTCGCATCGGACGAGGAGCTCGAACGGGCCGGGCTCGTCGTGCCGCGCCGCTGGTCGGTGCGGCGGCCCGCGAAGGCCGCGGCACCCGCACCCGCGCACTCGTCCGAGGCCGCGCCCGCACCCCCGGGGGAGGACGCATGAGCCCCGTCGTCGTCGCCGTGTCCGCGGCCATGCTGCTCGTCGGAGCTGCGCTCGCCGTCGTCCGCATCGAGCGGGGCCCGTCGATGCTTGACCGCACGATCGCGCTCGACGTCCTCACGGCGACGCTCGTCGCGGTCATCGCGCTCGAGGCCGCGTGGAACAAGCGGACGGACACCCTGCCAATCCTCGTCGTACTCGCGATGGTGGGCTTCGTGGGGTCGGTGACGATCGCACGGTTCGCTGCGACGGAGTCCGACGACGACCGGCGCATCCGGTCGCGCGAGGAGGTCGAGGCGGAGGACGCCCAGCGCCGTCTCGTCGAGGAGGCCGAGGACCGCGCGGTCGAGCGGGTCGCGGAGCTCGACGCGGAGCCCGACGACACGACGCACCAGGGAGGGACGCGCTGATGCTCGACACGATCCTCGACGTCCTCTCGGGCGTGCTCATGCTCGGTGGCGCGTTCCTCTCGTTCGCGGCGGGCGTCGGCGTCCTGCGGTTCCCGGACCTGCTCGCGCGCATGCACGCGGCGACGAAGCCACAGGTGCTCGGGCTCATGCTCGTGCTGCTCGGCCTCGAGCTGCAGCTGCGCACGTGGCGCGGGGCCTTCGTCGTGTTGCTCGTCGTGCTGTTCCAGATGCTCACGGCGCCCGTCTCGGCGCACATGGTGGGTCGCGCGGGGTACAGGACCGGCAAGGTGCGCACGGATCTGCTCGTCATGGACGAGCTCACGGCCGACGTCCAGGAGGCGGCACTCATCGCCGACCAGGCGGGCATCGCGCGGCTCGCGGCGGAACTCGTCGACGAAGCCGTCCACGAGGCGCACGACGAGGAGCGTCCCGCGGACCCGCGGCCGGACGCGGGTCGTGCGGACTCCGACGCGCAGGACGCCGGTCCGCGCGACGCCTGAGGGGCCGGTCGGACGTCCGGGCAGCCGCCTTTCGCCCTTACGGTGCCTGCGTCCCCGGTGGCACGATCTCGTCGAGCCACCCGACGACCCGCGCGAGGTACTGCGAGCGCGCAGGCTCCGGGGAGAGCGCAAGGTCGTGTGCGCCGTCCGGGATCTGCTCGTACGTGACGTCGGTGCCGAGCCCGGGCGCGAGGGCCGCGGTCTGCTCGACGGACAGCACCGAATCGGTCGTCAGCACGTCGGGATGGTCGTCAACGTGGTCGCCCGTCGCATCGGACGTCAGCACGAGCACCGGGCAGGTGACGTCGAGCCCGCGCGCGACGCGCGCGTGCGCGCGGCGCACCGACGCGATCCAGCGGGCGCGGACGGGGAAGCCTTCGATGGGCTTCCACGCGAGGTCGTAGTCCCACTCGCCGCCTGTGCTCGTGTGGAGCGCGCGCCCGTAGTGGGGTGCGAGATGTCCGACGACGGTGCGCGGCGCGACCCTCCCGAGGACCCGCAGGGCCTGCGTGCCGACGGTGCGCATGAACGCGGTGTCGTTGAGCTCGAGCCACGGGCTGTTGAGCACGAGCGCGTCGATGCGCCCGGGGCGTGCGTTCGCCCACAGCGACGCGACGAGCCCGCCCGTCGAGTGACCGAGCACGGCGATGCGGTCGTGGTGCTCGTCGTCGCGGACGACGGCGAGCGCGGCGTCGAGGTCCTCGGCGTGGACGGCGAGGTCGTCGACGAGGTTCGCGGTCTGCCCGGGGCGCAGTGAGCGGCCGTAGCGGCGGAGGTCGACCGCGTAGAAGTCCCAGCCGGCGGCGTCGAGCGCCTCGCCGACGTGCGTCTGGAAGAAGTAGTCGACGAAGCCGTGGACGTAGAGGACGGCGCGGTCGCGGCGCGGGCCGCGGGTGAGACGCACGAGCGTGACGTCGACAGGTCCTTCGTCGTCCGTGCCGAGGTGGAGGGTGCGCTGCTCCCAGCCCTCGCCGAGGACGTCGGGGTGCCAGGATCCGGTGGCGCGCGGCGCGGGCGCGCCCGTGGGGAAGAACGTCATGCTTGATCATCGCACCGCTGGCCTCGGCGACGAGAGGAACCTGCCGCTTCCGCAGGGTGGTGCATCAAAGTTGAGCGGAATAGACTCAAGTCTGACGAGGTTGTTCCGGCAGGACCACCCCGACCCGAGAGGAGACCTCATGGAGTCCAACTTCACCGCAGCGTCGCAGCAGGCGATCGGCGACGCCATCCGCGCGGCCGCCGCCGCCGGCAACCCCCAGATCGAACCGCTCCACCTCCTCGGCGCCCTCCTCGAGCAGCCCGAAGGTCTTGCTGTCGCGCTCCTTGGCGCCGCGCACGTCGACCTCAAGGATGTCGGCCGCCGCACCCGCACCGCGCTCGCCTCGCTCCCGTCGTCCCAGGGAGGCTCCGTCGCCGAGCCCACCGCCTCACGTGCCCTCGGCAACGTGCTCGAGGCAGCGAAGAAGGAGTCGGCGGCCCACGGCGACGAGTACATCTCCGCCGAGATCCTGCTCCTCGCCCTCGCGACCGTCGACTCGGCGGCGGCCGCCGCCCTGCGCGAGTCCGGCGCGACCCCCGACGCCCTCCGCGCGGCCCTGCCCGCCGTCCGCGGCACCGGGCCCGTGACGTCCGCCAACCCCGAGGGCACCTACAAGACCCTCGAGAAGTACGGCGTCGACCTCACCGAGCAGGCCCGCGAGGGCCGTCTCGACCCCGTCATCGGCCGCGACTCCGAGATTCGCCGCGTCGTCCAGGTCCTCTCGCGCCGCACCAAGAACAACCCCGTCCTCATCGGCGAGCCCGGCGTCGGCAAGACGGCCGTCGTCGAGGGCCTCGCCCAGCGCATCGTCGCGGGCGACGTCCCCACCTCCCTCCAGGGCAAGAAGCTCGTCGCGCTCGACATCGCCGCGATGGTCGCGGGCGCCAAGTACCGCGGCGAGTTCGAGGAGCGCCTCAAGGCCGTGCTCCAGGAGATCAAGGACTCCGACGGCGAGGTCGTGACGTTCATCGACGAGCTCCACACCGTCGTCGGCGCCGGCGGCGGTTCCGAGGGCGCGATGGACGCGGGCAACATGCTCAAGCCCATGCTCGCCCGCGGCGAGCTGCGCCTCGTCGGCGCGACGACGCTCGACGAGTACCGCGAGCACATCGAGAAGGACCCCGCGCTCGAACGACGCTTCCAGCAGGTCTACGTCGGGGAGCCGTCGGTCGACGACACCGTCGCGATCCTCCGCGGCCTCAAGTCTCGCTACGAGGCGCACCACGGCGTGACGATCTCCGACGGCGCACTCGTCGCCGCCGCGCGACTCTCCCACCGCTACATCACGGGCCGCCAGCTCCCCGACAAGGCCATTGACCTCGTCGACGAGGCCGCGAGCCGCCTCCGCATGGAGATGGACTCCTCGCCGGTTGAGATCGACACGCTGCAGCGCGTCGTGCGACGCCTCGACGCCGAGATCCTCGCGCTCAAGGAGTCCGGCGCGGCCGAGGACCTCGAACGCGCCCACGAGCTCGCCGCGCAGCGGGCCGACCGCCAGGAGGAGCTCGCCGCGCTCACCGCTCGCTGGGAGGCCGAGAAGGGCGGCGTCAACCGCGTCGGCGACCTCAAGAAGCGCCTCGCCGAGAAGGAAGCCGCCGCGCTGCGCGCCGAGAACGACGGCGATCTCGCGACGTTCGGCCGCCTCAAGTACGGAGAGATCCCCGCGATCGAGAAGGAGATCGCAGAGCTCGAGGCCTCCGAGCAGACCCAGGCCGCGAGCGATGACGACGCTGACCGTCCGCAGCGCCTCGTCGGCGAGAAGGTCGACGCAGCGGAGATCGCCGAGGTCGTCGCCGCGTGGACCGGCATCCCCGCAGGAAGGTTGCTCCAGGGCGAGGGCGAGAAGCTCCTCAGCATGGAGCAGACGATCGGCGCGCGGGTCATCGGCCAGACGAAGGCCGTCGAGGCCGTCGCGGACGCGGTGCGCCGCGCCCGCGCCGGCATCTCCGACCCGGACCGGCCCACGGGCTCGTTCCTCTTCCTCGGCCCGACGGGCGTCGGCAAGACCGAGCTCGCGAAGGCGCTCGCCGACTTCCTCTTCGACGACGAGCACGCCATGGTGCGCATCGACATGTCCGAGTACGGCGAGAAGCACTCGGTCGCGCGCCTCGTCGGCGCCCCTCCCGGCTACGTCGGCTACGAGGAGGGTGGCCAGCTCACGGAGGCGGTGCGGCGGCGCCCGTACTCGGTCGTCCTGCTCGACGAGGTCGAGAAGGCGCACCCGGAGGTCTTCGACCTCCTCCTGCAGGTCCTCGACGACGGTCGGCTCACCGACGGTCAGGGGCGCACGGTCGACTTCCGCAACGTCATCCTCGTCATGACGTCGAACCTCGGCTCGCACGCGCTCGTTGACCCGACAGTCTCCGACGAAGCGAAGCACGAGGCCGTTATGGCGGCCGTGCGCGCTCACTTCAAGCCGGAGTTCCTCAACCGGCTCGACGACGTCGTGGTCTTCGACCCGCTGAGCGTCGACGAGCTCGGGCGGATCGTTGACCTCCAGGTGCGGGCGCTCGCCGACCGGCTCACGGAGCGGCGCCTGGGCCTCGAGGTGACGGACTCGGCCCGGGAGTGGCTCGCGCTCGAGGGCTTCGACCCGGCATACGGGGCGCGGCCGCTGCGCCGGCTCGTCCAGCGGGAGATCGGTGACCGACTCGCGCGACTCGTCCTCGCGGGCGAGGTCGCGGACGGCGACACGGTGACGGTCGACCGCGCGGACGACGCGGCAGGCCTCACGGTCCGCACGTCCTGACGCCCACCCCGAGCGTCAGGCGCGACTCGTAGGTGCTGAGCACCATTCGATGGTGCTCAGCACCTACGAGTCGTCTTAGGGGTTCGACTTGTAGGTCTGTAGCACCATCGAACGGTGCTGGGACCCTACGAGTCGGAGTGAAACGTCGAAGCCCCCGCCCTCCCTGCTGACGGAGGACGGGGGCTTCGACGTGATGGGTACGGGCCGCCGGGCCGGGGAGCGCCGGCGGTCCGTACCTGTCAGTGGGTCTCGACCACTTGAGACCGTTGGAGAGCGCCGAGATGAGCTCGCCGTCCTTCGTGTCACCGTCGAGCGACCAGAAGAACGCACCGCCCAGGCCCTGCTGCTTGGAGGAACTACTCACCATGTCTTCACGTCCGTGACCTGCGAAGGGATGTCTTCGTCCCAGTGGGTCCCACCTAGGGCCGTGTGACGGACACGCGTGCGCCCACCCGGGGGAAGGTGGGCGCACGCGCGGCTTGTGGTGGGTCAGACGCGGAGGAACGTGGGGTTCGACTGCCAGATCGACCGCACCTTGATGCTCTTGCCCGGTCGCGGAGCATCGATCTGCTTGCCGTTCCCGATGTAGATCGCGACGTGGCCCGGGGTCCAGATGAGGTCGCCGGGGCGGGCGTTCTTGCGGGAGACGACCTTGCCCGACCCGCGTTGGGCGGAGGATGCCCGGGGAAGCTTGGCGACGCCGGCCTTCTTGTAGACGTAGCTCGTGAAGCCGGAGCAGTCGAAGCCGCGCGGGGTCGTGCCGCCGAGGCGGTACGGGGTGCCGACGTAGCGCTTCGCGGTGCGGACGACGAGGTCGCCCTCGGAGCGGACGCGGACCTTCGTCGTGCGCTTGGCGGTTGACGCGTCGGTCGACGAGGCGGGAAGGAACTTCAGGGTGATCGTGTGCTTGCCGACCTTGAGCTTCTTCGGCAGGCGGTAGCTGAGGGTGAGGCGGCCGTCGTCGTTGCGGTCGGACGCGGTGAGCGTCCGGAGGAGCTTGCGGCCGTCGTAGATCTTCACGCGGCCGTCGACGGGCTCGTCGGCGTTGCGGAGCCGGATGGACAGGCCGGCGCCCTGGCGACCCTCGTACGTCGTCGCGGTCGACCGCTTGACGGTGAGGGACGTGCGGGCCGTGGTGGTGGCCTTGGCCGCGACAGGGCTCGTGCTGGTGGTGCCGGTCATTGCCGGTGCGGCGTGGGCCGTGGCGGTGCCGACGGCGGGGACGAGGCCGAGCCCGAGTGCGGCGACGAGGGTCGCGGCGGTGCGGCGGGCCTTGCGGGGGCGTGCGGGCGTGGACGTCGACGAGCCGGCGGTGGGCGCGGTCTCGTGCATGACGTCCGTCGGACGGACAGACATGTGAACCTCTCGACGCCTGCGAGGTGAGCTGTCGGGTTCGGGCTGAGGTTCTGCCCGGCCGCTGGACGCTGTGACGTCCGGCGGCTTCACCCCGAGGCCGGATGGTGCTCGGCCGAAGGTGGGTCCCCCGTCGCTGCCGTGGGATGAGGATGAGCCGTTCCCGGCGGCAGCGCTCGGCGTCCGGGACGGCACCCGCGCACCGGGAGAGTGGTGGCGGGCGTCAACGACGCTAGGTTGCGGTTCTGCGTGGTGTCACGGGCAGGTCACGACGTTGCGCACGCCCTTCACATCGTCTTCCGGTCCGGTTTCGTGCGGTTGCTGGGGTGGCGGTGCAGGTCAGCGGTCGTGGCGTCGGACTGTGGGGTGCGTGCTCCCCGTCACACGCCTTCACGCTCTCTTCACGTGCCGGTGGCGGCTCTTGCGAGGCACAAGCCGCTGCGGTCGCCCGCGCGCCACCCTGCAGCCGTCGGCGTGAGCGCGACAACGTCCGTGCCCGACGGCGCCGTGACGCGGCACCGGGTCTCGACCACGCGCAGCACCTCGTCGTCGCCCGGCCACGTGCTGCCGCGCAACGGCACGACCGCGACGACCGTCGCCGCGTGCGGGCCGTCGCACGGCACGACCGTCACGCGCCGGACGTTCCCGTCGGGCAGCGACCCGAGGCAGTGCCCGTCCCGGAGCTGCCGTGCGTACGCGCCCGTGGGAAGCGTGACGTCGCCGAGGGGCGCGGTCGCGCCCACGGCGCGCGCCCACGCCCCTGACGACGGCAGCACGACGGTCGGTACGACGACGCTCACGGTGAGCCCGACGACGACGGCCGCGACCGCGAGGCCGATGCCACGGCGACGCGTGCGTCGCGCACGGACCGCCGCGACGACACCGAGGACGGCCCCGACCGGGGCGAGCACCCACGCGAGGACGAACGCGGGGACCGCGAGCCTCTCGCGGGGGGCTCGGGCCGCGGGCAGCGCGAGCGTGCCGAGCGCGCGCGGGTCCCACCCGTCGGCGAGGTGGGTCTGCGGCGCGTAGCCGACGAGCCGCTCGGACTCGGGCACGACAGGCGGCGGCGCGGCCGGCACCGGGAGCGACCACGGGTCGGGCGCGGCGGGCGCCGGACCGTCGGGCGAGGCGAAGAGCGGCGCCGGGGAGCCCTCGGAACCCGGGCCGGGCTCCGCCGGCGGCGGGACGGACGCGCTCACAGCGCCGACGCGTCGATGTCGACGATGACGGGCACGTGGTCCGACGCGCCCTTGCCGCGGCGCTCGTCGCGGTCGATGCGCACGTCCGTGACGAGCGGCGTGAGCGCAGGCGAGGTGTACGCGAAGTCGATGCGCATGCCCTCGTTGCGGGGGAAACGCAGCTGCTGGTAGTCCCAGTAGGTGTAGCGGTGCTCGTCGGGCAGGAACTGCCGCGAGACCTCCGTGTACCCGGCCTCCGCGAACGCACGGAACGCCTCGCGCTCCGGCTCCGAGACGTGCGTCTGGCCTTCGAACGCGGCGACGTCCCACACGTCCGAGTCGAGCGGCACGACGTTCCAGTCGCCGACGAGTGCAACCTTGTCCCCGGCGTCCGCCCACGTGCCGGCGAGCTCGCGCAGACGCGCGAGCCACGTGAGCTTGTACGCGTAGTGGGGGTTGTCGAGCGCGCGACCGTGCGGCACGTAGAGGCTCCACACGCGCACACCGCCGCACGTCGCACCGAGCGCACGCGCCTCGACCGCGGGCGTCTCCCCGAACTCTGGCTGCCCGTCGAAGCCCGCCGTGACGTCCTCGAGGCCGACGCGCGAGAGGATCGCGACGCCGTTCCACTGCGAGAAGCCGAACGTCGCGATCTCGTAGCCCGCAGCCTCGAAGGCCTCGCGCGGGAACTGGACGTCCTTGCACTTGGTCTCCTGCAGCGCGAGGACGTCGACGTCCTCCCGCTCGAGGAAGGCCAGCGCGCGGTCGGCGCGCGCCCGGATCGAGTTAATGTTCCACGTCGCGATACGCATACCCCGAGGCTACCCATTCGAAGTGTGCGGGGCCGCTACGAGTCGGGGGGCCGGGGTGACTTGTAGGTGTTGAGCACCATCGAACGGTGCTGGGGACCTACGAGTCGGAAGGCCGGGGTGACTTGTAGGTGTTGAGCACCATCGAACGGTGCTGGGGACCTACGAGTCGGGAGGGGTGGGGTCGCCGTAGGGTGGGGTGCATGGGAACCGCACTGGTGACCGGGGCGAGCGCAGGCCTCGGCGAGGAGTTCGCGTGGCAGCTCGCGACGGCGAAGCACGACCTCGTGCTCGTCGCACGCGACGAGGCTCGGCTCGAGGCCCTCGCAGTGAGGCTGCGTGCCGCAGCCGGCGTCCACGTCGAGGTGCTCCCCGCGGATCTCGCCGACCGCGAGGATGTCGCGCGCGTCGTCGCACGGCTCGGGGACGACGAACGCCCCGTCGGCCTGCTCGTCAACAACGCCGGCTACACGGTCCATGAGCGCTTCACGCGCTCCGACCTCGACGCGCAGGACGCGCTGCTCGACGTCATGGTGCGCGCCGTCCAGGCGCTCTCGCACGCCGCCGCCCGCGCCATGACGGCCCGGGGCCGAGGCGCGATCCTCAACGTCTCGTCGGTCGCGGCGCACACCGTGAGCGGCACGTACTCCGCCGCGAAAGCCTGGGTGCTGACGTTCACCGAGGGGCTCGCGGTCGAGCTCGACGGGACCGGCGTCACCGCGACCGCGCTGTGCCCGGGCCTCACCCGCACGGAGTTCCACGCCCGCGCGGGGTTCAAGCGGCTCGGCCCCGGATGGTTCTGGCTCGACCGCGCCGACGTCGTGCGGGTCGCGCTCGCGGACGTGCGCCGCGGCGCCGTCGTCTCGGTCCCGTCGCTGCGCTACCGCGTCGCGACGAGCGTCGCGCGCCACCTCCCGCGCAGCGCGATACGCACGCTGACGAAACGCGCGGGGCTGTGACGTCCGGGCTGGTCTTCGGGCCCGCGAGACAGCGCCCCTCGGACGAGATAGCGTGCCTCACGCGCTATCTCGACGGAGGAGTGCTATCTCGCGGAACGCACCGGCGCGGGTATCCCGGGATCGTTAAGGTGGGCCTGTGACCGACTTCGACGCCGTCCTGTCCCCGTCCCCGCGCGAGCAGCTGCGCGATCTCGTCAAGGAGCTTGCCGTCGTCCACGGCAAGGTGACGCTCGCGTCCGGCAAGGAGGCCGACTACTACGTCGACCTGCGCCGCGTGACGCTCCACCACCGTGCCGCGCCGCTCGTCGGTCACGTGCTGCTCGATGCGCTCGAGGAAGCCGGGCTCGGCCCGGCCGAGATCGACGCGGTCGGCGGCCTCACGCTTGGCGCCGACCCCGTCGCGGGCGCTCTTCTTCACGCAGCGGCGTCGCGCGGGCAGGACCTCGACGCGTTCGTCGTCCGCAAGGAGGGCAAGGCGCACGGTATGCAGCGCCGCATCGAGGGCCCCGACGTCGCCGGCCGCAAGGTCGTCGCGGTCGAGGACACCTCAACGACCGGTGGTTCGGTGCTCACGGCCGTCGAGGCGCTGCGGGAGGCCGGGGCGGACGTCGTCGGCGTCGCCGTCATCGTCGACCGCGGCACGGGTGCGCGCGAGAAGATCGAGGCCGCGGGCCTCTCCTACCTCTACCTCTACGGGCTCGACGACCTCGGCCTCGCCTGAGCGAGCCTGATGACGTGACCGGAGCTGGAGTCGCCGCCACGCTCGACGCCGCGGGCGTGACGCTCGACGGCACGACCCTGCTCGCCCCGACGAGCGCAGCCGTCCCTGCGGGCGGCACGCTCGTCGTGCGCGGGCCGAACGGCTCGGGCAAGTCGACGCTGCTGCGCGTCGTGGCCGGAGTCCGTGCCCCGACGACGGGCACGGCGACCGTCGACGGTCGCGTGCCCGACCCCCGGCGGCGCGCGTTCCGGCGGCTCGTCGCAGGAACTGTCGAGTCGCCCGTGCCCGCGCGTGACCTCACGCTCGCCGAGCACGTCGCGCTCGTCGCGACGACGTGGGGCACGCCGGTGCGGGACGCCCGCGCCCTGGCGGCTGAGCTCCTCGAACGGCTCGGTGTCGACGCGCTCGCGGCGCGCTTCCCGCACGAGCTGTCCTCGGGCCAGACGCAGCTGGCGGCGCTCGCCGTCGTGCTTGCGCGCCCGTCCGCGCTGCTCCTGCTCGACGAGCCCGAGCAGCGTCTCGACGCCGACCGTGTCGCGACCGTCGCGGAGCTGCTCGCGGAGCGTCGGGCCGCAGGCACGACGCTCGTCGTCGCGACGCACTCCGACGCGCTCGAGGCGGCGCTCGGCGGGCCGGTGATGCGGCTCGTCCCGGCAGAGCGCCCGTCGTCGGACGACGTGCCCGACGACGGTGCGCACGGCCGCTCCGACGACGAACCCGCCGACGACCACCCGGGTACGTGACGACCCTCGGCGCGACCGGCGTGCGGGGCGCCCTCACCGTGTGGGCCGCGCGTGCCCCGCGTGCGCTCGGCGACCTCGCCTACCTCGTCTACGTCGTGCTCCTTGCGGCGCTCATCCTCTTGGGGCCGGCCGTGCGGGCGGTGTGGCTGCTCGCGACGGGCACGGGCGGACGCGCGGTCCTGGCGGACCCGTCGGTCCCTGCGGCGTGGGCCGCGGCGACGGCGCTCGTGTGGCTCGGGGTGCTCGTCGTCGGGCGCGAGCGCGGGCCGGCCCTGCGGCCGCCGTTCCTCGCCGCGGTGCTCGGTGACGGCGACCTGCCGCGAGCGCGCGCGTTCGGCGGGCCCGTGCTGCGGGGAACGCTCGCTCTCGGTGCGGGCGGTGCGGTCGTTCCGCTGCTGCCCGTCGCGGCGCTCGTCGACCTGGGAGTCGCGTCGCCCGCGGACGTGCTCCGCGTCGTCGTGGCCGGTGCCGTCGCCGGGCTGCTCACGGCGCTCGTGTGGCTCGCGGGCGAGGTGCTTCCCGCGCGGGCGGTCGCCGTGGGCGTCGTCGTCCTCGGCGCGGGTGCCACGGCGGCCGTCGCCGGCGCGTGGGCGTGGGGACCGTGGGCGCTCGTCGGAGCGGCCTGGCCGGGCGCGGGTGCGGGCGGGGGTGGTGCGGTGATTGCCGTCGTGCTGGCTGCGACCTGCGTCGGGCCGCTGCTCGTCGGGCTCGAGCGGCTGCCGACGCCGCGGATCGTCGGGCAGGCGGTGCGCGCGCAGCGCGCGCAGGCCCTTGTCGACGCGATGGACCTCCAGGCGTCGGGCGAAGTCTACCGGGCTCTGCCGGGCACGGGCCGTCGGCTGCGCGCCGTCGGGCAGTTGCCGGGGCCTGCGGCGGTCGTCGTCGCGGATGCCGTCGGGTCGCTGCGCACCCCGGGGCGGCTCGTCGGGGGTGTCGTCGCGCTCGTCCTCGCGGGGGCGGCCGTGTCCGCGGAGCTGCCCGGGACGACGCTCGCGATCGGGCCGGTGCTCACGGCAGTCCTCGCGTACGCGGGGGTGTCGGTCCTGTGCGACGGGCTGCGGCACGCGGCGGCGCTCGGCGCGGACTCGGCGCAGTACGACGTGCCTGCGCCTGCGCTGCGGCTGCTGCACGCGGTGTGGCCGACGTCCGCGGGGCTCGGCCTCGCGCTCGTCGGCGCGGTTCTCGCGCACGCGCCGGCGGGTGAGGCTGCGGTCGTCGTCGGGACCGTCGTCGCGGTGCGGCTCGCCGACGTCCTTAAGGGCGTCATGCCCGTCGAGTTGCTCGTGCCGATCGTCACGCCGGCGGGCGACATGTCGGCCGTCGGGCGCACGGTGTGGCTCGCGGACGGGCCGCTGCTCGTGCTCGCTGCGGGCGTTGCGGCCGCCTGCGCGACGGAGGCTCCGGCCGGGGCACGGGTCGTCGCGGCGGTCGTCGCCGTCGTCCTCGGGTGGCGCGTCCTCGCACGCTGAGCGCGCCCCTCGGGTCGGGCGCGACGGCGCCCGACCCGAGGAACGCGACGGTCTCAGACGAGTTCGATGAGGTCCCCGATGCCGTCGACGACGCGGCTCGGCCGGAACGGGAATGTCTCGACCTCCTCCGCGGACGTCGACCCCGTGAGCACGAGGAACGTCTCGAGCCCCGCCTCGATGCCCGCGACGATGTCCGTGTCCATGCGGTCGCCGACCATCGCGGTGACGCGCGAGTGCGCGTCGATCCGGTTGAGCGCCGAGCGGAACATCATGGGGTTGGGCTTGCCGACGAAGTACGGCTCGCGGCCCGTCGCCTTGGTGATCATCGCGGCGACCGCGCCCGTCGCGGGCAGGGGGCCGTCACCGCTCGGACCCGTGACGTCCGGGTTCGTCGCGATGAAGCGGGCGCCGCCGAGGATGAGGCGGACGGCCGTCGTGATGGCCTCGAACGAGTACGTGCGGGTCTCGCCGAGGACGACGTAGTCGGGGTCCTTGTCGGTGAGCGTGTATCCGGCCTCGTAGAGGGCCGTTGTGAGTCCAGCCTCGCCGATGACGTACGCGCTGCCACCGGGGGACTGCGTGCGCAGGAACGTCGCGGTCGCGAGCGCGGACGTCCAGATCGCCTCGATGGGCACGTCGATGCCGCTCGACGCGAGACGGGCACGCAGGTCGCGGTCGGTGAAGATCGAGTTGTTCGTGAGGACGAGGAACGGGCGGTCCTTATCGCGCAGCGTGCGGATGAACTCGGCCGCGCCGGGCAGCGCCTCGTTCTCGTGGACGAGCACGCCGTCCATGTCGGTGAGCCAGCAGTCGATGCGGTGGTGGTCGGTCTCGGGCCGGGCGTCTGGGGTCACGGGGCCTCCTCGGGACGGGTGGTGGGCCTCGTCACAGCGTAGGCGGTGCCCGTGGGGGAGTGCGGGACGATGGTGTCGTGCCAGCAACGAGCGAGACCCCTGCCCCCGCCGACGACGCGGACCTCGAGCGCTCCTTGCCGGGGGAGGAGCGCGAGGTGGGTGTCGGACCGTGGCCGGGCGGTGAGGCGGCGTGGCCGCGGCTGCCCGACGGGTCGCTCGACCCGCGCTACGACCCCGAGCTGCTGCGTGACGGCGACCGGCGCAATGTCGTCGACGAGTTTCGGTACTGGACGCTCGCCGCGATCGTCGCCGACCTCGACACCCGGCGTCACGACCTGCACGTGGCGATCGAGAACTGGCACCACGACCTCAACATCGGTTCGGTCGTGCGGACGGCGAACGCGTTCCTCGTGCGCGAGGTGCACGTCGTTGGGCGGCGTCGCTGGAACCGTCGGGGCGCGATGGTCACGGACCGCTACCAGCACCTGCGGCACCACGTGAGCGTCGCGGACCTGCTCGCGTGGGCGCGCGCGGAGGGCCTGCCGGTCGTGGGGATCGACAACGTGCCGGGGTCGGTGCCGATCGAGACGGCGGAGCTCCCGGAGCGGTGCCTCATGCTGCTCGGCCAGGAGGGGGCGGGGCTCACGCCTGAGGCGCTCGACGCGTGCTCGACGGTCCTCCACGTCACGCAGTTCGGCTCGACGCGGTCGCTCAACGCGGGCGCAGCGGCGGCGATCGCGATGCACGCGTGGATCCGCCAGCACGCGACGCTGCCCTGACCCCTCGGCCGCCCTGACCCCTCGGCCGANCTTTGTTTTTAAGACACTGAACTGCATGCGCTCTCTCTCCAGTCCCCGTTACCCGGAAGTTGTCATCAAAAATCTTTTTTCTCATTAGCAAAGGCGCAAAAGCATCATCGCTTGCAAGGGGCGCGCGGGGAGGGGGAGGAAGGAAAAAGGGGGGGGGGGGGGGGGGGGGGGGGGGGGGGCGGCCCGGCGACCGCCACTCTCGTCGCCAAGTCGCTCGCCGCCGGGCACGCCGACCGCACTCTCTTCTCGGGGCTCGACCTCGTCGTCGCCCCGGGCGACGTCGTCGGCCTCGTCGGCGCCAACGGCGCCGGCAAGTCGACGCTCCTGCGCCTCCTCGCCGGCACCGACGAGCCCGCCGCCGGCGCGGTGTCGCTCAGCCCTCCCGATGCGGTCGTCGGACACCTCGCGCAGGAGGTCGAGCGCCTGCCCGACGAGACCGTCGCCGCCTACCTCGCCCGCCGCACGGGTGTCGCGGCCGTCCAGGCCGCGCTCGACGCGACGACGACCGCGCTCGTCGAGGGGGCCCCGGGGGCCGACGACGCCTACGCCGACGCGCTCGACCGCTGGCTCGCCCTCGGTGCGGCCGACCTCGAGGACCGCACAGGCGCCGTCCTCGCGGACCTCGGACTCGACGTCGACCCCGGTCACCCTGTCGTCGGGCTCTCGGGCGGGCAGGCCGCGCGCCTCGGCCTCGCGGCGCTCCTCCTCTCCCGCTTCGACGTCCTCCTGCTCGACGAGCCGACGAACGACCTCGACCTCGACGGCCTCGCGCGCCTCGAACGGTTCGTCGCGGAGCAGCGTGCCGGCATCGTCGTCGTCTCCCACGACCGTGAGTTCCTCGCGCGCTGCGTGACGCGCGTCGTCGAGCTCGACCTTGCGCAGCAGCAGGTCGGCGTGTACGCGGGCGGCTACGACGCGTTCCTCGAGGAGCGGGCGACGGCCCGCCGCCACGCGCGCGAGGCGTACGACGAGTACGCGGGCCGGCTCGGCGCCCTCGAGTCCCGTGCGCAGATGCAGCGGCAGTGGCTTGCCAAGGGCGTGCGGGACGCGGTGAAGAAGTCGTCGGACCCTGACAAGCACATCAAGCACGCGCACCGCGAGGGCTCCGAGAAGCAGGCGGCGAAGGCACGCCAGACGCAGCGGATGATCGAGCGGCTCGACGAGGTCGTCGAGCCCCGCAAGGAGTGGGAGCTGCGGTACTCGATCGCGGCTGCGCCGCGCTCGTCGAGCGTCGTCGCGACGCTGCGCGGCGCCGTCGTTCACCGCGGCGAGGCCCCCGACGGGACGCAGGCCTTCACGCTCGGACCGATCGACCTCCAACTCGACGCCGGCGACCGTGTCGCGATCACGGGCGCGAACGGCTCGGGCAAGACGACGCTCCTCGCGGCGCTGCTCGGCCGTGCCGAGCTTGCGTCCGGTGCCGCGAGCCTCGGCGCGTCGGTCGCGATCGGCGAGGTCGACCAGGCGCGGGCGGCGCTCGCGTCCGAGCCCGGGCAGGGGCTGCTCGACGCGTTCTGCGCGCAGGTCCCCGACATGGCGCCGGCCGACGTGCGCACGCTGCTCGCGAAGTTCGGGCTGCGCGCCGACCACGTGCTGCGTCCCCTCGCGTCGCTGTCGCCGGGGGAGCGCACGCGTGCGTCGCTCGCGTTGCTCCAGGCGCGCGGCGTCAACCTCCTCGTGCTCGACGAGCCGACGAACCACCTCGACCTGCCCGCGATCGAGCAGCTCGAGGAGGCGCTCGAGGCCTACACGGGCACGCTGCTGCTCGTCACGCACGACCGGAGGATGCTCGACGCGGTCCGTGTGACCCGACGCTGGCGTCTCGACGCAGGACGGCTCACCGAGTCCTGAGGCGGGCCCGGCCCCCGGGACGCGCCGTTCACCCACCGGACGGACGTCGGACGACCGCGGGTCGAACGGCCCACCCCGCTCCGGCACGGAACGTGAGAAACTATCCCCTGGAAGTTCCTTAGAAACCCCACGCTCAACAGGAGACTCTTCATGGCCATCGCAACCCCCGAGGTCTACGCCGAGATGATCGACCGGGCGAAGGCTGGCAAGTTCGCCTACCCCGCTGTCAACATCACGTCCTCGCAGACCGTCACGGCCGCCATCCAGGGCTTCGCCGAGGCTGAGAGCGACGGCATCATCCAGGTGTCGGTCGGCGGCGCGGAGTACGCGTCCGGCTCGACCGTCAAGGACCGCGTCGCCGGCTCCCTTGCGCTCGCCGCGTACGCGGCCGAGGTCGCCAAGGGTTACGGCGTGACGATCGCCCTCCACACCGACCACTGCACCAAGCAGAACCTCGACTCCTGGGTCCGCCCGCTCCTCGCGATCGAGGCCGAGCAGGTCAAGGCCGGCAAGAACCCGACGTTCCAGTCGCACATGTTCGACGGCTCGAACATCCCGCTCGACGAGAACCTCGTCATCGCCGAGGAGCTCCTCGCGCTCTCCCAGGCCGCCCGCACGCTCCTCGAGATCGAGGTCGGCGTCGTCGGTGGCGAGGAGGACGGCCACGAGGCCGAGATCAACGAGAAGCTCTACACGACGGTCGAGGATGGCCTCGCGACCGTCAAGGCGCTGGGCACGGGCGAGAAGGGTCGTTACCTCACGGCCCTGACGTTCGGCAACGTCCACGGCGTCTACAAGCCGGGCGCGGTCAAGCTCCGCCCGTCGCTCCTCCGTGAGATCCAGGACGGCGTCGGTGCCGCGGTCGGCAAGGAGAACCCGTTCGACCTCGTCTTCCACGGCGGCTCGGGCTCGACGGCCGAGGAGATCGCGGAGGCGGTCGACAACGGCGTCATCAAGATGAACATCGACACCGACACGCAGTACGCGTTCTCGCGTCCCGTCGCGGACCACTTCTTCCGCAACTACGACGGCGTCCTCAAGGTGGACGGCGAGGTCGGCAACAAGAAGGCGTACGACCCGCGCGCCTGGGGCAAGCTCGCCGAGGCCGGCATGGCCGCGCGCATCGTCGAGGCCGCCCAGCAGCTCCGCTCGGCCGGTCAGAAGCTCTGACGCTGACGAGCACGCCCTGACGGGCACCTGCTAGCGACGAAGGCTCCCACCCTCCAGGGTGGGAGCCTTCGTGCGTCGTTCGTCGCGCGCGGTCAGAGCGGCGGGAAGGGCTGCCCGGGCAAGCGCTCGATCGTGAACTCGTCGATGGGCGCGAACTCGAAGCCCGGGTCCTCGTCGAGGATCTCGACGAGCTCGCCGACGCGCGTCACCTCGAGGAGGAACCGCATCGTCTGCGGCGCGCGCAGCACCCGCACCTTCTGCGGAGCCTGTGCCGCAAGCCGCGCGAGGAACGCGACGCCGGAGGAGTCCATGAAAGTCACATGGTGGGCGTCGACCTCGACGGGAAGGCCGATCTCCTGCGCGTCCGCCATCGCATCGCTGAACTCGGGGGCGAGGTTCGCGTCGATCTCTCCCGACAGGACGATGCGCGTGCGGTTCGCGCCCACGAGGACATGAAGTGTCCCGGGCTCGTCCTGGACAGGGGCGATGTCGTCGTCGGCGGCGTTCTCGTCGCGCACTGCGTGCTCCTCACGTCCTCGGGTGGGTGGTTCCCGGTCGAATCTTCGCACGTCGTGGCCGTCGCGTCGCGGGCTGTCCTCAGCGGGGGCCGCAGAAGACGTCCGAGAAGCGGGACGCGCGGTCGGTCCGGGCACGGGCGCGTTCGGCCAAGTACCCTGCGAGGACTGGAGGAGCGGACTGGAGGAGCAGCAGGGTGGACGGACGTGAGACGGTGCCGGGCGGCACCGTGCCGGTCGTCGCCCCGGCGGAGGTCGTCGCGCTGCTCCCTGCCCTCGCCGCGCAGCACGTCGGCGTCGGTGTGACGGTGCTCGCGGTGCGTGACGGCGTCGTCCGCATGCTCTGGGTCAACGACGTGTTCACGCGGGTCACGGGCTATGCCGCGCACGAGGTCGTCGGGCTCGAGCCACGCCTCTTCTACTCCGACCAGTGGTCGGAGGTCGGCGTCGCGTCGCTCGCGGACGAGGTGCGGGCAGGGCGCGCGGCGTCGATCACCCTGCCGTTCCGACGTCCCGACGGTGCCGCAGTGTGGCTCGCTCTGTGCCTCACAGCGGTTCCGGCCGGCGACGTCGCGACGGTGCTCGCGGCCGCCCCGACCATACCGCCGGGTGACGGGCCCGCCGAGATGTGGATCGCGTCGTTCTCCGACGTCACCGGCACGGTCGAGCGCAGCGTCCACCTCCGGGACGCGGTGCGTGCCGAACGTCGCGCGCGCCTGCACCTCGCGCTCCTCTCACGCGTCTCGGACGTGCTCTCGGAACCCGACTCCGACGAGGCGCTCGCTCAGGTGAGCGCGCTGCTCGCGCCGTCGCTCGTGCCGTGGGCCGGTGCGTTCGTCGTCGAGGGCGGCCTCCGGCTCGTCGGGCTCGACACGGGACGGGGCGACGGCCAACGGCCGGCGTCGGACCGGCGGCGGACGCTGCGACGCGTCCCGCCGGGAGACCCGACGGGCGCGCACGAAATCGACCGGGTTCTCGGAGGTTCCCAGCCCGAGGCGATCCTGGACCTCACGCTCGTCCACCCGACCGAGAGCGCGGCGGCGCTCGTCCAGGGGCAGCTCCTCGCCGCAGAACCGGACCTCGCGCTCCTCTCGCCGCGCGTGCGCGTCGTCGCCATCCACGGGTCGCGGTCCGTCCTCGCGCTGCTCGCCCACGCCGTCCACGAGTCCGATGGCACGCCGCGGCTCACCGAGGAGCTCGAGCAGGTGCTCGACGTCGTCGTCCGGCGCATCGGTCTCGCGCTCGACAACGCACGCCTCTACGCGCGCGAGCACGAGCTCGCCGAGACGATGCAGCGCTCGCTCCTGCCGCAGCAGGTCGAGATCGACGGCCTCGACCTGTGGACGTACTACGCGCCGTCCGTCGCGCACGCCCAGGTCGGCGGTGACTGGTACGACGTGCTCGAGGTCGCGCCGGGCGTCGCCGGCGTCGTCGTCGGGGACGTCGTCGGGCACGACGTCGAGGCGGCCGCGCTCATGGGGCAGCTCCGCTCGGTCGTGCGGGCGTACGCGTTCGAGGGTGGTACGCCCGCGTCGGTGCTCGACCGCACCGACCAACTCATGCGTGGCATGCGCGCCCCGCGCGCGGCGAGCGCGGTCTACGGCACGCTCATGCCGCGCGTCGGCATGCCTGGCTCATGGATCTTCGAGTACGCGCGCGCCGGGCACCTGCCTGCGGTGCTCGTGCGCGACGGCCAGGCGACGCAGCTCGCCCAGGGGTCGGGTGCGCTCATCGGCTTCGGACGGCGCGCCCGCACGGGCGGCCGCGCCGTGCTCGTCCCCGGGGACACGCTCATCCTCTACACGGACGGGCTCATCGAACGACGCGAACGCCCCCTGCGGGCAGGGCTCGAGGCGCTCCTCGCGGCGGCCGCCCGGACGCAGGCCGACGACGCCGCGGGCATCGGCGAGGAGCTGCTCGCCGCGCTCGCCGACTCCCCTGAGGACGACGTCGCCGTCGTCATCGCCCGCGTGCCGCGAGCGGGTGGCCCGGTGTCCGCAAGCTCGGCGGGACCGCGCTCCCGACGCTGGTCGATGCCGTCGGACCCGACGGCGATCGCACGGTCGCGCCACGCCGTCCTGCGGACCTGCGAGGCGTGGGGGATCGACAAGGTCGCGGACGCGGAGCTCGTCGTCTCCGAGCTCGTCGCGAACGCCGTCCTCCACGGGTGGGGGACCGTGGCGCTGCGGCTCTTCGACACGGGCGACGGCCTGCGCATCGAGGTCGAGGACTCCAACCCGGCACCGCCCGTCAAGCTCGACGGGCACGCGCACGGCGTCGGCGGCTACGGCGTGCAGATCGTCGACCGGCTCGCCGACTGGGGCTGGCGTGCGGCGAACGACGGCAAGATCGTGTGGGCACGCTTGCGCGCTCGGTGACCGTGGGTCAGGCTGACGCGTCGTCGCGCGCGCACGCGTGATCCGTGTCGATGCGGAAGAGGTCAAGCGCCCCGCACACCTCGAGCACGAAGAGGTCCCGCGCGTCGCAGCCCCGCAGGACCGTGGCGCCACCCCGTCGACGCCCCGCGTCCGCGAGGGAGATGAGGAACGCGGCGCCCGTCGAGTCCATGAACGTCACGCCGCACATGTCGAGGACGAGCAGCTGGCGCCGCAGTCCGACGACGCGCGCCGTGATCTCGGGGAACTGGTCGCGCTCGGCGAGGTCGAGGTCGCCGGTGATCGTCAACGTCGTCGTCGCGGGCGACGTGGCGATCTGGATCATCGGTGCCTGGCCTTCGTCGTACGTCGGGGAACACGCCTAGGGGACGTGCGACCAGCGTACTCACCGCGTGCGTGCGTCGCGACGGCGGCGCGCCCCGCGGCCCCGCCGCGCGCTCACGCGAGGTCGAGCCGGGCCTCCTCGAGGTCGAGCGAGTGCTGCGACGTCGGCGCGCCAGGCCGCACGTCGTCCGTGGCACGATGGCGCCATGACCTCACCCACTGGCCCCCGCCCCGAACGCCTCGACCTTGGCCGGGTCGTCACGCACCTGCCGGCCGACGGGCCCGACGCGGCCGTGCGCGCCCTGCTCGGCGATGGCATGCCCGTCCGCGAGGCCGCGCGCCGGGAGCCGTCGTCGTCCCTCGCGTGGGCGCTGCTCGCCGAGGCCAACCTCGCCGACGACGCGGTCGCGTCGTACGCCTACGCGCGCACCGGCTACCACCGTGGCCTCGACGCGCTACGCCGCGCCGGCTGGCGCGGCATCGGCGAGGTTCCGCTCACGCACGAGCCCAACGTGGGCTTCCTCCGGGCGCTCGCCGCGCTCGCCCGCGCGGCCCACGCGATCGGCGAGGACGACGAGGCCGAACGTTGCACGGCCTTCGTCCACGACTGCGGCGTCGACCCGGCCGCGCTCGACGCGCTCGCAGGAGCCTGACACGACCCGACCGTCCCGGGAGCGCGCGGCGCGGGTCCGGTAGACTCACGTGGGATCCCGGCCGCTGTCGCCGGCCCCCGGTGAGAGGCGCAGCCGCCCGGCCGTCACGAGGACAGCTTCGGAAGCGGTGATCCACATGCCAGCGATCGTGGTCGTCGGCGCCCAGTGGGGCGACGAGGGCAAGGGCAAGGCGACGGACCAGCTCGGCTCCCAGGTCGACTACGTCGTAAAGTTCAACGGTGGCAACAACGCCGGCCACACGGTCGTCGTCGGGAGCGAGAAGTATGCGCTCCACCTCCTGCCGTCGGGCATCCTCTCGCCGGGCGTCACGCCCGTCATCGGCAACGGCGTCGTCGTCGACATCGAGGTGCTCTTCCAGGAGCTCGACGCGCTCGTCGCGCGCGGCGTCGACGTGTCGCGCCTGCTCGTCTCGTCGGCGGCGCACGTCATCGCGCCGTTCCACCGCACTCTCGACAAGGTCTCCGAGCGCTTCCTCGGCAAGCGTCGCATCGGCACGACCGGCCGCGGCATCGGCCCCGCGTACGCGGACAAGATCAACCGCGTCGGCATCCGCGTTCAGGACCTCTTCGACGAGAACATCCTGCGCCAGAAGATCGAGGGTTCCCTCGACCAGAAGAACCACCTGCTCGTCAAGGTGTACAACCGTCGGGCCATCACGGTCGACGAGACCGTCGAGGAGCTGCTCGCGTATGCCGAGCGACTGCGCCCCATGGTCGCGGACACCTCGCTCGTGCTCAACGAGGCGCTCGACGCCGGCAAGACCGTCCTCTTCGAGGGCGGCCAGGCGACGATGCTCGACGTCGACCACGGCACGTACCCGTTCGTCACGTCGTCGAACGCGACCGCGGGCGGCGTGTGCACGGGCTCGGGCATCGGCCCCACCCGGATCGACCGCGTCGTCGGTGTCATCAAGGCGTACACGACGCGTGTCGGCGAGGGCCCGTTCCCGACCGAGCTTCACGACGACATGGGTGAGTTCCTCCGCACCACGGGCGGCGAGTTCGGTGTGACGACCGGCCGTCCGCGCCGCTGCGGCTGGTACGACGCCGTCATCGCGCGCTACTCCGCGCGGGTCAACGGCCTCACCGACTTCGCGCTCACGAAGCTCGACGTCCTCACGGGTCTCGAGCAGATCCCCGTGTGCGTCGCGTACGACGTCGATGGCACGCGGTTCGACGAGATGCCGCTCGACCAGTCGGACTTCCACCACGCGAAGCCGATCTTCGAGTACTTCCCCGGCTGGACCGAGGACATCACGGGCGCCCGCACGTTCGAGGACCTGCCGGCGAACGCGCAGGCGTACGTCCTGGCGCTCGAGGGTATGTCGGGCTCGCGCATGAGCGTCATCGGCGTCGGCCCGGACCGCGAGCAGACGATCGTCCGCCACGAGCTCGTCTGAGCCGCACCCCGCAGGTGAGGTCCGCCCCCGGTCGCAGCGCGACCGGGGGCGGACCTGTCTGCGGGCTGCGACGCGCGCAGCAGTCCACGCGTCACGGACGAACACGGAGCCCCACCGTTCAACGGTGGGGCTCCGTGTCCGTCGTCGCGTGGGGCTCAGGCGTTGGCGCCCGCGGTCGCCTTCTCGGTCGACGTGTCCGTCGCGCCGTCCGTCGGCTCGTCGGTCGTCTTCGGCGCCGGCTCGTCATGGATGATGCGCTGCCAGATCTCGTCGGCCTCGGGGAGCCACACGACGCGGTTCTTGTCGCGCGGATCCGTGCCGAGCGGCAGCTCGGTGAACACGATGTTCTCCGACGGGGTGTCTTTGAGCGAGAACGCGAGGCCCGCGAGGGCCGACGTCGTGCCGAGGTCCGGGCTCGTACTGATCGCCGCGAGCACTGACTTCACGACGCCGTAGAGCTTGGGTGAGTCCGTGACGAGGTTCTGCGAGAGGATCTGCTTGGTCATCGCGTCGAGGAAGAACTGCTGGCGCGTGATGCGCGTGAGGTCCGAGCGCTGCTCGAGGCCCATGCCCGTGCCCTTGCGGACGCGGAGGAACTCGATTGACGTGCGGCCGTCGAGCGTCTGCTTGCCTGCGGGCAGGTCGATGTTCGAGTACTTCTTGTCGCCCTTGATGGGCTCGGGCAGGTCGACCTCGACGCCGCCGAGCGCGTCGACGACGTTGACGACGCCCGTCATCTTCAGCACGACGTGGCTCGTGATGCGCACGCCCGTGAGCTGCTCGACGGCCTTGATGGTGCAGGCCGCGGCGGTCTCGAGGTTCTGTGCGCTGCCGCCCCCGATCGCGAAGGCCGAGTTGAACATCGCGTAGTCGCTCGCGTACGACGTGCCGCCGTCGCCCGTCGTGCACGCGGGCAGGGCGACCATCGAGTCGCGAGGGATCGAGACGACCTCGACGTTCTTCCGGTCGCCCGAGATGTGGACGAGCATCGTCGTGTCCGACGCCATGGTGTCGGCCTTGCCGGCGATCGCCGCGTTCTCGGCGTCGCGCATGTCTGTGCCCATGACGAGGACGTTGAGCTGCTTGCCCGCGTACGGGTCGCTCGGATCCTCGACGATCGTCGGACGGTCGGTGCCGAGCAGGCTGTCGATGTCCTGGACGTTGAGCGAGCGCTGCAGGTCGCTGTTGACCATCGCGGCGGCCGTCCCGCCGAACGCGAGGATGCCGGCGAGGGTGAGACCGGTCGCCCGCAGGGCGCGGTGGTCGCGGCGGAAGCGGGCGTGGCGGACGAGGCGCGTAGAGGCGGGCACGCGTCGAATCTAGTGGTCGCGCCGTCGTGGGTGGCGTGGAACGGCCGTCGGATCAGGTGAGAGTTCGTGAAGAACGCGTGCGGGCAGGGGATGGACGGCTCCGGCGCGCGCGCCGCGGCCCCCGTAGGATTCCCCGCGTGAAGATCCTCGTCCTGGGAACAGGTGCCCGCGAGCACGCCATCGTCCACTCCCTCGCGTCGGAGGACGCGCACGAGCTGCACGCCGCGCCGGGCAACCCGGGCATCGGCCGGCTCGCGACGCTCCACGCGGTCTCTGCGACCGACGCCGACGCGGTCGTCGCGCTCGCGCGGTCGTTCGACGCGGAGCTCGTCGTCGTGGGTCCGGAGGCGCCGCTCGTCGCGGGCGTCGGTGACGCCCTGCGTGCCGCGGGCTTCCCGGTCTTCGGGCCGGACGCCGCCGCGGCGCAGCTCGAGGGCTCGAAGGCCTTCGCGAAGGAGGTCATGGCGGCCGCCGGTGTGCCGACGGCCCGTCCCGTCGTGTGCACGACGGTCGCGGAGCTCGAGGCCGGGCTCGACGAGCTCGGGGCGCCGTACGTCGTCAAGGACGACGGGCTCGCGGCCGGCAAGGGCGTCGTCGTGACGACGGACCGTGCGGAGGCGCTCGCGCACGGCACCGCGTGCCTCGAGGCGCGCGGCGCCGAGGGCCGCGTCGTCCTCGAGGAGTTCCTCGACGGCCCCGAGGTCTCGCTGTTCTGCGTGTCCGACGGGACGACGGTCGTGCCGCTGCAGCCCGCCCAGGACTTCAAGCGTGCGCACGACGACGACGCGGGCCCGAACACGGGCGGCATGGGCGCCTACTCGCCGCTGCCGTGGGCGCCCGCCGGGCTGGTCGACGAGGTCGTGCGGGACGTCGCGCAGCCGACGATCGACGAGATGGCGCGCCGAGGCACGCCGTTCGCGGGCATCCTCTACGTCGGCCTCGCGCTCACCTCGAAGGGGACGCGGGTCGTCGAGTTCAACGCGCGCTTCGGGGACCCGGAGACGCAGGTCGTGCTCGCGCGCCTGCGCACGCCGCTGTCCCGAGTGCTCCTCGCGTCCGCGACGGGCACGCTCGCGGAGCTTGGTGAGCTCGAGTGGTCCGACGGCGCCGCGGTGACCGTCGTCGTCGCGGCGCACGGGTACCCGGCCGACGTCCGCTCGGGCGACCCTGTGGACGGCATCGCTGACGCGGAGGCTGTGGACGGGGTGCACGTACTCCACGCCGGGACGTCCGTCGCAGGTGGCGCGCTCGTCGCGTCGGGCGGACGCGTCCTGTCCGTCGTCGGAGTCGGCAGCGACCTTGCCGCGGCGCGCGACGCCGCGTACGCGGGCGTCGGCCGGATCACGCTGCCCGGCTCGCACCACCGCTCCGACATCGCGGCCCGCGCCGCGGGGATCGGCGAGCCGATCACCGTGCCGGGCGCCGCTGTGCCGGACAGCGCGGCGCTGGACAGCGCGACGCCGGGTGCCGCAGCGCCGAGCGTGCCGAGCGGCGGCACCGCGCGCGACCTGCCGGGCTGGCGCCACGTGTACTCGGGCAAGGTGCGCGACCTCTACGAGCCCGTCGGCGAGCACCCGCTCGGCGACGTCGTGCTCGTCGTCGCATCCGACCGCATCTCCGCGTACGACTTCGTCCTCGCGAGCGAGATCCCCGGCAAGGGTGAGGTGCTCACGCAGCTGAGCCTGTGGTGGTTCGCGCAGCTCGCGGACATCGTCGACAACCACGTCGTCTCCACGGAGGCCTCGGTGACGCCGGGCGACGGTCTCGTGCCCGCCGAGGTCGCGGGGCGCGCGATGATCTGCCGTCGCCTCGAGATGTTTCCCGTCGAGTGCGTCGCGCGCGGCTACCTCACGGGCTCGGGGCTCCTCGAGTACCGGGCGTCGCGCACAGTGTGCGGGGTGCCGCTTCCCGAGGGGCTCGAGGACGGCTCGCAGCTCCCGGAGCCGATCTTCACGCCCGCGACGAAGGCGGAGGTCGGCGAGCACGACGAGAACGTGTCGTTCGACGTCGTCGTCTCGCGGATCGGGGTCGAGAACGCGGCGCGCCTGCGTGCGCTCACCCTCGAGGTCTACTCGCGGGCCGCGGAGCTTGCGCGGGAGCGCGGCATCATCCTCGCGGACACGAAGCTCGAGTTCGGCGTCGACCCGGTGACGGGCGAGATCGTCCTCGGTGACGAGGTGCTCACGCCGGACTCGTCGCGGTTCTGGCCGGCGGACGAGTGGCAGCCGGGGCGCGCGCAGCCGAGCTTCGACAAGCAGCACGTTCGCGACTGGCTCATCTCGCCGGCGTCGGGCTGGGACCGCGCGGGAGGGGAGGCGCCGCCCGCGCTCCCGGCGGAGGTCGTCGACGCGACCCGCGAACGCTACGAGGAGGCGTACGCCCGCCTCACGGGCACCCCTCTCGCGAGATAGGGGTGCGTGCTCGGGGTAGGGGTCGGTGGACCCCTACCCCGGCGCAGGGGCCTCGAACACGGAAGTCGGTTGTGCGGATGCGTCGTTGGGCGATATATATCTGTCATGACTTCGTTTCGCATGACGCAGCAGGCGTACCTGCTCCTCCTCGCGCTCGCCGACGGGCGGCAGCACGGGTACGGCCTCGCGGGCCGCGTGCGTGAGATCTCCGACGGCGACGTCTCCCTCGGCGCCGGCACGCTCTACGGCAACCTCGAACGACTCCTCGGCGCAGGGCTCGTCGCCGACGCCGGCGAGGAGATCGCCGACGGCCGCGCCCGCCGCTACTACCGGCTCACCGACGACGGCCTCCGCGCGGCGCGCGCCGAGACCCTCCGTCTCGCGGAGCTCGCGGCACGCGGCCGAGCTGCGCTCGGATCCCTCGGGGCGTCCGGCGCCGACGGGGTCGTGGGCGGTGTCGCATGACCGGGCGGGTGCGGCCCGGGGCGGGCGGCGCGGCGGATCGAGTGTCGTCGTCGAGCGCGGCCGCGTCGGGCCGTACGTCGTCGGCCGACGCGTTCGAGCGTTCCGTGCGCCGCTGGATGAACGCGTACCCGCGCCGGTGGCGCGTGACGTTCGGTGACGACCTCGTCGCGACGGCCCTCGAACTCGCCGAGCCCGGGCGGCGTCGGCTCGGCCTGCGCGAGGGCCTTGCGCTCGCGCGCGGCGGCTGGGCGCTGCGGCGTCGGGAGCGGCCTCCGCTGCGGGTGCGGATGCTCACCGGCTTCGGGTGGCGCGTCTCGGCGCGGGACCGGGCTGCGCATCGCGCGTGGATCGTCGACATTGCGCTCAGTCCCTGGCTGCGCCTGCCGGCGCAGTTGGTGACCTACATGCCGATCGTGCTCGTCAACCTGTATCTGTGGCGGGACCTGGGGATGCTTCTCAACATTGTCGCGGCGATTGGGCTCCCGCTGTCCGCGCTCGGGCCGTGCCTCGTCCCCGCATGGGGTCGCCGGGTGAGCCGGGCGACGTGGCGGGCGCTCTTCCCTGACGAGCCGGTGCCGCCCCTGCTCGAGCGCCCAGCCCGTTCCGCGAGATAGCGCTCCTGCGTCGAGATAGCGCGTGACGCGCGCTATCTCGACGCAGGAACGCTATCTCGCGGGCAGGGTGGAGGCAGGGTGTGAGCGGGGTCACCTTTCAGCGGTGAGGTAAGGCATGCCATAGTTAGGCATGCCTACTTCGACGGTCGCCCGGGTGCGACGCGCTCGCACCGCGTCCGCCTACCGCGCGTTCGACGTCACCGTCGCACGCGTCGCACGGCTCTCGCCGTCGTTCGTCCGCGTGACGTTCGTCGGCCCGGACCTCGCGCGCCTCGGCCGTGCCGGCCTCGACCAGCGTCTCAAGCTTGCGCTCCCGACGCCCGACGGCACCCCGGCCCACGCGAGCGACTTCGACGGCGACGACTGGTTCGCCCGCTGGCGCTCCACCCCCGTCGAGCACCGCAACCCCATCCGCACCTACACCGTCCGCGCGATCCGTGGCGAGGGCACCGCGACCGAGCTCGACGTCGACATGGTCCTCCACGGCACCGGCCCCTCGGCCGGCCCCGCCTCCCGCTGGGCCGCCGACCTCACCCCCGGCACGACCGCCGTCCTCTCCGGACCCGACGCCGACTGGGACGGCGCCCCCGTCGGGCTCGAGTGGGCGCTGCCCCCCGGCACCCGCCGCGTCGTCCTTGCGGGCGACGAGACCGCCGCTCCCGCGATCGCCGCGATCTGCGAGCAGCTCGCCCCCGGCACGGACGCCGAGGCCTACGTCGAGATCCCGACGCCCGACGACGCCCTCGACCTCACCCTGGCCGCCGGGGTTCGCCTCACCTGGCTTCCCCGTACGCCCGGCCTTCCCGCACGCGGCCGTGAGCTCCCCGGCGGCACGCTCGTCGCCGAGCACGACGGCGCCCCGCTCCCGCACGGTGCCCGCCTTGACGATGCGGTGCGCCGGGCGATGGCTGCGCGCGTCGACGGCTGCAGCGTGTGCGCGGTCGGCCGCTCATGCGGGCTCGGCCACGCCCGGCTGCCCGAGCCAGTCGAGGATGTCGACGTCGACACGACGATCCTCTGGGACACACCCGCCGTCCGCGCCCTCGCCGGCTCGGCCGGCGCAGCAGACTCGCCCGCCGAGCCCTCCGGGGCCGCGGACGGGTGCTACGCCTGGATCGCCGGGGAGGCCGCCACCGTGCGTGACCTGCGCCGCCACCTCGTCCAGGACCTCGGCGCCGACCGCCGCTGGGTGGCCTTCATGGGCTACTGGCGGCTCGGCCGCGCCGAGTGCTGACCCGCGCGACACGAGTCCTCGCGGGACGCTGACACGCAGGGCGCGCACCGCGGCGCCCGCGACCGATGAAAGGCACCACCGACGTGACCACCTCACGCACTCGCCGCAGCCGCGCGCTCGCGGCCGCTGTCACCGGCCTGCTCGCGGCGACGGCGCTCGCCGCGTGCACGACCGACACCCCGGGCGGCACCACGACGACGCCCGCCCCCACGACCGCCGGGAGCGCCGCGTTCCCCGTGACGATCGACCACGTCTTCGGCAGCACGACGATCGACGCGCAGCCGCAGCGGGTCGCCGCGATCTCGTGGGCCAACCAGGACGCGGCGCTCGCGCTCGGCGTCGTGCCCGTCGCGATGCCGTTCGCGGCGTACGGCGGCGACGCGGACGGCCTCCTGCCGTGGGTGAAGGACGCGCTCACGGGCCTCGGCGCGCAGACGCCCGCGCTCCTCGACGAGGCTGACGGCTTCGACTACGACGGTCTCGCGAAGGCCGCCCCGGACCTCGTCCTCGGCGTCTACGGCGGCTTCGAGAAGGCCGACTACGACAAGCTCTCGAAGGTCGCGAAGACCGTCGCGTACCCGGGCGCCGCGTGGGGCACGTCGTGGCAGGACCAGCTGACGACGACGGGCAAGGCCCTCGGCCGCGAGGCGAAGGCCACCGAGGTCAAGGCGCGAATCGAGAAGAAGATCGCCGACGCGGTCGCGGCGAACCCGCAGATCCAGGGCAAGAGCTTCGCGTACCTGTCGTTCACGTCGTCCGACCCGTCGAGCGTCTACTACTACACGGCGTCGGACGCGCGCGTGCAGTTCGTCAAGGCGCTCGGCATGGTCGACGCGCCGAAGATCACGGAGCTCTCGCAGGGCACCGACGACTTCTTCGGGACCCTCTCGGCTGAGCTCGTCGACGAGATCGACGCGGACGTCGTCCTCGCGTACGTCGACGACGCCGCACACCTCGAGGCCGTGACGAAGGACCCGCTGCTCGGCAAGATTCCTGCGATCCAGCGCGGCTCGGTCGTCGTGCTCGACGACCCGACGTTCAACCTCTCGACGTCGGCGCCGTCGCCGTTGTCGGTGCCGTGGGCGATCGACGCGTACGTGCCGAAGCTCGTCGAGGCCGTCGGCAAGCTCTGACAGCGATGACGACGACCGCACCCGCTGCGGCCGCACCCGGACGGGTGCGGCCGCTGCGCCGTGCGCCCGCGCTCGCCGCGGGGCTCGTCGTCGGGCTCGTGCTGCTCGGTGTGCTCGCGGTCGTTTCGGTGGGGGTCGGCGCGCGGCAGGTGGCACCGCTCGACGCCTGGCATGCGCTCACCGCGTTCGACCCGACGAGCTTCGACCACGCGGCCGTGCGGTCGCGGGTGCCGCGCACGGTCGTCGCGCTCGTCGTCGGGGCGGCCCTGGGTCTCGCGGGGACGCTCATGCAGGGGCTCACGCGCAACCCGCTGGGCGACCCGGGGATCCTCGGCATCAACGCGGGTGCGAGCGCGGCGGTCGTCCTCGGGATCTTCGTCGCGGGGGTGAGCGACCCGCGCGGCTACGTGTGGTTCGCGTTCGTGGGGGCGGCGGCCGCGGCCGTCGTCGTGCACGTCGTCGCGTCCGCGGGCCGCGAGGGGGCGACGCCCGTCAAGCTCGCGCTTGCGGGGGCGTGCGTCGCGGCTGCGCTCACGAGCCTCGTCGCGGCGGTGCTCGTGACGCGCACGGACGCGCTCGACACGTTCCGGTTCTGGCAGGTCGGCTCGGTCGGCGGGCGTGACCTCGGCCAGGTCGCGGAGCTCGCCCCGTTCCTCGTGGTGGGGGCGGTGCTCGCGCTCGCGTCGGGCCGGATGCTCGACGCGGCGGCGCTCGGTGACGACGTCGCGCGGGGCCTCGGCCAGCACGTGGGGCGGACGCGGGTGATCGTCGGTGCGGCCGTCGTCCTGCTGTGCGGTGCGGCGACGGCGCTCGCGGGGCCGATCGCTTTCGTCGGGCTCGTCGTGCCGCACGTGGGCCGCGCGCTCACGGGCCCGGACCACCGGTGGTTGCTGCCGTACTCGGCGCTCCTGGGTGCGGCGCTGCTCGTCGTGTCCGACGTCCTCGGGCGGGTCGTCGCCGCGCCGGGGCAGCTCGAGGTCGGGCTCGTCACGGCCGTCGTTGGGGCGCCCGTGTTCGTCGCGCTCGTGCGTCGTCGTCGGCTGGCGGAGCTGTGAGCGCGGCCGCGGCCGCGCGCGACGCGGGTCTCGCACCCGACGCTCGCTGCGCCCCCGAGCGCCCCGCGCCCGGTGCCGCCGTGGACCGCGTCCGTGCCGTCCGCACGCGCGGGCAACGCCGCCGCGCGACGGTCGCGATCGGGCTCGTCGTGCTCGTGGTCGCCCTCGTCGTCGTCACGCTGACGCTCGGGCCGTTCAAGGTCGCGCTCGTCGACGTCGTGCGGATCCTCGGCGGCGAGCAGATCCCGGGCGCGACGTTCATCGTCATGGAGCAGCGGTTGCCGCGGCTGCTCGTCGCGCTCGGCGTGGGTGCGGCGTTCGGCGCGTCGGGCACGATCATCCAGACGCTCGTGCGCAACCCGCTCGCGAGCCCTGACGTCATCGGCATCACGGCGGGCGCAAGCGCCGCCGCGGTCCTCGGCATGACGGTCGGCGGGCTCGGCGCGGTCGCGGTCGCGCCCGTCGCGTTCGGGGGTGCGCTCGTGACGGCGGCGGTCATCTACGTGCTCGCGCGGCGCGGCGCGATCTCCGGCTACCGCTTCGTGCTCGTCGGCGTCGGCGTCGCCGCGGTCCTCAACGCGGTGACCGCGTGGGGGCTCACGCGCGCGGAGGTCACGGAGGCGTCGCGTGCGCTCGTGTGGATCACGGGGTCGCTGTCGCGTGCGTCGTGGGACCAGGTTCCGGTGCTGTGGGCCGCGCTCGCGGTGCTGCTGCCGCTTGCGGCGCTCGCCGCGCTGCGGCTGCGCGCGCTCGAGCTTGGCGACGACGCTGCGGCGGGGCTCGGCGCGCGCGTCGAGCCCGCGAAGGCCGGGCTGCTCATCCTTGCTGTCGCGCTCGCGGCGGTCGCGACAGCCGCAGCCGGGCCCGTCGCGTTCGTCGCGTTCCTCTCGGGGCCGCTCGCCCGACGCCTCACCGGGGGAGGCGTCTCGCTCGGGGCGTCCGCGCTCACGGGCGCGTGCCTCGTCCTCGCGGCGGACCTCGTCGCGACCTCCCTCCTGCCGACGGCCCTGCCCGTCGGTGTCGTCACGGGTGTGCTCGGCGCGCCCGTCCTGCTGTGGCTCCTGGCGCGGGCGAACCGCTCCGGGGAAGGTGGATAGATGAACCACGCTGAGCACACGCTCGCAGCCGCGGGGCTGAGCCTCGGCTACGGGGAGCGGCTCGTCGTCGATGACCTCTCAGTGACGATCCCGCCGGGGAAGGTCACGGTCGTCGTCGGCGCGAACGCGTGCGGCAAGTCGACGCTCCTGCGGGGGCTCGCGCGCCTGCTCGCGCCGCGCTCGGGTGTGGTGCTGCTCGACGGTGCGGACATCGCGAACCGCCCGACGAAGGACGTCGCACGTGTGCTGGGTCTGCTGCCGCAGACACCGCTCGCGCCCGACGGCATCACAGTCGCCGACCTCGTGGGGCGGGGCCGCTACCCGCACCAGGGCTGGCTGCGCCGGTGGACGCCCGACGACGACGCAGCCGTCGCGGAGGCGCTCGAGCTCACGGGTGTGCTCAACCTCGCGGGCAGGTCGGTCGACGAGCTCTCGGGCGGGCAGCGGCAGCGCGTGTGGATCGCGATGACGCTCGCGCAGCGCACGCCCCTGCTGCTGCTCGACGAGCCGACGACGTTCCTCGACGTCGCCCACCAGGTCGACGTGCTCGACCTCTTGGCGGACCTCAACCGTGACCTCGGCCGGACCGTCGTCATGGTGCTCCACGACCTCAATCTCGCGGCGCGCTACGCGCACCACCTCGTCGCGATGAAGGACGGACGGATCGTCGCGGAAGGTGCGCCGGCCGACGTCGTCACGGAGGCAGTCGTCGAGGAGGTGTTCGGGCTGCGCAGCCGCGTCGTACCGGATCCGGTGACGGGCACGCCGCTCGTCGTCCCCCTCTCCCGTTCCGCCCGTCCCCGCTGACCGCGGGACAGGGGCCGACCGGCCCCGGTCTCGAACGACCACCCTGTCTCGGGGACAGGTGTCCAGCGTGTGGTTCCCGCGCGGGACCGCAGGAGCGGGGCGGTAGGCTGGCCGCGAAACCCTCACGACCGTCGGACCACGAGTCCGCGAGATCCTCAGGAGCACCCCGTGGGACGCGTTGTCGTCGATGTCATGCCCAAGCCCGAGATCCTCGACCCGCAGGGTAAGGCCGTCGTCGGGGCGCTGCCCCGCCTCGGCTTCACCCAGTTCACGAGCGTCCGCCAGGGCAAGCGCTTCGAGCTCGAGGTCGAGGGTCCCGTGACCCCCGAGATCCTCGCCGCGGCGCAGGAGGCGGCGGAGACGCTGCTCTCGAACCCGGTCATCGAGGACGTCGTCCGCGTCGCGGACGCGAGCTGATGGCCGCCGCGACCGGCGCCCGCATCGGCGTCGTCACCTTCCCTGGCACGCTCGACGACCGCGACGCCGCACGTGCCGTGCGCCTCGCGGGCGCCGAGGCCGTCGCGCTCTGGCACGCCGACGACGACCTCCAGGGCGTCGACGCCGTCGTCCTGCCGGGCGGGTTCTCCTACGGTGACTACCTGCGTGCCGGTGCGATCGCACGCTTCGCGCCCCTCATGGACAAGATCGTCGACGCGGCGCACGGCGGCCTGCCCGTCCTCGGCATCTGCAACGGCTTCCAGCTCCTCACCGAGTCGCACCTGCTGCCGGGCTCCATGATCAAGAACAACCACCTGCACTTCATCTGCCGCGAGCAGGTCCTCTCCGTCGAGAACACCTCGACCGCCTGGACCAACGAGTACACGGCCGGCGAGCGCATCACGATCCCGCTCAAGAATCAGGACGGCCAGTACGTCGCCGACGAGCGCACGCTCGACGAGCTCGAGGGCGAGGGCCGCGTCGCGTTCCGCTACGAGGGCGGCAACCCCAACGGCTCGCGCCGCGGCATCGCCGGCATCACCAACGCACGCGGCAACGTCGTCGGCCTCATGCCGCACCCCGAGCACGCCGTCGAGGCCGGCTTCGGCCCCGACTCCGAGCGCGGTGCCAAGGCCGGCACGGACGGCCTGCGCTTCTTCACGTCCGTCATCGCTTCACTCGTCCAGGCATGAGCGCCGGGCACCCCGGGCCTCGGCCGCCGGGGTGCTCCCCGCCGGTGTGACCCTCACGGACGTCACGTGGGACGACGCTGACGGCGCGCGGCTGCGCGCCGCGCAGCAGGCGGAGATCGCCCTGCGCTACGGCTCCGACGCTGGCGCCCCGACGGGCGACGGCACGGGCGTGCCCGGCCCGACCGACGAGGCCGCGCACGGCGTCGACCCCACGACCGTCGTCGCGGCCGTCATGCTCCGCGTCGACGACGAGCCCGTCGGCTTCGGCGCGCTGCGTGACATCTCGGGGGACGACGACCCGTCGGGCATCGTCCACGCCCCCGGCACCGCCGAGCTCAAGCGCCTCTACGTCGCCACCGGTCACCGCGGCCGCGGCCTCTCACGCATCCTCCTGCGCGCGCTCGAGGCCCGCGCGTTCGCCCTCGGCATGCGCCGCATCGTCCTCGAGACGGGCACGCAGCAGCCCGAGTCCATGGGCCTCTACCTCGGCGAGGGCTACCTGCCGATCGAGCAGTACGGCGAGTTCTGGGGCGAGCCCGACTCCCGCTGTTTCGCGAAGGACCTGCCGCTGCCCATCGTCGTGACGCGCGCGGCCTGGGACGACCCGGCCGGGCGCGACCTGCGTGCCCGCTTCCAGACGGACGAGGTCGAACCGCTCTACCCGCACCTCGGCGAGGCCGCCGCGGCCGCGGGCGGTTTCGACGCGGTCGACGCAGTCCTCGGCGACCGCGTCGTCGACGGCGTGGTTGCGCGGCGCGACGGCATCGTCGTCGGCTGCGGCTCCCTCGCGATGGTCGCCGCTGGCACGGACGACGAGGACGGCCTGCTCGAGGTCGTCAAGGTGTACGTCACGCCCGAGGCCCGCCGCTGGGGCGTCGCCCGCGCCGTCATGAACGAGCTCGTGACGATCGCGCGCGACCGCGGCGCACGGCGGCTCATCCTCGTCACGGGGGTGTGGCAGCCCGCCGCGGTGACCCTCTACCGGTCGCTCGGATTCCGGCCCGTCTACCCGTTCGGAGAGCACGCGGGCTCGGCGACGGCGCTGTTCTTCGCGCTCGACCTGTGAACGGGCGGGCACGCACACAGGCCTGAATCATCTTGCAGTCCCTGGTGGCGTTGGCGGAGGCGCGTGGTCGACGAGATGGACGCTACGAGCGGGTGGTGGAGGAGTGCGCGGGCGAGCGATCCAGCGGGATTCCGGGCCTTCCCTGGGGTCTCCGAGGTGTCGACGGGGTTCTGGCTCGCAACGTTGCCGCGTGACGACATCACGAGTGGGACACGGCGTGTGAAAAGTCTTGCAGCGTCGGTAACGCTCTGCCATATTGGTCGCAACGCGCCGCCGCTCCCCGCACGCGACGGCCGCCCAGGGGCTGCCGCGCGGGAGCCGCGGCCCACGACCTCTTGAGAAAGGCATCACCGATGAAGGTGAACAAGACCGCCCTCGCCGCGCTCGCCACGGGAAGCATCGTCGCCACCGTCCTCGCCGGCTGCTCCTCCGACGCCCCCGGCGGCGGCACGGCCAGCGCAGGCGGCACCGGCCCGAGCGGTGCCGCCGCGACGCTGACAGTCTGGGTCGACGCCAACCGTGTCGTCGAGCTCGAGGACATCGCGAAGAAGTTCGAAGCCGACAAGGGCATCGCCGTCAAGCTCGTCCAGAAGGAGTACGGCGACGTCATGAAGGAGGACTTCGTCAAGCAGGTCCCCACGGGCAAGGGACCCGACATCATCATCGGTGGTCACGACTGGCTCGGGCTCTTCGTGCAGAACGGCGTCGTCGCGCCGCTCGAGCTCGGCGACGCAGCCGCAGGCTTCTCCGACGTCTCTCTGCGCGCCATGAGCTACGAGGGCACGACGTACGGCCTGCCCGTCTCGCTCGAGAACGTCGCACTGCTCCGCAACACCGCACTCGCCGACGCGACGCCCGGCACGTGGGACGAGCTCGTCGCCGCAGGCCAGGAGATCGTCGACGCGGGCGACGCGACCTACCCGGTCCTTGTTCCCTCCGGGCCCGAGTCTGACCCGTACCACCTCTACCCCCTGCAGACCTCGTTCGACGCACCTCTGTTCGGGACCGCGGACGACGGTAGCTACGATCCGTCCAAGCTCCTTCTTGGTTCTGAGGGAGGCGAGAAGTTCGCCGCCAAGCTCGTCGAGTGGGGCAAGGCAGGCGTGCTCAACACCAACGTCACCGGGGACATCGCCCGTGACGAGTTCGCCGCGGGCAAGGCCCCGTACATGATCTCCGGCCCGTGGAACCTGCCGACCTTCAAGGACAACGGCATCGACTACGCGATCGAGGCGATCCCGACCGCTGGCGGCGGAGACGTCACCCCCTTCGTCGGCGTCCAGGGCTTCTTCGTGAGCGCCAAGAGCGCCAACGCGCTTGCCGCCAACGAGTTCGTCGTGAAGTACCTCGGCTCCGAGGACGTCCAGCTCGCGCTCTTCGAGGCCGGCGGACGCCCGCCCGCGCTGACCTCCGCATTCGAGAAGGCTTCGGCCCAGGACCCCGACGTCGGCGCGTTCGGCGAGGTCGGCCTCGAGGGCGTACCGATGCCGAGCATCCCGGAGATGGGCGCGGTGTGGAACTACTGGGGAGCGACCCAGGCCGCACTCGTCAACGACACCGCAGGCGACCCTGCAGCCGCGTGGGCGGACATGGCCGCGAAGATCCAGGCCGACATCGCCGGCTGATGCCCCCGGGCCCCACCACAGGAGCCCCCATGCCCAGCCTCACGACGCCCGCCGTCCCCACGCCCGCCGCACCCACGCCTGCCGCACCCCGTCGGCCCACCTCGGTGCGTATCGCGCCTGGCCGCGCCGCTCGCGCGACGCTCGTGAAGATCGCGCTCCTCGGCGTGCTCGACGCGCTCGTCGTCGCCGCGGTCCTCACGCTCCTCGCCGTCGGCGAACCGGGGCTCGCGATCATCGCCGCCGTCGCCGCGGCACTCATCAACTGGGTCTACCTGCGTCGAGGGTCGCTCCCCGCCAAGTACCTCGTGCCCGGCACGGCCTTCCTCCTCCTCTTCCAGGTCTTCGTCATCGTCTACTCCGGGTACATCGCGTTCACGAACTACGGCGACGGCCACGTCGGGACCAAGGACGACGCGATTGCCGTCATCCTCAGCAAGTCCCTCGAGCGAGTGCCGGACTCACCGTCGTACCCCATGAGCGTCCTCGAACGTGACGGCGAGCTCTCGTTCCTCGTCGCTGCCACGGACGGCACCGTGCTCCTCGGCGGGGACGAGCGCCCGCTCGAGGCCGTCGACGGTGCGCGGCTCGACGGCGCGACGCCCGTCGGGCTCGAGGGCTACCGCACGCTCGACTTTGCCGCGATGATCGCCGACCAGGCGCGGATCGCCGCGACGAGCGTCCCATTCTCCGACGACCCTGAGGACGGTGCTCTCCGCACGCAGGACGGCTCGACCGCCTACCGCTACGCGACGATGATGGACTGGGATCCAGCGAGCGGCACGTTCACCGACCGCGAGACCGGGGCCGTCTACCGCGACACCGGCAACGGGGCGTTCACGACCGACGACGGCACCGAGATCATGCCGGGCTGGAAGATCGAGGTTGGCTTCGACAACTTCACGCGGGCACTCACCGAGAAGTCGATCCGCGGACCGCTGCTCGACGTCATCGTGTGGACCTTCGTCTTCGCGGGCGTCTCGGTCGCCTCGACGTTCTTCGCCGGGCTGCTGCTCGCGCTCCTGCTCGACGACCCGCGCCTCCGGCTGCGTCGCACCTTTCGTGCGCTCGTCATCCTCCCGTACGCGTTCCCGCCGTTCCTCTCGGCGCTCGTGTGGTCGGGCCTGCTCAACCCCCAGTTCGGGTTCATCAACCAGACGCTTCTCGGCGGGGCCGACGTCCCCTGGCTCACGGACCCCCTCCTTGCCAAGGTGTCGATCCTCCTTGTCAACCTCTGGCTCGGCTACCCGTACATGTTCCTCGTCGCGACCGGTGCGCTGCAGTCGATCCCGGGCGACTACCTGGAGGCCGCGGAGATGGACGGTGCGGGAGCCGTGCGCCGCCTCGTCAGCATCCGGCTGCCGCTCCTCATGGTGACGATGGCGCCCCTGCTCATCTCTTCGTTCGCCTTCAACTTCAACAACTTCAACCTCATCTACATGCTCACCGAGGGCGGACCCCAGGACATCTCGACAGAGATGAACGTCGGCGCGACCGACATCCTCATCACGCTCGTCTACAAGGTTGCCTTCGGCGAGACGAGCGGGCGCGACTACGGGCTCGCGAGTGCGTTCTCGATCATCATCTTCGTGCTCGTCGCAGCCTTCGCGATCTACAGCTTCCGCCGCACCCGGTCCTTGGAGGACACTCACCGATGAGTTCCCACTACGCGCCCGCGCCACGGCGCCACCGCGCCACCGTCACGCTCGTCGCCAAGCACGCGGCCGCCGTCGTCGTCGCCGTCGTCGCGGTCTTCCCGCTCCTCTACGTCGTCTCGGCGTCCCTCAACCCCAACGGCAGCCTCGTCGGTTCCAACTCGCTGTTCGGCCGTGTCGACATCGCCAACTACATCAACCTCTTCGACCGCCCCGCGCAGCCCTACGGCGCCTGGTTCGTCAACACGATGTACATCGGCGTCGTTGCCTCCGCAGGTACCGTCCTGCTCGCCGCGCTCGCGGCCTACGCGTTCTCGCGGATGCGCTTCCGTGGGCGCCGCGTCGGGCTCGTGAGCATCCTCCTCGTGCAGATGTTCCCGCAGCTCCTCGGCGTCGTCGCGATCTTCCTACTGCTCACGACGATCGGCGACATCTTCCCCGGAATCGGCCTCGACACCCACGCCGGGCTCATCCTCGTCTACCTGGGTGGCGCGATGGGCGTCAACACGTACCTCATCTACGGGTTCTTCAACACGGTGCCCGCCTCGATCGATGAGGCCGCGAAGCTCGACGGGGCGGGGCACGCCCGGATCTTCTTCACGATCATCCTGCGTCTGTCGGCGCCGATCCTCGCGGTCGTCGCACTGCTGTCGTTCATCGGCACGTCGAGCGAGTTCGTCGTCGCGAGCGTCGTCCTCACGGATCCGCACAAGCAGACGCTCTCGGTAGGCCTCTTCCAGTTCGTCTCGCAAGAGACCTCGGCGAACTGGTCCGTGTTCGCCGCAGGAGCGGTGCTCGCGTCGGTCCCCGTCGTCGCACTGTTCTTCGTCCTGCAGAAGTACATCGTGGGTGGCCTCACGGCGGGCGCCGTCAAGTGATCCGTCAGCACCGTCGACGATAGACTCCCCGCATGGCCGCCACTCTCGCTGACATCGCTGCGCACGCCGGGGTCAGCGAGGCGACGGTGAGCCGCGTCCTCAACGACCGGCCGGGCGTCGTCGCCGCGAAGCGTCAGGCCGTGCTCACTGCGCTCGACGTCCTCGGCTACGAGCGTCCGCCCCGCCTTCGGCGCAGGACGGGGCGGCCGGTCGGGCTCGTCCTGCCCGAGTTCACCAACCCGATCTACCCGGCGTTCGCCCAGGCGCTCGGCCCGAACTTCGCGCGCCGGGGCTTCACGCCCCTCGTCGGCTCCCAGGCAGAGGGTGGGCTCCACGAGGACGAGTACGTCGAGATGTTCGTCGCGGCGGGCGCGGCGGGCATCCTCTTCGTCTCGGGGAGGCACGCGGACTCGACCGCGCCGACGACGCGCTACAGCGAGCTGCGGGAGCTGGGGCTCCCGCTCGGGTTCGTCAACGGCTTCCGTGAGGAGATCGACGCGCCCTTCTTCTCGATCGACGACCGGGCCGGTGCGACTCTCGCGGTGCGGCACCTCGTCGCGATGGGGCATGAGCGGCTCGGCCTCGCGCCGGGCCCGGAGACGTCGGTGCCGGCGCAGCGCCGAGTCGAGGGCTTTCGTGCCGCGGTCGCTGACGGGCTCGGTGCCGACGCGGAGGTCGCGGTGGTCCACGGTCCGCTCTCGGACGACGGCGGCGGTCATGCGGGCCGGGCGCTCCTCGAGGCCGGGTGCACGGGGATCCTCTGCGGGAGCGACCTCGTCGCCGTCGGTGTCCTTGCCGAGGCTCGACGCCGGGGCTTGTCCGTGCCGGGCGACGTCTCCGTCGTGGGGTTCGACGACTCCGTCGTCGCACGATATTCCTGGCCGCCGCTCACGACGGTCCGGCAGCCCGTCTCGACGATGTCGATCGCGATCGCCGACGCCTTCGTCGGAGAGATGAACTCCGTCCACGCGCAGCGCACCGAGTACGTCTTCCAGCCCGAGCTGGTGGTCCGCGAGTCGAGCGGGCCGTCGCCGCGCTGAGGTGCGTCCACGAGCCGACGCCCGTAAGCGCCGGCTCGTGGACGCTGCGGCGCAGGACGGGAGAGCCTGCGCCGCAGCGCGGGTTCGGACGGAAGCGTCAGAGCGTCGTGGTCCGGTGGTGGCAGTGGCAGCCCCGGAGGGGATCAGTGCGCCGCCACGGCCGCGGCGTGCGCGGGCTCCGGCGAGCGGGAAGCACGGGGCGCTGTCGATGGTGCCGGGAGGACGATGAACGCCGGGCCCTGGGTCGTCACAGTGAGTCCCTCGGCGTCCGTTGAGACGGCGACGTCGCCGAACGTCAGCTCCGCCGCGAGAACGGGGCCGATCGCGGACAACGGGAGCGTGAGGGTCGCGGCGGCGCGTGCGGCGACGACGACGACGCGCTCGTCGGCGGTTTCACGGGTGAACGCAAGCACGTCGTCGTCCGCGTCGAGCCAGCGCAACGCGCCGTCCTGGAGCGCTGCTGAACCCGTACGCAGTGTCGTGAGCGCGCTGTACGCGCGCCCGAGCCGGGGCTCGGTGCCCCACGGCAGGGGGGTCCGCGCATCCTCGCCGTTGACGCCCGAGATCCCGAACTCGTCACCGGCGAACAGCACGGGTGTGCCGGGCAGCGTGAGGGAGAGCCCTGCGGCGACGAGCTGGGCGGCGTCGTCGGCGCGCTCCGCGAAGCGCGGGGTGTCGTGCGTGTTGATCGCGTTCATCGCGAGTTGGCGCACGGGCCACGGGAACGCGGCCGTGAACCGGCGGTAGGTCGCGACGAGCTCGGCCGCGGTGTAGCGGGGCTCGATCTCGTACGGGATGCCGAAATGATGGCGGGGGTGCGGCTCGCCGCGCCTCAGCCAGTGCCACAGCGGACGGGTGAAGCCCGCGTAGCTCATGGGCGCCTGCCAACCGTCACCATCGAAGTCACGGCTCGCGTCGTTCGTCGACTCCGCGTAGAGAACCGTGTCGGGGGAGACGGCGTTCATCGTCGCGCGGACAGTGCGCTGCACCTCGCGGTTGAGGTCGTCGGTGCCGAACCTGCCGGTCTGGTTGGCGACGTCGATGCGCCAGCCGTCGAGGTTGAAAGGAGGCAGGAGCCAGCGGGCGACGACGCTCGTCGGACCCTCGACGAACCGGCGGCGGAGCTCGGCGGAGTTCCAGTTGAGCTTGGGCAGCGAGGGGACGTCGGCCCACGCGACGTAGTCGTCGTGCGCGGCGTCCTTCCAGTAGTAGAACTCGCTCTCGGGGGCCTCGGGGTGGTGGTGCGCGGCGAGGAACCACTCGTGGGCGTCGCCCGTGTGGTTGGTCGTGAGATCGCCGATGACGCGGATGCCGCGCGCGTGCGCCGCCTCGACGAGGCGGACGAGGGCGTCGTCGCCGCCGAGCAGCGGGTCGACCTCGTCGAACGTCGAGGCGTCGTAGCGGTGGTTGGAGCGTGCGGGGAAGAACGGCGTGAGGTAGAGCAGCGTGACGCCGAGGTCGGTGAGGTGGTCGAGGTGCTCGGTGATGCCGTCGAGGTCGCCGCCGAAGTACTGGCGGGGGGTGTCGGGGCCGGTGTGGACGACCTGGTCGTCCCAGTCCGCGGCGAGCGCCCAGGACGGCGCGGCGCGGTCGTCCGCGGCGGCGGAGCGTGCAAAGCGGTCGGGAAAGACCTGGTAGAGGACCTGCCTCGTCGCCCACGCGGGCGGCCGGGTGAACGTGGTGACGCGGAAGTCCTGGGTGTCGACGGGCTCGATCGTGTCCGTGCCCTCGGCGTTGAGCCAGAGCGCGGTGCCGTCGGTGCGGTTGACGAGGAAGCGGTACGTCGTCACGGCGTTGTCGAGGGTGAGGGCGCCGCTCCACCAGGTCGCGCCGGGCTCGGTCGCGGGGGTCTCGACCGTCATGGGGGAGAAGCGGGGCTCGCCGTCGACGAGCACGCGCAGGACGATGCTCGCGACAGGGCCGAACCCGGTGGGGACACGGACCCGGACGACGCGGCGGCCTCCTGGTGTGGTCGTGTCGCCGGGGCTGTAGAGCTGGGAGCCGTCGTGGTGGGGGAGTGTGTGGAGTCGCATCGGTGCGGTGCCTTCGTGAGCGGCGCGCGTGGCGCGGACGTGGAGGCGGCCGGGTGGCCGCCGTGCCTGCACCCCACGCTAGCAAGAACTTTCATCTTCTGAAAGAACCTGCAAAGCGCTCGGCGGATGCGGCGGCGGTAATGTCGGGACATGACGACACCGACACCCACGCCCGACCCGGACCCTGCCGCCCGGTTCCGCCACCTGCCCGAGCCCGTCGACCCGCGCACACTCGTCGCGAGTATCGAGACCGAGGCGGCCCCCGACCCCGACGGAGGACGCGACGCCAACACGGAGTGGATGCTCCGCCACGGCTGACCTGCGCGGACGCAACCGCCCGTCCGCTCAGGGTGCGCACCCGCGAGGGGCGTCCTAGTCTCGGCGCAACGAGCGTCCGGAGGCCGACATGAGCGACGTGACAGACCGCGGGAGCGCCCCGCATCCCACCCGCAGACGTCGTCGTGTCGTCGACGCGATGACGCTCACGACAGCGCTCGCCGCCACGCTCCTCGTGCCGGTCGCGGCGGCGCCGTCCGCGCAGGCCGCCGAGCAGCCCGTCGTCCGGCGCAGCGCGACGATCAGCACGCTCTCCGGCCAGCCCCCCGAGGGCATGCCGCGGGTGACGAAGGTCGCCGTCGTGCAGGATGTCGAGGCGCGCACCGTACGCGCGACGGCGACCTGGGCCTCGGCGCAGCCCGCGGGCGACCCCGCGGCCGTCTACGTCTTCGTCGGGGTCGCGAGCGGCGGCGCGTGCACCGCGCGCCTCGGCCTCGCGGTGCACGCGGACGCCAAGGACGGCGCGGCGATCCTCCTGCCGAGCCAGACCCCGGTGTCGCAGGCGGTCGCTGTGTCGGGGGCGTCCGCGACGGTGACGGCGTCAGGCACGGCGGAGCTCTGGACCACCGCGTACACGTGCGCGTACGCGGCGACGATGGCCCAGGGCGCCACCTACCAGCAGTCGCCCTGGTACACGCTCGACGTCGCACGTCGCGCGGCGCCCGTGCTCGACGTCGTCGCGCTCGCCCCGCGCGTCGGGGCGACGGTCGGGAAGTGGAAGACCGTCAAGGTGCGCGTCCACAACCGCGGCGACGCGAACGCCACGAAGGTCGTCGTCCGGGTCAAGGGCAAGGGCGTCAAGGTGTCGTCCTCGAAGGTGTCGTTCGGGACGATCAAGCCCGGCGCGCACGTGACGAAGAAGATCAAGGTCCGCATCGCGTCGACCAAGGTCCGCACGGCCACGCTCACGGCGACGGCCTCGGGCGGCCACAAGGACACCGCGAAGCAGGTCGTCCTGCCTGTGAAGCGGACGACGACGCCGAAGTCCCTCGCCGGGCGCCTCTACTGGGGCGCGGACTCGAGCCTCGACGAGGCCTGGCAGAACCGGATGGTCTGGTTCGTCGACGGGCGCTGGGCCTACACCGGGATCGCGCAGAAGGGACGCCCCACCTGCGAGGCCGGCAAGAAGGACTGCGTGCGCTACACGTACTCGCCGCGGACCGGCAAGGTCAAGGTCGGCAGCCGCACCGGGACGGTGACGAGCAAGTCGCTCAGGCTGCCGCCGCGCAAGGGGGCTCCCGTCGACTCCTACGTGCCGGTCTCGACGCCCAAGGCGGGCACCCGTCTTGCGACGAAGCTCGTCCACCAGGGCTCGAGCGGCTGCGGCTATGGCTACGGCAAGACGTGCTACACGTACACGTGGCGCCTGCAGTTCACCAAGGACGGCAGGTTCGTCGAGCGTCGCAAGGGCCTCACGAGCACGACCGTCGGGGGCAGCTGGTTCATCGGCGGGTCGGACGACGAGCGCGGCACCTACAAGATCCTCAGCAAGGGCCGCATCCAGTTGAAGTATGCCAACGGCAAGTCCGAGGTCAAGACCTTCGGGATCCTCCAGGACGTCCGTGAGAAGCCCGACGCCAAGAACGTCGGCGTCGTCGTCCGGGGCACCAAGTACTACCCCTGACGCGGGTCGTTCAGGAGGCCACGTGCACGACCCCGTCACGTACCTCGACCGCGAACACCGCCAGATCGACCGGCTCCTTGCCGGCCGCGTCGAGGCACTCGCCCGTGACGAGGTCCCACACCTGCTTGTGCATGGGCGACGTCACCGTCGTGTGCTCACCGTGCGTGCCCACGATCCCGCGCGAGACGACGTTCGCACCCGAGAACGGGTCGTGGTTGGCGACGCCCAGCACACGGCCGTCGTCGAGCAGGAACAGCGCGACCTGCGCGCCGTCGACGAGCGCCGCCACACCGCGCTCCGGGTCGAGCGCCGCGAGCTTGCACACAGGGGTCCACACGGTCACAGGGCGTCCTCCAGCTCGACGTCGGCAGGGCGGACCGCGATGGTCCGCGCGATGACGGGGTTCGGGTCCGAAACCTCGCCCGGACGGGCCGGGCGCACCTGCCCGCGCTCGGGCGTGTACGCGAGGTCCGGGTCAGGGGTGTCGGGCGCGTTGACGAACGACGCGAACCGCGCCAGGCGCACCGGGTCGGCGAGCGTCGCCGCCCACTCGTCCTCGTACGCCTCGACGTGTACCGCGATCGACGCCTCGAGATCCTCGCAGATGCCGAGCGAATCGTCGACGAGCACCTTGCGGAGCTCAGCGATGCCGCCCGGGTAGTCCGCGACCCACGGCGCCGTCCGCTGCAGACGGTCGGCCGAGCGGATGTAGTACGCGAGGAAGCGGTCGATGACGCGCAGCAGCATCGCGTCGTCGAGGTCCTCCGCGAGGAGCTCCGCGTGCCGCGGCGTGAACCCGCCGTTGCCACCGACGTACACGTTCCAGCCGCGCTCCGTCGCGATGACGCCGACGTCCTTGCCGCGGGCCTCCGCGCACTCGCGCGCGCAACCCGAGACACCGACCTTGAACTTGTGCGGCGCACGCAGGCCCCGGTACCGCAGTTCGAGGCGCACGCCCATCCCGACGGAGTCCTGCACGCCGAAGCGGCACCACGACTGGCCGACGCACGACTTCACCGCACGCAGCGACTTGCCGTACGCCTGCCCCGACTCCATGCCCGCGTCGACGAGCCGCTGCCAGATCGCCGGGAGCTGCTCGAGGCGCGCACCGAACATGCCGATGCGCTGCGCGCCCGTGATGCGCGTGTAGAGGCCGTACTCGCGTGCGACGTCCGCGATGACCGCGAGCTTCTCCGGGGTGATCTCGCCGCCGGGGATGCGCGGGATGACGGAGTACGTGCCGTCCTTCTGCATGTTGGCGAGCGCGTGGTCGTTCGTGTCCTGCAGGGGAGCGTTCGCGGGGTCGAGCACGTGCCCGACGCCGAGGGACGAGAGAATCGACGCGACCACCGGCTTGCAGACGACGCAGCCGCGACCCGTGCCGTGCGCCGCGACGACTTCGGAGAACGTCCTCAGCCCCTCGGCCTTGACGAGCGCGAAGAGGTCGGCGCGCGTCATCGGGAAGTGCTCGCACATCGCACGCGACACCTCGACGCCCGACGCCTCGAGCTGGGTGTTGACGAGCTTCGTGAGGAGCGGAACGCACGAGCCGCAGATCGTGCCCGCCTTCGTGCACTTCTTGACGTCCGCGACGGACGTGCAGCCGTGCTCGGTCACCGCGCCGCGCACCGTCCCGGCCGTGACGTTCGCGCACGAGCACACGACGACGTCGTCGGGCAGGTCCGCGCTCGGCACCGCCGCGCCGCCCTCGGGCGCGAGGAACGCGCTCGGGTCCGCGCCGAGGGCGCGGCCCAGCATGGGCCGCAGGCTCGAGTAGAGCGCCGCGTCGCCGACGAACACGCCGCCGAGGAGCGTGCGCGCGTCGTCGGATACCACGAGCTTCTTGTACGTCTTCGCGACGGGGTCTGCGAACGTCACCTCGAGCGCGCCCGGCGTGAGCGCGTTGACGTCACCGAACGACGCGGCCTCGACCTGCTCGCCGTCGTGGAGGACGCCCTTGAGCTTCGTGCCCTCGGGCGCGGGCGCGTACTCGGCGGTGCCACCGAGCAGCTGGTCGACGACGACGTCCGCCTGTGCGTTGCCCGGCGCGACGAGCCCCGCGCACACGCCCTCGTACGACGCGACCTCGCCGATCGCCCACACGAGCGGGTCCGACGTCCGGCACGTCGGACCGACGACGACGCCGCCCCGCTCGCCGATCGCGAGGCCCGACTCCCGCGCGAGGCGGTCGCGCGGCCGGATGCCTGTGGAGAAGACGACGACGTCGACGTCGAGCGTCGACCCGTCGGACAGGACGAGCAGGCCGACCGCGCCGTCGGGAGCCGCGACGAGGCGCGTCGCACCCGTCCCGAGGCGCACGTCGACACCCATGTCGGCGATGCGGACGCGCAGCGTCTCACCACCGCCCTCGTCGAGCTGGACCGACATGAGACGATCGGCGAACTCGACGACGGTCGCGTGCGCGCCGAGGCGCTGCAGGGCGCTCGCGGCCTCGAGACCGAGGACGCCGCCGCCGACGACCGCGCCCCGCAGGGGACGGCCGAGCGTGTCCTCGCGGGCCTGGACCCAGTCGCGCAGCGCCGAGACGTCGTCGAGCGTGCGGTAGGACACGACGCCCGGGAGCTCGATGCCCGTCGTCCGTGGCGTCCACGCCCACGAGCCCGTCGCGAGGACGAGGTTGTCGTACGGGACGCGCACGCCCGCGCGCGTGACGACGACCTGCTCGTCGCGGTCGATGCTCGCGACCGCGTCGCCGGTGCGGAGCGTGACGCGCGCGTCGTCCCACACCGTCGGGGCGAGCGCGAGGGCGTCGGCGTCGCGGCCGTCGAAGAACTCCGAGAGGTGCACGCGGTCGTACGGGCGGTACGGCTCGTTACCGAGGACGGTGATCTCCCAGGCGGCGTGCTCGCCGCGGGCGAGCATCTGCTCGACGAGGCGGTGCGCGACCATGCCGGCACCGACGACGACGACGCGTCCGGGGTCGGTGGGTCCACCGGTGGGACGGACGGGTGAGACGACGGTCATGGGTGTCCTCCTGGGATGCTCTGTCCAGAATTCAACAGGCTACTTCCGAAGGAATGATGGGACCTTTGGCTCTGCCGCGCCCGGCTGCGGTCGCGGGCCAGACGCCCGAGCTCGCCTACCCGCAAGTTTGTGCGCTACCCGCAAGTTCGAACTTGCGGGTAGCGCACAAACTTGCGGGTGCGTGGCACGGTCCGGCGCGCGTCCGGCGCGCGTCCGGGGCGGGGGGCCGACGGGGGAGGGTTGTGCACAGGTGGGTGTGCGGGGTGGGCATCCACAGGTGGAGATTCGTGTGCTGCGAGCAGGTCGCAGAGATGGTCGGCTGCGTTCATGGCCCGCCGAGAGCGCATCGTCCCACTGTCACCGAGGCAGCTCCTCCCGATCCACCTTGCGTCGCAGCTCGATCCCACGACGGTGCGGACGATGCTCCGCGACGGTTCCTGGATCAGGGCCCGGTCAGGTGCCTACGTCTCGCGGATGGACCTCGACGACGCAGCCCAGCGGCTCGCTGCCGAGCGGTATGCACGTCCGACCACCTTCGACCACGAGCGCGCGCGTGCGCTCGCCGGCATCTCGGCGGTCGTCGCGCGGGCCCGGGTGCGTGGCGTCCCGGAGATGCTCGTCCACCAGAGCGCGGCGCTCGTCCATGGGCTCGACGTGTGGTCCATGCCTGCGAAGACTCACGTCGGGAGGCGTGACTTCCCCGGACGAGGCACAGCGCCTGACCTGGCAGTGCACACCGCGGCGGTCCACGAGGACGAGATCGTCACGGTCAACGGTGCGCGGGTGACCGACGTCGTCCGGACCGCGCTCGACATCGCGCGGTTCAATCCGGTGCGCGACGGTGTGGTCGTGCTGGACCGCGCGCTGCGCGCGGGCATCCCGCGCGCGACGCTCGACGCGGCGGTGCGTGGCCTCGGCAGCGCGCCGGGGTCCCGTCGCGCGAGGGTGGCGCTCGAGCACGCGGACGACGGCGCCGAGTCTCCGTGGGAGTCGTGGACGCGCGTCCGGGCGCTCGCGTTCGGGCTGCCACGTCCGACGACGCAGCTCGAGATCGTCACGGACATCGGGGTCTTCTACGTCGACCTGGCATGGCCCGAGATGCGGCTCGTCGTCGAGTACGACGGCCAGGTGAAGTACGGAGATCTCGCCGGGGGAGATCCGGCGCGGGTCGTCGCTGCCGAGAAGGACCGCGAGGACGCGATCCGTGCGCAGGGCTGGACGTTCGTGCGGATGACTGCCCGGCAGCTCAGCACGCCGGATCTCTTCGAGGGGCGTCTGCACCGGGCCATTGCTGGCCACCGGCCCGTCCCGCTGGTGCCCCGTCCGGAGCTCCTCCTCCGGAAGCGATCCGCCCACCCGCAAGGTTGTGCCCTACCCGCAAGTTCAGACTCGCGGGTAGGGCACAAATTTGCGGGTAGCCGCGCTGTGGCCGACGAGCGCCGGTGCTGGCCTACGCGTCGAGCGCCTGGCGGAGGTCTGCCAGGAGGTCCTCAACGTCCTCGAGGCCCACCGAGAGGCGGACCGTCGTCTCGCCGATGCCGACGCGCGCGCGGCCCTCGGCCCCGACCTTCTTGTGCGTCGTCGTCGCCGGGTGGGTGACGAGCGACTTCGCGTCACCGAGGTTGTTCGAGATGTCGATGATCTGCAGCGCGTCGAGGAAGCGGAACGTCCGCTCCTTCGCAGCCTCGGGCGACGTGCCGTCGGGCACCGCGAGGTCGAACGTCACGACCGTGCCGCCCGCCGACTGCTGCCGCACCGCGAGCTCGTGCTGCGGGTGCGACGCGAGGTACGGGAAGCGGACCTGCGCGACGCGGTCGTCGGCCTCGAGCGCCGTCGCGACCTCGAGCGCGGCCGCGGACTGCGCGCGCACGCGCAGCGGAAGCGTCTCGAGCGCCTTGAGCAGCACCCACGCGTTGAACGCGGACATCGTCGGGCCCGTGTTGCGCACGAGGTGCTGGACCGGCCCGTGGACGAACTCCTCGGAACCGAGGATCGCGCCGCCGAGGACGCGTCCCTGCCCGTCGATGTGCTTCGTCGCGGAGTAGATGACGACGTCCGCGCCAAACTCGAGCGGCCGCGAGAGGGCGGGCGTCGCGAAGACGTTGTCGACCATGACGATCGCGCCCGCCGCGTGCGCGAGGTCCGCGACCGCGCGCATGTCGACGATGTCCATCATGGGGTTCGACGGCGACTCGAAGAACACGACATCGGCGGGCGTCGCGAGCGCGGCACGCCACTGCTCGACGTCGTGGCCGTCGACGAGCTCGGTGACGACGCCCCAGCCCGCGAGGATGTCCGTGAGCACGACGAGCGTCGAGCCGAACAGCGCACGCGACGCGACGACGCGCGAGCCCGCACGGCACACCGCGGCGAGCGCCGTGAACACCGCGGACATGCCCGTCGCGGTTGCGAAGCACGCCTCGGCACCCTCGAGGAGACGCAGCCGCTCCTCGAAGTTCGTCACCGTCGGGTTGCCGTAGCGCGAGTAGACGTAGCGGTCGATCTCGCCCGTGAACGCGGCCTCGCACTCGGCGGCCGTCGGGTAGATGTAGCCCTGCGTGAGGAAGAGCGGCTCCGCGGTCTCGTCGTACGGGGTGCGCTCCTGGCCGCCGCGCACGGCGAGCGTCGCGGGGCGCAGGCCCTCGGGCAGGGGGCCGCGGCTCACTCGACGGGCCCGGCGTACGACGTCGTCGGCAGGCCCGCGTTGAGCCAGCCGTTGACGGTGCGGCCGCCGAGCGCGTCGAAGTCGCCCTCGAAGCCCTGCAGCACGTTGTACGACGACGCCCAACCGGCGGCCGTTGCGGCCTCGGCCGCGGCGACCGAACGCCCGCCCGAGCGGCACAGGAAGAGGACCGTCGCGTCCTTGGCGACGCCTGCGGCCTCAAGCTGCGCGAGGAAGCGCGGGTTGGGGCCGTCGTGCGTGGCCCACTCGACGAAGCGGACGGGCTTGTCGTCGCTCGGCGAGTCGGGGACGCCGACCTCGAGCCACTCCTCGACGGTCCGGACGTCGACGAGGACCGTCTGGGGGTCGATCGTCAGCTGGTCCCAGGCGTCGCGGGGGGTGACGTCTCCTGCGTAGGGCATGGTGTTCTCCGTTCGCATCGGCCGTGGCGGGAGCACCCTGACCCGGTCCGGGGGGTTGCTGCGGCGTCGTCGTGCCACGTCACTCGGCCGCTCTGGATGGTGCCTCGGATGCTACCGGTGCGCCGGTGGGCGGACACGGGCCGTCCCGGTGGCCGGACGGGGCGTCCGGGAGGTGCGGCACCGCGTGTGACGAGCGTCGCGACGCAGCGGTGGGTGAAGTCGCCGGAGCCGCAGGATCTTGCGGCTCCCGACAGTTCATGCCGTTGTCCACAGGCAGCGTTCCGTGCGCGCCTCCCACAGTTCGCCGTCCGGGTGTTGGCACACGGCCCGAGGTGTGTTCTTATTTCTCGCTGTGGAGCACGATCGCACTCTCTCGGGGCACGGTTTTCGCCTCGAGCCGCTGACGCAGAAGCACGTCGGCGACCTCGCCCGCATGGTCGACGCAGACCTGTGGTCCGGGATGAGCACACCCTTGCCCGAGGGCGAGGTGGGGATGATGAACTACATCGAGGACTCCCGCTCGCTCGAGGGCTGCTACCCGTTCGCCGTCGTCGACGCGATCAGCGGTGAGGTGCGGGGCTCGACGGCGCTCGTCGCGCACGATCCCGTAGCCCGACGTGTCGAGATCGGCCGCACCTTCTACGACCGCGCCGTGTGGGGTCGGCTCATCAACCCCGCCGCGAAGTTCCTCCTCCTCGAGCACGCGTTCGAGGACCTCGGCGTCTACCGGGTGGCGATGCGGGCCGACGCCCGCAACTCGCGCTCGCTCGCTGCGATCGAGCGGCTCGGCGCGACCCGCGAGGGCACGCTCCGTGGCTTCCGCGACGGGCCCGACGGGTCGCGCGTCGACTCGGTGATGTTCTCGATCCTCGCGCCCGAGTGGCCTGGCGTGCGCGAGCGGCTGCTCGCCCGCATCGATCCGCTGCGCGCGATCGAGGGACAGCTCGGCGGCGGCCAGCTGGCGGCCGTCGGCGCGTCGGTCGGGGAATCGTCGTCGGTCGACGAGCCCGTGCTCGACGTTCCGGGAGCCGCAGGTGCTGGCATGGCGTCGCGCCGCTGGCGCGGCCCGCGCCTGCGCGGCAAGGGCCGACGCCCGCGCCCGCAGCGCTGACCTGGCGAGCTCGTCCTGCGGCTCGAGCTAGTCCTGCGGGGACTCTAGGTCGCGTCGTGAGGACTGTCTCGCGTGGCGTCGGCGGGTCGGAAAGCGGCTGCGACGTGGTCGGTCGACATGCGAGGGTAGGCGCATGACGACGATCCCCACCCTCGTCGGGCGTGGTGTGCGGCTCGAGCCGCTCGCGACTGAGCACGCGCCTGCGCTCGCCCCGCTCGTCGACGCCGCCCTGTGGGCGGGCATGACGACGCCGCTGCCGGACACGACCGAAGGGATGGAACGGCACATCGCCGGCCTCGCGGCCCGCCCGGGTGTGGTGGCGTTCGCGGTGGTCGACGAGCTGCTCGAGCCGGGTGCCGTCGTCGGCGTGACGTCGTTCTACGACATCGACCTGCACATCGGACGCGTCGAGATCGGGCACACGTTCTACGGGCGGCGCTGGTGGGGGACGCACGTCAACCCCGCGGCGAAGCTCGCGCTGTTCGCGTACGCGTTCGACGTGTGGGGCGTTGAGCGTGTCGCGCTGCGGGCCGACGCCCGCAACGTGCGCTCGCTCGCGGCGATTGAGCGGCTCGGGGCGACGCGGGAGGGCGTGCTGCGCTCGCACCGGCTCGCGCCCGACGGGTCGCGCGGCGACACGGTGTACTTCTCGGTCCTCCGCGACGAGTGGCCGGCGACCCGCGCGTCGCTCGAGGCGCGACTCGCCTGACTCCCGGCCGCACTCTCCCGGGAATCCGCGCGTCTGGCCAGTGGCAGTAACCAGACGCGCGGATTCCCGGGACGGGGGTGGACGCGCGGGCCGGCTGGCGCGTGGACGGACGGACGGACGGGCCTGGGCGTGGGTGGGTGGGGCGTCGGGGCGCGGGGCTAGCCCAGCTTGATGCCGAGGGCGGCCGCCATGCCGCCCGCGAGGCCGTGGAGCTGGGCGGTCGAGACCGTTGCGCCGCGCAGCCCGGCGGCGCCCTCGACCTCGGCGAGGTCGATGCCGCGCAGGTCGACGTTCTTGAGCCGTGCTTCGGAGGCGTCGAGCCGTCGGATCGTCGTCCCGCGCGTGCGGAGGCGGGTGACGGTCGCGCCAGCGAGGTCGAGGTCGCCGATCGTCACGCCGTCGAGGTAGAGGCCGTCGACCTTGGCACCGCGCAGGCTGAGGTGGTCAATCCGTCCGCCGACGATCGAGAGGCGGGCGACGCTCGCGCCGGGTGCGGTGAGGGCGCCGGCGCGCAGGTCGGTCCACGTGCCACCGAGGATCGAGGCGTTCTTGAGGCTCACGGCGCTCGCGCGGACGTCGTCCCAGTCGGTGTCGACGAGGCGCGCGCCCGTGAGGGTGGCGTCGTCGAGGAGGCAGTCGGTGAGCGCGCACTCGAGGAAGCGCGTGTCGGTGAGGTCGCGTCCGCTGAGGTCGATCGCGTCGAGCCGGACGTCGTCGAGCGTCGCACCCCGGGTGATGTCCATGCCCCCACCCAACCACCTCCCTGGTCCAGTCCGCACGCCCCGAGCTCGTCGCAAGCGCGTCGGGAGCCCGAGGCGCGCTTGTGCGCGGGGCGTGCGGGGCTGTCACGCGGTCGGGGTGACGGTTCCGGTGAGGTGGAGCTTTCCCGACGACGAGCGGCCCGCGTACGTCCACGCGCCGTCCGTGCTGGTCGTGTAGTCGACCTCGACGCGGCCGGGCAGGAGGACGGGCCTGGCGAAGTCGACGGTCCAGTCGTACGTCGGGCCGCGGCGTGCGCCGACGTCGGCGAGGGCGCGGGACGCGGTGTACATGCCGTGGGCGATCGCGCGCGGGAACCCGAAGGCCTTGGCGGACAGCGCGGACATGTGGATGGGGTTGCGGTCGCCGGAGATCGCGCCGTAGGCGCGCCCGACGTCGGCGCCGAGGCGCCACGTGACGGACGAGCCGAGCGCGCCGCGTGGGGCGTCGTCCTCGTGGTCGGCCGGTGCGGGGGCGTCCCCGGCGAGGTGCACGCCCTTGGCGAGGTACGTCGAGACGCCGCGCCACGCGACGTCGCCGTCGACGGTGATCTCGGCGCACACGTCGAGCTGCGTGCCGCGTCGGTGGGGGCGCAGGTCCTGCGTCCACGCGGTGACGTCGAGTGCGTCACCGAGGCGCAGGGGCCGCAGGACGGACGCCGCGTTGGCGACGTGCACCATGCCGAGCAGCGGCAGCGGGAAGTCGGGCCGCACCATGACGGCGGTCGCGACGGGGAACGCGAGGACGTGGCAGTAGCCCGACGGCAGCGCGTCGGCTCCGGTCTCGCCGAGCAGCCGCTGGTAGGCCGTGAGGTGGGCGGCGTCGACGCGGAGCCCTTCGACGCGGTGGGCGACGGCGGGTAGCTCCGTCGTCGTCGTGCGTCCGGGGAGCCGCGCCGTGACGGAGCCTGCGGCTCCGCGCACGTAGAGGCTGCCGAGCCCGGGCAGGGCCGGCAGGGTCTCGACGCGTGTGCCGGGCGGGGGCCCGGTGACCGTCCGGGAGCGGGGGAGGGAGTCCATCACGCCCCCACGAGGTTCTGGCCGCACACGCGCAGTACCTGACCGGAGACGGCGCCCGCGCCGGGGGAGGCGAGGAATGCGACGGCCTCGGCGACGTCGACGGGCTGCCCGCCCTGCTGGAGGGAGTTGAGGCGCCGGGCGACCTCGCGCGTCGCGAACGGGATGCGTGCGGTCATCTCGGTCTCGATGAAGCCGGGGGCGACGGCGTTCGCGGTGCCGCCGACGTCCGCGAGCAGGGGCGAGGTCGCGCGGACCATGCCGATGACGCCGGCCTTCGACGCACCGTAGTTCGTCTGGCCGCGGTTGCCCGCGATGCCGGACGTCGAGGCGAGGGAGACGATGCGCGGCGCGTCACGGAAGAGGTCGGAGGCGAGCAGCACGTCGTTGATGCGCAGCTGGGCCGCGGTGTTGACGGCGAGGACGGAGTCCCAGCGTGCGGCGTCCATGTTGGCGAGGAGCTTGTCGCGCGTGATGCCGGCGTTGTGGACGACCACGTCGAGGCGCCCGTGCCGTGCACGGGCGTGCTCGACGATGCGCTCGCCCGCGTCGTCGGCCGTGATGTCGAGCTGCAGCGCGGTGCCGCGCACCTCGTTCGCGACCTTCGTGAGGTGCTCGCCCGCGGCGGGCACGTCGACGCACACGACCATCGCGCCGTCGCGGGCGAGGGTGCGCGCGATCGCGGCGCCGATGCCCCGGGCAGCGCCGGTGACGACGGCGACACGGCCGTCGAGCGGCCGGTCGTCGTCCTGCGCGGGGACGTCGCCGACGCCGACGGTGAGGAGCTGGCCGTCGACAAACGCGGAGCGTGCCGAGAGGAACCAGCGCAGCGGGGCGAGCACGCCCTCGCCGCCGACGGCGGCGTCGGCCGCGAGGACGAGCCCGTTCGCGGTCGCGCCGCCCCGCAGCTCCTTGGCGAGCGAGCGCGTGAAGCCGACGACCGCCTGGCGGGCGGCGGCGAGCGCGGGGGCGTCGTCGGCGCGGGACTCGCGGGCGAGCGTGACGACGCGCGCGCCGCGCGCCGTCTGCCTGAGCACGGAGCCCGCGAGGAGGACGTGCTCGGAGAGGTCCTCGACGCGCTCGATCTCGGTGAGGACGAGGACGACGGCGCCCCAGCGGGCGGTGCCGGTCGTCGGGGAGCGGTGGACGTCGAAGCCGCGCCCGAGGAGGTGCTGCGCGACGGCGTCGGAGTCGGAACCGTCGTGCGTGTCGGGTCCGAGGACGAGGACGGGGCCGGGCACGAGCGGGTCGCCCGCGCGGAAGCGGCGGAGGATCGCGGGCTGCGGCAGGCCGAGGCGCTTGGCGAGCGTCGCGGTGAAGCCCGTGTTGACGAGGTGGGTGTAGCGGTCGGTCATCGCGGGTCTCCCTCGGTGGTGGGGACGGACTCGAGGATCGCGGCGACGCCGAGGCCGCCGGCGGCGCAGATCGAGACGAGCGCGCGGAACGGACCGGCCGCGGGTGAGGCGGCTTGGAGCTCGGCGAGCTGCTTGGCGGTCTGGGCGACGATGCGTCCGCCGGTTGCCGCGAAGGGGTGGCCTGCGGCGAGCGAGGAGCCGTTGACGTTGACCTTGGCGGGGTCGATTGTGCCGAGGGCGCCGGGCAGGCCCAGCTCGGTGCGGCAGTAGTCGTCGTCGGCCCACGCGGCCTGGGTCGTGAGGACGACGCTCGCGAACGCCTCGTGGATCTCGACGAGGTCGAGGTCGCCGAGCGTGAGTCCCTGGCGGGTGAGGAGGCGCGCGACGGCGTGGACGGGAGCCATGAGGAGGCCTTCGTGGCCGTGGACGAAGTCGACGGCGGCGGTCTCGGCGTCGACGATGCGTGCGAGGAGCGGCAGGCCGCGCTCGGTGGCCCAGTCGGCGGAGCCGAGGAGGACGGCGGAGGCGCCGTCGGACAGGGGGGTCGAGTTGCCGGCGGTCATCGTCGGCATGTGGTCGAGGCGCTTGCCGAAGACGGGGCTGAGGCTCGCGAGCTTCTCGGCGGAGGTCTCGGGCCGCAGGATCTGGTCGCGGATGAGCCCGCGGTAGGGGGTGACGAGGTCGTCCTGGAAGCCGCGCTCGTAGGACGCGGCGAGGTTGTGGTGGGAGCGGAGGGCGATCTCGTCCTGGGCCTCGCGCGTGATGCCCCAGCGGGCGGTTGTCACGGCCTGGTGCTCGCCCATGGACTTGCCGGTGCGGGGCTCGTCGGTGCGGGGAGCGTCGGGGGCGAGATCGCCGGGGCGGATGCGGGCGAGGGCCTTGAGGCGTCCGCCGAGGTCCTTGGCGTGGCTGGCGGCGAGCAGGGCGCGGCGCAGGCCGGGGGAGACGGCGATGGGGGCGTCGGACGTCGAGTCGACACCGCCGGCGATGCCGGAGTCGATCTGGCCGAGGCGGATCTTGTTGGAGACGGTGACGACGGCCTCGAGGCCGGTGGCGCAGGCCTGCTGGAGGTCGAACGCGGGGGTGTGGGGGTCGAGCGTCGTGCCGAGCGTGGCCTCGCGGACGAGGTTGAAGTCCTTGGAGTGCTTGAGGACGGCGCCGCCGACGACCTCGCCGAGGCGCTGTCCGTGGAGGCCGTAGCGGGCGATGAGGCCGTCGAGCGCCGCGGTGAGCATGTCCTGGTTGGAGGCGCGGGCGTAGGCGCCGCCGACCTTGCCGAAGGGGATGCGGTTGCCGCCGAGGACGTAGGCGTCCCGGGGTCCGTCGTGGGGGGTGGGGGTGGGTGTCGCGGTCATGGCAGGCCTCTCGCTCCGTTGCTCGGGTTCCTCGAACTCAGAGTACCTGATACTCTGAGTTTCGTGAGTCCGATCACACCGGGACGTGGCACCGACGCCACCCAGGACGACGCCCGCCGCGACACCGCCGCCGCGCGACGTCGCACGTCCGCAGCCGCGACCCCGCGTGCCACTACTCTCTCGTCCCCGGCCGAGCCCGTCGACGGCAGGTCCACCCGGTGGGACAACCATCGCGAGGCCCGCCGCCGCGAGCTCACCCACGCCGCACGCCGCACCGTCCACCGGCGTGGCCCCGACGTCTCCATGGACGACATCGCTGCCGACCTCGGCACCTCGAAGTCCATCCTCTACCGCTACTTCACCGACAAGGTCGGCCTCCAGAACGCCGTCGGCGAAGCCGTCGTCACCGCCATCACCGCCAACCTCCGCGCCGCCGTCGAGAACGCCCCCACGCCCCGTGCCGCCCTCCACGGCATGATCGACGCCTACCTCGCGATGATCGAGCACTCGCCGAGCGTCTACTACTTCGTCACCCGCAACACCGCGATCGCCAACGCCGTCGCGCTCCCCGCCCAGGGCGACGCAGCCCGCTCCGCGCCGCTGTCGTCGTTCCTCGGCTCCATCACGACGATCGTCGCCCAACCCTTCGCGCAGGCCGTCGGCAACGACGACCACCTCGACGTCGAGGCCTGGGCCGCCGGCGCCGTCGGCTTCATCTCCGGAACGGGCGAATGGTGGCTCGCCCGCCTCGGCGAGCCCGGCACGCCCGACCGCGAGCACGTCGCGACCCGCATCACCGCCTGGCTGTGGGCAGGGCCCATCGGCCTGCTCGCCCGCGAACGCCAGACCACCACCGACCCCCAGGACACCACCCAGGGCTGACGCCCACCACCCGCACCGTTGGAGACGAAGGAGTCCCGATGACCGCGACAGCAGCACCCCGGAACGCACCGCAGACGGCGGACGACGACGTCACGCTCGACGCCGCTGCCCTCACCCCCCAGCTCCTCGGCCGCTGGGGCCACCTGCGCACGTTCACGCGCGAGATCCTCAGGGACGAGAAGTTCCACAAGATCGAGGGACTCTCGAAGGAGGAGCACCGCGAGCGGGTGCTCGGACAGCTCAAGGCGATCGTCGCCGAGGGCAAGGTCCTGCGGGCCTTCCCCGAGCGGCTTGGCGGTGGCGACGAGCACGGCGGCTCGCTCGCCGCGTTCGAGGAGCTCGTCGCGGGCGACCCGTCGATGCAGATCAAGGCCGGCGTCCAGTGGGGGCTCTTCGCGTCCGCGATCCTCCACCTCGGCACCCCCGAGCAGCAGGACCGGCTCCTGCCCGCCGCGATGAGCCTCGAGACGCCCGGCGCGTTCGCGATGACGGAGATCGGCCACGGCTCGGACGTCGCGTCGATCGCGACGACCGCGACGTACGACCCGGCGACGCAGGAGTTCGTCATCCACACGCCGTTCCGCGCCGCGTGGAAGGAGTACCTCGGCAATGCAGCGCTCCACGGGCAGGCCGCGGTCGTCTTCGCGCAGCTCGTGACGAAGGGCGTCAACCACGGCGTCCACGCGTTCTACGTGCCCGTGCGCGAGCGGCTCGCCGACGGCTCGGCCGGTCCCCTCCTGCCGGGCATCCAGAGCGAGGACGACGGCCAGAAGGGCGGTCTCAACGGCATCGACAACGGCCGCTTCGCGTTCGACCATGTGCGCGTCCCCCGCACCGACCTCCTCGCGCGCTACGGGTGCGTCGCCGAGGACGGCACGTACTCCTCGCCCATCGAGAGCCCCGGGCGACGGTTCTTCACGATGCTCGGCTCGCTCGTCCAGGGGCGCGTCTCGCTCGACGGCGCGGCCGTCAACGCGCAGAAGATCGCCCTCGCGATCGCGGTGCGCTACGCGACCGAGCGACGTCAGTTCCCCGGCGCAGGCGGCGAGGAGACCGTCCTCCTCGACTACGGCGAGCACCAGCGTCGCCTCGTGCCGCTCGTCGCGCGCACGTACGCGGGGCTCTTCGCTCACGCCGAGCTCCTCGAGCTCTTCGACGACGTCTTCTCGGGACGCAACGACACCGACGAGTCCCGCGAGGACCTCGAGACGCTCGCCGCGACGCTCAAGCCCGCATCGACGTGGACCGCGCTCTCGACGATCCAGACGTGCCGTGAGGCGTGCGGCGGCGCGGGCTTCATGGCGGAGAACCGCATGACGGGCCTCCACGCCGACCTCGACGTCTACGTGACGTTCGAGGGCGACAACACCGTGCTCCTGCAGCTCGTCGGCAAGCGGCTCCTCGCCGACTACGCGAAGAAGTTCACGGGCATCGACGCCGCGGGCATCGCACGCGTCGCCGCCGAGCGTGCCGCGGACACGGTCCGCTACGCGACGCCGCTCGGCCGGGCGCTGCAGAAGATCTCCGACTCCGGCCAGGCGGCGCGCAAGGTCGCGCACCTGCGCGGCGTCGAGGCGCAGCGCGCGCTGCTCGCCGACCGCGTCGAGACGATGGTCGAGGAGGTCGCCGACCGGCTGCGCCCCGCGCAGAAGCTCCCGGCGGACAAGGCTGCGGCTCTCTTCAACCAGCACCAGCACGACCTCATCGAGGCCGCGAAGGCGCACGCCGACCTCGTCCAGTGGGAGGCGTTCACGCGCGCGCTCGACGCCGTGACGGACGACGGCAACCGCACGATCCTCACGTGGCTGCGCGACCTCTACGGCCTTTCCGTCATCGAGGAGAACCTCGCCTGGTACCTCATGCACGGTCGCCTCACGGGCGAGCGCGCCCGCATGGTGTCGTCGTACATGACGCGCCTCGTCGGACGCCTGCGCCCGCACGTCCTTGGCCTCACCGAGGCGTGGGGCTACTCGCCCGAGCACCTGCGCGCGCCCATCGCGACAGGTGCGGAGAAGATCCGGCAGGACGAGGCGATCGCCTACTTCAAGGCCCAGCGGGCCTCGGGCGACGCGCCGATCAGCGAGAAGGCGCTCAAGCGTCACGCGAAGAAGCGCTGACCCGCGGCTGACGAGGCCCCTGCACGCGGCGCGTGCGGGGGCTTCGCCGCTCCTCGCGCCGTCAGAGGACGCCGAGCTCCGCGAGCACGCGCCGCAGGGCGTCGCGGTCCGCCGCTGCGAGCGGCAGGAGCGGACGCGGCAGTGACGGGCCCCCGACGAGCCCGAGCAGCTCGGCGGTCGTCGACGCGACGCGCACGCCCGTATGACGCCGGACAAGGTCCCACAGTGCCGCGAGGTGCGACGTGTCGCCCGCGTCGTCGGGCACCGGGTCGGCGCCCGGGGCACCGAGCGATGCCGCGCGGGCGAGGGGGACGAACAGCTCTGGCAGCGTCCCCGCGAGCGTCGAGTGCCACGCGTCCGCCCCGGCACGGAGCGCGGCAGCACCCGCGTCGTCGCCCGAGAACCCGAGCGACACGTCCAGCGGCAGGGCCGCGCGGAGCTCCGCGACACGCGCGCGCGCCAGCGCGGCGCGGGGGCCGGGCCCGGGCGTCTTCACGCTGCCCACCCCGGGCAGCGCCGCGAGGCGGACGAGCAGTCCGGTCGACATGTCGACGCGCGTCGTCGCCGGGTTGTCGTAGACGACGAGGGGGACGTCGATGCCCGCGAGCACGTCCTCGAACAGCCCGACGGCCTCGGTTCCGACGAGCGGCACGTAGCCGACCGGTGCGAGCAGGAGCGCGCTTGCCCCGGCGGACTGCGCGTCGTCGGCGTGCTCCTGCGCGGCCGCGGTGCGCAGCGCGGAGACCCCCGCGACGACGGGAACGCCCGCCGCGAGGTCGACCGCACGGCGCACGACGGCGTGCCTCTCGTCCCGGTCGAGGTACATCGCGGCGCCCGTCGACCCGAGGACGCCGAGCGCGTCGGCCCCCGCAGCGACCGCGCGCTCGACGAGCCGGCCGAACGCGGCGAGGTCGACCTCGTCGTAGCGGACCGGCGTCGGTAGGTACGCGACGAGCCCGTGAAGTGCCACCTGGTGCAGGCGTTTCGTCCCTGTCGTGTCCATGGGGGCGACGCTATCCCTCCAGGGCCAGGTGCGGCAGCCTCAGGCCTGCGTGTGACCCGTCCAGGCGTGGCCGTCCCAGTACTGCTGACCGACGCCCGTCGGGCTCGGGTACCAACCGGCGGGGACGGAGGGGCCGACAGGTGCGGCGACAGGTGCGGCGACGCTCACGACGTTGATCTGGGTGCCGCCGAAGGCGCCAATGTATTGGTGCGCGCCGCACGCCATGATGAGCGAGATGACCCACGCCACGACGGACCACCCGAGGAACAGGTTGATGAGCCCGACCGTCCCGTGGTTGGCCTTGCCACGGGTGACGGCGATGGCCCAGGGCAGCATGTAGAAGAACGTCAAGACCGCGACGATCCATGCAAAGGCGACGAGCCCGCCGCCGTGGTTGACCTGGTCGGTCAGAATCCCGTTGCTGCCGAAGGGCCCCGCCGCGGCGACAGGCTGCGCGTACGTCGGCTGCGCGTACGCCGGCTGCGCGTACGCAGGCTGCGCGGCGGGCGGGGCGCCGTACGCCGGGGCCTGCTGCTGCCACGGCTCGACAGTGCCGCCTGCGCTGCCACCGGTCGGCAGCGGCGTCGTCTGCCAGTCCGTGGGGGACGAGTCCGGGTATGGGTTGGTCATCGTGGCTCCCTGGGATCACCGCGCTGTCCCTGCTGACAACGGCGTGCACGAGACCACGTGGTGCCGGGCGCTCGGGCGATGCCGACAGAATACGCCACCCGAGGCCCTCGGAGTCGCCGCGCGAGCCTCTGTGCTCTTGGCGGGGCCTGGCGCGTCAGGCCTGCGTGTGCCCCGTCCACGCGTGGCCGTCCCAGAACTGCTGACCGACGCCCGTCGGGCTCGGGTACCAGCCGGGCGGCGGGAGGGTCGAGGTCGACGGCGGGCCCACGAGCGACCACACGAGGCCGACGACCCAGCCGACGATCGTCCAGCCGGTGAAGAAGGTCACGAGTGCGATCGCCGTCGCGTCCGGGCGCCGCCGCGTCACGGCGATCGCCCACGGCAGCATGTAGAGGCTCGTGATGGCAGCGACGATCCAGGCGACGACGAGCAGGGTCTGATCGGGCCCCAGCTGGTGGACGCGGGACGACGACGAGGTCGTCCAGGCGCTGTCCGTCGGGGAGGGGGCCGAGCCTGCGCCGTACGCGGGCGCCGGGCCGCCGTGCGGGCCGCCCGCAGGCATGGCGTACGGGTCCATGCCCGCCGTCGCCGTTCCGCTGTACTGCCCGGGCGTGTACCTGCCCAGCCCGGGGACCGTGCTGGCGGACGGGGTCGGCCATACCGTCCCGGACCCGCTTGTCGTCCCGCCGCCGAGCGGCCGACCGTCACGGTCGTAGCGCAGCTCGGGATAGGGGCTCGATGACGGAGGCGTCGGCGTTCCGTACGGGTCCGTGGACATGGTGATCCCTAGGTGGGGCGGGGCGGCGAGGACTCGTCGCCCCGCCAGCCTAGGGGAGAAGGCGAGCGTCGTGCAGGGGTGCGAGGCCCCGCGCTATGTGCGCGGCCCTGCTCCCCGGACAGCGTAGCGAGCCGCGAGCCGCGCCGTGAGCCGTTCGAGCGGCCCCTTCCCGAGCGTGAGCGCCCAGAGGGTCGCGGCCGCCAGGAGCACGCCGACCTGCCAGAGCCAGGTCGTGAGCCCGGTCGGTTCGACGAACCTCGGCACGAAGAAGCTGACGATGTGCAGGGAGTACACGGTGAGCGGCATGCTGCCGAGCGCGGCGACCGGCACGAGCAGCTGCCGCAGGACGCGCGGACGTCCGAGCGCGAGGCAGAGGCCGAGCGTCGCGAGCACGAACCCGCCGGAGCCCACGACCTCGCCGAGCCCCCCGGAGTGCGGCTCCGCGGAGACGAGCGCCCCGCGGACCGCGTCCCACGTGAGGCTGTCGGTCACGAGGGGCGAGCGCCACCATCCGTCGGCCGGGTCCGCGCTCCACCCGAACGACGCCGAGCTTTCGAGCTTGACGAGCGGCGAGCCGGACGTCACCGAGCCGGGCACAGGTGCCTCGACGGTCGCGCCAGCGGTGCGCCAGCACGACACCGACTCCTCGTCCTGCCGGATGCAGGTGAAGCCTGCGAGGTCGACGTCCTCGCCCGGCACCTCGACGATCGACGACCCCGGGTCGGAGGGTTCCGCGACGGACGGCTCGTCCGCGTCCACCGGCGCGAGGAGGGTTGCTCCGCCGTAGCCTGCGACGCAGAGGACGATGCCGACGGCGACCATCGCCCCGGCCCGGCGCAGAGAACCGAGATCGCCACGGCCCACGACGAGGCCCGTGAGGACGAGCGCGAGCCACACCGGCAGCGGGTACATGCCGAGGAGGACGAGCTGGGCGGCGCTGCCGCCGAGGAGGTAGGTGGCCTTCGCGAGCGACACGAGCGGGCCGAGCACGACGACGAGTACCGCGACGAGGAGGAGCAGCCGACGCGTCGACCACCCGACGATCGGCGCCACGAGGATGAAGAGGATCCCGTAGAAGCCGAGGATGATCGCGACGGGTGAGCCCACGAGCTCGAGCAGCACGCCGAGCCCGAGGACGACGACCCCGCGCCCGACGAGCGCGAGCCGGGTGCGACGCACCTCGTCGGCCGGTGCCGTCCGGACACCTCGGGTCATGAGGGCGATCGACACGCCGGCGACGAGCGCGAAGAGTAGGGACGAGCGGCCGTGGACGACACCGGCCCACGTCCCGGGGTCGCCGACGACGAACTGCGGCGCGTTCCCGACGTGCGCGGCGATCATGCCGACGACGGCGAGGGCCCGGGCGACGTCGAGGCCCGCGACGCGTGGTGGGCGGACGATTCGCGACCACCGCTCACCGATGCCGCGACGAGGGCGGGATGGCGTGCTGGTCGGTGTGCTGGTCGGCGTGCTGGACAGTGGGGCGCCAGCGCCCTCGAGTGTGGTCGTCACGGGTGCGAGCCTAGGGGCTGCCGGGGGCCCGGGGAATGAACTGCGCAAGTGCAACTTTGCGGATCTTGTGAAGGAAGCTGGACGGTGTCCGCGCAGGTCAGGTGCTCACGTGGGGTTGCAACGGGCCAGCAGGTACGCGAGGTAGTCGACCTCGGGACGCCACGGCTCGAGGTTCCACGTCTCCTTGCCGGGGGCCCCGAGCGCGTGGCAGCGCAACTGATGGTCCATGACCGTCGTGCCCGCGTCGGGCTCGGACTCGACGAGCTCGGCGCGCACGGCCTCGAGCGCGGCCGCCGAGCCCGAACGGCCGAAGGTCGTCGGGTCCACCTGGAGGGAGCGGCCGCCCTCGACGTCGTCGGCCCACGTCGCGCTCTCGACGGCGCGCGGCGCGACCGTGAGCGCCACCTTCGCGGGCGGGGCCGCGGTCGTCGACGATGCCGACGCGCGGGCCGCGACCTCGACGACGAGCCGGCGGCCGTCGTCCTCGGTGCGGGTGCTCACCCGGCGGACGCCATCGGCATCACGGGCCGATGGGTCCGTGCCGCCGACGCGCAACGGGTCGGCGGCGTCGGTGAGCGTCGCCGACCCGTCCGCGTACGCGGTCCAGCGGGCGCCGTCGACGGTGACCTCGAGCGCCTCGCCGTCGCCGAGCATCGCGGACACGACGACGACGCCGTCGACGAGTGCGGCCTCTGGCGCGTCGGCCCCGCCGGGTGAGGTCACCGTCGTCGCGCGCCCGAGCGCGTCGGAGACGCGCACCGACGTGGACGGCGACGGTTCGGTCGTGCCCTCGGGAGCGGCCGACGGAGGCGTGGCGGACGTGGCCGGCTCCGCCAGCGTCGGACCCGGACTTTCCCCCGACGGGCCAGGGCCGCACGCGACCAGCGCAGATGCGCAGGTCGGCGCCGCGACGAGGCGTCGGACGCGCCTCGTCGCGACACGCTGCCCAGTGCTGGTCGTCGACGTCACCCTGCCGACCCTAGCGACCCGCTCCCCGTGCGAGTGCCGGGTGAAAGCACCTACGCTAAGCGCGGTCCGGGTGAGACGAGACGCGCGTCATACCGACACATGTCACGACGGTGCCACCCTCATGGGCGGACCCGCACGAGCGACGAGCAGCACGAGGAGGACACGGGTGGGGCGCACGATCATCGTCGGTACAGGAGTCCTCGCCCGGGCCGCGGCCCGGGCGATTGAACGACACGGACGCCAGGCCGTGCTCGTCGGACGCCGCGACGGCGTCGACGTGCGCGGACCCATCGACCTCCGCCCGTTCACCGACGGCGAGCCCGTCGACGCGGTCCTCGAGGCGACGAGCACGGACGCGAACCGCCCAGCGGACGCCGTCCGGTTCTTCGAGGCGTCCGCCCGGCACGTCGCAGCCGCCGCCCACGACGTCGACGCTGGCATGCACGTCGTCGTGTCGATCGTCGGCTGCCACCGCGCGACCGGGTACGCGCACTACGCGGGCAAGGTCGCCCAGGAACGCGCCGCGCGCGCCGCCGCGACCGACGCGACCCCCGCGATCATCGTCCGGTCCACCCAGTGGTTCACGTTCCCCGGCCAGCTCGTCGACCGCCTCGCGCGCGGTCCCGTCATGCCCGTCCCGAGCATGCGGCTGCGACCCGTCGCGCTCGAGACCGTCGCCGACGTCGTCGCCGAGATCGTCGTCGGGAAGCGTGAGCGCGAGAGCGCATGCGTGTGCGGGCCCGAGACGATGACGCTTGCGCAGATGGTCGCCCGCCTCGAGGGGAGGCCCGCCGTGCGCATCCCCGTGCCGCTGCCCGGCGCCGCGCGCGAGGCGCGCACCGGGGCGCTGCTCCCGACCGGTGGCGTCGAGGTCGTCGGGCCCCGCTTCGAGGACTGGCTGCGCGAGCACCCCGACGGACGCCAGCACGAACTCGACGCCTGACCGGCGCGACGGGCCGTCCTGCGCCTGCCGGACCCGCGCCGCCGGAGGCTGAGACGCGCGTCCGGCGCGTCCGCGGGCGCGGCTAGACTGGCGGCGTCTCGCACCGTACGGAGGAGCACCCGGCCGCGCCCACGCCCGCGCGGACGACGCCGGCTCGCCGCACGCCGCCCACCACGCCCGAGGGAATCGATGACCGCGCCCAAGCCCACCCTGGACACCGTCGAGAACGCAGCGGCCACTCCCGACGAGGAGCAGCCCTTCGCGTCTCTCGGGCTCAAGCCCGACGAGTACCAGCGGATCAAGGACATCCTGGGTCGCCGCCCCACGGCCGCCGAGCTCGCGATGTACTCCGTCATGTGGTCCGAGCACTGCTCGTACAAGTCCTCGAAGATCCACCTGTCGAAGTTCGGCGCCAAGACGACCGACGAGATGAAGAAGCACCTCCTCGTCGGCATCGGCGAGAACGCGGGCGTCGTCGACATCGGCGACGGCTGGGCCGTGACCTTCAAGGTCGAGTCCCACAACCACCCGTCGTTCGTCGAGCCCTACCAGGGCGCCGCGACGGGCGTCGGCGGCATCGTCCGCGACATCATCTCCATGGGCGCGCGCCCCGTCGCCGTCATGGACCAGCTGCGCTTCGGCGACGTCGACCACCCGGACACGGCACGCGTCGTCCACGGCGTCGTCTCCGGCGTCGGCGGCTACGGCAACTCCCTCGGCCTGCCGAACATCGGCGGCGAGCTCGTCTTCGACGCGTCCTACCAGGGCAATCCCCTCGTCAACGCACTGTGCCTCGGCGTGCTGCGCCACGAGGACATTCACCTCGCCAACGCCTCGGGCGTCGGCAACAAGGTCGTGCTCTTCGGCGCCCGCACGGGCGGCGACGGCATCGGCGGCGCCTCGATCCTCGCGTCCGAGACGTTCGAAGACGGCGTCCCCGCCAAGCGCCCGTCCGTGCAGGTGGGCGACCCCTTCATGGAGAAGGTGCTCATCGAGTGCTGCCTCGAGCTCTACGGGGCTGAGGTCGTCGAGGGCATCCAGGACCTCGGCGCGGCCGGCATCTCCTGCGCGACGAGCGAGCTCGCGTCCAACGGTGACGGCGGCATGCACGTGTGGCTCGACGACGTCCTGCTGCGCGACCCGACGCTCAACGCCGGCGAGATCCTCATGTCGGAGTCGCAGGAGCGCATGATGGCCGTCGTCACGCCGGCCAAACTCGAGCAGTTCCTCGCGATCACGAAGAAGTGGGACGTCGAGACCGCCGTCATCGGCGAGGTCAACGGCTCGGGACGCCTGACGATCGACCACCACGGTCAGCGCATCGTCGACGTCGACCCCCGCACCGTCGCTCACGAGGGACCCGTCTACGACCGTCCCTACGCGCGTCCCGCGTGGCAGGACGGCCTCAACGCTGACACGACCGTCGCCGCCGGCCTCGCCCGCCCCGCGACGGGCGACGAGCTGCGCGCCGCCGCGCTCGCCGTGCTCGGCTCGCCCAACCACTCGTCCAAGGCGTGGGTGACCAACCAGTACGACCGCTTCGTCCAGGGCAACACCGCGCTCGCGCAGCCCGACGACTCGGGCGTCGTCCGCGTCGACGAGTCCACGAACCTCGGCGTCGCCCTCTCGACCGACGCCAACGGCCGCTACGCGAAGCTCGACCCGCGCACCGGCGCCCAGCTCGCGCTCGCCGAGGCGTACCGCAACGTCGCCACGACGGGCGCCCGCCCCCTCGCGATCACCGACTGCCTGAACTTCGGTTCGCCCGAGGACACGGACTCCATGTGGCAGCTCGTCGAGGCCATCGAGGGTCTCGCCGACGGCTGCCTCGAGCTCGGCACGCCCGTCACGGGCGGCAACGTGTCTCTCTACAACGGCACGGGCGAGCCCGGCCAGATCGACTCCTCGATCCACCCGACGCCCGTCGTTGGCGTCCTCGGGGTCATCGACGACGTCACGCGCGCGACCGCGTCCGGCTGGCGCACCGAGGGGCAGACGATCTTCCTCCTCGGCACGACGCGCGCCGAACTCGACGGCTCGGCCTGGGCCGACGTCGTCCACCGCCACCTCGGTGGCGTGCCCCCGCGGCTCGACCTCGCCGCGGAGAAGACGCTCGCTGACGTCCTCGTCAACGCCTCGCGCGACGAGCTCGTCGACGCCGCGCACGACCTCTCCGAGGGCGGCCTCGTCCAGGCGCTCCTCGAGTCCTGCCTGCGCTACGGTGTCGGCGCGCGCGTCTCGATCGCGAGCCTCGTCGAGCGCGACGGCGTCACCGAGTTCGAGGCGCTCTTCTCCGAGTCCGTCGCCCGCGCCGTCGTCTCCGTGCCGCGCGGCGAGGAGCAGCGCCTCGTCGACGCGTGCGTCGCCCGCGGCGTGCCGCTCCTCAAGCTCGGGGAGACCGGCGCGGTCGTGGGCGACGAGCCCGCGCTCGTCGTCGACGGCCTCTTCGAGGTGCCGCTCGCCGAGGCCCGCGAGATCTTCGAGGGCACGCTGCCGCGCATCTTCGGCTGACCTCCTCACGACGGATCGACGGATCCCGCCCAGGCGATGGGCGGGATCCGTCTTTCCGTCAGGGTTGACGCACCCGGGCCGGTCACACGATGGGGGATGCCTCGGTCGAGAAGGGGCACGGCAGGCGCAGAGGTGTGGGGGTCGGGGGCGGTCGCGGCGGCGNCCGTACGCGTGGACGCGCGCGGTCGCGGCGGCGGGGGCCCTTCTGGTAGACCGGTGGGAGAACCGCCCGTCCCGCGAGGAGCTCGTCGTGCCCGTCACCCTGCCGTCCACCGTCCGTCTCGAGCCAGGGGTGGGCGACGCGCCGCTCGTCGTCGTCGAGCACCGCGCCGCGACCGCGCGCGTCCACGCGTACGGGGCTCACGTCGTTGCGTGGGCGCCCGCGGGCGCGCGCGACGCGCTGTGGCTGTCGCCCGACGCGGTGCTCGCGCCGGGTGCGGCGATTCGCGGCGGCATCCCCCTGTGCTTCCCGTGGTTCGGGCCGCACCCGGACGGCGCCGGGCCCGCGCACGGCTTCGCGCGGACGAGCGCGTGGCGGCTCGTCGGCGCGACCGAGCTCCCGGACGACGAGCAGCGCCCCGGTGGCGCCGTCCTCCTCACCTTCGAGCTCACGCCCGCGGACGTCGACCCCGCGCTCGCGGCCCTGTGGCCGCACGACTTCACGGCGCGCACGGAGGTCGAGGTCGGCGCGTCGCTCACCGTGAGCCTCACGACGACGAACCACGGCGGCGAACCCGCCGACCTCACGCAGGCGCTCCACACGTACCTCGCGGTCGACGACGTCCGGCGGGCGCGTGTCGACGGGCTCGACGGCGGCCCGTACCTCGACAAGGTCGACGGCGACGCCCGTCAGGTGCAGGACGGTCCCGTGCTCTTCACGGGCCCGACGGACCGCGTCTACCAGGGGACGTCGGCGAGGCTCACGGTCTCGGAGCCGGGTGGGCGGACGCTCGAGGTCGCGAAGGCGGGCTCGCGAACGACGGTCGTGTGGAACCCGTGGGTCGAGGGAGCGTCGGGCATGCGTGACGTTCCCGACGACGCGTGGCCGCACTTCGTGTGCGTCGAGGCGGCGAACGCGGCCGACGACGCCGTCCGCCTGCCGGCGGGGGAGACCCAGACCCTCACGACCCGCCTCACGGTCCTCTGAACTCGCGCGGCTGCGCTCGATAGCCGATCCGTGCGCGTGCGGCGCACGGATCGGCTATCCGCACCCCTGCGCCGCGTGGCTCTCCCTGAGGGGCGGGGCATGGACAGCGCTGGGGGCAGGTCGACGGTCGCGGTCGAGATCGCGGTGCAGGACGCCGCCGGAGCGCGCGTCGCCCGCGAGGCGGGCGCCGACCGCGTCGAGCTCTGCGGCGCGCTCGACGCACGGGGCGATGTCGACCGCGACGCGGTCGCGCGCCTGCGGGACGCGGCCGACGGCCGTGACGTGACGTTCCACCTGGCCCTCGACGTCGTCCCCGACCGTCTCGCCGCGTTGCGCACGCTCGCGGACCTCGGCGTGCGGCGCGTCCTCATCTCGGGCGGCGCGGGCGCGGCCTACCTCGTCACGGACCCCGAGCGGGTCCGGGCCGTCGTGAGGGCCGCCCACACCTGACCCGCCGCGGTCTCGCCATGCGGACCTGGGCCGCGATACCAGCGCCACCGGCGCGCAGCATGTGGGATGCACGCGCGGGAGGTGATGCGCAAGGGACCAACGTTCCAGCGCCCCGGGGACGACCTGGCCGCGGTCGGATCCTGAGACGTCCCTGCGGCCACGGACGCGCAGTGCCACAGTGGACGTTTGGCGGCCTGGACACAACGTGCCCACCTATCGATACGGGCCGTCAGAACTGGGCGTCACCGCACGCCACGATGTCGAGGAGTCCCCATGCAGAGCTCGCTTGAGCCGGTCTTCGAGCAGGTCCTTAGTCGCAACCCGGGGGAGACGGAGTTCCACCAGTCCGTCCGCGAGGTCTTCGACTCCCTCGGCCCCGTCCTCACGAAGAACCCGCAGTACGCGGACGCCGCCGTGCTCCAGCGCATCTGCGAGCCCGAGCGCCAGATCATCTTCCGCGTGCCGTGGGTCGACGACTCCGGTCGCGTCCAGATCAACCGCGGCTTCCGCGTCGAGTTCAACTCCGCGCTCGGCCCCTACAAGGGCGGCCTGCGGTTCCATCCCTCGGTGTACCTCGGCATCATCAAGTTCCTCGGCTTCGAGCAGATCTTCAAGAACTCCCTCACCGGTATGCCGATCGGCGGCGGCAAGGGCGGCTCCGACTTCGACCCGCGCGGCAAGTCCGACCGCGAGATCATGGTGTTCTGCCAGTCGTTCATGACCGAGCTCTACCGCCACATCGGCGAGTACACCGACGTCCCCGCGGGTGACATCGGCGTCGGCGGCCGCGAGATCGGCTACCTCTTCGGCCAGTACAAGCGCATCACCAACCGCTACGAGTCCGGCGTCCTCACGGGCAAGGGCATCTCGTGGGGCGGGTCGCTCGTCCGCACCGAGGCCACGGGCTTCGGCACCGTCTTCTTCGCGCAGCACATGCTCGAGACCGTCAACGGCGGGTTCGAGGGCAAGCGCGTCGTCGTCTCCGGCTCGGGCAACGTCGCGATCTACGCGATGCAGAAGGCTCAGCAGCTCGGCGGCCACGTCGTCGCGTGCTCCGACTCCTCCGGCTACGTCGTCGACGAGGCAGGCATCGACGTCGAGCTCGTCCGTCAGGTCAAGGAGATCGAGCGCGCGCGCATCTCGGAGTACGCCGAGCGCCGCCCGTCGGCGACCTTCGTTCCGGGTGGTCGCGTCTGGGAGGTCGGGGCCCAGGTCGCGCTCCCGTGCGCGACGCAGAACGAGCTCGACGAGGACGACGCCCGCGGGCTCATCGCGTCGGGCCTCGTCGCCGTCGCCGAGGGCGCCAACATGCCGACGACGCCCAAGGCGATCCAGCTCCTCCAGGAGGCTGGCATCCTCTTCGGCCCCGGCAAGGCCGCGAATGCCGGCGGCGTCGCGACGTCCGCGCTCGAGATGCAGCAGAACGCTTCGCGTGACGCGTGGAGCTTCGAGCACACCGAGCAGCGCCTCGCCCGCATCATGAGCGACATCCACGACCGCTGCGCGACGACCGCCGACCAGTACGACCAGCCGGGCAACTACGTCGCGGGCGCGAACATCGCGGGCTTCACGAAGGTCGCCGACGCGATGCTCGCCCTCGGCGTCATCTGACGCCGTCACGTTCCGGGCCGGTCCGCCGGCCCTGCCGTCGCAGGTCCCCACCACGGGCTGGCACGGTTCCTCGAGGGCGGGCTCCCCACAGGGAGTCCGCCTTCGGCCTGTCCACAGCCAGGCAGAACGCGACCTCGTCCACGGGCGCGGTCCGAGGCCTGCGGCAGCGCGCGCGTCGAGACGGTACCGTGACGCCCATGCGTGCTCGCACCCACCGCTCCCTCGTCGTCGGGCTCCTCGCCCTCGGCCTCGCCGCAGGCACCGGCCTGCCCGCAGCAGCGGTGCCGGCGGCCGCGACACCCGCGGTCGCGTCGGCCGCACCGGGAGACGGCCCGACGGTCTCCCTGAGCCGCACCGGTGGCCGCACGGCCGCGCGGACCGCCCGCAAGTTCTACGTCGACCCGACCTCACAGGTCGCGTCGGCCGCGGCCGTCGCGCGGCGGGATGGCCGACGCTCGACCGCGAAGAAGCTCGACGTCATCGCGACCGCACCCCAGGCCCGCTGGTTCGGCACGTGGAACCAGACCCGCACGGTCAAGGCCGAGGTCCGCGCCTACGTCAAGGCCGCCCAGAAGAAGAAGCGCGTGGCCCAGCTCGTCCTCTACGCGATCCCGGACCGCGACTGCGGCGGTTGGTCGTCGGGCGGGTTCTCCGCGACCGAGTACCGTGCGTGGATCCGCCAGGTCGCGGCCGGCCTCAAGGGTGCGCAGGCCGTCGTCGTGCTCGAGCCCGACTCGCTCGGCCACACGTGCGGCGGCTCGCAGCGCACCGCACTGCTCAAGGATGCGACGAGCAGGCTCGCCAAGGCCGGGGCGTGGGTGTATCTCGACGGCGGGCACTCACGGTGGAACAGCCCCGCGACCGCCGCGAAGCGGCTCGAGGCCGCAGGGGTGAGCAAGGCGCGCGGCTTCGCGGTCAACGTCTCGAACTTCAACTCGACGAAGGCCGAGGTGGCGTACGGCAGGAAGGTCGCCGCACAGCTCGCGAAGCGCGGCGTGAGCTCGACGCACCGGAAGTTCGTCGTCGACACCTCGCGCAACGGCCGTGCGACCGCGAACGGCCAGTGGTGCAACCCGGGCGGGCAGGGGCTCGGACTACGTCCCCGGTGGGTGTCCTCGGGCGGCGTCGACGCGTACCTGTGGGTCAAGCGTCCGGGCGAGTCCGACGGCGCGTGCGGTGGCGGGCCTGCCGCCGGCGAGTGGTTCGAGTCGTACGCGCTCGGGCTCGTCACGCGGCGGGTGAAGGGATGACACGCCACACGCTGCGGCTCGCCACGGGTCCCGGCGCAGAACTCGAGGCGTCATTCGCCGCGCTCCGCGCCGAGCTCGAGCTGCCCGGGGACTTTCCCGCACCCGTCGTCGCGGAGGCTGACGCGGCTGCCTCACGCCTCGCCGCCGACGTCGCAGCGCCCAGGCCCGGTGTACTCGACGCGCGCGACGTCCCGTTCGTGACGATCGATCCACCCGGGTCGATGGACCTCGACCAAGCCGTGGAGATCGAGCGCGACGGCGACGGCTACGTCGTCCGCTACGCGATCGCCGACGTCCCGGCAGCCGTCGTGCCAGGAGGCGCGCTCGACGCCGAGACCCTCGCCCGGGGCACGACCGTCTACGGTCCCGGCACCCGGATCCCGCTGCACCCCGAGGTCCTCTCCGAGGGCGTCGCCAGCCTTCTGCCCGGCGTCGACCGCCCCGCGCTCCTGTGGGACATCACGCTCGACGCGCGGGGCGTGCAGACCTCCGCGACAGTGCGCCGCGCCGTCGTCCGCTCGCGCGTGCGCCTGTCCTACATGCAGGCGCAGGCAGTGCTCGACGGTGAGGTCACGCGCCTCGACACGCACGACGAACTCGGCCCCGACGAGATCGCGTCGTTGCTCGGCTTGCTGCGCGAGGTCGGCACGCTGCGGCAGGAGCGCGAGCGGGAGCGCGGTGGTGTGTCGCTCGACGTCCCCGAGCAGGAAGCCGCGGTCGTCGACGGTGTGCCCCTCCTCGAGTTCCGGCACGTGCTGCCCGTCGAGGGCTGGAACGCTCAGATCTCGCTGCTCACGGGCATGGCGGCCGCGCAGATCATGCTCGACGGCGGCATCGGCATCCTCCGGACGCTGCCGCCTGCCGACCCGCGCGACCTGCGTCGGCTGCGTCGTGCGGCCGCGGCGCTCGGCATCGGGTGGCCGCGAGACGTCGACTACCCGGGGCTCGTTGCGACGCTCGACGGCCGCGACCCGCAGCACGCGGCCTTCATGGAGGAGGCCACGTCGCTGTTCCGCGGCGCGGGATACCTCGCGTTCGACGTCGAGCGAGCTCTGCCCCTGCCCGACGACGGGGACGGCCGCCGACACGCGGCGATCGCCGCCCCGTACGCGCACGTCACCGCACCGTTGCGCAGGCTCGTCGACCGGTTCGGACTCGCGATCTGCGTCGCGCTGTGCGCAGGCGAGGACGTGCCGCCCGCGATCCGTGACGGTCTCGCGGGCCTTCCCCAGATCATGTCGTCGACCGGACGTCGTGCCGGGGCGTTCGAGCGTGGCTGCCTCGACGCGGTCGAGGCAGCCGTGCTGCGTGGCCGGGTCGGCGAGGTCTTCGACGCCGTGTGCCTCGAGGCGAACGAGCCGGGGACGAAGGGTGAGATCCTCATCGCCGATCCTGCGGTCCGCGCGAAGGTGACCGGAGCCGGTCTTGAGCCGGGGGAGCGCACGAAGGTGCGCCTCACGGTCGCGGACGTCGCCGCGCGCACGGTGCGCTTCGAGACGCTCGCCGTGCCGGCCCCGACCCACGACTCGTAGGGTCCGAGCACCATTCGATGGTGCTGGGGGCCTACGAGTCGATTGTGGTGCGCGACTCGTAGGTCTTGGGCACCGTTCGATGGTGCTGGGGGCCTACGAGTCGAGGAGGTTCTGGTCAGCGGGGGCGAGCCGCCTGGAGCGGGAGCAGCCGCGAGATGTCCGCGCGGGTCCCCGACGGCCGCAGACGGCCGTCAGCGACAGCGTCCGCCCACATCACCGTCCCGGTCACAAGACCGAGCCACGTCTCGGGGTCCGTCTCGACGACGTTCGGCGGGGTGTCGCGCGTGTGCCGCGGCCCCTCGATTGCCTGGACCGCCCCGTCCGGCGGCACCCGCAGCTCGACCGCGTGGCCCGGTTCGATCTCGGCGATCTCCTCGAGCGTGAAGCGCACGGCGGTGCGTCGTGCGGCGCGGTCGTCGGGGTTCTCGCGCCAGCGGGCGAGAGCCGCACGGCCTGCGGCGGGGTCGGTGCGTCGTCGGGCGGGCATGCTCCGATCGTAGGCGCGCGGGAGGCTAGGGTCAGGGGGTGAGCACGACGCCTGCCGACCAGCCTGAGCCGACCCGCCCCACGGACGAGAACCACGACTTCTCGTCGTCGCCGTCCGGCATCGACGAGTCTGCTGCCGACGTGTCCAGCACCGCCGGATCCGACGGCGCCGCAGCCAGCACCCCCGACGACGGTGCCTCCGCGCCCGAGGCTCCCGAGACTGCCGACCTCGTGTCCGAGCGCGCTGCTTCCTCGGTTCTCAGCTCCGAGACGGACGAGGAACCTGAGACGGACGAGGCTCCCGCGACCCTCACCGCCTACCCGGACGAGGCGCACCCCGTGGTGCTCGACCGCGACACGATCCGACGGGCACCGCGCTTCGGTCGGTTCGCGCTCGCGGCGGTGCTCGGCGGACTGCTGCTGGGCGTCGTCGTCGGCTACGTGATCTTCCCGGCCTCCCACCCGGGCTGGTCGCGCACGATCTTCGCGTTCGAGGTCATGCTCGTGTCGCTCGCGGTGACGCTGCTCGCCGCGCTGGCGTCGGACAGACGTTCCCGCCGCCCCCGCCGCCGCTGAAGTGTTCCGATAGCCGATCCGACCACGCGGCCGGCACCCGGCCAGCCCTCGATAGCGGATCCGTTCGTCTGACCTGTACCGATCCGCTATCCGTGGCGCGCTGCCGGTGGCGCGCTGCACCGATCGGCTATCCACGGGGTGGTGGCGGTGGTGTGCTGCACGGATCGGCTATCGACAGGCAAGCGGGGCAGGGGTGTGCTGCACGGATCGGCTATCGACAGGCAAGCGGGGCAGGGGTGTGCTGCACGGATCGGCTATCGACAGGCAAGCGGGGCAGGGGTGTGCTGCACGGATCGGCTATCCGCACCCTTCGGGGGCGTGCGCGGAGCCCGTGGATTCAGACCGCGAGCGTGAGCGCGTGCGGGGCCGGCCGCAGCCACACCGTCGAGCCCGCCTCCGCGCCGAGCGTCCTCGACTCCGCGCGCGTGAGCGTCACGGTCGTCGGCGCCGCGTCGGGCGCACCTACGAGCGCGACGTCGAGCCGCACCTCGAAGCCCACGCGCAGCGCCCGCACGACGCGACCCTCGGTTGCCGCGAGCCCCGCGGGCGGCTCGGTGAACACGTGGACGTCGTGCGGCCGCACGAGCCTCCCGCCGAGCTCCGTCACCGGCCCGAGGAACCCCATGACAAAGCGGTTCGCGGGGGCGTCGTAGAGGTCGTCGGGCGACCCGACCTGCTCGACGCGCCCCTCGTTGACGACGACGATCTCGTCGGCGACCTCGAGCGCCTCCTCCTGGTCGTGCGTGACGAAAACGGTCGTCACGGGCACCTCGTCGTGGAGGTGCCGCAGCCAGTCGCGCAGCTCCTTGCGGACCTTGGCGTCGAGCGCGCCGAACGGCTCGTCGAGCAGCAGCACGGACGGCCGCACGGCGAGGGCGCGCGCGAGCGCCATGCGCTGCCGCTGACCGCCCGAGAGCTGCGACGGCTTGCGGTCGGCAAACTGGTCGAGGTGCACGAGCCGCAGGAGCTCGTCGACGCGCTCGCGGATCTCGTCCTTGGGAGTCTTGCGGATCTCGAGGCCGAAGGCCACGTTCTTCGCGACCGACATGTGCTTGAACGCGGCGTAGTGCTGGAAGACGAAGCCGACGTTGCGCTTCTGGGCGGGCTCGTGGGTCGCGTCACGCCCCTCGATCGAGACGCTTCCGGAGTCGGCCGCCTCGAGCCCTGCGATGATGCGCAGCAGCGTGGACTTGCCGCCGCCGGAGGGCCCGAGGAGAGCGGTGAGGCGGCCCGTGGGGATGGACAGGGAGACGTCGTCGAGCGCGACGAAGTCGCCGAAGCGCTTGGTGGCGTTGCGGACCTCGATGCTCATGGCTGCTCCTGAGGGGCTGGGCGGGCGGGACGGATGGTGAGGAGGCTCATCGTGCGTTCCCGTGGGCGGGCCGCAGGTAGGTGACGAGGGTGATGCACGCGACGGACACCGCCGCGAGGAGGAAGGCGACGGCGTACGCGGTCGCGTGGTCGAAGTCGTGGTACCGCTGCTCGACGAGGAGCGTCGCGGTCTGGGTGCGGCCCTCGAGGTTCCCGGACACGATCTTCACGGCGCCGAACTCGCCGAGGGAGCGGGCGAGGGTGAGGACGACGCCGTAGACGAGCGCCCACCGGATCGACGGCAGCGTGATGCGCCAGAACGTCTGGAGGCTGTTCGCGCCGAGGGAACGGGCGGCCTGGACCTCGTCGGTGCCGATCTCCTCGAGGACGGGCACGACCTCGCGGACGACGAGGGGCAGGGAGACGAACGCGGTCGCGAGGACGATGCCGAGGGGTGCGAAGAGGACGTCGACGCCCGCGCTGGTGAGCCAGGGCCCGAGCCAGTCGCCGCGGGGTCCGTACGCGAGGACGATCGCGAGCCCGACGACGACGGGCGACACGGACAGGGGCAGGTCGATGAGTGCGGACAGGAGCCGTTTGCCGCGGAAGTCGGTGCGCACGAGCAGGAGGGAGATGCCGACGCCGAAGACGGTGTTGAGGAGCGTCGCCTGGAGTGCGACGGACACCGTGAGCTTGAGCGAGAAGACGACGGTCGGGTCGCTCAGCGCGTCGCGCAGGGCGGTGAGGCCGTCGGCGAAGGTCGCGCGGACGACGAGGCTCACGGGCCAGCCGACGAGCAGCACGAGGTAGACGATGACGACGGTGCGCAGCGTGAGGCGCACCCAGGGGCTAGTGCGTGCCACGGTTCACCACCCGGCGCTGGAGGATGTCGAGCGTGAGGAGCGCGACGAGGGAGACGCCAAGGAGGACGGTCGCGACGGCGGCGGCCGACGTCTGGTCGCCATTCTCGAGGTAGGCGAGGATCCGGACGGACGCGACCTCGGTGCGCATCGGGAGGTTGCCCGAGAGCAGGACGAGCGAGCCGTACTCGGAGATGCCGCGCGCGAAGGACAGGGAGGCGCCCGCGGCGATCGCGGGGACGAGCGCGGGCAGGACGATACGGCGCAGGACGGTGAACGGGCGGGCGCCGAGGGACGCGGCGGCCTCCTCGACGTCGCGGTCGAGCTCGGCGAGGACGGGCTGGACGGTGCGGACGACGAACGGCAGGGTGACGAACGCGAGGGCAAGGGTCACGGACCACTGCGTGTTGGCGACGTTGACGCCGACGGGGCTCGTCGGGCCGTAGAGGGTGAGGAGGACGAGGCCCGCGACGATCGTCGGCAGCGCGAAGGGGATGTCGATGACGATCTCGAGGATGCGTCGGCCGGGGAACGGGTCGCGGACGAGCACCCAGGCGATGACGGTGCCCATGACGGCATTGAGCACGGTGACGCCGAGCGCGTTGAGGACGGTGAGGCGGATCGCGGCGGCGGTCTGCGGGGTCGTGAGGGCGTGCGCGAAGGCGTCCCAGCCGCCCTGGGAGGTCTCGACGACGACGGCGACGAGGGGGATGAGCGCGAGGATCGAGAACCACAGGACGCCGACGCCGAGGCCGACGCGCGAGGCAGGGGTGAGGGCGCGCGGGCCGCGGGCTGCGCGTGGGCGGCGTGGGCGCGGTGCGTCGAGAGCCGGTGGGGCGGTCGCTGACGGTGGGGCGAGGGTCGTCGTCACGAGGTGCCCTTCTCCTGCTGGATGCGGGTGATGAGGCCGTCGTCGGCGAAGAAGCGTGCGTTGACGTCGGTCCAGCCGCCGAGGTCGGCGATGGTGAAGAGCTTCGACGGTGCGGGGAACGGGTCGGCCGGGTCGTTCGCGCCGGGGACGCTGAGGTCGCCGACGTCGACGAGGGGGCGGAAGCCCTTCGACGCGAAGATCTTCTGCCCGGCGGGGGAGTGGACGAAGTCGAGGTACTGCTGCCCGCGCGGGTCGGCGTCGACGGTGACGGCGGCGGGGTTCTCGATGAGGAGGGTTGCGTCGGGGACGACGTACTCGAAGGTCTCGCCCTGCTGGCGGGCGAGGATCGCCTCGTTTTCGTAGCTGAGGAGGACGTCGCCCGTCCCGGAGGTGAACGCGGTCGTGGCGTCGCGTCCTGAGCCGGGGAGCGCGGCGACGTGGTCGAAGAGGTTGCGCAGGTAGGTCTCGCCGTCGGCCTCGGTGCCGTCCGCGACGGCGGCGCCGTAGGCGGCGAGGATGTTCCAGCGTGCGGATCCGGAGGACCCGGGGTTGGGGGTGACGACGGCGACGTCGTCGCGTACGAGGTCGTCCCAGCCGCGGATGTTCTTGGGGTTGCCGGCGCGGACGACGAGCACGACGACGGACGTCGAGAGGATGCCGGCGTGGGGGTCGTCGTCCCAGGTGTCGGCGACGAGCCCGGCGTCGACGAGGCGCGTGAGGTCGCCCTCGAGGGAGAGGTGGACGACGTCGGCGTCGAGGCCGCTCGCGACGGCGCGTGACTGGTCGCCGGACGCGCCGTACGAGGTGGTCCACGTCGTGCCGTCGCCCGGGGCGGTCGCGGCGAAGGCCTTCTGGGCCTCGTCGTGCGCGGCCTTGGGGACGGCGAAGCCGACGAGCGAGAGCGGCGCGTCGGACGTGCCGGGGGCGGCGGCGCCGCCGATCGGCTCGGGGCTGCAGGCGCCGAGCGCCAGCGTCGTGAGGATGGCGACGGCCGTGGCCGTCGTCGCGCTCCTGCGGCGGTCTCGTGCGGGCATGTCCTGATCCTTCCGGCGGGCCCGTGGCTCGGGCCGGTGTCGAGGAACGTACGGCCTTCCCGACCAGAACGCTCCAGATCGAAGCGTCCGTTTTGAATCCTGAGACGTGAAGCCGCCGACCTGGGACGAGGTCCGCCGCGGCGCCCCGCGGTCCGCATGCTGGCGCCCTGCCGTGGCCCGTGGGCGCTGTGGGAGACTTCTCCCGTGGCGCTGCGTGGAGACGGACGACTGAATCACGACCTCATGCCCGACGAGAAGGGTCCGCAGGACGCCTGCGGCGTCTTCGGCGTCTGGGCCCCCGGTGAGGAGGTCGCCAAGCTCGCGTACTTCGGGCTCTACGCGCTCCAGCACCGTGGCCAGGAGTCGGCGGGCATCGCGACGAGCAACGGCTCGCAGATCCTTGTCTACAAGGACATGGGGCTCGTCTCGCAGGTGTTCGACGAGACCGCGCTCGACGCACTCCGCGGCCACATCGCCCTCGGCCACTGCCGCTACTCGACGACGGGCGGGGTGACGTGGGAGAACGCTCAGCCGACGCTCGGCGCGACGTCGTCGGGCACCGTCGCCCTCGCCCACAACGGCAACCTCGTCAACTCCGCCGAGCTCCTCGAGCTCGTCACCGAGCGCTACGGCCAGCAGGCGCGCGGCGAGCTCGCGCGCGGCAACACGACCGACACCGCGCTCGTCACCGCGCTCTTCCACGGCGACGAGGACCACACGCTCGAGCAGACGGCCCTTGAGGTCCTGCCGAAGCTCCGCGGCGCGTTCTCGCTCGTCTTCATGGACGAGCACACGCTCTACGCGGCACGTGATCCGCAGGGCGTGCGCCCCCTCGTCCTCGGCCGCCTCGAGCGCGGCTGGGTCGTCGCCTCCGAGACGAGCGCCCTCGACATCGTCGGCGCCTCGTTCGTCCGCGAGGTCGAGCCCGGCGAGATGATCACGATCGACGGCGACGGCCTGCGCTCGCAGCGCTTCGCCGAGGTCAAGCGCGCCGGCTGTGTCTTCGAGTACGTCTACCTCGCGCGCCCCGACACCTCGATCTCGGGCCGTTCGGTCCACGCCGCGCGCGTCGAGATGGGCCGCCGCCTCGCCGCCGAGCACCCCGTCGACGCGGACCTCGTCATCCCCGTCCCCGAGTCCGGTACGCCCGCGGCCGTCGGCTACGCACAGGGCTCGGGCATCCCCTTCGGCCAGGGCCTCACGAAGAACGCCTACGTCGGGCGCACGTTCATCCAGCCGTCCGACACCCTGCGCCAGCTCGGCATCCGCCTCAAGCTCAACCCGCTGCGCGACATCATCCGCGGCAAGCGGCTCGTCGTCGTCGACGACTCGATCGTCCGCGGCAACACTCAGCGCGCCCTCGTCCGCATGCTCCGCGAGGCCGGCGCCGCCGAAGTCCACATCCGGATCTCCGCGCCGCCCGTCAAGTGGCCCTGCTTCTACGGCATCGACTTCGCGTCGCGCGCCGAGCTCATCGCCAACGGCCTCGACACCGACGCGATCGCGAGCTCGCTCGGCGCCGACTCCCTCGGCTACATCTCGCTCGAGGGCATGATCGAGGCGACGGAGCAGCCCCGCGAGAAGCTCTGCACCGCATGCTTCACGGGCGACTACCCGATCGACCTCCCGGCCGACGACAAGCTCGGCAAGAACCTCCTCGAGGCCCCCGCCGCGCTCGGCGAGCCCGAGGCCGGCCTGCGGAACCTCGCCGTCGGTGCGGGCGGCGCGACCGCCCTCGACCACCCCTGACCCCGGCCGGCACGCCCGGCACCGCCCGGCCCGCGGGGACCCCGCGGGCGGACACGACCAAGGAGAGCCACATGACCGAGCCGATCACCTACGCCGCCGCCGGCGTCGACACGGAGGCCGGTGACAAGGCCGTCGAGCTCATGAAGGGCGCGGTGCGCGCGACGCACGGCCCCGAGGTCCTTGGTGGTGTCGGTGGCTTCGCCGGACTGTTCGACGCGTCCGCGCTCGTCGGGTACACGCGGCCCCTGCTCGCGACGTCCACGGACGGCGTCGGTACGAAGGTTGCGATCGCGCAGGCCATGGACAAGCACGACACGATCGGCCACGACCTCGTCGGCATGGTCGTCGACGACATCGTCGTCGTGGGTGCCAAGCCGCTCTTCATGACGGACTACATCGCGTGCGGCAAGCTCGTGCCCGAGCGCATCGCGGACATCGTCCGCGGCATCGCCGAGGCGTGCGAGATCGCCGGCACGGCGCTCGTCGGCGGTGAGACGGCCGAGCACCCGGGCCTGCTCGGCGTCGACGAGTACGACGTCGCGGGTGCCGCGACGGGCGTCGTCGAGGCCGACAAGATGCTCGGCCCGGACCGCGTGCGCGCGGGAGACGTCCTCATCGCGCTCGCGTCGTCGGGTCTGCACTCGAACGGCTACTCGCTCGTGCGTGCCGTCGTGCGTCACGCGGGCTGGGAGCTCGACCGTCAGGTTGACGAGCTCGGCCGCACCCTCGGCGAGGAGCTGCTCGAGCCGACGAAGGTCTACGCGTCCGACTGCCTCGCCCTCGCGGCCGACGAGGCCGCGCAGGTCCACGCGTTCACGCACGTCACCGGCGGTGGGCTCGCGGCGAACCTTGCGCGCGTCCTGCCTGCGGGCCTCGTCGCGACGGTCGACCGTGGCTCGTGGGAGGTGCCCGCGATCTTCCAGCTCGTGCGCGAGCTCGGCAGCGTGCCGCGTGGTGACCTCGAGAACACGCTCAACCTCGGTGTCGGCATGGTCGCGATCGTCGGTGCCGAGGGGGCCGACGCGGCGCTCGAGCGCTGCCGCGCGCTCGGGCTCGACGCGTGGGTGCTCGGCGAGGTGGCGGAACTCACGGACGAGACGTCGCGGGAGAATCTCGTCGCGGGCACGAAGGGCGTCCAGGCGGGCGCGGTGCTCCTCACGGGCGACTACCGCTGACCCGGCTCCCGGCTCGGAGGTCCCCGGCACCGTTCTACGGCGCTCCCGACCTACGAGCCGGGCAGCGTGGGTGAGGTGGTGGTCCCCAGCGCCGTTCTACGGCGCTCCCGACCTCCGGGTTGGGGGATCGCACGACAACGAGGAGCGCCGCCCAAGGGGCGGCGCTCCTCAGTCATGCTCCGACGGGCGGACCGGCGCTCAGTCCTTGTCGCTCCAGCTGGCGTACGGGTCGTCATCCTCGCGGTCGTCGACCGCGACGTCCGAACGCTTCGTGTGGGCGAGCTCCTGCTCGAGCGCCTTGATGTCCGTGGGAGGCGTGTAGTACTTCAGCTCGCGAGCGACCTTGGTCTGCTTCGCCTTCTGACGGCCGCGGCCCATGGCTCCGACCTCCCTTTGAGTCGAGGCGGGACAGGCCCTGCGTCGGCTCCGGACGCGGGCGGCCCCTCGTGGTGTCTCATTCGAGGCCCACGGTACATGAGGCGGACGGGTTCCGACCACTTTCCGACAACGTGACGAGGGTCGCGGGGACCGGTTCCGCCGTCCGCGAACAGGGTGTCGGCCACCGTTGGCGCGAGGCGCGGAATCGCGCGACGATGAGGTCGTAGGTCCTGATTCGGAGATTAGTGGCTCATATCTCACGGGATCATCAGCTGGACTTGCTACGCTTCTCACTTGCAGGTGGGAACATCATGCAGTAACTGAACACTTTCTAAGGAGTGACTATGCCCGTCCACGGCACTGAGTCCGAAGTTCTGCTCACCCCCGCCGAGGTGGCGAGCCTGTTCCGCGTCGACCCGAAGACGGTGACCCGCTGGGCGAAGGCTGGCAAGATCTCGGCGATCCGCACCCTCGGTGGCCACCGCCGCTACCGCGAGGCGGAGGTGCTCGCTCTGCTGAGCGCCGGCTCCTCCGAGGCAGGCACGCCGAGCGTCTGACACGCCTACCGCCCCCGTCCACGGGGCGGAGACACCGATGGCCGGGAACCTTCGAGGGTTCCCGGCCATCGGCGTCTCGCCGTGCCGACCCCGTCAGCGTCGGCGGATGACGAGGATCGCGACGAGCGCCACGGTGCCGAGCACGGCGCCCGCGAGGAGCTTGACGTTCCGCGACCGCTTCGGATCCTCGGCAGGGAAGCCGTGCCCCGAGAGGAGTCCCTGAGCGTCGTGCACGGCCGTCTTGGCGGCCGTCGCCGCCTCCTGCGCCTTGACCCGGGGATCGAGCCGCGCCGCGAGGGCGTCGACGGTCGCGGTGAGGTCGCCGCGCGCGGCGCGCACGGCCGCCTCTGCCGCGACGATGCCGGGGTCGGTCACGGTGATCGGTTCCTTGGCCATCATCGTCCGAGTCCCTTCTTGAGCGCCTCGACGTCGTCCTTGAGGTTGGCAGCCGCCCGCGACGGCGCGGGCGGGTTCCCCGCCTTGAGCAGCCGCAGCCCCACAGCGGCGAGCACGCCGACGACGGCGAGCAGCACGACGCCGATAATGAGGAACCCGAGCCAGGGCGGCAGGGGGACCGACAGCCCCAGCGCGGCGGCGTCGAAAAGCTTGTCGAGTGCGTAGAGGGCGAGGACGCCCGCCGCTGCGAGGAGCCCCGCCCCGGCGCCGAGCCTGATGGCCCGGGCCTTCATCTCCGCCTTGGCGAGCTCGATCTCCGCGTGGACGAGGCGGCTCGTCTGCTCGCTCAGCCGGCCGAAGAGCTCGCCGAGGCTCGGCTCGCCCTGTGGGTCGTCGGTGGTGCTCATGTCAACCTACCTTCGTCGGCGATGCGCGCGTTGCGCCTTGGTCCACTCTTGCAGCGAAGGGCCGCGGCCCTCAACCGGAGACGACCCGTGGCCCGTCAGGACTCGATGCGACGCGGGCCGGCCTGCCACGCGTTCCACGCCGACGTGAGGATGTCGTCGAACGTCCGGGTCGCGTGCCAGCCGAGGACCGTGTTGATGCGCTCGGGCGACGCGACGAGGTGCGGCGGGTCGCCCGCGCGGCGCGGCTTGATCTCGGCGTCCATCGTCACGCCGGAGACCTCGGCGAGGCCGTCGATGACCTCACGCACCGAGGCTCCCCGACCCGTGCCGACGTTGAAGACGTCGTGCTCGCGCGTGTCCTCGGCGAGGTACCCGAGTGCGGCGACGTGCGCCTCGGCGAGGTCGAGCACGTGGATGTAGTCGCGGATGCACGTGCCGTCGGGCGTCGGGTAGTCGTCGCCGAAGATCGCAGGGCGCTCACCGCGCTCGACACGGTCGAGGACCATGGGGATGAGGTTGAGGATCGCCGGGTCGCCGAGCTCGTCCCAGCCGGCGCCCGCGACGTTGAAGTAGCGGAGCGCGACGAAGCGCAGGCCCCAGGCGCGGGTTGCCGCGCGGCCGAGCCACTCGCCGATGAGTTTCGTCTCGCCGTAGGGGTTGATGGGCTCGGCGTGGAGCTTCTCCTCGACGAGGGAGACGGCGGGCATGCCGTATGTCGCGGCCGACGACGAGAAGACGAGGCGGTCGACGCCGGCCGCCTCCATCGCGCTGATGACGTTCGTGAGGCCGCCGACGTTCTGCTGGTAGTAGTACGCGGGGCGCTCGACGGACTCGCCGACCTGCTTGCGCGCTGCGAAGTGGATGACGGCCGTGACGTCATGGTCACGCATCGTGCGGGTGAGCGTGCCGACGGCCTCCGGGGAAGCGACATCGAGGTGCACAAGGGTGGCGCCGCCGATGCGCTCGGCGCGGCCGGTCGACAGGTCGTCGACGACGACGACCTCCTCGCCACGCTCGTGGAGCACTCGGACGACATGGGCACCGATGTAGCCGGCTCCGCCGGTCACGAGGATCGTCATGGAACCGATCCTATCGGCGGCGGGGTGTCGGCGACGGGACGTCCGGTCTCAGTCCCACCCGAGGTCGTGGAGAGCGTCGTCGTCGATGCCGAAGTGGTGGGCGATCTCGTGGACGACCGTGATCGCGACCTCGTCGACGACGTCCTCCTCGGTTTCGCAGATCGCGAGCGTCGGGTTGCGGAAGATCGTGATGCGGTCGGGCAGACCGGTCCAGGCGAGGGTGCGTTCGGTGAGTGGGATGCCGTCGTAGAGGCCGAGGAGGTCGGGGTCGTCGGCCGGGGCGTCGTCCTCGACCAGGACGACGACGTTGTCCATCATCGCGGTGAGCTCGGGCGGGATCTCGTCGAGCGCGTCGCTCACGAGCTCCTCGAAGCGTTCCCTGGTCATCTCGATCACGCACCCATCGTGACAGGTGATGGCGATTCTGCACGCCTCCCGGCCGCGGGATCGCGCCGATTTTGCGTGCGGGCCCGGACCCGCATATAGTTACGCAAGTCCTCAGCGGCTCGGCCTCTTCGGCGGATCGGCGAGATGGACTAGGCCCCCATCGTCTAGCGGCCTAGGACGCCGCCCTTTCACGGCGGTAGCACGGGTTCGAATCCCGTTGGGGGTACTAGTAAGATCAAGGTCTTGCACGTCAAGGCCCCGTAGCGCAGTTGGTTAGCGCGCCGCCCTGTCACGGCGGAGGTCGCGGGTTCAAGTCCCGTCGGGGTCGCTCGATCAGCGCCCGGTCCACAAGGCCGGGCGTTGTCGGCTACGGCCACTTAGCTCAGTTGGTAGAGCGTTCGACTGAAAATCGAAAGGTCGGCAGTTCGACCCTGCCAGTGGCCACAGCACAGGAAGGCCCCGTCCGTGAGGACGGGGCCTTCCTCGTTCCCCGCGCTCCGTCCACGGCTGCGACGCCGCTGCCTGGCGGCGACGCGACACCGCCCGGCCGGGTGGCGTTCACGCGCGCGCAGGACGATGGGCCTACGATCCGACCATGACCTTCGAGGCCACCCACGTCGCTGACGACACCCCCACCGCCCCCGTCCCTGCGCGCAAGGTCGTCGCCTGGGCGCTGTGGGACTGGGGCTCGGCCGCGTTCAACGCCGTCATCACGACGTTCGTCTTCACGCGCTGGCTCACGTCCGAGGCGTTCGTCGACGCGAGCGTCGTCGACGCGGCCGACGCCGAGGTCGCGGCGGGGACGGTCGGCGGCCCCGCCAAGGCGGCTCTCGACTCCGTTCTCGCGGACCACTCGTCGTGGCTCGGCTGGGGCCTCGCCGCGGCCGGACTGCTCATCGCGCTCATCGCTCCCGTGACGGGCGCACGGTCCGACGACTCGGGCCGCCGACGACTGTGGCTCGGCATCCACACGGGCATCACGGTCGCGATCAGCGCGGCGATGTTCCTCGTGACACCCGACCCGGGCTCGCTCACGCAGAACCTCCTGCTCGGCATCTTCCTGCTCGCCGTCGGCAACGTCTTCTTCGAGCTCGCGTCCGTCAACTACAACGCGACGCTCTCGCAGGTGTCGACGCGCAAGAACATCGGGCGGATCTCGGGCATCGGCTGGGGTGCCGGGTACATCGGCGGGATCGTCCTGCTCCTCATCCTCTTCGTCGGGTTCATCAACCCCGAGGTCGGCTGGTTCGGCGTCACCGGCGAGAACGGCATGGACATCCGCGTCGCCGTCCTCGTCTCCGCCCTGTGGTTCGGCGCGTTCGCGGTGCCCGTCCTTGTGGCCGTGCCCGAGGTGACGGCGTCCCGCAGCCGCGCGCGCCTCGACATCGTCGGCTCCTACCGCAAGCTCTTCGCGGACATCGCGACGCTGTGGCGCGACCGCCGGGACGTCCTGCGGTTTCTCATCGCGTCCGCGGTGTACCGCGACGGGCTCGCCGGCGTGTTCACGTTCGGTGCCGTCATCGCGTCGGTGTCGTTCGGGTTCTCGGCGTCGGGCGTCATCGTCTTCGCGATCGCCGCGAACGTCGTCTCGGGCGTCGCGACGATCATCGCGGGCTTCGTCGAGGACCGGGTCGGGCCCAAGGCGATCATCGTGACGTCGCTCGTGGGGCTGCTCGTCTCGGGGCTCGCGGTGTTCGTCCTCCACGACGGCGGGCAGACGATCTTCTGGATCTTCGGCCTGCTGCTGTGCGTGTTCGTCGGCCCCGCGCAGTCGTCGAGCCGCGCCCTCCTTCTGCGACGCACGCCGCCGGGCCGCGAGTCGGAGATCTTCGGTCTCTACGCGACGACCGGCCGCGCCGCGAGCTTCATGGCGCCGGCCGCGTGGGCGGTGTTCATCTCCGTCTCGGGCCAGTCGCACGTCGGTATCCTCGGGCTCATGCTCGTGCTGCTCATCGGCCTCGTCCTGCTCCTGCCCGTCCCGGGCGTCCCGGCGGACGCGGACCGCACCGTCGACGACGTCACCGCAGCCTGAGGCGCCCGTGCGCTGGGTTCCTGACGTCCTTGGCGACGGCTACGAGCGGTCGACGTTCGACCTGCCGGGCGACGAGCGCGGCCCCGTCGTCGCGACGCTCGTCCGCCACGTGCCGCGCGGCCCAGACGCGCCGCCGCGGCGTCGCGCGGTGCTCCTCGTGCACGGCTTCAACGACTACGTCTTCCAGACGCACGTCGCCGAGGCGTTCGACGATGCCGGGTGGGACGTCTACGGGCTCGACCTGCGCGCCGCCGGCCGCTCCCTGCGGCCCTGGCAGCTGCCGCACTACGTCACCGACCTGCGGGTCTACTCCGAGGAGCTGACGCGCGTCGCCGCGTGGATCCGGCGCGACCACGACGTGCTCGCCGTGCACGCGCACTCGACCGGCGGGCTCACCGCCGCGCTGTGGGCGCACTCGATGCGCCGCAAGGTCGTCCTCGACGCGCTCGTGCTCAACTCCCCGTGGTTCGACCTCGACGCCCCGTGGTTCGACCGCACGGTCGGCACGGCGATCCTCGACCGGGTCGCGCCGTGGGACCCCGAGCGGATCGTTCACGCCTCCCCGTCGGGCTACGCGCACGACCTGCTGCGCGCCCACGGCGGTGAGTGGGACTTCGACCCGGCGTGGAAGAGCCCCGCAGGCGTGCCCGTGAGGGCCGGCTGGATGCGCGCGGTGCGGCGGGGACATGCCCGCCTCGCGCGCGGGCTCGACGTCAGGGTCCCCGTGCTCGTCGCCGCGTCGACGACGTCGGGGCCGGGCGGCGACCGCGTGCTCGACGTCGAGCAGATCGCCGACCGCGCGCACCTCGTCGGGCCGGACGTCACCCTCGAACGGTTCGAGGGCGGCCTGCACGACCTCACGCTCTCGCCGTCGCCCGTGCGCGACGCCTACCTGCGGCACGTCCTCGCGTGGCTCGAGGTGCGCACGAACGCGCCGGGCGCGACCGCGCGGTAGCGCCGGACGGCGTCGCGCGTGACGCACGGGCCCTCAGCCCTCGAGCTCAGCCCTCGAGCTCAGCCCTCGAGCTCAGCCCTCGAGCTCAGCCCTCGAGCTCGGCGCGGAGCGCGCCCGGCCGGTTCGTCGTGAGACCTGTGACGCCCAGCCCGACGAGGAAGTGCGCGTCGGCAGCGTCGTCGACCGTCCACACCCGCACCGTCCGGCCGAGCGCGACCGCCGCCCGCACCTCGTCGGGGTGGGCGCGGCACCACGCGACGGACGGCCCCAGGCCGCCGATGCGGCCCGCGACGACGTCCGCACGGGCCTCGGCGACGAGCGCGCGCAGCCGCGCGACCGCGGTCGCATCCGCTCCACCGTCCGGCGCGAGCTCAGCGACGAGGTCCGCGTCACCCACCTCGTCGACGAGGAACATGAGCCGCTCCGCCGGCACCCGCGCAGCGAGATGGCGTTGGGACGCGGGGGAGAAGCTCATGAACGTCACGTCGACGCTCGTCGCCCCGATCCGTCCCGACGTTGCGTCCCACCCGGCGGCCTCGAGCGTCGTGAGCACCGCGTCCTCGAGGCCGTGCCCCGCAGGGCTCGGATGCTTGAGCTCGACGACGAGCGTCACCGGGCGTCCTGCTCCGACGGCGAGATCGACGAGGTCCGTGAGTGTGAGCAGCTGCTCCTCGGGCGTGCCGTGCGACGCCGGCGGCGCGCCGACACCCTTCCACGACCACACGTCGAGCGCCCGCAGCTCCGCGAGCGTGCGCTCATGGAGCGGGCCGCTCGCGTCCGACGTGCGGTCGAGCGTCGCGTCGTGCCACAGCACGACGACCCCGTCGGCCGTCAGCTGGACGTCGCACTCGAGGCCGTCCGCGCCCTGCGCGAGAGCCTCGACGTACGCGGCACGCGTGTGCTCGGGGAAGGTGGCGGAAGCGCCCCGGTGGGCGATGATCTGCGGCACGTGCCCGACGCTACCGCGCCGTCTCCGGGCGGGGCGACGGGTGTGGGGCGGCGTGTGTGGGAGCGAAGGGTGGGCGTGGGGCCGGCTCAGCCCGCCTGACCCGTGGCCTGCTCGAGCTCCGTGACGCGCTGCTGCAGGATCTCCCGCTGACGCTGCGCCTCCTTGAGCTCCGTCGTGAGGTCGACGACCTGGAGCCGCGCGTCCTTGTCGTCCGCGCCGAGGGACGCACCGACGCCGAAACCGATGAGACCCGACGCGAGCGCTACCGCGATGACGACCGTCACCGCCTTCCACGGGCGCGCCGTCGCCTGGTCGTCCGGTGCGAGCGACGAGGCGTGCTTGTCGAGCCACTGACCCTGCGTCGGTCCGATGGCAGTCGTGCGGTCCGGCGTCGTCGTCATGACAGATCCCCTTCGTCGGCGTGTGGGCCGATTCTTCCACCTCCGCGGCTGCGTGACGAGGACGGGTCACTTCTCGCAGGCGATGCCGTCCTTGTCGCGGTCGAGTCCCTTGTTCACCGTGTAGAGGGCCTTCGAGACCTTCGGCCGGTACGTCGACGCCGCCTTGACCTTCTTGCCGCGGACGGTCTTCGTGTTGACGGCCTTCGAGTCGCGCGCGACCCCGCCGCGGTACGCCTTGTTGAGCGCCGTGCAGTTCTTGTACTTCTTCGCCTTCGCGGCGCCTCCGACGGCGACGCTCGACGGCGCTGCGGCGGCGACCGTCGACGGCGTGGCCACGACGGACGCGGCCAGGACGGGCGCCGCCTCGACGGGCGCGGTCACCGCGCCCGCGGGGACAGCGACGAGGGCAGCGGGAAGGAGCGCAGCGGCGAGCGCGAGCGACACGAGGCGACGGTTCATGGCCCGCAGCGTAACGGCTGCGCGCGGCGCTCGACAGGTTTCGAGTCCTAGTGTTCTCGCAGGGAGATCTTGGTGGGCCCCGTGGGGCTCGAACCCACGACCCGCGGATTAAAAGTCCGATGCTCTGCCAGCTGAGCTAGAGGCCCGAGCGTGAGTCTAGTGCGACCGCAGGGCAGCGACGTGGAATGTCCGTGGCTGACGACATGCTGGGCACCCCACCCTCCCGGGGTGGATCGGACGGAGGAAGCAATGACCTGCTCGAGCTCAGCTCGATCGTCGTCGCGGAGAAGGCCGCGACGTACGTGGGTGGCGGGGACCCCGCGCCGGCGTCGCGGACGGGGTCTCACGACCTCGGTTGGCGCGACGACGTTCCCGTGTGGGCCATGAGCTACTACGGGGCCGTCCGGCGGTCGGACCTCATCGACGGGGAGCGTGCGGGGTTAACGATCGATGCCGCGCTCACCGCGATGTACGCCGAGGGTCGTTTCCTCGGGGGTTTCAAGCACGTCGGCGAGCACGGGACGTACGTTGACGTGTCGACCGGTGACGTTGCGCGGTTCCACGGGCGTGAGGCCATTCTCGTCGGGGGTGAGGAGGCCTATCGCTCGACTACTTCCGCGGGCTCGTCGTGCCGTAGGTTGCCGGTTGCGACGGGTTCCGCTGCTCGCGCCCGGGCACTAGCGTGGCCGCCATGACGGGGCAGGAGCACGCAGCGGCGCAGGGAGCCGACCGAGGGGAGACCGTCCCGGTGGCGCGAGCGTTTCGTCCAAGCCTTCGGGGCCCGCATCGAAGCCGCCCAGAAGTGACGCGCGCACCCCGGAGCCGTGCGGGGCTCGCCGTCGTCGTCGTGCTGCTCGTGCCCGTCGGGCTCGCCGCACGTCTGCTCCCCGGCACCGCCGGGGACGTCGCCGGCGGACTGCTCTACGCGGCGATGCTCGTCATGCTGTGCGCGCTCGTCGCACCGCGCGCGCGATCAGTGACGCTCGGTGCCGTGGCGGCCGCGCTCGGCGTCGGGATCGAGCTGCTGCAGCTCACCGGCCTGCCCGCCGCGCTCGCCGAGACGATCCCAGCCGCACGCTACGTGCTCGGCTCGACGTTCGTCGCGCCTGACCTCGTCGTCGCCATCGTCGGCGCGGCCCTCGCCGCGGCAGTCGACAGTCTCGTGCCACGGCTCCGAGCGCGCACCCACTCGCACGCGCCGGACGCCGCCCAGTCCGTGCCCCGACAACGGCAGGGCTAGGCTGGCAGCGCCATGGACAAGAAGCTGAACCACCACCCGGACATCCCCCTCGACCTGCCGACGGGCGAGCGGCTCCGCGCCGCCGTTGAGCACTACGGCGCGCAGACCGTCGAGCAGCGCGCCATCGCGCTGCTGCGCGGGGAGAACGCCGGCAAGGACTTCCTCCTCTACGCGGGAGGCCGGCACGGCCTCGGGATCCTCGACGGGGCGCCCGCCCTCTACTGGCCTGAGCTCTGGGGCGCCCGGGCGCTCCTCCACGTCTGGGACGACTCCGCGACCGAGCCCGTCCTCGCCGGACTGCGCAACCGTGCGTGGCGCGTGCGCGAGATGTGCCTGCGCGTCGTCCTCGAGCGGAACTTGCCCGCCCTCGACGAGATCGTCGCGCTGACGGACGACACGAACGCCCGCGTCCGCAGCGCCGCGCTGCGGGCCCTCGCCGCGCAGGGCAGCGCCGAGCATCAGGCGGTCATCGCCCGTCACTTCTCGGACCGCGACAAGGCCGTGCGGCCCGTCGCGCAGCAGGCGCGCGACGCGCTCGCGGCGCGCCTCGCAACGTCCTGACCGGGGCGCCCCCGCTCCGGCGGATTGACGGCCTCCGACCGTTCGATGGTCGGAAGCCGACGATCCGTCGCGCAGGACGTGGTGGGGCGTCCGGTCAGCGGGGGAGGAACGCCGCAGCGGCGTCGGCGAGCCCCGAGAACGTCGGGCCGACGAGCCACCACGCACCCAGCGCGAGGCACCCCGCCCCGACGAGTGCGAACACGCCCACCCGCAGGCCTCCGGACAGGCGCGTGAGCCTGCCGAGCGCGTCGGCGTCCGACGAGCGCGCCCGCCCGCCGCGACGCGAGAACCCGAGCTCGGCGACCGCCCGCACCGCCCCGGCGAGCAGCACGAGCGTCACCGTGTGCGCCGCGAACGCGTGGACCTCCGCCGTGCCCCACCACGTGAGCGCACCCAGGAGCGCGAGCGTCACGAGGATCGTCCACAAGCCGTACCAGTTGCGGATCATGAGCAGCACGAACAGCGCAAGGACGACGAGCGCCCACAGAACACCGACGTCGTAGCCCCGACCCACGCCGAACGCGGCAGCCAGCCCGACGATCGCCGGGCCCGTGTACCCGGCGGCCGTCATGAGCACCATCCCCGGGCCGCGTGGTCGGCCCTTCGACAGTGCGAGACCCGACGTGTCCGAGTGCAGGCGGATCCCCATGATTCTGCGGCCCGTGAGCGCGGCGACGACAAGGTGGCATGCCTCGTGGACGGTCGTCACACCGTGCCGGACGACGCTCCACGCGGGCCGCCACACGACGAGCAGCAGCGCCGTGGCGGCCGCAGCCAGGACGAGGGAGGTCTCGGGCGGGGGAGAGGCAGTCGTCGCGGCCTCCCAGATGTCGCGCAGCACGTCGGTCACGGGACCATCCTGCCGTCCTCCGCCAGCACACCGGTCCGCGAGATAGCGCTCTGCGCCCGAGATAGCGCTCTGCAGGCGCTATCTCGGCAGGGAACTGCTATCTCGCGGATGTCGGGTGCGTCACCACTGGGACGGGGTGACGGTCACCGCCCGCAGGTGAGACACTGGTCGACGAGGACCGCGCGTACCGCCGGTCCCGCGTCGTGGAGTCCCGCACGATCCCCGCCCGCGCACAGCGCGGAGCCGTGATCCTGCCTCGTGCGGCGGACCCCGACCCCGGTCGACACCGAGCGCCCCCGTGCGCCGTGCTCCGGGCCGAACCAGGAAGACACATGCCTCAGACCATCCGGTCGTTCTCCGACCTGCCCCTGCCCACGCCCGTCCTCGACGCCCTCGCGCGCGACGGCAAGACCGCACCGTTCCCCATCCAGACCGCGACCCTCCCCGACACGCTCGCGGGCCGCGACGTCCTCGGCCGTGGCCGCACCGGCTCCGGCAAGACCCTCGCGTTCTCGCTGCCCATCGTCACGCGGCTCGACGCGTCGCGCTCCGGCCGCACGAAGCCCGCCCGCCCGCGCGCCCTCGTCCTCGCCCCGACGCGCGAGCTCGCCTCGCAGATCGACGCGACGCTCGCGCCGCTCGCGAAGGCGCTCGGACTCACGACGACCGTGATCTTCGGCGGCGTCTCCCAGTCGCGCCAGGTCACCGCGCTGCAGAAGGGCGTCGACGTCGTCGTCGCGTGCCCCGGCCGCCTCGAGGACCTCCTCGGCCAGCGTCATCTCACGCTCGACGACATTGAGATCACCGTGCTCGACGAGGCCGACCACATGGCCGACCTCGGGTTCCTCCCGGGCGTCAAGCGGATCATGGACCGCACCCCCGCCCAGGGACAGCGCATGCTCTTCTCCGCGACGCTCGACAACGGCGTCGACGTGCTCGTCAAGCGCTACCTCCACAAGCCGCTGCACCACTCCGTCGACCCCGAGACGTCGCCCGTCGGCGCGATGACGCACCACGTCCTCGAGGTCGCCGACGCCACCGCGAAGAAGGACCTCGTCCTCGCGCTCGCGTCCGGCGTCGACCGTCGCATCCTCTTCATGCGCACCAAGCACCAGGCCAAGAAGATGGCGAAGACGCTCACGGCCGAGGGCGTGCCCGCGGTCGACCTCCACGGCAACCTCTCGCAGGGAGCCCGCGAGAGGAACCTCGAGGCGTTCACGTCAGGCGCCGTCAAGGTGCTCGTCGCGACGGACATCGCCGCGCGCGGCATCCACGTCGACCACGTCGGGCTCGTCGTCCACGTCGACCCGCCCGCCGAGCACAAGGCGTACCTCCACCGCTCCGGACGCACGGCGCGCGCGGGCGAGGGCGGCGTCGTCGTCACCGTCATGACGCCCGAGCAGCGGGGCGACGTCAAGGACCTCACCCGCAAGGCCGGCATCACCGTGACGCCCGTGCGCGTGCGCGCGACCGACAAGGTCGTCACCGACCTCGTTGGTGAGGTCGCGCCGCGCGTCAAGCCGTCCGAGGCTCCGGCCGCGGCGCAGCCCGCGCCGAAGCAGCCGCGCAAGAAGAAGGCTGCCGACGGCAGTGCGGGACGTGGCGGCGGCACGTCGACGTCCGACGGGTCCGGGCGTCCTGCCCGCGGGTCGGCCAGCTCGCGTGGCTCCGACGTCGCGGTGCGCGGCGACCAGCCGCGCGGCGGACGTCCCGGCACGGGCCGTGGCGGTCAGCAGGCCGACCCGTCGCGTCCTGGGGGCGCACGCTCGGACGGACGTCGGGGCGGATCCGGACGCGGTGCGTCCGGTCAGCAGCAGGGCCGTGGCGGTGCGTCTCGCGGGGGGTCGCAGCCTGTGTGGTCGTCGACGACGGGTGAGCCGTCCGGGGGATCTGCGGGTCGCTCGGGTGGCGGTTCTACCGGTGGTTCTGGTGGCGCGTCCGGTAGGGCGTCGCGTGGTGGCTCGTCGGGCGCGGGACGTGGACTCGTCGAGATGTCGCGCGGCGCGCGCTCGGGCCGCCGCTGACCTCAGCCGTTCTCACGAGGCCCCTCCGCACCGTGTGCGGAGGGGCCTCGTCGTCCGTGCCCCGGCGGGCCGGGCCGCGCCGGGCCGCCCAATAGCGGATCCGTACGCGTCATGCGTACCGATCCGGAATCGAAGCCCCCTGCTCCCGGCGGAACGGAGTCCTGATAGCCGATCCGTGCACGTCCCTCGTCGGGCCGCCCAATAGCGGATCCGTACGCGTCATGCGTACGGATCCGCTATTGGGTCTCTCCTCCCGTTCCGCGAGGGGGCTCGATAGCCGATCCGTGCACGTCCCGTGCACGGATCGGCAATCGGCACCCGGGGTGTCGGTGCCGTGAGGCAGCGCGAGCGGGCGCCGGGCGAGGGATGATGGGAGCACCGACGACGGAGGGACCGACATGGCGTACGAGATCGAGAAGACCGACGACGAGTGGACCGTCGAGCTGAGTCCGCAGGAGTTCCACGTCCTGCGGCAGGCCGGCACCGAGCGGCCTTGGTCGGGCGCGCTGCTCGACGAGGAGCGCGCCGGCACGTACAGCTGCCGCGCGTGCGGCGCCGAGCTCTTCGACGCAGGGACGAAGTTCGACGCCGGCTGCGGCTGGCCGAGCTTCTACGAGGCGAGCCGCTCCGACGCGGTCGAGCTGCTCGACGACGACTCCCTCGGCATGCGCCGCACGGAGGTGCGGTGCGCGCGCTGCGGCTCGCACCTCGGGCACGTCTTCCCCGACGCGCCGCAGACCCCGACGGGCAACCGGTTCTGCATGAACTCGGTGTCGCTCACCTTCGACCCGAGCTGACCCGCCACCCGACGACTCGTAGGCCCTCAGCACCATCGAACGGTGCTGAGGGCCTACGAGTCGAACGAGCCAGCTGACTCGAAGGTCGTCAGCACCGTTGGACGGTGCTCGGGACCTACGAGTCGGGGGCTAGGGACGGGTGGTGGATTCGGCGTCGGCCTCGGCTTCCGCCTCGGCGTCGGCCTTCGTCTCGGCCTGTGCCTCGGCATCCGGCGCCGCTTCGCCGGCCGCCTCGGCGCGGGCAAGCTCCTCGAGGCGCAGCTCGGCGTTGGACTTCGTCGCGAGCGGCACCTCCGTGATGAAGAGCACGGCGACGAGCGCGATGAGCGCGAGCGGCGCGGCGATGAGGAACACCTCGGCGACGCCGGTGCCGTACGCGGACTCGATGATCCGGGCGACGGGCTCGGGCAGCGTGCTCACGTCGGGCAGCGTGCCGCCCGCGAGCGACGCGGGGGGCTTGATGCCTGCCTCGGTGAAGCCTGCTGCGATCTCTGTGGCGACGCGGCTGCCGAGGATCGCGCCGAGCGCCGAGACACCGATCGCGCCGCCGAGCGAGCGGAAGAACGCGATGACGGCGGAGCCGGTCGAGAGCTCGGCGGGCGTGAGGGAGTTCTGCGCGGCGAGCACCATGTTCTGCATGAGCATGCCCATGCCGATACCGATGAGCGCCATGTAGAGGCTGATGAGGCCGAGGTTCGTGCGGTAGGTGATCGTCCCCATGAGGGCGATGCCGACGGGCATGATGACGGCGCCGGTGAGGAGGAACCGCTTGTAGCGTCCCGTGTTCGACACGGCGCGGCCCGACGCGATCGACGCGCTGAGCTGGCCGAGGATGAGCGGCACGGTGAGGAGGCCCGAGACGGTCGGGGAGTAGCCGCGCGCGATCTGCATGTACTGGGCGAGGAAGACCGTGGTGCCGAACAGGACGATGCCGAGCGCGGTCGAGGCGACGACGGTGAGCGTGAGCGTGCGGTTGCGGAAGAGGCCGAGGGGGATGATCGGCTCCGCGGCGCGGGACTCGACCCACACGGCGACCGCGAGGATGAGGACGGCGCCGCCCGCCATGGCGGCGGTCTGCCAGGAGAGCCACTCGAAGCGCGAGCCGGCGAACGTCACCCAGAGCAGCAGGAGCGCGATACCCGCGGAGAGCAGGAACGCCCCGAGGTAGTCGATCGTCACGCGGCTGGTGCGGCGCATGGTCGGCAGATGGAGGGTCCGCTGGATGAGGATGATCGCGGCGATCGCGAAGGGCACGCCGACGAAGAAGTTCCAGCGCCAGCCGGCGGTGTCGGTGAGGAACCCGCCGAGGAGCGGCGCGCCGATGGTCGCGACGGCCATGACGGCGCCCATGTAGCCCATGTACCGGCCGCGCTCGCGCGGCGAGATGACGTCCGCGATGAGCACCATGCCGACGGCGGTGAGGCCGCCGGCACCGATGCCCTGGAAGGCACGCCACGTGATGAGCGTCGCTGGGTTGTGAGCGAAGCCGGCGAGGGCCGCGGAGAGCACCGTGATGACGAGCGCGATCTGGATGAGCAGCTTGCGGTCGACGAGGTCGGCGATCTTGCCCCAGATGGGTGTGGAGATCGTCGTCGTGAGGAGGGTCGCGGTGACGACCCACGTGAAGGCGGACTGGTCGCCGCCGAGCTCGGAGACGATCTTGGGCAGCGACGAGGAGACGATCGACGTCGCGATGATCGAGACGAAGAGTCCCATGAAGATGCCGGAGATCGTCCGGAGCACCTCGCGGTGGGTCATGCTGCTGGGCTCGCCCGAGACGTGCTCGGGGGCCGGTGCGGTGGCGGTACGTGTCATGCGAGGTCCTTGCTGTGGTGCTGCGGGCCGTCGAAGTGGGTCGTGACGGCGTCGGTGAGGTCGTTGAGGGAGGTGGCGAGCGTCGCGAGGCGCCCGGTGTCCCAGTTGCCGAGGGCGTCGGCGAGGAGCTTCGCGACGGCCTGGCGGGCGGTGGCGGCGCGTTCGTGGCCGGCGGGGGAGAGGGCGACGGTGCGGGCGCGGCGGTCGTCGGGGTCGATGTCGCGGACGGCGAGCCCGGCGTCGACGAGGGTCGTGGCCTGGCGCGAGGCGACGGAGACGTCGACCTGGAGGAGCTGGGCGAGCTCGCTGATCTGGAGGGCTCCGTGGACCTGGAGCTTGAAGAGGACGCCGAGGGAGGCGCGGGGCAGGTTGAGCTCGTGGACGAAGGCGGTGCCGATGCAGCGTTGGGCGCGGCCGAAGGCCTCGATGGCCAGGAGGACGGCACGGACGTCGTCTGTGGGCGCGTCGGGTCCGTCGAGGAGGGAGGGGGGTCTGGCGTCGGCGGGGGTGGTCATGGCGTCTCCTTGTTGTGACAGGACGACGCTAAACCGATTGCTTGCGACACACAAACGATTTGGGTGTGAGCCGCGCGACATCCGAGTGGACCCCGGACGCGGCCGGGCAGCTCAGTCCGTCATGTCCTCGAGCTCCTTGCCGCGCGTCTCCGCGACGAACTTCCACACGAACAGCCCGCTGAGCAGTGCCATCGCCCCGTAGACGCCGTAGACGACGGGCAGACCGAGGTCCGCGGACATCGGCGGGAACGACACCGTCACCGTGAAGTTCGCGATCCACTGCGCCGCCGTCGCGAGGGCGAGAGCCGCCGCCCGGATGCCACCGGGGAACATCTCGCCGAGGAGCACCCACACGACGGGTCCCCACGATGCCCCGAACGACACGACGAAGAGGTTCGCGCCGACGAGCGCGACCGTGCCCCATGCCCCGGGCAGGCTGACGTCGTCACCCGAGCCCGTCGCCTGCGTGAAGGCGAGCGCCATCGCAGCGAGCGACACCGTCATGCCGGCCGAGCCGACGAGGAGCAGAGGCCGCCGCCCGACCTTGTCGACCAGCGCGATCGCCACGAGCGTCACGACGACGTTCGTCACCGCCGTGATCGTCGAGACGAGGAACGCGTCCGAGTCGTCGAACCCGACCGAGCGCCACAACGTCGTCGAGTAGTAGAAGATGACGTTGATCCCTACGAACTGCTGGAAGACCGAGAGGGTGACACCCACCCACACGACCGGTCGCAGCCCGAAGCGGCCGCCGCGCAGCGTCGAGCGCTGCTGCTTCTCGCGGTCGGATTCGAGCGCACGCGCGATCTGCTCGACGCGGTCCTCGGCGTCCTGCGTGCCGAGGGAACGCAGGACCTCGGCCGCCTCCTCGCGCCGTCCCGTCGCGACGAGGTGGCGCGGAGACTCGGGCGCGCGCAGCGCGACGACGAGGTAGACAACCGACGGCACCACGGCGACGAGGAACATCCACCGCCACGCGTCGAGCCCGAAGAGGCTCGCACCGAGCGCGATCGGCGCGCCCTCGTCGACCGCCCCGGCCGTCGTCGCGAAGAGCTGGTCGGAGAGCAGCGCCGCGAAGATACCGAGCGTGATCGCGAGCTGCTGCAGCGACGCGAGTCGGCCCCGCACCGCGCTCGGGGAGATCTCCGAGATGTAGGCGGGCGTGATGACGGAGGCGACGCCGATGCCCATGCCGCCGACGACCCGCCACAGCACGAGGTCCCACACCGCGAACGCGAACGCGGCCCCCACCGACGAGACGAGGAACAGCACGGCCCCGAGGAGCATCGCGCGAGGCCGCCCCCAGCGGTCCGCGGCGCGACCCGCGAGCCACGCGCCCAGCGCGCACCCGAGCAGCGCGACGGCGACGGCGAACCCCGTGACGGACGAGGAGAGGTCGAACTCGTGCTGGATCGCGTCGACCGCGCCGTTGACGACGGAGGAGTCGAAGCCGAAGAGGAAACCGCCGACGGCGGCGGACACCGCGAGGACGACGGCCCGCCGGTGCTGGGACGAAGTGAGGGTCGTGGGCTGCTCGGGCAAGGGTTCCTCCTCGGTCCGTGGCGGGCGCACGGGACGTGGCGCGGCCGCGTGGTCAACACTGTAGGAGTGAATGACGTGACCGGCCCGCGCAGAAGCTTCCGACGACCCGCGATGCTCGACCCCGCCGAGGCGGAGCAGATCCCCGGCGGGCACGACCCCGCGCTCCGGGAGGAGATCGCGCACACGACAGCTCGCGCCCTCGTCCGTGAGGGCCGTGCGACGGACGACGCGGAGGTCACCGCGCGCATCCTCCGGCTCGTCGACACCGAGGGTCTCGACGCCGTCGCGGCGCTGTGGGCGGACGCCGCGCCCGTGACGCTGCCGGGGGCGCTGTGGCGCCTCTTCGTCCTGCGTGAGTGGGTGCGTCGCGACGCCCGCACGGTCGGGCTGCGCTACCGTCTGGGCGTCGAGCACACCCCGGTTGCCGAGGTCGTCGCGGGCGCGGCGGGTCCCTCGCCCGAGGACATGCGGGCGCTCGCGGACTCCGTGCTCTCCGGCGTGTTCGACGGTGATCTCGCCGTCGCGCTCGAGCGCGCTGCGGCCTTCTGCCGCATCCTCGCGACAGGTGCCGCGGTTGACGCGGACAGCGTCGAGCCGACGGACCCGGCGCGGGGTTCCCGCCTCACGTTCGGCGCCGCGTCGCTCGTCGCGACGGCCGACGACCTCGACGCGGCCGCGCGCTGCTGGCGTGCCGACCAGCTCGACTGATCCTGCGCAGCCCCGGGAGCCGCCGTTATAATGGGAGAGCGACGTCGGGCTGCGGTAGCCCCGGGCTCCAACATCAGCCGCTTCGAGCGGCCACGCGCCGAGAGGCGCTCCCGGTCCGGCGTCGCATCTTTGTGCCCGGCGCCAGACGTCTCGTTCCTCACACCGCGGCAGAGCCGTTCGTCCCACGGCCTGCAGGGACCCGGGTGGCCTGCACCGCGATTTCTCGTGATGGTCGACGGAGGATCACCCGGACGGTTGCGCGTTCACCGTGACGTGGGCCTACGCTACGGAGGACAAGGCTGCCTCTTTACGGGAGTACCCGTGCGCATTCCGCGTATGACACCGCGCGACACCACGTTCTTCGACCTCTTCACCGCCTCGGCGGAGCACCTGGTCACCGGATCCAAGCTCCTCGGCGAACTCCTCGGCGCCGACCTCGCCGGCCGCAAGACCATCGCGAAGCAGATGAACGAGGTCGAGCACCTCGCCGACGAAGCCACGCACACGATCATGCGACGCATGAACTCGACGTTCGTCACGCCGTTCGACCGCGACGACATCTACGAGCTCGCGTCGGCGCTCGACGACTGCATGGACTTCATGGAAGAGGCGAGCGACCTCATCGTCCTCTACAAGCTCGACGAGCTGCCGCGGCGCGTCGCCGACCAGGTGCAGATCCTCCAGCGCTGCGCCGAGATCACGGCCGAGGCGATGCCGCGCCTGCGCTCGATGAGCGACCTGCAGGACTACTGGGTCGAGATCAACCGGCTCGAGAACCAGGCGGACAAGCAGCACCGCAAGCTCCTCGCGCAGATGTTCGACGAGATCACCGACCCGATCCTCCTCATGAAGCTCAAGGAGGTCGTCGAGATCCTCGAGGAGGCCGCCGACGCGTTCGAGAAGGTCGCCAACACGGTCGAGACGATCGCCGTCAAGGAGTCCTGACCCCTCGTGGACGTCGCACTCGTACTCGTCGTCGCTGCGCTCGCGCTGACGTTCGACTTCACCAACGGCTTCCACGACGCCGCGAACGCGATCGCCACCTCGGTGTCGACGCGCGCGCTCACGCCGAAGGTCGCGCTCGCCATGGCGGCCGTCATGAACTTCGCGGGTGCCCTCATGGGCACGGCGGTCGCGGAGACCATCGCGCACGACATCATCCACATCGACGGTGTCGGCACGCGGCTCACGCTCGTGGCCGTGCTCGCGGCGCTCGTCGGTGCGATCACGTGGAACCTCATCACGTGGTGGTTCGGCCTGCCGTCGTCGTCGACGCACGCGCTCATCGGCGGACTCGTCGGCGCGGGCCTCGCGAGCGGGATCGCCGTCTACTGGGACTCGATCGTCGAGAAGGTCGTCCTGCCGATGATCTTCTCGCCGATCATCGGGTTCGGCATCGCGTTCCTCGTCATGGTCGCGGTCCTGTGGATCTTCAAGAACGCGGCGCCCGCCAAGGCGTCGCGCCGCTTCCGCATTGCGCAGACGGCCTCGGCCGCGGCGATGGCGCTCGGTCACGGCCTCCAGGACGCGCAGAAGACCATGGGCGTGATGTTCCTCGCGACGACTGCCGTCGACTGGACGACGCGCGGCGACCCCATCCCGTGGCAGATCAAGATCCTCGCGGCCGCAGCGATCTCTGCCGGCACCGCGACGGGCGGCAAGCGCATCATGCGGACGCTCGGCCGCCGGATCATCGAGCTCGACCCGGCGCGCGGCTTCGTGGCCGAGTCCGTCTCCGCGATCGTCCTCTACCTCAACGCCTTCTGGCTGCACGCGCCGGTCTCGACGACGCACACGATCACGACCGCGATCATGGGCGTCGGCGCGACGAAGCGGCTGTCCGCCGTGCGTTGGGGTGTCGCGAAGTCGATCGGCATCGCGTGGGTGCTGACGATCCCTGCGGCCGCAGGTGTGTCCGTCGCGGTGTTCTGGGTGCTCCGCCCGCTCCTCGTCTGACCCGTCCCTTGCACGGAGAGACGGCTCCCCACCATCGAATGGCGGGGAGCCGTCTCTCCGTGCCTCAGGGGTCAGGCGACGCCTGCGCGGTTGCCGAGGATGCTCGCGTGCAGGTGGCTGCGGGAGATCTCGACGGCGACGACGCGCGGGCCGTCGGGCCGCGGCGCGACGTGCGCGACGAGCAGTTCGCCCGGCTTGAGGTACGGGTCCTCGTCCGGCAGCTGGGCGCGCACGCTGCGGCGTGCGTGCAGGCGCAGCACCTTGAGGACCGTGGGCAGCACGGGCCGGTGCGTGCAGAGCACGGACGCGACCGGGTCGGCGAGGAGCCGCTCGACGACGTCGCGTGCGTCCCGCGGGTCGTCGGCGTGCGCAAGCTCGGTGAGGTCGAAGCTCAGGCCCGCCGAGAGCCCCGTCGCACGCGCGTACGGCGCGATCGTGTCGGTGCAGCGCAGCCACGAGCTCGAGACGATCTGGGCGGCGCCGTACGCGGAGAGGATCGGGACGACGGTCGCGGCCTGGAGGTAGCCCGCGGGGGTCAGGGGGCGATCGTCCTCCCCGCCCGCCCACGCGCTGCGCTTGCGGGCGCGAGCGTGCCGGGCGACGACGAGCGCGTGCGTCGCGAGGCGGTCCTTCGTGTGCGCGTGGACGAGGGCGTCGAGCGGTTCGCGGTCCGTCGCACGCGTGAGCCGCGCACGCGCAGCGTCGACGTCGAGCCACACGACGTCGTCGATCTCCGTGGGGTCGACCGGAGCGACGGGCGGACGCACGCGCACCGCGGGGGCGTCGACGTCGGCCGCGCGACGGGCCGCCCAGTAGTGGACGCGCTTGAGCCGACCCTCGGGCGTCCGGTAGCGCTGCATGGGCAGCGGCACGCCGAGGATGACGGGCCTGCCCGTCTCCTCGGCGACCTCGCGCACGGCGCACTCGCGCAACGTCTCGCCCGGGTCGAGCTTCCCCTTGGGCCACGACCAGTCGTCGTACCGGGGCCGGTGGACGAGCTGCACCTGCAGCCGCCCCTTGCGCTCGCGCCACACGAGCGCGCCCGCAGCCTCGATCGCGGGCCGGCGCACCGACTCGCCCGTGTCGAGGAGGCTCGAGCCCGAGGGCACGGCCACGCGGCTCACCGCCCCCGGCCCATCCCCAGGCGCCGTCGCTGCCGGGAAATGAGAGTGCCCTGGAGGTCCCGCAGCGGCTCGCCGTCGGCACCGAGATGGTGCCGCACCCACGTGCCGTCCGGGCCGAGGTGCCATGACGCGGTGCCGTCGTCCATCGAGCCCTCGAGGAGCTCGACGAGGTTGACGACCTGCTCCTCGTCGACGATCGACACGAGCGCCTCGACACGGCGGTCGAGGTTGCGGTGCATGAGGTCGGCCGAGCCGATGAGCACGTCGGGATGACCGTCGTTGCCGAACGCGAAGATCCGCGAGTGCTCGAGGAACCGCCCGAGGATCGACCGCACCCGGATGGTCTCGGAGAGGCCCGGCACGCCCGGCCGCACCGCGCAGATGCCACGGACGACGAGGTCGACCTGCGCGCCCGCCTGCGACGCGCGGTAGAGCGCGTCGATCGTCGCCTCGTCGACGATCGAGTTGACCTTGATGCGGATCCACGCGGGACGGCCCTCGCGCGCGATCTGCGCCTCGCGGTCGATGCGCTCGACGAGGCCCGTCCGCACGGAACGGGGCGCGACGAGGAGCCGCTGGAAGCGCGAGCGCGGCGCATAGCCGGAGAGCTGGTTGAAGAGCCGCGAGAGGTCCTGGCCGACGTCCGGGTCGCACGTGAGCAGGCCGAGGTCCGTGTAGAGGCGCGCCGTCTTCGGGTTGTAGTTGCCCGTGCCGACGTGGCAGTAGCGGCGGAGGCCGTCGGCCTCCTGCCGGACGACGAGTGACAGTTTGCAGTGCGTCTTGAGCCCGACGATCCCGTAGACGACGTGGACGCCCGCCTGCTCGAGCTTGCGGGCCCACGAGATGTTGTTCTGCTCGTCGAAGCGCGCCTTGATCTCGACGAGCGCGAGGACCTGCTTGCCGGCCTCGGCCGCGTCGATGAGCGCGTCGACGATCGGGGAGTCGCCCGACGTCCGGTAGAGCGTCTGCTTGATCGCGAGCACCGCCGGGTCCGCGGCAGCCTGCTCGAGGAACGTCTGCACGGACGTCGAGAACGAGTCGTACGGGTGGTGGAGCAGGATGTCGCGCGTGCGGATCGCCTGAAAGACGTCCGTGGGCGTCGCCGACTCGACCTCCGCGAGGTAGCGGTGCGTCGTCGGCACGAAGCGCGGGTACGTGAGGTCGGGCCGCTCGATGTCCGCGATGACGTTGAGCCCCGTGAGATCGAGCGGCACGGGCAGCTCGTAGACCTCGTCGGGCTCGACGTCGAGCTCCTTGAGGAGGAGCTTGCGGATGCGCGGGGTGACGTCAGGCGTGAGCTCGAGACGCACGGGCGGACCGAAGCGTCGGCGCAGCAGCTCCTTCTCCATGGCCTGGAGGAGGTTCTCGGCGTCGTCCTCCTCGACCTCGACGTCCTCGTTGCGCGTCACGCGGAAGAGGTGCCGCTCGACGATCTCCATGCCGGGGAAGAGCTGGTCGAGGTGCTCCGCAATGACGTCCTCGATCGGCACGAAGCTCGTCTCCTGCGCGGCGGCGACCTGCGCGTCCGGTGCGGACGGGCGGCCACGGGAGTCGACGGCGACGAAGCGCGGGAGGATGGGCGGCACCTTGACGCGCGCGAAGTGCTCCTTGCCCGTCGCCGGGTTGCGCACGAGCACCGCGAGGTTGAGCGAGAGCCCCGAGATGTACGGGAAGGGGTGCGCCGGGTCGACTGCGAGCGGCGTGAGGACCGGGAAGATCTGCTTGCGGAAGTACTTGCGCAGCCGGTCCTGCTCGTTCGACGAGAGGTCGTCCCAGCCGACGATCGTGATGCCCTCGCGCGCGAGCGCGGGCTGCACCTGCTCCGTGAAGACGCGCGCGTGCCGCTCGGCGAGGACGTGCGCGCTCTCGGCGATGCCCTCGAGCACCTGGCGGGGCGTCTGGCCCGACGCCGACGGCACCGCGATGCCCGTCGCGATCCGTCGCTTGAGGCCCGCGACGCGCACCATGAAGAACTCGTCGAGGTTCGACGCGAAGATCGCGAGAAACCGCACGCGCTCGAGCAGCGGCGTCGCCGGGTCCTCGGCGAGCTCGAGGACCCGCTGGTTGAACGCGAGCCACGACAGCTCGCGGTCCGCGAACCGGTCGTCGGGCAGGGGCGCGAGCTCGACGGGAGCGTCGGGCGCGTCGACGGGCTCGGCGATGTGCTCCGCGATGTGTGCCGCGAGCTCCGGGTCGAGCGGGATCGTCGGGACGGTGCGCGCCACCTGGGCGGGCTCGTCGGGGACGGTCGTGGCGGTCGCGTCGTCGTTCATGGCAGACATCGTGGCATCTTCCGGTGGCTCTGCGGTGATCAGGAGGTGGCCGACGTGCCGCGGACGAGCACGTGACGGTCGGCGAGGTCGAAGCCGGCGCGACGGTAGACGTTGACGGCGCGGAGGTTGTCGCCGTCGACGTAGAGCAGCGCTCGGGTGCAGCCACGCTCGGCGAGGTGCGCGAGCGCGACCTCGGTGAGGAGGTGGCCGAGGCCGCGGCCCTGGTGGTCCGGGTCGACGGCGACAACGTAGAGCTCGCCGTCCGTCCCGACGACCTTCGTCCACACGAACGCCGCGAGGCCGTCCGGGCCGTCGACGAGCAGCAGGTCGTCGGCACGGAACCACGACTCGGCGAGGCGGGCGTCGAGGTCGGCGCGCGTGAGCCGGCCCTGCTCGGGGTGGTGCGCGAACGCGCGCGCGTTGAGGGCGAGCCATGCGTCGGCGTCGTCGGGCGTGAAGGTGCGCAGCGTGTAGCCGTCGGGGGGCGTGGGGCGCGCCGCCGTCCCCGCAAGGGGGCGGTCCATGACGAAGAGTTCGCGCACGGTCTCGAGCCTGTGGTGTTCGGCGAACGCCTGCGCGCCCGTGCCGTGCCCGTAGGCCCATAGGCCGAAGCCGTCGGGCGCGAGGGCCCGCAGGCCCTCGAGGAGCGCCGTGCCGAGGCCGCGACGACGGGCGTCGGGGGAGACGACCATCTCGGCCGTCGGGGGCGAGCCCCCGAGGTCGAGCTGTGCGTACGCGAGGAGCGTTCCCGCGCCGTCGCGGCGCAGCACGTGGGCGACGTCGTGGTGGTCGGCCGTGAGGTTGAGGAGCGGCTGCTCGGAGATCGGCGGGACGCCGTCGGCGTGCGCCGCCGCGGCGGCGAGCGCGCGCACCTCGACCGCGACGACGTCGTCGAGCGGCCCCCGGACCGTGAGGTTCGAACCCATCCCCCCATCCCACCACAACCTTGGCGGCGCACGGTCCGGGGCGTCCCGTGCCGTGCGACACGGAGGCCCGGCCGTGCGACTCGTAGGTCTGGGGCACCGTTCGATGGTGCTGGGGCCCTACGAGTCGGGGAGCGTGGGGACGGGGCAGGGTCGCGGGAGCGGTCGCAGGGAATCTTCAGCGAGAGCCAGGCGTCGTCCCAGGCCGGAGGTGAAAACTCCGGTCCATGAGACGTCGCCTCCTCCATGTGTCCCTCGTGCTCGTCCTGGTCACCGTCGTCGGCGGCACCTGGTGGGTCCTGCGCCCCGACGACGGCACGTCCGCCGTCGCCGACGGCACGACGACCCGCACGACGACCGCCCAGCAGGGCACCGTGACGACGACGATCGCCGCGCAGGGCACCCTGTCGTCGGGCAAGGTCACCGAGGTGTCGTTCCCGGTCGCCGGCACGGTGAAGGCGGTGAAGGTCGCCGTCGGCGACTCCGTGACGAAGGGCGACACGCTCGGCACGATTGCGACCGACGACCTCGACGACGCGCTCGACGCCGCGCAGGAGGCGGTCGACGAGGCTGCGGCACGCGTGAACTCCGCGAAGCTCGAGGTGACCGCCGCGAACCAATCGGTGTCGGAGGCGCAGGACGCGTACGACGACGCGGTCGCGGCGGCGAAGGCCGCCGCGAAGACAGCGAAGGCATCCTCGACGACGACGCAGCGCGCGGACGACGCCTCCGGCCAACCGAGCACGACCCAGACCACGACCCAGACCACGGCGCCGAGCAAGGCCTCGATCACGCAGGCGAAGGCGAAGGTCGTCACCGCGTCGTCGTCGCTCTCGAGCGCGCAGAAGGCCTACGCGAAGGCTGTCGCGACGCGCGACGACGCCAAGGCTGCGCTCGACGACGCGACGCTCACGTCTCCCGTCACCGGGGTCGTCACGGCGGTCGGCGGTGTCGTCGGACAGAGCACCGGATCGTCGTCCGGCGGCGCGTCCACTGCCGCCGGCGGCGGCTCCGGGACGTCGACCGCGTTCGTGACGATCTCGTCGGTCACGACGATGGTCGTCGCCGCGTCGTTCGACGAGGCCGACGCCGCGCAGCTCGACGTCGGGCAGGCCGCGACCGTGACGTTCCCCGCGGTCGACGACGAGTCGGCAGCAGCGACGGTCACGGCGGTCGACCCCGTCGGGTCGAGCTCGGGCCCGGTCGTGACCTTCGGCGCGACGATCACGCTCGACGAGATCCCCGACGGCGTGAGGCTCGGGCAGACCGCGTCGGTCACGGTCGTCACGGCCGAAGCCACCGACGTCGTCACCCTGCCCTCGCAGGCCGTGACGGTCTCGGGCACGTCGGGCACCGTGACCGTCCAGGCCGCCGACGGCACGACCGCGACGCGGACCGTCGAGGTCGGCGTCCAGGGCGACACCGCGACCGAGATCATCTCGGGCGTCGACGTCGGCGAGACCGTCGTCATCTCGGTCGACACGTCCGTCGGCACGACCACGACGACGAACCAGCGCGGCCAGGGCAGCTTCAGCGGCTTCCCGGGCGGCGGGCAGATGCCGTCGGGCAGCTTCCCCGGCGGCGGCATGCCGGGAGGCAACTGACATGCCCGTCCTTGAGCTGCGCGACGTGCGGCGCACCTACGGCACTGACGGCGGCGAGGTCCACGCGCTCGTCGGCGTCGACCTCACGGTCGACGAGGGTGACCTCGTCGCCATCATGGGGGCGTCGGGCTCCGGGAAGTCGACGATGATGAACATCCTCGGCTGCCTCGACGTCCCGACGTCCGGCACCTACCTGCTCGACGGGATCGACGTCGCGACGCTCGGCGAGCGCGAGCTCGCCCGCGTGCGCGGCCGCCGTGTCGGGTTCGTCTTCCAGGCGTTCAACCTCGTGCCGCGCATGAGCGCTCTCGCGAACGTCGAGCTGCCCATGGCGTACGCGGGCGTGCGGCCCTCCGAGCGGCGCCGACGCGCCCGAGCGGCGCTCGAGCTCGTCGGGCTCGGCGACCGGGCGACGCACGCGCCGAACGAGCTCTCGGGAGGCCAGCAGCAACGCGTGGCCGTCGCGCGGTCGCTCGTCAACGCGCCGCGCCTCGTCCTCGCGGACGAGCCGACGGGCAACCTCGACTCGCGCTCGACTGCGGAGGTCCTCGACATCTTCGGCCGTCTCAACGACGCGGGCCGCACGATCGTCCTCATCACGCACGAGGACGAGGTCGCGGCGGCGTGCCGTCGCGTCGTGCGCATGCGTGACGGCCGGATCGTCGCCGACGAGCGCACCGACGGTCTCACGCCCGGCGCACCGCTCGTCCGGGCGCAGGGGGAGGTCGCATGAGCCCCCTCGAGATCGTCCGCTCGTCCCTGCGCGGCATCGGCGCGAACCCGCTGCGGTCGTGCCTCACCCTCCTCGGGGTGCTCATCGGCGTCGGCTCCGTCATCCTCCTCGTGGGCGTCGGCAACGGGTCGGCGCAGGCGGTGGCGGAGCAGATCGGCTCGCTCGGCACGACGACGATCACGGTGCGTGCGTCGTCGTCGGGCGGCGGTCGGAGCGCGGTGCAGGACCAGACCCTCACGACCGCGACGGTCGACGCGCTGAGCGCGTCGGTCGCCGACGGCTCCTCGCCGTCGATCGCGAGCGTCGTCCCGCAGGTGACGAGCTCGGCGACCGTCGTCGTCGGCTCGACGACGTCGACCGCGCAGATCGTCGGGACGACGCCCGACTACTTCGACGCGACTGCGTCGCCCGTTGCTCTCGGCCGCGGGTTCACGCAGAACGACGTCGACCTCTCGCGGCGTGTCGTCGTCCTCGGTGCGCAGGTCGCCGAGGACCTCTTCGGGACCGCGGACCCCGTCGGGCAGACGGTGGTCGTCGGGTCGACCCCGTTCGTCGTCGACGGCGTCATGGCGGCGAAGGACTCCGCGGGGACGTCGAGCACGAACGACCTCGTCGTCATGCCGCTCACGCGCGTCGAGCGCACGTTCACGGGCTACGGCGGGCTCTCGACGATCACCCTCACCGCGACGGACGCCGACGCGGTCGACGCGGCCATGGCCGAGGCGACGTACGTGCTTGACGAGGCGCTCGGCGTCGCGGCGGGTGCCGACGCGCCCTACACGATCGCCAACCAGTCGCAGCTGCTGTCGACCGCGACGTCGGCGACGGACACGTTCACGTCGATGCTCGCTGCGGTCGCCGCGCTGTCCCTGCTCGTCGGCGGCATCGGCGTCACCAACATCATGCTCGTCACCGTCACCGAGCGGACCCGCGAGATCGGCATCCGCAAGGCGCTCGGCGCGACCCGCTCCGCGGTCCTCGGGCAGTTCCTCCTCGAGGCGTCCCTGCTCTCGCTGCTCGGCGGCGCGCTCGGCGTCCTCGGTGCGTGGATCGGCTCGCAGTTCACGATCCTCGGCACGAACCCCGTCATTGTCCCGTCCACCGTCGCGCTCGCGCTCGCCGTCTCGATCGGCATCGGCGTCGTCTTCGGCGGCTATCCCGCGCTGCGTGCGGCCCGCATGCGGCCCGTCGACGCCCTGCGTCACGACTGACCCCACCTCACCGCCAGAACTGGAGAACTCACATGACCGAGAACATCCCGCAGCCCGGCCCGCAGTCGCCGGACCCCGCCGCCACGGGCGGCTACGCGGCCCCGTCCGCGGGTGCGCCCACGCCCGAGCAGCTGCTCGCGGCGCCGCCCGCAACCCTGTCGGCCGAGCCTGTCGTCCCTGCCGGGCCGCGCCGCCGGCCGTCGCTCACGACCGTCCTCGTCGCGTCCGTCGCTGGCGTTGCGCTCTTCGCCGGCGGCACGCTCACGGGCTACCAGATCGGCAAGAGCTCCGACGACGGGCGCACGTTCGGCCGCGGCAGCATGCAGGGCTTCCCGGGCGGGGGACAGGGCGTCCCCGGCGGGTCAGGCGACAGCGACGGCCGCGACAGCGGGTCGGGACGTCCGAGCCGGGGCACGTCGGGCAAGGTCGCGAGCCTGGACGGCACGACGTTCACGGTGACGACGGACGACGGGCAGACGATCACCGTCGACGCGGGCGACGCGGCCGTGACGACCGTCGCGGAGGGCACGACCGCCGACCTCGCCGTGGGTGACACGGTGACGGTCATGGGGACGACGGGCGACGACGGTGACGTCACCGCGACGAGCGTCATCTCCGGGACGCTGTCCGGTCTCGCGTTCGGTGGGATGCCCGGCAGCATGCCGACCGCAGGCGCAGCCGGCTGAGACGACGACGGCGCCCCTCCCCGTGACTTGTAGGTCTGGAGCACCGTTCGATGGTGCTGGAGGCCTACGAGTCGGTCGGACAGCGCGACTCGTAGGTCTGGAGCACCGTTCGATGGTGCTGGAGGCCTACGAGTCGGGGGGTAGGGGTGCTACGAGTCGCGCGGGGCGAGTGCGGTGGGTTGGCCAAGGCGCCCGGGGACGACGAAGGCCGCCCGTAAGGCGACCCAAGAACCGACACTACCCGCTTTGGGCCCGCCTGCCCAGGGGCTTCGGTCCCTAGGAAACCGCGGGATCCTGAGGCAGACTCGAGATCACAACAGCACACCGGAGCAGGCCGGACCCACGAGCGACCAGTCCACGCATAGGACCTGCGCACCGACCCCGTCGGGTCGCACGCAGATTTTCCTCGCCTGATACCCCTGCTCCAGCTGGCCGGACGGCGATCCCACATGGGGTCGCCGTTCGTGCTGTGCGACGGGAGCCGCCGGCGGCACGACACCAAAGGGTTGAATGATCAACTCATCGCCAGTGAGGCATTTTGCTGCCCTGGTGGTTGCGTCACGCTCGGGCGACAGGCATCATTTGCCCCGCAAGCCTGACTCTCGCCAGGTGCCCAGGGACTCAGCGACTAGGAGATTGTGTATGCGTGCAGCACGGCTTGTCCGAGGAGCCTTCGCCTTCTTCACCGCGGCGCGCGGCGTCGTTGCGTGAGACTCATCCGGTTGAGCGTGACGTTGCCCCTGCTCGCCGCGGTGACGCTGACGACGGCATGCACGCCGGAGGCCCCGCGGCCGCCAGCGGCGGCCACGCCGTCCGCTACGGGCACCGCGACGTCGTCCGGTCCGGCGCAACTGCCGGCCCCGACCGAGAATGCCGAGAAGCCTCGCGCGCTGCTCGATCCAGGCGGCCGCGTGCTGGACGTGGGCTGGGTCCCGGTCGCGTCGCAGGTCGACGCCCGAGAGGGCGAGACGTATGAGGTGCTGGACACGGTCCGCTCCGAAGGCGGTTGCGTCGAGCGCATCGGTGCTGAGGTGGTGCTCGGAGGCGGCGCCACGGTTGTCCGCATCGGACCCAAGGAAGCCTGCACCTGGGACGGAGGGTCTCGGCTTCCGGCCAACGACCGCATCGGCGTGCGTCGAGCGGACGGTACGCTCCGTCGCTTCCCCACGACCGAGGGCCTCGTGCCCGGGGACGACCCGCGGCAGATCACCGCGGTGGCAGCTTCCTCGACGCACGTCGTCTGGGCGGAGACCGCGAGCACCGACCTGTTCCATGACGACTGGCGCCTCTTCGCGGCGCGGCTCGACGACGGAGTTCCGCACCTCGTCGCGATGGCAGAGGACTTCACCGGGGGGAAGGAGCCGCTCACCTTTTTCGAGGTGCAGCTCGCGGTCGGGGCCGACAGGGTGTGGTGGAGCACCGCGCCCGCCGACGGCGAGGGGCCGCCCGTCGTCGTCAGCCGACGGCTCGACGGCACGGGTCCGATCGACGTCGTCGCGAAGGCGAGCGACAGCCTCGTCGTCACGTCCGACGGGCTCGTCGTCCGGACGCTCACAGAGGTTTCCACGATGTCGCAGGACGACCAGGGGGAACCCGCTGCCGAACTCATGTGGCGCGGAACGGGGCTCGCGGTCGTCGCAGACAACGAGGCGACGCCACTGCTGTCGATCGACACCACGGAGACGCTCGGGGCGGAGGAGGAGCTCGGAGAGCTGTCGTCCGACGGGTCGCGCGTCGCGTTCGCCGTTGGTGACGCCGCCTACGCGATGAACCTGTCGAGCACGACGCTCGTCGGCGTCCACGGCGGCGGCGTGAAGCCCTCGACCGAGATCGGTGACGAGTTCCGGGAAGCGACGACCATCGCGTCGACTGCTCTCGACGAGGCGCGGCTCGTGTGGTCCTTCGGCGGGGGCGCCGGGGCGACCACCCCGCCCGTGTACGTGCTCGACCTCGACACCGATGCGCTGGCGCGGATCGTCGTCGAGGAGAATGCCGGCGAGGTCAAGGCGACGGCAGGCAGCATCGCGTGGTCCGGGTTCGTCAACGACAGGAGGACCACGACTGTCGTCGACTGGCTCGACTGACGTCGCTCGAGAACGACCACGGGTGGCGACCTCCTCGGGGTCGCCACCCGTGCCAGGCGAGAGTGCGTCAGGCGCGTGGCCTGCGTCACAATGGGGCATGAGCCCCGCACCGAGCGTCTCGTCGTCCATCACCGCACGCCTCCACGTCGAGGCCAGGCCGACCGTCGTGAGCGAGCTGACGACGGCCGTCGAGCAGCACGGCGGACTCGTCACCGGCATCGACGTCACCGAGTCGGGCAGCGCCCGTATGACCGTCGACCTCACGTGCGCGACGAGCGGTGACGCGCACGCGCAAGAGATCGTCGCGACGCTCCGCCAAGTGCCCGGCGTCGAGGTCGACCGGGTCTCCGACCGGACGTTCCTCATGCACCTCGGCGGCAAGCTCCGCATCGAGCCGACCGCCCCGATCCGCAACCGTGACGACCTCTCGATGATCTACACCCCGGGCGTCGCCCGCGTGTGCGAGGCCATCGCGGCACGGCCCGACGACGCCCGCCGTCTGACGATCAAGCGCAACACGATCGCCGTCGTCACCGACGGCACGGCCGTCCTCGGCCTCGGCGACATCGGCCCGCTCGCGTCCCTGCCCGTCATGGAGGGTAAGGCCGCGCTCTTCAAGCGGTTCGCCGGCATCGACGCGTTCCCCATCGCGCTCGACACGACGGACGTCGACGAGATCGTCCGCTCCGTCAAGGCCATCGCCCCCGTGTTCGCGGGGATCAACCTCGAGGACATCTCTGCGCCCCGGTGCTTCGAGGTCGAGCGGCGCCTGCGCGACGAGCTCGACATCCCCGTCTTCCATGACGACCAGCACGGCACTGCGATCGTCGCGCTCGCAGCCCTCATCAACGCCCTCTCCGTCGTCGGCAAGAGCCTGCCGGGCGTGCGCATCGTCCTGTCCGGTGCGGGCGCCGCCGGCACCGCGATCCTCAAGCTCCTGCTCGCGGCCGGCGCGCGGGATGTGGTCGTCGCGGACATCGACGGCGTCGTCCACACGGGCCGCGCCGGGCTGAGCGAACAGCTGCGCTGGACCGCGGAGCACACCAACCCGCGCGGCGTCACCGGAACCCTGGCGGGTGCGCTTGCGGGCGCCGACGTCTTCATCGGCGTCTCCGCGCCCGACGTCATCACGGCGGACGACGTTGCGACGATGGCCGACGACTCGATCGTCTTCGCGATGGCCAACCCGCGCCCCGAGATCGACCCCGTCGAGGCCGCCAAGCATGCCGCGATCGTCGGGACCGGTCGCAGCGACTTCTCCAACCAGATCAACAACGTGCTCGCATTCCCCGGTGTGTTCCGCGGGCTGATCGACGCGCAGTCCTCGCGCATCACCGACGAGCTGCTCCTCGCGGCGGCGCGCGCGCTCGCGTCGACAGTCCACCCCGGGCAGCTCAACGCGACGTACATCGTGCCGAGCGTCTTCAACCCCGACGTCACGACTGTCGTCGCGGAGGCCGTCGCGGACGTGGCGCGCCGGACGGGGATCGCGAACAACTGAGGTGCCCCGCCGGCCGTCGTCTTCCGTATCGCGACGAGCCGTACCGTCCTAAGGTCCTACGATTTCGCGGCGGTGGACGGCGATGCTCGAGGCATGCTGAGCATCGACGAGAACATCGAGGTCCAGGCGAGGTCTGCGGCGACGAAGGTCGCGTTCACCCGCCGCCCCGGCGCCTACACCGTCCAGTCGATGCTCGCGGGCGCCTACATCGGCGTCGCCGTCATGCTCATGGTCTCCGCCGCCGGCCCCCTCCAGGCCGCGGGATCGCCCGCGACAAAGCTCGTCCAAGGGCTCGTCTTCGGCGTCGCCCTCACCCTCGTCTACACGGCGGGCGGCGAGCTCGTCACCTCGACGATGATGACGACGACGCAGGGCGCCTGGCGCCGCACCATCACGTGGCTGGAGGCGGGGCGCACGATCCTCTTCTGTTTCGCCGGCAACCTCCTCGGCGCGTTCGCGTTCGCGACGATGCTCCACCTCACCGGGCTGCTCGAGCGCACGACGCCCGCGGGCGCGATGCTCGCCGGGATGCTCGAGGCCAAGGGCGGCGAGAGCAACGTCGAGCTCTTCTGGCGTGGCGTCCTGTGCAACATGCTCGTCTGCCTCGCCATGTGGTCCGCGACCCGGCTGACGTCGGAGGTCGCGCGCCTCGTGACGATCTTCTGGTGCCTGCTCGCCTTCATCACCTCCGGCTTCGAGCACGTCGTCGCGAACATGACGACGTTCGGCGTCGGCCTCATCTCGGGCCTGCCCGAGACGGGCTGGGCGGACTTCGCGCGGAACATGACCGTCGTCGGGCTCGGCAATCTCGTCGGCGGGGCCGTCGTCGTCGGGCTCGCCTACGCCGTGAGCGCGAGCCGCCGCGCGGAGGCGCTCGCCAGCGCGGACGCGCCGGGCGCCCCGGAAGCGCCGGGCGCCCCGGAGGCGCCGGGCGCTGCGGACGCGCCTGCGGCGATCGGCGCGCCGGGGAACGGGCCGTACGCGGTCGTGTGACACGAGAGCTCTGCGCACCGCTGACTGGCGTCGCCCTGCGCGCTGCACCCGTCGCGACGTGGGAGCGGGACCCCGTCATGTCCCCGGAATCCTGCGCCTCCCCGCGGTCCACGATGAGGGACTGACCCGCTCACGAGGGTGTGAGCGGGACTACACTCCGAGCGGGACCTAGGTCCTGCTGCACCAATGTCGATGCACAACGGAGGAACGTCGTGAGCCAGGACGGGACGCCGGCGGCCGCCGGCCTCGAGAATCTTCTTCACGAGAGCCGGAGCTTCCCTCCGAGCCCCGAGTTCGCCGCGCAGGCAAACGCGCAGCCCGCGCTGTACGAGGCCGCCGCAGCCGACCGCCTCGGCTTCTGGGCCGACCAAGCCCGTGACCTGCTCACCTGGCGCAAGCCGTTCACCGAGACCCTCGACTGGTCCGGCGCGCCCGTCGCCCGCTGGTTCGCCGACGGCACGCTCAACGCCGCCTACAACGCCGTCGACCGCCACGTCATCGAAGGTCGGGGCGACCGTGTCGCCATCCACTTCGAGGGTGAGCCCGGTGACACCCGCACCCTCACGTACAGCGACCTCCTTCGCGAGGTGTCCCGCGCCGCCAACGCCCTCGCGTCGCTCGGCGTGAGCACCGGCGACCGCGTCGTCATCTACCTGCCGATGATCCCCGAGGCCGTCATCGCGATGCTCGCGTGCGCGCGCCTCGGCGCCCCGCACTCCGTCGTCTTCGGCGGGTTCTCCGCCGACGCGCTGCGCTCGCGCATCGCTGACGCCGAGGCCAAGGTCGTTATCACGGCCGACGGCGGCTTCCGGCGCGGCGCCCCCTCCGCGCTCAAGCCCGCGGTCGACGAGGCGCTCGAGGAGCGCGACGGCGTCGCGAGCCCCGTCGAGCACGTGCTCGTCGTGCGCCGCACCGGCCAGGAGACGGCGATCGTCGAGGGGCGCGACGTGTGGTGGCACGACGCCCTCGAGTCCGCCGACGTCACGCACGAGCCCGTGTGGGTCGAGGCCGAGCACCCGCTGTTCATCCTCTACACCTCGGGCACGACGGGGAAGCCCAAGGGCATCCTCCACACGACCGGCGGCTACCTCACGCAGACCGCGTACACCCACAAGTACGTCTTCGACCTCAAGGCCGAGTCCGACGTCTACTGGTGCACCGCGGACATCGGCTGGGTCACCGGCCACAGCTACGTCACATACGGGCCGCTCATCAACGGCGCGACCCAGGTCATCTACGAGGGGACCCCGGACTCCCCGCACCAGGGCCGCTGGTGGGAGATCATCGCGAAGTACAAGGTCACCATCCTCTACACCGCGCCGACTGCGATCCGCACGTGCATGAAGTGGGGCGAGGACATCCCCGCGACGTTCGACCTCACGAGCCTCCGCGTCCTGGGCTCGGTCGGTGAGCCCATCAACCCCGAGGCCTGGATGTGGTACCGCCGTGTCATCGGCGGTGACAAGGCGCCGATCGTCGACACGTGGTGGCAGACCGAGACGGGCGCGATCATGATCTCGCCCCTCCCCGGCGTCACCGCCGCGAAGCCCGGCTCCGCGCAGGTCCCACTGCCCGGCATCGTCGCGGACGTCGTCGACGACGACTTCCACTCGGTGCCCGACGGGGGCGGCGGCTACCTCGTGCTCTCCGAGCCGTGGCCCGCGATGCTCCGCGGCATCTGGGGTGACCTCGAGCGGTTCAAGGACATCTACTGGTCGCGGTTCCCCGGTGTCTACTTCGCCGGCGACGGCGCCAAGAAGGACGACGACGGCGACATCTGGCTGCTCGGCCGCGTCGACGACGTCATGAACGTCTCCGGCCACCGCCTCTCGACGACCGAGATCGAGTCGGCGCTCGTCTCGCACGACGCCGTCGCCGAGGCCGCGGTCGTCGGAGCGACGGACGAGACGACCGGCCAGGCCGTCGTCGCGTTCGTCATCCTCCGCTCCGACGCGACCGAAGCGCTCGGCACGACCGACGAGGACGAGATCGTCCAGATCCTCCGCAACCACGTCGGCAAGGAGATCGGCCCGATCGCCAAGCCCAAGCGCATCCTCGTCGTCGCCGAGCTCCCCAAGACTCGCTCGGGGAAGATCATGCGACGCCTGCTGCGCGACGTCGCCGAGAACCGGGCCGTCGGAGACGCGACGACGCTCGCGGACTCCTCGGTCATGGACCTCATCGCCAAGGGGCTGAGCAAGTAGGTCTGCACTGCGCCGACGGTCGGTTCCCCTGCGGGGGAGCCGGCCGTCGGCGTGGAAGGCAGATGTCGTGCGCGACAATGGTTGAAACGCTGAGTATCTCGCGTATCGGGATATTCGGCCAGAAGTGTTGGGCGGTGAGCGCATTGCTCGCTAAGTTCGCCGTACGCGACCCCAGGGAGATCGCGTCGGCGGTGACGTCGAAGTTCGAGAGAGAGAGAGCCTTGAAGAGCTTCTCCAGAACGTTGACGACGTGCGTCGCGAGTGCGGCGCTCCTGGTCGCGAGTGCGGGGCTGGCGCAGGCGGCTGAGCCCCAGGTTGGCCATCACGACTCGAGCACGGTCGAAGGAGCGCTGCGAACGTTGGCGCAGTCGCCTGAGGTGCTTTCTCAGGTGACGTGGCTGTGATCCCAGACATTCCGGTTTTGGCGTGGGTGCTTCACGCGGCCTGCGCTGTGCTCGCAGGCTACTTCGGCTTCTGGCTGGTGCGAGCCGAGCCGAGCGATGGAACTGTCGACGGCGACGCAGTCGTCGGCGCATTCCGGACCAGCCGCTTCCTCGCCTTCGCGCTCCTTCTGTGCAGCGTCGGGAGTGGCGCCACGCTCTTCGGATTCGGCGAGGGCTGGCCCATACTCTGGGTCAGCGCGGTCGGTGCCGGACTGGTCGGCGTGGCCGTTGGGTTCGTTGACATGTGGCGGCAGCGTCGCTAGTCGGTCTCGGCGGCGCGCCTGCTGCGAGAAGTCGCCGAGATCCGGGCCGTCGGGGACGCGACGACTCTCGCGGACTCCTCGGTCATGGACCTCATCGCCAAGGGGCTCAGCAAGTAGGTCTCTACCTGCCGCGACGGCCGGTTCCCCTGCGGGGGAGCCGGCCGTCGGCGTGTCTGGGCGGCAGCGTGGACGGGGGAGGCGTGTCGCTCGGCCGAAAGATCGAGTGGTTGAATGTGCGAGTATCCCAGGTAACGGGATGATCGGACAGAAGTTTTGAAGTGCACGTCTGATGCGCGCTAGTTTCGGGTCGCGCGATCCCAGGGAGGTCGCGTCGGCCACGGGCCGAAGTTCGAGAGAGAGAGAGTCTTGAAGAGCTTCTCCAGAACGTTGACGACGTGTGTCGCGAGCACGGCGCTCCTGGTCGCGAGTGCAGGTCTCGCGCAGGCCTACGACCCTGATGCTCCCGCGACGGAGGTCGCCGAGGCCATTGCCGCGGTCGCTCCCGAGGCGGGTGCGGTCCTGGAGGCTGCGAGCGCCGGGGACGGGTTCGAGGCGCAGGTCGGCGAGGCCACTGTTGTCGTCCCTGAGGACGCGAGCACTCCGGTCTCGCTCACGAGCACGGACCCCGCGGGGCCCGACCTCACCGTCGCCCTGCCTGACCTCGCTGGTGCGGACACGGTGCGGCAGGCTGACGACGGGACGCTCGTGTACACGAGCGACGACGATGCCTCGCTCGCGGTTCAGCCGCTCGCCGACGGCTCGACGCGGTTCCTCTCAGTTCTCGAGAACGAGAACGCGCCTGAGCGCTACGACTACACGTTCGAGGGCTTCGACCTGGCGCTGCAGGAGGACGGCTCCGTCCTTGTGCTCGACGGTGAAGAGCCCGTCGGGATGCTCGCGGCGCCGTGGGCGACCGACGCCGAGGGCGTCTCCGTTCCGACGCGCTACGAGGTCGAAGGCTCGACGCTCACACAGGTCGTCGACCACGCTTCAGGCGGCTTTGGGTATCCGGTCACCGCTGATCCCTGGATCACCTTCGGCCGGGGGACGTATCTCAACATGCAAGGTTGGGAGCTCAAGACCATGGCAACAGCGTTGTTCGCACTCGGCGGTGGCGCCGTCGTCGTGACCTGTAGCGGTCTTTCAAAGCTCCCGCATGGCGCAGCTAAAATCGCACAACTCCTCTGCACCCTGACGGGCGGAGTCACCGGGATGCAGTTGTGGGACCTCATCGTCAAGACGTGGCGCACGAAGTCCATCAAGAACCTTGGTTGTTACCAGGCGCGAGTCCTCATCACACCGTACGCCGTGGTTCCTTATACGCCCTTCTACGAGGTGAAGCAGCGGAGGAACTGCGGATGGTGACATCTCGAGTTCCCCTGGCGCAGCAGGGTTGGTTCACCACCGTGGTGATCGCAGGAGTGATGGTCGTCGGTCTCGTCGCCTACCTGCTGACAGACTCCGTTCTTGCGACCTTCATTGCGAGCAGCCCGATCGGGCTCATCTGCTTCTTTGTCGTCGCTCCGCTCGTCGATCGCCGCCGGGCACGGACTGCGAAGCGAGAGCCGGACAGCTCCGACGGCTGACCGGCGTTGCTCGACGTCGCCGAGAACCGGGCCGTTGGAGACGCGACGACGCTCGCGGACTCCTCGGTCATGGACCTCATCGCCAAGGGGCTCAGCAAGTAGGTCTCTACCTGCCTCGACGGCCGGTTCCCCTGCGGGGGAGCCGGCCATCGGCGTCCCATCTGCTGGCACGTCGCGTCTCATCCGTCGTCCGAGCCCGTGCGGAGCCGCCGGTCGCGGCGCGAGGATGAGGCATGGTGACCTTCGACGACGTCGTCCCGGAGGCGGTTGCGCTCGCGCGCCGCTGGCTCGCCGCGACCGCGCGCGACGAGACGCCCGCCGAACGCCGCTCGACCCGTCGCCTCGCGTCGCTCGTCGCCGACCCCGACGGGCTCGAGCTCGCCCTCCGGTTCGTCGACCGCGTCGTCAGGCCCCGCGACCCGCGCGTCGCAGCGCACGAGCTCGCCGCCCTCGGCCGCGCAGGCCTGCACCCCGCCTTCCTCGGTCCCGCCGACCGCGTGCTGCTCGGCGCAGGGTCGCGCCTCGCCCCGCTCGCCCCGCGCCTCGCAGTGCCGGCTGCGCACGCCCGCATGCGCCAGATGATCGGGCACCTCATCGCCGACGCGACGCACCTCGGCCCGCACCTCTCGCGCCTACGGGGCGGCGGCTTCCACGTCAACGTCAACCTCCTCGGCGAGGCCGTCCTCGGTGAGGCCGAGGCCGCGTCGCGGGCCGCCCGCCTGCGCACGCTCGTCGCGCGGGAGGACGTCGACCACGTCTCCGTCAAGGTGTCCGCGCTCGTCCCGCAGATCGTCACGTGGGACCTCGACGGGTCCCGTGCGCGCGTCCTGGCGCGGCTGCGGCCGCTCGCGCGCGCCGCGAGCGCGCACGGCACGCACCTCGCGCTCGACATGGAGGAGTACCGGGACCTCACGCTCACGCTCGCGGTCGTCGCCGAGCTCGCCGACGACCCCGGGCTGCGCGACCTGCGGCTCGGTGTCGCCCTCCAGGCGTACCTGCCCGACTCCCGGGCTGCGCTCGAGGAGGTCATCCATCTCTCCAGGAGGCGCGAGGCTGCAGGCGGGCGGCCGCTGCGCGTGCGGCTCGTCAAGGGCGCGAACCTCGCGATGGAGCGCGTCGAGGCCGAGCTCCACGGCTGGGAGCAGACGGTCTACCCCACGAAGGCGGAGGTCGACGCGTCATACCTCGACCTGCTCGACCTTGCGCTCACGCCCGGGCTCGGGCTGCGCGTCGGCGTCGCGAGCCACAACCTCTTCCACGTCGCGGCCGCGCACCTGCTCGCGACCGAGCGCGGCGAGGCCGGGCGCATGGAGGTCGAGATGCTCCACGGCATGGCGCCCGCGCAGGCACGCGCCGTGCGGGCCGCGACGGGCAGCGTGCTCCTCTACGTGCCGGCCGTCGACCCGGCGGACCTCGACGTCGCCGTCGGCTACCTCGTGCGGCGCCTCGAAGAAAACGCCGCGCCGCAGAACTTCCTCCACGCGATGACGGCCGGGGCAGCGGCGCTCGACGCGCAGGAGGCGGCGTTCCGCGCGGCGGTGACGGCGGCCGGGACGGTCGACCGCACCCCGCGCCGGCTGCGCGCGGCTGCTCGCGGGGGCGAGGAACCCGAGTTCTGGAACGTGCCCGACCTCGACCCCGCCCTCGCCGACGTGCGGGAGCGGGCCGCCCGCATGCGGGACGGGGCCGCGCCGCCCGCCGAGCCTGCGCCGCTCGTTCCCGTGACGATCACGGCCGCGGCCGACGCCGTCGTCGCGCGCGCGGTCGAGGTGGGCGCGACCTGGGCGGCCGTCCCGCCCCGCGCCCGCGGGCAAGCGTTGAGGAGGGCGGCCGAGCTCCTCGAGGAGCGTCGCGACGCGATCGCGCAGACGGCGGTCGCGGAGGCAGGCAAGACCGTCGCGGAGATCGACCCGGAGATCTCGGAGGCGATCGACCTCGCCCGCTGGTACGCGGGGTCCGCCGAACGGCTCGACCCTGACCACAGGGACGCGGACCCGGACGCCGTCCACAGGCCGTCGGGCGTCACGCTCGTCACCCCGCCGTGGAACTTCCCCGTCGCGATCCCGCTCGGCTCCGCGCTCGCGTCGCTCGCCGCGGGCTCGCCCGCGCTCCTCAAGCCCTCGCACCTCACGCCCCGGTCCGCCGCCATGGCGGCGGGCGCGGTGCGCGACGCGCTCACGGAGACGGGACACGCGCCCGACGTCCTCCAGGTGCTCGACGTCGCCGGCCGCGGCGAGGCCGACGTCGGCAGCCACCTCGTGCGCCACCCCGACATCGCGCGCGTCCTGCTCACGGGCTCGCTCGCGACCGCGCAGCTCTTCGCGCGCATGCGCCCGGGCCTCGACGTCCTCGCGGAGACGTCGGGCAAGAACGCCATGATCGTCACGCCGTCCGCCGACGTCGACCTCGCCGTCGCCGACACTGTCCGCTCCGCGTTCGGTCACGCCGGGCAGAAGTGCTCGGCGGCGTCGCTCCTCGTCCTCGCCGGTTCCGCGGGCACCGACGACCGCCTGCGCCGCCAGCTCGCCGACGCCGTGACGTCCCTCGCCGTCGGGCCCGCGACCGCCGCCGGCACCGTCATGGGCCCGCTCACCCCCGCAGCCGACGGTGACCTCCTGCGCGCCCTCACGACCCTCGAGCCCGGCGAGAGCTGGCTCGTTGAGCCCCACCGCCTCGACGACACGGGGCGGCTGTGGACCCCTGGTGTGCGGGCCGGGGTCCAGCCCGGCTCGTGGTTCGCCCGCACGGAGGCGTTCGGTCCCGTCCTCGGCGTCGTCCGCGTCCCGACGCTCGACGACGCGATCGACGTGGTCAACAGCGTCGACCTCGGCCTCACGAGCGGCCTGCACTCGCTCGACGACGACGAGATCGACCGCTGGACCGAGCGCGTCGAGGCCGGGAACCTCTACGTCAACCGGCACACGACCGGCGCGATCGTCCGCCGCCAACCGTTCGGCGGCTGGAAGGCGTCCGTCGTCGGGCCCGGAGCCAAGGCCGGAGGCCCCCACTACGTCGCGCAGATCGGCACGTGGACCGACGCCCCCGACCTGCCCGACCGCGAGACCGCGCCCGGCGCGTGGCTCGCGCGGGCGGGAGAGTCGGATGGGCGCTGGTGGCGCGAGGAGTTCTCGCGCGAGCATGACCCGAGCGGCCTCACCGTCGAGTCGAACGTCCTGCGCTACCGGCCTCTGCCGCACGCGACCGTGCGTGTCGGACCCGGCGCGCTTGCAGTCGAGGTGACGCGCGTGCTCGCCGCCGCCGAGCGGTGCGGGGTGCGCGTCGACGTGTCGGTCGACCCGGGCGTCGTGCACGGCCGCGTCCCGGCGCCGAGCGGGCACATGGCAGCGCGCCCGAACGAGGCCACGACAGCGGCGGTCGGTACCCTCGACCTCGCGCTGCCCGACGACGCGCGCGTCGAGGACGCCCGCGCGTTCGCGTCGCGCGTCGCCGCCGGGGACGTCGACGGGCGCGTCCGCGTCGTCGGGCGCAGTCCCGGACTTCGCGAGTCCGCCGCAGGCCGGACCGGGTTCGTCACCGTGCTCGACGCCCCCGTTGTCGCCTCCGGTGGACGCGAGCTCCTCGCGTTCCTGCGCGAGCAGGCCGTGAGTCGCACGCGGCACCGCTACGGGCACGTCGAGACGGGCTAGGCCGTCAGGTGTGGCGCCGCCGCTGAACCGCCCACACGATTGCGCCCGCGACCGCCGCGAGCGCGACGCCCGCCGCGATCCCGCGGCGGGGCGTGAGGAACGCCTCGATCGCGACGGGGCGCGTGAACGTGAGGACGTCCCAGCCCTCCTCGGCCGCGAGACGGCGCAGCGCACGGTCCGGGTTGACGACGAACCCGTGCCCGACGGTCCCGAGCATGGGCGCGTCCGTGATGGAGTCGGAGTAGGCGTAGGACTCCTCGAGGTCGTAGCCGTACTTCTCGGCGAGCTCGCGCACCGCGATCGCCTTGTTCTCCCCGTACGCGTAGAAGTCGATGCCGCCCGTGTAGCGGCCGTCCGCGACCTCCATGCGGGTCGCGACGACGCGGTCGGCGCCGAGCGCGGCCGCGATGGGCTCGACGACCTCCGTGCCGGACGCGGAGACGATGACGACGTCCCGCCCGGCCGCGTGATGCTCGGCCATGAGCTCGACGGCCTCGGCGTAGACGTACGGGTCGATGAGGTCGTGGAGGGTCTCGGCGACGATCTCGCTCACCTGCGCGACGTCCCAGCCCTCGACGAGCGCGGAGAGCGTGCGGCGCATGCGCTCGGTCTGCTCGGCGTCCGCGCCGCCCGCCATGTAGAGGACGTGCGCGTACGCGGAGCGCAGCATCGCGCGGCGCGAGAGAAGACCGCCGGCGGCGAAGGGTCGGGAGAACGCGGACACGCTCGACGTCGCGATGACGGTCTTGTCGAGGTCGAAGAACGCGGCGGTCGGCCGGGGCCGTGACGCCGCAGGTCGCTGCGCGGTCACGGGACCGAGCCTAGCGGCACGGCTGACCACAGGCCGGGCGGCCGGCATCCCGTCCACAGATCCGGGACGAGGGATCGCGCGGTGCGTGCCGACGGGGGAACGTCGGCTGCGGAACGTGCGCGACGAGACCCGGAGGTGACCATGGCGCTGTGGACCGTGCCGCCCGTCAACGAGGCCGCCACGCGGACGGCGCCCGCCGACGCCGTGTGGGACGTGGGCCCGACCATGCTCGCCGCACCGCCCTCCGGCCTGCGCACCGTCCTCGGCGTGAGCGGGGCACGCGGCGGGACCGGCGCGAGCACGCTCGCAGCCGCGTGCGCCCGCGCGCTCGCCCGGCGCGACGGCGCGTGCGTCCTCGTCGACCTCGACGAGGACGGCGGCGGCATCGACGTCCTCTGCGGGATCGAGGACCAGCCCGGCCTGCGCTGGGCGGACCTGCGCGACGCGACCGGCGACGTGCCGGCAGCCGAGATCCGCGCGCTCCTGCCGACCTGGGGCGACGTCGACGTGCTCAGCCACGACCGGGCCCGCCCCGGCGAGGTCGCGCCCGCCGCGCTCCACGACGTCCTCGAAGCCCTCGGCGCGTCCGTGCCGCTCGTCCTCGACCTGCCCCGGCACGTGCGCTCGCGGCCGCCCGTGCCCGTCGACCTCCATGTGCTCGTCGTGCCGCGCGACCTCCAAGGCATTGCCGCCGCGCAGCGCAGCCTCCACGACCTCCACCCCGCCGCCCCGGTGCGGCTCGTGACGTCAGGCGCAGCACCGGGTGGTCTCACCGAGGGCGTCGTCGCGGACGCCGTCGGCGTCGACGTCCTCGCCCGGCTCCACGTCGACCGCACACTGCCGCGCGCCGTCGAACGAGGCGTCGGCCCCTGCGGGCCGCGCCTGCACCGCACGGCGCTCGCGGTGCTCGGCGCGCTCGAGCGCGCCCGCGCGCCGCTCGCCGCCGGGAGCCGGCCATGAGGACGTGCGACGACGCGCTGCTCGCCGACGTCCGTGCACGTCTCGCGACCGTGCCCGCGGGCGCGGCCGACCTTCAGGACGTCGTCCGCGACGCCGTCCGCCGCCGCGGCGTCGTCCTCGGCTCGCACGCGCTCGAACGGCTCGTCCACGACGTGCGCGACGCGACCTACGGCGCCGGCCCACTCCAGGCGCTGCTCGACGAGCCCGGCGTCACCGACGTCCTCGTCAACGGGCCGCGCGACGTGTGGATCGACCGGGGCGACGGGCTCGAGCCCGTCCCGATCGACCTCGGCACGGACGACGACGTGCGCGCTCTCGCCGTCCACCTCGCCGCCGCGGGAGGGCAGCGGCTCGACGACGCGAGCCCCGTCGTCGACGCCCGCCTGCCCGACGGCACGCGGCTGCACGCGGTCGTCGCACCCGTGTGCCCGCGGGGCGCGGTCGTGTCGCTGCGCGTCCTGAGGCCCGGCGGCCTGCCCTACACCGAGCTTGTCGCGGCAGGCATGCTCCCACCCGGCAGCAGCGACCTTCTGCCCGCGCTCGTGACGTCGCGCGCGAACGTCGTCGTGGCCGGTGCGACGGGAAGCGGCAAGACGACGCTGCTCGCGGCGCTGCTCGCGCTCGTCCCCGGCGACGAGCGGATCGTCGTCGTCGAGGAGGCACGCGAGCTCGTCCCGACGCACCCCCACGTCCTCCACCTGCTTGCGCGACGCCCCAACGTCGAGGGGCGGGGCGAGGTGACGCTCGCCGACCTCGTCCGCGCGACCTTGCGCATGCGACCCGACAGGATCGTCCTCGGCGAGTGCCGGGGCGCCGAGGTGCGCGAGCTCCTCACCGCTCTCAACACGGGGCACGACGGCGGCTGGGCGACCCTCCACGCGAACTCCGCCGCTGACGTGCCAGCTCGGCTCGCGGCGCTTGGCGCGCTCGCCGGCCTCGCGCCGGAGGCTGTGGCAGCGCAGGCCGCGGCGGCTCTCGACGCGGTCGTCCACGTGCGCCGCACCGCTGGGCACCGGCACGTCGCCGAGGTCGGGACCGTCGCCCTCGACGCGGGGCAGCTCGTCGTCACGCCTGCTCTCACGTGGGACGGCCACGGCGCACCGGGCCGCGGGCCCGGCTGGGAGCGGCTCGTCGACCGTCTCGGTGAGGGCCCGTGACGGCCGTCGTCGTCGGAGCGCTCGTCGGCGTGCTCGCGTTCCTCGCCGCGGGCGGCGTGCCGCGCTCGGGCGTGCGGCCGGTCCGCACGACCACGGAGTCGACGCTGCGCGCGCCGGGCAGTGCGGTCGACGTGCTGCTCGCGACCGTTGCCGCCTCGCTGCGGGCCGGCACCCCGCCCGCGCACGCGTGGGCGCACGCCGGGGTGCTCGCGACGCCCGACGGCGTCCCGCACGCCGGCTCGCTCGCCCTGCGGATCGACGGCTCGGCCCGTGAGGACCCCGACGACGACAGCGTGACGGACCGTACCGACGACGCACGCGCGCCGCGCCCACGGCCGGGGAGGCGGCGCCGCCACGGGCCCGCCGCCGCACGGGAACGCCGCGCGCAGGTTGCCGCCCTCGTCGCGGCCAGCCGTGTCGCCGCGCGGCTCGGCGCCCCGCTCGCCGACACCCTCGAGCACGTCGGCCGCGAGGCCGTCGCCGCCGAGACCCGTGCCGCACGACGCCGCGCCGCACTCGCCGGCCCCCGCGCGACCGCGCGACTCCTTGCCTGGCTGCCGCTGCTCGGACTCCTCGTCGCGAGCCTCCTCGGCGGTGACCCCGTGAACACCGTGCTCGGCGGGGGCCCTGGCGCCGTCTCCGTCACGTGCGGCGCGCTCGCGCTCGCAGCCGGACACCGCTGGATCCGGGTGCTCGTGCGACAGGCGGAACACCCGTGACGGACCCGGCCGCGCTCGTCGTCCTCGGCACGGCGCTCCTCCTCGCCGCGTCGGGCGGCGGGTGGGGGAGAGGTCGCGGTGTCCGTGGCCCAGGGAGAGCGGTGAACGACGGCGCGCGGGACGGTCGCACGCTGGCCGACGGCCCCGACCCGGGGCGCGCGGCGTCGGCAGGGCGGTCCGTCGCCGCGGCCTCGGCCACGGACGACGCCGAGAGCGCCGACGGCCCCGTCGACGACGTCGGTGTCGTGCTCGAGCTGCTCGCCGTCGCGACGGGAGCCACGTCGCTGCCGGACGCCCTCCGCGTCGTCGGGGACGCGGTCGACGGCCCGACCGGCCGCGGCCTCGTCACCGCGGGAGCCGCGCTCGTCCTCGGCGCCGCGTGGGACGAGGCCTGGGCCGCGGCAGGCGCCGAGGGGAAGCCGCCGGACGTCGCCGTCGGCCGCCGGACCAGACGCTCTGTACGCTCAGCGGGGCACAGCGGCACCCGACCGCGCATCCTCGACCTCGTCGCCGACTGCCTCCGCCCCGCCTGGGAGCAGGGCGCCGCCCCCGGGGCCGCGCTCCGCGCCGCACGTGACCGGCACGACCGCGAGGCCGACGCGCGCGCCGTTGAGGCCGCAGAACGGCTCTCCGTACGTCTCGTCATCCCCCTCGGCCTGTGCCTCCTGCCCGCGTTCACGCTGCTCGGGCTCGTGCCCGCGGTCATCGCGCTCGGCACGGGACTCCTCTGAGCCGACCCACGACCGACCCGCCGCCGAAACATGACGGAAGCACGCTCCACCTAGCGTCGGACGCGGAACCGCGCCCCGCGTGGAAGGAGCCCGTCCGTGAGCGTCCAGGTGAGCTGCACCGCCCTCGTCGTCCCCCGCACCATCGACGTGCGTACGCTTGCGCGCGCCTGGTTCCCGCACGCCACGTGGCTGCGCGAACCGCTCGCCCCCCGTCCCGCGCAGGCACTCGTCGGGGCGCGGTTCCGGGGAGCGCCGGCCACCGACGAGAACGGTGCGCTCGGGCTCCTCGAGGTCGCTGACGGTGTACGCGTCGTCGGGCCCTTCCCGACCGCGCGCGACGACGAGGTGACGTGGTGGGTCACCGAGGTCGACGAGGACGGGAGTACCGGGTCGGTCGCCCGCGCGTGGGCGCGCGCCGTCGCCGCGCACACCGCAGGGGCGACCGGCACACCTGCCCACCCGGCGGCGGGCGCACTCGTCGCAGCCGTCGAGCATGCGTGCCGCGCTCCCGGCGCAGGCCCCGACGCGGGCGTGCGCGAGGCCGCAGAGCGGGCGTGGGCCGACGTCCGTGCGACCGGGCTCGACCGGTCCGAGAGCGTCCGCGGCGGGTGGCGCACCCTCTTCTCACCCATGCTCGTCGACGTCCAGCAGGCCTTCGACCTGCTCGTCCGGCACGGTCTGCGGACGAGCCTCGACAACGTCGCCGAACGCCACCGCGGCGTCGTCGGTGCCCTCGGGTTCACGCTCCTCGGGCGCACCGCGTTCGACGGGGCCGTCGTCCTGCGCATGTACCGCGCCGAGCTCGAGCCACCCGCGCTGCTCGAGCTCCCGTGGCGCGACCACGGTCCGTTCGCGTACGAGTTCACGTGGCAGCCCGAGCACGAGGGAGGCGAGGCCGTCGACGCGATCGCCCGGCGCCGGGTGCTGCCGACGATCACGCGGCTCGCGCACGCGATGCGTGACGCGTGCACCGGCACGATCCTCACCGGGGACGGGTTCGTCGAGGCCTGACGCCCCGGCGCGTGCGGGGCGGCGACCGTCCCGTGCCCGGATGCGCCGGCGTGCAGGGCTGCCCACAGGAGAGGGCGGCGGGAACCACGTCCACGGATCTCGCCGCGCCCCTTCCGTGACCTCCCCGCACGGCCCACCGTGGTGCTCCGCGAGCCGCCCGGCCCGCACGAACCGCGGCCCCGGCCGCCGACCCGAGGAGGACCCATGAGTGCCCTGACGCTCGTCCCCGACCCGCCCGCCGAGCACCCTGAGACCACCGGGGCGGACGACGCCCCCGTCCGCGGCTGGCTCGCGACAACCGTCGCCCAGCTGCGCGCCCACCGCGAGCGCGGCGCCGCGACCGCCGAGTACGCCGTGACGATCATCGCGGCCGTCGGCCTCGCCGGCCTCCTCGTGACGATCCTCGCGAGCAGCGACGTGCGCACGATGCTCCTCAAGATCGTCAAGCAGGCGCTGACGATCTGATGAGCGGCCAGCCACGACCGCGACCCCGCCGCGACGACCGCGGGTCCGTCACGGCCGAGGTCGCGGTCGTGCTGCCGGTCGTCGTCGTCGCGCTCCTCGTCGTCCTCACCGTCGCGGCCGTCGGCGTCGCGCACCTGAGCGTGCTCGACGGCGCGCGGGCGGGCGCACGCGCCGCAGCGCTCGGGCTCGCCGAGCCCGACGCCGTCGCGGCAGCCCGCCGCGTCGCAGGCGCGACGGCGTCCGTCGATCTCGTCATGGCCGACGGCTGGGCGAGCGTCACCGTCCGGCGCGGCGTCGGCGACGGACGCGGCCCGCCCGGCGCGCTCGGCGTCACCGCAACCGCGGTCGCGGCGGCCGAGGGACCCTGCTGCGGACGAGGCAGGGCGGCTCCGGGTGCGCGCGGACGCGGGACCGGACGCGCCGCGGGCGTTGCCGTCACCGATCCGTTCGGCCGGTGAGCCGCCGGCTCGACGGGTGGGGCGTCGACGGACCGGCCCGCGTGCCCGACGACGGCAGCGCCTCCGTCTTGCTCCTCGCGGTGCTCGCCGTCGCCGCGGTGCTCGCCGGGACGCTCGCCCTCACGGCGTCGGCGCGGGCGCTCGGCGCCGCGACCTCGTCGGCCGCAGACCTGGCGGCGCTCGCGGGCGCGCAGGCGGCCGCAACATCGTGGCGCGGGGACGTGCCGTGCACGGTCGCAGCCGAGGCTGCGACCCGCAACGGCGCTGAGATCGTCACGTGCGACGTCGACGGGCTCGGCGTCGTCGAGGTCACCGTGCGCAGGTCGCCGCGCGGCGCGCCCGCGCGCGTCGCCGGGCCGCGCACCGCCACCGCACGCGCAGGTCCGGCGTGGGTGCGCGACGCCGAGCAGGCAGGTGCCCGATGACCGCCTCAGCGCAGGACGTGCCCGCCCGGCGCGCACGCGAGCACCGCGTCGAGCAGCCGCACCGCGGCGTCCTTCTCGAGCGGGTTGTTCTGCGAGCCGCACTTGGGTGACTGCACGCATGCGGGGCAGCCCGCCTGGCACGTGCAGTCCGCGATCGACTCGCGCGTCGCGCGCAGCCACGTCGCGCCGAGCTCGAAGCCACGCTCCGCGAAGCCCGCGCCGCCCGGGTAGGCGTCGTACACGAAGACCGTTGACTCGCCCGTGTCGACGTGCATCGCGGTCGAGACGCCGCCGAGGTCCCAGCGGCCGCGCGTCAGGGATTAGATAACACCTACAGGACTATAGTCCCGAAGTTGACGCGATCCCGGGTCGGCATTAACATGTCCGGCATGTCAGACATCTCATGAGGCGCAACTCTCCATATTAAGCGAAGGTTCTCGGTTCTTCTATGTTTTTGCGTAGTAGCGCTGCTAGCGCCGCAAGCGGGTGCTGCGGCAGTGGCCTATGCGACCACGTCGTCGCCGCAGACCGTCAAGGGCTTCGGTAGCAGTGCCAGCACGTTTGGGGAGTGGGATGCTACGAAGGTCGGGGGAGATTTTGAGTCCCGCACCTGGCGCACCAAGTACAAGATCGTCGATGCAGACGATCACAAGGTCTACGTCAGATTGTCATCTTGGGCCTACTCACTCGTCGAGATTGGCGAGGTGCACACAAGTCACGACAACAAGGTGTCTGGCTCCTGGACGGATTTCCGTTGGGCTGCGCTGGATCGGATGAATAGGTGGGGGGCGAGCAAGGTGAGCGGCAGCCTGGCAACCTGCCTGGACGTGCCCTGGCGATCCGACCCATGCAGTTCAAACAAAACCCACTCCAAGAAACTATGAATGTGCATGAAAAGTCACTGGTTCAGTTGTGGTATTCCCGAGGGGATGATGTGGCATGATGCGGCGTAAACTGGCGGGGTTTGGCATGGTCAGGCGTTTCGTTTACGTATTGGTGCTAGGCGTAGTTATGGGCGGAATGACCGCGGGCGTTGCCGAGGCCATCAATACGGCTTCATAATGGAATCGCGCCAGCAATCCGCTTGTTGTCAAGAGCTACGGAAGCACTGCCTCGGCCTACGGGTACATTAAGATGGCGCGCGGGTCCAATGGCATGCGACTGTATAGCTATGCCTACAATAGGTTTGTCGACGCTGACAATCATAGAGCCTATCTTAAGGGGTGGAGTGAGTTCAACGCCGGAACCTGTGAAAGTGCTGCAATGCAGGTCGAGTATAAAGGCGCCTCGGTGTCCGCTACCGTTAATTGTGCCAGGCAGTTCTACCCAGGTAAGTACCTAGGGCGTGCGGATGGACTCAACTACACAATGAACTCGTGGACGTCATCTCCGACCAAGTCCTCGGGCTATAACCAGGGTTCGGACCGGGGTCGTGGAGTTTTTCAGTTGTGTATCGATGTTCCCGTGAGATTTGACAGCTGCACTGGAGCCGTCCCCTCCGATGCGGATAGTTTCGAGTCGTGATCAATCATTGTGCTTGGTGTCGTCCTTGCCGGCGAGGCGTTATTGGACTGGAGCTGAAGTGCCTGCAGTAACTCTTACGGATGTGACGAGACGGTACCGAGATTTCACTCTGGGGCCGGTCTCCGCAGAATTGGGCGTCGGGGTCACGGCCCTCCTTGGGGCGAATGGTGCCGGAAAGTCGACTCTCATCCGTGTTCTCGTCGGCACAGAGGCTCCGACGAGCGGGACCGTGCGTCTGTCTGGGGCCCGCGTCGCGCCACATGGGGCGATCGGATACCTCCCCCAGGATTTCGTCGGGCCGAAGAATGTCCCGACGCGCGACTATCTGAGCTTTGTCGCTTGGTGTCGTTCCTCACGGCGCAGGAGACTCACTGGCCAGGATGTAGATGAGGCGCTCGAGCGGGTCGGCCTGCACGACAAGGCCGCGACACGGATTGGTGCGCTCTCGGGCGGAATGGTGCGTCGGCTCGGTGTCGCCCAGGCGATCTTGGGGGGAGTCGACCTCCTCGTCCTGGATGAGCCGACTGTCGGGCTGGACCCGATGCAGAGAGCAGAGCTGCGCGCGTTGATTACCGACCTGTCCCGCGACACCGTAGTCGTTATGTCGACCCACCTGTGCGAGGACGTCGCGGCGGTTGCGTCGTGGGTCCACGTTCTGGCAGAGGGTGAGTTGCGATATGACGGGCCCACCGTTGGTCTCGTCGAGGGTGTCGGGCTAGTCGAGATCTCTACGGAGGCGGTCGAGAAGGGCTTTCTATCCGCCGTGCACGAGGAGGTGGCGTGGCGTGTCGCATAGGTCTCGAGCGTTTCGGCCGGTGCAGTTTGTCCTGCGTCGCGGTCTGCTCTTTTGGGCGGCGGTGGTCGTCCTCGGTGTCGAGGTTGCTTCGGCGTTTCAACGAGGCGCGATGTGGCGTGGCGACGTCGTGTGGACGATTGACTGGATTAGCGTGTCGTTCGTCGCGGTCGGCCCGCTTGTCGCAGGTTTCGCCGCCATCGACACGGCTCGTCTCAGTGTTGGCAGCGAGTACTTGGCCGGACAACGGTTCTGGCGCACCCCTGGCTTCGCTGTTGGTCTGTCCTACGCCATAGGCATCGGTGCCGTGCACCTTCTTGTCCTCGCCGGTGCTCTGGGGATCTCGTTCTACCCGTCCTTCCGCTTGGGTGCCGGGTGGGTGTGGGATCCGTCCACGATCGTGGCGATCCTGGCGCAGCTTTCGATGATTGCGTTCTTCGCCGCATTAGGTTCCCTGATGGGACGCTTCCTTCGGCCTGTACTCGGAGGCATCTCAGCGGCGCTCGCTTCGTTCGCGTGCGTATACGCGTTCGGAACCCCCGGTGGCTCGATGTCGCTGCTCGACAGCGGAGTCGCCACCGTACCCAGGGTTGGGTATGCCTATAGTGCGACGTTCCTGACCATCCAGGTGCTCTTTCTGCTTGCAGTGACTATCGCTCTCCATGCGATCCGGCCCGCGGGTGCAGTTGGCTCATCTCGGCCGAGGGGTGGTGACGCGGCTATCGCCGGGCTCGTTGTCGCTGCGGTGACGGTCGGGACGTCATTCGCGCCGGTAGAGCGTCTCGAGCCGGTCGCGGCTCAGCCTGATTACTGTGCATCAGTCATCGGAGTTCCGACCTGTTATTACCGGCAGCACGCGCGGGTCTCGAAGGCCTTCCAGGACGTGCTCTGGACAGCATTCGGTGCGGCGCAGGACTCCGGATACGGCGCGCTCGTCCCGGCGCGCGTGGCCGAGGCGAGTCGTACAATTCTCCCCGCAGCCGTGGATCCCGGGGTCGGAACCGTGTTCATCTCGTCGGACCACTTGTCAGGCTTGCGTCCGACGACGTGGGAAGTCGTTCAGGGGCTCGTAGAACCCGTGCACTGCCCTCAGGTGCGAGGCGAACTTCCTCCCTCGGAGAGGTACTGGTCCGACCTTCTTGCTCTCACCGCGACCTGGGTCGACCTCGTCGAGCCTGGACAAGGCGAAGCGAACGGTTTCGTCGGCGATCCACTTTCTCCTACGGCCGCGGCCGCACTGCTTGACGAGTTTCGAACATGTACTTACGCGTTCCAGTAGCACTGAGAGCTGCCCGAGTCATTGTGCGTGTGGGAGGACTCTATGACGTCATCCCGCTGCTCGTGCTCGGTCTCGTCGTGACCGCCGTATACCACTCTGGAACGATTGATGAGCTCGGACCCATCACGTTCGAGCCCAAGATCCCGGTAATGGTCCTAGTCCCGGTCATCTTTGCCGTCGCCTGCGGTGCCAGCCACGGGACAGCTACCTCGCCGGTGATCGTGAGATGTGCGCGAGTGCATGTCGCGCGGGCGATGTCGTTCCTCTGTGTCGTGGTGATCGCGCTTGGCGCGCTATGGCTCGGTGATTACCTCTCGGCGACGAGCGTGTTCGTTCCCTCGGTGAGAAACTTCATGCTCTTCGGGGGCGTCGCGCTCGCCGCAGCGGCGCTCGCCGGAGTCGCCTACGGTTGGATTCCGGTCGTCGTCCTCCTCGGTGGGGCCGTGTTGTCCCCGATTGATGACTCGCCTTTTTCCTTCTACGGGCTCGTCTTTGGCAATGCCACCACCTTCCAGCTTTGCGTCGTCGGGCTGGTCGCGACTGTCGGCCTCACGGTGGCGATCTGGGACCCACGTAGCCCCGGCTACCTCCGTCGCAGCACGATCCTCACCGCATGACATGCCCACCTGGCGCGCACGCGAGCACCGCGTCGAGCAGGCGCACCGCCGCATCCTTCTCGAGCGGGTTGTTCTGCGAGCCGCACTTGGGCGACTGCACGCACGCCGGGCAGCCTGCCTGGCACGGGCAGTCCGCGATCGACTCGCGCGTCGCGCGCAGCCACGTCGCACCGAGCTCGAAGCCACGCTCCGCGAAGCCCGCGCCGCCCGGGTAGGCGTCGTACACGAAGACCGTCGCCTCACCCGTGTCGACGTGCATGGCCGTCGAGACACCGCCGAGGTCCCAGCGGTCGCACGTCGCGAGCAGCGGCAGCAGGCCGATCGACGCGTGCTCGGCCGCGTGGAGCGCACCCGGCGCGAGCTCGGCCGTGACCCCCGCCGCCTCGAGGACGTCGGCCGGCGCCGTCCACCACACGGCGGTCGTCGGCAGCGTGCGCGGCGGCAGGTCGAGGTCGTGGTTCGAGACGATCTCGAGGCCCGGCAGGCGACGCTTCGTGTAGGAGACGACCTGCGTCGTCACGTCGACGTCGCCGAGGCCCCAGCGCACCGAGCGGCCGCCCGCGGTCCACATGCGCTCGCGCGCGCCGTCGTGCACGGCGATCGTCGTGATGTCGTGCGACCACGTGCCGTAGTCGACGTCCTTGCGCCCGACGAGAGCGACCTTGTCCTCGAGGTCGAGCTCCCGCACAACGTACGACGTGCCCTGGTGGACGTACACCGCGCCCGTGTGGACCGACCCGTCGGCGCCCGCCGCGTCGACCGTGCCGAGCATGCGGCCCGTGCCGTCCTCGACGACGCGCACCGGTTCACCGCCCGAGCCGCGCAGGTCGGTGAGACCCGCGGCCGACGTCGGGTGCGTCCAGAACCAGCCCGTCGGGCGGCGACGCAGGGCGCCCCGCCGCTCGAGCACGTCGAGCACCTCGCGGGCGTGCGGCCCGAACGCGTCGAGCTCGTCCTCGCGCAGCGGCAGCTCGGCCGCGGCCGCGCACAGGTGCGGTGCGAGCACGTGCGGGTTGCCAGGGTCGAAGACCGTCGCCTCGAGCGGGGCGTCGAAGATCGCCTCGGGATGATGGACGAGGTACGTGTCGAGAGGGTCCTCGCGCGCGACGAACGCGACGAGACCGTCGGCCCCCGCCCGCCCGGCGCGCCCCGCCTGCTGCCAGATGGACATGCGCGTGCCCGGCCAACCGACGACGAGCACCGCGTCGAGCCCCGAGATGTCGACGCCGAGCTCAAGGGCGTTCGTCGTCGCGAGCGCCCGCAGCCGGCCCGAGCGGATCGCGTCCTCGAGCTCGCGGCGCTCCTCGGGCAGGTAGCCGCCCCGGTACGCCGCGACCGCGCCACCAAGTCGCGGGGAGACTGCCGTGAGCGCACGCTGCGCGGACATCGCGACCGACTCCGCGCCGCGCCGCGACCGGCAGAACGCGAGCGTCCGCGCGCCCGCCGACGTGAGGTCCGCGAGGAGGTCGGCGGCCTCCGCGGTCGCCGAGCGGCGAGGCCGCGGCTCAGTCTCCTCGGGCGCGTCGACCCACCACTCGTCGGGCGCCTCCCCGGGCGTGAACGTCACGAAGCCGTCGTCGACGCCCGCGTCCGTGCCGGGCAGCTCCGCCGGCTCCCACAGGACGAACGTTCGACGACCGGTCGGCGCCGTGTCCGCGGTCACCGCGACGACATCCTCCTGGTCGACACCCACGAGGCGCGCCGTCGTCCGCGCGGGCTCCGCGCTCGTCGCCGACGCGACGACGAACGTCGGGCCCTCGGGCCGCCCCGAGTAGTGCGCGCACAGCCGCCGCAGGCGGCGCAGCACGAGCGCGACGTGCGCCCCGAGCACACCGCGGAACGCGTGACCCTCGTCGACGACGACGTATCGCAGCGAGCGCAGCAGCCGCGCCCAGCGCGCGTGCTGCGGCAGGAGCGCGAAGTGCAGGAAGTCGGGGTTCGTGAGGACGACGTCCGCATGGTCACGGACCCAGCGGCGCTCCTCGTACGGGGTGTCGCCGTCGCACGTCGCGACCTTGAGGTCGGGCGTGCCCGCGGCAGCGAGCAACTGCTCGAGGCCGACGAGTTGGTCGGCGGCGAGCGCCTTCGTCGGGCACAGGTAGAGGACCGAGCCGCGGGCGCGGACCGACTCGATGCGGCCCGGGTCGAACGTGCCGCGGGCGTGGTCAACGCGCACCGAAGTGAGCGCGGGCAGCCAGAAGGCGAGGGACTTGCCCGAGCCCGTCGACGTGCCGATGACCGTGTGCCGCCCCGCCCACGCTGCGTCTGCGGCCTCGACCTGGTGGCGCCAGGGGCGCTCGACGCCGAGCGCGCGGTAGCCCGCGACGAGGTCGCGGTCCGCCCAGACGGGCCAGTCGGCGTGCGTGCCGGCGCGGGCGGGCACGTGCTCGACGTGCGTCGCACGGGCGTCACGGCGGCCGCCCGCGAGGAGCACGTCGAGAAGGTCGGTGGGCACCAGCACATCCTCCCACCGTGCGCACGTCCCGAAGGGTGGGATGAATCGGCCCGAACCGTTGACACGCTCATGACCAAGGTCCTAGTTTCGAAACACTTGCGGTGAGCGCCTCGTGGCGCTTCTCCGAAAGGGAACGATCAACCTCAGGTCATGAGCGTCAGCGCCAAGCCCCGGCTGGCTGACCAGCAACCCCCGCGCGGGGGTGCTCCGGGTGAGGACCAGGCTCCGTCCGCCGTGGACGGGGCAACGAGCGCAGCCGCCACGTGCGGCGCGGACAGGAGAGCACGATGCACCAGGCAGGATGGCAGCGAACCCTCGCGGCGACCCGTCAGGCCCGAATGTGCATGTGTATGTCGACCTGTGCCGACCGGTGCTGTCAGCGCTGACCAGCGCGACCACCGTCTGAGCACCCGGCCCGCGACCAGCTCGCGCGCCCCCGTCCACGCCGGCGCCACGCGCCGCCCGGACCACACCCGCCGTCGCGCGGGACCACGACACTCCTTGCACGAGCCCCTCCCGCCGAGCGCCACGACGCGCCGCCGGGCGGGTCGTCCCTGCCCGGAAGGCACAGCCATGACCTCGCAGAACCGCACCAACGCCACGAACCCCGCACTCAACGAGCGCGCCCGGATCCACCTCGGCCTCGACCTCACCGCCGCCGGCGCCCGCCGCTTCTCGAGCCCCCTGCCCGTCCCCGCGCCCGTGGGCGCGCTCAACGCCGAGCGCCTCAACGATCTCGTGCGCACCGCCGAGCGCGGAACCCTCGACCTCGTCGCCATCAGCGACGACTTCCGGCTCCAGCCCGAGACCATCGGCCTGCTCCGCGGCCGCCTCGACGCTGCCGTCATCACCTCCCGCCTCGGCCGCATCACCGACCGCCTCGGCCTCGTCGCGACGATCTCGCCCGAGTCCAACGAGCCCGGCCACGTCGCGACGGCCCTCCAGACGATCTCCCGGAACTCGGGTGGGCGCGCAGGTTGGCAGGTCGACGGCTCGACGCCCGACCGCCTCGTCCAGGCTGTCACCCGCCAGGTGTCGTCGATCGCGCCGACCGTCGTCTCCGTCCGCAACCGCGCGCACCTCGAGCGCGCGGGCCGTCTCGCGGACGTCGTCCGCATCGGCGCCCACACCCTCGAGGACGCGCTCGAGCAGCGCCGCACCGTCCGGACCGCCGCGGTCGAGGCCGGCCGTGCCGCCGACGACGTGCTCGTGCTCGTCGACCTCTTCGCCGTCACCGGCCCCGACCGGGCGAGCGCGGAGGCCCGTCTCGACCTCCTCGACGCGTTCGAGGGCACCGAGGTCGTCGCCGCGCACTCCGGCTCGATCATCCAGGTCGGCACGCCCCTCGACCTCGCCCACCTCATCGAGGAGTGGCACGCCGCGGGCGCCGTCGATGGTTTCGTCGTCACGCCGTCGTCGCTCGTCGCCGACGTCACCGGGCTCGTCGACGGCGTCGTCCCTGTGCTCCGCGCGCGCGGCCTCTTCCGCGACGCCTACCCGGGCGCGACCCTCCGCGAGACGCTCGGCATCACGAGCTCGGTCGGCGCGCTCACGCGCTCGGGCCACTAGCCCGTCCCGCACCCCGTCGACGCCTCCGCGCAGGTGGCTGCTCCCCGCAGCCACCTGCGCGGACGCATTCTCACGGGAGGTGGGGCCGCTTGGAGGCACAGGTGCGGCACGGGGCCGAGACCTCACCCAGGTCCGCACCGGGAAAAACCTCACCACGGACGTACGGCAGCCGATGAGACGCGCATCATGTCCGTCCCGGAGAGGCACCGCCCATGGTCCTGACCAGGCTCACGATCGTCCGCAAGCTCGTCCTCCTCGTCGTCCTCATGACGCTCGGCCTCGCGGCCACGGCTGCCGCCTCGATCGTCCGGACCGAGTCGCGCATCGTCACCGAGCGCCGCGCGACGACGCAGGCCGTCGTCGAGACCGCCCTCGGCGCCGTCGAACACTTCGGCGAGCTCGCGACCTCCGGGGTCATGACGCTCGCCGAGGCGCAGACCGCCGCGGCCGCAGCCGTCGCCCGCATGACCTACCTCGGCGACGAGTACCTGTGGATCAACGACATGGGCCCGACGATGATCATGCATCCGACGAACCCCAAGCTCGACGGCACCGACCTCTCGCAGAACACCGACCCCGACGGCACCCGCATCTTCGTCGAGTTCGTCGACGTCGTCCGCGCCCACGGCGCCGGCTTCGTCGACTACCAGTGGCCCAAGCCCGGGTCCGAGGACCCGCAGCCGAAGATCTCCTACGTCGCGGGCTACGAGCCGTGGGGCTGGGTCATCGGATCGGGCGTGTACATCGACGACGTCCGCGCGGACGCGCTCGCCGACGCCCGCGGGCTCCTCGCCGTCGCCGGGCTCATCGTCGTGCTCGTCGGCGCGGGCTCGCTCGTCGTCGCGCGCAGCGTCGTCGTGCCCCTCACGCGGGCGACCGAGGTGCTCGCCGAGGGCGACGCCGACGTGCGCCTGCCCGTGGGCGAGGGGCGGACCGAGCTCGACCGGCTCGCGCACGCGCTCAACGGCGCGCTCGACCGCAACGCCGACGTCGCACGCGGCGTCCGGGAGGTGTCCGACGGGCTGCTCGGCGCCGCCGACGGGCTCGTCGTCGCCGGCGACGGCCTCGCAGGTGCCGCCGAGGTGTCGGCGAGCCAGGTCGCGAACGCCCGCACCGCGGCGCGCACCGTGAGCGACGGCATCGACGCGGTCGCAGCCGGAGCCTCGCAGATGGGCGCGTCGATCTCCGAGATCGCGCGGCACGCGGGCGAGGTCGCGCGCATCGCCGACAAGGCCGTCGACGCGGCCGACCGCTCCAACCGCACCGTCGGGGCGCTCGGCGAGTCGTCGGCCGAGATCGGCTCGGTCGTCAAGCTCATCACGTCGATCGCCGAGCAGACGAACCTCCTCGCGCTCAACGCGACGATCGAGGCCGCGCGCGCGGGCGACGCGGGCAAGGGCTTCGCGGTCGTCGCGAGCGAGGTCAAGGACCTCGCCCAGGAGACCGCACGCGCGACGGGCGACATCGCCGGACGCATCGACGCGATCCAGGAGGCCGTCGCGAGGGCCGCGGACGAGATCGGGCAGATCACGGTCGTCGTCGGGGAGATCAGCCACCACCAGACGACGATCGCGGGCGCCGTCGAGGAGCAGACCGCGACGACCGCGTCGATGGCCGCGGCCGTCGCCGACGTCGCCGAGGGCTCGCGCGCGGTCGCCGCGACGCTCGACGACGTCGAGGTCGCCGCCGCCCGCACGACGCAGGAGGTCGTGACGATCCGCGACGCCGCGCAGGAGCTCGCGGCGACGTCGCACCGCCTCGCGAGCACGGTCGGCGCGGACGCCTGACGTCCCGGGACACCTGCCCGGGCGTCTGCGCAGGCACCCGGGCAGGCGTCGCGTCGTCCGCGCGGGTCCGACCCGCAACCAGGTGACGCCGGCCGCGCCACCGGTGTGGTGGCCGGCGTCACGGAGCCGGGACAGGGTTCCGTGCTAGCGTCGACGGCGGTGCCGACAGCACCCCGGCAGGACCCCGCCGACGCCACCAGGCCGCGGACGAGTCCTCCGCCCACGTGCATCACCTGCTCCAGCAGCAAGGCGGCACCGCCCCTGCACGAGAAGGACCCCGCGCATGAGCACCACCACGTCCACGCCCGCCCCGCCGCAGCTCGCGCCCTCGCTCGTCCGCGCGACGGGCTGGGGCTACTACCCGGTCGCCGCGATCGCTCGCCTGCCGTTCGCCATGGTCGTCGTCGGCGTCCTCACGTACGTCGCGACCGTCACCGGGTCGGTCGCGCTCGGCGGCCTCGCGTCGGGCGCCGTCGGTGTGGGTGTCGTGCTCGCGGGACCGTTCGTCGGCGGGCTCGTCGACCGGCACGGGCAGCGCCGCGTCGTGCCCGTCGTGGGTCTGCTCAACGCGGTGGCCGTCGCCGTCGTGCCGCTCGTCGTCCACACGGACGCGACGCGCCCGCTCGTCGTCGCCGTCGCGTTCCTCGCGGGGGCGACGGTCCCGCAGGTCGCGCCGCTGTCGCGGACGCGGCTCGTGACGATCGTCGGGGCGCGCGTCGTCCCGGAGAAGCGGGTGTCGACGTTCGCGCACGTCATGTCGTACGAGTCGGCGATCGACGAGACGGCGTTCGTCATCGGCCCCGTGCTCGTCGGTGTGCTCGCCGCGATGGTCGCACCGTGGCTGCCGCTCGCGGTCGCTGCTGCGCTGAGCCTCACCGCCGTCGTCGCGTTCGCGCTGCACCCGACGGCGGCCGTGCGGGCCGTCGGCCATGCGACCGAGGAACGTGCGCCGCTGCGCGAGATCGTGCGGGCGCGGGTGCTCGTCGTCGTCGGCGGGGCGTTCGCCGTCGGCCTGTTCTTCGGGACGACGCTCACGTCGCTCACCGCCTTCATGGGGGAGCAGGGGCGCGGTGACGAGGCGGGGCTCGCGTACGGCGCGATGGGTCTGACGTCGGCCGTGCTCGCGCTCGGGGTGGCGCTGCTGCCGCGGGCGTTCGCGCCGCGCTGGCGCTGGGTCGTGTTCGGCACGGTCATCATCGTGTCGTCGGCGCTCTACGCGACGCTCGCGGCGGGGGCGTCGCCGATCCTCGCGCTGCTGCTCATGGGGCTCGGCGTCGGGCCGGTGCTCGTCACGGTGCTGTCGATGGCGTCGGCGCGCAGCCCGCAGGGGCGTGCGGCGACGACGATGACGCTGACAACGGCGGCGCTGAGCCTCGCGCAGGCGGTCGCGTCGGCGGTGACGGGCCAGCTGGCGGAGGCGCAGGGTGCGGGGCTGGCGATGGTCCTGCCGCTCGTGTCGGCGGTGCTGCTTGTCGTGCTGGGCCTGGCCAACGTCGCACTCGAGCGCCGCGCCCCTGCCGCCACCTGACCGCGCAGGTTCCGCCGCGCCTCGAGGCGCCTACCCGCGGCTTTGTGCCCTACCCGCAGGTCTCGACTCTCGGGTAGGGCACAAGCTTGCGGGTGGGCGCCTGCCGAGACGGCCCGCACCCCGTCGCGGGGTGGAGCGGAGGTCCGTCCCTGTAGGTGGCGTGGCTGACTAGATTGCGTTACTGTCTAGCCATGAACGACACGACCTGGCCCGCCGAGTGGCTCCGCGGAGTCCTCGAGACCTGCGTCCTGCGCGTGCTCGCCGACGGCCCGACGTACGGCTACGCGATCGCCGAACGGCTCGACGAGCTCGGCCTCGGCCGTCTCAAGGGCGGCACCCTCTACCCGCTTCTCGGCCGCCTCGAGACCGCTGGCCGCGTCACCGTCGAGTGGCGCGCCGGCGACGGCGGCCCAGGCCGCAAGTACTACGAGCTCACCGCAGCAGGCCGCGAGGCCCTCGCCGACGCGAGCACGCTCTGGGGCGCCTTCACGACGACGACGCTCGCCATCCTCATGCCCGACGACGCCGCCGAGCCCGGCGCCAGCCCCACGCACCCCCCGACGACGGAGGTCCTCCCGTGACACGCACCCCTGACCCTGCGGCCCTCGCCCCGCACGTCGAGCCGTCGTGGCTCGACGCGTTCGTCCTCGCCCTCCGGGTGCACGGCGTGCCCGGCACCCTCATCGGCGACGCGCTCGCGGAGGTTGAGTCGCACTGCGCCGAGGCCGGGGAGCCGGCAGCGGAGGCGTTCGGCGACCCCGTGGCGTACGCACAGTCGCTCGAACTCGCGCCCGACGAGAGCCTTGAGTCGGAGATCCGGTGGGGCGGGGTGTGGTCCGGGCTGCAGCTCGTCGCGCTCTTCGCCGTTCCCGCGGCCGTCCGGGGCCTCGTCCGCGGCGAGCCCGTCAACGTCACGGGAGGGATGCTGCTCATGGTCGTGCTCTTGCTGGGGATCGTCGCCGCGCTGGGGGTGAAGTCCACGTGGGCCATGCGCACCGTCGTCGAACGTCCGGGGCTCGCGTCGATCATTCTCGGCGCCTCGCTCACGGCGGTCGTGCTGCCGTCGGTGCTGTGGCGGACGGTCGTCGTGAGCCTCCCGGTGGTTCCGGTGCTTGTCGTGGCCGCGCTGCTGCTCGTCGTTGGCACGACGCGGAGCGTCCGAACCCTGGGCGCACCCGACGACATCGTCGGGCCGTCGGATCCCCGCTCGGCGCGCCTGCGGCTGCCGTTCTCCGCGTTCCTCATGCCGCTCGGCACGATCGTCCTCGCGATCATCGCCGCGCTCACTGCCTGACGGCACGTACCGCGGGATACGCGGAGCGGCCAAGCGCCTCCGGCGCGGGCGCATGGACGTCCCGGGACGCTCGCGGCGCGTGGCCCTAGGATCAGGGGGGGTCGCGCGGCGCCCGCGCCCGTGGCCCTGTCGGAACTCACCCTGACTCCCGGCCCCGGCCGGGGAGAGGCGCCAACGATGTCCCCTGCGTTCGAGAACCTCAGCCCCGACGAGCTCGCTGCCGAGCACGCCCGCCTCCAGCAGGCGTACGCGGACCTCCAGGCGACGGGCCTCACACTCGATCTCACGCGCGGCAAGCCCGCGCCCGCGCAGCTCGACCTCTCCAACGCACTGCTCTCGCTCCCGGGCGACGGCGACTTCCGCGACGGCACGGGCACGGACGTCCGCAACTACGGCGGCCTCCAGGGCCTCCCGGAACTGCGCGCGATCTTCGGCGAGCTCCTGAGCATCGACCCGGCCAACCTCTGGGCGGCGAACAACGCGAGCCTCGAGATCATGCACGACCTCGTCGCGTTCGCGCTGCTCCACGGCACTAACGACTCCGAGCGCCCCTGGCGCGACGAGCCCGCCGTGAAGTTCCTCTGCCCCGTGCCGGGCTACGACCGCCACTTCGCGATCGCCGAGGCGTACGGCATCGAGATGATCCCCGTGACGCTCCACGCGGACGGCCCGGACCTCGGCGAGGTGCGCGCGGCCGTCGCGGACCCCGCCGTCAAGGGGATGTGGTGCGTGCCGACGTACGCGAACCCGACGGGCGCCGTGTACTCCGAGGAGGTGACGCGCGCGCTTCTCGCCCTCGAGACGGCCGCGCCCGACTTCCGTATCGTCTGGGACAACGCGTACGCCGTCCACCCGCTTGCCGACGAGTGCGCGCCCGCGCTGCCGATCCTTGAGCTCGCCGCCGAGGAAGGCCACCCGAACCGCGTCTGGACCGTCGCGTCGACGTCGAAGATCACGTTCGCGGGCGCGGGCGTCGCGTTCCTCGGCTCCTCTGCGGAGAACCTCGCCTGGTACGGCAGCCACTACGGCAAGCGGTCGATCGGCCCCGACAAGGTCAACCAGCTCCGCCACCTACGGTTCTTCGGCGACGCAGCGGGAGTGCGCGCGCACATGGAGAAGCACCGGCAGATCCTCGCGCCCAAGTTCGACGCGGTGCTCGAGATCCTCGACGCCCGCCTCGGCGGGACGGGGGCCGCGACGTGGACGCGCCCCGAGGGCGGCTACTTCATCAGCCTCGACGTCGTGCCCGGCACGGCGCGCCGTGTCGTCGAGCTCGCGAAGGCTGCGGGCATCGCGCTCACGGCCGCGGGCGCGACGTTCCCGGGCGGGGTCGACCCGCGCGACGAGAACATCCGGCTCGCCCCGAGCTTCCCGTCGGCCGACGACGTCCGCACGAGCATGGACGGCGTCGCGACGTGCGTGCTGCTCGCCGCGGTCGAGGCGCGCCTGTCAGCCTGACCCCACGCACGACGAAGGGCCCGGCCGCGAGGCCGGGCCCTTCGTCGTCGACAGGTCCGGGTGCGCCCCCTGCGCGCCCCGGCACCGACGATCAGTCGGTGACCCGCTCGGGGTCGACCGTCACCGTGGCGACCTTGCCGGTCGCCGACTCCTTCGTCGCGTCGGTGCCGGTGAGCGTCGCCGTCGCCCACACCTCGTAGGTGCCGGCGCCGACGTGCGTGCCGGTCGAGCAGGAACGCAGGTCCGTGTTCCACGCGAGGTCTGTCGACGCCCCGCGGGCGAGGTCATACCCACTCGTCGGGGTGACGTTCGAGTTGTCGGGGATCTGGCCGACGACGATCCCGTTGCGGGTGAGGACCCCGCCGACGACCCCCGGGAACGAACCCGCGAGGCGCGTGCCGCCGATGTTCGTCACCGTCATCTCGCCGCCGTGCGCGTTGTCGAGCCCGACGGTCGTCGTCACCGGCGTCCCCGAGACCTCGAGCGAGTCGCCCTGGAACCCGGGGACCTCGGAACCGCACGCGGGGAACGTCGCCGACGCGTCCTTCGTGGGGAGCGCGGGCCCGTCACCGATCGTGAGGTCCTGCCGCACCGAGATGATCTCGGTCGCGGTCTCGGTGGTGCCGTCGAGCTGGGTGACGGGGACGACGACGAGCAGCGTGTACGTGCCGTCGGGCAGGGCGGTGCCGTCGCAGTCCGTCGTCGGGATGTCCGCGACGAGCTCGTTGCGGAACGTCGCGTCGTCCGCGAGCTTCTCCGGGCCCGTCCACCACGGGCCGTCGGGCTGCTCGGTCGACATGACGCTGCGGACCTTCTCGTCCTTGAGGAGATACACCTCGACCGGCCCACCCTCAAGGACGTCGAGCGAGCCCTTGGCGTGGACGATCTGCGCGGTCATGGCGCCCCGCGCGACCAGGCCGGTGGGGATGAGAGTCTTCGTGCCGTCGAGCGTGAGGGTCACCTTGTCGCCGCCGGCCTCGGTCGAGGAGGTGATCTCGGCCGTCGGGTCGCCGCACGCGAGCATCGTCGACGCAGGCTGCTCGGTTCCGGAGGGGGCACCGAGCGTCACGGGGACGGCGTCGCTGCCGATGATGGTGCGCCCGGCGCCGTCGAGACCCGGCGTGGAGAGCTCGAGGATCGCCCAGGCCTCGTAGTCGCCCGCGGGGAGGAGCCCGGAGTCGTCGCACGCGGTCGCAGTGCCGTCGACGCGCAGGCCGTCGAGGATCTTGGTGGTTCCAGGCTCGGCGCCTGTGGCATCGTCGGCACCGAACCAGGCGAGGAGCTGGCTGCCCTCGGTCTTGTGTGCGGAGACGATCTTGCCGTCGCGTGCGAGGTACACCCACACGCCTGTGACGGTGCGGGCCTGCGTGCTGCCGTCGAGGACGGCGGGGTCGAGGCGGAGCAGGTCGGGCAGGACGGCGGCCGACGTCGTCGTGCGGTTGGGGCCGATCGCCTCGAGGCGGTAGGTGTCCGCTCCACTCTCGTGAATGCCGGGGACGGACTCGGTGCCGCACGCGAGGGCGTGCGTGGCCATCGTGAGGTCAGGGGCCGCGATCGTCACGTCCCACGGTCCGCCGACGACGTCGACCTGGCGAGGGGTGTCGCCGACGAGCATGCCGTCGACCGTCGCCCACACCTGGTAAGTCCCGGCGGGCAGGGTCCCGGACGGGTCGCACGCGACGGTCTCGATGTGCTGGAAAGGATCGCTCGGGCTGCCGCCGGCGGTAAGCTCGGCCTGGGTCCAGGGCTCGGGGTTGGCGCCCGGCACGGCGACGATCTTGCCGTCCCGGACGACGGTGTAGTTGACGAAGCCGCTCGAGCCGAGCGTCAGCGACTTCTCGGCCGCGCCCTCGTGGAGGACGGCGACGACGTCCGGCAGGTCGGCGAGGCTCCGTGCCGTGAGCGGCGGCGTGGCGGTCGAGAGCACGAGGTCGAGTCCGTCGATGCTGCCCTTCGGCGGCGTGAACGTGCCGCACGCGGCCGGCAGGTCGGTGTTCGTCGCGGGCGGCGGCGTGCCGTCGCTGCCGCCGAGGTTCTGCGCGACGAGCACACCGCCGACGGCGACGAGCGCGACGGACGCCGCAGCGACGAGCGAGCGTGCCGCAGTGCGGCGGCGTCGGGCGGCAAGCCCGTGCGTGCGGGCGGTCGCGGCCATGTCCTCGAGGGAGCGGGCGCGCGGGGCGTGGGCGGCGTCGTCGGCGATGCCTCGCAGGAGGGCCGAGAGGTCGCGGGGGTCGTCGTGGGTCATCGTGCACCTCCAGGGGTGACGTCAAGATCGGATCGGTGCGTGCCCGAGAGTGCGCCGAGGTGGTGCTCGAGGCGCGTCACCGCGTCGGACAGGTAGCGCTTGACGGAGCCCTGGGCGAGCCCGAGCTCGGCCGCGACCTGCGGGACCGTCATGTCCTCGTAGAAGCGCAGGACGACGCACGCGCGCTCGCGGGGCGTGAGCGTCGACAGCGCGCGCAGCACGTCGAGGTGCGCGGGCACGTGCTCGGGCGTCGCCGCGCCGTCGTCGGGCTGGGACGGGGGTGCCACGTGGAGGTGGCGGACCGCGGCCCAGCGCTTGCGCCGACGGAAGCCGTCGACAAACGTGTTGCGGATCGTGCGGCGGACGTACGCCTCCGCGCTGCGGATGTCGTCGTCCGTGCGTCTGCGCGAGTATGCCGCGACGAGCGCGTCCTGCACGAGGTCCTCGGCCTCGGCCAGGTCGCCCGTGAGCAGGTACGCCGCTGACACGAGGGCGTCACCGCGGGTGCGGACGAGCTCGTCCAGCGTGGTGGCCCAGTCGGTCATCGGCGTGCTCCTCGTCGCGGCCCGCACGGACGCGGGATGCACACGGTACGTGTGCACGGTCCCTGCGACCATCGTGCCCTCCCGGTCCCGCCGCGTGGAGCGGCGTGGTCGGGGCGCCCCGTGCGGGCGCCTCTACCCGGTATGACGACCGGGAGGGCACGTTTCGTTGGGGTCAGTCGGTGATCGTCACGGTCCCCAGGCTCTCGACGACGGTGACCTCGACCTGGAACCCGACGGAGCCGTAGAGGCCAACGACGAGCTGGTAGTCGCCTGCGGGCAGGAGGGTGCCCGTCTCGCACGAGCGTCCGGGGACGTCGACGTCGAGCGGGCCGTCGAGCCGTGGGACGTCGGCGGCGGGCCAGGCGTCGATGCCGCCGTCGCCAGGGCCTGCCGGGAACGTCGTCCACGTGCCGTCCGGGGTCGGCGTGTGGGCGCGGGCAACGACGTGGCCGTCCTGGAGGAGGAACGCCTGGACGCCGTCGGCGAGCACGTCGCCGTCGACCGTGAGGGTCGTGCCGAGGTCGAGGGTCGTGCCCCGCGCCGACGTGGTGCGCGCGGTCGTTCCGGCGATGCGAAGCGGGGTGCTGCTCTGTGCGAGCACGTCCTTGCTGCGGTCGAGCCACGCGGTGTCGTCGACCGTCGGGCCGCCGCAGCCGTACGCCATCGTCGGGGCGACGTCGTCGGGGACCTCCCAGGCGGGCTCGGGCTCGAGCGTCACGGGCCGGCGTTCGGAGACGAGCCTGAGGACCTCGGAGCTCGAGGAGGCGAGGTCGGTGACGTCCGCGACGACGAGCAGCGTCAGCGGGCCCTCGAGCGTTGCGCCGTCGGCGCAACCGACCGCAGGGAGCGTGATCGACCCCCAGACGTCGGTGCCCGTGCCGCTGCGGTCGTCGACCGTCGAGGCGTCGTCGACGAGGCCGACGACCCTCTCGCCGTCGAGCACGTACGCCGTCGCGTGCGTGGGAAGGACGAGACGGCCCGGGTCGTGCTCGACAAAGGCGTGGGCCGTGTCGCCGAGCGCGGGCGAGACCGTCGTCGGCACCGTGAGGCGGAGCCTCGGCAGGGCTGGGTCCGCGTCCGGCACGAGGCGCGCGGCCGAGGCCCCGCACGCGAGTGGTCCCGCAGGTGCGGGGGTGGCGCGCGTCCCGCCGAGCTGCTGCGCCGCGACGACGCCGCCGACCGCGACCGCGACAACCGCAGCCGCCGCGGTCGTCGCGCGGCCTGCGGCACGCCTGCGGCGCAGGACCGTCGCGCGGCGTCGGACGCCCGCGACGAGCTCGTCGTCCGTGAGGTGGCTCGTCGAGCGGCCGGCGGCGCCGGCGATGTCGTCGAGCGCGTCGGTGAGGCGGTCGTCGGGGTTCATCGGGGGCCTCCCAGCGTCATACGGTCGGATCCGGGTGCGGAGGTGCCCGACGCGTCGGGGCCGAGGACGTCGGCGAGACGACGGTGGGCGTCGGACAGGTAGCGCTTGACGGTGCCGACGGACAGGCCGAGCCGGCCTGCGACGTCGGCGAGCGGCAGGTCGTCGTAGTGCCGCAGGACGACGCACGCGCGCTCGCGGGGCGAGAGCGTCGCAAGGGCCTCCTGGACGTCGAGCCGTGCGGGGACGTGGTCGGCCGTCGCGGACTCGTGCGGCGGCTGCTCGTCGGGGACGGCCGAGAGGTGCCGGATCGTCGCCCACGTCCTGCGACGGCGGAAGCCGTCGAGGTACGTCCTCAGGACGGCCTTGCGGACGTACGCCTCGAGCGCTACGACGTCCGTGCCGGCACGGACGCGTGCGCACGTCGCGACGAGCGCGTCCTGGACGAGGTCCTCGGACTCGCGCACGTCCCCGCTCAGCAGGTACGCGTACCCGACGAGCGCTCGCCGTCGGGTTGCGACGAGCTCCGAGAGCGTCTGCTCCCATGTCCCCACGGCCTGCTCCGATCCTTCGGGTCCCTGTCACAAGCCTCGACGGACGAGTCGTCCGGAAGGTTGGGGGCCGGCCTGCGGAAATACCGAGACGCAGGTCACATTCAGGTTACGGGATGCCGGAAACCCGGGTTCGGGCTGTGTGTCCGCCGCCACATCGGTAGTCTGGCCGAAGCCCGGACGACGATGGGGTCGCCCGGGCCCACCTGTCTCTATCGGCAGGACGTCGAGGAGGACGTATGCAGCTCGGGACCACAAGCCTCGTCATCGTCTCGGTCATCACCGTCGTCGGAGCACTCTGCCTGCTCGTCGCGGTCGGCCTCAGACGCCAGGTCCTCGCCGCAGGCGAGGGAACCGTCTCCATGCAGGCCATCGCGCAGGCCATCCAGGAGGGCGCGGCCGCCTACCTCAGCCGGCAGTTCCGCACCCTCGCGCTCTTCGCGCTCATCGTCGTCGCGCTCCTCACGCTCCTGCCGGGGGACACCGGCGTGCGCGTTGGACGCTCGATCGCGTTCCTGTTCGGCGCCGGCTTCTCCGCCGCGATCGGCTACCTCGGCATGTGGCTCGCCGTCCGCGCCAACCTGCGCGTTGCCGCCGCCGCCCAGGTGCCCGGTCCCGTCGAGGACCGCCGCGCCGAGGGCGCACGCATCGCGTTCCGCACGGGCGGCGTCGTCGGCATGTGCGTCGTCGGCCTCGGGCTGCTCGGTGCGGGTGTCGTCGTCCTCGTCTACCGGGCCGACGCCCCCGCTGTCCTCGAGGGCTTCGGCTTCGGCGCCGCGCTCCTCGCGATGTTCATGCGCGTCGGCGGCGGCATCTTCACGAAGGCCGCCGACGTCGGCGCGGACCTCGTCGGCAAGGTCGAGCAGGGCATCCCCGAGGACGACCCGCGCAACGCTGCGACGATCGCGGACAACGTCGGCGACAACGTCGGCGACTGCGCGGGCATGGCCGCCGACCTCTTCGAGTCCTATGCGGTGACGCTCGTCGCCGCTCTCATCCTCGGCAAGGCCGTCCTCGGCGAGCAGGGCCTCGTCCTGCCGCTCATCATCACCGCGATCGGCGCGTTCGTCGCGCTCCTCGGCATCATCGTCACCCGCACGCGCGCGGGCGAGGATGGGCTGCGCGCCATCTACCGGGGCTTTTACGTCTCGGCGGTCGTCGGCGCCGCGCTCGCGGCCGTCGCCGCGTTCGTCTACCTGCCCGGCACGTTCGCCGAGATCGAGGGCGTCGCGGCCGAGCTCGTTCTGTCGAGCGCGGACCCGCGGATCGTCGCGACGGGTGCCGTGCTTATCGGCATCGTCCTCGCGGGCGTCATCCTCGCGGTGACCGGGTACTTCACGGGCACGACGTCGAAGCCGACGCGGCACGTCGCCCGCACCTCGCGCACGGGTGCCGCGACCGTCGTGCTCTCGGGCATCGGCGTCGGCTTCGAGTCCGCCGTCTACACCGCGGGCATCATCGCGGCGGCCGTGTGCGCCGCGTTCCTCCTCGCGGGCGGGTCCGTGTGGCTCTCGCTCTTCCTCATCGCGCTCGCCGGCTGCGGCCTGCTCACGACGGTCGGCGTCATCGTCGCGATGGACACGTTCGGCCCCGTCTCCGACAACGCGCAGGGCATCGCCGAGATGTCGGGCGACGTCGACGCAGACGGCGCACAGATCCTCACCGAGCTCGACGCCGTCGGCAACACGACGAAGGCCATCACGAAGGGCATCGCGATCGCGACCGCCGTCCTCGCCGCGACCGCGCTCTTCGGCTCGTACGCCGACGCCGTCACGCAGGCCCTCGCGAAGATCAGCGACCACGCGACGTCCGGCATCGTCGCGTCGATGCTGACGTTCGAGATCATCTCGCCCGTGACGCTCGTCGGCGTCATCCTCGGCGGCGCGACCGTCTTCCTCTTCTCAGGCCTCGCGATCGACGCCGTGACGCGGGCCGCGGGCGCGATCGTCTTCGAGGTGCGCCGGCAGTTCCGCGACCACCCCGGCATCATGACGGGCGAGACGCGGCCCGAGTACGGCAAGGTCGTCGACATCTGCACGCGCGACTCGCTGCGCGAGCTCGCGACGCCCGGCCTCCTCGCGGCGTTCGCGCCGATCGCCGTCGGCTTCGGGCTCGGCGTCGGCCCGCTCGCGGGCTTCCTCGCGGGCGCGATCGGCACGGGCGTCCTCATGGCCGTGTTCCTCGCGAACGCGGGAGGCACGTGGGACAACGCGAAGAAGATCGTCGAGGACGGTGCGTACGGCGGCAAGAACTCCGACGCGCACGCGGCCGTCGTCATCGGCGACACGGTGGGCGACCCGTTCAAGGACACGGCGGGACCGGCGATCAACCCGCTCATCAAGGTGATGAACCTCGTCTCGGTGCTCATCGCGCCAGCGGTCGTCGCGATGAGCGTCCCAGCCGACGCCAACCATGTCCTGCGCATCGCGATCGCGACCGTCGCGGCGGCCATCGCGTTCGGCGCGGTCATCCTCTCGCGGCTCCGTGCCGCGCAGGTCGACGAGGCCGAGGAACTCGAGAAGGAGATCGGGCTCGTCTGAGCCCTCCTCCCGGACGTCCCGGAGCCCGTCCCGCGTGGTCGTGGGGCGGGCTCCGGTGGTGAGGTCGTCGGTCGCGGGGGATGATGCCCTCGCCGACGCGAGAGCCGCGGCGGCACCGACGTCGAACAGGGGACCTTCATGGCTGTGCGCTTCAATCCTGCTCCCGGCTGGCCGCCCGCACCCGAGGGGTGGACCCCGCCGCCCGGCTGGCAGCCGGACCCGTCGTGGCCGGCCGCGCCGCAGGGGTGGCAGATGTGGGTCGACGACGCCGCTCCGGCGGGGTACGGGGCGCCGGTGGTCCCGGGGGCTCCTGACGGCAGTGCGCCGTTGCCGCCTGCGGAGGCCGTGGCCGCGCCGTCGTCCGGCGCGGCGCCGAGCGTGCCGACGGCCGTGACTCCGTTCGGGACGCCGGCTGCGCCGCCCTCGTTCGCGCAGGCGTCGTACCCCGCCGCTGGCGGCACGCCCGCGCTCGGCGGCACGGGTGACGCCCAGCCGGGTCTTGTCGTGCCGGGCGGCAAGCGCTCGGGGGCGGGCGTGTGGGTCGCGTTCGTCGTCGTGCTGCTGCTCGCGGTGGGTGGGTTCTTCCTGTGGCGCGGTCTGTCGGCGGACGACGACGCCGCGCCTGCGGCCGCGCCGACGACGCCCCCGGTCCNGCCCCGGTCGACCCGGCACCGACCGAGGCTCCGACCGAGGCTCCGACGGACCTGCCGACGGACCTGCCGACGGACCTCCCCACGGACCTGCCGACGGACCTGCCGGGCGACCTCGACGGCTGCCTCGCGTTCACCGAGACCGCCGCAGCCTGGTCGCTCGCGCTCTTCGAGGCGGACGTCGCCGGATACCTCGCCAAGGCCGAGCCGGCGATCCCGAAGATCGAGGCCGCAACACCTCCCGCCGGCTATGAGGACGCCTGGGCCACGTACGCCGAGGGCATCAAGGTGCTCACGGCCCACATGCGCACCGTCGACCCGAAGGCCTCGCCCATCACCGAGATGACGACCTTCCTCATGAAGGCGGACAACGGCATGCCTGCAGGCTTCGACGACGCGAGCCTCAAGGTGTCCGAGATCATCGGGGAAGCCTGCTCCTGACGGCCACGTCCCGCGTCGCGCCCGTCGGGTGCGGCGCGGGATGATGGACGGGTGAGCAACCCACCGCGCCTTCTCCCGGATCTTGTCCCTGCGCTGCGCGCCGATCTACGTGCGGCGGGCTTCACCGTCGCGGGCGTCGGCGAGATCCTCGGCGAGGTGGCGCTCGACGCGCTCGGCCGCGAGGAGGCCGTTCCTGCGCGCCTCGCCGTCGCCCGGGTCCTCGCGGACCCGGGCGCCGACCCGGTGCTCCGTGCGCGCGCCGTGCTGACGTCGGTGTTCCTCCTCGGTGGGGACGCCAGCCGTGAGGATCTCGCGTCGGCGCTGCCGACGCTCGGCGCCCGGGGCGCGCTCGCGCTCGGTCTCGTCGGGCCTGCGGGCGCGCCCGACGCGGCTGTGCCCGACGGGACCGTGCCCGACGCCCTGCGCGCGCTTGTCGACCTGCGCCCCTACGCGGCCGACGACGCGCGCGGGCCGATCGACTGGTGGCTCGCGTCCGACCTTGGCGAGCTCGCGACCGGCCGGGCTCTCGAGCCGGACCACGTCCTCGGGGCCGGGGGCGCGTCGCTCACGCTCGCGCAGGTGACGTCGCGCGCGGACGTCGGGCGGGTGCTCGACCTTGGGACGGGCTGTGGTATCCAGGCCCTCCACGCGTCGCGGCACGCGCGCGAGGTCGTCGCGACCGACCTGTCGGCGCCCGCCCTCGCGTTCGCGGCGTTCACCGCGGCGCTCAACGGCGTCGAGATCGAGCTGCGCGAGGGCTCGATGCTCGAGCCCGTCGCCGGCGAGCTCTTCGACCTCGTCGTCTCCAACCCGCCTTTCGTCATCACGCCCCACGTTCCGGGCGGTGACGACGCGCTGCCGCTGTTCGAGTACCGCGACGGTGGACGCGCGGGCGACGACCTCGTGCGCGACCTCGTTACGGGCGTCGGCAACGTCCTCGCCCCGGGCGGGACCGTCCAGATGCTCGGCAACTGGGAGGTGCGGCGCGGGCAGGACTGGACCGAGCGCGTGGGGGAGTGGCTCGACGCGTCGGGCCTCGACGGCTGGGTCATCCAGCGCGAGCTGCTCGACCCCGCGCGTTACGCGGAGACGTGGCTGCGCGACGGCGGCCTCACTGCCGACCGCGACCCCGACGGCTACGCGGCCGCGTACGCGGCGTGGCTCGACGACTTCGCGAGCCGTGACGTCGAGGCCATCGGCTTCGGCATCGTCTACCTGCGCAAGCCGGCGGACGGGCGCGTGACCCTGCGCCGTCTCGAGGAGCACACCGGCACCGTCCACCAGCCTCTGGGCGAGCACCTCGCGGCGTCGCTCGCGGCGCACGACTGGCTCGAGGCCCGCTCGGACGCGGCCCTCGCCGACGAGCACCTGCTCGTCGCGCCCGACGTCACCGAGGAGCGCTACCTCACGCCCGGCGCGGAGGACCCGAACGTCGTCATCGTGCGGCAGGGCGGCGGCCTCGGACGCGGTGTCCATGCGTCGACGGCGCTCGCGGCGCTCGTCGGGGTGTGCGACGGCGAGCTGAGCGTCGGGCAGATCCTCGGAGCGATCGCCGCGCTCTTCGAGGTCGACGCGGACGAGCTCACGGCCGAGGTCCTGCCAGGCGTCCGTGGGCTCGTGCGCGACGGCCTGCTCGTTCCCGCCTGACCAGGAGGCTCCCGTGCGACTGCGCGTCATGACGTACAACATCAAGTTCCTCGCGCTCGACGCGGCCGCCGCGCGACGCGTCGTGCGTGCCGAGGCGCTCGACGTGCTGCTCCTCCAGGAGACGCCTCGCTGGGTCCTCGGACGGTGGCGCACGCGCGCGTTCGCGCGGTCGGTCGGGCTCGAGGTCGTCGCCGGCGGGATCGCGGGCCGCGCGTGCGCGGTCGCGGTGGCTCCGCACCTGCTCACGCAGGTCGTCGAGGGGCGTGGCGTCGCGTTCGAGCCGCGCTGGGTGCGGTTCCGCACGGGGTGGCCGACGCCGCGCGGGTACGCGTACGTGCGGCTCGCGCGGCGGGTGGCGGACGGGGCGTCCGGTGCGGACCCGTCGGGCACAGAACCGTCGGGCACGGACGTGCCGCGCCCCGGCGCCCGGGGCGCGGGCCCGGACGACATCCTCACGCTCGTGAGCGTGCACTTCTCGGCGCAGCCCCCGTCCCGCGCCCTCCACGTGCCGGTGTACCGCGCACTCGCGGCGCGTGAGGCGCCCGACGTCGTCGTCGGTGGCGACCTCAACGAGAACCCGCGCGGGCCGAGCGTCGTCGCTCTCCAGCCGCCGCTGCGCGACGCAGACCCGGCCCAGGCGCCCACGCAGCCGGTCGACGCACCGCGCTCCCGGCTCGACGGCTTCCTCGTCGGCGACGCCGTCACCGTACGGAGCGTGCACGTGCCCGACGGCCCCGACGTGCTCGTCGGCTCCGACCACCGGCCTGCCGTGCTCGAGCTCGAGTGGTGAGGGTCGACGCACGCCGTCGACGTGCCCTTCGCGCAACCGTCACACACGGTCGCTAGATTGGGCGACGTGACCCATTCCTCCACCCCGGATGACGCCACGCGACCACTGCCGCTCGACGAGCCCGACGGCCCGCCAGCGCACTCCCCGGACGTCGCGCCGCCGACGCAGCCGCTCGGGCGCGTCGAGCCGCGCACGCCCGCGCTCGGTGTGCCGATGACGTGGGGCGGGCCCGGACGGGACGCGGCCGCGCCCGAGAGGACGGCGACGGCACCGACAGCGGTCGTCACCCCGGCACCTCGCACCGACGAGGCCCCCGCACGCGGTCGCCAGGCACGGCCCGCGGCGCGCGTCGTCCCACGGATCGTCGCGCTCCTCACGTTTGCAGCGTTCGCCGTTGCGTTCGCGCAGACCGTGAAGATCTTCCTCGGGACCGCCGCCGGCCAGCGCTTCGACGAGCTCGCGCTGCGCGGCTCCGAGCACGGCAGCGGCACCCTGTGGCAGGTCGCGGAACCCGTGCTCGACGTCGTCTCCGTCGCGTTCATCGTCGTCGCTGTCGTCGTCGTCCTCGTGATCGCCGCGCTGCGACGCGCGTGGGGGCTCGGGCTGCAGGTCGCGGTCCTCGTCGCCGGGGCCAACATCACGACGCAGATCCTCAAGCGCGACCTGCTCGAACGCGCTGAGCTCGACGTGCTCACGCAGCGGCCCGGCAACTCGCTGCCGTCCGGCCACACGACCGTCGCAGCGTCCGTCGCGATCGCGCTGCTCCTCGTCGTGCCGCGCCGCACGCGGCCCTACGTCGCGCTGCTCGGCGCGGCCTGGACGGCGGCAACAGGAGTGTCGACGCTCGTCGGGCAGTGGCACCGAGCGTCGGACGTCCTCGCGGCGCTGCTCGTCGTCGGCGCGTGGACGGGGCTCGTCGTCGCGCTCACGCCGCGCTCGGCGGTCGACCGCACCGTCGGCGGCTCGATCTCGACGACCGCAGGGGTCGTCGTCCTCGGGCTCGGGGCGCTCGTCGGTGGCGGGTTCACGGCTCTCACGCTCGGCCTCGGGGTTACGGTGCCAGGACTCGAGGCGGACGACGTCGTCGCGTACGCCGCGTCCGTCGCCGCCGTCGTCGGGCTTACCTGCCTGCTGTTCCTCGTCGCGCTGCTGCTCCGGCAGGAAGTGGCGCGGCGCACGCACTGACGTGCGGACCTCACCACAGCGGCGCCCCCGCGGGCGCCTTCCACAGATCCTGGGCCTCGTCGGCCCCCCGGGTCGTGGCCCGAGTACGATCCCGTACGCTGACACGGAGCGCCCGGACCGGGCGCCGGCAGGACGCGCCCGCTGGGCGCGGGGAAGCAGGCAGTGATGTCGTCAGGTCGCAAGCTCGTCATCGTGGAGTCGCCCGCCAAGGCGCGCACGATCGCGTCGTACCTCGGTGACGGGTACGAGGTCGAGGCGAGCGTCGGCCACATCCGCGACCTCCCTCAGCCCTCCGAGCTCCCCGCAGACATGAAGAAGGGCCCCTTCGGCAAGTTCGCCGTCGACGTCGAGAACGGCTTCACGCCGTACTACGAGGTCTACGGCGACAAGAAGAAGAAGGTCGCCGAGCTCAAGCGGCTCCTCAAGGACGCCGACGAGCTCTACCTCGCCACTGATGAGGACCGCGAGGGCGAGGCCATTGCGTGGCACCTCCTCGAGGCGCTGCGCCCCAAGGTGCCCGTCAAGCGCATGGTGTTCCACGAGATCACCCGCGAGGCCATCGAGCGCGCCCTGCAAAACACGCGCGACCTCGACGACCGCCTCGTCGACGCGCAGGAGACCCGCCGCATCCTCGACCGCCTCTACGGCTACGAGGTCTCGCCCGTCCTGTGGCGCAAGGTCCGCCAGGGCCTGTCCGCCGGCCGCGTGCAGTCCGTCGCGACGCGCCTCGTTGTTGAGCGCGAGCGTGAGCGCATGGCGTTCGTCAACGCCGAGTACTGGGACGTCACCGGCGAGTTCACGACCGCCGGCGGCGACCAGTGGTTCTCCGCGCGCCTCACGGGCCTCGACGGCGCGAAGGTCGCCTCGGGCCGCGACTTCACCGACCGTGGCGAGCTCAAGGGCTCGGGCGTCGTCCACCTCGACGAGGCCGCCGCACGCTCCGTCGTCGCCGCCGCCGAGGACGGGACCACGACCGTCCGCAGCCTCGAGACCAAGCCGTACACGCGCCGCCCCGCGGCGCCGTTCACGACCTCGACCCTCCAGCAGGAGGCGTCGCGCAAGCTCCGCATGAGCGCGCGCCAGACCATGCGCACCGCACAGTCGCTCTACGAGAACGGCTACATCACGTACATGCGTACGGACTCGCCCGCGCTGTCGACGCAGGCGATCGACGCCGCGCGTCGCCAGGCGGCCGAGCTCTACGGCGGCGACTTCGTGCCCGCCAAGCCGCGCATCTACACGTCGAAGGCCAAGGGTGCGCAGGAGGCCCACGAGGCCATCCGCCCCGCAGGCGACGAGTTCCGCACGCCGCAGCAGGTCGCGACCGAGCTCTCGGGCGACCAGCTCAAGCTGTACGACCTCATCTGGAAGCGCACCGTCGCCTCCCAGATGGGTGACGCTCGCGGGTCGACCGCGTCCGTGCGCCTCGGCGTCACGGGTACGCGGCCCGACGGCACGGCGCTCGACGCAGTGTTCTCCGCGTCCGGCACCGTCATCACCTTCCGTGGCTTCCTCGCGGCGTATGAGGAGGGGCGCGACACCGAGCGCTACGACTCCGACGACGCCGAGGGCTCACGCCTGCCGACGATGACCGAAGGCGACGCGATGGACGCGCGCGAGCTCGCGGCCGCCGGGCACTCGACGACCCCGCCCCCGCGCTACACCGAGGCGAGCCTCGTCAAGGCGCTCGAGGAGCGCGGCATCGGCCGCCCGTCGACGTACGCGTCGACGATCTCGACGATCCTCGACCGCGGCTACGTCCTTGCTCGCGGGCAGGCGCTCGTGCCGTCGTGGCTCGCGTTCGCCGTCGTACGACTGCTCGAGGAGCACTTCCCGAAGCTCGTCGACTACGACTTCACGGCCGCGATGGAGGCCGACCTCGACGAGATCGCGGCCGGCGAGCGCGACCGCACCGCGTGGCTGTCGCAGTTCTACTACGGCTCCGAGGCCGGCCCTGCCGACGGCGGGCTGCACGGGCTCGTCGAGAACCTTGGCGACATCGACGCGCGCGACATCAACTCCGTGCCGATCGGTGACGGCATCACGCTGCGCGTCGGCCGTTACGGTCCGTACATCGAGGACCTTTCGGTCGAGGTCGCGGAGGGTGAGACCCCGCCGCGTGCCTCCGTGCCGGACGACGTCGCGCCGGACGAGCTCACGCCCGAGCGTGCGCGGGAGCTGCTCGCGACGCAGGCGGAGGGCGACAACGTCCTTGGTCAGGACCCGGTGACGGGCCACGACATCGTCGCGAAGAACGGCCGCTACGGGCCGTACGTCACCGAGGTGCTGCCCGAGCCCGAGCTCGACGAGGGCCTGTCGGCGGCCGCACGCAAGCGTGCGCTCGCCGCGCTGCCCAAGCCGCGCACCGGGTCGCTCTTCAAGTCGATGTCGCTCGCGACGGTGACGCTCGAGGAAGCGCTGCAGCTGCTGTCGCTGCCGCGCGTCGTCGGCGTCGACCCGGAGTCGGGCGACGAGATCACCGCACAGAACGGCCGCTACGGGCCGTACCTCAAGAAGGGCACGGACTCGCGGACTCTTCCGAGCGAGGAGCAGCTGCTGACGATCACGCTCGAGGAGGCGCTCGCGATCTACGCGCAGCCCAAGCGTGGCCGCGGGGCGACGGCGTCCGCGCCGCTGCGGGAGCTCGGTGAGGACCCGACGAGCGGCAAGCCGATCGTCATCAAGGACGGCCGCTTCGGTCCGTACGTCACCGACGGCGAGACGAACCGCACGCTGCCGAAGGATGCGTCGATCGAGTCGGTGACGTTCGAGCAGGCGGTCGAGCTCCTCGCGATCAAGCGCGCGGCAGGCCCGGCGAAGAAGCGCACGACGGCCAAGAAGCCGGCAGCGAAGAAGCCGGCGGCCAAGTCGACGGCGGCGAAGACTACTGCGGCAAAGGCAACTGCAGCGAAGAAGCCGGCGACGAAGTCGACGGCGACGAAGTCCGCTGCCGCCAAGAAGCCCGCGACGAAGAAGCCGGCAGCCGACTGACCCCTGCGACCCACCCTCCCGTTGTTCCGATAGCCGATCCGACCACTTCACGTGTTCGGATCGGCTATCGGCTTCGTCTGCCATGAGGTGGCTCCCTGTCGATGAGGTGGCTCCCTGTCGATAGCGGATCCTGACACGATCCGTGTCCGGATCCGCTATCGAACGTCTTCGGGGCGTGGAGGCTCCGAGCTGGATAGTCGATCCGGACACGTAGTGCGCACCGATCCGCTATCGGGCGGTCTTGCGAACGCGATCAGGGAGTGGCTGGACGGTGGCCGGCGGGGCTCCCGGGCGCGCCATGATCGTGCGGATCGGCATTCGGCGCATGCGAAGGGTGTGGATGGGCTATCGGCGCATGCAATAGACGTGGATCGACTATCGACGAGTGCGTTGAATGTGGATGGGCTATCGGCGCATGCGATGGGCGTGGATGGGCTATCGACGTGCACGGAGCGTTGCGAGCGTCGTGCCGACCGTCGAGACGAAGCGGTCCGGCTCGTAGAGCACCACGCGGGCGGGGAAGCGGAGGACGGTCCTGCCCGACGCGTGCATGCGGTTGTCGCGCTCTCGGTCCTCGTCCGAACGATGCTCGTGCGCCGCACGTCCATCGATCTCGACGTCGAGCTGGACGTCGTCGAAGAAGATGTCGGCTCGGCCGACGACCCCGATGCGGTCCCGCACCTGGACATTGGCGTGCCAGCCAGTGATGCCCGCGGCCCTGAGCGCGTCGTGGCCCTTGCGTTCGGCGACGCTGAACGCACCGTTGACGGTCGCCTCGAGAAGTCGCCTCAACTGGCGGTTTCCGACGAGCCCCGGAAGCTCGAGGAGCGCGCGCTCGATCCCGTCGCGGTCGAACTCGTCACGCGCGGCGAGCCACGCGGACAGGTCGAGCGCGCTGTCGAACGGTAGCCATGCGAGTGCGTCGCGCCACGCGCGTTCGCGGTGTGTGGTGAGCGCGGGCGCGCCTCCGAACGTCCCGACGTGTTCGATCTCCCACGGCGCGAGGGGGACCCGGTGCGGCTTGATGCGGTCGCGGATGCCGTCGCCGAGCTGGTCGGTCCAGATGTCGACGCGTTCGAGCTGCGGGACGGGCGCGCCGTGCCATGCTGCGGCGGCGGGTCCCATGACGATCGAGCCGGGACGGTGGACCCACGTCGCAATGATCGGCGCGGTGGGCATCTGACGGGACGTCGCGCTCACGAGGCCGCGTGCAGGGAGCGGGATCCACGCGCCGGAGGCGATGCGATAGCTGACCTGCCGGGTGGTGTACCCGGCGGCGTGCGCCTGCGCGCGCGTGAAGACGCCTCGCTGGCGGCGGGCGATCTCGGGGACGTCGTCGGGTCGCAAGAGCGTCGGCATGGGGAGATCGTCGTCGTCCGGAGCGCCGCCTGCCGCGTGAGCCGCTCAACCTGTGAACGGCGAGGCGATTCCGATGACTGTGGTCAGCCGTGCCGGGGCGGCTGCAGACCGATGCTCGCGTCGCGTCGTCACCGCGCGTGGACCGCGTTTCCGGGGGAGTAGCCCGGGAAGGCCCCGGCCGGCGCATGCTCGATAGCGGGTTCGTACGCCAGACATGTGCGAATCGGCTATCCGGCACTTGAGGCTTCCCAAGCACGTGGCTCGATAGCCGATCGGCGCACGTGAAGCGCATCGATCGGCTATCGAGCCACCTAGGGCGAGCCATGAAGGGACGGGAGGGGAGTCGACGGATTGATGGCTTCCCCCCATCGCATGGGGGGGAAGCCATCAATCCGTCAGGAGAGGGGTGGTAGGCCGCTACTCCGACGCCAGGCCCTCGAGGACCGGGACCCGCGACGCACGGACCGCCGGCCACACCGCCGCCCCCACCCCGACGACCGCCGCGAGCCCCACGAGCACCCCGAGCGAGCCCCACGGGACGACGAGCGACTGCAGCCCCATGTCCGCCATGACCGTCGGCAGGGCGCTCGCAACGCCGATGCCCACGGCGATACCAAGCGCCGTCCCGAACACCGCCGTGAGCACCGCCTCGATCCCGATGACGCTCGACAGCTGGAGCCGCCCAAGTCCGACGGCCCGCAGCAGCGAGATCTCCCGACGCCGCTCGACGACCGACAGCGCGAGCGTGTTGACGATGCCGAGCACCGCGATGAGGATGCTCAACCCCAGCATCGCGTAGACGACCGCGAGCATCTGGTTGACCTGGTCCGCGAGCGAGCTCGCGAACTCCTCGGCGTCTTCGACGGACAGCGCGCCGTACGCCGAGACTGTCGCAGCGACCGCGGCCTTCGTGTCCGCGACCGTGGTGCCCGGTGCGGCGTCGACGAACACGACGTCGGTCTCGTGCGTGCCGGTGGCGCTGGCCGTCGCGAGGACACCGTCGGGCACGAACGTCAGCGTGCCGAACGCGGCCGAGCTCGCGATGCCGCCGACGCGCAGCGTCACGCTGCCCGGGTCGCCCGCGACGGGTGCGAGCCCCGGCCCGAACGTCACCTGGTCGCCGACCTTCCATCCGGCGGCCTTCGCCTTGGCCTCGAGGACGAGGAGCTCGCCGTGCGCGGTCGCGTCGAGGTCGCCGTCGACGAGGTGGAGCTCGACCGCGTTCGTCCGGAGCGACGCGGGTGCCTCGGCGATCAAGTCGGCTCCGTCGACACCGGCGAACGTCGTGAGCGCCGACGTCACGGGGTAGGTGGCGCCGACCTCGGGGAGGGCGTCGATCGCGCTGACGGCGCCGTCGGGGATGCTCGGGTAGCCGGAGACGATGAGGTCGGCCTTGAGGTCGGACGTCACGACGTCGCGCAGGGAGGCCTGTGCGGACGCGGCGAGCACTGCCGACGCGGAGACGAGCACCATGCCGATGGTGAGTGCGCCCGCGGTCGCGGCGGTGCGGCGCGGCTGGCGCACAACGGTGCCGCGGGCGAGGGCGCCGAGCGGCTTCGCCAGGACGACGGACGGCCACGCGAGCACCGTGATGACGGGCTTCGCGAGGAGCGGTGCGAGGACGAGCGTCCCGACGACGAGCGTGAACGCGCCGAGGGCGACGAGCATCGCGGCGACGTCCGCGCCGTCGCCGGCGGCGACGTCGAGCATCGACTCCCAGCGTTCTGCGGAGACCTGGGTCGCGGCGACGAGCGCGCCGACGCCGAGTGCCACGGTGACGCCGCCGAGGATGCCGCGGATGCGCAGCCCACGCTCGGTGGGCATGTCGTCGCGCATGGCTTCGACGGGGGCGACGAGCGCGGCCCGTCGTGCCGGGAGCAGGGCTCCGAGAACGGAGACGACGATGCCGATCGTCAGCGAGAGGACGACGGTCTGCAGGTCGGGTGCGACGGAGCCGCCGAGCGGCGTCCCGGTCGCCTCGATGAGTGCGCCGACGCCTGCGCCGAGCGCGGTGCCGAGCCCGATGCCGACGATCGAGCCGACGACTCCGACGACGAGCGCCTGGACGAGGACGGAGCCCAGGACCTGGCCGGGCGAGGCGCCGAGCGCGCGGAGCAGCGCGAGCTCGCGTCGGCGTTGGCGGACCTGCATGGAGAAGGCGTTGGCGATGAGGAACGTCGCGACTGCGAGCGAGACTCCTGCGAAGCCGAGCAGGAAGATCTGCATGAAGCCGATCATGCCGTCCATGCCGTCGCGGACCTCGGCGCGCAGGGTGTCGCCGGTGACGGCCTCGGCGGCGGACGCCCCGGGGGCGTCTGACGCGGCGAGCGCGGCGGCGACGGCGTCGCGCAGTGCTGTCTGGCTCACGCCGTCGGCGGCCTCGATCGCGATCTGGGGGACGGTGCCGTCGGGCGCGAACGCTGCGAGCGCGGTGTCGGGCGCGAACCCGACGATGAGCGCGCCGGCGAGCTGGCCGTCGACCTGGCTCACGCCGGTGACGGTGACGTCACGGACCTGGCCGTCGACGACGACGGTGGTCGTGTCGCCGGTCGTGAGGCCGGCGCTCTTCGCGGTGCGGGACTCGAGCGCGATCTCGTCGGGCTGGGTGGGGACGCGCCCGGAGAGGTAGGGGTAGCGAGCGTCGTCGGCGTAGAACGCCATGCCGAGGGTGGGAGCGCCGCCGGTCGTCACGACGGTGCCGTCGGCTCCGAAGAGGACGACCATGCCTGACGGCTCGGGGCGGGCGTGCGCGACGCCGCGGGCGGTCGCGACGACGTCGGCGAGGGTTGCGGGCACGTTCTCGTGGACGGTGGCGGTGCCGCCCATGATCGGGTCGGTCCCGACGGTCTCGGAGCTGCCGCGGACGTAGGCGTCGCCCGCGGCGGACGTCGCGATGACGTCGTCGATCGTGTCGGTGAGCAGACCTCGGTAGCTGAACGTGCCGGCGACGAACGCGACGCCGAGCGCGACGGCGAGGACGGCGAGCGCGGTGCGGCCGAGGTGCGCACGGATGTCGCGCAGGGCGATCCGCCTCATGCGGTCACCGCCGCGGGGCTCGTGCCGGCGGTGAGCGCGCCGAGGCGCTCGAGGACCGTCTCGGCGGTGGGGTTCTCGAGGACGTCGGCGAGGCGGCCGTCGGCGAGGAAGAGGACGCGGTGTGCGTAGGAGGCGGCGCGCGGGTCGTGGGTCACCATCGCGACTGTCTGCCCGAGCTCGTCGACGGAGCGGCGCAGGAACCCGAGGACCTCGCCGGCGGAGCGGGAGTCGAGGTTGCCGGTGGGCTCGTCGGCGAGGACGAGGGCGGGGCGTGTGACGAGTGCGCGGGCGCACGCGACGCGCTGCTGCTGGCCGCCGGAGAGCTCACCGGGGCGGTGGCTGAGTCGGTCGCGGAGGCCGACGGCCTCGACGACCTCGTCGAACCAGGCGCGGTCGACGCGCTCGCGGGCGATGTCGAGGGGGAGGGTGATGTTCTCCTCGGCGGTGAGCGTCGGGACGAGGTTGAACGACTGGAAGACGAAGCCGAGGCCCGTGCGGCGCAGCTGGGTGAGGTGGCGCTGGCGCATGCGGGTGACGTCCTGGTCGCCGACGACGACGGTTCCGGAGGTTGGGCGGTCGAGGCCTGCGAGGCAGTGCATGAGGGTCGACTTGCCGGAGCCGGACGGGCCCATGATCGCGGTGAGCCGACCTTCCTCGAGGTCGACGTCGACGTCGTCGAGCGCGGTGACGGCGGTCTCGCCGGTGCCGTACTCCTGGGTGAGGTTGCGGGCCCAGGCGCGGGCGACGCGCCCGACGGGGAGGATGCCGACGCCGGTGCGGCGGGGGGCGTGGGCGGTCGCGGTGGTCATCGGGTGCTCCTCGTGCTGGTCAAGAGTGTCTCGTGTCACATGACGACTCTCTCGCAGTGCACGTACCGGGCGGCATCGGGTGAGTCCCTGGACGGACCCTGGATGTGGGATGGGTGAAGTCCCTGAGTGGGGAACGGGACCGTCGTCATGGCGGACCGGTAGCGTTGCGCCCATGAGCGACGTCGCCCTCCCTGGTCCTGTGCCCGTTTCCGTCCCTGATCCTGCGTCGGCGCCGCCGGTGCGGTGGGGGATCCTCGGTGCGGGAGCCATCGCGGGTTCGTTCGCGACGGCGGTCGCGTCGTCGACGCGCGCGCAGCTCGTCGCGGTGGGGTCGCGCGACCGTGTGCGTGGGGAGCGTTTCGCGACGGCGCACGGCATCCCGACGACGCACATCGGGTACGACGCTCTCGTGGCCGACGATCACGTCGACGTCGTCTATGTGGCGACGCCGCACTCGGAGCACCGGGAGCATGCGCTGCTCGCGATCGAGGCGGGCAAGCACGTCCTCGTCGAGAAGGCGTTCACGCGCAACGTCGCGGAGGCGCGCGAGGTGTTCGACGCGGCGCGTGCGGCGGGCACGTTCGTCATGGAGGCGATGTGGACGCGGCACCTGCCGCATGTCGCGGCGCTGCGGCAGGTCGTCGCGTCGGGTGTCATCGGTGAGGTCGTCAACGTGTCGGCGGACCACGGTCAGCGGTTCGAGGAGGACCCGTCGCACCGGCTCTTCGCACCGGGGCTCGCGGGCGGTGCGCTGCTCGATCTTGGGGTGTACCCGGTGGCGTTCGCGCACGACCTGCTGGGGGCGCCGTCGTCGGTGACGGCGGTCGGTGACCTCACGGGGACGGGGGTCGACGGTCAGGTGTCGATGGTCCTCGGGTACGAGGGCCGTGCGCAGGCGACGCTGTCGACGACGTTGTGGTCGCAGACGCCGACGGTCGCGATGATCTCGGGGACGTTGGGGCGGATCGAGGTGGCGGGGTCGTTCTACGCGCCGTCGTCGTTCCGGGTCTCGCTGCGTGACGGGACGTCGTGGGAGTACGTGCGTCCTGTGGCGCACGGACTGGCGTACGAGGCTGCGGAGGTCGCGCGGTGCGTGTCGGCGGGCCTCACGGAGTCGCCGCGGATGACGCGGCAGGACTCGCTCGACGTCATGGCGACGCTTGACGAGGTGCGTCGCCAGGTGGGCGTCGTCTACCCGGGGGAGTGAGCGCGGGCCGGGGTGTCGGTGGCGCTCGGTAGGCTGGCGGGGTGACTTCGATCCTTTCCGGCAGCCCTGCCGACGCTGGCGTCTTCGTGTCCTTCGAGGGCGGTGACGGCTCGGGCAAGACGACGCAGATCGGTCTGCTGGGCGACTGGTTCACGCGCTTGGGCCACGAGGTCATCGTGACGCGGGAGCCGGGAGGTACGACGCTCGGCGCGGAGCTGCGCAGGCTCGTGCTGCACGGCGAGGACATGGCTCCGCGCACGGAGGCGCTGCTCTACGCAGCGGACCGCGCGCACCACGTGTCGACGCTCGTGCGTCCCGCGCTCGCGCGCGGGGCCGTCGTCGTCACGGACCGTTATCTCGACTCGTCGGTCGCGTACCAGGCGGGTGGGCGCGAGCTCGGTGCGGACGAGGTCGAGAACCTCTCGCTGTGGGCGACGGGCGGCCTGCTGCCGCACGTCACGGTGCTGCTCGATCTTGATCCTGCGGTGGGTGTCGCGCGCGTGCCGGGCGGTCTCGACCGTCTCGAGCGGGCGGGTGCCGCGTTTCACGAGCGGACGCGTGAGGCGTACCTCGCGCGGGCTGCGGCGCATCCGGAGCGGATCGCGGTCGTCGACGCGTCGCTCCCAGTCGAGGACGTGCATGCGCTCGTCGTCGCGGCGGTCGCGGAGAAGCTGGGGATCGACGTCCCGACGTCGGTCGCGGTCGTGCCGGGAGCGTCCGCTGCAGCGGACGGGCCGCGCTTGTGACGGACGTCTGGGAGGACGTCGTCGGGCAGGAGGACGCGGTCGCGCGCCTGCGCGCGGCGGCGACGGACGACGCGGCGATGACGCACGCATGGCTCGTCACGGGCCCGCCGGGCTCGGGGCGGTCGGTCGCGGCGAAGGCGTTCGCGGCAGCGTTGCAGTGCTCGGGCGACCCGACGGCCGACGAGGTCGCGGTCGCGGAGGTGCGTGCGGGCACGCACCCGGACGTCACGGTCGTGACGACAGACAAGGTGACGATCTCGATCGACGAGGTGCGCGGGCTCATCGGACTCGCCCAGCGGGCGCCCGCGCGCGGCCGGTGGCGCGTCATCGTCGTCGAGGACGCGGACCGCATGCTCGAGCGCACGTCGAATGTGCTGCTCAAGGCGATCGAGGAGCCACCGCCGCGCACGGTGTGGGTGCTGTGTGCGCCGAGCCCGCAGGACGTCGTCGTGACGATCCGTTCGCGGTGCCGGCAGGTGGGGCTGCGCGTGCCGTCGGTCGAGGCGGTCGCGGAGCTGCTCGTGCGACGGGACGGCCTTGAGCCGGGGCTTGCGCTCGAGTCGGCGCGCGCGGCGCAGTCGCACGTCGGGATGGCACGCAGGCTCGCGCGGGACCCGGAGGCGCGGGCGCGTCGGCGACGGATCCTCGAGTCGGCGGCGCGGATCCGGGGCGTCGGGGACGCGGTGCTCGCGGCCGACGACCTCGTCGAGACGGCGAAGGCGGAGGCGGCTGCGCGCTCGGAGGAGCGTGACGCGCGTGAGAAGGCGGAGCTGCTGCGGGCGCTCGGCGTCGAGGCGGGCGCGACGGTGCCACCGGCGTTGCGGGCTCAGGTCAAGCAGCTCGAGGAGGACCAGAAGCGGCGTGCGACGCGGCAGCAGCGGGACTCGCTCGACACTGCGATGCTCGATCTGCTGTCGCTGTACCGGGACGTGCTCGTCGTGCAGCTCGGGGCGTCGGGGGACGTCGCGCTCGTCAACGAGGGTGCGGAGGAGCTCGTGCGGTCGCTCGCGGAGTCCTCGACGCCGGAGCAATCGTTGCACCGCATGGATGCGATCGGCGAGGCCCGGCAGCGCCTGGCGGGCAACGTTGCGCCGCTCCTCGCGCTCGAGGCGATGATGGTGGCGCTCCGGCCGCAGGTCTGATCCCGCCCGGAGTGCGCGGGGGCTCATGCCCGGGCGCAAAGATCTTGTTGCAAAGAAGTCCTTGCAAAGAAGTCTTTGCATGCGTAGTGTTGCTCGCATGACGCACGACGACCCCACCCAGCGGCACTACCCGGAGCCCGTGAACTCCGACGCGCTCAAGGCGCTCGCGCACCCGCTGCGCGTCGCGATCTTCGACGCGATCGCCCACGGACCCGCCACGGCGAGCACCCTCGCCGAGCAGCTTGGGGAGTCGTCGGGCGCCACGAGCTACCACCTGCGGCAGCTCGCCCGCCACGGCCTCGTCCGCGAGGCCGAGGGCCGCGGCCGCGGCCGCGAACGCTGGTGGGAGAAGGTCCCCGGCGGCGTCACCGTCGGCGCCCCGCACGACGCCGGCCCCGCCGAGAAGGCCGCCGCCCGCATGGTCGTCGGCGAGCTCCTCGGCCTCCGCGAGAAGGCGCTGCGCGCGTTCGTTTCAGAGCTCGAGTCCTTCGACGACGACTGGCAGGAGGCCAGCCTCATCTCGACCGTCCACCTCGACCTGCCGCGCGAGGTCCTCGCCGAACTCGGCACCCGGCTCACCGAGCTCGTCGGCGAGTACGCCGAGACCTACGGCAGCGACCGGGCACCCGCGCCCGGCAGCCGTTCGGTCACCGTCCAGCTCGCCGCGTTCCCCGTCGTCGGGGGTCGCGAGAACCCCTGACCGTCACGGCGGCCCGGCCGCCGCACCCGCATCCCTCCCGACGGCACCGCCGTCGTACCCGCCCGACGGCACCGAAGCCGCCCCGCACGACACCACCGACCGGCCCGCCGGCGCGGTGCTCCGTCGACCCCTGAGAGGACCCCTGCCATGCGTATCCGCCGCCGCCGCGCACCCCACCGCCCCACGTTCCCGAGCCGCGACGTCGCGACCGACGCCCTCGGTCGCCCCGTGCTCTACGGCGCACCGCGAGCCGGCCAATGAGCGGCGCCGACGACCGCACCGCGGCGCAGCCCGAGGCCCTCACGACCGGGCACGACGAGGCCGCGACCGCCGTGCCCGCTCTCGACGACGCCCGCCTCACGACGACCGGCCTCCTGCCCGGCTTCGGCCGCTTGTGGACGTCGTCGATCGCCTCGAACCTCGCCGACGGCATCGGCCGTGTCGCCGTCCCGCTGCTCGGCACGACGCTCACCCGCGACCCGCTCGCGATCTCGGTGCTCGGCGCCCTCGCGTTCCTCCCGTGGCTGCTCCTCGGCCTGCCGGCGGGAGTGCTCGTCGACCGGGTCGACCGGCGCCGAGCGATGGCCGTCGCCAACGGCGTCCGTGTGCTTGCCGCGGCGGGGCTCGCGCTCACCGTCGCGACCGGCGCCGTGACGATCTGGTGGCTCTACGCCGCCGTGCTCGTGTGGGGCGTCGGTGAGACGGTCTACGACAACGCAGCCACCGCGCTCGTCCCCGACTACGTCGAGCGCCACGGCCTCGACCGCGCGAACGGCCGCATGCAGTCGAGCGAGATCGTCGTGCAGACGTTCGTCGCGACGCCGCTCGGCGCGTGGCTCTTCGCGGTCGCGATGGTCGTGCCGCTGTGGTCGACCGCGGCGGGCTTCGCGCTCGCGGCGTTGCTCGTGCTCGCGCTGCCGACGGCGGTCACCGCGGGCGCCCGCGCGGGCGCGCGGGCGGGGGTGTCCGACGATGCCGCTGACGCCGCCGTGCCCGCTGACGACGTTCTTCCCGACGACGCCGTGCACGACGACGCCGCCCTTCCCGACGACGACGCCGTGCCCGCAGCGACGTCGGCCCCGACCGTCGCGCTGGCGGCCGAGCTCCTCGGCGACCGGGGCCAGGCGACCTCCCCGTCCCGCCCCGGTGTGCTCGCGGACATGCGGGACGCGTTCGTCTTCGTGTGGCGTCACCGGTACCTGCGCCAGATGACCGTGCTCACGGTCGTCGTCGGCAACGCGCTGGCCTTCGGGCAGGCGGCGAGCCTGCTGCTGTTCCTCGACACGTTTGGCGTCTCGGAGGCATCGGTCGGCGCGCTCACGGCAGTCATCGGCGCGGGCGCGCTCGTCGGCGCGATGTCCGGCGGGGCGGTCGTGCGGCGGATCGGTCGTGGTCGGACGCTCCTCGTCGGGACGCTCGTCGGCGGTCTGGGGATCATGCTCGTCGGCCTGGCACCGAGCCTGTGGACGGCGCTCGTCGCCTACGCCCTGGGGGCAGCCGGGGTGTCGCTGTGGAACGTGCCGTGGGGTGCGCTGCGCCAGATCCTCGTGCCGAGTCACCTGCTGGGGCGCGTGAGCGGCCTGCTGCGGGCGATCAACTGGGGTCTCATGCCGGTCGCGACGCTCCTGGGTGGCTGGGTCGCGCGCGTCGACCTCCAGCTGCCGTTCCTCGTCGGCGGCATCGTCGTCGTCGTAGTGTCCGCCCTCCGCGTCCGCACGATCCTCGGCGCGGACGCGGCAGCCGAAGCGCCCTCTCCCGCTGCCCTCTCCCGCTGACCCCACCCGCTGACCCCTCCCGCGAGATAGCGCTCGAGCGACGAGATAGCGCGAGGCGCGCGCTATCTCGTCGCTGAAGCGCTATCTCGCGGACTCGGTCGCGCGGAGGTCGTTGATGACCGCTCGGACGCGACGGTGAGCGGGAGGGAGGTGAGGGTGTAGGCGGTCGCCCCGCTGAGGCGGAGGCGTGGGTTCGTGGTCATGCGTCCAGCCTTCCGTCGCGGGTGTCCGCGCACGATCCTGCCACCCGGACACCTCGTGTCGGGCTACCCCCACCCCCGTCTCGCGGTCATGCGGGCGCGTGTCGGTGGGGGCCGCTACCGTGGGGGCGTGCCCTCGCTCTCCCGCCATGCGTCCGTCCGTCCCCGCGCCCTGCGCGCGTCCGCCGCGCTCGCCGCACTCGCGCTGCTCGTCACCGGCTGCGTCGCCGGCAAGCAGGCGACGCCCGTGTCCGACGGGGGCCCGACGCACTCGTCGGAGCTTCCCGCGAACTTCGACGCGCTCCTGCCCGACGGGCTCGACCCGGCGTTCCGCGAGTACTACGCGCAGCAGGTGACGTGGGACGCGTGCATCGGCGGCTCGCTCGAGTGCGCGACCGTCTCGATCCCCGTGAGTTGGCGCGACGCGTCGCTCGGCTCGGCGTCCCTCGAGGTCGTACGCTCGCCCGCGCTCGGCGAGCGCACCGGGTCGATCCTCGTCAACCCGGGCGGCCCCGGCGGTTCCGGCGTCGACTTCATCGAGACCGCGGTCGGGCTCGTGAGCCGTGACGTCCGCCAGGAGTACGACCTCGTGAGCTTCGACCCCCGCGGAGTCGGACGGTCGACGCCCGTCGAGTGCGTCGACGACTCCGTCCTCGACGTCATGACGCAGGCCGACCACGACCTCCGGACCGCCGAGGGCCGCGCGTCGTTCGCCGCCGAGCAGAAGACGTTCGCCGACGGATGCCTCGAGCGCACCGGCACGCTCCTCGGCAACGTCGACACGGCGTCGGCCGCTCACGACATGGACCTCCTGCGCGTCCTCGTGCGCGACGAGCAGCTCCACTACCTCGGCTACTCCTACGGCACGCAGCTCGGCGCCGCGTACGCCGGGCAGTTCCCGGACAAGGTCGGCCGGCTCGTGCTCGACGCGGCCGTCGACATCACGCAGACGAGCGACGAGGCGAGCCTCGGGCAGGCGAAGGGCTTCGAGCTGGCGCTGCGGAACTACGTCACTGCGTGCCAGTCGGGCCCGCAGTGCCCGCTCACGGGGGACGTCGACTCCGGCCTCCAGCAGATCCACGACCTCACGGAGCGTGCGCTCGCGGACCCGCTGCCGACGGACGACGACGCGCGCCCGCTCACGCGGAACCTCGCGTTCTACGGCATCGCGGTCGCGCTCTACTCGGACGACTCGTGGCCGTACCTCACGGCCGCGCTGAGGCTCGCGCTCGTCGACGGCGACGGCACCGGGCTGCTCCAGCTCGCGGACATGTACAACGACCGCAAGCCGGACGGCACCTTCGGGTCGAACAGCTTCTCAGCGTTCCGTGCGGTGGGCTGCGCGGACTCCCGCGGCTCGACGGACCTCGCGACGATGGAGGCCGAGCGCCTCAAGATCCTTGAGGTCGCCCCGACGCTCGGCGAGTCGTTCGCGTTCGGCGGGCTCGTGTGCGCGGACTGGCCGACGCCCGTCGTCGAGATCGACTACGACATCTCGGCGAAGGGCGCGGCACCGATCGTCGTCATCGGCACGACGGGCGACCCGGCGACGCCCTACGAGAGCGCGGAGGCTCTCGCGGGGACGCTCGAATCGGCGACGCTCCTCACGTGGGAGGGCGAGGGCCACACAGCGTACGGCCGGTCGAACTCCTGCATCAAGGAGGCGGTCGACGCGTACTTCCTCGACGGCACGGTGCCGGCCGAGGGGCTCGTCTGCTGACGTGACGCACGTGACCCGCACGGATTTTGCGTGCGCCCGGGTCACTGGGTATTGTTGCCGAGGCTTGAGGGCGTTACGGCGCACGACGAGCCACGCCGCCTTAGCTCAGTCGGCAGAGCGTTTCACTCGTAATGAAAAGGTCGTGAGTTCGATTCTCACAGGCGGCTCGTTCGAAGGCCCCCACCCGACGGTGGGGGCCTTCGTCGTTCAACGGGCAGGTCGGATCCTCCGACGGCCCTGACCTGGGAGGGGCATCATCACCACGCGCGCCCGCTCCGCCGTCGGCGGGGCATCGGGCCTCCTGCTCGTCGCCATCATCCTCTACGCGTTCAACCTGCGTGGCCCGATCGTCGCGGTCGCCCCCGTCATCCGGGAGCTCGCCGCCGACCTCGGCGTCACGGACGGGACGGCGGGCCTCGTCTCGACGATCCCGGTGATCTGCTTCGCGGCCGCGACGCCGTTCGTCGCGGCCTACCTGCGGCGGGCGTCGCTCGAGCGGGCCGTCCTCGTGTCGCTCGCGCTCGTGCTTGTCGGCACGATCGTGCGGTCGGTCGGCGGGTTCCCGCTCGCGATCGCGGGCACGATCGTCATCGGTGTTGCCATCACGATCGGTAACGTCGCGGTCCCCGTCATCGTCGCGCGTGACTTCCCGTCACGCGTCGGCATTGTCACGGGTATCTACACGTCGGCGCTCAACATCGGCTCGGTCATCACGACGATCGGGACGGCGCCGCTCGCGGCGCTCGTCGGCTGGCGCTGGGCGCTCGCGTCGTGGGGCGTTCTCGTGCTCGTGGCCGCCGTCGTGTGGCGCGTCGCGACGGCGCGGATCGCTGCGGCTCCGGGGGCGGCGCCGTCGGCCGGTGCTGCGGACAGCACGCCGGTCCCGGCTGACAGCATCGCGCTGCTGCCGCCGTGGCGCCGCTGGGACGTGTGGCTGCTCGTCGCGGCGTTCGGGGCGCAGTCGTTCAGCTACTACGGGTCGAGCACGTGGCTGCCGTCGATTCTCGCGGACACGATCGGGCTGTCGAAGGACGGTGCGGGTGCGGCGTCGTCGGTGTTCCAGCTCATGGCGATCGTCGGGAGCCTCGGGGCTCCGGCGCTGCTGGCGCGCGGTCTGCATCTGCGGACGGTGTCGGCGGTGCTCGTCGGGTGCTGGCTCGTGCTGCCGGCGGGCCTGCTCCTCGCGCCGCACGGGTACCTCGTGTGGATGGCGGCGGCGGGCGTCGCGCAGGGCGGGTTCTTCACGATGGTCGTCGTCATGATGGTGCGGCGCTCGGGCGGGTCGTCGAACATGCGGCGTATGTCGGCTTTCGTCCAGGGCCTCGGGTACTGCCTCGCGGCGGCGGGGCCCGTGACGCTGGGTCTCGTGCATGACGCGACGGGGTCGTGGACGGCGCCGTTGCTGACGGTGCTCGTCATGGTGGGGATCATGGCGGCGGCGGGTCTCACGGTCGCGTCGGCGAAGCCGGTCGCGACGATCGACTGATCCTGGGCCGACCCTCCCCGAGTGTCGATAGCCGATCCGCGCGGCATAGGCGTGCGGATCGGCTATCGACGTCCCCGGGTCAGGTGCGGTTCTCGGCTCCCCACGCCCGATAGCGGATCCGCGCGCCATAGGCGTGCGGATCGGCTATCGGACCACTGGAGCGGTGGCTGCGCCAAGGGCAGAACGGCAGGAGGATCCTCACGCCCGGACGACGGTCACGGGGCAGGGCGTGTGCTCGACCATCTGCGACGACACGGACCCGAGCAGGAGCCGCTCGAACCCGCCGAGCCCGCGCGAACCCAGGACGAGATGACGCGCCCCGGCGGCCGCGCGCAGGAGCCCGCGGGCCGGCGCGGACCGCTCGACGTGCTCGACGAGCCGACCCTCAGGAAGGTCGAGCTTCGCGTGCGCGATCGCGCGTGCGAGGAGCTCCTCCGTGTGCTGGACGTAGTCCTCGACGGGCGGTGCCCAGCCGAATTGGTTGGGGAGGGGCCCGGTCGTCGTCACCTGCCAGCACGCGACGGCGTGCAGCGGCAGGTCGTGGCGCGTCGCGAGCTCGGCGCCGTGGCGCAGTGCGGTGACGGACGCGTCGGAGCCGTCGACGCCGACGACGACGCGGGGCGTCTCGTCGATCTCGTGGTCGCGGGCGGCCTGCTCGAGGATCGCTGCGGCGTGGTCGGGGTCGGGGATGATCGTCACGGGGACGCGGGCCTGCCGGACGACGCCGGCGGAGACGGATCCCATGAAGAGGCGGCCGAGGCGGCCCAGGCCGCGCCGTCCCACGACGATGCGGTCGGCGCCGGTACCCCGCTCGAGGATCGTCGGGACGACGGTGCCGCGGATCTCCTCGGCAGTGACCCGGAGCCCCGACGTGTCGGCCTGGGCGATGAGTTGGTCGAGGCGTTCGCGGGCGCTGCGAGCGATGTGCTCGTAGTTGTCGGCGGCCTCGAGCACGGCGATGGGACCGAGGGGAGCGGTCTCGAGCCAGGTCGTGTCCCACACGAGGACGACCTGGAGGTGCGCACCGTCGGTGCGGGCGTCGCGGACGGCCCAGTCGAGCGCATGGGCGGAGCTGGGGGATCCGTCGACGCCAACGACGATCCTGCGGTCGGTCATCGTGCTCACCACCTTCCGACGTCGCGGCGGTGCGACGTCCTCGTCGGTCCTCCCATCCTCGCGTGTGGGGCGTGCGGGGGCAACGGCCCAAGGTCCTCGCGCGGGCTGGGGCCGGATGTCGGTTGCGGGTGCAAGGATCGGCGGGGTCGGGACAGAGACGGGTGAGGAGGGCGGCACGTGCCGCCCCGTGGCAGGCCGGGAGGAGGGCGCGTGGGGCACGGACCGCAGTGGTTCGAGGACGTGTTCCGTCGTCATGCGACGGCGGTGCACCGGTACTTCGCGCGTCGCGCGCACCCGGGCGAGGTCGACGACCTTACGGCGGAGGTCTTCGCGACGGCGTGGCGCCGGCGCGACGACGTGCCCGACGGTCTCGAGCTCGCGTGGCTGTACCGGACGGCGGGCTACCTGCTCGCGAACCATCGTCGCAAGGCGCGGCCGGTGCTCGTCGAGACGATGCCGGTCGAGGTCGACCACGCGGACCCGCAGCATCTGGTCGTCGTTGACGACAGTGTGCGGGAGGTGCTCGGCAGGTTGAGCGTGCGGGACCGTCAGGTGCTCGTGCTGCATGCGTGGGGCTGGCTCGTATACACATCTGACGCTGCCGACGATCTTACGCGGGCGGAGCCGGCGGGGGGGGGGGTGACTAGATAAACAAGAAGAGGTGCGACCAACGCCAAGAGCGCGCCCACCCTCCAGAACGGGAGAGTGAGCTTGGTAGTGCGCGCTAGCGTACGAGTGTCCGCTACAANGGGAGGGGCTCTCGGGGGCCGAGCTGGGGGCGGTCCTGGGGATCTCGAAGGGTGGCGCGGAGGCGGCGTTGTCGCGTGCGCGCGCCCGGTTGCGTGAGCTGTGGGCGGAGCGTGAGGCGGGGTGACGTGGGTGAGTGACGACGAGGCGTTCGCGCGGCTGCGTGCGACGGACCCGGCGGCGGGCGTGGAGCCCGACGTCGTGGCGTTGCGTGCGCGGGTGACGGCGCTCGTGGGCGACGTCGCAGGATCGGAGTACGGCACTGATCTGGGGCTGCGGCTGCGGGTCGCGCGGCTGCTCGTCGAGGACGGTGCGCAGGAGGAGGACGCCGCGGCGGCCGCCGCGATCCTCGGAGCCGCCGGCACGGCGGAGCCGGCGGCCGGGGTGGCGCCGCCTGCGGCCGCTGCCGGTGCGTCGGCGGTCCCTGCGCGACGCGCGCGCCGGCGTGGGCCTGCGCGGTGGCTCGCCGCTGCTGCCGCGGTTCTCGTCGTCGGCGGGATGACGTACGTGGCAGCGGACCGGCTGGGTGTCGGGACCGGCGGGGACGCCCCGAGCGCAGCGATGGCGTCGATGGCGGCGGTCCCCGACGATGCGAGGGTACGGGCGTTCGCCGTCGAGGATGCCGGCGTCGAGCTGGGCTCGCGCGAGGTCGTCCCCGCGGACGCGATGTGGTCCGAGAGCATGACGCTCCGGGCGGTCGCGCTCGAGCCGGTGCCCGGGACGCGTGCGACGGTCGCGGCGCTCGCCCGGGTCGTCGGCGTCGCGGGAGATCCGGTGCGGTCCGGGACGGCGTGGACGGTCGCGGACGGGAACGGCACGCTCACGGTCGACGGCACGTACGTCGACTATGCGCGTACGGGGGCGTCGTCGGGCGTGGTGTCGTCGCCCGACGCTCCGGGCGTGACGGCTCGTCTCGTCGCGGTCGTCGGCGCGGCGGGCCTCGACGTCGACGGCATGGCGTTCGCCGTCGACTCGGACGGCACGGCGGCCTGGACGACGCCGCGCGCTGCGGACGCGGACGTCGTGGGCGACGGGGTGCCGGCCGTCGACTCGTGGTCGATGAAGGTCGACGACGACGGAATCGTCGCGCTCGCGGGGACCTTGCTGCGCAGGACGACGACGGACCTCGAGGTGCGCGCGGTGACGGACGTCCTCGGGGCAGGCGCTCCTGCGGACGGCGTGACGCTGCGTGTCGTGCTGCAGCCGGACGGCGACGGGTGGGTTCCCGTCGCGTCGTACGTCGCGCGAGGGCCGGACGGGACGGAGGCGCGTCCTGCGTCGTAAGGAAGGCGGGCCGTGAGGCTGACCGCGTCGTGAGGGCGCGGGTCGTGAGGGCGCGGGTCGTGAGGCCCCGACGCGTCAGACGACGCTGCTCGCGCGCGACCGCTGCGGCCGGAGGAGCGGCGCGTGGCGGCTCGGCAGCACGGGGGCGACGGCGAGCCGCGTGAGCAGCATAGAGATGCCCGCGAGCTCGCGCGCCATCCACCAGGTGGCGATGTCGGTGAGGGGGCTCGCGACGGGCCGGTCGTCGGCATCGGCGAGGATGAGCGTCGTGGGGCTGCAGCCTGCGACGACGCGCCAGCGCAGGTCGGGCCGGGTCGCCCGGAGGAGGTCGCCGACGGCGATGCCGAGCGCGGTGAGCGACGGCAGGGGGTCCCAGCGTTCGGCGGGCGTCGTCGCGTGCCAGCGGCAGCACCAGTCGACGAAGAGCCGCTCGACGTGCTCGGGGACGGTGAGGTCGACGCCGGGGACGCGGAGGAGCTCGCGGAGCTCCTCCATCCAGACGAGCTGGTACGGGTCGGGCTCCTCGAACTGCGGTGCGCCGTCGGTGGCACGGCGGAGGTCACCCTCGGGGCTGTGCTCGGTGCGGTGCGCCATGCCCTCCCTATCGGCACGAGCGGGGCGTGGCATGAGGAAGCCGGATGAAGTCTCCGCGACATGTGGCTGACCTGTCACATCGCGGGACGACGGGGCTGAGCCGTGGCCCTTGTCGGTGTCCGGGGCTAGGTTCGGAAGGGTCAGCTCGTCCCGATGCACCGGAGGTTGTCATGCCTACACGTACCGCTCGCACCGCTTGGAACGGCTCGTTCGAGGAGGGGGCCGGCCAGGTCGAACTCTCGAGCTCGGGGGCCGGCACGTACACGGTCTCGTTCCCGACGCGCTCGGCCGACGACGCCAACGGAACGACGAGCCCTGAGGAGCTCATCGCGGCCGCGCACTCGTCGTGCTACGCGATGCAGCTCTCGGCGCTCCTCGGTCAGGCCGGGCACGCGCCGGACGCGCTGCACGTGAGCGTCGAGGTCGACCTCGGTCCGGATCCGGCGGGCGGGTTCCGCATCCCGGCGATCCGTGTCGCGGTCGAGGGTGAGGTCGCGGGGATCGACGAGGCGCGCTTCGTCGAGATCGCCGAGGAAGCGAAGGCGACGTGTCCGGTGAGCAAGGCTCTCGCGGGCACGGAGATCTCGCTCACGGCGTCGCTCGCCTGAGACGAGGGCCGGGGCGGGCGAGGTCCGCTAGGTCCAACGGCCGGACGTGAGCGTCCAGGTCGTGGGAGGATTCAGTTGTGTCGAGCGCACCTGAAACCCTGCCCGCCCCCCGTCCCTCCGAGGTCGCGGACCTCGTCGCGGCGCTGAGCGCCGCCGTCTCGGGGGAGGTCGACGCGTCGTCGTCGCGTCGTGCGCAGTATTCGACGGACGCGTCGAACTACCGGGTGCCGCCGCAGGTCGTCGTCATGCCGCGGAGCACGGACGACGTGCTCGCGGCGCTCGAGGTCGCGCGTGAGGCCGGCGTGCCGGTGACGGCACGTGGCGCTGGCACGTCGGTCGCAGGCAATGCGGTCGGGCCGGGCGTCGTCCTCGACCTGTCCCGTCATCTGCACCGCATCCACGAGATCGACCCGGAGGCACGCACGGCGCGCGTCGAGCCGGGCGTCGTCATGTCGAGCCTCCAGCAGGCTGCTGCGCCGTTCGGGCTGCGCTTCGGGCCGGACCCGTCGACCCAGAACCGCGCGACGCTCGGCGGCATGATCGGCAACAACGCGTGCGGCCCGCACGCGGTCGCGTACGGCCGCACGGCTGACAACACGCTTGAGCTCGACGTCGTCGACGGCCTGGGCCGGCGCTTCACGGCGGGGGCGGGCGCGGGGTCGCTCGCGGTCGTGCCGGGTCTCGAGGACCTCGTCACCGCAGAGATGGCCCTCATCCGCACCGAGCTGGGACGCTTCGGCCGCCAGGTGTCGGGCTACTCCCTCGAGCACCTGCTCCCCGAGAACGGGCGAGACCTCGCGAAGGCGCTCGTCGGCACGGAGGGCACGGTCGTCACGGTGCTCGGCGCGACGGTGCGGCTCGTCGAGCAGGCGTCGGCGCCGGTCGTCGTCGTGCTCGGGTACCCGGACATGCCGACGGCCGCGGACGACGTGCCGGCGCTGCTCGCTCTCGACCCGCTCGCGATCGAGGGTCTCGACGCGCGGCTCGTCGACGTCGTGCGTCGGGTCAAGGGCCCGGGCGCGGTGCCGGAGCTGCCTGCGGGCGCGGGCTGGCTCATGGTCGAGGTTGCGGGCGCGAACCTCGACGAGGCGCTCGACAGGGCGCGGCGCATCGCGCAGGCTGCGTCGACGGACGCGTCGGTCGTCCTGCCCCCGGGGCCGGAGGCGACCGCGATGTGGCGGATCCGCGCGGACGGCGCGGGGCTCGGCGGGCGCACGCCGTCGGGCAACCAGGCGTGGCCGGGCTGGGAGGACGCGGCGGTGCCGCCCGAGCGGCTCGGTGCGTACCTGCGCGAGTTCGACGCGCTCATGGACTCCTACGGCGTCGAGGGCATGGCGTTCGGCCACTTCGGCGACGGCTGCATCCACGTGCGGATCGACCTGCCGCTCGAGCACGACGCAGCGGTGTTCCGTAGGTTCATCGTCGACTCCGCGACGCTCGTCGCCAAGTACGGCGGCTCGCTATCGGGGGAGCACGGCGACGGCCGGGCGCGCAGCGAGCTGCTGCCGCTCATGTACTCGGCGGGCGCGATCGACCTCTTCGAGCGCTTCAAGGCGCTCCTCGACCCTGACGACGCGCTCAACCCGGGCGTCGTCGTGCGCCCGGCCCCGCTCGACGCGGACCTGCGCCGCCCCGCGGCGCGGCGCGAGGTCGTCGCACACCCGGGGAAGAAGGGCACGGGCTTCGCGTTCACGCACGACGACGGCGACATCACGAAGGCCGTCCACCGGTGCACGGGCGTCGGCAAGTGCCGCGCGGACAACGCGACCGCTGGGGCGGGCTTCATGTGCCCCTCCTACCAGGCGACGCGCGACGAGAACGACGTCACCCGCGGGCGTGCGCGCACGCTCCAGGAGATGCTCAACGGGCGGCTCGTCCAGGGCGGCTGGCGCTCCCCGGAGGTGCACGGCGCGCTCGACCTGTGCCTGTCGTGCAAGGCGTGCTCGAAGGACTGCCCCGCGGGCGTCGACATGGCGATGCTCAAGTCGGAGGTGCTCCACCGCTCCTACCAGGGCCGGTTGCGGCCGATCGACCACTACTCGCTCGGCTGGCTGCCGCGCTGGGCGCGGCTCGTCACGACGGTTCCGGGGCTCGCGGCGCTCGCGAACGCGGTGTTCAAGGTGCGTCCGCTTGCGAAGCTCATCCTCGCGGTCGGCGGCATGGACCCGGCTCGGCCCAAGATGGTGACGTTCGCGTCGACGCCGTTCCGGCGCCTGTGGCGCCGCGGCGGGGTCCCTGTGACGTCGTCGGCGGACGCGACGGTGACGACGGGAGTCCTCGGTGCGGCCGACGGCACGCCGCTCACGCCGGGCGTGCGCGGCCGCACGAAGGTCGTCCTGTGGACCGACACGTTCTCGGACACCATGGCGCCGCAGGTGCCCGAGGCCGCGGTCGACGTGCTCGTCGCCGCGGGCTACGACGTCATCGTCCCCGACCAGGAGGCGTGCTGCGGTCTCACGTGGATCTCGACGGGCCAGCTCGACGGCGCGCGGCGCCGCCTCGAGGGACTGCTCGACGTCCTTGGGCCGTTCGGCGTCAACGGTGTGCCGATCGTTGGCCTCGAGCCGTCGTGCACGGCCGTGCTGCGCTCGGACCTCCTCGAGCTCCTGCCCGACGACCCGCGTGCGCACGCGGTCGCGCGGGCGACGACGACGCTCGCCGAGCTGCTCACGGCGCCCGCGCCGCTCGGCCCGGACCCTGAGGTGTGGCAGATGCCCGACCTCTCGGACGTCACGGCGGTCGTGCAGCCGCACTGCCACCATCACTCGGTCATGGGGTTCGAGGCCGATCGCGCGCTTCTTGCCGCGGCCGGCGCGACGGTGACGGAGCTCTCGGGATGCTGCGGTCTCGCGGGGAACTTCGGCATGCAGAAGGGCCACTACGACGTCTCGGTGAAGGTCGCCGAGCAGCAGCTGCTGCCCGCGCTCGATGCGATGGCCGACGGCGATGTCTACGTCGCGGACGGCTTCTCGTGCCGCACGCAGGCCGACCACCTGCGCGGCACGCACGGCGTGGCGCTCGCCGAGCTGCTCGCGGAGCACCTGCGACGCAGCTGACCTCGGACGGGACCGGGCGAAGATTCGCCCGGTCCCGGGCTGCGCCCCGCGCGTCGAAGCCCTAGGCTGGCCCCGCGCGTGGTATCCCGTGCGCATTCGGGGACAAGCAGGAGTTGACGTGGCGATCTTCGAGCTCGACGCCGAGAGGGCGGTCGCGGTGCAGGCCATGGAGCCCGCGCCGGGCGCGGTCGGCGCTCAGGTGGAGCAGATCATCGAGCAGCGGCTCGGTGCGATCCTCGGTGAGCGTCTGCTCACCGTCGCGCGAGGTCGGGCCGGCCACGACGAGCCGTTCCTCCTGTCGGTCGACGGCTTCGGCGGCGTCGTCGTCACGGAGATCGTCACGAACCTCGACGCGGCGACGCTCGCGTCGGCGCTCGTGCGGGCCGGGTGCGCGTCGCGGCTCGGCGACGCCGAGCTGGCGCAGCGCTACCACCGCGGTCCCCAGGCGTTCGTCGGCGACCGCTCCCAGCTCTTCACGACCGTGCCGGAGGTCGTCGGCGGCGAGCGTCGCCCGGGGGGCGCGCGCCTCGTCGTCGTGTGCGCCGCGGTCGCGCTCGACGCGCTCGACGCCCTCGAGTTCCTCCGACAGCCCGGCAGCCGTGTCGAGGTGCTGCGGGTGGGTGTCCTGCGGGGCACCGACGGCCGCCGCGTCCTCGACGTGTCGCCGCTCGGCCTCGGCGGGCGCGGTCCGCGGGGCCTCGAGCCGACGGAGGCTGCGCCGACTGCGGCCGCGGCCGCCCCCGCAGCGGCGACGTCGCAGGTGACGCGCACGTCGGTCCTCGAGCCGCGCGACCCGGTCGATCACGAGTCGGAGCGGCGTCGCCTCGCCGCGATGGTCTCGACGCAGGCGCTGCCTGTCGTCACGGATCCGCAGGTCGAGCAGCCGCAGCCGTACGAGCACCACGCCGTGCCCGCGGCCGTGCACACCGCAGGTCCGTCGGCGTACGTCGCGGGCCCGTCCGCGCCGGTCGAGGAGCGGCCGCCCGTGCACGAGCCTGTCTCGCCGGTCCGCACCGCGATCGGCGTGACCCAGGCCCCGTCGCGTGCCGCGATGCACCCGCGCCCGTACCACCCGTCGGGCGCGCCCGGCACGACGGGCGCGACGGCGCACCCCGCCGGCTATGCGGGGGCGCGCTACCGTGCGCGTCTCGCGTCGGTTGAGGAGGTGTCGATCGACACCAACCCCAACGACCTCAGCTCGCTGCGGGACTCGTCGCGGTCGTTCGCGGCGGCGATGGCGTACGGCGACCCGTCGCCGGCCACCGCGCAGGTGTACGACGCGCCCGCGCTGGCCGACCCGGAGCCCGAACCAGCGCCGTTCGAGGAGTCGTCGTTGTACGACACGGCCTCCTACGACGCGCACTCCTACGATGCGCACTCCTACGACACGTCCTCCTACGGCACCGTGTCGCACGCGCCGGGGCACGGAGCGACGTCCGCCCCCGCGCAGCCCGCGCATGAGCCACGCGCCCAGGCACCCAAGGGTCCGCGGGACCCAGCGCTCGAGGCGCTCGCGGCCCGGCTCGACGGCCCGGCCCCGCTCGTGTGGGTGCGGCACCGGCGGGGAGAGTCGATCCACGCGACGCTCTTCACCGACGGGATCATCGAACTCGACGACGGCCAGCGCTTTTGGTCCGCGGACCTCGCGGCGTCGGCCGCGGTCGGAGCGCCGGGGGTCGACGGGTGGCGCATGTGGCGCCTGGGTGACGAGACGGGCCCGACGCTCGCCGAGTGCCGCTGACGGCAGCCATTCCGGTCGCCCGCAGCCGCGTCGGCTTCAGTCGCAGTCGCCGCCGCCTCGTCGGCACCGCCCGCGTCAGCCCCAGCCGTACGCGAGCGACCAGCGCGCGAGCTGCCGGTAGAACTGCGCGCGCGGACCGGGCGGCGAGAGCGCGAGGTCGTGGATGCCCCCGTCGATGCGCACGAGGGTGACGGTGTCGCCGAGCGACGACGCGCGCCGTGCGATCGTCTCGACGTCGAGCACGATGTCGGCGGCGCGCATGTCCTCGCTCCAGCGTGCGTTGATGTGCGTGCGGCTCGAGAGGCATACGAGCACGGGCACGTCGATCGTGAGCCCCGCCGCGACCGTCGCGTGCCCCGCGAGGATCGCCCGCAGCCACCCCGCGCGCACGGGGAACGACGGGTTGGGGCGCCAGCGCGCGTCGGTCGCCCACGTCCCCCCGGAGTGCTCGTCGACGACGCGCGCGTAGTAGCCGGGGTCGATGTTCGGCAGCGGCGTGCGCGGGTGGAAGCGCGCGATCTGGGTGACGGCGGGCGTCGAGACGGTCCGGGCGATCGACGAGCCCTGGAGCTCGAGCCATGGCGAGTTGAGCGCGAGCCCGGTGACCCGCCCGGGGTTCCGGTCCGCCCAGAGCGCCGTGACGAGCCCGCCCGTCGAGTGCGCGGTGAGGAGCACGGCGCAGTGCGGACCGAGCTCGGCGTGGATCGTCGCGAGGGCGGCGTCGATCTCCTCGTCGTACGTCACGAGGGTCTCGACGTAGCCGGGAGTCTGGTGCTCTCGCAGCGAGCGCCCGTACTTGCGCAGGTCGAGCGCGTAGAACGCGATGCCCTGCGCGGTCCAGAACTCGGCGAGCCCCGTCTGGAAGAAGTAGTCGGACCAGCCGTGGACGTAGAGGACGGCGCGCGCGGGCCGGAGCCCGACGAGCCCCGGGTCGTGGCGCACGAGGGTCGCGACGACCTCGCCCTCGTCGTCGTCCGCGAGGGGGAGTGTGAGTGCGCGGTAGTCGTCGCCGAGGACGTCGGTGACCCAGCCGTCGGGCATGCCGAGCGGCGCGCGCGGCGGGAGGTCGGCGAGCGTGAACGGCTCGCCCGGGCGGTCACCCGTCATGGTTGCAGGACGATCTTGCCGAAGTGGTCGCCAGCGTCGAGCGTGCGCAGGCCACGCTCCGCGTCCGCGAGGGCGAGGACCTCGGCCATCGGAGGTTCGATGCCGGTGCGGGCGACGAACGCGGCGAGGGCGGCGAGGTCGTCGCGCGTGCCCATGGTGACGCCCTGGACGCGGATCTCCTGGAAGAAGATGCGCGTGAGCTCGGCGGCGTCGGGGTCGCCCGTCGTCGCGCCGGCGACGGCGACGGTGCCGCCCGGGCGGACGGACGAGACGGAGTGCCGCCACGTCGCGCGGCCGACGGTCTCGACGACCCCGTCGACGCGGCGGGGGAGTCGCGCGCCAGGCTCGAGCGCGGTCGCACCGAGGGCCGTGGCACGCTCGCGCTTGGCGGCGGAACGGCTCGTCGCGAAGACCTCGAGACCCGCGGCGACGCCGAGGACGATCGCGGCCGACGCGACACCGCCGCCCGCCCCCTGGACGAGCACGGAGTCGCCGGGCCGCAGGTCGCACGCCCGGAACAGGAGGCTGTACGCGGTGAGCCACGCGGTCGGCAGGCACGCGGCGACCGTGAGGTCGAGGCCGTCGGGCACGTCGAGGAGGTTGGCTGTGGGTACGGACACCTGCTGCGCGAGCGTCCCCGGGTAACGCTCGGAGAGCAACGAGCGACGCTCGGTGGGGCCGACGCCGTGGCCGTCCGCTCCGATGACACCGTGGACGAGGACGCGTCGGCCGTCCGCGGTCGTGCCGGCGGCGTCGGTGCCGAGGATCATCGGCAGGAGAGCGTCGGGCAGGCCGACGCCCCGGAGCGACCACAGGTCGTGATGGTTGAGGGAGGCGGCGGCGACGTCGACCGTCGTCCAGTGCTCGCGTGGTTCAGGGGCGGGACGTTCCCCGACGACGAGGCCCGCGAACGGGTCGGTTGCGGAGGTCGAGGCGACGTAGGCGGCCAGCATGACGCCACGATACCGAGAGGCAGACGCCGCTGGCACACCTCCGCGGGCGTCGCTAGCCTGCACGAATGGGAATCTTCGGAGGCCGGCGCCGCACCGAGGCACGACGTGAGCGTCGGCGCAGGCGACGCAGCACGCTCGTCGAGTGGATCGTCGACCTCTTCTCCGCCTGGCCCTGACTAGACGAGCGGCAAGACGTTCCCGAGGTCCGGGACGGAGTCCGCGGTGAAGGACGTGCGCAGGGCGACCGCGAGCTCGTCGACGTCGTAGGGCACGCGGCCCGCGGCGAGCCGCACCCACAGGCGCGCGTCGGCGACCTCGAGGTTCCAGCCGCCACGCGCCCGCACGATGCCGCACAGCTCGTCGGCGACGAGCGCGAGCGCCCCACGGTCGACGGGGTCGTCCGCGCCGCGCGTCGCGGCGACGTCCGCGAACGAGCGTGCGACGTCGTCGGCGTGGACGACGAGCTCGATGAGCCGCGTGACGACGAGGTCCCGCAGCCGCAGCGGGGCACGGTTGCCGAGGACGACGGCCTCGTCGTCCTCACCGAGCGTGCGCAGGTGAGCGAGGGCCTCCGAGACGAGCCGCGAGACCTCGGCGAGACGGTTGCCCGCGATACGTTCGTCGAGCTCGCGCGTCGTCGTCGCGATGTGCTCCGCCGACGCCTTGTAGCCACCCACGTACTCCGAGAGCGTCACCGGTCGCGTCCCTGCGGGCTGCGGGACGGCCGCCGTGAGCGAGCCCATGCAGCGACCGAGGTGGCTGACGAGCTCGCCGCGCGTCCAGCCCGGCAGCACGCTCGGCTGCGCGGCCGTGCCGAGCAGGTCGTCGCCGAGCGGCTCGAGCCACCGCTCGAGCCGCGTCCACTGGCGGGTGAGCGCGTCGGTGAGGGCCGGGAGCGTCGGCACTGTCATGACCCCATCCTGCCCGTCGCGCCGCCCGGACGCACTGCGTCCCGCGGACGACCTCCGGTAGGTTCTCCACCATGCTGAGCGTCGTACGGAGCGCCGTGGTCGTCCTGTGCGTCCTCGTCGTCGGCGTCTGCGTGCCGACCGCCCCCGTGGCGCGCTGGGTGCACGGCGCGGTCGACGACACCGACGCGTACGTCGCCGCGGTCGCACCTCTCGCGCGCGACCCGCTCGTGCGCGAGAGGCTTGCGGACGAGGTGACGACGCGCCTGCTCGAGACGTTCGACCCCGAGGCGACGGTCCGTGGCGCGGTGACGACGGCGCTCGGCCCGCTCGCCGACCTCCCGGGTGCGTCGCAGGTCGTCGACGACGCCGTGGCGGCGGGCGCGGCACGCCTGCGCGACGGGGTTGCGGCGGGCGTGCGGTACGCCGTCGGCACCGAGGGCTTCGGGACGGCGTGGGACACGGCGCAGCGCGCCGCGCACTCGGGCGTGCGGTGGGCGCTCACGAGCCCCGACGTCGACGCGGTGCACCGGCCGGCGGTCGGCATCGACGCCGACGGCGCGGTCGTCCTCGACCTCGGGACGCTCTCCGACCTCGTCGTCGCGCAGCTCGACGCACTCCGGTTCCCCGTGCCGCAGGCCCTGCGGGACCTGCCGGCTGCTGCGGGCGTCGTCGAACGTCTCGACGCGCTGCGCATGCCCGTGCCCGACGCGCTGCGCGACCTCGACGTCCAGGTCCCTGTCGTGACGTCCGCGAAGCTCGTGAGCGCACGGACGACGCTCGGCGTCATCGACACGTGGGGTGCGCTCGCGCCGTGGGTCGCCCTCGCGACGGTCGTTGTGGCGCTCCTCGTCGCGCGTCGCCGCTGGCTCGTGCTCGCGTCGTGCGGGGCCTCCGCGCTCGCGGGGACGGCCGCGCTCCTGGTGGGTGCGCACGTCGCGGCCCGGGAGGTCGTCGCGCAGCTCGCGCTGCCGTCGGACGGGGTGCTCGCGCTCGTCACCGACCGCATCGTCTCGATGCTCGCGGGCGGCCTGCCGAGCCTCCTCGCGGACTCCGTCCCGGACCTCGGGAACGTCTTGCCGCTCGTCTAGTCAGGGCCAGGCGGAGAAGAGGTCGACGATCCACTCGACGNGGTAGGTCTGGAGCACCGTTCGATGGTGCTGGGGGTCTACGAGTCGATCTGCTTGTGCGACTGGTAGGTCTGGAGCACTGTTCGATGGTGCTGGGGGCCTACGAGTCGATCTGCTTGTGCGACTGGTAGGCCTGGAGCACCGTTCGATGGTGCTGGGGGCCTACGAGTCGGGGGCGGGCGTCGTCAGCCGCGGCGGGTGACGAGGCGCTTGAGGAAGTGCCGGACGACCGGCCCGAGCTGGTCGAACTCGATGAGGAACCCATCGTGCCCGTGCTCGGACCGCAGCACCTGCAGCGGCCACGCGCCCGGGACGTTGCGCGTGATGCGCTCGGACTCGATCGGCTGGAAGAGCCGGTCGGAGTCGACGGCGACGACGAGGGCCTTCGCGGTGATCGACGCGAGTGCGGACTCGACGCCGCCGCGGTCGCGCCCGAGGTCGTGCGTGAGCATCGACTGCGTGAGGACGAGGTAGGAGTTCGCGTCGAAGCGGCTCGCGAGCTTGTGCGCGTGGTGGTCGAGGTACGACTGGATCGCGTACCGGCCTCCGCGCAGGGGGTCCTCGGCGTTCTGGGGGATGCGGCCGAAGCGTCGGTCGAGCTCGGTCGCCGAGCGGTAGGTGGCGTGCGCGATCTGCCGGGCGATGCCGAGGCCGACGTGCGGCCCGACTCCGTCGGCGTTCTCGTAGTAGTCCCCGCCGTTGTAGTGCGGGTCCGCGAGGATCGCCGCGATCTGCGGGTGCGCCCACGCGATCTGGTCGCCCGTCGTCTGGGCGCCGGACGCGATGATGCCGATCGACTCGACGTCGACGCCGGCCTCGGGCCCGCAGAGCGCCCACTCGAGGGCGCGCAGCCCGCCCATGGACCCGCCGACGACGAAGTGCCACGACGTGACGCCGAGCGCACGAGCCAGCGCGATCTCCGCGCCGACCTGGTCGCGGACGGTGAGGTGCGGAAACCGCGAGCCCCAGGGGCGTCCGTCGGGTGCGGGGGAGGCGGGTCCGGTCGAGCCCTGGCAGCCGCCGACGACGTTGGGGGCGACGACGAAGTAACGCTCGGTGTCGATGGGCGCTCCGGGGCCGATCATCTGCGACCACCAGCCCGGCGTCGGGTGGCCGGGCTCGGCGTCGCCCGTGACGTGCGAGTCGCCCGTGAGGGCGTGGAGGACGAGGACGGCGTTGGAGCCGTCGGGCGCGAGCGTGCCCCACGTCTCGTACGCGACGGTGACGTCGGGGATCTCGAGGCCCGACTCGAGCTCGAGCGTGCCGACGTCGCAGAAGCGGCGGCGGCCGGGCTCGTCGCCCTGCTGCCATGCGCCGCTCGGCGCGGGCTGCGGGGCGGGGAGGACGGGCACGTCCGTGCCGGGGCGCGGCGTCGCGCCCGCGAACGGCGGGGCGAGGCGGCGCGGGCGGGGTGCGGGCGTCGTGCTCACGGCACCATCATCCGACGGAACCGAAGCAGGGCGTGACGACGCGGCGCCGTCGGGCATGACCGTGCCGTCCGGGAACGTCCCGGGGTGGGCCTGGCCGTCGCTCGTCGGCGCCGCGTCGGTACACATCAGGCGGTCGCCTCGGCGCCCGTGCGCAGCGCGGCGACGGCCGCGAAGCCGCGGCCGAGGTCCGCGAGGATGTCGTCGATGTGCTCGAGGCCCACGGAGAGGCGCACGAGGCCGGGCGTCACGCCGGAGAGCGCCTGCTCCTCGGGCGAGAGCTGCGCGTGCGTCGTCGACGCGGGGTGGATGACGAGCGAGCGGACGTCGCCGATGTTCGCGAGGTTCGAGTGGAGCTCGAGCGCGTCGACGAACGCGCGGCCGACCTCGGCGTCGCCGTCGAGCTCGAACGCGAGGACGGCGCCCGCGCCGCGGGGCAGGTACTTCTGCGCCGTCGCGTGCCACGGGCTGGACTCGAGTCCCGCGTAGTGAACGGTGGTGACGGCGTCCTGCGCCTCGAGGAACGCCGCGACCTTCTCCGCGTTGGCGACGTGCCGCTCAATGCGCAGCGACAGGGTCTCGACGCCCTGCGCGATGAGGAACGCGTTGAACGGGCTGATCGACGCGCCGACGTCGCGCAGCAGCTGGACGCGCGCCTTGAGGATGTAGGAGAGGTTGACGCCGAAGAGGCCGTCCTTGCCGAGGTCACGCGCGTAGACGAGGCCGTTGTACGTGACGTCGGGCTCGTTGAAGTCCGGGAAGCGTGCGGGGTCCTGGCCGAAGTCGAACGTGCCGCCGTCGACGATGACGCCGCCGATCGAGTTGCCGTGGCCGCCGAGGAACTTCGTCGCCGCGTGGACGACGATGTCGGCGCCGTGATCGAAGGGGCGCAGGAGGTAGGGCGTCGCGATGGTGTTGTCGACGATGAGCGGGACGCCGACCTCGTGCGCGACGTCGGCGACGGCGCGGATGTCGAGGACGTCGGAGCGCGGGTTGGGGATCGACTCGGCGAAGAACGCCTTCGTCGTCGGGCGGGCGGCGGCGCGCCACTGCGCGGGGTCGTGCGGGTTGTCGACCCACGAGACCTCGATGCCGAGCTTGCGCAGTGTGTGCCCGAGGAGGTTGTAGGTGCCGCCGTAGAGCGACGGGCTCGCGACGATGTGGTCGCCCGCGCCCGCGAGGTTGAGGATCGAGAACGTCGTCGCGGCCTGGCCCGAGGCGAGCAGGAGCGCGCCGACGCCGCCCTCGAGGGAGGCGATGCGGTCCTCGACGACGCCGGTCGTCGGGTTGCCGAGGCGCGTGTAGATGGGGCCGAGGTCGGCGAGCGCGAAGCGTGCGGCGGCGGTCTCGGCGTCGGGGAAGACGAAGGACGTCGTCTGGTAGATCGGCAGCGCGCGGGCGCCGGTCGTCGGGTCGGGCGTCTGCCCGGCGTGGATCTGGCGGGTCTCGAAGGACCAGTCGGCGTTGCTCATGGGTGGCTCCAGGTGGGTGTTCTCGGCCTGCGGGTGGGCGGGCGTCGGACGGTGTCCTGGTGCCGTGATGCGACTCGCGTGATCGTCGTCGCTGCACGGGCGGGTGCGGTCCCGTCGTCGCCCTGGGGGCGTGTCCGCACCGGGGCCCGGCGTGGCCGGGCGCGAGTGCGGGGGTGTCAGCGACACATTCGACGGATCATGGCGGCCACTCTAGGCGGAGGTGGTCACGGGGTGGAACGGGTCATCCGCATGATGAGATCGCTGTGGTTGGTGGGGCTCGTGAGGCTCATGTGACTGATGTGACTCACGATGTTTCTGAGGTGGGAGTTCACAACGGGTTTGAAGGCGACTAGCCTCGTCCTGCACCGCTGTCCCGTCACGGAGGCTCCATGTCCCGCCAGTCCCGGATCCCCAGGTCCGCGTCCGCGCTCCTCGCGTCGGCGCTCGTCCTCGGGCTCGCCGCTCCCGCCGCGCTCGCGGAGCCGGGTGACGACGACGTCGCGTCGGCGCGCGCGAACGAGGCCGCCGTCGCCGGCTCCGTCGCAGCGATCGAGGTCGAGCTCGCTCGCCTCAGTACCGTCGCCGACGAGGCATGGGCGCGGTCCGCGACCGCGGGTGAGCGCTACCTCACGGCGCAGGTTGCGCTCGAGGAGGCCCAGGCCGCGGCCGCCGCCGCGGACGCGAAACTCGCCGACGCCCTCACGACCATGGAGGCCTCTCGCAAGGTCCTCGCCGGCATCGCGCTCGAGCGCTACCGCTCGGGCGGCTCGATCCAGACCCTCGAGGCCGTCCTCACGGCCGACGGCATCACCGACGTCGTCCGCCGCACCTCGTCGCTGCGGACCGTCGGCTCCGCCGCCGACGCGGCCGTGCAGCAGTTCCGGGCCGACGCCCTCGTCGCCGACGTCCTGCGGACGGACGCCGCGAACGCCCTCACGGCCGCGCAGGATGCGGCGACGGAGGCCGAGAAGGCGCGGGCGGAGACAGACCGCCTCACCCAGGCGGCCCAGGCCGCGGCCGATTCTGCGACGGCGCGCCGCGACACGCTCATCACCCAGCTCGCCGCTGCCCGCAGCACGACCGTCGAGGCCGAGCGCGCACGCCAGGACCGCATCGACCGGGACCGCGAGCAGCAGCGCGAGGAACGGGCCGAGGCGGAGCGCGAGCCGTCGAACCCGCCGACCGCCCGCCCCACGCCGACGACCCCGCCGACGACGCCGACGCAGGAGCCGACGACCGAGCCGACGCGCGAGCCGACCCCGACCCGGGAACCGACGACCGAGCCGACCCGCGAGCCGACCCCGACCCGGGAACCGGCGACCGAGCCGACCCGCGAGCCGACGCCGACCCCGACCCCGACGCGCACGCCTGCACCGACCCCGACCCCGACGCGCACGCCCGCACCGACGCCCACGCCGACGCGTACTCCCGCGCCGACGCCCGAGCCGACGACGCCGCCCACGACCGAGGCCCCGGGCCTCGGCACCGGCACCGCGGTCGGCAGCGCCGCCCAGGGCCGCGAGGCCGTCGCGTGGGCGCGCACTCAGATCGGCAAGATGTACGGCTGGGGCACGACGGGCCCCAACACGTACGACTGCTCGGGGCTCACGATGCGCGCCTGGGAGGCCGCAGGCGTCGGCATCACCCGGACGAGCCGGTCGCAGTACGTGCGCGTCAAGAAGATCCGGTACGCCGACATGCGCCCGGGCGACCTCATCTTCTGGGCGAACAACACCTCGGACCCGAACACGATCCGCCACGTCGCGATGTACACGGGCGGCGGCATGATGATCGAGGCCGCGCGCCCAGGCGTCCCGGTCCGAGAGGTCCCGGTCCGCTACGCGGAGACCATGGCCTACGCGGGACGTCCCTGACAGCCCTCGCCTCGGCGCACGCGAACGGGCGGCCGGCTGCGGAAGCAGCCGGCCGCCCGTTCGCGTGCGGGGGGACGCGTCAGTGCGCGTAACCCGAGTCGATCGCGCGCTGGCGCGACCGCTCGATCTCGGCCTCGGCCTCGGCGCGACCCACCCAGTGGGCGCCCTCGACCGACTTGCCGGGCTCGAGGTCCTTGTAGACCTCGAAGAAGTGCTGAATCTCGAGCCGGTGGTAGTCGGACACGTCGTCGATGTCCTGACGCCAGGCGGCGCGCTGGTCGCCCGTCGGGACGCACAGCACCTTGTCGTCGCCGCCAGCCTCATCGCGCATGCGGAACATGCCGAGCGCCCGGCACCTGATGAGGCAGCCCGGGAACGTCGGCTCCTCGAGGAGCACGAGCGCGTCGAGCGGGTCGCCGTCCTCACCGAGGGTGCCCTCGATGAAGCCGTAGTCGTCGGGGTAGCGCGTCGAGGTGAAGAGCATCCTGTCGAGACGGATGCGACCGGTGTGGTGGTCGACCTCGTACTTGTTGCGCTGACCCTTGGGGATCTCGATCGTGACGTCGAACTCCACTGCTCTTCCTCCAGACACGGGCGGCCGTCGCCGTCCCGAGCACCTCTCGTCGTTCGTCCCGCGGGGCACGGGCGCGGGCCCGTGAGCCTTGGTGGCGTAGTCGTGCCAGGTGACGGTTCACGCCGCGTCCACCGTACGGGCACGGGGCACGCTGCTCGGTCGCCGTCGTCCTGCGGGTCCAGTGTGACGTACACGGAGGCTAAGGTGTGAACCGCGACCGAGGTGCGGGAGGAACGTCATGGGTCTGGCGGCACGAGTAGCAGCTGCGACGACGACGTTCGCGCTGCTCGCCGGCGGCGGGTATCTCGTCGCCGACACGTACGACGTCGTCCCCGGTTTTCTCACGAACGCGCCGGTCGCGCCGCCTCCGGCGCCGTTCCCGACGGCCCCCGGCGCGACGACGGGGCCCGCGCTCACGTCCGGGCTGGCGACGCTCCCGACGGACGCGCCTGTGCCGTCCGCCACATCGGTCGAGAAGTTCGTCGCCGAGCTCGTCGACGAGGAGAAGTACGTCGGCAAGCGCGTCGGCGTGCTCGTGACGGACGCGGCGACCGGGCAGGGCATCGCAGGGCGCGCGGCGACGACGGACTTCGTGCCGGCGTCGACGGCGAAGCTCCTCACGGCCGCCGCGGGCCTCTCGCGGGTCGGCCCCGACAGGACGCTCGACACGACGGCGCTCCTCGCGGGATCGACCGTGACGCTCGTCGGCGGCGGCGACATGATGCTCGCGGCAGGAGCGGGCGACCCGGCGAAGGTCAACGGCCGTGCCGGTCTCGCGGACCTCGCCGCCCAGGTCGCGGACGCCGTCACGGCGGCGGGCCTCGACTCCGTGACGGTGCGTGTCGACGACTCGCTCTTCACGGGGCCGTCCGTCGCGCCGTCGTGGGACCCCAAGAGCGTCGAGGCTGGCTATGCCGCCCCCGTCACCGCGATCGCGGTCGACGTCGCCCGCCGCACGGACGACACGTACGCGCAGCGCCACCCGGACCCGTCGCTCGCTGCCGCGCGAGACTTCGTGCGCGCCCTCGAGGAGGCCGGCGTCACGGTGACGGGCACGGCTGCGCGCGGGAACCCGGCGGAGGGCGCTGCCGAGGTCGGCCGCGTCTCGTCCGCACCCCTGTCGGAGGTCGTCGGGTACTTCCTGCAGACGTCGGACAACACGATCACCGAGGTCGTCGGCCGGATTGTCGCGATCGAGACGGGCCTGTCTGGCTCCGTCCAGGGTGCGACGGCGGCGGTGCTCGACGCGATCGGCGCGCTCGGCGTCGACCTCACGGGCGCGAAGCTCGCGGACTGCTCGGGCCTCGGCGACGGTTCGCGGCTCTCGCCGCGCCTGCTCAACGAGCTTCTGCTGCGCATGGTCGACCCCGGGATGCCCGCGCTGCGCGAGGCGGCGCTCCAGATGCCGCTCGCGGGGGTCTCGGGGACGCTCCACGAGCGGTTCACGACGTCGGACGCGCGCGGCAGGGTGCGGGCGAAGACGGGCTCGCTCCCGAACGTCTCCGGTCTTGCGGGCACGGTCGTCACGGCCGACGGCCGCCTGCTCGTGTTCGCGGTGCTCGTCGACGACTTCCCCGACGGCAACGCGTGGAACGCGCGCGCGACGATCGACAAGCTCGTGACGCGCCTCGCGGCGTGCGGGTGCGGATGACGTCCGAGCGCCGCCCGAGCCCTGACCTGCGGGCCGCCGTCGACTGGGACGCGGCCCGGGGGCTCGGTGCGCTGCTCGCTCCGGCGGGCCCTGTCGACGAGCGCGGGGTGCTCGTCGCGCACGTTGAGGGGCTGCGGCGCGCGGCGTCGCTTGCGGTGCCGCACGTCCTCGACGTCACGGCGATGTCCCCGGCCGACGGGCGTGACGTCGTCGACGACCCGGGCCTGCTCTCGCGGGTGCACGTCGTCGACCGTGCGTCGTGGGTGCGGGCCGCGTCGCAGGGCATGGAGGTGCTCCTCGGCGGCACGGCTCCCGCACCCGCGGAAGGCTCCGGGACGCGTGCGCCCGGCGTCGTCGTGCAGGCTGCGGGTGCGGCCGAGGTCGGCGCGGCGCTCGCCCTCGTCTCGACGCGGGTCCTCGGCCAGTTCGACCCGTACGTCGCGCGGCCCGGGGACCCGGGCCGGCTGCTGCTCGTCGCGCCGAACGTCTTGCGGGTGGGCCGTGCGCTCGACGCGCGGCCGGACCCGTTCGCGCTGTGGGTTGCGCTCCACGAGCAGACGCACGCCCTGCAGTTCGCGGCCGCGCCGTGGCTTGCGGGCCATCTGCGGGGACGGGTCGCGGCGCTGCTCGACGACGTCGTCGGGTCTGGCGCGGAGCTCGGCCGCGGCGGTCCGGGCCGACGTGCGCGGGCGTGGGCGTCGACCCTCGGGCGGGTCGTGCGCGCCCCGGCGGGCACGTCGCTCGGCACTCGTCTGCTGTCGCCGTCGCAGCGCGCGACGATGGCGGAGATCGCCGCGGTGATGTCGCTCCTCGAGGGGCATGCCGACGTCATGATGGACCGCGTCGGGGAGAACGTCGTCCCGGGTGTCGGGCGGATCCGGGCGTCGTTCGACGCGCGGCGCTCGCAGCGCGGCGGGGCCGTCGACACGGTGCTCCGCAAGGTGCTCGGCCTCGACGAGAAGCTTGCGCAATACACCGACGGCGCGGCGTTCGTGCGGGGAGCGATGATCCGCGTCGGGCGTCGCCGCCTCAACGCGGTGTGGGACGGTCCCGAGAACCTTCCGACGTCGCGCGAGCTCGCTGATCCCGCCGCGTGGGTGCGGCGCGTCCACGGATGAGCCTGCCGACCCCGCACACCGTCGCGGGGCGCCGGGCGGTGCGGGAGGCGCTCGCCGACCTGCCGGGCGCGGCGCCCGTGGTCGTCGGGTGCTCGGGCGGTCCGGACTCGCTCGCGCTCGTCGCGTGCGTCGCGGCGGAGCTCGGGCTGCGGCCCATGTCCGGCCGCGCCGCGGCGTCCGTGCCCGACGGTCCCGTGCCTGACGCTGCCGTGCCCGACGGTCCCGTGGCCGATGTCCTCCCGCCCCGCCCGCGCGGCGACCGGACCGCGGGCCGCACCGTGCGCGTCGTCGTCGTCGACCACGGCCTGCAGCCGGGCAGCGACGCCGTCGCGGAGCGTGCCGCGGCGATGTGCCGGGCGCTCGGGCTGACGACCGACGTCGTCCGGGTCGTCGTCGACGCGCCCGGCGGGCCCGAGGCGGCCGCGCGGACCGCGCGGCACGCGGCGCTCGAGCGTGCGCTCGACGCGCTGCCGGGCGGGGCAGACGGCGCGATCCTCCTCGGGCACACGCTCGACGACCAGGCCGAGGGCGTGCTCCTCGGGCTCGCGCGCGGCGCGGGTGCTCGCTCCCTCGCGGGCATGCGGCCCGTGCGCGGACGCGTGCGCCGCCCCTTCCTCGGCCTCGGGCGTGCCGTGACCGTCGGCGTGTGCGCCGAGCAGGGGCTCGAGCCGTGGCACGACCCGACGAACACCCCCGCGCCCGACGACGACGCTGCACCGCGACGCTCGGCCCTGCGTGCGCGGGTCCTGCCGCTGCTCACGGACGTGCTCGGGCCGGGTGTCGTGCCGGCGCTCGCCCGGACGGCGGAGCAGCTCCGGGAGGACGACGACGCGCTCGCGTCGTACGCCGCCCGGCTGCTCGCCGACGCTGCCGTCGTGACCTTCGTCGCCGACGGCTCCGAGCGCGCGGCGACCGGGACGTCGGGCGTTCCTGCTGCTGCGAGCCTCGACTGCGCGGCGCTCGCGGCCGCACCCGTGGCCGTGAGGCGCCGCGCGCTGCGCGCGTGGGCCGTCGCCGTCGGGGCGAGCGACGGCGCGCTCGCCCGCACCCACGTCCTCGCGCTCGACGCCCTCGTCGTCGCGTGGCGAGGGCAAGGGCCCGTCCCGCTCCCCGGACGGGTCACCGTCCGTCGCAGGTGTGGCACGCTTGAGGGACACCGTCCCGCACCCTGAGGAGCCCTTTCGTGGACCTGTCCGACATCGGTAACGACATCGATCACGTTCTGCTGACCGAGGAGCAGATCGGCGCCCGTCTCGACGAGATGGCCGCGCAGATCGACGCGGACTACGCGGGCAAGGACCTCCTGCTCGTCGGCGTCCTCAAGGGTGCGGTCATGGTGATGGCCGACCTCTCCCGCCGCCTGCACACGGCCGCGACGATGGACTGGATGGCGGTGTCGTCCTACGGCTCCGGCACGAAGTCGTCGGGCGTCGTCCGGATCCTCAAGGACCTCGACACGGACCTCACGGACCGTCACGTGCTCATCGTCGAGGACATCGTCGACTCGGGTCTCACGCTCTCGTGGCTCCTGTCGAACCTGCGCTCGCGCGGCCCGGCGTCGGTTGAGATCGCTGCCGCGATGCGCAAGCCCGACGCGGTGAAGGTCGACATCGACGTCCGCTACGTCGGCTTCGACATCCCCAACGAGTTCGTCGTCGGCTATGGCCTCGACTACGCGGAGAAGTACCGCAACCTCCCGTTCGTCGGGACGCTTGCGCCGCATGTCTACGAGCGCTGAGCATCCCGGGGCGTCCCGCCGCCGGGACGCCCCGGCCCCGGCCGTCCTGCCCTGGGCGAACACGCAGGAATGGTCCAGCCTCGCGATGTACGGTCGGAGCGGAACTCTCGCGAGCGGAAGGAACGGGTACGCCCGTAGCCGATGAACGTCAAGAAGATCGCCAAGGGCCCCCTCGTGTGGGTCCTGCTCGTCGTCGTGCTGCTCTGGATCGGCTTCGCCGTGTTCGCGGGCCAGGGCGTCAAGCGCATCGACACGTCGCAGGGCCTCGCCCTGCTCAAGGGGACGACGGTCGAGCGCGCAGTCGTCGTCGACGGCGACCAGCGCGTGCGCCTCACGCTCACCGAGCCGTTCGTCGACGGTGAGACGGACAAGGGCAAGGTTGTCGAGTTCTTCTACGTCCAGCCCCAGGGCCCGGACGTCGTCGACGCGGTCTCTGCCGCAAGCCTCGCGAAGGGCTACGACTCCGAGATCGCGCGCGTGAGCTTCCTCGCGTCGATGTTCTCGGTGCTTGTCCCGTTCCTCATCATCGGCGTCATCTTCTTCTTCCTCATGAGCCGCATGCAGGGCGGCGGCAGCCGGGTCATGGGCTTCGGCAAGTCGCGTGCCAAGCTCGTCGGCAAGGAGTCGCCGCAGGTGACGTTCGCCGACGTCGCGGGCGCCGACGAGGCGGTCGAGGAGCTTCACGAGATCAAGGAGTTCCTCCAGGAGCCCGCGAAGTTCCAGGCCGTGGGCGCCAAGATCCCCAAGGGCGTGCTCCTCTACGGTCCCCCCGGAACCGGTAAGACGCTCCTCGCACGCGCCGTCGCGGGCGAGGCTGGCGTCCCGTTCTACACGATCTCCGGCTCCGACTTCGTCGAGATGTTCGTCGGCGTCGGCGCGAGCCGTGTCCGTGACCTCTTTCAGCAGGCCAAGGAGAACTCGCCCGCGATCATCTTCGTCGACGAGATCGACGCCGTCGGCCGCCACCGCGGCGCCGGCATGGGCGGCGGTCACGACGAGCGAGAGCAGACGCTCAACCAGCTCCTCGTCGAGATGGACGGCTTCGACCCCAAGGCGAACGTCATCCTCATCGCGGCGACGAACCGCCCCGACATCCTCGACCCCGCGCTCCTGCGCCCGGGCCGCTTCGACCGTCAGATCGCCGTCGAGGCCCCGGACCTCCGGGGCCGCGAGGCGATCCTCAAGGTCCACGCTCGCGGCAAGCCGATCGTCGAGGGCATCGACCTCGCGATGGTCGCCAAGCGCACGCCCGGCTTCACGGGCGCCGACCTCGCCAACGTCCTCAACGAGGCGGCGCTGCTCACCGCGCGCTCGGGCGCGCACCTCATCGACGACCGCGCGCTCGACGAGGCGATCGACCGTGTCATCGCCGGTCCGCAGAAGCGCACGCGGGTGATGAACACCAAGGAGCAGAAGATCACCGCCTACCACGAGGGCGGCCACGCGCTCGTGGCTGCGGCCATGCGCTACACCGACCCCGTGACGAAGGTGACGATCCTGCCGCGCGGTCGCGCGCTCGGTTACACGATGGTCCTGCCGACGCAGGACAAGTACTCGACGACGCGCAACGAGCTGCTCGACCAGATCGCGTACGCGATGGGCGGCCGGGTCGCCGAGGAGCTCGTCTTCCACGACCCCACGACCGGCGCGTCGAATGACATCGAGAAGGCCACGGCGACCGCCCGCAAGATGGTCACCGAGTACGGCATGAGCGAGCGGGTCGGCGCGATCCGCCTCGGCTCGACGGACGGCGAGCCGTTCCTCGGCCGCGACATCGGTCACCAGCGCGACTATTCCGAGGCGGTCGCCGGCACGGTCGACCACGAGGTCCGCAAGCTCGTCGACGCCGCGCACGACGAGGCGTGGGAGGTGCTCGTCGAGTACCGCGACGTCCTCGACCACCTCGTCCTCGAGCTCCTCGAGAAGGAGACACTCAACGAGGCCGAGCTCGCCGAGATCTTCGCCCCCGTCGTCAAGAGGCCCCCGCGCGAGGTGTGGCTCTCAAGCGAGCAGCGCACCGTCTCCTCGCGTCCCCCGGTCCTCACGGACGCCGAGAAGGCCGAGCGCGGCGACACGCCGATCGTCCCCCAGGACGAGGGCACGGCCCGCGAGGAGCACCCCGCGGAGACGATCGGCGAGGTGCCCGACGGCGGCACGCCGGGCGGGGCCGTCGGGAACGAGGTGACGGAATGACGAGCGCAGAAGAGCTTCCGGACCGCAGGGTCGACCTCGACCGCGCCGCCGCGGCGGTGCGCGAGCTGCTGCTCGCGGTCGGGGAGGACCCGGACCGCGAGGGCCTGCGCGAGACGCCGGCCCGCGTCGCGCGCGCGTACGCCGAGGTCTTCGCAGGTCTCAGCCAGGACCCTGCGGACGTGCTCGGCACGACGTTCGACATCGGCCACGAGGAGATGATCCTCGTCAAGGACATCGAGCTCTACTCGACGTGCGAGCACCACCTCGTGCCGTTCCACGGCGTCGCGCACGTCGGGTACATCCCTGGAGCCGACGGCCGCGTCACCGGGCTGTCGAAGCTCGCACGCCTCGTCGAGGTCTTCGCGCGCCGCCCACAGGTCCAGGAGCGCCTCACGTCGCAGATCGCCGACGCGCTCGTCGAGCACCTCGAGCCGCGCGGAGTCCTCGTCGTCGTCGAGTGCGAGCACCTGTGCATGTCGATGCGCGGCGTTCGCAAGCCCGGTGCCCGCACCGTGACGAGCGCCGTGCGTGGCCAGATGCGTGACGTCGCGACGCGTGCCGAGGCCATGAGCCTCGTCCTCGGGCGCTGACGGGGCCCGCGACACCGCCGCTAGGCTGACGCCCGTGCGGGCGACGACGTCGTAGATCCCGGGCTCGGCGAGGCCTCCCGAGATGNCCCCGCGCGCCGCGTGCTGTATCTGTTTTTTCATCAGGATGCGGCGCCCACAGAGATCCACGCGAAGGGGGTCGCCGGCAGCGTCAGATGTATAAAAGAGCCGCCCCCGCGAGCCTCGCCCGCCTCGACCGCACGCTCGTCATGGGCGTCCTCAACGTCACGCCCGACTCGTTCTCGGACGGCGGCGAATGGTTCGGGCCCGAGGCCGCGGTCGCGCACGGCGTGCTCCTCGCCTCCCAGGGAGCCGACCTCGTCGACGTCGGCGGCGAGTCGACCCGTCCCGGGGCGGCACGGGTGCCGGAGGACGAAGAGCTCGCGCGCGTCCTTCCGGTCGTCCGTGAGCTCACGGCGCGCGGCGTGCCCGTGAGCATCGACACGACCCGTGCCCGCGTCGCGGCACGCGCGGTCGAGGCCGGTGCCGTCGTCGTCAACGACATCTCGGGAGGCCTCGCCGAGCCCGGGATCTACGACGTCGTCGCCCGCACGGGCGTCGTCTACGTCGCGATGCACTGGCGCGGCCACGCTGACGTCATGGACTCCCTCGCCGTGTACGACGACGTCGTCACCGATGTCCGGGACGAACTCGCCGAGCGCGTCACGGACCTCGTGGCCGCGGGCGTCGCGCGTGAGCAGGTCGTCCTCGACCCGGGCCTCGGCTTCGCGAAGCCGGGCGCCGCGAACTGGCCGCTGCTTGCGGCCCTCGACGAGCTGCTCGCGCTCGATCTTCCCGTGCTCGTGGGCGCCTCGCGCAAGAGGTTCCTCGGTACGCTGCTTGCAGGGCCGGACGGGCAGCCGGCACCCCCGCTCGCACGTGACGGTGCGACGGCCGCGATCTCGGCGCTCGCCGCGGCGGCCGGCGCGTGGTGCGTGCGGGTGCACGACGTCCCGGGCTCCGTCGACGCGGTCCGGGTCGCACGCGCGTGGGACGGCGCACGTCGGCCGCGCACCCTGAATACCGAGGAGCAGAAGTGACGATCTTGCCCGGCCCGGTTCTCGACGCCCACGGCCGCCAGCTCGACCAGGTGCGGCTCACGGGGCTGTCCGCGACGGGCTTCCACGGAGTGCTCGACCACGAGCGGGCCGAGGGCCAGACGTTCGTCGCCGACGTCACCGTCCACGTCGACACGCGTCGTGCGGCCGCGTCGGACGACCTCGCGCACACGCTCAACTACGCCGAGCTCGCCGCCGAGGTCGTCGAGGTCCTCGGCGGACCTGCGGTGCGGCTCGTCGAGACGCTCGCGGAGCAGATCGCGTCGGCGGCTCTCGACCACACGCTCGTCGCGGCGGTCGACGTCGCGGTCCACAAGCCGTCCGCACCCGTCGGGGTGCCGTTCGGGGACGTCGTCGTCGCGATCCGTCGCGACCGCGTCAAGCTGCCGTCCGCACGCTTCGACCCCGCTGCCGCCCCGGCCTCGTCCGTCGCGACGATCGGCGCGTCCGCGGCGCCCGCAGCGCCCGCAGCGCCCGCAGAGTCAGCAGCGCCCGCTGCGGTACGGCCCGCGGCCGCGGTGGCACCGGTGCCGCCGCCCCCGGCCGAGATCCCCGCGCTCGCGCCGTCCGACGACGATCCCGCGACCGGCCTCCTCGACCCCGTCCACGTGCCCGAGCCCGACTTCATGGACCGCGCCCCGGCCGGTCCCGTGGAGGCGGTTCTCGCCCTCGGCTCGAACATGGGCGACCCGCGCGAGATCCTCACGCGGGCGATCGAGGATCTCGCGGGCGCGCCCGGCCTCGAGGTGCTCAAGGTCGCGCCCCTTGCGCGCACCGCGGCCGTCGGGGGCGTCGAGCAGCCTGACTTCCTCAACACCGTCCTCCTCGTGCGCACGACGCTCGCGCCCCGCGCACTGTTGCGCGTCGCGCATGCCGTCGAGCAGGAGCACCACCGGACGCGCGACGTCCGCTGGGGCCCGCGGACGCTCGACGTCGACCTCATCACGTACGAGGGCGTCGTCGGCGTCACCGACGACCTCGAGCTGCCGCACCCGCGCGCGCACGAGCGTGCGTTCGTCCTCGCACCGTGGGCGGAGATCGAGCCCGACGCGGTGCTGCCCGGCCTCGGCGGCGGCCCCGTCGCGGCGCTCGCTGCGACGGCCCCCGACCGTGAGGGCGTGCGCTGGCTGCGGCTGGACTGGACGTCAGGCGACGGGGGGTCACGTCCGTGACCTCCGGGCTCCGGGTGCGCTGGCTCGTCGCCCTCGCGATCGTGGCCGCGACGCTCGGGTGGGGCGTGCTCGCACTCGTCGAGAAGGGCGGCGGCGTCGTCGGGCGCGTCGCGTGGCCGGTGGCCGTGACGCTCGTGCTGCTCGCGGCGGTCGTCCTCTGGTTCGGGTGGGCGGTGCGCCGGTACACGCAGGGCAGGCGTCCGTCGTTGTCTGGGCTCCGCGCGGCGCGCACGCTTGTGCTCGCGCAGTCGGCCGCGCTCACGGGCGCTGCGCTCACCGGCTGGTACCTCGCGCACGTCCTGCTCGTCGCGGGTGACCTCGACGTCGCGGCGCTGAGGGGCAAGGCCCTGTGGGCGGGCCTCGCAGCGCTCGCAGCGGTGACGCTCACGGTCGCGGGCGTCGTCGTCGAACGCTGGTGCCGCGTGCGCGGTAGCGACGGCGACGACGACGAGACGCCGCCGCGCTCGGCGAACGCGACGCCGGCGTGACGGCGCCCGGGCTCCACGCGTGCACGTCTCCGAACACGATTGCCAGGGGCGGAACCGACGAACGGGCCGACCTGGTCAGGGGCTGATCTCCAGCCGGGGTCCGACCTCGCCTCGGACGGGGCGGGCCGTCGCAAGCCTGACGAGGAGAGGCGGGTGCGGCGCTGACGGCGCGTCGCAGGAGCATCGCGAGCGACGAGCTGCACTGCGCACCGACGGCCCGTCGTGGGGTGTGTTACCGCGAGCTTCGCGCCGCGTTGAGTGCACCGTACTTCTGGTCGTGCCGGGAACGCCGATGCGCTGTCCGACGCGGCGCCGGTGCCGGTCATGCCGGCCACCACCCCTGCATCCTGCGCCGGCAGTTGCAGCGAGATCTCCGCGAACTTACGATCGCTCGATAATTGACAGAATCGCGCAGGATCGACGGTTCATCGCGGATGAGAGATTGATGCGAACGGTAGGTGCGGTCTCGCATCTTCCCGGAAAGGTCAGTGAGGACAATCGGATGAGTGATGTTGGACGAATTCTTGGACGCGCCGTTCTCGGAGCGGCGTTAGCCGTATCCGTGCTCTTCATCGTCAGTGTTGCTGTAGTGGGTGTTTCCGCAATGATTGGAAAGGGGGTGGACGTGCCGCTCGTCATCAACGTCAACGTGGCGGAGGAGAATGGTCTGCCGGCGGTGTATTTCGAACCGTACCTGTCGGGCATGGCGCTCCTCGCCGGCGTGATCATTGGCGTGACGGTTGGTGCATGGTTCGCATCCGGCAAGCGTCGTGCCCCCGCGAAGACCGACTCGACGGATGCTTGAAGCGCTCGACCAGCGGCAAGGTGTTGTGCCGCTGGTTCGGGTGGGCGGTGCGCCGGTACACACAGGGCAGGCGTCCGTCGTTGTCTGGGCTCCGCGCGGCGCGCACACTCGTGCTCGCGCAGTCGGCCGCGCTCACGGGCGCTGCGCTCACCGGCTGGTACCTCGCGCACGTCCTGCTCGTCGCGGGTGACCTCGACGTCGCGGCGCTGAGGGGCAAGGCCCTGTGGGCGGGGCTCGCTGCGCTCGCCGCGGTGACGCTCACGGTCGCGGGCGTCGTCGTCGAACGCTGGTGCCGCGTGCGCGGCAGTGACGGCGACGACGACGAGACGCCACCGCGCTCGGCGAACGCGACGCCGGCGTAGCCGTTCGCAGGACTGCGCGGGCGAGCGTCGCGGGCTAGGCTCTCCCGGTCACGGCGCGGCGGAGTGGGGGATGCAGGTGCGGAGCGAGGCGATCGACTGGGTGCTGCCGTCGCCACGGCAGGTCCGGGCGCGATGCGAGACGGCGCTGTGGTGGCTCGGTGTGCCGCTCGCCCTCAGCGCGGCCGTCGCGCTCCTCTGGACGCGCTGGGCATGGCTCGCCACTGCGGTCCTCGCGCTGTGGCTCGTGTGGATCCTCGCGACCGCGCGTCCGCACGTCCGCAGGCTCGCGTGGACCGCGACCGACGACGCGTTCGTCGCCCGCTCGGGGTGGTGGGTCCGCAGCGTGAGGAGCCTGCCGTGGTCGCGCGTGCGGTCGGTCGAGCTCTCCGAGGGGATCATCGACACCCGGCTGGGGATCGCGTCGCTCGTCGTCAAGGTCCCGGGGCTCGGGATCCCCGTCAAGGGCCTGGCGCCCGACGAGGCGAAGGCGCTGCGGGACGAGCTTCTCGCGAGGTCCGCGCGCGACAAGGTGCTGCCCGGAGAGGCGCGCGGGACGGCGCCCGTCTCCTCCGCGCCCGACTCCTCGACGCCCGACTCCTCGACGCCCGACTCCTCGACGCCCGACTTCTCCGCGCCCGTCGCCTCGGCGCCCGTCGCCCTCGACGGCGGCGTCGTCACCGACACCGAGGAGCCGCGGCACGAGCCCGCCACACCCCATGAGCCGGCGGAATCCGCTGCGGTCCCTGAGGCTGCCGAGCCTGACCTCGACCTCCCGTGGTTCCGCGCGCACCCCTTGAGCGACGTCGCCGAGTCCTTCTCCGCGCTCCTCGGCCTGGCAGGTTTCGGCGCGTACCTCGCGCTCCGGGAGGCCGAGGATGTAGGCGGCGTGCTCGACTGGGCGACGCGCACCGCGACCGACCCGCGCTGGGCGTCGCTCGCCGTCGCGGTCGTCGTGGCGATCGCACTGTGGTCGGAGGTGTCACGCCGCAGGACGTGGTGGGCGCTCGACGACGACGTCCTCCACCAGCGGTCCACGGGAAGGGCGCGCACGCGCACGAGCGTACGGCTCGACCGGATCGACGGGGTCGACCTCGCGTCGTCCGTTGGGGCACGCCTCTTCGGTCTCGCCCAGCTCACGGTGCTCGTCGCGGACGGTGACGAGCCGATGACCGTCGGCCACCAGCGGCGCGAGGCCGCCGAGGCGATGCGCGCGCGGCTGCTCAGCCACGGGGCCGCCTATGTGGACGAGGTGACGGCGGGCCACGCGCCCGACGCAGGTTCCGGCTCGGCGCGCTCGACGGCGGAGCACCACCCCGCCCCCGACCCCGACCGCCCGGCGCCGGGAGACGCCCGGACGTCGGACGAGCCCCACGCCGCGACCGACGACGACCGCCGACCCGCCCGTGTGCGGCTTGCGCGCACCGACCGCCGCACCGTCGTGCGCGCGTTCGTCCTGCGCGCCCCGGTCGCGGCCGCGCTCGTCGGGTCGCTCGTGCTCGCCGTCGTCGCGCTCACGGTGCCCGCGGTGCGCGAGGGGCTCTTCTTCGCAGCCGGCGGGGTCGCGTTCGCGGGCCGACGCGCGTGGACGCAGATCGACCAGGGCACGGGCCGCACCGTCGAGCGCGCCGGAGGCGACCTCCACGTCGCGTCGGGGCTCGCGACCCGCACCGAGAAGACCGGGCGGGCCGGCCGCGTCCACGCGGTGCGACTCGGCACGCGCCCCCAGTGGTGGGGCGCGGACCTCTGGACGGTCACGGTGCTCACCGGTTCCGACGACGGCTCGGACGACGAGACCGACGACGACGAGCTCTCGGGTGCGCTCCTGCCCGCGGCCGACGCGGCGACCGCGCTCACCGTCGCGCAGGAGGCGCTCCCGGCGCTCGCCCGGGTCGACCGTCGGCTGCTCGCTGACCTCTGGCCGGGCGCGCGCGGCGTCGTCCACCCCGACCCGACGGTCGACGGTGCCCCCGTGAGCGTGCTGCGGATGCCGGACCGTGCGTGGTGGCTCGCGCCGCTCACGTGGCGCGTGCGTACGGCAGCGCTCGCGGGCGACGGGCTGCTCGTGCGCACGGGGCGGCTCGCGCCGCGCGTGACGTTCGTGCCGCTGCACCGCGTCCAGGGCGTCGCCCTCGAGCAGGGGCCGCTCCTGCGCCGGGCAAGGGTCGTCACGGTCGCCGTGCACCTCGTCGACGGACCCGTCAAGGTCGACGTCGGGCCGCTCGAGGCGACCGCCGCGCGGCACCTCGCGGACGAGCTCGCCGTCGCGGCCAGGAAGGACCTCCGGACACGCACGATGTCCGACGCTGGTGGGACACTGTGCGCATGACCACCGAGCCCAGCCCGTTCGACTTGCCCGGCGTCACCTGGCAGCGCGTCTCGCCCCGACTCGTCCCGGCCCGCCAGATCGCGGTCGCCCTCACGCTCGTCGTGCCCCTCCTCGTGGGGGTCGTCCTCGCGGTGCTCGTCCACCCCGCGTTCTGGGTGCTCGCGGGCGTCGTGGCGGTGCTGTGGGCATGGATCGCGATCGTCGTCGTGCGACAGGTCCGCGCGATCGGCTATGTCGAGCGCGAGGACGACCTCCTCATCCGCAAGGGTGTAATGTTCCGCAACCTCGTCGTCGTCCCGTACGGGCGCATGCAGTACGTCGAGGAGACGCAGGGCCCGCTCGCGCGCATGTTCGGCATCAAGTCGCTCCAGCTCCACACGGCTGCGGCAACGACCGACGCGTCGATCGACGGCCTCGACCCGGCGGAGGCTGCACGGCTCCGCGACCGTCTCGCGTCGCGCGGCGAGGCGCGGCTGGCCGGGCTGTGAGCGCCCGCAGCACCGCGCCCGAGCTCGAGCCCGAGACCGGGCTCGCCTGGCAGCGCATGCACCCCGTGACGCCCGTCGTGCGCGGCTGGACCGTCATCGTTGTCGTCCTCTTCCTCGTCCTGCAGAACTCGGTGGAGAACTTCGAGGACCTCGGGGAGGCCGCCGACCTCGCGCGTGGGGTGGGACTTCTCTGGCTGCTCGGCGGCGTCGCCATCGTCCTCGCCGTCGTGGGGCTGTACTGCTGGGTCGCGTGGCGCGTCACGCGCTACGCGATCGGCACGGACGCCGTCCACCTGCGCAAGGGGTTCGTCTTCCGGCAGCAGAAGCAGGCGCGCCTCGACCGGCTTCAGGCCGTCGACATCGTCCAGCCGCTCCTCGCACGTGCGTTCTCGCTCGCCGAGCTCAAGCTCGAGGTCGCCGGTGGCGCCGGCTCGGGCGTCGCGATCGGCTTCCTGCGGCGAGCCGAGGCTGACGCCCTGCGCGCGGAGCTGCTCGCGCGCGCCGCGGGCGTCGACGTCGCCGAGGGTGAGGAGGCCCCGGTCGCGCCCGAGCGGGTCCTCTACGAGGTGCCGTTCGCGACGACGTTCGGCTCGGTGCTGCGCTCGTTCGTCACGCCGGTGCTCCTGCTCATCGTCGTGGGCGTCGTCGTGGCGGTCGTCGTTACCTCGAGCGCCGCACCGATCTTCTCGCTCCTGCCCGCCCTCTTCGGCTTCGGCGGGTACGTGTTCCAGCGGCTCGTCTCCGAGGCGAACTTCGTCGGCGCGGTCTCGCCCGACGGCATCCGGTCGCGCTCGGGGCTCCTCGAGACGCGGTCGCAGACAATCCCGCCCGGCCGTGTCCAGGCGATCCGCATGCGTCAGCCGCTCCTGTGGCGGCGCAAGGACTGGTGGCGCGTCGACGTCACGGTCGCGGGCTACGTGCTCGGTGCGGACACCAAGGAGGTCTCGACGCTCCTGCTGCCCGTCGGCCCGCGCGCCACGGCGTTCGACGCCCTGTGGCTCGTCCTGCCGGACCTTGGCGTCGAGGACCCGCTCGCGCTCCTCGCGACCGGCCTCGACGGGCAGGGGCCCGATGGCGGGTTCACGACGAGCCCGCGGTCGGCCCGCTGGCTCGACCCACTCACGTGGCGTCGTAACGGCTACGCGGTCACTGGCCGGTGCCTCGTCATCCGCCGCGGCAGGCTCACCCGCAGCCTCACGCTCGTCCCGCACGAGCGCACGCAGTCGCTCGCGCTCCAGCAGGGGCCGTGGCAGCGGCGGCTCGGTCTGGCGAGCGTCGCACTCCACGTGACGCTCGGGCCCGTCCAGGCGTCCGTCCACCACCTCGCGTCGGACGAGGCCGCACGGCTGCTCGACGAGCAGGACGACCGCGCCCGCTCCGCCCGGCGCGCCGAGGGCCCCGAGCAGTGGATGCGGCGCGTCGCACCGGAGCTCGCGGAGCAGGTCGAGGAGGCAGCGCAGGCCGAGGGCACGGCGCCGGACGGTTCTGCGCTCGGCACCGTGGTGCCCGAGGACGCCGCACCCGACGGCACCGCGACACCCGACGACGCCGCGCGGTCCGCAGACGAGGAGTCCCGCGCGTGAGCACAGCCCGCCCCGGGCGGCTCAGGGTCGGCGTCGTCGGCGCAGGCCGCGTCGGTGCCGTCCTCGGTGCTGCGCTGCGCGCGCTCGAGCACGACGTCGTCGGCGTCTCCGCGGTTTCCGAGGAGTCGCTCGAGCGCGCCGCGACCCTCCTGCCCGGAGTGCCTGTCCTCGAGGTGCCTGACGTCGTGCGGTCGGCGCAACTCGTGCTTCTCACCGTCCCGGACGACGCGCTCGGCGACCTTGTCACCGGCCTGGCGGCGCTCGGGGCGTGGCAGCCGGGGCAGCTCGTCGTCCACACGTCCGGCCGCTTCGGCACCCAGGTCCTCGCGCCCGCCGCGGCGGCCGGCGCGATCCCGCTCGCGCTCCACCCGGCGATGACGTTCACGGGCACGTCGCTCGACCTCGCGCGGCTCGAGGGCACGGCGTTCGCCGTGACGTGCGGCCCGACCGTCCAGGCGATCGGTCAGGCGATCGTCATGGAGCTTGGCGGCGACCCCGTCGTCCTGCCCGAGGAACGCCGCGGGCTCTACCACGCGGCCCTCGCGCACGCGTCGAACCACCTCGTCGTCCTCGTCTCGCAGGCCGCGCAGGCGCTCGGCGCCGCAGGTGTCGAGCAGCCCGGCGCGGTCCTCGGCCCGCTGCTGCGGGCCGCGCTCGACGGAGCCCTGCGCGCCGCCGACGTCGCGGACTCCGCGCAGCCGCCGTCGGCCGCCGACCCGGGCGCGATGTCCGCGCTCACGGGGCCCGTCGTCCGCGGTGACGTCGGCACGGTGCGTGAGCACCTCGACGTGCTGGCAGGACTCGCCGCGGAGGAGGACGCGCTCGACGTCCTCGAGTCCTACCGGGTGCTCGCGCGCGCCGCCGCCGCACGGTCCGTGCGGACGGGACGTCTCGCCGAGGGCCCGGCACGCGAGATCATGGACGTGCTCGCCCAGGACCACCCGGAGGAACCATGACCAGCCCGACCGTCGCCCGCACCCGCGCAGAGCTCGACGCGGCCCTGTGGTCGCCCGAGGCACTGGCGGGCGTCGACCTCGAGGCCTTCGAGGAGACCGGTGAGGTCCCGCGCCGCGCCGTCGTCATGACGATGGGCGCGCTGCACGACGGGCACCTCGCGCTCGTGCGCGCGGCCCGTGAGGCCGTCGGCCCCGGGGGGCAGGTCGTCGTCACCGACTTCGTCAACCCGCTGCAGTTCGGGCCCGGCGAGGACTACGAGCGCTACCCGCGCGACCTCGACGCCGACCTCGCGACCCTTGCGCGCGGCGGCGCCCGCGTCGACGTCGTCTTCGCGCCGTCGGCCGCAGAGATGTACCCGTCGGGGCCGATCGTCCGCGTGTCGTCGGGCACGATCGGCACCGTCCTCGAGGGCGCGATTCGCCCGGGGCACTTCGACGGCGTCCTCACGGTCGTCCTCAAGCTCCTCAACCTCGTCGCCCCGGACGTCGCGGTGTTCGGTGAGAAGGACGCTCAGCAGCTCCTCGCGATCCGGCGCATGGTCCTCGACCTCGAGCTGCCCGTCGAGATCGTCGGCGTGCCGATCGTCCGGCAGCCCGACGGCCTCGCGCTGTCGTCGCGCAACGCCTACCTGAGCGACGAGGAGCGCGCCCGCGCGCTCGCGCTGTCCGGCGCGCTGCGCGCCGGCGCCGAGGCCGGGGAGCGGGGCGCGGACGCCGTCCGCGCGGCGGCGACCGCCGTCCTCGAGGCCGCCGGGGTGGACCCCGACTACCTCACGCTCGTCGACCCGACTACCGTGGAGGACGTGCCCGCGTCGTACGCGGGCGGCGCGCTGCTGCTCGTCGCGGCGCGCGTCGGCACGACCCGACTCATCGACAACACGGCCGTCGACGTCGTCCCGCCGAGCGCGGGCGGCGCCAGGGCCTGAGGATCCCTCATGAACACCACACCTCCCGCGTCGCTCCAGCGCCCCATGATGATCGCGAAGATCCACCGGGCCACGGTCACGCAGGCGGACCTCCACTACGTCGGCTCGATCACCGTCGACGCCGACCTGCTGCGTGCCGCCGACCTCGTCGCGGGGCAGAAGGTCGACGTCGTCGACGTGACGAACGGCTCACGCCTGTCGACCTACGTCATCCCCGGCGAGCCCGGCTCGGGTCAGATCTGCATCAACGGCGCTGCCGCGCACCTCGTGCACCCGGGGGACACGGTCATCCTCATCGCGTACGGCCTCATGAACGACGCCGACGCGCGCACGTTCATGCCGCACGTCGTCTTCGTCGATGCGGACAACAGGATCGTCGACATCAACGAGGAGCCGGGTCTCGTGCCTGAGGGCTACGGGCTCGAGGCGTCGGGCCTGCCCATCGCGGGCTTCCAGGGCCACGGGGCCCCGCAGGACGCGACGGACCTCGCGTGATGACGCTCGACCCGGCGCTCACGAGCGCCGCCGCGAGCGTCGCGGTCGAGCAGACCCGTCCCGTCCTCGCGCGACGCCTCACGGCGCCCGCGCCGGGCTGGACGGCGCACGCGGACGTCGTCGTTGTCGGCTCGGGCATCGCGGGCCTCACGGCCGCGCTTGAGTTGCGTCGGCGTCTGGGCCCCGACGGCCGGGTCATGCTCGTCACCAAGGGCGAGCTCTCGTCGGGCTCGACCGTGTGGGCGCAGGGCGGCATCGCTGCGGCACTCGCGCCGACCGACTCCCCGGACGCGCACCTGGCCGACACGCTCGTCGCGGGCGTCGGCGTGTGCGACCGCGAGGCCGTCGAGGTGCTCGTCACCGAGGGCCCCGACCGCGTGCGCGAGCTCGTCGGTCTCGGCGCGCACTTCGACCTCGCGGCCGACGGCGACATCGCGCTCACGCGTGAGGGCGGGCACCATGCGGACCGCATCGCGCACGCGGGCGGCGACGCGACGGGTGCCGAGATCTCGCGCGCCCTCATCGCGCAGCTCGAGGCCGTGCTGGGCGATCCGGGCATCGAGATCGTCGAGCACGCGCTCGTCCTCGACCTCCTTCAGGGGCCCGCGTCGCTCGACGCCGAGGGACGTGAGGTCCCCGGCGCTGTCGCGGGCGTGACGCTCCACGTCATCGGTGAGGGTCGGCGCGACGGCGTCGGCGCGGTGCTCGCGCCCGCGGTCATCCTCGCGACGGGCGGCATCGGCCAGGTGTACCGCTCCTCGACCAACCCGGTGCAGGCGACGGGCGACGGCGACGCGCTCGCCCTGCGCGCGGGTGCGACGCTCGGCGACGTCGAGTTCGTCCAGTTCCACCCGACCGTCCTGTGGGCGGGCTCGGGCGTGCGCGGCCAGCTGACCCTCGTCTCGGAGGCCGTGCGCGGCGAGGGCGCGCTCCTCGTCGACATCGACGGCGTGCGGTTCATGCCGGACGTCCACCCCATGGCGGAGCTCGCGCCGCGCGACGTCGTCGCGCACGCGATCGTCGAGCGGCTCCGCCTCACCGAGGCCAACCACGTGTACCTCGACGCTCGTCACCTCGGCGCGGACTTCCTCCGCGAGCGGTTCCCGACGATCACGGAGCGGCTGCTCGAGCACGGCATCGACTGGACGACGGACCTCGTGCCCGTCGCTCCCGCGCAGCACTACCACTCCGGCGGCGTCGTCACGGACCTGCACGGCCGCTCGACGGTCCCCGGTCTCTACGCCGCGGGCGAGGTCGCGTGCACGGGGGTGCACGGCGCCAACCGGCTCGCGTCGAACTCGCTCCTCGAGGGGCTCGTCTTCGCGCACCGCGCGGCCGTCGACGTCGCCGCGCGTCTCGCGTCGGGCGAGCTCACGCGCGTCGAGCCTGTGGCGCACGAGGGCCGTACGGCGCTCGTCGCGGCCGCGATGCGCTCGCGCGTGCAGCGCGCGGCGGCGACCGGACCGGGCGTGCTGCGCTCGCGCGAGGGTCTGCTCGCGTCGCTCGAGCGTCTCGCCGCGGTGCCGACGAACGGCGGGCCGCGGCCCGCGGGCGTCGTTGACGCGCACCCGCAGGTCGCCGAGTGGGAGACGACGAACATCCACCAGATCGCCACCGTCCTCGCGGCGACCGCCCTCGAGCGCGAGGAGTCGCGCGGCGGGCACTTCCGCACCGACTTCCCCGAGCGGGACGACGCGTGGCTGCTGCGGATCGATGTGCGGCTCACCTCCGACGGCACGCTCGAGATCCTCCACCGGGCCCACACGTCGGTGGCGCGCTGACGTCGCACGGCGTCGTTACGATCACCGGATGACCCCCGCTCCGCGTGTGCGTGCGCGGCGTCGGCGACGACGTTCCGCTCTCGTCGTCGCGCCGCTGCTCGTCGTCGCTGCTGGCGTCTCCGCGTTCGTCGCGCTCGAGAACCTCGCGCCTCCGACGGTACGGTCGTTCGTCCTGTCGGTCGGCGCGTCGGTCCTCGGGGAGCCGTCGGACGCGCCGACGAGTCCCGGCCCCGGGACCCCTGCGCCGTCGCCGACGTCGGAGGCCGCGACGCCCACGGTCACGCCCTCAGACACGCCTGCCGACGAGCCCACCGTTGACGCCTCCGACCCGACGCCGTCGGGCCGCGGCTACGACGTCGACTCGCCGGACTCGATCACCGTCGTCGTCAACAAGCTGAGGCCGTTGTCGCCGCTCGAGCACCGTCCCGACGACCTCGTGCCGGTCTCCGGCTCGGCTGTGACGATGCGCGCGGAGGCCGCGGACGCGCTCGCCGAGCTCCGTGCGGACGCGGAGGAGGACGGCAACCCCATCGCCGTGCACTCGGCGATGCGCTCGTACCAGGAGCAGCGCACGACGTTCGAGGGCTGGGTCGCGCAGATGGGCCGCGAGCGGGCGGAGCGCTCCTCGGCGCGCGCAGGGTTCTCCGAGCACCAGACGGGTCTCGCCGTCGACGTCGTCGCGCTTGCGGACACGTGCGGCGTCATAAGCTGCTTTGGCGAGACGAAGGCGTCGCAGTGGTTGGTCGCGAACGCGCACCGGTACGGCTTCGTCGTCCGGTTCGACGGCGCGCACGAGGAGTGGACGGGGTACAAGGCCGAGCCGTGGCACCTGCGTTACGTCGGGGTCGAGGTCGCGACCGCGATCCACGAGGCGGGCGGGCCGTCGCTCGAGGAGTTCTTCGGGCTCGGACCGGCGCCTGACTACGCGGACTGAGCCGCTCCCGCGGCGTCCGTCGCTGTGCCCGAACGCTGTGGGACGGGCCCGCCCGCGTGCGGTAGCGTTCGGGCGTGACCACCCCTGCCACGGCGATCTCGCCTGCCTCTGCCGCGCCCAACGCGCCCGCGTACCCGTCCGACCCGACCCTTCCCGGTGACCCCGGGCCGGGCCGGGCCTGGATCGCCGCGACGGTCGCGATGGCGCTCGAGGAGGACCTCGGCTCCGTCAACCGACGCGACGTGACGACGCAGGCGACGATCTCGCCGTCGGTGCGCGGCACGGCGGACCTCGTCGCGCGCGAGGCCGGCACGGTCGCGGGGCTCGGTGCGGTGCGGGAGACGCTCACGCAGGTGTGCGAGATCTTCGACCTCGCGCCCGTGCAGGTCGAGCACCTCGTCGTCGACGGCGAGCGCGTGCGTGCGGGGCAGGTGCTCGCGCACCTCACGGGCCCGGTCCAGGCGCTGCTCGTCGCGGAGCGCACGATGCTCAACATCGCGTCGCGTGCGTCGGGCGTCGCGACGGCCGCACGTGCGTGGACGGACGTGCTCGACACGGTCGTGCGGCCCGACGGGTCGCGGGCGCGTGTGCTTGACACGCGTAAGACGACGCCGGGTCTGCGCGCGCTCGACAAGTACGCGGTGCGCTGCGGCGGCGGTACGAACAAGCGCATGGGTCTGTACGACGTCGCGATGATCAAGGACAACCACGTGGTCGCGGCGGGATCGGTCGCGGCCGCGGTCGCGTCGGTGCGCGAGCGGTTCCCGGAGGTCGCGGTGCAGGTCGAAGCGGACACGCAGGCGCAGGCGGTCGAGGCCGTCGAGGCCGGTGCGGACTTCCTGCTGCTCGACAACATGGACGACGACGCGCTGCGCGCGACGGTCGAGGCGGTGCGTGCGCTCGAGGCGTCTCGGGGCCGGGTGGAGCTCGAGGCGACGGGCAACCTGTCGCTCGAGCGTGCGGCGTCGGTCGCGGCGACGGGCGTCGACTACATGAGCGTCGGTGCCCTCACGCACAGCGCCCCGATCCTCGACCTGGCCCTCGACCTCCGCGCCTGACCCCACCCCCGTGTCCGCGAGATAGCGATCGGCGGACGAGATAGCGCGAGAGACGCGCTATCTCGTCCTGGCAGCGCTATCTCGCGGGGCGTCTTCCAGGGGAGGGGGGTCGCTGGAGGTCGGTAGGATTGGGCGCGTGACTGCTTTCGACGCGACGGTTTCCGCGCCCACGCCCCAGGACCCTTCGGCCGCTCCCGCGGACGACACCCCCGAGCAGATCCGGGTCCGCAAGGAGAAGCGTGAGCGCCTCCTCACGTCCGGCCAGGAGGCCTACCCGGTCTCCGTGCCCGTGACGACGACGATCTCCGCGGTCCGCGCGCAGTACGGCCACCTCGAGGCGGGCGTCGAGACCGACGACGTCGTCGGCGTCGCTGGCCGTGTCGTCTTCCTCCGCAACACCGGCAAGCTCTGCTTCGTCACCGTCCAGGACGGTGCGGGGGAGCGCCTCCAGGCGATGCTCTCGCTCGCGGCCGTCGGTGAGGAGCGCCTCGCGGCGTTCAAGGCTGACGTCGACCTCGGCGACCACCTCTTCGTCGGCGGACGGGTCGGCTCGTCGCGCCGCGGCGAGCTCTCCGTCTTCGTCGACACGTGGCAGATTGCCGCGAAGTCGCTGCGCCCGCTGCCCAACCTCTACCAGCGGGAGGACGGCTCGACGGCCGAGCTCTCCGAGGAGGTGCGCGTCCGCCAGCGGTACGTCGACCTCATCACGCGCCCCGCGGCGCGCGACATGGTGCGCACGCGCGCGGCCGTCGTGCGGTCGCTGCGCGAGAACTTCCACGAGCGCGACTTCATCGAGATCGAGACGCCCATGCTCCAGACGATCCATGGCGGTGCCGCGGCTCGTCCGTTCTCGACGCACATGAACGCGTTCGACATGGAGCTCTTTCTGCGCATCGCTCCCGAGCTCTTCCTCAAGCGTGCTGTCGTCGGCGGCATCGAGAAGGTCTTCGAGATCAACCGGAACTTCCGCAACGAGGGCGCGGACTCGAGCCACTCGCCGGAGTTCACGATGATCGAGGCGTACGAGGCCTACGGCGACTACGACACGATGGCCGCGCTCACGCGCGACCTCGTGCAGCAGGCGGCCGTCGCAGCCCGCGGCACGACGCTCGTCACCCTCGCCGACGGCACCGAGTACGACCTCGGCGGCGACTGGGCCGAGATCACCATGTACGACTCGCTCTCGGCGAAGATCGGCGAGGAGATCACCGCGGACACGACCGTCGAGCACCTGCTCGCGCTCGTGGAGCGCTTCGACCTCAAGGTCGACCCCAAGAAGCAGAACCACGGCAAGCTCGTCGAGGAGCTGTGGGAGCACCACGTCGGCGACCACCTCGTCGCGCCGACGTTCGTGCGTGACTTCCCGGTCGAGACGAGCCCGCTCACGCGCGGTCACCGGTCCAAGCCGGGTCTCGTCGAGAAATGGGACCTCTACGTGCGCGGCTTCGAGCTTGCGACCGCGTACTCGGAGCTCGTCGACCCGGTGATCCAGCGCGAGCGCTTCGAGGCGCAGGCGCTGCTCGCCGCGGCGGGAGACGACGAGGCGATGGTCCTCGACGAGGACTTCCTCACGGCCATGGAGTTCGCGATGCCGCCGAGCGGTGGCATGGGCATGGGCCTCGACCGCCTGCTCATGGCGATCACGGGCTACGGCATCCGGGAGACCATCACGTTCCCGCTGGTCAAGCCACTCTGACCGACGTCGCCCCTGGTGACGCACGAGTGACCCTCCCCAGGATTCCGCGCGTATGGCTACTCGCAGCAGCCATACGCGCGGAATCCTGGGTCGGTTGGGTCGGTCGGGTAGGGGGCGCGGGTCAGGCGGCCGCGTTGCGGCGCTTGTTGAGGATGTCGAACGCGACGGCCGCGAGAAGCACGAGACCCTTGACGGTCTGCTGCCACTCGGCGGGCACGTTCATAAGCGACAGACCCATGTTGAGCACGCCCATGATGAGCGCACCGATGATCGCGCCGGACACCTTGCCGATGCCGCCCGTGACGGCCGTGCCGCCGATGAACGCCGCGGCGATCGCGTCGAGCTCGAAGTTCACGCCGGCGGCGGCGATCGACGCACCTGCGCGGGAGGTCGTGACGACACCCGCGACGCCCGCGAGGACACCCATGTTGACGAAGATCATGAAGTTCACGCGCTTCGTGTTGACGCCTGAGAGCACGGCAGCGTGGAGGTTGCCGCCGATCGCGTAGATGTGTCGGCCGAAGACGGTGCGGTTCATGACGAACGTGTAGGTGAGGACGAGGAGACCGACGATGACGAGGACGATCGGCGTGCCGGTGCTCGTCGGGTCGGCGACGACGTTCGTCGCGAGCTTGTACGTGACGAAGCCGATGAGCGCCGCGATGACGGCGGTCTTCACGATCCACGCGAGCAGCGGCTCGGAGTGCAGGCCCTCACGGTGCAGGACAGCGCGCTTGCGGAGACCGGCGACGACGAGGCCGACGATCGCGACGATGCCGATGAGCAGGGTGAGCAGGTCGAACGGACCGGCGAAACCGAACCATGCGGGGATGTAGCCGCCCGCGATGTTCTTGAAGCCCTGCGGGAAGCCGGAGATCGTCGTGCCCGCGATGACGATCGCGAGGCCGCGGAAGATGAGCATGCCCGCGAGCGTGACGATGAACGCAGGGATCCCGACGTACGCGATCCAGAAGCCCTGCCAGACGCCGACGAGCGCGCCGACCCCGATCGCGAGGACGACGACGAGCGGCCAGGGGAGACCCTGGTTGATCATGAGCCATCCGGTGACACCGCCGACGAACGCGACCACCGAGCCGACCGAGAGGTCGATGTGGCCGGCGACGATGACCATGACCATGCCGATGGTGAGGATGAAGACGTACGCGTTCTGGGTGATGAGGCTCGCGATCGCGGGCGACTCGAGGATCTTGCCGTCCGTGAGCACCTGGAACACGATGACGATCATGACGAGCGCCGCCATCATGCCGTAGTCCCGCACGTTGCGGCTGAGGTACTGCGTCAGCGCGTTCACGCGTCCGCCCCTTCCTTCTCCTTGGTCATGAGGCGCATGAGCGTCTCCTGGTCGGCCTCGGCGCGCGTCACCTGTCCGGTGATGCGTCCCTGGCTCATGGCGTAGATGCGGTCACACGTGCCGAGCAGCTCAGGCAGCTCGGACGAGATGATGAGGATCGCCTTGCCGGCGTCGGCGAGGGCGTTGATGATCTGGTAGATCTCGTACTTCGCGCCGACGTCGATGCCTCGTGTCGGCTCGTCGAGGATGAGGAGGTCCGGGTCGGTGAAGATCCACTTCGCGAGGACGACCTTCTGCTGGTTGCCGCCCGAGAGCTTGCCCGTGAGGGCGTCGACCGTCGGGGTCTTGATGTTGAGGTCCTTGCGGTACTTCTCGGCGACCGTGACCTCGCGGCCGCCGTCGACGACGCCCCAGCGGGAGAGCTTGCCGAGCGCGGAGGCCGCGATGTTGCGCTTGATGTCCTCGATGAGGTTGAGGCCGTAGCGTTTGCGGTCCTCGCTCACGTAGGCGATGCCTGCGCGGATCGCGTCGTGCACGGTGCGGAGCTCGACGTCCTTGCCCTTGAGCGAGAGCCGACCGGTGTGGTTGCGGCCGTAGGTGCGGCCGAAGATGCTCATCGCGAGCTCGGTGCGGCCTGCGCCCATGAGCCCGGCGAGCCCGACGATTTCTCCGGCGCGGACGCTGAGGGAGGCGCCGTTGACGACGAGGCGGTCGTGGTGGAGCGGGTGTTCGACGCTCCAGCCTTCGAGGCGCAGGACTTCGTCGCCGGGCGTCGCGACGTGGTCGGGGTAGCGGTTGTCGAGCGAGCGGCCGACCATGCCGCGGATGATGTGGTCCTCGGTGACGGGCTCGGCGCCGCGCATGTCGAGGGTCTCGATCGTGCGGCCGTCCCGGATGATCGTTGTCGAGTCGGCGATCGCGGTGATCTCGCCAAGCTTGTGGCTGATGATGATCGAGGTGATGCCCTGACCCTGAAGCGACCGCATGAGGTCGAGGAGGTGAGCGGAGTCCTCGTCGTTGAGCGCCGCGGTGGGCTCGTCGAGGATGAGCAGCTTGACCTGCTTGGACAGGGCCTTGGCGATCTCGACGAGCTGCTGCTTGCCGACGCCGATGTCGCGGACCTTGGTGTCGGGGTGCTCGTCGAGCCCGACACGCGCGAGGAGCATCGCGGCCTCGCGGTTGGTGCGGTTCCAATCGATGACGCCGCCCTTCTGGCGCTCGTTGCCGAGGAAGATGTTCTCGGCGAGCGACAGGTGGGGGCTGAGCGCGAGCTCCTGGTGGATGATGACGATGCCGCGCTCCTCGGAGTCACGGATGTTCCTGAACTCGCAGGGCTCGTCCTCGAAGCGGATCTCGCCGTCGTAGGTGCCGTGGGGGTAGACCCCGGAGAGCACCTTCATGAGCGTCGACTTCCCGGCGCCGTTCTCGCCGCAGATCGCGTGCACCTCGCCGCGGCGGACCTCGAGCGTGACGTCCTCGAGGGCCTTGACCCCGGGGAACGTCTTCGTGATGCCTCGCATCTCGAGGATCGTGCTGTGCTGTGACAGGTCGTCCATCTCTCGTCCTCGTCGTCGTGCTGGTGGGGCCGGCGGGCGGCGCCGGGGCGGGTGCCCCGGCGCCGCAGCCGGTCAGAGGCCCGGGTCAGAGGCCCAGGTCGGACGCCTTGTAGAAGCCCGACTCGACGAGCGACGACTGGACGGTGTCCTTCGTGACGACCTGCGGGGGCAGGAGGAAGGAGGGGACGACCTTCTTGCCGTTGTTGTACGTTTCGGTGTCGTTCACCTCGACGGTCTTGCCGTTGACGATCTGGTCGACCATGAGGGCGACCTGGTCGCCCAGGGTGCGGGTGTCCTTCCAGACGGTCATGGCCTGCTTGTCGGCGAGCATGTTCATGACGTTCGCCTTGTCGGCGTCCTGGCCGGTGACGAGCGGCCAGTCGGCGCCGGGCTTGTAGCCGTTGGTCTCGAGGGACGTCTCGATGCCGAGGGCGAGGGAGTCGTTGGGCGAGAGGACGACGTCGACCTTCTTGTCCTGGTAGTTGGCGTTGAGGCGGTTGTCCATCTCAGCCTGGGCCTTGGTGGACTCCCAGCCGAGGATGCCGATGGACTTCCAGTCGTCGTTGCTCTTGGGGGACTTGCCGGAGGGGACGACGAGCTTGCCGGACTCGATGTAGGGGAGCAGGACGTCCCACGCGCCGGAGAAGAAGAACTTCGCGTTGTTGTCGTCGGGCGAGCCGGCGAAGGGCTCGAGGTTGAACGGTCCGGCCTCGGTGTCGAGCCCCAGCTGTTCCTTGATGAACTCGCCCTGGAGCGTGCCGACCTTGTAGTTGTCGAACGTGGCGTAGTAGTCGACGGCCTCGGTGCCGTTGATGAGGCGGTCGTAGGCGATGACCTTGATGCCCTTGGCTGCGGCGGCCTCGAGGGCGTTACCGAGGGCCTCGCCGTCGATCGATGCGACGACGAGCACCTTGGCGCCCTGGTTGACCATGGTCTCGATCTGGGAGATCTGCTGGTCGACCTTGTTGTCGGCGTACTGGAGCGACGTCTCGTAGCCGGCCTTCTTGAGGAGCTCGTCGAGGTGCTTGCCGTCGTTGTTCCAGCGCTCGAGCGAGCGGGTCGGCATGGCGATGCCGATGAGGCCGCCGGCCCCGCTGCCGCCCGAGGCGGTTGCGCCCCCGCCGGCGGTCGTGGGGGAGGTGCCGGGGTCGCGCTCGGAGGAGCAGGCGGCCAGGCCGAGAGTGAGGGTCGCGGCGGCGGCGACGGCGACGAGCTTGGTGGTCCTGGACATCGTGGGTGGTTCCCTTCGTCGGGTGGTCACGTTCACGGGTGGGCTCGGGTGAGCCGGGTCGTGCTGGGTGCTGCGTGCGGTGCGTGCCTCGTCGATGAGGCGGGCGGGTCCGCTTCTGTGCGGACGTCTCGTGCGACACACCTTGCTGCCTTCAAGCCTTGAACGCAAGCCCCTGTGATTTGTTGTGCGCCTGAACATATCGGGATCGGCGAAGTATCGCCAGTCCCGCTGGTGTAACGATCCGGTTGCGATGCCTCCAGCGGCGACTTCTCACGCTTCTGAGGCGCGCCTGCGGTGCGCAATCTGCTCCCATGCCTTCGATTCGTGGACGCAGCAGGCGGTCCGCGGTGTCCGCCGTGGCCGACCGCACGTCGGTGCGGACTCCCCGACGGCAGCCCACGAACGTACGATGGACGCGTGCAACCCTTCCTCGACGCTGTCGGCGCCCTCGTCCCCTCGGTCGGCGTGGGCGTGCTCTTCTGGCTCGGCATCCGCGCGATCATGCGTGCCGACCGCAGCGAGCGCGAGGCGCTCGCGAAGTTCGAGGCCGAGCGTGACGGAGTTACCGTCGTGCCGAACAACGCAGCCGCCCGAGAGCGCTGACGCTCCTTCTGCGCAACGACATCGCGCGTTGTGGGGCGCCATTTCCTGGGTGAATCTCTGCTGCGCGACCCGCGCTCGCCGCTGACGCCGCGCCTGTCTCATCAGGCGACCCTGGGCGGCATCTCCCGAATGGCAGCAATATCGTGGAGCCGCGACGACGAAGGATCTTTTGACGGCGCCATGCGTCCGTGAACATAATTGCTCGACCACTCACGCGACGACGACACCGGAGACAAGAAATGGCGCAGAGGACAGTGGTGATTCTCGAGGACGACATCGACGGCGGTGAAGCCACCGAGACCGTGACGTTCGGGCTTGACGGCGTCACCTACGAGATCGACCTCAACGACAAGAATGCGGCCGATCTTCGCGCCGCCCTCGCACCCTGGGTCGGCCACGGACGCCGTGTCGCCCGTGGTGGACGCGCAGCCGCCCCCGCCCGCACCGCGCGCAAGCGCGGCAGCTCGGAGGCGACCGTCATGCGTGAATGGGCACGCGCGAACGGATACACCGTCAACGACCGTGGCCGCATCTCTGCCGAGATTCGCGCCGCCTACGAAGCCGCTCACTGAGCACGCTGCATTTCCCGGAATCGCCCCCGACGATTCCGTCCCGCGAGGCCCGACGACGAAGATCGTCGGGCCTCGCGGCGTCGGACCTCGCAGCGATCGTGTGCCGCCCGGCGATGGACGCTCCGGGCCGCCTCATGCGCTGCGGCCATCTCAGAAATGCCGTGCGACAAGGAACCGTTGAATATCAGGCCCGGTCGAGGACGTGGCTTCGTGCTGAGGCATAACGCGCCCGCACGCGCGCAGTCGTCGCGCGTCCCTCCGCGCTGAGATCCGCACGCACCAGCTCACCCGCACCCGCCAGCTCGTCCCAGGCGGGCGGTTCCCCGCCGCCGGCGAGCGCCCACGCGGCCTGCCGCGCCGCACCGTCTGCGACGTACTCGCCCGCGAGCGGTACGAGCACGTCGACGCCGAGCACGACGGGGGCGATCGCCCGCACCGCGGGCGACTTCGCGCCACCGCCGACGAGGATCGCGCGGCGCGGCGTCGTCCCGTGCCGGACGATCTCGTCGAGTCCGTCGGCGAGCGCGCACAGCATGCCCTCGACGAACGCGCGGGCCATGTGCGCGGGTGTCGCGTTCGCGAGCGTGAGGCCGTGGAGGGACCCGCTCGCGTCGGGCAGGTTGGGCGTGCGCTCGCCCTCGAGGTAGGGGACGAGCACGAGGCCGTCAGCGCCCGCGGGCGCCTCGCGTGCGAGCTCGGCGAGGCGGTCGTAGTCGACGCCGAGGACGGTGCACGCGGCGTCGAGGATGCGGGACCCGTTGAGCGTGCACACGAGCGGCAGGAAGCGGCCGGTCGCGTCCGCGAAGCCGGCGACGAGCCCGGACGCGTCGGACGTCGAGGAGGTTGCGACGGCGGCGACGACGCCGGATGTGCCGAGCGACACCGAGACGTCGCCCTCGCCAAGACCGAGGCCGAGCGCGGCGCCCGCGTTGTCGCCCGCTCCGACGCCGACGACCGCGCCGCGCGTGAGCTCGCAGTCCGTCGTGCCGGCGGACTCACCGGGGCCGAGGACGCGCGGCAGGACGACGTCGTCGCGACCGAGCGCGAGCGCGAGGAGGTCGCGACGGTACTCGCCGGTCGTCGGTGACCAGTAGCTCGTGCCGGAGACGTCGGAGCGGTCGGTCGTGAGGTCCTCGAGCGAACGCGCGCCGCGCAGTCGCCACGTGAGCCAGTCGTGGGGGAGGCACACCGCCGCGACGCGCGCGGCGTTCTCCGGCTCGACGCGCGCGAGCCAGCGGAGCTTCGTCACCGTGAACGACGCGACCGGAACGGCGCCGACCGCGTCGGCCCACGCCTGCGCGCCGCGCTCGGGGTCACCTGCGCCGAGCTCGGCGACGAGGTCGCGGGCGTCGGGGGCGGACGACGTGTCGTTCCACAGCATCGCGGGCCGGATGACGCGGCCGTCGGCGTCGAGCGCGACCATGCCGTGCTGCTGGCCGCCGACGGCGATCGCGGCGACGTCGTCGAGACCGCCAGCGTCCGCGGCGGCCGCGACGAGCGCGTCCCACCAGGCCTCGGGGTCGACGGTCGTGCCGTCCGGATGCGAGGCGCGGCCCTCGCGCACGAGGGCGCCGGTCGCGGCGTCGCGGATGACGATCTTGCAGGACTGCGTGGAGGAGTCCACGCCGGCGACGAGGGTCATGTATGTGTCCAAGGGGGTGCAGGTGGTCGACGGGGGTGGATGCGGCGAGGGCGGCCCTCCCGGTGGGGGGAGGGCCGCCCGGCTGCGCCGGCCGTGTCGAGCCCCGTGAGGGGCCGGCTGGCGAGCGTGCGCCCCGGGGCTGACGGAGGATCCCCGGCGCGGCTTCTCAGCGAGCGCCGATCGCGTGCTCGAGCGCGAGCTGGTTGAGCCGGACGAAGCCGAAGCCGCGCGCGGCGACCTCGTCGACGTCGACGTCCTCGTAGACCGAGGTGTCGGCGAGGAACGACTCGAGGGTCTCGTCCGCCGCGAGCGTCGGCTGGGCGAGCTCGAGGACGCCCGCGGCCTCGAGGGCCTCCTGGACCTCGGGGTCGGCGCGGAACGCGAGGGCGCGCTCCTTGAGGAGGAGGTAGGTGCGCATGTTGGCGGCGGCGGAGTCCCACACGCCCTGCACGTCCTCGGTGCGCGAGGGCTTGTAGTCGAAGTGGACGGGGCCGTCGTAGCGGGGGCCGCCGCCCGGGAAGCCGTTGACGAGGAGGTCGACGGTTGCGAAGGCGCTGAAGAGGTCGCCGTGGCCGAAGACGAGGTCCTGGTCGTACTTGATCGAGCGCTGGCCGTTGAGGTCGATATGGAAAAGCTTGTCGGCCCAGAGTGCCTGGGCGAGGCCCGTCGTGTAGTTGAGGCCGGCCATCTGCTCGTGGCCCGTCTCGGGGTTGAGGCCGACGATGTCGCCGTTCTCGAGCTTCGCGATGAGTGCGAGTGCGTGGCCGACGGTGGGCAGGAGGATGTCGCCGCGGGGCTCGTTGGGCTTGGGCTCGAGCGCGATGCGGAGGTCGTAGCCCTTCGACTTGATGTAGGCGGCGACGGTGTCGATGCCCTCGGCGTAGCGCTCGTGCGCGGCGTAGAGGTCCTTGGCGGAGTCGTACTCGGCGCCCTCGCGGCCGCCCCACATGACGAACGTGCTCGCGCCAAGCTCGGCGGCGAGGTCGACGTTGCGCAGGACCTTGCGGAGGCCGTAGCGGCGGACACGGCGGTCGTTCGAGGTGAAGGCACCGTCCTTGAAGATGGGGTGCGAGAAGGTGTTGGTGGTGACCATCTCGACGGTGATGCCGGTCTCGGCGAGGGCACCCTTGAAGCGGTCGAGGATGCGGTCGCGCTCGGCGGTGTCGGAGCCGAAGGGGACGACGTCGTCGTCGTGGAAGGTGACGTGTGCGGCGCCGAGCTCGGCGAGGCGGCGGACCGACTCGACGGGGTCGAGGTCGGGGCGGCTCGCGGAGCCGAACTGGTCCTGGGCGCTCCAGCCGACGGTCCAGAGGCCGAACGAGAACTTGTCAGCGGGGGTGGGGGTGAGCGACATGGGGTCTCCTCGTCGAGATTTGTATTGTGGATGAACTTATCGCCGTCCGGCGGTAGGGTCAACCCATGCCGACAAGCAAGCAGCCCCCACGCCGCGGACCCGCCCGGGGAACCGCCGCGCGTCAGGCGAGCCTGCGCGAGCACAACCTCTCGCTCGTCCTCGGCCACGTCCTCGACGCCGACGCCCCCGTCTCCCGCGCCGACCTCGCCGCCGCGACCGGCCTCACCCGCGCGACGGTCTCCGCGCTCGTCGACCTCCTCGTCGAGTCCCGCGTCCTCGCCGAGGGCGAGCCCATCCAGACCGGCACCGCCGGACGCCCCGCCGTCCCGCTCACGCCCGCCCGCGGAACCCTCGCCGGCCTCGGCCTCGAGGTCAACGTCGACTACCTCGGGGTGCGTGCCGTCGACCTCGCCGGAGACGTCCTCGCCGACGTCGTCGTCCCCGGCGACCACCACGCGTCCGACCCCGCCGTCGTCCTCGCGGACCTCGCCGCCCGCGCAGCGGACGTCGCCCGCGACCTCGAGGCGCGCGGCGTCGACGTCGTCGGCGCAAGCCTCGCCCTGCCGGGCCTCGTCGATCCGTCCGCCGACCGGCTCCGCCTCGCCCCCAACCTCGGCTGGGCCGACCTCGACCTCTCCGCGTTGCGCGAGGTCGCCCCGTTCGATCGCCTCGGCCTCACCGTCACCAACGAGGCCAACCTCGCGGCCGTCGCCGAGTGGCGCGCCCGCAGGCGCGCCCTGCCGAGCTTCCTCTACGTCTCGGGCGAGGTCGGCATCGGTGGCGCGCTCGTCCACGAGCACGCCGTCTTCGGAGGCGTCCGCGGCTGGTCGGGCGAGCTCGGCCACACGACCGTCGAGCCCGACGGCCCCCTGTGCGCGTGCGGCGCCCACGGCTGCCTCGAGGCCTATGCGGGCAAGGACGCGCTCATGATCGCGGCGGGCCTCGACCGGCTCGGTCCCCTCGCTGACCTCTGTGCCCGGGCCGACGACGGCGACGCGCCCGCGCTCGCAGCCCTCGCGCGCGGTGGCTGGGCGCTCGGCGTCGCGCTCGCGAGCTTCGTCAACCTCACCGACGTCGCGCACGTCGTCCTCGGCGGCATCTACGGTCCGCTCGAGCCTTACCTGCGCGCGCACGTCGCCGCGGAGCTCGAGGCGCGCGTGCTCACGGCGCCGCGCGAGGACCTCGTCGTCGAGCCGTCGCTCGCAGGTGCCGAGGCCGCGATGACGGGGGGAGCGGTCGAGGTGCTCCGCGGCCTGGCGGCGAACCCCTCCTCGCGCCTCCCCACCTGACTCCCACCCCCACTCCCAGATTTTCGCGAGATAGCGGTCCCCGACCGAGATAGCGGTCTGCAGACGCTATCTCGGCGCGGGGCCGCTATCTCGGCGACGTCCTGGGGACACCGGGAGCGTGCGGGGCGGGTCGGCTGGTTGGATGGGACGGCACCCCCGGCGGCAGCGCCGCCCCGACGGAAGGACTCCCGTGGACCCCGTCCGCCTATGGCTCGGCACCTACCCGAGCAGCGACGACGCCCCCGAGCAGCCCTCGGGCGTGCGCCGTGTCGACCTCCTGCCCGACGGCGCCCTCGTCGACCGCGGCACCGCCGCCGAGTTGCCCTACGCCTCCTGGGTCGAGCTCCACCCCTCGGGCCGCACCCTCTGGGCGACGAGCGAGACGCCCGACGGTCGCGTCGTCGCCTACGACGTCGACGGCGACACCCTCACCGAGGTCGCACGCCTCGCCGCAGGCGGCGACTACCCGTGCCACCTCGCGATCGTCGCGGGCCCGCACGACGGCGCCCTGCTCGTCTCGAACTACGGCTCAGGCACGTTCACGGTCGTGCCGCTCGACGCCGACGGCCGCCCGACGGGCGACGGCGTTACGCACGTCCACCTCGGCTCGGGCCCGAACCCCGACCGCCAGGACGAGGCGCACGTCCACTCGGCGTGGGAGCTGCCCGGCGGCGCGTCCGCGTGGGTCGCCGACCTCGGCACGGACGAGCCCCGCCGCTACTCGCTGCGGCCTTCAGGCACGGAGGGGGAGGAGCGCGTCGAGGCCGATGGCATCGGCGCGCGCGCCACGCCCGGCTCGGGCCCGCGCCACGTCGCCGTCCACCCCGACGGCGTCGCGTTCGTCGTCGGCGAGCTCGACTCGCGCGTGACGACCTTCGTCCTCGACGCCGACGGCGCCGGCGTCGCGGTCGGGGAGCAGGCTGCCTGCACGACTCCGCCCTCGGAGCGCGGCTCCTACCCCGCGCACGTCTCGCTCTCGGCCGACGGCACGCGCCTCCACGTCACCGTGCGCGGCCCCGACGTCCTCGCGACGTTCGCCGTCGAGCGCGACGCGGAGGGCCGCCCGACGGTCCTCCGGCACCTCGCCGACACCCCGCTCGGCGCGTCGTGGCCCCGCCATCACGCGCTCGTCGCGCAGGTCGGCGCCGACGGTGCCGTGACCTCGGGGGAGGGCGACGACCTCGTGCTCGTCGCGTCGCAGGTCGACGCGTGCCTCGTTGCCGTGCGCGTCGCGGAGGACGGCACGGGCGAGGTCGTCGGCCGGCTCACCCTGCCGGTCAAGCCGAGCTGCGTCGCGGTCGCCTGACGACGCGCCCCGACGCACGGGCACGACTCGGAGGGCCCCAGCACCGTTCGATGGTGCTGGGGCCCTACGAGTCGATAGAACTGGGCGACTTGTAGGGCCTGAGCACCGTTCGATGGTGCTGGAGACCTACGAGTCGAGGGTGAGTGGGGAGGGGGTGGTCGGATCAGGCGATGCCTGCGCGGCCGAGCTCGATCGCGACGAACTCGGTGAGCAGCGGCACGCACTTGCCGCACGATCCGCCCGCCCGCGTGCAGCGCTGGATCTCCTCGAGCGACGTGCAGCCGGCCTCGTGGACGAGCCCCCGCAGCTCGCCCGCGGTGACGTTCGTGCAGTGACAGACGATGTACTCGTCGGCGAGCGTCGCGGCGTCGACGACGGGTGCGGACGCGTCGACGACGGCAGGCTCCGCGGCGAGCTTGGCGCGCAGTGCCTCGAGCGGGTTCGGGGTCGTGCCCGACGGTGCAGTCATAGGACCACTCTCCGCGATTTAACACGGGAGGGCGTAGGACTTCTGGCCCATCATCTGGTCTTTCGGTGTCGATCCGGACATGGATGTCCCGCCCTGTGAGGGCCGCGACATGACCCTCCGCAGGCTGCCCCGGTGGCCGATACTGGGGGCATGGCCCTCCTCGACCTTCCCGTCGCCTCCGCGCTCGCGGACGGTGAGGTCGTGCGCGCCGACGGCCTGCGCGTCGCGATGCTCTCGGTGCACACGTCGCCGCTCGCGCAGCCGGGCGTGGGCGACGCGGGCGGCATGAACGTCTACGTGCGGGGGCTTGCGCGCGCGCTCGCGGGGCTCGGCGCGCACGTCGAGATCTTCACGCGTGCGACGGCGTCGTCGCAGCCCGACGTCCACGAGGCGGGCGACGGCGTGCTCGTGCGCCACGTCCCGGCCGGCCCGTACGAGGGCCTCGACAAGAACGAGCTGCCCGGTCAGCTGTGCGCGTTCACGGCAGGCGTCCTGCGGACCGAGGCGTCGCGGCGGCCCGGCTGGTACGACGTCGTGCACTCTCACTACTGGCTCTCGGGGCAGGTCGGCTGGCTCGCCGCGGACCGCTGGGACGTGCCGCTCGTCCACTCGATGCACACGATGGCGAAGGTGAAGAACGCGGCGCTCGCTCCGGGCGACGTCCCGGAGCCGCACGGCCGCGTCGTCGGCGAGGAGCAGGTCGTCGAGGCTGCTGATGCGCTCGTGGCGTCGACGCCCGACGAGGCGGCCGAGCTGCGCGACCTCTACGGGGCCGACCCGTCGCGCGTCCACGTCGTCGCGCCGGGCGCGGATCTTGAGCTGTTCCGTCCGCTCCCGGGGCCGCGGGGCGCTGATGACCCGGCGCTGCGCGACCGGCTCGGGCTGCCGCACGGGTCGCTCGTGCTTTTCGTCGGGCGCGTCCAGCCGCTCAAGGGGCCGGACACGCTCGTCGAGGCCGCGGCGGAGCTGCGTGCGCAGGGGCGCCCGGTGCCGTGGATCGTCGTGTGCGGGGGCCCGTCGGGGCGCCCGACGGCGGTGCGGGAGCTGGCGGTGCTCGCGGACCGGCTCGGCGTCGGTGACCGCGTTCTCTTCCGCCCGCCCGTGCCGCGCACGGCGCTCGGCGACTGGTACCGGAGCGCGGACGTCGTCGCGATGCCGTCGCGCTCGGAGTCGTTCGGGCTCGTCGCGGCGGAGGCCGAGGCGTGCGGGACGCCCGTCGTCGCGACGGCCGTGGGTGGTCTGCGGACGGTCGTCGTCGACGAGGTGTCGGGACTGCTCATCGACGGGCACGACCCGCGCGCATGGGCGGCGGCGCTCGACCGCGTGCTTGCGGACGACGTGCTGCGGGCGCGGCTCGGCGAGGGTGCGGCGGCGGTCGGGGCGCGGTTCGGCTGGGAGACGGCGGCGCGCGGGATTCTCGATGTCTACCGCGATGCGGCGAAGGTGAGGCGTTCGCGCGTCGCGTGAGCGGGTGCCGGGCTGGTTGCGCCCAGGCACCCCGGAGGGGTGCGTGCGCGCAATCCTGTCGTGAGGCGCCCCGGGCCGAGCCTGGAGGTTGCGCCGGGGCACCCCTGAGGGGTGCCGGGACGCAACGCGCTCAGACCCGGTTGCGGCCGAGGGCCGCGGCGAGCGCCGCGTGCGCGGCCGCGTCGTCGAGCCCGGCGGCGCGGACGACGTGCGCGAGGGCGTCGGCGGCGAGGTCGACCTCGGGATGCGCAGGGGGCGGCGTCGGGCCCTCGCCCGCGCCGGCGACGAGCGTCCCGTGTCGTCCCGCGGTGCGGACGACGCCGTCGCGCGCGAGCTGCTCGTAAACCTTGGCGACGGTCCCGCGCGCTATGCCGAGGTCGGCGGCGAGGTGGCGGATCGGCGGGAGGCTGTCGCCCGGCCGGAGGGTGCCGTCGGCGACGTGGCGCGCGACCTGCGCGCGGAGCTGTTCGACGACGGGCACGGGGGAGGTCGCGTCGACGGTGACGATCATGCGGTGCGTCCGTCGACGAGCGGCTGCGGCGCGTCCTGGGGGAGGAGCGGCCGGCGGCCGCGCGAGCGCGGCGCGGCGTGCCACAGGACGACGATCGCGGCGATGAGGAGACCGAACCCGACGAGGGCGACGATGCCCTGGACGTCCTCATCGAGGTGCCAGGACTCGTCGAGGTCGACGAGCCACAGGGCGGCGCTCATCGCGGCGGCGAGCTCGAGGCGGCTCACGGTGACGGCGGCGAACATGCGCAGGCGGGTGTCGACGTGCTCTGCGCGGGGCGAGAGCGCGGGGCGGGGGCGCTCACGGACGGCGCGGAGCACGAGCTCGCACAGGAGCCACGGCACGAGGACGACGACGGTGAGGAGCGCGGGCCGTGCACCGGGGGCGACGAGGATGTCGACGAGGCCGAGCGCGAGCGCGACGCCGGCGACGACGCGGGCGGCGAGGCGGGTGCCCGCGGCGGGGAGGGCCGCGCGGGGCGCGAGGGAGGCAGAGGCGGGACCGGTCGGGCGACGCAGCCGGTAGTTCTCCGCGAGGAGGGCGCCGACGGCGATGCCGGTGACGAGGCAGAAGAGGATGTCGCCGGCGGGGCCGATGGCGTTGGTGCCGACGGTGAAGGTGCCGCCGTTGAGGGTGAGGCTCGCGGCGAGCGCGACGGCGAGGCCGACGCCTCCCCACCAGAGGCGCGAGGTGCGGTGCCGGGTGAGGTGGTCGGCGTAGACGGTCTGCTCGTCGGGGGTGACGTCGCGGGTGCCAGCGAGCCAGGTGACGTCGGCGGGGGTGGCGCGTGCGCGGGAGACGAGGAGCGCGACGAGGCCGATGGCGGCGAGCAGGAAGATGCCCAGGACGGGCGCGAGAGCGAGGTTCATCGAGTCTCCGTGAGGTGTTGTCGTTGTCCTATTGGCACAGTACATTGTGACAATGACCGAGACAACACCGACTCCCGACGCAGGACGGGACGCGACGCTCGACCTCCTCGTCCCCGCCCCGTCCCGGACGCGCCGCGCCGTGGCACTCGCCGCCGGGCTCGGTCTCGTCGTCACCGTCGTCGTCGGCGGGATCGGCTGGCCGCGCGTGAGCGCGTCAGGGTGGGGCTTCACGCGCGACGCCCACACGGACCCCGTCGCGCTCGCCGGCACCGAGCTGCGGATCACGGGCCTCGGCGTGCCCGTCACCCTGCGGTCGGTCCAGGCCCCGCCCGGGTGGCGGGTCCGCTCGGCGGGCGTCGTCGACCCTCGGCCCGGCGAGCTCACGGACGTCGTCGACACGACGGGCCTGCGGCCGCTGCCCGCGCGGGTGCGCGACGGGTCGCGCATCGTCGTCGAGTGGGAGATCGAGTGCGAGCCGACGCTCGCGTCCCTGCGCTCGACGGGCGCGTCGTCGGTCGTTCTCGCGACGGACGGGGGCGACTGGTTCGACGGCGACGGCGACGACGACGGGGCCGACGACGGTGCGGAGCCCGTGCTCGTCGGCAACCAGGCCGCGTCCCTTGACCTGCGGGTCTTCGGCGCGTCAGCGCTGCCCGCACCTGTCCTCCACGACGGCCGCGCGGCCGTCGTCCGCACCCCGACGTTCGACGTCGCCGCCGCCTGCGGGCTGAGCCCCGCCGACGAAGCGACGCTCCGCACCTCCCTGGGCCGCTGAACAACGGGGCCGACGTCCCACGGACCGAGGTCCCCCGTGCGCCCGCGCCTGCGTGCGTCACAATAGGAACCATGACCTACACCCTCGTGCTGCTCCGCCACGGCGAGAGCGAGTGGAACGCCAAGAACCTGTTCACCGGCTGGGTCGACGTGGCCCTCTCCGAAAAGGGCGTCGAGGAGGCGAAGCGCGGCGGCCAGCTGCTCCGCGACGCGAACGTCCTCCCGGACGTCGTCCACACCTCCCTTCTGCGTCGTGCGATGAACACCGCGCACCTCGCGCTCGACTCCGCTGACCGCCTCTGGATCCCCGTGAAGCGCTCGTGGCGCCTCAACGAGCGTCACTACGGTGCGCTCCAGGGCAAGGACAAGGCCCAGACGCTCGCCGAGTTCGGCGAGGAGCAGTTCATGCTCTGGCGTCGTTCGTACGACGTGCCGCCGCCCGCGATCGAGGTCGGCTCGGAGTTCTCGCAGGACGCCGACCCGCGCTACGCCGACGCGCCGCAGGTGCTCACCGAGTGCCTCAAGGACGTCCTCGAGCGTGCGCTGCCGTACTGGGACGCGGAGATCGTCCCGGACCTCAAGGCTGGCAAGACGGTGCTCGTCGCCGCGCACGGCAACTCGCTGCGCGCGATCGTCAAGTACCTCGACGGCATCTCGGACGAGGACATCGCGGGCCTCAACATCCCGACGGGCATCCCGCTCGTCTACGAGCTCGACGAGGAGACCCTCAAGCCGGTGAAGCCTGGTCAGTACCTCGACCCGGACGCCGCGGCGGAGGCCATCAAGGCCGTCGCGAACCAGGGCAAGAAGTGACCGTCTGACCTCACGCGTACGCCACGACCCCCGGGAGCCGAGTTCCCGGGGGTCGTTGCGTCTCGGCCTGCGCCTCAACGGCCGACTCGGCCCCGCCCAGCCCCAGGATTCCGCGCAGATGGCTACTCCCAGCAGCCATCTGCGCGGATTCCTCGGTGGTGGGGGGCCGGGTGGNGGGCTGGGCTGGGCGGTCAGGACTCCGTCTCGAAGACGCCCGTGACGAGGAAGAGCATGCGCCGCGCGATCGCCTCGCCGTGGTCGCCGAACCGCTCGTAGTACCGGCCGAGCAGCGTGACGTCGACCGTCTCCTGAGGCGTGCCCTCCCAGCCGCCGCCGAGGAGTGCCGCGAACGTGTCCTGGTGGAGCGTGTCGAGCTGGTCGTCGTCACGCTCGATCTTGTGCGCGAGCGTGAGGTCACGCGTCTCGAGGAGCTGCGTGACACGCTCGGCGACGTGCACCGCAGCCGCGTTCATCTGCGCGAACGTCGCCGCGACGTCACCGGCGACCGCGGGACGCGGGTAGCGGCCGCGCGCGACCTGCGCGATGTGCCGCGCGAGGTCGCCCATGCGTTCGAGCGCCGAGGAGATGCGCAGCGCCGAGACGACGACCCGCAGGTCCGTCGCGACAGGAGCCTGCTGCGCGAGCAGCAGCACGCACCGCTCGTCGAGGTCACGCTCGAGCGCGTCGATCTCGCCGTCCTTCTCGACGACCGACTGGGCGAGCTCGAGGTCGGCCTCGAGCAGCGCCGTCCCGGCGTCCTTGATCGCCGACTCGACGAGCCGCGCCATCGCGGTGAGGTCGTCACCGATCTGCCGGAGCTCGGCCTCGAAGATCCCGCGCATATCCACTTCCTCACGTCGTGGCCGGCGTTCCGGCCGGCGTCGCCCGGCACCGCGTGGGCGCCCGAGCGTGGTCGTACGGCCATGGTGGCCGGGGGGCACGTCGGCCCCGACCCACTCTCACAGCGGTGTGCCACGCTTAGGTGAACGGCAGGAGCGCCCTCGGTGAACTTCGGGCGAGCACTCTGCCGGGGAGCCTCGCGCGGTGAGGTGGACGCGCGAGCGCCGCCTACGCTGGGGCACGTGGATGGACTCCTCACCGTTGTCGCCGGCGTCGTCGGCCTCGTCACCGGCGTGTTCGCGACGCTCCTGTTCCTGTGGAACGAGCGGCGCGAGCGTGTCGCGCCCGTCGGCCCGCCGGCGGACCTCGACGAGGGGTTCGTCAGAGCGCTCGCGGTGCTGCGGTCGGCCGCGATCGTCCTCGGCGAGAACGACGAGATCGTGCGTGCGTCGGCCCCCGCGTACGCGCTGGGGCTCGTGCGGCACGACGCGCTCACGCACAAGGCGGTCGAGGACATGGTCGCGTCCGTGCGGCGCACCGGGGAGATCCTCGACGTCGAGATCGAGCTGCCGCGCGGCCCCTCGGGCCGTGGCGACGTGCTCCTGCAGGTGCGGGTCGCGCAGGTCGACGTTCGGCACGTGCTCGTCCTCGCGGAGGACCGTACGGAGGCGCGCCGGCTCGAGGCGATACGTCGGGACTTCGTCGTCAACATCTCCCACGAGCTCAAGACACCCGTCGGGGCGCTCGCGCTGCTCGCGGAGACGGTGCACGACGCGGCCGACGACCCCGAGGCGGTGCGTCGCTTTTCGGGGCGCATGCAGCAGGAGTCGGCGCGCCTGGGCGCGCTCGTCCACGAGGTCATCGAGCTTTCGCGCCTGCAGTCGGCGGGTGCGCTCGCGCAGGTGCAGGCCGTGCCGGTGCGGGGGGTCGTCGAGGAGTCGATCGACCGGGCGCGCACGACGGCGGCCGGGCGCAACATCCGCCTCGCGAGCGCGGGCGACCTCGACGCAGCCGTGTACGGCGACCACAACATGCTCGTCACCGCGCTGCGCAACCTGCTCGACAACGCGGTCAACTACTCGGCGGACGGCTCGGCCGTCACCGTCGGGGTCCGCAGCGCGCAGGACTTCGTCGAGATCTCGGTCGTCGACCAGGGAGTCGGTATCTCGCGCGACGTCCAGGACCGCATCTTTGAGCGCTTCTACCGGGTCGACCCGGCGCGCTCGCGCGAGACGGGCGGCACGGGCCTGGGCCTGAGCATCGTCAAGCACGTCGTCGCCGACCACGGCGGCGAGATCACCATCTGGTCCCAGCCGGGCCAGGGTTCGACGTTCACCATGAAGATCCCCGCAGCGCACGTCGCGGCGGGAGCAGCCGGACGGGCGACGCTCGTCGCCGAGGAGGAAGAGAACGCATGACCCGCATCCTGGTCGTCGAGGACGAGGAGTCCTACGCCGAGCCGCTCACGTACCAGCTCCGTCGGGAGGGGTACGAGGTCGTCGCGGTCGGCACGGGCCCCGACGCTCTCACGGCGTTCGACGAGGGCGGGGCGGACCTCGTCCTGCTCGACCTCATGCTGCCGGGCCTTTCGGGCATCGAGGTGTGTCGTGAGCTGCGCGTGCGCTCGAACGTGCCGGTCATCATGCTCACCGCGAAGGACGGTGAGATCGACAAGGTCGTGGGGCTCGAGATCGGGGCCGACGACTACATGACGAAGCCGTACTCGTTCCGCGAGCTGCTGGCCCGTATGCGGGCCGTGCTGCGCCGGCACGCGGAGGTGACGGCCGCGACCGCCGCGGCGTCGAGCGCGCGCGCCGAGGTTGAGGAGGACGACGCGGTGCTCGAGGCACGCAACGTGCGCCTCGACGTCGACCGTCACGTCGTCACGGTCGACGGTAAGCAGGTCGCGTTCCCGCTCAAGGAGTTCGAGCTCCTCGAGCTGCTCATGCGCAACGTCGGTCGTGTCCTCACGCGCGGTCAGCTCATCGACCGCGTGTGGGGCTCGGACTACGTCGGGGACACGAAGACGCTCGACGTTCACGTCAAGCGCATCCGCGCGAAGATCGAGGCCGACCCGGGCAGCCCGACGCTGCTCGTCACGGTGCGCGGGCTGGGCTACAAGCTCACGGACGACTGAGTCGTCCACGCCAGAGGGGGCCGTCCCGGCGCTGCCGGGGCGGCCCCCTCTGGCGTGCGCGCGGCACGTCCAGACCCGCGCACGACACTGTGTACTGCGCGCACGCGAGGCATCCGACGACTTCGAGGGCTGTTCACCGTCGGTTCACCGTCGTCACCTGAGCGGGAAACCTTGGCACCCTAACGTCCGAGGTAGATCGCAGGCACACGGCCTGCGACGCACAGACCTCAGGATGGAACTCCAGTGAGCATCAGCCGCACCAGCCGTCGTGCCGGGTCCCTCGTGGCCGTCGGCGCCCTCGCGTTCGCTCTCGCCGCCTGCAGCGACTCGAACGAGACGAACCCCGGCGCCACCGGCTCCACCGGATCGGGCAGCACGACCTCCGACGCCCCCGCAGCGCTGAGCGGCACGCTCGCCGGCGCGGGCGCCTCGTCGCAGGGCAAGGCCATGGAGGGGTGGGCCGCGGGCTTCGCGGACATCGCCCCGGACGTCCAGTTCTCCTACGACGCGGCCGGCTCGGGCGCGGGCCGCGAGCAGTTCCTCGCGGGCTCGACGCTCTTCGCAGGCTCGGACTCGGCGCTGAAGCCCGAGGAGATCACGGCCGCCTCGGCACGCTGCTTCGGCGGCGAGGCCCTCGAGCTTCCCGTGTACATCTCGCCGATCGCCGTGATCTACAACCTCCCGTCGGTGAGCGCGAAGAACATCAACCTCGACGCGAAGACGATTGCCCAGATCTTCGACGGCAAGATCACGAAGTGGAACGACCCGGCGATCGCCGCGCAGAACGAGGGCGTCGAGCTCCCCGACCTCGCGATCATCCCGGTGAACCGCTCCGACGAGTCGGGCACGACCGAGAACTTCACCGAGTACCTCGCCGCAGCCAGCGAGGGCGCGTGGACGCACGAACCGTCGGGCGACTGGCCCGTCTCGGGCGGCCAGTCCGGCAACGGCACGTCGGGCATGGTCGACACCGTCGCCGCCGCCGAGGGCACGATCGGCTACGCCGACGCCTCGCGCGCCGGTGACCTCGGCACCGTCGCGGTGAAGGTCGGCGACGCGTACGTCCCGTACTCCGCGGAGGCCGCGGCCAAGGTCGTCGACGCCTCGCCCGCCGCCGAGGGCGCGACCGACAAGCGCCTCGTCATCGACCTCGACCGCACGACGACGGCCGAGGGCGCCTACCCGCTCGTCCTCGTCTCCTACGACATCGCGTGCTCGGTCTACGAGAACGCCGCGGACGTCGCGAACGTCAAGGCGTTCCTCACGTACGTCGCCTCGGAGGAGGGCCAGGCGCGCTCCGCGCAGGCCGACGTCGCAGGCTCCGCGCCGATCTCGGCCGAGCTCCGCACGAAGATCCAGGCCGCGGTCGACGCGATCTCGGTGAAGTGAACCCCGTGCCCACCTCCTCCCAGGACTCCACCGTCCCCGGCGGTGGGCAGGCCCCTCGTGGGGCCGTGACGACCGTCGCCGGCACCCCGCACGGGGTGCCGGCGGGCGGCCGCCGCCCGACCGCCGCGACGATGGGCGAGGGCATGCACGACGACAGCTCGGCCCGGGCATCGCCCGGGCCCACGGCCGTGGACCACCGGGTCCCGGGCCACGCGAAGCCGGCCGCCCCCGCGGTGTCGCTGCGCGCGAACGGCGCGTCGCGCGTCGCCGACAAGATCTTCAAGGGTGTCTCCGGGGCGACGGGTGTGCTCATCCTCGTCGTCCTCGCGGCTGTCGCGGGCTTCCTCGTCCTGCGGGCGTGGCCCGCGCTCACGGCGAGCCGCGACGAGCTCGCGACGATCTCCTGGATGAATGGACAGTCGCTGCTCGCGTACGTCGGGCCGCTCGTCTTCGGCACGCTGCTCTCGGCGCTCCTCGCGCTCGCGATCGCGGTGCCGCTGTCGGTCGGCATCGCGCTGTTCATCACGCACTACGCGCCGCGCCGCATCGCGCAGGCGCTCGGCTACGTCATCGACCTGCTCGCCGCGATCCCGTCGGTCGTCTACGGCCTGTGGGGCGCGTTGTGGCTCGCCCCCGTGCTCGACCCGATCTTCCGCTGGCTCTCGGACACGCTCGGCTTCATCCCGTTGTTCGCGGGCTACACGGCGCCTGCGCGCAACGTCCTCGCGGCCGCGACCGTTCTCGCGGTGATGATTATCCCCATCATCACGGCCGTCTCCCGCGAGGTGTTCTTCCAGACGCCGGTTCTCCACGAGGAGGCGGCGCTCGCGCTCGGCGCGACCCGCTGGGAGACGGTCCGCATGGCCGTCCTGCCGTTCGGCCGCTCGGGCCTCGTCTCGGCGTCGATGCTCGGCCTGGGCCGTGCGCTCGGCGAGACGATGGCGGTCCTCATGATCCTCTCGCCCGGGTACCTCTTCTCGTTCTTCCTCCTCAAGCCTGGCCAGCACCAGTCGATCGCGGCGAACATCGCCGCGAAGTTCCCGGAGGCCTCGGGCCTCTCGGTGTCGGTGCTCATCGCCACGGGCCTCGCGCTCTTCGTCATCACGCTCGCGGTCAACATGGTCGCGCGCTGGATCATCGCCCGTCGGGCCGAGTTCTCCGGAGCCAACTGATGTCTGTCGTCACCGCACCCGCGAGCTCCGCGCTCACCCTCACGGGCAACCGGCTGCCGCGCTGGGCGCCGTGGGCGTCCGTCGCGGGCTCCGCCCTCGTCGCGTGGGGCGTGCTCGTCCTCACCGGCGAGCCCACGGCCACGACGGTCGCCGCACTCACCGCGCTCCTCCACGCGGTCGCGCTCACCTCCGTGTCCCGCTATGTCGAGGGGCCGCGCCGTGCGACGGACAGGCTTGCGACGACGCTCGTCACCGTCGCGTTCCTCCTCGCCCTCGTCCCGCTGGTTTCGCTGCTGTGGACCGTCGTCTCGCGCGGCGCCGTCCTCTTCTCGGGGACGTTCCTCACGACGGACATGGTCGGGGTCTTCGGCGACATGACGTCGGGCGGCGTCGCGCACGCGATCGTCGGCACACTCATGGTGACGCTCACCGCGACCCTCATCTCCGTGCCGATCGGCCTGCTCACGGCGATCTACCTCGTCGAGTACGGGCGGGGCCCGCTCGCCAAGGGCATCACGTTCTTCGTCGACGTCATGACGGGCATCCCGTCGATCGTCGCGGGCCTCTTCGCGTTCGCACTTTTCACCCTCCTCATGGGGCCGGCGTACCGCTCGGGTCTCATGGGCGCGGTGGCGCTCGCGGTCCTCATGACGCCCGTCGTCATCCGGTCGGTCGAGGAGATGCTGCGGCTCGTGCCGAACGAGCTGCGCGAGGCGTCGTACGCGCTCGGCGTGCCGAAGTGGCTGACGATCCTCAAGGTCGTCCTGCGGACCTCGGTTGCGGGCATCGTCACGGGGGTCATGCTCGCGATCGCCCGCGTCATCGGCGAGACCGCACCCCTGCTCATCACCGTCGGCATGATCACGCGCACGAACTGGGACGTCTTCGAGGGGCGCATGGCCACGCTGCCGGTGTTCGCCTACTCGCAGTACCAGCAGGGCGGCGTGGGCGTCGACCGGGCGTGGGCGGCGGCGCTCAGCCTCATCCTCATCGTCATGCTCCTCAACCTCGTGGCGCGTGGCATCAGCCGGGCGTTCCGCCCCAAGACCGGCCGCTGAGCCACCGAAAGGCTTCCAGAATGTCCAAGCGCATCGACGTCGAGAACCTCGACGTCTACTACGGAGACTTCCTCGCGGTCGAGGGCGTGTCGATGGCGATCGAGCCGCGCTCGGTCACGGCGCTCATCGGCCCGTCGGGCTGCGGCAAGTCGACGTTCCTCCGCACGCTCAACCGCATGCACGAGGTCATCCCGGGCGCGCGCGTCGAGGGGCGGGCTGTCATGGACGGCCAGGACCTCTACGCGCCCGAGGTGGACCCGGTGCAGGTGCGTCGTCAGGTCGGCATGGTGTTCCAGCGGCCCAACCCGTTCCCGACGATGTCGATCGCGGACAACGTCCTCGCGGGCGTCCGCCTCAACAACAAGCGCATCTCCAAGGGTGACGCCGCGGACACGGTCGAGCGGTCGCTGCGTGGCGCAAACCTCTGGAACGAGGTCAAGGACCGGCTCGACAAGCCGGGCTCGTCGCTCTCGGGAGGTCAGCAGCAGCGCCTGTGCATCGCCCGGGCGATCGCCGTCGAGCCGCAGGTGCTCCTCATGGACGAGCCGTGCTCGGCGCTCGACCCGATCTCGACGCTCGCGATCGAGGACCTCATGAGCGAGCTGAAGAACGACTACACGATCGTCATCGTCACGCACAACATGCAGCAGGCCGCGCGTGTCTCGGACCGCACGGCGTTCTTCAACATCGCGGGCACGGGGCAGCCGGGCAAGCTCATCGAGATGGCGGACACGCCGACGATGTTCTCGTCGCCGTCCGTGCCGGCGACGGAGGACTACATCTCGGGCCGCTTCGGGTGACCTGAGCGCGGATCCTTCTTCCTCCAGCCCGACGACGCCCGGCCGCACCCCATCGCGGCCGGGCGTCGTCGCCTTTGGGGAGACTCGGAGGTCTGGAGCACCGTTCGATGGTGCTGGGGGCCTACGAGCCGCCGGACCGGCCTCGTGCCGGTCCGGTGTCGTGCCGGTCCGTCGCGGCCACCGTCCATGGCCGTGACGTGCAGGACCCGGGAACGCGTGAGCCCCGGCACCCTCGGGGTGCCGGGGCTCACGCCACGGGGCGAGCGCGCGTCTCAGGACGCGGCGGGCACGTGGTCCGCGTACTCGGAGAGCGTGCCGTCGAGGACGGGCACGGGAACCTCGGTGACGTTCTCCGGGGTGCCGACGGGGATGCGCAGGAGCGAGCCCGGCGCGGCGGCGACCGCCGAGATCGTGGCCTCCTCGCCGGTCTCGCCACCGAGGAGGACGGTCGAGCGTGCGGGGACGTCGAAGCGCAGGGTGTCGATCGCGACGGTGACGTCGGTCGTGCCGTTGTTGACGAGGCCGCCCTGGACGGCACCGGGCGCGCCCTCGGCGGACGTGAGGACGAGGAGGTTCTCGGCGGTGACGCCGTCGGCGATCTCGACGCGGATGCCGTCCGAGGCCGCGTACGGGCGGTCCGTCGTGATGGGCGAGCAGGCGACGAGGCCCGCGACGACGGCAAGGGAGAGGGCGGTGGCGGCCCCGCGGCCGGTGCGGGTCTGCAGGCGGTTCACGTGTGCTCCTGTGTGCTCGTTCCGCGGCGCACACCCGGACGTGCGTCCTAGGTCGGTGCGACGGTCGTGTGATAGGGGTGTCCCGGCTCAACTCTAGTGCCACGCCGGTGGTCGGTGGGCCTCGCGGCGTCCACGGAGCGGCCCCGAGAACGGACGGCCCCCGTAATTCCGCCCTTTTCCGTGGTAGGATGGTCGTCCGCGAAAGGGGATCCAATCCAATGACTTTCTCAGTGGGGGAGACCGTCGTCTACCCGCACCACGGTGCTGCGCTGATCGAAGAGATCAAGACTCGCACGATCAAGGGTGTCGACAAGATCTACCTCAAGCTCAAGGTCGCCCAGGGTGACCTGACGATCGAGGTCCCGGCCGAGAACGTCGACCTCGTGGGTGTCCGCGACGTCGTCGACCAGCAGGGTCTCGACAAGGTGTTCGAGGTGCTCCGCGCCCCGTACACGGAAGAGCCGACCAACTGGTCGCGCCGCTACAAGGCCAACCTCGAGAAGCTCGCGTCGGGTGACGTCATCAAGGTCGCCGAGGTCGTGCGTGACCTCTCGCGCCGCGACGCTGACCGTGGCCTCTCGGCCGGCGAGAAGCGCATGCTCTCGAAGGCCCGCCAGATCCTCGTCTCGGAGCTCGCGCTCGCCGAGAACACCGAGGAGGAGAAGGCCGAGGCCATCCTCGACGAGGTGCTCGCGTCCTGACGCGACACTCATCGACTCGCAGGAGCCCCGCACCGTCCCGTTGCGGGGCTCCTGCTCTGTCGGGGCCGAGCCGCGACGCCGCACCCGTCCGCGACTGGTAGGTCTGGGGCACCGTTCGATGGTGCTGGGGACCTTCGAGTCGTGCGTGCGGTGCGACTGGTAGGTCTGGGGCACCGTTCGATGGTGCTGGGGACCTCCGAGTCGTGCGTGCGGTGCGACTGGTAGGTCTGGGGCACCGTTCGATGGTGCTGGGGACCTCCGAGTCGTGGGAGGTGGCGGTAGGTTCGGGGCATGCTCCGCTCCGCGATCCTCACGGCCGCAGGCTCCGGCTCCCGGCTCGGGTCGACGCTCCCCAAGGCTCTCGTCCCGCTCGACGGCGTCCCGCTGCTCGTCCACGCCGCCCGCAGGCTCCTCGCGTCGGGCGAGGTGACGACCCTCGTCGTCACGGCCCCCGCCGCGCACGTCGACGACGTCCGGGCGGCGCTCGTCGGCCTCACGCTCCCCGACGGCACGCCGCCCGCGCTCACCGTCGTCCCGGGCGGTGCGAGCCGGCAGGCGTCGGTCGCGGCAGGGCTTGCGGCGCTCCCGCCGGGCGATGGCACGGTGCTCGTCCATGACGCGGCCCGCGCGCTCACGCCTCCCGACGTCGTCGCGCGCGTCGCCCGCGCCGTCGCCGCGGGACACGTCGCGGTGACGCCGCTCGTGCCCGTCGTCGACTCGCTGCAGGCCGTCGCCGACGGCGCGTTCGCAGCGGGGCGCCTGCCCGACGGTGGTGTGCCGACGCTCGGCGCGACACCGCGGACGGCTCTTGGCATCGTCCAGACGCCGCAGGGCTTCGACCGGGCGACGCTCGACGCCGCGCACGCGGCGGCCCAGGCCGCCGGGGTCGACGGTGCGGACGAGGCGACGGCCGCGACCGACGACGCGACACTCGTCGAGCGTGCCGGCCACCGCGTCCACGCGGTCGCGGGCGACGACCTCGCGCTGAAGATCACGACGCGCCGCGACCTGGCGCTCGCGACGCTTCTCCTCGAGGACCAGCCCCGCGACTCGTAGGGGCCCTGCACCGTCGCATGGGGCTGCGGCGCTACGAGTCCGGGAGGCGATCGGACTTGTAGGTTGGGGGCACCATCGCATGGTGCTGGGGCGCGACGAGCCGCCCCGGGCGCACCCGCACGACGAGGAGTTCACGCATGACCGCCGACGCCCGCCGCCCCGTCCCGCTCCCGCGCACGGGTATCGGAGTCGACGTCCACGCGTGGGCCGGCGACGACGACCCGCGCGACCTCGCCCTCGCCGGCCTCACCTGGCCGGGCGAGCGACCCCTCGCGGGCCACTCGGACGCCGACGCGGCCGCACACGCGGTCGCCGACGCGCTCTTCTCGGCCTCGGGGCTCGGCGACCTGGGCTCGAACTTCGGGACGTCGGAGCCCGAGTGGGCGGGCGCCGCCGGCACGGTGCTCCTCGCCGAGGCCGCACGACGCGTGCGTGCCGCGGGTTTCGAGATCGGGAACGTCGCGGTGCAGGTCGTCGGCAACCGGCCGCGCCTCGGCCCGCGCCGGGCCGAGGCTGCGGCCGCGCTGAGCGCGGCGTGCGGCGCGCCCGTGACGGTGAGCGCGACGACGACCGACGGGCTCGGGTTCACGGGCCGTGGCGAGGGCATCTGCGCGATCGCGACAGCGCTCGTCGTCGAGGTGCGCTGAGAGGCCGCGACGTCTCGCGGTCGATGGCACCGGCAGAGCGGGACGTCAGGTACGCAGCGCCCCCGGGCCGGCCCGTTAGAAGAGCTTTTCGAGCAGCGACGGCAGCATGAGGGCCGCGACGACGGCGGCGACGATGCCGAGGCAGCCGAGCGCGCACCCGACCTGCCTGCGCCGCACCTTGGCGCGGTCCATGGGGAAGTCGCCGTCGACGTCGCCCGTGCGCCCGTCGACGACGACCTCGTACGTCGTGCCCTCGTGCACGTAGGTGAGCCGCCAGTACGGGGCGAGGAAGAGTCCGAGGCGCACGTCGGACCACGCGGTGAGCAGGTGGTCGATCCGCTGGTCGTCGCCACCGATCGAGCGACGGACGTCGCGCGCGATCGTGTCCTCGGCCGCGTCCTTCATCTCGTCGACGGCGGCCGACGGCTCGATGTCGAAGCGTGCGGCGGCGTGGCCCGCGACGAGCGCCGGCACGTACGGCACGACGTGCTTGAGCTTCGGCAGGCTCGCGTCGTCCCAGAGCTCGTCGGTGAGGTTGGACGCGACCAGCGGGTCGCCGACGACGTCGCGGACTGTCGTGCCGGCGGCCTCGTACCAGACGAGCTCGCTGCGTTCGCCGGAGCCGCGGACGTCGCCGCGGGCGCCGCGGTACGTCGTCGTCGCGCGGGCCGTCGGGCTCCACCATGGGGCGAGGACCGAGCGGACGGACTCCGCGTCGGTGACCTCGCGGAGCGAGTCGACGCCGAGCTTCCGTCCGTGGAGCCACGTGAGGAAGGCCGTGCGCGCGTCGTCCTGCGTGACCTTGAACGGGATGATGCCCGTCGGGGTGAGGACGGCCTCGCCTGCGGCGAGGGGCACGAGCGCGGCGCCGCAGAAGGAGCACGACGTGGCGACGGCGGTCGTCGCGGTCGTCGCGCCGCAGCCGGAGCAGCGCAGGGTGACGCCGTCGAGCTGGTCGGCGGTGCGACCGGCGGTGGTCGTCACCCAGTCGTCGTACGCGTGGAACGCCATGTCGGTCGCGGGCGGCACGGGGACGACGAGGGTCGTCGAGCAGGACCCGCAGCGCAGGAGGTCGGTCGCCGGTTCGTGAGTCATGCCGGAGCCGCACGTGGGGCAGGAGACGTCGAGGTGGGCGGACGAGCTCTTCTTCGCCATGGAGGTGTCCTTCGAGGTGTCTGACCGGATCGTGGAGCAGGCGTCACCCTAGCGGCTGTGTGGGGTGCTGCGGGGCACTTGGGGCCGTTGTGCGGCATCCGCGGCAGCGCTGGCCTTCGGGGACAGGTGACCTCGGCGACGCCTGCGACCTCGACACCGGCGACCCCGACGACGGCGCCCTTCGTGACGACCGGTGACCGCACGCCGCTCGACTGCCCCGTCATCGCGGCGGTCGACTTCGTCCACCCCAACGAGGACTGAGCCCGTTCAGCGCTGGTGCGTGACGGGCCGCAGCCGCACGGGAAGCTTCGCGACGACGAGATCGTAGGAGTCCTCGAGCAGCTGTTCGAGGAGCTTCGGGTCGAGGTCGTTGTGGAGGACGAGCGACACCCAGTGCCGCTTGTGCATGTGCCAGCCACCCGAGCACCTGACGGACGTGCGGGTTGAGGAACGTGCCCGACGGGTCGACGTCCGCGCGCACGGCGCGGTGGTCGCCGAGGCGCGGGTAGACCCTCTCGAGGTAGTCCCGTGCGACGGCGTGCTCCTTGCCCCAGTGGGGCCGGCCCTCGCGGGCGACCATGATCTCCTGGACCGCAGCGAAGAGGCGTCTGCGGTCGGTGCGCCAGTACTGGTGGACGGCGACGTAGGCGGTGCGGCGGCCGTCCGCAGTCGAGAGCCACACGCCGGGCGCGGCAGAGCCGTGCGGGTGCGGGCCGATAGGCTAGGGCCTGTGACTCTCCGCCTCTTCGACACCGCCGCGCGCGAGCTGCGCGACCTCACGCCCCTCGAGCCGGGCAGGGTCGGCATCTACCTGTGCGGTGCGACGGTCCAGAGCGCGCCCCACGTCGGGCACATGCGCGCGGCCGTCGCGTTCGACGTCCTCGTGCGCTGGCTGCGCCGGAGCGGGCTCGACGTCACGCTCATCCGCAACGTCACGGACATCGACGACAAGATCCTCGCGAAGGCCGAGGCCGCGGGGCGGCCGTGGTGGGCGCACGCCGCGCTCTTCGAGCGCGCGTTCACCGAGGCGTACGACGCGCTCGGCGTCGACCACCCGACGTACGAGCCGCGCGCGACCGGTCACGTCACCGACATGATCGACCTCATGGAGCGGCTCGTCGGGCGCGGCCACGCGTACACGACGACGCCCGGCAACGTCTTCTTCGACGTCGGCTCGTACCCGGAGTACGGGTCGCTCACGCGTCAGCGCCGCGAGGACCTCCAGCCGGCCGAAGAGACCGCGGACGCGCACGGCAAGCGTCACCCGCACGACTTCGCGCTCTGGAAGGCCAACCGTCCGGGCGAGCCCGCGACAGCCTCGTGGCCGACGCCGTTCGGCCCCGGACGCCCGGGCTGGCACCTCGAATGCTCCGCGATGGCCCGCCGCTACCTCGGCGACGCGTTCGACATCCACGGCGGCGGCCTCGACCTGCGCTTCCCGCACCACGAGAACGAGCAGGCCCAGTCACGGGCCGCAGGCCTGAGCTTCGCGCAGCACTGGATGCACTCGGCGTGGGTGACGCAGGGCGGCACGAAGATGAGCAAGTCGCTCGGCAACGGGCTCGGCATCGCCGAGCTCCTCGGGCGAGCGCGGCCGGCCGCTGTGCGCTGGGCGCTCGCGACGGTCCACTACCGTTCGATGCTCGAGTGGACCGACGAGACCCTCGCGGACGCCGAGGCGATGTGGTCGCGGCTCGAGGGCTTCGTCGTGCGCGCCTCCGAGCGTGCCGCCGTGACGGCCGAGGACGTCGCCGCGGCGACGGTCCCGCAGGCGTTCGCGGACGCGATGGACGACGACCTCAACGTCTCGGTCGCGCTCGCGGTCGTCCACGAGGCGCTGCGTGCGGGCAACTCGGCTCTCGCCGGGCGTGACGACGCGGCGCTGCGTGCGGCGCTGCTCGACGTCCGCGTCATGCTCGACGTCCTCGGGCTCGACCCGGGCTCGCCCGTGTGGGCGGGCGCGGCGGGCGACGACCGGGCGCAGCGTGCGCTCGACGTCCTCGTCGAGGCCGAGCTCGCCCGCCGTGCGCAGGCGCGCGCGGACCGCGACTTCGCGACGGCCGACGCCGTGCGCGACCGCCTCGCGGCGGCCGGCGTCGTCGTCGAGGACTCTCCGACGGGGGCCCGCTGGTCCCTCGCTTCCGACTCACCGAAGGACCTCTGATGGCAGCAGGCAAGGCGAAGCGACCTGGAGCGGTCCGCAAGGCGGGCTCGAAGAAGGGCCCGAAGGTCGGGACGGGCGGGCACAGCCGGAAGGCGCTCGAGGGCAAGGGCCCGACGCCCAAGGCCGAGGACCGCTCGTACCACGTGGCCGCGAAGCGTAAGGCTGCCGCGGCCGCGGCGTCCCGCTCGCCGCAGCGCCCAGCGGGCAAGGGCGTGCAGGCCGGTCGTCGCACGGGCGGCGGACGGTCGTCGACCCATGAGATGGTCGCGGGCCGCAACTCGGTTCTCGAGGCGCTGCGCGCGGACATCCCGGCGACGAGCCTCTACCTGGCCTCGCGCCTCGAGCAGGACGACCGGACGAAGGAGATCCTCCAGATCGCTGTCGAGCGCAACGTCAACCTTCTCGAGGTGACGCGCACGGAGCTCGACCGGCTCACGGACGGCGCGATCCACCAGGGTGTCGCGCTCCAGGTGCCGCCGTACGAGTATGCGGACCTCGACGACCTGCTCGACGCCGCCGCGGCGTCGGGGCGGGCGCCGCTCATCGTCGCGCTCGACCAGATCACGGACCCGCGCAACCTCGGCGCCGTGCTGCGCTCGGCGGCGGCGTTCGGCGCGCACGGTGTGCTCGTGCCCGAGCGGCGCGCGGCGCAGATGACGGCGGCCGCGTGGAAGGTGTCGGCCGGTGCGGCGGCACGGCTGCCCGTCGCGCGTGTGACGAACCTCGTGCGGGCGCTCGAGGAGGCGCGCAAGGCCGGGTGCTTCGTCGTCGGGCTCGACGCTGGTGGCGAGACGACGATCGACGCGCTGCCGTTCTCGACGGACCCGCTCGTGCTCGTCGTCGGCTCGGAGGGCAAGGGGCTCGCGCGGCTCGTGCGCGAGACGTGCGACGCGATCACGTCGATCGAGATCGACGCGGCGACCGAGTCGCTCAACGCGGGTGTCGCTGCGGGCATCGCGCTCTACGAGGTCGCTCGCACCCGCCGCAACGCCTGACCCGCTCTCGAGCGCTCCGCGCCCACGGTCGATAGCCGATCCGCGCACGTCAGTCGTATCGATCCGCTATCGAGCACCCCGCGCCCACGGTCGATAGCCGATCCGCGCACGTCAGTCGTATCGATCCGCTATCGAGCGCCTGCGCCCACGGTCGATAGCCGATCGGACCACGTGAGGTGGTCCGATCGGCTATCGGAACATCTCAGCCCCAGCTGCCGCCGTCCTCCTGGAGCGCCGCGTCCTCGGGCGCGAGGCCGAGCAGCTGCTGCTCGTCGCGACGGTGCGCGAGGACGTTCGTTACGTAGCTCGCGACAGCCTCGGGCATCGGGACGTCGCGATTCTGCTTCTCCGAGATGTACCAGCGGTGGTCGAGGATCTCGTGGAACATCTGGGCGGCCTCGAGCTTGCCGCGCATGGACCGCGGCACGGCACGGACAGTCGGCTCGAACACCTCGGTCACCCAGTCGTGCGCGACGAACTGCTCCTCCTCGCCCTGCCGGTCGGACGCGGCACGGTACTCGTCGAGGTCGTTGAGAAGTCGGCGTGCCTGGTTGTCCTGGACGTCGAGGCCCGTGAGCCGCAGTAGGCGACGCGAGTGGTGGCCGGCCTCGACGACCTTCGGCTGGATGTGCACCTTGGTGCCGTCGAGGTCCGTCGTCATCTCGAGCTCGCCGACGTCGAAGCCGAGAGCGTTGAGACGCTCGATACGAGCGGCGACGCGCCAGCGATCGGCCGCACCGAACGTCTCTTCGTCGGTGAGGGCGGCCCACAGCTCGTTGTACCGCTGCACGAGGGCGTCGCCGATCGCGATGATGTCGGTGTCCTCGTCCATGTACTCGCCCGCCTGGAGGTCCATCATCTCGCCGATGATGTTCGTGCGGGCGAGGTCGACGTCGTAGTTGCGCTGCCCGTCGGTGAGCTTCGCGTGGAGGTCACCGGTCTCGGCATCGACGAGGTACGCGGAGAAGCGGTCGGCGTCGCGCCGGAAAAGCGTGTTCGAGAGCGAGACGTCGCCCCAGTAGAAGCCGACGAGGTGGAGGCGCACGAGGAGGACGGCGAGCGCGTCGATGAGGCGCGTCGCGGTCTCGGGGCGCAGCTCCTGGCTGAAGAGCGCACGGTAGGGCAGAGAGAACTGCAGGTGACGCGTGATGAGGACGGCCTCGAGAGGCTCGCCGTCGTCGGCGGTGCGGCCCGTGATGACGCCGACGGGCTCGACGCACGGCACGCCGCCGATGCGGCCGAGCTGGCGGAGGAGCTCGTACTCGCGGTGCGCGACTGTCTCGCCGATCTCCTTGACGGCGATGATGCCGCCCGAGAGTCGCACGAACCGCACGATGTGGCGGGAGATACCGCGGGGGAGGGCCGCGAGCCGGTCGGCGGGCCATTCCTCGAGCGGGATGTTCCACGGCAGGTCGAGCAGCGCGGGATCGGGGTCTGCTGCGGTGATCTGCAGGCGTTGGAGCGGCACGGTGTCCTCGTTCGGTCGCGGCGGGCGGGCGTGGGTGCGGCGGCACCCGCACCCGGGGTGCGGCGAGCACCCGCGGGTGGGTGCGACGAGCACCCGCACCCAGCATAGGGAGCAGGAACGCCGCAGGGGCGGTCCGGCGTGCTGCCGGACCGCCCCTGCGTGCGCTGTACGTCAGGCGGGAAGACGCAGGCCTGAGCCGGCGCCGAAGAGGTGCTCCTCGCCGGGACGGATCGCGACGAAGATGCGCTCGCCCTTGGCGGGCACGTTGCGCGGGTCGATGCGGACGATGACCTGGTTGTCACCGGCGCCCGAGTGGACGTCCGCGTCGGCGAGCGAGCCCTTGAGCGTGCCGTAGACGAAGGCGTCGGAGCCGAGCTCCTCGACGATGTTGACCTCGACGGGGAATGCGGAGGCCTCGGCCTGCGAGACGACGTCGAGGGCCTCGGGGCGGAAGCCGAGCGTGATCTTGCCGTTGTCCTCGGGGCCAAGAGCCGCGACCGCGGCGCGCGAGACGGGGATCCGGGCGGGGCCGACCTCCGCGACGCCGCCGTTGACCTTGAACGTGCCGAGGTTCATCGCAGGCGAGCCGATGAAGCCGGCGACGAAGACGTTGGCGGGCGTGTCGTACATGTCGCGCGGCGTGCCGACCTGCTGGAGGAGACCGTCCTTGAGGACCGCGATGCGGTCACCCATGGTGAGGGCCTCGGTCTGGTCGTGCGTGACGTAGACGGTCGTGACACCGAGGCGGCGCTGGAGCGACGCGATCTGCGTACGGGTCTGGACACGCAGCTTGGCGTCGAGGTTCGACAGCGGCTCGTCCATGAGGAACACCTGAGGCTGACGCACGATGGCGCGGCCCATGGCGACACGCTGACGCTGACCACCGGAGAGGGCCTTGGGCTTGCGGTCGAGGTACTCGGTGAGGTCGAGGATCTTCGCGGCCTCCTCGACGCGGGCACGGATGTCCGCCTTCGGGGTGCCGGCGATCTTGAGCGCGAAGCCCATGTTGTCCGCGACGGTCATGTGCGGGTACAGCGCGTAGTTCTGGAAGACCATCGCGATGTCGCGGTCCTTCGGCTGGATGTGCGTGACATCCTTGTCGCCGATGAGGATGCGGCCGCCGTTGACGTCCTCGAGACCCGCGAGCATGCGCAGGGAGGTCGACTTTCCGCAGCCGGAGGGGCCGACGAGGACGAGGAACTCGCCGTCCTCGATGTGGAGGTCGAGCTGGTCGACCGCCGGGCGCTCGGTGCCCGGGTAGATCCGCGAAGCCTTGTCGTACGTGACGGTAGCCATGGTGGTAACCGTTCCCTTCACCGGCAGGTACGTGCCGGACGATCCGTCGTGAAGAGTGTCAGCGTTGATTCGATTGTGCGTCGTCTCTGACACGGACCGCGCGTCGGCGCGTGGTCCGTCGCCCATCCTGCCACAAGTCGGGGTGTGCGGGCTGCGGGACGTAGGTCACGGACCGAGTTCACCCGTCCGCGGACCTATGAGGTGGTGACCGCGCCGCCGACGTGTGCGAGCACGCGGGCGGCCGCCGCCGTGCCGGGCACGCGGAACCGGGCAACGGTGTCGCCCGGTCCGACGCGGACGGTGACGTCGTCGGGCCCGAGGGCGGCGAACGCACGCTCGTCGGTGACGTCGTCGCCGAGGTAGAGCGTGCGGGCCGCGTCGGTCTCGGCGCCGAGCGCGGTGAGCGCGGCGCCCTTCGACGTCGTGACGACGTTGCAGTCGACGACGTCCTTGCCGAGCATCGCGTCGACGCCGAGCGCGCGGACCCGCGCGAGGGCGTCGGCGCGCAGCTCCTCGGCATGCTCGCGCGCGACGAGCCGGACGTGGAGGACGGCGGACGTCGGCTTGCGCTCGACCCACGCGCCGTCGGCGCGCGCGGCGACGTCCTCGAGCGTCGTGACGACCGCCTCGAGACGGGCCGAGTCGGCGGCTGGTAGGTCGAGCGGCCGGGCGTCGAGCGTCCCGTCGGGTGCGACGACGCCCCGCTCGGCACCGTGGGAGCCGATGAGCACCGTCCCCGCCGGGGCGCCCGAGAGTCGCGCGAGCGTCGCGACGTCACGTCCCGAGACGAGCGCGAGGACGACGTGCTCGCCGGCGCGGGCGAGCGCCGTGAGTGCCGCCGTGGCCTCGGGGCGCGGCCGGGACGCTTCGGGGTCGTCGACGAGGTCGGCGAGGACCCCGTCGAAGTCGGACGCCACGAGCACCGGGCGCCCGGCGCGGGCGAGCGCGGCGAGGTCGTCGAGCGCGGACGTGAGGTCCTCGGGGAGCCCCGTCACGCAGGCGCTCCCGTGACGTTCGCGTAGGAGTCGGGGTGGCGTTCCTCGAGGGACGTGTCGGCGTGCGTCGACGTGCCCCGCACGACGTCGAGGAACGTGCGCGACCACAGCGCGACGTCGTGCTCGAGCACCTGCTTGCGCAGCCGTCGCATGCGGGTACGCATTTCGCGCCGCGGCATTGACGCCGCCCGCATCATCGTCGCCTTGAGCCCGTCGATGTCGTGGGGGTTGCACAGGAGCGCCCCGCGGGCGAGCTCGTCGGCGGCGCCCGTGAACTCCGAGAGCACGAGGACGCCTGACTCGTCGGAGCGGGCGGCGACGTACTCCTTGGCGACGAGGTTCATGCCGTCGCGCAGCGAGGTGACGAGCATGACGTCGGCGGCGCAGCACAGCGCTGCCATTTCCTCGGCAGGGTAGGAGTGGTGCATGTAGTGGACGGCGGTGTGGCCGAAGTCGGCGACCTCGCCGTTGATGCGGCCGACGAGCCCTTCGACCTCCTCGCGCAGTTGCATGTACGCCCCGACGTTTTCGCGGCTGGGGCTCGCGACCTGGACGAGCGTCACGGAGGAGACGTCGACGGTGCCGTCCTCGATGAGCTCGCCGAAGGCCTTGATGCGGTGCCGAATGCCCTTGGTGTAGTCGAGGCGGTCGACGCCGAGCATGATGACCTCGGGGTCCCCGAGCTCGTGGCGGATCTCGCGGGCGCGGGCCTGGACCTCGGGGGTGCGCGCGAGGGCGTCGAACGAGCTCGAGTCGATCGAGATGGGGAACGCGCCGGCGCGCACCTCGCGCGTGCCGCCGTCGGCGTCCGGGACGACGACGTGGTGGCGGCGGGTCGTGCGAGCCGTGAGGCGGCGGACGGCACGCAGGAAGTTCGCGGCGTCCGCCGTGCGCTGGAACCCGACGACGTCCGCGCCGAGGAGGCCCTCGAGCACCTGGCTGCGCCACGGGAGCTGCGCGAAGAGCTCGACGGGCGGGAACGGGATGTGGTTGAAGAAGCCGATGCGGAGGTCGGGGCGCAGACGGCGGAGGATCGCGGGGACGAGCTGGAGCTGGTAGTCCTGCACCCAGACGACGCCTCCCGGCGCGGCGACCTCGGCGGCGGCGCGCGCGAAGCGGTCGTTGACCTCCTGGTACGTCTCCCACCAGGTCCGGTGGAACTTCGGCGGCGCGATGACGTCGTGGTAGAGCGGCCAGAGGGTGTCGTTGGAGAACCCCTCGTAGTAGCGCTCGACCTCGCCCGCCGACAGGGTGACGGGAACGCAGCGGATGCCGCTCGCGTCGAACGGCTCGTGCTCGACGTCGGCGGCGCCGGCCCAGCCGACCCAGGCGCCCTCGTCGGCCTCCATGAGCGGAGCGATCGCGGTGACGAGCCCGCCGGGTGCCCGGCGCCACGACGTGGTGCCGTCAGGCTCGACGGTGTGGTCGACGGGCAGCCGGTTGGCGACGACGACGAGGTCGTAGCCGTCGTCCGTCGCGCTCGTCGTGATGGGGGCGCTGCTGAGGTCCTCGGTCATGCGTCTTCCGCTCCTCCGTGGTACGTGCCGTCCCTGCGCGAGCGTCGCACCGGGGCGGCGGCTCTGCTCGGCTCGAACGCCCTGCTGGTGCGCGGGCGTCGGCTCCGAGCCTCACCCTACCTGGGGAGACGTTGACCGTCCTGGGGAGAAACCATGGGGTGGCTCCGGGGCGGGGACGGCGTGTGCCGGACGCGGCCGGGGACCCGCTCGGTTAGGTTGCGAGGATGGAGCGCAACGAACGGAAGCCCGGGGACGAGGTCGGCGGCTACACGATCGAACGGGTGCTCGGCGCAGGGGCGTCGGGCACCGTCTACCGCGCGGTCGACGGTGGTGGCACGCCCGTCGCGCTCAAGGTCCTCCATCGGTCGCTCGCCGCGACCGATGACGCGCGCGCACGCCTCGTGCGCGAGGTCGCGGCTCTGCGCAAGGTCGAGGACGACGCGTTCGTCACGGTCCTCGACGCGGAGGTCGACGCGGACGAGGCGTTCGTCGTCACCGAGCTCGTCGACGGCCCGAGCCTCGAGGACGAGGTCCTCGGCGGCGGCCCGCTCGACGCGGAGGACACCCTCGAGCTCGCGGAGAAGCTCGCGCGGGCGCTCCACGCGGTCCACGACGCGGGCCTCGTCCACCGCGACGTCAAGCCGTCGAACATCCTCCTCGCAGACCACGGCCCGGTCCTCATCGACTTCGGCATCGCGCAGGCAGTCACGGACGCGCGCGTGACGTCGCACGGGTTCGTCATGGGCACACCCGGCTATCTCGCGCCCGAGCTCCTCGACGGCGCCGACCCGTCCCCGGCGGGGGACTGGTGGGGCTGGGCGGCGTCGGTCGCGTTCGCGGTGACTGGCCGCGCCCCCTTCGGGGTGCGTCCGCTCGAGGCGGTGCTGGGCCGCGTGCGTGCGGGCGACGTCGACCTCGGCGGGGCGGGGCGGCTCACGGCGGCGGCGCTCCGGGGCGCGCTCGTCACGGACCCGGCGGCGCGGACGTCGCCCGACGACGTCGTCGCAGCCCTCCGGGAGGCGGCCGCGGCGGGGGAGACGCACGCGGTCGTGCCGGCTGCGCTCATGGTCGGTCATGCTGTCCGCCCGGACGACGAGGCGGCGGCGGAGCCCGACGCACGCGTCGTTGAGCATGAGGGCACGGGCCCGTACGGTCCGGGCGCGGGCCCGCGCGTCACGACGACGCCCGGTCCCGTCAACGACGGCCGCACGGACGTCCTGCGCGTGCCGACGGGCGCGTTCGGCACGCCCGTCCCTGAGCCCGAGCCCGAGCCCGACGCCCCGCCGCTGCCGGGCTTCGACGACGTCGTCGCGGGGCGTGCCGTCCCGACGGGAGGGGTCGCACTCGCGGCCGCCGCGGCGGCCGCCTCGCACGGGCTCGACCCGACCGCCGTCGTGCCGGCGCCCGGGCCGGACGCGACGACGCCGCTGCCCGCGGGCGCCGACGGGTCGACGCGCGCGCTGCCCGCGCACGACGTCCCCGTGCCGCCCGGCCCACCCACCGCCGTCGTCCCTGTCAACCCGTACGCCCCGCGGTCCGTGGCCGCTCCGACGACACCTGAGGATGCCCCGGCCGACGCACCGTCCTGGGAGGGTGACCTGCTCGACGAGGACGTCCCGAGCACGCACGATGCCGACGGTGACGGCGTTCCCGACGGCGTCGAGCACCCGCGCCGCCCGGGTGCCGTGCTCGCGCTCGCCGTGCCCGCCGCCCTCGCGATCGGCCTCTTCCCGGTCGTCGCGACGTTCGTCCTCGTCCTCGTCGTCGTGCTCGTGCGTTCCGTCGGCGTGACCTCCGACGCGCTCCGCACCCGGCGCGCGACGCGTGGCAGGGGGCGCGCCGACGGCGCGCGCGCGACCCTCTCCTACCCCTGGTATCTCCTCAAGGCGGGGCTCACGCTCCTGCCCGGCCTCCTCGTCGCCGGGTCCGTCGCCGCGATGCTCGGCGGACCGCTGTGGTGGATGCTCCAGACGAACCGGCTCGTTGTCTCGACGCACGAGCTCGGCGAGCGCGGCCATGCGGAGCTCGTCGTGCCCGCCGAGGGCACCATCAACGCGACGTGGGTGTTCGTCGCGGCGCTCGCGGCCGTCGGGTTCGTCTGGCTGCTCCTGCTGTGGTTTGGGCCCCTCGGCTGGTCGACGCGCTGGGGTGCGCGGACGATCCTCGGGCATCTCGCACCGGGCCGCGGCGGCACGCTGTTCGTCGTGCTCGTCGCACTCGCCCTCACCGCGGTCGGCGCGCTGCTCGTCGCCGTGGGCATGCCAATCCTCTGGTCGCCGCTCGGCGGGCCGCCCAACCTCTCGTGAGCGACGGCTCTCCCAGGACGTCCACGGGAGCGTGCAGTATCCTCGGCCCCGTGCGCACCAGGACGATCCCCTCGGACGGCGCTTCGTCGCGCGTCCGTGCGGCGAGCGTGCTCGTGCGCGGCGTCGGTGCGGCGGCCGTCCTCGGTTACCTCGCCGTCCAGGTGAGCCTCCACCTCGCGTTCGTGCTCGGCGAGGCCGGCATCTCGGTCGTCTCGCGCTGCGTGAGCGCCGCTGGTGCCCCCGCCTGGTGGGCGACGCACCTCGCGATGGTCCGAGCCGACGCGGCCTGCCCCGAGGGCTCGCTCGCGCTCGGCGGCGCCGCCGGTGACGTCGCGGTCGTCGTCGCGACGATCGCCCTGCCCGTGCTGCTCGCGCACGTCGCGCTCGTCGTGCTCGCAGGCGGGCTCGTCGCCGCGCTGCGCGCGACCCTGCGGAGCGTGCGCGACGTCGCCAGACGGCGCCTCGTCGTGCACGCGACCACGCCGGTGCTCGTCCCGCGCGGCCGGGTGCGCCTCGCGCCGCGAGCCCACGTCCGACGCGCCCGCGTGCGCGTCGGCGGACCGGTGCCGGTGCGCCGGGGGCCGCCCGTGCCCGCGGCCTGAGCCGCCCGCACCCGCCCGCACCAGCACCCGCACTCCCCGAACCATCCGGAAGGGACCACGATGTCCTCGAAGAAGTCCGCCCCCGCCCAGAGCCGCGACGCGGCCCGCAACCTTGCCGCGACGATGCGCGCCGAGCAGGCCGCACGCGAGAAGCGCGTGAAGATCATCACGATCTCCGCGTTCGGCGTCGCTGTCGCCGCGCTCGTCGCCGCGATCATCTGGGCCGTCATCGCGTCCCGTCCTGTCGAACTGCCAGAGCCGGCCCCGCTCGCGACGCCGTCGGTCGTCAACGCCGACGGCGGAATCTCTGTCGGCAAGGACGGCGCAGCCGGCACGGTGAACGAGGGAGCGCCTGTCATGGACCTCTACCTCGACTTCATGTGCGTCTGGTGCGGGGTCTTCGAGGAGACGAACGGTGCGCTCGTCAAGCAGTGGCGCGAAGCGGGCGACGTGACGGTCGTCTACCACCCGGTCGCGATTCTCGACCATCTCTCCCAGGGCACAGCGTTCTCGACCCGGTCCGCCACGGCGGCGTTCTGGATCGCCGAGAAGGCGCCCGCACAGTTCGACGCGTTCATCGCTGCAATGTTCGCCGCCCAGCCCGACGAGAAGACCAAGGGCCTGACGGACCGGGAGATCGCTGACATCGCGAAAAGCGCCGGTGTTCCTGCCGAGGTGGCCGACGGCATCGCTGCGCAGGACGCGTACAAGGCGCACGCGGCCTGGGTCGCCGCCCAGACGGGCACCGTGGGCAAGAACGAGAAGCTCTGGACGGACTTCCCGGACGGTCGCAGGGGCTTCTCAACGCCGACCATCGTCATCGGGGGCGAGAAGTTCGAAGGCAACTGGCAGACGCCGGGCGCGCTCCGCGCCGCGGTCGACGCTGCCGCCACGAACGGCTGATCCTCACACCGAGGCAGGTCCGCCGGCCCCGCCCCGGCTTCACGGGGGCGGGGCCGTCGGCCATGATGGGGACCGGCGGGAACAGGGCCCGTCGGAGAGCAGGGTGACATGCGGGTGCAGAGGAACGTCACGTCGGACGGCGTCGTCGCACGCGGGCGCCGCACGGTGCGGCGGCGGGCGTTCGGGCGACACGTGGGGTTCGTCGTGAGCGTCGGGCTCGCGCTCGCCGGGCTCGTGCCGACACACGTCGCCGTGGCGCGCTCCGCCGACATCGATGAGGTCGAGACGCGGGCTGACGACCTCATGCCGGTCGAGGACGGCGCGCGCCTCGGGCTCGGCGGACGGTACACGCTCGATGGCAACAGGTACCGCGACGAGAGTCCGTGGAACTGGGCGACGCCCCTGTGCTCGACGCTCGCGCCCGAGGGATCGCTCGTCCGGCTCGTCTCGGCGTGCACGCCCGGCCGGCTCGTCTCGACGCTCCTCGACCCGGTCGCCTACACGGTCGTGAGCCGCACCGAGGTCGCGTTCACCCAGGGGCTGCCGATCGTCGGTGCCGTCAAGGTGCTCGGCGTCGACGTCTACGTCGTCACCGGTGAGAACAACGACGCCGAGGGCGACGCCCGCGAGGTCGTGCGGGTCTCGAAGCTCACGCGCGGCCTCGTGCACCTTGGCTCGACGGGCATCGCCTCGGGCGCGATCCACCGGAAGTTCGCGGGCATCGCCGCTCCGTTCGAGGCAGGATCGCCCGATCTCGCGCTCGTCGGCACGACGCTCCATCTCCATATGTCGCGTCTCATGTACGGGGGTCCGGGCGGCGTGCGACACCAGTCGAACGTCACGCTCACCCTTGACGCGTCGACGATGACTCGCTTCGTCGAGACGAGCGACGCGTACGCCTCGCACTCGTTCAACCAGTTCGTCGCGGCGGTCGACGGTGCCGTCGTCCGCATCGACCACGGCGATGCCCATCCGCGGGCGGTGAGGGCCGTGGTCACAGGGCCGGGTGACGCGTTCGACACGTACACGCTCGTCGCTCTCGACGGGGGGAGGGGGGCGAACTTCACGGGCGTGACGGTCAACGGCCTTGCGACGACGGGGACCGTCGCGGCCGTCGCCGGGATCTCCTCGCCCCACCGCAACGCGGTCCGGGGCATCACGGGGCTCCGTGAAAACGCGGCGGGCCAGTCGCAGTCGAACGTCTACGTCGCGCTCGTCGACCTCGCGACGGGCACGCAGAAGTTCGTGTGGCTCACGGACAACCACCCGCTGACGTCGACGACGATGGTCGGTGAGCCGAGCATCACGACGCTGCCGTCGGGCGATCTTGCCGTGCTCTTCCATGTCGCGGTCAAGCGCACTGACGGGGGCATCGGCCGCCGGACGGAGTATCGGCTCGTGAGCCCCGCGGGCGTCGTCAGGGCGAGCGTGTCGCTCGCGACGTCAGCGCACCTGCCGACGTCACCTCCCGTCGTCGTCGGCGACCGGCTCCTCTGGGTGACGCAGCGCGACATCCTGCCACCGTCGGACTTCGTCGACCACGGTGGGACCCGCAACGTCCTGCGGGCGATCGACGTCTCCGCACCGACCGCGCCGCGGACCGTGACCCTGCCGCTCACGCCTTTCACGAGGACGAGCCGGCCGACGGTCACGGAGTTCGCCGAGGTTGGTCGCACGCTCACGGCGGACACGGGGACATGGTCGCCGAAGCCCACGTTCACGTACCGCTGGCTGCGCGACGGGGTCGCCGTGCGCGGCGCGACGGCGCGCACCTACACGGTGACGCTCGACGACCCCGGCCACGCGATCAACGTCGAGGTGACGGCGCACGCCAAGGGCAGGTTGGTGACGACAAGAATCTCCCAGGAGACCCTCGTCGACGCCCACGGGGTCACGGCGCCGCGGATCGTCGGCGCGGCGCGCGTCGGAACGAAGCTCGTCGCGACCCGCGGTGTCACGGTGCCGGCCGCGAGCTCGGTGACCTATGCCTGGTACGTCGACGGCGTCGAGGTCGACGGCGTCCACGGCCCCCGGTACGTGGTCCGGCGCAGGGACATCGGCAAGAGGATCCAGGTCGGGGTGCGGGGAGAGTTCTCGGTCGGTCGCTTCACGAAACGGTCGTCGTTCTACTCGCGGCCCACCGCGAAGGTCGTCGCTGCCACATCGTCGCGCCCCTTCACCGCGGCCCCGCGCCCGACGGTCTCCGGGACCGCGCGCGTCGGCAAGAAGCTCACCGCGAGGGCCGGGACGTGGAAGCCCGCGGCGACGGTGTCCTACCGGTGGCTGCGTGACGGCAGGTCGATCTCGGGGGCGACGCGCTCGACGTACACCGTCACCGCGGCCGACCGTGGTCGCAGGATCTCGGTGCGCGTCACCGCGCGTCGCGCCGGGTACGCGACGACGTCGAAGGTCTCGGCAGCCCGCGCGGTCCCGGGGGCGCGGTTCCGCTCCGCCCCGCGCCCGAAGGTCTCGGGGACGGCGCGCGTCGGGCGGACGCTCACGGCGCGGGCGGGCACGTGGAGACCGGCGGCGAAGGTGCGGTACCAGTGGCTGCGCTCCGGGAAGAAGATCGCCGGGGCGACGAAGGCGACGTACCGGCTCCGGGCGGCCGACCGTGGTGCGCGGATCGCCGTCCGGGTGACGGCCGTGCGCAGCGGGTACGTGAGCACGTCGACAACGTCGCGGACGACGGCGGTGGTGCGCGCGGGGTGACGGGACGCGCCGGTCGAGAGTCGCGACGGGAGCCGTCGGGTAGGTGAGGTCTTGCCCACCCCGTGGCTCTTCGCGAGGTGTGCTTGTCAGTGACTGTTGTTGCCGCCAAGATGGTCGTGGCCGAGCAGGGCGGCCGGGGCATGGATCCAGGGACCCCGGCGCTCCAGGGAGCTCGGTGCATGAACGACATCAGGGAGCATCATGCTCAGCACAGCACGCACAAGGGTGAGACGCGCGGTCTCCGCACTCCTTGCCCTTGCCGTCGCCGGCGGCATCGCCGGCACCTTTCCGGCTACCGCGGCGGCCGAACCCGTCCAGACCCTGACCGTCCAGACCGGAGGCGTCCCTGAGGACACTCAGGTCAGGCTCTACGCGGTCGAGGTCGACGAGGGACGGGTCCAGGATTGGTGGACCTCTGACAGCGAGTACACGGACGGCGCGGGGAGGGTGTCCTTCGTCACCGTTCCCGGCCAGACCTACTCGCTCCGGATCGACGAGACCGCCGAGACGAACTTGCAGTTCTTCGGTGGCGCGAACTACATCCAAGACGCAGCGTTCTTCACGGCGCCCGCGGACGGCTCTGCGTTCGAGCAGCGCATGGACGTGCCCAAGGCGCCTCTTCTCACCGCGCAGACGTCGGGCCTGCCGAAGGGGGCCTCGGTGCAGCTCTTGCGCGTCTACGTCGAGAACGGGTCTGTCGTCGACTACGACAACGTCGACGATCGTGACGTCGACGCGGCGGGAGTCGTGACGTTCAAGGTCCAGGCTGGCGCGAGCTACACGCTGCGTGCCGGCTCCGACGGCGCGACGTTCCTCCAGCATCTCGGCGGTGCGCGGAGCGCCTACGACGCTCAGTTCTTCACGACGCCTGCTAACGGCGGCCCGACGACCCAGACGTTCGCGGTCCGCGCGGCCGCGACACTCCAGGGCGAGGTCTCTGTCCTGCCCGGCGTCCGGGCCAGGTATGGCGAGGTCGATGCTTACGTGTGGGACGAGTTCTACGAGGAGTGGCACTATGTCGCCTCGTCGACGGTTGCCCTCGGTGGCTACGCCCTCAAGGTCGAGCCTGGGAAGGTCTACACCGTCGGTGCGTACGGCACGCGTGAGGACGGCGCTGGTTTCGTCACGAAGTATGCGGGCGGGGCGCGCAACCTCGCTGCTGCCCAGCGCTTCACCGCCGCTGACGGCCAGACCGTGGAGGTCCCGCGGATCACCCTCGACGAGGTGTATCTCGGTCACGCGGTGACGGTCACGGGGCTGCCGAAGGGCGGCACGGCCACCGTCGCACTGCGCGCTCTGTCGGGCACGGACAACGAGTCGTACAGCGTGAGCGAGACGCGCCCGACCGCAGAGTTCACGAGGCTCCTGCCGGGCCCGTACCTCGTCTCAGCAACGTCGGACGCGGGTGTCGCGAGCCAGATCATCGACGTCACCGTCACCGGCGGCACGACGACGCTGGCACTTGCGCCCGCCGCGGGCACGCTCAGCTTCGACCGAAAGGTCTCCGGCGCCTCGCGCGTCGGCGCGAAGCTCACGGTCTCGACGAAGATCAATCGCCCGGCAACCGGTGCGACGGTGACGACGTACTGGTCGATCGGCGGCAAGGTCGTCGCCACCGGTGACGCGTTCACGGTCCCGGCATCGGCGCTCGACGCAGAACTGACCGCCGTCACCGTCGTCTCGGCGCCCGGTCACGCGTCGTCAGCTGCGAGCTGGTGGACGACGATCACGGAGAAGGGCGACGCACCGCGCGCGTCGGTCGCTCCGCGTATCGCGGGAACGCCCAAGGTCGGCTCGGCCGTCACGGCGACGCTCGGCACGTGGGACGTCGCGGACGCCCAGCTCGCCGTCCAGTGGACGCGCGACGGGGCCCCGATCGCCGGGGCGACCGGCGCGTCGTACACGCCTGTCGCTGCCGACGCCGGCAAGCTTCTGGGCGTTACGGTGACGGCCTCCGCCACGAACCGGGCCGACACGTCGATCGCGGTCCAGGCCGCTGCGGCTGTCGCGCCGGGCAACGCGGTCGCCTTCACGGCGAAGATCACGGGCACGCCGAAGATCGGCGCGACGCTTGGTGCGTCGGCCGCCCCGCAGGGGTGGGTCGCGAAGTACCAGTGGCTCCGCAACGGCAAGACGATCAAGGGCGCGACGAAGTCGACGTACAAGGTCGCGGGCTCTGACGCGGCTGCCAAGCTCTCGGTGCGGGTCACGCTCACGCGTGCGGGCTACACGACGACGGTGAAGACGTCGGCCGTGACGAAGGCCGTGCCGAAGGCCAAGGCTTCGGTCAAGGTCACGGGCGGCAAGAAGTCCGTCACCGTGCGCGTGACCGCGAGCGGGATCAAGGCGCCGACCGGCAAGGTCACGGTGACCTACGGCAAGAAGAAGGTCACGGTGAAGCTCTCGTCGAAGCACAAGGGCAAGATCTCCGTGAAGCTGCCCAAGGGCACGCACAAGGTGAAGGTCTCTTACGCGGGGTCCTCGCAGGTCGCCAAGGCGTCGACGAAGACCCTCAGGGTCAAGGTGCGCTGACGCTCGTCCGCGCGCGTCTGTCGTGAACACGCAGGCCCCGGAACCCGTGAGGGTCCCGGGGCCTGCGTCGTCGGTGACGCGCGGCAGCCTGGCGCCGTAGTTCCGGCTACACTCGTGGCCGCACCGTCCGCGAGGACGCGCCGCCTTAGCTCAGCTGGTAGAGCACCGCTCTTGTAAAGCGAAGGTCGTCGGTTCGAACCCGACAGGCGGCTCCGCGAACGAAGGCCCCCGACCTGCACTTATGCAGGTCGGGGGCCTTCGTCGTTCCGTCGCGTGCAACATGCGTGCGCGACGCGGCTACCGGGAAGTGCTGGGGCGTGGGGCGAGGAGGTGGCCGAGGTGGGTGAGCAGGCCGTCGACCGCGTCGGGGACGAGCGTGTAGTAGGCCCACACGCCGCGCTTCTCCCGAGTGACGAAGCCCGCTTCGGTGAGGACCTTGAGGTGGTGGGACACGGTTGGCTGGGAGAGCCCGACGGGGTCGACGAGGTCGCAGACGCACGCCTCGCCGCCGTCGTGCGCCGCGATGATCGACAGGAGCCGGAGGCGCGCGGGGTCCGCGAGGGCCTTGAGGGTGCGTGCGGTGCGCTCGGCGTCCTCGGGGTCGAGCGCGGTGCCGGCCTGCGGGGTGCAGCAGGCGGTCGGTGCTGTCGGGAGCGGGTCGCGTGCCATGGCCTCATCGTGCGCTATGGGGCGGCCCGTGTCGACATTGACAGTCATCGATGTCTGCCGCATGCTCGAAGGGATCGACCGGTATCGATATCAAGGAGGAGCGATGACGCAGGACATCCGGGAGCAGGTGAAGGCCCGCTACGCGCTGGCCGCGGTGCCCGCCGAGGCGTTCCACGTGCTCGTCCCCGCCGGTAGGTTCGGGATCTCCGACGTCGTCGCCGACGGCACGCACGGCGCGATCGTGCGCGCACGCAAGCCCGCGCCGCAGGGCGCCTGAGCAGTCCGTCGCGTCCGGTCGACCGGACGGGCCGGGCGTGTAGGAGGGGCCGCACCCGCCGGGTGCGGCCCCTCCTGCGCGGAACGACGTGCGTCGTCAGCCGGCGACGGGGTCGACGCCGAACCAGCGGCGCGCGGCCCCTAGCGAAACGTAGACGAGGCCGACGAGGACGGGCACCTCGATGAGCGGCCCGACGACGCCCGCGAGGGCCTGACCCGAGGTGGCGCCGAACGTCGCGATCGACACGGCGATCGCGAGCTCGAAGTTGTTGCCGGCCGCGGTGAAGGCGAGCGTCGTCGTCCGCGCGTAGCCGAGCCCGAGAGTCTTGCCGACGATCATCCCGACGGCCCACATGATCGCGAAGTACGCGAGCAGGGGCAGCGCGATGCGCGCGACGTCGAGCGGGCGCGACGTGACGGCGTCGCCCTGGAGCGCGAAGAGCAGGACGATCGTGAAGAGCAGGCCGTAGAGCGCCCACGGGCCGACGGCGGGCAGGAACCTCTCCTCGTACCAGGTGCGGCCCCGCGTGCGCTCGCCGAGGAGGCGGGACGCGAAGCCTGCGACCAGCGGCACGCCGAGGAAGACGAGGACGTTGAGCGCGATCTGCCCCATGGAGATGTCGATGCCTGCGGTGTCGAGGCCGAGCCAGCCGGGCAGGACGGTGAGGTAGAAGTAGCCGAGCAGGGAGAACGCGAGGACCTGGGACACCGAGTTGATCGCGATGAGGACGGCGGCGGCCTCGCGGTCGCCGCATGCGAGGTCGTTCCAGATGACGACCATGGCGATGCAGCGGGCGAGGCCCACGATGATGAGACCGGTGCGGAACTCGGGGAGGTCCGGCAGAAACGTCCAGGCGAGCACGAACATGAGTGCGGGGCCGACGAGCCAGTTGAGGACGAGCGAGGAGACGTGGAGCCGTGTGTCGCCGGTGACGGCGGCGACCTTGTCGTAGCGGACCTTCGCGAGGACGGGGTACATCATGACGAGGAGGCCGAGGGCGATGGGCAGGGAGATCCCGCCGACCTCCATTGAGGTGAGGACGTCGGAGAGTGCGGGGACGAATCGGCCGAGGAGGAGGCCCGCGACCATCGCGATGCCGATCCATGCTGGCAGAAGGCGGTCGAGCTGCGAGAGGGTGCGGGGTGGTGCGGCAGGGGCCGTTCGCATCGACATGCGTCAATATTGACACCTGTCGATATCCCCGTCCAGCCGGGCACTTTCGCGCGTAGGCCCCGGAGCCCGCGAGGGCTCCGGGGCCTACGTCGTCCCCCGAAGCGGCCCGTCAGGCAGGTCCCGTCTCCTCGATGAGCTGCAGTGCGGCGCTCACGCGTGGGTTGCGGTCCGGGTGCGCGTCGATCCCGAGCGTCGAGTACACCGCGTTGACGTGGTTCTGCACGGACTTCTCGGCGATGCCGAGTTCGTGCGCGATCCCCGCGTTCGAGAGGCCCGACGCGAGGAGCCGCAGGACGGAGTACTGACGGTCGGTGAGCTGCGCGACGCGCGAGCCGGCGCGCGGCCGCATGCGCTCGAGCAGCACCGGGTCGAGCGTCGAGCCGCCGGCCGCCGCGACGCGCACGGCGCGCAGCAGCGAGTCGGAGTCGTGCGTCGACGTCTTCGACAGGTAGCTCCAGCTGCCAGCGACGTCGCGCGGCAGGTCGAGCATGAGGTCGATCGCGTCCTGCGCGGAGAGCAGGACGACCTTGAGGGTCGGGTCGGCGCGGCACAGGAGCACGCCGAGGCCGATGCCGTTGCCGTCGGGCAGGTCGACGTCGAGGATGACGACGTCCGTCGAGCCGGGCGTGATGCGAGCGCGTGCCTCGGTCGCGGTCTCGACCGAGCAGACGAGCTCCATGTCCGGGACGTCGGCGACGAGGTGCTCGAGCATGCTCCGGAAGAGCGTGTGGTCCTCGACGACCGCGACACGCAGGGTTCCCTCACCGTGTTCCATCGCCCCAGTATTGCGCTTGACGAGCCAGGACGGGAGTGCATGAGCACAGGATCCTCCCCGGGATCGTCCCCACGCACCGAGCGGCTCACCTCGCGACAGCGGAGCGCCGGTGAGGTCGCAACTTCCGAGGACTCCCGGAGATGACAGTTCGTGGTGATACTTGAGCATGGGAACCAGCACCCTCGACGCGTTCGACGACAGGCGTGACCGCGTCGCGCACGTCGGTGCGTCGCTCATCATCATCGAGTCCTTCTACGTCGTCACCGCCGCCTACCTGTGGGCCCAGGGCGCCTTCGGCCTGCCCGCGACGGTCGTCCCGTCGTCGACGCGGTTCTTCATCAACCTCCTCACGGGCCTCGTCCTTGCAGCGGGTCTCATCCTCACGAAAGCACACCGGTACCGGCAGCTCTGGGGCGCGCTGCCCGCGCTCGTGCTCGCTGCCGCGGTCGCGGCGGGCGTGCGGCTCGGGTCCTTCGTCGTCACGCACGTGCTTCCTGACGCCCCCGGGGTCCGCTGGGTCGAGACGATCTCAGGGTTCGTGTTCTGCCTGGGAGCGGGCTGCCTGGGCTTCGCGTACGCGGCCGTCCGGCGTGCCGAGAGGCTCGAGGCGCGCTCCGCCGCGCACGCCGCCTACCAGCGCGAGCTGGCCCTGCGGACGCTCGAGACCGAGGAGGTCCGCGTGCGGCGATCGATCGCCGAGGGCCTCCACGGAAGCCTCCAGCAGCGGCTCGTCATCGCGGCAGTCCAGGTCGACATGTTCATCGAGGAGACGCGCCGGCGCGGGTTCGGCGACGAGGACGTCGAAGCACTCATGGCGCTGCGCCGCGACCTCGACGACATCCGGGAGAACGACGTGCGCGCGACGAGCCGCATGCTCTACCCCGAAGGCATCGAGATCGGCGTCGTCCCTGCGGTGCGCATGATGCTGCGCCGCCTGCCGACGGGTATCGCGACGCGCCTCCACGTCGGTGACGCGCTGAGGCGGCGCGACGACCCGGGCAACTCCGAGGTGCGGCCCGCGGACCGGCTGCTCGTCGTGCGCATCGTCGAGGAGGCCGTGACGAACGGGCTGCGCCACGGGCACGCGACGTCGTTCGACGTACGGCTCGATCTCGAGGGCGAGTCGACGATCGTCGTCGACGTCGCGAACAACGGCGCGGCGGTCGACATGAGCCGGGCGAAGCACGGCTCGGGGACGCGCCGGCTGCGGGAACGGGTCGAGCTCGCGGGAGGGACGCTCGACGTCGGCTCCGACGTCGAGGCGTCGCGCATCACGTCAGGCGAGATCGACGGCAGGGCGCTGCACCACGCGCACCTGCGGGCGCGCGTCCCCGTGACGCGCGAGGCGATCACGGGGCTCGGCCACCTGCCGTCCGACGGCTGAGCCGCGCGCGTCAGCGGGGATTGGGGCCGAGCGGCCCGGCCGTTGGACGCTTCGGGGTGCGGCCGTCGCCGGACGAGCGTCCCGTGAGGCGGCGCTGTACCCAGGGGAGTGCGTGTTGCCGCATCCACACGGCGTTCTCGCGGGCACGCACCGACCAGGCCTCGGGCGTGAGCGCGTCGAGCGGCACGTCCCACGCGACGTCGGTCGGCTCGAGGCCGAGGGCCTCGAGCGCAGCCTCCGCGACGCGGCGGTGACCTTCGCTCGTGAGGTGGAGGCGGTCGACGTCCCAGAACCGCCAGTCCTTGATAAAGCGCATGCCCCACTGGTCGAGCACGTGAGCGCGATGGCGGCGGGCGATCGACCACACGTGCGCGTTGAACGTGGCGACACGGGGTCGTGTGAGCCGCAGGAGCGCCGAGCCGTCGGCGTCGACGCCCGTCGCGAGGAGGACGTCGGCGCCGGTCTCGCGGACGCGAGCGACGGCGTTCTCGAGGCGGGCGGCGAGCCGGTCGACGTCGACGCCGGGGCGGAGGATGTCGTTGCCGCCGCCGACGATCGAGACGAGGTCGGGCTGGAGGTCGAGCGCTGCGGGCAACTGGTCGGTGAGGATCGGTCCGAGGAGCCGGCCGCGGACCGCGAGGTTCGCGTACTCGACGCCGCCGGGGGTGCGAGCGTCGAGGTGCTCGGCGAGGCGGTCGGCCCAGCCGCGGCACGCGTCGGAGCCGGGCGTCTCGCGGTCCCAGAGGCCCTCGGTAAAGGAATCGCCGATCGCGACGTAGCGGCGCCAGCGGGGTGCCGGCGGGGGAGTCGGGGTCGCGTCGGTCGGGTGCTCGGTCGTCACAGCATCCATCCTGCACCCGCGGGCGGGGTGAGGGACCAGTCGACGGGCGGGGCGCCCTGGTCCTCGAGCGCGGCGGACGCGCTCGTGAAGGGTCTTGAGCCGAAGAACCCGCGGCGTGCCGAGAGCGGGCTCGGGTGCGCGGAGACGAGGACGGGGTGCCGCGTGAGCCGCGGGGCGAGGCGTTCGGCGTCCTTGCCCCAAAGAATCGCGACGAGCGGCGCAGGGCGTGCGTCGAGCACGTCGACGACGTGGTCGGTGACGTGCTCCCAGCCATGGCCCCGGTGCGAGCCTGCGTCGCCGGCGCGCACCGTGAGGACACGGTTGAGGAGGAGGACGCCGCGGTCCGCCCACGCCGAGAGGTCGCCGCTCGTCGCGTCGGCGACGCCCGTGTCGGACGCGAGCTCGACGAGCACGTTGCGCAGCGAGCGGGGCAGCGGGCTCACGTCGGGTTCGCACGAGAACGCGAGGCCGTGCGCGTGGCCGGGCGTCGGGTAGGGGTCCTGCCCGACGACGAGGACGCGCACGTCGTCGAGCGGGCGGGTGAACGCGCGCATGATCTGGTGCCGGGGCGGCAGCACCTCGTGCCCCGCGACCGCCTCGGCGTCGAGGAACGTCTCGATCTCTGCGAGGTGCGGCGCGACGGGGGCGAGGGCGCGCGCCCAGGTGGGGTGGACGTCATCGAGGAGCGGCACGGGGACGACGCTACCGGCTGGTCGTCGGCGGGCGTGGCGCTGGCCGGGAGGAATGACACCCGTGTGGTTCGCGCGTACGATCGGCAGAGCGTGGCCGCGGGCCGCGCGAGCGACCGACAAGACGAGGGAGGCGGCGGTGGCCGAGCTGCACGCGGTCCCCGACGAGCACGGGGACATCACGACGACGGACGCACCCGAGACCCGTCCGTCGGGCCTGAGCGAGCGCGACGAGAAGATTCTCGCGTTCGAGCGTCAGTGGTGGAAGTACGCGGGCGCGAAGGAGCAGGCCGTGCGCGAGCTCTTCGACCTGCCTGCGACGCGGTACTACCAGGTTCTCAACGCGCTCATCGACACGCCCGAGGCCCTGGCGTTCGACCCGATGCTCGTCAAGCGTCTGCGACGCCTGCGGTCGAGCCGGCACCGCGCGCGCAGCCAGCGGCGCCTCGGCGCCGAGGCCTGAGGCGGCCGGGCAGGCCGTTGATCTTCGCAACCTCTCCGCGTCCTGACCAGCCGCGCCGTGGTCGTCCGGCACGCACGCACCGGTAGCCTGTCCTCGTGAGCGGATACCCCTACCCGAACGACGAGTTCGACACCGAGCTCGACGACACCCATGCCCTGGGCATCCACCACGCGCCCCGGTCGACGTGGAGCAAGGTGTGGCCCTTCCTCGTCGTCATCGTCGTGTGCGCGGCCCTCGCCGCCGCGCTCGTCACGTGGTTCACCCTGCAGGGACGGCCTGGCTCGACCGGGACGCCGCCGCCCGCGACGACGGCCGCGCCCAGCGTCACGCCGACGGAGAGCGACGAGCCGACGCCGGCCGATCCCACGACGACCGTCGAGGCATCGGACGAGCCGACGACCGAGGAACCCACGACCGAGGAACCGACGACCGAGGAACCGACGACACCCGAGCTCGACCGCTCGACCGCGATCCGTGTGCTCAACGCGACGCGCACGCAGGGCCTCGCCGCGACGCGCGTCTCGACCCTCAGGGGAGCCGGCTGGACGAACGTCGTCGGCGACAACTTCCCGGCCGGCTCGAACGCTCCCGCGACGTCGTCCGTCTGGTACCGCTCCGTCGACCTCGAGGACGAGGCGAAGCAGATCGCCAAGGACCTCGGCCTCGCGAACGTCACGCTCGTCGAGAGCCTGCGCGGCGACGTGTCCGTCATCCTCGTCGGCTGACCCACGTTCGTCCTGTCGACCCCGGTGGCCGTGCCGCCGGGGTCGACGCACGTCCGGTGGCTTTGCCCGTTGTTGGTATGCGCCGGTCACCCCTTTCCTCCGAGCAGGTCGTTCCCTTAGGCTGGCTGTGTCCGTGACCCAACGGAGGGCGCGGTCGCACGTGAGAGACGAGCAAGGAGCAGTACATGGCCCACGGCACGGTCAAGTGGTTCAACGCTGAGAAGGGCTTCGGGTTCATCACCCCGGCCGACGGCGGTCAGGACCTCTTCGTTCACTTCAGCGCGATCCAGACGGACGGCTACCGGAGCCTCGATGAGGGCCAGCCCGTCGAGTTCGAGGTCGGCCAGGGCACCAAGGGCCCGCAGGCGGAGCAGGTCCGCCCCCTCTGACCTCGGTCACAGCGCAGATCTTCCGGGACGGCGCTCGGCAGCGGAGCCTCCGCTGCCGAGCGCCGTCGCGTGTCGGGGCTACGGGAGGTCGTCGAGCGCGTCGAGTGCGAGGAGGACGTTCGCGTTCGACCACGCGAGCGGTGCGACCGCCGACGGCGAGCCGTCGGCGAGGACCTTCTCAGGGATTGCGCCCGACGACGTGCGGTGCGCGTCGACCCAGGCGAGCCAGTGCTCGGCCGTCGCGCGGTCACCGAGCGAGGCCGCGGTGAGCGCGTAGAGCGTCGTCTGCGGGGTCCACGAGATGCCGTCGGGACGCCACGAACCGCCGGGTGCGAGGCCGCCCGCGGGGCGCCTCATGGGAGCGACGCTCGCCCGCCACGCGGTCTCCGCACCGACGAGCGGCTCGTCGACGAACGGCGGCAGGACGAAGGCCGTCGCGGCGTCCCGGGCGCCGCCCGTGACGTGGCGTGGATAGCCCCGGGCACCGAACGACTCCTCGACGCGCTCGCGCAGCCCCGACGCCGCGTCGGACGCAGCTCGGGCCCGGTCGGGTTCCGCGAGCAGCGTCCACGCGTCGGCGGCCGCCTCGAGACCCGCAAGGAGCGGCGCGGCCGTGCCGAGCGTCGTCACCGCCTCGCGCACCTCCCAGTAGTCGGGGGACGCGGGAGGCAGCCGGCGACCGCCGTCGGTGAGCGCGAGCGCGTGGTCCGTCGCACGCTCGAGGAGACCGCGCAGACTGAGCGCGACGTCCGTCCGGGTCGGCGGCCCCGCCTGCGCACCGCCGTCGGGAACCGTCGCCGGCCCCTCGGGCGCGGCCTCGAGCACCTCGCCGAGAGCCCACAAGACCCAGCCCGTGCTGTCCGTCTGCGGGGCGCGGCCGTCGGGCGGCCCCGCGGCGTCGAGCGTGTAGCGCGCCTCGAACGACCCGTCGTCGGCCTGCACGCGAGCGAGGAACCCTAGGACGCGCACCGCGTCGTCGACGTGGCCCGTGCGCGCGAGCGCCGCCGCGACGAAAGCGTTGTCCCGCGGCCACGCGTACCCCCACCGCTCGTGGAGCGCCGCCGGCACCGCACCGTCGTCGCCGACGAGCGCGTGCAGGTCTGCGAGCGCACCGCGCGCCATGTCCTCGAATGGCGTCCCCACGCCCGGGACGGTGCCGGCGTCGAGCCACGCCCGCTGCGCGGCCGCACGCTCGTCGAGCGCGGCTCTGCGCGCGGCGGGCGCGGCAGGCTCGTCCGGCACCCGCGTCCCCGGCAGGTACCGCTGGGTGGTGCCCGGAGCGACCGTCGCGACACCGTCCGACGTGACGACGAGCCCGTCTGAGTACAGCTCGATGACGTTGCCGTCGACGCCGCCCGACGTCACTCCCGCGCCCGAGACGAACGCCGTCGCCACGAGGACCGTCGCCGTCGCCAGACCCGCGACCTTACGACCCCGGTGCGCACGCATGGGACGACCGTAACGGGTCGACCGCACCGGGCCCTGCGGCGTCCGTCTGTGTGACCGTCGGGCCGCGCGCCGGGCCCGGGCCCTACGCTCGGACCATCGCGTCCCGGCTCGCAGGGCGCCCGAGCGGAGGTCTCGATGAGTGAGGTCGACGTCGTCGTCGTGGGGTCGGGGCCCAACGGGCTCGCGGCGGCCGTGACGCTCGTGCGCGCCGGGCTGCGCGTGCGCGTGCTCGAGGCCGAGGACACCGCGGGTGGGGGAGCGCGCACGCTGCCGCTCGGGCGCGACGGGCTCGTCGTGCGTCCGGGGTTCGACGTCGAGCAGGTCGCGGCGCTGCCGCACGACGTGTGCTCCGCCGTGCATCCGCTTGCGCTCGCGTCGCCGTTCCTGCGCGCGTTCGACCTTGCTGCGCACGGTGTGCGCCTCCTGAGCCCCGACATCTCCTACGCGCACCCCCTGCCCGGTGGGGCTGTGCTCGCGCACCGGTCGCTCGACGCGACCGTTGCCAGCCTCGGCAGGGAGTGCGGCGCGTGGCGGCGGACGTTCGGGCCCCTCGTCGACCGCCCCGACGTGCTCGCCTCGCTCCTCCTCGGGGACAGGCGCACTCTGCTGGCCGGGGGCAGCAGGACCAGAAGTGCCCGGACCGGGAGAGGCCCGGGCGTGACACCGCCAGCGAGCACGCGTGACCGTCTCCGTGTCGCTGCCGCGCTCGCGGACGGGCTGCTGCGGGCCCCGCGCTCGGGCCGGGCGGGCGCCCTGCTCGCGGGCGTCGCCGTCCACGCGATGGCGCCGCTCTCGTCACCGTCCGCGACCGGCACGGGGCTGCTGCTCGGCGCGCTCGGGCACGCGGGCGGCTGGCCCGTGCCCGTCGGAGGCTCGCGCGCGATCGTCGACGCGCTGCTCGCCGACCTGCACGCGCACCGCGTCCGCGTCGAGACCGGCCGCCGCGTGACGTCGTGGGGTGACCTGCCGTCGGGCGCGGACGTCGTCCTCACCACCTCCGTGCCGCGCGCCCTCGGGATCGTCGGGCACCGCCTGCCCCGGCACGTGCGCGCGGCGCTCCGCCGCTTCCGTGGCGGCCCGGGCGCCGCCGCCGTCCAGCTCGTGCTCGACGGCCCAGTGCCGTGGGCCGACGCCCGTGTCGGCACGGCGGGCACCGTCCACGTCGCCGGGACGGTCGACGACATGCGGCGCGCACAGGCCGCCGTCCGTGTCGGACGGCACGCCGAACGGCCCGTCGTGCTCCTCGGCGACCCGACCCCGTGGGACCCGGCGCGCGAGCGTCACGGACTGCGCGTCGTGTGGGCGTACGCCCACGTGCCCGCGAGCTCGGGACGTGACGTCACGGAAGACGTCCTCACGCACGTCGCCCGGTACGCGCCCGACGTGCGCGACCGCGTCGTCGCGACGCGCTGCGTGCCCGCGTCCCGCATGTCGGCGCACGACGAGAACCTCGTCGGCGGCGACATCGCCGCCGGCGCCGTCACCGCGTGGCAGATGCTCGCGCGGCCGCGGCTCGCCGCCGATCCCCACCACCTCGGTGAGGTCGACGGGCGGCACGTCCTCCTTGGCTCGTCGGCCGCCCCGCCCGGGCCCGGGGTCCACGGCATGTCGGGGCACCTCGCGGCGCTCTCGCTCCTCCGCCGGCGGGGACGGCGCCCGGGACCGCTCGCAGCGCCGACGGACGGACGAGCCCGCTGAGGCGTGGCACCGACGTCTGCGCCGAGGGCGGACATGGCCCCCGCCGTCTTGCACTCGGCCATGCCGAGTGCCAATAATGGTGTTAGCACTCTCGACCCTTGAGTGACAGTCGTCGCCGGGGTCGGGCAGTGGACCCACCCAGGTCGCAAGGTGAGGCCCGGGCCGTCGGCGTGACGTGAACGCCGCCGGCGCGGACCGTCCGTCGCGGGCACCGACCGACCCCCAACGCCACAAGCGGAGGATCACATCCCCATGGCAAAGATCATCGCCTTCAACGAGGAGGCTCGTCGCGGTATGGAGCGCGGGCTCAACGCCCTCGCCGACACCGTCAAGGTCACCCTCGGCCCGAAGGGCCGCAACGTCGTCCTCGACAAGAAGTGGGGCGCCCCCACGATCACGAACGACGGCGTCTCGATCGCCAAGGAGATCGAGCTCGAGGAGCCGTTCGAGAAGATCGGCGCCGAGCTCGTCAAGGAGGTCGCCAAGAAGACGGACGACGTCGCCGGTGACGGCACGACGACCGCCACCGTCCTCGCCCAGGCGCTCGTCCGCGAGGGCCTGCGCAATGTCGCGGCCGGCTCCAACCCCATCGCCATCAAGCGCGGCATCGAGAAGGCCGTCGAGGCCGTCACCGCCGAGCTCGTCGCCTCCGCCAAGGAGATCGAGACGAAGGAGGAGATCGCCGCGACCGCCGCCATCTCCGCCGGCGACCCCGCGATCGGCGAGCTCATCGCCGAGGCCCTCGACAAGGTCGGCAAGGAGGGCGTCATCACGGTCGAGGAGTCGAACACGTTCGGCCTCGAGCTCGAGCTCACCGAGGGTATGCGCTTCGACAAGGGCTTCCTCGCCCGCTACTTCGAGACGGACCCGGAGCGCCAGGAGGCTGTTCTCGAGGACCCGTACGTCCTGCTCGTCGAGTCGAAGATCTCGAACGTCAAGGACCTCCTGCCGCTCCTCGACCAGGTGATGAAGCAGGGCCGCTCGCTCCTCATCATCGCCGAGGACGTCGAGGGCGAGGCCCTCGCGACGCTCGTGCTCAACAAGATCCGCGGCACGTTCAAGTCCGTCGCCGTCAAGGCCCCGGGCTTCGGCGACCGCCGCAAGGCGATCCTCCAGGACATCGCGATCCTCACGGGCGGCCAGGTCATCTCCGAGACCGTCGGCCTCAAGCTCGAGACCGCGACGCTCGACCTCCTCGGCACGGCCCGCAAGGTCGTCGTCACGAAGGACGAGACGACGATCGTCGAGGGTGCCGGCGACGCCGACCAGATCGCCGGTCGCGTCAACCAGATCCGCTCCGAGATCGAGAAGTCGGACTCCGACTACGACCGCGAGAAGCTCCAGGAGCGCCTCGCGAAGCTCGCCGGCGGCGTCGCCGTCATCAAGGCGGGCGCGGCCACCGAGGTCGAGCTCAAGGAGCGCAAGCACCGCATCGAGGACGCCGTCCGCAACGCGAAGGCTGCCGTCGAGGAGGGCATCGTCGCCGGGGGTGGCGTCGCGCTCATCCAGGCCGGTGCCAAGGCCACGGCCGCGCTCGAGGCGCTCGAGGGTGACGAGCTCACCGGTGCTCAGATCGTGCTCCGTGCGATCGACGCGCCGCTCAAGCAGATCGCCGTCAACGCGGGCCTCGAGGGTGGCGTCGTCGCCGAGCGCGTGCGCTCGCTGCCGTCGGGCCAGGGCCTCAACGCCGCGACCGGCGTCTACGAGGACCTGCTCGCCGCGGGCGTTAACGACCCGGTCAAGGTCACGCGCTCCGCGCTTCAGAACGCTGCGTCCATCGCTGCGCTCTTCCTCACGACCGAGGCGGTCGTCGCCGACAAGCCCGAGAAGGCCCCGGCCGTGCCGGGTGGCGGCGACGACATGGGCGGCATGGGCTTCTGACCCCCGCCGCCTGAGTCGGCCCCTCGCGGGCCACGCAGGACGCACGAAGGCCGCCGGCCGGGCTCACGCCCGACCGGCGGCCTTCGCCGTTGCCGTCGCGCACGCTGTCGCGGCGTGCGCCGTTCCGCGCATGCCGCGACGGCGGCCGGGTATGGTTAGCCTTACCTCAGTACTAATAGTGTGAGCGAGAGGCCCACGATGACGACGAGAACGACGATGACCCCACCCGCCAGCGCGCCGTCCGCGCCTGGGACACCGACGCGGCGCATGCACCCTCTGCGGGTGCATACCCTGACCGTCGTCGGTGTCGAGCGTCTCGCCGCGCGCATGGTGCGCGTCCGCCTTCACGGCAATGACGTCGCCGACCTGCCGACGGCCTCGGCTACCGACCACGTCAAGCTGTTCGTGCCCGCCGAGCCCGGCACGGAGCCCGCGCTGCCCGTCGTCGTCGACGACCGCTGGGTCTCAGGACGCGACCTGCCCAGCCGCGACTACACGATCCGTGCGATCGACCGTGAGGCCCGGACGCTCGACATCGACCTCGTCGAGCACCCGCACGGCGTCGTCGGACGCTGGGCATCCTCGGTGCAGCTCGGCGACCGCGTCGGCGTCCTTGGGCCCCGCGGTTCCGTGCTCCCGCCCGAGGCAGACTGGTACCTGCTGGCCGTCGACGAGACCGGGCTGCCCGCGGCCGCACGCTGGCTCCACGAGTTGACACCGGGCGCCCGCGCGCTCGTCATCGTCGAGGTCCAGGACGCCGGAGACGTCCTGCCGCTGCCGACCGACGCGCACGCCGACGTCACGTGGCTCTTCCGGGGCGAGCGCGCACCCGGCACGACGTCGCTCCTCGCGGACACCGTCCGCGATCTCGAGCTCCCGGACGGCGACGGCTACGTGTGGGTCGCCGGTGAGGCTGGCGCCGTGCGTCCTCTGCGGCGCTACCTGCGTGACGATCTCGGTCTCCCCCGGGACGCGGTCGACGTCGACGGCTACTGGCGCCGCGGCGTCTCGGGCCACGACCACCACGAGGATGACGACTCGTGACGACCTGCCCACAGGTGGGGTGGGTTGCCACCCCGTCCACGGATCCGCACGACTCCCGCGACACCCCGCCTCGACGGCCCTAGCGTCCTCCACGTCCCCGGCGCACGGCCGGGGCACGACTCGAGGAGGTAGCGACATGTCGAGCTTCGAGGTCGACTCTGCCCAGGTGGCGCAGGCGTCCCAGAAGGTCCAGACGAGCAGGGCGACGATCAGCGGCGAGGCCGCCGCGATGGTCGTGCACCTGCGCGAGCTCAGCCAGGTGTGGAAGGGGTCGAGCGCCGCAGGGTTCGCGGGCGTCCTCAGCGAGTGGGACCTCGCACGCCAGCAGCTCGAGGAAGCGCTCGACTCGATCGGACGCGCCCTCGCGAGCGCCTCGTCAATCTACGAGACCGCCGAGGCCGACGCCGGACGCATGTTCCAGCGCTGAGCGACCGGCTCAGTCCTCGTCGTCCTCGTCGTCGAACGGCTCTCCCGCTGGCGGAGCCGTCGGCGTGGGGACGGCGGGGATTGCGGCCGTGAGCGCGGGGCGCTCCGAGAAGGGGCGGTCCAGCTCCGCAGGGTCCTCACCGAGCGCTGCCCATTCCTTGCGCAGCCGTACGAGCTCACCCTGGACGTTCTGACGCGCGGCATCCTCCCACGCTGCGCCGAGCGGGCTCGAGAAGAGCGTCCGACGTTCGAGGAGCCGCGTGAGGATCGCGACGCGCGCGCGGACGAAGTCACGGGCCGGGATGTGCGCGTACTCCCTGCGAACGTCCGCAAGATACGCCTTGTACCGCTGCGGCTCCGCCGCAAGCATCCCGAGGTCAGCGTCGCACAGCACCGCGCAGTCGAAGTCCGCCGGGTCGGGAGCGTGACGCAGGAGCGCCGTCACGAGCTGGGCGACCCGGTGCGCCGCACGCTCCGGGACACCGAGCTCGAGAAGCTGCTCGTGGGCGAGCACCGCGCTCGCCGTCTCGTTCTCGCCACCGCGTGCCTCGTATGCGGCCTTCGTCTCAGCGTCGAAGATCGCCCCGTGGTACCACGCGGCAAGGCGCACGAGCGCGGGCTCGTGGGTCTCCTCGACGAGCTCGTCGACCCGGTTGAGGACGTCCGCAAGATGACGCAGGTCGTGGAAGCGCCGAGCCGGATCGCACCAGCGAGCGAGCAGCGCCTCGCCCACCTGCCTGATGCGCTCGGGCGACGCGGTCGCGCCCGCCTCTGCGCACGCACGGGACCAGGACGAGAACAACCACTGCGGGGCGTCCACGTAGGACACGCTCATGGGACAGCTTTCCTCGGGCGACGACTGACAAACTGTCACCCTACCCGTGTGGGGTCCGCCCGCGCAGCGCTCCCGGTCACGTCCCGGACACGGTCCGGGAACGCTCAGGTCGCGACGGGCAGCGACACCTCGAACGTCGCCCCGCCACCGGGCGTCTCGACGACGACGACGTCCCCGCCGTGCGCGCGGACGAGCGACCTGACGATCGCCAGCCCGAGCCCCGAGCCGCCCGACGCCGAGTTGCGCGACGCATCGACCCGGTGGAACCGCTCGAACACAGCCTCCCTGTGCTCCTCCGGAACACCCGGACCGTGGTCACGCACCGCCGCGCGCACCGTCCGGCCGTCCGACGCCAGGACGATCTCGACGGGCGAACCCGCGGGCGTGTGCCGCGCGACGTTCCCCACGAGGTTCGTGAACACCTGCCGCAGACGCGCATCGTCCGCGACGACCGGCAACGGCGGCGCAGCGTCGTCGGCGGCGTGCTCCGAGCCGTCAGCCGCTGCGACGAGCAGCGTCGTCGTGCGCGACGGGTCCATCGCGCGCAGATCCGCGAGAGCGTCGGCCGCGACCTCCGTGAGGTCGACGCGCTGAAGCGCAAGAGGCCGCTGCTCGTCGAGCCGCGCGAGCGCGAGCAGGTCCTCGACGAGCGTGCCCATCTGCACCGCCGACGACTCGATGCGCCCCATCGTCTCCGACGTCTGCTCGGGCGTCGTCACCGCGCCCATCCGATAGAGCTCCGCATACCCGCGGATCGAGACGAGCGGCGTGCGCAGCTCGTGGCTCGCGTCCGAGACGAAGCGCCGCATGCGCGCCTCCGAAGCCGCCTGCGCCTCGAAGGACTCCTGGATGCGAGCCAGCATGACGTTGAGGCTCTGCGCAACCGCCCCGACCTCCGTCGACGTCGGCATGTCCGGGATGCGGCTCGACATGTCACCGTCCGTGATGCGTCGCGCCGTCGCCTCGATCTGCCGCAGCGGACGCAACGACCTGCGCACCGCGAGATAGCCGAGCGACGCCGCCGCCGCCACGAGCAGCGCCGAGACAAGGATGAGCACCTTCGCGAGCTCCGCCGTCGTCTGCGTCACCGGAGCGACCGGCAACGCCACGAGGACCGCGCCGATGAACCTGTCGCCAGCGCCCACGACCGGGCGCGCCACCGCACGCCACTGCGTCCGCAACCCCGACGGCGACGGCTCACCCTGAAGCGTGAACGGCACCCCGTCGAGCTCCGCCGAGTCGAGCGTGAACATCGGGACGTCAGGCGTTCCCCATCGAGGGTCACGGTTGTCCGACGGCGTCACCTGCCGACCGTCGATCTGCAACGACAACTGAAGGTCCGACTCGAGGGCCGTCCGGTTGATCGACCGCACGAGGTCGTCGAGGAGCATGCCCTCGCTCGAGCGCAGGGCGACCGAGAGCTGCTCGTCGATCTGGTCGAGCATGTGCGAGCGCAGCTGCGTCGTCGCGGCGACCGTCGAGATGACGAGCCCGATCGTCAGGACGACGACGACGAGGACGACCATGCGCGCGCTCAGCGTCACTCGGCTCGCGAGCGCGCGGAACGTGCCGGCGCCGCCGACGGGGCCGGGCGCCGGGATCTCGGTGGCCGGCGGGACGGTGGCGGGATGGACGGTGTCTGGGCCGTCGAATGCTGGCGCGTCAGTCTGGGGCGCGTCGGGGGTCGAGTCGGGCTCGGGAACCGACGGCTCTGGAGCGCCGGGCGGCGGGGGCGGCGGCGGAACCAGGCTCATGCGCCCTGCGGCTCACGCAGCATGTAGCCGACACCACGCTTCGTGTGGATGAGCGGGGTCGGCGGCGTCCCGTCGGGACCGGCGACGTCGATCTTGCGCCGCAGGTAGGAGATGTACGACTCGACGATGTTCATGTCGCCCGTCCAGTCGTACTGCCAGACGTGGTCGAGGATCTGCGCCTTCGACAGGACCCGGTTCGGGTTGAGCATGAGATAGCGCAGCAGCTTGAACTCGGTCGGGGAGAGTTCGACGAGCCGGCCCGCCCGGTGCACCTCGTGCGTATCCTCGTTGAGCTCGAGGTCGGCGAGGCGGAGGACCGCCGAGTCGTCGAGCGCGTCGAGCACGTGCGTGCGCCGCAGGACCGCGCGGATGCGGGCGATGACCTCCTCGAGGCTGAACGGCTTCGTCACGTAGTCGTCGCCGCCGACGGTGAGGCCCGTGATCTTGTCCTGCGTGTCGTCGCGCGCCGTGAGGAAGAGGACGGGCATCGTCTGACCCTTCTCGCGCAGGCGGCGGGTCACGGTGAAGCCGTCCATGTCGGGGAGCATGACGTCGAGCAGCACGAGGTCCGGCGCGGCCTCGCGTGCGAGGCGCAGGGCGGTGCCGCCGTCGGGGGCGGAGCGCACGTCGAAGCCTGCGAACCTCAGGGAGGTCGCGAGGAGCTCACGGATGTTGGGCTCGTCGTCGACGACGAGGATGGATGCCTCGGGCTCGGTCATGTGTCCAGCATGCGCCTGAATTCTGGGAGCCACCTGAGGGCACGCTGAACATTCCCGACGATGCCGCCCCGCCCCGCCCC
>NZ_LT964979.1:2563437-2761968 GCF_900240335.1 Sanguibacter massiliensis
AAGAGGGCATGCGAGATCTAGTGCGGTCTCGTGGGCTGGGAAATGTGTAAAAGAGACAGGTTCTTGAGCGCGGCGAGGCGCGCCTCGACCTCGATCTGACCCGCGTCGAGCTCGAGCTCCGCGAACTGCGAGTCGAGCGACGACGCCGCGACCTCGGCCTGGCCGAGCGCGAGGGCCTCCTCGCGGCGGACCTTCTCCTCGAAGCGCGAGAGCTCCGAGGTGGGGTCGAGAACGTTGATCGACGAGATCGCGCCCTGGACAGCGGACTGTGCCTGCGCCGACTTCGAGCGGGCGACGAGCTGGTCGCGGCGGTTCTTGAGGTCGCCGAGCTTGTCCTTCATCTGGGCGAGGCCCGACTTGAGCTTCTCGACGACGTCGCGCTGCGACGCGATCATCGGCTCGGCCGCCTTGGCCTCGCCCTCGGCCGCGATCTGCTTGGAGATGGCGACCTTCGCGAGGTTGTCGAACTTGTCGGCCTCGGCGGCGTTGCCCTGGGTGCGGAGCTGGTCCGCGCGCGTCGACGCGGCGATGGCCTTGGCGCCCCAGTCCTGCGCGGCGTTGAGGTCCTCCTGGTAGTCCTGCTCGGCGAGACGCAGGTTACCGATCGTCTGGGCGACAGCCTGCTCGGCCTCTGCGATGTTGTTCGTGTAATCGCGGATGAGCTGGTCGATCATCTTCTGCGGGTCCTCGGCGCGGTCGAGCAGCGCGTTGATGTTGGCCTTGGCCAGCTGGGCCACGCGCCCAAAGATCGTCTGCTTCTCAGCCATGGTGTCGCCTCTCTCGAAGGTGTGTCGTGCTCTGGTCGTGCTCACCGGCCTGAGCCGGTTGGTCTGTTGGTGCGTGCGCTACCGAGTGGCGCGCGCGTGGCTGCGTCAGAACGTCCCGCCTCCGCCGCTGAAGCCTCCGCCTCCGCCGCCTCCGCCGAAGCCGCCTCCGCCGCCGAAGCCGCCTCCTCCGCCGAAGCCTCCGCCGCCGAAGCCGCCTCCGCCGCCGCGCAGCAGGGAGTCGAGGATGATGCCGCCGAGGATCATGCCGCCGACGTTGTTGCCTCCGCCGCCGAAGCCGCCTCCTCCGCCGAACCCGCTGCCCCGGTCGACGTCGGCCTGCGCGATGTCGCGTGCGGAGCGGGCGAGGTCGAGGGCGCGCTGAGCGGCGGCGAGCGCGCGCTGCGGGTCCTTCTGCTGGAGCTCGTGCGCCTCCTGCATGTGACGGATGGCCTCGGCGAGGCGGGTGCGTGCGGTGGGTCCGACGGCGCCGCGGCGGGTGTTGATGAAGTCGTCGGTGCCGCGGATCATCGCGTCGGCCTGGCCCATCGTCTGGCCGAGCACCGCGGTCGCCCGGCGGATCTGCTCGTCTGCGGCGCGCAGGGGGGCGAGGGCCTCGTCGATCGCGGCCTCGGCCGCGGTGAGCTCGCGCAGCGCGGCGAGCGGGTCGCCGCCGGCCTGGGCGCTGCGGCCCGCGGTGATCGCGGCCTGTGCGCGGGTGACGTACGGGGTGACGGCCGGGTTGGAGGGCGCGAGCCGCTGCGCGTCGGTGACGTCGGAGCTGATCGACGCGATCGCGCTCACGAGGCGTGGCGCGGCGGCATCGAGCTCGGCGCCCGCGCCGTCGACGGCGTCGAGAAGCGTGGCGGCCTGGCCGACGGCGAGCTGGGCGGCGCGCGTGCGGACGACGGCTGTCGGGCGGTCGTCCTTGTCGATGTCGGCCCGGGCCTCGCGGACGGACTCGGTCGCGCCGTCGAGCAGCTGGAGTGCCTGGTCGGGGTTGTCGATGATCGAGGCGAGGGCGCGCGCCGGGTAGCGGCGCGTGAGCTCGGCGAGGGCGACGCGCGACGTCTGGACGCGCGCGCGGACCTCGGCGGTGCGCTGCTCGAGCTCGGCGATGTGCTCGGGGAGGCGTGACTGCATGTCGCGCAGCTCCTGGAACGCGGCTTCCTGGTCGCGGAGGGTGGCCGACGCCTTCTCGCACAGGGCGAGGATGTCGGTGAGCATCTGGCCCTTGACGTGGTCCGGCTCGGGGATCTCGTCGTCGAGGAGCTGCTGGATGTGGAAGGCCTTCTGAACGTCCGTGCGGGCGGCGTCGACGGCGGCGGTGAACTGGTCGGTCGCCTGGAGACCGAACTGTGCCTTCGCGAAGGCGAGCTCTTCGTCGGAGGACTTCACGGCGTCGTCGGCTGCGACGAGCGCGGTGCCGGCGCGCTTGCGGAGCTCCTCGAGCGAGAGCTGGGGGGCGCCGGTGGCGCCGCCGTGGACGGTCTTGCGCTTGCGTGAGCGGACGACGGTGACGATGACGACGACGGCGATTCCGGCGAGCAGGAGGAAGACGATGGCGCCAGTTCCCGAGGAGGACGACGGTGCTCCGGCGCCCGTGCCGGACGAGGTGAACGTGCCGGCGTCGACGGCCTCGAGCGTCGTGGCGGTGGCGTCGACGGCGGCGACGTAGTCGAGGTCGTTGCGCAGCGCGTCGCGAACGTCGTCCTCGATCTGCGTGATCGCCGCGCCGGGGAAGTCGCCGTCGGCGATGCCAAGCCCGAACCGTCGCGGGTTGTCGCCGATGGCGATGCCGAGGACGACCTGGGTGCGTCCGAAGCCCGAGCGTTCGACGGCCTGCTGGACCCAGTCGGGGCCGCTGGCGCCGTCGAACGACTGCGCGACGACGACGTAGAGCTCGTACCGGGTGTCGTCGGCGAGTGTGCCGAGGCGGCTCTCGATCTCGTTCACCTGCGACGACGTGAGGATGCCGTCGGGGTCGGTGACGGGCTGCGTGAGAACCTGCGGCGCGAGGACCGGAACGTTGCCCCGAGCGGCGCGCTGCGCGATCTCGAGCGCGGGGCCTCCAGGTCCGGCCGCGAGCGCGTGGGCGGGGGCGGCGGTGAGGCCGAGCAGGCCGCCCACAACGAGGACGCCCGCGAGGGCGCGGCGGAACCGGACGGTGCGTGCAGGTGTCACCCCACGATCATCACGGACCCGCAGGCGTCGGCGCAAAGGATGGGCAAAGAAGTTGTCACGCCGTGAGCGAAACCTTGGGATCGCCGAGGCCGCCGCGCAGGAACAGCGGGCCGTCGCCGCCGTACGGGCTGACGACGTCGTCGTCCTCGGGTGTCGCGGGGCGGGCAGACGCGTCGGCGCGGGCGGCACGGGCGCGGGCGGCGAGCTCCGCGACGCGGGCCTGGGGGCTGTCGGCAGGTGAGCGAGGTCCGCGACCGTGAGCAGCCTGCCGAGCTCGCGGAGGGTGAAAGTCGTGCGGAGAGCCGCGGGTGCGAGCCGCACGACGGCTGAGCGGTGCTCGCGCTTGAGCGTGAGCACGAGGTCCGCCTCGCGAACGAGGTCGCTCGTCAGCTGGCGGGCGGAGAATCCGGCGGCGCTCACGTGCGCCGCGCCGAGCAGGCGCACGATCTGGGTGTCGATGGGGGAGCCGACGAGTGCACGGGTTCCGGCGCTCGCGACGGCGTAGCCGGGGCCGAGCCTGGGCGCGAGCAGACGCTCGACCCTGGGCGAGCAGCAGATGCTGCCCGCGCAGACGGCGAGGATCCGGGCGGTCGTGGGCGTGTCGGGATCCTCGCGGGACGGCAGGGTCGCAGCCCGGAGCCGCAGGGTTGCTGGTCGTGGGACTGAGGGGCCGACGATCCGTGACCGCGTCACGTGCGCGTTCCCGCCGCGGCCCGCGTTCCGGCTATCCTCGAAGGTGGACGACACGTCGCGCGGTCTCGCGCGTACTCCTACTTCTCATCTGAGGTGCTTGTGCCCAGCGGCAAGGTCAAGTGGTTCGACGCCGAGCGCGGTTTCGGCTTCATCGCGTCCGAGGACGGGTCGGAGGTCTTCCTCCACGCCTCGGCGCTGCCTGAGGGCGCCGTCGTCAAGCCGGGCGCGAAGGTCGACTTCTCGGTCGCCGACGGCCGGCGTGGCCCGCAGGCGCTCCAGGTGACGCTCACGGACCCGCTTCCGTCGGTCGCGAAGGCCGCGCGCAAGCCCGCTGAGGACATGGCGATCATCGTCGAGGACCTCATCAAGGTGCTCGACCGCGTCGGCAACGACCTGCGTCGCGGCCGCTATCCGGAGAAGGCGCAGGGCACGAAGGTCGCAAGCCTGCTGCGTGCCGTCGCCGAGAACCTTGAGGCCTGAGGTGGCTGCTGCGACGATGAGCCGCCCTGCACGCCGCAAGGCTGACCCGGTGCTCGATGCTGCGGTCGAGATCGCTCGCGCCTCCGCGGAGGACGTCGCTGAGGTCGCGGCCCACGTCGGCGAGCACCTCGGGACGATGACGGTCGAGGACCGTCTGGTCGAGCACAGGTTCGCGGCGACGATGCCGGGCTACCAGGGCTGGGCCTGGACGGTGACGCTCGCGCGCGTGCCGCGCGGACGCACGGCGACGGTGTGCGAGGTCGAGCTGCTCCCCGGTGACGGCGCGATCCTCGCGCCCGAGTGGCTGCCGTGGTCGGAGCGGATCCGTCCGGGCGACGTCGGCCCGGGTGACATCCTGCCCTTCGTTGCGGACGACCCCCGTCTCGCGCCCGGCTGGGAGCCGAGCGGCGACGACGAGCTCGACGCGGTCGCGATCGGCGAGCTCGCGCTCGCGCGTGCGCGCATCCTCTCGGAGGACGGCGTCGCAGAGGCCGCGCAGCGGTGGTACGACGGGGCTGCGGGCCCGCGGAGCGCGAGCGCGCAGGCCGCGAGCGACCCGTGTCTCTCGTGCGGATACCTCGTGCCGCTCCAGGGTGCGCTCGGTCAGGTCTTCGGCGTGTGCACGAACCCGTGGTCGCCCGACGACGGTCGTGTCGTTGCGTTCGACCACGGCTGCGGTGCGCACTCGGAGACTGACGTCCCCGAACGTCCGTCGGACTGGCCGGCGCCGAACCCGCTCATCGACGAGGCGCGGATCGACGTCGTGTCGCTCGAGCGTCCCGCGCCTGCTGACGACCCCGCTGAGGACTAGGCCCGGGCTGACGTCCCTCGCTGGGGACGCAGCTCTGGGCGGGAGCGCGGCCGACGCCGCCCCGCGCACGGCCGACGACTATCCGTCGCACCGACCGAGTCTCCCGGCGCACGCACCGACCCGCGGGCGTGCGCCGGAAGGGGCGTGCTAGAGCTCTGCGCCCGCCGGGGTGAGCGCCGTGAGCACCGCGTCGAGAGCCTCGGGAATCGCGTCGAAGTACGCACGCGTCACAGCATCCACACTGATGCCCGTCGCCGCGACGGTCTCGAGGTCGTTGCGCTCGTGCGCGATGACTGCGCGCAGCACCGTGCCAAGCGGTCCCTCGCCGAGGACGAGCGCGTCGTACGCCTCGTTCGACAGACGAGTCCGCTCCGCAAGAATCTGCGTCGGGATCCCCCGCTCGGTCGAGAGCGCCGAGAGCAGGCCGACCGTGTAGGCCGAGTCGTGCTCGGGCGCCAGCCGCTCGCAGGTGATGCCACGAGCGATGAGCAGCCACAGGTTGTCGAGCTGATCCACCGTCGACGCGACGAGCGACGCCATGACAAGTCCCTGCACCTGACCGGGGCCAAGCAGCACGATCGCGCGACGCACCGAGTCCACACGCTGCGAGAGACCCGTCGCCGCACCGTTGACGAGACGCAGCACCCGAAGGACGAGGGCCGGGTCCGCGCCGAGCACGTGACCCACGGCCTCGATGTCGACCTCGTCCTCGCCGAGCAGCCGCACGGCCTCGAGGCATGAGATCTCGTTGGGGAGCAGGTCGCGCTCACCGAGCTCGACGACAGGACCCACGTTCGGGGAGCCGAGGAGCATGCTCACCCCGGGGACAGGGGCCTCGTGGCCCCATCCCGACACGAGGCGGGGAGCGACGACGACCACGCCCGCATCCGCGGCGCCCGTCGCGATGACCGCAGCCTCCTCCGTCGTGAGGTTCTGGTCGAGCAGGACGTGCGTGAAGTGCTCGAGCGACGCGCGCTGCGTCTCCGTCGCACGGTAGAGGTCCAGCGCGAGCAGGTACCCGCGCCGACGAAGCCGCGTCAGGTGCTCGGGCGCGTCAGGGAGCGCGAGGACCGTCGGGGTGATGACGAGCGCCACCCGCCCCGCGTGACGCGGCAGGGCGACCTCGCCCGCGACCATGCGGGGCGTCGGGACGAGGAAGACTGTGCGGTCGTGGGCGATCGACGGGAGGTCGAGCTCAAGGTAGGCGTGCTCGAGCTCAGGGTGCCTGTCGTGCCGGAGGATCAGGCCCGGCGACGACGGCGTGATGAAGTATCCGGTGACCGCTCCCGCCGCGTCGTACATGGGCAGACGGGAGAAGGTGATGTCGGTGTCGACATTCATGGGTGTCACGTGATCTCTCGGTCGGGGGAAGGAGCGAGCGGGGCCCGCAGCGGCCAGTCGCCGTCGAGGACGATCTGGACCGCACGGTGCGTGCGGGTGTTGACGAGCACCGGAGCCAGCAGGTTGACCGTCGCGGCACCCCCGTCACCCTCGGGGTTGAGGACGACGAGCGTCGCGATGTCGTCGTCGGACGCCGGGACGCCGTCCACGCCGAGCAGCGCGAGCCCGACCGCCACCGGGGGCTCGTAGCCGCGCACGTGCGCCGCCGCGTGCACGAGGAACAGGCGCGTGCTCGCGCCCTCGTCGACGCTCCGGAGCGCGAAGACCGTCCCGAGATCGTCGAGCGCCCGCAACGTGAAGTCGAGAGCACCACCGAGACCGAGGAGAGGCGCGACGAAGCTGACGCGCTCGTCGGCAGCGTCCGGGGACGTACCCGTGGCAGCGGAGACCGTCATGACAGGTACTGCAGAAGGGTGGGCTGCAGGACGCGGGCCGTCGCACCGAGCGCAGCCTGGTACGCGACCTCCTGCGTCTGGAGCTGCACGAGGGTCTCCGCGAGGTCGACGTCCTCGACCGCGGAGATGTCCGCCGTGAGCGAGAGCTTCGTGCTGGCGTTGACCGCGAGCTGGGCCTCGAGCTGGTTCGTGCGCGCACCCGTCGTCGCGAGCGCCGCCGTCGTCCGGTTGTGCCACGTGTCGATCTCGGCGATCGCCGGACCGACGTCAACACCCGCACGGATGTCGGCCGCAACACGGTCGAGCAGCGCGAACACCGAGTCCGTGGCGTCGCCGAAGATGCCCGCACCGTCAGCGTCGACACGCACGACGACGTCCTCCGAGATCCGGCGGTCGACCGACCCCGCGCCCCCCGCGTACGCGTACGAGCCGTCAGGCTGCGCCGTGTACGCGGCGTCGGCGTCCGACGTGCCCGCGAAGATCGAACGACCCGTATAGGTCGCGTTGGCCTGGCCGAGCAGCGCGTCCCGCACCGCCTCGATCTCGAGCGCGATCGACTCGGCCGACTCGGCCGTCGTCGTGCCCGAGTTTGCAGCCTGCACGACGAGCGTTCGCGCCCGGATGAGCTGGGTTGACGTCGTCTGCATCGCGGTGTCGACCGCCGTGAGCCAGCCGCGCCCGTCGGTCGCGTTGCGGTCGTACTGCGTGAGCGCACGCTGCTCGGCACGCAGCCGCAGCGCCTGCGCCGTCCCCGCAGGATCGTCCGACGGCTTCTCGATGCGACGCAGGCTCGAGGCCTGGCCCTGGAGCTTCGACATCGCAGCAAGGTTGCGCTGAACGTTCGCGAGTGACGTCTGCTGCGTCATCTGGTGAGTGACCCGGGTGAGGTTCATCGTCCGACGACTCCCGTCCTGTTGATAAGCGTGTCGAGCATCTCATCGACCGTCGTGAGGACGCGAGCCGCGCCCTGGTAGGCACGCTGGAACGCGAGCATGTTGACTGTCTCCTCGTCGATGTCGACGCTCGAGCCCGCCAGCTGCACGAGCGACGCCGTCGCACGAGCCTGCTCCGCGACCTCCGCCGAGCGCAGCGCTGCCTGCGACTGCACACCCAGGTCGACGACGAACGCGGACCAGGCACGGTCAGGGCTGTCGGCGGACGTCCCGATCCTGCTGATCGCGTCGGCGATCGACCCATCGTACGCGCCGTTGCCCGGCGCGCCGGCCGCGATGTCCGAGGGCGAGGTGAGCGCGACGGTGAGGCCGAGCGCCGCAGGGGTGCTCGGGTCGGCGGAGAGCGCGAAGAAGTTGCCGCCGGGCGCGCCCGCGGTCGTCGTCGCCGTCGTGTGGAGCGCGTTGACCCGGTCGTGGAGCTGGGTCGCCAGACGGTCGTACGCGGCGGCCGCCTCGGCGAGCACGCCCCCCGAGCCGTCCGGGCGCGCACCGGCAAGGCTCGCGAGGTTACCCGCGAGGAGTCCGCCGTCGAACGACACGGGACCCGCTGAGGCGCGCTCCCACTCGAGGCGCGGCGTGTCGGCTGCTGCCCCGGCGAGAGTCGTCGAGCCGACGAGGTTGATGCGGTAGGACCGGTCTCCCGAGACGAGGTGGTTGCCGCCGACGGAGACGGTCACGGTGCCGTCCTCCTGGAGGCGGGTCGTTGCACCCGTGAGCTCGGCGAGCTGCGTCGAGAGAAGGTCGCGACGGTCCATGAGCTCGTTCGCGTTGCCCCCCGAGACGGTGACGGAGCGGATCGTCTCGTTGAGCTCGGCGAGCGACGCCGCCGCGGAGTTGATCTCCTCGACGTACGCGACGGACTGCGCGCGCGTCTCGTCCCACTGCGTGCGGGCCGCACGGTAGCCGGTCGCGATCGACTCGGTGAGGATCTTCGCCGACTCGAGGACGACCTGGCCGGCCGCCGGCTCGGACGGGCTGTTCGCGATGTCCTGCCAGCCGGCCCAGAACTGGGCGAGCTGCGCCGAAACACCCTTGTCGCTCGGTTCGCTGATCGTCGTCTCGAGCCGCGCGTACGCCGTGGCCCGTGCCGCGAGGTCGGCGGCGAGCGAGGTCGAGGAACGGACGCGCGCGTCCGCGAAGATGTCACCGAGCCGCGTCACTCCCGTGACCTTGACGCCCTGGCCGACAGTGAGGCCCGAGGAGAAGCGCGACGCGGCGGCGTTCGCGGAGACCGACGCGGTCTCCGCCCGCTGGCGCGTGTACCCCACAGTGTTCGCGTTCGCGATGTTCTGCCCGGCGACGTCGAGCGCGGCGCGCTGCGTGTGCAGCGAGCTCAGCGCCGTCGAGAGCGTCGAGAAGGTGGACATGCGGAACTCCTAGAGTCTTGCGTCGAACAGGGTCGCGTCGCCCGTGCCGTTGCCAGCGTGACCGTGGGCGTCGTAGGTCTGGACGGTGCGGTCCACCGCGAGGAGCGTCTCCTGGGCGGACCGGTGGGCGGCGGTGAGAAGACGACGGTTGTCGTCGGCGAGCGCGCCGATCCGGTGCGTGAGGTCGATGAACGCGTCGCGGTGCTCGCCGAGGATCGTGTCCCACGGCGCGGGGGCCGCGGCGGCGAGCTGCGCGAGCGTCGCGCCCGGTGCGAGCCCGAGCCGTGCCGCGACGGCGTCGGACTCGACGGCGTGCCCGAGCTCGGTCGTGCGGATCTCCTCGAGGACGGTCGTCACCTCGTCCGTCGCGTGGGCGAGCCACTGGTTGCGGCCGTTGGTGAGGAGGAGCTGCTCGACATCGAGCTTGAACAGGAGCAGCTCGAGCAGCTGTCGCTCGCGCCAGAGGAGTGCTGTGAGGCTCTCCATGCTCATCGTCGTTCTCCGTCCTGGTCGTGGGCCGGTCGGGCCCGTGCAGAGATCCCATCGGTCGGCACTTAGCGCTTGTGAGGAGTCCAGGGCGTCCTGTCGCGACGCGTGACCTGCCGGGCAGATCCTAGCCGTCGGTTGTGGTCGGAGGCCGGGCTGTGCTGGGCGTTCACGCAGGTCATCGCGGCTGACGACGAGGTTGTGACCAAGTTCTGGCGCGATGTGGAGTCTTGTGAAGTGGTTCACATCGTTTCGATCGCGTCAAAACCTTGCCGGGGTCGAGCGGTTCGCGCCACTAACCGCGCCATTTTCTGCGCGGTGAGAGAGCGCTTTCTGGAGGGTGTGGGTGGAAGAAGCGTGGAAGCGCGCGGATCCTGGGTGAAACAACCTAGGAGAAGCGCAAAGTTGTTCGTTCAACTGTGGCGCACGTCCTCCTTCCATTAATTCGCGTCATCCCCACAGACTCCTGCCATGACCGCCAGCAAGCTCCCAGGGACGGCGCGCCTCAGCGCCGAGCAGGTAGCGCTCGTCGAGGCGCACCTCCCGCTCGTCGGGTACCACGTCAACGACGTCGCAGCACGGATCCCGCAGCACGTCTCGCGTGACGACCTCTCCTCCGCAGGGGCGCTCGCACTCGTCCGGGCCGCAGCCGCCTACGACTCTGCGACCGGGGTCCCCTTCGCGCGCTACGCAGCGATCCGGCTCCGCGGCGCGCTCGTCGACGAGCTCCGCTCGATGGACTGGGCCTCGCGCGGCACGCGTTCCCGGGTGCGGCGGCTCACCGCGGTCGCCGAGGAGCTCACTGCACAGCTCGGCCACGCCCCCAGCCGCGAGCAGCTCGCCCAGGCCCTCGGCGTCGACGTCAGCGAGGTCGACCAGACCCGCGACGACGCCGGCCGCCGCGTCCTGTCGATCGAGGCGTTCGACGGCGCCGTGAGCGACCTCCTGCCCGACCGCGCACCGAGCCCCGAGGCCGACGCCGTCGCCTCCGAGAAGCTCCGCTACCTCCGCGCCGCCGTGGCAGCGCTGCCCGACAGGCTCCGCCTCGTCGTCCAGCTCGTCTACTTCGAGGACCGCACCGTCACCGACGTCGCCGGCATCCTCGGCGTCACGCAGTCCCGCGTCAGCCAGCTCCGCGCCGAGGCCACGTCGCTCATGCGTGAGGCCCTCGACGCCCACCTCGAGGCCGAGCCCGACACCGAGGACCTGGCTCCCGAAGGCGTCGCCCAGCGGCGCCGCCGCGCCTACGTCGACGCCGTCGGCGCAGCCGCCGCACCCGCACGCCACGACATCGCGACGCTCTCCGCCCGCGCGGCAGCGATCCCCGCGGCGCGCGCCGCCGCGGCCGTCGCCCACGGCGGCCGACGTGCCGGCGACGCCCAGGTTGCTGGCACCCTCGCCGCGCTCGCCTGACCACCCTCGTCGTAGCAGCGCTCGCTGCCTGCGAGCCCGCACGACGGAGGCGTCCCCACGAGTTTCGGGTTCACCCGCAAACTCGTCCCGCAAAAACCTCACACCCCACGGGCACCGCCCGATGAGGAGAGCAGGAGCCCACGGAAGGGCACCTGCATCCGGGCCACTTCAAGGAGGAGAAACACCATGGCTCTCTCGATCAACACGAACGTCGCGGCGCTCAACGCGTACCGCAACCTCTCGAGCACGCAGAACGACCTCTCGCGCTCGCTCGAGAAGCTCTCGTCGGGTCTTCGCATCAACCGTGCCGCGGACGACGCTGCCGGCCTCGCGATCTCCGAGGGCATGCGCGCCCAGATCGGCGGCACCAAGCAGGCCGTCCGTAACGCGCAGGACGGCATCTCCGTCGTCCAGACCGCTGAAGGTGCGCTCACCGAGACGCACTCGATCCTCCAGCGCATGCGTACGCTCTCCGTCCAGGCGGGCAACGACGGCGGTCTCAACGACGCCGCCAAGGGCAACATCCAGGACGAGCTCAACGAGCTCAAGACCGAGCTCACGCGCATCGCCGACACCACGAAGTTCAACGGCAAGGCGCTCCTCAACGGCTCCTACACGGGCTCGTTCCAGGTGGGCGCCAACACGTCAGCCGCCGACAAGATCACGGTCGACCTCACGGGCCAGTCCATGAGCGCCGCCGGCCTCGGCGTCGACGGCGTCGACATCACGGGTGCGGCCAGCTCGTTCGTCGCGGACGTCGACCTCTTCGCTGCGACCGCCCCGACGGGCACCGGAGCGCTCGAGATCACGACCGCTGCGGGCACCACCACGCTCAACCTCGACCTCACGGGCTGGGCGACCGGTGGCACCTCCGCCGACGCCAAGACCAACCAGGGCGTCCTCGACGCCGCGCTCAAGAGCGCCGTGAAGAACACGAACTTCTCGGCGAGCGTCGACTCGTACGGCAAGGTCACGGTTGCTGGCGGCGGCATCACCGGTGCGACGGTTGCCAGTGTCGCCGGTGTTGCGGGTGCCGCCACGGGCGACGCCGACGCAGCGATCAACGCGATCGACGCCGCGATCAGCGACGTCTCCAAGACGCGTTCGCAGCTCGGTGCCGTGCAGAACCGCTTCGACCACACCATCAACAACCTCAACGTCGCGGCCGAGAACCTCTCCGCGTCCGAGAGCCGCATCCGTGACACGGACATGGCCGCGGAGATGGTGGACTTCACGCGCTCGCAGATCCTCTCGCAGGCAGGCACCGCCATGCTCGCCCAGGCGAAGTCGATCCCCCAGGGCGTGCTCCAGCTCCTCCAGTGATCCGACGGTCACGGCCCGCGCCGTGACCCGGGGAGCAGCCAGACCCTGACGGCGGGCGGACTCGTCCGCCCGCCGTCAGGCGTCCACCCAGGATGCGGCCCGCCGCGCCTGCTCACGTCGGCCTCGGGCCGGCCGACCGCGCGGCACCACACCACGCACACCCACCCCCGCAGCGTGCGGCCCTGGAAGGGAGCACCCACATGGCCGGCATCGGCATCGACGGCATCGTCTCGGGCCTCGACACGACGACGATCATCAACCAGCTCATGAAGCTCGAGGCGAACCAGCAGACGCTCCTCAGCATCAAGAAGTCGTCGACCTCCGCGACAGTCACCGCGCTCCAGGGACTCAACACGCGCTTCGCGTCGCTCGCCGAGTCCGCGAAGAAGCTCGCCGACCCCGCGTCGTGGAACGCCGTCACCGCGACCTCGAGCTCGACGTCCGTCACGGTCGCCGCCGGCGCGAAGGCCGCCGCCGGCTCGATCACCTTCACGGTCGACTCCCTCGCGACCGCGCAGTCCTCGCTCGTCGACGTCCCCGCCGATCTCGACCCCGCGAACCCCTCGCTCGTCCTGCGCGTCGCAGGCGGTGACCCCGTCACCGTCACCGCGCTCAGCACCGACCCGCGCGACCTCGCCGCCGCCGTCAACAAGGCCGACCTCGGCGTGCGCGCCTCGATCATCAACGTCGGCACGGCCGACGCCCCCGAGCACAAGCTCCAGCTGACGTCGACGAGCACCGGCGCCACCAACGGCTTCACCGCCGAGGCCATGACGACGAGCGGCACGCGCGCCCTCGACCTCACCGAGATCGTCGCAGCCGCCGACGCCCGTCTCACGCTCTTCCCCGGCAGCGCCGCCGAGCGCACCGTGACGAGCGCCTCGAACTCCGTCGCCGGTCTTATCGAGGACGTCACCCTCACGCTCACCGCGACGAGCACCGACCCCGTCGCTGTCACCCTCGTCCGCGACGACGCAACCCTCACGAAGAACGCCAAGGGCCTCGTCTCCAACCTCAACGTCCTCCTCGAGGAGATCTCCTCGAGGACCACCGCCACGACGACGACGGGTACCGACGGCTCGACAAAGCTCACGCCAGGCGTCCTCGCAAGCGAGAGCCTCGTCCGAGGCCTCGGCACCGACCTCCTCAGCGCAGCAGGCCTCACCGTCGACGGCGAGTCGCTCGCAAGCGTCGGGATCACCCTCGGCCGTGACGGCCGCTACGCCTTCGACGAGAAGGCGTTCGGGGACGCCCTCGCGGCCGACCCCGCCAAGGCACAGAAGCTCGTCACCGCCCTCGCCGAAGCGACCGGGAAGATCGCCCAGCGCGCGTCCGACGCCGACAACGGCACGCTCACCTCACGCATCCGCGGCGGCGAGGACACCGTCAAGGACCTCGGCGAGCGCATCACCGCGTGGGACGACCGCCTCGCGACACGACGCGCAACCCTCGAACGCACCTACGCGGCCCTCGAGGTCTCGCTCTCGAAACTCAACAACACCTCGAGCTGGCTCGAGCAGCAGCTCGCGCAGCTCAACGGAGGGACGAAGAAGTGACCGTCGCCGCAAGCGCCCGCCGCGCCCAGTTCCTCCGCGAATCCGTCCTCGCGGCGAGCCCCGGACGGCTCGTCGTCATGCTCTACGACCGTCTCGCGCTCGACCTCGAGCGTGCGGGCGCCGCGTCAGCCGCCGGCGACCGCAGCGGAGCCGCGCAGCACGCGGGGCACGCGCAGGACGTCCTCGCCGAGCTCATGTCCTCCCTCGACCTCGAGGCATGGGACGGCGCCCCGCAGCTCTTCGCCCTCTACACGCACCTGCTCACCGAGACGATGACTGCGACGATCGCGCTCGACACCGAGCGGTTCGCCACCTGCCGTGCCCACATCGCCGAGCTGCGCGACGCGTGGCACGGGGCGCTCCACGAGATCGACATCGAGGCGGCAGGCGTCCCGGCGCCCGCCCGCACCGTCGGCCCGCGCGGCGACCTCGGCATCGCGTGACGCGACATGAGCGCCACGACAGCCGCTGACGTCACCGCGTGGTCGCAGGCTCTCGACGCGCTCGAGGCCGACCTCGCGGAGACGAACCTCCTCCTCGACGGGTCGCTCGACGAGGTCGCACCGCTCGTCCTGCGCCGCGCAACCGCCTGGCGCGTCCCCCAGGGCCTCGGCCCGATGCCCACCGAGCTCTCCGAGCGTGCGACCGCGGTCCTCACGAAGCAGCGCGAGACCGCAGGGCGCCTCGCGCGCGCGCTCAGCGCGACGAAGGTCCGCACGCGGATCCTCGACGCGCGACCCGACCGCGCCCGGCCCGTCTACCTCGACGCTGAAGGGTGAGGCGCGCACGTCGTGCGCGCACACCGCTGAAAGTTCTTCCCCCAACTTCCTCATAGCCCGGCGCGCCGGGCCGATGAGCCCTCTGAGCAACGGATTGCTCGCCTGAATGCCACGGACTGGCTGCCCTCTCCGCTCGACCCTGGAGGCGACGCGTGCTCCAATCCGTGACCCTGTCAGCGCTCACAAGCGCGCTCGACGGCCTCGCCGAACGACAGCGGGCCATCGCCGACAACGTAGCGAACGTCCAGACCCCCGGGTACCACGCGCGCCGCGTCGCGTTCGAGGAGCAACTGCTCGGCGCGGTGCAGGACGGGCACGGCGACGTCGCCCCGTCGTCCGCGCGCAGCCTCGAACCGACACGCCTCGACGGCAACAACGTCAACCTTGACACCGAGACGCTCTCGAACATCGACACCGTGCTGCGCGTCCAGCTCGCCACGCGAGCGGTCGACGGCAAGTTCAGCTCGGTCCGCACAGCGATGAGGAGCTGAGATGACGATCTTCGGAGCGATCGGGATCGCGAGCAGCGGCCTCACAGTCCACCGCAAGTGGCTCGACGCCGTGAGCGACAACCTCACGAACGCCAACAACGCCACCGCGACGAGCGAGGAAGCGTTCCGCGCCCGCTACGTCGTCGCCGGCGAGATGGACGGCGGCGGCGTCCAGGTGCGCGGCACCGTCCTCGGCCCGGCCGAGGGCCGCCTGGTCCACGAGCCCACGCACCCCCTCGCGGACGAGGACGGCTACGTCCGCTACCCCGAGATCGACCTGTCCTCCCAGATGACGCAGCTCATCATGGCGCAGCGCGGCTACCAGGCATCGGCGACGGTCGTCGACCGTGCCAAGGAGACCTACGAGGCCGCCCTGCAGATCGGACGTTCCTGATGATCGACGCACTCGGAGCGATCGGCACGACGCCGACCCGCTACCTCGACGCCGACGCCCTCGCCGCGCTCGGCACGACCGTCACCCCGGCCCGACCCGTCGCCACGTCCACCGACGACGGCGGATTCGGCGGCGTGCTCGTCGGCGCGCTCGACGACGTCCGCGCAGCCCAAGAGACATCCGACGCCCTCGCCGTCCGTGCCGTCACCGGCGACCTCCAGGACGTCCACCAGTACACGATCGCCTCGTCGCAGGCCGCGCTCATGCTCGAGCTCACGGCCACCGTGCGCACTAAGGCTGTCGACGCGTTCAACGAGATCATGAGGATGCAGGCCTGATGCCCGAGAAGTTCTCCGTCGCCCTCGGCCGCGTCGGCGGCGCCGTGCGCGAGTTCACCGTCGCGCAGCGCACCCTCGCCCTCATCGGCCTCGCAGGCATCGCGCTCGTCGTCGTCGCCCTCGTCGTGTGGGCCAACAGACCCACCTACGCGCCGCTCTTCACCGGCCTGTCCGCCCAAGACGCGAGCGCCGTCGTCGAGGTCCTCGAAGGTGAGGGCGTCGGCTACGAGCTTGCCGACGGCGGCAGCTCCGTCCTCGTCGCCCGTGACGCCGTCTACCGCATGCGGCTCGCAACCGCCGCCGCAGGACTCCCGGCCGACTCGAGCCAGGGCGGCTACTCGCTCCTCGACGACATGGGCATGAGCTCCTCGGAGTTCCAGCAGACAACGACATACAAGCGCGCCCTCGAAGGGGAGCTCGCCGCGACGATCGGCGCACTCGACGGCGTCCGTGCCGCCTCCGTGCGTCTTGCGCTCCCAGAGAAGACGGTGTTCGTCGCCGAGACCCCCGACCCCACCGCGTCCGTCTTCGTGACGCTCGACCGCGGGACGACGCTCAGCAGCGACAAGGTCCAGGCCATCACCCACCTCGTCTCCGCCTCGATCGAGGGCATGAAGGCCACCGACGTCGCCGTCGTCGACTCCGCAGGCACCGTCCTGTCCGCCGTCGGTGCGACCCCCGGCGCCGCGGACAGCGGCACCGACAAGCGCGTCACCGCCTACGAGAGCCGCGTCGGCGCCGCCGTCCAGACGATGCTCGACCGCATCGTCGGCCCCGGGCGGGCCGTCGTGTCCGTCACCGCCGAGCTCGACCTCGACAGCCGGACGACCACCTCGGAGAAGTTCGAAAGCCCCGACGAGCGGCTCCCGCTCACCGAGAAGACCGAGCGCGAGGAGTTCAAGGGACCGGGGAACGGCACGTCCGGTGTGCTCGGCCCCGACAACATCGCGGTCCCCGGCGGCACGGGAACCGGAGACGGCGAGTACCTCAACGAGTCGAGCACTGTGACGAACGCCGTCGACAAGATCACCGAGATCACCGAGCAGACCCCCGGCACGGTCCGGCGGCAGTCCGTGTCCGTCGCCGTCGACTCCGCAACTGGCAACGCCCTCGTCATGGCCGACCTCCAGCAGCTCGTCGCGACAGCCGCAGGCATCGACCCCGAACGCGGCGACGTCGTCACGGTCCAGCGCATGACCTTCGACACCACCGCAGCCGACGCGGCCGCCGAGGCGCTCGCCGCCGACGAGGCCGCGGCCGCAGCCGCCGAGCGCGAGACGCTCATCCGCAACGCCGCGATCGCCGGCGTCACGCTCCTCGCACTCCTCATCGCCGTGTTCGCCCTCCGCCGCCGTCGCGCACCCGCGCCCGAACGGCTCGCGCTCGACCTCGGCGAGATCGACGTCCGACCCCTCGCCGCACCCGACCCGACGGCCCTCGCGCTTGACGTCGTCGACGAGGCGCAGCGCACGCTCGTCGCCTCCCGCCCGGTCGACCGCGCACAGATCGAGGCCGATGCCAAGCGCGCCGCGGTCATGTCCGCCGCGGACGACGACCCGGGTGACATGGCGGACCGCATCCGCGCGCTCATGGATTCGGGGGCCCGCTCATGACGGTGACGACGACCGCACCGACCGCCGCCGAGACGACCGCGGCCATCGCCGCGCCCGTCGAGGAGGTGCCCCGTCCCAAGCCGCGCCCCAACATCGCCGGGCTCTCCGGGACGCAGCGCGCAGCGCTCGTCCTCATGCAGCTCGGCCGCGAGCGGGCCGCGCGCATCCTCGCGCTCCTCTCCGAGCCGGAGATTGAGGAGGTCACGGCCGCGATCGTCCGCATGGAACGCATCGACCGTGACGTCGTCGACGCGGTCATCGGCGAGTTCCACGAGACGATGGCGGTGAGCCAGCAGGTGTCCCGCGGGGGGATCGACTACGCGACCCAGCTCCTCGAAGGAGCCGTCGGCGCCGAGAAGGCCGGCGAGATGCTCGAGCGCCTCCAGACGTCGCTCGCCGGCAAGCCCTTCGAGTACCTCCAGCAGGCCGACGCCCGCCAGGTCATCGCGCTCATCAACGGCGAGCACCCCCAGACGATCGCGCTCGTCCTCGCGCACCTGCGTCCCGAGCACGCGTCCCAGATCCTCACGGGCCTCCAGCCAGCGATGCAGGCGCAGGTCGCGCACCGCATCGCCCTCATGGAGCGCGCCGCGCCCGACATCGTCTCGGCCGTGGCGGACGCCCTCGAGCGCAAGTCCGCCTCCGTCCTCACGCCCCGCGAGTCGTCCGCGATCGGCGGCGTTCAGCCCCTCGTCGAGATCATCAACCGCGCCGACCCGAGCACCGAGAAGCTCATCCTCGAGGGGCTCGAAGACCGGGACGCGGACCTGGCCGACGAGGTCCGCTCGCGCATGTTCGTCTTCGCGGACATCGTGCTCCTCGAGGACCGCGCGCTCCAGCTCGTCATGCGCGGCGTCGACACACCGACACTCGCGCTTGCGCTCAAGGGCGCGGGCGACGCCGAGCGGGACGCGGTCCTCCGCAACATGTCGGAGCGCGCGCGCACCAACCTCGTCGAGGAGATTGAGCTGCTCGGCCCGGTCCGCGTCTCGCAGGTCGAGGAAGCCCGGTCCGAGATCGTCCAGGGCATCCGCCGCCTCGAGGAAGCCGGTCAGATCGTCATCACCCGCGAGGGCGAGGACGAGTATGTCAGCTGAGCGTGTCTTCGCGCCGACGCAGCTCCCCGCGGCTTCCGCGGGGACCTCCGTCGTGCGCGAGCAGGCGCGGGTCGCCGGGTACGCCGCCGGGTGGGCCGCAGGCTCACGCGCGGCGTCCGAGGCGGCGCAGCACGCTGCTCAGCGCGTCGCCGTGCGCGCCGCGGACGCCGAGGACGAGGCCCGGGCACGACTCGGCGACGCGCTGCGTACCCTCGGCGCCGCGGCCGGCGCCGCAGCCTCCCGCGAGAGCAGCGTGCTCGCCGACGCCACCGCCACGATCGTCCTCCTCGCGCTCGACCTCGCCGAAGCGATCATCGGCGTCGAGCTCGCCGACGGCGAGCGCTCCGCACGATCGACGCTCGCACGCGCACTCACGGCCACCGCGCCGGGGGAGACCGTCGTCGTGCGGCTCAACCCGCACGACCATCTCGAGCTGCAGGAAGCGTGCGCCAACAGGTCGCTCGAGCTCCCCGCCGGCGTGAGCCTCGTCGACGACGCGACGCTCGCACGCGGCGACGCCGTGAGCGAGCTGCCCTCGGGGCACCTCGACGCGCGGCTCGGCCCCGCAGTCGAACGGCTCCGCGAGGCCCTCGACGAGCTCGTCTCGGAGGGCGACAACCTCGGCGAGATCCTCGCCACGGTGCAGACTCCCGCAGGCGGCCGACCATGAGCTGGGTGACAGCGCTCGACGCAGCGCGCCCCGAGATCGTCGGCCGCGTCCGCGAGGCCGTCGGGCTCTCCGTCGAGATCGAGGGCCTGCGCTGCGCGATCGGTGACCTCGTTGAGCTCGGCCCTGACCGGCTCCCCGCCGAGGTCGTCGCGACGTCCGGCGACATCCTGCGCTGCATGCCGCTCGCGCCCGCAACCGGCATCCGCACGGGTCTCGACGCGCGGTCCGCAGGCGGCCCGCTTCGCGTGCCCGTCGGTCCCGGCCTCCTCGGTCGCGTCCTCGACGGGCTGGGCCGCCCCATCGACGGTCTCGGCCCGCTGCGCGGCGTCCGACGTGTGCCCGTCGAGATGGCCGCACCCCACCCCCTCGAACGTGCACGTGTCGCCGAGCCCCTCCACCTCGGCGTGCGCGTGCTCGACACCCTCACCGCAGTCGGCCGCGGACAGCGCATCGGCCTGTTCGCTGGGTCGGGCGTCGGCAAGTCGACGCTCCTGTCGATGGTGGCACGCGGCACCGAGGCCGAGGTCTCGGTCATCGCGCTCGTCGGCGAACGCGGACGCGAGGTGCGCGAGTTCCTCGAGGACGACCTCGGTCCCGAAGGGCTCGCGCGCTCCGTCGTCGTCGTCGCGACGAGCGACCAGCCTGCGCTCGTCCGCCGACGCTCCGCGTTCGTCGCGACACGGATCGCCGAGGACCTGCGCGAGCAGGGCCGCCACGCCGTCCTCATGATGGACTCCCTCACCCGCGTCGCTATGGCGCAGCGGGAGATCGGCCTGTCCGTGGGCGAGCCGCCCGCGACCCGCGGCTACCCTCCGTCGACGTTCTCCGTGCTCGCCGAGCTTCTCGAGCGCGCCGGGACCGGGGCTTCTGGATCGGTGACGGGCATCTACACGGTGCTCGTCGACGGCGACGACCACAACGAGCCGATCGCCGACGCTGCCCGCTCGATCCTCGACGGCCACGTCGTGCTCGACCGCAGCCTCGCGACCTCGGGCCACTTCCCGGCCGTCGACGCGCTCGGCTCGATCTCGCGCGTCGCGTCCCGCGTGACGACGCCCTCGCAGCGCGGCGACGCGACGGAGCTGCGCCGCGTCATGGCAGCCCGCCGCGCGGTGCAGGACCTCATCGACGTCGGCGCCTACGTCGCCGGGGCGAACCCTCTCGTCGACGCGGCCCTCGCGCACGCCGACCGGATCGACGGCTTCCTGCGGCAGCCGGTCGACGCGCGTGCCGACGCCGATGACTCCTGGCAGCAGCTCGCACAGCTCGTCGACTCCCTCGGCACACGGAGGGCAGCCGCATGAGCAGAGGGTTCCGTCTCGCGTCGCTCCTCCGGGTGCGCAGGATCCAGGAGGACGAGGCCGCCGCACGGCTCGCGAACGCGCACCGCGCGTCCTCGGAGGCGCAGGAGCGCAGCGCGCGGGCCGCGGCCCGGCTCGCAGGCGCGAGCTTCGACTCGTCGCTCCCCTTGGGCGTCTGGCAGGCACTCACCGCGACACGTGCAGCGATGCGTCGCTGCCTCGAGGACGCGAACGCGCTCGTCGCGACGCGGCAGGGGGACGTGGCCGACGCCGAGAAGGCCTGGCACGAGGCGCGCGGCCGCGTGAGGACGTTCGAGCGTCTCGAGGAGCAGCACGACGCGCGGGTCGCCGCGGCAGAGCTCGCCGACGAGCAGCGCGCGCTCGACGAGGCAGGGGGCCGACGGCCGGCCGGACGACCGGAGGAGACGACAGAATGACGACGATCATGCATGCGGTCCCAGCGCCCGCTCCAGCGCCGTCGCGCCCAGACGCGCGAGCGTCCGGCCAGGGACGCGCCGACGACTTCTCGCGGTCGCTCGCGGCGGCGACCGACGCGGGACGTGCCGACCGGAACACGGCCGAGCGCGCGGCCGAGCGCGCGGCCGAGCGCGCGGCCGGCGCACGGACCGCCGCCGGTCGTGCTGCCGACGGCCGCGCAGAGGCCTCTCGCACCGAGGACGCCGGCCCGAGCGAATCCCCCTCGAACGACACGACCGTCCCGACCGCCGACGTGCCACCGCACGACGCCGCACCGGTGACGAACGACGACGGGACAGCCCAAGCGACGGTCGCTCCGACGACCGGCATCGTCGTGCCCATCGCCGGAACGCTCGCAGCGACGCTGCCCGCCGATCCCGGCTCCGCCCCCCCCCCGCCGCTCACGGCCGACGGCGCCGTCGCCGTCGCCGTCCCGGCAGGAGCTCCCGCCGCGACCGGCACCGAGATGCCGCTGCCCGACCCCGGCGAGCCCGCCGACGGCGTGACCCCCGCAGCTCCGCAGGCACCCGTCCCGGCTGCGGACGCAGCGCCCGTCGTCACCACGACCGTCGGTGCCGCCCCGAGCGGCGGTGCCGCCCCGACCGCCGGTGCCGCCCCGACCGCCGGTGCCGCCCCGAGCGTCGGACCGACCCAGCCCGTCACGGCAGTCCCGTCCGAGGCCGCCCCCGCCCAGGGCGTCCACGCGCCCAGCGGCACGCACGCCACGACGGCAGCGGTGACGACGCCCGATGCCGCTGCTCCGGTCGCAGCGTCGCAGCCCGCGGCAGCCGCCGCCCCGGCCGTGGCGAACGACCCAGTGCCCACAGCCGCCGCCACGAGCGTGGGCGTCGCGCCCGTGCAAGCGACACCCGCGCCCGCGCCCGCCGCGCCCGTCGTCCCACCAGCGGCACCCACGCCCCCCCAGCAGACCGCGCCGCTCGACGACCAGCTCCGCGTCCCGCTCGGCTCCCTCCGCGCCCTGCCGCTCGGCGATCACATCCTCACGCTTCGCGTCGAGCCGCGCGACCTCGGCCCCGTGCAGGTCCGCGCCCACCTCAGCCCCGAGGGCCTGCGCGTCGAGCTCGTCGGTGCGACCGACGCGATCCGCGAACAGTTGCGCGCCGTCATGACCGACCTCCGACGCGATCTCGCGGCGTCCGGAGGCGGCGACCTCAGCCTTGACGAGAGCACGATCTCGGAACGGGAGGGACGCGACGCAGAACGGGGCGAGCCCGGCACCCGCCCATCCGCACCCCCCACCACTGCCGAACCGGCCGACCGGCCCGCAGCCACCCCGACCGACACGACGACCCGCACCGGCGGCGTCGACGTCGTCGCCTGAGAGGACGCACGATGACCGACCCTGTGACCGCTGCCGGAGGCACGTCGATCCACGCCGGGCAGAGCCCGTCGACGGCGAAGAACGAGCTGGACGGCGAGTCGTTCCTCAAGCTCCTCGTCGCGCAACTGCGCTACCAGGACCCGACGTCCCCCATGGACACGACCCAGATGATGGCGCAGACCTCGCAGCTCGCGACCGTCGAACAGCTCACCCAGATCGGCTCGACGTCGGTCGAGTCGTTCGCGCTCCAGATGCGGGCGACCGCGACCGCTTTTGTCGGCCAGCACGTCTCGTACACCGATGCCGAGGGCAACACCCAGACCGGGTACGCCTCCGCCGTCTCCTTCGCCGGCCCCGTGCCGACGGTCCGCGTCGGTGACACCGACGTCACGCTCGACGCCATCTCCGGCATCGTTCCGCCGCCCACGGCACCCGACGAGCCCGACACCCCTGCCGACCCCGACGCGCCGACCGACGAGGCCGGCGCCCCGACCACCGACACGTCCGCGGCCTGACGGCCCTCACGGAAGGACTCCACCATGCTGCGCTCGCTCTTCTCCGGAATCTCCGGGCTCCGCTCGCACCAGACCATGCTCGACGTCACGGGCAACAACATCGCCAACGCCAACACTGTCGGCTTCAAGAGCTCCCAGGTCCAGTTCCAGGACACGCTCTCGCAGGTCCTCCAGAATGCGGGCGCGCCCCAGGCCGGGCAGGGCGGGTCGAACCCCGCGCAGGTCGGCCTCGGCGTGCGCGTCGCCGCGATCACGACGAGCTTCCAGCAGGGCGCGTCGCAGACGACGAACCGCTCGACCGACATGATGATCTCGGGCGACGGGTTCTTCGTCGTCGAGCGTGCCGGCCAGCAGTACTACACGCGCAACGGCTCGTTCGAGCTCGACTCGCTCGGCCAGATCGTCACGGCCGACGGCTCGCTCGTTCAGGGCTGGTCGGCCGCAGCCGACGGGACCGTCGACGTGGGCGGCCCCGTCGGAGACCTGCGCCTGCCCATGACGACGCTCGTCGGCGCGAGCGCGACGACCGAGGTGACGTTCGGCGGCAACCTGCCGGCAGATGCCGCGGTCGGCACCGTCCTCACGCGTGACGTCGAGGTGTTCGACGGCGTCGGCACCGCGTCGACGCTCTCGCTCACGTACACGCGCACGGCCGGCGGTTGGGACGTCTCGGCGTCCGACGGGATCAACACCGCGACCGGCGCCGTGACCTTCGGCACCGACGGGCTGCTCACGGGCGGTGGCACGATGACCGTCGGCGCACGCACCGTCGACCTCTCCGGCATCACGGGCTACGCGGCGCTCACGACGGTCGAGGCGACCGGACGTGACGGTGCGCAGGCCGGTGCGCTCCAGTCGTTCGCCATCAACCCGGACGGCACGATCATGGGCGCGTTCTCGAACGGCACGAAGCAGGCCGTTGGCCGCATCGCGATCGCCGCGTTCGCGAACCCGGTGGGTCTCGAGAAGGCGGGCGGCTCGAGCTACACGACGTCCGTCAACTCGGGCGACGCGCAGATCGGAGTCGCAGGCCAGGGCGGCCGAGGCAACCTCATGGGCGGGGCGCTCGAGATGTCGAACGTCGACCTCTCGCAGGAGTTCACCAACCTCATCATCGCGCAGCGTGGCTTCCAGGCGAGCTCGCGCGTCATCACGACGAGCGACGAGCTCCTCTCGGAGCTCGTCAACCTCAAGCGCTGACCCCACGCCCCCCCGGGGCACAGGGACGACGAAGCGCCCGGCCGCTCTGCGGCCGGGCGCTTCGTCGTCCCTCGAGGGCGCTCCGTCAGATCTGGAACACCGAGATGCGCGCCCGCAGGTCCGCCCCGAGACGAGCGAGCTCGTCGACGGCCGACCCGGTCTGCGCGACGACGTCGCTCGTCGCCGCCGACGCGGTCGCGACGCCCGTGATGGACTCGGCGATCTCCGAGGACCCGGTCGCGGCCTCCGCGACCGAGCGCGACATCTCGTTCGTCGTCGCGGTCTGCTCCTCGACGGCGGAGGCGATCGTCATCTGGTAGTCGTTGATCTGTCCGACGATGTGCGTGATCTCGCCGATCGCGGTGACCGCGCCGTCGGTGTCGGCCTGGATGGCCTCGACGCGTCGGGCGATGTCCTCGGTCGCGCGTGCGGTCTCCTGGGCGAGCTCCTTGACCTCGCCGGCGACGACAGCGAAGCCCTTGCCGGCCTCGCCGGCGCGTGCGGCCTCGATCGTCGCGTTGAGCGCGAGGAGGTTCGTCTGCTCGGCGATCGACGTGATGGCGCGGACGACCGCGCCAATCTCCTGCGACGACGTGCCCAGACGCGCGATCGTCTCCGAGGTTGTCGCCGCCTGAGCCGTCGCGGTCGCCGCGACGGACGCCGCCTCGGCAGCGTTCTGCGCGATCTCACGGATCGACGCACCCATCTGCTCGGCGCCCGCAGCGACCGTCTGGACGTTGCGCGAGACCTGCTCGGCCGCGGCCGCGACGACACCCGCGCGCGCCGACGTCTCCCCGGCACCCGACATGATCTGCGCATTGCCAGCCGCAAGCTCCTCCGAGGACGCTGCCACCGTCGTCGTCGACTCCGCGACACCCGCGAGCGTCGACCGGAGCGTCGCCTGGGCCTCGTTGAGCGCGACGGACATCTGGCCAACCTCGTCGCGCGAGTTCACCTCGACGTCAGTCGTGAGGTCGCCGGTCGCGAGCCGCTGCAACGCGTCACGGACCCGGCCGACAGGGCGCGCGATCGCGTTGGCGATGAGGAACGCGACGACAAGGCCGACGACGATGAGGGCGACGGCGAGCACGACGAGCCAGACCGTCGTCTGGTCCGCGGTCGCATGCGCCTCCGCGATCCTCTGCTCGATCGCGGAGTCGAGGTCAGCCTTGATGCCGTCGAGCGCGGCGACGGCGGCGTCGCCCTTGGCCGAGCCCTCGGACGACTGGATCAACTGGAACGACAGGATGTCGTCAACCATCGCCTCGGGCACCATGCGGTCGACGGCGACGGCACCGTAGGCGTCCCACGCGGCGTAGAACGGGCCAGCCGACTCGAGGTTCCTGCCCGTGACCTCGTGGAAGTACGTCTCGTATGACGCGCGTGAATCTGCGATCTCCGTGTAGAGCGCCTCGATCTTTGACTTGATCGACCGTCGCTCCCCGACAGGCACCGCGGCGATCTCGAGGACGGCCGCCCGAGTACGCCAGACGTTGCTCTGGAGCTGACGGAGCGAGTCGCTGAGCTCTGCCGTACCCGTGCTCACCGACGCAGTGAGGCTCGCGAGGCTCTGCAGCTGGACGGACGCGAAGCCCGCGATGACGGTCGCCAAGACGCCGAGCAGGACGGCGAGCGCGAGGATCTTCGTACGGATCCGCAGGTCGGCGAGAAGGTGCCGCTTCCCGCGCGGATGCGCAGGTGTGGTCGTGGTCATCGTGGTGGATCTCCTTCGAGACGTAGGGAGAGCGTGCTTCACCGCCCCTCTGCTTTCCCCATCGGTTAGCGGTGCCTCCCGATGAGGCGCGACCCGGGGTGGCGAGAAAAACCCTCATGCCCCACCGACGACTGCCGATGGGCAGCGTGAAGGTCCACGGACGGACCCGTTGCACACCAGGGATTGGTGATCTGGATGATCGTTGTCACGCGCCTCCACGGGGGACGGTTCGCCGTCAACCCCGATCTTGTCCAGCGTGTCGAGACGACACCGGACACCGTCATCACGCTGGTCGACGGCACGAAGTACATCGTCAGCGAGACGCTCGACGAACTCGTCGAGGCGATGACCGACGCACGGGCCCGCGTCATCTCACGCGCTCAGGCGCTCGCCGAGATGGACACCGCACCCGAGGTCCGGCAGCCGCTGGCCGTGGTGCGCACCCCGGAGGAGGCTCGCTGATGGATCCCGCGACCGCACTAGGTCTCATCGTCGGCTTCGGCGGTGTGCTCGCGATGATCTTCCTCGAGGGCGCGTCGCCGATGAGCATCCTGCTCCCGGCGCCGATGGTCCTCGTCTTCGTCGGTACGTTCGGTGCCGCGATGGCAGGCGGGCCGCTGCGCGACTTCGTCGGCGCGATCAAGGCGCTGCCCCGGGCGTTCTCCGCGAAGGTCCCTTCGCCCGACGCGTCGATCGCCGCGATCGTCTCGCTCGCCGAGCGTGCCCGTCGCGAGGGCCTTCTCGCCCTTGAGGGCGCCGCCCGCGACCTCGAGGACCCGTTCCTCCGGGAAGGGCTGCGCGCCGCGATCGACGGGACCGATCCCGAGGACCTCCGGATCATCCTCGAGGACCGGATCTCAGCGAAGCGTACCGCCGACCGCGTGTCGTCGAAGATCTTCCAGGACATGGGCGGGTACGCCCCGACGATCGGCATCGTCGGCACCGTCGTCTCGCTCGTCCACGTGCTCGAGAACCTCTCGCAGCCCGACCAGCTCGGTCACATGATCGCCGCAGCGTTCGTCGCGACCCTCTGGGGCATCGCCTCGGCGAACCTCATGTGGCTGCCGATCTCGAACAAGCTGCGCCGGCTCTCCGACCTCGAGTGCGCTCAGATGGAGCTCGTCCTCGAGGGCCTGCTCTCGGTGCAGTCCGGGGCGAACCCGCGCCTCGTCGGTGAACGGCTCAGGTCGCTCCTGCCACCTGGCCAGCAGCTCAAGGACGCGGCATGAGTGCCCGTCGGCGGCGCCGCGAGGAACCCGAGGAACACGTCAACCACGAGCGCTGGCTCGTCAGCTACTCGGACATGATGACCGTGCTCATGGCGCTGTTCCTCGTGATGTACGCGATCAGTCAGGTCGACGCAGACAAGTTCGAGGCGCTCAGGGCCTCCCTGTCGCGCGGCTTCGGCCACACGGGCGACGTCGTACTCGTCGGTGGGACGGGCGTCATGGACGCGACGAGCGACCTCGTCGGTGTGCCCGACGTCGGGTCGACTCTCACGGGCCTCGGCGACCAGGTCGGGGACGGCGACCATACCGCGCAGGAGTACGCTGCGGCCCAGTCGGAGTTCGCCAACCTCTCGAGCCTTCGCGACGAGGTTGCCGACGCTCTCGGCGAGAAGGGGCACGACGGGGCGGTCGAGTTCCGCGTCACGCAGGCCGGGCTCGTCATCGGCATGGTGACGACCGACGTCTTCTTCGATCCGGGCTCGGACGCGATCGGGGGCGAGTTCCGTGAGGTCGTCGACGCGATCGGCGGCCCTCTCGGCACCAGCTCCTACGAGATGAAGATCGAGGGGCATGCCGACACCGTGCCCGTGGGGTCGCGGTTCGAGACGAACTGGGACCTGTCCGCCGCCCGCGCGACAGCCGTGCTGAGGCGGCTCGTCGAGCATCGAGGCGTCGCCCCGGACCGAATCTCGGCCGTCGGATACGGCGAGGCTAGGCCGCTCGTCGACGGAACCGACGCTGCGGCGCTCGCGGCGAACCGGCGCGTCGACATCGTCGTCCTCAGCTCTCAGCCGGAGCGGGTGCGCGAGCTCCTGCCCACCATCCAGAACGCAGCGGAAGGGGCCTGACATGGCCGTCGTGGAGCAGCGCGTCGTGGGCGCGCCGCGTCAGAAGATCGGCGCCGGTCGCGGCGCGGCAGCGGCGCCCGAGCCTGCGCCCGAGGGGAAGCCCGAGGGCGGTCGCTCGTGGCTCAAGGTCGTCGTCCTCGTCGTCCTCGTGAGCCTCGTCGCGGCGGGCTTGACGATCTACCTCGTCGTCGTGCGGCCCGAGGCGGCCGCGCGCAAGGCGGCGGCACCGCCCGTCCCGGGAGCGATCGTCCAGCTCGAGCCCATGAACGTCAACCTGGCCTCGGGCAAGTACCTCCGCATCGGTCTGGGGCTGCAGCTCACCGAGGACGCTGGCTCCGAGTTTGACGTCACGCGCGCGAAGGATGCGGTCATCTCGCTGCTCTCGGGGCACAAGGTCGACGACGTCGCGACGCCTGAGGGCCGCGAAGCGGTGCGCGCGGCGCTCGAGGAACAGCTGGCGACCGCCTACGGGGGTGACGTGCTCGGGGTGTACTTCACCGATTTCGTCACGCAGTGACGACGCTCTGACCTGGGGCGAAGCACCGCTCGCAGGAAACGTCTCATACCTCCACTCGGTGGGCCGATCGTGGCTCCCGTGACCAACCAACCCCTGCGGGGCACCCGCCCGACGGTCGAGCCCTACGACTTCCGACGTCCCATGACGATCGCCCGCGAGTACTCGCGGGCGATCGAGATGGCGTCGGAGACGTTCGCGCGCCAGTGGGGCACGCTGCTCACGTCGCGGCTGCGGGTCGTCACGGGCGTGCAGCTCGACTCGGTCCACATGGTGTCGTACGACGACTACATCGGTAGCCTTCCCGACCCGACGCTCATGGTCGTCGCGAAGCTCAGGGAGTCGCACGCCCCGCTCGTCGTCCAGGTGCCGCTCGACCTCTCCCTGCTCTGGATCGACCTCATGCTCGCAGGCCCCGGCCTGCACGGGGCCGTACCGGAGCGCGAGCACACGGAGATCGAGACGGAGCTCCTCACGAAGGTGCTCGAGATGGCTCTCGGCGACCTGCGCTACGCGTTCGCGTCCGTCGCGCCGCTCGACGCGTCGATCTCCCAGCTGCAGTACAGCCCGCAGTTCGCGCAGCTCGTCCCCGCGGCGGAGCCCGTCGTCCGCATCTCGTACACCGTCGCGCTCGACGGTCACGAGTGGCGGGCGACCGTCATGACGCCCGCCGAGCACCTCATCGATGCGCTCCGTGTCGCGGAGAGCTCAGGTCGCGGGCGGAGCGAGTCCGACGACGTGCGCGAGGCGCGCCGCCGCGTCAACGAGCAGATCCATGAGGTGCCGCTCGAGGTCGCGGTGCGGCTGCGCTCGATCCCGATCCGTCCGCGCGAGCTCGTCGAGCTCGCCGTCGGCGACCTCGTCATGCTCACCCACCCGTCGTCACGCCCGCTCGACGTGGTCGTCGACGACAAGGTCCTCGCCCACGCGGTGGTCGGGGCCAACGGCCGGCAGCTCGCGTGCCAGGTCGTCAACTTCGAGGAGAACGAACGATGACATCCCAGACCGGCACCGCGGTGCTCGCACTTCCGGCCGCTCTTGCGCTCGCGGCCGTCCTGCCCACGGACGTCCCGCTCGGCGTGCGGGCACGTACGGCCGACGACGTCGTCCCGGCCGGGGCCGGCCTCGGGGCGAAGGTGGTGGGTTCGGCGGGTGCCGACCTCACGCTCGTTGTGGGGACGTCGGTCGACGCAGCGGTTGCGAGCGCGGACGCGCTCCTCGTCGACGTCGTCCGACCTGCCTTCGAGGCTGCGGCCGGAGCGCTCCGTGACGGCGTGCTCACCGAACTGCGTGAGCTCGCGTCGACCGAGGCGACGTTCGCGGTTGACGGCACCGAGGTCTTTGCGCTCACCGAGGGTGAGACGGTCGTCGGCTGGTTCGGTGTGCGTCTCGCCCCTGAGGCGGACGCTGCGCCCGCGCGGTCCGCGACGGCGGGCCCGAGCGCTGCGGCGCTGCGCATGCTCTACGACGTCGAGATGACGCTGACCGCCGAGATCGGGCGGGCGAAGCTCCCCGTGCGGCAGGTCCTCGATCTCGTCCCGGGCTCGGTCATCGAGCTCGACCGGGTTGCGGGAGCGCCCGCGGACCTCATGGTCAACGGCCACCTGGTGGCGCGCGGCGAGGTCGTCGTCGTCGACGAGGACTACGGCCTGCGCATCACCGAGATCGTCGACCTCGCTCACGCGGGCCTCTGATGGACCTCGTCGTCCCGCTGCTGCGGACCGTCGTTGCGGTCGCCGCGATCGCCGGGCTCCTGTGGTGGGCGGGGAGGCGGCTCGCCGGCCGTGCGCCGTCGGGTGCTGGCCTCGCCGGCTCGGGGCTCGGAGGCCCACGCGCAGCCGTGCAGCGCCCGGGCCGGGCGACCGGGCTGCGTGCGACGCTCGCCGCGTTCACGGCGCGGCTCGGCGAACGTCGGCCTGCACCCGAGCGCGCGTTGCGGGTCCTCGAGCGTGCGACGCTTTCGCCGCGCGCGAGCGTCGCGCTCGTCGAGCTCGGCGGGCGGCGTCTTCTGCTCGGGGTGGGGGAGCAGGGGATCACGGTGCTCGACAGGTCGGACGCCCCGGTCGCGGCCGAGACGACTGCCACCGACGAGGGCCCTGCCACGAACCTCGAGCCGGACTTCGAGGCGATCCTCCGGGAGAGCCTCGCCCGTCCGGACGGCGCGCAGGGCCGCGCCGGCGTCCGGTGAGCCTGCAGGCCGGGCGCCGGCTCCACGCGGCCGTGCGTGCGGCGGTCGTCGTCGCGATGGCGTTCGTCGTCGCGGTCGGTGTCGGTTTCGCGATGCCGTCGCGGGCCGAGGCTGCGCCCGCCGCGAGCCCGCAGGCCGCGATCGTCGCGCAGGTCGCGGCCGCGCCGCTGCCCGCGACGCCGCTGCCCGCCGCGCCGCTGCCCGCCGCGCCGGGCGACGACGACGGCGAAGGCACCGTGTCGATCTACATCGACGGCGAGAAGTCGAAGCCGTCGACATCCATCCTCGTGCTCCTCGGCACGACCGCCCTCGCCGTCGCACCAGCGCTGCTCCTCATGATGACGAGCTTCACGAAGATCTTCGTCGTGCTCGGCCTCACCCGGAACGCGCTCGGCCTCACGACGGTGCCGCCCAACCAGGTGCTCGCCGGACTCGCCCTCTTCCTCTCCCTCTTCATCATGCAGCCTGTTCTCAGCGTCCTCAACGACACCGCGCTGCAGCCCTACCTCGACGGCTCGATCGACCTCGGCGGTGCGGTCGAGGCCGCGGCCGGGCCGCTGCGCGAGTTCATGCTCGGGCTCACCCGCGAGGACGACATCGCCCTCATGACGCGCGCCGGAAACCTCGAGAACCCCGCGTCCCCGCAGGACGTCCCCCTGCTCACGCTCATCCCCGCGTTCATGCTCTCCGAGCTGCGGGCCGCGTTCATCATCGGCGTCGTGATCTTCGTGCCGTTCCTCGTCGTCGACCTCGTCGTGTCCTCCGCCCTCATGAGCATGGGCATGATGATGCTCCCGCCCGTGATGATCTCCCTGCCGTTCAAACTCCTGCTCTTCGTGCTCGTCGACGGCTGGTCGCTCATCATCACGTCGCTCGTCGGGACCTACACATGAGCTCGAACGCCGTCCTCGACATCGCGCTCAGCGCGATGATGCTCGCCGCGAAGCTCGCGGCCCCCATCCTCATCACGGCGCTCGTCGTCGGTTTCGCCATCTCCCTGCTGCAGTCGATCACGCAGGTGCAGGAGGTGACGCTCTCGTTCGTCCCGAAGGCGATCGCCGTCGCGGTCGCGCTTCTCGTCACAGGGCACTGGATGATCGCCGAGACGGTCGCGTTCACGCATGAGCTCTTCGCGCGCATCCCGTCGCTGCTCGGGGGCTGACGGGCGTGGAGGTGTCGTTCGCGCTCGCCACGGTCGAGACGGTCGCGCTCGCGTCCGTCCGGATCGTCGCGTTCCTCGTCGTCGCGCCGCCGTTCTCGCACCGCGCCGTGCCAGCGAGGGTGCGGGCGATGCTCTCGGTCGGGCTCGCGCTCGCGGTCCTGCCGCGGCTCGAGGAACCGACGACGACGGAGATGAGCGCGTTCTTCGGGGCGCTCGTCGTCCAGGTTGTCGTCGGGGCCGCCCTCGGGTTCGTCACGTACGCGCTCGTCGCAGCCGTCGCCGCGGCCGGCTCGTTCATCGACTTCTTCGGCGGGTTCCAGATCGCGCAGGCCTACGACCCGCAGTCGATGGTCATGGGCGCCCAGTTCACGCGCCTGTTCCAGATGATCGCGGTCGTCCTCATGTTCGTCACGGGCGCCTACCAGGTGACGCTCGCGGGCCTCGCCGCCAGCTTCGACGTCGTGCCCCTCCACGGCGGTCTCGACCTCGGCCCGGTCGCAGGCGAGGTCGCGCACGTCGCCGGCCGCATGTTCCTCGTCGCGCTCCAGGTCGCAGGTCCGCTCGTCGTCGTCCTGTTCCTCGCCGACGCGGCGCTCGGCCTCATCACCCGCGTCGCGCCCGCGCTCAACGCGTTCGTCCTCGGGTTTCCGCTGAAGATCCTTCTCACGCTCCTCCTCGTGCCGTTCGTCATGCTGGCGCTCCCTGGCCTCGTCGAGCGGCTCGCCGACGACTCGGTGCTGTCGTTCGGTCGTCTTCTGGGGGTGGGGTAGTGGCTGACGCTCCCGGAGGTGGTGAGAAGACCGAGAAGGCGACCCCGCAACGCATGAAGAAGCTCCGCAAGGACGGAGCCCTCCAGCGCAGCCAGGACCTCTCGGCGTGGCTCGGCGTCGGCGCTGCGGCGATCATGCTGCCCGGCGTCGTCGCTGACGGACGTGCGGCGGGCGAGGCGCAGCTCGCAGCGATCGACGACGTCATCGCGGACCCGACCCCGGAGCGGGCGCTCGCGGCGCTCACGGACGGTCTCGGCTCGGTGCTCGGCACGCTCACCCCCGTCCTCGTGGCTGTCGTCATCGCGGCGATCGTCGCGAACGTCGCGCAGGGGGGTCTCCACATCTCGACGAAGAAGCTCAAGCCGTCGTTCAAGCAGCTCAACGTCGTCCAGGGGCTCAAGCGCATCTTCTCGGTGCAGTCCCTCTGGCAAGGCCTCAAGGCGCTCCTCAAGACCGTCGTCGTCGGGCTCGTCCTCTGGCAAGCGGTCGCATCGATCGTGCCGCAGCTCACCGCTGCCGGCGGGCTCTCGCTCGCGTCACTGCTCGAGATCGGTGGCGGTGCGGTGCGAGCGCTCATCGTCGGAGCGGTCGCTGCAGGGCTCGGGCTCGCCGCGGCCGACCTCTTCGTCGTCGTGCGCAAGAACCGCAAGCAGTCACGCATGTCGAAGCAGGAGATCAAGGAGGAGCACAAGCAGTCCGAGGGCGACCCGCTCCTCAAGGGGCAGATCCGCTCGCGCCAGCTCGCCATGAGCCGCAACCGCATGATCGCAGACGTCGCCGAGGCGGACGTCGTCATCGTCAACCCGACGCACGTCGCGGTCGCGCTCCGTTACGAGGCCGGAACGGGCGCGCCCCGCCTCGTCGCGTCCGGGCAGGGCGCGCTCGCGGCGCGCATCCGTGCCGCAGGGGAGGAGCACCACGTGCCGCTCGTCCATGACGTGCCGCTCGCGCGCGTGCTCCATGCGTCGTGCCGGGTCGGCGAGGAGATCCCCGCCGAGCTCTTCACAGCCGTCGCGCAGGTGCTCGCATTCGTCATGGCGCTCAAGGCCCGCGGTGCGGGCCAGGGACACCACACGATGCCGAGACCCACCTCCGTCCCCACGATGTCGCGTGCGGACCGGCTGCGCTCCCGGCGCGAAAGCCAGCGCCGGGCCCGTGAGGAGCGAACTCCTCAGACCTCCGCGCCCCCGGCCGATAGGACGTCAGACAGCCGTGCCGCCGACCAGTCCCAGGAGAACGTCCGATGAAGAAGGTGGGCCCCCTCGCCGTCCCCGTGGGGATCGTCGGCATCGTCCTCATGCTCGTGGTCCCGCTCCCGGCCCCGCTCATCGACGTGCTCATCGTCGTCAACATCGCCGGGTCGCTCATGATCCTGCTCATCAGCATGTACGTGAAGAAGCCGCTCGACTTCTCGGTGTTCCCGTCGATCATCCTCGTCGCGACGCTCTTCCGGCTCGGCCTCAACGTCGCCTCGACGCGACTCGTGCTGCGCGACGGCTACGCGGGCGAGGTCATCAGCGCGTTCGGGCACTTCGTCATTGGCGGTTCGCTCGTCATCGGCATGGTGATCTTCCTCATCCTCGTCGTCATCCAGTTCGTCGTCATCACCAACGGTGCCGGTCGCGTCGCCGAGGTCGGGGCACGCTTCACGCTCGACGCGATGCCGGGCAAGCAGATGGCGATCGACGCGGACCTCAACGCGGGTCTCATCTCGGAGGACGACGCTCGGCGCCGCCGCGCCGAGGTGTCCGCGGAGGCCGACTTCCACGGCGCGATGGACGGTGGCTCGAAGTTCGTCAAGGGCGACGCGATCGCCGGCATCATCATCACCGTCATCAACCTCGTCGGGGGCTTCGCGATCGGCATGGCCCAGCGGGGCATGAGCGCGGGCGAGGCCCTTGAAACCTACTCGCTGCTGACGATCGGCGACGGCCTCGTCACGCAGATCCCTGCCCTCCTGCTCTCGGTGTCGACGGGTCTCATCGTCACGAGGTCGGCGAGCGACGACGACCTCGGCACGGCGACGGGCTCCCAGCTCTCGCAGTCGAGCACGGCGATGCTCATCGCCGGGTGCGCGTCGATCGGACTCGCGCTCCTGCCGGGCATGCCGAAGCTCCCGTTCCTCGGCGTCGGCATCGTCCTCGTCGTCGCGAGCCGACGCGTCCGAAGCCGGGACGTCGAGCGGGAGGCCGCGGCAGAGCTCGAGGCGGCGGCCCCGGCCGCCCCGCAGCGTGACGCGACCGAGCAGATCCTCGAGGAGATGCGCGTCCACGCGCTCGAGGTGCGACTCGCACCCGACCTCGTCGACCTCGTGCGTCCGGGGGCGACCGACGACCTTCTCGGCCGCATCCGGTCGCTGCGCCGATCGATCGCGCTCGACCTCGGGATCGTCGTGCCGCCGGTGCGGACGCGCGACTCGGTCGAGCTGCCGCCGGCGACGTACTCCGTGCTCGTGGCGGGCGTCGAGGTCGGCACGGGCATCCTCCCGCCGGGCCGCGTCCTCGCACTCGGTGACGACCTCGGCTCGCTCCCGGGTGAGCCTGTGCGCGAGCCCGTGTTCGGGCTCGACGGCAGGTGGGTCCCGACGGAGTCCCGGTTCTCCGCGGAGATGATGGGGGCGACAGTCGTCGACCGAGTCTCGGTCCTCGCGACGCACCTCTCGGACATCATCGTGCAGCACGCCGACAGGCTGCTCTCGCGCGAGGACGTCCGGGTCCTCACGGAAAGCCTCAAGCAGGTCAACCCGGCGGTCGTCGACGAGCTCGTGCCCGGGCTGCTGCCGCTCGGCGAGGTGCAGCGGGTCCTCGCGGGCCTGCTCTCCGAAGGGGTCTCGGTGCGCGACCTCGGCCGGATCTTCGAGGCGCTCACGACGCGTGCGCGGGTCTCGACGGACCCGGAGGGGCTCGTCGAGGCGGCGCGGCGTGCGCTCGCGCCCGCGATCACGGCGCAGCGCACGGCGGCGGGTGTCGTACCGGTCATGACGATCGAGCCGATGCTCGAGCACAGTCTCCTCGAGGCGCTGCGCGCGGGCGACGGCGGGACGCAGATCGCGTTCGACGCGGACCGTCTCGCGGTGTTCTGCGCGCGCGTGCAGGAGCTCCGCGAGGCGGGGGCGTCCCAGGGGCGGGAACCGGTGCTCGTGTGCGCACCTGCCCTGCGCCCTGCGCTGTCGCGTCTCGTGAGGTCCCAGCTCGGCGACGTTCCCGTGATGTCGTACGCGGAGGTCACGGGCACCGTGCAGCGGATCGAGCCGGTCGGGGTGGTGAGCGATGTCCCGGCGATTGCTGCTTGACGGTCCCGACCTCGCGGCGCTCGTCGCGCGGGTGCGTCGGGAGCACGGCCCGGGGGCGCGCGTCGTCCAGGCGGAGCGGGTGCGTTCGGGCGGCGTCGGGGGGTTCTTCGCGAAGGAGTACTTCGAGGTGCTCGTCGACGTCCCGGAGATCGGTGACGTGCCTGTCGAACGGGCTGCGCCCGCGTCCCTCGAGGACCTGCTTGACGCGGCCGACGCGGAGGAGGCACGTGCGGCGGGGGGCGATGCGCCGCCGGCGGTCGGGCTCTCGACGGACGGCTCTGACTTCGCCGAAGTACTCGACAGGGTGCGTGCGCTCGTCGCGGCGCAGGGTGTCGCACCGTCGTCCGACGTCCCGGCGGTGCGTCCGCGCGCGTTGCGCGCGGTGCCGGACGACGTTGGCCCTGGGACGCCCGAGCCGTCACCCACCCGTGTCGTCCAGCGTCCCGTCGTCATGCCGCGCGCCGGTGTTACGGTGCCCGAGCTTCTCGAGGTTGGGGTGCCGTCCGAGGTCGTCGCGGCGGCGCTCGGCCACGTCCCGCCCTCGCCGGGCGTGCGTGTCGCGCTGTCGTCGGTGCTCGCCCACGTCGAGAAGGCGCCCGAGGTGGTGCGGCCCGACGGCGCTGCGCTCGTCGTCGTCGGCGAGCCGGGAGCGGTGACGGACGTCGCGGAGCAGTTGGCGCGGCGCGCGGGCGTCCCCGGGTCGCGCGTCGTCCTCGCGGGGGATCACGGTCGTCTCACGGACGTCGCCCTGGGCCGCGGCGACGGCACGGGCGGTGCGCGTCCGGTGCTCGTTGACGTCGACGACGCGGCTGAGCTCGTCACGCGTCTTGGGGTCGCGGGTGGGGCGGTCATCGTCGCGCTCGCGGTGCCCCCCCACCGGGCCGGACGCGAGCGGGTTGGTGCGATGGTCGACGCTCTGCGGCCCGTGCAGCTGTGGGCAGCGGTCGACGTGGGGCGGTCATTGCTCGAGACGCGTCGGTGGCTCGAGCTCGTGCAGGCGCACCGGCGTGTCGACGCTCTCGGCGCGATCGGTGTCGAGGGTTCGTCGGCGCCCGCCCAAGTGCTCGCGCTCGGCGTTCCGGTCGGCATGCTCGATGGGCTCGTGGCGTCGGCCCCGGTGTGGGCGGCGACGTTCGCGGAGCGGCTCGACGACGCAGTCTGGGACTGAACGGCGCTTCTGCTGCAGGAGTCCGGGCGTTCCTGCGTTAGCCTCGGACCATGCTGGTGCTGAGTCGCAAGGTCGGTGAGAGTGTGCTCATCGGCGACGACATCGTCGTGACGATCGTCGAGGCACGCGGTGATGCGGTGCGGATCGGCATCGAGGCACCGCGGTCGATGCGTGTGCACCGGTCGGAGGTTGCGACGGCCGTGTCCGAGGCCAACGCGGCGGCAGCCGCGGTGAGCGACGACGACGTCAAGGACCTGCTCGGTCGGCTGCGGCGCCCCGAGTAGCCCGCGCGAGGAAGAGAGCGCGAGGCGTCGCACGACGCCTCATGGAGGCCCCGCGGCGTCCGATGGTGGAGGGTGACGGTCGTCCCGACCGTGCGCGCAGCCCCGCCGAAGGAGTGCCATGGAAGGCATCGACGAGATCGTCCGCGAGTTTCTCATCGAGAGCACCGAGAACCTCGACCAGCTCGACCAGGACCTTGTCGCGCTCGAGTCGAACCCGGGCTCCCGGGACCTGCTCGGCTCAATCTTCCGAACGATCCACACGATCAAGGGAACGAGCGGCTTCCTGTCGTTCCACGCGCTCGAGTCTGTGACGCACGTCGGCGAGTCGCTGCTCGTCGAGCTGCGGAACGGCGAGCGTCAGATGGACCAGCCGACGACGGACGTGCTCCTCGAGATGGTCGACACGGTGCGGGCGATCCTCGCGCGGATCGACGAGAACGGTACGGAGGACGGTGTCGAGACCGAGGCGGTCGTCGCGCGGATCCAGCGGATGCTCGACGGCGTGACGGAGCCCGCGGTGACGGACGCTGTCGCCGAGGTCGGGGTCGGCACCGTCGACCCGGACGAGGAGCCTGCTCCTGCGGTTCCCGTCCTCGCGACCGCAACGGCCGGGACGGCCGAGGTCGGCTCGGCCGCCGCTGCGCCGGCACCTGTCGCGGGCGCGACCCGTGTCACGCCACGTGCACGCGCTCCGCGCACCGACGAGCACACCGTCGCAGCGCCTGCTGCGTCGCAGATCGTGACTCCCGAGGCGCAGCGCGGAGCGTCCGGGGGCGCTGGTCGGTCCGCGAGCGTCGAGACGTCGATCCGCGTCGACGTCGAGCTGCTCGACGAACTCATGCGTCAGGTCGGCGAGCTCGTCATCGTGCGGAACCAGATCGCGCAGAACACGGGCCAGGACACGGACCCGGAGCTGTTGCGCTCGGCGCAGCGGCTCTCGACGATCGCGACCGAGCTGCAGGAAGGCGTCATGAAGACGCGCATGCAGCCCATCGACCACGTGTGGTCGAAGATGCCGCGCGTCGTGCGAGACCTCGCCAACGGTGCGGGCAAGCAGGTCGACCTCGAGATGGTCGGCGGGGAGACAGAGCTCGACCGTTCGCTCCTCGAGGCGGTCAAGGACCCTCTGACGCACCTCGTCCGTAACGCTGTCGACCACGGCATCGAGCTGCCGGGCGAGCGTGAGGACGTCGGCAAGCCACGTCAGGGCCGGCTCGCCCTGCGGGCGTACCACGCTGGCGGCCAGGTGGTCGTCGAGGTGCGGGACGACGGCCGGGGCATCGACCCCGAGAAGGTCGCCGCCAAGGCTCTGCAGCGTGGTCTGCGCACCGTCGAGCAGCTTGACGCGATGAGCGTCACCGAGCTGCAGTCGCTCGTCTTCCTGCCGGGGTTCTCGACGGCGGAGACCGTGACGAACGTGTCCGGCCGCGGTGTCGGCATGGACGTGGTCCGGGCGAACCTCGAGGAGATCGGCGGGCAGGTCGACGTCGAGTCGGAGGTCGGCGTCGGCACCGTGTGGCGCCTTCAGATCCCGTTGACCCTCGCGATCATGCCCGCGCTCACGGTTGTCTCGGGCGGGGAGATCTACGCGGTCCCGCAGGTGAGCCTCCTCGAGCTCGTCGCGCTCGACACCGAGCGCACGGCCGGCGCGATCGAGCACGTCGGCGGCTCCGAGGTCTACCGCCTCCGCGGGGAGCTCCTACCGCTCGTGCGGCTCACGGACGTGCTGCGCACGCCCGCCACGGAGCGCAGCTCGATGGTCATCGCGGTGCTGCGCGCGGACAACCAGCGGTTCGGTCTTGTCGTCGACCGCGTGCTCAACACCGAGGAGATCGTCGTCAAGCCGCTCGCGTCCCAACTGCGGGCCGCAGCGACGTACGCGGGGGCGACGCTCATGGGCAACGGGCGCGTCGCGCTCATCCTCGACGTCCAGGCGATCGCGCGGCGTGCGCTCGTCGGCGACCTCGTCGAGCAGGTGGGCACGGCGACGGAGGCGGTGACGACGACGTCGGCGTCGCGCGACCTCCTCGTCGTCGCGCTCGACGACACCCGGCGTGCGGCGATCCCTCTCGACGCCGTCACGCGCCTCGAGCAGATCGATCCGGCGCGCGTTGAGGTCGCGGGGCACCGAGAGGTGCTGCGCTACCGCGGGGCGATCCTGCCGCTGCTGCGTCTCTCCTCGGTCCTCGGCGGTGCTCCGGCGGGCGAGGGTCCGCTTGACGTCGTCGTGTTCAGCCGTGGTTCGCGCTCGGTCGCGATGGTCGTCGGCGCGATCCTCGAGATCGTCGCGGATTCGTCCGACGAACGCCGGCCGGCGGACACGCACGGTGTCGCCGAGTTCGTGACGCTCGGCGGCCGGGTCACGGAGGTCGTCGACCTTCCGGCCGTGCTCGGCGCTGCAGATCCTCATTACTACTCCGACCCTCTCCCCGCCGTCGACGCTCTCGTCGACGCTGACCTCATGGTGGTGGCCTCGTGACGACCCAGCTCGTGACGTTCGAGATCGACGGTGCGACGTACGGCGTCCCGGTCGACCTCGTTCAGGAGACGCTCGGCCATCAGCCGCGTACGCTCGTCCCGCTCGCGCAGCCGGGGGTCGCGGGCCTCGTCAACCTGCGGGGCCAGGTCGTCCTCACGGTCGACCTGCGTCCGATGCTGGGGCTCGAGCCGCTCGCGCCCGGGGCCGAGGCCATGATGGTCGTCGTCAAGGTGGACGGCGAGGCCGTGAGCCTCCTCGTCGACACGGTGGGCGAGGTCCTCGACGTCGACGAGTCGACGTTCGAGGCGGTGCCGGAGACGCTCGGCGCCGCGATGCGCGCGCTCGTCGTCGGCGTGCACAAGCTCGACGGCCGCCTCCTGCTCCTGCTCGACGTCGCCGCCGCGCTCGCGCTGCAGCCTGCCGAGGAGCGTGCGTCGTGAAGCGGCTGCCCGGCGTCGCCCGGCTCTCCCGCCTCCGGGACCGGCTGCCCCGGCTCCGGTCGCGCGCCTCCCGCTCGCAGCCGTCTCCCTCGCCCGAGCCCGACCCGCGGGGCCGAGGGTTCCGCGGACGCCGTAGCACGGCGTCGCTGCGCGCGCAGATGTTCGTCCTCGTCGCGGTCGCGGGCGTGGCCCTCGCGGTCCTCGGGGCTGCGAGCGTCGTCCAGGTGCTCGCCCTGCGGGACGCGACGAAGGACGTCGCGAGCACGAGCATCGAGGTCACCAAGCCGGCCGCGCGGCTGCGCGCCCAGGTCGAGCGGTCGAGCGCGCTCATCGGCCAGGCGGCCGCGACCGCGAACTTCATGCAGCGCTACTCCCTGAGCGACGACCTCGCCGACAACGACGAGGAGGTCGCGGCGTCGATCGCCGCGCTCCGCGAGAAGCTCGAGCCCGGGGTTATCGACCCCGTCGCCGAGGTCGTCGACCAGGCCCGCGCGACGCGCGTGCGTCTCATGGCGAACCAGAAGCGCGAGGACGAGGTCTTCTCGACGATGTACCAGGACGAGTACGTCCCGCTCATCGACACGATCGGCGTCGAGCTCGACGCGCTCGACGTCGCGATGGCCGCACAGCTCGAGGAGGCGGTCGATGCGTCGACCGCACGGGCGCGCACCTCGATCATCGTCGTCGTCCTCGTCTACGTCGCCGGGACTGTGGGGATGTGGCTCGTCGCGTCACGCGTCGCGGGACGGATCCGCCGGAACGTCGCCGGGCTCCAGGGCTCGATCGAGGCGATGGCGTCGGGCGACCTCACGCACGAGACGCTCGTGACGTCGCGCGACGAGCTCGGCCGCGCGGCCGCGGCCCTCGACGTCGCACGCACGGCCCTCGGTCAGCTCCTCGCCGGGGTGCGGGAGACGACGGACCTCGTCCTCGACGGAGCAGGGCGGGTCGAGGCCGGGACGCAGCGGGCAGGGTCCGCCGCGTCGAGCGCGTCCTCGCAAGCGGGCGCCGTCGTGGGCGAAGCGGGGGAGGTGCGGGTGTCGGTCGTCACGGCGGCCGAGGGCACCGACCAGCTCGGCGACTCGATCCGGGAGATCGCCCGCAGCGCCGCGGAGGCCGCGCACGTCGCCGAGACGGCGGGCGGGATCACGGAAGCGGCGGTCGAGACCGTGCTCGCCCTCGACCGGGCGAGCGAGGAGATCGGCGAGGTCGTCGACGCGATCACGCGGATCGCCAAGCAGACCAACCTCCTCGCGCTCAACGCCTCGATCGAGGCGGCCCGCGCCGGGGTGGCGGGACGCGGCTTCGCGGTCGTCGCCGACGAGGTCAAGGACCTCTCCGTCATGACCGCGCGGCAGGCGCAGGACATCGGCGACCGCGTCGGCGCGATCCAGGCCGGCTCCGCGGAGACCGTGCGGCGCATCGAGGAGATGCGCGACATGGTGACGCGCATCAGCGACATGCAGATGACGATCGCGTCGGCGGTCGAGGAGCAGACGGCGACGAGCGCCGAGCTCGGCGGGTCCGTGGGCCGCGCCGCGGCGGGCACCGACCGGATCACGGACGCGATCACGTCGGTCGCCGACGCCGCGCGCACGTCGAGCGAGGTCGCGCAGGCGCTGCGTCCCGAGGTCGAGCAGCTCGCGGACGCCGCCCGTGGCCTGCGCGAGCGCGTCGACGCGTTCGTCTTCTGACCCGCGGTCGCGGACCGCTCACGACGAGCGGTCCGCGACCGATGGGGAGGCCGTGGGCATCCCTGCCCGTGGTGCGCGCCGACCGGTGCGCGCCGTCCCAACGAACGTGAGGAGGTGCAGCGTGCCGATCCGTGTGCTCGTCGTCGACGACTCGGTCGTCATCCGCAGGCTCCTGGTGCAGGCGCTCGAGTCCGAGGCGGACGTCGAGGTCGTCGGGACCGCGTCGGACGGGCTCCGTGCGCTCGCGAAGGTCGAGCAGCTCTCGCCCGATGCCATCACGATGGACATCGAGATGCCGCAGATGGACGGCGTCACGGCCGTCCGCGAGCTGCGCAGGCGCGGCGTGCGGGTCCCCATCGTCATGTTCTCGACGCTCACCGCGCGTGGTGCGTCGGCGACGCTCGACGCTCTTGCGGCGGGTGCTAGCGACTATGTGACGAAGCCGTCCAACGTCGGGTCGCTCGCCGAGGCCCTCTCCAGGGTCGCGGGCGAGCTCGTGCCGAAGCTGCGTGTCCTCGTGGACCGTGCGGCGCGGCCTGCTGCGCGTCCGTTGCTCGGCACCTCGGCGGCGCACGCGGCCGCGCGGCCGAGCGTCGCCCCTTCGACGCCGTTCGCTGCGCCGCGCGGGGCGGCGGTGCACCGTGCGTCCGCGACGCTGCCCGCAGCGCCGACGCACCCGGTGCGTGCGGTCGTCGTGGGCTCCTCGACGGGCGGCCCCGAGGCGCTCTCGCGCGTGCTCGGCGGGCTGCAGAGGCCCCTGCCCGTCCCCGTCCTCGTCACGCAGCACATGCCGCCGCTTTTCACGGCGCAGCTCGCGCTGCGGCTCGACCGGCTCGGTCCCTCGACGGTCGTCGAGGCGTCGGACGGCGACGTCCTGCGCCCGGGCCACGTCTACGTCGCCCCGGGCGACTTCCACCTCGAGCTCGCGGGCACCGCGTCGACGGCGCGCGTCGCGCTCTCGCGCAGCGAGCCCGTGAACTTCTGCCGCCCGAGCGTCGACGTCATGCTGCGCTCGGCGGTCGCGGTCCTCGGGCCGCAGCTCCTCGGCGTCATGCTCACGGGCATGGGCCAGGACGGTGCGGCGGGCGCGGCCGAGCTCGTCGCGGCCGGCGGGACGATGATATCGCAGGACGAGGCGACCTCGGTCGTCTGGGGGATGCCCGGTGCGGTCGCCGCCGCGGGCACGACCCACCGGATCCTCCCGCTCGACTCGATCGCGGACGCGATCGCGGCCCGGTGCGCGGACGTGCGTGCGCTCACGGCGGGAGGCGCGTCATGACGCTCACGCACGATTCGTTCGAGTTCGTCGCCGACCTGGTGCGGCGCCGCTCGGCGATCAGTCTTGGTCCTGGCAAGGAGTATCTCGTGGAGTCGCGGCTCGCGCCTCTGGCGCGCAGTGCGGGCGAGGACGTCGAAGGGCTCGTGCGTCGGCTGCGGCAGGGTGCTGACTTCGGTCTGCACGAGGCTGTCGTCGAGGCGATGACGACGAACGAGACGTCGTGGTTCCGGGATCATCTGCCGTTCGACGCGCTGCGTTCGACGATCGTGCCGACGCTGCTCGAGGGGCGTGTCGTGCCGCGGCTCGACGTGTGGTCGGCCGCGTGCTCGACGGGTCAGGAGCCGTACTCGATCGTCATGATGCTCGACGAGCTGCTGCCTGAGCACGCGCTCGTGCAGGTACTTGCGACGGATCTTTCGAACGAGGTGCTCGACCGGGCGCGGGCCGGGTCCTACTCCCAGCTCGAGGTCAACCGGGGGCTGCCGGCCCCGTACCTTGTCAAGCACTTCCGTCGTGAGGGCGCTTCGTGGACGATCGATCCGCGGCTGCGTGCGCGGGTCCGCTTCCTGCGGCACAACCTGCTCGACGCACCGCCGCCGGGCGGACCGTTCGACGTCGTGTTCCTGCGCAACGTCCTCATTTATTTCGACCTCCCGGTCAAGCAGCAGATCCTGCGTCGTATGGCGCGGGTCGTGCGGCCCGGAGGCTACCTCGTGCTCGGCGCCGCCGAGACGACCGTCGGCGTCGATGACGCGTGGGAGCGCGTCGCGGCCGGCCGCACGTCCGTGTACCGCCTGGGCCCAGGGAGGATCTCATGAAGGCGTTGGTGATCGACGACTCGCGCACGATGCGCAGGATCGTCGCAGGGGTGGTGCGCGATCTCGGCTTCGAGATCGTCGAGGCCGCCGACGGCGCCGAGGCGCTCGCGAGGATGGAGGACTCGGGTCCGGTCGCGCTGTGCTGCGTCGACTGGAACATGCCGGTGATGAACGGCCTCGAGTTCGTCCAGGCCGTGCGTGCGCGTCGTGAGTGGCGTGAGACGACACTCATGATGGTGACGACCGAGTCGGAGCACGGGCAGATCGTCAAGGCGCTCGCGGCGGGTGCGCACGAGTACGTCATCAAGCCGTTCAGCCCGGATGCGATCCGGGACAAGCTCGAGTGGCTCGGGCTGCTCCCTCAGGAGGTGTCATGACGGTCATCGATGCTGCTGTGGCGACGCCGGCGACGGTCGTTGCGATCGCCCAGGACGTGTTCGCGGCGCTCGTCGACGACGGTGAGGTGCTCGTGCAGGAGTGCGGTGCGCCGGCCGGTTGGTCGGAGCCTGTCTCGGCGTGGGTGGACATGCGTTCGGAGGGCTTGCCGGGTGCGGTGCGTACGCGGGTCGTCGCGGAGCGCGGCGACGTCGAGGTGCTGGTGCGGGCGTTGTTGCGTGAGCCGGCGGACGCCGTCGTGTCGCACGAGGACGTCGTCGACGCGTTCGGTGAGATCGCGAACGTCGTGGGCGGTAATGTCAAGGCGCTGCTCCCGGCGCTGGCGACGCTGTCGCTCCCGGAGGTCGCGGCTGGTGCTGCCGTGGGCTCGGAGGATCTTGTCGTCTCGGTCCCGCTCGTGTGGCGGGGCCATGTGGTCGTCGTCTCGCTCTCGCACGTCGCTTGAGATGCGGGACCGGTCGGAGCTGGAACGAAGGAGAGAGGGGCTGTCATGAGCCTGTATGTCATGGTCGCTGACGACTCGCGCGTCATGCGGCAGATCGTCGTGCGTACGTTGCGGCAGGCGGGGTACGACTGGGAGATCCTCGAGGCGGTCGACGGTCAGGACGCGTTCGACAAGGCGCGCGCCGAGCAACCGGACTTCGTCCTCTCGGACTGGAACATGCCGGGCCTCACGGGCATCGAGCTTTTGCGCGCTCTGCGCGCTGCGGGCGACGACGTCCCGTTCGCGTTCGTGACGTCCGAGGGCTCGGCGGAGATGCGGGCCCAGGCGGAGGAGGCGGGGGCGTTGTTCCTCGTGTCGAAGCCGTTCACGCCTGAGGCGTTCCGGGACGCCATCGAGCCGGTGCTCGCATGAGCGCGCCGACGCCGCTGCCGGGCGCGCTGGAGTTCCGTGAGCTGCTCGAGGGGCTTGTTGGGCGTCAGGTCAACGTCACGGTGCGGGGTCGGGGCGTGGACCCGGCGCGGGGTCTGGGCGCGACGGTCGCGGAGTACGTCGACGACCAGATGCAGCTCGCGGCGCTCGTCGTCGCTGAGCTCGAGCTTGCGGCGGCGGCGGGCTCGGCGATCGGTCTCGTGCCTGCGAAGGAGGTCGAGGCCTCCGTGCGGTACAAGGAGCTGAGCGCGTCCCAGATCGAGAACTTCAGTGAGATCTGCAACGTGCTCGCGTCGCTCTTCAACGCTGACGGCGCGCCGCACTTGCGTTTCACGACGATGCACGTGCCGGGTGCGGCGCTCCCTGGCGACGTGGCGCAGTGGGTGACGGCGCACGTGGCGCGTCTGGACCTTGATGTCGAGGTCGTCGGCTACGGGTCCGGGGCGCTCTCGATCGTGGTCGTCCCACGCACCTGACGGGTGTGTCGTTGGACGCGACGGCCGGGCACCCCAGGCGGGTGCCCGGCCGTCGTCGTCTGGGGGCAGGGCCTCGGTCGCGGTTCAGCGTCCGTGCCACCAGGCGGCGGCGGCGTCGGCGAGCTCGTCGGGTGTCGCGGTGACGTCGAGGACCGTTCCGGGCTCGTCGTCGGCGAGGCGTTCGAGGGTCGCGAGCTGGGTGTCGAGCAGGGACGCGGGCATGAAGTGGTCGGTGCGTGCGCCGATGCGTGCGGCGAGGAGCTCGGGGGCGCCGTCGAGGTGGACGATGACGGTTCCGGGGGCGCCTGCGCGCAGGCGGTCGCGGTAGGTGCGGCGGAGGGCGGAGCATGCGACGACGACGCCGTCGGGGACGGCGGCGATCGCGGCGGCGACGGTGTCGAGCCAGGGTGCGCGGTCGTCATCGGTGAGGGGGATGCCGGCGCTCATGCGGGCGACGTTCGCGGCGGGGTGGAGGTCGTCGGCGTCGACGTAGGGGACACCGAGGCGTGCGGCGAGGAGCGTCGCGACGGTGGACTTGCCGCAGCCGGAGACGCCCATGACGACGATCCGCGGGGGCGGGGTGTCGGAGGGGCTGTGGGTCATGGGTGGGGGGTCGCCTCGGTGGTGCCGGTGGCGTTGTCGCTGTCGGGTGCGGGGTACGTGAGGGTGCCGTCGGGGTGGAGGACCGCGCCGGCGGAGAGCTCGGCGGTACGGGTCTGGCCGGGCGCCATGAGGTGGACGACGGGCTCGCCGCGCGCGAGGAGTTGGTCGGCGATGAGTCTGCGGTGGCAGCGCCACCAGACGGCCTCGGCGCACATGAGGACGATGCTCCGGCCGTGGGCGGCGGCCGTGTCGCGCAGGTTGCGCAGATCGTTGAGCGCGGCGCGGAAGTCGGCGGAGAGGGTCCAGTCGGCGTAGTTGTGGAAGCTGCGGTGCTCCCACCAGGCATTGGTCTCGGGCGGCACATCGCGCTGGAGGGGACGACGGCCGGTGAGCGCCGGGAGCCGGCGAAGGTCGATGCCGCGCTGGGCAAGGGCGTCGCGGAGCGGGTCCTCGTCGAAGTGGGGGTAGCGTGCGGAGCCGGGGAGCCTGCGGACGTCGACGACGACGCCGACGTGGGCGTCGGTGAGGAGGTCGAGGAACTCCTCGAGCGTGCGCGTCGAGTGGCCGACGGTGAGAACGGGCGTCGTCATGGCACCTCCGGGATCGACTGTCAGGCTATCGCGCGGTTGCGAACGCGTCCGGGTCCTGAGAAGTTCCCGCATGAAGTTGCGGCCCCGTGGGAATATGCTCGCCATGACTTCCTCCCCCTCCACGGTCGCGCCCACCAGTGCGATCGACCGCTTCTTCAAGATCACCGAGCGCGGCTCGACGATCGGTGCGGAGATTCGCGGCGGCCTCGTGACCTTCGCCGCGATGGCCTACATCATCGCCCTCAACCCGCTCATCATCGGCACCGCCCAGGACGGCACGGGCAAGTTCCTCGGCGGCAGCACCGACGCGCCGAACCTCGCGATGGTCGCCGCCGTCACGGCGCTCGCCGCGGGCGTGCTCTCGATCCTCATGGGGGTCGTCGCCAACTTCCCGATGGCGCTCGCCGCGGGTCTCGGCCTCAACGCGGTCGTGGCTTTCCAGGTTGCGGCGCTGCCGGACATGACGTGGGCCGACGCGATGGGCATCGTCGTCCTCGAGGGTCTTGTCATCCTCGTGCTCGTCCTCACGGGCTTCCGCACCGCGGTGTTCCGTGCGGTGCCCCGCACGCTCAAGACGGCGATCTCGGTCGGCATCGGCCTCTTCATCACGCTCATCGGTCTCGTCAACGCGGGCTTCGTCCGCAAGGCGCCCGAGGGTGTCGCGCTCGAGCTCGGCCAGTTCGGCTCGCTGCAGACGTGGCCGGTCCTCGTCTTCGTCATCGGTCTCACCCTCGCGATCGTCCTCACGGTGCGGGGCGTCCGTGGTGCGATGCTCATCTCGATCGCTGTCGCGACGGTGATCGCGGTCATCGTCGAGGCCGTCGCGAAGCTCGGCTCGTCGGCGGTCAACCCCAAGGGTTGGAACCTCAACGTTCCCGCGCTCGACGGCTCGCCCGTCGCGGTGCCGGACTTCGGGCTGCTCGGCCAGTTCTCGCTCTTCGGCGCGGTCGGCAAGATCGGGATCGTCGCGGTCGTCCTCCTCGTCTTCTCGCTGCTCCTCGCGGACTTCTTCGACACGATGGGCACGATGGTCGCGGTCGGCTCGGAGGCCAAGCTGCTCGACGCGGACGGCAACCCGCCGAAGTCGACGCAGATCCTCATCGTCGACTCGGTGGCCGCAGCTGTCGGTGGCATGGCGTCGGCGTCGTCGAACACGAGCTACGTCGAGTCGACGACGGGTGTCGCGGCCGGTGCGCGCACGGGCCTCGCGGCGGTCGTCACGGGCGTGTGCTTCCTGCTCTCGACGTTCCTCGCGCCGGTCGTGGCGCTCATCCCCAACGAGGCGGCCGCTCCGGCGCTCGTCATCGTCGGTTACCTCATGATGACGCAGGTCCTCGACATCGACTGGAAGTCTCCGGACATCGCGATCCCGGCGTTCCTCACGCTCGCGATCATGCCGTTCTCGTACTCCATCACGGCAGGCATCGGCGTGGGCTTCATCGCGCACGTCATTGTCAAGGCTGCGACGGGCAAGGTCCGCTCCGTGCACCCGCTCATGTGGGTCGCCTCGGCGATGTTCGTCGTGTATTTCACGCTCGTTCCGCTCCAGGCGCTCCTGGGCATCTGAGTCTTCGCTAGGCTCGGTCGGAACGATCGAACGGGGCCCCGGGCACGCGACGTGCCCGGGGCCCTGACCGTCCCGGCGCTAGCCGGGACGAGACAGGAGCACGATGTACCGCCTCACGAACCCCGTCAAGCACTACGACTGGGGGTCGACGACAGCGATCCCGGCGTTCCTGGGCCGTCCGGCGGACGGGCGCCCGGTGGCTGAGGTGTGGATGGGTGCGCACCCGTCGGCGCCGTCGACCGTCAAGGGTCGGGGGCTCGACGAGCTGGTCCTCGACGACCCGTCGGGGCTCCTCGGTGAGCGGGTGCTCGCACGTTTCGGGCCGCGCCTGCCGTACCTCTTCAAGATTCTTGGTGCGTCGCGTCCGCTGTCGCTCCAGGTGCACCCGGACCTCGCGCAGGCCGCGGCGGGTTTCGCGCACGACGAGCTTTCGGGCCTGCCGGCCGGGGACCCGGCGCGCAGCTATCACGACGACCAGCACAAGCCGGAGATGCTCCTCGCGATCTCACGTTTCGAGGGGCTGTGCGGCTTCCGGCGCCCCCGGCAGGTGCTCGAGCTGCTCGAGCCGCTCGAGGGCGAGCTTGTCGACACGATCCGGTGTGCGCTGCAGGACACGCCGACGTCCGACGGCATGCGGGCGGCGTTCGAGGCGGTGCTCCATGCGCGCGGCCGGATCAGCGCCGCTGACATCGAGGTGACGGTCAGGGGGTGCGAGCAGCAGCTTGCGCAGGGCTTCGGCTCGCAGCAGGCGTACGGCACGGTCGCGGCCCTTGCCCACTGGTACCCGGGAGACCCGGGTGCGGTGGCGTCGCTCCTGCTCAACAGGTTCACGCTCGAGCCGGGGGAGACGGTGTTCGTCGGTGCGGGTGTCGTGCACGCGTATCTCGCGGGGCTTGGCCTCGAGGTCATGGCGAGCTCGGACAACGTGCTGCGGGCGGGACTCACGACCAAGAAGATCGACGTCGATGAGCTGCTGCGCGTCGTCGACTACGCGGACGCACCTCCCGTGCGTCCGGCGGTCGTCCCGGGCGAGGAGGGGCGGCCGTCGGTCGTCCGCGCCCCGGCCGACGAGTTCGCGTTCGCGCTCGTCGCGCCGACGCGCACGGAGCGGGGCCGGGCGACGTACCTCACGCAGGACGGGCCTCGCATCGTCCTGTGCGTGGAGGGCACACTCGCGCTCCGTACAGCGGAGGGTTCGGAGGTCGCGCTCACGCAGGGGGAGTCGGTGTTTGTGCCGCACGCCTCGGGGCGTATCGAGGCGCGGGGTGAGGGCCGGGCGGTCATGGTCTTCGTTCCCTGACTCACCCTGCCTGCGCCCTCTACCGTGAGTGGCATGGGGAGACGGGGGTCGCGCGACGCGACGGAGCAGCCGGTCGGGGACGTCCTCGGCGGTGCGGACGAGGGCAACGACGACGGGGAGGTGCGTGAGCGGCGCGCAGGCAGGCGTGCGCTCGTCGTCGCGCTCGCAGCGCTCGGTGGGCTCGTGCTCGTCGTGGTGCTCGCGCTCGGTGGCGGTGCCCTGTGGCTCGACTCTCGGGTCGAGCGGTTCGGTGACCCGTTCACGGCGATCCCGGAGGCGGGGCGCCCGACGCGCCCGGCGCCGGTCGTCGCCGCGGACCGTGAGCCGCTGAACGTCCTCGTGCTCGGCTCAGACTCGCGGATCTCGGCGGGTGACCCGTCGCAGTGGGAGGCGGGCGCGCAGCGCACGGACGCGATCATGCTCGTGCACCTCGACGGTGACCGGGAGCATGCGAGCGTCATGTCGATTCCGCGTGATTCGTGGGTGGACGTCCCTGGTCGGGGCATGGCGAAGATCAACGCGTCGTACTCGTACGGCGGCCCTGCGCTTCTCGTGCAGACGGTCGAGCAGCTCACGGGGGTGCGGATCGACCATGTGGCGATTGCGGACTTCGACTCGTTCACGGAGCTCACGGACGCGCTCGGCGGGGTCGAGATCACGGTGGGGCAGGACGTCTACGAGTACGTCGCTCCCGACAAGCTCGTCGTCGGCGCGGGCACGCACGTGCTCGACGGCAAGCAGGCGCTCGCGTACGCGCGGCAGCGTTACGGCCTGCCGGGGGGTGACTTCGACCGGGTGAAGCGGCAGCAGAACTGGGCGCGCGCGATCCTCACGAAGGCGGTCTCGCAGGGGACGCTCACGGATCCGGCGAAGGCGACGCGGTTCGTTCGGGTGGTATCGGGCGCAGTCGCGGTGGACGACGGGCTGGGGCTCACGGATCTTGTCGGGCTCGCGACGGAGCTCAAGGGTCTGCGGGCGGGGGACGTCGCGTTCGTCACGGCGCCGGTCCTGGGGACGGGGTGGAGCCCGGACGGCACGCAGTCGATCGTCAACCTTGATCTGGAGCTGCTCGCGCCGCTCGCGGAGGCGATCGCGACGGACGACGTCACGCGGTACCTCGCGGAGGACCCGGACGCTCCGGAGTTGCTCGGCACGGACGTGCGCTGAGCGTGTGGTGAACGGGTGTGACATGTGTCCCGACCCCTGTCGTTAACCGAGGTAATGAACTAGGGTAATGACCTGTGGGACAGGACGACATCTGCGCACCGGGTACGTCCCGGACGGCACTCAGCACCGAGCTCACCTCCGCCGTCAACCGGCTTCAGCGCAGGCTGCGGTCGCAGCGCGGCGATGTCGAGATCGGTGAGGGACAGATCGCCGTCCTCATGACGCTCAAGCACCACGGGGCGATGTCGCCGGGTGCGCTCGCGGACCACGAGCGCGTCTCCGCGCCCGCGATGACCCGGTCGGTCAACGCACTCACGGAGCTCGGGCTCGTCACGAAGCTCGAGCACCCGACGGATCGTCGTCAGGTGCTCGTCGAGCTCACCGAGCGTGGCACGACGGAGGTCGGCACGGTGCGACGCCGTCGTGACCAGTGGCTGTCGAAGCAACTGAGGTCCCTCACCCCCGACGAGCGCGCCACGCTCGCCGCCGCTACGGAACTGATGACACGGATCGCCAACGGATGACCCAGACTTTCGCTTCGCTTCGCTTCTTCAACTACCGGGTGTGGTTCGCCGCCGCGCTCGTCGCCAACATCGGCACGTGGATGCAGCGTGTCGCGCAGGACTGGCTCGTCCTCACCGAGCTCTCGGACAACTCCGGTGTGGCCGTTGGCATCGTCACGGCCCTGCAGTTCGTGCCGGCTCTTCTCTTCTCCCCGTATGCGGGTGTCATCGCCGACCGGGTCGACAACCGCAAGCTCCTCATGTGGACGCAGTCGCTCCAGGGCGTCCTCGCAGTCCTTCTCGGTGGCCTCGTCATCTCCGGGCGCGCGGAGCTGTGGCACGTGTACGTGCTCGCGTTCGCGCTCGGCAGCGTCTCGGCGTTCGACGGCCCCGCGCGCATGACGTTCGTCGCGGCGATGGTCCCGCAGGACTCGCTCGCCAACGCGGTCGGGCTCAACTCGGCGTCCTTCAACGCCGCGCGACTCATCGGCCCGGGCCTCGCGGGCCTGCTCATCGCGGCCGTCGGCTCCGGGTGGGCGTTCGTCATCAACGGCGTCTCGTTCGCCGCCGTCATCGTTGCGATGTCCTTCATGCGCACGTCGGAGCTGCGGCCGCTGCCGCGCGCCGACCGCTCCAAGGGCGGCCTGCGCCAGATGCGTGAGGGCGTCGGGTACATCCGGCGCCGCACTGACATCCTCGTCATCATGGCCGTCGCCGGCGTCGTCTCGGCGCTCGGCCTCAACTTCCAGCTGACGAGCGCCCTCATGGCGACGAGCGAGTTCGGCAAGGGCGCGGGCGAGTACGGCATCCTCGGCTCCGTGCTCGCGATCGGTTCGCTCACCGGTGCGCTGCTCGCAGCACGACGCAAGCGTCCGCGCGTGCGCCTCGTCATCGGTGCGGCCTTCGCGTTCGGCGGGACGAGCGGCGTCATGGCGCTCATGCCGACCTTTTGGTCGTACGCCGCCGCGTCGATCCTCGTGGGACTGTGCTCGCTCACGATGCTCACCGCCGCGAACACGACCCTGCAGATGAGCGTCGACCCCGCGATGCGCGGCCGCGTCATGTCGATCTACCAGATGGTGCTCCTCGGGTCGACGCCCATCGGCTCACCCCTCGTGGGTTGGATCGGCGAGCACTGGGGCGCCCGCTGGTCGATCGGCGTCGGATCGATCGCCGCCGTGCTCATCACCGTCGCGGCCACCTGGTGGACCAAGCGCCGCTGGGAGTACGACGTCCGCTACTCGCTCACCGAGCGCCCGCACCTCCAGGTGCGCTACCACGCGCCCGTGACCCGCGGGGCGGTGCGTGAGGGGCTGCGGACGGGCGAAGCGGGGGAGAGGGCTGCGGCGGCGTAGGCGTGTGCCAGGGAGGCCGGATGTGTCGAGACGCACCTCGGTCGTCCCGCCGCGGGTGCGCGGGCCGGCAGCGGACCGTTCCGTCGGCGCTCCGCCCGTGGTGGAGCTCCGGGGAGCCGCGACGATAGCGTTTCACGTCGAGGAGGAGGGCCCGACCGCCGTGCTCCACCTTGATGGGAAGATGAGACAGTGACCGACTCGACGACCGCACTCCCCGCGACGCAAGTGAGGGCCGCCTCTCGGGCCGGGGCGCTCTGGCCCCGCCTCCTCGAGACCAGCCTCGTGGTCTTGGCACTCGTCGCCCTCGAGGCCCTTGTGTTCCGGCGCCACTGGAGCGGCGAGCTCACCATTCCGTGGGACTTCACCGGGACCTACAACGCCGAGGCCTTCGCTTGGTGGGAGGACGGCGGGCTGCTGCATCCCCAGCAGTGGATGCCGTACCAGTGGGGTGGGTACCCGGCCGCTGCATCGGTGCAGAACAGCTCCGACTATCTGCCCGTGGGTCTCATGTCCCTGGTCATGCCGTTCTCGATCCACGCGGCGACGATCCTCCACGCACTTCACGCGGCGCTCGGTGCGGCGGGTGCCTACATCATGGTTCGCAGGATGTCGCTCGGGCGCTATGCTGCGGCCTTCGCTCTCGTCGCGTGGTTCTTCGCGGTCGGGTACTACTCGAATGCCCAGCACGTCGACATCGCCCGCGGCTTCGCGTGGGCTCCGTGGATCATCGTCTGTGTGTCCCCCTGGTGGCCGTGGCGACGCTGGTGGAGCATTCCGCTGGCGGGAGTGCTCCTCTGGCAGGCGGCCATCAGCACGTACCCGGGGCTGCTCGTCCAGATCGCCTACGGTGCGGTCGCGCTCGTCGTCGTGTGGCAGGTGACCGCCCGGCCGCACTGGCGCCGCTACCTGCTGCCTCTCGGCGTTGCTGCGGTCGGCGCGTTGCTCCTCACGCTGCACAAGTACATTCCCAACCTCTTGACGCGCGGCGTCTCCGGATCGCCGCAGCAGCCCGAGCAGGCGTTCGACCTCGGAATCCTCGGGACGGTCTACCTTCCGTACGACTTCGACTGGCTGCCCAACGACCTCTCCATGCGGAGCTTCTTCGTCGTCGCGGGCGTGCTGCCCCTCGTGCTGTTCGCTCGGCTGCGTTCCCCGGGGTGGTGGACGGGCCTGGCACTCGCGGCGACCGGAATCCTCCTCGGAGTCCCCGGGCCGTGGAACACCGTCACGAGCCATCTTCCCGGGATGTCGCTCAGTCGCTTCCAACTGGCAGACTCGCGGGTCCTCATGACGCTCGGCCTGGTCGTCCTCGCGGCCGAGGGGTTCGCACGCGTCCTCGACCGCGTGCGGTCGGGAGGGCCGGGACTCCTGGGGCCTGTCCGCTCCACGGGACTCGTCGTGCTCCTTGCAAGCGCTCTCGGCGTCGCACTGGGCGCGGGCTTCCCGACGGAGGCGTGGCGCGGTCCGTGGCTGCTGATGGTCGGCATCACCGCCCTGATCGCCCTGGCCGCCTCACCCGCGCTCGCGGCTCGAGGCAATGTGGTCGCGTCGCTCGTGGTCGTCGGCGTCCTGGCTGCCGCGACGTTCTCCGGGACGACGTGGGCGAACGAGAATCACCGGCCGTGGCGGGTCGACAGGCTCGAGGAGGAGACTCGGCTTTGGGGCGTGACCTCCGACGAGCTCATAGCGGCCCGCGACACCGGATACGGGGGCGTACGTCGACCGGCTCGCGTACCGCTTCCCGAGGATGCGACACCAGAGGCGGCACGGTGGCCCGGCTGGAGCCTCGCCTACTTCAACGGCCGACCGACCCTTGGCGGCTACGTCAATCTCTTCGGGGTGCCATCCTTTGACGCGGTCTATGACGTCGTCATGAGGGAGGGCCCCCTGCGCCAGGACGCGATCGTCTTCTGGGAGGCCCCAGGCATGCTCGTCGAGGATGTCGCCGACGGAGTGCCCTCGACCGCAACTGTGGGTGCGTGCCTCGAGACCGGTGCGTGCGGGCGAGGCCTCGAGGCCGACGCGACGGGATACACCCAGGGCGAGTGGCACTATCGAACGGTCGCCGACGCAGCGACGCGAGTCGTGCTCAACGAGACCTTCTACCCGGGCTTCGTGGTGACCGCGTGCTCCAGCTCGTGCGTCGATCTCCCGGTATCGGCGGCCGCGTCCGGTGGCGTCGCGTTCGACCTCCCTGCGGGCACGAACGACGTGACGATCGTCTACCGGACGCCGGGGTGGACCGCCTCGTGGATCGTCTTCTGGGCGGGGTTCGCGGTGCTCGGGTGCGCGGCGTCATGGAGGCTCGGAGCGGTCATCAGTACTGCGGTGCTCTCGAGGCGGGGCCGTCGCTCGCCCGTGGTCGGGTAGGGCACGACGCCGAGAAGTCTGGTCCTTGTCGTGCCGCCGCGGCAGTCGCCGTGAACCTCCGACCCACGTATGCCTGCGAGGGCGATCCTGGCCGGGCTCGTCGCCGGAAGGTACGGAAGGCGCAGCCTTGCGGCGTTAGCTGGTGCGCTGCGGGATGTCGCGCGCCGGGCCGTCCTTGGCGTCGTTAACCTAGGCCGCGCGGACCGAGGGCCTCGCGGAGCTTCAGGTCTGCGACACGTCCTACGTGGTGGGCTCGACACGACTCTCAGCTCGGTTGCACCAGCAGCTCGCGCGCTCACCTCCCGCGTCCGAGCGCGCGATGAGTGACCTGCTGCGGACGACGGGAGTTTGTGAAGGGTTCCTGCCGGGGAGGCTCGCCGACTCCCTCGTCCTCTCCCTGCATGAGTCGAGGCGCCTCTCGATCTCCCCGACCGTCGACGACGGCTCCAGCGCCGCGCTGGTGACCCGCTGATGTCTTGAGCGGCCTGAATGCCCGCGCAGCCGCCTGCGCGGGCACCCAACCGTGCGGCCGAGCGGAGTGTCCTAGGAGCCGATCGCGGCGAGGAACTCGCTGTAGTCGCGGATGTAGTCGTCGTTGGAGTACGGGTGCGACGCGAAGACCAGGAGCACTGCGTCCTCGGAGTACCGGTACTGCGTGCCCCAGACCATGGCCGGCATGTGCAGGGCCTGGTCGGGCGAGTCGAGAGTGACCTCTTCGCGCAGCGTCCCGTCGTCGACGATGCACGTCACGCTGCCGCGTACGCAGACGATCACCTGTTCGCAGACCTTGTGCGCGTGCTCCCCGCGGACGTCCTTGGACGGTACATCGAAGATGTGGAAGGTGCGCTTCGGCACGAAGGGCAGATCTTGCTCGAGCTCGACGGCCAGGAGCGACCCGCGGAGGTCCTTGACGACCTTGACAGGAAAGACCGAGGACCGGCCGCTGAGCCGGGGGAGGTGTGCGTCGCGGCCCTCGTGGACCGCCGGCGCGCGCAGCGTGTCTGCGTAGCCCGTGATGCGGGCCGGGTTGCCGACGACGATGGCGTTCGCGGGAACGTCGCGTGTGACGACGGCACCCGCGCCGACCATCGCCCCGGGGCCGATCTTCACGCCGGGGAGAACCACGGCGCCCGCACCGATCGACGCGCCGTCACCGACGTGCGTCGCGAGGAACTCCTCGGGGTACTGCTTGCTCCGGGGGAAGCGGTCGTTCGCGAAGGTCGCGTTGGGGCCGACGAACACGTCGTCACCGAGGCGGACGCCGTCCCAGAGCTGCACGCCCGACTTGATGGTCACTCGGTCGCCGAGCACGACGTCGTCCTCGACGAGCACGTGGTCGCAGATGTTGCAGTCCTTGCCGACGACGGCACCGGGCAGCACATGCGCAAAGGCCCAGACCCGGGTGTCGTCCCCGACGTTGTCGGTCTCGCAGATACCGGCCGGGTGAACGAAGTAGCTCACAGGTCCTCCTGAGGAATGGTCGAGGTACGGCGTCTGTGGACCGCGCCAGTGATGATACGACCGCCGACGAACGTCAACGGGGCCGTGACGACGACGACCGCTGAGGATGCCCAGTCGGGCAGCCCCAGCGTACCGATGCGGTCGACGACGAGGAGTCCGATGCCGTACACGACCACATACATGGCGATGTAGGCGGCCACGGCCGCGCGGGACATCGCCACGCCGAAGACGTAGCGGTCCGCCAGGTACGTCGAGAGCACGACACCGCCCGCGAACACGAGGGTGTACGCAAGCCTCGGGTCGATGACGAGGGAGAGCCCGGCGAGCGCGAGCGCCGTGATTGCGGTGTTCGCGCCTCCCGCGACGAGGAAACGCCACGCGGACGAGCCCAGGGACCTGCGCGCGTCAGTCCTCGGCACCGAAGTGTTCCGTCCTCCGTGTGATCGAGCCCGGGCGGGCCTTGGAGTTCTCGTAGGTTCGCCAGACGTACGAGCCGACGATCCCGAGACCCGCGAGCAGGACGAAGGTCGAGAAGAGGATGACGAGCATGAGGGGCGTGTAGCCGATCTCGGCGATGCCGCCCGTCGCCCAGCTGACGAACACGACCGCCGCGATGGCGAGGGTGGCGAAGATACCGATGAACCCGGTCCAGCTGAGAGCGCTGATCGGGATGTCGGTGAAGGAGAAGACGCTGTCGAGGAGGTAGCGGCGGCGCTTGCTGAACGACCATCCGGACGTGCCGACCGTGCGTCGGGAGCGGGCGTAGCCGACCTCGGCCCTGCGGTAGCCGACCCAGTAGAGCAGCCCGACGAGGCTCGAGTGCGCCTCGCGGAGCGAGAGAAGCTCCTGAGCCACCTCTCGTGTGCACCCGAAGACGTCGACGCCGCCCGGGGGCAGGTCCTTGTTGATCGTCCGTCGGTACAGGCTCCAGAAGGTGCGCGACATGAGCGACGACACCGCTGGGTCGTCGCGGGCCTCGCGCCGACCGACGACGACGTCCACGTCACCGATCTCGAGCGTCGAGAAGAAGGTGGCCATGAGCTCGGGCGGCTCCTGCATGTCGGCCGCCATGACGCCGAGGTAGCGCCCGCGCGCGGCAGCGAGACCCGTGCGGATCGCCGCGAACGACCCGAAGTTGCGCGAGTGGGAGATGATCTGGCTCGGGATCCGTGCCGCCGGGAGGATCTTCCTCAGCAAGGCTTCGGAACCGTCGGGAGAGCCGTCGATGACGAAGACCGTCTCCATGGGCGCCTCGAGCGTCCGCGCGATCTCCTCGAGCCGCGCGACGAGGTCGACGAGGGTGCCCTCGTTCCCGTACACCGGCACGATGACCGAGTATCGGATCGGGCGTGTGGTGTCGATGTCCGGGTTCATTCTCGTCCTCGTGCGTAGATGGTGGCGCTGGAGCTCTCAGAAAGACCTGAGAGCAGAGCACACCCTGTCAACCTCGTGAGCAGTGAGCTCGGGGAACACCGGCAGCGAGACGATGCGGGACGCGAGCCCCTCCGTCACGGGAAGGCTCGTGGCCGCGTACTCGGCTGCGAAGGCAGGCTGCAGGTGGTCGGGCACGGGGTAGTGGACGTCGGTCCGGATGCCGTGGGCCGCGAGGTGCGCGACGAGTGCGTCGCGCTCGTCCGTCACGGCGACCGCGAGGTGCCCTGTGTGCGACGCGTCGGGGGCGGGCAGGACCGTGACCCGGCCCGTCGCGGCAGCGGCGTACGCCGAGATGATCGCGCGGCGCCGGGCGTTGTCCTCGTCGAGCAGGGGCAGACGCGTCCGGAGGACGGCCGCCTGGATCTCGTCGAGGCGCGAGTTGCGCCCGCCGTCGGTCGAGATCGTGTACTTGCCCTCCCAGCCGTACTGGCGGAGCTCGCGGACGCGCGCTGCGGTGCCGGCGTCGTCCGTGGTGATGGCTCCGCCGTCGCCGAGCGCGCCGAGGTTCTTCGTCGGGTAGAAGCTGAACGCCGCCGCGTCGCCGAGCGAACCGACACGCCCCTCCGAGGTGAGGGCCCCCAACGCCTGGGCGCAGTCCTCGAGGACGCGAGCACCGTGCCGGGCGACGAGCTCCCGGATTGGCGCCACGTCGGCCGCACGGCCGTAGAGGTGAGTGACCACGACGACCGCGACCGAGTCGTCGAGCGCGGGAGCGAGCGTCTCGGGCGTCACGAGGTGAGTGGTGGGGTCCACCTCGACGTAGCGGGGCGTGAGACCGGCGCGGCGGGCCGCGGTGGCGGAGTACCCGCCGCAGTTGGCTGCGACGACCACCGTGGTGCGTCCAGGGGCCGCGAGGGCCCGCATCGCGAGCTCGAGGGCGTCGGTGCCGCTCGCGACCCCCAGGGCGTGGGTCGCGCCGACGAAGGCTGCGAGCTCCTGCTCGAACGCTGCGTGCTCGGGTCCGTGAACGAGCCACCCCGAGTCGATGACTCGCGCGACGGCGCCCAGGAGGTCCTCACGCTGCCCCTGGAGGGCGCGGGACAGGTCGTTGAGCGGGACCAGCGTCGATCCGTGATCGTGAGCGTTCATGTCGCCTTCCTGCGGTACGTGCTGAGGCCGAGCAGTCCGGCCGACCGTGCGCGGCGCTTGACTCGTCGGATGCCCCCCGGAGGACCTGTGTCCACGCTTCGTACCCTACCCGGACCTTGCTCCGGCACGTGGGGTCGCGCCAAGGTGACACGCGAGTCATGCGCGCGGACGCCCGCGCACCGAACGACAGCTGGGTGACGAACCCTGCCTACAGTCTCCAGCGCCCGGCACGCCGGAGACGGTAGTGTTCGGTCGGATCGGCGCAGCCGTTCCCACCGAACTGACGCACGCAACCACAAGGGGCCACAATGACAGTCCGCGACTGCGCGATCATCCTCCGGCGGAGGTGGGTGACGGTCGTCACCGCGATCGCCATCCTCGTCGCCCTCGGCGGTTCGTTCGTGACGTGGAAGTCGGTCGGGGCACAGCCCGATCGGGTGGAGGCGAGGCTTCTCGTGCTCGGCGAGCTCGTCGAGAAGGAGCAGTACTACGTCGACACCTCGACCGCGGCCGGGGAGCTCACCCGCGCTCTTGCGGACACGCTCATGACGAGCGTCGCGCTCGGCCAGATCCGAGACGAGTCGAACCTCAAGATCTCGTTGAAGAAGCTGTCCGAGGTCATCGAGCTCCAGGTCTCCGAGGGGGTCCCGGTTCTCTCGATCTCCGTCGAGGGCGAGGAGGCGACGTCGCGGACCATCACCGCAGCGGTGATCAAGGTCGCCGGGTCCACGCTCGACGTCCTCGTCGAGCGCCGCTTCAGCGGCGACGCGGGGGTCTCGACCCGGCTCATCATGGAGCCCACGGTCAGGGAGCGGCCGGACGTGGCCGTCGTCCCGGTCCTCGGCTTCACACTGATCCTCGGCCTCGCGCTCGGCGTGACGGCGGCCTTCGTGAGGGACGCGCTGGACGGCAGGGTACGGACCGCCGGCCGCCTGCGGGAGCGCCTGCCCGACGACGTCCTCGTCATCGACGGCGCCAGCGACGACGCGCTCCGTCGGGTGCGGGCCGCGCTGCTCGACCGCTCGCCCCTCCCCGCGGTCGGCGTCGCCACATCGGCGGGGGGCCGCTCCCTCCCGGGCGCGCTCGCAGGAGAGCTCGCCGAGTCCCTGCGGAGTGCGGGCCTGGACGTTGTCGAGCTGTCCGCACGGTTCGACGGCGCGCTCGTGACGGCGGAGAAGCTCGCGGCGGCGGTCTCCGCGAGCGACGAGGTCGCTCTTCCTGCGGAGCCTCGTGCATTCGACGACCTCTTCACCCCGGCGGCACTCGATTCGCTCGTGGCCGCCGCCGCCGCGGCCGAGCGCGGTGCGGTGCTAGCCCTCCCGGACGTCAGCGCCTCGGTCGGCGCCGAGTCCGCCGTGGCGCGTCTCGATGCCGTCGTCGTCGACGTCGACCTCGCGGCCACCTCGATGGCCACCGTCACCAGGTTCGTCGACGGCCTTCGGGAGGACCGCCGCGAGCGGCTCGTCCTTGTCGTGCGATGACGGGGTCGCCGGCGGGCCTGCGACGTAGCTGGCTCTCCGTGGAGGCGTCCGCCTTGGTACGACTTCGCGACACCCCCATCGCGCTGCTCCTGGTCATGGGCGGTCTGTTCACCGTGTCCTGGGACAGGTTCCTCACGGTTCACGTGGCCAGCTACAACGTCAAGGCCCCCGTCTTCCTCTTCGCCGCAGCAGCAGGGGTTCTGCTGCTCGACTCGCTTGCCGGGTCCTGGCAGCCGACGACCCGGGGCCGTTCACGTCTGGGCGCGGTCGACGCGGCCGTGCTCGGCATCGCCCTCATCCTCCTGTGCGCCGTCCTCGTCTCGCCGAACCTTTCCCTGAGCGCCGTGCAGTCCGTGACGGTCGTCCTCGGGGCGCTCGTCCCGTACGTGGCCGTGCGAACCGTCGTCGTCCGCTACCAGGCGCTCGACGCGGCGCTCACGGCCTTCATCCGCGGTGGCTACGCGGCCTCCGTGTTCGGCATCTATCAGCTCGCCGCGCCCTTCGTCGGCCTCCCGCAGATCGTCGAGTACACCGCGACCTCCGGCGGCCTGCCCAGGATCTCGTCGTTCAGCTACGAGGCCGGCTACTTCGGCTACTTCCTCATCCTCGTCATCGGGGCGATCTTCGCGCGCGACCTGCTGCGCGGCCGCAGGGTCTCGGTCCTGCGCGTCGTCGCCATCATCGCAGTCCTCGTGCTGAGCAACACGCGAGCGACGCTGTTCACCATCCCGCTGGTCCTGGCGATGCTCGTGCTCAGCTGGCCCAAGCGGATCCCCGCCCCGCGAGTGGGAGCGCTCGTGACGCTCGGCGTGGCGTGGATGACCGTCGGTCTCGTCGTCATGTGGGACGTCGTCGTGACAGCCTTCACGAGGGTCCTCACGGTCTTCGACCCGACCGAGGTGACGTCGAACGCTCCTCGACTCGAGGTCGTCGGATATGCGACGAGGATCGCCTCGGAGAACTGGATGTGGGGGGTTGGGCCAGGCGGGTTCGGCGCAGCCCTGGCATCCGAGTCCGGCATGTCCTTCGGCGACTCCGCGAACGAGGTGATCGTCAACAACGTCTGGCTGCAGGCGGTGGTCGACGGCGGGGTGCTCTACCTGGCCGCGCAGGCGATCCTCGTGCTCGTCGTCGCCGTGAAGCTCTACCGGTGGCGGAACCCGGTCGCGCGCGCTCTCACGGCTGGCTGGCTGTCCGTCTTGGCCGTGTCCTCGCTCATCACGTCCTACTTCTTCGACCTGAAGCTGTGGGCCGTCCTCGCGCTCATCGTCGCTGCGGCCGAGTGCTGGTCCGCAGCCTGCCGGCACTCTCCGGACTCAGGCCTCGAGGACGTCCCGTCGCGCAGCGTCGACCCGACGGGCGACATCGGTCCAGCGGAAGGAGTCGGCACGGGCCAGCAGCTCGGAGACGGGCGTCGGTGACGCCATCGCACGTGTAAGGGCGTCGGCGTAGGCGACCTCATCGTCAGCATCGGCAGAACGAACTCCCGTCGACCCTACGACCTCGTCCACCGCATCGCAGCAGTAGACCGACATCACGCCGCGCGCGAGGGCCTCGAGCGCGATGAGGCCGAACCCTTCGTAGGTGGATGGTACGGCGAGCACGGACGCTGCGGTGTAGAGCTCGGTGAGCTTCGCGTCGTCGATCCCGACGTGCCCTGTGACGCGCGCTCGGTCGAGCCCCGTCTCGGAACAGGTCTGGTCGAGGTACTCCTGCGAGAGTCCAACTGTCACGAGGCGTACGCCAGCTTCCACATGCTTCATCGCGCGGGCGACGAGGCGGAAGTTCTTGTGCACGCGCTCGTTGCCGACGAAGAGCACGAACGGGTCGCGGGCGCGGTCCGTGAGTGCTCCGGCGACATCGTCGAGCGGTGCCTCGCTGCACCCGTTGCCTACCATGAAGACTCGGTCCTCGGCTAGGCCGGACCACTCGACCAGGCGTTTCCGCGAGAACTCCGAGACGGTCATCACCGCGTTCGCACGACGGATCGTCGGGCGCACAAGGCGCTCGAAGTACTGGCGCTTCGCGAGGGACGACTCGGCATCGACGTCGAGGAAGATGAGGTCGTGGACCGTGATGAGCTGCTGGTACGGGCCACGCAGCGCCGGAGCGTAGGTCGGCGAGAGGAAGAGGTCCGCGCGACGACGCCTGAGCATCACGGCGGTCTCCACCGGCGCGAACGCCGAGTAGGGGCTCGTCCGGGCATCCGTCCAGGCGTCCGGCTGCGCGGGAAGCCGGGAGTACACCTCGCGCGCGAATCGTGCGATGCCGTGCATGCCGGTGATACGGCCGTCCCAGACCGTGGTCGACGCGCTCATCGGTCGATGGCCCCCGTGGTCGATGCTGAACGTGGTGCCGTGTCGATCCAGGTGTGGATCGCCGTGGCGAAGGACGCTCGTGAGAAGCGTCGGGCGTCCTGCTTGCAGATGTCCCGGTCGAGCGCGATCGCGCGTTCGAGGGCAGCGACGACGATATCGTCGGCGCTGTCGATATCGACGACAGCGCCGCTGACACCTTCGGTCGTCGACTCCTGGGCGCCACCGACGTCGTGGACCAGGGTCGGGCACCCGGCCGCGTGGGCCTCGACCGGCATGATGCCGAAGTCCTCGACCGGGGGAAACACGAACGCTGCAGCTGCCTCGTACAGAGCGAAGAGCATCGCGTCGCTCGGCTCCGCGATGATCGTCACGGGCACCCGGGCCGTGGACGCCTGCTCCGCGAGCGCGGCGGCGAGGGGCCCTCCTCCGGCGAGGACGACGGGTCGCTGCGCTGCCTCACCGATCTCGATGACACGGTCGAGACGCTTGTACTCGACGAAACGGGACGCACCGAGGATGAAGCCGGCCGGCAGCGCGTCAAGGGTCGACCGCTCCTCGTCGTTGAGCTTCGCTCGCCACGATGGCGTGGCCTGGATCCGCTCGACGTCGACCGGCGGATGGATGACGACCGCTTCGCGTCCCCACGTGTCACGTACCCGTTGCTGCACATACGCACTGTTGGCAGCGATCGACCAGGGCTCGCGTGCGCGCCGGCGGTCGTAAGGACGGAGCATGGCGCTCGCGATGCGTGCGGGGAGCGAGGAACCTCGCTCGTCGAGCTCTGGCGTCCAGATGTAGCGCGCAGGCGTGTGGACGTAGACGAACTTGCGTGCGCCCACCGGTGAGCCGCGGAACGAGACATGGTGGGCGAAGAGGTGCGAGCTCACGATGATGCGCGAGTAGTCGCCCCGACGGCGGCGCCACGTCGGGATGATGAACGGGAGTGCCGCGACCTTGGACCGACGTAGGGGAGTCCGGGCGAGCCATGTCTCCTGGAGATCCCGCTCGCGGAGGCGGTCGGGGTCGTCGTTCCAGAGGCAGAGGAGGTCGGCCTCTGGCAGTGCCTCGGAGAGCGCCATGTAGACGTTTTCCGAGCCACCGCGCCGGGCGAGCCACTCGTGGACGAGGATCGTGCTGGTCATCGTGCTCCTGGGAAGTGCGTGCTGTCGTGCGCGGGAGGCGCGAGGTGGGCGGGCCCCAGCGCTAGTAGGCGCCCTCGCCGACGATCATGGCCTTGGCCGTCTTCGCGAGGATGAGAAGGTCGCCGAATACCGTCCAGTTCTCGACGTAGTAGACGTCGAGACGGATACCGACCTCGGGCTCGAGCTCTGAGCGGCCCGACACCTGCCAGAGTCCCGTGAGCCCCGGCTTGACGAGGAGGCGTCGTGAGGCGACGTGGTCGTACTGCTCGACCTCCTTGTCGATCTGCGGTCGCGGTCCGACGAGGCTCATCTCGCCGCGCAGCACGTTGAAGAGCTGAGGCAGCTCGTCGAGCGAGTACCGCCGCAGGACGCGTCCGACCGGAGTGACGCGGGGGTCGTTCTTGGGCTTGTAGAACATGCCCACCTCCTCGACGCCCTCGGCCTCGAGGACCTCGGCGAGCCGCAGGTGGGCGTCCGGGACCATGGACCGGAACTTCAGCATCTTGAACGGCTTGCCGTCGAGCCCGATGCGCTCCTGCTTGTAGAGCACGGGGAGACCGGAGGTGAGCGCCACGAGCGCGGAGATGACGAGAAGCACGGGCGAGATGAGGATCGTGATGAGGAGCGCGGTGAGCCAGTCGAACGCGGCCTTCGCCACGTGGCGGGGACCCGTGAACCGCGCCGAGTCGATCTGGACGAGCGTCGTGCCGTTGACAGGGCTCGTGATGACGCGTGGCCCGGAGACGTCGGTGAGCGCGGGGACGAGGACGAGGTGGGTCCCGGTGCCTTCGAGCCGCCAGCTGAGCTCGCGCACGGTCTGCGCCGTGACCGCGTCGGACCCGGTGATGGCGACCGTGTCCGCGTTCGTCGCGTTGACGACGTCGACGACGTCGTCGAGCGACCCGAGCACGTCGTAGCCGTCGACGTGCGTCACGTCGCCCGTCGCGGTCCGGGGGAGACAGACACCCACGATGTAGAACCCGGCGCGAGGATCGGCGGTGAGATCTGTGATGACGCTGTGCGCGGGCGCAGGGTTGCCGACGACGAGAACCCGCCGTAGTGCGCGGCCCTTTCGGCGGAGACGCTGGAGCTGTGTGCGGAGCACGTAGCGCGAGGTGAGGAGGGCGAGGAGACCGATGGGGAACGTCACGGCGATGTAGCTGCGCGCGATCTCGGTCTTCGTGAGGTAGGCGACGATCGCGACGACCGCAAAGACCTGCCACGAGGCGTGGAAGACCCTCTGGAACTCCTCCATGCCGACCCCCAGCACCCGGCGGTCCCGGCTGCGCGTGATGCTCAGGCCGATGAACCAGACCACCCCGATGATGACTGACAGGTTGACGTACGGGAGGTAGAAGTTCGCCTGGACGTTGGGGGTGGCTGCGAGCCTGTCGGCGCGAAGCACGTGGGCGCCCACGAGAGCGACCGCGATGACGACCGCGTCGGCGATCAGCAGTGCTTTGGTGTACCGCCGCTCCCAGCTGGGTGTGGTCGTCGTGATGGCACCGGGGCCGTCGCGGTCGTCACCTGTTGACACGGTGTCGTCCGCAACGTCGGGCGTGGATGCCAACACTCATCACCTCGTCGATAGAGCCTCGGCCCCCTGGCGTCGGCGTTCGTGAGCTGTCCCGTGCGTTCGCGGATGAGGGGCAGCATGAGGAGTCTAGCCGTGCCGGGGTGTCCGATCCTTGAGGAACGCGCCACACTCGACCGAGTGCGGCGCTCGGGTCGCCGCTGGGCGGACGTCGTGGGAGGCGCCGTCAGGAGGCGCGCGGATGCTAGGGTCCGAGGAGCCAAGAGCGGCGTCAGTGGAACTGGTGGTGCCGGGTGGGCGAGGTAGCGCTCGAGGTCTCCCTGCGCGATGTGCCGCGACCGACCACGACGCCCGAGCCCCGGGTGTGATGCCCGGTCGCGACCGCGTTCTGAACTTCTTTGGATGGTGCACCCGTGCCCGAGGTAGAGATCTCCCTGGTTGTCGGCAGCCTCTTTCGGCCGGAGCCGCTCGAGCGGCTGCTGGTGAGCCTCGAGGCCCAGAGCTTCCGCTCCTTCGAAGTCATCATCGTCGAGCAGGCGGACCGCGTCGCGGTCGAGCAACTCGTCGCACGGTTCCCCTCGCTCGACGTCACCGTGGTCGAGTGCGAGCGGGGCCTGTCCCGTGCGCGGAACGTCGGGCTCCGGCTCGCCCGGGGCCGGCTCGTCGGGATCCCCGACGACGACTGCTGGTACGAGCCGGGGACCCTTCAGCGCGTCCATGACCGGTTCGACGAGGACCCGAAGCTCTCGATCCTCCTCGGCCGCGTCGAGACCGACACCGGCACGATGCTCGAATACCCCCTGGCGGCCTGCGTCGTCGACCGCGTGAGCGCGTGGCGCACGGCCGTCTCTCCCGGGGTCTTCCTGCGCCGGGAGGTCATCGACCTCGTCGGTGACTTCGACGAGAGGCTCGGCGTCGGCTCCGGCACCCCAGCAGGCTCCGCCGAGGAGACGGAGCTCGTCCTGCGTGGCCTTGCTGCCGGGCTGCGCGCCGAGTACGATCCGCGTCTGCACGTCTCGCACCCGAGCCCGCAGGCTGTCGCCGGTCGGCTGAGCGTCACGACGGGGGAGCGCTACGGGTTCGGGATGGGAGTCGTCGTCAGGCGTTTCGGCCCACGCACCTTCGCGGCGACGATGCTGGTGCGCCCGCTCCTTGGTGCCGTCGTCGCGCTGCTGCGCGGTGACCGAACGCTTGCGACGTTCCGGATGTACGTCGTGCGCGGACGCTGGGCAGGCTACTGGCGCGGGCTCGGCAGCGACGGGGGCGCCGCGTGAGCGGCACCGGGACGCGCGGCAACGGCACGGTGACCGCGGGCATCGTCACCTATCTCGACCGTGCCGCGATGTGCATCGAGGTGGCGGAGTCCGCGATGGCGGCCGGCGCCGACCGCGTCGTCGTCGTCCTCAACGGGTGCACGCCCGAGTCGGCCGAGGCGCTCCGCGCCTGGGCGGGCGACCGCGCTGGCACGGTCGAGCTCGTGGACCTTGGCGAGAACACGGGCAGTGCTGGCGGGTTCCACGTCGCGCTGCGGGAAGCGCGTCGGGAGTCACGCTGGGTCTGGCTCCTCGACGACGACAACGTTGCGAGCCTGTCGTCGCTCGACTGTGCGCTCACGAACGCGGAGCGTTCCGACGTTGCAGTCCTCTCGATGGTGCGCGACAGCGACGAGGCGCACGCCGAGATCCTCGCGGGCGCGGACCCGCGCACGGCATATCCCGTCCCGGGGTCGTTCTTCGGCGTCGACATCGTCACGCGGCTGCGACGCCGTGGCGGACGCACGAGCGACGCCGTGGCGGCGACATGGGAACTCTCCGCTCCGATGCCGCAGGGCTCCTATGGAGGCCTCGTCGTGCGGACCGACGTCATCGACGCGGTCGGGCTCCCGCGACGAGACTTCGAGCTCTACTTCGACGACGTCGAGTACACGCGGCGGATCGTCGCAGCCGGTTATCCGATCCGTCTCGTGCGGGACGCGACGATCACCGACCTCGGCGCGAAGTGGGCCGACACGTCGGACGGGGGTTCCTACGTCCGTGCGATGGCGCGCTCGGGCCAGATCTGGAAGACGCGCTACTCGATGCGGAACTCGACGTTCGTCGAGTGGCGCTCCGGCGGCGTGCCGACCAAGGCCCGTCTTCTCCTCAACGCGGGTGTCTACTTCTGCTACGCGGCGCTCGTGACGAGGTTCGACCTCGTCTTCCTGCGGGCGGGTCTCCGCGCGACGCGGGACGGCATCGCCGGCCGCCTCGGGCGTACCTGGCCCTACGGAAGCTGATGGGCCCGCGGAGCCCCCTGCGCAGGGTCGCAGGTTTCGCGATGGTCCCTGCCGTCTCGGCGTTCATGCCGCTCATCTCTATGACCGTCATCCAGCGCGCGCTCGGCGCGGAACGTTGGGCCGAGGCCGCCATCGGCATGGCGGTCGGCATGTTCGGAGCCGGTATCGTCGACTTCGGCTACGGGGTGCTGGGCCCCAGCAGGGTCGCGCGGACACTTGACCCGCAGGAGCGGGCCCAGGTGTATGCGACGAGCCTGCGGATCCGCCTGTGGGTGAGCGCAGGGGTGCTCCCGGTCCTCTTCGTCGTCGCCGAGATGATCGGACCGACGGCGGGGATCGCTGGGGCCGGTCTCGTCGCTGTCGCGACAGCGATCGTCGGCCTCGCCCCCAACTGGTACTACATCGGGGCGGGCCGGGCTTCCGGGCTCCTCCTCGCCGACACGCTGCCACGGCTCGCCGTGACGGCGATCTCGGCAGTCGTGCTGCTGTTCGTCCCGTCGCTCAATCTCTATGGCGCGATCATGGTCGTGGGGGTCGCGGCGGCCTATACCGGGGCCTCGGTGATGATCGTCCGGGGGCGCTCGCGGGTGGGATGGAGACTGGGTCGTGCGGACCGTGCCGAAGCGCGCAGGCACCTCTCGCTCGTCGGGCCGGCCCTCGTCACGTCCGTCTACACGACGCTCACCACCCCGATCGTCGGGATCGTCGCGCCCACCCAGCTTGCCTCCTACGGCGCAGCCGACCGGCTGCGCGGCATGATCCGTCAGATCGAGACAGCGGCTGGCAACGGGTTGCAGAGCTGGGTGAGCGAGCACCTCGACGACGGCCCCGTGACGCGGCGCCGGATGATGCGCACGGTCGCCCTCATGGCGGGGGTCGGTGCCGTCGCGGCGATCGGTACCGCGACGCTCATGCCCTGGGTACAGGACCTCATCTCCGGGGGAACGGTCCGGGTTGACCGCGCCACCTCCGTGCTGGCGGGGCTGTCGCTCTTCTTCATCGCCATCAATATTTCGCTCGTCTACCACGTGCTCGCTCCGCTCAAGCTCGCGCGCCCCATCGCTGTCTCGGCGTTGGCGGCTGCACTGGTGGGGCTCCCCGTGGTCATCGGTCTCGCCCACCTCTACGGGGCCGCCGGCGCGATGGGCGGGGTCGCGGTCGCGGAGCTCGTCAGCGGCGCGGTGCTCGCGGTCACTGTGCGACCCGCGCTGCGTCGACTCACGGCGCCCGCTCGCAGCTGAGGCCAGCTGGGATGTCCACCGCATGACGCCCATCGCACGACAGCCCGCTCAGCGGGTCCCGAGACGGGAGACCATGACGTCCATGACCGCAGTCCTGGGCCGCGCGCGCGACCTCCGGCAGACCCGCGAGATCCGGCGAGACATCGAGGGTCTCCGCACGATCGCGGTCGGCCTGGTGGTCCTCTACCACCTGTGGCCAGGACGCGTCCGTGCGGGCTTCATCGGCGTCGACGTGTTCCTCGTCGTCTCGGGATTCCTCATCACGAGCCACCTGCTCGCGCACCCGCCGAGTTCGCCGCGTGATCTCGCGGAGTTCTGGGGTAGGCGAATCAGGCGCCTGCTCCCGGCATCGTTCCTCGTCCTTGCGGCGACCCTCGTCGTCACGTGGCTCGCAGCCCCAATCACGCAGTGGTCCGAGGTCTCCCGTCAGGTGCTCGCGTCGACGTTCTACGTCGAAAACTGGGCACTCGCATCGAGCGCGGTCGACTACCTCGCGGCCGACAACGCTTCGAGCCCTGTCCAGCACTTCTGGTCGCTCGGAGTCGAGGAGCAGTTCTACCTGGTCTGGCCCGTGCTCGTCCTCGTCCTTGCGTGGTGGGCACGGAAGGTCGGTGGGAGCCGCGGAGTCCGTGTGCGCGCCTGGGTGACAGGTGGCATCGGCGTCGTCGTCGCGGCGTCCTTCGCGTGGTCGCTGCACCTCACGGCGACGGCTCCTGCCCGCGCATACTTCGAGACACCGGTGCGTGTGTGGGAGCTGGGAGCGGGCGCTCTCCTGGCAGGCCTAGCCCCTGCGATCGAGCGTCTGCTCGCACGCGCGGAGATGCTTCGCGCTCCGATCGCGTGGGTCGGCGTCCTGCTCATCGGCGTCACAGGTCTCGTGCTCGACCCTGCGGTGCCCTTCCCTGGGACCGCTGCCGTCATGCCCGTTCTCGGCACGGTTCTCGTCATCGCCGCGAGGGCGTCCTCGCGGTGGTCTCCTGCGCCGCTCCTCTCGTTGAGGCCCGTCCAGTACATCGGCTCGAGCTCGTACTCGATCTACCTGTGGCACTGGCCGCTCATCATCCTCTTCCCGTTCGTCGTCGGGCACAGTCGCGGTCTGCTGGGCTCGTTCGGCATCCTCGCCACCACGGTGCTCCTCGCGGGGGCGTCCAAGCGCTTCGGCGAGGACCCGCTGCGCGGCAGGCACCCGCTCGGCCAGCCGTTGTGGCGGACGTACGTCTTCATGGCCGTGGGAATGCTTGTGCTCGTCGGGCTCGTCGGGCTCGTGCGCTGGGATCTCGCGCGGACCGAGCGGGCTGCTGAGGAACGACTTGCCGCGGCGGTCGCTGAGCGGCACAGGTGCTTCGGTGCGCAAGCCCTCGTGACCGAGGGCTGTACGCCGCACGGCGACGAGCTCGTCCTCTCTCCTGCCGCGGCCGCGAAGGACAAGCCTGCGCCGTATGCGGACGGATGCTGGGTGCTCGGAGACTTCACGGAGCAGAAGGTCTGTAGCTACGGCTCGACCCAGCCGGACGCGCGTCACATCGCCCTCGTCGGGAACTCCCACGCCGGCCACTGGTTGCCAGCGCTCCAGGAGATTGCTGAGGAGGAGAACCTGCGAATCTCGACCTACCTCATCTCGGAGTGCTACACGGTGCTCGAGCCGATCGAGTTCCGGGACGACGCGCGGAGCGCAGCATGTCTCGCGTGGAACGAGCGGGTCATGGAGGAGACGACGGACGGACGTTACGACGCGGTCGTCGTCTCGAACCGGTCTGAGTCCCGGCCGCTCGTGTCCGTGGCTGCCGGCGGCGACGTGGGTGACGTCAGCCGTGCCTACCGCGAGGTTCTGGACATGTGGACCGATGCTGGCGTCCCCGTGCTCGTCATCCGTGACACCCCCTACGCGGACGTCAAGAACGTCCCTGACTGCGTCGCCGAGAACATCGACGATCTCTCGCGTTGCGACGGCTCGCGTAGCCGTGAGGTGCCCGACCCTCTGGCGAACGAGGCGCTGGCGCGCCCTCATGACCTTGTCGAGGTCGTCGATCTCACGAATCTCATCTGCCGGGACGATGTCTGCTATTCGACGGTGGGTGGAGTCATCGTCTACTTCGACGCGGGGCACCTCTCGGCGACGTTCGCAGAGTCCCTCGCTCCGGTGCTGCGCACACCGCTGATGGAACGGCTCGAGCTGTCCTAGGGCTGCTTGGACGACGTGCGGCTGCGCTGACGTGCGGCACGGGGAAAGCCGATGGGGTAGCTCAACGGTCCTGACGCTTGGTGAGCGCCTGGACGGCGGCGACGACGCGCGCGCAGGCCTCGCCGTCGCGCAGGGGGAACGTCGCGCGCACCCGCTCGGCGTAGACGCCCGCGGTGCGCCGCCCTGCGGCGAGGGTCGCGGCGAGCTGTGCCTCGGCGGCCGCGAGGTCGCCGACGACGGGTCCGAACCCGTCGCGCTCGTAGTCGAAGTAGCCGGCGCGGCCGACGTGCCCGCCGTGGAACATCGTCTCGGCGTCGAACTGGTGGTAGAGCACGGGCCGGTCCATGTAGGCGGCGTTGAACGCGACGGACGAGTAGTCGGTGACGAGGACCGCGGCGCGCGCGAAGGTCCCGGCGATGTCAGTGCCGACGTAGCCGAGCGTCTGGACGTGCGCGGGCAGGTTCATCCGGGCGAGGAGCGGCTGCATGTTGGGGTGCGGCATGAACGTGATCGTGAGTCCGTGCTCCTGAGCGAGCCGCGCGACGTTCTCGGACCGCAGGAACGCGTCCCACTCCCGGACGTACTCGCTGCCGAGCACGGAGTCGTCGAAGCCGTCGCGCCGCTGAGAGTCGCCCTCGAGCTCGCGGACGAGCCAGCTGCGCCACGTCGGGGCGACGAGCAGCAGGTTCTGTTCGGCTTCCGTGATGGTCGTGCCTGCCGCGTGGAGCCGGTCGAAGCGCGGCAGCTCGGTGAGGCGCACTTCGCGCGTCGTGTAGCGGAACGGCGAGTCGTCACCGGCGATGTACGCGTGCTCGGCGGTCGTCGAGGTCACGAAGAGGTCGATGGGCTTGGGGTTGAGCCACGCCGAGATGTCATCCTTGATGACACCGTGCTGAAGGAACGTGAACCGCCAGTCTCGCGTGATGCCGTCGAGCGCGGCGGGGTTGACGACGGGCTTGTCGGCGTGGGACGAGACGAGGTGCGCGGCGTTGGCCATGAGGAGCTTCCATCGCCACGAGCCGTAGGGCACGACGCGCTTGTAGCCCTCGGCGTGGAGGCGGCGGTGGTCGGGTGTGCCCTTCTCGATGACGAACCAGGCGTTGATCGAGCGCTTGTGGGCCCGCAGGTGACGGAAGAGCAGCTCACCCGAGTCGTCGGCGTCCTGCGTGCGGTCCATGAGCACCCAGGCCTTGCCGTAGAGCCGACGAACGGCGCGGGTGCGGGCGATCCGGTTGAGGATCCGGACGTTGCGGGGCGTGGGCTCGTCGTCGGTGGGGGCGAGGTCGACGCGGGGAGCACGGAAAGCCGGGCCGCTCTGCCAGGCCTCGTGGACGGGCTGGAGCTGTCCGTCGAGCTCAGTGACGGTCCCGAGGCGGCCGGGGAGCCAGTGAATACGCTCACGGAGCATGACCTGCCCGAAGTACGTGTGGGCGACGAGCTTGCTGTGGACGGGCTCGAGCGTCCGACCACGTCGTGTGAAGCGGGGAGTCGGTTCGTCACCGGTGAAGCGGTAGCTGATGCTCGTGAGCCGCTGCGCGTCGTCAGTCGCGCTGTTGACGACGTACGGCGTGCGCCAGGTGTCGGTTCTCAGCGAGAGGAGCACGTGACGAGCCGCGACGCTGAGGCCGCGCGTGTTGAACGTGAGGACGAGCCGCTCGTCGAGGTGCTGGGCGATCTCGCGCAGGTGGCGGACGAACGTCGTCCCCACTTCGCCGTGCGCGGCGGTCGCGCTCCCCGACGCGGCTTCCTCGGCGCCGAAGTACCACGAGAGCTCGTAGAGGAGATCAGTCTGCAACCACGTGGGGACGTGGCCGTAGAGCGCGCGGGCGCGCGCGATGGCGTCGAGATAGCCGATCTCGGGGACGTCCGTGTATCGCCGCTGGTCGAGGAGCGAGCCGTTGAGGGTCGACGAACCGTCGGCGCGCTTGCGGTAGTTGTAGACGGACCTCGTGACGTACCCGACGACGCGCGAGGGTGCCGCGAGCAGGTACTGGACGACGAAGTGCCCGTCCTCGAAGTTCGGGCGGATCCGCGGGTCGAACCGGACGTCGCCGTCGACGACCGTCTCGCGGCGGAAGAACACGCAGGGGGCGCTCGCCGGGAAGTACTTCTCCTCGGCGTCGAGGTCGACCGTGCGCGTGTCCGGCCCGAACATCTTGCGCAGCGGGTGCGTGTCCTCGATCCGGCCGTCCTCGTCGAAGTGGAGGAAGCGGTAGACGCTCGCGAGCACGGCCTCGGGGTGCTCGCGGACGTACGTGTCGACGGCGCCGAGGTAGTCGGGCCCGAAGGTGTCGTCGGGGTCGGGGAAGGAGATCCACTCGCCGGTCGCGACCTTGATGCCGGCGTTGCGCGCGGCGCCCTGGCCGGCGTTGGCCTGGGTGATGACCCTCACTGTCCCGGGCCGCCGCGCCGCCCACTCGGCGAGGAGCCGGGGAGTCTCGTCGGTCGAGCCGTCGTCGACGACGATGATCTCGACGTCGTCGAGCCCGAAGGTCTGCGCTTCGAGGGAGGAGATGAAGTCCGGGAGGTAGCGCGCGACGTTGTACGCGGCAGACACGAGGGAGAAGCGGGGCATCGGTCCAGTCTAGGGCTGGGCACCCTCGCTACAGTGGAGCGCCCAGCCAGCACGTCGCACCCGGGGGACGGTCATGAACGTCGGAACATCGCTACGACGTGTGCTGCGTGGCGCACGGGACGCCGTGAGGCGGCCCGCGGCGGTGGAGGCCCGTCTGGCGCCGCTCCTTACCGTTGTCGTCCCCTTCTACGACGTCGAGGAGTACCTCGCCGAGGCGGTCGGGTCGTTGCGGGAGCAGACGCACACGAATCTTGAGGTCCTTCTCGTCGACGACGGGTCGCGAGACGGGTCCCTCGCGCTGGCGCGCGCGCTCACGGCCGACGACTCCCGGTTCACGGTGCTCGAGGTCCCCCACGGTGGGCAGGGAGCGGCGCGCAACCATGCGCTCGCGCGGGCGCGCGGCGAGTACGTGACGTTCATGGATGCGGACGACGTTGTGCCGCCGGACGCGTACGCGGCGATGGTCGGCTCGCTTGAGGCGTCGGGCTCGGACATGGTGCTCGGCAACGTCGAGCGTTTCGACTCGGAGCGCGCGTGGATCCCCGGGTGGGCGCGCGTGGTGCACGGCGCGGACCTTCAGGGGATGACGCTCGCGGACCTGCCGGACGCGATGCGCGACATCCTCGCGTGCAACCGCGTCTACCGACGCACGTTCTGGGACACGCGGGTGCGAGCGTTCCCCGAGGGCATGGTCTTCGAGGACCACGTACCGATGCTCCGCGCGCTCCTCGGCGGTTCACGCTTCGACGTGCTCGCGCAGGTGACGTACCGCTGGCGCCGACGCGAGGACCGCGGGTCATCGAGCCAGCCGAAGGACGAGCTCGCGAACCTCGCCGACCGCGTGCGCGCGAAGGACGAGGCGTGGGCGCTCCTGGAGGCCGAGGGCACGGAGTCAGAGCGGGGCCTGTGGCTCGCGCGCGTCCTCGACCTCGATCTCTCGCCGTACCTCGGCCACGGGGGAACAGCGGAGCCCGCCTACCAGGACCTGCTCGCGACGACCGCCGCGCGGTTCCTCGCGCTCGCGGAGGCCTCGGAGTCGTTCCGTCGTGTGTGGAGCGAGCGGGTGCGGGGCCACCGACGCCTCGCCCTCTGGTACGCGGCGCACCGTGACTGGGCGGCGCTCGCGTCGCTCACCGAGGATCTCGAGGCGCGGCGGCCGCCGTTGCTCGTCCACTCCGGGGAGGCTCCGGCGGGGAGCAGCTTCGTCGTCGCAGACCCGGGCCGCACCGTCGTCGCACCGCCGCTTCCGGACTGGCTCGCTCGTATGCGTCCGTTGGGCGCCACGAGCCTCGTCCTCACGCGGCTCGCGTGGGACGACGAGGCGCTCGTCGTGCGGGGCACGCTCCGCGTGCCGGGCGCGGCCCTCGGGCCGGAGACTGTGTCTGTGACGCTCGTCCTCGGCGACGACGTCGCCGCGCACGTCACGGGCACGACGCTCGCGGCCGCACCGCGACGGGTCGACGCGCCCGTCACGGGCTCCGAGCTCGACGTCTGCGTGCGTGTGCCCCGCGCGGTGCTCGCACGCGCCCTGCCCGCCGCAGGCGACGTGCGAGTCCGTGCAACCGCCCGTCTCGTGCCGGGCGTCGAGGTGGACGTGCGGCTCGTGCCCGGCACGGGGACGCGCGCGCCGCGCCCGGTCCCCGACGCGGTCGGCGGCACGCGGGTCCTCCCGGTCGCTGCGGAGGACGACGGGCTCGTCCTGCGCGCCGGACCGGCACCCGTGGTCGTCGAGCGGATCGACGTCGTGGACGACGTGGTCCGGCTGACGTTCGCCTCGAGCTGTGAACTCGACGACGTGCGATTCGGTCCGTCCGTCCCGCTCACGCTCGTCGACGGTCGATACGCGGCCCGGCTCGACGCACTGGCCGCGCTCGACGCGGACACGCCGCTCGAGGTCCGTGCCGGCGGACGTGACGTGCGTCCGCTCGTCGGGGCGCTCGCGGGACGCGACCTGCCGCGCGGGCTTGCGTGCGCGGCTCGTGGCACGCTCCACGCGATCCCCGGGGCGCGGCTCGTCCTGCACACGGTCGTCGTCGACGACGACGGGATCCGTCTCGAACTCACCGAGGCCGGTCGTGCCGACGTGCCCGCGGACGCACGGTGGACCGCGGTGCTGCGCGACGGCGACGAGGAGCTGCCGGTCCCGGCCGTCCAGGACGGGACCGGTGTCGTGAGGCTCGGGGTTCCGACCGCGGCAGCGGTCGACGGCGTCGTGCCGAGCGTCGCGAGCGTCGGGCTGCGGCTCCGCACGACGGAGGGGGACGGCGTCTCCCTCCGGATCGACGGGAGGGTCCTCGACGCCCAGCCGTTCCGGGCGACGTCGGGCAAGCACGACGTGAGGGTGCTCGTCCGCAGCGACGAGATCTGGCTCAGGGTCGAGCACGTCGTGCGACCTCGTTGACGAGCCGAGCCGCGCGGGACTCCCTGGGGAGGCCCGCGCGGCCGCCGTCGAGCGGACGGCTCAGGCCTCGTCGAGCAGTCCGAGCAGGTACGTGCCGTAGCCGGACTTCGCGAGCGCGTGCCCGCGCGCCGCGAGCTCGTCGTCCGAGAGGAACCCGCGGCGCCACGCGATCTCCTCGGGCGCGCCGATCTTCATGCCTTGGCGGTTCTCGATGGTGCGGACGAAGTCGGAGGCCTCGAGCAGCGAGTCGAAGGTCCCGGTGTCGAGCCATGCGGTGCCGCGCGGCAGGACGCCCACCTGGAGCCGGCCCTGGCGCAGGTACTCCTTGTTGACGTCTGTGATCTCGTACTCGCCGCGGGCTGAGGGCTCGAGGTTCTTGGCGATCTCGACGACGTCGTTGTCGTAGAAGTAGAGGCCGGGCACGGCGTAGCTGCTCCTGGGCCGGGCGGGCTTCTCCTCGAGGGAGATTGCTCGGCCCTCGGCGTCGAACTCGACGACGCCGTAGGCGGTGGGGTCGGCGACGCGGTAGGCGAAGACTGCGCCACCGTCGACGTCGGTGAACGACTGCAGCTGGGTGCCGAGGCCGGGTCCGTAGAAGATGTTGTCGCCGAGGACGAGGGCCGCCTTCTCGGTGCCGATGAACTCCTCGCCGAGCACGAACGCCTGGGCGAGACCGTTGGGCTCGGCCTGTACCGTGTAGCTGATCGAGATGCCGAACTGCGAGCCGTCGCCGAGCAGACGGTGGAACTGCTCGGCGTCGTGCGGCGTCGTGATGACGAGCACGTCGCGGATACCGGCGAGGAGCAGGGTCGCCAACGGGTAGTAGATCATCGGCTTGTCGTAGACGGGCACGAGCTGTTTGCTCACGCCCATCGTGATCGGATGTAGTCGTGTGCCGGAGCCTCCGGCGAGAATGATGCCGCGCATGGGCTATATCTTGCCCGACCGGACGCTGGCGCGTGCGTGGCGGGGGCGGTCGTGTGGAGGGTCGGGCAAGCGAGCGCCATCGGTGAGACAGGCGGCAAGCACGACGAGGAACCACCCGAGAGGCACCATCCACAGCGGTTCGGTCATGCCGAGGAATACCAGGGTGAGCATTGTGAGGAGCGTCCAGACCGCCGTCGCGTCGCCGTCGCGGAGGAACATTCGGCCGGCACGCCATGTGGCGCGGAGAATGATGCAGAGATAGAGAAGCGTCCCCACGATCCCCACCTGGACGACCAGGTCGATCGCACCGTTGTGGCCGTGCGCGAGAGGGTACGGGATGAGGGAGTTGATGAGCGCGCGCGCCTTCGAGTCCCCGGCGTCGAGCCAGTGATACTCCCAGACTGCGCCAAAGCCGAAACCCCGCCACGGCCGGTCGGAGGTGACCTGCGCGATGGCGTTCCACAGCGGGACCCGGCCGGAGAGGTTGCTGACCTCCTTGTCGAGCACCCTCGGGACGACGACGGCGACCGCTGCGACCGCCGTCCCCACGACCGCCACGACGATCCCGGTCCACAGCCAACGCCGAGCGGTCGGCCACGCGGAGGACGCGGCACGACGTAGAACGAGCCGCCTGATGCCCATCAACGCGATCCAGGCGGCGACGAGAACTGCCGACGTGACGATCCCCGAGGCGGAGCGGGTGAGGCAGAGGGCCGCCGCCGTCGACGCGGCTGCGATGATCTTCAGGGCCCAGCCTCGCTGGGACGTGACAGGCACCGCGAGGATGGCAGGCAGGGTTAGGCATAGCACGTATGACAGGATGTTCCAATGGCCGTAGAGGCCTACGAACGTGGTCATCGTGTAACCGATGCCCGCGGGGCGGAAGGCCGTGACCTCGGGCAGCCAGATTGCGGCGACGCTCGTCGTGACGATGATGACGGTGCCCACCGCGAGCGACAGGACGAGATGTCGGCGCGGCACGAACGCGGAGATCGCGAGAGCGAGCACAGCGACCGAGCCGTAGATGAGAAGCGCGGTCAACGTCGCGCGACGGGACCCGGTCCACAGCAGCGTCACTGTCGCTGAGAGGCCGAACGCAAGAGGGAGGAGCGGGACCACCAGCCGCTGCGAGGGGCGCCGCTGGACAACGATGATCCCCACGAGCGCTACAGCCGCGATCATGAGATAAGTGTCGATCGGGTTGCCCCACAGGGCGCGAGGGCCGGAGACAGCCCAGAGAACGACCCCAGTGAGGCCGATCGTCATGATTGAGGCCGCGTGACGTCCACGGTCGCCGCTGTCGTCGGATGGACGCTCGCCCGACGTCGAGTCAGGGAAGTCCGGGGGAGCGCCGAGCGTCGTCACCGCCACATGGTACGTGAACACGGACTTCCCACGCCGCGACATGTGCGCGACGTAGTGCCGGACGGGCTGGGCTCGCGCGGTCACGAGGCGGCGCGTGTGGCCTAAGGTGAGACGAGCTCTCGAGCAGAGGTGCCTATCAGATCGCCTCACAGCGGTTCCTCTGGACGATGCGCCGCTCGGGACCGTCCTCCGTGAACCGTGTGCCAGCGCGCGCGGGACACCGTAGCTCTAGCCCAAGGAGACCACGTGCGAGTCCTCGTCACCGGCGGTGCCGGTTTCATCGGTGCCAACTTCGTCCACCAGACCGTCAGGGAACGCCCCGGGACGTCGGTGACGGTGCTCGACTCCCTCACGTACGCAGGCAATGCCGCGTCGCTCGACGGCCTTGACGGCGTCGAGCTCGTCGTCGGTGACATCGCGGACGCCGAGCTCGTCGACGCTCTCGTCGCCCGCCACGACCTCGTCGTGCACTTCGCGGCCGAGTCGCACAACGACAACTCGCTCCACGACCCGTCGCCGTTCGTCCGCACGAACGTCGTCGGTACGTTCACGCTCCTCGAGGCGGTGCGCAAGCACGGCGTGCGCTTCCACCACGTCTCGACCGATGAGGTCTACGGCGACCTCGAGCTCGACGACCCCGCGAAGTTCACGCCCGAGACCCCGTACAACCCGTCGAGCCCGTACTCGGCGACGAAGGCATCCTCGGACCTCCTCGTGCGTGCGTGGGTGCGCTCGTTCGGCATCGAGGCGACGATCTCGAACTGTTCGAACAACTACGGGCCCTACCAGCACGTCGAGAAGTTCATCCCGCGGCAGATCACCAACCTCGTCGACGGCATCCGTCCCCGCCTCTACGGCGCGGGCGAGAACGTCCGTGACTGGATCCACGTCGACGACCACAACTCCGCCGTGTGGACGATCATCGACAAGGGCCGCACCGGCGAGACCTACCTCATCGGTGCGGACGGGGAGAAGAACAACCTCGAGGTCGTCCAGCTCATCCTCGCCGAGTTCGGCCTTGCGCCCGACGAATTCGACCACGTCACCGACCGTGCCGGCCACGACCTGCGCTACGCGATCGACGCGACCCGCCTGCGCGACGAGCTCGGCTGGACGCCCCGCTACACGAGCTTCGCCGACGGCCTCCACGCGACCGTCGAGTGGTACCGCGCCAACGAGGACTGGTGGCGCCCCGCCAAGGCCGCGACGGAGCAGAAGTACCGGGTCGCAGGTCACTGACCGCGCCCACGGTGAGGGCCCGTGCACACGCATCGTGTGCACGGGCCCTCACCGCACGACCGGAGTCGGGTTGGAGCCGTGCTCAGAGAGCTCGCAGGTATGCGTCGACCGCCTCCTGCGTCGGGAGGAGACCCGACGCCAGCGCCTCCGCGAGCGAGGGCGCAGCCTCGTCCTTCGCAGAGAGCTCGAACGTCAGCGGCGAACCGTCGCGCGCCACCGTCGGCCACTCGATGCCCACCGCAGGGTCGAGCGGGTGGATGCCGTGCTCACGCCCCGGCGCGTACGGCGCCGAGCACAAGTACGCGACCGTCGAGCCGTCCTCGAGCGAGCAGAACGCGTGGCCGAGCCCCTCGCCCAGGTAGATCGCGCGCCGGTCGACGTCGTCGAGCAGAACCGAGTCCCACCGCCCGAACGTCGGCGAGCCCACCCGAATGTCGACGACGACGTCGAGCACCGCACCCTTGACGCACGTCACGTACTTCGCCTGACCCGGGGGCACGTCCGCGAAGTGCACGCCGCGCAGCACACCGGCCGCCGAGACCGACATGTTCGCCTGGCGCAGGTCGAGCGGATGACCGACCGCAGCCTCGAACTCCGAGCCCTTGAACCACTCGAGGAACACGCCGCGCGCGTCACCGTGCTGCTGGGGAGTGATCTCCCACGCACCGGGGACGTCAAGCTCTCGGAACTGCACGGGGCCTCCTCGGGTCGTCTGGACGTGCGAGGACAGAGTACGGCGTCACGATGACGCCCGACGGTGCACACTGGGACACGGCCCGCCCGGGCCGCGGAGCAGAGAGGGGACGACGTGCGCTGGCTGGTCGTCGGAGGAGCAGGGATGCTTGGCACGGACGCGACAGGCGTCCTCACGCAGGCAGGGGAGGATGTCCGCACGGTCGACCGGACCGAGCTCGACATCCTCGACGCCGCCGCATGCCTCGGCGCGGTCCAGGACGTGGACGTCGTCCTCAACTGCGCCGCCTGGACCGCTGTCGACGACGCCGAAACCCAGGAGCCTGCGGCGTTCGCCGTCAACGCGCTCGGCGCCGCCCACCTCGCACGCGCCGCGACCGCGGCCGGTGCCCGCCTCGTCCACATCTCGACCGACTACGTCTTCGACGGCGCTGCCTCGAGCCCGTACGAGGCCGACGACGTCGTCGGGCCACGCTCCGCGTACGGCCGCACGAAGCTTGCCGGCGAGTGGGCCGTCCGCGCTCACGACACCGCTGGCCGCCACCTCGTCCTGCGCACCGCGTGGCTCTACGGGCAGCACGGTGGGAGCTTCCCCCGGACGATCGTCCGAGTCGCACGCGAGCGCGGCACCGTGGCGGTCGTCACCGACCAGCAGGGGCAGCCCACGTGGACGCGCGACGTCGCGGACCTCGCGCTGCGCCTCGTACGCGCCGACGCCCCCGCAGGCACCTACCACGCGACGTCGTCGGGCACCGCGACGTGGCACGACCTCGCGAGCGCCGCCGTCGCGTCCGCAGGCCTCGACCCGGCGGTCGTCACGGCGACGACGAGCGACGCCTTCGTCCGCCCCGCCCCCCGCCCCGCATGGTCCGTCCTTGGCCATGCAAGCGTGCGCGCCGCGGGCGTCGAACCCATCGGTGACTGGCGCGAACGCTGGGAGGCCGCCGTCGCGTCCGAGGGCTTCGCGTCGACGGTCCTCGGTACCACCGACTGACGGGGCGCTCAGAGCTGCGTCACCGCCGGTCCGCGGAGGACGTGCTGCGTGTCGAGGACCGTCGTGCCGTGCTCGACGAGCCGCTCGTAGGGCACGCCCGAGTGCGGCGTGACGATGACCGCGGCCGTCGTGCGCGCGAGCGTCTCCGCGTCGAGCGGCACGCGCTCGACACCGTCGGGCCAGTAGTGGTCGTCGACGTGGTCGTCGACCGCGATCACCGTGGCGCCGAGCGTGCGCAGGTGCGTGACGAGACGCAGCGCGGGGGCCTCGCGCACGTCCCCCGTGTCGCGCTTGTAGGCGAGGCCCACGAGCAGGATCGTGCTGCCCCGCACGGAGCGCTCGCAGTCGTTGAGGAGCGTGACGACGCGGCTCGCGACGTACTGCGGCATGTGCTCGTTGACGTCGTTGGCGAGCTCGACGAAGCGGAAGCTCTGGCCGAGGCGTCGGCGCACCTGCCACGAGAGGTAGCTCGGGTCGACGGGCAGGCAGTGTCCTCCGACGCCGGGGCCGGGCGTGAACTTCATGAAGCCGAACGGTTTGCTCGCCGCGGCGTCGATCGCCTCCCAGATGTCGATGTCGAGCTGGTGCGCGAAGACCGCGAGCTCGTTGACGAGCGCGATGTTGACGTGGCGGAACGTGTTCTCGAGCAGCTTCGTCAGCTCGGCCTCGCGCGTGCCCGAGACCGGCACGGTCGTCTCGATGAGGTCCGAGTAGAAGGCATCGACGCGTGCGAGCGATGCGGCGTCGATCCCGGAGACGACCTTGGGAGTCTCGACGAAGCCGTACGTCGGGTTGCCGGGGTCGATGCGCTCGGGGGAGTAGCCGACGTGGAAATCGGGGCCCGCGGTGAGGCCGGAGACTTCCTCGAGGATTGGGATGAGCATCTCGTCTGTCGTGCCCGGGTACGTCGTCGACTCGAGGATGACGAGGCACCCGCGCGTCACCCACGGCGCGAGGTCGCGCGCGGCGTCGGCGATGAACGAGAGGTCGGGCAACGTCTCCCGCAACGGTGTCGGCACGGAGATGACGGCGACGTCGAAGCCGCGGCACGCGGCGTAGTCAGTCGTCGGCAGGTAGCGGCCCGTCGCGAGCGACTCCGCGAGCCGGGCGTCGGAGATGTCCTCGACGAACGAGACGCCCGCGCCGAGGTTCTTCACACGGCGCTCGTCGATGTCGAGCCCGACGACGTCGTAGCCCTGCTCGACGGCACGGACCGCGAGCGGGAGCCCGACGTAGCCCTGACCGATGACGACGACCTTCTGAGCTCTCTCTAGCGACATCGAGCTTCCCCCGTCCGGGCACGCCACGGAAAGGCGTGCTGTGTCCTCACGCTATGGACGGAACGAACGAGGGTGACAGGGCTGCGGGGAGGGATCACCCTGGCGCCACCCCGAAGCGTGTGCGGTCTCGCCCGGACCGATTGGCCTCGCGCGAGGTCCCCCGGTACTCTTGCCGTGCCCGAATCGCCGGACCTCACGTCGCGTGAGCCTGGCACGAGCGGCGCACTCGGCCGCGGCCGGGACCGCGCACGGGCAGCATCAGGGACACGAACAGGGAGCTGTCACATGAGCACGCACGAAGGCGCCGCTGTGCGCACCGCGAACACCCGACGCCGGCCCCGGTGGCTGCTCGCTGCCGCGAGCGGGCTCGCCCTCACCCTCGCGGGAGGGCTGCTCGCCGTCCCGCCCGCGGCCGATGCCGCGATCGCCGGCGTCACCTCGCTCGTCGACGTCCCGCAGGGGAGCCTGGCGACGCCGAACCCCGAGTGTGGAGAGAACACCTACTGCGCGGTCTACCCCGTCACTCTCAGTGCCGACCGCATCGTCCAGGTCCAGGTGAACAACCCGACGGCCTCCGTCAGCCTCACGCTGCGCGACAGCCTCGGTAACGATGTCGGGTGGCAGAACGTGAGCTCGGGCGACACCGGGTGGTTCAACGCCGTCGCGAGCACCGACGGCACGGCCAAGCACGGCGTGGACGCCGTGACGGTGCCCGGCGAGCACACGATCGTCGTGAGCTCCAGGAGCGCACTCTTCTACGCGCTCCACGCTTTCGAGATCCCGACGAACCTCAAGAAGGTCGCGCTCGGGTCGACGACGCGCAGCACGTTCTCGGACCGCTCGACGCAGCGCATCACCGGGAAGAGCGTGAGCTACCGCGACGGCGTCGTGTTCGACGCACGCAAGGGCGCCAAGGTGAGTGCACTGTTCGCCAAGCCGGGTGAGCGTTCTGCCTCGATCGCGGTCTACGACGCGTTCGGTAACCAGGTGACGTCCGCGAGCGGCTCAGACTCCGCGAAGGTCTCCGACTTCGTCATCCCCTACACGGGGCTCTACCAGATCTATGTCGAGGGTGCGACGCAGGGCAAGTTCTCGCTCAAGCTCTCCCAGTACGTCAAGGTCCAGAAGGTCAGCGTCTCGAAGAAGTCCGTGACCCTCAGGCTCAGCAAGAAGTCGAAGAAGTCGGTCCAGCTCAAGGCCGTCGTCGCACCGTCGAACGCCTCGAGCAAGAAGGTCCGTTGGGTCTCGTCCAACACGCGCGTCGCGAAGGTCAGCAAGTCCGGCAAGGTGACCGCGGTCCGGGCCGGCAAGGCGACGATCACCGTGACGAGCCTCGACGGTGGCAAGCGCGCCAAGGTCAGGGTCGTCGTCAAGAAGCGCTGACATGCTTCCTGGCGCGATCCAACGCTCCACGCCCGACACCTGGATCCAGTTCGGTCCCCAGCATGTCGCGGCACTGCTCGTCGTGGCGGTCCTCGCCGTGAATCTCGTGGTCCGCCGCGACGAGCTGGCCCGGCACCGGGTCGACGTGTGGCTCGTCACGACGATGGTGCTCGTCCACCTCGGGTGGGTCTCGTACGCTCTCGCGAGCGGGATCGCGGGACCTGGGGACCTGCTGCCGCTCTACACGTGCGACGCATCGATCCTCGCTGGTGTCGCGTGGGTCCTGTGGAAGCGTGAGTGGTGGGGGCACGTCCTCTTCTACTGGTCGTTCCTCGGCGGCATCGTCACCCTGCTGCTGCCCGACACGTTCGGCTACTCCCTGCCTCACCCCGCCGTGCTCTACACGCTCGTGTTCCACGGACTGCTCCTGCTGCTCGCGCTCGAGCTCTGGGCGATCGAGGGCCTGCGCCCGCGCGCGGCCGTGCTGTGGGCGCCCGTCGTCGTGACGGCGCTCATCGTCCCGCTCGCGCTCGTCGCCAACGCGAGGTTCGGGGCGGACTACATGTTCGTCTCGCGCGACCCTGGCGGGATCTTCTCGTTCCTTGTCGGCTACACGGGTGCGGTCCGCGTCGCCCTCAACCTTGTCGCGGCCACGGCGCTCCTTCTGCTCGGCTACGCCGCCTGGGTCGCGCTGGACAGGCTGGTTCAGGTGCGGGCGGTGCCCGCCGGAGACGCGGAACCGTCCCGCGGCCCGGCGTAGCCGGCCGTCGGTACGGCGGACAGAGCTCCGCCGGCACGGTGTCGCCGGTCGGCGGCACGTCCGGCAGCGTCCCGCCGGCACGTCTGGCAGCGTCCCGCCAGCACGGCTGTCGCGCGGGAGCGCTGGCGCGGCGGTGGCGCGGGAGCGCCGGCGGTCAGCGTTCGACGGCCGACGGCTGCTCGCGCCGGGCCGTCAGCCGAGCTGCGAGACCACGTGGTCGACAGCCTGCGTGAGCCGCTCGACGTCGCTCGGCTCGACCGCCGGGAACACGCCGACGCGCAGCTGGTTGCGACCGAGCTTGCGGTACGGGAAGACGTCGACGACGCCGTGGTCACGCAGGACCTTGACGATGCGTGTCGCGTCGATGCTCTCGTCGACGTCGATTGTCGCGACGACGTTCGAGCGCGCCGCGGGGTCCGCGACGAACGGCGTCGCCCAGTCGCGGGCCTCGGCCCAGCGGTAGAGGATCGACGCCGACTCGGCGCAGCGCGCCGCCGACCACGCGAGGCCGCCCTGGGAGTTGAGCCACTCGACCTGCTCGGCGAGCATGACGAGCGTCGCGACCGCGGGCGTGTTGAGCGTCTGGTCGAGGCGCGAGTTTGTGAGCGCGACCTGCAGCGAGAGGATCTCCGGGATCCAACGCTCTCTCGCGAGGCGCTCGGTGCGCTCGACGGCCGCGGGGGAGAGGGTCGCGAGCCACAGCCCGCCGTCGGACGCGAAGACCTTCTGGGGCGCGAAGTAGTAGACGTCGGCCTGCGACGCGTCGAGCGCGAGCCCGCCCGCGCCGCTCGTCGCGTCGATCGCGACGAGCGCGCCGTCGGTGCCCTCGGGCCGGACGACGGGCGCCATCGCCCCCGTCGACGTCTCGTTGTGCGGCCACGCGTAGAGGTCGACGTCCTCCCGCACCTCGGGCAGGCACACCGTGCCCGGCGCCGACGTCCGCACGAGCGAGTCTGCGAGGAACGGCGCCTTCGACGTCGCCGCGGCGAACTTCGCCGAGAACTCGCCGAACGACGCGTGCGACGCGCGGTCGTCGACGAGCGAGAACGTCGCGACGTCCCAGAACGCGGTCGCTCCGCCGTTGCCGAGGACGACCTCGTAGCCGTCGGGCAGCGAGAAGAGATCGGTGAGGCCCGTCCGGACGCGGTGGACGACGTCCTTGACGGGCGCCTGCCGGTGCGACGTCCCGAGCAGGTGCGCGCCCGCCGCAGCGAGCGCCTCGACCTGCGCGGGGCGCACCTTCGAGGGGCCTGAGCCGAAGCGCCCGTCGAGAGGCAGCAGGTCGGCAGGGATGACGATCGGGGAGTTCTCGCTCACGCAGGCGAGCGTACGCGCCCGACGTCGGCCCCGTCGGAAGCGTCCGCTCCCCGACCCCTCAGCCGTCCCCTCTCTTCGCGGCGGTGCACACGATCCGTGTGCACAGGCGCTCAGAGACGGGTCCGGTCGGGGACGGACGGGGCCCGGGCCTGGGACGGACGGCCTAGACTGGGCCGCGACCGACGACACAGGGAGGCTGGGCGCCGTGAGCGACCTCATCGACACCACCGAGATGTATCTGCGGACCATCTACGAGCTCGTCGAGGAGGGGATCGTCCCCCTTCGCGCCCGCATCGCCGAGCGGCTCGGACATTCCGGCCCGACGGTCTCGCAGACCGTGGCCCGCATGGAGCGCGACGGCCTCGTCGTCGTCTCCGGGGACCGGCACCTCGAGCTCACGACGGAAGGGTTCGCCAAGGCGACACGCGTCATGCGCAAGCACCGTCTCGCCGAGCGCCTCCTCACCGACGTCATCGGCCTCGACTGGGAGTTCGTCCACGACGAGGCGTGCCGCTGGGAGCACGTCATGAGCGACCGCGTCGAGCGTCGACTCATCGACCTCCTCGGCCAGCCCACCGTCTCTCCGTACGGCAACCCCATCCCCGGGCTCGGCGAGCTCGGCGCGGCCGCGGCCGGCGGCGAGTTCCTCGACGGCGTCGTCTCCCTCCAGACGGTCCACGAGTCGCTCGAGGAGAGCGCGCCGCGCGAGGTGACCGTCGCGCGCCTCGGCGAGCCGCTCCAGACGGACATCGAGCTCCTCGCGCGGCTCTCCGCGGCCGGCGTGACTCCCGGCGCGACGGTCTCCGTGAGGCGGCAGGCCGACAGGCTCGAGGTCTCGTCCGCGGACGCGGGCGGCGTCGACCTTCCCGTCGAGGTCTTCCGGCACGTCTTCGTCGAGGCCTGAGGGCCTCCGACCGGCTCCTCCCAGGGGCCTCGAACGGCTCTGACGAGGGGCGTCGCACCGGTGGTGCGGCGCCCCTCGTCCATGTCGCGCCACGGCCCTGTTCGACACGGCGGAAGAGATCGTGACCTCCGCGTGACATGGCGCGGGTGGGTGAGGTACCTTCGATCTGCCCGACCGGTTCTCCGGACGGGACCGCGACCGGAACGCCGAGCTCTGCCACCGGTCGCGAACCATGATGAACCGCTGGCAGAGGCGGGGGAACCACCTGGTTCCGTGGAGACACGGAGCCCGGGGTGAAGCCGGTACGACCGTGGTCGGACCGGCCGGGCACTCTTCAGCCCGAACCCGACAGCTAACTTCGCAGGCGTTGGAGAGAGGCCAGCAGTGACCCTGAGCAGCACCCGTGGGCGCCACCGCGCCGCGCGCCGCCCCCTCGGCCAGGTCATCGTCGACGTCGCAGGAGAGGGCATCGGACGGCGGACAGCCGTCGTCGCAGCCTCCTCCGGACTTCTCGTCTCGATGGCCGTGGCCCCCGCCAACGCCGCAGTCGGCTCCGATGCCGTCGCGCTCGGCTCCGCCGATGTGTCTGCGCTCACGTCGGAGGCCCGCGCACAGCTCGCCGCAGCCCCGGCCGTCACCGTCTCCGACGGTTCCTGGGCCGAGGACATCAAGGACGTCGCGGTCGTCAAGGTGACGCCGGCGCCCGAGGTTCGTGCGACGCCCGCACCTGCGCCCGCGCAGCGCACCGTCACCCCCGCGTCGCGCTCCGCCGAGCGCGCCGAGGCCCCCGCTCCGAAGGTCGAGAACAACCCGATCCCGCAGAGCGTCTCGGGCTCCAAGGTCCTCGAGATCGCCTCGCGCTACGTCGGCGTCCCCTACGTCTACGGCGGTACGACGCCCCGCGGCTTCGACTGCTCGGGCTTCACCTCGTACGTCTACGCGCAGCTCGGGATCAACCTCCCGCGCTCGTCGAGCGCCCAGCGCTACGCCGGCAAGGTCATCTCGCGTGCCGACGCCCGCCCCGGCGACCTCATCTGGACGCCCGGCCACATCGCGATCTACGCAGGCGGAAACTCCCAGATCGACGCCCCGCGCCCCGGCAAGACGATCCAGTTCCGCAAGATCTGGCAGAGCAACCCGGTCTTCATCCGCGTCAGCTGACACAGCCCGTCCCGACGGCCCGGCCCCTCCCGAGGGTGCCGGGCCGTCGGCGTCCACGGACCGGACCGCCCCCGCGCGGTGTGCAAGAACAGGTCCAGGACGAGTAAAGTCGAAGGAAGGACGACGTGGTCCGCTCGCGCCGTCACCTCAAGAAGGAGGCATCCCGTGCCGCACCGTGACGTAGTCCTCGTGGGAGTTGACGGCTCCGCCCCGAGCCTCCACGCGCTCGACTGGGCCGCAGCGGAGGCAAAGAAGCTCGGCTGGCCGCTCCACGTCGTCTGCGCGTACTCACTTCCCTCGTTCACCGCCGCGTCGCTCGACGGCGGCTACGCAGCGCTCGACGACACCGCGATCCTCGACGGCGCACGCAGCGTCCTCGAGGAGGCCAAGACCCGGGCCGCCGCGCACGGCGTCGCCGTCACCGCGACCGTGACGACCGGCGACCCCGCAGGAGCGCTCGTCGACCTCTCCAAGGAGCACCGCCTCGTCGTCGTCGGCACCCGCGGCCACGGCGGCTTTGCCGGCCGCCTCCTCGGCACAGTCTCCTCCGCGCTGCCCGCCCACAGCCACTGCCCGACGGTCGTCGTCCCCTACCTTGGGGCGGACGGCGAGCGCACCGCCATCAGCTCCGTCGCCTCGAACGCCGGGCTCGACCCCGTCGACCAGCGCCCCCTCTTCCCCGTGCGGCGGATCGTCGTCGGCATGGACGGCTCACCCACCGCCGAGGACGCGCTGCGTGCGGCCCTGCGCCAGCAGAAACTCTGGGACTGCGAGCTCGTCGCCGTCGCCGGCGTCCCCGTCGGCTCGGGCGCCGGCATGCTCGCGTGGCTGCCCGCCGCCGTCGACCACGAGGCCGTGCTCGCGGACGTCGCCGAAGGCCTCGGCGTCATCGTCGACCGCGTCCTCGCCGACCACCCCGGCCAGACCGTCCGCCGCATCGTCCTCGACGGCACCGGCGCCGAGCTCCTCACCGAGTTCTCGACCGCGTGCGACCTCGTTGTCGTCGGCTCCCGCGGCCGCGGCGGGTTCGCAGGCCTCCTGCTCGGCTCGACGTCCCAGGCCGTCCTCCACCACGCCAAGTGCCCCGTCATGGTCGTGACGAAGCGCTCCGCCGCCGCTGACAGCCCCCAGGAGAGCGCCGAGAGGCGCTGACGGTGCTCAGCGCGACGCGCGTGCTCAGCGCAGCACGAGGGTGCAGCACTTCACCGAGCCGCCGCCCCGGAGGATCTCCGAGACGTCGACCGGCACCGGTGTGTAGCCCCGCGCCCGCAGGCGCTCCTCCCACGCGGGCGCGCCCGTGCCGAGCCACACCCGCTCGCCGTCGCTCAGGGCGTTGAGCGCGAACGACGTCGCCTCGGCCTCCGAGGCGAGGAGGGCGTCCGGGAAGAGGCGCTGCAGCGCCTCCTGCGACGCAGCGGAGAACGCACCCGGGAAGTAGGCGACGTCGACGGCACCGTCGACGTCACGCAGCACCGTGAGCGCCGTGTCGAGGTGGTAGAAGCGCGCATCGACGAGCTCGAGCGTCACCACCGGAAGGCCGAGCGCGCGCGACGCCTCCGCGTGCGCCGCACGCTCCGTGCGCCAGCCGGTCCCCGCGAGCAGGACGTCACCCGCGACGAGCAGGTCACCCTCGCCCTCGTTGACGTGCTCAGCCGCGTGTGGCTCGAAGCCGAGCTCAGCGAGCCGCGCGAGGTACGCGGGTCCCTCCTCGCGTCGCTCCGCGACGAAGAACCTCGCGCCGTACGCGGCCCCGCCGCCGACGGTCGCGCCGTTGGCCGCGTAGACCATGTCCGGCATCCCCGCGAGCGGCGCGATCGTCTCGACTGTGTGCCCCGCCGCGACGTACGACGCCCGGAGCGCCTCCCACTGCGTCACGGCGAGCGCGGTGTCGACGGGCCGCGACGCGTCCATCCACGGGTTGATCTCGTACCGCACCGTGAACTCGGTGGGCGGGCACATGAGCAACCGCAGCGCGCGTCCCATGTCAGAGCTCCGAGGCCCCGGGGCCGCTCTCGCCGCGGTCAGCCCCGCCGAGCAGGTCGGCCCCGCCGAGCAGGTCGGGCCGGTCGGCCACGGCCTCGAGGCGAGGCGCGGCGTCTGCGGACGTCCCCTCGACGACGCGCAGGCGTGGCGGGAACTGCGCAGGCGGCTCGCCGAACGCGGCGCGCGCCTGCGCGACAACCCCCTTGCCGAGCGCCCGGCCACCCACCACGCCGATCGCGGCGCCCACCCCGAACGGCACGAGCCGGCCGAGGAGCAGGCTCGAGCGCTTGAGGAGGTGCTTCTTGACGAAACGCCCCGCAAGGACCTTGTTGACCCGCTGGATCGTCGTCGAGGGCATCGCCGCAAGACCGACGCGGGCCCACGCGGTCGGGCTCAGCCCCGCCGACTCGATCGCGCGCGGGCCGTCCTCGCCGAGGAGGGACGCGAGAAGCAGGGTGCGGCGACGACCGACGTCGTCGACCTCGATGCCGTGGACGTCCGCGACCGCGAGCGTGTACGCGGCGGCCGCCGCGAAGAACGCGGCGACGTCCGCGGCCGTGAGGGTCGCGGCCACTGCGGTGCCGACCGCGGGGATCGCCGCTGTCCCGCCGACGGCGCCGCCGGTCGTCTGGACGACCGCGAGAAGCTCGGAGTCGAGGATCGCGAGGAGCTGCGCCGGCGTCGCCTCAGGGTTGCGTCGTCGCAGCTGGTCGACGTGCGCGCGGATGACGGACGACGGCACTCGCACCGCGGCGTCGACCGCCCGACCCACGAACCCCGTGCCGGGGACGCCCGCGAAGCGCTCGAACGGGTCGCCGGCGCTCATCGAGGCGGCTCCTCGGCGATGTGCGCCGTGGTTGCGCCCGTCGCAGTGTCGACGAACGTCAGGTGCACCTCCGCGCCCGCCTGGACCGTGCGCCCCACCGTGCAGTTCTTGTCGACGGCACGCCCTGCGGCGGCTAGCAGCCGTGCAGCCGCGTCCGGCTCGAGGGCCGAGAGATCGACCTCGAGACGCTCGTGGGCCTCCGTGTACCGCTCTTCCGTCACGTTCTTCACGGTCGCCCCGTGGAGCGTCGCCGCGTAGTCGTCACCGAGGCGCCGCGCGAGCGTCACGTCGGTCGACAGGCCCGTGCAGCCGAGGAGCGCGAGCTTGAGGAGCTCACCCGGCGTGAAGCGCTCGTCGTGCTCGGCCGAGCCGATGTGGACGACCGCACCGCGGCCGTTGTACCCGACGTACTGGCGCGGACCGACGCGCTCGATGCGCACCGCCGCGGGATCGTCGGGCAGGGCCCCCGCAGCCTCGGCCGCGTCGGCGGCGAGAGCGGCGGCGAGCTCGAGGTCAGGGGAGGACGTCATGCACCCCAGTTTCCCACGCGCGCGCAAGGCGCGCCCGCGCGCTCCGCCCGCGAGACGCCCGGAGGTGCTCGTCGTGCGCCTGGGCAGATTCGAACTGCCGACACCCGCTTTAGGAGAGCGGTGCTCTATCCCCTGAGCTACAGACGCTCGGCGCGGGACCGGCCCGCGCACGGAGGAAGCCTACCCTGCCCGGCGCCACGCGCTCGCGCGCGCCGTCCTGACCCCGCCCGACGGCACGCGTCGAAGCGGTTCCCTCACCTGCTTTGACACCCAGTGGTTGAACATGCAAACATCTCGATGACGGCGCGCATCGCCTGCCCCCTGCGTGGTGCGCGCCGTCCCTCATGCCCGGGCCAGGCGCCTGCGAGCGCCGCCGGAGCGGCACCCCCGAATCCCTCGCGGCACGTCCGTGCGCGGCGTGGCACCGTAGCCACGCCGTCCGCCACGGTTAGCGTGGCGGGGTGAACGTTGTCGCCAGCCACAGCACCCCGGGGGAGCGCGACGGGCAGGGTTCTACGCCTGCGCCCGCGAGCCCCCGCATCGTCGTGCCGCCGACCACGTCCCAGGTCGTCGCCCGCGCCGTCGCCGGATGGCGCCGCACCCTCTCCGACCGCGCCGGCGCCTCCTCGCTCGCCGACGTCAACCTGCTCGGCGAGGCCGTCCTCGAGCTCACCCACGCGCACCCGTCGGGCGTCGCGCAGCTCTTCGCCGGACGCACGACCGCCCTCGCCAACCTCTTCCGCGAAGGCGTGTCCCTGCCCACGGCACGGCGCCGCGCCCGCGCCGTCGCCGCGCGCGCGACCGAGCAGACTGAGCGCTTCGGCATCGCCCCCACCTTCCTCGCGATCGGCGTCGCCTCGTGGACCGTCGACGCCACCGCGTCGACCTCGCACGACGACGTCGCCGCGCTCGCCCGCATCGCCGGGGCTGCCGGCGACCCCGCGGACGACGCGACCGGCGCCCCGGCACCCGACGGCCCCCGCACCGTCCACGCACCCGTCCTCCTGCGCCCCGTGCGCCTCGCCGAGCGCACGAGCGGCGACGGCGACTTCGAGATCGGGCTCGAGCCGACCGCCGAGCTCAACCCGTTCCTCGCCCGCGCCCTGCGCGCCCGCGGCGCGCTCCTCGACCCCACCGCGCTCGCAGCGAGCGCGTTCGACGGCGGCGGCTTCGACCCGCGCGCCGTCACCGAACGCATCCACGCGCTCGGCACGGCCGTCCTGCCCGGCTTCGAGCTCGTCGAGAAGCTGCTCGTCGGCTCGTTCGTCCACCCCGGCCAGGCGCTCGTCGACGACCTCGACGCGCTCGTCGGGCTCGAGCACAACGACCTCGTCGTCGCGCTCGCGCACCTCGACCTCGAGGACGCGCACCTCGTCCAGCACGCCAAGGAGTCCGACGTCCCCGCGGCCGAGCTCCCCGATGACGCGCCTGCCGCCGCGGCCCGCATCCACGTCGCGCAGGAGCTGCCGCCCGTGCGGCTCGCCGACGAGGACCCTGCCGACGAGCGGGGCGTGGGTGACCTCGACCGTGCGCAGCGCCACGCGCTCGACGCCGTGACGTCGGGCCGCCACGTCCTCGTCGACGCACCCGCCGGGGCTGACGTCGCCGGCACGATCACCGCGATCCTCGCCGACGCCGCCGCGTCGGGCCGCTCGGTCCTCTACGTGCCCGGGCACCGGCGCGCAGCCGAGCAGGTCCTCGCACGCATGACCGAGCACGGCATCGACGACCTCGTCCTCGACATCGAACCCTCGTCGTCGTGGCGCGCCGGCGTCTCCCGCCGCCTCCTCGCAGCCATGACGCTCGAGCCGCCGTACGTCGACCGGCAGGCCCTCGGACGCACTCGCGCAGACCTCATCGACACGCGCCGCCGCCTCGCGGGATACATGCGGTCCCTCCACCTCGTGCGCACCCCGTGGGACGTGTCGGCGTACGACGTCCTCCAGTCGCTCGCACGCCTCACCGCCGAGCGGCCCGCGCCGTCGACGCACGTGCGCCTCGACCTTGCGGCCGCGACCGCCCTCCGCGGCGACGCTCGCCTCGAGGCGGCCGACGATCTCGTCCGCGCGAGCGAGCTCGGCGCGTTCACGCTGCGTCCCGGCGCGACGCCGTGGTTTGGCGCCGACCTCGTCGACGACGACGCCGCGGCCGACGCCCTTGCGCGCGCCGCCCGCCTCGCCGACACGCTCCTGCCGACCGTCCTCGCCCAGATCGAGCACGTCCGACGCACCGCCGGCCTCGTCGAGCCCCGGACCGTCCGCGAGTGGGGCGACCGCCTCACGATGCTCGACGGGCTGCGCACGACCCTCGACGTCTTCCAGCCCCTGATCTTCGAGCGCACCGCTGCCGGGCTCGTCGCCGCGACCGCCGACGCGCGCACGCGCCGCGAAACGCACGACGACATGACGGCGCTCCAGCGCCGCCGCCTCGTCAAGCAGGCCAAGGACATGCTCCGTCCCGGCACGCGCGTCCCCGACCTCCACGCGGCCCTCGTCGAGGTCCAGGCCCAGCGCGAGGCGTGGACCGCCGTGTGTCCCGGCGGTGGCTGGCCCATCCTCCCCGACGGTCTCGCTGACATGGAGCAGACCTGGGACGAGCTCGTCGCCGACCTCGACGCGCTCACCGCGGTGCTCGCGACGACGCCCGCGGGCGCCAACCTCCTCGACACTCCGCTCGACGACCTCGCCGCACGACTCCGCGCGCTCGCCGACGACCGCGAAGCGCTCGATCACCTGCCCGAACGCACCCGGCTCGTGAGGTCACTCGCCGCACGCGGCCTTGGCGACCTCGTCACCGACCTGCGCGACCGGCGCGTCGACGTCGGGCTCGTCGTCGCCGAGCTCGAGCTCGCCTGGTGGGCGACCGCGTTCGAGGCGATCCTCGCCGAGGACCGCTCGCTCGCGATCTACGACGGCGCCGGCCTCGAGGCCCTCGCCCAGCGTTTCCGCGCTCTCGACCGCGCGCACGTGGCAGGTCTCCCCGGGCCCGTGCTCGTCGCCGCGCTCTCCGGCATCACGCTCGCCGTACGCCGCCACCCCGACGACGCTGAGGAACTCTTCGCCGAGCTCCTCGAAGGCCGCTTCGGCGGGCTTCGCGACGCCCTCGACCGGTACCCCGCGCTCGTCCGTGCGCTGCGCCCCGTCGTCGTCGCGAGCCCCACGCTCGTGCCGCACGTCATGCCCCCGAGCCGCACCGTCGACCTCGTCGTCCTCGACGCCGTCCACCACCTGCCGCTCGACGCGCTTCTGCCCGCGATCGCACGCGCCCGTCAGGTCGTCGTCGTCGGCGACCCCCGCCGTGCCTCCGGCACGGGCCTCCACAACCTCGCGCGCCTCCTGCCGTCCGTCACCGTCACGGCCGACGTCTCCGCACGCGACCAGGACCTCGTCGAGCTCCTCGCCCGCCACGGCTACGACGGCGTCCTGCGGACGACGCCGCTGCCCGTGACCCGGGAGCTCGTGACCTTCGAGGACGTCGCCGGCGCGGGCGTGCCCGCCGCCGATGGCACCGTCCTCACAACGCAGGCCGAGGTGGCACGCGTGGTCGAGATGGCCGTTGAGCACGCTCTCGTCCGCCCCGAGGAGTCCCTCGCGATCGTCACGCTCTCCGCGACGCACGCCGAGCGCGTCCGTGAGGCCCTCCACACCGAGGTGCGCCGCAACCCCGCGCTCACGAGCTTCTTCTCCGCCGAGAAGCCCGAGCCCGTCGTCGTCGCCGACATGACCGCCGTCGCCGGCCTCGTCCGCGACGCCGTCATCCTCTCCGTCGGGTTCGGCCGCACGCCGCACGGCCGGGTCCTGCATCGTTTCGGTGCCGTCGCCGAGCCCACCGGCGAGGCCATGCTCCTCGACGCGCTCGCCGTCTCCCGCGCCCGGCTCGACGTCATCGCGTCGTTCTCGGCGGCCGACCTCGATCCCGAACGGCTGCGCGCCCCCGGCACGCGCCTCCTCGCCGACCTCCTCGAGCTCGCCGAGCGCCGGACCCACGCGGGCCCGACGGTCCGCACCGAGGCCGTCGAAGCGGGCCTCAACCCCGACCGCCTCGTCATCGACCTTGCCGAACGGCTCTGGCGCGCAGGGCTCCTCGTCGAGACCGACTACGGCGTGCCCGGCGGCGAGCGCATCCCTCTCGTCGTCGGCCACCCCGACCTGCCCGAGCGCATGCTCGTCGCCGTCCTCACCGACGACGACGCCTACATCGCCGAGGAGTCCGCGCGCGTCCGCGACCGGCAGCGCGCCGAGCACCTCGAGCGGCTCGGCTGGACGGTGGTCCAGGTGTGGAGTGCCGCCGCGTTCCTCGACCCGGTCAAGGAGGCCAACCGCATCCGCACCGCTGTGCTCGACGCGGCAGCCGGGCTCCGGCAGACGCCGCTCTTCGGCGGTGCGGCGCTTGGCCACACGACCGACGAGCTCGCCGAGGGCGTGCCGACGCCTGCCGTCGTCGGTGCGCCCGTGGGTGTCGGTGCGGCCGCGGGTGCCGGTGCGGCCGGTGCCGCTGCGTCGGCGGGGGCGAGCGGCGAGGAGGCCCCGACGGTCGGAACGCCGGCCTCCGCGGACGGGACGCCCAGTGCCCCCGAGAGCGCCACCGGGACGGCGGGCGCAAGCTTGCCGCGGCCGACCGCGGCCTCGCCGAGCGCGACGACCCCCGACGAGCACATCTCCGCACACGACGAACCGGGCGTCCGCAGCGCGACGGGTGTGTCGACGGCATCAGCAGGGTCCGGTGGGACGGGAGCCTCGGCTGCGAGCGGCACGTCGAGCGACTCGGCCGCGTCGGTTCGTTCGGCATCTTCGGTCACGTCGAGCGTCTCGAGCGCGTCCGCGCTCTCCGGCGCATCCACGGTGTCGGTGGCGTCCGCGCTCTCGACCGTGTCCGTGGCCTCGACATCGTCCGTCGCGACGACCGCGTCGGCCGCCGACGCTGTGGACGACGTCGTCGCCGAGCCCCGCAGCTTCGTCCGCGGCCCCCGCACCCCGGGCTCGACTCCGGGCTCGACCTCGGGCGGCGAGGCCGTTCTCCAGGGCGGCTTCGCGATGGTCGGCGGCATGCAGCCCGACCTGCTCTCCTCGCTCGCGGGCGACGACCCCGACGCCGACCGTCCCGCTCGCCCCGTCGTCCAGCCCGGGCTGCCGATCAGTGCCTACGGCGACAACGACCTCGATGCCCTCGCGCGCTGGATCGCGTCCGACGGCATCGTCCGCGACGAGCAGCAGCTCGCGGGAGCCCTGCGTGCCGAGCTCGGCGTCGTGCGCCGGTCCAACCGCGTCGACGCTGCCGTCTCCGCGGCGGTACGCAGACTCCTCGGACGATGACCGAGCCGACCGAGCCCGTCGAAGTTCCCGAGCCGACCGCACCCGTCGACGCGTCCGGGCCCGTCGACGTGCCCGAGCCGACCGAGCCTGTCGAGATGCCCGACGGAGCGCGGCCGCGTCGACGCCACCGTCGCGTCGTACGCCGGGGCACGGAGACGAGCACCGTCGCCGGGACGAGCGCGGACGAGCGCCCCGAGGGCTGGTCCGAGCCGGGCGCGACGCACCACGACGCCGACCTCCTGCGCGATCTGCCGCCCCACTGGGGCGGCGCAGGCTACCGCGACTAGCCGGCCCAACCTCGCCCCGGTCCCACGCCCAGACACAAGAATCCGCGCGGATGGCTGTTGGGAATAGCCATCCGCGCGGATTCCTGGCGTGGGTGGGCGCCACGCGGGGCGCACGCCCGCGTCAGGCCTGGGGCGTGCCCGGCTGGGGGGTGCCCGGCTGGGGGCCGGCGGCCTGGGCGCGGAGGAGGTCACGGATCTCCTCGAGGAGCTGGACGTCCTCGGCCTTGATCTCCGGCTCGGGCTCGAGGCCGCGCGCGCGACGCTCGGCGAGCTTGTTCATCGGCAGGACAATGAGGAAGTAGACGGCGGCGGCCACCGCGAGGAAGTTGATGATCGCGTCGAGGACGAGCCCGGGCCTGAAGACCGCATCGTTGATCTGGAAGCTGAGCGCGCTTGCGAGGCTCGTCGAGCCGAAGATCGCGGCGATGAGCGGGGTGATGATCGCGTCGACGATGTTCGTGACGATCTTGCCGAACGCGCCGCCGATGACGACCGCGACCGCGAGCTCGACGACGTTGCCCCGCGAAATGAAGTTCTTGAAGCCCTCAAAGATGTCCTTCATGGCGTTCCTCCTGCGCTGTGTCCGCTGTGTGCGGGCCGATCATCCCACGAGGACGACACTGAGGCTCCCCGACACAGCCGAGGCCGCGACCGTCGGCGCATCGTTCACCCGCACCGCGAGGAGCACGACGGGCTCCGCGGCCGGCGCCACGCCGAGCAAGCCGCCGTCGGACGGCGCCGCCGGCGCGGGGGAGGGCAGGACGAGCGCGCCGCGGGTGAGGACGCGCCCGTCCGTGACAACCGGCTCCCCGGACACGTCGGGCGCCGACGGCACGACGACGTCGACCCGCATCCCCGGGGCGAGGAGCGCTGCGACCTGCGGGTCCGCGAGCCGCACAGGCACGGCGGCCGAGCCGGGAGGGAGATCCGCGGTGCCGCGGACGAGCAGCTCGGCGCACAGGAACGTGCCCGCCCGCAGGCCGACCGCAGGGACGGCACCCACCGCGTCGCCCGGAACGGTGAGCGCGCACGGAGGTGACCCGGGGGCTGGGACGTCGACGCGCGTGAGGACAGCCGCGGTGAGCGGCTCACCTGCGGGAACGTCGCGCGCCAGCGCCACGACCTCACGGTGCGGGGGCGGCGGCGGGCTCGCGGCCGTGACGACGGCCGCAGCGAGCACGCCGAGGCCGACGCTCACGAGGACGCGGCGGCCGCGCCACGTGACGACACGGAGCGTGCGGGCCCGGCGGCTGCGCGCCACCGCACGAGCGTGCGTGCCAGGACGAGGGGAGCGGGTCATGCGCCGACGCTAGGCGAGACGCGCCGCTCCCGTCCGGGGCCAGTGGACGGGCACGCGCGCAGCGGGGCCTGTGGGCAGGAGGCCCAGACGCGTCAGGCGGCGCCCGTGGACGTCGACGTCGATGCGGGCTTCGCGGCAGGCTTCGCCGCCGGCGTCGAGACGCTCGACGACGAGCCCGAGCGCGAGTCGGTGCGGTAGAAGCCCGATCCCTTGAAGGTCACGCCCACCGTCGAGAAGATCTTGCGCAGCCGGCCCGAGCACTCGGGGCACACCGTGAGGGCGTCGTCCGCGAAGGACTGGTGGATGTCGAAGCTGTGACCGCACGCGGTGCACGTGTACGCGTAGGTGGGCACGGTTCTCTCTCCTTGCTCGAGGGGGCCGCGACGGGGCCGCCGCGGGCTGGCACTCCGTCGTTCCGAGTGCCAACTATACGTCGGACCGCCGCCGACGAGCCATGCGCCCCGTCACACGCCCTCGCTGCCGTCCCGGTGGACCACCCTGCCGTTGTCCGACGTCCGGACTAGGCTCGGCGCGTGCTCAGTCGCCTGTCCGCACCGCGCAAGGTGCTCCTCGCCGTCGTCACGCTGCTCGTCGTCGTTCTCGTCGCGACGACCGTCGCAGTCGTCGTCGTCGTGCGCAAGCCGTTCCCCGCGACCTCGGGCGAGGTGACGATGCCCGGCCTCGACGGAGCCGTCACCGTCGAGCGCGACGCCCGCGGCGTCCCCTACCTCACGGCGACGACGAGCGAGGACCTCTTCCGCGCGCAGGGCTACGTCCACGCGCAGGACCGCTTCTTCGAGATGGACTACCGCCGGCACGTCACCGCGGGCCGGCTCGCCGAGCTCGTCGGCGACAACCCCGACGCGATCGCCGCCGACCGCGTCGTGCGCACCTTCGGCTGGCGCCGCGTCGCCGAGCAGGAGTGGGACCTCCTCGAGCAGAGCACGCGCGACAACCTCACGGCCTACGCCGAGGGCGTCAACGCGTACCTCGCGGACCGCTCGCCCGCGGAGATCGCGCTCGAGTACACAGTGCTCGGCACCCGGGTCGACATCGTCGACCCCGAGCCGTGGCAGCCCGTCGACTCCGTCGCGTGGCTCAAGGCCATGGCCTGGGACCTCCGCGGCAACTTCGACGAGGAGCTCGAGCGCGCCGCCGCGTTCGGCACACTCCGCGACGTCACCGCCGTCGAGGCCCTGTTCCCCGCCTACCCCGACGACGCGAACGCCCCGATCCTCGACGCCGACGAGGCCGCCGCGACCCGCAGCGAGCGCCGCGCCGCCGCACCGAAGGACACCGGGGGCGGCACGGGCGGCGCGAGCCGCACCGCACCCGAGGACGGACTCCCGCTCGAGGACGCGGGCGTGCGCGCCGCCCTCGAGGCCGCGGCCGACGCGCTCGCAGCCGTCCCGCAGCAGGTCGGACGTGGCGAGGGCACGGGCTCCAACTCGTGGGTCGTCGCCGGAAAGCACACCGCGAGCGGCAAGCCGCTCCTCGCGAACGACCCCCACCTGTCGCTCGCAGCACCGAGCATCTGGGCGCAGATCGGCCTGCGCTGCGCCCAGGTGAGCGACGCCTGCCCCTACGACGTCGCAGGCTTCTCGTTCTCCGGCCTGCCGGGCGTCATTATCGGCCACAACGCCAACCTCGCCTGGGGCCTCACGAACCTCGGAGCCGACGTCACCGACTTCTTCGTCGAGGCGGTCCGCGCGCACACTTACCTCCGCGACGGATCCTGGGAGCCGCTCGACATCCGTCAGGAGACCATCAAGGTCAACGGTGGCGACGACATCGTCATCGACGTCGCCGAGACCGTCCACGGGCCTGTGATCTCCGGAGAGCTCGGCGAGTCCCTCGCCGCCCTGCTCTCGCCGATGGCGGACACAGGGCTCTCCGGCGTCACCTACGGCGTCGCCCTCAGCTGGACGGCTCTCACGCCTAGCCGCACCGCTGACGCGATCTTCGCGCTCAACCGCGCGGCCGACGCCGACGACGTCGCGCAGGCCGCAGCGCTCTTCGCCGTGCCCTCCCAGAACATCATCTTCGCGACGACCGACGGTCACATCGGGTACCAGGCCCCCGGCAGGATCCCGCTCCGTGGCAGCGTCACCGGGCCCGTGCCGTCCGACGGCACCTGGCCGCGGCCCGGCTGGGACAGCGCCTACGACTGGCAGGGCTATGTCGACCCCGCCGACATGCCCGCCGTCCTCGACCCCGAGTCCGGCGTCATCGTCGCCGCGAACCAGGCAGTCCTCCCCGCGGGCGAGGGCCCCTACCTCACCGCCGACTGGGACTACGGCTACCGTTCGCACCGCATCTCGACGCTCCTCGACACTGCGATCACCGGCGGCACCAAGGTCTCGGGCGAGACCATGAGCGCGATCCAGTCCGACGTGTGGAGCCCGTTCGCAGCTGCGCTCGTCCCGACGCTCCTCGACATCAGCCTCGACGACGACTTCGCCGCACAGGGCCAGGAGCTCCTGAGGAGCTGGGACTACAACACCGACCCGTCGTCGGCCGCCGGAGCCTACTTCAACGCCGTCTGGGCGCAGATCGTCGACGGCGCGTTCGCCGACGACCTGCCGGACTCCGTCCAGCCCAGCGGCTCGAGCCGCTGGCTCGCCGTCGTCACCGAGCTCCTCGACGACCCCGAAGCCCGGCTCTGGGACGACCGCACGACCGTCGACGTCGTCGAGACGCGCGACGAGATCCTCCGCCAGGCGCTCGTCGACGCCCGGCTCGAGCTCACGACCGCGCTCGGCCGCGACACCGAGGACTGGCAGTGGGGCAGGCTCCACCAGCTGAACCTCGAGCACCCCGTGCTCGGCGGCGAGTCGATCCCGTGGCCTGTGCGCGCGTTCGTCAACCCCGCGACCCAGCAGCTCGGCGGCGGATCGTCGATCGTCGACGCGACCGGCTGGGACGCGTCCGCGAGGACCGCGACAGGCCGCACCGACTTCTCGGTGACGTCCGGACCGTCGATGCGCATGGTCGTCGACCTCGGCGCGCTCGACGCGTCGACATGGGTCGTCGTCACCGGCACCTCAGGTCACCCGGGGCACCGGAACTACGCGGACCAGCTCGAGGCATGGTCGGTCGGCGAGACGTTCGCGTGGCCGTTCAGCGCCGACGCCGTGACCCGCGCAGCCGGCGAGACGCTGCGCCTCGTCCCGAGCGCCGAGTAGGAGCAGCCGGGGCTCAGCCTCGTTCCGCCCACTGCCAGCCCGACGGCGTCGCGAACGCGTCGACCGGTACGTCGTGCGGCTCCGTCGGGATGGGGGAGTCCGCCGCGTCGTAGATCTCCTCGGGGAAGACGAGCGCGACGACCTTCGCGTCCGGCCGCTTATGGCCGAGCGCGCGGTCGTACCAGCCGCCGCCCTGTCCGAGGCGCGCTCCCGCCGTGTCGACGGCGAGCGCGGGCGCGATGATGACGTCGGCCTCCGCGAGCGCGTCCGCACCGAGGTGCTCGGTGCCCGGCTCCGGCGGTCGGCCCGGAGCGCGCTCGAGCAGGTCGTCTGCCCCTGCGAACGGGGCCCAGCCGCGCTCGAGCCCCGTGCCGAGGACCGGCAGGAGGACCCTGACGCCGCGCAGCGCAAGATCCTCGAGGAGCGGCAGCGTGCCCGGCTCGGAGGGACGCGAGACGTACGCGGCGACGCAACGTGCCTCGCGCAGCTGCTCGAAGTCGGCGAGCGAGTGGACGAAGCCCGCGGCAGCCTCCTGGCGCCGTCGCGAGGATCGGTGCTCCCGCGCCGCGCGGATCGCCTTGCGGACCATCGTCTTGGCGTCCTCCGGCTCCAGGCCGAGAGGGACATGGATGGGCTGCGCTGCTCCGCTCATGGCTCCATCATCCCAAACTTTCCCCGCTCCACCGCCGCTGACGGTCCCAGGTCCGGTTGCGGTGGTCGCTAAGGTGTCTGCATGGAGATCACGAAGGCTGTCATCCCTGCCGCTGGCCTGGGTACCCGCTTCCTGCCCGCCACGAAATCGACCCCCAAGGAGATGCTCCCCGTCGTCGACAAGCCCGCGATCCAGTACGTCGTCGAAGAGGCCGCCGCGGCCGGCCTTGACGACGTCCTCTTCATCACGGGACGGTCCAAGCGTTCCCTCGAGGACCACTTCGACGGGGTCCCCGAGCTCGAGGCGAACCTCGAGGCCAAGGGTGACGCCGGGCGACTGGCGGCGGTCCGTGAGTCGTCGGCGCTCGCCGACATCCACTTCGTCCGTCAGGGCGAGCCGATGGGCCTGGGCCACGCGGTCCTGCGCGCCAAGAACCACGTCGGGGACCACACGTTCGCAGTCCTCCTCGGCGACGACCTCATCGACGAGCGCGACCCCGTGCTGCCCGCGATGATCGAGGTCGCGCGACGGACGGGCGGGTCCGTGGTCGCGCTCCTCGAGGTCGACCCCGCGCAGGTGTCGCTCTACGGGTGCGCCGCTGTCGAGCCCGCGCCGCAGGTCGGCACGGTCGACGGCGTGCCGGAGGGAGACATCGTCGGCGTTAAGGGCCTCGTCGAGAAGCCCGCGCCGGAGGACGCGCCGAGCAACCTCGCGGTCATCGGCCGCTACGTCCTCAACCCCGCGGTGTTCGAGGTCCTCGAGCGCACCGCGCCCGGCCGTGGCGGCGAGATCCAGCTCACCGACGCGCTCGCCGAGCTCGCGACCATGCCTGCCGAGCAGGGGGGCGGCGTCTACGGCGTCGTCTTCCGCGGCCGCCGCTACGACACGGGTGACAAGCTCGACTACCTCAAGGCCGTCGTGCGGCTCGCGTCCGAGCGCGACGATCTCGGCCCCGACTTCCGGGACTGGCTGCGGGGCTACGTCCCGACGCTCGACGCGTGACCTCGTGCTGAGCGTCCAGGCGCACCTCGCGGAGATCCTCGCGGGGCTCAGCCCCGTCCCTCCGCTCGACGTGGTCCTCGGCGACGCGGCAGGTTGCATCCTCGCCGAGGACGTCCGCGTCGACGTCGACGTCCCCGCGCACGCGACCGCGGCGCATGACGGTTACGCCGTCCGCGCCGACGACGTCCACCCTGCGACCGATGCCGCGCCCGTGACGCTCCCCGTGGTCGCCGACCTCTGGTCGGCCGCCGAGGCGCCCGAGCGGCTCGTCACCGGGCAGTCCGTGCGGATCTCGTCGGGCGTCGCACTGCCGGTTGGCGCGGACGCCGTCGTCCCGCTCGACCACACCGACCGCGGCACGGCGCAGGTGCGCGTGCGCCGCTCGGTCGGCGTCGGCTCGGGCGTGCGACGTGCGGGGGCTGACGCACGCGCCGGGCAGGTCGTCCTCGCCGCCGGCCTGCGCCTCGGCGCGCGGCAGATCTCCCTCGCCGCGGCACTCGGACGCTCCCACCTCAGGGTGCACCCGCGGCCGCGCGTCGTCATCGTGCCCGTCGGGGACGAGCTGCGCGTCCCCGGACGCCGCAGCGCCGGAGCCGGCGTCTTCGAGGCCAACGCGCAGGCCCTCGCGATCGCCGTCGAGGACACGGGCGCCGTCGCCATCCCCGTCGCACCCGTGAGCGACGACCGTGCACACCTCCGCGAGGTCCTCGCCGACCAGCTCGTGCGCGCAGACCTCGTCCTCACAACGGGCGGCCTGTCCGAGGGCAGCCACGACACGCTCAAGGACGTGCTCGGACCGCTCGGCACCGTGCGCTTCGACCACGTCGCTCTCGCCCCCGGACGCGGCCACGGCTTCGGCACGATCGGCGAGGACGACAGCGTCGTGCCGATCGTCGCCCTGCCTGGGCACCCCGTCGCGGCGCTCGTCGCGTACGAGGTCTTCGTGCGGCCCGCGCTCCTCGAGATCGCGGGGCACACCGATCTCTTCCGCCCGTCGGTCGTCGCGTACGCGGACGCCGAGTGGAACAGCCCGGCCGGGGTGCGCGAGTTCGTGCCCGCGCACCTCACGGGCAGCCCCGACGAGGGCTACCGCGTCGTGCCCGTCGCGGACCCGCGTGCGATCGACCAGATGTCGCTCTCGTCGCTCGCCGCGGCGAACGCGCTCGCGGTGGTTCCCGAGGGCGAGTCCTTCGTGCGGCTCGGCTCGCGCGTCCACTGCCTGGTGCTCGAGGGATGACGTCCGGCTGGCCTGCGACGCTCCGCGCGCTGTCGGCCGCCGGAACGGTCACCGTGCGTCCGCTGCGGCGACGGGACGCGCGCGCATGGTGCGCCGTGCGGGCGCGCAACGGCGCGTGGCTCGAACCGTGGGAGGCGACGTCACCGACGGGGGCTCCGGCCGCGTCGTTCGGCGCGTATGTCGCGGCGGCACGCGCGCACGCGCGCGCCGGCACGCACCTGCCGTTCGTCATCGAGCTCGATGGCAGGCTTGTCGGACAGGTGACGGTCGCGAGCATCGTGCGTGGCTCCGCATGCACCGCGTCGATCGGCTACTGGGTCGACAGCGCGGTCGCCGGGCGCGGGATCGTGCCGACGGCGGTCGCCCTCGTCATCGACCACTGCTTCGCCGAGGTGGGCCTCCACCGGATCGAGATCGCCATCCGTCCCGAGAACGCGCCGAGCCTGCGTGTCGTCGCGAAGCTCGGCCTGCGCGAGGAGGGGATGCGCGAGCGTTTCCTCCACATCGACGGACGCTGGCGCGACCACCGGGTCTTCGCAGTGACCTCGGAGGAGGTGCCGGGAGGGTTGCTCGCGCGGCTGCGGGCGCGGGCGGAGAGTGCATGACCGATCGCAGAGGGTTGCGCGGTTCGGTCGACGAGCGTCCCGCGACGGGTGGAATCACACCGGTGTAAGACACGCCGGAGGGCGTCCGTGGGAGCGTGCCACCGCTCGCATACCGTCGGGGAGTGGAGAATCTGGCCGGGGCGGCGGTGCTTGCCATCGCCGCGTTCTGGGCGGTCTACCTCCTCCCTCAGCGCGTGTCGCAGCGGTCGCAGGTCGCCACGGCACGCACCGAGGACCGGCACTCGGGCGCCATGCGGATCCTCGCGGTCGCCCGGCGTGACGGCAGGGAGGAGCCCGGGACGTCGCGTGACTGCCCGCCAGGACAGGTTCCCCACGGTCGTCTGCTGACGGGTCCGATGCCCGTCGTCATCGCGCAGCCGGCCGCAGCAGCAGAGGGAGCCGTCACCATGGACCGACCGGTCACCGCGTCGCAGCGCCGTCCCGGCGCGCCCGCCCGGACGCGCCCCGGCGCGCCTGCCTCCCCGCGTCTGCAGACGGTGAGCCCCACCGCCACGGCCGGCGTAGCCGAACGTGCCGCCGCCAGTCCTGCCGCCGCGCGCCCTGCTGCCGCCCGCACCGCGGCCGACGAGCGCGCCCGTGCGGTCGCCGAGCGTCGTGCTGCCGCTGCGCGCCGCCGCCTCGCCCTCACGCTCACGCTCCTTGCCGCGTCCGCGATCGCGTGGACCGCGGTGAGCGCGTTCTCCCTCCACGTCGCCGTGCCGACCGTGCTCACCGTCGCGCTCGGAGGGGTCCTCGCGCTCGGACGTCGCGCCGTCGTCGCCGCCCGCCGCTCCGACGCCGAGCTCGCAGCTCGCGCGTCCAACGCGCGTCCCGCCCGACGCCCCGCGCCTGCCGAGCAGCCCGCCGCCCGTACCGCCCGTCCTTCCGCGGCCGCCCGGGCCCACGCCGGCAGTGCGCGCAGCGCGAGCGTCACCGGTCGCGCCGTGCACGGCAGCCAGACGACGACGCAGATGATCTCGAGCGCCGAGGTCCTCGAGCGCGCCTCGGCCGCCGCCGGGCGCGCCGCAGCGGCCCAGGCCGCTCCCGAGGCCTCCCCGCAGTCCGAGGTCCCGGACGTCAGCGAGACGCCTGCCGCCCGCGCCACGGCTCCGGCCGTCACGGCCGACGCTCCCGCGTCCGCCTCCGCTGCGTCCCGCACCGCCGTGCCCGACACGACCGGCTCGGCGACCGCGGAGTCCTCGGCGCCCGACGACGACCGCGTCCTCGGTGGCTTCTCGCTGCCGCGTCCGACGTACACGATGAAGGCCGCTGCGCCCCGTCGTGAGGTCGCGCCGCTCGATGGCGCCGACGTCACGACGCCCGCGAACGCCGCCGAGCGCGCACAGGCCTCGGGCAGCACGGCCGGGTCCGCGGAGGAGCCCGCGACGACGACCGAGGGTCTCGGCCTCGGTCTCGACGCGATCCTCGCGCGCCGGCGCGCCTCCGGAGCCTGATCGGCCTGCGCGGCCCCGCCGATTTTTCCGCGGGGTCCAGCGCGTGCTAACGTAGTTCTCGCTTCACGGGGCTATGGCGCAGTTGGTAGCGCGCTTCGTTCGCATCGAAGAGGTCAGGAGTTCGAATCTCCTTAGCTCCACAGCGAGGGCCGCATCCCAGTCGGGATGCGGCCCTCAACGTTTCCCGGAGCGGCGCTGAACTTTCCCGGAACGGCGCCGAGCTTCCCCGGACCTGATCCCGACGAGGCCGGCGAGCCGGGCCCATGGGGGCAGACCGAGGCGGGTGACGCGGAAGGAGCCCGGAGCGATACCGGGGGTGACGTGCCGCGACGCGGACGGGCCCGCCGCCGAGTGGTGAGGAACCGGCAGCCCGCCGCTCACGTGAGCGGCGCGATGCCATCCTGACGCTCGAGGATCTCGGCGACCGCCCGGAGGAACGCGGCGACGTCGCTGCGGGAAGCTTCGGGCACGGCACGTGCGACGCGCTCCATCTCGGCGTGCATGTGGGTGAGTCGCGCGCGGATCTCGTCGTGCGCGTGTGCGGTGGGGCGCAGCTGCACGGAGCGTCGGTCGGTGGGGTGCGGCTCGCGGACGAGGTAGCCGCCGGACTCGAGCCGGTCGACGAGCTTGGTCGTCGAGGCGGTCGAGATGTCGAGGTGGAGGGCGATCGCGTTGGGTGTGACGACGGTGCCGTGGCGTTCGGCGGCGACGACGAGCTGGAGCGCCATCATGTCGGACTCGTTCATGTCCATGGCGCGGGCGGTGCGGCGGCGCATGCTGGAGTCGGCGAGGCGGAAGGCGCGGAGCGCCTCGAGGAGATTGCGGATATCGTCGTCGCCGAACCAGTAGGGGGACGTGGCCCCAGGGGATTCCTCATGCACAAGATAATCCTAGCGTGACAAGTTGCTAGTTCGGCTAGTAATGTTGCGAGCAACCTCTCGGTGAAGGAGCTGACATGACGCTCGTCGCACACCCGCCCCGGACCATCCACGCAGGCGACGCCCCCGGGCGCGACGCCGCCGACCTCGTCGTCCTCCTCGACGACGGCGGACGCCCCGCCGGAACCGCCCCGCGCGAAGCCGTCCACACCACGACCACCCCGCTCCACCTCGCCTTCTCGTGCCACGTCACCGACGACGCGGGCGACCTCCTCCTCAGCCGCCGCGCCCTCACGAAGCGCTCGTGGCCCGGCGTGTGGACCAACGCGTTCTGCGGCCACCCCCGGCCGGGGGAGGACCTCCTCGACGCCGTCCGACGCCACGCGCTCACCGAACTCGGGACAGACGCCCTCGTCGACCTCGAGATCGTCCTGCCCGACTTCCGCTACCGCGCCGTCGACGCCCACGGCATCGTCGAGAACGAGCTGTGCCCCGTCGTCGTCGCGCGCCTCCCCGGGCACCGCCCCACGCTCACCCCCGACCCCGACGAGGTCGTCGAGACCGCCTGGGTCGACGCCGCCGACCTCGGCCACGCCGCGGTCGCAGCGCCCTGGGCGCTGAGCCCGTGGGCCGTCGCGCAGCTCCGCGAGCTCGCCACGCTCGAGGACGTCCGATGAGCACGGCCGTCGCCGGACGCGCTCACAGCGCCCCCGCGAGCAGCGCGCCCGAGCTCGTCGCCCCCGGCCAGCCCTCGCCGCCGGAGTGGACGAGCCGCAGCCTCGTCGCCGCCCTCCGCGCCTGCGCGATGCGCCTCCCGGACCCGGGCGGCCACCTCGCAACCCTCTGGGACGCGCTCGCCGACTCCGCCGACGGCGGCAGCGGCGTGCGCCCCGCGCTCCTTCTCGCGACCTACCGAGCGCTCGGCGGCACGCGCGACGACGTCGCCCACGCGCTCGCCGACGCGACCGAGCTCCTCCACACGGCGTTCGTCGTCCACGACGACGTCATCGACCACGACGACGTCCGACGCGGACGACCCACCGTCGTCGCCCGGCATCGTGCCCTCGCCCGGTCGCGCGGCGCCGACGTGGCCGCAGCCGACGACGCCGGGCTCGCCGCAGGCATCCTCGCGGGCGACCTCGCCCTCGTCCGCGCCGTCACCGCGGTCGCCGCGCTCGACGTCGACGCGCCGACGCGCGCCGCGCTCCTCGAGCTGCTCAGCGACGTCATCGCCGAGTCCGCCGCGGGCGAGCTCGCCGACACGACCGCGCTCCCGAGCGCGACCCCCGATCTTGCGACGGCTCTCACGACCGCCGAGCGCAAGACCGCGGCCTACACGTTCGTGTGGCCCCTGCGCGCGGCCGCGCTCCTCGTGGGCACGCCGCAGGCCCGTGCGCTCGCTCCCGCGCTCGAGCGGGTCGGGAGGCTCGTCGGCGTCGCCTTCCAGCTGCGCGACGACCTGCGCGGCACGTTCGGCGACCCGGCGACGACCGGGAAGTCCTGCGTCTCCGACCTGCGCGAGGGGCGCGTCACCGCGGTCGTCGCCGTCGCGGCCCGGACGGCCGCATGGCCCGTCGTCGCCTCCGTCCTCGGCGACGCCGACCTCGACGAGGAGCGCGCCGCCCCCGTGCGCCGCGCTCTCGAGGAGCACGGCGTCGCCGACGCCGTGACGACTCTCGCCGACGACCGGCTCGCGAGTGCCGTCCACGTCGGTCGGGCGGCCGGGGTGCCCGAGCCGCTGCTCGCGATGCTCTGCGACGGGGCGAGGGCGGAACGATGAGCCGGGTCGACCGCTCCCGGTACGACGCGGCCGCGCGCGCTGCGAGCGAGACCGTCATCGCGAGCTACTCGACGAGCTTCTCCCTCGCGGTGCGGCTCCTGCCGCCCGCGCAGCGTGCCGACGTGCGTGCCGTCTACGGACTCGTGCGGCTCGCTGACGAGATCGTCGACGGCGCGCTCGACGACGTCGACCCCGCAGCCCGCGCAGCGCTCCTCGACGCCCTCGAGGACGAGGTCGCGCGCGCACGCGCCCGGGGCTGCTCGACGAACCTCGTCGTCCACGCGTTCACGCTCGCCGCGGCGCGCTGCAGCATCGGCGCCGACCTCACGGGGCCGTTCTTCGACGCGATGCGCACCGACCTCGTCCGCGACGCGCACGACGCCGCATCGCTCGCGACGTACGTCCACGGCTCCGCGGAGGTCGTCGGGCTCATGTGCCTGCAGATCTTCGCCGCCGACCTTCCCACGCCCGAGCGCACGCGACTCGTGCGTGACGCGGCACCGGGCGCGTGCGCGCTCGGCTCCGCGTTCCAGAAGGTCAACTTCGTCCGCGACCTCGGCGCCGACCTCGACGACCGTGGCCGCGCCTACCTCGCCGAGCTCGTCGCCGCGCCGAGCGACGCGGCCCGTGACGCCGCGCTCGACGACGTCGACGCGGAGATCGCCCTGGCCCGCACGGCCATCCCGCTCCTGCCGATGGGCGCACGACGGGCCGTCGTCGCCGCGACGGCGCTCTTCGCCGAGCTCTCCCGACTCCTGCGCGCGACACCCGCCGCCGAGATCGCGACGACGCGCGTGAGCGTCCCCGCCAAGCGCAAGGCGCTCGTCGTCGGCCGGGCCCTCGCCCGCGACGCTCTCGCGCGCAACCACGGCGCGCGGGGGCGCGGCGCCGGGTCCCAGCCCGCGACGCTGCCCGCGGGGCCGCCCGCCGGCCAGCACACCGGTCTGCGCGCCCGGGCGGCGCGATGAGCCGCGTCGTCATCGTCGGAGCCGGCGTCGCGGGGCTCGCGACCGCCGCGCTCCTCGCCCGCGCGGGCGACGACGTCGAGGTCGTCGACCGGCTCGACACCGTCGGCGGCCGCGCCGGCACGTGGCAGCGCGACGGCTTCACGTTCGACCTCGGACCGTCGTGGTTCCTCATGCCCGAGGTCTTCGAGGCGTTCTACCGGGAGGTCGGCACGACGACCGCCGAGCAGCTCGACCTCGTCGACCTCGACCCCGCCTACCGCGTGCTCGCCGAGGACGCGGAACCGCTCGACGTCCGCTCCGGCCGCGCGCACGCGACGGAGCTCTTCGAGTCCGTCGAGGCCGGTGCCGGCGCACGCCTCGGCCGCTACCTCGACGAGGCGCGCGACGTGTACCGCGTGGCCGTCGACCACCTGCTCCGCACCGACTTCAGCCGCCCGCGCGACCTCCTCGTGCCCGCCGTCCTGCGGCGCCTGCCGACGCTCGCCCGGCTGCTCGCCGTGCCGCTGTCCCGGCACGTCGGTACGCGGTTCGCCGACCGGCGCCTCCGGCAGGTCCTCGGCTACCCCGCGGTCTTCCTCGGTACCCGCCCCGAGCGCGCCCCGAGCATGTACCACCTCATGAGCCACCTCGACCTCGTCGACGGCGTCCGTTACCCCCGCGGCGGCTTCGGCGAGGTGACGCGATCGCTCGCCCGCCTCGCCGAGGACGCTGGCGCCCGGCTCACGCTCGGCACAGAGGTCACCGCGCTCCGGACGACGACGGGCGCCGGGAGCGTCCGCACCGCGAAGCGACCCCGCGCCCACGTCACCGGCATCGACGTCGTCGGGCGGGACGGCCCGCGCACGATCGACGCAGACGTCGTCGTCCACGCGGGCGACCTCCACCACCTCGAGACGCAGATCCTGCCGGCTCACCTGCGCACCTACCCGGAGCGTTGGTGGGCGCGGCGCGCCCCCGGTCCGGGTGCTGTCCTCGTCCACCTCGGCGTCCGCGGGCGGCTTCCCGAGCTCACGCACCACACCCTGATGTTCACGCGCGACTGGACCGAGGGCTTCGACGCCGTCGACGGGCACCGACCCCTGCCGGACCCCGCGTCCGCGTACGTGTGCGCACCGTCCCGCACCGACGCCACCGTCGCGCCCGACGGTCACGAGACCCTCTTCCTCCTCGTGCCCGTCCACGCCGACCCGGAGCTCGGCCGCGGCGGCCTCGACGGGACGGGCGACCCGGGCGTCGAGCGGATCGCTGACGCCGCGATCGCCCAGCTCGCCGCGTGGGCCGGTGTGCCCGACCTCGCCGAACGCATCGTCGTGCGCCGCACCGTCGGCCCCGGCGACATGGCCGCCGACCTCCACGCGTGGCGCGGCGGGGCCCTCGGCCCCGCGCACACCCTCCGCCAGTCAGCGATGCTCCGGGCCCGCAACACCTCCCGGCGCGTCGACGGCCTCATCCACGCCGGGGCGTCGACCGTGCCTGGCGTCGGCGTGCCCATGTGTCTGCTGAGCGCTCAGGTCGCGCACGACACGCTCGCGCGGGCACGCGGAGGGGCGTCGGCCGACGTGCCGACGACGACACAGCCCCACACGCCGTCGGACGCGCGATGACCGGCGCCTACCTCGCGGCGCTCCTCGTCTCGGCCGCCGGAGTCCTCGCGATCGACCTGCGCTGGCGGCTCCTCCTCGGAGCGCGTCGCAGCCCGTTCGGCACGCGCCTGCGCGTGCTCGGCGTCGTCGGCGCCGGCGCCGCGCTGCTCCTCGTGTGGGACGTCGTCGCGATCCGAGCCGGCTTCTACGGACGCGGCCTCGGCGACGCGCTCGTGGGCGTCGAGGTCGCACCGCACCTGCCCATCGAGGAGATCGTCTTCGTCGTCTTCCTCGCGTACGTGACGCTCGTCGTCGCCGCAGGGATGCTCCGGTGGCTCGGGCAGCGTCGCGACCAGTGGCCCGACGGGAGGGACGCCTCATGACGTACGCCGGCCTTGCCGCCCTCGTCCTCGTCCTCGCGGCGCTCGGGCACGTCGTCTGCCGGGCGGTTGCGCGCTCGCGCGGGACGCTCCCCGAGAACCTCGGCGTCGCGACGGCGCTCACCGCGCTCGTGCTCCTCGTGCTCACCGTCGTCTTCGATTCCGCGATGATCGCCGCGGACCTCTTCCGCTTCGACGCGTCACAGCTGCTCGGCGTACGCGTCGGGCTCGCGCCCCTCGAGGACCTCGCCTGGCCGCTCGCGACTGCGCTCGTCCTGCCCGCGCTCGCCGCCGCGACCGCGCCACGGCCTGCCGAGCCGGTGCGCGTTGACGGGTGGACGTCGTCCGCGCGGGGAGAACGTCTCGCGGCCACGGACGTGACGCTCCCGCGGCCGACGTCCTCGGCGGGCACCGCCGCAGGCGCTCCTGCCGAGGCGCCCGGACGCACCCCGGCACGGCGCGTCCTCGCGCGGCTCATCGGTACGTCGCGACCCGTCTCGTGGATCAACACCGCCTACCCGTTCGTCGCGGCCTACCTCCTCGCGGGCGGGTCCTCGTGGTGGCTCGGGATCGTCGCGGCACTCTACCTCCTCGTCCCGTACAACCTCGCGATGTACGGCATCAACGACGTCTTCGACCACGAGTCGGATCTCGCGAACCCGCGCAAGGGCGGCGTCGAGGGGATCGTCCTCGAACGCGGCCTCCACCGCACGACGCTCGTCGCGGCCCTCGTGACGAACGTGCCGTTCCTCGTCGTACTGCTCGCCGCCGGGACGGCGCTCGCCAACGTCGTCCTCGTCGTCGCGGTCGTCGCGGTCGTCGGCTACTCGGCGCCGCCGCTGCGGCTTAAGGAACGGCCCGTGCTCGACTCGCTCACGAGCTCGACGCACTTCGTCGCGCCGGCCGTCTACGGGGTCGCGCTCACGGGCGGCGCGTGGACGAGCGAGGTGCTCGCGGTGCTCGCGGCGTTCTTCTGCTGGGGCGCCGCATCCCATGCGTTCGGTGCGGTCCAGGACGTGCGCGCGGACCGGGCGGCCGGCATCGGCTCGGTCGCGACCGTCCTCGGGGCGCGGCGCACGACGCGTCTTGCGCTCGCGGTCTACGCGCTCGCGGCCGTCGTCCTGCTCGTCGGCGCAGGGTGGCCGGGGCGTGTCGCGGCACTCGTGCCGCTCCTCCACCTCATCAACGTGTGGCCGCACCGCGACGTCACCGACACGACGTGCGAGACGGCGAACGCCGGCTGGCGACGCTTCCTGTGGCTCAACCAGGTGTGCGGGTTCATCGTCACCCTCGTCGTCATCGCGGTCCTCGCGGGCTGGTGACGCGCAGCTCGCGGGCGCGCGCGAGGATGTTGCGCGCCATCGACGGGAAGACGATCGCGTGGAACGGCGCGATGAGCCCCCAGTAGAGCTTGCCGGGCAGACCGTGCGGCAGGTAGACGGCCCGCTGGTCGTAGCGGGTGCCGCCGCCCGGGGCAGGCTCGACGCGCATCTCGAGCCACGCCCGTCCGGCGACGCGCATCTCGGCGCGCAGCCGCAGGTAGCGCCCGCGCTCGAGACGCTCGACGCGCCACCAGTCGACGGGGTCGCCGACGGCGAGCATCTCGGGGTGGCGTCGGCCGCGCCTGGCGCCGGGTCCGCCCGCGAACGTGTCGAGGATGCCGCGCACCGCCCACGCAACGGGCCACGAGTACCACCCGTTGCGTCCGCCGATCCCCTCGACGACGGGCCACACGTCGGCGGGCTCGAGGTCGCGGGCGATGCGCGAGCGGGCGTCGACGCGCACCGTCGCGCCTGACCACGGCGGGTCGGACGGCAGCGGGTCGGCGGACACGCCGCCGCTCGCGCTCGCCCACGTCGTCGTCACCTCGCCGCGTCGCTCGCGCGCGAGCGCGAGCCGCACTGCCTCCCGGTACCCGGTGAGGCCGCCCGGAGGTGGCGGGATGATGCCGTCGATGCGGGTGTCGCGGCAGATCGCGTCGTGCTGGAGGGACTGGACGAGCGGGACGGCCATGGCGTGCGGCACGGGCGTGACGAGCGCGACCCACCAGCCGGCGAGCCGCGGCGCAGGCACGGGGAACGCGTAGATGCGTCGTCGCCCCAGCCCGGCCTCGTGGCGGTAGCCGTGCATGAGCGCCGCGTACGTGAGGACGTCGCGTGAGCCGATGTCGAAGCGGCCCGAGACGCTCGCGGGCACGCGTGCGGCCCCGCGCAGGTAGTGGAGGACGTCACGCACCGCGATGGGCTCGACGAGGTTGCCGACCCACGACGGTGCGGGCATGAACGGCAGATTCTCGGTGAGGTGCCGGATCATCTCGAACGACGCGGAGCCGGAGCCGATGACGACGCCCGCGTCGAGGACGAGCGTCGGCACGCCCGAGCCGAGCAGCGCGTCACCCACGGCGGTGCGGGACGCCATGTGGGGCGAGAGGTCGACGCCGCGCGGGTGCAGGCCGCCGAGGTAGACGATGCGTCCGACGTCCGCGGCGGCGCACGCACGCGCGACGGTGCGCGCGATCGTCAGCTCGGTGCGTGCGTAGTCCCCACCCGTGCTCATCGAGTGGACGAGGTGGTAGACGACGTCGACGTCGCCGGGCGCGTCGGGCGCCGCACCGCGCGGGCGGAGCGCGGCCGCGACGGCCTCGGCGTCGCCGAGGTCCGCGCGGCGCACGTCGACGTCGTCGCGCCACGGGACGTCGGCGAGCCGCTCGGGCGCGCGCACGGCGACGCGCACGTCGTGCCCCTCCGCGAGGAGTTCGGGGACGAGCCTGCCGCCGACGTACCCGGTCGCGCCCGTGACGAGCACGCGCCGGGGGCCGCCGAGGAGGCGCGGGGTGGTCGTTTCGTCGGTCGTCATCGTCCTAGCCTCTCCCCGAATGCAGCGTCGCGCGCGTCGGTCAGGTGCGCGCGGCGTCGGGCAGCGCACGCTCCCACGTCGCGACGGGGCCGTCGACGACGTCGAAGAGCGGGTGCGCGTGCACCTCCGGGCCGAGCCGCGCGAGGTCGTCCGGTGCCCTCACGGCGAGCTTCGCCGTGAGGTGCGCGCGCTCGAGCTCGAGCTGGCCCGTCGTCACGGTGAGCCGCGCGGGCGCGGGGCCGGGCCGGTCGATGCGGGTGCGGTCGAAGCGGTAGCCGCGCACGTCGGCCTCGTCGGCGAGCGCCGTGAGGTACGCACCGACCGCCCCGAGCGGGTCGGGAGCGTCCCGGAACCGTTCGAGCTGCGGGTGGCGCGTGTACCCGCGCGTGCGCCCCGCAAGGACGGCCTGCGCGAGCAGGGTCTCGCGCCAGCACGCGACAAGCCCGACGCGGTCGAGCTCGGCCGGGGCGAGCGACCAGATCCTCATCGTTCGCCCCGCGTGAGCTTCGACGGCCACCAGATCGCACGGCCGACGTCGTAGCCGAGCGCGGGCACAAGGACGGTCCGCACGAGGAACGTGTCGACGAGCACGCCGAACGCAACGATGAACGCGAGCTGCACGAGGAAGAGGATCGGCAGGACCGCGAGCGCCGCGAACGTCGCGGCGAGCACGAGGCCGGCCGACGTGATGACGCCGCCCGTGATCGCCAGGCCGCGCGTCATGCCGAGGTGCGTGCCGTGCGCGAGCGACTCCTCGCGCACACGCGTCATGAGGAAGATGTTGTAGTCGATGCCGAGCGCGACGAGGAACACGAAGCCGAAGAGCGGCACGGCCGGGTCTGCACCGGGCATGTCGAGCACATGGTTGAAGACGAGGGCGCTCACGCCGAGGGTGGCCGCGAACGAGAGGACGACGGTCGCGACGAGGAGCAGCGGCGCGACGATCGCGCGCAGCAGCAGCCCGAGGATGAGGAGGATGACAAGGAGCACGACGGGGATGATGAGGTTCCGGTCGTGGACGGAGGCGTCGTCGGAGTCGATCGCTGTCGCGGTCGTGCCACCCACGAGGGCGTCATCCGCGAGGGCGGTGCGCAGCGCGCGCACCGTCGTCTCGGCGGCCGTCGAGTCCGCGGCGTCGGTGAGGGTCGCCTGGAGGAGGACGTTCCCGTCGACGATGGTCGGTGCGGGCGCCTCCGTGCCGGGGCGGCCGACGGGCTGGATGCCGTCCGCGGTGACGGGCGCGGTGCCCGACGGCGAGTCCTGCGCCGTCACCGCGAGGCCGGCGACGCCGGGGGTGCCGAGGATCGTCGTCGCGACGGCGTCGAGCGAGCCCTCGGGGGCCAGGACGTACGTCGGTGAGCCGGAGCCGCCGGGGAAGTGCTCGGCGAGGAGCTGCTGTCCGGTGCGGGCAGGGGAGTCACCGAGGACGAGGTCGGACTGCGCGACGCCGTCGGCCTTGAGCTGAGTAAGCCCGACGCTCGCGAGGAGGAGCACGACCGTCGTGCCGACCCAGAGCGTGCGGGGGCGGCGGGAGACGGCGCCGGGCAGCGCGTGCCAGAGGCCGCGCTGCGGCATGCGTGCGTCGGGGTCGGCGACCTGCTCGGGAGTGAGCGGCTGCGGGCGGCGCGGCCAGAATGCGACGCCGCCGGTGAGCGCGAGGAGCGAGGGCAGCAGGGTGAACGACGCGATCATCGCCCAGACGATGCCGATCGCGGCGATCGGGCCGAGGTCGCGGTTCGACTGGAGGTCGGAGAGCAGGAGGCACAGGAGTCCGGCGATGACGGTGCCGCCCGAGGCGACGATCGGCTCGAACGAGCCACGCAGGGCCGCGCGCGTCGCGGCCCAGCGGTCGGGCTGCGCGCGGAGCTCCTCGCGGAAGCGGGAGACGTAGAGGAGCCCGTAGTCGGTGGCCGCGCCGATGACGAGGATGAAGAGGATGCCCTGCGTCTGCCCGGAGAGGAGGACGACGCCCTCCTTGGCGAGCAGCCACACGGTCGCGAGCGCGGCGCACAGGGCGAAGACGCTCGACGTGAGGACGAGGAGCGGCAGGACGGGGGAGCGGTAGACGACGATGAGGATGACGAGGACCGCGGCGAGCGCGACGCCGAGGAGGAGGCCGTCGATGCCGGCGAACGCGTCGCCGAGGTCGGCGGAGAGGCCGGCGGGTCCGGTGACGAGGACCTTGACGCCGTCGGGCGTCTGGGAGGCGAAGGCGGCACGGATCGCTTCGACGCCCTCGCCGAGGTCGGACTGCGTGCTGAGGGCCACGAACACCTGCACGGCCTGGCCGTCCTCCGACGGGATCGCGGGGCTCGCGCCGCCTGCGACCTGCTCGATCGCGCCTGCGGCCTCGGCGGCGGCGGCGAGCGCTGCGAGGTCGGCCTCGGTGAGGCCGCCGTCGCGGACCGCGACGACGACCGCGGGGATCGCGTCGTCGCCGAGGAAGCCCGTGAGCTGCTTCTGGACCTGGGTGGCCTCGGCGCTCGTCGGCAGGTAGGCCGTCGGGTCGTTCGACGAGACCTCGTCGACGCGGCCGAAGAGCGGGCCGCCGAACGAGGCGAGTCCGAGCCAGGCGATGACGAGGAGCGCGGGGACGAGGGTGCGCAGTAGGCGGGTGCGGGGTGCGGTCACCCCGTCAGCATAAACCTAGATAGGCTAGGTATCCAGGGTGGGGGTGCCGAGAGGCTCAGGCCGACGCAAGCTCAAGACCGTGCGCCTCCGCGACACCCGCGTGCCACAGCAGGCCGTCACGCGTCGTGAGCCCCGCCCGCAGCCCCGCCCGCAGCGCAGCCTGCCGCGGCGGCAGCCCGTCGGCGACGAGGTTCCCACCGCCCGCCGCGAGCTCGAGCAGGTACGGCAGCGTCGCGTTCGTCAGCGCGCGCGTCGACGTCACCGGCACCGCGCCCGGCATGTTCCCCACGGCGTACACGCGCGAGCCGTGCACCTGGTAGACGGGGTCGTCGTGCGTCGTCGGCCGTGAGACCTCGAAGCACCCACCCTGGTCGATCGCGACGTCGACGAGCACCGACCCCTCACGCATCCGCGCGACGAGTTCGTCCGAGACGAGGTGCGGCGTCCGCGCGCCGGGGACGAGCACCGCCCCGACGACGAGGTCGGCCTCGAGGAGGAGCGGCTCGATCTCCCACGCGTTCGACGCAGCCGTGCGCACGTGACCGTTCGTCTCCGTGTCGATCGCCCGCAGTGTCTCGGGGGAGATGTCGACGACCGTGACGTCCGCGCGCATCCCGAGCGCGATCTGCGCTGCGTTGCGCCCCACCGTCCCCCCGCCGAGGACGATGACCTTGGCCGGCGGCGTCCCCGGGACTCCGCCCATGAGGATGCCCCGGCCGCCGCGCGACCGCATGAGTTCGACCGCACCGACCTGCGCCGCGAGCCGCCCCGCGATCTCGCTCATCGGCGCGAGCAGCGGCAGCCCGCCGTGCGAACCCGTCACCGTCTCGTACGCGAGGCTCGTCACCCCGCGGTCGAGGAGCGCACGCGTGAGCGTGAGGTCCGCCGCCGCGTGGAGGTACGCGAAGAGCAGCTGGCCCTCGCGCATGAGCGGCTGCTCGTTGGCCGTCGGCTCCTTGACCTTGCACACGAGGTCCGCCCGCTCCCAGACGTCCGCACCGTCCGCGACGATCGTCGCGCCCGCCGCGGCGTAGTCGTCGTCGGGCATCGCGGAACCCGCGCCTGCACCGGCCTGGACGAGAACCTCGTGGCCTGCGGCCACGAGCGCGTGCACCCCTCCTGGGGTGCACGCGACGCGATACTCGTGGGGCTTGGTCTCCGTGGGAACGCCGATACGCATGGGGTCACGGTAGTCCCCGCTACGCCTCGGTGTCCGGCACCTCCGCGCCTGACGCCTCCCCAGCAGGTGCCTCAGCCGGTGCCCCAGCCGGTGCCCCGACGGGCGCCCCAGCGGCATCCGCCGTGGCCTCCTCGTGCCCGCCGCGGAACTGGCTCTCGTAGAGCTCGTGGTACGCGCCGCGTCGCTCGAGGAGCTCCGCGTGCGTGCCCTGCTCGACGATCCGGCCAGCTTCCATGACGAGGATGAGGTCCGCGTCGCGGATCGTCGAGAGCCGGTGCGCGATGACGAACGACGTGCGGTCGGAGCGCAGCGCGTGCATCGCGTGCTGGACGAGCAGCTCGGTGCGCGTGTCGACCGAGCTCGTCGCCTCGTCGAGGATGAGCAGCGACGGCTGCGAGAGGAACGCGCGCGCGATCGTGATGAGCTGCCGCTCGCCTGCGGAGACGGAGCCGCCGTCGGAGTCGACGACCGTGTCGTAGCCGTCGGGCAGCTGCCGCACGAAGCGGTCGACCATCGTGGCCTTCGCGGCCTCGACGACCTCCTCGTCGGTTGCGTCGAGACGCCCGTAGCGGATGTTGTCGCGGATCGTGCCGCCCCACAGCCACGCGTCCTGGAGGACCATGCCGACCTGACCGCGCAGGTCGGCGCGCGTGAGGTCGCGGACGTCGACGCCGTCGACGAGGATCTGCCCGCCCTGGATCTCGTAGAACCGCATGATGAGGTTGACGAGCGTCGTCTTGCCCGCGCCCGTGTGCCCGACGATCGCGACCGTCTGGCCGGGGTGGACCGTGAGCGAGAGGTTCTCGATGAGCGGGCTCGCCGGGTCGTAGGAGAACGAGACGTCGCGGAGCTCGACGTGGCCGTCCGTCCGGGCGGGCAGCGTGGCCGTCGCGGCGTCGGGCTCCTCCTCCTCGGCGTCGAGGAGCTCGAACGTGCGCTCCGCGGACGCGACACCGGACTGGAGCATGTTGGCGATGCCCGCCATCTCGGAGATGGGCTGCGTGAACTCCCGCGAGTACTGGATGAACGCGGTCGCGTCACCGAGCGTCATGCTGCCCGACGCGACGCGCAGGCCTCCGCCTACCGCGATGAGCACGTAGGAGAGATAGGAGACGAACGTCATCGCGGGCATGATCATGCCCGAGACGAACTGGGCGCCGAACGACGCCTCGAAGAGCTTGTCGTTGCGCTCGTCGAACTCCGCGAGCATGACCTCGTCGCGGCCGTAGGCACGCACGAGGTCCATGCCGGAGAACGTCTCCTCGACGTGCCCGTTGACGGCGCCCGTGTGCGTCCACTGCGCCTTGAAGAGACGCTGCGCGCGGACGCCGATGACGCCGGCGACCGCGCCGGACAGCGGGAGGGCGATGAGGGCGAGCAGCGCGAGCTGCCACGAGACGACGAACATCATCACGAGGATGCCGAGCACCATCATGATCGACTGCACGAGCTGGCTGAACGCCTGCTGGAGCGCGGCCTGCACGTTGTCGACGTCGTTCGTCACGCGCGACATGACGTCGCCGCGCTGGCGCGTGTCGAAGTAGGACAGCGGCAGCCGGTTGAGCTTGCGCTCAATGTCCTCGCGGAGGTTGAAGACGACGCGCATGACGAGACGGTTGAGGATGAACCCCTGCGCCCACATGAAGATCGACGAGACGACGTAGAGGCCGAGGACCGTCGCGATGAGGATCGCGAGCCGGTCGAAGTCGATGCCCTGGCCCGGCACGGCGCCCGAGCGCAGCAGCATGTCCGCGAGCGTGTCCTGCCCCTGGGCCCGCAGCCCGGCGACGGCAGCCTCGAGCGTGACGTCCGCGGGCAGCTGCGTGCTGCCGATCCAGCCCGCGAAGATCACGTCCATCGCCTTGCCGAGGACCTTCGGCGCGATGACGGACAGGATGACGCTGCCCACGACGAACGCGAGGACGACGCCCATGAGCGCCTTCTCGGGTGCGAGAAGCCCCACGAGGCGCTTGGCCGACGGCCAGAAGTGCTGAGCCTTGCGTGCGGGGGGGGCCGCCCATGAAGGGGTCGCCGTCCATCTCGCCGGGCGTGAAGTCGAGCTCCTCCTCGGCGGCGACGGCCGCGGCCGCCTCGGCGGTCGCTTCGATGGTCGCCTCGGCGCTCTCGCGCCGGCGGTCCGTGCGGGCCATCAGGCCACCCCTCGATGCTCATCTGGGACTCGACGATCTCGCGGTAGGTCTCGTTCGAGGCGAGGAGCGCGTCGTGCGTGCCCTCGCCGACGACCTTGCCGCCGTCGAGGACGACGATGTGGTCGGCCGTGCGGATCGTCGAGATGCGCTGCGCGACGATGATGACGGTCGCGCCCTCGGTCGCGTCGGCGAGCGCCTCCCGCAGGAGTGCGTCGGTCGTGACGTCGAGCGCGGAGAACGAGTCGTCGAAGAGGTAGACCTGCGGGTCCGCGGCGAGAGCGCGCGCGATGCAGAGGCGCTGGCGCTGTCCGCCGGAGACGTTCGTGCCGCCCTGGGCGACGGGCTCCTCGAGGCCCTGGGGTTTGGCCCGGACGAAGTCGGCGGCCTGCGCGACCTCGAGCGCGTGCCACATCTCGTCCTCGGTGGCCTCGGGCCGGCCGAAGCGCAGGTTGGAGGCGATCGTGCCGGAGAAGAGGTAGGGCTTCTGCGGGACGAGCCCGACGAGACCTGCGATCTGGTGGCGGCCGAGCGCGGAGACGGGCACGCCGCCGATCGTCACGGCGCCCTGCTGCGGCTCGAAGAGTCGCGGGACGAGCCCGAGGAGGGTCGTCTTGCCGGAGCCGGTCGAGCCGACGATTGCGGTCGTGCGGCCCGCGCGGGCGGTGAACGTCACGTCGTCGAGGACGGGCAGCTCGGCGCCCGGGTATCCGAAGGTCACGTGGTCGAAGACGACGTCGCCGCCCTGCGGGGCGGGCGCGGAGCCCTCGGCCGGCGCCTTCATCGTCGGGACGGCCTCGAGGACCTCGTCGATGCGCTCGGCGGAGACGACGGCGCGCGGGATCATCATCATCATGAAGGTGCCCATCATGACGGCGACGAGGATCTGCAGGAGGTACTGGAGGAACGCGGTGAGCGCGCCGACCTGGATCTGGCCCGCGTCGACGCGGTGCCCGCCGAACCACAGGACGGCGGCGGTCGCGAGGTGGAGCACCATCATGATGACAGGGAACATGAGGACGAAGAGGTTGCCGACCTTGACGGACACGTCGGTGATCGCGAGGTTCGCGTCCTGGTAGCGCTGGGCCTCGAAGGGCTCGCGGACGAACGCGCGGATGACGCGGATGCCGGTGATCTGCTCGCGCAGGACGTCGTTGATGGCGTCGATGCGGTCCTGCATCTGACGGAACAGCGGGAGCAGCTTGACGACGAGGATCGACACGACGACGAAGAGCAGCGGGACGGACACCCACACGAGCCACGACAGGCCCGGGTCCTCGCGCAGCGCCATGATGATGCCGCCGATGCACATGATGGGCGTCGACACCATGAAGTTCAGCGTCATGAGGACGAGCATCTGCACCTGCTGGACGTCGTTCGTCGAGCGCGTGATGAGCGTCGCGGTGCCGAAGCGGGAGACGTCGAGCGTGCCGAGCGAGTCGACCTTGCGGAACACCTCGCGACGGAGGTCGCGTCCGATGCTCATCGAGGTGCGGGCGCCGAAGTAGACGGCGGCGATCGCGGTGACGACCTGGGCGAGGCACACGATGAGCATCTGGAAGCCCGTGCGCCAGATGAAGTCGACGTCGCCGACTGAGACGCCCTTGTCGATGATGCGGGCGTTGAGGCTCGGCAGGTAGAGGGCCGCGATGGTCGAGGCGAGCTGGAGGACGCCGACCGCGGCGATCCACCACCAGTAGGGGCGGGCGTGGCGGAGCGCGAGGCGCAGGAGTGTCACCGGGGTGCCTTCCGTCGGAGGGGGGCAACGACCGACGATAACCCTCGCCTCCGACATCCGGGAATGGTTTTCCCGGCGGGACCGTCAGCGCTCCGCGAAATCGGCGTGCGGAGCCTCCCGGCGTGTCAGATCCAGGACTTCAGCCACATGTGCCACTGCCAGAACTCGAAGGGCACGACCTTCGCGGTCCAGATGGGGTAGAAGAACACGCTCACCAGCACGATCGCTGCGCCGACGCCGAGGAGGACGTTCCGCACGACGCGTCGTCGTCGGCGGTCCCCCTCGGTGTGCTCGAGCGCGAGCACGACCGCGTAGCCGAGCGCGAGGTACACCCACGGTGCGAACGCGATCGTGTAGAACGTGAAGATCGTCCGGTGGGAGTAGAGGAGCCACGGCATCCAGCCCGCGACGACACCCGAGAGCACCGCGACACCCCGCCAGTCCTTGCGCCACACGACCCTCACGACCGCGAGGACGAGGGCAGCGGTGCCGAGCCACCACACGAGCGGGTTGCCGAGCGACGTGATCGCGACCGAGCACTTCTCGTACGCGCACGTGCCAAGACCGTCGGGCAGCTCACCGCCACGATCGACGGACCGGTAGTAGAAGGACGTCGGACGCAGTTGGAGGAGCCAGCCCCACGGGTTCGACTGGTACGTGTGCGGGGTCGTGAGCCCGGTGTGGAAGTCCCACATCTGCACGTGGTACTCGACGAAGGACCGCAGTGAGTCGGGCAGCCACTGGATGCCCTCGCCCGGGTGGTCGGCGGCCCACGTGCGCTTGTACGAGCCCTGGTTGAGGAACCAGCCGGTCCACGACGCAAGGTAGGTGAGGCCCGCGAGCGGCACCATCGTGACGGCCGCCGGCACGGCGTCCTTCCACAGCGTGCCGTTGGCCCAGCCCGTGACACCGACGGTGCGGCGCGCCGACGCGTCCCAGAGGACGACGATGACGCAGAGGACCGCGAGGAAGTACGCGCCCGACCACTTTGTGCCGATGCTCAGGCCGAGCGCGACCGCCGCCGCGAGCCGGTACCAGCGGATGCCGAGGGCGGGGCCCCACCGGCCGAGGTCCTTGCCCGCGTCGATGAGCTCCGCGGCCCGCCGCGCAAGCCTGCGGCGTGAGTCGAACCGGTCGAGGACGACGAACGCGAAGCCGACGAGCGCCCAGAACATCACGAAGCTGTCGAGCAGACCCGTGCGCGCGTGGACGATCCCCACGCCGTCGATCGCGAAGATCCCGGCCGCGACGACGCCCGCGAGGGTCGAGGAGAAGAGGCGGCGCCCGACGCGCGCGACGATCCACACGGCGAGGATCCCGACGACCGCGGTCGCGAGTCGCCACGCCCACGTGTTGTCCGGTCCGCCGAGCCGCAGGCCCAGGGCGATCATCCACTTGCCGACGGGCGGGTGGACGACGTAGTCGGCGCTGTCGAGGAAGATGTCGCGGTTGCCGGCCTCGAACGACGCGTTGGGCTCGTCGGGCCACGCGGCGTCGTACCCGACCTGGAGCAGCGTGTAGCCCTGCTTGACGTAGTACGTCTCGTCGAAGACGAGCGTGTGCGGACGGCCGAGGTCCCACAGCCGCAGGGCCGCGGCGAGGACGGTGACGAGGAGCGGCCCGAGCCACCCCCACAGGCGGTCCTGCGCGGTGAGGCCGAGGCGCAGCGCCCGCTCGCCGAGCAGGTCGCGCAGCAGCCGCTGCTCGGTCGACTCCGCGGGCGGCGTGGCGTCGACGTCGGGGACGCTCACGTCGACGGGATCGAAACCGGGGGCGACGTCCGCCTCAGTGGCGACGGACGTCGGCACGGGCGCGCCGTCGTCGGGGTGCTCGGCGGCGTCGGTGTCGTCGGGCGTCGGGGCGGTCGTCACGGGAGCCATCGTAGGGGAGGGGCGGCGCCGTCGGAGGGTGGACGGCGTGGCAGTCTTGTGGGCATGACTGGAGCGCTCATCCTCGCGGCCACCCCCATCGGCGACGTCGAGGACGCCTCGCCGCGCCTGCGGCGGCTCCTCGTCGAGGCCGACGTCGTCGCGGCCGAGGACACGCGGCGCCTCCTCGCGCTCGCGGCACGCCTCGACCTCCGGGTGCCGGGGCGGCTCGTCTCGCACCACGAGCACAACGAGTCCGACCGCGCCGACGAGCTCTGCGACGTCGTCGAGGGCGGCGGAACCGTGCTCGTCGTCTCGGACGCCGGCATGCCGACCGTCTCCGACCCGGGCTTCCGCGTCGTCCAACGCGCGGTCGAGCGCGGCCTGCGCGTCACCGCGGCACCAGGGCCGAGCGCCGTGCTCACGGCGCTCGCGCTCTCGGGCCTGCCGACCGACCGCTTCTGCTTCGAAGGGTTCCCGCCCCGCAAGGACGGCGACCGAGCGCGCACGTTCGGTGCGCTCGCCAACGAACGCCGCACCATGGTCTTCTTCGAGTCGCCCCACCGCATCGCCTCGACGCTCGCGTCGATGGCGTCCGCGTTTGGCACGGACCGGCCCGCGGCCGTGTGCCGCGAGCTCACGAAGACGTACGAGGAGGTCCTGCGCGGCACGCTCGGCGACCTCGCGGAGAAGACTGCCGCGGAGCAGCTGCGCGGCGAAATCTGCGTCGTCGTCGCCGGCGCCGAGGCGCCCGCCGCCGCCGAGCCCGCCGACCTCGTCCCCGATGTCCTCGCGCTCGCCGACGGCGGCGTCCGGCTCAAGGACGCGGTCGCGCAGGTCGCGGTCCGCGCGGGCGTCGCCAAACGCGACCTCTACGAGGCCGCGCTTGCGGCCCGGGGCCGCTGAGCCGGGCAGGTGTGCGTCTGACGTGCGAGCCGCACCGCGCGACCCTAGGGTCGGAGAGGTCGGCGGCAGGGGGCTGCCGGCACTAGGAGGGAACCTTGATCGACACACCGACTCGTCTCCGTCGTCCGTACGCGCTCGCGGCCAGCACCGCCGTCGTCGCCCTCACACTTGCTGCGTGCTCGGGCGGCGGGGCCGCGGACGACGGCGTCACGACGCCGCCCGCGGCGACGTCCGCGCCCGGCGCGGACCCGTCGACGGACGCACCCAGCGACGCCGCGAGCGGTCCGGAGGCGGGGATCGTCACGACCCGCTGGAGCTACCGCCCCGAGGAAGGGTCGATCTCGCAGATCCTCGACGTCACGGGAGACCCGTGGCTCGTGCGGGTGGCTGACGACGACGGCCCGTCGACCTTCGTCGAGCTCGACGCCGCGACGGGCGCGGTCGTCGCCGAGCACCGGCTTGCGGAGGGTCTGCGGAGCGACGAGTGCGCGGCCGGACCGACGAGCCTCGTGTGCTTCGACCGCGAGGCGCGCGTGGTGCGCGCCTTCGACCGATCGTCGTACGAGGTCACCGGCACGGTCGAGGGCGTGGAGCGCGTCGACGCCATCGCCGACCGCCAGCGTCCCGGCATGCGCGCCCAGCCGGTCCAGCTCGCTGCGACGACGGCCGACGGCTGGCAGGCGCTCGATGCCAGCGGCCAGGTGCTCGGCTCGTGGAAGGGCAGTGCCGAGGGCCTCGACGTCGTCCTGTGGAACGGGACGTGGTCGCGCGACGGCCGCTTCTACGAGGCGGACCGTACGTCGGAGACGCCGCTCGACACGCTCGCACCGCGCACGCTCCACTCGCCGACGCGCGCGACGACCCTCGGCAAGGACCGCGAGAGCTGGGACCTGCTCGACGAGAAGCTCGAGCGGCTGGGCAGCGTGAAGAACGTCAACCTGCGCGTCGACGGGCCCGTCGACCCGGGCGAGGGCTGCCCGATGATCGGCTGGCGGCCCGTGACGAAGGGCAAGCTCGTGGGCGAGGCCTTCCTCCTCGACCGTGACACGTTCGAGGTGACAGAACTCTCGGAGCCGATCGTCCTCGGTCTCAACGGTGCGGCGTGCATCGACGGGACGATCTACACGACGGGGAACCCCGTGACCGCTGGTCGCGACACGAAGCTCTGGTCGGTGACGTCCGACGGAACAGCCACCGCGCTCGAGGACGACTACCGAGACGTGCTCGGCAAGCTCTCGGAGCAGCACCTCCTGCTGCGCTCGTCCGAGACTGCCTGGGTGTTCGACGTGACGACCGGCGAGACCGTCGAGAAACTGCCGGACCTGAGGCTCAACAACAACCTCGGGCCGCGCATCGACATGCTTGAGGACGGTGGCTTCCTCTTCGCGCAGACGACCTCGTCGATGACCGTCCTCGACTACGACCCGACGGCGACGCCGCGCTCCGACTGACGACCCACCCTCGCGCGGAGCACCGACCTGCGCGAGGATGGACGACAACCGACCGGGGGAGGGGCAGCATGGCGTCGACAGGTGCGTTCGCAGGTCCGGGGGGTGCACGCAGCCTCAGCTACTGGCTCGAGCTCGTCGACGGGCTCGCAGCCGACGCGCTCGCGCGCGTCTACGACGACGCGGGGCTCACGCGTCGTCACTGGCAGGTGCTCGCGGTCGTGCGTGACGGGGCGAGCAGCCCTGCGCAGGTCAACGCGCTCCTCGGCGCGTCGGGCGCCGCGACGACGGTGCCGCAGCTCGAGGACCTCCGGGCGCGGGGCTGGGTCGCCGGCCCCGCCTACCTCGAAGGTGCACCCGCGGACGTCGGCGGGCTCGCCGTGACGGTCGCGGGCGAGGAGGCGTACGCGGAGCTCCAGGCGGGGCTCGGCGAGGTGCGGACGTCGATGACGCGGGGCGTCGCGGCGCGCGACCACGAGGTCACGGTCCTCACTCTCCAGCAGGTCGCCCGCAACCTTGGCTGGGTGGGCGAGGCGTGAGCCGCCGGGCGGAGCTGTGACCGCGCGGGTGCGGCTCGCGCGACGCACGCGCGTCCTCGTCGTCGTCCTCGCGCTGCTCACGGCGGCCGCGGTCGTCGTCGTGGGACTGGCGCTCGACCGTCGGCCCGGGCCCGGGCCGACGCCCGTGACCCCGACGCCGTCGGCGGGCGCGACAACCTCGACGCCGACGCCCGAGCCGACGCCGACGGCGCCTCCCGAGCCGGTGACCGTGACCGTGACGGACCGGACCGTCGTCGCCCGCGACCTCGACGCGCCCTGGGGCCTTGCCCTCCTGCCGGGCGGTGACCTGCTCGTCACGCTGCGGGACACGGGCGCGCTCGTGCGTGTCGCGGCCGACGGCACGGCGACGCCCGTGACGGGCCCGGGCGCCGACGAGCTTGCCCGGGACACCGTCCACGCGTCCGAGTCCGGCCTCCTCGGGGTCGCGACCGTGCCCGGCACGTCGGACGTCGTCGTCCAGCGCACGGGCGCGGACGGCAACGCCGTCCTCCGCGGGACGCTCACCGACACGACGCTCGGGGAGCTGACGACGCTGCTCGACGGCATCGCGTCGGCGCCGTTCCACGACGGCGGGGCCGTAGCCTTCGGGCCCGACGGCATGCTCTACGTCGCGACCGGCGACGCGACCCAGCCTGACGCCGCGCAGGACCCGGACTCCCTCGGCGGCAAGATCCTGCGGCTCACGCCCGAGGGCGAGCCCGCGCCGGGCAACCCCGTGCCCGGATCGCCGGTGTGGAGCCTCGGTCACCGCAACGTCCAGGGGATCGGCTGGGACGCCGCAGGCCGCATGTTCGCCTCAGAGCTCGGGCAGGACACGTTCGACGAGCTCAACCAGATCCTTCCCGGCCGCAACTACGGCTGGCCCCTCGTCGAGGGCCGCGGGGGCGAGTCCGACGGCTTCGAGGACCCGCTCGTCACGTGGACGACCGACGAGGCCTCGCCGTCGGGTCTTGCCGTCACCGACGAAGGTGTCTACGTCGCCGCGCTGCGCGGCGAACGTCTGTGGCGGGTCGACCTTGTCGAGCTCGCGCGCGGCACGGCGACGCCGAGCGTCGTCCTCGACGGCGTCGGCAGGCTGCGCGGCGTCGTCGCCGAGCCGGGCGGGAGCCTCCTCGTCTCTTCGAGCGCGACCGACGGGCGCGGCGAGCCGCGCGACGGCGACGACCACGTGTGGCGCCTCACCCTCGGCAGGTCCTGAGACGGACGCGCCGCCCCGCGGCGCGGGTCGCCCCCGCGCCGCCCTAGGATTGTCCCCATGGCCCAGAACTCGTCCTTCTACATCACGACGCCGATCTACTACGTCAACGACGCCCCCCACATCGGGCACGCGTACACGACGGTCGCGGCGGACGTCCTCGCGCGCTGGCACCGCCAGCGCGGCGACGACACGTGGCTCCTCACCGGCACGGACGAGCACGGCCAGAAGGTCATGAACACCGCGGCGTCGCACGGCGTGTCCCCGCAGGAGTGGGCGGACCGCCTCGTCACCGAGGAGTGGCAGCCCGTCCTCGCGACGCTCGACGCGACGAACGACGACTTCATCCGGACGACGCAGCCCCGGCACACCGAGCGCGTCCAGCGGTTCCTCCAGGCGCTCTTCGACGCGGGCCACATCTACCAGGGCAAGTACGAGGGCTACTACTGCGTCGGCTGCGAGGAGTACAAGCTCGACGGCGACCTCGTCGACGGCACGGGCGAGCACGAGGGCGTCAAAGTGTGCCCCATCCACTCCCGCCCCGTCGACTGGCTCTCCGAGGACAACTACTTCTTCCGGCTCTCCGCCTACGCGGACCGGCTCGTCGAGCTCTACGAGTCCCACCCCGAGTTCGTCCAGCCCGCTTCGGCGCGCAACGAGGTCATGGCGTTCGTCAAGGGCGGCATGAAGGACCTCTCGATCTCCCGCAACACGTTCGACTGGGGCATCCCCCTGCCGTGGGACTCCTCGCACGTCCTCTACGTGTGGTTCGACGCGCTGCTCAACTACGCGACGGCCGTGGGCCTCGGCGACATCGAGGGTGCGGGCGCGGAGCAGTTCGCACGCCGCTGGCCCGCCGCCGTGCACCTCGTCGGCAAGGACATCCTGCGGTTCCACGCCGTCATCTGGCCGGCCATGCTCATGGCCGCGGGCCTGCCCCTGCCGGGCACCGTCTTCGCGCACGGCTGGCTGCTCGTCGGCGGCGAGAAGATGAGCAAGTCGAAGCTCACGGGCATCGCCCCGTCGCAGGTCATCGACCACTTCGGCTCGGACGCGTTCCGCTACTACTTCATGCGCGCGATCTCGTTCGGCTCGGACGGCTCGTTCTCGTGGGAGGACATGTCGGCGCGCTACGCGGGCGACCTCGCCAACGGCCTCGGCAACCTCGCCTCGCGCGTCGCCGCGATGGTCGGCAAGTACTTCGGTGGCGTCCTGCCCGCGGCCGGGGACGCCCAGGAGATTGACCTCGCGCTCGCGGCGGTCGCTGCGCGCGCGACGGCCGACGCGGAGGCCGCGATCGACCGCATCGCGCCGCACGACGCGCTCGCGGCGATCTGGACGCTCGTCGACGCCGCGAACCACTACGTCACCGACACCGAGCCGTGGAAGGTCGCGAAGGACGCGAGCGCGCTCGGCGACGGCGGCCGTCTCGCGACGATTCTCGTGACGCTCGCCGAGTCGCTGCGGTCGCTTGCGGTGCTCCTCCACCCGGTCATGCCGAAGGCGACGCAGTCCCTGTGGGCGCAGCTCGGCGCGGAGGCCGCGCTCGGTGCGCTCGCGGAGCAGCCCCTCGCGGGCGCCGCGACGTTCGGCGTCCTGCCCGCGGGCACCGTCGTCACGAAGGGGGACGCGCTCTTCCCGCGTCTCGAGGATCCGGCCGAGGCCTGACGTGGGACGTCGCCGCGAGCGGGGCTGGGCTCCTGACCCGGACCCGCTCGAGGTGCCGGCCGTCGACGGCCACACGCACCTCGACTCGATCCACGACGTCCTCGGCCCCGAGGACCCGCACCCGACCGTCCGCGAGACGATCGAGCGGGCCGTGGCCGTCGGCGTCACCCGCATGGTGCAGATCGGCTGCGACCTCGAGGCTGCGCGCACGACCGTCCGGCTCGTCGAGGAGCATCCGGAGCTGCTCGGCGGCGTCGCGATCCATCCCAACGAGGCGCCCCTGCACGCGGGGATCCGCGAGGTCGCGCCCGACGGGCTCGAGCCCGCGCCGCTCCCGCGGCACGACGTGAGCCTCGACGACGCCCTCGCGGAGATCGCGTCGCTCGCGCGGCACCCGCGCGTGCGGACCGTCGGCGAGACGGGGCTCGACTTCTTCCGCGGCGGCGAGCGCGCTCGCGAGGTGCAGCGTGAGTCGTTCCGGGCACACCTCGCGCTCGCGCGCGAGACGGGCCTGCCCGTGCAGATCCACGACCGGGACGCGCACGCGGACGTCCTCGACGTCCTCGCGCGCGACGGCGCGCCGGACGCGGTCGTCTTCCACTGCTTCTCGGGCGACGCCGAGATGGCGTCGTTCTGCGCGGCGCAGGGCTGGTACCTCTCGTTCGCGGGCCCTGTGACGTACAAGGCCAACGAGGGCCTGCGGGCCGCGCTGCGGGTGACGCCGCCGGGCCGGTTGCTCGTCGAGACCGACGCGCCCTACCTCACGCCCGTGCCCGCACGGGGGCGCCCCAACGCGCCGTACCTCCTGCCGCACACGGTGCGGTTCGTCGCGGAGACGCTCGGCCGCACGGAGGCCGAGGTCGCGGCGCTGACGAGCGCGAACGCGGAGCGGCTCTACGGCCCGTGGTGACGGACCTCGCGCATGGTGAGAACTGTCACCGGGTGTTGCCACGGGCGGTCCGGGCGGGGTTGAATCGGGGGCGTCCGTGACCATGGACGACGACCCACCCCAGGGAGACAGCACCGTGGAGACCCGCCGCGCGCGCCGCGAGCAGCGCTCTCGCCGCTCGCCGCTCCGGCTGTCCGCGCAGGTCGCTGTCCTCGCAGTCCTCTTCGGCGGCACCGTCGCCTACGCCGGGTCTGACGACGCGACGGACACGATGGTCGTCGCCGCCGACACCGCCGAGGTCGACCTCGCGGAGAGGTCCCGCTCCGTCGCGTCCCGCGGCGACGTCCGTGCGACGGCGGTGACGCTCGTCGTCGACGGCGTCGAGCGGGCCGTGACGACGACGCACCCGACGGTGCGCGCGACCCTCCATGCGGAGGGCGTGACGCTCGACGACGCCTCGGTCGTCCTCACGGACCTCGACGCGCTCGTCACCGACGGCATGCGCATCGAGGTCGCCGCGGTCACCGAGACGACGACGACGGTGACGGAGAAGGTCGAGCACGGCTCGTCCGAGGTCGACGACGCGAACCTCGTCAAGGGCACGCGCATCGTCGAGACCCGCGGGGTCGACGGCGAGTCGACGACCACCTACCTCGTGCGCACCGCGAACGGCGAGGAGATCGAGCGGACGGCGCTCACGAGCGTCGTCGTGTCCGAGGTGCGCGACGAGGTCGTGCGCGTCGGGACGATGTCCATCCCGGACTCGACCGCGAAGGTTCTCTCGCCGAACCAGGCGCGGGCGCTCGCGAAGTCGCTCGTCGCCGAGCGAGGCTGGGATTCGAGCGAGTTCACGTGCCTCGACACGCTGTGGACGCGCGAGTCGAACTGGCGCGTCACGGCGCACAACACGAGCTCGGGCGCGTACGGCATCCCGCAGTCCCTCCCGGGCTCGAAGATGGGCTCGGTCGCGTCCGACTGGCGCACGAACGCCCGCACGCAGATCACGTGGGGTCTCGGTTACATCAAGAACCGTTACGGCACGCCGTGCGGCGCGCTCTCGCACTCCCACGCGCGAGGCTGGTACTGAGCCTGTGACGTCCCGCCGGACCGCGCGCGCCGCGGTCTCCTCCGCCGTCGTCCTCGTCGTCGCCGCGGCCACGACGCTCACGCTCACGGCCCTCGCGCCCACGGGCACGCCCTGGACGGGCGCGCCCTGGACGGGCGCGTCCGCGCTCGGCGCGACGACAGCCCCCACGGAGCGTCCGACGCCGGCGTCCCGCAGCACCGAGCGCGCCCACGCGCTCCCCGTCGCGCTCGTCGTCGACGGGGTCGAACGGGCCGTCGTCACGAGCGCGCAGGACGTCACGGCGCTTCTCGTCGAGCAGGACGTCATCCTCGGTGACCGCGCCGTCTCCCACGACCTCGACGCCCCGGTTGTCTCCGGCATGCGCGTCGAGATCGTCGACGTCACGTGGACGCACGAGACGCTCGAGGTCGACGTCGAGCCCGAGCTCGAGGAGATCGAGGATCCGACGCTCGCCGCGGGCACGACGCGTGTCGTCTCCGCCGGCACGGCAGGGCGGTCCGTGACGACGTACCTCGTCGCCTCGGTCGACGGCGTCGAGTCGTCACGCTCCGAGGTCGTTTCCGTCGTCCTGCGTGAGCCTGTCGCGGGCCGCGTCCGCGTCGGCACGGCCGACGCGCCGAGCGCGTCCCCGACGCCCTCGGCGCGGCCGAGCGCGGGTCCGTCGGCCGAGCCGACGTCGCCGGTGACCTCGGCGCCCGCACCCGACGACGATGCCGGTCCCGACGACGACACCGTCGCACCCGAGCCGACGCCCACGGCGACGCCGTCCCCGAAGCCCTCCGCGAAGCCTGAGCCGAAGCCCTCCAGGAAGCCTGAGCCGACGCCCGAGCCGACGCCCGAGCCGACGCCCGAGCCGACGCCCGAGCCGACGACCGCGCCGCCCGGCACCGACGGCACGACACCCGCGTCCGCGAAGGCGATCGCCAAGCGGAAGGTCGCCGCACGCGGCTGGAGCTCGAGCGAGTACCGGTGCCTCGTGACGCTGTGGGAGCGCGAGAGCAACTGGAGCTACAAGGCCGCCAACCCGTCGTCGACGGCCCGGGGGATCCCGCAGGCGCTCATGAGCGTGCACTTCGGGGCCGACTGGCGCACGAGCGAGGCCGGTACGCGCTACCTCACGACGCCAAGCGTCCAGATCGATTGGGGTCTTCGGTACATCGCCGGCCGCTACGACGGCCCGTGCGGGGCGCTCGCACACTCCGACAAGCGCGGCTGGTACTAGGCCGTGTTGCTAAATCTATTGGAGTGCTGCGGAGAGGCAGGGGCCGGCTGCGTATGAGCGGGCGGTCTTGTCGTAGCGGGACGCGAGTCCTCGCCACTGCTTGACGAAGCTGAAGCACCGCTCGATCACGTTGCGACCCTTGTAGCGTTCCTGCTGCTCGTCGCCGAAGTCGATCGGCCTGCCTCGCTTCTTGCGACGCTTCGCGATCTGGTCATCGCGCTCGGGGATCGTGGTCTTGATGCCGCGCTCGCGCAGCCAGGCGCGGTTCTTCCGCGACGGATACCCCTTGTCCGCGATCACGCGGTCGGGACGCCTGCGCGGCCGACCGCGTCCGGGGACGTGGATCTCGTCGAGCACGTCGGCGAACATGCTCGTGTCCGCGATCTGCCCGCCGGTGAGCACGAACGCCAGAGCCCGGCCCTGCCCGTCGCAGACGAGGTGGATCTTCGTCGTCAAACCACCCCGGGACCGGCCGATCGCGTGATCAGACGGCTCCGGCCCCGACAGTGTGTAATTCGACACGACCCCCTGTGGTCCGTGGCAGGGTCGCGCCGTGCTGGTGCACGCGCGCGATCGAGGAGTCCACCGACACGACCCAGTCGATCTCTCCCGCAAGCGACGCGCGCCGCTGCACCTGGGTGAGCAGGTCTTCCCAGACGCCCGCCTCCGCCCATCGGCGGAAGTTCTTATAGATCGTGTTCCAGTTCCCGAACCGCTCGGGCAGGTCCCGCCACGCCGAACCCGTCCGGAACCGCCACGCGGTCGCCTCGACCACCGTGCGCCGATCCACCGGCGGACGGCCCCGCGTCCGCACCGGCGGGAACACCTCCTGGATCAGCTCCCAGACCTCGTCCGTGATGACATCTCGAGTCACATCTCAAGGATCGCCGACGTGCCCCTGATCACCATTTAGCAACACGGCCTAAGGAGAAACCNCATGTCGAATATCGTCCTTGATTATGTGTAGTGAACCACAAGGGCGGGCGAGAGGGACGCGCGGGGAGGGGGGAGAGAGAGCGGTGCAGCGTCAGCCGAGGCGCTCCGTGAGCTCGAGCCAGCGCTCCTCCGCCTCGGCGAGCTCGGCCTCGGCCGCCGTGACCTTCGCCTGCAGCCCTGCCAGGCCGCTGAAGTCCGACTGGTCGTGCGACGCCATGTCCGCGTGAACCTTCGCGACCTGGTTCTCGAGCTTCGTCATGCGACGCTCGATCGCCCCGACCTCCTTCGTGAGCTCGCGACGCTCCGCGCCGGAGAGCCCGTCGGACGCCGCCGAGGCGGCACCGCCGTCGCCCTTCGCCGCACCGCGCGCTGCCGCGTCCTCGGCCCTGCGCTGCGCTGCGCGGATCGCGAGGTACTCGTCGACGCCCCCGGGCAGGTGCCGCAGCGTCCCGTCGGTCACCGCGTATTGCTGGTCGGTGACCCGCTCGAGCAGGTACCGGTCGTGCGAGACGACGAGCAGGCAGCCCGGCCACGTGTCGAGGAGGTCCTCGATCGCGGCGAGCATGTCGGTGTCCATGTCGTTCGTCGGCTCGTCGAGGACGAGGACGTTGGGCTCGTCGAGGAGGATGAGCAGCAGCTGCAGCCGCCGCCGCTGACCACCCGAGAGGTCCTTGACCTGCGTGGACAGGTGGGCGTTCGTGAAGCCGAGGCGCTCGAGCAGCTGGCCCGGCGTCATCTCCTTGCCGCCCGAGACGTACGTGGTCCGGTAGGACGCGACGACGTCGGAGACGCGGTCCTCCCAGACGTCGGCGAGCTCGGCGAGTTCCTGGGTGAGCGTCGCGACCTTGATGGTCTTGCCGTGCTTGACCTTGCCCGCGGTGGGCGTCAGTTCGCCCGTGACGAGCTTGAGGAGGGTCGACTTGCCCGCGCCGTTGACGCCGAGCAGACCCGTGCGCTCGCCGGGCGCGATGCGCCACGTGACGTCGTGGAGCACGGGCACGTCGCCGTACGCGAAGCCTGCACCCTCGAGGTCGACGACCTGCTTGCCGAGGCGCGCCGTCGCGACGCGCGCGAGCTCGACCGTGTCGCGCACGGGCGGGACGTCGGCGATGAGCTGGTTCGCGGCGTCGATGCGGAAGCGCGGCTTCGACGTGCGCGCGGGCGCGCCGCGGCGCAGCCACGCGAGCTCCTTGCGCATGAGGTTCTGGCGCTTCTGCTCGACGACGGACGCCTGCCGGTCGCGCTCGACGCGCTGGAGGACGTAGGCCGCATAGCCGCCCTCGAAGGGCTCGACGATGCCGTCGTGCACCTCCCACGTCGCGGTGCAGACCTCGTCGAGGAACCAGCGGTCGTGCGTGACGACGAGGAGCCCGCCGGCGTTCGCGGCCCAGCGTGTGCGCAGGTGCGCGGCGAGCCATGCGACGCCCTCGACGTCGAGGTGGTTGGTGGGCTCGTCGAGGAAGAGGACGTCGTCGTCCTGGGTGAGGAGCGCGGCGAGCGCGACGCGGCGGCGCTGGCCGCCCGAGAGGTCGCCGACGCGCGCGTCCCACGGCAGGTCGCGCACGAGCCCGTCGAGGACGTCGCGCACGCGCGCGTCCCCGGCCCACTCGTGCTCGGGACGGTCGCCGACGATCGCGTGTCCGACGGTGAGGTCGGGGTCGAGCGTGTCGGTCTGGTCGAGCATCGCGACGGTGACGCCGCCACGCACGGTGACGCGGCCGTCGTCGGGCGTCGAGCGGCCGGCGAGGAGGCGCATGAGCGTCGACTTGCCGTCGCCGTTGCGTCCGACGACGCCGACGCGGTCACCCTCGTCGAGGCCGAGGCTCACGGAGTCGAGGACGATCTTGTGCGGGAAGGCGATACGGAGATTCTCCGCGCCGAGGAGATGGGCCACCGCGCGAGTTTATCGGTCCGGGCTCACGGGCCCGGCCGCCGTCAGGCGTCGAACTGCCCGAGCACCGTGCGCAGGAGGCCCGCGAGCTCGTCGCGGTCGTCGGCGCCGAGGGCTCCGAGGATCGTGTGCTCCTCCGCGACGAGGTCGGCCATCGCGGCGTCGACCTTCGTGAGGCCTGCGGTCGTGAGGCGGACGATGACGCCGCGTCGGTCGCCGGGGGAGGGGTGGCGCGAGACGAGGCCGTGGTCCTCGAGGCGGTCGATGCGGTTCGTCATGGTGCCGGACGTCACGAGCGTCTGGGTGAGGAGCGCGCCGGGGGAGAGCTCATAGGGCACGCCTGCGCGGCGTAGGGCGGAGAGGACGTCGAACTCCCACGTCTCGAGGTCGTGGCGCGCGAACGCGCTACGCCGTGCGCGGTCGAGGTGCCGGGCGAGGCGGGTGACGCGGGAGAGGACCTCGAGGGGGCCGACGTCGAGGTCGGGGCGCTCACGGCGCCACGCGGCGACAATGCGGTCGACCTCGTCGGGGGTCGCGGCCGTGCCTGCGTGCGCTGTGCCGTCGAGGTCCATCGCACCAGATTACTTGACGTCGAGATACCTGCGGGAGCCCCGGCCCGCCGGGGCACCGCAGCGTGCCTGACATGCCCGACGGATCGACGCGGTCCCCCGTCGGACGGGGGGACCGCGTCGATCCGTCGAGAAGGCGCGCTCAGCGAGCCCGCAGCACCTCGCGCAGCGGCACGCGCGCTCCCGTGAGGAGCACGGCACGGCCGTAGATGCGGCCCGCGACCCACACGAGGAGCGCGACGAGCGCGGCGCACACGACGATCATGAGGACGATCTCCCACGGCGCCGCGACGCCGAGTGCCGACCGCATCGGCATGATGAGCGGCGTGAAGAACGGCACGTACGACAGGACGGTGACGAGAGTGTTCGTCGGGTCCCACGGAGCGACGGAGATGCCGACGGCGTACGGGATCATGAGCATCATGAGGATCGGCGTCGTCACGGACGCGACGTCCTCCTGGCGGGAGACGAGCGCGCCCGCCGCGGCGAAGAGCAGCGCGTAGATGGCGTAACCGAGCAGGAACCACACGAGGGTCGAGCCCGCGGCCGACCACAGGTCGACGTCGACGCCGTCGAGCAACCCGAAGGCGTTCGCCGAGCCTGCCCCGACCGCGACGTACGTCGCGACTTGCGCGAGGCCGAGGGCGCCGATGCCGAGGACCTTGCCCGCGATGAGCTCGGCGGGCCGGATCGTCGCGAGGAGGATCTCCACGACGCGGCTCGACTTCTCCTCGACGACGCCCTGCGCGACCATCTGCCCGGTCGTCATGATGGCGACGAAGATGAGGATGCCGACGACCTGTCCGAGGATCGACGCTCCGAGGTCGGGGCCCTTCGTGGGTTCCTCGAGCGTCGTGACGGCGGGCTGCGCGCTGAGGACGGCGGCGTCGACCGCTGCGGGGTCGCCTCCGAGAGAGGTGATCGCGGCGCCGAGGGCCTGCTGCTGCGCCATGACGGTGAGCGTGGGGCCGAGGTCGCTCGGGACTTCGGTGCTCACGGTGACGTGCACCGTGCCGTCCGGTGCGAGTCCGACGAGCACGTCGTCGTCGCTGAGGTTCGGGGCCCCGGCCAGGGGGCCGAGGACCTCGGTCTCGACGAGCGTTCCCGTGGAGGTGGCCGCGCGTTCGAGCGCGGTTGCGGTGACGTCGTCGGTGACGAGGACGTGCAGCGGCTCGGGCTCCTTGCCGCCGAGGAACCCGACGAGCGCGGAGCCCGCGACGATGAGGACGAGAACGACGGCGGTCGTCCACACGAAAGCCTTCGAGCGGGCGCGGGTCGAGATCTCGCGTGCGGCGACGAGCCGCACGGTCCGGGCGGGGCTCATGCGTGGGCCTCCTGGGTGTGCGGGGTGCCCGCGACGGCGTCGCGGAAGAGGTCGGTGAGGCTCGGGCGCACGCGTGCGAGCTCGTGGACGGGCCCGGTCGCGAGGGCGGCCGCGAGGACCTGCTGCTCGACGCCGTCGTGCGTGACCTCGACGACGGTGGCGTCGGGCCCCTCGGAGACGACGCGGACGCCCGGGACTGCGGCAGCCCAGCCGGCCGGCGCCTGCGGCGCGACGACGCGCCATCGTGGCGCGCCCCCGGACCGCAGTGCCTCGACCGTGTCGAGCGCGACCATGCTGCCCGCGCGGATGATGCCGACGCGGTCGCACAGGCGCTCGACGAGGTCGAGCTGGTGGGACGAGAAGACGACGGGGACACCCGCGGCAGCGCGCTCGCGGAGCACCGAGCTCATGACGTCGACGGCGACGGGGTCGAGGCCCGAGAACGGCTCGTCGAGGACGAGAATCTCGGGGGAGTGGACGAGTGCGGCGGCGAGCTGGACGCGCTGCTGGTTGCCGAGCGAGAGCTTCTGCACCTCGTCGCCGAGGCGCTCGGCGACGCCGAGCCGCTCAGTCCACTCGCGCGTCGCGGCGCGTGCGGCGGCGGCGTCGAGCCCGTGGAGGCGTGCGAGGTAGTCGAGCTGCTCGCCGACCTTCATCTTCGGGTAGAGGCCGCGCTCCTCCGGCATGTAGCCGATCCTGCGGCGTTGCGCGGCGTCGAGGGGACGTCCGTCGCGGAGCACTTCGCCGCCGTCGGGGGCGAGGACGCCGAGGACGATGCGCATCGTCGTCGTCTTGCCGGCGCCGTTGGCGCCGACGAATCCGAGGATCTCACCGCCGTCGACGGTGAACGAGACGTCGTCGAGGACGCGGCGTGAGCCGTAGGACTTCGTGAGGGAGCGGAGCTCGAGGCGTGTCACGTGGTCTCCGTGGTGGGGTCGGGTGAAGGTCCACTTTCCCACCGCTGGGATGAGGTGCGCCACACGGCGCCGTCCGGAGGTGACGGCGCGCAGGTGCTCGGTGCCGCGGGCCGTCGTCGTGGGCCGTCCGAACCGTGGACACGAGGTGTGGTCCAAGGTCCCACGGTTGAGGCGTAGGGCCACGGCTAACGTGGAAGTCAACGGCAGGTCAAGACCCGTCCCGGGGCGACGACCGGCCGCGTCGCGACGTCGCCCCCCGGCGACTTCCGCGCGCTCGCACCCGTGAGGAGAAACCCGTGGAAGAACTGCTCGCCAAGGTCTCGCTGCCGCCGGCGGTCAAGGCCGCGATCGAGGCCGCGCCGTCCGTCGTCGTCCCCCGGACGCGCGCCGAGCTCTTCGAGCTCTCGCTCGGTCCGGACGGCGGTGACACGTTCGACGTCGTCTACCCCCTGCCCGACGGCACGTCGATCGTCGAGGCCGAGATCGTCCGAGGCCGCAACGGCATCGCCGTCAACTACCCCGAGGACTACATGCGCCGTCGGGACCCCGACTGCATGCGCATCGCCGACGACCGTCCCACCGACAAGCCTCGGTACGAGGACGTGTACGGCGCCCCCTTCGCGCCCGTCAAGCAGGAGACGCTTGACTGGCTCGCGACCCAGGACCTCATCGTCGTCCCGTTCAAGGCCGGTGGCCTCACGTACGGGTCGCCGTCGCTCGCGATCGTCCCCGCGAACACCGCGTTCTTCGCGACGGCGCTCGTCGACCTTCAGGGCTTCGTGACGCTCGACGAGCTCGAGCCGTTCGCGCCGCGCTCGATCCTCTACGCGGCCCCGCCGTTCCGGCACACGCACTACAAGGGCCGTCAGGTCGTCGTCCACGACCGCACCGAGACGCTCCACGAGATCTACGCGTACAACCTCTACCCGGGGCCGTCCGCGAAGAAGGGCGTGTTCTCGGCGCTGCTCGACATCGGCGAGCAGGACGGCTGGCTCACGGCCCACGCTTCGTCGGTGCGCGTGACGACGCCGTACGAGAACGAGACGATCATCATGCACGAGGGCGCCTCGGGCGGCGGCAAGTCGGAGATGTGCCAGGACATCCGCCGTCAGGACGACGGTCGCATCCTCCTCGGCACGAACGTCGTCACTGACGAGCCGTACTTCATCAACCTCTCCGAGGCCTCGCGGCTCGCGCCTGTCACGGACGACATGACGCTCTGCCACAAGGACATCCAGACGGTCGACGGCCAGCTCGTCGTCGCCGACGCCGAGGACGGCTGGTTCGTCCGCGTCGACGGCATGCAGCACTACGGCGACGACCCGCACTTCGAGCGCGCCTGCATCGAGCCTGACTCGCCGCTCGTGTTCTTCTCGATCCAGGGCACGCCCGGCGCGACGATCCTCCCGTGGGAGCACTCGCTCGACTCGAACGGCAAGCGGTGCCCCAACCCGCGCGTCGTCATCCCGCGCCGCATGATCAAGGACGTCGTCAACGAGCCCCAGGCGGTCGACGTGCGGACGTTCGGCGTGCGCATGCCGGCGTGCACGCGCGAGAAGCCGTCGTACGGCGTCATGGGCATGATGCACGTCGTGCCCGCGTCCCTCGCGTGGCTGTGGCGCCTCATCGCACCGCGCGGCGACAAGAACCCGTCGATCGGGGAGTCGAAGCAGGACGTCAAGAAGCTCAAGCACGGCGGGCTCGTCTCCGAGGGCGTCGGCTCGTACTGGCCGTTCTCGACGGGGACGAAGGTCGCTGCGGCGAACCTCCTGCTGCGCCAACTCGTCGCGGCGGACCGCACGCGGTACGTGCTCACGCCCAACCAGCACATCGGGGCGTACAAGGTCGGCTTCGCGGCCGAGTGGCTCACCCGTGAGTACCTCGCCCGCCGTGGCGGGGGCAAGTTCCCCAAGGACCGCCTCACGCCGGCCCGCTGCGCCCTGTTCGGCTACACGCCGACCGAGGTGAAGCTCGACGGGCAGCTCGTGCGTCCGACGTTCCTCCAGCCGCAGAACCAGTCGCAGGTCGGCCTCGAGGCGTACGACGCCGGGGCGCAGACGCTCGTCGCGTTCTTCAAGGAGGAGCTGCAGCAGTACCTCACGGACGAGCTCGACCCGCTGGGCCGCGAGATCATCGAGACGTGCCTGCGCGACGGCACGGTCGAGGACTACGCGAAGCTCACGCCCATGCCGTGACGGTCTGAGCACGACGACGGCGCCCGGTCCCTCCTGCAAGGAAGGGCCGGGCGCCGTCGTCGTGCGGAACGTTGCGTGAGGGCACCTCGTGGGGGTGCGTGGGCGCAACCGCGTGCGCGTCAGTCGGTCGCCGTCGCGGTGCCGGGCTCGTCGGCCGTGGCGCGCGTACGGGCCGCCTCCTTCGCGAGACGTGCGGCCTCCTTGGCAGCGTCCTTCTCGGCCTTCTCGCGCTCCCGGGCAGCGTCCTTCTCGGCGCGCTCGTGCTCCTTGGCGAGGCGCGCCGCCTCCCGTGCCGCGTCCTTCTCGGCGCGGGCGCGCTCCTTCGCGGCGTCGCGCTGCTGACGCTCGGCGTCCTTCGCCGCGCCGCCCGCAGTCCCGGTCGCGCCGCCGGCCGTCCCGGACGCGCCGCCCGCAGTCCCGGTCGCGCCGCCGGCCGTCCCGGACGCGCCGCCGGAAGTCCCAGGCTCGTCGGCGAGGCCGGTGCCGCCGCCCCCAGCCGTACCGTCCGGCGCCCCGCCGTCAGCGTGCGCGGTCGCCGCGGCCGTGCTCGTCGGCAGCACGGGCGAGCGTTCCATGCCTGCGAGCCCGTTCCAGGCAAGGTTGACGAGGTGCGCTGCGACCTCCTCCTTCGACGCGGTGCGCTGGTCGAGCCAGTGCTGCCCCGTGAGGGCGACCATGCCGACAAGCATCTGCGCGTAGATGGGGGAGTAGCGCGGGTCGAGGCCACGGCGGGTGAACTGCGCGCCGAGGAGGTGCTCGACCTGCATTGCGACGTCGCCGATGAGGCTCGAGAACGTGCCCGACGACTGCGTGACGGGCGAGTCGCGCACAAGGACGCGGAAGCCGTCCTCGTTCGCCTCGATGTAGTCGAAGAGGGCCATCGCGGTCCGCTCGACGAGGATCTTCGGGTGCCCGCCCGCCTCGAGCGCGCGCGTGAGCGCGCGTGTGAGCGCCTCGACCTCGCGGTCGACGACGACCGCGTAGACGCCCTCCTTGCCGCCGAAGTGCTCGTAGACGACGGGCTTGGAGACCTGCGCGCGTGCGGCGATCTCCTCGATGCTCGTCCCGTCGAACCCCTTGGCGCCGAAGAGCTCGCGGCTCACCGCGAGCAGCTGCTCGCGGCGTTCCTTGGCTGACATGCGGGCGCGGGGGACCCTCTTGTTCTCGGCGGACACGCCCCCATCATGCCGTGCCCGTGCGGGCCGCGACAGGAGCGCGGGCCGTGGCACCCCGCGCGGGCTGGCAGAATCAGGGGTGGTGCGCCGAGGCGCACCGGTCCGCCCTGGTGTAATGGCAGCACGCCGGCCTTTGGAGCCGTGCAGTCTGGGTTCGAGTCCCGGGGGCGGAGCCAGGCGTCCCGACCGGCGGCGCCGCGTGCGGCGGTAGACTGTCCGGCGGGCCTCCTGAGGCCAGTCCCGCCCCCCGAGCGACCGGAGTCCATGTGACCACCGCACGCCCCGCCGCCGTCGTCGTCCTCGCTGCAGGTCAGGGGACCCGCATGAGATCCGCGACATCGAAGATGCTCCACGCGATCGGCGGGCGCACCGTCCTCGGTCATGTGCTCGCCGCGTCGCAGGGGCTCGACCCCGAGCGTCTCGTCGTCGTCGTGCGTCACGCCCGTGAGGAGGTCGCGGCGGAGGCCGTCGCGTGCGTCCCGTCGGTCGTCATCGCCGACCAGGACGACGTGCCGGGCACGGGCCGTGCCGTGCAGTGCGCGCTCGAGCGGCTCGACGCCGCCGCGCACGCGGTCGCGGCAAGTGCGGGCACGGCGAGCGCGGGCGACGAGGTCGGTCTCGAGGGCACGGTCGTCGTCGTCGCGGGCGACGTGCCGCTCATCGACCCGGAGACGCTCGCCGAGCTCCACGCGCAGCACGTCGCAGGCGGGCACGCAGCGACGGTCCTCACGGCCGTCGTGCCGGACGCGACCGGCTACGGCCGCATCGTCCGTGACGAGCACGGTCGTGTCGCGGGCATCGTCGAGCACCGGGACGCGACTCACGAGCAGCTCGGCATCCGTGAGATCAACTCCTCGATCTACGTCTTCGACGCGGCCGTCCTCCGCGGCGCCCTCGGGCGCCTCGGGCAGGACAACGCGCAGGGCGAGGTGTACCTCACCGACGTCCTCGCGATCGCGCGCGCCGACGGCGGCGTCGTCGGCGCTGTCCAGGCGGCGTCCGCGCTCACGGTCGAGGGGGTTAACGACCGGGCTCAGCTCGCGCAGCTCGGCGCCGAGCTCAACCGCCGCACCCTCACGCGCCACATGCTCGCGGGCGTGACGATCGTCGACCCGGGCACGACGTGGATCGACGTCGACGTCGAGCTCGCACAGGACGTGACGATCCTCCCGGGCACGCAGCTCCACGGCGCAACGACGATCGGCACGGGCTCGACGATCGGACCGGACACGACGCTCACGGACGTCGAGGTCGGCGAGGGCGTCACGGTCGTCCGGACGCACGGTTCGCTCGCGGTCCTCGGCGACGGCGCGAGCGTCGGGCCCTTCGCCTACCTGCGGCCGGGCACGCACCTCGGGGCGCACGGCAAGATCGGCACGTTCGTCGAGACGAAAAACGTCGAGATCGGCGAGGGCTCGAAGGTCCCGCACCTCACGTATGTGGGCGACGCGACGATCGGCGAGGGCACGAACATCGGCGCCGGCTCGATCTTCGTCAACTACGACGGTGTCCGCAAGCACCGCACGTCCGTCGGCTCGCACGCACGGACGGGCGCGAACAACAAGTTCGTCGCCCCCGTCTCCATCGGGGACGGCGCCTACACGGGCGCCGGCGCCGTCATCCTCGAGGACGTCCCTGCGGGCGCCCTGGCCGTCTCGAACGCGCCGCAGCGGACGATCGACGGCTGGGTCGAGCGTCGCCGTCCCGGGACCGACTCGGCGCGTGCCGCGGCCCGCGCGGCCTCGACCGCTGTGCCGCAGGGCCTCGGCGCGCAGGCGCGCGCCGAGCGCGAGCGCGCGGAGAGCGCCACCCCCACGCTCCCGGGGCAGTCCGCCCCGGGTGACGCCGTACCCGAAGGAGACAGTGCACGATGACCGGGATCATCTCCCACGCCGACGAGAAGAGGCTCGTCCTCGTCTCGGGCCGAGCCCACCCCGAGCTCGCGCGCGAGGTCGCGGCGTCCCTCGGCATCGAGATGGTGCACACGACGGCGTACGACTTCGCGAACGGCGAGATCTACGTGCGCTACGCGGAGTCCGTGCGTGGCGCGGACGTCTTCGTCCTGCAGTCGCACACCGCTCCGATCAACCAGTGGATCATGGAGCACCTCATCATGGTCGACGCGCTTAAGCGCGCCTCGGCCAAGACGATCACCGTCGTCGTGCCGTTCTACGGCTACGCGCGTCAGGACAAGAAGCACAAGGGCCGCGAGCCGATCTCGGCGCGCCTCATGGCGGACCTCTTCAAGACGGCCGGCGCCGACCGTCTCATGAGCGTCGACCTTCACACGTCGCAGATCCAGGGCTACTTCGACGGCCCTGTCGACCACCTGTGGGCGCAGCCGATCCTCATCGATTACGTGCGCACCCGCGTCGACATCTCGAACGTCACGGTCGTCTCCCCGGACGCGGGTCGCATCCGTGTCGCGGAGCAGTGGGCTGCGAAGCTCGGTGGCGGGCCGCTCGCGTTCGTCCACAAGACGCGTGACACGTCGCGCCCCAACCAGGCGGTCGCCAACCGTGTCGTCGGTGACGTCGAGGGCAAGAGCTGCATCCTCGTCGACGACCTCATCGACACGGGTGGCACGATCGCGGGGGCCGTCCGCGTCGTCCTCGAGGCGGGCGCGAAGGAGGTCATCGTCGCGGCGACCCACGGCGTGCTCTCCGACCCGGCCGCGCAGCGGCTCTCGGAGTCGGGCGCGCGGGAGGTCGTCGTCACCGACACCCTGCCGATCGCGGCGGACAAGCGCTTCCCGCAGCTCACGGTCCTCTCGATCGCGCCGCTGCTCGCACGTGCGATCCGCGAGGTCTTCGATGACGGGTCCGTCACCAACCTCTTCGACGGGAACGCCTGACGTGGCCTGCACCGGTGTGACGACCGCGGGGCGCGGCGTCGCCGTCGCGCGTCCGGACGTCACCCGGTGCGAGCTCAGCGCCGCGGGTGACCGTGCTCGGCTCCACGGCCTCCAGGTGCTCGTGAGCGACCCGCAGGCCGCGGCGCGGGACGCTCGTGCGGCGGCGTTCGCCGACGCGCGTGACCGGGCCGAACAGTTCGCGGCACTGGCGGGTCGCGGGCTGGGAGAGCTGCTCGAGCTCACGGAGACCCCCGGCCGGGGCACCCCTGTGGGCCGGGCGTTCAAGCCCATGGCTGCGGAGGCCGCGATGCCCGTCGACGCTGGCACGGAGGAGATCGAGGCGCACGTGACGACGACGTGGGCGTGGGCCTGAGCCCGCGGAGCGTCCCCGCACGGGCTCGCTGAGACCACGCGCACACCGGCCGAGCCTCCAGGGCGCGGCCGGTCTCGTGTATCCTGGGCAGGTTGCCTCGGCGAGGGATGTCTGACGGGCCGCCTAGTGCGTGCCCCGGAGGGCGGGAGATCCGCCCCACCGACGATCCGTGATCGACTGGGCGGTCCGCTCGCGCGCGTCCGTCATGCGCCCCGCGCCGAGGCACCGCCCACCGGGTCCCGCTACCGTTCCCGGTCTCCCGAACTCCGCAGGAGCACCCATGTCTGACGTCAAGCTCTCCGCCGTCCTCCGCACCGACTTCGGCAAGGGTGCGGCGCGCCGCACCCGCCGCGAGGGTCGCGTGCCCGCCGTCCTCTACGGGCACGGCTCGGACCCGCTCCACGTGTCGCTCCCGACGCACGAGACGTACCTCGCGCTCGTCCGCCACAAGAACGCGCTCTTCGAGATCGACGTCGAGGGCGACGTCAAGCTCGCGATCGTCCGTGACGTGCAGGTCGAGGCCGTGCGCCGCGAGATCGAGCACATCGACCTCCTCCTCGTGAAGAAGGGCGAGAAGGTCATCGTCGAGGTTCCGATCGTCGTCGTCGGCGAGCCCGCCCCCGCGACGATGCACGTCGTCGAGCAGCTCTCGGTCCAGGTCGAGGCCGAGGCGACGAACCTCCCCGACTCGATCGAGGTCGACATCACGGGCCTCACCGCAGGCACCGTCGTCTACGGCAAGGACCTTGTCCTCGTGGACGGCGCCTCGCTCGTCAACGACCCCGACAGCGACATCGTCATCATCTCCGAGGTGCGCGGCCCGGTCGAGTCCGCGGACTCCGCCGAGGAGCCGGCCGAGGCCTGAGCCTCACCGCTCCACCGTGCCTGAACGCCCGGCGCCCCTGCGGGGTGCCGGGCGTTCTGCATCCCACCCGCCACTTCCATCGCACGGGCGCGCGAGCGCCCGAGGAGGACTCCCATGACCGACGGACCCTGGGCGATCATCGGGCTGGGCAACCCCGGCCCGAAGTACGCGGGCAACCGCCACAACGCCGGGCAGATGGTGCTCGACGAGCTCGCCGCGCGCTGCGGCGTGCGGTTCGCGACGCACCGCTCGCAGACGGTCGCGGCCGAGGCACGGCTCGGGCTCGGCCCAGGTGGCGTCCCCGGGCCGCGCGTCGTCCTCGCGAAGCCGCAGTCGTACATGAACACGTCGGGCGGACCCGTCAAGGCCCTCGCCGGTTACTTCGGCGTGCCGCCCGAGCGGCTCGTCGTCGTCCACGACGAGCTCGACATCCCCTTCGGCGACGTACGGCTCAAGCTCGGCGGCGGCGAGGGCGGCCACAACGGGCTGCGCGACATCACGCGCGCCCTCGGCACGAAGGACTACCTGCGGGTGCGCGTCGGCGTCGGGAGGCCTCCGGGGCGTATGGACACGGCCGACTACGTCCTCAGGGACTTTGGGTCGACCGAGCGCAAGGAGCTGCCGTTCCTCCTCGACGCCGCGGCGGACGCGGCCGAGATGCTCGTCACCCAGGGGTTGCTCGCGGCCCAGGGGAAGTTCCACGCGCCTGCGTGAGCGCACGGAGTCGCGTGACGGCGTCCGCGGGGTGAGCAGCCACCACCACGGGGTGGACCTCGGGTGACGTCCGCCTGCTTCGGTCGTGTCACGTCCCTGGGCGCAGCATGCTGGGTTCGGGCCTGCGTCAGCGGGTCCGGCGCTGCGGGCAGCGTCTGACACCCGGGGGGTCGGGACGTGGGGCACGAGCGTGCTGGACTGAGCATCGCCATGGTCGGGACGCGCGGCGCGCCCGCACGGTACGGCGGGTTCGAGACCGCGGTCGAGGAGATCGGGACGCGCCTCGCGGCGCGAGGGCACGATGTCCGTGTCTACTGCCGGCGGGGCAACGGCGGCGACGCGGGTGACCTTGACGCGTTCGGCGGCATGTCGCTCGTCCATCTGCCGGCGCTGCGCCGTCGCAGCCTCGAGACCCTCAGCCACACGGCGCTCTCCGCGGCGCACCTCGTCGCGCGCCGCACGGACGTGGCCTTCGTCTTCAACGCTGCCAACGCGCCGTTCCTGCCCCTGCTTCGTGTCCGGGGCATCCCCGTCGCGACGCACGTCGACGGCCTCGAGTGGCGCCGAGCCAAGTGGTCCGGGACCGGCCGCCGCTACTACCGCTGGGCCGAGCAGGTCGCCGTGCGATGGTCCGACGCGCTCGTTGCGGACGCGCAGGGCATCGCCGACTACTACCGGGACGAGTTCGCTGCCGAGACGCAGCTCATCGCGTACGGCGCCCCGCACGTCGAGGCGAAGCTCGCGCGGCTCGCCGACGTCGGGCTCTCTCCCGACGGCTACCACCTCGTCGTCGCGCGCTTCGAGCCCGAGAACCACGTCGAGCTCGCGGTCGAGGGCTACGTGCGGTCGGGAGCCCGACGCCCGCTCGTCGTCGTGGGCTCGGCGCCGTACGACGACACGTACACGCGCCGCGTCACGGCGGCCGCGGCCGACGACCCGCGCGTCCGGTTCCTCGGCGGAGTGTGGGACGCGGAGCTGCTCGACGCGCTCTACGCGGGCGCGACGACGTACGTCCACGGCCACTCGGTCGGTGGCACGAACCCGTCGCTGCTGCGTGCGATCGGCGCGGGCACCGCGACGCTCGCGTTCGACGTCGTCTTCAACCGGGAGGTCCTGCGCGACGCCGGTCGATTCTTCGGCGACGCGGCGGCGCTCGCGGCACTGCTCGAGGGTGCGGAGGCTGACGCCGCGGACGTCGCGGCCCGTGGCCGCGCGCTCGCGGAGCGCTCGCGCGACTACGACTGGGACGACGTCGCGTCGCGGTACGAGCACCTCGCGACGTGCCTCGTCGAGGGACGGGTTCCCGGGCCGCAGCGTGCCCGCAGGCTCGCCGCACCGCAGTGGGCGGTGGGCACACCGTGACGGGACGCAGGGCGACCTCGACGACGGCCAGCGCCGCGCGCACCGCCCCGGCGCGGCGGACGTTCCGCGGGGCGTACCGCGAACTCGCCGCCGCGCAGAAGGGCGTTGCGCGCTCGGCGCCCGCCTACTCGCGCTACGTCAACCGTCGGCTCGGCAGGGTTCTCGCGGCGTGGGCCGCGAGCGTCCGGCTCACGCCCAACCAGGTGACGGGCGTGAGTGCTCTCTTCACGTTCGCGGGGATCGCCCTGCTCGCGCTCGGGTCACCGTCGTGGGCGCTCGGCGTCGCGGTGTGCCTGTGCCTCGTGCTCGGCTACGCGTTCGACTCGGCTGACGGGCAGGTCGCGCGGCTCACCGGGACGGGCAGCGCCGCAGGGGAGTGGCTCGACCACGTCGTCGACGCGACGAAGATCTCGGCGCTCCCGCTCGCACTCGTCGTCGGTCTCTACCGCACCGAGGCGGTGCCCGACGCCTGGCTGCTCGTGCCGATCGCCCATGCAGTGGTCGGCGCGGTCCTCTTCTTCGCGATGATCCTCACCGAGCAGCTGCGCCGCGCGGTCGGCGTGAGGTCGCAGGCGGCCGCGGGAGGGACCGGCCCCGACCTGCGGGCGCTCCTCGTCGTCCCGACCGACTACGGCGTGCTGTGCCTCGCGTTCGTCATGCTTGGCTCGTTGCCGTGGTTCCTCGGCGTCTACACGGTGATCGTCGTGGCGACGGCCTTCTTCACCGCGGCAGCGTGCGTGAAGTGGTATCGGGACGTCCGAGGGCTCGGCGCTCCCCAGGACTGAGACGCCTGCGCGTGCTCGACAGCGTGCCGTGACCCCACCCAGGGTCACGGCACGCTGTTCGTCGTCCGGTCGCTGCGCTGTCGCGGCGCTGTCGAAACGTCCGCTCTGCGACGTGGTACGTCCCACTGGCTGGACGGCTGCCGTGGCGTGACATTCCTCACCAGAACGCGCCGGAGAGCCCTCGAGGGTGATCCATAGCAGTCAGTGGGGTGAGGTGCGGAGTGAGGACCGGGTGATCTTTGCAGGTCGCGGTGTTGCCGCCGTCCAAACGTCTCCATAGTCACGGTTTTCGCTGCTTGGCAACCCCCCCTTCCGCAGCCGAGGAGACCGCCATCACAACCGGTCGTAGGTCACAGATTTCCAACTCTCGCCCTTCCTAGTCTCAATTTCGCCCAGGCAACCACCGATATCCATGACAGGCGCACCCCGGTGCGTCGCGGACACAGCATCCGCCGTGGACGGGGTGGGGCCGATGACCCCGAGCGAATGAGACCGAACGTGAACAGCTTCAGCCAGCTGCGCCGACGAGGCGCTGCCGCACTCCTTGCGGCCGTGCTCGCGGTGCCGATGGTCGCGGTGACGACCGCGAGCGCCGCAGGGACGACGATGTCCGTCGCGGCAGCGACCTCCGCGGTGAAGAACGCGACCGACGCGGACCAGCGCGCCGCAGCGAGCGTCAAGCGCGCCGAGAAGTCCAAGAAGAGTGCGGCCGCCAAGGTCACCGCGAAGCGCAAGGCAGCGAAGAAGGCTGCAGCCAAGCGCGCCACCGCCGCCAAGAACTACACGATCGCCAAGAAGAAGTACGTCGCCGCCAAGAAGAACGCCTCCCGTCGCGGGGTCGGCGGTGCGAGCATCTCGCGGGCCAAGCTCACGAAGACCTCGAAGGCGCTGAAGTCCGCGACCGCCGAGTCGCGCCGCGCGGAGAAGGCCAGGTCGAAAGCACTGTCCGAGTACACGCGCGCGAAGACCAGGGTGGCCGACGCGCTCGCTGCCAAGACCAAGACGGCCAAGGCACTGACGAAGGCCAAGAACGACCTCGCCGCCGCGATGCGACGCCCGAAGCCCACGTCGACGCCTACTGCCGCGCCGAAGCCCACGTCGACGCCTACTGCCGCGCCGAAGCCCACGTCCACGCCTACTGCCGCGCCGGAGCCCACGCCGACGCCTACTGCGGCGCCGAAGCCCACGTCCACGCCTACTGCCGCGCCGAAGCCCACGTCCACGCCCGCGCCTACTGCCGCGCCGAAGCCGACGACCCCGCCGTCAACTCCCACCGCTGTCGTGCCGACTCGCACCGCCTACACCGGCCCCATGACGATCTGGACGGCCGGCACAGTCATCGAGAACAAGGTCATCACCGGTGAGCTGAAGATCCGCGCGAACAATGTGACGATCCGGAACTCCCTGTTCGTCGGAACCACGACCGCACCGACCCGCAACTACTTCATGCTGTGGAACACCGAAGGAAACACTGGCCTCAAGGTTGTTGACTCTGAGATGCGCCCGACGATCGCGTCGTCGTGGATGAACGGTGTCATCGGCGCAGGCTTCACCCTCGAGCGCGTGAAGATCACGAACGTCATCGATCAGGTGACCATCAAGGGCGACGACGTGACGATCAAGGACTCGGTCTTCGAGGGCAACCTCTACTACAAGAACGACCCGAACCACGGTGGCCAGGAGTCGCACGCGGACAACGTCCAGATCCAGTCGGGCAAGCGGATCTCGATCACCGGCTCGACGATGCGCTCCGCGAACAACGCCACCGTCCAGGTGACGCAGGCGCTCGGCGCAGTGGCTGACCTCAACATCTCGCGCAACTTCCTCGACCACGGTGGGTGCACGATCAACATCACCGAAGGATCCAAGGGCTATGGTCCGCTCGCCGGGGTGAAGATCACCGACAACGAGTTCGGGACGAACCAGCGCATCGCGTCGTGCGCGGTCATCCGCCCGAAGACGACGGTCATCACCGCGACGGGGAATACGTTCACCGACGGCCGGGCGTTCGCCATCAAGAACGGCTGACGCGCGCCCTCGACCTGCTCCGAGCGTCGAAGCTCGCGGCACCTGCCACGGCCCCGTCCGTGGCAGGTGCCGTCGTGCTGAGCGGGTTCTCGTCGCGTCGGTAGGCCTCGTGATGCACGCCCCACGCGCCGGCGACGAGACCTGCGCCGCGCGCCAGGTCGCGGCGCGCTTGCACGTCCTTCGTGTCCCTCCCCCGTGCTGCCACGAGCCTGAGCGCGCCGCGCACCGTGACCATGGCTCCGCGGCCCGCTGAGGCAGCGCGGACGCGCGTGCGGGCCACAGCCCCGTTCGCGAGCTGGACCTCGACGTCGACAGAGGTCGCGGCGTGGCTACGGACCCGCGCGAGCAGCCAGCGGCGTTCAGACCGTTCCGCAGGGACACGGTCGATGACGACGGACTCCGCGCACGCGACGAGGGACCCGCCCGACGACGTGACCTCACGGGTGAAGAGCGTGTCCTCGCCGCCTCGGAGACCGCGGTCCGCCCGGAAGGTGAGGCCGAGCGACCGCACGCCGGCAACATCGACGAGGAGATTGCCCGTCGGTGCGCTCCGGCGCGGCGTCCCGGTCGGGAGCACGGGGCGTCGGAAGAACGCCCCGGCCTCGGTCCACGGGTCCGGGTCGACCTCCCACCTCGCGACGATCGCGCCTGAGACGAGCGTCGCCCCGGTCCGCGCCCACGTGGCGACGAGCGGTTCGAGCCAGGTCTCGCCCGGCTCGTCGTCGTCGTCGAGGAAGACGAGCAGGTCGGTCGTCACCTCGGCGAGCGCACGTGCACGCGCCGCGCCGATCCCGGGCCGCGGCTCGTGCACGTAACGCACGTGGGGACCGCCGGCCCTGCGCGACGCCGCCGCGAGCGCGGCGACCGTCGCGTCGGCACCGCCCGCAGGGTCGTTGTCGACGACGAGAACCTCGGTGCGTGGCAGGAAGTCGGGGAGCGCGCGCACGTGCGCGGTCACCGCAGCGAGTGATCGGCGGAGCTCGGCGTCTCGCCGGTAGGTGAGGATGACGACAGTGAGCGTCGCGTGCGAACCTCGCCGGACGTGCGGTGCTGCGTGCGGGTCGGTGACGTTCGCGGACCGCGGCACGGCGTCCAGGTCTCCGGGGCCGGACTGCCTGTCGGCAGCGGGGAGGTCCGGCGGCAGCACCTCGGCCCGGACTGCAGGGTCGGCCGCCCGCCCCGTGAGTGCTGCGGAGCCGTCGGCCGGGTTCAGTCCTGAGGCCAAGGTGGCGAGGGACTCTCGGACGGTCGCGCGGTAGCGTTCGACACCGAAGCGGCGGACTGCCTCCGCACGGCCAGTCGTGGCGATTCGGGCGGCGTGCTCGGGGTCGTCGAGCAGTGTCGCGACGGCCTGTGCGAGCGCGCGTGCCTCGCCTGGCGGGACGAGCAGCCCGGTGCGTCCTGGCGTGACGATCTCCGTGAGGCCCTGCGTCGCGCTCGCGACGAGCGGACGCCCCGCGAGGAGCGCCTCCACGGCGGTGTTGCCGAACGGCTCCTGTCGTGAGGGCACGAGCACGATATCGGCGTCGTCGAGCGTCGGACGGGTCGGAGACACGTAACCGAGCAGGCGGACCGCTCCCGCGAGGTCCGGCTGCGCGGCCCGAGCGCGGAGCTCTGCCTCGAACGGTTCGTAGCCGCGGAACGGCGTGCCGCAGACGTCGAGCGTCACGTCGCGTCCCTCCGCCCTCAGCAGGGCGACCGCTTCGAGCGCGACGTCGACACCCTTCCGGGGGGAGATGCGCGCAACGAGCGCGAGACGAGCGGGATCGCCCGCCCGTCGTGCGCGCAGCGGGGCGGGGGGGCCGGCGTCCGGGACCCCGTTGTGGACGACGGTGATGCGGTTGCCGAGCCGGGTGTCGACCGCCGTGAGCACGTCGGCGGACGCACGCGAGTTGACGAGAAGCGTCGATGCGAGGCGCAGCGGCGCGACTAGCGCGCGCTGGAGGAGCCGCGGCACCCCGTCCTCCGCCTCGTGGACGTGGCACACCGCCGGGACGCGTGCGAGTCGCGCCGCGACCAGCCACGTGGGGATCGTCACGGTATTGACGAGCACCACCTCGGGGCGCATCCGACGCAGCGTCGCACGACCCGTGACAGCTGCGCGCAGCGCGATCGCACCGAGGCGGACAAGACCGTGCGGCGTGAGAGCGGACTTCCTCAGGACGGGTGTCCGGGGATCGACGACGACCGCCGCTCCCACGTCCTCGAGCCGTGAGACGAGAGGTCCCGGGCCGGGCAGCGTCACCGTCACCGCCCACCCGACCTCACGCACGGCCACGACCGTCTCGAGCAGCTGGAGGTCGCTCCCGTAGACGTCGGCGGACGGGTGGGCGACGAGCAGGTGCGGCACGGCTGAGCCTCCAGGCGTCGCGGAACGGTCACCTCCACCGTAGGTCCGGGGGTGTGCGGAAGCCGGTGGTCTCACCCAGCCCCCGCCCCGCACGACGCAAGGATCGCCTGGCACTCACCCCTGATCCCGCAGGTCCGGACCGTGGCACGGTCCTAGACTCGCGGCAGGTCGCAGAACGACGCGGGGGACGGGGAGCACGTGGAGGAGCTGGGACGTCGCGCCGCGCGCGGTGCAGGGGTGACGGTTGCCGGCCAGGTGGCGCGTGTCGTGGTGCAGATGCTCTCGGTCGTCGTGCTCGCCCGGCTCCTCACTCCTTCCGACTACGGGGTCATCGCGATGGTGCTCGTCGTCGTCGGGGTTGGGGAGGTCGTGCGCGATCTCGGGCTCTCAACCGCTGCGGTCCGGACGCGGACCCTCACGGAGGCGCAGCGTTCCAACCTCTTCTGGGCGAACGCGCTCATCGGTGCAGCGCTCATGACCGCGCTGGTCGTCAGCGCGCCTCTCGTCGGCGCGATTTTCGGCCGGGACGACGTCGTTCCGGTCGCTCGCCTGGTGGCTGTCGTCTTCCTCCTCAACGGGCTCGCGGCGCAACTGCGGGCGGACCTCCAGCGGCGGCTCCGCTTCGGCTCGCTCGCTGCGGTCGACGTGGGATCCCAGGTCGCGGGCGCGGTCGTCGCGATCGTGCTCGCGGTCGGGGGCGCAGGCGTCGGGGCGCTGGCCGCGCAGCAGGTCACGCAGTCGTTCGTCGTCCTCGTCGCTTGCGCCGCGCTGTGCCGGTGGGTGCCGTCGAGGCCTCGCCGCGGCGTGCCTATGGGCGAGCTGTGGCGGTTCGGTGGGAGCCTCGCGGCCTCCCAGATCGCCGTCTACATCGGTAACAACGTCGACGCCCTCGTCATCGGCACGCGTCTGGGGCCGACCGCGCTCGGTCTGTACGACCGCGCCTACAGGCTCGTCATGACGCCGGTCTCGCAGGTGAGGTCGCCGACGACGACGATCGCGCTGCCCGTGCTGTCCCGGCTCGTCGAGGAGCCTGAGCGGCTCCGGCGCTATCTGGTGCGTGCCCAGCTCGCGCTCGCATACCCCGTGATGATCGGGGCGGCGATGCTCGTCGGGACGGCTGGCTCGGCGACGGAGGTGCTTCTCGGCGACGGGTGGGACGGTGCTGCTCCGCTCGTCCGGTTCATGGCGACGTCGGCGCTCCTGCAGACGCTCGCGTACGTCTGCTACTGGGTCTATCTCGTGTTCGGTCTCTCCTCGTTGCTGCTCCGCTACACGCTCCTCACGGTCGCGCTCAAGGTCGTGCTCGTCGTTGTGGGCAGCACGTGGGGTGTCGTCGGTGTCGCGGCGGCCTACACCCTCGCGCACACGCTCGAGTGGCCGCTGTCGCTGGTGTGGCTGTCTCGCCACGCCCCGATCCCAGGGCGGCGGCTCGCGGTCGGGGCGCTGCACATCCTCGGGGTCGGCGCCGTCGTGGCGCTCGGCGCGCACGTCGGGACGTTGCTCGTCGACGGTCCTGCGTGGCTCGCGCTGCTCGTCGGCCTTGCTGCCGGAACGGTTCTGCTCGTGGCGGCCCTCGTGCTGGCGCCGATCCGGCGGGACGCCGCTGACGTCGTCGACGTCGTCCGCGCTGCTCTCGTCCGCCGTCGCTAGGCGACGGCGGACGACGACGCGGGGAGCGCCACGACGACGCGGGGAGCGCCACGACGACGCGGGGAGCACCACGACGACGCGGGGAGCACCACGACGACGCGGGGAGCACGACGAGGCTGGTGCGACGAGGCTGGTGCGACAGTGGCCGGTCCCGTCCGCAGCATGGCTGGCTCGTCCCCGTCAGGCGCTGCGGTGCACGACGCTCTCCGCGGCGCCCCGCGCTCGGCGGGCCGCAACGCTCTGGCGCTGGAAGGCGGGGCGTCGCGCGGGACGGTTCCGTGCCACGGGGCGTGGCGGCGTCACGTGACGGGTGCGAGTTCGGGACCGCCGCCGCCCCGAGAGTCGGCCGGGGTCCGACTGTCGACCGTGGCCGCGCGGCGTTTGTGACCCCCTGTGCGGCCCGCGGCCGAGGTCGTGGCAGGCCCGGGCGCTGGCTGCCTCTCGGGGCGTGCCGCACGGCGGGATGCGCGAGGCCCAGCCGACGAGGTCGGACGCGAACGGGCGACACGGGCCGCGGTGGCACGGTGCCGTGTGCCTGACTCGAGCACCGTTGCGCCGTTGAGGACGATGCCGAGGCACGTCGCGTCGATCGTGTCGAGCATCGACATTGCGGTCGCGACCTGGGTGCGGCGTACGCGCGTCGCCCCGACGACCATGAGGAGGCCGTCGGTGTGCCGTGCGAGCACCGCCGCGTCCGTGAACGGCAGCAGGGGAGGGGCGTCGAGGACCACCGCGTCGTACGACGCGAGCGCCTCGTCGAGGAACGCCTGCATCGCGGACGAGTCGATGAGCTGTGCCGGGTTCGGGGGGAGCTCTCCTGCGACGACGACCTCGAGCCCCTCGGGACCCCACGCATGCGTGACGTCCTGCAGCTCCGCGGCGCCGACGAGGATGGTCGTGAGTCCGTCGTGGGGGTCGAGGCCCATGTGCTCGGAGAGGGACGGGCTCCGCAGGTCGGCGTCGACGAGGAGGACTCGTGCACCCTTCTCGGCGAGGGCTGAGGCGAGGTTGATCGCGACGGTCGAGCGTCCCTCGCCGGCGACCGACGAGGAGACGACGAACGAACGGACCTTGTTCGCAGCACTAATGAACTGGAGGTTCGTCTGAACGCGCCGGTAGGACTCGGCGACGTGGCCGTCGGGCTCGGTGACGATCGCGGGCCGCCACCGACGGGCGTCGCGGTCGCGCGGGACGAGGCCGAGGACGACGGCGTCGGGGCGCTGCGGGAGGTCGGAGGTACGGCGTACGCGGGTGTCGAAGAGCGACAGGGCGAGCACTCCGAGGACACCGACCGCGAGACCGCCCACGCCGCCGAGCACGACCATGCGCTTGGTGTTGGGAGTGAACGGGACGCTCGGCCGTGCGGCGGGAGCGACGACGGTGAGACGCACGATCGGTTCCTCCGCGGAGCCGGGCGTGATCTCGGTGACCTGCCGGGCGAGGCTCGCCGCGACCGCGTCCGCGGTCGCGGCCGCGACGTCAGGGTCGGGTGAGACCGCGGTGATCTCGATAAACATGGTGTCGAGCGGCGTCGTGGCCGTGACTGTCCGGGCCAGGGAGCGGGCCGACAGGGTGAGATCGAGGTCCTCGATGACGGGGTCGAGGACCGCCGGCATCGTGGCGAGTCCGGTGAACGACTGCACGAGGTTCTGCGTGTACGTCGTCCCTTGGACGAGCTCAGCGACCGACGATCCCTGCGTGAGCGACACGAACGACGACGTCGTCGACCGGTAGAGCGGCTGTGTCGAGCGGGCGACCCCGAAGCCTGTGGCCGCGCCGACGACTGCCACGATCGTGATGACGAGCCACCGCCTGCGCAGCATCGTCACGAAGTCCATGAGTTCCACGTGTCCACCCCCCGGTGTTCGCGCACCCGGTCACACCTCGGACGAGGTACGGACCGGCGTGCCCTGTCGAGGGCACCTGCTGATCGAACCACGCGGACGGGGTGAGCGCGCCTGCCCGGCCAACATCCCACCCCGTCGCCACCCCGACCTCGGTCGGGGAGACTCCGGGCACAGGGTCAGTCGCGTACTGCGGGCCTCAAAGGCGTGACGAGAGCGACGAGGCCAGCGCAGGTTCCCTTCACGACGGGCCACAGGCTCGTCATGGGATGCCGGAGCTGGCGTCGACCTCCGCGGAGCAGGCAGGCCCAAGCGTAGGCGGGCGCGTGCAACGCCCAGCGAGCGCGGTCGCGCGCGGCGAGGTGCCGCCGCGCGAAGACGAGACGGTTGCGCGTGTCGTAGTAGTAGTAGGTCGACGACTTCGCGCGGGACGCGACAGCGCCGCGCTGCGTCCCACCGGGGTCGTGGACGCAGCGGAGGTCCTCCGCGATCTCGGACCGGCCGCCGAGCGCGTTCCAGCGCCAGCCCAGGTCGACGTCCTCCCAGTAGAGGAAGTAGTCGGGCATGATCCCGTCGAGCCTGTGCCACGCGTCCGCGGCCATGGCGAGGCACGCTCCGGTGAGCCACGGGACGCCCCCAGACGCGCTCCAGCCGCGCGAGCGCCCGTCCCGGACGTCGAGCCGCGCTCCGCTGAACCCGGGGCGTCCCGCGCTGTCGTGCACGCGCGGGGCGACCATGAGCCCCGGGTCGGCCTCGACACGGTCGGCGAGCGCATCGGCCGTCGCACGGTCGACCTGCGCGTCAGGGTTGAGGAGAAGGATGCTCGTGACGTCGCCCGCGGCCGCGACCCCGGCGGCGCAGCCGCCGCCGAAGCCGAGGTTGACGTCCGGCGAGACGAGCGTCCAGCCGTGCGTCGCGGCGAGCTCGGTGATCCGGGCACGCTCGTCGTGCGTCGTCGCGTTGTCGACGATGACGACGTGCCAGCCGGAGTCCGCGGCGTCCCTCCACACGGCGAGGTTCGTCGCGACGAGGGCGGACGAGCCATAGCTGACGACGACGAGCGCTCTCATGGTTCCTCTCCCGGCACGGGGCGGTCCTGCCCGGCCCTCGCCAACCTACCGACGGCCGGGAGCATGCGCTGGGTTGTGCCAGGTGAGTCTCGGGTGAGCGGCGGGTGACTCACGGGCCTATCGCTGGCACTCGCCCCGGTGTGGCCGCAGAGGATCAGGTGACGCTGCGGCAGGTGGTGTCTCGGGGTGAGCAAGGGGTGCACAGGATGGAACGACGGAGGGGACCCGACGAGGGAACGGGACCGAGGTGGTCGCACGGACGCCGTGCGCTCGCAGCGGCGCTTCTCAGCGTCCCGCTCGTCCTCGTCACGGCCGCGTGCGACCCGGATGCTCCCGAGCCCGGCACGGGCGTCCCGTCGGCCTCGACCCCCGCCGGCACCGTAGTCGACGGCACGCCTGCGGCGGTGCCGTCGGACGTGACCTCGTCGGAAGGCAGTACGGGAGCCCCGGCGACGGACGGCACATCGACGAAGAAGCCGCCGACGAAGAAGCCGTCGGAGGGCTTGGCGACGGTCGCCCCGGTCGAGCGCCCCAGGGCCGCCCCCGTCGACCTCGGTGACGACGCCGCCGCAGCCCCCGGGCTCTCCGCACGGCTCGTCGAGGTCGAGGACGTCGACGGCACGGCCGAGGGACCCGGGGAGGTCGCAGGAGCGGCCCTGCGCGTCACCGTCGAGCTCACGAACGGTACGGGACGCGTCGTCGACCTCCGCGGGGCGGTCGTCAACCTCTACACCGGCAAGGACCGTCTCCCGACCTCGCTGCTCTCGGGTCCTGGAGCGGTCGCACTGCCCGCAAGCCTGGGGCGTGACGGCACGGCCCAGGCCACGTACGTCTTCCGCACGGACCATCGTGACGGCCTCCTCGAGGTCGAGGTAGACATCGCCGACGCGCCGAGCGTCGTCGTCTTCGAGGGCACCCGGTGAACCGGCGGGCTCGGGGGACCAGCTCCCCGGCGCGGAGACGACATCCATCGGACGCGGTCCCGTCCTCCCGATCCGACATCGCCGGACGATCGCCGGCACACCCAGACCTGCACCACCACTCCTCAGACTCCGAGGTCCCCATGAGCACGAACCACCGCACCAGAGCACGACGGGGAGCCGCGGTGCTCGCCGTCGTCGCGACGACTCTCCTCGGGGCGCTCGTCCCCGTGACGAGCGCCGTCGCGTCCCCGACAGTCGACTCAGGGACCATCGCGGGACCTGCCCGCTCGGCGAAGCCCGAGGTCGTGGGGTCGACGGGTCTCCCGACTGCTCAGATCGACGGCGTCGCCTGGTCTCAGGTCGTTGTCGGAACGACCGTCTTCGTCGGCGGTGAGTTCACGACGGCGCGCCCGCCCGGCGCCGCGGCCGGCACGCAGACCGAATCGCGCGGCAACCTCCTGGCGTACGACGTGCGCACAGGTGCTCTCCTGCCCTGGGCGCCGGCCGCGAACGGAGCCGTCCGAGGACTCGCGGTGTCGCCCGACGGGAAGACCCTCTACGTCGCTGGTGCGTTCACGGCGATCGGAGGCGACACGCGCTACCGCGTGGCCGCGTTCGACGTCGCCTCGGGGGCGCTGCTCCCGTTCCGCCCCGTCGTCAACGCGACGGTGCTCGACGTCACCGTGTCGTCGAGCGCCGTCTACGTCGGCGGCATCTTCACGACCGTCAACGGCGTCCTGCGGCAGAAGGTCGCGGCGGTCCACCCTGTCGGCGGCGGCACGCTGCCGTTCACCGTCGCGGTCGACGACGGTCGCGTCCAGGCGCTCGAGGTCTCGCCCGATGGCAGCTCCGTCGTCATCGGCGGGAGCTTCACGACGATCGGTGGCTCGTCGAACTCGGGCTACGGGCTTGTTCGAGTCTCGGGGACGACGGGCGCGACGATCGCCACGCCGATCAACACCGAGATCCGCAACGGCGGCGCTTCCTCGTCGATCTACTCGCTCGCCTCGGACGGTGACAACTTCTACGGCACCGGCTACCACTTCGGAGCCGGCGGCAACACGGAGGGCACCTTCGCGGGCCGCTGGTCCGACGGCTCTCTCAGCTGGGTCGAGGACTGCCACGGCGACTCGTACTCGACCGCTCCGCTCGACGACGCCGTCTACACCGTGAGCCACAAGCACTACTGCGCCAACTCCGGAGGTTTTCCCCAGACGAACCCCTGGCGCATGCGCTACGGGACCGCGGTGTCCAAGGCCGCGGTGAACGACACCAACGTCGCGGACATCTACGGCTACGGCGACCACGACGGCCAGCCGCGGCCCGACATGCTCGACTGGTTCCCGGAGTTCAACACAGGTTCCTTCACGGGGCAGGGGCAGGGTCCCTGGTCGCTCGCCGCGGGTGCAGGCTATCTCGTCGCAGGCGGCGAGTTCACCCGCGTCAACAACGTCCCGCAGCAGGGCCTCGTGCGCTTTGCGAAGCGGACCGTCGCACCGGACACCGACGGGCCGAGGAACGGTGGTGCGAACGCCGGGCTCGTCGTCACGTCGCCCGCGTCGGGCACGGCGCTCGTGCGCTGGCCCGCGAACTTCGACCGGGGCGACGAGGAGCTCACGTACCGGCTCTACCGCGACGACCAGTCGACGATCGCCCAGGAGCGCACGGTGACGGCGTCGTTCTGGAAACTGCCGACCCTGACGTTCCTCGATCGCGGGCTCGCGCCCGGGTCGTCGCACCGCTACCGCGTACGTGCGACCGACGCCGCGGGCAACGCTGCCTGGTCGGACTGGGTGAACGTGACGATCGCTGGTTCGGGCAGCCTGGGAACCTATGCGCGCACGGTCCTCGAGGACGGGCCCTCCTCCTACTGGCGGATGGACGACGCGAGCGGGACGACGGTGACGGACCTCGTCGGCACCCGCAACCTCACGGCTCGTGCCGGAGTCGGGGCGGGCGCGGCCACCGCGCTCACAGGACAGGAAGGGTCCGCGCGGACGCTGTCGGGCACGAGCACGTCATGGGCGGCGGCATCGACCGCTGAACCTGCCCCGATCGAGTTCTCCGTCGAGGCATGGTTCCGCTCGTCCTCGACCCGTGGCGGACGCATCGTCGGCTTCGGCTCGTCGTCGACCGGGAACTCCGGGACGAACGACCGTCACGTCTACGTCGACTCGCAGGGGCGCGTCGCCTTCGGCGTCGCGACGTACGGCCGCTCGACGGTGGTCTCGCCGTCGAGCTACAACGACGGCCAGTGGCACCACGTCGCCGCGACGATGGACCAGGCGGGCGGGCTCTCGCTCTACGTCGACGGTCGCCTCGTCGGTGCGCGTGACGACATCCGCACGGCCGACGCGTACAACGGCGTGTGGCGGGTCGGCGGCGACTCGATCGGGTCCTGGCCGTCCGCGCCGTCGTCGGCGAGCCTCACGGGCGACGTTGACGAGGTCGCGCTCTACGACGGTCGGGTCCTCACCCCGGCGCAGGTGCGCGAGCACTACGAGGCCGCCGAGCGCGCCGTGACGGTGCCCGTCGCACCCGCCGACGCTTACGGAGCGGCCGTCTACGGTGACGAGCCTGCCCTCTTCTGGCGGCTCGCGGAGACGTCGGGCACGTCGGTCGCGGACGCCTCGCGGTCGGGCCAGCCGGGCACGCTCTCGGGCGCCGTGACGTACGGCGTCCCCGGCGCGCTCAACGGCGTCGCAAACTCCGCGTTCCGTCTTGCGTCGCCGGCCCGCATCGTCGGGTCGCGTCAGGTCTCGAACCCGACACGCTTCACGACGGAGGCCTGGATCCGGACGACCTCGACCCAGGGCGGTCGCATCGTCGGGTTCGGGAACTCTACGTCGACGACCTCGACGAGCTACGACCGTCACACCTACATGCAGGACGACGGCCGGATCGTCTTCGGCGTCTACCGTGGCGCGGAGTACCGTGCGACGTCGACCGCTGCGTACAACGACGGAACGTGGCATCACGTCGTCTCGAGCCTCGGCGCGGACGGCATGCGGCTCTACGTCGACGGCGAGCTCGTCGGCACGAACCCGCAGACCCGCGCGGAGAACTACACGGGCTGGTGGCGCGTCGGCGGCGACAACACGTGGGGTTCGTCCGCCCAGACGCTCGCGGGTGACATCGACGAGGTCGCGATCTATGCGCAGCAGCTGAGCGACGCGACGGTCGCGTCCCACTACGCGCTCGGCTCGGGCGTCGTGCCGAACGAGTCGCCGACGGCCGCGTTCAGCGCGGACGTCACCGATCTCGCGGTCGCGCTCGACGCGTCCGACTCGGACGACCCCGACGGGACGATCGCGTCGTACGCGTGGAGCTACGGCGACGGCAGCACGGGGACGGGGAAGACGTCGTCCCACACGTACGCGGCCGACGGCACATACACCGTGACGCTGACGGTGACCGACGACCGCGGCGCGACCGACACCGCGACCCGGCAGGTCGAGGTCGCTGCCCCGCCGGCGAACGTGGAGCCGACGGCATCCTTCACAGCGACGACGTCGGGTTTGGACGTCACGGTCGACGCGTCGGCGTCGGACGACCCTGACGGGTCGATCGCGTCGTACGCGTGGACGTTCGGCGACGGGCAGGGAGCGACCGGCCAGAAACCAGCTGCACACACCTACGCGGCAGCCGGCACGTACACGGTCACCCTCACGGTGACGGACGACGACGGCGCGACCGGAGTCATGACGAAGGACGTCACCGTCGCAGAGCCGAGCGGTGCGGCCGTCGAGGACGGGTTCGGCCGGACGGCGACGAACGGCTGGGGCACGGCCCCGACGGGCGGCGACTGGACCGTCGGTGCGCCAGCGTCGGCCTTCTCGGTGGCTACCGGCACAGGCCGCATGGCGCTTCCGGCGGGGGCGACGCGGGTCGCGCGTCTCTCGTCGGTCTCGGCGCAGGACGTCGAGGTCCAGGCGACCGTGTCGCTCGACCGGCTCCCGGCGGGAACCGGCTTCATCAGCCTCGCCTCGCGGACGACCGGCACGACGGGCTACGTCGGTCGGCTGCGCGTCGGGACGGACGGATCGATCCAGCTCCACGTCGGCCGGGGCGTCGCGTCGATCACGGCGCTCGCGGGCGGTGTGGTCTCAGGCCTGACGTTCGAGCCGGGCACGAGGTACCGCGTCCGGCTCCAGACGACGGGCACGAGCCCGACGACGGTGCGCGCGAAGGTCTGGGTCGACGGCACTGCGGAGCCCGCGGACTGGCGTGCGACCGTGACGGATTCGACCGCCGAGCTCCAGCAGGCGGGCGGGATCGGCGTGCAGGTCTACGTCGGCGGTGCTACGGGCGCGCCCGGGGTGACGGCGGCGTGGGACGACCTCTGGGCCGGTGAGCCCGGGACGGCGCCGGGTGGTGGCACCCCGCCCGCGAACGTGGCCCCCACGGCAGCGTTCACGTCGAGCTCGGCGGGTCTCGTGGCCGAGCTCGACGGCCGGGGCTCGGACGACCCGGACGGGACGATCGCCTCGTACACGTGGGACCTCGGTGACGGGTCGACGGCGACGGGTGCGACGCCGTCGCACACGTACGGTGCGTCCGGCACGTACACGGTGCGGCTCACGGTGACCGACGACGACGGCGCGACGGACTCGGTGACGCATGACGTCACGGTCACTGCTCCGGCGGCCGGCGCCCTCGCCGAGGACGCGTTCGCGCGGACCGTGGCGAACGGGTGGGGGAGCGCCGTGACGGGCGGTGCCTGGACGTCCTCGAACCCCCAGTCGTCCTACTCGGTCGGTGGGGGGGAGGGGCGCATGGCCCTCACTCCGGGCGCGACGCGCGTCGCACGGCTCGGGGCGCTCAGCGCCCGTGACGTCGACGCCGAGGTCGTCGTCGGTGCCGACGTCCGTGCTGCCGGGACGGGATTCTGGACCCTCGCGGCCCGGACGTCCGGGACCACGGGCTACGTCGCCCGCCTCCGGGTGGGCACGGACGACTCTCTCCAGCTCCACGTCGGAAGAGGCGTCGCGACGATCGCACCGCTCGCGGGCGGCGTGATCCCGGGTCTGACGTTCGACCCTGCGGTCCGGTACCGGATCCGGCTCCAGGTGACGGGCGCGAGCCCGACGACGGTGCGAGCGAAGGCCTGGGTCGACGGCACCGCCGAGCCCGGCGCCTGGTTCGCCTCGACGACTGACTCCACGGCGGACCTCCAGTCGGCTGGCGGTATCGGGCTCCAGGCCTACGTCGGTGGCGCCGCCGGCTCGCCGACGGTCACGGTCGGGTGGGACGACCTCGTGGTTGAGGAGGTGCCGTGACGGACGCCCGGATCACGGTCGGCATCCTCACGTTCCGGCGGCCTGAGGGTCTGGCCAGCACCCTCCCTCGCGTCCTCGAGCAGGTCGTGGACGTGCCAGGTGCCGAGGTGCTCGTCGTCGACAACGACTCCGTGCCGAGCGCACGACCCGTCGTCGACGCCTTGAGAGCACAAGGCGCCCCGGTTCGCTACGTCCACGAGCCCGAGCCGGGCATCGTCGCCGGGCGCAACCGGGCGCTCGACGAGGCACCGGGGGACGTGCTCGTCTTTCTCGACGACGACGAGCTGCCCGCACCGGGGTGGCTGAGGACGATGCTCGACGCGCACGAGCGCTACGGCGGCGCGGGGGTCGTCGGTCCGGTGCTCGGCGAGATCGAGGGCGAGCTCGACCCGTGGATCGCGGCCGGTCGGTTCTTCGAGCGCAAGCGTTACCCGACGGGGACCGTCCTGCCCCTTGCCGGAACCGGCAACCTGCTGCTCGATCTTCCGACGGTGCGGCGGCACGGAATACGCTTCGACGACGCGTTCCGGGTCTCGGGCGGCTCGGACACGGCCTTCACCCGTGAGCTGACGGCAGCGGGCGGACAGCTGTTCTGGTGCGACGAGGCGCCCGTGTTCGACGTCGTCCCGACCGAGCGGGCGACGCGACGCTGGGTGGTGCGCCGAGCGTTCCGCAGCGGGAACTCGCGGGTCCGGGTCGTGGTGCATCAAGCGACGTCGGTGCCCGCCCAGCTCCGGCACAGGGTTCGCGGAGCGTCAGCGGGCGCCGTGCGGATCGGGGGTGGCGCGCTGCGCGCGACGCTCGGCACGGTGGCGCGCAGGCCGGACCACCAGGCGCGTGGCGTGCGGACTGTCGCGCGCGGTGCTGGGATGGTGGCGGCGGCGTTCGGCGGGGTTTACGAGGAGTATCGCCGCTGAGGCGTCGCGACGATGACGAGAGGGGCGGAGCGGTGGGCACGACCGGTACGGGGAGCGGCAGGTCCGTCCTACACGATCTTGCCGAGCCCGCGCATGCTCCGGGCATCACGCCTGGTCCGGAGGTGACCGAGGCGGACCGGACGAGGACGATCGAGAAGCTTCTCGCGGCCGCGCTCGTCGTCATCGCCGGCGCGTGGTACCCCGTCGTCGGAGGTCTCACCGTCGCGACGGTCCTCGCGGTCGCGCTCGCCCCGGTCCTGCTGTCGTCGCTCCGCCGGTTCCGCGGAGCATCCGGCCTCTTCCTCCTGTGGCTCGTGGCGATCGGTGCGGGCCTGCTCCTCGCCAACCTCGCCCATCCGGAGTCGACGGTCCTGCCGAACGTCACGCGCGACGGAGCTTTCCACCTGCTCGGCGTGACGTTCGGGGTGCCCGTCGTCCTCTGGGCGCGCGAGCGCTGGAGCGATCCGGCGGTGGGCCTGCTCTTCGGTGTCGGGATGCTCGCGACGGCGATGACGGACCTTTCGCCGATCAATCCGTGGAAGTTCACGCTGTCGGTGCCCGTGGCGGTCGTCGTGCTGTCGATCGCCTGGCTCCGTCGTTCGCGACGGCTCGAGATCGCTGCGCTGCTCGTCGTAGCCGGTCTGTGCGGGGTCAACGACTCGCGCTCGATGTTCGGTCTCGTCCTCATGACGGCGGCGATCGTCGCGGGGCAGCAGTGGCGCGAACGCTCGCGGCTGCGCCGGGGTCGGACGAAGCGCCGCGGAAGCGTGCTCGGGCTCTTCCTGCTCGTCGCGGTCCTCGGTGGCGCTGCCTACCAGCTCGGCCAGGCGCTTGCGCTCGAGGGGGCACTCGGCACCGCTGCCGCGGAACGCTCGGCGCGGCAGATCGAGCAGTCCGGCTCGATGCTCGTCGGTTCGCGTCCTGAGATGGGGGCGACGTTCGCGCTTGTGCGGGAGCGCCCCCTCGGCTTCGGCCTCGGGGTCCTGCCCGACGGTACCGAGCTGCGTGCGGCGAAGATCGGGATGTCCAGTCTCGGCTACGACCCGAACAACGGCTACGTCGAGAGGTATATGTTCGGTCGTGGTGTCGAGGTTCACTCGGTCGTCGGTGATCTGTGGGCCTGGTCCGGGCTCGTGGGCCTGCTCCTCGGCGTGGTCCTGCTCGTCGTCGTCGGTCGGGGGCTCCTCGGGCGTCTCGTCGACGGGACGGCGTCAGCGCTGATCGTGCTGCTGAGCCTGCGGGTCCTCTGGGACCTGCTCTTTGCGCCGTTCGCGAGCACGATGGTGTTCCTCACCCTGCTTCTGGGCCTCCTGCTCGTCAGGCGAGAGACAACGGACCCACCCTCCGAGGCGTCCTTGCGGGCGTGACCGTCGTTCGGGGCCCACGCTGCCCCCTCCCCGGGGCCGTGCGCCTCGCGCAGCACGTCGCTCGTCACGCGACGATGCCCGGCCCCTTCCGGGTGCCGGGCACCGTCGTGCGCGAGGCTCGACGGGGCGTCAGCGGGCATCTCCCCAAACGTCGTTCCAGATCTCGGACCATGTGCCGTCGGAGTGGCGGCGCGGGAGCGTGAACGACGTGTCGAGGTGGGCTGCGGGTGTCCACGTCGCGGGTGGGGTGGCGGGGAGCGAGGGCGCGTCGACGTGGCGCCGTGCGCGTCGGATGACGAGCGTGACGATGAGCAGCGACAGCGCGATGACGGCGGCTGCGGGTGCATAGATCTCGGCGGGCATCGGTCCTCCTCGGGTCGGCGCCGGGGTGACCGGCCTGGATCGATCGTGGCGAGCCGTCGGGATCATCCGACAGGGGAGGGCGGGGTGAGCGCCGGGGTGATTCGTGGCGGTGACGCTCATGTGGCCGGGGGAGGGCACGGGCGTAGACTCGGGGCCGAAAATCCGTCGTCCGGGGTGCCTGCCCCACCTTGGAGAACCATGTCCCTCACCGGTGTGCTCGCCCTCCTGCGCCAGGATGCGGCGGTCGCCGACGCGGTCGATCGCGTGAGTGCGCGCGGTGCGCTCGACGTCGTCGCGCCCGCGGGTGTGCGGCCGGGCCTGCTCGCGCTGCTCGCGGGCGCGGACCCAGACGCCGCGGCCGCGGCGGGCGCGGAAGTCGCGGACGTCGTCTACCGGACGGGCCGTCCGCTCGTCGTCGTCACCGCGACGGGGCGCGAGGCCGACGAGACCGCGGCGGCGCTGTCGTGCTACCTGCCGGCGGACGACGTCGCGGTGCTCCCGGCGTGGGAGACACTCCCGCATGAGCGGCTCTCGCCGCGTGCGGACACGGTCGCGAACCGTCTCGGCGTCATGCGTCGGCTCGCGCACCCCTCGGGGGAGCGGGGCGTCGACGGTCCCGTCCGTGTGCTGGTCGTGCCGGTGCGTTCGCTGCTGCAGCCTGTTGTCGCGGGCCTCGGCGACCTCGAGCCCGTGCAACTGCGTGCGGGGGATCGGGTCGACCTCACCGACGTCGCCCAGCGTCTCGCGGACGCTGCGTACACGCGGGTCGACATGGTCGAGCGGCGTGGGGAGTTCGCGGTGCGCGGCGGCATCCTCGACGTCTTCCCGCCGACCGAGGACCACCCGGTGCGCATCGAGCTGTGGGGCGAGGACGTCGAGGAGGTCCGCTGGTTCGCGGTCGCCGACCAGCGCAGCCTCGAGATCGCGGAGCACGGTCTGTGGGCGCCTCCGTGCCGCGAGCTGCTGCTCACCCCTGAGGTCCGCGCGCGGGCGGAGGCGCTCATCGAGCGTCTGCCGGGCGCGACGGAGATGCTCGACCGCATGGCGCAGGGCATCGCGGTCGAGGGCATGGAGTCGCTCACGCCTGCGCTTGTCGACGAGATGGTGCCCGTGCTCGATCTTGTGCCGGACGACGCGCTGCTCGTCGTCGCGGATCCCGAGCGCGTGCGCCGCAGGGCGCACGACCTCGTCGCGACGACCGAGGAGTTCCTCGCGGCGGCGTGGACGTCGGCCGCGGCGGGCGCCGCGACGCCGCTCGACCTCTCGGCGGCCTCGTTCCTCACGATCGCGGACGTCCGCGACCTCGCGGCCGTGCGGGGGCTCGGCTGGTGGACCCTCACGCCGTTCGCGCACGGGCCGGAGGGGGAGGACGTCACGGTCGTCGACGAGGACGCCGCGGTGCTGCGCGTCGCGGCGCGGGACGTCGAGACGTACCGCGGTGACGTGCAGCGGGCGCTCGACGACGTGCGCGGGCTGCAGCTCGCGGGCTGGCACCTCGTGCTCTCGACCGAGGGGCACGGTCCGGCGCGCCGCATGACCGAGCAGCTCTCCGCGGAGGGTACGGCAGCGCGTCTCGTGAGCGACGTGCCGCTCGCTCCCGAGGGCGGGGTCGTCCACGTGCTCGCGGCGCCCGTCGGCCAGGGCTTCGTCCACCCGGAGCTGCGGCTCGCGGTGTTCTCGGAGGCGGACCTCACGGGCCGGGCCGGCAGCTCGACGCGCGACATGCGCCGCATGCCGTCGAAGCGCCGCAACGTCGTCGACCCGCTCGCGCTGCGGCCGGGGGACTTCGTCGTCCACGAGCAGCACGGCGTTGGGCGCTTCGTCGAGCTCGTGCAGCGGACGACGGGTGCGGGCGCGAAGAAGGCGGTGCGCGAGTACCTCGTCGTCGAGTACGCGTCGTCGAAGAAGGGGCAGCCCGGCGACCGGCTGTTCGTCCCGACGGACCAGCTCGACCAGGTGACGAAGTACACGGGTGGGGAGTCGCCGACGCTCAACCGCATGGGTGGTGCGGACTGGCAGAAGACGAAGGCGAAGGCGCGCAAGCACGTCAAGCAGATCGCGGGCGAGCTCGTGCGGCTGTACTCGGCGCGCATGGCGTCGCAGGGCCATGCGTTCGGGCCGGATACCCCGTGGCAGCGTGAGCTCGAGGACGCGTTCGCGTACGTCGAGACGCCTGATCAGCTCGCGACGATCGAGGAGGTCAAGGCGGACATGGAGAAGCCGGTCCCCATGGACCGGCTCGTGTGCGGCGACGTCGGGTACGGCAAGACGGAGATCGCGGTGCGGGCTGCTTTCAAGGCCGTGCAGGACGGCAAGCAGGTGGCCGTCCTCGTCCCGACGACGCTGCTCGTCAACCAGCACCTGGAGACGTTCACGGAGCGTTACGCGGCGTTCCCGGTGACGGTCAAGGCGCTCTCGCGCTTCCAGACGGACGCCGAGGCCGAGGCGGTGCTCGCGGGGCTCAAGGACGGTTCGGTCGACGTCGTCATCGGCACGCACCGGCTCCTCACGGGGCTCATGCGGTTCAAGGACCTCGGGCTGGTCATCATCGACGAGGAGCAGCGGTTCGGCGTTGAGCACAAGGAGACGCTCAAGCAGCTGCGCACGAATGTCGATGTGCTCGCGATGTCGGCGACGCCGATCCCGCGCACGCTCGAGATGGCGGTGACGGGCATCCGTGAGATGTCGACGCTGCAGACGCCTCCGGAGGAGCGTCATCCGGTTCTCACGTACGTCGGCGCGTACGACGACAAGCAGATCACGGCGGCCGTGCGGCGCGAGCTGCTGCGCGAGGGGCAGGTCTTCTACGTCCACAACAAGGTCGACACGATCTCGAAGGCTGCGGCCCGGCTCCAGGAGCTTGTGCCGGAGGCCCGGATCGCGACGGCCCACGGCAAGATGAACGAGAACCAGCTCGAGCAGGTGATCCAGGACTTCTGGGACAAGAAGTTCGACGTCCTCGTGTCGACGACGATCATCGAGACGGGCCTCGACATTTCGAACGCCAACACGCTCATCCTCGAGCGGGCCGACGTCCTCGGGCTCTCGCAGCTCCACCAGCTGCGCGGCCGTGTCGGACGTGGCCGCGACCGCGCGTACGCGTACTTCCTCTACCCGCCGGAGAAGCCGCTCACGGAGACGGCGCACGACCGCCTCGCGACGATGGCGGCCCACACCGACCTCGGTGCGGGCATGCAGATCGCCATGAAGGACCTCGAGATCCGTGGTGCGGGCAACCTCCTCGGCGGTGAGCAGTCGGGGCATATCGCGGGTGTCGGCTTCGACCTCTACGTGCGCATGGTCGGCGAGGCCGTCGCGGCCTACCGGGGTGACGCGGAGGAGGAGGCTCCCGAGGTCTCGATCGAGCTCCCGGTCGACGCGCACGTGCCGCACGATTACATCGCGCACGAGCGGCTGCGGCTCGAGGCATACCAGAAGATCGCCGCCGCGCAGACGGACGAGGTCCTCGCGGAGGTGCGGGCCGAGCTCGTCGACCGCTACGGGCCCGTGCCCGAGGCCGTCGCGGCACTCTTCGAGGTCGCGTCGTTCCGGAACTTCGTGCGGGCCGCGGGTCTGCGCGACGTCACGGCCCAGGGCAAGCACATCCGCTTCGCACCGGTCGAACTGCCCGAGTCGTCCACGCTGCGCCTCCAGCGGCTCTACCCGGGCAGCATGCTCAAGCCCGCGATCCGAGCGGTGCTCGTCCCGTTCCCGACGACGGCGCGCATCGGTGGCCGGCCGCTGCACGGGGCGGAGGTCCTCGCCTGGGCGCGGCAGCTCGTCGAGGCGATCGTGCTCGGGAACGTCGCGTCTGCGGCGGCGCGTGGGACGTCGGAGTAGTCGGCACGGCTGCTCCCCCCTGGCTGATACCTCTGCTCGCCCGCGCCTCACCCCGCGCCTTGAGTCTCACCCGCGCAGGTCACCCGACCCCCACCCCGCACAGGGGTGCCGGTTGATCCCGACTCGCTCCTAGGTTGGGTCCAGCGGGGCCGGGGGCGCCGCGCCCGGCGCGGGCCGGAACGCCGCGCCGGCGGTCGACGGATGGGGAGCAGAGCACATGGGTGCAGGGCAGGTGCGTGCCGCAGGGTCGGCGCGCAAGGTGGTCGGGTACGCACCGGGCGCGTGGGACCTCTTTCACGTCGGTCACCTCAACGTCCTGCGGCACGCCGCCGCGCGCTGCGACTACCTCATCGCCGGCGTCGTCGACGACGACATGCTCGAGCTCGCGAAGGGTCGCCGTCCCGTCGTGCCCGCGCTCGAGCGTGCGGAGATCGTCCGGAGCGTGCGGTTCGTCGACGAGGTCGTCGTCGAGACCCAGCCCGACAAGCTCCAGACTTGGCGCGAGCACCCCTTCGACCTCTTCTTCAAGGGTGACGACTGGCGCGGCACTGCCGCGGGCGAGGACCTCGAGCGCCGCTTCGGCGACGTCGGGGTCGAGGTCGTCTACTTCCCCTACACGATGCACACCTCGAGCACGCAACTGCGGCGTGCGCTCTCCCTCCTCGACCCTCACGCGACGCTCGCGGGCGTCGCGACCGAGTGACGTGGACGTTGACGTGGCCCACCCGATTGGTGCACCTCTCCCCGGCAGGCTCCCCGTCGGGCTCCCGGCCGGGGCGGACTCGGCGGTGGGTTCGGGCGTCCGCCGGTTCTTCGCGACCGTTCACGCGCCGCGCCTCGGCGGCGCTCCTGGAGCGCGGACGACGCCGGACGGCAGCGTCGTCACGCCGCGGGTCGCCGGCAGGCGCCGCATCCTCGACAGCGTCCCGTGGACGGGACGGTACTCGTCGCTCGTGACGCTTCTCGACGCTGCGGCGATCCTCGTCGCCGCGACCGTCGCCGTGCGCCCGTGGTCGGGCGGCGACATCGCGGGCCGGGCGGTCGTCGCGGCGCTCGTCGTCGTCCTGTGGCTCGGCGGGCTCGTCGTCGAGAAGACGCGCGACCGGCGGATCGTCGGGATCGGGCTCGAGGAGTACTCGCGGGTGTGGCGGGCCAGCTGGCACGTCGTCGCGGCCGTCGGGCTCGCCGCGTTCCTCGTGGGCGCGGGAGTCGACCGCGCGGTCGTCGTCGTGCTCTTCGTCGCCGGGCTGCCCCTCGTGCTCCTCGCGCGCTTCGGCGCGCGCACCTACCTCAAGAGCCTCCGGGACGAGGGACGCGCACTGTCGCGCCTCATCGTCACGGGCTCGCGGACCTGCGTCGCGGAGCTCGTCGCGGACCTCAACAGCAACCCGCGGGCCGGCTACCTCGTCGTGGGCGCGTGCATCCCCGGGGGCGACCCGCTCGCGGGCGAGGTCATCGCCGGGATCCCCGTGCTCGGCGACGTCGCGGACGTCCCCCACCAGGTGCGGGTCGTGCACGCGCACGCGGTCGCGGTCGTCGGGGCCGACAGTCTCACGGCGGGCGTCGTGCGGGACCTCGGCTACCGGCTCGAGTCGACAGGAACGGACCTCATCGTCGCTCCCGGGCTCGTCGACGTCGCCGGGCCGCGGGTCGTCCTCAGCCCGGCCGAGGGCCTCTCCCTCGTGCACGTCGATGCGCCGCAGTTCTCGGGCGCGCGCTACGTCGCGAAGTCCGCGCTCGACCGGGGTCTCGCGCTCGCAGCGCTGCTCGTCCTCGCGCTGCCGATGCTCGTCATCGCAGTGTGCGTGCGCGCGACGAGCCCGGGACCCGTGCTGTACCGGCAGCGGCGGGTCGGGCGCGACGGCAGGCCCTTCCAGATGCTCAAGTTCCGTTCGATGCGCGTCGGCGCCGACGCGGAGCTCGCGAACCTCGCCGCCGCGAATGAGGGCGCCGGTCCGCTCTTCAAGATGCGTGACGACCCGCGGGTCACGCGGGTCGGCGCGATCCTGCGTCGGTACTCGCTCGACGAGCTTCCGCAGCTCCTCAACGTGCTGCGCGGCGACATGAGCCTCGTCGGGCCGCGGCCGCCGCTGCCGACGGAGGTCGCTCAGTACGACGGGCACGCGCCACGTCGGATGCTCGTCAAGCCCGGCCTCACAGGGCTATGGCAGGTCTCGGGGCGGTCCGACCTCTCCTGGGAGGAGGGCCTGCGCAAGGACCTCTACTACGTCGAGAACTGGTCGCTCGTCGGTGACGTGCTCATCCTCGCGCGCACGTTCCGTGCGGTGCTCGCGCACGAGGGCGCGTACTGACGTCCACGCTCCGGGTCGGACCCACCCCCTGCCGCCGCACCGCGGCGGTCGTCCGCCCCGGCCCCGCGTCTGGGTCGTTGCTGACGAGTGGCGGCGACGCCCCGGGCGCCTCCTGCGCGCGGGGCCGGCTGGGTCATGATGGCTCCATGAGCGATGCCTGGGACGACCTCGTCAGCACGATGGACCGACTGCGGTCGCCGGGCGGTTGCCCGTGGGACGCCGAGCAGACGCACGAGAGCCTGGTGCGGTACCTGCTCGAGGAGTCGGCCGAGCTTGCGGAGGCCATCGAGACGGGTGACCGCGAGGGCCTGCGGGAGGAGCTCGGCGACGTCCTGCTCCAGGTGGTCTTCCACGCCCGGGTCGCGCAGGAGGACGCGGACGACCCGTTCGACGTCGAGGACGTCGTGCGGGACCTCACGACAAAGCTCGTCCACCGACACCCCCACGTCTTTGCGGACACGCCGTTGGGTGACCTCGACACGCAGTGGGATGCGCTCAAGGCGCGCGAGAAGCGGCGGAAGTCGGTGCTCGACGGTATTCCGGCGGGGCTCGGAGCGCTCGCGGCCGCGCAGAAGGTGCGAGGGCGGCTGCGGCGGGCTGGGCTCCTCGAGGCAGCGCTCGGCGACCTGCACGGCGGGGATCCGGCGTCCGGTGAGGTCGGGGCGCGCACGGCGGGTGGCGAGCTCGGCGAGCGGCTGGTCGAGCTCGTCGCGGAGGCGGACGCGGCCGGGGTCGATCTCGAGAGCGAGCTGCGGGTCCGGACGGCGCGGCTCACAGCCGTGGCGCGGAGGATCGAGCGTGAGGGGGCGGCTGAGGGGGCCCGCGACTGAGGTGGCCCGCGACCAAGAGGTCCGCGACCGAGGGGGGTCGTGCGGGACGTGCAGAACCGGGAGATCTCGCCATGCGGACCGCCGGAGAACATCCCATCTTGTACGACCCGCTTGGTTCTGCGCGCCGATGGGTGCAGTCGCCGTCCCCGGGGTGCCTCGGGTTGTCGCCCTCGCAACTTTCCGTAAGGTTTCATTCGCGGGCCGGAGTCTTGCGGGAGGCGACCGGCGCGGGCGCGGCGATGTCGCAGCGCCAGGAACGGGTCATCGACGACCCTGAGCAAGGAGCCATTCAATGCACCACCCCGTCCATCCCCCCGTCTCGTCGCGTGAGCGGCGTGGCAGGCGACTTCTTGCGGCTGCGGCCGCGGTCGCCGTCGCCGGAGCGGGCCTCGCGGCCGTCGTGCTCCCCGCGCAGGGTGCTACCCCGCGCCCGACCACCTCCGTCACGTCGCCCAACGGCCGGGGTGACGTCATCCTCAACATGTTCCAGTGGTCCTGGAACGACATCGCGCGGGAGTGCACGACGACGATCGGGCCTGCTGGCTACGGCTACGTCCAGACCTCGCCTCCGCAGGAGCACATCCAGGGCGCCAACTGGTGGACGTCCTACCAGCCGGTCTCCTACAAGATCGAGTCCAAGCTGGGCACGCGTGCCGAGTACCAGAACATGATCAACACCTGTAAGACGGCGGGCGTCGGCATCATCGCGGACGCGGTCGTCAACCACATGACCGGAGCGGACAGGGGTGGCGGGGTCGGTACGGGCGGTTCGAGCTACTCGATCGAGAACTACCCGGGTCTCTACGGCTCCAACGACTTCAACGACTGCAAGGAGGACATCGGGAAGCGCTACGGCGACCGCTATGTCGTCCAGAACTGCCGTCTCGGCTCCCTGCAGGACCTCCGGACGTCCTCGGAGTACGTCCGTGGCAAGATCGCCGGCTACTTCAACGACCTCATCTCCATGGGCGTCGCCGGCTTCCGCATCGACGCGGCCAAGCACATCCCCGCCGCGGACCTCCAGGCGATCAAGTCGAAGCTCTCGAACCCCAACGTCTTCTGGGTCCACGAGGTCATCGGCGCCTACGGCGAGCCCATCCAGCCCTCGGAGTACCTGGACTCGGGCGACTCCCACGAGTTCGACTACGCCCGCGACCTCAAGAAGCATTTCGACGGCCAGATCAAGAACTTGCGCACCATCGGTGACGGCAAGCTGCCGTCCGACCGCGCCGGGGTGTTCGTCGACAACCACGACACCGAGCGCAACGGCGAGACGATGAACTACAAGTGGGGAGCGAAGTACCTGCTCGCCAACGCCTTCATGCTCGCCTGGCCCTACGGCTCGCCGTCGGTGTACACGGGCTTCCAGTTCACGGACAAGGAGGCGGGCGTCGCCGGTTCGACGAGCTCCGACGTGCCGTCGGCAAAGTGCTCGAACAGCGTGTGGACCTGCACCCATGCCAAGCCGGAGATCACGGGCATGGTGAAGTTCCACAACGCCGTCGCGGGGACCTCCGTGACGAACTGGTGGGACAACGGCAACAACCAGGTCGCCTTCGGCCGCGGTGACAAGGGCTTCCTCGTCCTCAACAACGAGGCCTCGCCCGCGACGCGGACGTACAAGACGTCGCTCCCTGCGGGCACGTACACCGACGTCGTCTCGGCCACGGGCAAGACCTACACGGTCAACGGCTCCGGAGAGTTCACGGCGACCGTCCCGCAGTACGGTGCGCTCGCGCTAGTCAAGGGCGGCGCTACGCCGACGGACCCTCCCACGACGACCCCGCCACCCACCTCGGGCGACCTCAAGGTCTACTACTCGACGTCGAAGGGCTGGAGCGCCTACAAGGTCCATTACAAGATCGGCTCCGGCGCCTGGACGACCGCGCCCGGGGCAGACCTCACCGCCGCGTGCGACGGCTGGGTGAGCCGCACCATCGCGGGCGGCGCCTCGGGCATCACGGCCGCGTTCAACAACGGCTCGGGCACGTGGGACAACAACGGCTCGAAGGACTACAGCCTCTCCGGCACAGTCGCCGCCGTGAACAACGGCACCGTGACGAGCACCGACCCGTGCGGCACGACGACGCCGACCGACCCGCCGACGACTCCCGTCACGAGCGCCGCGACGTTCTCGGTCAACGCGACGACCGTGTGGGGTCAAAACGTCTACGTCGTCGGCTCGATCGAGGCGCTCGGCTCGTGGAACGCGGCGAACGCCAAGCCGATGTCGTCGGCGACTTACCCCGTCTGGACCAGCGAAGTCGCCATCCCCGCGGGCACGTCGTTCGAGTACAAGTTCATCAAGAAGGACGGCAACGGCAACGTCATCTGGGAGTCCGGCGCGAACCGCACCGGCATGACGTCCTCGAGCGGCAGCTTCAGCGCTTCCGTCTCCTGGAAGTGACACCCGTCCCCTGCAGGTGACAAACCGGTGCCCCGGCGCGTATCGCGCCGGGGCACCGACGTGTCCGGCTGCGCGCGAGGCGGCGGGGTCGCGCCACGTCCGGGGCGCGAACGACGTGCCGCACGGGGGAGGGTGCGACACGTCGGACCGGTGACGCACGGCGTCCGTAGGACGAAAGACGGGTCCCGCGCGCAGGCGGGGGCGACTACCCTGGGAGGGACCACCACACAGTCATCTGAAGGAGTTCTCTGTGGCCATCATCGAAGGCGTGTACGCACGCGAGATCCTCGACTCGCGCGGCAACCCGACCGTCGAGGTCGAGGTCGCCCTCGACTCCGGCGTGACCGCCCGCGCGGGCGTCCCCTCTGGCGCGTCGACCGGTGCGTTCGAGGCCGTCGAGCGTCGGGACGGCGACAAGGGCCGCTACCTCGGCAAGGGCGTCCAGGGTGCTGTTGACGCTGTCAACGAGGAGATCGCCCCGGAGATCCTCGGTTTCGACGTCGAGGACCAGCGTGCCATCGACCAGACGCTCATCGAGCTTGACGGCACGCCCAACAAGGGCAAGCTCGGCGCCAACGCGATCCTCGGTGTCTCGCTCGCCGTGGCCCGTGCCGCGTCGGACGAGGCCGGTCTCGACCTCTACCGCTACGTCGGCGGCCCGAACGCCCACGTCCTGCCCGTCCCGATGATGAACATCCTCAACGGCGGCTCGCACGCGGACTCGAACGTCGACATCCAGGAGTTCATGGTCGCCCCCATCGGCGCGTCCTCCTTCAAGGAGGCCCTGCGCACGGGTGCTGAGGTCTACCACTCGCTCAAGTCGGTCCTCAAGTCCGAGGGTCTCGCGACGGGTCTGGGCGACGAGGGTGGCTTCGCGCCGAACCTCTCGTCGAACCGTGCCGCGCTCGACCTCATCCTCGTCGCGATCGAGAAGGCTGGCTTCACGCCGGGCGAGGACGTCGCGCTCGCGCTCGACGTCGCTGCGACCGAGTTCTTCAAGGACGGCGCCTACCAGTTCGAGGGCGGCACGAAGTCGGGCGACGAGATGATCGCCTACTACGAGCAGCTCGTCACGGACTACCCGCTCGTCTCGATCGAGGACCCGCTGTCCGAGGATGAGTGGAGCGACTGGGCGAAGCTCGTTGCGAAGGTCGGCGACAAGGTGCAGATCGTCGGCGACGACCTCTTCGTCACGAACCCCGAGCGTCTTGCGCGCGGCATCGCGGAGAAGTCGGCGAACTCGCTCCTCGTCAAGCTCAACCAGATCGGTACGCTCACCGAGACCCTCGAGGCCGTCCAGCTCGCGCAGCGTGCCGGCTTCACGGCGATGGTGTCGCACCGCTCGGGTGAGACCGAGGACACGACGATCGCTGACCTCTCGGTCGCGGTCAACGCTGGTCAGATCAAGACGGGTGCTCCTGCGCGTGGCGAGCGCATCAACAAGTACAACCAGCTCCTGCGCATCGAGGACGCGCTCGGCGAGGCCGCGGTGTACGCGGGCCGCTCGGCGTTCCCGCGCTGGGGCAAGTGAGTCCTCGCGTCGCCGGGCCGAGGCCCAGCGACGCGTGAGCTTTGGGCGGCGCTGACCGTCTGACGAGGCCGGATCCCTACGGGGGTCCGGCCTCCGTCGTTAGCGGCGGACCACTCCCCGCCTGAGCCACCCCCGCCCGAGCCACCCCGCNGGGGGGGGGGGGGGGGCGGGGGGGGGGGGGGGGGCGGGGGGGGGGCGGGCGGGGGGGGGGGGGCGGCCGGGGGGCGACGGGTTGGGGAGGGGCGAGCGGGTCGCGCCTGTGGTGGTGAAGACTGTGCGTGGGTGCGGGTCGCTGGTCCCGGACGGGTCGTGCAGCGGGCAGGATGGTGCCGTGAGCTCTCGTCGTCCCGCGTCCCCGGGCGGCCCGTCGCGGTCGTCGGGCACACGCGCGCGCCCGAGCGCGCCTCGGACGTCGTCGGGCCCGAGCGGCTCGGCACGGACTGGGAGCGGCCGGGCTGGCGGGGGGCGTCCCGCGAGCAGGCGGCCCGCGGGCCGCGAGCCGCGCGGGGCGCCGAGGGGCGAGCGGTCGGTCGCGACCGCGTCGGCGTGGCCGCGCATCCTCACGGTGCGGTCGATCGTGCTGTTCGTCGTCGCGATGCTCGCGTTCGTCCTGCTGTTCCCGACGGTGCGCGCGTACTTCGCGCAGGCTGCGGAGCTCCAATCGATGCGTCAGCAGGTCGAGGACGCGAAGGCGCGCAACGAGGAACTGCGGTACGAGCTCGGGCGGTGGAACGACGACGCGTTCGTCGCGGCGCAGGCGCGCGAGCGGCTCGCGTACGTGTACCCGGGCGAGGTTGCGCTGCGGGTACTCGACCCGGAGTCGGTCGTTGAGAACGTCAACCCGGACACGGGCAAGGGTGTGACGGAGGGCCCGGTCGACGTCGGCTTCGCCGACGCTCCCTGGTACGCGACGATGTGGAACTCGTTCGAGGTCGCGGGCACGGTCGAGGTGACGGAGGCCGGTGCGCCCGTGACGAAGGTACCGGCCGACGACGCCGACGACGCCGACGACGCCGACGACGCCGACGACGCCGACGGCGGCACCGACAGCGGCGACGGTGCGGGCGACGCGACCCCCTGACCCGCCGCCCGGCGGTGACGTGCCTGCGGCCTGTGCCGTGCGTCCCGCACCCTGCGGCCTGTGCCCTGTGCCCTGTGCCCTGTGCCCTGTGCCTCGTGTAGTGAGGGACAATGGTGGCGTCCCCGCAGCCGCCCCGATGGGAGTCCCGTGACCGAGCAGATCGACCCGACCGTGCCGCAGCCGTCCGAAGAGGGTGTGGCTCCTGCCGTCGATGAGACGGTGACGGCGGCGGACCTCGTTGCGCTGCACGAGCAGCTCGGGCGTGAGGCGCGGGGTGTCGTGGGGATCGCGGCACGGTGCGTGTGCGGTCGTCCGCTCGTCGTGCGGACTGCTCCACGGCTCGAGAACGGCACGCCGTTCCCGACGACCTTCTACCTCACGCACCCGGCGCTCGTCGCGGGGGCGAGCACGCTCGAGGCGAACGGGGTGATGAGGGAGATGTCGGCGCGGCTGCTCGAAGACGAGGATCTCGCCGCGCGCTACCGCAGGGCGCACGAGCACTACCTCGCGGAGCGTGAGGCGCTCGGGCATGTCGAGGAGATCGACGGGATCTCGGCGGGCGGCATGCCGACCCGGGTGAAGTGCCTCCACGTGCTCGTCGGGCACGCCCTCGCGGCGGGGCCGGGCGTGCAGCCGCTCGGTGACGAGGCGCTCGCGCTCATCGCGGCGGCCGGGACGTGGTCCCGGGATCGCTGCTACTGCTGACCTCCACCCGCGCCCATGCCGACCACCGTCGCGGTTGACGGAGCTCTCGCCGTGTGCGCAGGTCGCAGCAAGGCCGAAGGGAACGGCCGGAGCCGACGCGGGGCGTGTGCGCTGGTCGCTGCGCCTCGGGGCGGCGGCGCTCTCCGCGCCTCTGGACGTGGTTCCGGTTCCGGCACTGTCCGACGATGGTGGGAGGATGTCCGACGTGACTCGCGTAGCTGCCATCGACTGTGGAACCAACTCGATCCGTCTTCTCGTCGCTGACGTCGCGTCCGACGGGACGCTCACGGACCTCGTGCGGCGCATGGAGGTCGTGCGCCTCGGGGCGGGTGTCGACCGGACGGGCGAGCTCGACCCGGTGGCGCTCGCGCGGACGCTCGAGATGACGCGCGACTATGCGGCGACGATCGCGGAGCTCGGTGCGGAGCGGGCGCGGTTCGTCGCGACGTCGGCGACGCGTGACGCGCGCAACCGGCAGGAGTTCGTCGACGGAGTGCGGGAGATCCTTGGCGTGGAGCCGGAGGTCGTCGCGGGTGCCGAGGAGGCACGGCTGTCGTTCGCGGGGGCGACGAGCGTCATCGACGGCGGGCACGAGGCCCCGTACGTCGTCGTCGACCTCGGCGGTGGTTCGACCGAGCTCGTCCTCGGCACGGAGGTGCCGGCAGGGGGGTTCTCGATGGACGTCGGCTGCGTGCGCATGACGGAGCGGCCCCTCGTGTCGGCCCCGCCGACGGCCGCGCAGGTCGCGGCGGCGCGCGCGGATGTCCGCGCGGCGCTCGACGTCGCGGAGGGGCATGTCGACCTCGGGGCGGCACGCCCGCTCGTCGGGCTGGCGGGGACCGTGACGACGGTGACGGCGCACGCGCTGCGCCTGCCGGCGTACGACCGCGACGCGATCAACGGCGCTGTCCTGCCGACGGACGTCGTCCTCGCGGCGTGCGAGGACCTCCTCGCGATGCCGCGCGACGAGCGTGCTGCGCTTGGTTTCATGCACCCCGGGCGCGTCGACGTCATCGCGGCGGGTGCGCTCGTGTGGTCGGAGGTCGTCGCGCGCGTCGCGCAGCGTGTCGCCGAGCGCGGGGGCGTGCTCGCGGACGTCCTCACGAGCGAGCACGACATCCTCGACGGCATCGCGCTCTCGGCCGCTGTACGCGCCTGATGGCGTTCGCCGTCCGTGGTGGGGTGCGTGACGGCGCCGGAGTCGTGTGGGCGCTCGCGATCACTCAGTCACTGCCGTGCTCCTGACGTTCCCTACGCGGCTGCTCGCGTGACGAAACACTCGCGGACGGGCGCAGGAGGCGGCGTTAGGATGTCCTTATGCCCCAGGATGATCTGACCGAGATTGCGCGCGCCCAGAAGTCGGCCGCGCCCACGCCCCGCAAGGTGCCCCGCATCGTCGTGCTCGGCGGCGGATCCGTCGGCCTCTACTCGGCCCGTCGCATCCGCAAGCGCCTCGGCGGGCGGGAGGCGGCGATCGTCGTCGTCGACCCGCGCCCCTACATGACCTACCAGCCGTTCCTGCCCGAGGTCGCGGCCGGCTCGATCGACGGCCGTCACGGTGTCGCCCCGCTGCGTCGCGCCGTCAAGGGTGTCGACCTGCTCCAGGGCCTCGTCACGCACATCGATCACGCGGGACGTCGCGTGACGATCCAGCCCGAGTCGGGCGACGCGTACACGATCCGTTACGACCACCTCGTCGTCGGCCTCGGCGCGGTGTCCCGCACACTGCCCATCCCGGGCCTTGCGGAGACGGCGATCGGCTTCAAGACGGTCGAGGAGGCGATCGCGGTCCGCAACCAGGTGCTCAACCGCATTGACGTCGCCAGCTCGACGTGGGACCCGGAGACGCGCCGGCGCATGCTGACGTTCGTCTTCGTCGGCGGCGGATTCGCGGGCGTCGAGGCGATCGGTGAGGTCGAGTCGATGGCGCGCGCCGCGGTGAAGTACTACCCGGAGATCGACGCGTCCGACCTGCGGTTCGTGCTCGTCGAGGGCTCGCCGCGGATCCTCCCGGAGGTGTCGGCCGAGCTCGGCGGGTACACGCTCGACCAGCTGCGTAAGCGTGACATGGAGATCTATCTCTCGACGTTCCTCAGCTCGTGCGTCGACGGGCACATCGTCCTGTCGAACGGGCAGGAGTTCGACGCGGACACGGTCGTGTGGACCGCGGGCGTCAAGGCGAACCCGGTCCTCAAGGACTCGGACCTGCCGCTCGACAAGCTCGGCCGCGTCACGACGAACGCCTGCCTGCAGATCGTCGACGCCGACGGCACGGTCGTGCCCGACGCGTGGGCAGCGGGCGACTGCGCCGCGGTGCCGGACCTCGTCGCGGGCGGCACGTGCCCGCCCAACGCGCAGCACGCGATCCGTCAGGCGAACCGCCTCGGCGAGAACCTCGCGAAGGCGCTGCGCTCGGTCGAACCGACCGAGTACCGGCACAAAAACGTCGGTGCGGTCGCGTCGCTCGGCATGTACCAGGGCGTCGCGCAGATGTTCGGCAGGATCAAGGTGCGTGGCTGGTTCGCGTGGGTGCTTCACCGCACGTACCACGTCATGGCGATGCCGACGTGGAACCGCAAGATCCGCATCATGGCAGGGTGGACGGGCGCGCTGTTCCTGCGTCGCGAGGTCATCTCGCTCGGCTCGATCCACGATCCGCGCGCGGCGTTCCGTGCGGCGTCGCAGCCGCCCGCGGCCAAGGCCGCACCGGCGGCCGCCGAGGCGGCCGTGACGACGCCCGACGACACGGCGCTCGCGACTGACGCGAAGGCGGACGCGAAGCGCGCCGACGCGAAGGCGGACGCAAAGCCCGACGACACGGCCGACGACAAGGCCTGATGGTTCGCCTCAGGGGCTGCCCCTCACGATGAAGGGCCAGGACGTCGATCTCTCGACGTCCTGGCCCTTCATCGTTGTGCCGTGCTCCAGGTGCTGTCGTGCTCTGCTCAGCCCCAGAGCTCAGCCCCAGACGAACAGGGTGTCGCTCAGGGTGACGTCGGTGCCGTCGGCGGGGGCGTCGGTGAGTGCGTCGGCTGGGGCCTCGAGGGCTACGACGGGGCAGACGGCGGAGCGGCCACCCGCCTCGACGGTGGCGGGGTCCCACGTGATGAGGACGTCGCCGCGCTGCACGGTGTCGCCCTGCTGGTGGTGGACGGTGAAGCCGTTGCCGTCGAGCTGGACGGTGTTGATGCCGAGGTGGACGAGGACGCTGCGTCCGTCGGCGCCCGCGATGACGAACGCGTGGGGGTGGACCTTGACGATCGTCCCGTCGATGGGGGCGACGGCGTCGCGTCCGGCCTCGGGGTCGGGGACGATGGCGACGCCGGGGCCGACGTAGCCCGCGGAGAACACGGGGTCGTCGACGTCGGCCATTGCCATGGTGCGTCCGGCGACGGGCGCGAGGATGTCGAGGGGTGCGGTCACCGCAGGTCCTCGATGTCGGGGGCGAGGATCGCAGCGGCGCGCTCCTGGTCGGACGTGCTCATGAGGCTCCTTCAGGGGTGGGTGTGAGGGCTTCAGGGATGTGGGGCGCGGTGGGTGCGGGACGGGGGACGAGCATGGGCCGTGCCTCGCGGAGGGGGACGAAGACGCTGTAGCGGTCGCCGCGGTACGTCGACTGGGTGTACATCACGGCGGTCTGGCCGGCGTAGGTGCGCCGCTGGGTGCGCATGACGGCGTGCTGCGTCGTCATGCCGAGGAGCCTGGCTTCGTCGGGGGTCGCGTCGTCCGCCTGGAGCGTGTCCTCGCCCCACGTGGGGGCGAGGTCGAGCGCGCGGAGGACGGTGTAGAGGCTGTCGGGGACGCCGTCGGTGAGGAGGTCGGGGGCCTGGCTCTTTTACACATCTGACGCTGCCGCCGACGCCTCGCCGGNGCGGGGATCCACGAGGACTCGATGCTCATGGGTGTGCCGTCGGCGGTGCGGAGGCGGGCGACGTGGTGGACGGGCGCGTCGACGTCGAGGTCGAGGGCGCGGGCGACGCGAGGGCTCGCGGGGCCGGTCGTAGCCTCGAGCACCTCGGCGCCGGGTTTGAGGCCGCGGCGGCGGGCTTCCTCGCTGAACGTCGTGAGGCGCATCTCGAAGTCGGCGTGGTGGGGGGCGACGAAGGTGCCGCGGCCTTGCTCGCGGACGAGGGTGCCCTCGGTGACGAGGGCGTCGAGGGCCTGGCGGACGGTCATGCGGGAGACGTCGAAGCGTTCGGTGAGGGCGCGCTCGGAGGGCACGGCGTCGCCGACCTCGAGCTCGGTGGCGATGAGGTCGGTGAGGTAGTCGCGCACGACGAGGTGCTTGTGGCGGCGTGCAGCCTGCTGCGGCGTCATGGCGCTGGTCCCCCTCCCTGGGTGGTCCCGCCGTCGGGACGTGGTCTCCGTCGTCGGAGCGCTTGACACATCATCATGTCTAGACCACTGTGGTGGCAAGTGGTCCAGACAACTTGTCCCACGACTGTACGCCAGGACTCGGGGGACGACCGACGACGGTCGCCGCCGACGCGCCACCGGCTCCACGCCATCACCTCACGACCACCGTCCGGCGACGCACCGAAGCCTCACCGTGACGTGACCCGAGAGAGTGCCATGACCACGGTCGACCAGACCGCAGCACGCACGAAGCGGACCACCCCAGGGTTCGCCCAGCTCTAGCGCGTGGGCCGTTCCCTCATGCTTCCCATCGCCTCGCTCCCCGCCGCGGCGCTGCTGCTGCTGCGCCTGGGGCAGCCCGACATGCTCGGCGCCGACGGCTTCGGCAAGAACGCCGACTGGCTCGCCCCTGTCGCTCAGGTCCTCGCGGCCGCCGGTGACGCACTCCTCGGCAACCTCCCGATGCTCTTCGTGATCAGTGTCGCCGTCCTCATCGGCGTCCTCGCCGCCTTCATCTACCCGGCCTTCGACGCCGCGTTCACCGCGGCCGGCGACTGGGTCACCGGCTCGGCCGTCGTGGGTGGTTTCGTCATCGGCACGCTCAACCGCCTGCTCGTGCCCTTCGGTCTCCACCGCCTGCTCAACTCGATGCCGTGGTTCCAGTTCGGTGACTTCACGAACGCAGCCGGCAACGTCGTCCACGGTGACAACCCGCGCTCTTGCGCTGGCGACCCGGCCGCAGGCATGTTCCAGGCGGGCTTCTTCCCGCTGCTGCCCTGCAGCTCGTCGCAGCGACGTGCCGTGAAGGAGCGGCTCGTTCGGCTCCGGTCGGCGTGTGCGGGGAGGCAGCAGGCGACCCGGCGCTCGCGGAGCTTGCGTTCTAGCCCGCGGGCGGCACGGACGACGACGGGCCGGTGAGGGGTGATCCTCGCCGGCCCGTCGTGCTGGGTCATGTGCTCCCGCGCTGTGCCGCGTGTACTTGTGTCATGTGCACGCGGGGCTCCTGACGCTCAGGCGCCTCGTTGCGCAGAGGCCCTGATGCTCAGGTGGTGCGCCGTGCCGGCGTGCCTCAGATGGTCTCCTGGCTGAGGAACGCCTCGAGGGCGTCGAGCGCGGTGACGTCGTCGGGACCGTCGCCCTCGGTGCGGAGCGTGACGACTTCGCCTGCGGCTGCGCCGAGCGTCATGACGCCGAGGATCGAGGCGGCGTCGACGGGCGCGTCCTCGCCGCGCGAGATCGTCACGGCGACGGGCTGCTTGCCGGCCTCCTGGACGAACATCGCGGCCGGGCGGGCGTGGAGCCCCTCGAGAATCGCGACGGTGACAGTACGTTCCATGGTCGAGCTCCTTCGCTCCGTGTGTGTATCGGGTTGATCCTAGGTGCTGCGAGGCCCTCTGGTCTAGACCACTCCCCGAGTGTATTCCGTGGGACGATCGTGCCTGCCGCGCGGCGCCGCGCGCGGGCCCCCGTAGCCCAACCGGCAGAGGCAGTCGGCTTAAACCCGACGCAGTGTGGGTTCGAGTCCCACCGGGGGCACCGACTTTCGGTAGCTGTGCCGCGATGTCCGTCGTTCCTGGCATGCTTGGACCAGTTCCGCACGCGTCGGGACGAGCGGGAACGATGTGGGGACCGCGCGCGTTCCACCACACAGAACGCGCAACAACGCGAGCAGCCCGGACGACCGCCCGGACTGTGACGACTGCCAGGAGGAACAGTGAGCAACCCCGTCTTCACGTCGAGCCGGGCCTTCCAGGACCCCGTGCAGCAGCGCGGGAACCAGGCTCAGGGCTACGACTACGGCACCGCGGCGTCCGCCGCGACGCTCGAGAACATGTACGCGCAGCCGTCGGCCACGCCCGTGCAGACGAACCGTCTTACGTACGACGACGTCATCGTCAAGACCGGCGGGCTCCTCGCGCTCGTCGTCATCGCGGCAGCCGTCTCCTGGCAGCTGTCGCCCGCGATGCCCGGCCTGTACATCGCCGGCGCGATCATCGGTTTCGTCCTCGCGCTCATCAACATCTTCAAGAAGTCGCCGAGCCCCGCGCTCATCATGGGCTACGCCGTCGCCGAGGGTGTCTTCCTCGGTGGACTCTCGGTCTTCCTCGACACGATCTACCCGGGCGTCGCCATGCAGGCGCTCATCGCGACCGTCGTCACCTTCGCCGTCGTCCTCATCGGATTCAAGAGCGGCAAGCTCCGCACCTCACCGAAGCTCACGAAGATGTTCTTCATCGCGATGATCTCCTACGCGGCGTTCTCGCTCGTCAACCTCGGGCTCATGCTCTTCGGCGCGACCGACACCGCTTGGGGTCTGCGCTCCGGCGTCGAGATCGCCGACTTCCCGCTCGGCGTCATCATCGGTGCCGTCGCGGTCCTCCTCGCGTCCTACTCGCTCGTCATGGACTTCGAGCAGATCAAGCACGGCGTCGAGGTCGGCGTCGCCCGCAACCTCGCCTGGGCGTTCGCGTTCGGCCTCGTCGTGACGCTCGTCTGGCTGTACGTCGAGTTCCTGCGCATCTTCGCGATCCTCGCCGGTCGCGACTGACGTCAGCACCAGGCGCGACGGCTCACTGACCAACGCGGCTGCACGCTTCCCGACGCGGCTGCCCCTCTTCCGGGGCAGCCGCGTCGTTGCATGCGCTGCAGCGCACTGTGCCTCAGGCTGCCTGCGGGGGCCGTTGGGCTGCCCACGGTGGTCCTCGGTTGACCGGGGTGGCCATCTGGTCGTGTCGACCGGGATGGCCGTCTGGTCGTGTCGACCGGGATGGCCGTCTGGCCGTGTCGACCGGGATGGCCGTCTGGCCGTGTCGACCGGGATGGCCGTCTGGCCGTGTCGACCGGGATGGCCGTCTGGCCGTGTTGACCGGGATGGCCGTCTGGCCGTCCGCGGTGGTACTCGGGCTGGCACGCCGGCCGTCGGGCTGCCCACAGTGGGGGAGGCCCGCGCTGGGAGCACGGTTGGGGGAGCGATGGATGCACTGCGCGGCACCACGTGTAGACCTGCGCCCGGCCCACTACCCTTGACCGAGGCCTCGCGACCGCGAGGCGCTACCACGACGAGAGGTTCGACACCGTGGCAACCCTTCCCCAGGCATCCGGCGGCTTCGGCGACAAGCCGGTGCTGACCTTCCCCGACACCGAGGCTCCCGCTGAGCTCGAGGTCCAGGTCCTCGTCCAGGGCACGGGCGACACCATCGAGGCCGGCGACAACATCGTCGTCAACTACCTCGGCCAGACGTGGGGCGGGCACGTCTTCGACAACTCCTACGACCGCGGCTCGGCGATCGACTTCCCGATCGGCCTCGGCCGGGTCATCGGCGGCTGGGACGAGGGCCTCGTCGGCAAGCAGGTCGGCTCGCGCGTCCTCCTCTCGATCCCGCCGCACCACGGCTACGGCTCGCGCGGCGTCCCGCAGGCCGGTATCGGTGGCGACGACGTCCTCGTCTTCGTCGTCGACATCCTCGGCACCAACTGAGCGCAGCAGCGCGTTTGTCCTCGGGGGCGGCCATCGCGGCCGCCCCCGAGGTGTATCTGGGCACGTCCCGGAGCGTCGTGACGTGGCCTGTCGCGCCACCGGGTCCGCCGTACCCAGAGACTCGTCAGGAGTCAGAGGCTCATCAGGAGTCAGAGACTCGTCTGGTGCCCAGGGAACCGTCACAAGGGGACGGGGTCGTCGGGGGCCCTTCCGGTGTCGCTTGAAGGGCCGGACGGTGCGCGGCCCTGGTTTTCGTTCCCGACCTGGTTCTCGTCCTCGGCCGAAGCGTGAGGCGGCACTTCTGAGGTGTTCGCGCGGGGATCGGCGATCATGCCCGTGGTGGCCATCGCCTGTGATGGCGTCGGCGGATCTGTGGGCGGGGTGCCGCGAGTGATGTCGTTGGCCCCGCCGATCGCGGCGCGCGTCGTGCTGGCGCGTCCTGTGGGTGAGGTCCAAGTGAGCGTCGAGGGGCGGAGCCGTCCTGCGCCTGGTTCGTCGGCCACCTGGACCGACCAGGATCCTGCGTGCTTGAGTCGATGGTGCATCCGGCAGAGGTGAGCGAGGTTCGACGCGGACGTGGACCCGCCCTCCTCCCAAGCCTCGACGTGGTCGAGGTCGCACGCCTCGGCGCGACGGCGACACAGCGGGAACCGGCACGTCTCGTCGCGGAGCTGCGCGAAGACGCGCAGGTGCGACGGGACGCGGTATGTCGACCTCGACATGTCGAGCGGTACTCCCGTGTGCGGATCGGTGAGGATTCGCCGCAATGACGGACTCTGTGCGGCAAGCGCTCGAGCCGTGTCCCGGTCGATCGGGCCCGCCCCGACGAGCTCGCCGTGCGCCGCGTCTCGATGCTCGCCGTGCGCCGCGCCCCGATGCTCGACGTCAGGACCTGGCCCGTCAGTGTCGCCGTGGAGCAGCGGGTCCTCGGCGAGCCAGTCGACGGGGACGAGAACGGCAACTGTCGGCACGATGCCGTAGATATCGATGTCGCAGGCCGCGGACGCAGCGTGTGCATCGTCGTCCCCGAGGGCCTCCGCGTGAGCGGCCTCTAGCATGCGCTGCTGGCTGCCGGTGAGACCGGCCGGAGTCTTACCGGCCGGTGTCTGACCGGCCGGTGTCTGACCGGCCCGCGTCTGAGCGCCGGGTGCCTGTCCTGTGGCCGCCTGGCCGGCCGGCGTCGGACCGTCTCCGGACTCATCGGCAGCAGCCTGGTCCTGCGCGCTCTCGCGTACCCGCGCCGCCGACGTCCCGTGTCCAGCGTCGTGATGCGGGATGAGCAGGGCGCTGTCGGCGAGTGCATACGCCATGAGTGCGTCGGCGCGGAGCTGGGAGAGCGTCCGCGGGTCCTCGGGGGAGCGGGCCGCCATCGCGGCATCCGTGCAACGGTTGTAGATCGCGTGCGCGGCGACCGCTGGCAGATGGGCCGTGAGGGTCGACATACCGTCGCGTGGCGGCGTGAGGAGCACGTGACGACCTGCGCGTGCGCGACGGTGCCGGACGTCGACCGACTCCGGGTGGTGCAGTTCGCGACGGCGCCGGGCGAACGACTGGAGACCGGCGGCCGTAACCGTCGGAGCCTTCTCGAGGATCTCGGACTCGAGCGTCGTACGCGCTTCCGGCGGAAGCGTTGTGAGCTCCTCGAGCGCGACCGTGACGTGCCGTTCCGAGACCTGGCCGTCGAGGAGCGCCTTCCAAAGCCGGGGGTGCTCCTCGGCGGTCGTCCGCGCGTCCTCCCAGGCGCGCCTCACCGAGCCTTCCGGCATGCGGAGTGTCGTGGCGACCTCCGCGATACCTGAGCGGTGCGCGGCCTCGACCGCTCGTGAGGACGCGAGCGCGATGTCGGGGACGCGCTCCGCGTGCGCCGCCTCCTGGTCGGCGAGCACGCCGAGGTGCGCGAGGGCTCGCGCCTTCATCGCGGCGGCCGTCCGGATGGTGCGCTCGGCCTGCTCGACGGCGCGCAGGACGACGTCCTGGAGCTCGCGCAGGCGGATGCCCTCCTCCACCCAGGCCGCGTGGCTGTCGGGTGGGGGAGCATCGCTGCGATCGCGGTGCACGCGACCCTGCTCGTCCGCCATATGACAGATTCTACCGAACAGGTGTTCGATTTGTTCGTCGCAAGTCGCTGGCATCGGGGTGAGATGCATCGCGCGAGAGGGTGAGGTGAGGGTGGGGTGTGCATGGCGCCCTGGACGCGAGCGACGATGCGGCTCTGTCGCAGGGAGACCGCGTCCGCAGCCCCGCGTCCGCAGCCCCGCGTCCGCAGCCCCGCGTCCGCAGCCCCGCGTCCGCAGCCCCGCGTCCGCAGCCCCGCGTCCGCAGCCCCGCGTCCGCAGCTCCGCCCCGCAGACGCGTCCCGCGCTCCATACCCCGCGCTCCGTACCCCGCGTCCGCAGCCCCGCGCCCGCAGACGCGTCCCGCGCTCCGTACCCCGCGTCCCGAGCGCCGCGCTCCGCGCCACGCGCGCCGTGGCACGCGCTCCGTACCCCGCGTCCCGAGCGCCGCGTCCCGAGCGCCGCGCCCCGCGCCACGCGCGCCGTGGCACGCGCTCAGTGCCCCCGTACCCCGTGCTCCGTACCCCGCGCTCCACACCCCACACCCCGGGCTACTCTCGACCCATGCGAGTCGGCCTGTGCATCCTCCCCCAGTTCCGCTGGACCGAGGCCGCGCCCATGTGGCGCGACGCCGAGGACCTGGGCTTCGCGCACGTGTGGACGTACGATCACCTCGCGTGGCGCTCGCTCGCCGACGAGCCCTGGTTCGCCACTGTCCCGACGCTCACCGCCGCGGCGCTCGCCACGACGACGATCCAGCTCGGCACCTTCGTCGCGACCCCCAACTACCGCCACCCCGTGACGTTCGCCAAGGACGTCCTCACGCTCGACGACATCTCCGGTGGCCGCATGCTCCTCGGCCTCGGCGCAGGCGGCGGCGGTTTCGACGCGGCGGTGCTCGGGCAGGAGCCGCTCACCCCGGGGCAGAAGGTCCGTCGCCTCGACGAGTTCTGCGACCTGCTCACGACGATGCTCACGCAGCCCGTCACCGACCACGACGGCGAGTTCTACACCGCCGTCGGCGCCCGCACGTACCCGGGACCGCTCGCCGCCCCGCCGCCGATGCTCGTCGCTGGCAACGGCCCGCGCGCCCTCGACGTCGTCGTCCGCCACGGCCAGGGCTGGGTGACGACGGGCATTGAGCAGGTCGACGACGTCGACGCGTGGTGGCAGAGCCTCGCAACCCTCAGCGGCCGACTCGACGACGCGCTCGAGCGTGCCGGCCGCAGCGACGCCGTCGCCGACCACGAGCTCTTCCCGCGCTATCTCAACCTCGACACGTTCACGTACTCGCTCGAGTCCGTCGGCAAGTTCGACGACATGGTCGGGCGCGCCGCCGAGCTCGGCTTCACCGACGTCGTCGTCCACCGACCGCGCACGGACGGCATCTACGCGGGCGACCCCGCGATCCTCGAACGGCTCACGCTGGACTGAGCCGGCGGAGCGTCCGGCGTGAGCACGCCGGTCCGTCGGACCGGGACGTGCGAGGCGCTCGCTCTCAGCTGCCCGACGCTCTGTTCCCCGGCGCTCTGTTGCCCGACGCTCTGCTGCCCGGCGCTCTGTTGCCCGGCGCTCAGCGCCGCACCGACCGCGTCACCGTGAACTTCGGTGTCCGCGAGACCTGCGTCGTCGGGCCGACGACCCGCTCGAGCGACGGTCGGTATCGCAGGTGGGAGTTCCACACGGCCCACAGCTCGCCCCCGGGCCGCAGCACGCGTGCGGCCGCGCGGAACATCGCCTCGGCGATGTCCGTGCTCACGACGGTGCCCGCGTGGAACGGCGGGTTGCAGACGACGACGTCGACGGATGCGTCGGGCACGGACGCCGCCGCGTCGTCGTGCAGCGTCGTCACCCGGTTGCCGACGCCGTTCGCCGCAGCCGTCGCCGCCGCCGAGAGGACGGCGGCCGCGGAGCGGTCCGTCGCGACGACGTGCGCGTGGGGGACACGCAGGGCGACGACGGTCGCGAGCACACCCGTTCCGCATCCGAGGTCGAGGACCCGCACCGGTGAGAGCCCCGGCGCGGCGCTCGACCCGACGAGCTCGTCGAAGACCTCGACCAGGGCACGCGTGCCGATGTCGAGGTTCGGCCCCGCGAAGGCAGCGCCGTGCGCGACGACATCGAGATTCCCGTCGAGTCCCGCACCGGCGGGAACCTCGACGCGCGCCCGTCGAGGGAACTTCAGGTGCCCAGGCGGTGCCGCGACAGGGCGACGTGCGACGAGCGCCCGCGCCTTGCCGTGCGCGAGCGTCGCTGACACCTCCGCGAAGCGCACCGCGAGCACGTCGTTCATGCTGCGGCTCATGTGCTTGAGCCGACCCGTCGCGAGCAGCACGACGTCCGGCGCCGCATGGTCGGCGACGAGGTCCGCGAGCTCGGCGAGCGCGTCGAGCGACCGGGGGAGACGCGCGAGGACGACCCGGGTCCCGGCGACCGACGCCGGGTCGAGGGCAGCGACCACGTGCACGCGCGAGGGGTCGACCGGCAGCCGGAGACTCGCGACCGACGCCGGGTCGAGGGGAGCGACCACGTGCACGCGCGAGTGGTCGTTCGCCAGCCCAAAACTCGCGACCTCCGCCGCGTTGAGGTGGATCGCCCGTTCGCTCGTCACCGTGTCCGTCGCGACGCGCACATCCGGAGCACCGAGGGCGAGCGCGCCGAGGGCGAGCGCCCCGTAGCCGTCGTCGAGCACCGCGACCTCGCCCGGACCCGACGACGTGAGGAGCTCGCGCGCCTCAGCGAGGACGAGCCGGTCGGCGGCGTCGGCCGCGACGAGCTCGGGCGCCTCGACGTCAGGGCGACGCCGGAGGGCGCCGAGCATCGCGAGGACGTCGGCAGGGAGGGCGTGGGCCATGCGTCGATTCTCCCGCACCGGAGGCGGGGCCCCGTCGCACGATGAGACGACGCTCAGCGGGCGTCGCGAGCGCCCTTCCCCTGCGCACCGCGCGCAGGGTCACCCTTGGTGCCACGCTGCGCGTCACGCTCGCGGATGCGCTCCTCCTCGGCGCGGACCTCGGCCTGGATCTTGCGCTCGCGGACGAGCCACTCGGGGTTCTTCTCGCGGAGCTCGGTGATCTGCTCGGTTGTGAGGGCGTCCGAGACGCCGCCGCGCGCGAGACCCGAGATCGAGACCCCGAGGCGTGCCGCGACGACCGGACGCGGGTGCGGTCCGTTCTGACGCAGCTCGACGAGCCACTGCGGAGGGTCTGTCTGCCACGCGTCGAGTTCGTCGCGCGTGATGAAACGCTGCTGGAACTCCTCCGGCGTCGCGGGCAGGTAGACGCCCAGCTTCTTCGCCGCGGTCGCGGCCTTCATCGCCTGAGGGTGCTTACTCACGGGGACCATCCTACCGAGCAGGAAGAGGCTCCCCCCACCACGACGGCGGAATGCCGTCGTCACCGGCCCCGCACACGCGCACCCGCGTGACATCATCGTCGCGGACGGCACCCTCGTCGTGACCGACCCAGCACGAGCGAGCCCGCACAGCACAGCAGGAGGCAGGCCTCGCTGCGGAGCGGCGTTCTCAGCCGAGCCCGGCGTCCCGCACGCAGTTGGCGATCTGCACGCGATTGTCGACGTCGAGCTTCGTGAAGATGCGCCCGACGTGCGACTTCACGGTCGGCACGCTCATGAAGAGCTCGGCCGCGACCTCGGTGTTCGACAGACCGCGCGCGACGGCGAGCGCGACCTCGCGCTCCCGCTCCGTGAGCTGCGCGAGCCGTTCGAGAGCCTCGGCGGAGCGCGACGGCGCGTCGCCCGTCGCGGCGGCGATGAGGCGGCTCGTCACGGTCGGCGAGAGGATCGGCTCGCCCGTGGCGGTGCGCAGGACAGCGTCGACGAGGCGGTCCGGCGGCGTGTCCTTGAGGAGGAAACCGTCGGCCCCGTGCCGCAGGGCCTCGAGCACCGTGTCGTCGGTGTCGAACGTCGTGAGGACGAGGACCCGCAGCGCGGGCCAGCGCGACCGCAGCGCGCGGGCCGTCGCGAGCCCGTCACGGCGCGGCATGCGCACGTCAAGCAGGACGAGGTCGGGGGAGGTGGCCGCGATGACGTCCTCGGCCTCGAGCCCGTCGGCCGCCTCGCCGACGATCTCGATCTCGCGGGAGCCGCCGAGGATCATGCGCAGGCCGGAGCGCACGAGGGCGTCGTCGTCGACGACGACGACGCGGACGCGGGACGGGACGTGGTCGCTCATGGTGCTGAGGATCTCATGAACCGTCGGGCTCACCGTGACCACGGCAGCCACGCGCGGACGACGAAACCGCCCGTCGCGTCGTCGCCGGCGTCGAGCGTGCCGCCGAGGAGCGTCACGCGCTCGTGGAGGCCCCGCAGCCCGTGGCCCGACGCCGGCAGGCGCGCGTCGAGGGCCATCCCGAGCACCGACGCCGCGTCGGCACGGGCAGGTAGCCCCGGCATGCCGCGCGTGCCCGGCGTGCGGACCATGACGGTGAGCCCGTCGTCCGGCGATCCGACGATCCGCACGACGACGGGTGACGCCGGCGCATGCTTGCGGGCGTTCGTGAGTCCCTCCTGGACGACGCGGTATGCGGTGCGGGCCGTCGAGCCTGCGAGCGTCGCCGCCTCGTCCGTCACGGACGGCGTCATGCCGAAGTCGACGTGTGCGCCGAGAGCGCGCGCGTCCGCGACGAGGTCGTCGATCCGCTCGAGCGTCGGCTGCGGGGCGTCGGTCGCGCTCGCCTCCGTGCCGACGCGCAGGACGCCGAGGACCTCCCGCAGCTCCTCGAGCGCGCGGTGCGCGTTGTCACGAACGATGCCCGCCGACTCCCGCACCTCCTCGGGCGAGAGGTCCGTGCGGTAGGCGAGCGCCCCTGCGTGCATCGCGACGAGCGACACGCGATGCGCGAGGACGTCGTGCATCTCGTGGGCGATCGCCGCGCGCTCCTGGGCGCGTGCCCGTTCCGCGTCGGTCGCCCGCGCCTGCTCCGCGGCCTCGGCACGCGACTGGAGGGTCCACACGAGCTCGCGCCGCGCCCCGATGTACAGGCCGATGCCGACGACGAGGACCGTCGAGACGACCTGGGTGAGCACGACGACCCACCACGGCATGTCCGGCAATCCGTCGACCAGGTAGAACGACGTGAACGACGCCACGCAGTACGTCACCGTCACCGGGACGACCTCGATCGTGCGGCGGCGCGCGCACACCGAGACGACGGCGAGCGTCGCGGCGAAAGCCGCCGTCGCGGAGAACGTCGTCATGAGGGTGAGCACGAGCGCGATCGTCAACGGCCACCGTCGGCGGAACCAGATGAGCACCCACGACAGGGCGCCGAGCGCGAAGTCGAAGGCCTCGCGCGGCGTCGTCGTGTACTCGATGCTCGTGCCCGCAGCCTCCGGCAGCGTGACGCCGAACGCCACGAACGCGCCGACGACGACGAGGACGAACCGCCAGGTGCGGCCCCACACGGTGAGCGGCGGCGCCGGGACCGGAGGCTTGGCCGCGAGCCGGGCGAGGACGGGGGGAAGACGCACCCCACGAGCCTACTGAGCGCACGGCGCGGCGTGGAGCGACCGCAGGAGGGGGTGCGCGCCGCGACCTCCGACCAGGGTCGGAGGCTCGCGACCGTGGGAGGGTGCATCCGCGACCGGAGGGGAGGTCGGCTCGCGACCGTCGTCGTCGCGCACGTCGACGGCGGACCGATGCCTCGCGGGCCCCGCTGGCGGGAACGTGGAGCCATGATCACAGTCACGCACCTCACCAAGCGCTTCGGCCGCGTCACCGCGGTCGACGACGCCTCGTTCTCGGCCCTCCCGGGCCGTGTCACGGGCCTGCTCGGTCCGAACGGCTCCGGCAAGACCACGACGCTGCGCACTCTCGTCGGGCTCGTCCGCCCGACGTCCGGGAGCGTGACGATCGCCGGTCGCCCCTACGCCTCCCTGCCCAACCCTGGGCGGAACGTCGGCACGATGCTCGACGCCGACGCCCTTCACGCGGGCCGCACTGGCCGCGAGGAGCTGCGGCTCGCCGCCGGCATCCTCGGCCTGCCCGCGAGCCGCGTCGACGACGTCCTCGAGATCGTTGGCCTCACCCCGGCCGAGGCGAAGCGCCGGACCCGCACCTACTCGCTCGGTATGCGCCAGCGCCTCGGCCTCGGCCTCGCGCTCCTCGGCGACCCCGAGGTTGTCGTCCTCGACGAGCCCGCCAACGGCCTCGACCCCATGGGCATCCGTTGGATGCGCACCCTCCTGCGCGACTTCGCGTCCGAGGGACGCACCGTCCTCCTCTCGAGCCACCTCCTCACCGAGATGCAGACCGTGTGCGACGACGTCGTCGTCGTCGGCCACGGACGCGTCCTCGCGCAAGGCACGACCGCAAGCTTCGTCGAGTCCGACGGCAACCTCGAGGAGGCGTTCGTGCGCCTCACCGCGGGCACCGACCGCGAGCGGATCCAGCAGTGAACGCCCGCGTCACCCTGCCCGTCCCCGCCCCGTCCAGCAAGGAGAACCTCCGATGAGCGCCCTGCTCGCCCACGCACCCGTCCCCTTCCTGCGCGTCTGGAGCGCCGAGAACCGCAAGGTCGTCAACACCCGCGCCGGCGCCGTCTTCCTCGGCCTCATCGCCCTCGCCGTCGTCGGCATGTCCGTCGTCATGGCGATCTGGCCCGGAGACTCGGAGCTGACGTTCGGGCTCCTCGTCAACGGCTCCGCGAGCATGGGGCTCGCGATGTTCATGCCGATCCTCGCGATCCTCGCCGTGACGTCCGAGTTCTCGCAGCGCACACTCGCCGTGACGTTCGCGCTCGAGCCGCGGCGTGGCCGTGTTGTCGCCGGCAAGATCGCGGCGGCCCTCACGACCACGGCCGTCCTCCTCGTTGTCGCCGTCGCGGTCGCCGCCGTCGTCCTCCTCGGCGCTGCTGCCGTCCGCGGGGAGACCGCCGTGTGGGACATCGAGGGCGGGGTCTTCGTGGGGACGCTCCTCACGCTCGTCCTCGTCGTCCTCCAAGGCACCGCCTTCGGCCTGCTGCTGCGCTCAACGCCGCTCGCGATCATCACCTACCTCATCCTGCCGTCCGTGTTCGGGTTCGTGACGATGTTCATCTCGCCGATCCGGGACGCCCTGCCCTGGTTCGAGCTCAGCAACGCGACCGTGCCGCTCATTGAGGGCCTCGCCCTCACCGGGACGCAGTGGGCGCAGCTCGCGTCCGCGTCGTTCCTCTGGATCGCGGTGCCCGGCGGGATCGGCGTGTGGCGCCTCCTCAAGGGCGACCTCTGACCGAGGCCCGCAGGGGGCTGTGACGGCCAGGGTCCGCGCGCGGACCCCGGCCGTCACGCGTCGGGCGCCCGTTAGTCTTCACATGTGAACGACGCCCCAGACGACACCCGGCCCGACGACGCTGTGTCCGAGGAGGCCCGGCCCGACGACGCTGGGTCCGAGGAGGCCCGGTCCGACGACGCTGGGTCCGAGGAGGCCCGGCTCGAGGACACTGCGCGCGGGGAGACTCCGCCCATGGAGGTGCGTCCCGACGGCCCCGCTGCGTTCCGGCTCGGGTTCGTCCCCGGGGTCAACCCCGCGAAGTGGGTGCGGACGTGGCGTGCGCGCCTCACCGTCCCGCTCGAGCTCGTGCCGCTGCCGACCGACGACGCTGGCGCCGCCGTCCGCGCGGGCGACGTCGAGGCCGCGCTCGTGCGCCGGCCCGTCGCGACGCACGACGGCCACGAGCGCGTCCTCCACGCGATCCCGCTCTACGACGAGGTGCCCGTCGTCGTCGTGAGCAAGGAGCACCTGCTCTCGCTCGCCGACGACGTGGCGCTCGACGACCTCGTGGCCGAGACCGTGTGGCACCCGCTCGACGACCGCTTCGACTGGGACGCCCTCGCGTCGGGTGACGAGCCGACCGCCGTCACGGGGGCACCCCCCGGCGTGCCCGGCTACACGCGCCCGGGCCACGCCAAGGAGGCCGTCGAGATCGTCGCGTCGGGCGTCGGCGTCGTCGTCCTGCCGATGTCGCTCGCGCGACTGCACCACCGGCGCGACGTCGTCGCTGTGCCCCTCACCGACGGGCCGACGTCCGGCGTGAGCCTCGCGTGGCCCGCGTACGACGGCGACCCGCTGTGCGAGGAGCTCGTCGGCATCGTCCGCGGCCGCTCCGTCCACAGCTCGCGCGGCGCCGCCGCGCAGGACCAGGCTGCGGACCAGGCGGCGCAGGGGTCGTCAGGGCGTGACGGCGGCCGGACGACGGGCGCGACGGCCCTCACCCGGACGGGCGAGGCCCGGCGCAAGAAGAACGCCGCCGCGCGCGCCCAGGCCGACCGGACCGCCGCGCAGCAGCGCAAGCGCGGCGACCAGAGCCGCGCCCGCGGCAAAGGCAAGAAGCGCGGCAGGTAGCCCCGCACCCGCCACTCCCCGCCCCTTCCTCTTATACACATCTCCGAGCCCACGATATCGTACTAGATCTTGTATGCCGCCTTCTGCTTGAAAAAAATATACATAACACACTTTCGGATTTCTTCCTGCGAAACCTCCCCCGTTTTCTTTATTTAAACTACTATCTTATCTATGCTCTTCCTCTTCCCTTCAACATCTTCCGCCTT
>NZ_LT964979.1:2761974-2990759 GCF_900240335.1 Sanguibacter massiliensis
GGGGGGGGGAGAGAGAGAGAGAGAGAGTTGGGTTAGCGGCGGATGTCGTCGAGGTGCTCCGCGATGCGGCCGATCGCCTCCGTGAGGACGTCCTCGTCCGGCAGGCACACGAGCCGGAAGTGGTCCGGCTCGAACCAGTTGAATCCCGTGCCATGCGTCACGAGGATGTGCTTGCGGCGCAGCAGGTCGAGGACGAATTCCTGGTCGTCCGTGATCCCGAACATCTCCGTGTCGAGCTTCGGGAAGCAGTAGAGCGCACCCTGCGGCCGCACGTTCGTCACGCCGTCGATCTCGTTGAGCAGCGTGTCCGCGAGCATCATCTGGTCGTAGAAGCGTCCCCCGGGGACGATGAGCTCGTTGATTGACTGGTAGCCGCCGAGCGCGGTCTGGATCGCGTGCTGCGCCGGCACGTTTGCGCACATGCGCATGTTCGCCATGAGGGTGAGACCCTCGAGGAAGTCCGTCGCGAGGTGCGTTGGGCCGGAGATCATGAGCCAGCCCGCCCGGTACCCGCACACGCGGTACGCCTTCGACAAGCCCGAGAACGTCAGGCACAGGACGTCGTCGCCCGCGAACGTCGCCGCATGGTGGTGCTTCGCCTCGTCGAAGAGGATCTTCTCGTAGATCTCGTCGGAGAAGATCACGAGGTCGTGGCGCCGCGCGATGTCGACGATGCCCTTGACGATCTCCTCCGAGTACACCGCGCCCGTCGGGTTGTTCGGGTTGATGAGGACGATCGCGTGCGTGTTCGCCGTGATCTTCGACTCGATGTCCTCAAGATCCGGGTTCCAGCCGTTCGACTCGTCGCAGCGGTAGTGCACGGGCGTGCCGCCCGAGAGCGTCACCGCGCCCGTCCACAGCGGGTAGTCGGGCGCCGGCACGAGGATCTCGTTGCCGTCGTCGACGAACGTCTGGAGCACCATCGTGATGAGCTCGGAGACGCCGTTGCCGATGAAGATGTCCTCGACGTGCGTGTCGACGAGCCCGCGCGACTGGTAGTACTGCGCGACGGCCGTGCGCGCCGAGTAGATGCCGCGCGAGTCCGAGTACCCCTGGGCCTCGGGCAGGTGCTGGATCATGTCCGCGAGGATCGTCGGCGGCGCCTCGAAGCCGAACGGCGCGGTGTTGCCGATGTTGAGCTTGAGGACCTTGTGGCCGAGCGACTCGAGGCGCTGCGCCTCGACGAGGATCGGTCCCCGCACGTCGTAGCGGACGTTCTTGAGCTTCTTGGACTGCGTGATCTGGCGCACCCCGCCATGGTGGCACAACGACGGCACGTCGTGGCAGGTCGCAGCGTCAGGTGCTGTGGACGTCCGTGCGGATCGCGTGGAGGTGAAACCTCAGCCGTCGAGCGGCTCGCAGCGCACGCCCGTCGCATGGACGGGGCAGTAGCCGTGCGGCACCTTGTGGAGGTACTGCTGGTGGTCCGCCTCCGCGAGGTAGAACGGCCCCGCGTCCGCGGCCGTCCGCACCTCCGTCGTGATCTCCTCGAAGCCCCGCTCCGCGAGGCTCGCCCCGAACGCCGCGCGCGTCCGCTCGGCGAGGTCCGCCTGCGCGGGCGTCGTCGTGAAGATCGCCGAGCGGTACTGGGTGCCGACGTCGTTGCCCTGCCTGAAGCCCTGCGTCGGGTCGTGGTTCTCCCAGAACGTCCGCAGCACGTCCTCGTCGCTCACAACCGCCGGGTCGAACACGACCCGCACCGTCTCGGTGTGCCCCGTCATGCCCGTGCACGCCTCCTCGTACGTCGGGTGCGGCGTCGTGCCGCCCATGTACCCGACGGAGGTCGAGATGACGCCCGGCAGCTGCCAGAAGAGCTTCTCCGCGCCCCAGAAGCAGCCGAGGCCGAGGAAGATCTCGTGCGCACCGTCGGGCAGCGGGTCCTCGAGCGGGGTTCCGAGGACCGCGTGCGTCGGAGGCACGTGGAACGCGCGGGCGGGCCGCCCCGGGAGGGCGTCGGCGGGGCTGACGACGGTCGTCGGGACGCGACGGCCGAAGAGGTTTTCGAGCACGGTGACCTCCGGTGGGGGCAGGAACGCCGGAGCGGTCGTGAACGCTCCGTGAAAAGGTGCAACGTCGCGCGTCCACCGAGTGTTCCACCGGCGCGCGCGAGCGCGCGCCGGTGCCGGTCGTCGTAGTCTGGCACGCGGGGCCGACCGCCCCGACACGGGCGTCCGACCTGCGCGGACGTGGGGGCTGGAAGGACGACGATGACGAGCCACGACATCACCCGGGACGACGCCGGGACCGCGACGACCGAGGCCGTGGGCGCTGACGCGCTCCACGGCGACTACGTCGCCTCCCGTTCCATCCCGCCGTCCGTCCAGGCCGCCGCAGCCTGGTCGTGGCGCCTGCTCATCATCGGCATCTGCGCAGGAGCCGTCATCTGGGTGCTGCGGCCCCTCGGCGAGCTCTTCGTTGCCGTCGCCGCCGCGCTGCTCTTCACCGTCCTCCTCGCGCCCCTCCACGGCTGGCTCGTCCGCACCCTGCGGTTCCCGCGCGCGCTCGCCGCCGTGACGTCCGTGCTCCTCCTGCTCGCCGCCGCGATCGGCCTCATCGTCATCGCGGGGCAGCAGATCGTCACCGGCATCGCCTCCCTCTCGACGCAGGCCCGCGAGGGCCTCGACCAGACGGTCGACTGGCTCTCGACCGGACCGCTCGGCATCGACACCGAGCGGCTCGAAGGCATGCTCAGCGATATCTCGACGACGATCGAGCAGAACCTCGGCACCGTCGTCTCCGGAGCTATGTCCGTCGGCTCGACCGTGACGAGCCTTGCGGCAGGCTTCGTCATCGCGCTGTTCTGCACGATCTTCTTCCTCTACGACGGCCGCACCATCTGGACGTGGATCGTCGGGCTCCTGCCGCGCGCCGCGCGCGACGACGTCCATCAGGCCGGCCGTCGCGGGCTCGTCACCCTCGCCGCCTACACCCGCACGCAGATCCTCGTCGCCGCGATCGACGCGACCGGCATCGCGATCGGCGCCGCAGCCCTCCAGCTGCCGCTCGTCGTGCCGCTCGGCATCCTCGTCTTCATCGGCTCGTTCATCCCGTTCGTCGGCGCGATCATCACGGGCGCGATCGCCGTGCTCGTCGCGCTCGTCGTCAAGGGCTGGGTGTGGGCGCTCGTCATGCTCGGCATCGTCCTGCTCGTCCAGCAGATCGAGGGGCACCTCCTCCAGCCCTTCCTCATGGGCCACGCCGTGTCGATGCACCCCGTCGCCGTCCTCCTCACCGTCTCGGGCGGCACGATGGTCGCCGGGATCGTCGGCGCCCTCTTCGCCGTGCCCATCGCGTCGGTCATCAATACCGTCGTCCTCTACCTCTCAGGTCACGACAAGTTCCCCGACCTCGGCATCGGCGACCGACTCACCTTCCGGCCCGAGGCGGAGGCCGAGGTGCGACGCCGCGCCATGGCGCTGCGCCGCGGTACGCAGGACGCCGACACGGACGTCGTTGTCGTCGAGGTCGGTGAGGGAGCGGTCCTCGTGGCCCCCGCCGACAGCCCTGCTGTCGAGACCGAGGCAGAGACCGCAGCCGAGACCGCAGCCGAGACCGCGGCCGACGAGCCGCCGTACGACGGTCCCGGCACGCAGCGTCGCACGCAGTCCGGCGACGACGCGTGACCGGCCTGCCTCTCGACCCCGCGGACCTCGCCGACGCCCGACGCCTCCTCGGGGGCATCGCCGCGACGACGCCCGTCGAGCACTCGCGCGCGCTCGCCGAGCTCACCGGCACCGCGGTCCACCTCAAGTGCGAGAACCTCCAGCGCACCGGATCTTTCAAGCTGCGCGGCGCGTACGTCCGCCTCGCCCGCCTCACCGCCGACGAGCGCGCGGCCGGGGTCGTCGCGGCGAGCGCCGGCAACCATGCGCAGGGCGTCGCCCTCGCGGCCCGCGAGCTCGGCATCCACGCGGTCGTCTACATGCCGTCCGACGCTGCTCTGCCGAAGATCGCCGCGACACGCGCCTACGGCGCCGAGGTGCGGCTCGTCGGGCACAGTGTCGAGGACGCGCTCGCGGCCGCGTACGAGCATGCGCGCGTCACGGGCGCCGTGCTCATCCACCCGTTCGACCACGCCGACGTCGTCGCGGGGCAGGCGACGATCGCCCTCGAGATCCTCGAGCAGGTCCCCGACGTCCGTACGGTCGTCGTCCCCGTCGGCGGAGGCGGCCTCGCCGCCGGGATGGTCGCCGCATTCTCGCAGTTCGCACCGCACGTCCACGTCGTCGGCGTGCAGGCCGAACGCATGGCCGCCTACCCCGGATCGCTGCGCACTGGGACGGCCGAGACCGTGCCGGTGCGCTCGACGATGGCCGACGGCATCGCTGTCGCGCGTCCCGGCGAGGTTCCTCTCGAACTCCTCCGCCACGGCAACGCCGAGGTCGTCACCGTGAGCGAGGACGAGATCTCCCGCGCGCTCCTCCTCGTCGCGGAGCGCGCCAAGCTCCTCGTCGAACCCGCTGGCGCGACCGGTGTCGCCGCTCTCATGGCCGAGCCCGACGGTTTCGACGGACCCATCGTCGTCGTCCTCTCGGGCGGCAACGTCGATCCCGTCGTCCTCCTGCGCGTTGTCCGCCACGGCCTCGCGTCCGCCGGCCGCTACCTCCAGGTGCGGGCCCTCCTCACCGACCGGCCCGGGATGCTCGCCGACCTCCTTCTCGCGATCGCGCGCGAGGGCGGGAACGTCATGCACATCGAGCACGTCCGCACCGGGCCGCACCTCGCGATCGACGAGGTCGAGGTCGTCCTCCAGGTCGAGACCAAGGGTGCCGAGCACCAGGACGCGCTCCTCACGCACCTCTGGGGAGAGGGCTACCGGCTCGCCCCCGGCGCCTGAACACCAGGCGCCCGAGCCGGTGAGCGACGCAGCCGTCGAGCGACGCAGCCGGTGAACGCCCGAGCGCAGCGAGCCCGAGCGCAGCGAGCCCGACGGCGCAGTGCCGGGGCCCGCAGGAACGACGGAGCGGGCCACCCCGCATGGGGTGGCCCGCTCCTCAGCATGTCGTGCGCGCGCTCAGCCGTCGTAGGGCACGGCCTTGAGGACCTTGACGAGACGCTCAGCACCGGTCGGCGTCGTGAACGTCACCTCGTCGCCCACCGAGCGGCCGAGGATCGACGCGCCGAGGGGCGACGCCTCCGAGAAGACGTCGAGCTCCGTCGTGCCGGCGATCTCGCGCGAACCCAGGAGGAACGTCATCTCCTCGCCCGCGAAGTCGAGCGTGACGATCATGCCCGGCTCGACGAGGCCGTCGTCCGGAGGCGTGCCGACCTGCGCGTTCTCGAGCTTCGCCTTGAGCTCGCGGACACGGGCCTCCTGCTTCGCGTGCTCCTCGCGGGCGGCGTGATAGCCGGAGTTCTCCTTGAGATCGCCCTCGTCACGCGCCTGCGCGACCCTCGCGACGATCTCGTCCCGGCCGGCGCCGGTGAGGTACTCGTACTCGGCCTTGAGCCTGTCGTACGCCTCCTGCGTCAGCCACGTGGTGGTCCCGGTCATTGTCGCTCCTTTCGGTCCACGTAGGACAGCGGCGCACGGTGGGAACCGTGCGCCGAGATGTGATGAAGAAGATGTGCCCCTGCCCGCCGGTGCGGCGCCCCCTCGCGTGTCACGCCGTCGACCACCCGTCTGAGGGGCCCGGCCGGGAGCGTGAACGAGAACGCGCTGCACGGTCGCCGAGCAGTGGTCGAAACACCCAGTATAGCCGCACAGGCCGCGAGGACGCGGACCCGTGACCTGCGACGCGCCGCCCGACCCGTCGTCGTGCGCGCCGGCCTCAGTCGTCGAGGCGCTCGCAGGACTCGACCATGCCCGTCGTCGCCAGCTCCGACGTCCGCACCTCGACCGTGAACGACTCCCGCTCGCCCGAGCTCGCCGGGATGACGACGTCGCGGTAGCCGACCTGGGCGTAGTTCTCGGCAAGCGCGACGACCTTGCAACGCAGCGTGAGGTCTGCGCGCTTCGTCACGTGGAACGTCACCTCGGTGAGCTCGGGGCCCTTGACCGAGTAGCCGACGGGCTTCGTCGTCCACGGCTCGCCGGCGACCATGCTCCAGCCCGCCCAGCCGGCGCCGACCGTCCCGAGCGCGATCGCCGCGGCCGCGGCTGCCTTGAGGCGGCGCGAACGGCGGGCGTCGGGCGTGAACCTGCCGTACCTGTCGTCAAGGTCCGTCCGCGCGGCAGGGACGGCGGGCGACGACGACGCCCCGTGGGCGGCGGGCGAGCCAGGAGCGGCGGGCCCCTCGGGAGTCTCGGGAGTCTCGGAGGAGGACATGCCCCCAGTGTCCCAGGCTCGTGCGGTCGCGGGAACCGGAGCGTGCGCGTCGTCGAACCTGCGCCGCCCGCACCTGACGGTCCTCGCGTGCCGTGCGGCCCCGCACGGGCGATACGGTGAGGGGTGGAGCCCAGCCCTGGGCCCGTGCACCGAGAGGACCACCGACGTGACGACGCCCCTGCGCCTCATGGCCGTCCACGCCCACCCCGACGACGAGTCGAGCAAGGGCGCCGCGACGACCGCCCGCTACGCCGCCGCCGGCGTCGAGGTCCTCGTCGTCACGTGCACCGGAGGCGAGCGCGGCTCCGTCCTCAACCCCAGCTACGGCCGAGAGCTCGCCGAGGGCGACGAGATCGCCGCCGTCCGCCGCAAGGAGATGGCCGCCGCGGCCGCTGCGCTCGGCGTGCGCCAGCACTGGCTCGGGTTCGTCGACTCGGGACTGCCCGAGGGAGACCCGCTGCCGCCGCTCCCCGAGGGCTGCTTCGCGCTCGTCCCGCTCGAGGAGTCCGCCGAGGCCCTCGTCCGCGTCGTGCGCGAGTTCCGGCCCCACGTCATCACGACATACGACCCGTCGGGCGGGTACCCGCACCCCGACCACATCCGCACGCACGAGGTGACGGCCGCGGCTTGGGAGGCCGCGGGCGACCCGGGTCGGTTCCCCGGCGCGGGCGCACCGTGGACCCCGCTCAAGCTCTACTACAACCACGACTTCTCGATGCGCCGCATCCGCACGGTCCACGAGGCGATGGTCGACGCAGGCCTCGAGTCGCCCTTCGGCGAGTGGGTCGAGACGCGCGCCGCGCGCGAGATCGTCGAGCGACCCGTGACGACACGCATCGAGGTCGCCGACCACTTCGACGCCCGCGACGCCGCACTGCGCGCGCACGCGACCCAGATCGACCCCGACGGCTTCTTCTTCGGCACCCCGCGCGACCTCGAGACCGAGGTCTGGCCGTGGGAGGAGTACGAACTCGCCGATGCCCGCATCGCCACCACGCTGCCCGAGGACGACCTGTTCGCGGGACTCACCGAGGAGCACCTGTGACTCTCTCCCTCGCCGCGCTCGCGGCGCTGCTGCCCGCAGAGACGCTCACGCCGTCGCCGTCGCCGTCGGACGTGCTGCGACCCGGCCTCGACCCCTACGACGTGTCACCCGGGCTCCTCGGCTTCCTCGCGATCTTCGCGGTCGCATCCGTGTGCGTGCTCGGCTGGTTGTCGCTCAACCGCAAGGTCCGGCGCATGCGCTTCGCCGAGCGGGCGGAGGGCGTGGAGACGGACGGCGCTGAGCCAGGTGGTGAGCCGGGCACGACCGCATCGGGCACGACCGCATCGGGCGGGACGGCGTCGGGCGTGGCCGAGCCGGACGGCGAGGCCGGGCACGCCGCGCCCGACGCCGCGGGCGACGACGCCCGGGGCTGACCGTGCGCGTCGGGCTCGCGCAGGTCGCCACCCCGCGTGACGCGGCGGCCGCTGTGCGCGTCGCGGCCGACGCCGTCGAGGCGTGCGCCGACGACGGCGCGCACCTCGTCGTCTTGCCCGAGTACGCGAGCGCGTTCGACCCGCGCGGCACCGGCCCCGGCGACGCCCAGGAGCTCGACGGCCCCTTCCTCACCGGCCTGCGGCGGGTCGCGCGCGACCGCGGCGTCGACGTCCTCGCGGGGGTGACGCTCACCGTCCCGGACGAGCAGCGGGCGAGCAACGCGGTCGTCCACGTCCGCGCCGACGGCATCCTCGGCGGCGACTACCGCAAGGTCCACCTCTTCGACGCGTTCGGGCAGCGCGAGTCGGACAGGCTCGCCCCCGGCGACCCGGCCGCGCCGCCGCTCGTCGTCGACGTCGGCGGGCTGCGCCTCGGCGTGCTCACGTGCTTCGACCTGCGCTTCCCTGAGTCCGCGCGACGCCTCGTCGACGCGGGCGCCGAGGTGATCGTCGTGCCCGCCGCATGGGCAGTCGGACCGGGCAAGGTCGAGCAGTGGACCGTCCTCGCCCGCGCCCGCGCGCTCGAGAACGTCGCGTGGCTCGTCGCCGTCGGCATGGCCGGGCGCGGCGTGTGCGGGACGAGCCTCGTCGTCGACCCCGTGGGGACCGTCGTCGAGCGTCTCGGGCCCGGGCCCGCGCACGTCGTCGTCGACCTCGATCCGGCGCGCGTCGCCGACGCGCGTCGCCGCAACCCTGCGCTCGAGCTCCGGCGCTACGAGGTCCGGCCCCGCTGACAGCGCGGCCCGGCCCGCCCGGGTCAGGAGATCTGCGCGACCGCGACCGCGACGGCCGCGAAGTGGCACCAGAAGCCGATGACGGTGCCGACGTGGAAGATCTCGTGGAAGCCGAACCACCGCGGGCTGGGGTTGGGGCGCTTGAGGGCGTAAACGATCGCGCCGCCCGTGTAGGCGAGGCCGCCGAGCGCGACGAGCCAGACGACGGCGGGGCCGCCCGCGTCCCAGAACTGCTTCATGAAGCCGACAGCGACCCATCCGAGCGCGATGTAGACGGGCGTGTAGACCCAGCGTGGTGCGCCGAGCCAGAGCATGCGTGCGGCGAGCCCGAGGAGGGCCCCGCTCCAGACGACGACGAGGAGGATCGTCGCGGTGCGCTTGTCGAGGAGGAGGATCGCCAGCGGCGTGTACGTGCCGGCGATGATGAGGAAGATGTTGGCGTGGTCCGCGCGCCGTAGTGCCGCCTGGGCGGTCGGGCCCCACGTGCCGCGGTGGTAGACGGCGCTCGTGCCGAAGAGGAGCACGGCGGTGATCGCGAAGATGAGGACGGCGACGCGCGGTGCGGTCGCGGGGGTGAGCGCCGTGAGGATCGTGCCGCCGATGACGGCGAGGGGCGCGGTGCCCGCGTGGATCCAGCCTCGGAGTCGTGGCTTGACGGCCTCGACGACGGCCTCCGTGGCAGCGTCGACGGTCTCTCCCACGGTGCGCGGGGGGGTGGTGCGCGACATGTGTCGCTCCTCGGGTGCGTCGGTGTGCGTGGCGGGGCGCGGCTGCGGCCGTCGTGTCTGACCAGCGTAACCTACGGGACCGTAGGTTACGGAACCGTAGGTTGTGGAGATCGGGTGTCGGGCCACGGCGATGACGAGGCTGCCCACGGTTCGACCCCCGCAGCGTCCCACGCGTCCGGTAGGTTGGCGACGTCGACGAAGTCCAGGTCACCCGAACGAGGTCGCAGTGCGCATCCCCACCCCCTTCTACGGGCTCTACGAACGCCAGCTCGCGCGCTCCCTCCCCGCCGACGCCCTGCCCCGCCACATCGGCGTCATCCTCGACGGCAACCGCCGCTGGGCCCGCTCCTTCGGCGAGTCGACCGCCGCCGGCCACCAGCGCGGCGCCGAGAAGATCCTCGAATTCCTCGGCTGGACCGAGGACCTCGGCATCGAGGTCGTCACGTTGTGGATGCTCTCGACCGACAACCTCTCGCGGCCCACCGCCGAGCTCGAGCCGCTCCTCGCGATCATCGTCCGCGCCGTCGAGGACCTCGCCGCCGCACGCCGGTGGCGCCTGCGCGTCATGGGTCGCCTCGACCTCCTGCCCGACGCCTCCGCAGCCGCGCTCCGCGCCGCCGAGGAGTCGACCGCCGACGTCGACGGGCTCTCCGTCAACGTCGCCATCGGCTACGGCGGACGCCACGAGATCGCCGACGCCGTCCGCGCCTACCTGCGCGAGCAGGACGCCCAGGGTCGCACGCTCGCCGAGGTCGCCGAGTGCATCGACGTCGAGGAGATCGGGGAGCACCTCTACACGCGCGGCCAGCCTGACCCCGACCTCGTTATCCGCACCTCGGGCGAGCAGCGGCTCTCCGGTTTCCTCCTGTGGCAGTCCGCACAGGCCGAGTACTACTTCTGCGAGGCCTACTGGCCGAGCTTCCGCCGCGTCGACTACCTCCGCGCCCTGCGCTCCTTCGTGACGCGCGACAGGCGCCTGGGGCGGTAACGCCACGCGGGGACCCTGCCGCACGGCCACGGTCACGGCGACGGACGACCGCCCACCCGCGCGACCGGGGACCGTGGGCGAGACGACGGTCCCTGTCCGTCATCTCGTCCACGGACCCCCGCCGCGTCGGTGGTCCCGCGTCAGTCCGTCACGTGGATCTTGCCCGTCGCGCCCTTCTCCGCGTCGCTCATGACGTGCGAGACGAACGGGTATGTGCCGGCCTCCGGCATGACGAGCTCGACGAACCCGCCCTGCGCGACGCTCAGCCCGAGCGCCTGCGACCCGCCGTGGGCCGCGTTGCCCGGCCGCAGCCGGTACGCGCCCTCGTGGAACACGGTGTCGAACTGTCCGCCGACGACGTGGAATGACGTCCCGACGTTCGGCCCCGCCGCGAGCACCCAGAAGCGCAGGCGGTCGCCCGTGCGGGCCTCGATCGGGTCGTACGCGTACTGGTGCGCGTAGCCGTTGAACGCGACGAGGTCGGGCAGCTGCGTCGCGATCTTGTCGACGTCGACCTCGCCGCCCTGCGCGCCGAGGTAGAACTCGCTCTGGACGAGCACGTAGCTCGCGTCGACCTCCGGCAGGTCCGGCGGTTCGATGACGACCGCGCCGAACATGCCGTTCGCGATGTGCGCGCTCATCGGCATCGTCGAGCAGTGGTACATCCAGATGCCGCTCATCGTCGCCGTGAACCGGTACGTGAGGGTCTCCCCGGGTGCGATCGTCCGCATCGGCTGGTCCGGGGCGAGCATGCCCGCGTGGAAGTCGATCGAGTGGCCGATCGTCCCGTCGTTGACGAGCGTCACGACGAATGTGTCGCCCACCCGTCCGTGGAGGGTGGGGCCGGGCGCCGAGCCGCCGAACGTCCACAGCTTCTGGCTCACGCCCGGCGCGACGTCCGCCGTGAGCTCGGAGACCGTGAGCGTCACCTCGCGCACCGTGCGGTCGTCGAGCGGGGGTAGGGAGGCGTCGCGTGCCTCGAAGCCCGCGGGCGGAGCTTGGTGGAGGTCGATGTCGTCGGCCGCGGACGGCCCCGTGGCCGAGCCGTGGCCCATCTCGCCGTGGCCCATGTCGCCGTGGTCCGTGCCGTCCGACGGCGCGTCGGTCGCGCCAGGGGCGGCGTCGCCCGACGCGGCGAGCCCCGTCGGCACAATGTCGAGCGTCATGCCCGACTGCCGGTGCCCGACGATCGTGCACCAGCCCTCGATCGCGCGGCCGACGACGCCGACGTCGAGCGTGGCCGACGCCCCGACCGCGAGCCGGCCCGTGAACGCACCCGTGTCGAGCGCGAGGTCGTGGACCGTCGTCGGGTCCGTGTTCCGCACGACGAGCACGAGCCGGTCGCCCGCGGGCACCTCGATGCGTGACGGCGTGAACCGCATGTCGCGCGCCTCGACCTCGACGGTCGTCGTGCGGCCCGTCGGCGTGACGGCCGCGCCCGCGGCGCCTCCCGCAACGTCGCCGCCGGGCATCGCCGCGAGGCGGAGGCCCGACGGGTCGAGCGCAGCCGCGCCCGCGACGACGAGCGCGAGCACAGCGACACCGGCCGCGAGCTGCGTCGCCCGCGCAGGGCCTCGCACGGCCTCGACCTGCGGTCCCTGAGGCGTGCCGGGCACGGGCGGCTCGGGCGCCTCGACCGTCGCCATGCGCCCCAGCCGTGCACGGCGGTGGTCCCACAGCGCGAGCGCGAGCAGCACGAGGAACGACACCCCCGCGCCGAGCGCCGCGATCGACGAGAGCGCGCGCAGCGCGCTCGAGCCCGGCAGGACGAAGACGAGGAGAGCACCGTTCGCGACAACGATGCGCGTGAGGGCACCACGCTCGAGCCGCGCCGCCGTCGTCCGCACGCCCGCCGGACCGCCGCCGAGCACGACCGGCACGAGGTACGTGAGCGCACCGAGCAGCACCTGCGCGGCGAACCCGCCGACGAGCGGCACCGTGAGCGCGCCCAGGCGCGCCTCGAGAGCCGTCCACGACGGCGTGACGACGAGCAGCACGACGACCGTGACGAGCGTCCCGAGCCACCACACGACCGCCGACGCGGCCGAGAGCGTCGCGAACGACGCGGGCGGCCGGCGTCGCGCCGCGCCCGCCATCGGCACGAGCGCACAGAAGACCCCCACGACGTACGCGACGACGCCCGCCGCCGCGAGCAGCCGCACGCCCGTGAGTGCGCCCACGACGCCGATTCCGAGCCCGCCGAGGGTCCACGCGAGCGTCGGCGTCACCGCGCGCACCGCGCGCGGGTCCATCGTCGTGCGCAGCATCGTCGGCCACAGCGTCACGAGCGTTCCGAGCACCGTGAGCCCCACAAAACCCAGGACGTTGAGCCCCGTGTGCGCAAGGACGAGCCGCGCGTGCCAGCCCGGCCCCGCGCCGCGCGCGAGCAGGACGCCCGCCGCCGCGCCGAACGGCAGCAGCCACGCCGCCGCGACGTAGAACCGCACGCACACCGCGAGCGGACCCGTGAGCGCCCCGCGCGTCGAACGCGCGAGCGCGGCCCCGTGCCACGCGACCGCGAGCCCCACGACGGCAGCGCCCGCGAGGGTGACGGGCCAGCGCGACGTCACCATGCCGACGACCGTCGTGAGCACCCCGACGTTGAGCACGACGAGCCGCACCGCCTGCCCGCGTCGCGCGCGACCGTCCGTGCGGCGGCGCAGCAGCGCGTCAGCGAAGTGCGCCGACCACACGAGGATCGCGTTCGTCACCGCACCGAGCAGCGTGAGGTGGACGAGCAGCCACGCCGACACCGCGACCTCGCGGTGGACGAGCGAGACGCCGAACGTCGCGAGCAGCCAGACGACGACCGGTGCGTTCGCGGCGAGGTGCCACGACGAGCGGGCGGACAGCGGCCGCGGCGCGCCCGAGGGCTGCGTCGGGCGCGGGGAGAGCGAGGTCATCGGGCGGAGGCTTCCTGGACGGGGGAGGGGAGTGCAGGCTCGGGGTCGCGCGTGCCGCGCGCGGCTCGCGCCGTCGGGGCCTTCCGCGACGCGACGACGCCGACGACGACGTTCGTCACGACGAACCCGAGCAGCGCGACGACATTGCCGACGCCGCCGATCGTCACGAGCGCCGGGACGTCGCGCGCGTCACCGACGGCGACGCGTAGGACGAGGGTCACGTGGAGGAGCGCCGCCGGGCCGTACATCGCCGGGTGGTAGGGGAGCGGGACCCGGAGCACCGCGGGCAGGATGATCGGGGCGTGGGCCATGATCATCGAGATCGTGAAGCCGAGGAACACGCTGTGGAGCACGGCGTCGTAGCCACGGCCCGCCAGCTGCGGGCCGCCGAGCAGCCAGATCCCCCCGGCGACCGCGAGCCACGCGTACGCCGCGAGAAGGCACGCGGCCGTGAAGCGCGGCAGGCCGCGCGAACGCACCGTGCGTCGGGCGACATCGTTGCCCGCGAGCCACGCGCACAGCGCAAGCAGCGCCGCACCGAGGACCGCGTGCCCGGGTCCCGGCCACGCCGTCGCAGCGGCCGCACCGAGGACGGTCGCGACGCACACGGCGAGGATCGCCGAGTCCGCGCGCGTGCGGTCGCCGGGCCGCAGGCCCGACATCGCGACGCGCGCGAGTTCGAGCCGTTCGCCCGCGATCGTCGTGACGACGAACGCGGTGAGCCACGGCACCGTCGCGGGCATCGGGGCCCCCGCCCACCACAGGAGCGCGCCGCACGCGGCGGCGACCGCGCCGAGCTGCTGGACGAGCACCGCGGTGTCGTGCGAGCGCCGGAAGAGCGGCACGTAGACGACGACGAGCACGACTGTGCCCGCCGTCAGCAGTCCCCGCCCGACGGTGAGGGGCAGCGGCGAGAGCAGCGCGAGCGCGCCGAGGCCGAGGAGGACTGGTGCGCCGAAGCCCCACCACCGGCGCAGAGCGACCGCGCGTTCGAGCGCGATGAGCGTGCCGACGAAGCCGAGGACCATGAGCATGCCGTGGACGTCGGGCAGCCGGTCCGTCGTCACGGGTGCGGGCAGGCCGAGCAGGAGGAGCGCGGCGTCGAGGCCCGCGAGGAGGCTGAGGCCGGCGAGCAGGAGGAGGGGGAGGCGGCGCAGCGCGCTCGCGGGGGCGGCCACGTTCACGCCTCCGGCGCGTCGAGGTGGAGGAGGCACGCGCCGGGCAGCGCGAAGGCCTCGAGCGTCGTGCGGTCCGTCGGGGCGCCGAGCGCGTCGAGCGCGCCGCGGGCGAGGCCCAGGTGGACCGCGCACACGACCTCGGGCGTGCGCAGCGCGGCGTCGAGGAGGGGGCAGCGGCGCAGCTCGATCGCGTTGTCCGTCGCGTCCGGGTTGGGGCCGAAGCCGAGGCGGTCGAGGAGGCGCACGACGGTGCGGCGTGCCTGCGGCGCGCCGTCGTGCCGCTCGTGCGCGACGAGGTCGCGGCCCCAGCGGGCGCCCGCAGCGAGCGCGTCGGCGCGTGGGTCGGGGCTCGTCCGGGCGATCTGGTCGGCGAGGACCGAGGCGAGGGCCGCGTACTCGCGGGCGCCGGGGTCGGTCGTGCTCGCGGGCAGTGCCTCGTAGAGGGTCCCGGGGCGGCCGCGGCCGGCGGGGCGGGCGGTCGAGCGGTCGGCGAGCCCAGCGTCCGCGAGGCCTTCGAGGTGCTCGCGGACCGTGTTCGTGTGCTGCCCGAGCTCGGCGGCGACGGTCGCGACGCTCGTCGGGACACCGCGGACGACGAGGAGGTCGAGGACCTGGCGGCGGGCGCGCGAGAGGTCCGCGGCGGGCGAAGGGCGCGGGACGACGGCGGCGGGGCCGTAGCCGGGACGCGGAGTTATTTCCACGGAGCCAAGTGTACTATTCTCGGGCGCAGCCGGACCGGACCTCGGTCCCGACCACGACCGGAGAACCCGATGGACGACCTGCTCCTCGCCTCGAACCTCGACGACGCCCGCGCGGCTGAGGACCTCGCCGGCGACCACACCGCGATGCGCGGCACGCTCCACGTGCTCGTCGACCAGCTCTCCCGCGCCGTCACCGGAGCCGACGCCCAGCTCGCGGGCGTCGCCCGCGAACGCCTCGCCCTGTGGGCGACCGAACGTCTCGTCCCGCACCTCGAGGCCGAGGAAGCGCACCTCCTCCCCGCCGTCCGCACCGTCACCGACGGCGGGCCCGCCGCCGCCATCGTCGTCCGCCTTCACACCGCCGTCCGCACGGCCGCGTCCGACCTCGCGACGACGACCCATCCCCTCGAGGCCGTCGGCGCCGCCCACGTCCTCGCGGCGCTCCTCGCCGTCCACGCCGACACCCTCGACCACGACCTCGTGCCGCTCGTCGCCCGCGACGCGCGCACCCCGCTCACCGGCCCGGCCGAGGAGGTCCGGGAGGTCCTCCGTGCCCCGGCACCCACGGGTCACGCGTGCGGCTGCGGTGGCGGAGGCTGCGGCGGGGGCGGCGCAGCCGCCGAGGTCACGCCGACGGAGGGTGCGCCAGCGTCGGACGCTCGAGCAGCGGACGCTGCGTCGGACGCAGGGACCGACACCTCGCCCGACACCCCGGCCGACACCAGTGCAGACGCCCGCGGCGACATGCCTGTCCTCGACGCGACCGTCATCCCGCACGCCGTGCGCCACGCGACGATCTTCGGCGCGCTCGACGCCGTCGAGGAGGGCGGCGGCCTCGTCCTCGTCGCCCCGCACGACCCGCTGCCCCTCCTCGCCCAGATCGAGGGCCGCCACCCGGGCCGCTTCACCGTCGAGTACCTCCAGCGCGGCCCCGAGACCTGGCACCTCGCGTTCACGCGCTGAGCGCGGGGCCGCGCAAGGTCCGGCCCTCGGGTGCACGTCGGGGGCCGACCCTGACGTCCCGGGGACGCACCGCGACCCCGGGACGTCGGTGGCCGTCGCTAGGCTCGCGGCATGATTCGCACGCTCGCCGTCTCGGGCTACCGCAGCCTCGTCGACCTCACGCTCGAGCTCGACCGGCTCACGGTCGTCACAGGCCCCAACGGGTCCGGTAAGTCCTCCCTCTACCGCGCGCTGCGGCTCCTCGCGGCGTGCGGGTCCGGGCAGGTCGTCGGAGCGCTCGCGCGCGAGGGAGGGCTCGGCTCCGCGCTCTGGGCCGGCACGTCGCAGGCTCCCGGCCCGCAGGGCCGCGTCGCCCTGAGGCTCGGCTTCGAGGGCGACGGCCTCGGCTACGCGGTCGACTTGGGCCTGCCCCAGCTGCCCGGCTCCTCACCGTTCGCGCTCGACCCCGAGATCAAGTCGGAGACCGTGTGGAGCGGCGGACCGCTCCGCGCCGGCTCGGTCCAGGCGCAGCGCAAGGGACCGCACCTGCGCGTGCGCGACGCGTCCGGCGCGTGGCGTGACGACCCCCGCGTGCTCGCGACGTACGAGTCGATCGTCGACGAGGTCGCCGACCCCGAGGGCGCTCCCGAGGTCGGGCTCGTCCGGCGGACGCTGCGCGGCTGGCGCTTCCACGACGATGTCCGCACCGACGCGGGCGCACCCGCACGCACCCCGCACGTCGGAACGCGCACCCAGGTGCTCGGGCACGACGGCGCCGACCTCGCGGCGGCGCTGGCGACGATCATCGACGCGGGTGGCGCGGACCTGCTCGATGCTGCGGTCGACGACGCGTTCCCCGGGTCCCGCATCCGCATCGACGCGGCGGCGGGGCTCTTCACGCTCCTCCTCGAGCAGCCCGGCCTGCGCCGACCCGTCACCGCGGCCGAGCTCTCCGACGGGACGCTGCGCTACCTCGTCCACGTCGCCGCGCTGCTCAGCGTGCGACCAGCAGGGCTCCTCGTGCTCGACGAGCCGGAGACGGGCCTCCACCCGGACCTTGCCCGTCCGCTCGGACGCCTCGTCCGGCGCGCGTCGGAGCGTGGGCAGGTGCTCGTCGTCACCCATTACCGTCCCCTCGCGGAGGGGCTCGCCGACGACGGCGCGGCGCACGTCCGGCTCACGGGCGGCGGCGGCAGAGAGACCAGCGTCCTCGACGGGCGCGAGGGCGCGCTCGACGGACCCGCGTGGGCGTGGCCGGGGCGGTGAGGGAACCTCTCAGGTGGTGCCGCGGACGACGAGCCGCGGCGGGAGGACGATCGACGTCACGCGCTCGTCGCCCGGCTCGGAGTCGATGAGCCGCAGGAGCTGATGGACGGCCGTCGCCGCAAGCTCGACGACCGGGTTGTGGAGCGTTGTGAGCGGGGGAGTCGAGGCCTGGGCCGCGTCGAGGTCGTCGTAGCCCACAATCGCGACGTCACCGGGGACGGAACGCCCGGCCGCCGCGAGGGCGCGCAGCGCGCCGACCGCGATCGTGTCCGACGCCGCGAAGATCCCGTCGACGTCCGGGTGCGCCGCAAGGAGTTCGGCCGCAGCGGTCTCGCCCGACGCCGTCGTGAACTGGGCGTGGACGAGCGCGTCCGCGGGAAGGCCGTGGTCGCTCAGCGCGTCGCGCCATCCCTTGACACGGTCGACGCCCGCCGTCATGTCCAGCGGGCCGGCGATGTGCGCGATGCGCGTCCGACCGCGCGCGACGAGATGCTCGACCGCGAGGCGGGCACCCGCGACGTTGTCGACGTCCGTGTAGATGAGCTCCCGCGGTGCGTCGAACGGCCGCCCGACGAACACCGCCGGGATCGACGACGCGGCGACGACGCGCTCGAGCTCGTCCCCCTCGTGGTGGGACGTGATGACGGCGCCGTCGACGTGCCCGCCCCGCAGGTAGCGCGCGATCCGATCCGCGGCCTCATTCTTGCGCGAGAGCAGCAGGACGAGCTGGAGGTCCGTGCGCGCGAGCGCTTCCCCGACACCCCGCAGCGTGCCGCCGATGAACGCGTCCGAGAGCAGCCGCTCGTCCGGCTCCGGGATGATGAGCGCGATCGAGTCGGTGCGCCGCGTGACGAGGGACCGTGCCGCACGGTTCGGCACGTAGCCCAGGCGGAGCGCCGCGTCGTCGACCGCAGCCTGGGCCGCCGGCGACACGCGCAGGCCGCCGTTGAGGGCTCGTGAGGCCGTCGAGCGCGAGACTCCGGCGGCCGCAGCCACCTCGTCGAGCGTCGGGGCCGCGGCATCCGTGCGCGGGGTGGTCTCGGGCATCGTCGGTCGTCTTTCGTCAGGGCAGCGGTCGGTGGCGGACCGCTCGTGAGATGAGAGTAGGCGAATCCGACACGCGGAGTGCGTTGTGGCACGCGATATGCCCGGACGGACGCCGTGGGCCCCGCCCTCGTCGGACGGGGCCCACGGGTGGCCGACGGGCAGGTAACGCGCCCGTGGCTGCCACCATCGACCTCGGGCCTCGACCTCCCGAGGCCCGGCGGCCCTCCGCAGAGGGCCGCCGGGTGGCAGACGGGGGACGGGTCAGCCCTTGACGGCGCCCGCCATGATGCCAGCGACGAGCTGCTTGCCGGCGAGGACGAAAATGATGAGCAGCGGGACGATGGACAGCAGCGCACCCGTGAGGATGAGCGGGTAGTCCGTGTAGTACTGCGACTGGAGGCCCTGGAGCGCGACCGGCAGGGTGCCGCTCGCGCGGTCGAGGATGACGTACGGCCACATGAAGTTCGTCCACGAGCCGACGAACGTGAAGAGGAAGAGCATCGCGGCGGCCGGGCGCGCGGCCGGCATGGCCACGTGCCAGAACGTGCGGATGAGGTTGCAGCCGTCGACGCGTGCGGCGTCGATGAGCTCGTCGGGCAGGGCATCCTGGAGGTACTGCGTCATCCAGAACACCCCGAACGCGGTGACGAGCCCGGGCAGGATGATCGCGAGGAGGTTGCCCTGGAGGTTGAGCTTCGTCACGACGAGGTAGAGCGGCACGATGCCGAGCTGCGTCGGGACCGCCATCGTCGCGATGACCGACACGAGCAGGCCCCGGCGACCCTTGAACCGCAGCTTGGCGAACGAGAAGCCCGCGAGCGTCGAGAGGAGGACGACGGAGACGGACGTCGACGTCGCCGCGACGAGCGAGTTGAGGGTCGCGCCCCAGAAGTTGATGTCGGACTCGAGCACCCGCCTGACGTTGTCGAGGAAGTTTGGGCCCGGCACGAGGTTGAGCGATCCCGAGAAGACGAAGTCGTTGTCCTTCGACCCGATGAGGAACGACCAGCGATCCCATGACTTTAAAACCGCAGGTCAGAGGTTCAGACGAGAGGAGCCCGTTGCGGAGTCGTTATGGGCTGTGACGGCGCGCCCGGGACGCGCTCGAGCGGGCCCGGGCCCGCCGACGCACTCAGGCAGGCGTGCCGTGCACGTCGACCCAGGCTTGCACGCGCAGCTCCTCCGCGGCGAGCGTCACCCGGACAGCCTCGGCCGCCGAGCGCTCGACCGCCGGGCCGAACAGCGGGATCGACGCCCGCACGTCACCGTCGTACCGGAGGATCGCGCCGTCGCCCGAGGGCACGAGCCCGACAGTGCCGGTCATGCGCACCGGCGTCCCCGTGATCTCGAGCGCAACCGTCCCGTGCCACGCACCGCCGCGCTCGCCCTCCCACGCCTCGACCTGGCGGATCTCGAGCTCCGACCCCACGAACGACCGCACCTGCGGGGGGATCTGCGCGGCCGAGACCGACCGCCGCACCGTCACCGTGAACGACTCGCCGTCCGCAGGCGTCACGATGACGTCGTCGACCCGCGCGCCCGGCACGGCTGTGCGGAAGCGCACGAACGTCTCGTCGCGCACGAGCGTCGCGTACGCAGCGGCAGAGAGCGGGACGGGGACGTCGATCGTCACGTGCATGCTCTGAGCCTAGCCGCGCAGCCGCGCGACGTCCCGGCCCGACGCACCCCGGTCCGCGTGCGACATGTCCCACACGCGGCGCAGCGGCCGCGCCGCCCGTGCGGTGCGGGCGCGGCCGGTGCCGCCACGTACCCTGGAGGCGTGTCCGTCATGAGCGAGCTCATCTCCCGCCACTCGAACCTCGACGCCGTCGACGCCGACTGGCTCCACCTCCTCGCAGGCGACTGGCAGGTGATCTCCGACCTCGCGTTCGCCGACCTCGTCCTCTGGCTCCCGACAGACGACGGCGAGCTCGTCGCGATCGCCCACTGCCGCCCGTCGACCGGTGCGACCGTCCACTACGACGACATCGTCGGCACCGTCGCGCCCACGGGACGACGTGCACAGCTGCTCCAGGCCTTCGACGACCGCCGCGTCCACCGTGAGCGCGAACCTCGCTGGCTCGGCGCCTACGCCGTGCGCGAGGAGTTCGTCCCCGTCGTCCGCGCAGGCCGGGCGATCGCCGTCCTCGTCCGCCAGACGTACCTCGGCTCGGGCCGCACCCCGAGCCGCCTCGAACTCAACTACGTCGAGGCCGCCGACGGCCTGCTCGGCATGATCTCGCGCGGCGAGTTCCCCCAGCCCGACTCGGCGACCGGGCCGCGGCGCGGCGCGCCCCGCGTCGGCGACGGCCTCCTGCGGCTCAACGCCGAGGGCGAGGTCCTCTACGCGAGCCCCAACGCCCTCTCGTGCTTCCACCGGCTCGGTGTCTACGGCCCGCTCGTCGGAGAGTCGCTCGTCGAGATCACCGCGGACCTCCTCGTCCAGCAGGCGCCCGTCGACGAGTCCCTGCCGGTCGTCATGATGGGCCGCGCCCCGTGGCGCACCGAGCTCGAGTCCGACCGCGTCTCGCTGTCGGTACGCTCGCTGCCCATCACCGAGGACGGCCGACGCATGGGTGCGGTGCTCCTGTGCCGCGACGTCACCGAGGTGCGCAGGCGCGAGCGCGAGCTCATCACGAAGGACGCGACGATCCGCGAGATCCACCACCGGGTGAAGAACAACCTCCAGACCGTCGCCGCGCTCCTGCGGCTCCAGGCCCGGCGCATGCAGATCCCCGAGGCGCGCGGCGCACTCGAGGAAGCCATGCGTCGCGTCGACACGATCGCGCTCGTCCACCAGGCGCTCTCGCAGACCCTCGAGGAGGAGGTCGAGTTCGACGACATGGTCGGCCGCGTCCTGCGGCTCGCCGCCGACATCGCGTCGGCCGACACAAGCGTGAGGACGATCTCCGAGGGGACGTTCGGCCTCGTCCACGCCGAGGATGCGACACCGCTCGCGCTCGTCCTCACGGAGCTCGTGACGAACGCGGTCGAGCACGGCTTCCCCGACCGCGCGACTGGCACGGTCCGCATCACGACGACGCGGGACGGGCACGACCTCACCGTCCACATCGTGGACGACGGCATCGGTCTGGCACCCGACGCCGGCCCGGGCGCGGGCCTCGGCACGCAGATCGTCCGCACGCTCGTCGAGAACGAACTCCACGGTTCGATCGACTGGGGCACGTCCGCCGACGGCGGGACCGACGTCACCGTCCGCGTCGTACTGCGCGACGCCCGCGGGCACCGCGCGGCGACCTGACCGCGGCCGCACGCGACGGGCCGGACGCGAGCGGCCGCACGCGACGGGCCGGACGCGAGCGGCCGGACGCGAAGGGACAGGCCGGATGCGACGAGGGCCGGCACCCGTGACGGGTGCCGGCCCTCGGCCGTACGTGGTGGTGCGTCAGCCGGCGCGGCGCGCACGAGCCGTGCGGCGCTTGAGCGCGCGACGCTCGTCCTCGGACATGCCGCCCCAGACGCCCGCGTCCTGGCCGGACTCAAGCGCCCACTTGAGGCACGTGTCGACGACGTCGCAGCGACGGCACACAGCCTTGGCGTCCTCAATCTGCAGGATCGCCGGGCCAGTGTTCCCGATGGGGAAGAACAGCTCGGGGTCCTCGGTGAGGCATGCGGCGCGGTGACGCCAGTCCATGGAAGTGCTCCTCGGTGGTCGAACATGACGGTTCCGCGCGCAGCGCGACGCGGCCGTTCAAGAAGGGGGGACTGTCCCTGAGGGACCACACAAGGTTCACACCTCACGGCCGGTTCCACAAGAGGTCACGAGAAGGTTTCGGCGCGGTGGCCCTGAGGTGATAGTCACAAGGGTGCAACCTTGACATCGCACGGCCGCCCGAAGGTCCTGCCGCAGGTCCCGTAGTCTCGGTGCGTGCCTCTCGATCTTCTCCGCCGTCCCGGTGTCGCGGCTCCGGGCCCCGGTCGCACCGTGCTCCTCGTCGTGTGCGGGCTCGTCGCGCTCGAGGCCGTCGGCCTCGTCGTTGCCGGCGGGTTCGCGCTCGCCGACGTCGTCCGCGGCGTCGGCTCGGGAGCTGCGGGCGTCCTCGCCGCGTTCGCCTGGGGTCTCGCTGCGCTGCTCGTCGGTGCGGCGCGCGGCCTCCTCGACGGCCGGCGTTGGGCGCGCTCGCCCGTCGTCACGTGGCAGCTGTTCCAGGTCGTCATCGCGGTGACGTGGCTCCAGGAGGGTGCGCACCCCGTGCCCGTGGTGCTCCTCGTCGTCGCGGTGCTCGTCGTCGCAGGCGTCGTCTCACCGTCCGTCGTCGCCCGCACGACCGCAGGCCGCCCCACGGGGGACTGACACCCCTGGCCACGGCTGCTCACGCCTCGGCACCGTTGACGTCGCTCCGCCGTGCGAGTCGGGCGGACGGCACTGAATGAGCTCGGCCCGCCCGTCGACGACGAGGGCGCCGCGGCCCGGCGCGCACGGCCCGGGTTCGACGACGTGAGCGACCTCGGTCGCGAGGACGTCCGCCGCACCCGGCCTGCCCGGGTCGAGCACGACACCGTGACGCGCCGCGCGCACCCGCGCCAGGAGGCCGCGGGACGCGAGCGTCGCCGAGGCGGTCGTCGCGGCGACGAGGCACCTCGCGACGCCCGGGAGCGTCGCGAGCCGGTCGTGCTCGACGGGCAGCAGCCGGGCGAGCACGTCGGCGTCGTCGACGATGAGCGTCCACCCGCCGCCGGCGACGAGGTCGGGGACACGGGCGAGTCCTTCGGGCGTCATCGGCACGACGACGGTGGCGTCGTCGGTGCCGCTGCTGCACCTGAGGGCGTCGCCGTCCTCATCCGCGGCCGGCCGACCTGCGGTGGGTGGAGGGCAGCTCCCGACGACGAGCACGGGCCCGAGCCGCGCTGCGTGGCGCGCGAGGATCCCGAGGACGGTCGACCGACCCGACCCCGGCGGTCCGACGACGAGCGTGTCGCGTGCGACGTCGAGCAGCCGAGGCCCCGCATCGTCACCGCCGTGGCCGGGCGGGGCGAGCCACGCGTGAGGAGCCTCGCGGGCCGCACTGTCGAGCTCCCGCAGCGCACGGTCGTCCGGAACCGTCGGCAGGGGCACGAGCCGCGGCGACGCCTCCGGACCGACCGGCACCTCGGAGGGCCGGGCATGCGTCGGAAGGAACGCCTGCGCGAGCCGCGCGGGACCGGCCCCCGTCCAGACGCCGCGGCCCGGCGGTCCCCCCAGTCCCGCGAGCACCGAGGGAACACCCCGGCCGAGGTCGGACGCGCGGTCGGTGCTCGTGAGGACGAGCCGCGGACCGACCGTCGACGCGAGCGGGCCCGTGAGCGAGCGGGCGCTCGCGAGCGCGAGCGCGACGCCGTGGGCCGCGGACTGCCGGGCGAGCGCGGCGAGCGTGTCGACGCCTCCACCGCGTGCGACGCGTCCGAGCGCCGCGAAAACCTCCTCGACGCCGTCGACGAGGACGAGCGTCGGCGACGGCGGGGGTGCGGCGAGGAGCCGTGCGAGCAGCTCGTGGACGCGGCGTGGATCCGTCGCCGGGGCGTGCGTCCCGAGCCACCGGGGGACAGGGGTGGGCCTCGTGCCGTGCCCCGCAGCCGCGACGAGCCCGTTGTGCTCGTCGTGCTCGACGAGCGCGTCGTGCCCGTCGTGCTCGACCAACGGGACGTGTGGATCGCGCGCGCCGTGCTCGACCAGAGGGTCGTCCGCGTCGTGCACGACGAGCGGGTCGGGGCCGAGCACGTGGACGTGCCAGCCGCGTCGGGCCGCCTCGAGGGCGACCGCGTGGAGGACGGTCGACCGGCCCGACCCCGGAGCGCCCTCGACGTGAAGGTGTCCGCGTGCGGGATCCCACGCGGCGATCGAGCGTCGCCGCTCGTCGGGCTCGTCGAGGAGCGCGACCGGGAGCGCGTCGGCCGCCGCGTGCTCCGGCACGCGCCCTGGCCAGGGCTCCGCGACGTCAGCCGTCGTGCACCGCAGCGGGAGCGGAGGCGCCCAGAGAGGGTGGGCACGCGCGGCCCCCGCGGCCGCGTCGGCCGCCGCGACGAGGCGGGCCGCGACGTCCTCGCCCCACACGGGCGCGGGCGTGCGTGCCGGTCCGGGCGTCCGTGGGACGCGCCGGACGCGTGCCGTCGCAGGCGTCGCCGGGGCGGACGCGAGCGCGCACCGCACCGTCCGGTGCGACGAGCCGCTCGTGAGGACGACCGCGAGCCCGGGGGACGACGCGGGTAGGGCGGCCGCGTCCGGGACGTCGACGACGTCGCGCGACTCGGCGTCCGACGCGACGCGGAGCGCGACCCGCAGCCCGACGTTCGCGCGCACGTCCGCGCTCACGGCTCCCGCGGGGCGTTGCGTCGCGAGGACGAGGTGGAGCCCGAGCGACCTGCCCTGCGCGGCGATCCGCAGGAACGACGGCACGAGGTCCGGGTCGTCGTCCGCGAGCGCTCGCAGCTCGTCGACGACGACGACGAGGCGTGGCGGGCACGCGTCCGGGTCCCGGGCGAGGAGCGCCCCGACGTCGGGGACGCCGTGGTGGGCGAGCAGCTCCTCGCGCGAGCGCAGCTCGGCGCGGAGTGCGGCGAGCGCCCTTCGGGCGGAGCCGGGCTCGAGGTCCGTCGCGACGCCCGCGACGTGCGGGAGGGTGAGGCACGGCCCGAAGCCCGCACCGCCCTTGTGGTCGAGCAGGACGAACGTCAGGCGCGCGGGCGGGTGCGTGAGGGCGAGGGAGAGGACGAGGGTCTGGAGGAGCTCGGACTTGCCGGCGCCCGTCGTGCCGGCGACGAGGCCGTGAGGTCCGTCGCGCACGAGGTCGAGGACGAACGGCGCCCCCGAGCCGTCGGCAAGCCTGCCGACGGGCGCGAGCGGACGCGTCGGCGCGGCGGCCCACCGAGCCGTCACCGCGTCTGCGACGGACGCCAGCGGGAGGGCCGGGTCGAGGCCGAGCAGATCGGCGAGCGGCACGGTCGCAGCACGGGCGAGGCCCCTGCTGCGCGCGACGGCAGGGGCGAGGGCACGCGCGAGCGACTCTGCGAGCCGGGGGTCGACGCCCGGCCCGTCGACGTCCGCCTCGCACCAGGCGGGTGCGTCGGCCAGGGGCGGGACGAGGAGCACGTGGGTGCCCGCGGGGGCGTGGGCCCACCACTCGCTCGTGCGACGCAGGGCGTCGGCGTCGTCGGGCGTGACGACGACGAGGCGCGGGGCGTCGTCCCCGGAGGTGGGGAGCGGGCCGGGGCGGGCGCCGAGCCACCGGACCCACTCCCACGCGCGAACGTCACCGCCGACGAGCGTCACGGGCGCACCCGGGCGGAGCGCCGCGAACGCGAGGACCGTCGCGCGCGCCCGGGCGTCGGCGGAGGGCCCCGCCGCGACGAGGGCGCGAGGGCCGGCGTCGCTCTGTCCCGCGTCCGAGGGCCCGTCCGCGGCCGTGCCTACGGGACCGGGCGCGGCCGTGCTCGCGGGCGTCAGGTCGAACCTGGACGGTCCCGCGAGGTCCGTCGCGACCCGTGTCATGAGCTCGACGGGCGACCGCGCGAGACCGTGCCACGTCGTCGGAGCCCCGACCTGGGCGGGCGGCGTGCGGCGCAGGCGCCGGATGAGCGCGGTCACCCCGAGCACGACGGGCCCGACGAGCCCGACGAGCGCGAACGCGGGACGGTTCGTCACGAGCGCGAGGGTCGCCGCGGAGACGAGCGGGACGACGAGCGTCGTCGCCGAGAGCCCCGGCCCGAGGCCGCGCGCCCGGGAGGGGGCGCGGGTGGCGTCGGCGGCGAGCGTGGCGCGCTCGTCCGCGACCCCGACGACGACGCGGCGCAGGGTCGTCGGCCCGATGTGGAGGACGTCGCCGTCGCGGACCCGGCGGCCGCGCAGCCCGAGCCTCACGGGGCGCCGTTGCGCGTGGTCACGGGCGAGCCGTGCCCGCACGCGCGGCGCACGGTCGTCGGTGCGCCGCTGCCGCGCCCGCCGGACGCGGACCGCCCGCGGGACGTCCGCGTCGCTCGCCGACGCGCGACGCGGACGCACCTCGACGACACGCCCGCGCGTCGCACGTCCGAGATCGACCTCGACCCGGCCAGCTCCCGGACCTGCGACGACCTCCCAGCGTGCGACCGCGCCGAACGCGTCACGTGCGCGTCCGACGGGGTCGTCGGGGAGGTCCGGGGCGCGGCGTCGCGGCACGTGCACGCGCACGTCCGCGCCCGGGACGAGCGGGCCGAAGCCCACGAGCGCGTCGTCGTCGAGCACGCGCGGGCCGACCGCGAGCGGCACTGCGAGCAGCTCGGAGCGGCCGAGGACCTCGGCGAGCCGGGGGCGCAGCGCGCCGAGCCGGGCCCCTCGCTCGATCTCGACGTCCTCGCCCGCGAGCGTGAGCCGGACGTGGCCGCCCGACGGGGCCGAGGAGGGGGTCGTGGGACGCATGCCCCGACGATGCCGCGTCATCGGCCCGCACGCGCGGGACGGCCCTGCGGCCGGGGAGAAGCTCCCCGTCCACAGGGCCGTCCGTCAGGTCGGCGCCGAGGGCGTCAGTCGACCGCGAGCGCCTCGACGGGCGAGGTGCGCACCGCGCGCCGCGCCGGCAGGACCGACGCGAGCAGGCCCGCGACGACCGAGACGACGAGCGCGAGCGCGATGTCGCGCCACGGCACTGCGTACGACACGTCGCCGAACGATCCGAGCACCGTCGCCGCGCCAGACCAGCCGTAGACGAGCCCGAGCACGACGCCGAGGAGCGTGCCGACGATCGCTATGAGCAGACCCTCGATCGCGAGGGTGCCGCGCAGCTGCTTCCGCGACAGTCCGATCGCGCGCAGCGTCGCGTTTTCCCGCTGCCGCTCGAGGACCGAGAGCGAGAGCGTGTTCGTCACGCCGATGAGGGCGATGACGACCGCGACCGCGAGCAGACCCACGACGACCGCGAGGAGGACGTTGATGACCTGCTCGAACATCGCGCGCTCCGCGACGGCGCCCGTGACCCACGCACCGAGGTCCTGGACCTGCGTCCGGATGTCGTCGACCGTGCGGACGGGGTTGTCGGAGTCGAGCCGCACGAAGAGCGTCGACGCGGTCGCGTCGGGCGCGATCTGCTTCATCGTCGTCGCCGTCACCATGTGCGTGCCGAGGCCGCCGGCGATGACCTTGACGCGCAGGTCGAGCGTCGTGCCGTCGGCACGCGTGACGACCGCGCCCGTCGCAGCGAGGTGGAGCTCTCGCGACGAGTCGACGAGGAGGACGCCGTCCTCGAGCCCGTCGACCTTGCGGGGGTCGTGGAGGACCGTGCGTGCTGCGGTTGGGTCGATGCCGCTCACCTCGGTGCTCCCGAGCGGGACCGGACCGTCGGGGAGCGTGAGCTCGATCTTGTCGACGTACGTCGACGTCACGGGCACGGTCGCGGCGACGCCGGGCACGGCGGCGACCTTCTCGCGCACCGTGTCGAGATTGCTGCTGCCGTCGCTCGAGCCGCTGGCCTCGACGAGGACGTCGACCGCGAATTGCGAGTCGAGCTGGTCGTTGAACGTGGCGCGCGCGCTCGCGGCACCGGTCGACATCATCGCGACGAGCGTCACGCCGATGAGCAGCGCCGTGCTCGTCGCGGCCGTGCGGCGCGGGTTGCGCAGCGTGTTGGCCGACGCGAGGCGCGCCGAGGCTCCCGTGCGGGACAGGAGCGCCCCGATGCCGGCCGCGACCGCGGGGATCCAGAACACGGACCCGACGATGAGCCCGACGAACGACAGCGCACCGCCCGGGATACCGAGGAGGAGGCCGATCTCCGGCTGCGGCTCCTCGCCGACGTTCGCGACGGCGATCCCGCCCGCGAGCATCGCCCCACCGACGACGGTGAGGACGACCGCGAGGACAAGCCGTGCCGTCGAGCCGCCGCGCACCGAGGGTGCGTCGGCGGGGCGCAGCGCTGCGAGCGGCGCGACGCGCGTCGCTCCGCGGGCCGGTGCGAATGCCGCGAGGACCGTGACGACGACGCCTGCGATGAGCGGCACGAGGACGACAGCGGGCGTCACCTCGATCGTTCGGGGGAGCGGCACACCGAGGTCGCGCGTGCCGAGGACGGCGAGGAGCGTCTGGACGCCGATCGCGCCGACGAGGATGCCGGTGAGCGACGCGAGCGTCCCGAGCACTCCTGCCTCGAGGAGGACGGACGCGCGCAGCTGCTTCTTCGTCGCTCCGACGCAGCGCAGGAGCGCGAGCGTGCGTGTGCGCTGCGCGACGAGCACCTGGAACGTGTTGGCGATGACGAGCCCCGCGACGATGAGCGCGAGGGCACCGAAGGCGAGGACGACGTACATGACGGTGTTGGTGTCGCCGCTCAGTTGGGCGATGCGTTCGTCGGCGTACTGCTGCTTCGTGAGCGCCCGGACCTGCGCGGCGTCCTCGTCCGACGTGCCTGCGGCGACGAGCTCCGCGCGTGCCGCGTCGGCGAGCGCCGGGAGGACCGTCGCCGGGTCGGCGCCGGCGTCGAGCATGACGAGCGCGCTCGTGACGAGCGAGCCGCCGTTCCACGCGAGCACGTCGGCGACCTGACCGACGAGAGCGCCGTCGAACGAGACGTACGCGCCGGACGGGTCGTCGAGGAGACCCGTGACGGTGACCGTCGTCGTCGTCTCCTCGCTCTCGCCCTTCGCCTCGTCGAAGGTGTACCCGACGATGTCGACGGTCCCGCCGACGGTCGCGCCGAGCCTCTCGGCGACGGCCGCGGGGAGGGCAACCTCGTTCGTCGCGGCGGGCCAGGCGCCGCTCGTGAGCTTCTGGGCCTCGAGGCGAGGGTCGGCGGCGGCGGAGACGGCGAGCGTCCCGACCTCGCGCTCACCGCGACGGACGTTGATGTAGGTCTGCACCTGCGGACTCACGACGGCGACACCGGCGGTCGCGTCGAGCGAGGTGATCGCTTCCGGGGAGAGTCCCACCGTCCCGACCAGGTCGAGGTGGGCGTCCGCGTCGGCGAGGGTCGCTGCGACCGAGTCGGTCGACGTCGACGTCATGATGTTGCCCGCGAGGAGCGTCGCGGCGACGAACGCCGTGCCGATCGCGATCGCGATGCCGGCCGAGACGAGCTTCCCGACCGACTTGCGCATCTGCGCGAAGGTGAGCCGGAACATCAGGCCTGCCCCCCGACCGGCGCCGTGACGGGCGTCGTCTCGAGCGTGCGGAGCGCGTCGAGACCGGCGAGGACCGACTCGGGCGTCGGGTCGGAGATGTCGCCCGCGATGCGACCGTCGGCGATGAGCACGACGCGGTCGGCGTATGCGGCGGCCGCGGGGTCGTGGGTCACCATGATGATCGTGCGGCCGAGCTCGCGCACGGAACGGCGCAGGAAGCTCAGGACCTCGGCGCCCGAGCGCGAGTCGAGGTTGCCCGTGGGCTCGTCCGCGAAGACGACGTCGGGCTTCGTGATGAGGGCGCGTGCGATCGCGACGCGCTGCTGCTGGCCGCCCGAGAGCTCGGCCGGACGGTGCGTGAGGCGCTCACCGAGACCGAGGGTCTGCACGAGCGTCGCGAACCACTCCTTGTCGACCTTGTTCCCGCCGAGGTCGAGGGGCAGGAGGATGTTCTGCTCGGCCGTGAACATCGGCAGAAGGTTGAACGACTGGAAGACGAAGCCGATGCGCGTGCGGCGCAGCTCGGTGAGGGCGTCGTCGCCGAGCGCCGTGATCTCGGTGTCGCCGATGCGCGACGAGCCGCTCGTCGCGGAGTCGAGGCCCGCGAGCAGGTGCATGAGCGTCGACTTGCCCGAGCCCGAGGGGCCCATGATCGCGGTGAAGCGGCCGGGTGCGAAGTCGACGTCGACGTGGTCGAGTGCGACGACCTGGCCAGCTCCCTTGCCGTAGACCTTCGTGAGGTCGCGGGCGCTGACCGCGCCCGTCGAACCGGGGGCGACGGTGGTGTTCATGGAGGTGCTCCTCGTACGTTCCGGGGGAGAGGCGGGCGGGGGCCCGCCGGCTCCTCCGACGCTACCGACGGCACCGTGTGCGGGTCGTCGTGCCCCGGTGGGGTCCGTGCGTCGCGCGAGGTCATCCCACGGTCGTACGCGCGTCAGCTCCCGGGGGTGACGAGACCCGTCTCGTACGACGTGACGACCGCCTGGACGCGGTCCCGCGCGCCGAGCTTCGCGAGGATCCGGCCGACGTGCGTCTTCACCGTCGCCTCGGCGACGAAGAGTTCCGCGCCGATCTCCGTGTTCGAGCGCCCCCGGGCCATGAGGACGAGGACCTCACGCTCACGCTCCGTGAGTGACGCGATGCGTGGGTCGGCGCCCGGGTCAGAGGCAGCGGGGGCGGGCAGCGCGCCCGCCATGTGCTCGATGAGGCGACGGGTGCTCGATGGCGCGATGACCGCGTCCCCGCGGTGGACGGTGCGGATTGCGGCGAGCATCTCCTCGGGCGGGGCGTCCTTGAGGAGGAAGCCGCTCGCGCCTGCGCGGATGGCCTCCATGACGTACTCGTCGAGGTCGAACGTCGTGAGGACGATGATGCGGGGCTGCCGGTCCGCGGGCAGCTGCGCCTGCCATGCCTCGGTGAGGCGCGCGGTCGCCGAGAGCCCGTCGAGCTCGGGCATGCGGACGTCCATGAGGACGACGTCGACGGGGTGGTCGACGAGGAGGCGGACCGCCTGCGCGCCGTCACCTGCCTCGAGCGTCACCGTGAGGTCCGGCTGGGAGTCGATGACCATGCGGAAGCCCGCTCGGACGAGCTGCTGGTCGTCGACGAGGGCGACGCGGATCGCGTCGGGCGCGGGCTCGAGGGTCACGCGGGCTCCTGAGGGGGTGGGGGCTGGACGGGCGAGGTCGCAGCGAGCGGGACGGGCGGTTGCGGGGAGCCCACGCCCGGCTGGGCGCTCCCGCCGGGAACCGCGCGCGTGCCGGGCAGCGGGATCTCGAGGTGGACGCGGAACCCGCCGCCGGGACGCGGGCCCGCCGTGAGGCTCCCGCCGAACATCGTGGCACGTTCCGTCATGCCGAGAAGACCCTGGCCCGCGCCGTCGCTCCCGGCGGACGCGCCGCGCCCGTCGTCGGAGACGTCGAGCGTGAGCGTCGTCGTCCCCCACGTCATGAGGACCGTGACCCGCGGGCCGGGGCCCGCATGCTTGAGGACGTTCGTGAGGGACTCCTGGCACACGCGGTACACCGCGAGCCCGACCCCTGGAGGGAGGGGACGGGGCGAGCCCATGCGGACGAACGACACGTCGAGACCGGTCGCGCGCACCTGCGCGACGAGCTGCTCGAGGTCGCCCGCGGCGGGCTGCGGGGCCGCATCCGCGCTCGCGACGGTCGGCGCGACGCCGACCGACCCGCCCGGAAGCGGGGCCGTCGGGCGCGCGGACTCCGGCTCGCGCAGCACCCCGAGCAAGCGGCGCATGTCGGCGAGCGCGTCACGGCCCGTCTCCGCGATCGTGCCGAGCACGCGCTCGCCCGCCGCAGGGTCCTGACGCACGACGTACCGGCCGCCGTCGGCCTGCGCGATGATGACGGAGAGCGAGTGCGCGACGATGTCGTGCATCTCGCGCGCGATGCGCGTGCGCTCCGCGGCGGTCGCGATGCGTGCCTGCTGGTCGCGCTCGCGCTCGAGCCGCTCGGCGCGGTCGATGAGGGTCGCGACCATGTCCTTGCGGGCGCGGCGGGTGAGCGCGAACGCCCACACCGCGAGCTCGGCGAGCACCATGAGCGTGAACGTGATGAACGCGCCGGAGAGCCCGTCGGGGCCGTAGCCGGTGTAGTTCGCCCACGCGACCGCCGACCAGAGCGCGGCTCCCGCCGCTCCCGCGACCATCGCGGTGCGGTAGGCCCAAGGTGGCCCGTGGACGGTCACCGAGTACAGAGCGGCGAGGACGGCGACCATCCCGGGGTTGCCGGTGTCTGTCCAGGCGCTCAACGTGTAGAGGAGCCCCACCGAGTAGACCGTGACGACGGACGTCACGGGGAAGCGGCGACGCACCGCGAGCGGTGCGATGAAGAGGGTCGCCCAGAAGCCGTACTCGGAGCTTGCGCCGCCGGCTACCCACATGAGGAAGAGGGCGAGCACCGTCCACGCGACGTCGATCTTCAGCGCGTTGCGCTCCCACGACTGCTGGAGGCGCTGCCACCAGGAGGTGGGGGGATCGAGGTCGGACACCCCGCAAGCGTAGGTGGTGGCATTCGGGGGCCGCGTCATCCTGCGGGACGAGCGGGCGGGTGCCGGGTCCGCCGGACGGCTGACGTCATGACGCGGCGACGTGACGCTCATGACACTCGACGGGTGGGAACCGCGAGTGGGCACGAACTTGGCAAGTCCATGACCTAGCATGGGGGAATGACGAACGTGCTTCTTGCCGAGGACGACCCGGCGATCAGCGAGCCGCTCGCTCGCGCGCTCACCCGAGAGGGCTACCACGTCATCGTCCAGGGGACGGGGCAGGGGGCTCTGGCGAGCGCGACCGACGTCGACCTCGTCGTCCTCGACCTCGGGCTCCCCGACATGGACGGTCTCGACGTCGCCCGCGCGATCCGCGCCCAGGGCCTCACGACGCCGGTCCTCGTGCTCACCGCACGGGCCGACGAGGTCGATCTCGTCGTGGGCCTCGATGCGGGCGCCGACGACTACGTGACGAAGCCGTTCCGTCTCGCCGAGCTCCTCGCCCGCGTCCGCGCGCTCCTGCGCCGCACGCACGGCGAGGTCGAGGCCGAAGACGAGATCCGCGCGCAGGACGTCCGGGTCGACGTCGCGGCGCACCGTGCGTTCCAGGCGGACCGCGAGCTTCACCTCACGACGAAGGAGTTCGACCTCCTGCGCGTGCTCGTCGCGAACGTCGGCACCGTCGTCGTGCGGGACACGCTCATGCGTGAGGTCTGGGGCTCCGAGCTCGTCGGCTCGACGAAGACCCTCGACATGCACGTCTCGTGGCTGCGCCGCAAGCTCGGTGACGACGCGAACTCCCCGCGCTACATCTCGACCGTGCGCGGCATGGGCTTCCGGTTCGAGACCGGCGCCCGCTGACGCGTCCTCGCTGACCGCCACCTGCTGAGAGAGCCTCCGGATGCGCCGCCGCCTCATCCTCGCGACCCTCTCCGCGGTCGCGGTCGCGGTGCTGCTCCTCGGCTTCCCGCTCGCATTCCTCGGCGCCCAGCTCGTCAAGGACAACGAGGTGCGCGAGCTGCAGATCCGCGCTCAGAACATCGCGCGCGCTGTCGACGGGCGAGTCGCGCGTGACGCCGAGCTCTCCGCGGACATGCTCGACGGCTACGTCGGCGGCAACGGCCGGCTCTCGGCCTACATCCACGTCATCGGCCCGGCGGGGGAGATCATCGACGCGGGCGAGCCCGTCACCGGCCGCGTGACGAAGACGCTCGCACTGTCCGACGCCAAGGCCATCGTCGAGGTCCGCGTCTCGTCGTGGGACCTCTACGTGCGCTCCGCGCAGATCATCGTCCTCGTCGGCGTCGCCGCCGTCGTCGCTGTCGGCGCGGGGATCGTCGTCGCGATCTGGCAGGCCAACCGGCTCGCCGCGCCTCTGCTCTACCTCTCCGCGTCCGCCGAGCAGATCGGCTCCGGGCAGACGCGCCCGCGCCTCGAACCGTCGGGCATCGAGGAGATCGACCTTGTCGCCGCCGAGCTGGCCCGCTCGTCGGACCGGCTCGCGAAACGGCTCGCCGTCGAGCGACAGTTCGCGTCCGACGCCTCCCACCAGCTGCGCACGCCGCTCACCGCCCTGACGATGCGCATCGAGGAGATGGCGCTTTCCGCGCCGGACAACGACGTCGTCCAGGAGGAGGCGCGCGTCTCGCTCGAGCAGATCGAACGCCTCGTCACCGTCGTCGACGACCTGCTCTCCCGGTCGCGCCGCTCGCTCGGGGGCAACAACGAGGCTGTCGTCCTCGCGGACGTCGTCGCCCAGCAGGTCGAGGAGTGGAGCCCCACGTACACGGCGCTCGGGCGTCGGCTCGTCGTCGACGTCGACGACGCGACGACCGTCCTCGCGACGCCGGGGAGCCTTGCGCAGATCATCGCGACCCTCGTCGAGAACTCGATCAAGCACGGCGGCGGCACGACGACCGTGCGGGCGCGTCCCGGCACGAGCGGCGCCGTCGTCGTCGAGGTGAGCGACGAGGGCCCGGGTGTGCCCGACGATCTTGCGCCCCACGTCTTCGAGCGCGAGGTGACCTCGGGCGCCGGCACGGGACTCGGGCTCGCGCTCGCACGCGACCTCGCGGCGGCCGACGGTGCACGGCTCGAGCTCTCCCAGCGGCGCCCGCCCGTCTTCTCGCTCTTCCTCGTCGGCGTGCCCAAGTCGCTCGACCCCGAGGTCGTCCTGCCCGTCGGGTCGGTCGTCTCCTCGGGCTGGAGCAGGCGGCGCAGACCACCGACGTGAGATGCGAGGTGACATGAGGGATCTCCCGCACTCCTCGCTCCACGCACGACGATAGGCTCACCGCATGCCAACGACCGTCACGTCCGTTTTCAGGACCCTGCGCGAGTTCGTCGTCTCCCGGTTCTGGGAGCTCCTGCGCTTCGGGTCGGTCGGGGGCGTGGCGTTCTTCGTCGACATGGGCGTCTTCAACCTGCTCGTCCACGGGCCCGGCGAGATCCTCGGGCACAAGCCGCTCGTTTCGCGCGGCATCGCGGTCGGCATCGCGACCATCGTCGCCTGGATCGGCAACCGGTACTGGACGTTCACGGCGCGCAAGACCTCCAACCGCGTGCGGGAGTTCGCCGGGTTCGCCGTCGTCAACGTCGGTGGCCTGCTCATCTCGGTCGGCTGCCTCGGCTTCTCGCGGTACGTCCTCGGGCTCTCGACCGTCGTCGCCGACAACGTGGCCAACCTTGTCGGCCTCGTTCTCGGCATGATCTTCCGGTACTTCGCGTACCGCACGTTCGTCTTCACGGAGGGCGCAGCAGCCGAGGCTGCAGCAGATGCGAGCGCGCCACCTCCTCCGGTCGACGCCGAGGCCCTCGCGTCCCGTGAGACGGTCACGCCCGGAACACCTTCCTAGCCTCGCGTACCCTTGGGGACCGTGAGCGCACCGGTAGTCGCAGTCGTGGGTGGGGGCCAGCTGGCCCGGATGATGGCTCCGGCCGCGGCCGAGCTGGGGGTGCACCTGCGCGTCCTCGTCGAGGCCTCGGACGGCTCGGCGGCGCAGGTCCTCGCCGACGCCCCTGTGGGGGCCGCGTCGGACGCCGACGCCGTGCGCGCGCTCGTCGCCGGCACGTCAGGGGCGCTCGCGACCGACGCGGGCCGGGCCCGCGCAGCCGTCCTGACGTTCGAGCACGAGCACGTGCCGTTCGCCCTCCTCGACGAGATCGCCGCGGACGGCGTGCCCGTCCACCCCGGCCCTGCGGCGCTCGTCCACGCGCAGGACAAGATCGTCATGCGCGAGCGCCTCACCGCGCTCGGCGTCCCGTGCCCCCGCTGGGCGCCGCTGCCGACCGAGCTCGCAGCGGGCCGCTCCGCGCTCGCCACGTTCCTCGCCGACGGCGACGGCACGGCCGTCGTCAAGACGAGCCGCGGCGGCTACGACGGCAAGGGCGTGCGTGTCGTTCGCTCCGCCGACGAGGTCGACGACTGGTTCGAGGCCGTGGTCGCGGGCGGGCCCGCGCTCCTCGTCGAGGAGCGCGTCCCGTTCGCGCGCGAGCTCGCCGCGCTCGTCGCACGACGCCCGTCGGGCGACGTCGCGACGTACCCCGTCGTCGAGTCCGTCCAGCGCGACGGCGTGTGCTCCGAGGTCATCGCCCCCGCACCGGGCCTGTCCGCCGAGCTCGAGGCCGAGGCCCGCCGCATCGCTGAGACCGTCGTCACGGGTCTCGGCGTCACGGGCGTCCTCGCCGTCGAGATGTTCGAGGTCGACGGCCGCGTGCTCGTCAACGAGCTCGCGATGCGCCCCCACAACTCCGGCCACTGGACGATCGACGGCGCCGTGACGAGCCAGTTCGAGCAGCACCTGCGCGCCGTGCTCGACCTGCCGCTCGGCGACACCTCGCCCCGCGCGCCCTGGACCGTCATGGCGAACGTCCTCGGGTCCTCGCTCGACGAGCTCACCGACGCCCTGCCCGCGATCCTCGCCGCCGACCCCGGCGCTCGCGTCAACCTCTACGGCAAGGCCGTGCGCCCCGGCCGCAAGCTCGGCCACGTCAACGTCTCGGGCGACGATCTCGACGACGTCCGTCGTCGCGCCGTCGCCGCAGCCGCGCTGCTGCGCGGCGAGTGAACCCGCCCGCCCCGTCCNCGCGCGTAAGGATTCGTCGGCAGCGTCAGATGTGTATAAGCGCCCGCTTCAGGAGACCCGCATGAGCACCACGCCCGCCCCCGTCGTTGGCATCGTCATGGGGTCCGACTCCGACTGGCCCGTCATGCGCGCGGCCGCCGAGGCCCTCGCCGAGTTCGACGTGCCCGTCGAGGTCGACGTCGTCTCCGCGCACCGCATGCCCACCGAGATGATCGACTACGGGCGCGAGGCCTCCGCGCGCGGCCTGCGCGTCATCATCGCGGGCGCCGGGGGAGCGGCCCACCTGCCCGGCATGCTCGCCGCCGTCACCGAGCTCCCCGTCATCGGCGTGCCCGTTCCCCTCAAGCACCTCGACGGCATGGACTCGCTGCTCGCGATCGTCCAGATGCCCGCAGGCGTGCCCGTCGCGACCGTCTCCGTCGCCGGCGCCCGCAACGCCGGGCTGCTCGCTGCGCGCATCCTCGGCGCGGGCACCGACGAGGCCTCCGAGGTCCTGCGTGCCCGCATGCGGGGCTTCCAGGAGGAGCTCCGCGACGTCGCCCAGGCCAAGGGCTCCGCGCTCCGCGAGGCGTACGCGCGCGGGGAGTAGCACCTCGACCGTCCCCGCTCTGCTCTGCACGGCCCGCCGAGCCGGCCTGCTCGGCGTGACCGCCGGGCCTGCAGGCCCGGCCTGCGCGGCTCGTCGCGCGGGTGCTGACAGCGCGATCTCAAAGGTCGGACGAATCCTGGACGGCCCTAGCCGGCGTGGTGCTGCCGCCGTATGGTCGATCCATGCTCCACGACACCCAGCACCGAATGTGCGACCTCGGCCGGCCCGCGCGCCGCGCCGAGGAGTGTCGACGCTTCGAGCGCTGTTGCCGTAGCACTCGCTGACGTCCCCGGCGCGCACGCGCCGGCCTGAGTCCGCGACGCGGAACGGTCCGCCCAAGGCGGTGTGCGTCGCCCACCGACGCGACCTGCTCACCCGCTCCTCTGCCGACGGTCCCAGGACCGACCCGCGACGACCCTCGCACCTGCCGGCCCTGATGACCGTCGCGCGAGGTGCCGGGCAGGCATGGCGTCGTCCGACCTACGGGTGAGCCCGCACGTACCAAGCCCTCGCCCCGGGACCGCGCAGCAGCGCGACCACCTGCGATCGGCCCCACCCGCACGTCCACCTTCGTCACGCCGTCGCACCCCGTGCCCGGCGTCGCGCCCTCGCGTCCGTACATCCCCAAGGAGAGATCATGACCACCACCCCTGACACGTCGCCCGAGACCGCGGCGCCCGACAAGCGCCGACGCGCCACGCTGCTCACCGCGATCGTCGTCGTCGTCCTCGCCGTCGCCGCCGTCGGCGGCTGGCTGCTCTTCGGCGGCTCGAAGGCCGAAACCACAGGGGCACGCACCGTCGCTCAGATCAAGGACTCCGGCAAGGTCCGCATCGGCGTCTTCTCCGACAAGGCGCCGTTCGGCTCGGTCGACTCCTCGGGCACCTACGTCGGCTACGACATCGAGTATGCGAAGCGCGTCGCGAAGGACCTCGGTGTCACGCTCGAGCTCGTCCCCGTCGAAGCGGCCGCGCGGGTCGAGTTCCTCACGAGCGGCAAGGTCGACATCATCCTTGCCAACTTCACGGTGACCGACGAGCGTGCGCAGAAGGTCGACTTCGCCAAGCCGTACCTCAAGGTCTCGCTCGGCGTCGTCAGCCCCGACGACGCCCCTGTCACCGACATCGCCCAGCTCGACGGCAAGGACGTCCTCGTCGTCCGTGGCACGACCGCCGAGACCTACCTCGAGGCCAACCACCCCGAGGTGAAGATCCAGAAGTACGAGCAGTACACCGAGGTCACCAACGCCCTGCTCGACGGCCGCGGCGCTGCCTGGGTGACCGACAACACCGAGGCGCTCGCCTGGGCGAAGAACAACGACGGCTTCTCGACCTCGATCGCGTCGCTCGGCCCGCAGGACACGATCGCGGCCGCCGTCCAGAAGGGGAACACAGACCTTCGCACCTGGCTCGACGACCAACTCGTGACGCTCGGCACGGAGAACTTCTTCCACGCCGCGTACACAACGACGCTCGAACCGGTCTACGGCACGGACGTCTCGGCCGACGAGCTCGTCGTCGAGGGCGGCGTCGTCAGGTGACCCCACGCCCCGCCGTCGGCGCGGCCCGCCCCCACGGGCCGCGCCAACGGCGCGTCCGCGTCCGGGAGCCTCGCCCGTGAGCCCCGACGTCCTGCTCGAGCACGCGCCGCTGTTCGCGCGCGCGGCCGTCGTCACCGTCCGCATCGCGGCTCTCGGGATCCTCGGGGCTCTCGCCGTCGGTCTCGTGTGCGCGGCCGTCGAGCACTTCCGCGTGCCCGTCGGCCGACAGGCCGTGCGCGCCTACGTCGAGCTCGCACGCAACACCCCGCTCGTTGTGCAACTGTTCTTCCTCTACTTCGCGCTGCCCAAGGTCGGCGTCGTGTGGTCGGGGGAGGCGTGCGCGATCATCGGGCTCACCTTCCTCGGCGGCGGCTACATGGCCGAGGCGCTGCGCTCGGGCCTCGACGCCGTCGACGCGAGCCAGGTCGACGGGGCGCTGAGCCTCGGCATGTCTCGCGGCGCCGCACTGCGGCACGTCGTCCTGCCGCAGGGCGTCGCGGTCGCCGTCCCCGCGCTCACCGCGAACGTCATCTTCCTCGTCAAGGAGACCTCGGTCGTCTCTGTCGTCGCGCTGCCCGACCTCATGTACGTCGCCAAGGACATCATCGGTTCGAGCTACGACACCCGCGAGGCGCTTACCCTCCTCGTCGTCGCCTATCTCGTGATCCTCCTGCCCGTCGCGCTCGGTGCCCGGGCCCTCGAGGGGAGGTGGCGCCGTGCCGGTCTCGGGTCTTGAGGTCCTCCTCGAAGGACGCAACCTCGCGCGGCTGCTCGAAGGACTCGGCACGACCGTCGGGATCGCGCTCGCCTCCCTCGCGGTCGCGCTCGTCTGCGGCGTCCCGCTCGGCCTCGCGATGACGCGCCGCGGCGCGCTCGTCCAGGTTCTCACGCGGGGCTACGTCGAGACGATGCGCATCGTCCCGCAGCTCGTGCTGCTCTTCGTCGTCTACTTCGACCTCGCCCGCCAAGGGCTCGTCTCGCTGTCCGGGGCGGCGACCTCGATCCTCGTCCTCGGAGCCTGGGGCGCGGCCGAGATGGGCGACCTCGTCCGCGGCGCCGTGACGTCGATCCCCGCCCACCAGGTCGACAGCGCCCGAGCGCTCGGGCTCGCGCCCGCTCAGGTCCAGCGGCTCGTCGTCCTGCCGCAGACGCTGCGGCGCCTCGCGCCGCTCACCGTCAACCTCACGACGCGCCTCGTCAAGACGACGTCGCTCGTCGTGCTCATCGGCGTCGTCGAGGTGCTCAAGGTCGCCCAGCAGATCATCGACGCCAACCGCTTCGAGCACCCCGAGGCCGCCTTCTGGGTCTACGGCCTTGTGCTCGGCCTCTACTTCGTCGTGTGCTACCCGGTCTCGGTGCTCGCACGACGCCTCGAGACCCGATGGGAGTCACGATGACCACCACGACCGACGCGCCAGTGCTCGAGCTGCGCGACGTCCGCAAGACCTACCCCGGGGGCGTCACAGCGCTCGACGGCGTCGACCTCACCGTCCGACGCGGGGAGGTCGTCGTGATCGTCGGCCCCTCGGGCTGCGGCAAGTCGACGCTGCTTCGCACCGTCAACGGCCTCGAACCGCTCACCGGCGGCGCGATCGCGCTCGACGGCAGCCAGATCACCGGCAGCGGCACCCGGTGGGAGACGGTGCGCCAGCGTGTCGGCATGGTGTTCCAGAGCTATGAGCTCTTCAACCACCTCACGGTCCTCGGCAACCTCACGCTCGCGCCCGTGAGGGTTGCGGGGACGCCGCGCGCCGAGGCCGAGCGGCGTGGCCTCGAGCTGCTCGCGCGCGTCGGGCTCGCCGACAAGGCGGGCTCCTACCCCCGCGAGCTCTCGGGCGGGCAGCGTCAGCGGGTCGCGATCGTCCGCGCGCTCGCCATGCAGCCCGAGGTCCTCCTGCTCGACGAGATCACTGCGAGCCTCGACCCCGAGATGGTGCGCGAGGTCCTCGACGTCGTCGTCGAGCTTGCCGACAGCGGTATGACGATGCTCGTCGTCACGCATGAGATGGGGTTCGCGCGTGCCGTCGCCGACAGGGTCGTCCTCATGGACCGCGGCCGCGTCGTCGAGGAGGGAGAGCCCGAGGAGTTCTTCACGAACCCGCGCAGCGACCGTGCCCGAGCGTTCCTGCAGACCTTCACGTATACGCGCTCGACCCGCAGGACTGGGCCCGACGACAGTGCCGAGCCGCCTGCGGAGGACTGACCGCGCGGCGCGTCGGGCCTCGATGCGCCGCGCCGGGAGCGAGGTGCGGGAGCCGAGTCCTAGTTCTTCTCGTCCTCGACGCGGCCGTCCCCGTCGTAGCGGCCCGGCTCGAGTGACCCGTCACGGACCGCGTCCCAGAAGGCGGGAGCGGTGTCCGGGTCGAGCAGCACGGTCGAGCCCGCGCCGCCGCCCGGGCGGTAGTCGACGTTCGCGACCGGCGGCGTACCCGTGACGCCGCCCTCGCCCGTCGCGGCCCGGAACGCGAGGGCGAGCCGGCCGAGGTCGACGATGCTCGTGCCGTCGTCGGCCGCGATCGCACCGAGGCCCGCGTCGATGAGGTCGACCTGCTTGCCCGGGTTGATGACCGTGCCGAAGTTCGCGGCCTTCTTCGTCACCGCGCCGATGAGCTGACGCTGACGCTCTGCGCGACCGAGGTCGCCCTTCGGATCCGCATAGCGCATGCGGACGAACGCGAGCGCCTTCTTCCCGTCGACGTCGTGGCAGCCGGGGTTCCACTTGAGCCCCGACCTCTTGTCCCGCACCTTGTAGTCGAGGCACAGGTTGACGCCGCCGACCGCGTCGACGAGACCCTGGACCCCACCGAGACCGATCTCGACGTAGTGGTCGACCGTGAGGCCCGTGAGACCCTCGACGGTCGAGACGAGGAGCTCGGGCCCTCCGTACGCGTACGACGCGTTGAGCTTGCGGCCGCCGTGGCCTGCGATCTCGGCGAACGTGTCGCGCGGCAGGCTGATGAGAGCGTTCGGACCGTCGTCGGGCACGTGGAGCAGCATGATCGTGTCCGTGCGGGCGCCCGCCGTGCCGTCGTCGTGGATCGCACCGTCCTCGCGCGAGTCCGAGCCCGCGAGCAGGTACGTCGTGCCGTCCGTCGCGGCCGCGCCCGAGAGCGCGGCGACGTGCGTGATCTTGCCGTTCGCCCACAGGCCCAGCCCGACGGGCCACGCGATGAGCCCCGCGAGCGCGAGGACTGCGACGACCGCCGCGATCCTCCCCGGGCGCAGCCGGAAGCTGCGCGACGGGCCGCCGTCCTCCCCGGGACCGTCGGCGTCGAGGTCGAGCGGGCCGGCCGCGGCAGCCCGCGCAGGCGAGGGACGTGACGCGACGGGCCGGACCGACGCGGGTCGCGCCTCACCCGGACGAGCAGCAGCCGGACGGCTCGCAGGCCGTGCCGCTCCGGGCGTCGACGACACCGTGCGGCGGGGCCCCGACGTGCCCCCCGCAGCCGCGCTGGACGGCGCAGCACCGCGCGGGCCCGCACCGGGCTGCGGCGTGCCCGCCGGACGAGCACCCTCGACGGACGGGCGCCCCGACGACGTCGTGCGCGGCGGGACGGACGCCGGCCGGCCAGCGGGCTCGCCTGATCGCGTGGCACGCGGGGTGCCGCCCGTCGTCGGCCGGCGCGTCGGGCGTGCAGGGACGTGGGTGACGGGCCCGTTCGCACCGCCGACGGGGACCGCGCCGTCGTCCGAGGACGGACGCGACGCGCCCGCGCCCTGCGGCGAGAAGCTGGGAGGCGGCGAGCCCTGCGGGCGGCCGGACCGGTCCGTCATGCGTGCACCGCCGACGGGCCGGCGGCGTCGCGCGAAGCGGGGCTGGGGGCACGGAACGGGCAGGTCACCCGTCGATCCTAGGACGGACCCCCGAGGAGGGGCGGGCGGGTCCGCGACCGGTGGGTGAGAGAACTGTGGAGATGGCCGTTCAGTCGTCGCGCGGGTCGTCCGACGACACTGCGGGGCTGCCCAGGGTCGGAGCGTCGGGCCCCGCCACGTCTGGGACCACGCCCCTGTCGACGAGCGCAGCCCGCGCGAGCGTGAGTTCGCGCGCGAGTGCCGTGAGCTGCGACTGCATGCGGCTCATGCGCCGGAACGACGTCGCGATGAAGCTGAGGAACGCGATGACGAGGCCGTAGAGCAGGAGGTCCGCGCCACGACCCACGCCGATGAGGTTCGCGAGCCACGAGAGGATCGACGGGAAGAGCACCGACGCGGCCGCCCCGACGATGAACGCCACGAGCAGCAGCCGACGGATCGCCTGGTGACGCGCATCCGCCGTCGACCGGTTGAGGACGACCGCGACCCAGCCGATCGCGACGAGAAGGATGACCTGGATGAGCACGACGCCGCCTTACCGGAACACGAGGTCGACGAGGATGTTCACCGAGTTCCACAGCGACTGGCCCTTGCCGCGCGAGTAGTCGGTGTAGAGGACGTGCACCGGGTGCTCACGCCACGGCAGGCGTGTGCGCCCCAGCTGGAGGACGATCTCGCTCGCGTGCGCCATGCGGTCCTGCCGCAGCCGCACGCCCCGCGCCGCGTCCGCCCGCATGACGCGCAGCCCGTTGTGCGCGTCCGTGAGCCGCAGGCCCGTCGACTGGTTCGTGAACCACACCGCGACCTTGAGGACGATTCGCTTGAGCAGGCCCGCGTCCGTACGGTCGTCGAGGAAGCGAGAGCCGAAGACGATCGCGACGTCCTCGCGACGCGCGAGGTCGACCATGTCGGCAGCATCCTCGACCCGGTGCTGGCCGTCCGCGTCGAACGTCACGACGTACCGCGCGCCGCGCGAGAGCGCATACGTGATGCCCGTCTGCAGAGCCGCACCCTGACCGAGGTTCACGGGGTGCTCGAGCACCCGCGCGCCCGCGGCGCGCGCGACCGCGGCCGAGCCGTCCGACGAGCCGTCGTCGACGCACACGACGTGCGGGAACGTCGGCAGGACGCCGCGCACGACGTCACCCACGACCGCCGCCTCGTTGAAGAGGGGGACGACGAGCCACGCATCGTCGACGGGAGGGCGGCTCATGCCCGTCATTGTGGCATCCCGCGAGGTCCCGGCGGACGATCGTCCTCCGGAAGAGCCCTCCGCGGCGGTAGTCTGACCGAGGTCGGCACCTCGACCGGCGCGCGAGCGCGCCCCCATGTCACCCCTGGACGGAGCTGGAATGGCAGTGCGCATCGCGCCGAGCGCGGACGTGTCGGACGAGGCCACGATCGGGGAGGGCAGCTCGGTGTGGCACCTCGCGCAGGTGCGCGAGCAGGCCGTCCTCGGCGAGGGCTGCATCGTCGGCCGCGGCGCCTACATCGGCACCGGCGTCCGCCTCGGTGACCACTGCAAGATCCAGAACTACGCGCTCGTCTACGAGCCCGCCGAGCTCGCCGACGGAGTCTTTGTCGGCCCCGCCGCAGTCCTCACGAACGACCAGTACCCGCGCGCCATCAACCCCGACGGGTCCCTCAAGGACGCGTCCGACTGGGAGGCGGTCGGCGTCACCGTCGGGCGCGGCGCCTCGATCGGCGCGCGCGCCGTCTGCATCGCCCCCGTGAGCATCGGCGCCTGGGCGACCGTCGCCGCAGGCGCCGTCGTCTCCCGCGACGTCCCCGCGCACGCGATCGTCCGCGGCGTGCCCGCGCGCCAGGTCGGCTGGGTCGGCCACGCCGGACACCCCCTGGTCGCCGAGGGCGACCGTTTCCGCTGCCCCGCGACCGGCCGGCTGTACGAGGCCGCCGGCGACACCATCAGAGAGGTCGAGAACGCATGAGCGAGCTGGAGTTCATCCCCCCGGCGAAGCCGATCATCGGCGACGACGAGCGGGCCGCGGTCGACCGCGTCATGCGGTCCGGCATGGTCGCGCAGGGCCCCGAGGTCGCTGCGTTCGAGCAGGAGTTCGGCGCCCACATGGTCCAGGGCCGTGAGTGCGTCGCCGTGTCCTCGGGGACCGCGGGCCTCCACCTCGGCCTCCTCGCCGCGGGCATCGGCCCCGGCGACGAGGTCCTCGTGCCGTCCTTCACGTTCGCCGCGACCGGCAACTCCGTCGCCCTCACCGGCGCGACGCCCGTCTTCGTCGACATCGAGCCCGACACGTTCGCCATGGACCCGGCCGCCGCCGCGGCCGCCATCACCGAGCGCACCGCCGGCATCATGCCCGTCCACCTCTACGGCCACCCCTTCGACGCCCCCGCGTTCCAGAAGCTCGCCGCCGACCGCGGCGTCCAGCTCTTCGAGGACGCCGCGCAGGCCCACGGCGCGAGCCTCGACGGCGCGAAGGTCGGCACGTTCGGCTCGTTCGCAATGTTCAGCCTCTACCCGACGAAGAACATGACGTCCGGCGAGGGCGGTATGGTCTCGTGCGCCGACGCGGACGTCGCCCGCAACGTGCGCCTCCTGCGCAACCAGGGCATGGAGAAGCAGTACGCGAACGAGGTCGTCGGCTTCAACAACCGCATGACCGACATCCACGCCGCGATCGGCCGCGTTCAGCTCGGCAAGGTCGACGCGTGGACTGCCCAGCGCCAGGCCAATGCCGCGTTCCTCGACGCCGGCCTCGCCGCCGTCGCTGGCGTCGTCGTGCCGCCCGTCCGCGAGGGTGCCGTGCACGTCTACCACCAGTACACGATCCGCCTCGACGGCGCGACGGGCGCCGAGCGCGACGCCGTCGTCGCCGCGCTCAAGGCCGAGCACCAGGTGGGCTCGGGCGTCTACTACCCGATCCCCAACCACCGCCTCGCCTCCCTCGAGCACTTCGCTCCGGGGCTCGAGCTGCCCGAGACCGAGCGCGCCGCGCGCGAGGTCATCTCGCTGCCCGTGCACCCCTCGCTCACCCCCGAGCACCTCGACCGCATCGTCGCCGCCGTCGCGGCCGTCGTCGGGGCAGGTGCGTGATGGCGAACCTTCGCGCAGGCGTCATCGGCATCGGCGCCATGGGGCGCCACCACGTGCGTGTCTTCCGCGAGATGGACGGCGTCGACCTCGTCGCCGTGGCCGACCCGGGCGGCGACCCGTTCCGGGTCGCCGGCAAGCTCGAGGTCCTGCCCGACGCGGCCGCGCTCGCGGACGCGGGCATCGACCTCGCGGTCGTCGCCGTGCCGACCCGCTTCCACGAGGAGACCGCGCTCACGCTCGCCGCGGCCGGCGTCCACACGCTCGTCGAGAAGCCCGTCGCGGTCGACTCCGCCGCGGGCGAGCGCATGGCGAAGGCCTTCGACGACGCCGGGCTCGTCGGCGCCGTCGGGCACATCGAGCGGTACAACCCCGCGATCCAGGAGGTGCGTCGCCGCATCGCCGACGGGCAGCTCGGCGAGGTCTACCAGATCTCGACGCGCCGCCAGGGCCCCTTCCCCGCACGCATCGCGGACGTCGGCGTCATTCTCGACCTCGCGTCGCACGACATCGACCTCACGGCGTGGGCCGCGCAGTCGACGTACACGACCGTCTCGGCGCAGACGTCGTTCCGCTCGGGCCGCGAGCACGAGGACATGGTCCTCATCACCGGCCGCCTCGCGAACGGCGTCAACGTCAACCACACGGTCAACTGGCTCTCGCCCATGAAGGAGCGCCTCACGGTCGTCGCGGGCGAGCGCGGCACGCTCATCGCCGACACCGCGACGGCCGACGTGACGTTCTACGAGAACGGCCGCGTGCAGACCGAATGGGACGCCGTTGCGGCGTTCCGCGGTGTCGCCGAGGGCGACGTCACGCGCTACGCGATCGCCAAGCGCGAGCCCCTGCGCACCGAGCTCGAGGCGTTCCGCGACGCGGTGCTCGGCGGCGAGAACCGCACGGTGTCGATGGCCGAGGGTCTTGCGACGCTGCGCGTCGCCGAAGCCGCCAAGCGCTCCGCGCAGACGCAGGAGACCGTCCGCCTGTGACGGTTCCCGCGCGCGACGATGGCACGCACACCGACGGCACGGGCGCCGCACCCTCGGGTGCGGCGCCCGTCGGCGCCCCCGCGTCGGGCGGTGCGCGTCGCCGCGAGGTCCGGCGGCACACCGTGCTCGCCACGCGGATCTTCGCGCCCGAGCCCGCCGCCGCGTCCTTCCGGCTCGAGGCGCTCGCGCGCGCCCTCGGCTCCCCGGACCCGGCCGCGCCCGACGAGCGCCACGCCGTCACCGTGCTGACGACGTGGGCGCGGCGCTCCGAGCGCGAGCGTGCGCGCGACGCCGACGAGGACCTGCGCGGCGCGCGCGTGCGCGTCGAACGCGCCCCCGTGCTGCGCGACCGCACGGGCTACGTGCGCGGCTACCTGCCGTACCTCTCGTTCGACGTGCCGCTGCTCGTGCGGCTTCTCGCCGTGCCACGCCCCGACGTCGTCGTCGCCGAGCCCCCGCCCACGACCGGCGCGATGGTCCGCGTCGCGTGCGCCGTCCGACGCCTCCCGTACGTCTACTACGCCGCCGACGTGTGGTCCGACGCGACCGCGGGCGACGGCTCGGTTCCCGGGCTCGTCACGCGGCTGCTCGCGGCGGTCGAGGGCTGGGCGATGCGCGGGGCGCGCGGAGTCGTCGCCGTCTCGCCCGACGTCGCCGAGCGCGTCGAGGCGCTCGTCGCAGGCGGTGCGACGCGTCGTCGAGCGCGGCATCCCGAGGTCCTCGTCGTCCGCAACGGCGGCGACACGGACGTCTTCCGGCCAGGGCTGCCGCGCCCGCAGGGCGCCCCCGGACGCTACCTCGTCTACGCGGGCACGACGTCCGCATGGCAGGGCGCCGACGTCTTCGTGCGCGCCCTCGCCGACGTCCGCGAGACCGTGCCCGACGCCGAGCTCGTCATCCTCGGCCAAGGCTCCGACTTCGAGACGCTGCGCGCCCTCGCCGACGAGCTCGTGCCCGGCGTGGTCCACCTGCATCCCGTCGTTCCCGCACCCGAGGCCGCCGCATGGATCGGCCACGCCGCCGCCGCGCTCGTCTCCGTGCGTCCCGGCGTCGGCTACGACCTCGCCCTGCCGACGAAGACGTTCGCGGCCGCCGCGTGCGGCACGCCCGTCGTCTTCGCCGGACCCGGACCCGCCGTCCCCCTCGTCCGCGAGCACGAGCTCGGGCAGGCCGTCGCGTACGACGTCGAGGAGGTCGCGACCGCGATGATCGCCGCGCTCGAGGCCCCCGCCAGCGGCGAGCGCGCCGCGGGCCTCGCCGCGTGGGCCCGCGAGCACGCGAGCGTCGCCCACGTCGGGGCGACCGTCGCCGCCCACGTGCGACGATGGCGCGACGGCCGCGCACCCGGCGCGCCGGGCGAGGACGGACGTTCGTGAAGCTCATCTGGCGCACCTGGCGGCGGCTCGTGCCGCTCCTGCCCGGCCGGGCGCAGCGGTTCCTGCGCACCTACATGGTCGCCAACGCGTGCCTCTCGCTGCTCGACGTCGCCGCGCTCGCACTTCTCGCGGTCTCGCTCGCGCCGATGCTCGCGGGGGACGACGCGTCGCTGCCGCTCGTCGGGGCGCTCGGGAACGTCGCCGTCATCGGCATCGTCTCCGGGCTCATCCTCCTCAAGGGCGTGCTCTCCGTGACCCTCCAGTGGATCGTCACGCGGCGCTTCGCCGTCTACGAGCTCGAGATCGGCGACCGCCTCTTCGACGCCTACATCCGCGCGCCGTGGACCGACCGGCTCTCACGCTCGACGTCGCAGCTCGTGCGGCTCGCCGACGTCGGCATCGCCAACGCGACCGCCGGCTTCCTCCTGCCGGTCGCGGGACTGCCCGCGCTCGCCGCGACGTTCGCGTCCGTGCTCCTCGTCCTCGTCGTCACCGAGCCCGTGACGGCCGCGATCACGCTCGTCTACCTCGGGCTCGTCGGGCTCCTGCTCTACCGCGTCGTCTCGCGGCGCTCCGTGCAGGCCGGACGCGTCAACCGCGACTACTCTTTCCGCGTCGCGCGCCTCATGACGGAGATGGTCGGCGCACTCAAGGAGATCACGCTGCGCGACAAGGCCGGCGAGGTCGCCGACGTTGTCCGCGCCAACCGCGCCCACACCGTCCGTGCCCGCGCGAACCTCTCGTTCCTCGCGGCCGTGCCGCGCTACGTCGTCGAGACCGCGATCGTCGGGGGGTTCCTCCTCGTCGGCGGAGCGGCCTACCTCATGGACGGGCCGGGCGCCGCGTTCGGGGCGCTCGCGATGTTCGGCGTCGCCGGCTTCCGCATGGTCCCCGCGATCACGGGCTTCCAGGCCGTCGTCGCGACGACCGCCGCGAACATCCCCAACGTCACCGCCGTCATCGGCGACATCGAGGCCGCTGAGGGGTACCTCCGCGCCGCCGAGACCGGCGGGCGGGAACCGCTCGCGGGCGAGCCTGCGCGCCTCACGCTGCGTGGCGTCGGCTTCACGTACCCCGGTTCGCACACCGAGGCGATCCACGACGTCGACCTCGACCTGCCGCTCGGCTCCTCGCTCGCGCTCGTCGGCTCGTCGGGCGCCGGCAAGTCGACGCTCGTCGACGTGCTCCTCGGCCTCCTCGTGCCGCAGTCCGGCACGATGCGCGTCGACGACCAGGACCTTGCCGACGTCCTCGCGGCATGGCGGGCCCGCGTCGGCTACGTGCCCCAGGATGTCGCGCTGTTCGACGGGAGCGTCGCGCAGAACGTCGCCCTCACGTGGACCGACGACCTCGATCGCGACAAGGTACGCGCATGCCTCGCGAGCGCGCAGCTCCTCGACGTCGTCGAGGCGCGCGCGGGCGGGCTCGACGCCCGCATCGGCGACCGCGGCATGGCGCTCTCGGGCGGGCAGCGGCAGCGCCTCGGCATCGCGCGCGCCCTGTATTCCGACCCTCTCGTCCTCGTGCTCGACGAGGCAACGAGCGCCCTCGATACGCAGACCGAGGCGTCCGTCGCGGCCGCGATCGCCGGACTGCGGGGCAAGGTCACGCTCATCTCGGTGGCGCACCGGCTCTCGACGATCCGGCACTCCGACCTCGTGTGCTTCATGGCCAACGGTACGATCGCGGCGCGCGGGACGTTCGACGAGCTCGTCGCGGCGGTGCCCGACTTCCAGGAGCAGGCGGCGCTCGCAGGCCTCGCGGCCCTGCCCACAGCTTCGGCCGAGGACGACGGTGGCGGCGTCCGGCAGGATGGGTGACGTGCACGCGTCCACCTTCGTTCCCGCGGTCGACCTCATCATCGCCGTCCACGACGCCCGGCGACCCGTCGCGCGCGCCGTGCGCAGCGTCCTCGACGGCTCCGAGGGGCTTGTCCGCGTCACTGTCGTCGCGCACGACCTCGGCATCGCCACGGTCGAGGACGCCCTCGCGCTCACGCCCGACGAGCGCCCGCACGTGCGTGTCCTCGGGTACTCCGACCACGTGCGCAGCCCCGCAGGCCCCTTTAACCACGGCCTCGCGCACGCGCGCGCCGAGTACGTCGCCGTCATGGGATCCGACGACACGCTCGAGCCCGGCGCGGTGCGCGCCTGGCTCGACGTCGCGCGCGAGCGCGGCTCCGACGTCGTCCTCGCGCCGCTGCGCCAGGGCGGCCAGGTGCTCCGCAACCCGCTCGTGCGGCGCGGCACGGGCCGCCCCGGCCCGCGCGCGACGACGCCGCTCGACGCCGTCTCCGATCGGCTCCTCTACCGCTCCGCGCCGCTCGGGCTGCTGCGGCGCTCGACGCTCGCGCGGCTCGGCCTGACGTTCACCGAGGGCCTCGCGACGGGGGAGGACCTCGAGCTCTCCGCGCGCCTGTGGTGCTCGGACGCGCGCATCGACATGCTGCCGTCGGCCCCCGCGTACGTCGTCGGTGCGGACGCCGCCGACCGTGTCACGGGCGCCCGGCGGCCCGTCGCCGACGAGCTCGCCGCGGTGACCCGGCTGCGGACCGTCGGCCTGCCCGGCGAGCTGCGTCCCTCGCAGCGGCGCGCGCTCGCGATCAAGGTGCTGCGCGTCCACGTGCTCGGTGCGCTCGGGCGTCGGCAGTCAGCCGACGCCTGGGACGACGACGGCCCCGCTGCGCTGCGCGCCGAGGCACGCGCGTGGCTCGAGGCCGCGCCGACCGCGCTCCACGCCCTCGCGCGCGCCGACCTCGCTGCACTGCGCGTCGTCGCGGGGCGCGCCTGGGTCGCCCGGACCGGCGACGACGAGCGCCTGCCCGTCGGCAGCGACGACGGCGGCCCCGCAACCGCGGGCGGGTTCGCGGCCGCAGCCGTCGCGCGCGCCCGCGCCGGACGCCTCACGACGCTCGTGCCCCGCGACCTGCCCGACCTCCTCGACCCCGAGTCGACCGCGACCCGCTACGTGAGATACCGACTCCCGTGGTGAACCTCCCTCCCGCCCTGTCGCGCGTCGCCGCGGCCGTCGTGCGCCGCGCGCCCGACGGGCTCGTCCGTGCCGTCGCACCGTCGCTGCGGCCGTGGGCACCGGGCGACGTCCCCGCGAACCCGCCCGTGCCCGGCGCGCCCGTGCGGCTCTATGTCGGCCCCGCGAACTACGCCGGGCAGGGCACCGCGTGGGCCCGTGCGGCCGAGCTCCTCCCCGGCGTCGGCGCCGTCGCCATGACCGCCGAGCCCCCTGCGGGCTTCAACTTCCCCACCGACGTCCGCGTACCCCAGGCCGTCTACACGGGCTCGCACCGCTGGCAGACCGCGCAGCGGCGCTACGTTGGCCGCTTCAGCCACGTCCTCGTCGAGGCGTGCCGGCCGCTCTTCGGCACGCTCGACGCGACCGCGCGCGAGCCCAACGGCGTGTGGCGCGAGATCGCCGACCTGCGGGCGTCGGGTCTCGTCGTCGGGAACGTCGCTCACGGCAGCGACGTGCGCGACCCCGCGCGGCACCTCGAGGCGACCGCGTGGTCACCGTTCCGCGACACCGCGTGGGAGACCGGGCGTCTGCTGGCGATCTCCGCGCCCGAGCACAACCGACGTCTCGACGAGCTCGAGGCGAGCGGCGTCCCGACGTTCGTCTCCACGCCTGACCTCCTGCGCGACCGCCCCGCCGCGACGTGGCTGCCGCTCGTCGTCGACCCCGACCTCTGGGCGACCGACGCGCCGCCGCTCGCACGTCCCGTGCCCGTCGTCGTCCACGCGCCGACGAACGGACCCGTCAAGGGCACCGCCGCGATCGAGCCCGTGCTCGAGCGGCTCGCCGCGCGCGGCACGATCGACTATCGGCGCGTCACGGGTGTGCCCGCCGCACGCATGCGCGACGTCTACCGGGACGCGGACGTCGTCCTCGACCAGTTCGCGCTCGGCTCCTACGGCGTCGCGACGTGCGAGGCGATGGCCGCCGGTCGCGTCGTCGTCGCGCACGTCACCGACCAGGTCCGCGAGGCGGTCGAAGCCCGCGCGGGGCGTGCGCTCCCGGTGCTCGAGGCGACCCCCGACACGCTCGAGGACGTGCTCACGCACGTGCTCGACGAACGCTCGACGGTCGCGGAGCGCGCGTGGACCGACGGCCCCACCTTCGTGCAGGCCCTGCACGACGGGCGCGCGAGCGCCGAGGCGCTCGCCGGATTCTGCGGCGTCGCGGCGGCCGCGGACGCGTGAGCGTGACGACGTCCCCCAGGGGCGTGGGGTCCCGTCGAGGTGCGTCACCCGGTCGTCACCCGTCCCGCGCGCTGTGCTGAGAGACTAGGTCCCGTGCCCCGCACCTCCCTTCTCATCCTCTCGTTCTCGCCGATCGCGTCCGACGCACGCGTCCTCAAGCAGGTGCGTCTCTTCGCGGAGCGGTACGACGTGACGACGTGCGGCTTCGGCCCCGCCCCGACGGGACCGGGTCTCGACGGCGTCCGGCACGTCGAGATTGCCGCCGAGCACGCGAGCCTCGCGCTCGACGGCCGCCTCATCACGCTCCGCGCGTACTCGCTCGTCGAGCGGCGCACGCCCGCCGTCGTCGGCGCGACGCGCGCGCTCGCGGAGGCCGGTCTCGCCCGTGGCGCGTTCGACGTCGTCCTCGCGAACGACGTCGAGTCCGTGCCGCTCGCGCTGCGGCTGCGGCCGCGCCTCGGGGTGCATGCGGACCTCCACGAGCTTTCGACCCGCCTGCACGACGAGAGCCCTGCGTGGACGCGTCGGATCGCGCCCTACGAGCGGTGGCTCGCCCGGCGCTTCGTCTCCCGCGCGCGCTCTGTGACGACCGTGAGCGAGGGCCTCGTCCGCGGCTACGCCGAGGACGCGGGGCTCGAGGCGAGCGTCGTCGTCAACGCGACGCCCTTCGCGGACCTCGAGCCGACGACGGTGGCCGACGACGCCCCGCTGCGGCTCGTCCACTCGGGCGCGGGCCTCGCCAACCGGCACCTCGAGATCCTCGTCGAGGCAGTCGCCCTCACCCGCACCCGCGTGACGCTCGACCTCTTCCTCACCGCCAACGACCCGGCGTACCTCGCGCGCCTGCGCGTGCTCGCGGCTGACATCCCGGGCGTCACGCTGCGCGACCCCGTGCCCTACGAGGACCTCGTCGCGACGCTCGCGGGCTTCGATGTCGGCGTGTTCGTCCTGCCGCCCGTCAACGCGTCCTACGCGCGCGCCCTGCCGAACAAGCTCTTCGACTTCGTCCAGGCACGCCTCGGGATCGTCGTCTCGCCGAACGAGGAGATGGCGGCGCTCGTGCGCCGCCACGGGCTCGGAGCCGTTACCCCCGGGTACACCGCGCGCGACCTCGCCGACACTCTCGACGCGCTCACCGCCGCGGACGTCCGGAGATGGAAGCAGGCCGCGCACGCCGCGGCCGGGCCGCTGTCCGCCGAGCAGCAGACCGCGGGCTGGGTGCGTGCCGTCGACGCGATCGCGGCGCGTGCCGCAGGAGGTGCCCGATGACCCGCCCGTCGCTCCTCGTCCTCTCGTTCTCGCCCATCGCGTCCGACGCGCGCGTCCTCAAGCAGGTCCGCCTGTTCGCGGACCGCTACGACGTGACGACGTGCGGGTACGGTCCGGCGCCCGAGGGCGTCGTCCGGCACCTCCAGGTGCCCGACGAGGCCGTGTACTGGCGCAAGGACCCGCTCGCACTCCTCACGTTCCGGCACGCGACCGTGCTCGCGCGCAACGCGGCCGTCGCGGCCGCGCGCCCGCTGCTCGCGGGCCTGACGTTCGACGTCGTCCTCGCCGACGACGTCGACGCCGTGCCGCTCGCCCTCGAGGTCGCCCCGCGCCTCGCGTCCGGGCGCGCCGCCGTGCACGCCGACCTCCACGAGTACGCGCCCGCGCAGAACGAGGAGCTGATGCGCTGGCGGATCTTCGTCGCGCCCTACGTGCGCTGGCTCCTGCGCCGCTTCGTCACGCAGGCCGCGTCCGTGACGACCGTCGCTCCCGGCATCGCCGAGGCCTACGAACGGGAGTACGGGCTCACGACGGGCGTCGTCGTCAACGCCGCCCCCTACGCCGAGCGCGAGCCCGGGCCCGTGCACGCCCCCGTGCGCCTCGTCCACTCCGGCGCAGGGCTCGCCAACCGGTTCCTCGACCACCTCGTCGACGCGGCCGAGCGCACGCGCCTCGACTGCACCCTCGACCTCTTCCTCGTGCGCAACGACCCCGCCTACGTCGACGACCTGCGCGCCCGCACCGCAGGCTCGGCGCGCGTCACCGTGCACGACCCCGTGCCGTACGCCGAGCTCGGCGACACCCTCGCCGCGTACGACCTCGGCATCTACGTCCTGCCCGAGGTCAACCGCAACAACGCGATGGCGCTGCCCAACAAGATCTTCGACTTCGTCCAGGCGCGCCTCGGCCTCGTCATCGGGCCCAACCCGGAGATGGCGCGGCTCGTGCGTGAGCACGGTCTCGGCGCGGTCGCGTCCGCGAACACCGCGGAGGCGCTCGCGGCCGCGCTCGACGACGTGACGCCCGACGACGTCGCCCGCTGGAAGGCGGCCTCGCACGCCGCGGCGCGCGCGCTGTCCGCCGAGGAGCAGTCGGGCGCGTGGGCGCGCGCGGTCGACGCGATCGCGGCGGCGCCGCGCTGAGAAGGGCCGTGCCGAGCAACGCCCCTCCGAGCATCGTCTGACCTGCGCTGTCGTGTCGCGAGACTGCGACACGCTCGCCACGCGCGTGCGACATCTCCTTCCTAGGATCGAGACATGACGAAGCGCACCGCCCTCGCACTCGCCCCGTTCCTCGCGTTCGCGCTGGTCGGGTGCTCGGCAGGAACCTCCACCCAGGAGCCGGGCACGTCGTCGGGCACGATGCCGACGGTCCCGGTCGCGGCGTCGGCAGCCTCTTCCACCGCGACGCCGGACGCACCGACGCCGGACGCGACGTCCACGACCGCCCAGCAGGGCGCGAACGTGCCCGCCGTGCCCGGCTACGCGGCCGGTGAGATCCCGCCCGTGCCGCTCTTCGTCCTCCCGGACCTCTCGCTGCTCGACACGTCCGTCCCGGACGTCACGGCCGAGCTCGCACGCGCCGTCGCCGAGATCCCTGGCGTCACCGCCGAGGCCGCACGTTGCGACGCCGCGGGCGACGTCGTCGTCGGGGACCGGACAGCCCGCCTCTACGGGGACGGGTCCGGGAACTACGTCGGTCCCGACGGAGCGGTGCGCAACTACGGCGACGGCTCCGGAACCGTCACCGACGGGGGCCGCCGCCTGCGGTCCTACGGCGACGGCGCCGGGGAGTACACCGACGGCGAGGTCACCGTGCGCGCGTACGGTGACGGCACCGGCGAGTACACGGACGCCCGCGTCAACGTGCGGATCCTCGCCGACGGCGCCGGGTCGTGGACCGACGGCAGCACGAGCATCCGCAACTACGGCGACGGCGCCGGCCTCCTCGCGGACGGCACCGTGACGATCCGCAACTACGGTGACGGCTCGGGGGAGTACCGCGACGCACACCTGACGATCAGCAACGACGGCGACGGCGAGGCCGTCGTGACGACCGCCGACGGCGGCCCCGTCACCGTGCCGGCCGAGCCGCTGCCCCCGGTCGCACCGCTCGGTGCGTTCCCGCCGCTCGGGGTGCTCGCCCCCATCGAGTCGTGCGGCGTGACGCTGACGTTCGACGCGGCCGTCCTCTTCGACTTCGACCGCAGCGACGTCCGCGCCGACGCCGCGGACGCGCTCGACACCGTCGCGACGGCGCTCACGACGGCGAAGGTGCCCGGTGCGGTCGTCGCGGGGCACACGGACGCGATCGCGTCGGAGGACTACAACCAGCGGCTCTCGGAGGCCCGCGCCGACGCGGTCGTCGCCGCGCTCACCGGCCGCGGCGTCACCGCAGACCTCACCGCGACCGGCTACGGCGAGACCCGCCCCGTCGCGCCCAACCCGCTCGACGGTGCCGACAACCCCGCCGGACGCCAGCTCAACCGACGCGTCGAGATCTTCGTGCCGTCGTCGTGAGGAGGCCCGCGCTCGGCCCGCGCCGGACCCGGCCCGGCCTGCGCCGGACCCGCCTCGGCCCTCATCAGACCCGCCTCAGTCCCGCTCTGCCGCCCGTCAACTTTCCCTCGACCGGAGGACCCACCATGCACCGCCACCTCACCGACCGCCGCGCCACGCGCCCCGCCGTCCGCGCCCTGCCGTTCGCTCTCGCAGGACTCCTCCTCCTCGCCGGATGCGGCGTCGAGGTCACCGACGGGGCCGCTCCCGGCCCGTCGTCGACGGTGCCGGCAGCCGGCACGGCGACGTCCGGGCCGACGGAGCCCGCCGCGCCGAGGGCATCGACCGCGACCCCTGACCCCGCGACCCCTGACCCGGCGACCCCTGACCAGGCGACCCCTGACCCGGCGACCTCCGACGACCCGACAGGGCGGGGCGAGGCCCCCGCCGTCACCGACCCGGACCTTGCGGCCGAGCGCGACGACATCCTCAGCAAGGTGACGACGACCGTCGCGTGCGACGGGACGCGCGTTCTCGACACCGACGGCGCGTACGTCCGCGTCGAGGGGCCGTGCGACCTGCTCACTGTCCAGATGGACGCGGGCGTTGTCGTCGCCGACGACGTCACCGAGCTCCGCGTCCTCGGCACGGGCGTCACCGTCTTCACGGACACGCTCACGACCCTCAGCGTCTCCGGCGACATCAACTGCGTGTACTGGGCCGGGACGACGCCCGACGTCACCGACGTCGGCACCTCGAACGTCGTCGCACGCTGGTGAGCATGGACCGCCCCTGCATCCTCCTCGTCGACGACGACGCCGCGATCACCGACGCGCTCGGCCCCTACCTCGAGCGCTCCGGCTTCGCGGTGCGCGTCGCGGCCGACGGCCAGGCGGCTCTCGACGCGGTCGCGCACGCTGTTCCCGACCTCATGGTCGCCGACGTCATGATGCCGCGGCTCGACGGCCGCGAGCTCGTCCGGCGCGTGCGCGCGCGCCGGCTCACGCTGCCGATCATCCTGCTCACGCAGGTCGGGGAGTCCTCCGAGCGGTCTGCGGCGCTCGACGAAGGTGCCGACGACTACCTCAACAAGCCCTTCGACCCGCACGAGCTCGTCGCCCGCATCCGCGCGGTCCTGCGCCGCTCGGCGGCGACGCCCGGGCTTGCGGGTGCGCGCACGCTCACGGCGCGCGACCTCGTGCTCGACCGCACCGCGCGACGCGTCCACCTCGCCGGCCGCGAGGTCGTCCTCACACCCAAAGCGCTCACCCTGCTCGAGCACCTCATGCTCAGGCCCGGGGAGGTCCACACGCGCGAGCGGCTGCTCGCGACGCTCTGGGGCCTCGACTTCGCGACGCCGAGCCGCGCCGTCGACCACCGCGTCGCCGAGCTCCGCCGCGAACTGCACGACGACGCGTCCGCGCCGCGGTTCCTCGAGACCGTGCCGTCCGTCGGGTACCGGTTCGTCGCGCCCGTGGGGTCGGCATGAGCGGGGCGACGGCGTCCCCGCACGACGGGCCTTCGGGTGGTCCGTCGGACGGTGCCGGTCCGTGGCCCACCGCCCCGCGTCCCGCCGACCCGCATCCCGCCGACCCGCGTCCTGCTGTCTCGGTCGACGGACCCGCCCGGCCTCGTGCCGTCACCGTCGCGTGGGCGCTCGCGGCCGTCGCGCTGCTCGCGGCCGCCGTCGTCGGCCTCACGCTGCGCGGCGACACGCGCGTCGTGCGCCTCACCGTCGCCCTGCCCTGGGCCCTCGCTGCGTGCGCGCTCACGGTCGGCCTGGTCGCCGTCGTCGTCGCACTCACGGTGCGCGCGAGCAGCCACCGTCGGGCACGTGACCGTGCGCGCGACGACGCGCACGCGCGCGAACTCGCCGCCGCGCACGACGCCGCCCGCACCGCGGGTCGCGACGAGCAGCGTGACCAGCACCGGCGCTTTCTCGCGCGGCTCGACCACGAGCTCAAGAACCCCGTCACCGCGATCCGCGCCGTCGCGGCGTCAGGGGCTGCGGGCGCACCGACGCCCGACGCCTGGGCGAGCATCGACGCCCAGTCGCGCCGCCTCGCGACGCTCGTCCGTGACCTGCGCAAGCTCGCCGAACTCGAGACACGACCCCTCGAGCTCGAGAGCGTCGACCTGCCCGGGCTCGTGCGCGAGGCCGTCGACGCGCTCGCCGCGACCGACCCGGGGCTCGCCGCACGCCTCAGCCTCACCGTGACGACCGTGCCGTGGCCAGTGCCCGACGTCGCCGTCGACCGGGACCTTCTCGCCGTCGCGGTCGACAACGTCCTCGCCAACGCCGCGAAGTTCTCGACCGACGGCGCGATCGAGGTGCGGCTGCGCGAGCACGACGGCCGCGCCCAGATCGAGGTCGCCGACGCCGGGCGTGGGATCCCGGCCACCGAGCTGCCGCACGTGTGCGACGAGCTCGCGCGCGCCGCCAACGCGCGCGACGTCCCGGGCTCGGGCCTCGGGCTCGCACTCGTCGCGACCGTCCTGCGGCGGCACGGCGGGACCGTCGTCGTGAGGTCCGTCGAAGGGACGGGGACGTCGGTGACGCTCGCGCTCCCGACGGCGACGGAGACGTCGGGCCCCGACGCCTGAGCGGGGCGGACGCCTGAGCGTGGCGGGCGCCTGGGCGCGGCCGGCGCCTGAGCGGGGCGGGCGCCGAGGCATGCTGCGCGCTGGACGGGGGCCGCGGCCGCGCCGCGGACCTGAGACGATGGGATCGTATCCATAGCCCCGGCGCGAGCCCGCGCGGCGTGGGACCACGCGCCCGGGCCGGTCGTCCACGCCGGTCCCTGATCGCTGCACCGCAGCCGCACCGGAGGTTCGCATGACCAGCACCACCCACGCACCCCGCGTCACCGTGACGGGCGACATCCCCGCCTGGCGCGACGCCGTCGTCCGCGGCGGCGGAGAGCTCACCGAGCTCGGTCCCGACACCGAGGTCCTCGTCTGGCACGGCGGACCTGCGACCGAGCTCGTCCCCGTGCTCGCTGCCGCCCCGAACCTGCGGTGGGTCCAGCTGCCGTCCGCGGGCGTCGAGGCGTACGTCGCCGCGGGCGTCTTCGAGCGCGACGTCGAGTTCACGTCCGCCAAGGGCGCGTTCGCGGAGCCCGTCGCGGAGCACGCGCTGCTCCTCACGCTCGCCGCGCTTCGGCACGTCCCGCGCCGGGCGCGTGCGACGTCGTGGGGCACGCCCGCGGGCATCAGCCTCTACGGCCTCACCGTCGGGATCCTCGGCGGCGGCGGCATCACGACCGAGCTGCTGCGACTTCTCGCGCCGTTCGGTGTCCGGACGATCGTCGCGCGCCGCTCGACGTCGCCGCTCGAGGGCGCGGACGTCACGACCGACCTCGACGGGTTCCGGGAGCACCTCGGCGAGATCGACGTACTCGTCGGCGCGATCGCGCTCACGGACGCGACGCGTGGCTGGGTCTCCGCGGAGGTGCTCGCGGCGCTGCCGTCGTCGGCCGTCGTCGTCAACGTCGCGCGCGGGGGCCTCATCGACACCGCCGCGCTCGTCGCGGCGCTCGACGCGGGCGAGATCGCAGGTGCGGGTCTTGACGTCACCGACCCCGAGCCGCTGCCCGACGGGCACGCGCTGTGGGGCCGGGACGACGTGCTCGTCACGCCGCACACCGCCGACACCCCGGAGATGGTCGAGGCGATGATGGCCCGCCGCATCGAGCACAACGTCCGCGCGTGGCACGCGGGCACGCCCCTCACGGGCGGCGTCGACCGCGCAGCGGGCTACTGACCCCTCGCACCACCCCTCTGATCGCGAGATAGCGCTCCTGGGTCGAGATAGCGCGCGTTGCGTGCTATCTCGACGCGGGAGCGCTATCTCGCGGGACGGGGAGCGTCAGCTCACCGTGAGGGGGAGCTTCTTGCCCGCGAGTCCGCGGCCTCGCGTCGCGAGGGTGCGGGCGACCGCGCGGAGCGCCTGGGCCGCAGGCGAGGTCGGGTCCGTGAGGACGACGGGCGTGCCGCCGTCGCCTGCCTCGCGCAGCGCGACGTCGAGCGGGACCTGCCCCAGGAGCGGCACGCTGACACCGAGCGACTCCGAGAGCGACGCCGAGACGCGCTCGCCGCCGCCCGAGCCGAAGATCTCGAGGCGCGAGCCGTCAGGCTGCTCGAGCCACGACATGTTCTCGACGACGCCCACGACGCCCTGGTTCGTCTGGCGCGCGATCGAGCCCGCGCGCTCCGCGACCTCCGCGGCCGCCGACTGCGGCGTCGTCACGACGACGATCTCCGAGCCCGGAAGCAGCTGCGCGACCGAGATCGCGATGTCACCCGTGCCGGGCGGAAGGTCGAGCAGCAGGACGTCGAGGTCGCCCCAGAAGACGTCGCCGAGGAACTGCTGCAGCGCCCGGTGGAGCATCGGCCCGCGCCACACGACCGGCTGGCCCGGCGGCACGAACATGCCGATCGAGACGACCTTGACGTCGTGCGCGATCGGCGGGAGGAGCATGTCGTCGACCTTCGTCGGCATCTCGCGCGCGCCGAGCATGCCCGGGATCGAGAAGCCGTAGATGTCGGCGTCGACGACGCCGACGCGCAGACCGTCGGCTGCCATCGCGACCGCGAGGTTCGCGGTGAGCGACGACTTGCCGACGCCGCCCTTGCCCGACGCGATCGCGTACACCTTCGTGAGCGAGCCCGGCTGCGAGAACGGGATGACGGGCTCGCCGTCGCCACCGCGCAGCTGCTTCTTGAGCCGCACCCGCTGCTCGGGACTCATGACGCCCATCTCGACGGACACCGACGCGACACCCTCGACCGCCGACGCGGCCGCCGTGACGTCCTCGACGATCTTCGCCTTGAGCGGGCAGCCCGCCGTCGTGAGGTCGATCGCGACCGTCACCTCGCCGGCACCCACCACCTCGACCTCCCGCACCATGCCGAGCTCGGTGATGGGACGGCGGATCTCGGGATCGATGACGGTGGCGAGCGCTGCGCGCACGGCCTCGACGAGGGTCGGCTGAGTCATGGGACCATCCTAGGTCGCCCCGGCCGGGAGACGACCAGGACCGTGGGATGTGTCACCAACCGGACGTGCGGATCAGTGCGCCGGCTCGTCTGGCTCGGACGCGTCACGCCCCGCAGCCTCGCGCCCCGCCTCAATCTCCTCGAGCAGGTTCCTCAGTTCCGAGCGCACGAAGTCGCGCGTCGCGACCTCGCCGAGCGCGATGCGCAGCGCCGCCATCTCCCGGGCGAGGAACTCCGTGTCCGCAAGATTCCGCTCCGCACGCTGCCGGTCCTGCTCCGCCGAGACACGGTCCCGGTCGTCCTGCCTGTTCTGCGCGAGGAGGATGAGCGGCGCCGAGTACGACGCCTGCAGCGAGAGCATGAGCGTCAGCAGCGTGAAACCGATCGCGACCGAGTCGAACCGCAGGTGCTCCGGCCCCCACGTGTTCCACGCGAGCCACACGACGCAGAAGATCGTCATGTAGACGAGGAACCGCGGCGTCCCCATGAACCGCGCGATGCCCTCCGAGGCCCGCCCGAACGAGTCGTCGTTGCGGCGCGGCAGGAACCGCTCGCGCAGCGACGTCCGCTTGCCCTTGGGCTGGTCGAGCCGCTCAGCCACGTCGCTCACCACCCACGGGGGCGTCGGGCACGTGGTCGTCCTCACGCCAGTCCTCAGGGAGCATGTGGTCGAGCACGTCGTCGACCGACACCGCGCCGAGCAGGCGACGGTCCGGGTCGAGCACCGGCAGCGCGAGAAGGTTGTACGTCGCGAGCAGGCGCGTCACCTGCGCGAGCGGCGCCGACGGGCCCACGTGGTCGACCGCGTCGAGGACGTCGCCGAGAGACTGGTGCGGAGGCTCGCGCAGCATCCGCTGGAAGTGCACGACGCCGAGGAAACGTCCCGTCGGCGTCTCGAGCGGGGGCCGCACGACGAACACCATCGACGCGAGTGCAGGCGGCAGGTCCGCCCGACGGATGTGCGCCATCGCCGCCGCGATCGACGTCTCCGGGGCGAGGACGACGGGCTCGGTCGTCATGAGACCGCCGGCCGTGTAGTCGTCGTACGCGAGAAGACGCTGGACGTCCTTCGCGTCCTCAGGCTCCATGAGCCCAAGGAGCTGGGACGCGCGCGCATCCGGCATCTCGTGGAGGAGGTCCGCCGCGTCGTCGGGCTGCATCGCCTCGAGGACGTCGGCTGCCCGGCCCGGCTCGAGCGCCGACATGATCTCGACCTGCGTGTCCTCGGGCAGCTCCTCGATGACGTCGGCGAGACGCTCGTCGTCGAGCGCGCGCGCCACCTCGATGCGCCGCTCCTGCGAGAGGTCGTGGAGCGCCTCGGCAAGGTCGGCGGGCTTGAGGTCCTCGTACGCCGCGAGGAGGAGGGCCGCGCCCTGGTTCTGCTCGATCGACGCGAGGGAGAGCAGGTCGGTGACGTTGACGACCTCGCCCTGTCCGCGCCGACGGATGCCGAGCGTGCTGCGTGTCGGTTGCGTGCGCCGCACGAAGAGCCGGTCGACCATCCAGTCGCCGTTGCGCTGCTTCTCGATCGAGACGTCCTCGATCCGGGCGGACCCCGAGCCATCCGCGAACGCGACGACACGGTCGAAGAGTTCGCCGACGACGAGGGACTCCATGCGCCGCTGCTCGAAGCGCCGCATGTTGACGAGACCTGTCGAGATGACCTGGCCCGCGTCGATGCTCGTGATGCGGGTCATCGGCAGGAAGACGCGGCGTCGGCCGGGGACCTCGACGACGAGCCCCACGGCGCGCGGCGCCCCCTTGGGGCGCATGAGCACGACGACGTCCCGCACCCGCCCGACGCGGTCCCCGAGCGGGTCGAAAACAGCGGTCTCGGCGAGCCGGGCGACGAAGACTCGGGTTCCGACAGCGCTCACGGGCACAGCCTATGCGCGCAGCTCGGCTCGCGGGCGACCGTCCGCGCCCGCGGTGCGGCATGATCGTCGTATGAGCAACCCGATGCTTCCTGCCGCCGGGCGTGGACCGGTTCCCGCGGTGCCGACGCTGCCCGAGGGGACGGCCGTCGCGTCCTTCCGCACGTACCTCGAGGCGCAGAAGGCCGTCGACCACCTGTCCGACGAGGCGTTCCCCGTCCAGTCGCTGACGATCGTCGGCGACGACCTGCGCATGGTCGAGCGCGTGACGGGCCGCCTCACGTACGGCCGCGTCGCGGCGGGCGGGCTCATGTCGGGCGCGTGGTTCGGACTCTTCATCGGTCTGCTGCTCTCGATGTTCTCGAGCGACGGCTCGGGGTTCCCAATCCTCGCGGCGGTGCTCATGGGCGCCGCGTTCACGACGATGTTCTCGCTCATCTCCTACGCACTGACGCGCGGCAAGCGTGACTTCACGTCGCAGAGCCAGATCGTCGCGACGCGCTACACGGTGCTGTGCCGCACCGAGCACGCGTCGCGTGCGCGCGAGATGCTCGCCGCGGCGGGTATCCGCTCGACCGCAGGCGGCCCGACGGTTCCGGCGGGGCCGGACGTCGTCCACGGCTTCCCGGCGCCGGCGGTGCCGCCGCGCGGCGCTGACGTGGCGGTGGTGCCCGACGGCCCTGCGGCGCCGGTCGCGCCGACGGGCCAGCCGCGTCCGTCGTCGATCTCGTCGCAGTACGTGACCCCCGACGGCCGCCCGCGCTACGGCGTGCGCCACGAGGACCTCCAGCCCGACGGCACACCGAGGCCGGAGGCGGTCGCATCGGAGCCGGACGCCTCGTCGTCGGACCCTGCGTCGTCGTCGGACCCCGCGTCGTCGTCGGACCCCGGGTCGCCGTCGAGCCCCTCCTCGTCGTCGGAACCTGCGCCCGACCCGTACCGCCCGCCAGCACCACCCACCGAGTGACGCCTCACCGCCGCTGACTCGGAGGTCCCCAGCACCATCGAACGGTGCTGGGGACCTCCGAGTCGGGAGGCAGACCGGCGAGGGCCCCTGCACCGTTGCACGGTGCAGGGGCCCTCGGTTCTCGCGGGGTCAGCGCAGGCTCGCCATCCATGCCTCGACCTCGTCGGCCGTGCGCGGGAGCGCCGCCGTGAGGTTCTCGTTGCCGTCGGCCGTGACGAGCACGTCGTCCTCGATGCGCACGCCGATGCCCCGGTACTCGGCGGGCACGAGCATGTCGTCCGCCTTGAAGTACAGGCCCGGCTCGATCGTGAAGATCATGCCCGGCGTGATCGTCCCGCCGACGTACATGTCACGACGCGCCTGCGCGCAGTCGTGGACGTCGATGCCGAGGTGGTGGCTCGTGCCGTGGACCATCCAGCGGCGGTGGTGCTGGCCCTCGGGCGACAGCGCGACCTCGGCGGTGACACCCTCGGGCAGCAGGCCCCACTCGGCGACCTTGCGGGCGATGACCTCCATCGCGGCGGCGTGCACGTCGGAGAAGATGTTGCCCGGCACGGCGGCCTCGAACGCGGCGTCCGCCGCCTCGCGCACAGCCTCGTACACCTTGCGCTGCACGTCCGTGAACGTCCCCGAGACGGGCAGGGTGCGCGTGACGTCGGCCGTGTAGAGGGAGTCGACCTCGACGCCCGCGTCGACGAGGATGAGCTCGCCCTCGCGGACCTTGCCGTCGTTGCGGATCCAGTGGAGGGTCGTCGCGTGGTCGCCCGCCGCCGCGATCGTGTCGTAGCCGACCGCGTTGCCCTCGATGCGGGCGTTGCCGTCGAACACGGCCTCGACGACGCGCTCGCCGCGCTCGTGCGCGACGGCGCGCGGCAGGGCGCGCACGATCTCCTCGAAGCCCGTGACCGACGCGGCGACGGCTGCGCGCATCTGCGCGATCTCCCACGCGTCCTTGACGAGACGCAGCTCCGAGGCCGCCTCGGCAAGACGAGCGTCGTCGGCCTCCTCGACCCCGGCCGCGGCGCGCACGGCCTCGACGAGCGCCGTGACGTGCTCGTCTGCCTCCGCGACGACGAGCAGCTCCGTGCCCGCACCGACGTCCTTCGAGATCGCGTCTTCGAGCGCGTCGAGGTGCTGCGTCTCGACGCCGAGGACGACGGCGAGGTCCTCGAGCGTCGGGCGCGGCCCGACCCAGAACTCGCCGTACCGCGAGCTCGAGAAGAACTCGTCCGTGTCGCGGCCCGAGGCCGGACGGAAGTAGAGGACCGCGTCGTGACCGCTGTCGGCGCGCGGGTGCAGCACGAGCACGGCGTCGGGCTCCTGGTCCGTGCCGAGCCCCGTGAGGTGCGCGAACGCGCTGTGGGGGCGGAAGCGGTAGTCGGTGTCGTTCGAGCGGACCTTGAGCGGCCCGGCCGGCACGACGAGGCGCGCGCCCGGGAACTGCGCGGAGAGCGCGTCGCGACGGGCCTGCGCGTAGTCGGCGACCTCGGCGCGCTCGGGCGCGGTTCCGGTGCGCGGGCCCCAGCCGGACATGACGAAGTCGCGGAACGCCGAGGAGTCGGGGCGCTGCGAGCGCTGCTCGCCGCGAGCCGCGAGCGACTGGTCGGGGGTGTCGGTGCCCGTCGCGTCGGGCGTCAGGTCCTGGTTGCCGGGGGTGAGGGCGTCGGTGCTCATACCTCCATCGTCCCACCCTCCGCGCGCGAGCGTGGGTGACCGTCGTCTCCCTAGGTCCCGGAGCGCTGAGCCTAGAGTGGGGTGTGCTCATCGACCTCCACACCCACTCGCACGTCTCGGACGGGACGGACGCGCCCGCGGCGCTCGTCGCCGCAGCGGCGGGGCGGGGCTCCGCGTCGGCGCTCGCGGACGGCGTGTCACGGCTCGACGTCGTGGCGCTCACGGATCACGACACGGTGGGCGGCTGGGACGAGGCCGCGGCAGCGGCGCGTGAGCATGGCATCGACCTCGTCCTCGGCACGGAGGTCTCCGCGCGTGCCGAGGGCATCTCGGTGCACCTTCTGAGTTACCTCCACGACCCGCAGGACGTGGGGCTGCTCGCCCTGTTCGACGCCGTGCGGACGTCGCGCGACGGGCGGGCGCGGGCCATGGTCGATCGGCTCGGGGCCGACTTCCCGGTGTCCTGGGACGACGTCGTCGCCCAGACGCAGCCCGGTACGACGATCGGCCGACCCCACATCGCTGACGCGCTCGTCGCCGCAGGTGTGTGCGCGTCGCGGGACGTCGCGTTCGCCGACCTGCTCCACACCGGCTCCCCGTACTACGTGCGGCACGCGGTGCCCGACGCTCCCGACGCGGTGCGCGCGATCGTCGCCGCGGGAGGAGTCGCCGTCATGGCGCACCCCGGTGCCCACATGCGGGGACGGATCGTCTCGGATGCCGTCATCGAGGAGCTCGCGGCCGCCGGACTGGCAGGCTTGGAGGTCGCCCACCGGGACAACGACGACGCGCAGCGCGCGCGCCTCGACCGGCTCGCGCAGCGCCTCGGACTGCTGACGACGGGCTCGAGCGACTTCCACGGTGACGGCAAGCCCAACCGCCTTGGGGAGAACCTCACCTCCAGCGAGGCGCTCGCCGAGATCGAGCGCCGTGGCACGACAAGAATGGTCCGCGCGTGAGCGACATCGTCAACCTGCGCCTCCTCACCGAGGTCTTCATCACGCTCTTCGTCATCATGGACCCGCCCGGGATCGTGCCGATCTTCCTCGGCCTCACGGGTGCCATGACAGCCAAGGAACGGCACCGCGCCGCGCGTCAGGCCGTGCTCGTCGCCGCGGGCGTCATCGTCGCGTTCGCGCTCTTCGGGCAGAGCCTGCTCGACTACATGCACATCTCGCTGCCCGCGCTGCAGGCGTCGGGTGGTCTCCTGCTGCTGCTCATCGCGCTCGACCTCCTCACGGGCAAGATGGAGGACCCCGCGGCGCCCAACGGCAACGTCAACATTGCGATGGTGCCGCTCGGGACGCCGCTGCTCGCCGGGCCGGGTGCGATCGTCGCCGCGATGCTCTTCGTGCAGCGGGTCGACGGGACGTCCGCGGACTGGCTCGCCGTCGTGCTGGGGTTCGCGGGCGTCGTCCTGTCGATGTGGGTCGCGATGCGGTTCGCGGGTGTCATCCTGCGGATCCTCGGCGAGTCGGGGACGCTCCTCGTCACGCGGATCGCAGGCCTGCTGCTCGCGGCGATCGCGGTGCAGCTCGTCGCGGACGCGGTGACGGCGTTCATCCAGACGGCGTAGCGCGGCCTGCTGCTGGTGAGGCGGCTCGATAGCCCATCCGTGCGCTTCCCGTGTACGGATCTGCTACCGAGCGTGCTTCGGAGGCTGGGCTGGCGACGACGTCGGCCGTGAGGTGGCTCGATAGCCCATCCGTGCGCTTCCCGCGTACGGATCCGCTATCGAGAGCGCATCGGAGGCTGGGCTGGCGACGACGTCGGCCGTGAGGTGGCTCGATAGCCGATCCGTGCACGCGTGGCGCACGAATCGGCTATCGGGGAGAGGCCGCCCCCGGTCGATAGTGGATCGGTACGTGGATGGTGCATCGATCGGCTATCGAGCCACGAGGGTGGTGCACCACTGCGCGAAGGCTCCGTCTCTCCGTCGGGAAGCCGGTCGACGCGGGAAGGCCCCGTCACGCTCGTCGGGACGAGCGTGACGGGGCCTTCCGTCATCGATGCTGCCGAGCCTCAGGCCTCGGTCGCGGGTGCCTGACCTTCGACGGGCGAGCCGCCGCGGGTCCGGCGACGACCGCCGCGCGACCGGCGACGCTGACCGCCCTCGACCTTCTCGCCGTCCTCACGCGGGGCACGGTTCGCGTCAGAGGCGCGGTTGGCAGCTGCGCCGTCAGCGCGCTCCGCACGGCCCTCGCCGCGGCCACGGCCGCCGTCGCGCCGCTCGCCGTCACGACGCTCGCCGCGACCGGCGCCACGCCCACGACCGCCGTCACGACGCTCGCCGCGACCGCCGTCACGACCCGCGCCGGCAGGCTTGCCGCCGCGCTTGCCGGTCTCGCCGAGGTCCTCGAGCACCTCGCCCGCGAGGCCCTCGAGCACCTGCTTTGACTTCGGCAGGCGGCCCTTGGTGCCCTCGGGGATGTTGAGGTCGGTGTAGAGGTGCGGGCTCGACGAGTAGGTCTCGACGGGCTCGGGCACGCCGAGGCCGAGGGCCTTGTCGATGAGCGACCAGCGGGGCACGTCGTCCCAGTCGACGAACGTCACCGCGGTGCCCTTGTTGCCCGCGCGGCCCGTGCGGCCCGTGCGGTGGAGGTAGGTCTTCTCGTCCTCGGGACACTGGTAGTTGACCACGTGCGTGACGTCGTCGACGTCGATGCCGCGCGCCGCGACGTCGGTCGCGACGAGCACGTCGACCTTGTTGTTGCGGAAGGCGCGCAGCGCCTGCTCGCGCGCGCCCTGGCCGAGGTCGCCGTGGAGCGAGCCGGCCGCGAAGCCGCGGTCGACGAGCTCGTCGGCCACCTTGGCGGCGGTGCGCTTGGTGCGCGCGAAGACGATCGTGCGGCCGCGGCCCTCCGACTGGAGGATGCGCGCGAGGACCTCGACCTTGTCGAGCGCGTGCGCGCGGTAGACGACCTGCTTGATGTCCTTCTTCGTGAGGCCCTCGTCGTCCGGGTCCGCGGCGCGGATGTGCGTCGGGTGCGACATGTAGCGGCGGGCCATCGCGACGACGGCGCCGGGCATGGTCGCCGAAAAGAGCATGGTGTGGCGGTTCGCCGGGGTGCGCGAGAGGAGCGTCTCGACGTCGGGCAGGAAGCCGAGGTCGAGCATCTCGTCGGCCTCGTCGAGGACGACGCACTTGACGTGCGAGAGCACGAGGTGACCCTGCTTGAGGAGGTCGATCATGCGTCCGGGCGTGCCGACGACGACGTCGACGCCGTTGTTGAGGGCCTCGATCTGCGGCTCGTACGCGCGACCGCCGTAGACCTGGACGATGCGGACGGAGCGCTTGCGCGACGCGGTCGCGAGGTCGTTCGCGACCTGGACGGCGAGCTCACGCGTCGGCAGGACGACGAGCGCCTGCGGCTTGCCTGCAAACGGGAGCGTGTCGTAGCCCTCCTCGCCAGGGGCGATGACGCGGTGGAGCAGCGGGACGCCGAAGCCGAGCGTCTTGCCCGTACCGGTCTTGGCCTGGCCGATGATGTCGTGGCCCTGCATGGCGACGGGCAGCGTCATCGCCTGGATGGGGAAGGGGTGGGTGATGCCGGCGTCGGCGAGGGCCTCGACGATCTCCGGACGGACGCCGAAGTCACCGAAGGTGACGTCGGCGGAGGACTGGACGCTCGCGGCGACGGCCGCGGGCTCGGTGGTGGACTCGGTGGGCACGGTGCCTCGTTCTGTGTGCGAGGTGCGGACGGCGCTCGCCAGCGTGGGGTCCGCGCGGCGCGGAGGCGGGCTGGGCCCGTGCCCGCGGCGAGACGCTCTCGGCGGCCGGCGCGTCCGCGCCGGATGTGGCCGGAAGCCGATCGCGCAGTTCTTCCGGTCGCACGCCTCCGCCGGGGCGGGCGGTGCGGCCGGGAGTCGTCATGATTCACAAGGTGTCGAGACGACCGGGCATCCGATGTACCGGGCCAGGATATCTGACGCGGTCAAGGACCGGCGGGACGCGGCCGCCCGCGCGGGGCGTGAGTCCTACGATGGGGGGATGCCGACCTCGTCCGAGACCCCTGACCTCACGCCTGCGACCTCGTCCGACGCCGCGCACGACGCGGGCGACGTGCTCGCGCTCGTCGCCCAGATGGAGACGGTGGCGTTCCTGCGGTTCGCGGGCGCGGCCGCGGAGACGACGGACCCTGAGCGTCGGCTGCAGCTCGCCCGCCTTGCGGGGGCGTCGCTCGCCCGGCAGGAGCGGGTGCTCGACCGGGCGGGGGAGGTCCTCGGGACGTCCGAGGCGGCGCTTGCGTTGTACGTCGCGTTCGAGGGCGCGTTCGACGAGTTCAACGCCCGGACGCGTGCGAGCGGCTGGTGGGAGGAGCTCGTCAAGGGGTATGTCGGCCATGGGGTCGCGTACGACTTCTGCCGGATCGTCGCCGGCGCGCTCGACCCCGCGTCGCGGGACATCGTCGTCGATGTCATTGACGGGGAGTTGACGTCGGAGTCGGCGATCACGCTCGTCGACGAGGCGACGAACGACGACGAGCAGCTCGCGTCGCGGCTCGCGCTGTGGGGCCGTCGGGTCGTCGGTGAGGCGCTGAGCGTCGTCCAGGTCCTGCTCACGGACAACGCGTCGCTCCAGCGGCTTCTCGCGCGCGCGGTCGCGCTGCGGTTCGAGGGGACCGACGACGAGGTGCCGGCAGCGCCGTCCGCGTGGCTCTTCGGTCAGCTGACCGCCGAGCATGCGCGGCGCATGTCGCGCGTCGGGCTCGCGGCCTGACAGGCGTCCGCGGGTACGACGACGCCCTCCTCGCCGTGGCGGGGAGGGCGTCGTGCTGCGCGGACGCGTGTGTCAGATGGTGCCGAAGCCGACGCGTCGCTGCTCCTCGGCGCCGATCTCGACGTAGCCGATCGTCGCGGTCGGCACGAGGACACGACGGCCGCGGTGGTCGGTGAGGTCGAGGACGGTGCCGCCGTCGAGGGCCTTGGCGACGGCCGCGGCGACCTCCTCGGCGCTCGCGTCGGTCTCGACGACGATCTCGCGGGTGAGGTTCTGCACGCCGATCGTGATCTCCACGTCGACCTCCTTGGGTTCGGACGGACCGGTTCTCGGTGCCAGCATCCCACCTCGTGCGGGGCGTCGTGGGCGTGTTCGCCCAGCGCGCACAGGGCAGGTGCGGCACGCGGTTCGCGTCGGCCCGGGGAATGTCGGTGGCTCGTGATGAGATGCGAGGCATGAGCAACGGACCGGTGGACTGCGGGGTGGAGGCGTGAGGGCGCGGCTCGCCCCGGCGGACGCGCCGCTCGTCCTTGTACCGGACGCGGCGCAGGACACGGCGGTCACGCGTGCGCGCACGGCGCGCGCGCTGCTCGTCACGGGAGCCCCGGGCACGGGCCGCACGACGACGGCGCTGCGGATCGCTGCCGACCACCTCGCACCGGACGACGGCCGTGCGCCGCTCGATCCGGCGCGCGTGCTCGTCGTCGCGGCGTCACGGCGTGGCGCGGGGCTGATCCGTGACCGGCTCGCGGCGCTCACGGGCCGGACGGTCGGGGCGCCCCTCGTGCGGACGGCGCCGTCGGTCGCGCACGCGATCCTGCGCCGCCGCGCGGCGGCGCTCGAGCTGCCGGCGCCGACGCTCATCTCGGGCCCCGAGCAGGACCTCGTGCTCGCCGAGCTCCTCGAGGGGCACCTCGACGGCGAGGGGACGGACCTCGTCCTGCCGCCCGGGGTGCCGCCGGAGGCCCTGCGCACGCGCGGGTTCCGGGACGAGCTGCGTGACGTCGTCATGCGGGCTGCGGAGCGCGGGCTCGACCCGGTCGCGCTCGACGAGCTCGGCGTCGCGCGCGAGCGGCCCGCGTGGCGGCTCGCCGCTCGGCTCATGGAGGAGTACCGCGACGTCATGGCGCTGCGGACCCTCACCCCGGACCTCGGTGAGCGCGTCGACCCGGCGTCGGTCGTCCATGAGGCCGTCGAGGCCCTGCTCGCGTGGGACGACGAGGTGCCGGGGGCGGCGAGGCCGCGCTGGGACCTCGTCGTCGTCGACGACTACCAGGAGGCGACGCAGGCCCTCGCGCGGCTGTGCGACCTGCTGCTCGACGACGGGGCGCGGCTCGTGCTGCTCGGCGACCCCGACCTCGCGGTCCAGGGGTTCCGCGGGGCTGTGCCGGGGCTCGTCGCGCAGGCCGCTGCACCGCGCGCGTCCGGCACGGCAGCGTTCGGCGCCGAGCACGTCGTCCTCGGCACGGTGCACCGGCACGGGCTGGCGCTGCGCGAGGTGACGACGCGCGTCGCCTCGCTCGTCGGGGCGGTGGGCACGGTGGCGCACCGCAAGGCCGAGGCCGCTGACACCGCGACGCCCGGCACGGTCCGTACCGCGATCCTCGACGGTGCCGCTCAGGAGCACGCGTACGTCGCGCACGCGCTGCGCTCGTGGCACCTGCACGAGGGGTTGCCGTGGTCGGAGATGGTCGTCCTCGCACGCTCGGGAGGGCAGGTGGCCGCGCTGCGGCGCGCGCTCACCGCGGCGTCCGTGCCGGTGACGGTGCTCGGGTCTGAGGGGCCGCTGCGGGACGAGCCCGCGGTGCGTCCGCTGCTCGACGCGGTCGAGGTCGCCTCGGGCGCGGAGCTCGATGCCGACCGGGCGGTCGCGCTCCTCCTCTCGCCGATCGGTGGGCTCGACGTCGTCGGGCTGCGCCGGCTCCGGCGCGCGCTGCGCGCCGACGAACTCTCGAGCGGCGGCACGAGGACGTCGGACGCGCTTCTCGTCGAGGTGCTCGCGGACCCGGTGAGGGCGGAGGTGTTGCCGTCGGCCGTCCGACGCGCTCCCGCCCGGGTCGCGCGTGTCCTCGCACGTGGCCGGGAGGCCGCCGCGCTCTCAGGCGCCGATGCGCAGACCGTCCTCTGGGCCGTGTGGGACGCAACCGGGCTTGCACCGCTGTGGCGGGACGCGGCGCTCGGCGGGGGCGCCGCGGGCGCCCGGGCGGACCGTGACCTCGACGCCGTGCTCGCCCTCTTCAAGGCAGCGGAGTGGTTCGTCGAGCGCAATGCGCGCCGCACCCCGGGGATGTTCGTCGACCACGTGCGCTCGCAGGAGCTGCCCGCGGACTCGCTCGCGCAGCGTGGCGGAGTGACGGACGCGGTGAGCGTCCTCACGCCCGCAGGCGCGGCCGGCCGGGAGTGGCGCGCCGTCGTCGTCGCGGGCGTCCAGGAAGGGGTGTGGCCTGACCTCCGGCTGCGGGACACGCTGCTCGGGGCGCAGGCTCTCGTCGACGCGGTCGCGGGTCAGGACGTCGCCGACGGCGACCCGGAGCGGCTCGCCCGTGCACGTCGGGCGGTGCTCTCCGACGAGGTCCGCGCGTTCCTCGTCGCCGTCTCGCGGGCGCGCGAGCACCTGCTCGTCACCGCGGTGAGCGACACCGAGCAGTTGCCGTCCGTCCTCCTCGACCTCGTCGAACCACCCGGTCCGGACGTCGACGAGGACGCGCCCGACCCGCGTCGCCGTGAGGCGCCCGTCGCGCTCGACCTGCGGGGCCTCGTCCTCCGGGCGCGGCTGCTCCTCCAGACCGGGAGCACGGCCGGACTGGTCGGCGGTGAGCGCGTCGCCACGAGCCCCGGAGGAGCCGCGCACGAGGCCGCCCAGGCCGAGGCTGCCGACGTCCTCGCGCTCCTCGCCGACATGGGCGTGGGCGTCGCCGACCCCGCGGGCTGGTACGGCACGCACGACGTCTCGAGCACCGCGCCCGCGTGGGGCCCGGACGACCGCGTGCGCGTCTCGCCGTCGAAGGTCGAGCAGGTGCACCGCTGCGCGCTGCGCTGGGCGCTCGAGGCCTCCGGGGGGCGTGCGGCGGACGCCGTGCAGCAGAGCCTCGGCACGCTCGTCCACGCGATCGCGGAGACGTACCCGTCGGGCAGCTTCTCGGAGCTCGTCGGCGAGCTCGAACGGCGCTGGCCCGAGCTCGGGCTGCGGCCCGGCTGGCCTGAGACGGTCGCCCGGACGAGGGCCCGCACGATGATCGACCGCCTCGCGCAGCACATGGCCGCGAGCGGGGAGGTCCTCGCGACGGAGGCCCGCTTCGCCGCGGAGATCGGACGGGCGGATCTCGTCGGGAGCGTCGACCGCCTCGTGCGGCAGCCCGACGGCTCGGTCGTGGTCGAGGACCTCAAGACCGGCGCGGCAGGCAACGCCAAGGACGCCGAGGTCAACCCGCAGCTCGGCGCGTACCAGGTCGCTCTTGAGGCCGGGGCGTTCGCCGACGTCCCCGGCGTCGGGGAGGCCCCGGTGAGCGGCGGGGCACGGCTCGTCCACGTCGGCGGGACGTTGAAAGGCCCCTCGCTGCGCGAGCAGCCCCCGCTCGCGGACGCCGAGGATCCCGGGGGGGCTCGCGAGCTCGTCGAGGGCGCCGCCACGGCGATGGCCGCGGCGACCTTCACCGCGACACGCAACTCGATGTGCGACTTCTGCCCGGTGCGGCGCTCCTGCCCGCTCCAGGAGGAGGGACGCACCATGGGAGGGACCACCGCATGAGCACCACCAGCACGACGGTGAGGTTCTCCGCGGCGGACATCGCCGACCGGCTCGGCCAGTTCCGTCCGACGGACGAGCAGACGGCCGTCATCGAGGCGCCGCTCGAGCCCGTGCTCGTCGTCGCGGGAGCCGGGTCGGGCAAGACCGAGACGATGTCCGCGCGCGTCGTCTACCTCGTCGCCAACGGCCTCGTCGCCCCCGACGAGGTCCTCGGCCTCACGTTCACGCGCAAGGCCGCGGGCGAGCTCGCGGAGCGCATCCGGCGGCGCCTGCGGACGCTCGCCGCGGCCTCCCGTGCCGACGGTGAGGCCGTGCCGTGGGCTGCGGCAGCCGACGACGACGCGGGGGCCGCGCTGCTCGGTGCGCTCGCCCGCCCGGTCGTCGCGACGTACAACTCCTACGCATCGGGGCTCGTGCGGGAGCACGGACTGCGGCTCGGCATCGAGCCAGGGGCGCGGCTCCTCGGTGAGGCGAGCCAGTGGCAGCTCGCGCACGACATCGTTGAACGCTGGGCGGGAGAGCTCACGCTCACGTCCGCGACGAGCACCGTCGTCGACGCGGTCCGCAGCATGTCGCAGGCGCTCGCCGAGCACCTCGTGCCGACTGACGAGGCTCGCGTCCGCATGCAGGGCATCATCGACGCGCTGCTCGGTGCCCCCGAGGTCGCCAAGGGACGCAAGGGCGTCCGTGCCCCCGTCCGGGATCTCGCGATGCTGCTCGGGCACCGCATCGAGCTGCTCGACCTCGTCGACGAGTACCGCCGTCGCAAGGCCGCGACCGACTCGCTCGACTTCTCCGACCAGGTCGCGCTCGGCGCACGCCTCGCTGAGGACTTCGGCGAGGTCGGCGCGGGGGAGCGGGCCCGCTACAAGGTCGTGCTGCTCGACGAGTACCAGGACACGTCGTACGCGCAGGCGCGCATGCTCGGCGCGCTCTTCGGCGACGGGCACGCCGTCACGGCCGTCGGTGACCCGCACCAGTCGATCTACGGCTGGCGCGGTGCGAGCGCGTCCGGCCTCGCACGCTTCGGCGAGATCTTCCGCGCCGGCACGGGGCTCCACCACCTGTCGCTCTCGACGTCGTGGCGCAACGACCGCGCCGTGCTCGACGCCGCGAACACCATCGCTGCGCCCCTGCGCCGCGCGCACGAGGGGACCGGCCTCGAGGTGCGCACGCTCGGCACGCGTCCGGGCGCGGGGACGGGCACGGTGACGAGCCTCTTCACCGTGACGGAGGAGGACGAGGCGGCCGCGGTGGCCGAGGAGATCGCCGCACGCTGGCGCCCCCGCTCACACCCCGACGGCCCGCGGAGCGCGGCCGTGCTGTGCCGCGCACGCAAGCAGTTCGGCCCGCTCGAGGTCGCGCTGCGCAGGCTCGGCGTGCCCGTCGAGGTCGTGGGGCTCGGCGGCCTGCTCGACGCTCCCGAGGTCGTCGACCTCCGGGCGCTGCTCGAGGTCATCCACGATCCCTCGCGCGGAGACTCGCTCATGCGTCTGCTCACCGGACCGTGGGTCGACCTCGGCGTCGCCGACCTCCTTGCGCTCGCCGACCGTGCGCGGGACCTCGCTCACCGCCACCGGCTCGCGCGCCGTCCGTCGCCGAGCGAGACCGAGGAGCACGGGGGTGCGGGGACGGACGAGCCGACGACACCCGGTGAGGTCGTCCCGGAGTCCGACGCGAGCGACGAGACGACGATCGTCGACGTCCTCGACGAGCTGCCTCCGGCAGGGTGGACGAGCCACGACGGTCGCGCCCTCACGCCCGAAGGTCACGCGCGGCTCGTCCGGCTCGCGGGCATCGTCGAACAGCTCCGCTCGCGGACGTACCTCTCCGTGCCGGAGCTCGTCGTCGAGTGCGAGCGCACCATGGGCCTCGACATCGAGGCGGGGCTGCTCGGCCCCGGCCACGCGGGCCGCGCCCGCGCGAACCTCGACGCCTTCCGGGACCTCGCGCTCACCTTCGTCGACGGCTCCGACCTGCCGACCCTCGGGGCGTTCCTCACGTGGCTCGACGCGACGGCGAGCGCGAACGAGCGGATCGACGGCGCGCTCACGGACCCCGACCCGGACGCCGTCCAGATCGTCACGGTCCACGCGGCCAAGGGCCTCGAGTGGGACGTCGTCGCGGTCGCAGGGCTCACCGACGGCAAGTTCCCGTCGACCGCGACGCAGGTCCTCGGCAAGGCCGGCGAGCCTCAGGCCCCGACGGACTCGGCGTGGCTCACCGGCCTCGGCACGCTGCCGTACCCGCTGCGCGGCGACGCTCCCGACCTGCCGCGGCTCGCGTACGAGTCCGCGGAGGACCATGCCGACATGGTCGAACGCCTCAAGCTCTTCAAGGAGGACGCCGGCGAGCACCAGGTCGCCGAGGAACGCCGTCTCGCGTACGTCGCCTACACCCGGGCGCGCGAGCACCTGCTGCTCACGGGCTCATGGTTCCGCGGCGAGGCTCAGAGGCCGAACCCGCCGAGCACTTTCCTCGTCGAGCTCGCCGAGGCCGGCCTTCTCACGACGACGGGCTGGGCGGAACCGCCCGAGGGGGAGAACCCGACGCTCGCCGCCGAGCACACGGCCGTGTGGCCGCGCAGCGAGGCCGTGCCCGAGGCGCTCGCCCGGGCTGCGCTGAGGGTCGAGGAGGCGCGCGCTGCGCGCCGGGCACGCGAAGGCGTCCGGCCGGTCGCGGACGACGAGTCCGCCCGGCTGCACGTGGACGATGGAGGCACTTCGACCACGGACGGGCCCGGCGCAGGCCAGGACACTGCCCCCGTCACCGATCTCGCCGCGACCGCCGCGATGCTCCTCGCGGAGCGCGAGCTCCGCAGCCGGCCCGTCACCGAGGTCGACGTGCCGACGCACGTCTCGGCGTCCGCGATGGTGCGCATGGCGACGGACCGTGCCGAGTACGCGCTCGCGCTGCGCCGCCCGGTGCCGTCGGCGCCTTCCGTGCACGCGCGACGGGGCACGACGTTCCACGCGTGGGTTGAGCAGCACTTCGCGGCGCCCGCGCTCATCGACGTCCTCGACCTCGACGACGCGGACGACGAGGCACCGGACGGCGAGCTCGACGCGCTCAAGGCGACGTTCCTCGCGACGCCGTGGGCCGACCTCGTGCCGGTCGCGATCGAGGTCGACGTCGAGACTCCGCTCGCGGGTGTCATGACGCGCTCGCGCATCGACGCGGTGTTCCCCGACCCCGAGCATCCCGGCACGGACCGGGTGGTCGTCGTCGACTGGAAGACCGGACGTGAGCCCCGCGACGCGGACGCCGCGGCGGCGCGGGAGGTCCAGCTCGCGGTCTACCGGCTCGCATGGGCGAGGTGGACGGGACTACCTCTCGACAAGGTCGACGCGGCGTTCTGCTACGTCGGCTCAGGCACGACCGTCCGCCCCGGGCGGCTGCGCGACGAGGCCGAGCTCGAGGCGCTCCTGCGCGGAGAGGGGTGACGCGTCGGCGTCAGCCGCGGCCCGGACCGTCCGGGCCGTCGCCGACCGCTTCCGCGGAGTCATCGTCCGGCGAGTCGTCGCTCAGCATGTCGTCGCTCAGCGTGTCGTCGTTCAGTGCGTCGGCGCTGAGCACGTCCGCCGCGGGCGTCGGCTCGTCGTCAGCCGCTGATGCGGGCGACACGACCCAGTCGGAGCCGTCGGACCCGCGCACCGCGATGACGTCGTCGGGGTCGACGTCCTCGTACGAGGCCCAGGCGGCACGGGCGTCCGCGATGTCGATCGCCTCAGTCGCGGCTGTCGGAACGAGCGGCGCCGAGGCCTGGGTGGTGGCACCGCCGACGGTCTCGACCGCGCCCGTGACGGCGCTCCCGGCGCTGAGCGCGCTCGCCGCGCTCACCCCGGACGAGGCGCTCACCCCGGACGAGGCGCTCACTCCCGACGCCGTGCTCCTACTGCTGACGATCGCCGTGCCGTCGGCCACCTCGGTTGCCTCGACCGGCACTGCGTCGGCGAGCGTGACGCCTGCGGCGACGCCCGCGCTCACGCGGACGCTGCCGGTCGCAGGCGACTCTCCGGCGGGGTGGAGGGCCTCGTCGAGGTCGAGCATCATCTCGACCGCGTCGGCCTGGATCTGCTCGTCGCCCTGGTGGACGCCGTGGAGGAGCCAGCGGACGAGCGCAAGCTCGCTCACGAGGTGCGCGCGGTCGACGAGGTGGGTGTCGGACAGCTCCGTGCGAGCCTGGCGGTAGGCCTCGAGCACGGACTCGGCGGCGTCCTCGGGTGCAGCGACGAGGAGCCATGCGCGGTCGTCGGCAGGGTCTGCGACCTGGCAGGACGACCAGTCGACGATCCCGTTGACGGTCTGCTGTGCGACGAGCACGTGGTCGGCACCGAGGTCACCGTGAGTGACGACGGGCCGGTAGCGCCATACGGCGACGTCCTCGAGCGAGGCCTCCCAGCGGCGCAGGAGCCGCACGGGCACGCGTCCGGTCGCGGCGGCCTCGTCGAGCTCGGCAAGGCGCCGGCGACGGTAGTCGTCGGCCGTGTACGAGGGCAGGCCTGCGTCCTCGACGAGCGAGCTCGGAAGCTCGTGGAGCGCGGCGATCGCCTGGCCGACGGCCCGCGCGAGGCCGGGGCCGGGCCGGAGCTGCTCGAGGGGCAGGGGGTGGCCCGGGATTTCGGGGTAGACGACGGCGCGGCCGCCCTCGTCGAGCTGGGCGAAGCCTGCGGGCGCGGGGACGGCGAACGGCAGCCGGCCCGTGTCGACGTAGGCGCCGAACGAGCGCAGGAGCGCCATCTCGGCCTCGAGGCTCGCGCCGGCGACGGTGTCGCGCGGCGAGCGGACCATCCAGCGGCGCCGCTCGTCGTCGACGACGAGCGCGACGTCGTCGTCGCCGTCGGACACGACCGCGGCGACCTCGACGGCGCGCAGGCCGGGGACGGCGGCGGTCGCGAGGGCGGCGAGGGCGAGGTCGGAGCGCTGCATCGCTCCACGGTACGGCGCGAGGGCCCGCGAGGCGGTGAGGGCACGCCCTGCGTCGTGCGAGACGCGTACCGTGAACGTCGTGACGATGCCGACCGACTGGTCCTCCCTGCCGCTGTCCCGCACGGGCACCGATCGTGCCGGGGCGCGGCGCGACGCGCCTGACAACCTTGCGCGTCTGCTCGCGGCAGCGACGACGCGCGTGCTGCTCGTGCGTGGTGGCGAGCTCGCGCTCGAGCCGGGGGAGGGTCATCGTCTTGCGCTCGTCCCGGCGTCGGAGGCCGTGGCGGCGGCCGCGCGCGGGCTCGTGTGCGACCTGGGGCGGTCGTCGCGTGACGGTGGCTCGGACGTGCTGGCGCTCGTCCTCCCGGCGACGCGGCCTGCGGTCGACATCGAGGGTGTCGAGGCACCGACGCCCCGCGAGGAGCTTGCGGCGGGCCGGAGGTGGGGTGCGTTGCGGGACGTCGGGCACCTACTCGACGGGCACGATGCGGGCCTTGCGACGGCGGCGGTCGCGCTCGCGGCGTGGCACGCGCGGGCGCCGCGCTGCCCGTCGTGCGGCGAGCCGACGGTCGCGGTGAGCTCGGGTTGGGCGCGGCGCTGCGAGGACGAGGGGGTCGATCACTACCCGCGGACGGACCCTGCGGTCATCATGGCGGTCGTCGACGCGGACGAGCGGCTGCTGCTCGGGCATGCGGCGCACTGGCCGGAGCGTCGGTTCTCGACGCTCGCGGGGTTCGTCGAGGCGGGCGAGGCCGCCGAGGCGGCTGTGCGGCGGGAGGTGCTCGAGGAGACGGGCGTCGTCGTGGGACGCGTCGAGTTCCGGGCGACGCAGCCGTGGCCGTTCCCGGCGTCGCTCATGCTCGGCTTCGTCGGGCATGCGGAGACGACGACGGTGACGACGGACGACGTCGAGGTGACGGACGCCCGCTGGTTCACGCGGGACGGCCTCGCGGCCGACGTCGCTGCGGGGCGTGTGCTGCTGCCGATGCGGTCGTCGATCGCGCGGGCGCTCATCGAGGAGTGGTTCGGCGGAGAGATCGTCGAACCGGCGTGACGCTGTGCGTCGGGCGGCGTGACGCTGTGCGTCGAACCGGCGCGGCGGAACGGCTGAGGGGTCCCGGTGGTGGCCTGCGGGGCGTAGGATCTGCTTGTCCGTGCGCGCTGCGGACGATGACCGCGCCGCGGCCTGCGGACGGAGCAGGTCGTGCCTGGCGGTGCGAGGACCCGTGGCGGGAGACGCCCCGGCCGGACGCGTGAGCGGCCGCGCACGCCGGGCCGTGCCACCGGGCCGCCGGTCCGTGCCGTGCTGACGGCCGGGTCTGCGGTGGCAACCGGCCGCCGCGCGGTGCTGTGCGTCGAGCGCGGCGACGTCGAGCGCGTAATTGTGGTGACGAACGAAGGAAGTGCTGTGGCACGAGCAGGCACCGGCCGGTCCGGACACTCCCGCGGAGGCTCGGGCGGCTCGGGTGGTTCCGGCGGGCAGCGTCGGCGTGCCCGGGACGAGGGTCTTGCCGGGGTGCTCGCGGGGATCGCGCGCGAGATCGACGCCGCGGTTCGCAAGTCTCCGACGCGGCCTGCTGTGCGCACGAAGTTCCAGGTCGTCGCGCTCCTCGTGCGCGAGGAGCGGGCACGCGTCCAGGGCGACGAGTCGCTCACGGCCGCGAAGCGCACGCACGAGCTCAAGCGTCTTGACGGAGTCGCGACGTCGCTCGCGAAGATTGCGGCCCGTGACACGTCTCTTCTCACGCTCCTCGGTGAGGACGCGAGGGTCTCCGGCGCCGCACGCACCTACCGGGCGACGGTGCTGCGTGCTGCGGGCGTCGAGGTGCCCGACGACGTCGTCGAGGAGGTCGAGCCCGAGCCTGTCGTCGAGCGGACCGCCCCGCACCGCGTGGTGCCGCGGTCCGCCGTCTCGCGCCGCATGGCGAACCCCTTCCTCGCCCCGGACTTCGAGGCGGCGGCCGAGCGTCAGGCCGCGCGTCCGCGACGGCTCGCGGGCTGGGAGCTTCTCGAGCCGCTCTTCCGTTCCTTTGAGGTGGCGGGGACGGGCGAGGTCGCGTGCATGCCGCTGCCGGACGGGTCGATCGCGTCGGCCCCGCCCGGCCGCCAGCTCATGCACCACCAGGCGCAGGTCGTCCACGCGGCGGCGCGCGGGCACCGCACGTTCCTCCTCGCGGACGAGCCGGGGCTCGGGAAGACCGCGCAGGCGCTCCTCGCCGCGCAGGCCGGAGGCGCGTTCCCGCTTCTCGTGGTCGCGCCGAATGTCGTCAAGACGAACTGGGCCCACGAGGCGCGGCTCTGGGTCCCGCACCGGAGGGTCACGGTCATCCACGGCGACGGCGACGGCAGCGGTGACGGCGATCAGGTCGATGCGTTCGCCGACGTCATCATCGTCAATTACGAGATCCTCGACCGGCACGTCGACTGGCTCGGTGATCTGGGCTTCCGCGGGATGGTCGTCGACGAGGCGCACTTCATCAAGAACAGGTCGTCGCAGCGTTCGCGCAACGTCCTTACTCTCTCCAAGCGGATCCGGGAACGTACGGCGAAGCCGCTGCTCGTCGCGCTCACGGGAACACCTCTCATCAACTCGGTCGAGGACTTCCGCGCGATCTGGCAGTTCCTCGGGTGGATCGACGAGAAGCTGCCGGTCGGCGGTCTCATGACGGCGCTCGAGGACACGGGGCTCAGCCCGGGGGAGCCGGGGTTCTACGCGGCAGCGCGCCGCGCCGTCGTCGACATGGGCATCGTGAGGCGCCGCAAGGTCGAGGTTGTCGCGGACTTCCCGGCGCGGCGGGTCGCGGACCTTCCCGTCGAGATCGACGGGGCGCTGGGACGTTCGATCCGCGCGTCGGAGGCGGCCCTCGCTCGGCGCATGGTCGAGCACTACCGGTCGGCGCTCGCGCACCGGTCGGGCGACGTGGTCGAGGGTGTGGACCTCGCTCTGGCGCGCCGTGTCGCGGCGGCCGAGCTCAAGGACTCGACGTCGAAGGCTCAGGGCGAGAACATCTTCACGATGGTGCGCCGGCTCGGGCAGGCGAAGGCAGGGCTCGCCGCCGACTACACGGCGCAGCTCGCGCGCAACGTCGGCAAGGTCGTGTTCTTCGCGAAGCACGTCGACGTCATGGATGAGGCCGAGCGGGTCTTCGCCGACCGTGGCATCGGGTACGTCTCGATCCGTGGCGACCAGACCGCCCGTGCCCGGGCGCACGCGGTCAAGGCGTTCACGGAGGACGACGACGTGCAGGTCGTCGTGTGCTCGCTCATGGCGGCGGGCGTCGGCCTCAACCTCCAGGTGGCGTCGAACCTCGTGCTCGCCGAGCTGCCGTGGACGGATGCGGAGCAGACGCAGGCGATCGACCGTGTCCACCGCATCGGTCAGGACGAGCCGGTCACGGCGTGGCGGGTGGTCGCGGCGCAGACGATCGACGCGAAGATCGCCGAGCTCATCGACGCGAAGTCGGGGCTTGCCGCGCGCGCGCTCGACGGTGCTGACATCGACGACGAGGCGTCGTCGACGGACGTCCAGCTCGAGGCTCTCGTCGCGCTGCTCGTCGAGGCGCTCGGGGGCGCGGCGTCCTGACGCGGCGCCGCGACGTGCGGTCCCGTGCCTGTCGGCGGAATGCCGGGCGGTGGGGGATCGTTATGCTGCGGCAGGGCCACATGGCCCGCTGCCCTTCCCGACGCCTGCACGTCCGACGCTCCCGGAGGAGACCCGTGACCCTTGCCGCACCGCACGTCCCTGAGGCCGGTTCCGTCGTCATGTACTCGACGACGTGGTGCGGCTACTGCACGCGCCTCAAGGCTCAGCTCGACTCGGCGGGCATCGGCTACACCGAGGTGAACATCGAGGAGGTGCCGGGGACGACCGACTATGTCGCGTCGGTCAACGGCGGCGACTGGATCGTGCCGACCGTCGTGTTCCCGGACGGTACGTCCGCGACGAACCCGTCGCTCGCGCAGGTCAAGGCTCGCCTGGCCTGAGCCGGGCCTCGCCCGACGACCGCCGCGCGAGCGCGCGGCGACCGATCCGAGAGGGGGACGACCATGTGGACCGTCGTGCACTGGGTCGCGCTCGTGTGGGCCGTGGGGAGCGCGATCTACGTCGGGGTGGCGTGGTCCCGCAAGGTCGGGGCGCGCCGCGCGCCTGACGCCGCTGCGCAGCCGAGCACGTTCCTCCTCGCGCGGGTCGGCATGATCGCGGTGCTTCTCGCCCTCATGGTCGACGAGGATCCTTCGGTCGGCCCGTGGTGGCTCCGGGTGGGCGGGCTCGTCGTCGCGCCGATGGCGCTCGCGTTCGGCGCCTCGTGGACGCACGAGCGCGCGCGGAGCAGCACCGACTCGGCCTGAGCCCCGCGTGCCGAGGCCCGCGTCGTCCCCAGGGGCGGTGCGGGCCTTCGTCGTCCCCAGGTGAGGGGGCGGGTTCCGTGGATGTCGGTGGCGCCTGGGATGATCGACGACGATGACTCCCGACGAGATCCTTGACGCCCTCGACCCCGACCAGCGCGCCGTTGCTGAGGTGGTCCACGGGCCCGTCGTCGTGCTCGCGGGCGCGGGGACGGGCAAGACGCGCGCGATCACGCACCGCATCGCGTACGGCGTGCGGGCCGGCTACTACCCGGCGACGTCGGTGCTCGCGGTGACGTTCACGGCGCGTGCGGCGGGGGAGATGCGCGGGCGGCTGCGGGCGCTTGGCGTCGGCGGGGTCCAGGCGCGCACGTTCCACGCTGCGGCGCTGCGGCAGGTCGGGTACTTCTGGCCGAAGATCGTCGGCGGGGCACCGCCGCGCATCGTCGAGCAGAAGGCGCAGATCGTCGCGCACGCCGCGACCGGGCTCGGGATCTCGGTCGACAGGCTCGCGGTGCGGGACATCTCCTCGGAGATCGAGTGGGCGAAGGTCTCGCTCGTCCCGGCCGACGGCTACGCGGAGGCGGTCGCGGCACTGCGGCGCGAGCCTCCTGCCGGGCTCGAGGCTCAGACGGTCGCGCGTCTGCTGCGGGCGTACGAGGACACGAAGAACAACCGCGCGCTCATGGACTTCGAGGACGTGCTGCTCTACCTCGCGGACATGATCGCTTCGCACACGTCGGTCGCCAACGAGATCCGGCAGCAGTACCGGCGTTTTGTCGTCGACGAGTACCAGGACGTCTCACCCCTGCAGCAACTCGTCCTCGACCAGTGGATGGGCCCGCGCCGCGACCTGTGCGTCGTCGGCGACCCCTCCCAGACCATCTACTCGTTCACGGGTGCGACCCCGCGCCACCTGCTCGAGTTCCGCAAGCGTTTTCCGGACGCGACCGAGGTGAGGCTCGTGCGCGACTACCGCTCGACGCCGCAGGTCGTGGGGGCTGCCAACGCGCTGCTCGCCGACCCGCGCGCACGGACGTACGCGGGTCTCGAGCTCAAGGCGCAGCGTCCTGCAGGGCCGCCCGTCGGGCGTTCCGTGCACGACGACGACGAGGCCGAGGCCGCGTTCGTCGCAGGGCGTGCCGCGCGGCTCATCGCCTCGGGGGTCCGCGCGAGCGAGATTGCTGTGCTCTTCCGCACGAACGCGCAGTCGGCGGTCCTCGAGAACGCGTTCGCGGACGCGGGGGTGCCGTACCTCGTGCGCGGCGGCGAGCGCTTCTTCCAGCGCAAGGACGTCCGGGACGCGCTCGTCCTCCTGCGCGGCGCGGCCCGCGCCGTCGAGCCGGGCGTCGCGCTCGGCGAAGCGGTGCGCGACGTCCTGCTCAACGCAGGCTGGGCACCCGAGCCGCCCGCGGCGCGGGGCGCGGTGCGCGAACGCTGGGAGGCCATGCAGGCGCTCGTCGCGCTCGCGGACGACCTCGCGACCCGCGAGGGCGCTGACATCCGGATGCTCGTTGCCGAGCTCGACGAGCGTGCCGCGGTGCAGCACGCGCCGACGGTCGAAGGTGTGACGCTCGCGTCCCTCCACGCCGCGAAGGGTCTCGAGTGGGACGCGGTGTTCCTCGTCGGGCTGAGCGAGGGCCTCATGCCGATCTCGCTCGCGACGGACCCGGCCGCGATCGCTGAGGAGAAGCGACTCCTCTACGTCGGCATCACGCGTGCCCGCGAGCACCTGCACCTGTCGTGGGCGCGCTCGCGCGGCGGCTCGGGCCGAGCTTCGCGCACCCGCTCGCGCTTCCTCGAGCATCTCGGCGCCGACGCCACGAAGGGTCGGCGGAGCACCGTCGTCCACGATCGCAGTGAGGGCCCCGACCCCGTGCTCCTCGACTCCCTGCGCCGGTGGCGCGACCTGCGCGCCGAGGACATCGGCCGGCCCGTGCACGTCGTCGTCACCGACGTGACGCTCGAGGAGATCGCGACGCTCCGGCCGACGACCCTCACCGAGCTCGCCGACGTCCGCGGGCTCGGCGCAGACCGACTCGACCGCTACGCGGATGACCTGCTGAGGCTCCTCGAGCAGCACCGTAGCTGAACCGAAGATCACGAACAGGTCACGATCGCGACGGGTCCACGATAAAGAGTTGGCCACCGCGCGAGACCCCGGTCTACGGTGGTCGAGTTCCTGACGGCAGTGCCCACGACGCGATGCGTCGCAGGCCGAGAAGAGAGAGGGGTGAGCAGCATGAAGAACTTCCAGACCATGACGACGTCGATCGTCGATACGGGCACGGCCCGCGGTCGCACCATGCGCGCTCACCTCGCCGGAGCACACCGTCTGCTCCCCAGCAAGGCGCATGCAGCGCCACTGACGTCCTCGTCCGGCATCTGACGCCACCCGCGTCCACCCGACGACCGTCGCACCCGCCCGCAAGGCGGAACACCTCGCAGAACGCACCCTCGCGCAGCCGGTATCGCAGCCGGACACGCGAGGCGGACCGCAGCGAGGCGCACCCTCTCTCTTGCACCAGCTCGGAACACCCCGGAGGCCACCGTGCGGCCCAGCATGCTTCTCGCACCGTCCACCCAGCGTGACGACCTCGTCGTCGCCCCGATCTCCCGACCCACGACGGTCACCCCGACCACGCCTTCGCCCGTGCAGCGGACTGCCACGCCCTCGACCCGGGAGGAGCGCGCCGAGTTCGACGCGCTCCTCGCCGCGGTCGTCCCGTGCCGCACCGAGGACCCCGAGCTCTGGTTCGCGGAGCGCACCGCAGACGTCGAGCGCGCCAAGGCCCTGTGCCGCGAGTGCCCGCTCGCCGTCGGATGCCTCGCTGGCGCGATCGAGCGCAACGAGCCCTGGGGCGTCTGGGGCGGCGAGGTCTTCGTCGACGGGCAGGTCGTCGCCATGAAGCGCGGCCGCGGCCGCCCGCGCAAGGTGCGTCCCGAGGACGCGCAGGTCGCATGATGCACAGCGACCGTCCCCGGGACGCGCAGGTCACGACGTGACCGCCGTCCGCCCGGCACCAGTCCGGGCCGCAGCACCGCAGGCCGGTGCACCCGCCGCGCGGGTGCGCCGGCCTTCGGCGTTCCTGGGCGCGGTCAGGCGCAGCCGCACGCCGGATGGACCGGCCAGTACTCGACCGTCGGTGTGAGGTCCGGCAGCGTGAGCCTCGTCGTGCGCGCGAGTCCGCGCGTCGACGGTGCCGGCACGAGGAGCTCGAGGGTGCGCGCCGCAGCGAGGCCGGCCCCCGTGACGGCGAGCACAGGATCCTCAGCGCCGTTGCCCACGTGCCTGCCCCGCGCGGGAGGCACGTGGTCGTCGACACGGTGCAGATCGACGCAGCGCAGGCACGCGGTGCGACCAGGGACGACCCCGGGCCCGACCTCGAGCCAGCCGTTCCCCCACGTGACGAGGAGGTGAGGCACGCCCTGCGCGACGAGCCGCCACGTGCACGCCGGGTCGATGCGCTCGTGCGTGACGATGACCGCCGCGGCGAGCGTGCCCGGGTCGTGCCCGTCGAGCACCCCCGGCGACACCGCCGTCGAGGTGAGGAGCGAGCCGGCGAGCACTCCCGCGGCGGACACGGGCCGGGGACGTCCGACGTCTCCGACGCGATAACCGCCGATGCCGACGTCGTCGTGCGCGACGGACGCCGCGTCGTCGAGGACGAGGCGGTGCGCGCCGAGCGACGCGAGCGTCCGGGCGAGCTGCAGCCCGAGCGGACCGAGGCCGAGCACGCCGACGGTGCTGCTCTGGAGGGCTGCCACAGCGGCACCGTGAGCCGCCACGGCAGGCGCCTGGCTGTCGGGTCGCGGAAGCGTCTGGATGGTCACGCACCGAGGATGGCAGTGGACAGTGTCTCGTGGGACTTGTCCACAGGGTCGGCGCGTGCGGTCCCGTCCGCACGCGGGTCACGGTACGGTCGAGCCATGAGCGAGGGGGCTGACGCGACCGGGGCCGCTGTCGAGGTGCGCCGCAGCCGGCGCCGCACCCGTACGGTGAGCGCATACCGCGAGGGTGGACGCACGATCGTCGCGATCCCCGCACGCTTCACTAAGACCCAGGAGCGCGAGTGGGTCGAGCGCATGCTCGAGCGCCTCGCCGCGAAGGAGGCCCGGCGCAGGCCGTCGGACGCACAGCTCCTCGAGCGCGCGATGGAACTCTCGGCGCGCTACCTCGACGGTCTCGCGGTCCCCGCGAGCGTTACGTGGTCCGCTCACCAGGAGCGGCGCTGGGGGTCGTGCACGGTCGACGACCGCACGATCCGCATCTCGACACGAGTGCGCGGCCTGCCGTCGTGGGTGCTCGACTACGTGCTCGTTCACGAGCTCGCGCACCTGCTCCAGGCGGGTCACGGCCCCGGCTTCTGGGAGCTCGTCGAGCGCTACCCGCGCACCGAGCGTGCCCGCGGGTTCCTCGAGGGGGTCGCGTTCACGCACGACCACGGCGACACGGGCGACCACGTCGACTGACGTACCCGCCGCCGCGGCATGCTCGCTGCCGCCACGTGCTCGCCGAGGCGACGCGGCCGCTCAGGCCTTCGGCTCAGGCCTTCGGTTCCGTCCCGTCGTCGCCCTCGGCTTCCGCGAGAAACGCCTCGATCGCACGGTCGACGTCCGCGAGCTCGGCGTCCGTCGTCGCGCGGCGCCCCGCGAACCCGGTCGGATCGTCGAGGTCCTCACCCGTCGGCAGGAGGTCCGGGTGGTCCCACACGGCGTCGCGGACGGCGAGCCCTGACTGCTCCGCGATGAGACGCCACAGCGCCGCGGCCTCGCGGGACCTGCGCGGCCGCAGCTCGAGCCCGACGAGCGTCGCGAACGTCTGCTCGGCCGGCCCGCCGGCGGCGCGCCGGCGGCGCATCATCTCGCGCAGCGGCATGGCGTGCGGCAGGTGGGGGAGCGCGGCGGTCGTCGCGACCTCGTCGACCCAGCCCTCGACGAGCGCGAGCGCGGTCTCGAGGCGTTCGAGTGTCGCCCGCTGCTCGGTCGTCTGGCCGATGCCGAAGAACCCGCCGCCCGCGAGGGCCGAGCGGAGCTGGTCGGGGTCCGACGGGTCGACGTCCCGCACCGCGTCGTCGAGTGCGTCGACGTCGATCGTGATGCCGCGCGCGTACGCGTCGAGCAGGCCGAGCAGGTGGCCGCGGAGCCACGGGACGTGCGTGAAGAGACGCGCGTGCGCGGACTCGCGCAGCGCGAGGTAGAGGCGGACCTCGTCGAGCGGCGCGTCGAGGCCCTCGGCGAACTCCTCGACGTTCGCGGGCAGGAGCGCGGTCATGGGCTCGGCGACGAGCGGCACGCCGATGTCGGTGAGTCCGAAGACCTCGCGCGAGAGCGTGCCGGCTGCCTGGCCGATCTGCATGCCGAACATCGCGGAGCCGAGCCGCTCGAGCAGGGCCGATGGGTCCGCGAGCGAGCCCGGGGGCAGGACCGCGGCCATGCCGGGCGGCAGCACTCCCTCCATGTCCTCGGGGAGACGCTCGCCGAGGACTCCTCCGAGCGCGGCGACGAGGTTCGTCGCGACCGGCGCCGCGAGCTGCGACCAGGCGGGCAGCGTGCGCTCGACCCATTCCGAGCGGCTCCACACGACGCGTGACCCGCCCGCGGGCGCGAGCTCGGTCGCGGTGTCGAGCCAGAGGTCGGCGACGCCGAACGCGTCGAGCGCAGCGCGACGCTGCGCGTCGCCGACGCTCGGGTCGCCGCCTGCGGCAGCAGCCTGACGTGCGACGTCGTGCGCGACGTCGCGGTTGACGGGGCCCGAACCGGTCGACAGCAGCGACCTCACCTGGGCGAGCACTTGGTCGATGAGCCGCGGGTCGTCGGCGATGCCTGCCGCGGCGTTGAGCGCGTCGACGTCCATGCCGCGTGCTCTGAGCTGCGCGATCGCCTCGTCGGCGTCGGGTCCGAAGACCGAGCGCAGCAGGCGCTCCCAGGGCTCCTCCGGGGTGTTCCCGCCGGGGAAGTTCTCCGTCATGGGTGTCTCCTGGTGCCGTGGTGGGTGCGACCGGGCGGCCGGACGTGGGAACATCCACGGTAACCGTCACGACGACCGGGGGAAGGGGCTGCAGCCATGTCGGAGGGTGAGGTTCGCTCACGGCGCACTGTGCTGCGCGGGCGCGGCCCCGTCGTCGACACGCTCGCCCGGTTCCTCGACGCGGAGCCGGACGCACCCGTGCTCGGGGGCGTCGACGTGGTCGTCGTCGTCGACGGCGGCGCGTTTGACCCCATGCCGCCGTCCCGGGTCGCGGCCTGGCTTGCGGAGCACGACGCCGAGATCGCACGCGAGGTCGCCGAGTTCCGGCCGGGTTCTGTCCACCGGGTCGTCATCGTCTCGTCGGCCGCGGTCCTCGGGGCACTCCCCGGGGGCGGCGTCCACGGCGACGACGCGGTCCCGCTCACGGAGCCTGAGGGCACCGCGGCGCTCACCGCCGCACTCGAGACGCACGTCGTCGACGCGGCGACGGAGCTCGGGGTCCCCGTGACGGTCGTCCGGACTGCGCCCGTCGTCGGCCCGGGAGTCGACACGATGATCACGCGTCACTTCGAGATGCCGTGGCTGCTCACGCTGCGCGGCGTGGACCGCGAGTGGCAGCTGCTCCACGTCGAGGACCTCGCGACCGCGGTGCGGACGGTGCTCGAGCACGACGTCGACGGCTCCGTCGTCGTGGGGACCCCCGGCCCTCTCTCGACCGATGCGGTCGTCGCCGCGTCGGGGATGCGTCGCGTCGACCTGCCCGCGCAGACGGCCTTCGGCATCGCCGAGCGGCTGCACCGCGCGGGGCTGCTGCCCGCGTCGGCCGCCGATCTCGCGCTCGTCGTCCACCCGTGGACGGTCGCTCCCGAGCGTCTTCTCGCGCTCGGCTGGGAGCCGACCCGGTCGAACGACGAGTGCCTGCGGGAGCTGCTCGCGGGCGTCGAGGGGCGGACTGCGCTCGTGGGGCGTCGCGTCCACGGGCGTGACGCGGCCGCGTTCGGCGCGGTCGGCGCCGCCGTCGCGTTCCTCGGCACGGCCGCCGTGATGCGGCAGGTGCGCCGCCGCTGAGCGGCGACGGGGTGAAACCTGTGCGCCGCTCCCAGCGACGTCGGGGATGATGGACGACGTGCGCCACGATACTCCGCTCGACGAGCTCCCCGAGGACGCCCGGTCCGGTGCCGAGCCGCCGCAGCCGCCGCTCCTCACCCGACGCGTCCTCACGCAGACGATCGCGCTCGTGACGGCCGCGCTCGCGATCGCGGCGATGGTCGCGCTGCCGACCGGATACGTCGTGCGGATGCCGGGGCCGACGTTCGACACGCTCGACACGACGGGCACGCCCGTCATCGAGGTGACGGGCGCGGAGACGTTCCCGTCGGCGGGGCAGCTGCGTTTCACGACCGTCTCCGCGCTCGGCAACCGTGACGCTCACGTCCCTGTGCTGCGACTCTTGCGCGCGTGGATCGACCCCGACGAGGGTGTCTACCCGGTCGAGGCGCTCTTCCCCGCGGGAACGACGACCGAGGAGACGACGCAGCAGAGCCAGGCCGAGATGGTGACGAGCCAGGAGTCGGCGACCGTCGCGGCGCTGCGCGCTCTCGGCCGGACCGTCGACGAGACGCTCACGGCCGTCGCGACGGACCCGAAGATGAAGGCGCAGGGTGTCGTCGAGGTTGGCGACGTGCTCGTCGCGCTCGACGGCACACCCATCACGTCCTTTGAGCACCTCGGCGAGATGCTCGACGCGATCGCGCCTGGCACGACCGTGACGCTGCGCGTTGAGCGCGCCGGGACGCCGACGGACCTCGAGGTCGTCACCTCGCCCGCGCCCGCGGGCTCGCAGGGCGGCGCCGACAGGTCGTACCTCGGCGTCTCGGTCGACCGTGCCTTCGAGACCGACCCCGTCGTGACGATGCACATCGACGATGTTGGCGGACCGAGCGCGGGCATGATGTTCGCGCTCGCGATCATGGACATGCTCACTCCCGTCGACGAGACGGGCGGTCAGATCATCGCGGGCACGGGGACGATGAGCACTGACGGGAACGTCGGCCCGATCGGCGGCATCACGTACAAGATGCGGGGCGCGTCCGACGACGGCGCGGACTGGTTCCTCGTGCCGTCGGGCAACTGCGTCGAGGCCGCGGGCCACGTGCCGGACGGCATGACGGCGGTCGAGGTCCGCACGCTCGAGGGCGCGTACGACGCGGTCGTCGCGATCGGCGAGGGCCGCGGGGCCTCGCTCCCAACCTGCTCCTGACGGCGCTCGACCGGCCGGACCGGGCGGGGCGACCTCGCCCGGACCGACCGGGGCGCGTCAGTCCTCGAACGTCGCGGTGAGCGCTGCGACGAGCCCCGGCACGAGGTCGGGGCCGAGCGCGACCTGCGTGGGGTCGTCGTTGCGTCGCGTGCGGATCGCGCACCACGACGGGCCGTCGCGCAGGACCGCGACCGCGAGGCGAACGTCCTCCCGCTCGGGGTGCTCCGCGAGGTAGGAGAGCGCCTCGTCGGGGTCCGACGGCATCCCGACCTCGGCCTCGGGCGGGACGATGACCCGCTCGACGACGAGCGCCGCTCCGTGGACGGTCGGGGGCCAGGCGAGCGAGCCGAGCAGCTCCTCGAGCGTGTCCGCGGGAGGCAGGTCCTCCTGCTCGATCGAGAGCATGGCGAACTCGTTGGCCTCGACCTGCGCCGGCAGCTCGGGCATCTGCTGCGCGAGCTCGGGGGACGACTCGAGCGCCTCCTTCGTGCGGATGATCGCGAAGACGCGTGGCGGACCGTCCCAGCCGCCGCCTGCGACGTGCTGCTCGATCTCGCGGATGGTCTCGGACAGCGTCAGCTCCTCGAGCGTGTGCTCGCGTGCTCCCTCGGTGGTCATCGCTCCAGTCTGCCGGACGCGTCGGGAGCCTGCCGAACCGGGTGGGAACCTCCGCGCGTCCTGGGGCGTTGGGCGAGGGAGAACGTCTCTCGTCAAGAAGGTAGAAACTGTGGCATTCACACGTCCACCTGCTGATCGTCGTCCCTCCTCGCCGGGCGAGCGTCGCAAGGTCAGCCCGCTCGGCGTCACCGTCGGCGTCATCGCCGCGATCGTCGCGGTCGTCGTCCTCGCAGCCCGCTTTTGGACCGAGGTCCTGTGGTTCGACCAGCTGGGCTTCGAGCGTGTCCTGCTCACGGAGTGGGGCATGCGCGTCGGACTCTTCGTCGTCGGCTTCCTCCTCATGGCGGTGACGGTCGGGCTCAACCTCCACCTCGCGTGGCGCAACCGTCCCGTGTACGCGCCGTCGACGCCCGAGCAGGCGACGCTCGACCAGTACCGCGAGGCGGTCGAGCCGCTGCGGCGGCTCGTGACGTTCGGCGGCCCCGCGCTCCTCGGTCTCTTCGCGGGCGGCGCGCTGTCGTCCCGCTGGGAGACCGTGCTGCTGTGGTTCAACGGCCAGTCGTTCGGCGTCAAGGACCCTGAGTACGGGCTCGACGTCTCCTTCTACACGTTCACGCTCCCGGGCCTGCGCATGGTCACCTCGACGCTCCTCGCGATCGTCGTCGTGAGCCTCCTTGGCGCGGCCGCGATGCACTACCTCTACGGGGGCATCCGCCTCGGTTCCGTCGGAGGCGACTCCCGCACGACGCGCGCGGCGCGCGTGCACCTCTCGGTGCTCGCCGCGATCGGGATGCTCCTGCTCGCCGCGAACTACTGGCTCGACCGCTACTCGATCCTCCTGAGCTCGAGCAAAAGCATCACGGGTGCGACGTACGCGGACGTCAACGCGGTCATCCCGGCGCGTGCGATTCTCGCGGGGGTCGCGGTGCTCGTCGCGATCCTCTTCGTCATCACGGCGGTGCGGGGCAACTGGAAGCTGCCCGCGATCGGCGTGGGGCTCATGATCGTCTCCGCCGTCGCAATCGGCGCGATCTACCCGGCCGTCGTCGAGCGGTTCCAGGTGCGCCCGAACGCGCAGGAGCTCGAGTCCGAGTACATCCAGCGGAACATCGACGCGACGCGGAAGGCCTTCGGCATCGACAAGGTCGAGGTGACGGACTACGACGCGAAGACGACGGCGACAGCTGGCGCGCTGCGCGCGGACTCCGAGACCACGGCGTCGATCCGACTCCTCGACCCGGCGATCGTCTCGCCGACGTTCACGCAGCTCCAGCAGAACCGTCAGTACTACTCGTTCTCCCGGTCTCTCCAGGTCGACCGCTACGAGATCGCGGGCGAGAAGCGCGACACCGTCATCGCGGTGCGTGAGCTCAACCAGGCGGGCCTCGGCGAGGCGCAGCGCAACTGGGTCAACGACCACACCGTCTTCACGCACGGCTTCGGGGTCGTCGCGGCGTACGGCAACGCGGTCAACAAGGACGGGCAGCCCTCGTTCTTCGAGGGCGGCATCCCGTCGGTCGGCGAGCTCGGCGAGTACGAGCCGCGCATCTATTTCGGCCAGAACTCACCCACGTACTCGATCGTCGGGGCGCCCGAGGGCACCGGGAACTGGGAGGTCGACTACCCGGACAACGAGGCCGGACAGGTGATGACGACGTTCCCGACCGACAAAGTCAAGGCGGGCCCGTCGATCGGCAACCCGATCAACAGGCTCCTCTACGCGGTGCGCTTCGGTGACGAGCAGCTGCTCTTCTCGGGTCGTGTGACGTCGGAGTCGCAGATCCTCTACGACCGGGACCCGCGCGAGCGCGTCCAGAAGGTCGCGCCGTACCTCACGCTCGACTCGCGCGTGTACCCGGCGGTCGTCGACGGCCGGGTCAAGTGGATCGTCGACGGGTACACGACGAGCTCGCAGTACCCGTACGCGACCCAGCAGTCGCTCGAGGACGCGACGGACGACACGCTGGCCCGCAACAACCTCGTCGCCGAGGTCGTGCCGCAGACCGTCAACTACATCCGTAACTCCGTCAAGGCGACGGTCGACGCGTACGACGGCTCCGTGACGCTCTACGCGTGGGACACCGAGGACCCGGTGCTCAAGACGTGGCAGAAGATCTTCCCAGCGTCGTTCACGCCGGTGAGCGAGATCTCGGGCGACCTCATGAGCCACATCCGTTACCCGGAGGACTTCTTCAAGGTCCAGCGTGCGCTCCTCGCGAAGTACCACGTCACGGACTCCACGGCGTTCTTCTCGAGCGCCGACTTCTGGCAGACGCCCAACGAGCCGACGTCGAAGGCGGAGACCAACGCGCCGCTGCAGCCGCCGTACTACCTGACGATGCAGATGCCGGGGCAGGACACCCCGTCGTTCTCGCTCATGTCGACGTTCATCCCGGGCGGCACGACGACCGGGCAGCGGCAGGTGCTCACGGGCTACCTGGCGGCCGATGCCGAGGCCGGTGACCAGCCCGGCGTCATCGGCGAGGGCTACGGCACGCTGCGCCTGCTCAACCTGCCGAAGGACAACGCGGTGCCCGCACCGGGCAACGTGCAGAACAACTTCGACACGGACGCGCGGATCGCCGACGCGATCACGGGTCTGCGGGTCGGTAACGCGACGGTCGTCTCGGGCAACCTGCTGACGCTGCCGGTCGGCGGCGGTCTGCTCTACGTCCAGCCGATCTACGTGCAGTCGTCGTCGGGCACGAAGATCCCCCTCATGCGCAAGGTCCTCGTGTCGTTCGGTGACGAGGTCGGGATCGGTGACACGCTCGCGCAGGCGCTCGACGACGTGTTCGGCGGCAACTCCGGCGCGGAGACCGACGAGGAGGACCCGGGGCCGACGGCTCCGCCGACGGACGTGCCGACCGGCGAGCCGACGGACGCGCCGACGGACGCGTCGACCGACGAGCCCACGGGCGAGCCGACGACCGCGCCCGCTCCGGGAATGCCCGCGGAGCAGCTCGCGACGGCGCTGTCGGACGCTGAGAAGGCCATCACGGACGCCGACGCGGCGCTCAAGGGCGGCGACTTCGCGGCGTACGGCGAGGCGCAGAAGCGGCTCGAGGATGCGATCTCGCGAGCGATCGCGGCGCAGAAGGCCGGCGCCTGACGGGCGTTCGTGCACGACGGCGAGGGCCGGTCGTCCCGTACGGGGCGGCCGGCCCTCGCCGTCGGTCGACGGGGAGTGCGCGTCGTCACAGCACCTCGATTTGGCCCCGCGGACACCGTGACGTAGAGTAGAGATACCGACGCGGGGTGGAGCAGCTCGGTAGCTCGCCGGGCTCATAACCCGGAGGTCGCAGGTTCAAATCCTGTCCCCGCTACGAAAGAAGGGCCCCTGGCCTGGGAGAATATCCCAGCCAGGGGCCCTTCGGCTTGCCCGGAACGAGGTGGGTCCGTCTCGCGGCGCGACCCACGTCACACGTCCTCGCCACAGGTCGGGAGGAGAGAGGGCTGGACGGGCGGGGGAGGGTCGGGCGTAGGATCGAAACGTTACGACCCGCAGTGCCGTCAGTCCTCGACCAGCCCGGCAGCACGTCGGAACGGCGCAGCCGCCGACCGACGGACCGGAACCGTACCGCTCCTCGCCCCGCACACCCCGTTCCACCGGAGTCTTGTCATGTCCAAGGCGCTCACCGCCGGCACCCCCTGGCGCGTCATCCTGCTCTTCGCGCTTCCGCTGCTCGTCGGCAACGTCGTCCAGCAGCTCTACCAGGTTGCCGACGCCTGGATCGTCGGACGCGAGCTCGGTGTCGACGCTCTCGCCGCCGTCGGCTCGACCGGCGCGTTGACCTTTCTCCTCCTCGGCTTCGCGTGGGGCATGACGTCCGGCTTCGCGATCCCCACGGCACAGGCCTTCGGCGCGGGCGACGCGGCCGCCGTCCGCCGCTCCGTCGGCGCAGGCGTCGTGCTCACGGGCGCCGCGACCGTCGTCGTCATGATCATCGGCGCGTTCCTCTCGCGCCCCCTCCTCACGCTCATGCAGACGCCCGCCGAGCTGCTCGACGACGCCACCACGTTTGCCGTCGTCAGCTTCCTCGGCGGCTTCGCGACGATGTACTTCAACTACCTCGCCGCGATCATCCGCGCGCTCGGCGACTCCCGCACGCCCCTCGTCTTCCTCTCGATCGCGTGCGTCCTCAACATCGGGCTCGTCTACGTCTTCGTCGCCCTCCTCGACGGCGGCGTCGCTGGCGCAGCCCTCGCGACCGTCGCCGCCCAGACGTTCTCCGTCGCACTGTGCCTCGACCACGTGCGCCGCCGCATTCCCGCGCTCCACATCACGCGCGCTGACCTGCGTGCGTCGCGTGCCGACCTCCTCGAGCACCTGCGCATCGGCCTGCCGATGGGCTTCAACGCGTCGATCATCGCGATCGGCGCGCTCGCCGTGCAGGTGCGGCTCAACACCATGGGCGCCGACGCCGTCGCCGCCTGGACGACCGCCGCCCGCGTCGACGGGCTCGCCGTCGCGTTCCTCGCCTCGATCGGCCTCGCCGTCTCGACGTTCGCCGCCCAGAACTACGGGGCCGGGCTCTCCGACCGCATCCGCCAGGGCGTCCGCGAGGGCACTCTCATGTCGATCTGCGTCTCCATCGTCCTCGCCAGCATCCTCATTACCGCTGGCGCACCGATCATCCGGTCGTTCGTCGGCGACGGCGAGGAGCAGGTCGTCGCGCTCGCCCACCAGTTCCTCGTCATCAACGGCGCGTTCTACTGGGGGCTCGGCGTCCTCTTCACGCTGCGCGGTGCGCTCCAGGGCATGGGGCGCACGCTCGTGCCGACCGTGACGGGCGTCATCGAGCTTGTCATGCGCGTCGCCGCAGCGATTGCCCTCGGCGGGATGTTCGGCTTCGCGGGCGTCGCCTGGGGCAACCCGCTCGCGTGGTTCGGCTCCGTCGCACTTCTCGTACCTGGCTGGTTCGCGCTGCTCCGGGCGCTGCGCGGCGACGAGCTGTCGCCGTCGCGCCCGATCTACGCGCCCGACGCCGACACGCGCTGCGACGAGGCCGTGAGCGCCTGAGCATCTGCGCTCGGAAGTCCGACGCCCCGTACCCGTGGCGCGGGGCGTCGTGCGTGAGGCAGGGTGGTGGGACGGTCGCGCCGCGACCAGGAGGAGGGACGATGCAGATCCTTGTCGCCGGGGCGTCCGGCATGATCGGTGCGCGGCTCGTCGCGCGCCTCCGGGCCGAGGGCCACGACGTTCGCACGCTCGTCCGACGGGACCCGCGGGCCGCGGACGAACGGCGCTGGGACCCAGATGCGGGCCACGTGCCCGACGACGAGATCGCCGCGTGCGACGCTCTCGTCAACCTCGGGGGCGCGCCGCTCGCGCAGCTGCCGTGGACCGACGCCCGACGGACCGCGATCCTCGAGTCGCGCGTCCTCACGACGACCCTCCTCGCCGACGCGGTCGCCGAGAGCCCGAGCCCGCCGACCGTGTGGCTCAACGCGTCGGCCGTCGGGATCTACGGCGACCGACCGGGGGAGCGGCTCGTCGAGGACTCCCCGCGCGGTGCGGGCTTCCTCGCGGACGTCGTCGACGCGTGGGAGGCCGCGACCGCCGGAGCCGCCGGGACGACGCGGGTCGTCCTCGCGCGCACGGGGCTCGTCCTCGGCCCGGGCGGGGCGCTCGCACCACTGCGGCTCGCGACACGGCTCGGTGCGGGCGCGCGCATCGGCGGCGGGCAGCAGCGGTGGCCCTGGATCTCGCTCGACGACGAGGTCGGAGCGATGATCCACCTCCTTACGTCGTCGACGCTCGCGGGGCCCGTCAACCTCGTCGCCCCCGCAACCTCGACGAGCGAGGACGTCACGCGTGCTGTCGCCCGCGTGCTCCACCGCCCGCACCTTCTCGTGCTGCCGCGGCCCGTGCTGCGGCTCGCGCTGCGCGACGCGGCTGACGACCTCCTCCTCGCCGACCAGGACGTCGCACCGGACCGGCTTCTTGCGGACGGGTTCGTCCCCACACACCGCGACCTCGATCGCGCGGTCGCGGCGGCGCTCGCGCGGGGGTGAGCGCCCGCCCCTCACCCGCAGGGACGCGCACCGTGGCGGAACCCGGACGTTGCCCGGAGACGGCACCGTCACGCGTACCATCGGCGACGACAGGGTGCGCTCGACGCGCCGCAGGGGGCGACACAGGGTGGGACGGACATGGCAGGATCACGTCGACGGACAGGCATGCGAGCTGAGACACGAGAGAAGCGCGTGCGCATCCTCGACGCAGCGCTGCGCACGTTCGGGGCGAAGGGCTACTCCAACGCCTCGCTCGCGGACATCGCCGAGCAGGTCGACATGACTCACGCGGGTGTCCTCCACCACTTCGGCTCGAAGCACGCCCTGCTCCTCGAGGTCCTCCAGCACCGGGACACCGACGACGTCGTCGACCTGCCGGACCAGCACATTCCCGACGGGGCCGAGCTCTTCCGTCACCTCGTCCGCACCGCGTTCGTCAATGCCCGCCGCGCGGGGATCGTCCAGGCGTACGCCGTGCTCTCCGCGGAGTCCGTCACAGAGGGCAACCCCGGACGCCCCTACTTCACGAGCCGATTCCGCACCCTGCGCGACGACACCGTGCGGGCCTTCGAGACGATGTGCGCCGAGCAGGGCACCGAGGTCCCCGAGGACGTCGAGCTCGCGGCCGCCGCGATCCTCGCTGTCATGGACGGGCTCCAGGTGCAATGGCTCCTCGACCCCGACCGCATCGACCTCGGCCGCGCGAGCGCGCACGCGATCGAGGCGATCGTCGCTTCGGTCCTCGGGCCCCGCACGGACGTCCTCGGCCCGTGGGAGACATGGGCGCCCGAGCTGCTCGAGCTCGAGGACGAGCAACGCTGAGCGGAGTCCTCCCGCGCGAGTGCCGTTCGACGTAGGCTCGGGCCATGGCACGCTACGTCGAGGTCCACCCGCACGATCCCCAGCCGCGCGCGATCGCCCAGACCGTCGCGCTCCTGCGCGACGGTGGCATCGTCGCCTACCCGACCGACTCGGGCTACGCGCTCGGCGCCGCGATCGGCAACCACGAGGGCGCCGACCGCATCCGGCGCATCCGCCACCTCGGCGAGGGGCACCACTTCACGCTCGTGTGCTCCGACTTCGCCCAGCTCGGCCAGCTCGTCCACCTCGACAACGCGGCCTTCCGTGCCGTCAAGCATGCGACGCCCGGCCCGTACACGTTCATCCTCCCCGCGACGAAGGAGGTGCCGCGCCGCCTCGCGCACCCGCGTAAGAAGACCGTCGGCGTGCGCATCCCCGAGCACCCTGTCGTCCGCGCGCTCCTGCGCGAGCTCGGTGAGCCGCTCCTCTCCTCGACCCTCCTCCTGCCGGACCGCGACGAGCCGCTCACGCAGGGCTGGGTCATCAAGGACGAGCTCGACCACGAGCTCGACGCCGTCCTCGACGACGGCGAGGAGACCGAGGCCCGCCCCACGACGGTCGTCGACCTCTCCGACGGCGCGCCGGTCGTCGTCCGCGTCGGTTCGGGCGACCCGACGCCCTTCGAGTAGCGCGTGCGCACACCAACGGCGCCGTCCCTACCCTGCGGGGGACGGCGCCGTCGGCGCGTGCTCAGGACTTCTGGAGCGCGATGATCGTGCGGATTGTCGCGACGATCTCCGCGCGCACGTCCTCGTGGACGATCCCGAGCACACCCTGCGTGACCGCGGGATCCGTCACCGCGGCACGGTCCTGGAAGATCGCGGCATCGACGAGGTGGATGCCGTGCTCCTTGCCGGCGGCCGCCGTCGCGACGTCGTACTGCTCCATCGCCGGAAGGACTGCCTCGAGCGGCACCGTCACGACGTCGGACACGTCGCGGCCGAGCTCGGCGCAGATGATCTCGTTGAGCTCGCGGTAGGAGAGGTCGTAGTCGTTGATCGCGTAGCGACCGCCGTGCTCGCCCTGCTCCATCGCGCCGACCGCGGCCTGCGCGACCTGGCGGACCGTCACGGCAGACGTCGAGCCCTGCTGGACGTGGACCGCGCCCTCGGTCGCCGCGACCCGGTTGACGAACATCTCCCACAGCGGCATGCGGCCGGGCATCTGGCCGAAGATGTACGGCAGACGCAGCGTCATGACCGCCATCGCACCGTCGCCCTCGAAGTACGCGACCTCCTCCTGCGCGAGGCGCGTCCGCGGGTAGCCGTTGCGGGTGCGGTAGCCGAGCTCGGGCCACAGCTCGCCGAACTCGGCGGTGTAGGAGCCGTAGAGGACGAAGCGCTCGACGCCCACCCGGCGGGCGGCGCGGGCCACGCGCTGCGTGGGGCGCACGTTCGCGTTGTAGAAGTAGTGGGCCGACGGGGCGTCGGGCACGACGCGCTCGTCGGCGCCGGCCGCGTAGAAGACCGCGTGCTTGCCAGCGAGGAGGTTCGCGAGCTCGCCATCCGACATCTCGGTGATGTCGCCGAGCAGCTCGACGACGGGCTCACCGCCGAGATCGTCGAAGAGGCCGTCCGCCGGCACCGGCGGGAGCGACAGCGAGGTGACGCGGTAGCCGCGGCGCACGAGCTCCCGCGCGGTGTGGTAGCCGAGGAGGCCCGTGCCTCCGATGACGAGGACGTCCAGCATCGTCCTGCCCTTCTCTGAGCCCTGTGGTTCTCTCACCTCCAGTTATTCCACCCCGCTCGCGGGGAGAGCGGGCCGATGGTCCCCGCGCTCCCAGGCCGTTGGTCCCCGATTCGTGCGGGTGACACGTGTCCCCGCGGGTGTGGCAGCGCGTCCGGACGTCTTGGTGTCAAGAGAGTCGACGTCGAGGGGTGCGTCAGCCGGTGATCGTCATGACCATGCCGGCCTCGCGGTGCCCCGTGACGGCGCACCACGCGTCGAGCGTGCCGTCGACGACCCCGACGACGAGGGTCGCAGTCTCTCCCCGGGGCAGCAGCGGCGTCTGCAGCCCGCTCGCCGTCACGAGGTCGTGCGGCATGCCGTCGACGTTCTTGAGCTCGATGACGAGGCTGCGACCTTCGGGCACCGCGATCTCCTGCGGGTGGAACCGCATGTCGCGCGCGAGCACGGGCACGTGGTAGCTGCCGTCGTCCGCGACGTATGGGGCGGCCGGCTCCTCGGACGCCTGCGGGCCGCACGCGGCGAGGGCGAGGGCAGCGGTGAGGACGACGGCGGCGCGGCGCGGGGCGGGACGGCGAAGGCTCTTCACCCGTCGACCCTAGCCCCGCACACGCTCGAGCGGCCCGCCGGTGCGGGCGGGGTGCGAGGATGGCCTCGCACGTCCACGACGATGAGGAGGCAGCGCATGGCAGCGGCGAAGGTCGGGATCCTCGGCTACGGGCTCGGTGGGGCCGCGTTCCACGCGCCGTTCGTCGCGTCGACCCCGGGGCTTGAGCTCACGGCGGTCGTCACGGGCCGCGCGGCGGCCGCCGAGGAGATCGGACGCCGCTACCCCGGGACGCGCGTCCTGCCCGACGCCGACGCCCTGTGGCGGGCGGGCGTCGACGTCGTCGTCGTCACGACCCCCAACCGCACGCACGTACCGCTCGCACGTGCCGCGCTCGAGCGAGGCTTCGGCGTCGTCGTCGACAAGCCGGCGGCGCCCGACGGGGCGACGCTGCGACGCCTCGGTGAGCTTGCCGACGCGCGCGGCGCCCTTCTCACCGTGTTCCACAACCGTCGGTGGGACGACGACCACCTCACGCTGCGCCGCCTCCTCGGCGAGGGAGCGCTCGGGGAGGTCCTCCGCTACGAGGCCCGGTGGGAGTCGTGGCGGCCCGTGCCGCGCGGCGGCTGGCGCGAGTCCGCCGACCCGGCGGACCTGCCGGGGCTGCTCCACGATCTCGGCACGCACCTCGTCGACCAGGCGCTCGACGTGCTCGGTCCGGTCGCGACGGTCTACGCGGAGACCGACGTGCGCCGCGCGGGCGTCGGCGCGGACGACGACGCGTTCGTCGCGCTCACGCACGTCGGCGGGGCGCGCTCGCACCTCGCCGTGAGCGCGCTCGTGCCGGTGCCCGGGCCGCGGCTGCGTGTCGTCGGCGCCCACGGCCAGGCCGAGTCGTGGGGCCTCGACCCGCAGGAGGTCGCGCTGCGGGCCGGCCGCCGCCCCGTGGGCGACGGCCTCACGGACGACGGCACGCTGTGGGGTGCGCGCACCCCCGCGGGCACGATGACGCTCACGGCGGGCGGTCCCGACGGGACCACGACGAGCGACGTGCCGCTCGTCCCCGGCGACCACGGCGCGTTCTACGCGCAGCTCGCCGAGGCCGCCGCGGGACGCGGGCCCGTCCCGGTGAGCGTCGAGAGCGCGGCGGTGACGCTCGACGTCGTCGCGGCCGCGCACCGTGCGGCCGCGACGGGCCAGGTCGTCACGCTCGGCACGCGCTGAGCCTCGCGCGGGACATCAGGGGCGGGGGAGCGTCTCGAGGTGCCGGCGGAGCCGCCCGTCCTCGGACACCGCCATGACCACCCCGACGACGAGGATCGGCGCGAGCGAGAGCCACGCGAGCGTGAAGCCACGGTCGGAGAACAGCGCGGGGCTCGTCTCTCCCACGAGGTCGAGGACGACGCCGAGGACACCCATCGCGAGAAGGTTCGCGACGAACGCGCCCGCGTTGACCATGCCGGTTGCGACGCCCTGCGAACGCAGCGGCACGGTCGTGCGCGCCTGGTCGAGCCCGATGAGCGACGCGGGCCCCGAGACGCCCATGACGACGACGAGCATGACGAGAACGCCGGCCGGCACGGGCCCGGGCCAGCCGAGCACGACGGCCCAGGCCGCGACCTGCACGCTGACGGCGCCGAGGACGAGGCGCAGGCGCCGTTCGGCCCAGCGGGCGGAGAGGAGGCCGACGAGCGGGCTCACGACGATGACCGAGGCGACGTACACGGAGAGGATGCTGAGCGCGGTCTCGTCCGACAGTCCCTCGGCGCGTGTCATGTAGGGGAAGCCCCACAGGAGCACGAACGTGTACGCGGGCATCGCGGAGACGAAGTGGAGCCAGAACCCGGCGCGGGTTCCGGGGTCGAGAAGCGTGCGGCGCAGCGACGGGGCGTCGGGCGTCGGTGCGACGACCGCGTCACGCAGCACGGGCGGGGCCTCGTCCGTCGTCCGGTCCGTGCCGGACCCCGGATCTCGGTCCGTGAGGTCGATGTCAATCGAGACGGGCCGTGCGTCGCGCACGACGAGGACGACGAGGACCGCGGCGAGGAGGGTCACGGACCCGGCCGACGCGAACGCGGCCGTCCACCCGTGGAGGGCGACGAGCGCGACGAACGGACCGAGCGAGAGCAGCTGGCCGAGCTGGCCGACGAGACCCGTCACCTGCGTGGCGACGGGGACGGTGCGCGCGGGGAACCAGGCGGGCAAGAGGCGCACGGCCGGGATGAAGACGAACGCGTCGCCCGAGCCGACGAGCACGCGGGCGGCGACGGCGCCGGGCACGGAGTCGGCGAGGCCGAGGAGGATCTGGCCGACGCCGATGAGCGCGCAGCCGACCGTGAGCGAGAGGCGGGGACCGAAGCGGTCGAGGAACGAGCCGACGGGCACCTGGAGTCCGGCGTAGACGACGAGCTGGAGCACTGCGAACGACGACAGCGCAGACGAGGTCGTGCCGAAGCGGACGGCGGCCTCGACGCCGGTCGCGGACAGCGACGAGCGGGCCGCGACGGCGAGGACGTAGGCGAGGAGCGCGACACCCCAGACGACGAGAGCGCGCCTCGTGATCCGGTCGATCGGGCGAGGGGTGTCGTGGTGGCCTGCCGGGCCGGGCTGCGGCACTGGGGGTTCCTTCCGCGGAGGTCCGGCCCGTCGGGGCCGGGGAGGGTGGGCGCTGAAACATCCTACCTTTAGGGTGCCCCTGTGGTCCGGGTGTCTCACCGCGGTGTTCCCGGCGCTCGCCCGGCCCACGTGGAACGGCGCCCGCACCGTTCCTTCCCGAGACGACGACGCGGGGCCGCGCATGTGCGCGACCCGGCGTCGATGTGCCGTGCAGGAGGCTCAGCCCGTGTTCTGGAGACCGGCAGCCACACCGTTGAGCGTGATGAGCAGGAGCCGCTTGATCCGCGCGATCTCCTCCTCCGACCGGTTGTCGTCGAGACGCAGCGACCGCAGCGCGCGCACCTGGATGAGCGAGAGCGCGTCGACGTAGGGGCTGCGCATCTGCACCGCCCGGCCGAGCACGCGCATGTTCGCGAGCATCCGATCCTTGCCCGTCGTGCGCAGCACCCACTCCTTGGTGAGCGCCATCTCCTCGAGCACGAGCGCCGCGAGGTCCTCACGGTCGCCGAGCGCGAGGTAACGGGCCGCGATGCGCTCGTCCGTCTTCGCGAGCGACATCTCGACGTTGTCGATCATCGTCGAGAACAACGGCCAGCTCTCGTACGCGCGGCGCAGCTCGTCGACGTCGCCCACGGCCGCGAGGGCCGTCCCGAGGCCGAACCAGCCCGTGAGGTTGATGCGCGCCTGCGACCACGCGAAGACCCACGGGATCGCACGGAGGTCGTCGAGCGAGTTGATCGACAGACCACGCTTCGCAGGGCGCGAGCCGAGCGGCAGCAGCCCGACCTCCTCCTGAGGCGTCACCTGCGCGAACCACGCGGGGAATCCGGGGGAGTGGACGAGGTCGAAGAACCGCTTGCGCGACGCCGTGTCCATGACCGCGGCGATGCCCGCGAAGGCCTCCGCAGCCTCGGAGTTGCGCTGCTCGTTGCTCGGCGCGGACGCGAGCAGCGTCGCGGCTGCGACCTGGTCGATGTGCCGGGCCGCGATCGCCGGGTCGCCATACCGCGCCGCGATGACCTCGCCCTGCTCCGTGAGCTTGAAACGGCCGTCGACCGAGTGGGGCGGCTGCGCGAGGATCGCGCGGTTCGCCGGGCCGCCACCACGGCCGAGCGCGCCGCCACGTCCGTGGAACAACGTGAGCGTGATGTTGTTGCGCTGCGCCCAGTCGGCGATGCGCTGCTGCGCGTCGTAGAGCGCGAGCGTCGCCGACACCGGGCCGACGTCCTTCGAGGAGTCGGAGTAGCCGAGCATGACCTCGAGACGACGCTCCGTCGCCGCGAGCCGCTCGACGACCTCGGGCTGAGTGATGTACTCCTCGAGCACATCGACCGACGCCTCGAGGTCCGCGAACGTCTCGAAGAGCGGGATGACGTCGAGCACGGGCAGGTCTGCGTCCTCGCCGAGCGCGTGACGTGCGAGCTCGTAGACGTTGCCGAGGTCCTCCGCCGACGTCGTGAACGACACGATGTAGCGTCGCGCGGCCGGAACGCCGTAGCGGTCCTGGACGAACGCGATCGCCCGGAACGTGTCGAGCACCTCGACCGCACGCTCCGAGAGCGGACCGTCGACCCCATGCTCCGCGATCTCCGCGAGCGTCTCGCGGTGCACCTGCGAGTGCTGCCGCACCTCGTGCTCCGCGAGGTGGAAGCCGAACGTCTGCACCTGCCAGATGACCTGCTGGAGGTCGCCGTACGCGACACGCGTCGCACGCGCCTCGACGAGCGAGCGCTGCACGACGAGAAGGTCCGCGAGAAGTTCGTCCGACGTGCGGTAGGCGAGGTCCGCGTCACGACGACGCGTCGCGCTCACACGCTCCGCGACGACGAGCAGCACCCGACGGTGCGGCTCGTTGGGCGACCGCACCGCGATCTCCCGCGTGAGCTCCTCAGCCATGCGCGTCTGCGTGCGCCACAGCGCCGTGAGCTCGGCCGAGCCGGGCGTCGAGTCGCCGTCGTGCGTGAGGCTGCGCCCCAGCTCCGCGACGACGCGCTCGAGCGCGACGAGCACGTGCTCGTTCGCGATCGCCGCCGCCTGCTTCGTGATCGCGGCCGTGACGTTAGGGTTGCCGTCCCGGTCCGCGCCGATCCACGTGCCGAGCCGCACGAACGGGGCGACCCGCGGCTCGACGAGCCCCGCGTCCTCACCGTTGAGCAGGTCGTCGAAGCGACGGTAGACGACGGGGAAGGTCTCGAAGAGCGTCTGGTCGAAGACGTTCATCGCGGTGCGGACCTCGTCGAGCGGCGACGGCTTCGACGAGCGCAGTGGCGCCGTGCGCCACAGCGTGTCGATCTGGCCGAGCAGACGACGGTGGTTGTCCGCGAGCGTGATACCGCCGATCGCCTGGACGTCGCGCTCCGCGAGGAGCTCCGTGATCCTACGGATCGCCGCGGCCACGGCACGACGACGGGCCTCGGTCGGGTGTGCCGTGAGCACGGGCCGGAACTCGAGCGCACGGATACGCCGCGCAGTCTCCTCCGCGCCGACCTCGTCGCGCAGCCGCGCGACCGCCGACTGCACGTCGTCGTTGACGGCCGACACCGCGCCCGTGTCGGCCTCGCGACGCCGCAGGATGCGCACGCGGTGGTGCTCCTCGGCGAGGTTAACGAGGTGGAAGTAGCACGTGAACGCTCGGGCGACCTGCTCGGCACGCTCGAGCGAGAACGTCTCGATGAGAGCCTCGGCCGCCTCGATCGACGCGGAGCCGTCCTCGTCGTACGCGGCGATCGTCAGCGAGCGCAGACGCTCGACGTCGTCGAGGAGGTCCTCGCCGACCGACTCCGTGAGGATCTGACCGAGCATGCCGCCGAGCAGACGAACGTCCGCGCGCAGCTCGTCCGGCATCTCGTGCCGTGCCGTCCCGCGCTCGTCCGGCTGTGTGGGGGTGGATTCCTGATGGGTCACGTCCCCGACCATAGGACCTTCGTCGCGCCCGGCGCGCGTCTGTTCGTCATGCGGTCCCGTGCGCGGACCGTGACGGACGTCTCAGTCGGGCGCGCCGAGCGTCGGCGGGACGTGCGCTCCCTCGCCGCCCGCACGCAGCGCGGCGCGCACCCGCTCCATCGCGTCGTCGAGCTCGTCGGCCGGCACGTCCGACCTCGCGTGCGCGAACGACAGCTCTGCCTCGCCCCACGCAGGCAGCACGTGAAGATGCAGGTGAGGGACCTCGAAGCCGGCGACGAGGAGCGCCGCGCGCGGCGCCTCGAACGCCACCTCCTGCGCACGCCCGATCGCGGCCGCGACCCGGGACAGGTGCGCGAGCAGACCGTCGTCCGCGTGCGTGAACGACGCGACCTCCGCCCGGGGGACGACGAGCACGTGCCCAGGGGTGATCGGAGCGATCGTCGCGAACGCCACCGCGACCGGGTCCGACCACACGAACCGTCCAGGGATCTCGCCGTCGATGATGCGTGTGAAGAGCGTCGCCATGCGAGCAATCTACTGCGCTATCTTGACCGGGGCAGGCACGCGCGCGGACCGCGCGCACGAGGGAGGGGCCGTCATGAACCCGCAAGGAGCTCCGAGCACGTCGCAGAAGTTCCGGGAGTCGCTCCTCGACCTGCTGCGCGCACGCCACCCCGTCGTCCTCGTCGAGACGCATGAGACCGAGCGCGTCATGGCGGCCGTCGTCTCGATCGCGCAGGACCCCACCGCGTTGCGCACTCAGCGCCAGGTCCTCGCCTACTCCCTCTCCCGCGGCCTCCACCACCCCGGCGACCCCGGCCGCGCCCAGGTCCCCGAGGACGCGCTCACCGCCGCGATGTCGACGCCCGTGCCGACGATCTTCGTCTTCAACGACCTCCACCACTTCCTCGGCGGCAACGGTCGTGAGGTTGACCCGATCCTCGTGCGCGCGCTCCTCGACGTCGCAGCCGCGTTCAAGGCGGGCGACGTCGCCCACACCCTCGTCATCGTCTCGCCGTCGCTCCAGCTGCCGACGGACCTCGAGAAGGTCGTCTCCGTCGTCGACCTGCCGCTTCCCGACACCGATGAGCTCGGCGAGGTGCTCGACGCGATCTGCGACGCGAACGCGGGCGGCATCCGCGTCGAGCTCACGTCGACGGACCGCGAGAACCTCCTCCAGGCCGCGCGCGGCCTCACCCGCTGGGAGGCCGAGAACGCGTTCGCCCGGGCGATCGCCGGCGACCGGGTCCTCTCGCGCGACGACATCGCGCGCGTCGTCGAGGAGAAGCGTCAGACGATCCGCAAGTCCGCGCTCCTCGAGTTCGTGCCGCCGTCCGGCACGATCGAGGACGTCGGGGGGCTCGACAACCTCAAGCGGTGGCTCGTCACACGCCAGGGGTCGTGGCTGCCGCAGGCCGCCGGCTGGGGCGTGCCCGCGCCCAAGGGGATCCTCATCACGGGCGTGCCGGGCTGCGGCAAGTCGCTCACCGCGAAATGCTCGTCGACGCTCTGGGGCCTGCCGCTCCTGCGCCTCGACGTCGGCAAGGTCTTCGCCGGCTTCGTCGGGTCGTCCGAGCAGAATATGCGCGAGGCGCTCCGCCTCGCCGAGGCGGTCGCGCCGTCGATCCTCTGGATCGACGAGATCGAGAAGGGCTTCGGCTCCGCGGGCCAGTCGCAGTCGGGGGACTCGGGGACGAGTCAGCGCGTCTTCGGCACGTTCCTCACGTGGCTCCAGGAGAAGACCGCGCCCGTCTTCGTCATCGCGACCGCCAACAAGATCGACGCCCTGCCGCCCGAGTTCCTCCGCAAGGGACGCTTCGACGAGATCTTCTTCGTCGACCTGCCCACGCCCACGGAGCGCGAGGAGATTTGGCGGCTCCACCTCGACCGGCGGCTCGCCGCAGGCCATGAGCTCGGCACTGCGGCCGCCCCGACGGCCGGTCTGCTCCGCGACCTCGTCGCCGGCTCCGAAGGGTTCTCGGGGGCAGAGATCGAGCAGGCCGTCGTCTCCGCATGCTTCGACGCGTACGCGGGACGACGCGCGCTCACGGTCGACGACGTGCGTCGTGCCGTCGTCAACACCGTCCCGCTGTCCGTCACGCAGGCCGAGCAGATCGCGCGCACGCGCGAGTGGGCGGCCTCGCGGGCCGTCGCCGCGAGCCTCGTCGACGAGCCCGGGGTTCCCCTGCACCCCGAGCTCGCACCCGACGACGTCCGTGGGCGGAGGGTGGCCTACTGATGGCGTTCGACCGCGTCCGCAGCGCCGAGGACCGGCTCGCGGACAGCACATGGCACAGGGGCGAGCGCGTGGGTTTCTGGCTCACGGTCGCGACCCTCGGCTGCTTCACCTTCGCGTGGTTCGGCATCCACGCGCTGCGCCAGTTCCACACCGCGCGCCGCTCGGTCGACGAGTCGTGGGCCGTCGTCTGGGGCATCGCCGCCGGTGTGTCGATGAGCTTCGGCGGTGGGCTCGACTTCTCGACGGACGCCGCCGCCGGGATCTCCGTGCTCGTCTGGGCCGTGCGGCTCGGCTCGTTGTTCCACGTCTACGTCGATCACACGGCGCGCATGCGCGGCCTCGCCGACGGCGAGGCCGCGCGCGAGCGCTCGATGATCGCGAGCGTCCTCGGCGGCCCCGGTGGTCCCGGCGGTCCGACGGCGCAGGGCCGGCCCGGCCCCGCGGTCGGCGGTCGCTTCGAGGTCCCGGCGAGCGACCCGTTCGCCGCGGGCCTGCCCACCACGCCGACACCGCCCCCTGCCACGCCGAGGCCGCCCGTGCGCGGACGCTCGTGGGGGCGCCTCGGTCACGGGGATCCCGACCCGGACAGCGGCCGACGGCTCGAGTCGCCTGCACCACCACCCGGACCCCGAGCCACGGCCGGTGCGCCCGCCGACGGCACACCGGACGCCCCCGTGTGGGTTCCCGGGCTCGAGCCGCTCGACCCGCGCGACGCCGTCCGCGGCCGGCGCGACGGGCGCGGCGACCCTGCAGCACCGCCGAGCGGACGCGTCCTCGACCTCTGAGCGTCGGCCCGCTCGCAGCACCCGTCGCAGGCCCGGGCCGTCGTGCGAGCAGCCTCGACGACGGCTGCGGCCGCTGTGACGCGCGCGGCCGTGCGTGGGGGACCTCAGGCCCAGCCTCAGGCGGACGACGTGGGAAACACTGGACGGACGGAGTGCGAGGGGTCGTATCCATCCGGCAGTCTGCAAGGAGACTCACATGTTGGTTCTGGTCGCGGTGGCGTCACGCCATGGCAGCACGCTCGAGATCGGCGAGCAGATCGGTGACGTCCTGCGTGGCGCGGGCCTCGGCTGCGACGTCCGCCCGGCGGGCGAGGTCGCGTCGCTCGACGGCTACGACGCGGTCGTCGTCGGCTCGGCGGTCTACACGGGCCGCTGGCTCGCGGACGCCCGGGACCTCGTCGACAAGCGCGCCGCTGAGCTGGCTGCGCTGCCCGTGTGGCTATTCTCCTCGGGGCTCGCGGACTCGCCGGCCAAGGCGTCGAACCGCCCCGCCGAGACCGTCGACCGCATGAACGTCACGGGGGCCGTCGCGCACCGGCACTTCCCCGGCAAACTCGACTTGAGCGTCCTCAACTTCTCCGAGCGCGCGATCATCGCCGCGGCTCGCGGCAAGCAGGGCGACCGCCGCGACATGGCCGCGGTGCGCGAGTGGGCGAGCACGATCGCGGCGCACCTCGTCGGTTCCCCCGAGCGCACGGACGCCTGACCCGCCTCCGCCCCCAGCGGCCCGATAGCCGATCGGACCACGTGACGTGGGCGGATCGGCTATCCACCCAGGGGCGCGTGCGCTCGATAGCGGATCCGTACGCAGGACGCGTACGGATCCGCTATCGGCTGCGCCAACGGCTACGGAGGGCAGAGCCCGTGAGGGGCAAGCTGTCCGGCCAGGGTCAGGCCGTGTGAGTCCAAGGTCAGGCCAAGGTCAGTCCAAGGTCAGGCCAGCGGCGGGCGGCGGTCCTGCCAGCGGTGGATCTCCTCGAGCCACAGCGCGAGCGCGAGCAGCTCCGCGTCATGACCGAGGCGGCCGCCGAGCTGCACGCCGATCGGTAGCGTCGTCCCGTCGACGTCGAGCTGCGCGACCGGGAGCGACACCGCCGGACGTCCCGTGAGGTTCCACACGCTTGTCCACGGCGTGAAGCGCGTCTGCGCCGCGAAGTCCGCGGCAGGGTCCGCGTCGTCGCGTAGCGCGTCGGGACGGACGGGCGGTTGCGCGAGCGTCGGCGTGACGACGACGTCGAGGTCCTCCCACGCCTGCCCGACGGCCCGCACGAGCCGCTGGTGAGCGACGACCGCGTCGGCGTGCTCGACGCCCGTGACGCGCCTGCCGTTCTCCCGCAACCAGCGCGTGAGGGGTCGGAGCATGCCTTCGGCCTCGGGCGGCACGGGGACCTGCAGGGCCATGACCGACCACAGCGCGGCGAACGCGTCCCACGCCTCGGCGGCGAACGGCACCGGCGCCTCGACGACGTCGTGGCCGAGCGACGCGAGGTCGTCCGCCGTCCGCTCCGCCGCTGCGACGCACGCCGGGTGGACGACGGCGTCGGCCGTGATGAGCGGCGTCGTCAGCAGCCCGACGCGCAGCCGACGCGGGCGCGCGTCGAGCGCCGCGAGGAAGCCGCCCGCGGGGCGACGCGTCTCGACCATGTCTCCCGGCCACGGGTGCGCGAGGACGTCGAGGAACGCGGCCGTGTCCCGGACGTCGCGCGTGAGCACCCCGTTGCTCGCGAGACCCGCCCCGTCCGTGCCCCACGGGCCCGGGCTCACGAGCCCGCGGCTCGGCTTGAGCCCGACGAGCCCGCACGCGCTCGCGGGGATGCGGATCGAGCCACCGCCGTCGTTGCCCTGGGCGACCGGGACGATGCGCGCCGCGACCGCGGCGGCCGCTCCGCCGCTCGAGCCGCCAGCCGTGCGCGTCGTGTCCCACGGCGTGCGTGCCGGGGGAGTGCCGTCGGGCTCGGTGTAGCAGGGCAGGCCGAGCTCGGGCGTCGTCGTCTTGCCGAGCATCACCGTGCCCGCACGAGCGAGGAGCGTGGCGACGCCGTCATCGACGTCCGCGACGTTGTCCGCGAGGAGCGCGGACCCCGCCGTGAAGCGCACGCCCGCGACCATCGTGAGGTCCTTAACGGGGCACGGGACGCCGAGCAGCGGTGGGAGGCTGCGCGCGTCGTTGGCGGCAGCGAGGACCCTCTCGGCCTCCGCGGCCTCGGCGAGCGCCCGCTCGGGCGTGAGCGTGACGAACGCGCCGACCTGCGGGCCGAGACGCTCGGCGCGGTCGAGCGCATGGCGCACGACCTCCGTCGGGGAGGTCTCGCGACGGCGGATCGCCTCCGCGGTCTCGAGGGCTGTGAGGTCGTGGAGCTCGCTCATGCTCCGAGCCTAGGCCCGGTGTGCGCCCGGAGTTCGGCGCGTGTTCGCCCGCCCCTCTCTTCCCCGACGAACGACACCGCTGTAGTTTGGCTGTGACGGACGACACACCGTCGTCCGGCGCCCCCGGGCCGACCACCCAGGCCGGCCCCCAGCGCAGGGAGCCTCGCATGAACCCCACGAGCACGACGGTCACCCGGACCACGCGCACGGAGGGAGGTGAGGGTCCCGTGCGGACGTTCGTCGTCGACACCTCCGTCCTCCTCGCCGACCCCGCCGCCCTGCGACGCTTCGCCGAGCACGACGTCGTCCTGCCCCTCACCGTCGTCACCGAGCTCGAGGCCAAACGCCACCACGCCGAGCTCGGCTACTTTGCCCGCGCCGCCCTGCGCGCGCTCGACGACCTCCGGGTCCGCCACGGCGGCCTCGACCGCCCCCTGCCGCTCGGCGCAGGCCTCGGCACCCTGCGCGTCGAGCTCAACCACATCGACCCGGCCGTCCTCCCCGCGGGCTTCCGGCTCGGCGACAACGACTCCCGCATCCTCGCTGTCGCCGCGGGCCTCGCCGCCGAGGGCGCCGACGTCACCGTCGTCTCCAAGGACCTGCCGATGCGCATCAAGGCGTCCGCGTGCGGCCTCACCGCCGAGGAGTATCGCGCCGAGCAGGCCACCGAACCCGGCCACACCGGGATCGCCGAGCTCGACGTCCCCGAGGCGACGATGGCCACGCTCTGGGAGCACGAGTCCTTCCCGCTGAGCGACCTGCCGCCCGCAACCCTCACCGCGTTCCAGGAGACGACGACGCCGCACGTCCACACGGGCCTCGTCCTCCACTCCCCACGAGGCTCCGCCCTCGGCCGCATCACCGCCGACAAGCACGTCCAGCTCGTCCGCGGTGACCAGGAGGTCTTCGGGCTGCGCGGCCGCAGCGCGGAGCAGCGCATCGCGATCGACCTCCTCGCCGACCCGTCGATCGGCATCGTCTCTCTCGGCGGACGCGCCGGCACCGGCAAGTCCGCGCTTGCACTCTGCGCCGCCCTCGAGGCCGTCCTCGAGAAGCGCGAGCACCGCCGCATCATGGTGTTCCGGCCGCTCTACGCGGTCGGCGGCCAGGAGCTCGGCTACCTGCCCGGCACCGAGGCCGAGAAGATGAACCCGTGGGCGGACGCCGTCTACGACACCCTCGGCGCCGTCGTCGCCAAGGAGGTCGTCGAGGAGGTCCTCGCCCGCGACCTCCTCGAGGTCCTACCCCTCACGCACATCCGCGGACGCTCCCTCCACGACGCGTTCGTCATCGTCGACGAGGCCCAGTCCCTCGAGCGCGGCGTCCTCCTCACCGTCCTGTCGCGCATCGGGCAGAACTCGCGCGTCGTCCTCACGCACGACGTCGCGCAGCGCGACAACCTGCGCGTCGGACGGCACGACGGCGTCGCGGCGGTCGTCGAGCAGCTCGCCGGCCACCCGCTCTTCGCGCACGTCACTCTCACCCGCTCCGAGCGGTCGCCCGTCGCGGCGCTCGTCACCCAGCTCCTCGAGGACGTCACGGCGTAGGCCGGCTGGGCGCGGCACGACGCGGGCTGCGCGGCGCGGACACCGTTGTCCGTGCTGACGCGACGTGGTTAACCTGCACCGTGAGCCACGACCCCCACGCCCCCACGACGCCCACCCCCACGACGCCCGCGCCCACGACGCCCACGCCGACGCCGCCCGCGCCGACGGTGGCCCTCGTCGACCTTGGCGGACGCAGCCCGTGGAGCATCCTCCCGGCGCTCTGCCTCGGCTTCTTCGTCATCATGGTCGACACGACCATCGTCAACATCGCGGTCCCGACCCTCCAGACAGCGTTCGATGCGACCCTCACGACCGTCGGCTGGGTCAACAGCGCCTACCTCCTGAGCTTCGCGGTGCTCCTCCTCGTCACGGGCCGCCTCGGTGACCGTTTCGGGCCACGCCCCGTCTTCGTCTGGGGGCTCGTCGTCTTCACGCTCTCGTCGCTCGCGTGCGGCCTCTCCGGGCTCGCCGGGTCCATCGAGCTGCTCGTCGCCGCGCGTGCCGTCCAGGGCGTCGGCGCGGCCCTCATGACACCGCAGACGATGTCGATGATCACGCGCGTCTTCCCGCGCGAGCGTCGCGGCGCCGCCATGGGCGTGTGGGGCTCGGTCGCGGGCCTCGCGACGATCGCCGGGCCGCTCCTCGGCGGGCTCTTCGTCGAGACGATCGGCTGGGAGTGGATCTTCTACGTCAACATCCCTGTCGGCATCGTCGCGCTCGTCCTCGCCGTCCGCAGCTTGCCGACGCTTCCGACGCACTCGCGGTCGTTCGACATGCTCGGCGTCGTCCTGTCCGTCGTCGGCCTCTTCCTCCTCGTCTTCGGGATCCAGGAGGGGCAGAGCTTCGGGTGGGGGCGCGTCATCGGGCCCGTGACGGTCTGGTGGATCCTCGGTGCGGGAGCCGTCGTCACCGCGGCGTTCCTCGCCTGGCAGAAGCGGCGTGGGCCGGACGCGCTCCTGCCGCTCACGCTCTTCACGCACCGGACATTCGCGCTCGCGAACGTCGGCGGAGCCGTCGCGTCGTTCGCGATGATCGGCATCTTCTTCCCGCTCACCCTGTTCCTCCAGCAGGTGCTCGGCCTCAGCGCGCTCCACGCGGCGCTCGTCAACCTGCCGGGATCGGTGCTCTCCGGCATCGTCGCGCCGTTCGCGGGACGGCTCGCGGACCGGGTCCCCGGCAAGTGGGTCGTCGCGGCAGGCTTCGGTTTCCTCGTGACGTCCGTCGCGTGGGTCGCGCTCGTCGTCGAGCCCGGCATCTCGGTGTGGCGCGTCTACCCGCCGATGGCCCTCTTCGGCGTCGGCACCGGCATGCTGTTCTCCCCGCTCGCGGCGCTCGCGACGTCGGGCCTGGCCCCCGCGACGGCCGGAGCCGGCGCGGGCGCGTTCAACATGAACCGCCAGGTGGGTGGTGTCATCGGCTCCGCCGTCATTGTCGCGACACTCACGTCGCGCATCGCCGTCGAGATCCCCGCGGCGCTCGCCCGCGCGTCGGAGGGGCTGCCCGACGACGTGCGCGAGGTCGTCGGGAGCCTTGCGCCGTCGCTCAGCAGCGGGCTCGGTGCGGCGGGTGCGTTCGCCCCCCCCGCGGGCGTGCCCGCCGACGTCGCCGCGCAGGTGCGGGAGGTCGTGCTCGGCGCGGTGCACGCAGGCTTCGCTACGGCCGTGGGTCAGACGATGCTGCTCGCGGCGGGAGTGCTCGCGGTCGGCCTCGTCGCGGCCCTCGCGATGGAGAAGAACCCGCACTGAAAACCGCGTGGAGGTCGGAAGAGCAGCCGGACTCTGCCCCGGACGCGGCGTCGGGCTCGCCCCGGACGCAACGCAGCCCCGGACGCCGTGAGGAGTCCGGGGCCGCGCGCACCAGCAGGTCAGGCCTGCGGCGGGCGCGTCATGCTCATGACGTCGAGCGCCTCGTCGAGCTGCGCCTCCGTGACCTCGCCGCGCTCGACGAAGCCGAGGTCGACGACCGCCTGACGGACGGTGACGCCCGTCTTGACGGCGTGCTTGGCGACCTTCGCGGCCGCCTCGTAGCCGATGACGCGGTTGAGGGGCGTGACGATCGACGGTGACGACTCGGCGAGCGCGCGCGCCCGCTCCTCGTTCGCCGTGATGCCCGCGACCGTGCGGTCCGCGAGGACGCGCGACGCGTTGGTGAGCAGACGGATCGACTCGAGGATCGACGACGCGATGACGGGGATCTGGACATTGAGCTCGAACGAGCCCGACGCGCCCGCCCACGCGACCGTCGCGTCGTTGCCGACGACGCGCGCCGCGACCATAAGAACGGCCTCGGGCACGACGGGGTTGACCTTGCCCGGCATGATCGACGAGCCCGGCTGCAGGTCGGGGATGAAGATCTCGCCGAGGCCCGTGTTGGGGCCCGAGCCCATCCAACGGATGTCGTTGCAGATCTTCGTGAGCGAGACCGCGATCGTGCGGAGCGCGCCCGAGAGCTCGACGAGGCCGTCGCGCGAGGACTGCGCCTCGAAGTGGTCGCGCGCCTCGGTGAGGGGCAGGCCCGTGTCCTCGACGAGGAGTGCGATGACACGCTGCGGGAAGCCGGCCGGGGTGTTGATGCCGGTGCCGACAGCGGTGCCGCCAAGCGGGACCTCGGCCGCGCGGGGGAGCGCGGCCTCGAGGCGCTCGATGCCATAGCGGATCGCGGCCGCGTAGCCGCCGAACTCCTGGCCGAGCGTCACGGGCGTCGCGTCCATGAGGTGGGTGCGGCCCGCCTTGACGACCCCGGCGAACTCGGTGGCCTTCGCGCCGATCGCCTCGGCGAGGTGCTCGAGCGCGGGCACGAGGTCGCCGACGACGCCCGCGGTCGCGGCGACGTGCGCCGACGTGGGGAAGACGTCGTTCGACGACTGCGACGCGTTGACGTGGTCGTTGGGGTGGACCTCGCGGCCGAGGTGGCGGGTCGCGAGGGTCGCGAGCACCTCGTTCGTGTTCATGTTCGACGACGTGCCTGAGCCTGTCTGGTAGACGTCGACGGGGAAGTGCGCGTCGTGCTGGCCGGTCGCGACCTCGTCGGCGGCTGCGACGATCGCGTCGGCGACGTCCTGCGGGAGGACGCCGAGCTCGGCGTTGGCGCGGGCGGCGGCCTTCTTGATGCGCGCGAGCGCCTCGATGTGGCCGCGCTCGAGCACCGAGCCGGAGATCGGGAAGTTCTCGACGGCCCGCTGCGTCTGCGCGCGGTAGAGCGCAGCAGCGGGGACGCGGACCTCTCCCATCGTGTCGTGCTCGATGCGGAAGTCAGCGTCCTGGGCAGGGATCGGCGCGTCGCCGACGGCGTTGTCAGTCATAGGTCCATCGTGCCGCACGACGCGCCCCGGTCTCGACCGGGGAAGCGCCGTGAAAATCGGGACCTGGGTCACACCGCCGCGCTCCTCCTCAGAGGGTGACGGGCTCCTCGCCGACGTCGCCCTTGACGGAGAGCAGTGTCGCGCGGCCGTCCGCGAGGGTGTACTCGACGCCGACGATCGCGACCGTTCCCGCGTCGACCTCGGCCTTGATCGCGGCCGAGTACCCGTAGAGCTGGTCGACGGTGTGGCGCACGTGCTGGCGGCGCAGGGTGTCGGGGTCGGTGAAGTCGACGCCCTCGGCGGTCGCGCCGACGATCGACGGGATGACGCGGTCGACGACCGCGCGCACGAACCCGTCGGCCTGATCGCCCGTCGAGAGGGTGTGCGCCGCGGCGGCGATCGCACCGCACGAGTCGTGCGCGAGGACGACGATGAGCTGAGCGTCGAGCACGCCGATGCCGTACTCGATCGACCCGATGACGGTCGTGTCGAGGACGTGGCCGGCCGTGCGGACGACGAAGGCGTCGCCGAGGCCCTGGTCGAAGATGATCTCGGCGGCGACACGCGAGTCGGAGCAGCCGAAGATCACCGCGAAGGGGTTCTGGGCGACGGCGAGCTCGGCGCGCCGCGCGGCGCCCTGCGACGGATGGAGCATCGTGTCGGAGACGAAGCGCGCGTTGCCTGCCTTGAGCGCCCGCCATGCAGCGGCGGGGGACTCGGTGGGCTTGGTCGAGGAGGTGGTCGCGTTCATGTTCGTCATTGTGCGCCTGTCCTCCGGTTGCCGCAGGTCCGTCCATGTGACGTCCGACACGCGGGACGGCCGTTCTGGCAGGTGGACCGCCGGTGGGAGGGCTCGCTGGTCAGACGGGCTCGGGCCCGTCGAGCTCCGCGCGTCGCGGCGGGTTCGCGCCCGCACGTGACGTCGTGATCGCTGCGGCCTTCACCGCACGTGCGACGACGTCCCGCAGGAGGTCGGGCTCGATGGCGAGCAGCGCCGCACGGCGCGGCGCGCCGAGCAGGTCGTGGCTCCACAGGCCGTCGATGAGCGTGCCCGTGAACGCGTCGCCCGCGCCGACCGTGTCGGCGATCTCGACGGGGACGCCGGGGACGTCGACGCGACCCGCCGCGGACCATGTGCTCGCGCCGTCAGCACCCCGCGTGAGGACGACGATCGCCCCCGACCGCTTGTGCCACAGTGCCGCCGTGACCTCGGGGTCCCGGTGCGGGTAGAGCCACGCAAGACCCGCGTGCGAGACCTTGACGACGTCCGCGAGCATGAGGAACCGCTCGACGCCCGGCGCGGCCGTGAGCGGCCGCCCGAGGATCGCGGGCCGCACGTTCGGGTCGAACGTCACCGTCGAGACGCGCCGCTGCACGGCGAGCAGGTCCGCGACCGCGTCGGCACCCGGCGCGAGGGCGGTCGCGAGCGACCCCGTGTGAACGACGAGCGTGTCCGGGGCGACGTCGATGCGGTGCGGCAGCCGCCACTCGATCTCGAAGTCATAGCTCGCGGTGCCTGACGCGTCGAGCGTCGCGGTCGCGATCGACGTCTCCGGTGCGCCCGTCGAGCCGAGGTGCAGCCCGACACGGGACCCCTCGAGCCAGCGGCGCACCATCGCTCCGTACGCGTCCTCGCCGATCCACGTGAGCAGCTCGACGTCACGCGCGAGCCGACCGAGCGTCAGCGCGACGTTCGCCGGGCTGCCGCCCGGGTGCTCGTCGACCGAGCCGTCCGTGCGCCGCACCGTGTCGATGAGAGCTTCGCCGACGACGAGCGCACGACCCGCCGGCCCTGCGAGGACCGGCGTCGAACCCGTCGTCGGCAGTGGTTCGTGAGGGGTCACGCCTCGTCCCCATCCGCAGCCCGGCCCTCACGGGTCGCGGCGTCAAGACGCTCACGAGCGCCGTCGAGCCACTCCTGGCAGCGCGCGGCCAGCGCCTCGCCACGCTCCCAGAGCGCGAGGCTCGCCTCGAGGGTCTCGCCGCCGGCCTCGAGGCGGGCGACGACCTGGACGAGTTCGTCACGGGCCTGCTCGTACGAGAGGGCAGCGACATCGGGGAGCGGGGTCTCGGACACGGGTCCACCGTAGCGGCAGCCGCCGACATCCGCGGAAAGCAGGCGACCAACGGCCCACCAGCGTGCCACCCTGGGCGCATGAACGAGCACGAGCACGTGGCACCGGGCTGGGACGACGCGGCCGACACCCTGCGCGGCCTCGCCGCACGCGACCGGTTCTCCGGCGTCGTCGTCGTCGAGGGAGCAGGCGGGCCGCGGCTGCGTCTTGCGCTCGGCGTCGCGGACCGCGCGGCCGGCCGGCCCGTGACGTTCCACGACCGCTTCGGCACCGCGAGCGTCTCGAAGATGCTCACCGCGGCGGCCGTGCTCGACGCGCACGTCGCAGGCCTGCTCGACCTCGACGCCCCGGTCGTCGACCTCCTGCCCGCCGCGCGTCGGCCCCGCACGCTCGACCCGCGCGTCACCGTGCGGCACCTGCTCACGCACACCTCGGGCATCGGCGATTACGCCGAGGAGGACGACACCCAGCCCGGCTATGTCCCTGACTACGCCGCGCTGTGGCGCACGATCCCGTCCGTGACGATGGAACGGCCGGACGACTTCCTCCCGCTCTACACCGACCTGCCGCCCGTCGACGAGCCGGGTGCGGCGTTCCACTACTCCAACAGCGGCTACGTGCTCCTCGCGGCGCTCCTCGAGGAGGTGACGGGCGACGCGTTCGTCGACCGCGTGACCGAACGCGTCCTCGTCCCCACGGGCATGACGTCGAGCGGCTACCTGCGCCTCGACGAGGCGCAGCCTGACGTGGCGACCGGTTACCTGCCGCGACGTCGCGGCGCACCGTGGCGCTCGAACGTCCTGGCCATGCCCGTCGTCGGCGGGGGCGACGGCGGCTGCTTCCTCACGGCTGACGACGCGACGCGCTTCGCCCGCGCGCTTGGGGACGGCACGCTGCTCGGAGGCGAGGTCGCGCGCCTCATGCGCACCCCGGGTCCGCGCATCGACGTCGACGCGTCGATGGGGCACGGCGTCTACCTGCTCGAGGACGGCGCGCTCGGGCACGACGGCGGTGACCCCGGCGTCGAGGCGTACGTCCGCTACGACGTCCCGACCGACGCAACCGTCGTCATCCTCTGCAACGGCGAGGGGATGCTCGACGGCGCGTGGCGGGCGGTGCGGGAGGCGTTGCGCGGGTAGGCCCGCGCGCCAGCGCGCGCCTGTGGAGAACGGCGCTCCGCCGGGATCTTCACGCGCGGTTCGGCGTCCTCCACGAGCGGCTCAGCGCGCCTCGGCGGCGACCTCGCCGTCCGCGAGGCGCACCCGCAACGCGTCGCCCGCCGTCACCTGGCCGGGCTCCCGCAGCACCGAGCCGTCCGCGAGCTGGACGACCGCGTACCCGCGCTCGAGCACCGCCGCGGGGGACAGCGCCCGCACCTGGGCACGCAACGTCGCGACGTCCGCGCCGCCGCGGAGGAGCGCGGCGGCGAACGCCGACCGGCCGCGCTCGCGGACCCGTTCGACGTCGGCCTCGCGCGCGTCGACCATCGACGCCGGCCGGGCGAGCGCGGGACGCGAACGGACCTGCTCGAGCCCCCTTACCTCGCGGTCGAGGAGCGCACGGACCGCGAGCGTCGCGCGCTGGCGTGCCTGGCGCAACCGCAGTCGCTCCTCCGAGACGTCGGGCACGATGCGCTTGGCCGCGTCCGTGGGCGTCGAAGCCCGGTAGTCGGCGACGAGGTCGAGCAGCGGCGCGTCGGTCTCGTGACCGATCGCCGAGACGAGCGGGGTGCGGCACGCCGCCGCGGCCCGCACGAGCGCCTCGTTCGAGAACGGCAGGAGGTCCTCGACCGCGCCGCCGCCACGCGCGACGACGACGACCTCGACCTCGGGCCGCGCGTCGAGCTCCGCGATCGCGGCGCTCACCTGGTGCACCGCGTCCTTGCCCTGAACAGCGACCTCGCGGATCTCGAAGCGGACCTGCGGCCAGCGGGCGCGCGCGTTGACGACGACGTCGTGCTCCGCCTTCGACTCGCGTCCGCACACGAGCCCGACGACGCGTGGGAGGAACGGCAGTGGCTTCTTGCGGTCCGCGTCGAAGAGCCCCTCGGCTGCGAGGACGTTCTTGAGGTGCTCGATGCGGGCGAGGAGCTCGCCCGTGCCGACGGGGCGGATCTCGTCGGCCTGCATCTGGAACGAGCCGCGGCCCTTCCAGAACGTCGGCGTCGCGTGGACGACGACGTGCGCGCCCTCCGTGAGGGGCACCTGCTGCTTGGCGAGGACGTTCGCGTACATCGCGACGGGCAGCGAGACGTCGGCGTCCGTGTCCCGCAGGGTGAGGAACGCCATCGACGCGCCCGGGCGGCGGTTGAGCTGGACGACCTGGCCCTCGACCCACGTGGGGCTCATACGCGCCATGTAGTCGGCGATCTTCTGAGAGAGCAGCCGGACGGGCCAGGGGTTCTCCGCGGTCGTGTCGAGGGCACGCGCGGGCAGCGGCGCGCGCCCGGCGGGGCGCTGGTCGTCGGAGGTCACGCGCCCATCATGCCCGCCCCCACCGACATCCGACCGCTCCCAGCAAACTGCGACCGCCCCCCGTAACCTCCGACCGCCCCGCCGGCCTCGACCCGGTCGCTCCTTCATCACCTCCTTCTTCTTCTTCTCTCTCTTCCGCGACTCGTAGGTCTGGAGCACCGTTCGATGGTGCTCGAGACCTACGAGTCGGTTCGCTCGGGAGCGGGCGGGAGAACTTCGAGGGGAGAGGGTGCGGAGGTGGGGTGCGTCACGGCCCGTCCGGAGCGCCTCACCTAGACTGGCCGGGTGACCACCACCTCTGCCTCGCCGGCCCCCGCGACCGACGCCCCGACGACCGGACGGGTCCTGCTCGCAGCCCCGCGCGGGTACTGCGCGGGCGTCGACCGTGCCGTCGTCGCCGTCGAGAAGGCCCTCGAGCACTACGGCGCCCCCATCTACGTGCGCAAGGAGATCGTCCACAACAAGTACGTCGTCGAGACGCTCGCCGAGCGCGGCGCGATCTTCGTCGACGAGACCGACGAGGTTCCTGAGGGCGCACGCGTCGTGTTCTCCGCGCACGGGGTGTCCCCGGCGGTCCACGAGGCGGCCGCAGCGCGCGCGCTCGAGACGATCGACGCGACGTGCCCGCTCGTCACGAAGGTCCACAAGGAGGCCGTGCGCTTCGCGGCTGACGACTACGACATCCTCCTCATCGGCCACGAGGGCCACGAGGAGGTCGAGGGCACCGCGGGCGAGGCCCCCGAGCACATCCAGATCGTCAACTCGCCCGACGAGGTCGACAAGGTCGTCGTGCGCGACCCGGACAAGGTCGTGTGGATCTCGCAGACGACGCTCTCGGTCGACGAGACGATGGAGACCGTCCGCCGGCTGCGTGAGCGCTTCCCGACGCTCCAGGACCCGCCGAGCGACGACATCTGCTACGCGACGCAGAACCGTCAGGTTGCCGTGAAGAAGCTCGCGCCGCGCTGCGAGCTCGTCATCGTCGTGGGTTCGCGCAACTCGTCGAACTCGGTGCGGCTCATGGAGGTCGCCAAGGAGGCCGGCGCCGACGACGCGCACCTCATCGACTACGCCAAGGAGATCGACCCGGCGTGGCTCGAGGGCGTGACGACGGTCGGTGTGACGTCGGGTGCGTCGGTTCCCGAGATCCTCGTCGAGGAGGTTCTGCGTTACCTCGCGGAGCGCGGCTACGGCGAGGTCGAGGAGGTCCGGACGGCGACGGAGGACCTCATGTTCTCGCTGCCGCGTGAGCTGCGCGGCGCGCTCAAGGCCGCGGGCCAGGGGTCGGGGCGTCCCGAGCGTGAGGGGCGGCGCGCGCTCAAGGTCGACGCTGTCTGACAGGTCCGTCCGCCGACGGCCGGTCGCCCCGTGCGGGTGACCGGCCGTCGGCGTTGACGGCGCAGGACGTCAGTCCGGGAAGATGCCGGTCGAGAGGTAGCGGTCGCCCCGGTCGGGGAGGATGACGACGATCGTCGCGTCCTCGACCTCGCGGGCGAGCCGCACGGCGACGGCGGTCGCGCCGCCTGCGGAGACTCCCGCGAAGATGCCTTCGCGCGCGGCGAGGGCGCGGGTCGTGTCCTCGGCCTCGGCCTGGGTGACGGAGCGGACCTCGTCGATGACCGACGGGTCGTGGATCGCGGGCAGGTACTCGGCGGGCCACGCCCGGATTCCGGCGATGCGTGCGCCCTCCGCAGGCTGCACGCCGACGATCCGGACGTCCGTGCTGCGCTCCTTGAGGTAGCGTCCGGCGCCGACGATCGTGCCTGTCGTCCCCATCGAGGAGACGAGGTGCGTGACACGGCCTCGTGTTGCCTCCCAGATCTCGGGGCCAGTCGTGCGGTGGTGGGCGTCGGGGTTGTCGGGGTTGGAGAACTGGTCGAGGACGACGCCCTCGCCGCGGGCGGCCATAGCGGCGACGAGGTCGCGTGCGTGCTCCATGCCGAGCGCGGGGTCGGTGAGGACGAGCTCGGCGCCGTACGCGCGCATGGTGCGGGCGCGCTCGACGGAGAGGTCGCCGGGCATGACGAGGATCATGCGGTACCCCTTGATGGCGGCGGCCATGGCGAGCGCGATGCCGGTGTTGCCGCTCGTCGCCTCGACGAGCGTGTCGCCGGGGCGAATGGTGCCGCGTTCCTCGGCGCGCTGGATCATGTTGAGCGCGGGGCGGTCCTTGACGGAGCCGGCGGGGTTGGTGCCCTCGAGCTTGGCAAGGACGACGGTGCCGGTCGCGGCGTCCTCCGCGAGGCGTTGCAGGCGCACGAGGGGGGTGCGGCCGACGGTGTCCTCGAGCGTGGGGTAGTCGGGCCCGGTCATGGGTGTCCTTCCGTCGGCGGTGCTCAGCCCAGGTTACGCACGTCCGGGGTGACGTCATCGCTGGGGTCGTCGTCGTCCCGCGTGGCGAGCACCGAGAGCAGAGGGTTCGCGGGAGGGGGAGCGTCGAGCTCGGCGTCGGTGACGCCGAGGTCGCGGAACCTCCGTGCCGTGACGAGGACACGGGTCTCGAGGGAGCCGACGGCCTGGTTGTACGCGCCGGCCGCGGACTCGATCGCGCGACCGACCTTGCCGAGGTGTCCGGAGAGCGTGCTGAGCCGCGTGTGGAGCTCGCGGCCGAGCGTGAGGACCTGCTGCGCGTTCTCAGCGAGGGTCTCCTCGCGCCACGCGTGCGCGACGGTGCGCAGGAGCGCGAGCAGCGTCATGGGGGTTGCGACGACGACGTTCTTCGAGAACGCGTGCTCGACGAGCCCGCCGTCGGCCTCGAGCGCCGCGTGGAGGAACGGCTCGGCGGGCACGAAGAGCACGACGAACTCGGGCGACGGGGCGAGATGCTCCCAGTAGCGCTTGCCGCCGAGGTCGTCGATGTGCCGCCGTACGGCGCGGGCGTGCGCCGCGAGCCGCTCGGCGCGCACCGCCGGGTCGTCGGACTCGCACGCCTCGAGGTAGGCGTTGAAGGGCACCTTGGCGTCGACGACGACGTTCTTGCCGCCCGCGAGCCGCACGACCATGTCGGGGCGGAGGGCACCGTCGTCGGTGCGGACATGGACCTGCTCGTCGAAGTCGACGCGGTCGAGGAGCCCCGCGGCCTCGACGACGCGGCGGAGCTGGGTCTCCCCCCAGCGGCCGCGGACGTCGCTCGTACGGAGCGCGGCGACGAGCCGGCCAGTCTCGGCGCGGAGGCGCTCGGACGACTCCCGCATGGCGCGCACCTGCTCGCCGAGGCTTGCGCTGCTCGCGAGCCGCGCGCGCTCGGCAGCCGTCACCTCGGTGCGCAGCTGGCCGAGGGTCGTCGCGATGGGGTCGACGAGCGCCCGCACGGACTCCTCGCGCCGCAGCATGTCGGCCTGCCCGGCGACCTGCGTGGCCCGCAGCCGCTGCTCGGCCAGGCCGAGGAACTGCTCCGAGCTCGACGCGAGGGCCTCGGCGGCGAGCACGCGGAAGCGGTCCTCGGCGCGCTTGCCAGCCTCGACCTCCGCGGCGAGACGCTCCGCGCCCGCGCGGCGCTCTGCCTCGAGCTCGGCGCCGAGCCGTTCGGCGCGCAGCGCGTGCTCGCGGTCCGCGCGGGCTCCGCGCACGACCGCACCGAGGTAGCCGAGAGCAGCGCCCACGAGCAGCGCCGCGAGGAGAGCAACAGGGTCGTCCATGTCGCTGAGCCAAGCACGTGCCACCGACATTCGCGCGAACGTTAGGCTCAGCGCATGGATGCATCAGGCGCGCCACCGCTCGCGATCGAGGCGCGCGACCTCTGGCGACGCTTCGGGACGACGGTCGCGGTCGCAGGGATCGACCTTCTCGTGCCCACGGGCTCGTTCTACGGCGTCGTCGGCCCCAACGGTGCGGGCAAGACGACGACGCTCTCGATGATCACCGGCCTCCTGCGACCCGACGCGGGGCACGTGAGCATCCACGGCACCGACCTGTGGGCCGATCCAGATGTCGCGAAGCGACTCCTCGGCGCGCTGCCCGACGGCGTCCGGCTCTTCGACCGCCTCACGGGCGCGCAGCTCATCACGTACGCGGGCCTGCTGCGCGGCCTCGACCGCGACGTCGTCGCCTCCCGCACCGCCGAGCTCCTCGCCGCGCTTGACCTTGAGCAGGCGGGCAGCACGCTCGTCTCCGACTACTCGGCGGGCATGACGAAGAAGGTCGCGCTCGCGACCGCGATCGTCCACGGGCCGCGCGTCATGGTGCTCGACGAGCCGTTCGAAGCCGTCGACCCGGTGTCGGCCGCTAACATCCGTGACATTCTCCGGCAGTTCGTCGCGGGCGGCGGCACCGTCGTCGTCTCGTCGCACGTCATGGAGCTCGTCGAGCGCATGTGCGACCACGTCGCGATCGTCGCCGCGGGCCGCGTCCTTGCTGCGGGGACGGTCGACGAGGTGCGCGGCACCGCGACGCTCGAGGACCGGTTCGTCGAGCTCGTCGGCGGTCGCCGCACGTCTGAGGGGCTGCAGTGGTTGCACACGTCGTGAGGCTGCGGCTCACGCTGTGGGCCGGAAGCCTGCGCGCGAGCCCGTGGCAGATCGTCGGGCTCGCGCTGGGACTGCTCAACGCCGTGCTCGTCTCGCTCGTGCTCGTCGGATCGATGGCGTACACGCGGACGATCGCCGAGGAGACGTGGGACGTCACGCTCATCGTCGGTGGTGCGCTCGTCGTCGTCGGCTGGTGGGTCGTGCCGCTGCTCGCGTTCGGTGTGGACTCGGCGCTCGACCCGCGCCGGTTCGCGCTGCTCGCCGTGCCGCGCAGGCCGCTGCTCGCGGGACTCGCGGTCGCGGGCCTCCTCGGCATCCCGGGGCTCACGACGCTCGCGGTCGCGACGGCCGGGCTGCTCGTGTGGGTGCCTGACATCCTCCCGATCATCGTCGGGCTCGTGCTGCTCCCCGTCGTCATGCTCACGTGCATCGCCGGCTCACGGGCGTTCGCGCTCCTCATGGAGCCGTTGCTCGCGGCGCGGCGCTTCCGGGAGGTCGTGGGCGTGCTCGCGCTCGCCCCGATCGTCGTCGTCGCGCCCGCGCTCGGGCAGTCGCTGCGCGCGCTGCGGCGCGGCGCGGACGTCGCGCCCGCGCTCATCGAGATCGTCGGCTGGACGCCGCCCGGCGCGGTGTGGGCCGTGCAGGTCGACGTCGCCCAGGGGCGCTGGGGCCGGGCTGCGGCGCACCTCGCGATCGCGCTCGTCACGGCGGCGCTGCTCGTCAAGCTGTGGGACGTCGGGCTCGAGCGAGCGCTCACGACGCCGCCGCCGCGCCCCAACGTCGTCGCGCAGCACGGCCCGGGCTGGTTCGGTCGCCTGCCAGCGACGCCGACGGGTGCGGTGCTCGCGCGCAGCCTCACGTACTGGGCGCGCGACTCCCGGTACATATCGAACCTCACGGTGCTGCCCGTGCTCGTCGTCGCGCTGCACGTCCTGTCGCAGGGTGCGGCCCCGGTGACGACGATCATCGCCCCGGCGATCGTCGCGTTCACGCTCGGCTGGGCGGTCGTCGCGGACGTCGCGATGGACTCCTCGGCGTTCTGGCTGCACGCGTCGGCGGGGGTGCGGGGGATCGCGGACCGGACGGGGCGGGCGCTCGCCGTGCTTGTCGTCGGCGTGCCGGCGGTCGTCGTCACGTTCGTCGCCGGTGCGTGGCGGGCGGACCGCTGGGGCCTTGCGCCCGCGTCGCTTGGGCTGTCGGCGGTGCTGCTGGGGGCGTCCCTCGGGATCTCGTCGCTCGTCTCGGCGTGGGTGCTGTTCGCGGTGCCGGCGCCGGGGGACGGGCCGTTCTCGACGCCGCACGGCTCGGCGACCGCGAACCTCTTCGTGCAGTCGCTCGCGTGGATCGTCGTCATGGTCCTCGCGACGCCGTCGATTGTGTTGACGGTGTACGCGTGGCGCGGCTCGGCGGCGGCGGGGTGGGGCGGTCTCGCGCTCGGGCTGACGCTCGGCGTCGGGCTGCTCGTCGCGGGGCTGCGGGTCGGGGCACGCATCTACGACGCGCGCGTCCCCGAGCTCGTCCACGCGTTGCGCACGCGCGGCTGAGGTCGCCGGCTCGGCGTCTCGTCCGCGCCGGTCGGCCCGCGGTGTCGGGGCTGCCGGTGTTCAGGCTGTGGCGGCGGTTGGTGCGGTTCCGTCGGGCAGCGTCGTGCGGCCTGCGAGCCACAGCGCGACGAGCCCGAGCAGCGTCGTGAGTCCGAACCCGAGGAGGTAGCCGCCGATGCCGAGGGCGTTGACGACGACGTGCACGGCCGCGCCCGTGAGCGCGATCGCGAGGGACATGCCGAGCGCGTCGGAGACCTGGAGCGCGGACGTCGCGGCGCCGTGCTCGGCGGGCGGGGCGACGTCGAGGACGAGCACCGAGAGCGTCGGGTAGACCATGCCGACGCCGAGCCCGGCGAGCGCCCACGCGACCCAGCCGACGGCGAGCGGCGTGCCGGGCAGCGCGATGGTCGCTGACGCGGCGATGCCGACGATGCTCAGCGTCGTGCCGAGCCGCAGGTACGTGAGCGACGACGCGAGGTTGCGGCCACGCAGCTGGGACCCGAGGGCCCACGTGACGGCCGCGACGGTGAGGATCGTGCCGGAGCGTGTGGGGCTGAGGCCGCGCTCGGTCTGGAGGATGAGCGGCAGCATGACCTCGGTCGCGAAGTAGGCGGCGGCGATGACGCCGCGCAGCCCGACGACGGCCGGCAGGCCGCGCCGGGCGCGGAGCGTGCCCGGCGGCAGGAGGAAGTGCGCGGCGACGAGCGCCGCGAGCAGACCTGCGGCACCGACGACGACGCCTGCGGTCCCGTCGCGCTCGGTCGCGAGGGTGACGACGGTGACGCCGACGCCTGCGACGGCGCCCCAGCCGATGCGCCGGACGCCCGCGCGCGTCGTGGCGGCGTCGGGCAGGGTCTCGGGGCCGGGGACGTGCCATGTCGTCCGCAGGACGACGGCGGCCGCGGGTGCGGCGACGAGCGCGACCGCGCCGAACACCCAGCGCCACCCGATCGTGTCGACGACGAGCCCCGCGACCACGGGCCCGACGAGCGAGGGCACGACCCACGCGGCGGCGAACCATGCGAAGACTCGGGCGCGCTGCGCGGGCGCGAAGGCGCGCGCGACGACCATGTAGAGCGCGACGACGTACGCGCCCTGCCCGAGGCCTTGAAGAGCACGCCCGAGGAGCAGCAGGCTCATCGACGGCGTGAACGCGGCGATGACGAGGCCCGCGGCGAACGTCACGACGCCGAGCAGCATGGGCAGCGCAGGGCGCGCCCGGTCGGCCACGACGCCTGCCGCCACCATGCCGACGACGCTCGTCGCGACCGTCAGCGCGAACGCGGCCGAGTACAGCGCCATGCCGTCGAGCGCTCGGGCGATCGTCGCCATGGCCGTCGCGACGGCGAGCGACTCGAACGCTCCGGCGGTGATGAGGGTGACCATCCCAACGACGAGCATGGTCTGGCGGGGCGCGGAGGACGGCAGGTCGTGCACCGGCCAACCCTAGCCCCCGTAGACTGTGTGCCCGTGGCCCTCACTATCGGAATCGCCGGTCTTCCCAACGTCGGCAAGTCGACTCTCTTCAACGCCCTCACCCGCGCGCAGGTGCTCGCCGCGAACTATCCGTTCGCGACGATCGAGCCCAACGTCGGTGTCGTGCCGCTCCCGGACGAGCGCCTCACGGTGCTCGCAGGGATCTTCGGCTCGGAGCGCATCCTGCCCGCGACCGTGTCGTTCGTCGACATCGCTGGCATCGTGCGCGGCGCGTCCGAGGGTGAGGGGCTCGGCAACAAGTTCCTCGCGAACATCCGTGAGGCCGACGCGATCTGCCAGGTGACCCGTGCGTTCGCGGACCCCGACGTCGTGCACGTCGACGGCAAGGTCTCGCCCAAGGACGACATCGAGACGATCAACACCGAGCTCATCCTCGCGGACCTCCAGACCCTCGAGAAGGCGGTCCCGCGCATGGAGAAGGAGGTGAAGATCAAGAAGGGCGACCCCGTGCTCCTCGCGGCGGCGCTCAAGGCGCAGGCCATTCTCGAGTCTGGTCGCACCCTCTTCTCCGCCGCCGCGTCCGAGAAGCTCGACCTCACCGAGATCGCCTCGCTGCAGCTCATGACGGCCAAGCCGTTCATCTACGTCTTTAACACCGACGACGCGGGCCTCGCCGACGAGGCCATGCAGGCCGAGCTCCGCGAGCTCGTCGCGCCCGCCGACGCGATCTTCCTCGACGCGAAGTTCGAGTCCGAGCTCGTCGAGCTCGACGAGGACGAGGCCGCCGAGATGCTCGCCGAGAACGGCCAGGACGAGTCCGGCCTCGACCAGCTCGCGAAGGTCGGCTTCCGCACGCTCGGCCTGCAGACGTACCTCACGGCCGGCCCCAAGGAGTCGCGCGCCTGGACGATCCGCCAGGGCTGGACCGCCCCGCAGGCCGCCGGCGTCATCCACACCGACTTCGAGCGTGGCTTCATCAAGGCCGAGGTCATCGGGTTCGACGACCTCGTCGAGGCGGGCTCCGTCGCTGCCGCGCGCTCCGCGGGCAAGGCGCGCGTCGAGGGCAAGGACTATGTGATGCAGGACGGGGACGTGGTGGAGTTTAGGTTTAACGTCTAGCGTTATTGACGCTATGCGTTATATGCTGGCCTCGTGATCAGATCGTTCGGCAGCAAGGACACCGAACGCATCTGGCATGAGTAGTACGTCAAGCGCGTCGATCGGACGGTGCAGCGGGCGACCCTACGGAAGCTCGAGCTGATCCATGCGGCGAAGGACGTCGAGGATTTCCGGATCCGCCGGGCAACCGGTTGGAGCAGCTCGTCGGCGACCGTCGAGGGCAGCACAGCATCCGAGTCAACACTCAATGGCGCATCTGCTTCGTCTGGAGAGAAAGAGGGGCAGAAGATGTCGAACTCGTCGACTACCACTGAGACCGACTTGATCGAGCCGATCCATCCGGGAGAGATCCTGATGGAGGACTTCATCGAGGGCTTCGGGATCACGCAGAATAAGCTCGCTGTCTCGATCGGGGTGCCGCCGCGTCGGATCAACGAGATCGTGCACGGCAAGCGTGGCATCACAGCAGACACGGCGATCCGTCTGGCGCGATACTTTGGCACGTCCGAGGAATTCTGGATGACCCTGCAGTCGAACTACGAGCTGCGGATGGAGCGCCGTGCTCTGCGGGACAAGGTTGCCGCGATCACTCCGCTGAAGGTCGCATGAGCGGCGAGTCAACCATGGCATTTCGTCAGCTTCGTGCGGGTGACGCTGCTGCGGTCAAGGGGGGCATGATCGCCGCGTCCGGAGATCGCGCGAGCAGGGATGAGACAACTGTGTTCGCGGGGCCTGACATCCGAGCGTGCTTCTTCGGGGATTCATTCGTCGCTGGAGTGGGCGATTCGAGCGGGCTTGGTTGGGTGGGGCGCGTTACTGCAACAGCTCGGTCCAAAGGGCACAGGCTGACGTCTTACAACCTCGGCGTACGGAGCGAGACGTCTATTCAGGTTGCATCCCGAATTCCGCTTGAAGCGCCGCCGAGGTGGTCGGATGCCGAAGACGCCCGCCTCGTTGTCTCGTTCGGCGTCAATGACACGAGTGACGTCGGAGGGCGTCTACGAGCATCCGTCGAAGATGGTCTCAGGGCTGTTCGGAGTGCGGCGCAGAGCATTTCGCCGGAGCGGTTCTTACTTGTTGGGCCGCCAGCCGTCGCTGATGATCAGCAGAACTCGCTGATCGAGACTCGGGATCGGTCCCTTCAATCAGAGACAGGGGTCCTCGGTATCCGGTTCGTCTCCACATTCCGCCCGACACGCGATTCGAGGATGTGGCGGCATCAAGTGGCGGTCGGGGATGGTTTCCACCCGGATGCCGATGGGTACGAGTTGCTAGCGTCGATAATTGAGCCTGTCTTGCTGGACTGGTTGGCTCCTTTGGAGCATGATCCAAATGTTCCGTGACAATGAAACACGGTGGAGTTCCGCTTTAACGTATAGCCCCCTCGAGCTCAGCGCAGGGGGCGGTGCAGGGGCTGCTCGTGGTCTTTCCAGACAGACTCGCTCGGCCCGCAAGTGTTCAACTGCGAACACCCTAGAGTGGACAGATGAACTCCGTTTCCGAGCCACTCTCTGACACCGCTCGGCGTCGGATTGTGTCGGGGTGGGCGAGCGTGATCGGTGTGCCTGCCCAGGACATCCGCAAGGATGAGTGGGTCTTCGTTGAACGGGCGGATATCGAGGCTGTCGTTGTCGTGCGTGTCGAAGGGTACGGTTTCGCGGCTGCACCTCCGGAACACGTGGAGCTGCTTCGTCACGCACCCCCAGAGTCGCTCCTTGATGCAGCCGCTCTCGCGAGGATGCTTCCTGCAGGCGCTGACCCCATCGGTAGCGCTGACCTTCTCTTCGCCGACAGCAGTCCACGGCTGACGCGGATCGGTGCTTGTGCCTCCGGGCCGGAGGATATGGCCACCCTGCGGAGTCAAGTGAGCGCATCCGAGTGGCAAGAGAGCGGCATCGAGGAAACAGAACGCCAGTGGACCGCGATGGCTCCGGCCGGGAGCCCTGCTGCGGTCGCAGGCTTCAAACGCTGGCGTTCGGAGCTCGCCCAGATGGCGGTCCTCGCAAGTCCGGCGCACCGAGGGGCGGGCTTCGCCTATGCCACCGCAGCTGTAGCGACGCAGGAGGCGTTGGGGATCGGTCTGGTCGCACAGTGGCGCAGTCGTCAGGGAAACGAGGCATCCCGCCGGCTCGCACAGCGATTGGGTTTCACCCAACTCGGCGTACAAGTGGCAGTCACGCTGAAGCGATAGGTGACCGGCCGTTTGCCAACGACGCGACTCGAGGGACTGATGGTGCGATCCGACGAACGCACGTGACCGGGCTACGACTACCCACGAGTCACCCGCGACGTAGAGGTTATTCAGCTACGGAATGTGGTCGAGTTCAGGTTTAACGTCTAGCGTTATTGACGCCGGTCGTTATATCCTGGTCTCGTGATCAGATCGTTCGGGAGCAAGGACACCGAACGATTGTGGCGTCGTGAGCGAGTGCGCTCGATCGATCATCGGATCCATCGGGTCGCACTGCGCAAGCTTCGTCAGGTGGGATCGGCGGAGTCCATCGAGGATCTTCGGGTCCCGCCGGGCAACCGGCTCGAAGCGCTGAAGGGCGACCGCGCCGGGCAGCACAGCATCAGGATCAACGACGAGTGGCGGATCTGGTTCGTGCGGACCGACGCAGGACCGGAGGAGGTGGAGATCGTTGACTACCACTGAGAAGATTGCCCCGATCCACCCTGGGGAGGTCCTCATGGAGGACTTCATCGAGGGCTTCGGGATCACGCAGAACAAGCTCGCCGTGTCGATCGGCGTCCCGCCTCGGCGGATCAACGAGATCGTGCATGGCAAGCGGGGGATCACGGCGGACACCGCGCTCCGGCTCGGCAAGCTCTTCGGCACCACCGCACAGTTCTGGCTGAACCTGCAGACGCTCTACGACCTCGACCTCGCAGAGGATCGCGCGGCTGAGCAGATCGACGCCATCGTGCCGCTGCAATCCGCATGACCTTCAGCGGGATGGACGCCGCTGAGGTAGTCCGAGTCGTTGGCTGGCTCGAGGAGCGATCAGTCGTCTACCAGGTCAACGGCGGGTGGGCCGTTGACGCTCTGCACGGTTCCCAGACCAGATCACATGGTGATCTGGATGTGTTCGTCGACTCGACGACGGTCGACGCCTTCATGGAATGGTTGCTCGGTCGCGGATACAGCATCGTGGAGGACTGGCGTCCGATCCGAGTTGAGCTGCGCGCCGGCGACAGGGCGGTCGACATCCATCCGATGGACGTGGACTGTGTCGGCGACGGGGTCCAGCAGGGCTTCGGTGAAGACTCGTTCGTCCACCGAGCGCGCGAGCGCGCGGTCGGAGTGATCGGAGATCGCTCGGTAGTTGTCGCGTGCGCCGCGCGACTCATGGCGCTGAGGCTCGGTTACGACCTCCGGCCGGAGGACCGCCACGATCTCGACGTGCTTGGGAGGTTGGTCGCCGACCACTCTTGAGGTCCGTGGCGGGCAGTTGACGCAGATGGTTGTCCGTGCCGGAACTCAGTGGAATTCCGCTTCAACGTCTGACGTGTTCCGGTCGTTGAGCCGGCCGCAGGCGAGACGAAACGTACCTATGCTGGCCTCATGATTGACGAGTGGCGACGCGTGTACAGAGAGTCGACGATGGTGGGCTGGGACTTCTCGACCCTCGACGGGCAGCTTAGCGCCGACGAACCGTGGTGGGACTTCGAACAGGATTGCTTCTCCGCCATTGCTTCTGCACGGCGGATTGCGGACCTTGGGACCGGTGGCGGTGAGAGGCTGCTGGACCTGCTGGGCTCGGACGACATCACGGGCAAGAGCATCATCGCCACTGAGGGTTGGGAACCGAACGTCGCGGTAGCGCACCGCGCTCTTGCCTCGCGGGGCATCGCAGTTGTCAGGTACGACTCTGAGCAGGACACGCGGATGCCGTTTGCCGACAGCAGCTTCGATCTCGTGATGTCCCGCCATGAGTCGATTGATCCGCAGGAGATTGCACGGGTGCTGGCTCCCGGGGGTCGATTGTTGACGCAACAGGTCGACGGGCATGATGCGGAGGAGGTCCACGAATGGTTCGGTCAGCCGTTTGAGTATCCGCATGTGACTTCGCGTCGCTTCGTCGATGACATTGAGTCGGCGGGCCTGAATGTTGACGTCGTGGACGATTGGCATGGAACGATGGAGTTCGAGAGCGTGACGGCGCTGATCACGTATCTTGCCTTGACTCCTTGGGATGCGCCGAACTTCTCCGTATCTGAGCACGAGGCCCAGCTGTTGGCGCTGGACGAAGATCGCCCGATCAAGGTGACTCAGCGGCGTTTCCGCGTGTACGCGACGAAGCCGTAGGCCGATGAAGCTGGAGGGTTGGGCCGCACACCGTCAACGCTCACGCAGCGCGGCGGGGACTGAGGCAGATCGGATCGAGACGATCCGCCCGGGAGAGATCCTGATGGAGGACTTCATCGAGGGTTTCGGGATCACGCAAAACAAGCTTGCGGTGTCGATCGGTGTGCCCCCGCGCCGGATCAACGAGATCGTGCACGGCAAGCGCGGGATCAGTGAGGACACAGCTTTCCGTTTCGCGCGCTACTTCGGCACGTCCGAGGAGTTTTGGGTGAACTTACAGTCGAACTATGAGCTGCGGCTCGAGCGTCGAGCGCTGCGCGACATGGTCGCGGCGATCACGCCACTGCGCTTGACGTGATGGACCGCACAGTGCTGCGCCCCGACGGCGTCTGGATCGCGGTCACCGACCTCGGTGGCGATGGCCCCACCGTCGTACTGTTGCACGGCCTCGCGGGGAGTTCACGCGAACTGTTGCCCACGGCGCATGCGCTACCGGGCTATCGTGTGCTGCTCGTAGACCAGCGGGGGCACGGCGCGAGCACGCGGCTTCCCGATGATCTGTCGCGCGATGCCTTCGTCGGAGACGTCGTCGCAGTGATTGAGGAACTCGTCCCTGGGCGGCGGGCGACGCTTGTCGGGCAGTCGATGGGAGCCCACACCGCGTTCCTTGTCGCGGCGGCGAGGCCAGACCTGGTCGAGGGGCTCGTGATGCTGGAAGGGCACGTGGCGGGCAACGGTGATCCGGGAGAAGCTGCCGGACTCGGCAGCTACTTCGAGTCCTGGCCGGTGCCGTTCGAAGACGAAGCTGCCGCGCGGGGGTTCCTCGGTGATGACGCGATCGTCAATGCCTGGGTGGCCGACCTTCTTCAGGCCGATGATGGCCTGGTGCCGCGCTTCGATGCCTCGGTCATGCAGCGCACGATCGAGGCCGTCCATGAGCCGCGCTGGCAGGAGTGGGAGGCTCTGCAGGTTCCGACGCTCGCGGTCTTCGCAAAGCATGGGATGTTCAGCGATGCCGATAAGGACGAACTGGTCCGTCGCAGGCCTGAAACGGAGAGAGTAGATCTGGCCGACGGCAGCCATGACGCCCACCTTGACGCTTTCGACGAGTGGACCGATGTGCTCCATCACTGGCTGTCCCGCGATCAGACCGGGCCGTTGCGACCCAGCGGCCGCTGAGGTTGGTCCGTGCCGGAACTTGGTCGAGTTCCGGTTCTCGAACTGAACCTTTGGGGCGTTCTGGCGGATTCCTCCGACGGTGGCGCCAGCGATCTCACAGGATGCTGATCCTCGATTTCTGTGGTGATAGGTTTCTTCGATGCGCGAGTTGACATGGGATGGCTTTCGCAATGCCCGGGACCTCGGAGGAATGTCGACGCCGCTCGCGCCAGGGGGTACGACGCTGCATCGGCGCATCGCGCGGGGGCCGCGACGTGAGTCCCTCACGGAAGCCGGTTGGCGCGACGCTGCGGGGTGGGGATTGCGTTCGATAGTTGACCTGAGATGTGCCTACGAAACGGGTGCACGGGAGACAGATCCCGTGGCCCGGTCGCCGCGCGAGCTATCGATCACCTTGGCTCCGACGGAAGATCAGAATGATCCCGAGTTCCGTGAGGTCTGCTTTCCGATTCTGGACTCACCGGAGTATTGGAGGCACAACGTTCGTATACTCCCGGCCCTTGTTCGGGTGGCCCTCGAGGCGATCGCTTGGTCTGAGCCGGGCGTGCTCGTGCACTGTTCCGCTGGGCGGGATCGAACAGGCATGATCACGGCGATCCTGCTCGCCAATGCAGGAGTGAGCGCGTCTGACATCGTCGCGGACTATGAGGTGTCCGTGCGGGCAATGGCTGGGACTGCTGCGCACGGTGGGCCGACTCATGACCGTCAGGCATCGTGGTCGAGTTCCGAGGTGAGTGATTGGCTAGCTGAAGTGAGATCGCATGTTCGAGCGTTCGTTGGTGCGCCGGACGCACTAATGGATGCCATAGGGGTGGGGAGCGAGACGAAGCAAGCGCTCCGAGCGTTGCTTATCGAATAGTCGCAGCAAAGGTTGCTCCGTGCCGGAGCGCGGTGGAGTTCCGGTTTAACGTCTAGCGTTAATGACGGACTCCGTCATACACTGGGCACGTGATCAGATCGTTCGGGAGCAAGGACACCGAGCGCATCTGGCACGAGCAGTACGTCAAGCGCGTCGACCGCACCGTGCAACGGGCGGCTCTGCGGAAGCTCGAGCTGATCCATGCCGCCGGGGACGTCGAGGATCTCCGGATCCCGCCGGGGAACCGACTGGAGCGGCTCGTCGGCGACCGTCGTGGACAGCACAGCATTCGTGTGAACGCGCAATGGCGTCTCTGCTTCGTCTGGAGAGATGGAGGTGCAGAAGATGTCGAACTCGTCGACTACCACTGAGGCCGACCTGATCGAGCCGATCCATCCGGGGGAGATCCTCATGGAGGACTTCATCGAGGGCTTCGGGATCACGCAGAACAAGCTCGCCGTGTCGATCGGTGTGCCGCCGCGCCGGATCAACGAGATCGTGCACGGCAAGCGGGGGATCACCGCTGATACGGCGATCCGTCTGGCGCGCTACTTCGGAACGTCCGAGGAGCTCTGGATGAATCTGCAGTCGAACTACGAGCTCCGGCTCGAGCGCCGTGCACTGCGCGACAAGGTTGCCGCGATCACGCCGTTGCATGTCGCATGACCGGGCGTCTCATCGTGATCTCCGGCCTTCCCGGCGTCGGAAAGACAAGCGTGGCCGAGATCATCGCGGCGAGCACGGGGTCGGTCCACCTGTCCATCGACACCGTCGAGGAGTCGCTCCTTGCATGCGGTCTGCCGGCAGGGTGGGAAGTAGGTGTCGCGGCGTACGAGGCGGCGCGTGCAATGGCGGAGCAGAATCTGCGGCTCGGTCACGATGTCGTCGTTGATGCGGTCAACGACAGTGACGAGGCTCGGCAGACATGGCGGACGGCGGCCTCGCGAACAGGTGCACGCATCGAGTTCGTGTACCTCATGATCTCCGATGCGCGGGAGCATGAGCGAAGGCTCCGCGGCAGAAATCGCGGACTCACCCACGTCGGCGAGCCGACCTGGTCGGACGTGCAGCGCCGTCGCGCTGATTACGCCGCGTGGTCCGATGAGGTCGTGGAGTTCGATACGGCTGCGCGGACTGCGGACGAGGTTGCAGACGCGCTCGCTGCGCATCTCGGCGCGTAATGCGGGAACGTCATCGCTGATGGTTCTCCGTGTCGGAACGCAGTGGAGTTCCGATTTAACGTCTAGCGTTAATGACGCACCCCGTTATACACTGGTCGAGTGATCAGATCGTTCGGCAGCACGGACACCGAGCGCATCTGGCATGAGCAGTACGTCAAGCGCGTTGACCGGACGGCGAGAGGGCGACCTTGCGGAAGTTCGAGCTGATTCATGCGGCGAAGGATGTCGAGGACCTCAGGGTCCCGCCAGGTAACCGCCTGGAGCGTCTGGTCGGTGACCGACGCGGGCAGCACAGCATCCGCGTGAACGCGCAATGGCGTCTCTGCTTCGTCTGGAGAGATGGAGGTGCGGACAATGTCGAACTCGTCGACTACCACTGAGGACGACCTGATCGAGCCGATCCACCCTGGGGAGATCCTCATGGAGGACTTCATCGAGGGCTTCGGGATCGCGCAGAACAAGCTCGCCGTGTCCATCGGTGTGCCGCCGCGGCGCATCAACGAGATCGTGCACGGCAAGCGGGGTATCACGGCTGATACCGCGATCCGCCTGGCGCGGTACTTCGGCACGTCCGAGGAGTTCTGGATGAACCTGCAGTCTCACTTTGAACTGCGGATGGAACGGCGGGCACTCCGCGACAACGTCGAGGCGATCACCCCGTTGCAGTCCGCGTGAACGGAACAGCCTCGACCATCGTCGGCTCCGAGACCTCTCGGCTGATCTTCATCCGAGGCAACTCGGGCAGCGGGAAGCCGAGTCTTGCGAAGGCCATTCGTGCCGCTCGTCCGCGCGGCGTGGCGATCATCGGTCACGACGTTCTGCGTCGTGAGATCCTGCACGTGCGCGATCACCCAGGTGCCCTGAGCGTGCCGTACATCGACATGTCGGCACGCTTCGCCCTTGACCAAGGTCTCCACGTGATCGTCGAAGGGATCCTGCATTCCGAGATCTACGGAGACATGTTGGCGCGTCTGCGTTCCGACCATCGAGGCGTGACTCGCTCCTACTGCTATGAACTCGGGCTGGACGAGACTCTGAGAAGGCATCGCACCAAGCCTTTGGCAGACGAAGTGACCGAGGAGATCGTCGCTTCCTGGTACCGCAGCGTCGATCGCGTGCCGGAACTCGACGAGGCCGTCCTCGGTGCAGGTCTTAGCGCCAGTGACGCTCTCGAGCGAGTCCTCGTCGACGTGGGCTGGGGTCGACGGGAAGGTGGCTCCTCGGAGTTAGGGTACTGAGGGCCATCGGCGTGGGTGATGGTCCTTGGTGACGGAACTCGGTGGAGTTCCGGTTTAATGTATAAAGAAGAATTCCTCCGCGTGGCGGAGGGATTCTGAGGTACTCGTACCAGTCCAAGCCCGGTGCTCGTGGGCTCCACGGCACGGTTTCAGCCGTGACTAGCCACGTGCTATTGAAGCCTTAGCTGGCCGAGCGCGATTGGCACTATCACTGACGGTAGTCGATGGTGACGACGCCAAGGCAGCTGAGTTGTACATGTGGGCTTGGCATCTAGCCGGAACACTTCGCTCGACGATCTCGTTCGTAGAGGTTGCTGTTGGCAACACTCTTGATGCTCAAGTGGTCCCGTGGAATGCGGCGCAGCCCGGTCAGGACTGGGCGCTATGAGACGGTACTGCAGTTGCTCTATGTGTTGACCGGGCCAAAAAGGCTTAAGTAGCTCTTCACGATCGAGGGTGTAGGGCGGGTCTGATCCGCCAGTTTCCAGCAGGGATCTGGAGATCCGATTAGTGAGGTTGCGGAACCCGCGGGCGGAGACGTGAAGGTGTTCGAGTCTGCCGTTGAGTGCGTCGGACGATCCGTTGCTGGTGCCGGGTCGGGTGCGAGCCACGCCCGGCGGCAGCGAGACCGAGACCGTCGAACCGAGCGAAGGTGGTCAGATCGGGCTGGTCGAACCCTGCCGGTGGGGTAGCGTCAGTCATGTCGAGGTCTTTCGGATGGAGGGAGTAGGAACCTCCATCCTCGGAAGACCTAGATGCCTATCCGGGAACCGACGCGCCGATCCGACCTACACGCTCATCTGCGAAGAGTTGCTCAACGGTTGTCATCGACTTAGTTGACACCCCTACATGTGGGGCGTCATGGGGTTTCCTAATCTAAAGTAATGCGATCTCTCGTTCCTGAGCTCACGATATGCGGCTTACTTGGATAGAGGTGATAAAGCTCAGATTCAAATGTTCGTCCTTTCGGGGGGGTGCACGAGGATAAGTTGCAATTATGGAATGTGACAAATTCACCAAAAGTGGCTTCAGAAAAATCGACGGAGCGAAGGCACTCATCTGGCGACGGGTGGGTGTCATAGATTCCGTTGAAACAGGTGTCTTCAATTTTCCCAACGAACTTGCAGTTGGCAAATTTGCTACCGTTAAAGTTCACCCTTTTTAAGATGCACTTAATGAACGTGCAATCGATGAAAGTGGTGCCATTGAAGTCTTTTCCCTGAAATTTGCACCTATCGAATATGCAGTTTTTGTACACCCCGTTATTGCTTGCAAATGTGGTGTTCGTCAGGTTGACTTGAGTGAATGTGCAAGACTCAAAGTTCGAATCATAGAAGATCTTTGACCCATCCAGGATCGATTTGCTAAAGTGGCAGCCCACGAAAGATACATTCTCAAAAATCGCACTATCGAAGTCGGTGCTTGAAAAATCGTAGTCTTCAAAGGTGGCCCCCGAGAACTTTGTTTTTAGTTCTAGTTTTACACCCCTGTATTCATTGTTCATTCAAAAGTCTCCAATGATTGTGTCGCCGGAAAACGCTGGCCCCTTTTCCAGGGGCATCATCATACTTCTTCTGGTGGGTGTCGCGCTCCCGGCCGTTTTCAGTTGTGAAATGCCAGGGCAGTGTCATGCGGTCTAGGTAGGACTCTTGCGTCAGGATCCCCGCCGCTCTTGGCGGTCGCAGTCCCATCCGGTGTTACCCAGACCTGCTCACCCCCGCCCGCCAGATACTCACCACGCACGGGGCGTGGTGGAGTTCCGGTTCGACGTGTGACCCGCGAACCCCGCGCATCGAGCTGACCGCCGCCCCAGCCCGTGCGGCCAGTGTCGTGGCGCAGGACCCGCCGACGCCCGCCCTCTGGGACGTGACTGTCTCGACAACACTCATCACAGCAGTACCGCGGACCGTTCTGCGCCAGCGACGCGACGCTCCGTATCACCGCGAGCCGTGAACAGCCTCCTTGATGCATGACACCGGGCACTCCCGTAACGTTGAGGGTATGAATGGGGCGTTTTCAAGGAGTCGAGCGAAGGTGCCACCGGCGCAAGCTGGCCGACTCGACTCCACGGACCGCCGGTACGAGCCTTTCGTGCGCCTCGTCCCTGCCCCAGTGCGGCGGGTGGCCTCGTCGTGGCGGTGGGATGCGCCGGACGGGGGCGGTTCGTGGGGCCTGCACATCGAGCACGTGGGTGCCCCGGCGGCTCCGGTCCGAATGTTGCTGGTCCATGGGGCGGGAGGGAACGCGGCGGCGATGTGGCCCTACGCTGCACACCTGAGTCGCCTGGGTGTTCGGGTGACGGTGGTGGATCTGCCCGGTTACGGGCGAACGATCCGGGTGCGGCGTGGACGCCGCAGCGTCAGTTATGGCGACTGGCAGCAGTTGCTCGTCGATCTCGTGGGTCGCGAGCATGACGAGCGGCCACTTGTCCTCGTTGGGGCGAGCATGGGTGGTGCCCTCGCGGTCGACACGGCTGCAGTGACCGGACTGGCCAAGCGGGTCATCGCGACCTGCCTGCTCGACCCGAGTCGGCCGGGCACCGCTGCCGCCATCGTGCGAGCCCCGTGGATAGCGCGGCTGGGATTGCCACTGCTGCGGTTCGCTCGGGGGCCAGCGGCGAATCTACGGATCCCGGTCCGCGTGCTGACCCCTATGTCTGCGATGTCAAACGACCCTGGCCTCAGTCATGCAGTGCTCACCGACCGGCGCGGCGGTGGTGGCTCGATGCCGGTGGGCTGGTACCGCTCGTTCCTCGAGGCAGGTCCGGCTGTTCCACCCGAGCAATACCAAGGACCACCGGTCGTGCTGTTGCATCCGGCCGAGGATCGTTGGACTACGCCGGAGCTCAGCCTCGACTACCTCGGTCGACTTCACGGCAAGACCCGCGTCGTGATGCTTCCTGGCTGCGGCCACTTCCCCCTCGAGGAGCCCGGCCTCCAGGTCCTCCTGGACGCGGTTTCGGATGAGATTGAACAGGTGCTGGATGACCAGCGGAGAGGCCGCTGAGTCGGCCATGCGCGGTGAGGGACCGTAGTCCTGAGGCCGGTCTGGCCTGGTGAGGCGTGTATGCGTTCCCAGTCGTGGCGACGTCGTGGAGTTCCGGTTCAATGTGTGACCCGCGAACCCCGAGCATCGGTCTGACCGCGGCCCCGGCTGCCTCGGGATGAGGGCGTTGGGGCGTCGTCGCGCCGGGGGCGTGTGCCCCCCTGCAGTTTCGTCGCACTTGGAACTCTCTGGATCGTTCGCGATTGAGGTGAGGTCGTCCGGCCGGATAACGTTTTTCTGGACAGTTTGTCCGGTGATGCGCACGTACCCACCGCTCGGCGAGATGAACGGAGCACGATGGACATCCACGAGGCAGCGATCGACGCGTACGTCCACGGGGACGCGACCTGACTTGGGTCACGTTCTCCACAGCCGGAAGAGCGCGGTTCGTTGACCTGCGATGATGCGCGCGATTCTGTGGATTGGTGCCTCGGTTGAGGCACTAAGTATTCTCCAGGGATGGTGTGGGTCCGGCGAGTGCGGACGGCGTCGGGCGCGACGGCCGTGCAGATCGTGGAATCCGTGCAGGGCCGACGCCGGATCGTGCGCCATGTTGGCTCAGCCCACGACGAGGTCACGCTGGCGATGCTCCTGCAGGAAGCCGACGGGTTGATCGTCGACGACGCTCAGATGCAGCTTGATCTGGGTCTGCACTCCACGGGTCGCCACGTTGCGCTGCTGCCCGAGCCGACCGCACCTGAACTTCTCCCGGAGCCACCAGCGCCCCGCGGCCGGCCGGCGCGTCCCCCACGGGTGACCCGCTCCTTCTCCGGGCTGCTCTATGAGGTCCTTGCGGGAGTCTTCGACGACCTCGGCTTCGACGTCGTGGCCGATGAGACCTTTCGGGACCTGGTCATCGCGCGGATCGTTGAGCCCACCTCCCTGCTCGACGTCGACCGGGTCCTTGCTGACCTGGGTCGAGTGTCGGCGTCGCTCTCGACGCGCAAGCGCACGCTCAAGCGCGCCCATGACGGCCGCTACCGGGACCTGATCGCCACCGCCTGCTTCGCTCACGCACGCAGCCGCGGAGACATCTCGCTGGTGCTCTATGACGTGACGACGTTGTACTTCGAGGCCGAGAAGGAAGACGACCTGCGCAAGGTCGGGTTCTCCAAGGAGCGCCGGGTCGACCCGCAGATTGTCGTGGGACTGCTCGTGGACCGCACCGGGTTCCCGCTCGAGATCGGCTGCTTCGAGGGCAACAAGGCCGAGACTCACACGCTTGTGCCCATCATCAAGTCCTTCCAGGCCCGCCACGGCATCGAGGCCATGGTCGTCGTCGCAGACGCCGGCATGCTCTCGGCGAAGAACCTTCACGAGCTGGAGGATGCGGGGCTGTCCTTCATCGTCGGGGCCCGTCAGACCTCCGCGCCGCTGGACCTGGCCTCTCACTACCGCTGGAACGGCACCGCGATGGTCGAGGGGCAGATCATCGACACCCTCACTCCCAAGCATCGCGGCGCACGGGCGGACAACGACACCCAGCAGCGCGCCGAACCGGTCCGGAGGCCGCAGGGGGCCCCCGCCTCATGGCGGGCGGTGTGGGCGTACCCGACCAAGAGATTCGTCCGGGACAACAAGACCCTCACCCTGCAGGAGAACCGCGCCCGAGCGGTCATCGAGGGCGACAAGGCCGCCCGCGGCACGCGTTTCGTCAAGACCTCCGGCAGCGCCCGCAGCCTGGACGAGGCCGCCCTTGCGCGGGCCCGGATGGTGGCCGGGCTCAAGGGCTACGTCACCAACATCCCCGCGGCGATCATGCCAGCCGGAGAGGTCATCTCCAGCTACCACGACCTGTGGCACGTGGAGGCGTCCTTCCGGATGTCCAAGACGGACCTTCGAGCCCGTCCGTTCTTCGCACGCACCCGCGAAGCCATCGAGGCCCACCTCACCATCGTGTTCACCGCACTGGCGGTCTCCCGCACGATCCAGGACCGCACGGGCCTCTCGATCCGCAAGGTTCTGCGCGATCTACGGCCATTGCGCTCAGCAACCATCGAAGCTGGGGGCGTCGTCACCGACGTCGCCCCCGCAATCCCGGCTGACAAGCAGGCGTTGCTCGACGCGCTCAGGACACCGTCGTCAGGGCACTAAGGCGTTTGACCCAACTCAGGACNATTGCGCTCAGCAACCATCGAAGCTGGGGGCGTCGTCACCGACGTCGCCCCCGCAATCCCGGCTGACAAGCAGGCGTTGCTCGACGCGCTCAGGACACCGTCGTCAGGGCACTAAGGCGTTTGACCCAACTCAGGTCCACGGGGACGCGAGCGCCCCGGAGCGATTTTGGGCCTACGGCGCGGCGCTGAGTTTCGCGGGAGGTGCCGACAACGCGGGACTGGTGGGCGCCGTCGAGAACTACCTCGCCAGCGGATCTGCAGATGACCTTGCCGCGGCCGAAGCGGCGTTCGAGCTGTTGGGGCTCGAGCCTGTCGCCGCTCTCGTCAAGCATGCTCATGCTGAGTACGTGCGCATGCGACCTGACGGTCCGTCGCAGGAGCTCGACGACGCGGACGAGCAGCTCTGGGACGAGCTCGACGCGCAGTGGTTCACGCTCGGTGTCACGGAGCGGCTCGACAGTTTCTCCGGCACCATGCGCGACGATCTCGCCTGACGGGTTGTCCCGGCGTGACGTGCGCGTCGGAGCCACCCTCAGTGGCGTGGTCTCCACCTGGCGTACGGTGCGGAGGGGCGCGGTGGCGTCGCCCCGTGCCGAGACCGCCAAGGAGCCCGATCCTATGTCTGACACCCTTCCCGCATGCCCCGAGTGTTCCGAGGCCTACACGTACGAGCAGGGCGCGCTGCTTGTCTGCCCGATGTGCGGCTACGAGTGGTCCGCCTCGGAGCCGTCGGATGTCCTGGGCGTGGCCGTCCGCGACGCCGTCGGCAACGAGCTCGCCGACGGCGACACTGTGACGATCGTCAAGGACCTCAAGGTTTCCGGCGCCGGCGGTGGGTCGATCAAGGTCGGCACGAAGGTCAAGGGCATCCGCCTGCTCGCCGAGCCCGTCAACGGTCATGACATCGACGCGACCGTGCCTGGCTTCGGGCGCATGCAGCTGAAGTCGTCGGTCGTGAAGAAGGCCTGAGCAGCGGGCGGCTGCCGCCGCCAGGGCGCAGCGCGGCACTCGTCTCCAGGCGTCGACGACCATACTTCAGTTGCGGCTGTATAGTCATCATGTGCTGACCATTGCCTCGCGTCTCGACGTCATGAACCGGCTCGGCCGGGCCATGGCGGACCCGACGCGCTCCCGGATCCTCCTCACGCTGCTCGACGCCCCCGGCTACCCGGCCGAACTCGCGCGCGAGCTCGGGCTCACCCGCTCGAACGTCTCCAACCACCTCACGTGCCTGCGCGACTGCGGCATCGTCGTCGCCGAGCCCGAGGGGCGCCGGACGCGCTACGAAATCGCCCACCCGCACCTCGCCGCGGCGCTCCTCGCGCTCGTCGACGTCACCCTCGCGGTCGACGAGGACGCGCCGTGCCTCGACGTCGAGTGCACCGTGCCCGGATGCTGCGACGCCGGAGGCAACCGATGACCGCCCTCGCGCTCGACCCCGCGCGCACCGCGGCCCTGCGTCGACGGATCAGGATCGTCGTCGCGATCACGATCACGTGGAACGTCATCGAGGCGTGCGTCGCCCTGCTCGCGGGGTCTGCCGCGTCGTCAGCCGCGCTCATCGGGTTCGGCCTCGACTCGATCGTCGAGGTGCTCTCGGCCGCGGCGGTCGCGTGGCAGTTCTCCGCGCCCGACCCGCAGAGTCGCGAGAAGGTGACGCTCCGCGTCATCGCGGTCTCGTTCTTCGCGCTCGCCGCGTACGTCACCGTCGACGCCCTCCTGTCGCTTACGGGCATGCGCGATCCCGAGCACTCGCCGGTCGGCATCGCCGTCGCAGCGCTCAGCCTCGTCGTCATGCCGTTCCTCAGCTGGTTCGAGCGCCGGACGGGCCGCGAGCTCGGCTCGGCGTCGGCGATCGCCGACTCCAAGCAGACGCTCATCTGCACCTACCTCTCGGCGGCGCTGCTCGTCGGACTCCTGCTCAACGCCCTGCTCGGTTGGGCGTGGGCCGACTCCGTCGCGGCCCTCGTCATCGCGGTGCTCGCCGTCCGTGAGGGCCTCGAGGCGTGGAAGGGCGACCCGTGCTGCGCGACGCCACTCTCCGTGCTCACGGGCGAGCGCGAGGCCCCCGCCTGCGACGACGACTGCTGCTGACGTTCTCCCGCTCCTGCCGAGCGGCTGCCAGAGCGTCATGATGAACGCATGAGCCCCGACTCCCAGCATGCAGCCGCCGAGATCGACGCGATCGTCGCCGCCGCCGGCGGGTGGCGCGGCGACGCGCTCGCCCGCCTCCGCCGCGTCGTCCTCAGCGCCGACGAGGGGATCGTCGAGGAGATCAAGTGGCGCAAGCCCTCGAAGCCCGAGGGTGTCGCGACGTGGGTGTGCGACGGCAACGTCGCGATGGCCGACATCCTCAAGGCGGCCGTGCGGCTGACGTTCCCCCAGGGTGCCCGGCTCGACGACCCGGCAGGCCTCTTCAACGCGCGCCTCGACGGGAAGACGGTCCGCGCGATCGACCTCGCCGAGGGCGACAAGATCGACGACGACGCCCTCCGCCAGCTCGTGCGCGACGCCGTCCGCGTCAACCGCGGCGGCTGAGCGGTCAGGCAGCTCTACGCAGTGAACGTCTGCGTGAGCGTCCGCTCGTCGCCCACCCATCGCAGGCGACCGAGCGCGCCGTTGACGAGCAGCCCCTCGGGCGCGTGGGCCCGCGCGAACGCGGGCACGTCGCCGTACGGGGAGCCGACGACGTCGCTCAGCGTGAGGGGCGTCATGAGCGTCGAGATGTCGGAGAGCCCGACGAGCCACGTGGGCTCGGACGCGTCGATCGCGTCCCAGTCGAGCAGCGGCAGGAGGTCGGTCGCGGTGTCGCCGCCGTCAGGGCGGCACGACCGCCCTGACGGCGGGGTCCGTGAGGAAGGCGGTGAGCTCGCGCGCGCGGTCGGCGGCGGGGGCGCTCACGTGAGCGCTGCCGTCCATGCACCTCCCGACGACGACGCGGAAGCCGTGGGCACGCAGGCCCGCGACGGCGACATCGATGCGTGCCTGCAGCGACGCCGGGACGCCGCACGAGGGCGAGGTGACGGCGATGAGGTCGCCGGGGGCGAGCGGCGCAGGGAAGCGGATGGGCATGCACCCAGGCTCGGGCCGCTGCGCCCAGCCGGCGATCTGACGCGCTGCTGCGCGGGCGCGCGTGAGCCGTGGGTCGTTCGGCTCGGCCATGACCGCGAATCGGCATCATGCATGCCTGTTCGGTAGCGGGTGCTGTACGTTCACCCGGAGCGCCCGCACAACGAGGAGGAACGGCATGGTGGGTCCTACCCTCGTGCTCGTCAGGCACGAGGAGCTCTCCGGGGTGCACCTCGACGGCCTGCGTCGAATGTTCGACGGCGAGTACGCGCGGGACTTCGGTGACTGGGACCCGGAGCAGCCGTACGGATACGCGCCGCACGACATTTATGTCATCGCGCGAGATCATCGGGGGATCGTCGGCCACGTCGGATGGGCCCGGCGCACCATCGTCGTCGGTGCACGTCACGTGGTCATCGCAGGGGTCGGGGGAGTGATCGTCGCTGGCCGCGCACGAGGGAGCCGCCTCGGATCGATCCTCATGGACGTGACGGCCGGGTCGATCGCGGACGCGTACCAGCAGTTTCTGGTGACGCGGCGGACTTGGCTCGAGAGCGAGAACCGTCGCCTCGGCCCCAACCGGGGTGAGGGAGACCTCGGGGAGCAACAGTTGTGACGTCTGCTTTCTCAACGAGGGTGCCGGGGTCGGCCACTCGGCTGCCCGTCGTCACGACGGGGAGGGACGTCGTGCCGCTCGTCGAGCCCGGAGCGGTAGAGACGTGACCATGAGCGGACGACTCCCCGACAAGGTGGGTCGCGCCTATGCGGCACGCGCCTCCGAGTACGTCGAACGGCTCGGCGGCCTCGAGATGATGTCAGCCGTCGACATCGAGACGATCACTCGCTGGGGTCGGCAGCGCCAAGGCGCGGTGCTCGACGCCGGGTGCGGACCAGGCCACTGGACCGCGCACCTTGACGGTCTCGGCTGTGACGTCACGGGGCTCGATGTGGTTCCGGCCTTCCTCGACAGCGCACGCGCAAGGTTCCCCGAGGTGCGGTTCCGGCTCGGCGATCTTGACCGGCTCCCGTACGCGTCCGAGAGCCTCAACGGGGTCCTCGCCTGGTACTCCCTCATCCACACACCGCCCGAGTCGCTGCCGACGGTCGTGCGGGAGCTCGCACGATCCCTCGAGCCGGAGGGGTCGTTGCTCGTCGGATGGTTCCTCGGAGAGCGCGTCGAGGCGTTCGACCATGCTGTCGTCACGGCGTACACGTGGCCGGTCGACGAGATGACGCGTCTGCTCGACGACGCTGGCCTTGAGGTCGTCGCGGTGCAGACGCGGCATGACGCAGGTGCTCGTCCCCATGCTGACGCCGTCGCGACGCGGCGCGCGGTCCATGTCGCCCGGTGAGGCCGACGACTGTGAGCGCCCGTGCACACGATTCGTGTGCACAGGCCCGAACAGAGCGCAGCCTCGGGGAGCGGCTCAGCGTGGGACGGGTCCCGCCGACGTCGCCGTCGGGTCGAGGCTTCGCCGGAGCAGCTCCGCGCGCGCCTCGACATCGATCCGCCAGCCGAACCCTCGGCGGGACAGGCGCCAGCGTTCGTCGTCCGTCCGCGTCCGGACAGGGCTGACGACGGCGTCCCCGAGCCGGACCACGCGACCAGAGGGAAGCCGCACGACGAGCGCCGTCACCTCGGTCCGCAACGGGCCTGTCGTGACGAGGCCGCCCGCGAATGACGACGCGCCCGGACGCGCGGTCCGTGAGTCGCCAGAGGTAGCCCTCCATCTTCACGCCGGTGCGCGGACCCGTCGACAGCGTCCAGGTCGACGTGGGTGGATGATCGGACGGTCGGTACGGACGGAAGGACGACCCATGGCCGTGACGGTCTTCTCGCGAGGTGTGTGGTTCCCGACGGTCGTCCGGGCGGGTGACGCCCTGCGGCTCGAACTCGCTGCGGGCGCCGACGCGCTCCATGATCCGCGCGTGCTCGGCTTCCCGATCCGCGCTGAGCACGCCGACGTCCTGCGGGCGGAGCTCGCGCGCGACCTGCTGCTGTGGAGCGCGCTCCTGCCGTTGTGGGACGACGCCGGTATCCGTGGTCCGCTCGACGAGGGCGCGGCCGTCGCGCTGCTCGACCCGGTTCTGCTCGCGCCGCCGGAGGAGGTCGACGCGCTGTTCCGCACGATCCGCTGGTCGCGCGAGCAGCTCGTCGCGCACGGAGCGGACGTCGTGCTGCTCGAGCGCGGAGAGGTCCACGCGTCGCTCGCGCACGCGACGGTCGAGCGTGACCAGGGCCGTGTCGACGCCTACCGGTAGGCGCGTCCTCGCCGCACACGGTTCTGATGAGGGGTTCCCGCCACGGCGGGACGCGGAGCGGGTCCTAGTCCGCGGTCTCCCCGAGCAGCAGCCAGCGCACCGCTCGTCGGCTGAGGAGGAGCGAGACGGCGAGGAACGTCACGGGGAAGAACCCTCCGAGGCTCACGGCGTCGCCGAAGAGCAGCTTGACGAGCCGGAGGATCACGAGCTTGCTGCCGGCGGCGACGACCCACAGGGCGAGCACGCTCGCGACCTTGCCGCCCGTGCTCGACGCTGCGCGCAGGCGCCCGAGGATGGCGCTCTTGGCGACGAGCACGACCTCGAGCGACAACTCGAGGAGGAGAGGGTGTGACCTGGCCCGACGGCCGGCGCTGCGTCGTCGACGGGGCGTCGATGGCGGTCCAGGTCTCGGGCTACGTCATCGTCGTGCGGTCAGCGTGTCACGGTGGCATGAGCCGTGCGCGCGGTGCAGGCTGTCTGGAGCCGACGACGGGGGAGAACGATGGACGACTGGCGCGACGACCGAGTGCGGGCGGCGCTCGAGGGGCGCAACCCGACGGTGCTCGCAGAACTCGACGCGGCGTTCGCCGTGATCGGTGACGTCCAGTGGCTGCCGGGGTACTCCCTCGCGCTCACGAAGGTTCCGGGCGTCGACCGGCTCTCGGACCTGCCGCGCGGGGAGCGCATCCGCTTCCTCTCGGACACCGACCTCGTCGCGACGGCGGTCGAGAACGTCTGCGCGCGGCGCGACGCGGGCTACCGGCGTGTCAACGTCGAGATCCTCGGCAACGCCGACGCGTTTCTCCACGCGCACGTGTGGCCGCGGTACACCTGGGAACCTGCGGAGCTTGTGCGCAAGCCGGTGTGGCTCTACTCCCCGGACCGGTGGAGCGACCAGGCGCACGCGCTCGGGCCGCAGCACGACGGTCTGCGTGCGGAGCTCGAGGCGGAGCTGGCCGCGCTTGCGTAGCGGGCGTGGTCGCGGGGGTCGGGGCGCTCGCCCCGACCCCCGCGACCTCGTTCAGGCGGCGGGCTTGCCGATGCGGACGCGCCAGACCTCGGGGCCCTGCTCGAGGTAGTCCCACGTGTACCGGCCGGGGAACTCGGCGTCGAACTGGTACCAGAGCGGCTTGGGGTCGTGGTCGTTGACGAGCTCGAACCCGTGACCGCTCTCGAGCGCGTGGTAGGTCTGCAGGATCAGCTCGTGGCGGCGCTGCGGCACGTCGTTGCGGACGTCGAGCTGCGGGTCGTTGCTCATGTTCTCTCCTGGGTGGGGTGTGCCGTGGCCGTGCTGGCGCACGGTTCCGTGGGCAGGCGGACGAGGTGGTGCATCGTGCCGTTGACGCGTTCGGCCTGGCGCGGGTGCTCGTCCCGCAGCGCGAGCCAGGCGCGGGCTGCGAGCCGGTTGGCGGCGTCGGGCCGGCCTGCGCTGCCGAGCGCACGCAGGGCTCGCAGGAGGACGTCGACCGTCGCGACGAGCGTGTCGTCGTCGGGCGCTGCCATCGGGCACCTCCTCATTTTCTACAGGTGATTCCGTAGTAACTAGGACCCTACACCGCGCGCACGCCACCCGCGCCGGTCGACCCCACGTCCGCGTATACCGAGCCGCATACTCACCGCATGGCGACGACGATCTAGGTCTCGGCCGAGCTCCGCGACCGCATCGCACGCTGACCTGCGCCGTGGCCATCATCGTGCCCGGCACGACCGTCGATCGCGGCTGGCCCAACCACGTGCCGCTCCGCGGGCCTCACCTCGACCTCCCACGCCCGACGTTCGCGATGACCGAGCAGCCCCGCACGGTGGGCCGGGAACGCATCGTCGACGTCGCAGGAGTCGTCGACGTCGCGACCATGCGCGACGTCGACGCGTGACTGCGTGACTTCTTCGGCCTGCGCTGAGCGCGCCGGACCACGTCAGCCGACGAGCACCGGGACGCTCGCCCAGCCGCCGACGGGCGCGACCTCGCGCACCGGCTCGGCCGCGTCGTCGAGCGCGAGCGTGCTCGTGCCCGCGAGCAGCGCCCGCACGAGCGTCCGCAGCTCGATCGTCGCGAGCGTCCGACCCGGGCACACGTGCGCACCAATCCCGTAGACAAGGTTGTGAGGCGCGTTGCCCGCGGCATCGAGCACGTCAGGGTCGCCGAACACGTTCTCGTCACGGTTCGCCGACGTCCAGTGGAGCTTGACCTTCGCACCCGCCGGGATCTGCACGCCGTCGAGCTCGACGGGGCACGTCGTGACTCGGCGGTTGCCGATGAACGGCGAGTCGCGGCGCAGGAGCTCGTCGCAGATCGCGTCGAGCTCGACGTCCGAGACACCCGAGCGCAGGCGCGCCTGGAGCGCGGGAGCGGTCGCGAGGCCGTGGACGAGCACACCCGTGCACAGCGCGATCGACCCGAGGTCGCCACCCGTCCAGTTGCGCAGCACCGACACGACGTCGTCGTGCGCGATCGGTGCCCCGTCGATCGTCACGGCGAGCAGCTGGTCGGTGACGTCCGCGTCCGGCGACGCGTCGGGCGACCGGCCGGCGAGGACCTCGCGGATGATGTCGTCGAAGTGCTCGGCGACCTGCCGCGTGCGCGCGAGGTCACCCGAGCGGGTCGCCGCGTAGTTCTCGCCGATCCACGCGACGAGACGATCCTCGACGTCGGTGGGCCAGCCGAGCCACGCGCTCTGCGCGCGGACCGCGAACAGCGCGCCGATGCCGCCGACCGCGTCGATCGACGTGCCGCGCGGCAGGCTCGCGACGAGCTCGGCGGCCACGCGCTCGAACACGGGCACGTGCCGGGCGAGCGCTCCGGCGCTCAGCAGGGGGTCGAGCGCCTCCCGGAACGCCGAGTGCTCGGCCCCGTCGAGCCCGTTGGGCACCTGCCGGAAGCGCGAGGCAGCGCTCGAGAACGACGCGGCGTCGAGCGCCGCGCGCCGCACGAGGTCGTGGCGCAGCAGCACCCACTCGTCACGATCGTTGCGGACGATGCCGTGCGCGGGCCGCAGCTCGTCGGTGTACTCGCGCAGGTCGCGGCCGGCAGGCGAGATACCGTCAGGGACGTGGAAGGACATGCACCCAGCATGCCCGCTCGCGGCTCGCGCCGCACCGGAGACCCCCGTGCAAAACCGGTCGCGGCGACGAGCCCCGCCCCTCGCGGTCCCCACGGACCAGCTCCGGTTCCCTCTGTCGGAGCGCCACGTGCAGCCCTGGCAGCGCCCGCGCAGGGGGCGGTAGGTTCGGACGGACATGAAGGGGTGATCGCCATGAGCTTCCGTCCGCCTCCTCCCGTGCTCGGCGCGCTCGCGCTCGCGGCGCAGTGCGCGCTCGCCGGTCGGAGCTCGCCGACGCGGGCCTCGACGGTCGCGGCGACGGCCGTCGGCGTCGGTGCGGCGTGCCTCGGCGGGGGAGCGGTCCTGCGGTTCCACGCACGGGGCACGACGCTCGACCCGGTCCACGTCGGTGCGAGCGCGCTCGTCGTCAACGGCCCCAACATGTACACGCGCAACCCGATGTACCTCGCGCTGGCCGGCGCGCTCACGTCGTTAGCGGTCTGGCGGCGCTCACCGGTCGCGCTCGTGCCCGTCGCGGCGTTCCTGCTCGCGGTCGACCGGCTGCAGGTGCCGCTCGAGGAAGCGGTGCTGCGCGAGCGGTTCGGCGACGAGTACGCGCGGTACACGGCGTCGACGCCACGGTGGGTCGGAGCGTGCTCGGCGTCGCGTTCCGCGGACGCGGGCACGTGAGGCACCACCCCGAGATCGAGGGGCTCTCGCCCGGGTACTTCGCGCTCGTCATGGGCACAGGTATCGTCTCGATCGGACTGCACGAGGTCGGCGCCTCCGCCGCGTCGAGCGTGCTGCTCGTCATCGCCGCGCTCGCCTACGTCGTCCTGTGGGTCCTCTACGTGTGGCGTGCGATCGCCTACCCGCACGCGGTGCAGCGCGACCTGCGCAACCCCGAGACCGCGTTCGCGTACTTCACGATCGTCGCCGCGACCGACGTCCTCGCGGTGCGGCTCGTCCTCGTGGGGCTCGTCGCCGTCGCGGTCCCGCTCGTCGTCGTCGGGGCCGCGCTGTGGTTCGTCTTCGGCTACCTCCTGCCGTGGCAGGTGCTCATGACGCGTGACGGCGGTCGGATCCTCGCGCGGACGAACGGCACGTGGTTCATTTGGGCCGTCGCGAGCCAGTCCCTCGCGGTTGCGATGACCGTCATCCACCCGCACGTGTCGACGGGGCAGGCGTGGGTCGGGATCCTCGCCGTGCTCTCGTGGTCAGTCGGGGTGGCGCTCTACGGCGGCGTCGGGGTGCTCGTACTCCTGCGGATCGTCCACTACGGCATCACGCCGCGCGAGTTCGAGCCGCCGTACTGGGTCGCGATGGGGGCGATGGCGATCGCGGTCGTCGCGGGCAGCAACATCGTCGCCATGGGGTCGACGCCCATGGTCGACGCGACGCGCGCGCTCATCGCGGGGACCGTCGCGGTGTTCTGGAGCTTCTGCCTGTGGCTCGTGCCGGTGCTCGTGGGGGCGGGCTTCTGGCGACACGTCGTCCACCGGGTGCCGCTCGTCTACGTGCCGACGCTGTGGTCGATCGTCTTCCCGGTGGGGATGTTCGCGGTCGCGTCGCTCAACCTCGGCCGTGTCGACAGGCTGCCGCTCGTCGAGTCGCTCGGCAAGGTCGCGCTCGGGATCGCCCTGCTCGTGTGGGCGGTCGTGCTCGTCGCGATGCTCCGCCACGTCGCGCTCGCGACGTGGCGCGGCCGGGGTGCGGTGGAGCATCCTGCCGCGTAGGGAGCGGCCCCGCGCAGGTCAGTCGGCCGACGGCCGGCGGCGGGCCTGCTTCGTCTCGGCACGTTCACGCTTCGCCTGGAGGCGGCGTCGCTGGGAGCCAGCGGTCCGGCGGGTCGCGCGGCGGACGACCGGGGGAGCGACGGCCTCGCGCAGGAGCGCCGCGAGTCGTTCACGTGCGGCCCGACGGTTGCGGTGCTGCGCGCGGTGCTCAGAGGAGTCGACGGTGAGGACCGTCCCGGCGAGCCGCGGCGCGAGCGCGGCGAGGACGCGGGCCCGCTGGGTGTCGTCGAGCGCGGTCGTCGTCGCAAGGTCGAGGCTCAGCTGGACGCGCGAGTCCGACGTGTTGACGCCCTGACCGCCCGGCCCCGAGGAGTGGGAGAACTGCTCGACGAGCTCGCTCGCGGGGATGTGCAGCCCGCGGGGCGCGCCGGGCGCGGGCAGCACGACGAGGTCCTCCACGGGCTATGCGTCCGTCAGGGTCGCGGCGCCGGGGAACGCCCCGACCTCGGGCGTGTCGCCACCGGCGTCGTGGTCACGAGCGTCGTCCCCATGCGCGTCGCCTTCACCAGCGTCGCCGTCACCAGCGTCGCCGTCACCGGCGTCGGACGCCGCGGCGCGGGCCGCGTGGAGCAGCCCCGCCCAGCGCTCGAGGAACGCGCGCTCGTCGAGGCGCTTGCGGCGCATCCAACCGGTGACCTCGTCGTTGCACTTGCTCGCGTTGCACGAGCGGCACGCGGGCACGACGTTCTCGGCGGTGTAGCGACCGCCGCGGGAGACGGGAAGGACGCAGTCCTTCTGGAGCGCGACCCCGTCCGCGCCGCAGTACGCGCAGCCCTGCCATGCCTCGAGGAGGGCCTGCCACTCGGCGGTGGTGAGGTCGTTCGTCACGGCGGCGAGACGACGCTTGCGGCGTCGGGCGTACGTCGCGGCGCGCGTGCGAGGAGGCATGCTCCTGACCCTAGCCCGACGCGCCCCCGCCCCGTGGTGGCGGGCCGAGGGCGCGTCGATGCGTGTCAGGCCTCCTGCTGTGTAGCAGTACCAGAAGCCGTCCTCGGAGTCGGCGATCTTGTTGCTCGCGTTCGTCGCGTCGACGACGAGCGTGCGGTCGTCGCCGAGGACGGCGGAGCCGCCGGAGCCGACGCCGATGTGGTCGATCTTCCAGCGTCCCGGGGCGCCGCCGGGTGCGGCGGCGTCCGCGGCAACTGCCGCGGGGGCCAGCGCGCCGGTCGCGAGCACGACGGCGCCGAACGCGGCCCAGGCTCGCCGGGCATGGGTGGGGGTACGTCTCACTGCAGCTCCTCGTCGAGTGGTGAACCCGTGTCGTCGTTGGCACGGCGCGGCGAGAAAGCGGTTGCTAGCCGGACGCTCGAAAGGCTAGCAGTCCGCGGGAGCGTGTGCATGGGCACGACGGAAACCGGGTTCCGTCGGGCGGGCGGGTGCGGGTGGAAGTCGCGAGCCGTGCGTGCCGGCGTCAGTGCGTCGGGCCGTCCGCGACGACGAGGTCGTCGGGAACGTCGAGGAAGGCCTCGACGATCGCGCGCAGCCCCGCCGCCGTCGTCACGAGCGGCGTCTGCGGACTGCCGACCGGACCGTGCTCGTCCCACGGCACGTGGACGAACGCGGCGCGACGTCCGGCGGCCGCGCGCGACCAGGCGCCGAGGTGGTAGGCGACTGCGTTGCAGACGTAGGCGCCGGCCGTGAGCGATGTGCCGGCCGAGGCGCCCGCGGCGGTCGCCGCGGCGGCGGCCGCCTTGACGGGCCCGCGGAGGAGGTAGGCGTCCGGGCCCGTGGGGTCGAGCGGCTCGCCGGCCGGGCGGTGCCCGTCGTCGTCGGGGATGCGCGCGTCGGCGAGGTTGACGGCGACGCGCTCGACGGTGAGGCCCGCGCGCCCGCCCGCGAGACCCGTCGCGACGACGAGCGCAGGGGCGTGCTCGGGGACGAGGCGCGCGAACTCGTCGCGCGCTCGTGCGAACGCGACGGAGAGGGTCGCGGTGACGAGGCGTTCAGGGCGGTCCCACGCGGCGGCGACGAGCGCGACCGCCTTGGCGGACGGGTTGCACCGTGCGCCGTCGAAGGGATTGAAGCCGGTGAGGAGCACGGTGGTCATGAGGACGAGCCTAGGGCGGCGTGCGTGTGCCAGGGAGCAGCGGAAGCGTGCAGGTGGGGGACCTTCGTCCCGGTCGTCGGACAATTCTGTCCGAGACTTGATACCGCGGGTACTGAGTAACGAATTGGACTCACCCGACATTCCTGGGATGTGTTCCGGGCCACGGTAGAAATGCGCGCATCGTGGTCACATTGCGTCCGCACCTTGAGATTAGGAGATGTTCTCGCAGTTCACGAGGCCGAGCGGCGGCGGGCTCGGAGCAGTTGCCCCGTGTTTCATCCGTGTTCCGTCTTTGTAACGATGCCCCGCCTACAGGAGAAAGTGGCCCGCGTCACCGGATTTGCTGTGTACGGTTTCGGGGAACCACAAGTTGGTTCTTGACGTGGCGCACGACGGCACGGGGGTGGCTGCCCCCACGTCGGGACCCGACGACCCGGGGTCGTGCGTCGTTCACCGAGGAGGAACATTGAAGATCAGGAAGTTTGCGGCTCCGCTCGCGCTCCTGGCGTCCGGCGCGCTGGTGCTCAGCGCGTGCGGCACGTCCGAGGACCCGAAGCCGGGCGCATCGAACACCACGACGAGCCCGGGTGGCTCCGCCGCTCCCGAGGGTCCCGGCAAGGCCGACCTCGGTGAGGTCTCGACGAAGGACGACACCATCTCGTACACCCTCGGTGGCGAGGAGTGGCTCGGGTACAACAACATGACGCCCGAGACGTACTCGACGTACAACTCGGTCATCAACGACCGTCTCATCGGTGGCTTCATCTACTTCGGCGTCGACGGCTCGATCCACCAGGACCCCGAGTACGGCACGTTCAAGCTCACGTCCGAGGAGCCGATGACGGTCGAGTACACGCTCGCCGACAACGCGGCCTGGTCCGACGGCACGCCGATCGCCTACGAGGACTACCTCCTCGACTGGGCGGCCCAGGCGATCACTGACGGCGAGGACGAGAAGGGCAACCCCAAGCCGCTCTTCAACCACGTCGGTGGCCTCGACTTCGGCACCCGCGTCCTCGAGGGCCCCAAGGGCGAGGTCGGCGGCAAGACGTTCACGTACGAGTACAAGGACCCGTACCCGGACTACCAGCTCCAGGTCAACGGTGCGTTCCCGTCGCACGTCGTCGCTGAGCAGGCCGGCATGACGGTCGAGGAGCTCGTCAAGGCGATCCAGGACAAGGACGTCGAGAAGCTCCGCCCCGCCGCGAAGTTCTGGAACGAGGGCTGGCTCTCGCCCACGCCCGGCACCCTCCCCGACCCGGCAATCACGCCGGTCTCCGGCCCCTACAAGCTGAAGTCGTGGACGGCCGGCCAGTCCGTCACGCTCGAGGCCAACGAGAAGTACTTCGGCACGCCTGCCGCGACGAAGACGCTCGTCTACCGCTTCCTCTCGCCTGACACCCACGTCCAGGCGCTCGCCAACGGTGACCTCAACGTCATCGAGCCGCAGGCCGTCGTCGACACCGTCGCGCAGATCGAGGCCCTCGGCGACTCCGTGAAGACCGAGGCGGGTCAGTCCCTCACGTGGGAGCACCTCGACTTCAACTTCAACAGCGGCGTGTTCAAGGACTCGCTCGAGCTGCGTGAGGCGTTTGCCATGTGCGTGCCGCGTCAGCAGATCGTCGACAACCTCATCAAGCCGGTCGACCCCGAGGCCGTCGTCATGAACGCCCGCGAGGTCTTCCCGTTCCAGGACAACTACGCTGACGTCGTCGGCACCTCCTACGACGGCCGTTACGACAAGGTCGACATCGAGGGCGCCAAGGCGAAGATCGCCGCCTCCGGTGTCGAGGGCCCGATCAAGGTCCGCATCGGCTACTCGGCCCCGAACCCGCGCCGTACCAACGAGGTCGCACTCATCAAGTCCTCGTGCGACGAGGCTGGCTTCGAGATTGAGGACGTCGGCAACAAGGACTTCTTCGCGAAGACCCTGCCGAACGGTGACTACGAGGTCGCGCTCTTCGCGTGGGCCGGCTCCGGCCAGATCGTCTCGGGCCAGAACATCTACGCCTCGACCGGCCAGCAGAACTACGGCGGCTACAAGAACGACAAGGTCGACGCCGCCTGGGAGGCGCTCGGCTCGACGCTCGACACTGCCAAGCAGCAGGAGCAGGTGAAGATCATCGAGAAGGAGCTCTGGGACACCCTCTACGGCATCCCCGTCTTCGCTCACCCGGGTCTCGTCGCCTACGACGCCACGATCTCGAACGTCCGCAAGACGGCGACCCAGTCGACCGTCGCGTGGAACGCCGAGCAGTGGGTCCGCGCGTCCTGACCGACGCACGGCGGCTCACGAGCCGTCATGACAGCCTGACGCGCCCGACGCATTAGGCTTGCACAGCAAGACCGCTGGGGTGAGGTCCATTGCGACCTCACCCCAGCGGCGCGAGGATGCCACCGAACCGCCCCCGACCGGGACGGCTCGGCGACGGTGCCGTGCCGACCATCCCCGCACCATCCAGAGACGTGAAGGAATCGTCCGTGGCCAAGTTCATCCTGCGTAGGCTCGGAGCCTCGTTCCTGGTGCTGCTCGGCGGCTCGATGCTGCTGTTCTTCCTCGTGACCATCTCGGGCGACCCACTCGCCGACCTGCGAGAGTCGAACGACAAGAACAAGGACTACCTCATCCGCCAGCGGACCGAGTTCATGGGGCTCGAGCAGCCCTGGTTCCAGCGGTACGGCGTGTGGCTCGGCGGCGTCGCGAGGTGCGTGACGCTCAGCTGTGACCTCGGCACCAACATGAACGGCACCGATGTCGGAAGCCTCCTGGGCAACGCCGCCCAGTCGACGCTCCGGCTCGTGGTCCTCGCGACCGTGCTCGCGATCGTCATCGGCGTCATCGTCGGCATCACGACCGCGATCCGCCAGTACTCGGGCTTCGACTACGTCGTGACCTTCCTCGCGTTCCTCTTCTTCTCGCTCCCCGTCTTCTGGGCCGCGGTCCTCCTCAAGCAGTACGGAGCGATCGAGTTCAACGACTGGATCAAGGATCCGACGTTCACGCTCGCGCAGATCGCCGGCACCGCGGTAGTCCTCGCCCTCATCCTCCAGGGCGTTCTCGGCGGCCCATGGAAGCGTCGCGCGCTCACCGCGGGAGTCACACTCGTGTTCGTCATCGCCGCGATGTCGTACTTCTCCGCGACCGAGTGGTTCCGCCGCCCCATGCTCGGCATCGCCTTCGTCATCATCGTCGGACTCGGCGCAGCCGTCGGCGGGACCGCGCTCTTCACCGGCATCCGCAACCGCCGCGTCCTCTACGCGACGCTCGGCACTGTCGCCGCCGGTGCGGTGAGCCACATCATCGTCGTCCCGCTCCTCATCGACGGCGGCTGGGGCACGATCTTCGGGCTCCTGCCCGTCGCGATCCTCATCTCGGGCGCCATCGGCTGGTTCGTCGGCGGCTACTCGCGCCGCGCCGCGGTGACGCTGTCGATCTCCGTCGCGGTCATCATGGGCATGCTGACGATCGCCGACGTCGCGAGCCGTCACTGGGCGTCGCTCCTCGGTCTCAAGCCCCGTCCCATCTCGACGATCGGTTCGGAGACCCCGAACTTCTCGGGTGGCTTCTGGGAGTCCTTCCTCGACAAGGGCGCTCAGATCATCCTCCCGACGGTCGTCCTCACGCTCATCTCGATCGCCTCGTACACCCGCTACACGCGGTCCTCGATGCTCGAGGTCATGAACCAGGACTACATCCGCACGGCACGGTCGAAGGGCCTCTCCGAGCGGGTCGTCATCGTCAAGCACGGTTTCCGCAACGCGCTCATCCCCATCACGACGATCGTCGCGTTCGACTTCGCCGGACTCATCGGCGGCGCCATCATCACCGAGCAGGTCTTCGGCTGGAAGGGCATGGGTGAGCTCTTCCAGACCGGCCTCAACCATGTCGACCCCGCCCCTGTCATGGCGTTCTTCCTCGTCACAGGCACCGCGGCGATCCTCATGAACCTCGTGGCCGACCTCGCGTACGCCGCGCTCGACCCCCGGATCAGGCGGTGAGGACCTTGATCACCTCGCAGACCGCCGACCACCACGCCCCCAGCGGAGCCCGCCATGACTGACCCGAACAAGCCCGCCGCGCACGAGAACCTCCAGACCCCGAGCCCGGGCATCGGGGGCGTCGAGCCCGTCGTCGCAGGCACCGACCTCGACGTCGAGAAGGCAGCGCCCGACTCCACACAGAAGTCGTACTCGCAGGGCCAACTCGTCCTGCGTCGCTTCCTGCGCCACAAGGGCGCGATGACCTCACTCGTCATCCTCCTCTTCATCGTCGTCGTCGCCTACTCCTCGATCGGGTTCGGACCCTTCCCCGGCTGGTGGGACAAGGACTTTGCCAAGGCCGCTGACGTCGTCAACGGCGGCCGGCCCACGCTCCAGCTGTGGCCCTTCAGCCTCGGCGAACACCCGTTCGGCCAGGACGACACGGGCAAGGACTACTTCGCCCTCGCGATGCGCGGGACGCAGATCTCGATCCTCATCGCGCTCACCGTCGGCCTCGGCTCGACGCTCATCGGCACGCTCATCGGCGGGATCGCCGGCTATTTCCGTGGCTGGGTCGAGTCGGTGCTCATGCGCCTCACCGACCTCGTCATCGTCATCCCGCTGCTCGTGCTCGCCGCGGTCCTCGGCAAGATCGCCGGTCAGTGGGGTGCGGCAGGCCTCGCCGTCGTCCTCGCCCTCGTGACCTGGACGGGCCTCGCACGACTCGTGCGCGGCGAGGTGCTCTCCCTGCGCGAGCGCGAGTTCGTCGCCTCCGCCCTCGCGATCGGTGCATCTCCGCGCCGCATCATCTTCAAGCACATCCTGCCGAACACGGTCGGGGTCATCATCGTCTCCGCGACCCTCGCGATCGCCTCGGCGATCCTCCTCGAGACGTCGCTCAGCTTCCTGAGCTACGGAGTCCAGCCGCCGGACGTGTCGCTCGGCACGCTCATCTCGACGTACCAGGGTGCGTTCTCGACGCGGCCGTGGCTCTTCTGGTGGCCCGGCATGCTGATCCTCGCGATCGCGCTGTGCGTGAACTTCATCGGTGACGGGCTGCGCGACGCGTTCGACCCGCGCCAGAACAGGAGCAAGGACTGATGAGCGTCGACACCACCCAGGACCCGGTCCTCTCATTCACCGACCTCGACGTCAAGTTCCGCACCGAGTTCGGTTCCGTCCACGCGGTCAAGGGCATCAGCCTCGAGGTCCGCCCGGGCGAGGTCCTCGCCCTCGTCGGCGAGTCCGGCTCGGGCAAGTCCGTGACGTCGATGACGGCGCTCGGCCTCCTGCCGGGCAACGCTCGGATCTCCGGTCGCGTCACCGTCGGCGACAAGGTCGTCGGCGAGCTCGACGACGCCGCGCTGCGCCGCATGCGCGGCAACGACATCGCCATGGTCTTCCAGGAGCCCATGACGGCACTCAACCCCGTCCTGACGATCGGGTCGCAGCTCACCGAGTCGCTCGAGCTCCACGACGTCGCGCACGGCAAGGAGGCCGACGTCCGCGCGGTCGAGCTCCTCCGCATGGTCGGCATCCCCGAGCCCGAGCGCCGCGTCACGCAGTTCCCCCACGAACTCTCGGGCGGTCAGCGTCAGCGCGTCGTCATCGCCATGGCGCTCGCATGTGACCCGCAGGTCATCGTCGCCGACGAGCCCACGACGGCGCTCGACGTCACGGTTCAGGCCGACATCCTCGACCTCCTGCGGTCGCTCAAGGAGAAGCTCGACACCGGCATCCTCCTCATCACCCACAACATGGGTGTCGTCGCCGACATGGCAGACCGCGTCGCGGTCATGCTCAAGGGCGAGATCGTCGAGGAGGGGACGGCCGACGAGGTCCTCAACCACGCGCAGCACCCGTACACGAAGCGTCTGCTCGCCGCCGTGCCGCACCTCGGTCAGGGCCCCGAGCAGTTCGGCATCGCCGTGCCCGGCGCGCCCGCGGAGGCGAGCGCCGAGGCCGAGAAGCCCGCGCTCGCGCTCGACGTGCGCAACCTCGTCGTCGAGTACCAGCGGCTCGGCAAAACGCCGTTCCGTGCCGTCGACGACGTCTCGTTCCACGTCGCCCCGGGCGAGATCGTCGGCCTTGTCGGCGAGTCCGGCTCGGGCAAGTCCACGATCGCGCGCTGCGCCCTCGGGCTCATCCCGGCGGCCGGTGGCGAGGTCGAGATCTTCGGCACCGACCTCTACCGTGCGCACGGCAAGGCCGAGAAGGCGATCCGCCGGCGTGTGGGCGTCGTCTTCCAGGACCCGGCGTCGTCGCTCAACCCGCGCTTCCCCATCGGCGACTGCATCGCGGAGCCGCTCGTCGTCCACAAGGTCGGCAACCGCAAGAGTCAGCTCGCACGTGTCAGGGAGCTGCTCGACGCGGTCGAGCTGCCGCGCGACGTCATCAACCGCTACCCGCACGAGCTCTCGGGCGGTCAGCGTCAGCGCGTGAGCATCGCGCGCGCCCTGACGCTCGACCCGCAGCTGCTCGTCGCCGACGAGCCGACGAGCGCGCTCGACGTCTCCGTGCAGGCGCAGGTGCTCAAGATGTTCCTCGCGCTGCAGGAGCGGTACCAGTTCGGCTGCATCTTCGTGAGCCACGACCTCGCGGTCATCGACATGCTCGCGGACCGCGTCGTCGTCCTCCAGAACGGCAAGATCGTCGAGCAGGGCCCGCGCGAGGACGTCCTCGGGCACCCGCGCGAGGAGTACACGCGCCGCCTCATCGCCGCCGCGCCCGTCCCGGAGCCGGGCGAGCAGCGTCGGCGTCGCGAGGAGCGCCACGCGCTCCTCGCCGAGCTGGGCGACCAGGTCGCCGAGCTCAAGGTCGACTGAGGGACATGACGGGCCTCGCGAGGCTCGCGGGTCGTCGCGCTGCGGCGGCCCGCGGGCCTCTCGTCGCGCTCGGGGTCCTTGCGGCGCTCGTCGTCGCGTGCGTCGTCGGCGTGCTCGGCCAGGTCGAGCAGGGCGTCCGCGACGTCGTGCGAGACTCCGCGGCACTCAACGGCGACGGCGGCAGGCTCGTCCTGCGGACGCGCCTGCTCGCCGACGCCGCCACGCAGGACCGCACGGTCCGGGACCTCGTCGGGGACGCGACCCGCGGCGCACGGACCGTCGTCGAGCGTGCGCAGTCGCCCGACGCCGCTGACACCCCCTTCGTCACGTGGACGGTGTCGGTCGACAGGGCGACCGTCGAGCCCGACGACGTCGAGCGGCTCGCGGGCGGCCTCGGAGCGCTCGAGGCCGCGTTCAAGGCGTCCGACGCGCAGTCCCGTGGCGTCGTCGTCAGCGGAGGGCTCGTCGCGACGACGACGAGCCTCGCCGCGCGTGTCGGCGCGTTCCGGCAGGTCGCGATCGTTCCCGTGCTCGTGCTCGGGGTCGTGGGTGCCGTCGGGCTCGGGCGGGTCGCGCGCCAGCTCGTCGCCGGACGTCGGCCCGAGGACGCGCTCCTAGCGTCCCGCGGCGTGAGCGGGCGCCAGCTCCGCGCGCTTGCCGGGCTCGAGACGGGAGCGGTCACGACGCTCGGCGCGGCTCTCGGCGGAGGCGCCGCCTATGCGCTGCTCGCCGCGACGACCGGAGCCGTCGCCGGACTCGGTCCACGTGCCCTCGTCGCGGGCGCCGTCACGGTGCTCGTCGCGACCGTGACGACGACCGTCCTGGCGGGACGGCAGCTCGACGACATCGTGCGTGCCGAGCCGCGCGGGAGCGTCGCCGCCGGCCCCGTCGTCACTGCCGCCGGGCTTGCCGTGCTCGCCGTCGCCGCGGGGTGGCGCCTCGCGGTCGCGGGGGAGGGCACGCCCGACGTGCTCGCGGTGAGCGCCCCCGGCGTGCTGCTCGTCGTCCTCGTGCTGCTCGGCGTCCAGGCGACCGGTCCGGCGTTCGGGCTTCTCGCGCGGCGCGCGGCCCGGGGCCGCGGACTCGATCGCGTCCTCGCGCTCCGCTCCGCGGCGCGTCGACACGGGGTGAGGCTTCCTGCTCTCGTCGTCGGTCTCGCCGCCGGGACGCTCGTGCTCGCGAGCAGCTTCGGGGCGTCCGTGACGCTCGGTGGTGCCAGGCTCGCGACGCTCGCCGCAGGCGCCGACGTCCGGGTCACGGTCGCGTCGAGCGGACCCGTGACGGCCGCCGACGTCGACCGCGCGCCCGGTACGGCCGCTGGCGCGGTCGCGGGCGCGGCCGTCGTCGTGCGGCCCGGGAGCGTCGGCTCCGACGAGGTCACCGTCGTCGCAGCCCGCCCGGGCGACCTCGAGGCCGTCCTGCGTGACGGCGCGGGCCTCACGGATGCGCTCGCCGGAGGACCGCACCTCGGCGGCCCCGCGGTCGGCGAGGGCGGTCTCACCGTGCCCGTGCACGCCCGGCTCGACCTTCCGGGCCCGCTCGAGGAGGGCTTCAGCACCGAGAACCTCTCGCTCCGCGTCACCGGCAGCGCGTGGTTCGTCGACACCGACGGACGGTGGGCATTCGTGAGGGCGGACGGCGTCGAGCTCGAGGCCGTCGGCGCGGAAGCGTCGGGCACGCTGCGCCTCGAGGCGCCCGACCCGGGGCCGTGGCACGTGGTCGCTCTCGATGTCGCGGCCGACGACGTCCTCCACAGCGGCTCGTCCGACGACGCGAGCCTCGCCGGAGCGGGCGGCGCCATCACCGTCGAGGTCGGCGCGGTGACGGGGGCCGACGGGCCCGCCGGGCCGCCGACATGGGAGCGCGAGCCTGCCTGGACCCCAGCGGACGAGGTCCCCGCAGGCACGTCCCTGCGCTGGGTCGCACCCGGAGGGGCCACGGACCCCGCGGCGCCGGTCCTGCCCGGCGTCATCGACACGACGCTCGCCCGTGCGCTCGACCTCGCCGTCGGCGGGACCCTCCCCGTGACCGTCGCCGGGACGACCGTCGACGTCCGCGTGGGCGAGATCCGCGACACCGTGCCGGGCGCGCCCGCACCCGCGGTGCTCGTCGACGCCGACGCTCTGCGCACGGCTCAGGTCGCGGCGGGCGGCGCCGCGCTGCGCTCCGAGGAGGTCTGGCTCCGCGCCGACGCGCCCGACGAGACCGCGGCCGCGGCTGCCAGCGAGCTCGCCGCCGACCTCGTCGCGGCCGGATCCTGGGGCACGACGCACGACGACGTCGCCACCGTCGCCGAGCCCCGCGGTACCGACGTGCCCGCCGCGTTCTGGACCGCCGGCCTCGCGACCGTGCTGCTCGCGCTCGCCGGGCTGCGTTCGACGACGGCGGCGCAGGCGGCCACCCGCGCGGGGGAGACCGTCGCGCTCCGGGCACTCGGGCTCGACGGCCGGCGCCAAGGGCGGCTGCGGACGGCCGAGGCCGCCTGGGTGCTCGGCGCGGGCACTGTCGTCGGCCTCGCTGTGGGGGCGGTCGTTGCGCTCGTCGCGACGCCCGTGCTCGTGCGGGCAGCGACGGGGAGCGTCGGCACGATGCCCCTCGCGTTCGACGTCCCGCCGCTGCTCGCGGGTCTGGCTGTGCTCGCCGCGGGAGCCGCCGGGCTCGTCGCGCTCCACGCCCGGACCGTCGTGCGGCAGGCCGAGGACCGCGACCTGCGGGAGGTGTCGGCATGAGCCACATGTCCTCGCGTGCATCGCTCCTCGTCCGCAGCCTGCGCCACCGCGTCGGCGCAGGCGTCGTCGTTGCGCTCGTCGCCCTCCTCGGCGCCGGCGTCGTCACTCTCTGGCCCCGCGGCGTCGCCGCGATGGAGGCCGAGGTCGTCGGAGCCCGGGTCGGAACGTCCACGGACCTCGCACGCGACCTCACCGTACGGACGTCGAGCTGGGCGTTCGACGAGGCCGAGGCGTCCGGCCTCGAGGGCACCATGCAGCGGGTCCTCGGTCCCGCGCAGGCGTATCTCCTCGCGCTGCGGGACGCGATCCCCGAGCCGGCACGACGCCTCGTCGGCGAACCTCAGGTGCGGCTGTCCGACGCGACCGACCCGCTCGCGCAGGTCGCCGACGGTCCCGGGTCCGACGTCCGCTTCCCCGAGCTCGTCCGCGTGGCTGCCCCGGGCTTCCTCGAGCGCGTCCGGCTCGTCGAGGGGCGCGTCCCGAGCGACGCCGTGCCGCGTCCGGGAGAGCCCACCGAGACGCTCGTCTCGGCCGACGGCGCGGCGCGGCTCGGGTGGGACGTCGGCGAGGTCCGCGGTGCGACCCTCAGCGACGGTGGGTACACCCTCGTCGGGACGTACGAGGTCCTCGACCCGTCCGACGGCTACTGGCTCCACACGCCCGCGGGCGCCGGGCCCGCGGTCCTCGAGGACCTCGACAGGGGAGTGACGGTCCGGGTCCTCGGCATCGTCGACCCCGAGGTCCTCGCGATGACGGCGGCGCGACCCGTGCTCGACGCATGGTTCCCCGTGAGCGGCGAGGGAGTCGCCGACCCGACGACGGTCGCGGCGCAGCTGCGCGCGGCGGCGGCGTCCGCGTCCGCCGACCTCGGGGGCGTGCGCTTCTCGACGGGCATGCCCGACCTCCTCGACGGCGTGGTCGCCGACGTCGCGACGTCGCGCACGCTCGCCTCGTTCGCGCTCGCCGGCCCGCTCGCGGCCCTCGCGCTCGCACTCGGCGTCGGCACGCAGGGACTCGTCGCACGGCGGCGCGAGGATGCTGCGCTCGCGCGGGCCCGCGGTGCGTCAGGGCTCCAGGTGCGCGGCCTCGCAGCGCTGCAGACCTGGTGCGTCGCGCTGCCCGCGGCCGCCCTCGGCGCGGCCGCTGCCGCGGCTCTCGGCAGCGGTGTCGGACCGGGCGCGCCGGGCGACCTGCTCGGTGCGGTGCTCGTCGGGACCGCCCCCGGCCTGCTCGCCGCCGCGCTCGTCGCCCCGCCCCGGGCGTCCGTCGCACGCACGAGGATCGTGCGTGCGCTGCGGGTCACGGGAGCCGTCGTGCTCGTCGTCGCGGCCGCCGTCGTCACCGTGCTCGCCCTCGTCGGGAGGCTCCCGTCCGACGATCCGCTCGTCGTCGCGCTGCCCGCGCTCCTTGCCGCCGCGACCGCCGTCCTCGTCGTCGCGCTCGTCCGGCCGCTGCTCGGCCTGCTCGTCGCGGCCGCCCGCCGGCGTCCGGGGCCGGGAGCGCTCGTCGGCCTCGCCCGCGCGGCGCGCGGCCGGCCGGGCGTCGTCGCGGGGATCCTCGCGCTCGTCGTCGGGACGGGCGTCGTCGTCCAGGCGACCGCGCTCCTCACGACGGTGCGCGCGGGCGCGGCCGACGGCGCGTGGCAGGCGACCGGGGCAGACCTCCGGCTCTCCGGGCCACGCATGACGCCCGAGCTCGTCGCCCAGGTCGAGGCCGTCGACGGTGTGCGGCTCGCGGTCGCCGCCGAGGTCGTCACCCCGGCCGACCTGCGCCGTGGTGCGTCGGGCGCGAACGTCGAGCTGCTCGCGGTCGACACCGCCCGGCGCGCCCGCCGCGACGCCGCGGGCTACCGTCACGCGCTGCCCGACGGCCTCACGACGGCGGACGGTCCCGTGCCGGTCGTCGTCTCGACGTCCGTCCGGGCCGACACGGGCGGAGCGCTGCCCGACGGCACGACGCTCCAGGTCGACGGCCTGCGGCTCCCCGTCGTCGAGGCCGCGTCACGCGACGTCGTCGCAGGTCTTGGACGCGGCTCGCGGTGGATCCTCGCCGACACGGGCGCGCTCGCCGCCCACGGCCTCACCCGCTCGGCCCCGGCCGTCCTCCTCGTCGACGTCGAGGACTCGCTCGACGTCGCGGCCGTCACCGCCCTCGGCGACCGCCTCGCGGAGATCGTCGGGACGGGCGACGTCCGCTCGTTCGCCCCCGTGCGCGACGCCCGCCTCGCCGACCCGACCGTCGCGTGGCTCGTCCGCGGCGTCCTCGTCGGCGCCGGTGTCGCGGTGCTCGCGGTCCTCGCGGCGCTCGTCGCCGCGCTCGCCGCCGCCGCCCCGGTGCGCCGACGCACGCTCGCGACCCTCCGCAGCGTCGGCGCGAGCACACGCGACGTGAGGGCCGCCGTCGCGGCCGAGCTCACCGGCTGGGTCGTCCTTGGCGTCGTCGTCGGCGCCGCGCTCGGCCTCGGCCTCACGCTCGTCGCCGTCGGCGTCGTCGACCTGCCGACGTTCCTCGCGGCGCGCGAGGTCCCGCCGCGCGTCGACCTCCTCGCGCTCGGCGTCGTCGTCGGCGCGGTCGCCGCCGCCGTCGCGGCCGCGACGTTCCTCACCGTGCGTGGCGGGGACCACCGCGCACGCGACGCCGCCCTGCTCGCCGAGGAAGAGGGATGACCGCCATGACCGTCCGCACCGCCGAGGAGGCACCATGACCGCCGTCTGGGACGAGGCCCGCACCGACGAGACCGAGCCCGACATCCTCTGCCGCGACCTCGTGCGCATCTTCGTCACCGAGGGCGTCGAGGTGCAGGCCCTCCAGGGCCTCACGCTGCGCGTCGAGCGCGGCGAGGTCGTCGCGCTCGTCGGAGCCTCCGGCTCCGGCAAGTCGACGCTCCTGTCGATCCTCTCGGGCCTCGACCGCCCGACGGGCGGTGCGGCACGCGTCGCCGGCCAGGACCTCGTCGCGATGACCCGCGCCGAGCGCGTCGCCTTCCAGCGGCACCGCGTCGGGTTCGTCTGGCAGCAGACCGCGCGCAACCTCCTGCCGTACCTCACGGCCACGCAGAACGTCGTCGTCCCCATGGCCCTCGCGGGGACGCCGCGGCGGACCGCGGCCCGCGCCGCACGGGCTGCGGAGCTCCTCGCGCTGCTTGGCGTCACGCACGTCGCCGACCGGCTGCCCGCGCACATGTCCGGCGGCGAGCAGCAGCGCGTCGCGATCGCGGTCGCGCTCGCGAACGACCCCCGCGTCCTCCTCGCCGACGAGCCGACCGGCGAGCTCGACGAGGCGACGAGCGCCGAGGTCCTCGAGGCGTTCCGCAACGCGAACGCCGAGCTTGGCACGACCGTCCTCGTCGTCACCCACGACCCCGCGGTCGCCGACCACGTCTCCCGCACCGTCCGCATCCGCGACGGCCGCACGTCCCTCGAGGTGCTGCGCCGGCGCGAGGTCGGCGCCGACGGTGTCGCTCGCGACCTCGTCGAGGAGTTCGCCGTGCTCGCCCCCGTCGGACGCATGCAGCTGCCGCCCGAGTTCGTCACGCAGCTCGGCCTGCGCGACCGCGTGCGCCTCGACCTCGAGCCCGACCACGTGAGCGTGTGGCCCGGCACGGGACCGTCGCCCGCCGCACCCCCGAACACCACGTCCCCGACCGCCATGTCCCCGTCGACGTCGGCCGGTGTCAGCCCCGCGGGCCGCCACGCCGCGACCGAGGAGCAGTCATGACCGAGGTGCTGCTGCGCGCGCACGACGTCTCGCGCGAGTTCCGCACGCCAGCGGGCGTCGTTCACGCCGTCGTCGGGGTGAGCCTCGAGGTCCGCGCGGGCGAGCTCGTCGTCGTCCGCGGACGCTCGGGCGCGGGCAAGACGACGCTCCTCGGCATGCTTGCGGGGGCCGATGTCCCCACGTCCGGAGCGGTCGAGCGACCCGCGGGGCCGGGGGAGACGGGCTACGTCATGCAGACCTTCGGGCTCGTCGACGTGCTCTCCGCCGCCGAGAACGTCGAGCTGCCGTTGCGCGTCGCGCGCACGCCGTCGGCCGAGCGCGACGAGCGCGTGCGCGACGCGCTCGCGACCGTCGGCCTCGCCCGCCACGGGCACCAGCGTCCCGCCGAGCTCTCGGGAGGACAGCGCCAGCGTGTCGCGATCGCCCGTGCGCTCGTCACCCGGCCCCGGCTGCTCGTCGCCGACGAGCCGACGGGCCAGCTCGACTCGGTAACCGCGGGCGCCGTCATGGACGTCCTGCGGGAGCTCACACGCTCGGGCGGCGTCGCCGCGATCGTTGCGACGCACGACCCGATCCTCGTCGAGCGCGCCGACCGCGTGCTCGACCTCCACGACGGGCGCCTCGCGGGCGTCTGAGTGGCGGCGACCGCCGCGAGGAGGGTCACGTCGTGGACGTCACACGGCGCGCCGGGTTGCGCGGGCGTTAGGATGGACCGTTGCGCAGCGGAGATGCGCGCGACACCCCCACCCCCTGACGGAACGGTTACTCCTATGTCTGTGCGCTCCGACCTGCGCAACGTGGCGATCGTCGCCCACGTCGACCACGGCAAGACGACGATGGTTGACGCCATGCTGCACACCTCCGGAGCCTTCGGTGCGCACGACCACGTCGACGAGCGCGCGATGGACTCGGGCGACCTCGAGCGCGAGAAGGGCATCACGATCCTCGCGAAGAACACGGCGGTCCGGTACACCGGTCCGTCGGCCGCGGAGTTCGGGCACCCCGAGGGCATCACCATCAACGTCATCGACACCCCCGGTCACGCCGACTTCGGTGGCGAGGTCGAGCGCGGCCTGTCGATGGTCGACGGCGTCGTCCTCCTCGTCGACTCCTCCGAGGGTCCCCTCCCGCAGACCCGCTTCGTGCTCCGCAAGGCGCTCGCCGCGAAGCTCCCGGTCATCCTCGTCGTCAACAAGGTCGACCGTTCCGACGCGCGCATCGACCACGTCGTCGCCGAGGCGACCGACCTCCTCCTCGGCCTCGCGTCCGACCTCCAGGACGAGGTCCCGGACCTCGACCTCGACTCCGTGCTCGACGTCCCCGTCGTCTTCGCCGCCGCGAAGGCCAAGCGCGCCTCTCTCAACCAGCCGGCCGACGGCTCGCTCCCTGACGCCGAGGACCTCGAGCCGCTCTTCCGCACGATCCTCGAGAAGATCCCCGCGCCGACGTACGAGGACGACGCGCCGCTCCAGGCCCACGTCACGAACCTCGACGCGTCCCCGTTCCTCGGCCGCCTCGCGCTCCTGCGCGTCTTCAACGGCACGATCCGCAAGGGCCAGACGGTCGCGTGGGCACGCCACGACGGCACGCTCCAGAACGTCCGCATCACCGAGCTCCTCGCGACGAAGGCGCTCACGCGTGTTCCCGCGGAGTCGGCGGGCCCCGGCGACATCGTCGCCGTCGCCGGCATCGAGGACATCACCATCGGCGAGACGCTCACGGACCCGGACGACCCGCGTCCGCTGCCGCTCATCACGGTCGACGACCCGGCCATCTCCATGACGATCGGCATCAACACGTCGCCGCTCGCCGGCAAGGGCGGCAAGGGCCACAAGGTCACGGCCCGCCAGGTCAAGGACCGCCTCGACGCCGAGCTCATCGGTAACGTCTCGCTCCGCGTCCTGCCGACCGAGCGTCCCGACGCGTGGGAGGTCCAGGGCCGTGGCGAGCTCGCGCTCGCGATCCTCGTCGAGCAGATGCGCCGCGAGGGCTTCGAGCTCACCGTCGGCAAGCCCCAGGTCGTCACGAAGAAGATCGACGGCAAGGTCCACGAGCCGATCGAGCGCATGACGATCGACGTCCCCGAGGAGTTCCTCGGCGCCGTCACGCAGCTCATGGCGCAGCGCAAGGGCCGCATGGAGAGCATGACGAATCACGGCACCGGCTGGGTGCGCATGGAGTTCATGGTCCCCGCGCGCGGCCTCATCGGCTTCCGCACGCGCTTCCTCACGGAGACGCGCGGCACGGGCATCGCCTCCTCGCTCGCCGAGGGCTACGAGCCGTGGGCCGGCCAGATCGAGACCCGCGTGACGGGCTCGCTCGTCGCCGACCGCGCGGGCAAGGTCACGCCCTACGCGATGATCAACCTCCAGGAGCGCGGCTCGTTCTTCGTCGAGCCGACCGCCGAGGTGTACGAGGGCCAGGTCGTCGGGGAGAACTCCCGCAACGAGGACATGGACGTCAACATCACCAAGGAGAAGAAGCTCACGAACATGCGTGCGGCCTCCTCCGACAACTTCGAGAACCTCGTGCCGCCGCGCCGGCTCACGCTCGAGGAGTCCCTCGAGTTCACGCAGGAGGACGAGTGCGTCGAGGTGACGCCCGAGATCGTCCGTATCCGCAAGGTTGTCCTTGACCAGACCGAGCGGGGCCGCGCCGCCTCGCGCGCCAAGAAGTCCTGACACGCGGCTGACGTGCGCCTCCTCGCGGTCCACGCCCACCCCGACGACGAGACCCTGTCCACAGGGCCTCTGCTCGCGGCGTGGGCGCGGACGGGGGAGGCGTTCGTCGTCACGTGCACGCGCGGCGAGCGCGGGGAGGTCCTTGGGCCGCTCGACGCTCTCGAGGGCGACGGCCCCGCGCTCGCGGCGCACCGCGAGACCGAGCTCGCGGCGGCTCTGGCCGCGCTCGGCGTCCGCGGCCACGCGTTCCTCGACACGCTGCCCGTGCCCGCCGGGGCGCGGGCACTTCCGGGGACCGTCGTCGACTCGGGGATGCGGTGGGTCGATGCCCCGGGCGGCACCGCGGGTCCCGCCGACGACGCGGGCACGGACGCCCTGACGAGCGTGCCGCTCGACGACGCGGCCACCGTGCTCGCCGCGCACGTGCGGGAGCTCGCGCCCGACGTCGTCGTTACGTACGATGCCGGCGGCGGCTACGGCCACCCCGACCACGTGCGCACGCACGAGGTGACGGTGCGGGCGCTCGCGCTGCTCGCCGCGGTGGGCGACGACGTCCCGCCGCTCCTGTGCCCGTCGACGCCGCCCGCGACGGACGTCGCCGTGCGCGCACACCTCGCCGCCGCGCCCTGGGTCACGGACGTGCGCGCGGCCCACGGGCTCAGCCTGCCCGCCGCGGGCAGCCGGCCCGCCGTCGTCGCCGACCGCGAGATCGTCGTCGAGGTCGACCTTGCGCCCGTGCTTGACGCGGTGCTCGGCGCGCTCCGCGCGCATGCGACCCAGGTGACGGCCGTGACCGCCGCCCCGTCCTCGGACGAGGTGCTCGCGGCCGTTCTCGCGCTCTCGAACCTCGTCGTCCAGGGCCTGCCGCGCACCGTGTCCTACGCGCTGCTCGGTGCGGACGGCCATCGTCCGGACGCCCCCGGCACAACGCGCTGGGCGCGCACGATCCTCCCTCCCGGCGTCCGACGGGTAGCGTGAACGGATGACGCCGCACCGGATCCTCCACCTGCTCGCCGCGCTCGCCGTCGGGGTGACCGTCGGCGCGCTCGGGACCTTCGGGCACCGTTCGCTCGTGCCGTGGGGGCTCGTCCTCGGGATCGTCGCGAGCGTCGCGGCGGCCGTCTGGCTCCGCGCGACCTTCGGCCCCGTGCCCGTCATGGCGTACGTCGTCGGCTGGGTCGTCGCCGTCCAAGTGCTCGCCGCGGGCGGCCCGGGCGGGGACGCGCAGGTCGTCGCCGACACGACCGGGTACGTGTGGGTGTACGGGACCGTCCTGCTCGTCATCGCGACGCTGTGGCTGCCGCGGTCATGGTTCGCGGACGTCGAGGCGAGATGGCCAAGAGCACGTCGAGAGGTCCCAGCGGCCGCGGACGACCAGAACGTAGGATGATCCAGCGCATCAGGGAGCGCACCAAGGGGGGCGTGGCCACGTGCCACGACGGCAGGAACGGATGAACGTATGACGCAGGACCGCACCGGGACCGGAGCACAGAAGGGCTCTCCGCTCGACAAGTTCGAGGCGGAGGCACCCAAGGAGCGCACGGGCCGCGGCCTCAAGGTCGCGCTGTGGAGCGCGCTCGGCGCCGTCGTCCTCGCAGGAGGGTACGTCACCGCGCAGGTCGTCACGGCCGACAAGATCCCCCGCGGCACGACCGTCGCGGGAGTCGACATCGGCGGCAGGAGCCGCGCCGACGCCGTCGCGCTGCTCGACGCGCAGCTCGGGAAGCGCGCGACCGCCCCGATCACCGTCACCGCGGGCGAACTCACGTCCGAGCTCGACCCCGTGGAGGCAGGGCTCGGCCTCGACGCCCGCGGCACGGTCGCGGGACTCACCGGGTTCTCGCTCGCTCCCGCCGACCTCGTCCGCTCCCTCTTCGGAGGCGACGAGATCGCACCGTCGATCACCCTCGACGACGAGTTGCTCCGCAAGGAGATCGGCGAGACCGCCGAGAGCCTGCGGACCGAGCCCGTCGACGGCAAGGTCGCGTTCGTCGACGGCCGCGTCGAGGCGGTCCCCGCCGTCCCCGGGCTCGAGGTCGACCTTGAGCGTGCGCGGACGAAGATCCTCGACACCTACCTCACGGTGACGGGCCCCGTGGACCTGCCGACCGCCCAGGTCGAGCCCGCGATCACCCAGGCCGAGACCGACGCCGCGCAGAAGACCGGCACGGCGCTCGTCTCCGCGCCCGTCCGCGTCGAGGTCGACGGCCAGAAGGCCGAGCTCCCCATCTCCGTGCTCGGCGCGGCCGCGACGTTCGTCGCGAAAGACGGGACCCTCGCGCTCGACCTCGACAAGGACATGCTCGCGAAGGCCGTCCTCGACCGGACGAGCGACCTCGAGACCAAGGCGACGGCCGCGAAGTTCGTCTTCAAGGACGGCAAGCCCACGATCTCGGGCGGGAAGTCGGGTCTCGCGCTCGACCGCGACGCGCTCGCCGCGTCCGTCCTCGCAGCCGGGACGGCCCCCGGGACGCGGACCGCGACGGCCGCGCTCGTCGAGACCGAGTCCGAGAGTTCCCGCAAGGCGCTCGAGGAGCTCGGGGTGAAGAAGGTCGTCGCGGAGTTCTCGACGCCGCTCACCGACTCGTACGCGGCACGCAACGCGAACCTCACGCTCGCCGCGAAGAAGATCACGGGCCAGCTCATCAAGCCGGGCGACGAGTGGTCGCTCACCGAGACGCTCAGCCCCATCACGCTCGAGGCGGGCTACGTCAACGCGGGTGTCATCGACCGGGGGCGCCTCCAGGACGGCGTGGGCGGCGGCCTCTCGCAGATGGCGACGACGACGTACAACGCGTTCTTTTTCGCGGGCGTCGACATCCTCGAGCACCGCCCGCACAGCTTCTACTTCTCGCGCTACCCCGAGGGGCGCGAGTCGACGATGTATGTCGGGTCGATCGACATGCGCATCAAGAATGACACCCCGTACGGCATCCTCATGCAGTCGTGGGTGAAGGACGGCAAGGTCACCGTCAAGCTGTGGTCGACGCCCCATTACACGGTGGACTCGGCGACGTCGCCGCGTCGTGAGGTCGTCCAGCCCCGGACGGTCTACTCGACCGAGAAGGGCTGCATCGCGCAGGGCGCAGGCCAGCCGGGCTTCGCCGTGACGGTGACGCGCAAGGTGTCGCTCGACGGCACGGTCGTCAAGGACGAGTCGAACGCATGGCGTTACACGCCGCAGAACCGTTACGTGTGCGGCCCTGACCCGGCGACGCAGAAGCCCAAGAAGTCCGACGACGACTGAGACGCCGCCCTGCCTGCGGCGTCCGCTCGGTAGGATCGCTGCGCGGCCCGTCCTGGGCCACCAGCAGCGGGAGGGACGGCAGCGATGCTCGGCAGGAGCGAACGGGAGTCGGGCGCACACGCCCTCGCGGCGGCGCGCCAGGGCGCGTGGGACACGCACGAGAACCTCGACGAGCCGAGCGACCTGCTCGACCTCGGCGCGATGACGGCCGCGCTCGCGACGGTCTCCCGCATTGAGGGGCTGCGCGGCGTCATGCACGTCGGCCACCCGGCCGCGCCCGACCACGACCTCGAGCGTGCGCTCCTCGCGAGCTCGGCGTCGCTGCGGGTCACGGCCGTCGAGGCCGTCGCGTCCCGCTGGGTGTGGGTCGCGCGCGGCACGGAGCTCGACGGGCACGTTGTCGTCGACGAGGCGGGCATGCGGGACTGCCGCCACCAGCTGCGGACCCTGGGCGCGAGCCCCCACCTCGTGCCGGCCCGCACGCCGCTCGCGGAGCGCGTCGCGCTCGCGGGGGAGCACGGGTCGCTCGTCGTCGAGCGTGACCACGTGCCCGACGGTTTCACCGAGGTTGCCGGGTCGTCCGCACTGAGCGAGCGTGCCCCGCTCTGGTACGGCCTCGTCGAGCCGGTCCCCGATCCCGCGGACTTCGACGCGCCCGCGCAGGTGTGGCTCGCGTTCGGGCCGCGCGACGACCACAAGGGGTCGCTCAAGCTCACGCTGTCGCTCGTCTCGGAGGCCGGCATCGACCTCCAGCACCTGCGGTCGCAGCCGTCGGCTGACGGCCCGCACGTCTTCTTCGCGTCGTTCTCGGTGCCGACGTCGGCGCCGCTGCGCGCGCTCAAGGCCGAGCTGTCGGAGCGGGGTGTCGCGCACCGCGTGCTCGGCGTCATGGCTGGTGAGGTCTTCGAGCCCGGGCCGGCCGCGGTCGAGCCCGTGTGGACGTCGAGGGACTGAGCAGAGCCGTGGCCTCGCTCGCGTACCTCGGCCCTGAGGGCACCTTCACGCATGCGGCGGCGCTCGCGCTGCCCGGCCGCGGCACGCCCGTCCCGCGGCCGCTCGTCACGGACGTCTACGACGACGTCGCGGCAGGCCGCGCGGACGCGGGCGTCGTCGCGATCGAGAGTTCAGTCGAGGGGTACGTCGTGCCGTCGCTCGACGCGATCGTCGCGGCGCGCGACGTCGTCGCGATCGACGAGGTGACGGTCGACGTCGCGTTCGACGCGTTCACGCACCCCGACGCGGTGACGCCGACTGAGGTGACGGCGCACCCCCACGGCCTTGCACAGTGCGCCTCGTGGATCGCCGCGCGGGGGCTTACCGCCGTGCCGGCGTCGTCGAACGCGGCCGCGTGCCGGGACGTGCAGCCACACCAGGTCGCGCTCGGGCCGGCGCTGTGCGGGGAGCTCTACGGGCTCACGACCCTCGCGCGCGGCGTGCAGGACTTCGCGGGCGCCCGGACGCGGTTCCTCGTCGTCACGGACCGTGGGGCGGCGCGCGCCGAGCTTGCCGCCCGTCATGACGACGGCGGCGCGTGGCGGACCATGCTCGCGATCACGCCGCACGAGATCGGTCCGGGTGTTCTCGCGCGCATCACGGCGGCGTTCGGGGAGCGGGGCGTCAACATGTCCTCGCTCATCACGCGGCCGCTCAAGGCGCAGGAGGGCACGTACGTCTTCGTCGTGACGCTCGACGGCGCGCCGTGGGAGGAGGGCGTGCGCGCGCTCCTCGCGCAGCTGCTCGGTGCGGGGGACTCGCTCAAGACGCTCGGGGTGTTCCCGGCGCGGCCCGGGACGGACGCGGGCTTCGACACGTCGCGCGTCCCCGCCGGTTCGGTGCGTGCCGGGGACGATGACGTGACGCTCGCGCGGGAGCTCCTGTGGTGAGCGGGCGCGCCACCGGTGCGACCTCCGCTTCGTCTGACGTGTCCTCCGACGCGGCGGCTCCTTGGGAGGGAGGGCCGATGCGTCGCGTCGGCGTCGTCTCCCTCGGGCTCATCGGCGGCTCGGTCGCGCGACGTCTCGTCGCGGCCGGCGTCGAGGTGCACGCGTGGAACCCGTCGCTGCCGGCGCTCGAGGCCGCGGCCGCCGACGGCGTCGTGCCCGCGCGCACGATCGCCGAGCTCTGCGCGGCGGAGCCCGACGTGCTGCTGCTCGCGCCGCCGCTGCGCGCGATGGCGGACATCGCGCACGAGGTCGCCGCGCACGTGCGCGGCGGGACGGTCGTCACGGACGCCGGATCGGTCAAGGGGGCGGTCGCGCGCGTCGTGCGCGAGGCCGGTCTCGCCGCGCGGTTCGTGGGCGCGCACCCCATGGCGGGCACGGAGCAGGCGGGTTACGCGGCCTCGGACGCGACGCTGCTCGACGGCGCCCGGTGGGCGCTCACGCTCGAGGACGACACGAGGCTTGACGCGTTCTGCCGTGTCGCGCAGCTCGTCACGGGACCGCTCGGCGGGGTCGTGAGGGTGACGACGCCCGCGGTGCACGACGAGGCCGTTGCGCTCGTCAGCCATGTCCCGCACGTCGTCGCGAGCGAGCTGCTGCGGCTCGTCGGCGGCTCGGACCACGCGGACCTCGCGCTTGCGCTCGCGGCGGGGTCCTTCCGCGACGGGACGCGCGTCGCGGGCACGCACCCGCGCCGCACCGAGGCGATGGTGACGGACAACGCGGCCGCGGTCGCGCCCGTCCTGCGGCGAGCGGCTGCGGACCTCGTCGCGCTCGCGGAGCGGCTCGAGGCGGGGGCGCCGGTCGGTTCGTTCTTCGACGACGCGGCGGCGGTGCGCGCGGGGGCCCGCGTCGCGGGTCCGGACGACGCACGGACGACGCTGGCGCTCGACCCGGCGACGTGGCAGGCGGAGCTCCTCGCGCGTCCGACGTCGCTCGTCGTCGGCGCGGACGAGCGTACGCGCACCCTCACGCTCACGACCCCCTGACGCCCCGCCCGACACCACCCCTTCCGACTCGTCGGCCCGGAGCACCGTTCGACGGTGCTGGAGCCCTACGAATCGGTCGGGGATGCCTCGTCGGGGGCGTGGCGCGGGCGGCGCCGCGCGGGCGGCGGCGGAACCGGCTTGCCGATCGCGATCTCCGCGCCCGGCACCTCGACCTCCTCGCCCGATCGGGTCCGCAGGACGAGACCCGACGCGTCCGTGCGGACGATCTCGCCGAGGACGTCGGTGTAGCGGTGGGTGTCGCCCGAGATCGTGCGGCGCACCATGACGCGCGTCCCGACGGTCCAGGAGCGCCACGGGGGAAGGTCGGGGGAGGTCACGGACCGATTCTAGGACGACCACCCTGCGGACACCTGGGGCCTGATGTCCGCAGGAGGGCCTCGGCGGGGGATACTGGAGCCTGAACTTTCAAGGAGGTCGGACCGTGACGTATGTGATCGCGCAGCCCTGCGTCGACGTCAAGGACAAGGCGTGCGTCGAGGAGTGCCCTGTCGACTGCATCTACGAGGGCAACCGCTCGCTGTACATCCACCCCGACGAGTGCGTCGACTGTGGTGCCTGCGAGCCGGTGTGCCCCGTCGAGGCCATCTACTACGAGGACGACGTCCCGGAGGAGTGGAGCGACTACTACGGCGCGAACGTCCACTTCTTCGACACGCTCGGCTCGCCGGGCGGTGCCGCGAAGATGGGTCTCATCGACATGGACCACCCGCTCATCGCCGCGCTCCCGCCCCAGGCGGAGTGACGTCGCGCCCCGTGGAGGCGCTGAGACTGGCAGCAGGAGCCGGACCGTCGACCGACGGTCTGGCTCCTGCTGTCTGCGCGTGCGGCGTGACGGTCCCGCATCGCGGAACGGTGTGCACGGCATGCCGGGCGAGGCAGACGATCGGGACGTGAATCTCCTCGTCGTGGGACGGGGCCCTGTGGCCCAGGTCCTCGCAGCCTCCGCCCGCCGCTCGACCGAGGTTGTCCTCGCGACGCGGGACGATGTCCCGGGCGCGATCGACCTCGACGTCGCGCGCCACGGCCGCGAGCCCCGGCCGTCCCGGCGGACCCTGCTGCCGACGCTTCCGCTCGCTGAGGCGTCCGCGCGCTCGTGGGACGTCGTGCTCACGACGGCACCGGTCGACGCAGCCGCCCTCGCGTCCCTGCTCGCGGCGTCGCCCGGGGCTGCGCTCGCGTCGGTCACGCAGGTCCCGTCCGAGGCCGACGCCGTCGCACGGGCGGCCGCCGGCCGGCCGTGGGGCCTCGTGGCACCGGGCTTCCTCGCGCAGGGGAGGGACGCTGTGCGATGGTGGCAGCCGGGCGGGCTGGGCGTCGGGCTCGCGGGTGAGGCGGCCGACACGCTCCGGCTAGCCCTCGACCCGCACCGGCTGCGCCTCAGGGACGTCCCACCCTTCGCGCCGCTGCACGCAGCCGTCGTCCCCATGGCGGCGGTCGCGGTCCTCGAGGCCCATGGCTGGGACCGGCGTCGGGCTGCGGCGGACGCACGGCGCGTCGTCGCGGTCGTGCAGGAGGCGGGGCAGGCGCTCGCGGTCGCGTACGGCGGGCGGCCAGCGTGGGCGGCTGCGCCCGTCGTCTCATCGGTCCTGCGGCTCCTGCACCGAGTCACGCCGTTCGACGTCGACGCGTACGTGCGCGACCACTTCGGGCGGCACGGCGCGCAGACGCGCACGCTGCTCGGCGACTGGGTGCGCCTGGGCGAGTGCTTCGACCGGCCGGCACGGACGACGGCCGCGCTGCTCGCCGAGCTGCGCGTCGCCGACGAGAGGCGCGCTGTGGCCGTCTGACGTCGGGTCAGGCCGTCCCGGCCCACCCGGGCGCGCGCGTGACGACGTCTCCGACGACGGTGATCGCGGGTGCCCGGACGCCTGCCGCGATGGCGATCTCCCCGATGGTTTCGAGCGTGCCGAGCGTCGTGCGGGCGCGTGGGCCGAAGCCATCCTCGAGGACGGCGGCGGGCGTGCGCGGGTCGCGGCCGCGTGCGACGAGCTCGGTCGCGGTCGTCGTGAGCCGGCCGAGCCCCATGAGGAGGACGAGCGTGTGGTCGGGGGCGTCGGGCACGGCGCCGAGGTCGTCGTGGCCGGTGAGCACCGTGAATCCGCGGGAGAGGCCGCGGTGCGTCACGGGGATGCCAGCGGCGGCGAGGACGGCGATCGCGCTCGTCACCCCGGGGACGACCTCGACGGGCACCCCTGCGGCCGCGCACGCGTCGAGCTCCTCGCCGCCGCGCCCGAAGACGTAGGGGTCGCCGCCCTTAAGGCGCACGACGCGCGCGCCGTCGAGGGCACGCGCGACGAGCAGCGCGTTGATGTCCTCCTGCGGGACCGGGTGCGTGCCGGCGGTCTTGCCGACGTCGATGACCTCGACGTCGTCGCGCGCGTGCTCGAGCGCGGCGCGCGGCGCGAGCCGGTCGAGCACGACGACGTCGGCGCGCGCGAGGAGCTCCGCGGCGCGGAGCGTGAGCAGCCCGGCATCTCCGGGACCTGGCCCTTATACACCTCTGACGCTGCCGACGACTCCTTACGTGTAGATNGGCGGGGACGGCGGGGCGGGGGTGCGGCATCAGAAGTACCCCTCCTTCTTGCGGTCCTCCATGGCGGCCTCGGAGATGCGGTCGTCGGCGCGGGTCGCGCCGCGCTCGGTGATGCGGGTCGTCGCGACCTCGGCGATGACGTCGGCGACGGTCGTCGCGTCCGACGAGACGGCGCCCGTGCACGACATGTCGCCGACGGTGCGGTAGCGCACGACCTCGGTGCGGACGGACGCGGCCTCGGCGTCGGTGCGCGGTGCGGAGTACGGGCCGACGGCGAGGAGCATGCCGTCGCGGTCGAAGACTTCGCGCTCGTGCGCGTAGTAGAGCCCGGGCAGCGCGATGTTCTCGCGCTCGATGTAGCGCCACACGTCGAGCTCGGTCCAGTTCGACAGGGGGAACGCGCGGACGTGCTCGCCCGGACGGTGTCGCCCGTTGTAGAGGTTCCACAGCTCGGGTCGCTGGTTGCGCGGGTCCCACTGTCCGAACTCGTCGCGTAGGGACAGGACGCGCTCCTTGGCGCGCGCCTTCTCCTCGTCGCGTCGTCCGCCGCCGAAGACGGCGTCGAAGCGTCCGCCGGAGATCGCGTCGAGCAGCGGCTGGGTCTGCAGGGGGTTGCGGGTGCCGTCGGCACGCTCCTGGAGGCGCCCGTCGTCGAGGTAGTCCTGGACGGAGGCGACGACGAGGCGCAGACCGAGCCGCTCGACCTCGGCGTCGCGGTACGCGAGGACCTCGGGGAAGTTGTGCCCGGTGTCGACGTGGACGACGGGGAAGGGCACGGGCGCGGGCCAGAAGGCCTTGGCCGCGAGGTGGAGCATGACGACGGAGTCCTTGCCGCCCGAGAAGAGCAGCGCGGGCCGCTCGAACTCGGCGACGACCTCACGGATGATGTGGATCGCCTCGGACTCGAGGAGGTCGAGGTGGCTGAGGGTGTACGGCGCGGCCTGCACAGCAGGGGCGTCGGTCGTCGTCGTCATGCGTGGAGCCCACATTCTGTCTTGTCGAGCCCGGCCCAGCGGCCGGAGCGCGGGTCCTCGCCGGGGGCGACCCGGCGGGTGCACGGTGCGCAGCCGATCGACGGGTAACCGTCGTCGAGCAGCGGGTTGATGAGCACCGCGTGCTTCGCCGCGTAGGCGAGGAGGTCGTCGAACGACCAGGCGGCGAGAGGGTTGATCTTCACGAGGCGGTTCTTCTCGTCCCACGTGACGAGCGGTGTGCCCGTCCGGGTGGGGGCCTCGTCGCGGCGGACGCCCGTCACCCAGGCCTCGTAGCCGCCGAGGGCGGCGTGGAGTGGGGCGACCTTGCGGAGCGCGCAGCACAGTCCGGGGTCCCGCTCGTGGAGGCGCGGTCCGTACTGGGCGTCCTGCTCGGCGACGGACTGCGCCGCGGCGACGTCGACGACCGTGATGGGCATGCTGCCCGCGGCGGCGTCGCGCGTGCCGAGGGTCTCGGGGAAGTGGTAGCCGGTCTCGAGGAAGAGGACGTCGACCCACGGGGCATGCTGCGCGACGACGTGGGGCAGGACGAGGTCTGCCATCGAGCATGCGACGGCGAGGAGGTCGCCGAACGTCTCGGATGCCCAGGCGGCGACCTCGTCGGCGGTCGCCTCGGGGCCGTCGGCGGGGGAGAGCAGGGCGGCGCCCTCGGCGGCGAGCCGCCTGAGCTCGTCGTCGCTGCGTCGTCGGGTGCCGCGGAGGGCGCGGGCGGCTGCGTGCGCGGCGCGCGCCTGCTCGTGCTCGGCCGCGCGGGCTCGGCCTGCGGCACCCAACGCTGCGAGGTCACCGGTACGTCCCTGCGCGACGACGCCAGGTCCCGTGCCCGTGACGGCGACGCCGCGCGGGGCGCGGCCGAAGGGCCCGGGGAGGTCGACGGTGCTCACTGGAGCACCTCGTCGTCGACGCGCAGCGCCCAGTCGGCGAACGTCTCGTCGCCCACGTGCTCGTCGTCGTAGCGGCGCACGACGCGCTCGACGTAGTCAGCGACGCCGTCGGCCGTGATCTTGAGCCCGCGGACGGTGCGCCCGAGGCCGCCCTCGTCGCGTTCGTGCCCCTGGAGCCCGCCGCCGAGGTGCACCTGGAACCCGGGGACCTGCTCGCCGTCGTCGTTCGTGACGAGCTGGCCCTTGAGGCCGATGTCGCCGACCTGCGTGCGGGCGCACGCGTTGGGGCAGCCGTTGATGTTGAGGAGGATCGGGGCGCGGTCGCCGCGGTCGAGCCGTGCCTCGAGCGCGTCGACGGTCGCGCGGGCCGTCGCCTTGGTCTCGACGATCGCGAGCTTGCAGTACTCGATGCCGGTGCACGCGATCGTGTCGCGGCGCCACGGGCTCGCGTGCGTCTCGAGCCCGGTCGCGCGTAGCCCGTCGACCAGCGCGTCGACCTGCCCGCGGGGGACGTCGAGCACGAGGAGCTTCTGGTGGGGCGTGAGCCGGACGCGTGCGGAGCCTGCGGCCTCGGCGAGCCGGGCGACCTCGAGGAGGGTCTCGCCCGAGACGCGTCCCGCATAGGGAGCTGCGCCGACGTAGAAGCGTCCGTCCTTCTGCTCGTGGACACCGATGTGGTCGCCGGGGCGCGGGGCCGGGGCGGGGGCGGGGCCGTCGGCGAGCGCGTGGCCGAGGTACTCGGTCTCGAGGATGTCCCGGAACTTGGCGGGCCCCCAGTCGGCCATGAGGAACTTCAGGCGTGCCTTGTTGCGCAGGCGGCGGAAGCCGTAGTCGCGGAAGATCGAGGTGACGCCGACCCAGACGTCGAGCACCTGCTCCTCGGTGACGAACGCTCCGAGGCGTTCGGCGAGGCGGGGCTGGGCGGAGAGACCTCCTCCGACCCAGAGGTCGTAGCCGGGGCCGAGCTCGGGGTGGACGACGCCGACGAACGCGACGTCGTTGATCTCGTGGAGGACGTCGAGGCTGGGGTGCCCGGTGAGGGCGGTCTTGTACTTGCGCGGGAGGTTCGAGAAGGCGGGGTCGCCGATGTAGCGCTCGGCGATCGCTCGGATCGCGGGGGTCGGGTCGAGGATCTCGTCCTTGGCGACGCCGGCGACGGGGCTGCCGAGGATGACGCGGGGGACGTCGCCGCACGCCTCGGTCGTGTGGAGCCCGACGGCTTCGAGGCGTCGCCAGATCTCGGGGACGTCGCGGACGTCGACCCAGTGGAGCTGGATGTTGTGGCGGTCGGTGATGTCGGCGGTGTCGCGCGCGAAGTCGACGGAGATCTGGCCGATGACGCGCAGCTGCTCGGTCGTGAGGGCGCCGCCGTCGACGCGCACGCGCATCATGAAGAACTCGTCCTCGAGCTCGTGCGGCTCGAGCTGGGCGGTGCGGCCGCCGTCGATGCCGGGACGGCGCTGGGTGTAGAGGCCCCACCAGCGGAAGCGTCCGTGGAGGTCCTCCTTGGGGATCGACTCGAAGCCGCCGGCGGCGTAGATCGTCTCGATGCGCTCGCGGACGTTGAGGCCGTCGTCGGCCTGCTTGAGGACCTCGTTGGCGTTGAGGGGCTCGGTGCCGTCGATCTTCCACTGGCCCTGGGGCCGGGTGGAGCGGGAGGGCTTGGCGACGCCGCGCGAGGCGCGAGGCGTCGCCTCGGCGTTGCCGGGTGCGGTCGTGGTCATGGTGTCCCCTCGGTCGGTGCGTGGTGCGTGATCCAGAACCTAGGAAGTGAGGACCCCCGGAACAACCCGTCCCGCCATCCGGGACGACTTGATCTGGCGCCCCGTCACCCCGGGCAGTCCCGGCCCTGTCTCGCGATCAGGTACGGCGGGGGTTCCGGAGGTAGTGGGGTCGTAGGGTTGCCGGGTGACGGACGGCAGGGTGACGGCAGACATCGGGTGCGCGCCTGCGCACGCCCATGAGGAGGACGTATGGGCCTGAGCCCGCTCACCGGCATCGACTTCCCGTGGGACCTCCTCGAGCCCGCGAAGGCTCGTGCGGCAGCGCACCCGGACGGGATTGTCGACCTCTCGGTCGGCACGCCGGTCGACGCGACCCCGGACGTCGTGCGCCGCGCGCTCGAGTCCGCGTCGGACGCACACGGCTACCCGCTCACGGCGGGCACCCCGGCGCTGCGTGCCGCGATCGCGGGCTGGTTCGCGCGCCGTCGAGGCGTCGAGATCACGCCCGACGCGACCCTGCCGACCGTCGGCTCCAAGGAGCTCGTCGGCCTCCTGCCGTCGATGCTCGGCCTCGGAGCGGGCGACACCGTCGTCCATCCGGCCGTCGCCTACCCGACGTACGAGGTCGGAGCGCGGCTCGCGGGCGCGTCCGCCCTCGCGACGGACGACGTGCGCGAATGGGACGGACGCGAGGGCATGCGGCTCGTCTGGGTGAACTCGCCGGGCAACCCGCACGGCCGCGTCGCTGACGTCGCCGAGCTGCGCGCGGTCGTCGAGGCTGCCCGACGCACGGGCGCGGTCGTCGTCTCGGACGAGTGCTACGCCGAGCTCGGTTGGGGACCCGGCGCCCACGACCCGCGGTCGGTGCCGAGCCTGCTCGACCCGCGCGTGTGCGGGGGCGACCACACGGGCCTGCTCGTCACGTACTCGTTGTCGAAGCAGTCGAGCATGGCGGGCTACCGTGCGGCGTTCGTCGCGGGAGATCCGGCGCTCGTCGGGGAGCTGCTCGCGCTGCGCAAGCAGCTCGGGCTCATCGTCCCGGCTCCGGTCCAGGCGGCGATGGTCGCGGCGCTCGATGACGACGGGCACGTCGCGGCGCAGCGCGAGCGGTACCGGGCGCGGCGTGACCTTCTTGGCGGAGCCTTGGCGACGGCCGGGTTCGTCGTCGACCACTCCGAGGCGGGGCTTTACCTCTGGGCGCGCCCGGTCGGTGAGCCCGTCGACTGCTGGGTCACGGTCGAGCGCCTCGCGGGGCTCGGGCTGCTCGTCGCCCCGGGGGCGTTCTACGGGCCCGCGGGAGCGGGTCACGTGCGGGTCGCGCTCACGGTGAGCGACGAGCGCGCGGCCGCTGCTGCGACCCGTCTCCGGGCGCTCGCCGGAGCATGACCCCGCAGGTTGGGACGTTCGTCCCAGGTTTTGTGACGCTCATCACCTGATTCTGACCCGCAGATGACCCGTGAGGATTGGTCCGCGGCCGCTCCCCGCGGGTACCGTCGACCCAGACGGTCGACGCAGCCCGCCGAAGATGGGGTTCCCAGGTCCGCAGCGCGGACCTCCGCACCCGCGGACGCTTCCGGGAGGTCGTCGACGCTCACGGACGAAAGCGGCCGCAGCCCCCGGGCCACGGCCCCAAGGAAGGACACCATGACCCAGAACGCGCAGACCGGTGTGACGCTCACCGTCGGTCAGGTCACCCAGGACCTCCCCGTCGTCCCCGCGACCGAGGGCAACGACGGCATCGTCGTCTCCTCGCTCCTCGGCACGACCGGCAAGGTGACACTCGACCCGGGCTTCACGAACACGGCGTCGTGCGAATCCGGGATCACGTACATCGACGGCGGCGAGGGCATCCTCCGCTACCGGGGCTACCCGATCGACCAGCTCGCGGAGAACTCGACGTTCCTCGAGGTCGCGTACCTCCTCATCCACGGCGAGCTGCCGTCGGTGGCCGAGCTCGAGGCGTTCGTCACGCGCGTCAACCGGCACACGCTCGTCCACGAGGACTTCCGCACGTTTATGGGGACCTTCCCGCGCAACGCGCACCCCATGGCCGTCATGGCGTCCGCGATCAACGCGCTCTCGACGTTCTACCCGGAGTCCCTCGACCCGTTCGACGACGAGACGGTCGAGCTCGCGAGCGTCCTCCTCCTCGCGAAGACCCGCACGATCACGTCGTACGTGCACCGCCGCTCGATCGGTGAGCCGCTGCTCTACCCGGACTACTCGCGCGGGTACGTTGACGACTTCCTCCGCATGAGCTTCGCGCAGCCGTACATGCCGTACGAGGCCGACCCGATCGTCGTCGACGCGCTCGACACGCTTCTCATCCTCCACGCCGACCACGAGCAGAACTGCTCGACGTCGACGGTCCGCATGGTCGGCTCGGCGCACGCGAACCTCTACGCGTCGGTCGCGGCCGGCATCAACGCGCTCTCGGGCCCGCTCCACGGCGGCGCGAACGAGGCGGTGCTGTCGATGCTCACGGAGCTCAAGAAGTCCGGCGACGACGTCGACACGTACATGACGCGCGTCAAGAACAAGGAGGCGGGCGTCCGCCTCATGGGCTTCGGCCACCGCGTCTACAAGAACTACGACCCGCGCGCGGCGATCGTTAAGAAGAAGGCGTACGCGGTGCTCGACGCCCTCGGTGCGCGCGACGAGCTCCTCGACATCGCGCTGCGGCTCGAGGAGATCGCGCTCAGCGACGAGTACTTCATCGAGCGCAAGCTCTACCCGAACGTCGACTTCTACACGGGCCTCATCTACAAGGCCATGGGTTTCAGCCCGGCGATGTTCACGCCGCTGTTCGCGCTCGGCCGGATGCCCGGCTGGATTGCGCAGTGGCGCGAGATGATGAAGGACCCGTCGACGAAGATCGGCCGTCCGCGCCAGGTCTACACGGGCGCCACCGAGCGCGCGTATGTGCCGGTCGGGAACCGCTGACACTCACGTCCGACGCACGGGCGCGGGACTGCCACGGCAGTCCCGCGCCCGTTGTCGTGTTGTGCCCTCCCAGGGCCCACGCTCCCGGGTCGAAGCGCCCGGGACGACGAAGGCCCCGGAGCGATGCTCCGGGGCCTTGCGTGTGCCGTTCTCCGGCCGCTCCGAGCGGATGCTCAGGCGTTGGGGCGCTTGCCGTGGTTGGCGGCGCTGCCCTTGCGGCTGCGACGCTTGCGTCCGCGCTTGCTCATGGTGACTCCAAGTCCTCGTGTCGTGCTGGCCGTCGTCCATCGTCCCACACCGGCGGCGGTGCGTGCGAACCTGTCCGCCACCCCGGGGCACGGAGGCTCAAGTCGGACGCTCCTGAGGCCGATACTGTCTAGCGTGAACGCCACGCCGCAGTCCGTCATCCCGTTGCTCCACGCCGTCGTGAAGGCCGAGGCGTCGGACCTCCACGTCAAGGTCGGCTCCGCGCCGCGCGTGCGTGTCGACGGTCGCCTCCGGCGCCTCCAGGTGCCCGTGCTCACGCCGATGGACACGGACCACATGCTCTCGCAGGTCCTGCCGTCGGACCTCGTCGACCAGTTCGAGCGGACGCACGAGGCGGACTTCGCGTACTCGGTCGCGGGCGTCGGCCGATTCCGCGTCAACGCCTACCAGGCGCGCGGGACGACGGCAATGGTGTTCCGTCTCGTCGGCATGGGCACGTCAAGCCTCGCCGAGCTCGGCGTCCCGGGGATCGTCGGGGACCTTGCGCTCGAGCCGCGCGGCCTCGTGCTCGTCACCGGCCCGACGGGTGCGGGCAAGACGACGACGCTCGCAGCGATGGTCGACCTCATCAACTCTCACCGTGAGGTGAACATCATCACGATCGAGGACCCGATTGAGGTTCTCCACGAGGACAAGAAGGCGATCATCTCGCAGCGCGAGGTGCGTCAGGACACGAAGGACTTCTCGACGGCGCTGCGTGCCGCGATGCGCCAGGACCCGGACGTCATCCTCGTCGGTGAGATGCGTGACATCGAGACCGTGCGTGCGGCTCTCCAGGCGGCGGAGACGGGTCACCTCGTGCTCTCGACCCTCCACACGCTCGACGCGCAGGAGACGGTCAACCGCATCGTCGACTTCTTCCCGCCGTACGAGCAGCTGCAGATCCGTACGGCGCTCTCGCAGATGCTGCGTGGCATCGTCTCGCAGCGCCTCGTGCGGACGGTCGACGACAGCCGCTGCCCGTCGGTCGAGGTCATGGTCAACACGGGGCGCACGGCCGACGCGATCGTCAACCCGCTCGACAACCCGCCGCTCGCGGACCTCATCGCGGAAGGCGGCTATTACAAGATGCAGACGTTCGACCAGCACCTGTGCGAGCTCGTGGTCTCGGGTCGCATCACATACGACGAGGCGATCGGCTCGTCGTCGAACCCGCAGGACCTCACCCTGTCGCTGCGTGGTCTGGGCGTCGAGGTCTGATCGTCCGTCACCGTCGTGCAGCGAGGCCCCGTCCGGACGGACGGGGCCTCGCAGCAAAACCGGGGGTTCGCGGAGCTTACGCGTCGGGGTCGGCGAGGCCGAGCCAGTGGTGCCAGCCCGAGTGGAGGACGAGCCACGCCATGAGGCCGTAGCCGGCCTGCTGGGGGAGGTCGTCGCCGCGGCCGGCGAGGTCGGCATGCCACTGGTCGTGGTTGACGAGGGGCGTGAACGTCTCGACGTACGGGACGCGTCGGCGCTGCGCGACGTCGCCGTAGGCGCGTGAGAGGTCGGCGAGGCGCTCGCCGTCGTCGTGCGTCCCGGGCGGGGGCCCGACGACGAGCGTGCGCAGGTGCCGCGCCTCGGCGACGTCGAGGATGTTCGCGAGGTTGAGCCGTGAGCGGGCGACGGAGAGCCCGGCGGTGAGGTCGTGCCGTCCGAGGGCGACGACGAGCCGCTGGTCGACGTCGGGATCGGTCGTGAGCCGGGGCTCGGTCTCGGCCTCCCAGCGTGCGGACAGGGTGGTCGACGTCTCGCCGGGGACGGCGAGGACGTAGTGCTCGACGTCGACCTCCGTCGTGCGGGCGACGACGCGTCCGACCCAGCCGAGGGCTCGGGGGTCGCCGACACCGGCGGCGAGCTCGTCGCCGACGACGACGATGCGCAGCTTCCTGGTCACGTGGGGGCCTCCTCGCAGGTTCGTCCCATCGTCACCCGTGGCGTGCGGCGCCGTGGCCGTGACACGCCGCGAGGCGGCTACCAGCGCTCGTGCACCGCGGCGCGGATGTCCCGCTCGTAGAGGCGGTGCACCGCGTCGTCGTACGCCGCGGGGAGAGGCGCTGCTGCGCCCGCCGCGGCGTTCGCGCGTGCCTGCTCGGGGGAGCGCGCGCCCGGGATGACGGTCGTCACGCCGTCGTGCTGCGCGAGCCATGCGAGGGCCGCCTGGGCGGCCGTGAGGCCCTCGGGGGCGAACGACGCGAGCTCGGCTGCGGCGGCGACGCCCGTCGCGAAGTCGACGCCCGCGAAGGTCTCGCCGACGTCGAAGGCCTCGCCGTTCCGGTTGAACGTGCGGTGGTCGTCGGCGGCGAACGTCGTCGTCGGCGTGTACCGGTTCGCGAGCAGGCCCGACGCGGGTGGGACGCGCGCGATGATCGCGACGCCACGCTCGGTCGCGGTCGGCACGACGTCGTCGAACGGCGCGAGCCGGAACGCGTTGAGGATGATCTGGACGCTCGCGAGCCCGGGGCGCTCGAGCGCCCGCATGGCCTCGGCACGCTTCTCGACGCTCACGCCCCACGACGCGATCGCGCCCTCGTCGACGAGGGTGCCGAGGGCGTCGAACACCTCGTCGTCCGCGTAGACGGACGTGGGCGGGCAGTGGAGCTGCACGAGCGGCAGGGTGTCGAGCCCGAGGTTGCGGCGGGACCGGTCCGTCCAGGCGCGAAGGTTCGTGAGTGAGTAGTTCTCGTGGAGCTGCGGCATGCGGCGTCCGGCCTTCGTCGCGACGAAGACGCCAGCGTCGGGCCGGGCGCGGAGGAACGAGCCGATGATCTGCTCGGAGCGACCGTCGCCGTAGACGTCGGCGGTGTCGAAGAACGTCACCCCTGACTCGAGCGCCGCGTCGAGGACCGCGTGAGCGTCCTTCTCGTCGACCTCGCCCCAGTCGGCGCCCAGCTGCCACGTGCCGAGGCCGATCGCCGAGACCTGCTGTCCGTCGCTCCATCGCTTCGTCTGCATGCTGCGAGCCTAGGCCTGACGGCGTGGAGCGAGGACCGAGCACGGGTTGGGGAGGGTCCGGGCCATGCCGACGAGCCGGACGCCCCGCCCCGCAGTCCTGTGACGTGCGGGAGGCCCGCACCCCGGGTGGGGTACGGGCCTCCCGCGGCGCACGGTCCGCGTCAGCGGGCGAACGCCGCCGTGAGGAGCTCCTCGGCCTGCCGCTGGTGCCGCTTCATCGTGCCGGCCGACGGCGACGCCGACGCGGGACGCGAGACGACCCGGATGAGGCGGCCGAGGGCCGTTTGGAGGTTCATCGCCATGAACGGCCACGGACCCTGGTTTTCGGGCTCGTCCTGGACCCACACGAGCTCGGCGTCACCGAACGGCGCGAGAGCTTCCGCGACGGCCTCGGTCTCGAGCGGGTAGAGCTGCTCGAGGCGGACGATCGCGGTGCGCTCGTCACCGAGCTTGGTGCGGCGCGCGAGCAGGTCGTAGTAGACGCGGCCCGAGCAGAGCAGCACGCGGTCGACCCCGTCGGCCTTGGCCGCCATGGTGGCGTCGCCGATGACCGGCCGGAACGTTCCGGTCGTGAAGTCCTCGACGCTCGACGCGGCGGCCTTGAGACGCAGCAGCTGCTTGGGCGTGAAGACGATGAGCGGACGACGCGGACGGTGGTACGCCTGGCGTCGCAGCAGGTGGAAGTGCGACGCGGGCGTCGACGGCTGCGCGATGAACATGTTGTCCTCGGCCGCGAGCTGGAGGAACCGCTCGATGCGGGCCGAGGAGTGGTCCGGTCCCTGGCCCTCGTAGCCGTGCGGCAGGAGCATGACGAGCGAGGAGTGCTGGCCCCACTTCTGCTCGGCGGAGGAGATGAACTCGTCGATGACGATCTGCGCGCCGTTGACGAAGTCGCCGAACTGCGCCTCCCAGAGGACGAGGGCGTCAGGACGCTCGACCGAGTAGCCGTACTCGAAGGCGAGGGCTGCGTACTCGGACAGCGAGGAGTCGTACACCCAGAACTTCGCCTGGTCCGGCGTGAGGTAGAGCAGCGGCGTCCACTCGGCGCCCGTCTCGCGGTCGTGCATGACGGCGTGACGCTGGACGAACGTGCCGCGGCGCGAGTCCTGCCCGGCGAGGCGCACTGGCGTGCCCTCGGTGAGGAGGGAGCCGAACGCGAGGAGCTCGCCGAAGCCCCAGTCGATGCCTCCTTCACGCGACATCTGCTCGCGCTTCTCGAGGAGCTGGGCGAGCTTGGGGTGGACGGTGAAGCCCTCGGGCGGGTTGACGTGGGTGCGTCCGACGAGCTCGACGACCGAGCGGTCGATCGCGGTCGTCCAGCCGACCATCGTGCCGGCGTCCTCACGCTGCGACTCGGGGATCTCGAGGCCGCGGACCGCCTCGGTGTGCGCGGGCGGCTGGAAGCCACCCTCCTTCGCCTCGGCGAAGACACGCTCGAGCTGCGCCTGGAAGTCCTGCGCGACCTGCTCGGCCTCGTCGTCGGTGATGTCCCCGCGCGAGACGAGGGTCTCCGTGTAGAGCTTGCGGGTCGAGCGCTTGGCATCGATGAGGTTGTACATGAGGGGCTGCGTCATCGACGGGTCGTCGCCCTCGTTGTGGCCGCGGCGGCGGTAGCAGACCATGTCGATGATGACGTCGCGGTCGAACTCCTCGCGGAACGCGAACGCGAGCTCGGCGACGCGGACGACGGCCTCGGGGTCGTCGCCGTTGACGTGGAAGATCGGGACCTGGAGGCCCTTGGCGACGTCGGTCGTGTAGAGGGTCGAGCGCGACGAGCCGGGGCCCGTCGTGAAACCGACCTGGTTGTTGATGATGATGTGGACCGTGCCGCCGGTGCGGTAGCCGCGCAGACCGGCGAGGTTGAGCGTCTCCTGGACGACGCCCTGGCCCGCGAAGGCCGCGTCGCCGTGGATGAGGATCGGCAGGACGGAGAAGCCGTCGCCGCCGAGGTCGATCTTGTCCTGCTTGGCGCGCACGACGCCCTCGAGCACGCCGTTGACGGCCTCGAGGTGCGAGGGGTTGGCCGCGAGGTAGACCTTCGTCGACTCGCCCGTGTCGGTCGTGAACGTGCCTTCGGTGCCGAGGTGGTACTTGACGTCGCCCGAGCCCTGGAACGTCTTGGGGTCGAGGTTGCCCTCGAACTCCGCGAAGATCTGCGAGTAGCTCTTGCCCGCGATGTTCGCGAGCACGTTGAGCCGGCCGCGGTGGGCCATGCCGATGCAGACCTCGTCGAGGCCTGCGCGTGCCGCGGAGTTGAGGACGCCGTCGAGGAGGGCGATGAGAGACTCGCCGCCCTCGAGCGAGAACCGCTTCTGCCCGACGAACTTCGTCTGGAGGAACGTCTCGAAGGCCTCGGCCGCGTTGAGCCGGCCGAGGATGCGCAGCTGCTCCTCGCGGGGCGTGCGCTCGTAGCCTGCCTCGAGGCGTGCCTGGAGCCACTTGCGCTGCGTGCGGTCGGCGAGGTGCATGTACTCGGCGCCGATCGTGCGGCAGTACGAGTCGCGCAGGAGGCCGAGGATGTTGCGCAGCGTGTCCTTCTGCTTACCGCCGAAGCCGCCCGTGGGGAACGTGCGGTCGAGGTCCCAGAGGGTGAGGCCGTGCGTCTGGACGTCGAGGTCGGGGTGGCGACGGACCCGGTACGTGAGCGGGTCCGTGTCGGCCATGAGGTGACCGCGCGAGCGGAACGCGTGGATGAGCTCGGCGACGCGCGCGGGCTTGGCGGCCTCGACGTCGTCGTCGACCGTGTTGTCGCGCACCCAGCGGACGGGCTCGTAGGGGATGTGGAGCGCCGCGAAGATGCGGTCGTAGAGGCCGTCCTCGCCGAGGAGCTTGTTGCCGAGGATGCGGAGGAACTCGCCCGAGTGCGCGCCCTGGATGATGCGGTGGTCGTACGTCGAGGTGAGTGTGAGCACCTTGGAAACGCCCATGCGCGCGAGGCGCTCGACCGAGGCACCCTGGAACTCGGCGGGGTAGTCCATGGCACCGACGCCGACGATCGTGCCCTGGCCCTGCATGAGGCGGGGCACGGAGTGGACGGTGCCGATCGTGCCGGGGTTCGTGAGCGAGATCGTCGTGCCCTGGAAGTCCGCGACCTCGAGCTTGCCGGCGCGGGCGCGGCGGACGATGTCCTCGTAGGCGGCCCAGAACCCGGCGAAGTCGAGGGTCTGTGCGGCCTTGACGGAGGGCACCATGAGCTGGCGCGAGCCGTCGGGCTTGGGGAGGTCGATCGCGATGCCGAGGTTGATGTCGGCGGGGTGGTGGATGGCGGGCTTGCCGTCGAGCTGCGTGTAGGACGCGTTCATCGCGGGCATCTCGGCGAGGGCCTCGACGAGGGCGAAGCCGATGATGTGCGTGAACGAGACCTTGCCGCCGCGACCGCGCGAGAGCGCGTTGTTGATGACGATGCGGTTGTCGACCATGAGCTTGGCGGGGACGGCGCGCACGGAGGTCGCGGTGGGGACCTCGAGGCTCGCCTCCATGTTCGTGACGACGCGTGCCGCGGGCCCGCGGAGCTTCTCGACGTTCTCGGTGCTCGTCGCGGCGGCCGCCGCGTCGGTGCGGGTGACGGGACGCTGCGCGTAGGGCGCGGTCGCGGGGGCCGCCGTCGGCACGGGCGGGACCGGCGTCGTGCCGTGGCCGGCCGGCGGCGTGGGCGGGGGGGCGGCGCGGCGCGCCGACCCCGGGGCCCCGCGGGGGGGCGGCGCGGGGGGGGTGGTCGCGCACGATCCCGTCGACGACGGGCAGGAGCCCCGCCTCGACGGCCGCCGGGTCCGTCGTCGTGAGGAGGACGACGAGCGCGCGCTGGCTGAGCCGCTCTCCGACGGCCGTGACGAGCGCGGGCCAGTCCNCTGCGGGGCTCGCAGGGGTCGCGGGGGGAGCTGTGACGTCGGACGTCACGGTCGTGCTCGGGCTGTAGTCCGCGAAGAACTCCCACCACGAGGGGTCGACGGAGTTCTTGTCCTGGAGGTACTGCTCGTAGAGCTCATCGACGAGCCACTCGTTCGCACCGAACGTGGCGCTCGCCCCGCTGATCGACGCTGATTCAGCATTTCCGGACACTTCGCAGATCGCCTCTTCCACTGCACTGGGTGGTCGTGCTCGCACGGTTCGCGCGTGCACGGCATCGGTCGGGACCACACTACGTGGCGGCGCCTGGGGCGAAGAGGGCTCGCGGGGCTCGCGGTCAGGCGGACCTGTGGCCGGGGCAAGGTCCGGCCCAAGGGTGGCCCGTCTAGGACCAAGGACTCATCCCTGAGGGCCATCAGTTGGTGAGGTGAGCGCTGGAGTGTGATGCATCTCACATTTCTGGGGCGGCGCTGTGGGCGACCGCTGTCCGCACCTCGGACGCGTGACGCACCGTCCGTCGGGCGAGGAGGGAGCGCGGCGCCCGCCCCCTGGGGGCGGGCACCGCGACCTCAGCCGAGGTCGCGCCGGAACGTCGTGAGCCTGCCGGCGACGGTGAGCACGGCCGCGTACCCGAGGAGGACGAGCGCGCCCTGCCACCACGGCAGGAGCGACCCCGGGCTCATGAGCGAGTAGATCGAGCCCTCGGCGAGAGCGTCGCCCGCAGCTCCCGGGAGGAACGCTGCGACGCGGCCCCCCGCCTCGCCGAGTCCGGCCGTGAGCCCCATGCGGGCGATGGGCTCGACGAACTGCGTGAACGCGAGAAGGACGACGAGCGCCGCGACCTGGTTGCTGAGGACCGAGCCGACGCCGACACCGACGAGGGTCCATAGCGTGAGCGCAACCGTCGAGAGCGCGACCGTCCGCCACACGTCGGGGGAATCGAGCATCGGGTCGCCCCCGCCGAGCGCGATGAGCGCGGCCCCGGCACCGACCGCGGCGAGCGACCCGACGAGCCCGTACGCGAGCCCGACGGGGAGTGCGCCGACGTGCTTGGCGACGAGCAGCCGCGTGCGCGACGGGTCGGCGAGGAGTGTCGGGACGATCGTGCGGTGTCGCAGGTCGCCCGTGACGGCGAGCGTGCCGATGATCGCGGGGAAGACGTAGCCGAGCGTCGTCCCGACCGCGTACACCGCGCGGGCGGTCGCGAGCGGGTCCGAGGCATCGACTCCCGCGTCCTGCGGGGTCGCGGTGAACGAGAAGCCCATGCCACCCGCGAGGAAGGCCATGTAGCCCGCCATGAGGACGAGCAGGACCCACCACATGCGCGTCGAGAAGAACTTCGCGACCTCGAGCCGCACCGCGCGCCTCATGCTGCCACCTCCGTCGTCTGGCCGGTGAGCCGGAGAAACACGTCCTCGAGGCCCGGTGCGTCCTCCGTGAGGAGGTGGAGCTCGACGCCCGCGGCGAACGCTGCGGCGCCGACCTCGGCGGCACGCACGTGGAGCAGCCGCAGGGCGCCCGGGGCGCCCGCGCCGGCCGGCTCGGACGCCCAGCCGCGTCGCGTGACGAGATCGGTGAGCGCCGCCCGGTCGGGGGAGTCGACGGTGACCGTGCGGACGGCGCGCGCCGCGAGCGCGGCGAGGGGCGAGGCGTGGACGAGGCGGCCGTGGGCGACGATGACGACGTCGTCGACCGAGTGCTGCACCTCGGAGAGGATGTGGCTCGAGACGAGGACCGTGCGGCCGCTGTCCGCGAAGCCCCGCATGAACGAGCGCAGCCAGGCGATGCCGGCGGGGTCGAGTCCGTTCGTCGGCTCGTCGAGGACGAGGATGTCGGGGTCGCCGAGGAGCGCGGTCGCGAGCGCGAGCCGCTGCCGCATGCCGGTCGAGTAGCCGCCGACGCGGCGGTGCGCGTCGGCGGTGAGCCCGACGAGCGCGAGGAGCTGCTCGACGCGTGCCGCGTCGGCTCCGGCGGCGGGCGCGAACATCTGCAGGTGTGCGCGGGCGCTGCGGCCGGGGTGGAAGGTCGAGGCCTCGAGTGCGACGCCGATGGTGCGGGCGGGGTCCGTGAGCTCGGTGTAGCGGACGCCGCCGATGGTGGCGGTTCCCGCCGTCGGGGTCGTGAGGCCGACGAGCATCCGCAGCGTCGTCGTCTTGCCGGCGCCGTTGGGGCCGAGGAATCCGGTGACGCGGCCGGGGGAGACGTCGAACGTGAGGTCCTCGACGGCGCGGACGGTGCCGAAGTGTTTGGTGAGGCCGCGGACGGACAATCGTGCCGGTGTGCGGGGCGGTGCGGAGGACGCTGTCATGCCGACCATCGTAGTTGTTCTAACTTCTCTAGAACAAGAGGGTCAGGCTGTCGGTTCGCGCCCCGCGCCCCGCAGGCCGCGCATCCGCGGTGCGGGCAACGACACCCGGAACGTCGCACCCTGCTCCGAGTCGACCACCTCGATGTCACCGTCGTGCAGCGCGACCGCCCATCGCACGATCGCGAGGCCGATGCCCGTCCCGCCCGACGTCCCCGCCGACGACGTCGCCGCAGGCGTCGTCCCGTGGACGAAACGCTCGAAGATCCGCGACCGGTCCGCCACCGCGATGCCCGGCCCCTCGTCAGCGACGTCGATGACCACCCGGTCCCCACGTCGCATCGCCGTGACCCGCACCGTCGACCCGTGCGGCGCATGCCGGATCGCATTGTGGAGAAGATTGACGAAGATCTGCGAGAGCCGGTCAGGATCGCCGGGCACCGTGAGGTTCTCCGGCGTGACATCGACCTCGAAGACGAGGTTCTTGCCCGCCTCGACCATCTCGACCTCGTCGACGACCGCGTCGAGGAACTCCGCGACGTCGACCGTCGCCACCCGGAGGTCCGCAGCACCCGCCTCGATCCGTGAGAGATCGAGTAGGTACGTGACAAGACGCGAGAGCCGCTCCGTCTGCGCGAGCGCCGCACCGAGGGACGCCGGCGTCGCCGGCGTTACCCCGTCGACGATGTTCTCGAGCTGGGCGCGCAACGCCGCGACCGGGGTGCGCAGCTCGTGCGACACGTTCGCGATGAGGTCCCGCCGCTGCTGGTCGCCCGTCGCGAGGTCGTCCGCCATCTGGTTGAACGCGACCGCAAGCTGCCCGACCTCGTCCCGGCTCGTCGCACGGACCCGCCGCGAGTAATCACCACCCGCCATCGCGCGCGCCGCCGCCGTCATCTCCCGCAGCGGCGACGTCATCCCCCGCGCGAGCACAAGCGTCACGACGATCGAGACGACGAGCGCGAGCGGGAACGTGCGCGTCGGCCCGAGGTGCATCCGCAGACCCACCCACGTGATGAGCGCCGCGAGCGCGTTCGTCGTGATGACGAGGACGCCGAGCTTCGTGCGGATCGACCGCAGGACGTCGAGTGGTCGGACGTCGGGCAGGTGCGGCCGCGGGACCCGGCCGTGACGACCGGGCGACGACACGCTCAGCCCTCCTGGCCCTCGTCGCCGTCGACCGGAGGTTCAAACGCGTAGCCGACGCCGTGGACCGTCCGGATGAGCTCGGCGCCGAGCTTGCGACGCACCGCCTTGATGTGGGAGTCGACCGTGCGCGTCCCGCTCGCGTCGACCCAGTCCCACACCTCGGCGAGCAGACGCTCACGCGTGAGTACGGTGCGCGGCGAGCTCGCGAGCATGACGAGCAGTTCGAACTCCGTCGGGGTGAGGTGGACCTCCTCGCCGGCGCGGTGCACCCGGCGCTGGTCGCGGTCGATCACCACGTCGCCCGCGACGATCGGCGGCTCGCCGACGGGCGAGGCCGCGGCCTGCTGCGCCCGGTCGACCCGCCGCAGGAGCGCCTTGAGACGTGCGACGAGCTCGCGCATCGAGAACGGCTTCGTCATGTAGTCGTCGGCGCCGACACCGAGGCCGATGAGCATGTCCGTCTCGTCGTCCCGAGCCGTGAGCATGAGGATCGGGACCGGGCGCTCCGCCTGGATGCGTCGGCACACCTCGAGCCCGTCGATGCCCGGGAGCATGACGTCGAGGACGACCGCGTCGGGCAGGACCCTCGTCGCCGCGGCGACGCCCGCGAGGCCGTCGCGTGCGACCTCGACGCGCCACCCCTCCGCGGTGAGGCGCTGTGCGATCGCCGTCGCGATCGTCGACTCGTCCTCGACGACGAGGATCGTCGTGCCGCGCGCGGCACCGGTGCTGGCTGCGTTGCTGCTCATACCCCAACATTCGCACAGGGGAGCGGCCGCGCGGTACTGCGGCGCGCAGGATGCCGCGCGAGGTCGGTACGATGCGTGGCACGGGTGCGACGCACCTTGCCCGGCACGTCCGGGCCGGACGACCAGGAGCGCGGCCAGTGCCGCGCCATGAAGGGGAGCGCGTGCTGGCCGACTGGCTGCTCGTCGCGTTTGGAGTCCTGCTCACCGGCGGGACAGCGGTCTTCGTCGCGAGCGAGTTCGCGCTCGTGACGATCGACCCGGCCGGGCTCGAGTCAGAGATCGCTCAGACCTCAGGGCCGGGCGGCCCTGACCGTCGGACACGGTCCGTCCTCGCGGCGCTCCGCTCACTGTCGACCGAGCTCTCGAGCTCGCAGGTCGGCATCACCGTGACGACGATCCTCCTCGGGTACACCGCGCAGCCTGCGCTGCAGCGCCTGCTCGAGCACGGCCTCGGGCTCACCGGTTGGGCGTCGACCGCAGTCGCCGTCACGGCGACGGTCGTGGCGCTCGTCGTCGTCAACCTCTTCTCGATGCTCATGGGCGAGCTCATCCCCAAGAACTTCGCGCTCAGCGCGCCGCTTGCGACGGCGCGGCTCGTCGTCCCCGTGCAGCGGGTCTTCACGCGCGCCATGCGTCCCGTCATCACGGGGCTCAACGGCTCGGCGAACGCGCTCCTGCGGCGCATGGGCGTCGAGCCGCGCGAGGAGCTCTCGGGCGCACGCTCGGCTCCCGAGCTGCTCTCGCTCGTCCGCCGCTCGGCGCAGCAGGGCACGCTCGAGGCGTCGACGGCGCTCCTCCTCACGAACTCCCTCGAGCTCGAGCAGCTCGACGCGTCGGATGTCATGACGGACCGCACCCGGCTCGTCGTCCTCACGCGCGAGGACTCCGCGCAGCGCGTCGTCGAGCTCTCCCGCACGACGGGGCACTCGCGCTTCCCGGTCATCGACGGCTCGCGCGACGAGATCGTCGGGCTCGTCCACGTGAGGCGCGCTGTCGGCGTGCCGCGGGAACGGCGCGCCGAGGTGCCGGCGGCTGCGCTCATGGTCGACGCGCCGACGGTCCCCGAGACCGTGAGCCTCGGCCCGCTCCTCGTGACGCTGCGCGGGCTCGGTCTCCAGATGGCCGTCGTCGTCGACGAGTACGGCGGGACGGCGGGCGTCGTCACGCTCGAGGACGTCGTCGAGGAACTCGTCGGGGACGTCGCCGACGAGCACGACGTCCGTCGTGCGGGGGCGACGCGGCAGGCGGACGGCGCCTGGCTGCTCCCCGGCCTCCTGCGGCCCGACGAGCTCACCGAGCAGACGGGCCTCGTCGTGCCGGACTCGTCGGCGTACGAGACGCTCGGCGGGCTCGTCATGTCCCTCCTCGGCCGGCTGCCGGACGTCGGGGACGAGGTCGACGTCGACGGCGTGCACCTCGAGGTCGTCGGGATGCACGGTCGGCGGGTCGCGCGTCTGCGCGCCACGACCGTCGCCGGGACCGCCGAGGAGGACGCATGACCACCGGGACTGCCCTCCTCGTGGGCCTCGCGCTGCTCGTCGGTAACGCGTTCTTCGTTGGTGCGGAGTTCGCCGTGCTCTCGGCGCGGCGCTCGTCGATCGAGCCGCTCGCCGAGTCCGGCAACCGGCGCGCCGGACGGTGCTGTGGGCGATGGAGCACGTCTCGCTCATGCTCGCGTGCGCGCAGCTCGGCGTCACGGTGTGCTCGATCGGGCTCGGCATGGTCGCGGAGCCCGCGATCGCGCACGCGCTCGAGGCCCCGCTCGCGGCGCTCCACGTCCCGGGGGCGCTCGTCCATCCGATCGCGTTCACGATCGCGCTCGCGATCGTCGTCTATCTTCACGTCGTCCTCGGCGAGATGGTGCCGAAGAACCTCGCGGTGTCGGGACCAGACACGGCCGTCATGTGGTTCGGGCCTCCGCTCGTGTGGATCGCCCGGGCTGTCAACCCGCTCATCGTCGTCCTCAACCGGCTGGCGAACGTCTTCGTGCGGCTCGGCGGTGTCGAGCCGCGCGACGAGGTCGCGTCGGCGTTCACGGCCGAGCAGGTGCACTCGATCGTCGAGGTCTCGCGGCAGGAGGGCGTGCTCGTCGACGAGCAGGGGCTGCTCGCCGGCTCGCTCGAGTTCTCGGAACGGGTCGCCCGTGAGGTCATGGTGCCGACCGACGCGCTCACGTCGCTCGTCGTGGGCGCCACGCCCGACGACGTCGAGCACGCGGTCGCCCGGACGGGCTTCTCGCGGTTCCCGCTCGTCGCCGCGGAGGGCGGGCCCGTGACGGGCTACCTCCACCTCAAGGACGTGCTGTACGCGGGCGACGACGACCACGACGTCCCCGTGCCGCAGTGGCGTGCGCGGTCGCTCGCGACGGTGGGGCCCGACGACGAGGTCGAGGCGGTCCTCGCCGCGATGCAGCGAGACGGAGCGCATCTCGCGCTCGTCGTCGATGGCGGGCGGCAGATCGGGGTCGTCTTCCTCGAAGACATCCTCGAGGAGCTCGTGGGCGAGGTGCGGGACGCGATGCAGCGGGCCGACGACCGTCCGTAGTGCGGTGACGTGCGCGTCGAGGGACGAACGTCCTGGCGTCCGAGATGTGAGACCTGGATCGCAGTTGCGCAGGTGGTCTTGGCCGGGGGCCTCTGGCTCGTTATGATTCTGTGATCGACCAGGGGTCGGCGCGAGCCACACTCGTGCCGATGCAGGAGATACCGCCGCAACGGCAACCGTGTAGGACCCTCGGGGTCGAGCGCGGCCCGGACCGGCACCGGCCGGGTTCCGTCGACGGGGCCCGGACGGGGTAGCGTGACCCGTCGGGAATCCCCGGAGGGACGAGCACGAACCGTCGCGATCGCGGCGGCACGGACGAGAATGGAGGGGTCGTGAGCACGAGCAACCAGGTCGACGCTCAGGCTCCCGAGACCCGTCGTTCCCGCCGTGAGGCGGCTCTCCTCGAGGCGCGTGCCGCGACCGTTCCCGTCGTCGAGCGGCCCGCCACCACGGCGTCGGCCAGCTCCGTGCCGGTGCCCGTCGTCCGGCACGCCGCGACGGTCGGAGCGACGTCGCCGTACGGAACGCTCGGACGGCCGGCAGCACGGGTCGTCGTGCCGGATCTCGAGCCGGACGAGCCCGCTGCACCCACCGCGCACGCTGCGCCTTCCGCGACCGTCGCGACGCCTCTGTCCGCCCCGGCTGCGGTCACGCCGACCGTCCGACCCGTCGCTACCCGTCCCGCGGCCACCCGCCCGCACGACCTCCTCGGACGCCCCGCGCCTGCCACGAGCTGGACCCCGGTCCCGCAGCCGTCGGTCGCACGCAGCGCGGAGCTCAACCAGGCTGCCGTCGCAGCGCGTGACGCGCTCCGTGACGGCCGACGCCTCGCCGGCGTGACGCCCGCGCATCCGTCCGCGGTCACCGACACGGGCCCCCTGCCGCGCACCGCCCCGGCGATGCCTGCGACGGCGTCACCCGCGCGGGACACGGGCGCCGCTGCACCTCGTCCTATCTCCGCGGTGGACGCGCCCCAGGATCCCCGGGCCGTTCCCACGTCCGAGGCTCCCACGACCGAGACTCCTGCCCCCGCACGCCCGCACGGAGCGCGTCAGCTCACGCGACGTGAGCTGGTCGCGGCCGAGCGCCGCAAGGCCGGTCGTGCCGAGCCTCGGACGGCTCCGCGACGACCGTCCGCGACGCGCACGGCGCGGGTCGGTGTCCTCGCGACGCTCGCGATCGCGACGGTCGCCGTCCCGATCGTCCAGGCCGCCGGCAGCAAACCTGAGACGACCGTCGTCCGCGACTACGCGTCGGGCCGTGCCACGGTCGACGTCCTCATGAGTCCGCGCGGGCTCTCCGACAGCTCGGTCATCGTCGCCGACACCCTCGCGGGACGCGAGCTCAGTGTCGCCTCGCGGTCCGACTCGCGCACCGCGCTCCCGGGCTGCGACTCCTCCGTCACGGTCCCGACCTCCATCAACGGGCGCCTCTCGGGCGCGCAGCTGTGCAAGTTGCCGCAGGCAGGCCACTCGATGCAGCCGCAGGCCGCCATCGCCTTCACCGAGCTCAACACGCAGTTCGAGGTCCGGTTCGGCACCCCAATCTGCATCACCGACTCCTACCGGTCGCTCTCGAGCCAGTACTCCGTCGCCGCAAGCCGCGGCGCGTTCGCGGCACGTCCCGGGACGTCGCAGCACGGCCTGGGCCTCGCGCTCGACCTGTGCTCGAGCACGTACCGCGACTCCGCGAAGTGGTCGTGGCTCAAGGCGAACGGCCCGGTGTACGGCTTCGACAACCCTGCCTGGGCGCGTCGCGGAGGCTCCGGCATGTACGAGCCGTGGCACTGGGAGTACTTCCCGCTCGTCGACTATTGAGCTTCGCCTCGCACGCAGAAGGCCACCCCTCGGGGTGGCCTTCTGCGTGTCCGGGCGCGACGAGCTCTCCCGGGGCAGGGGGCGTGGGCCGACGGCGGCAGCCTGGTGGCAGCGCGCAGGTGCGTGCCGTGGACGTGAGAAGGGGGTGGCGGCCAGGACGGCCGCCACCCCCTTCCGGGTCAGGCAGGATCAGCGCTTGCGCGACGGCTTGCGGCCCTTGGGAGCCTCGGCGGGCTCGGCGCCCGCCTCGACCGCTGCGGCACCGACGGCCTTGCGCGACGCCTTGACCTCGGCGAACGACGTGCCGTAGTACGCCGCCTCCATGAGGATCTTCATGTCGTCGAGCATCGGCATGCGCGGGTTGGCGGGGGCGCACTGGTCCTCGTACGCGCCCATCGCGAGCTCGTCGAGCTTGGAGATGAAGAGCTCCTCGTCGACGCCCTGCGCCTGGAAGGACGCGGGGATGCCGACCTGCTCGCGCAGCGCCTCGACCGCGCGGGCGTAGGACTCGACACCCTCCTCCGGGGTGCTCGCCGGGAGGCCGAGGTGCTGGGCGATCTCCTGGAAGCGCTCGGGAGCGATGTAGTGCTCGTACTTCGGCCAGCTCGTGAGCTTGGTCGGGACGGTGCCGTTGTAGCGGATGACGTGCGGCAGGTACGTCGCGTTGGTGCGGCCGTGGACGAGCTTGAACATGCCGCCCGTGACGTGCGCCATCGCGTGGACGATGCCGAGGAACGCGTTGCCGAACGCCATGCCGGCGATCGTCGAGGCGTTGTGCATCTTCTCGCGCGCCTTGACGGTGCGCTCGTCGGTCGCGCCGGGGCCGCCCTTGACCGAGTCGACGATGTTCTCGAAGATCAGCTTGATCGCGTGGAGGCACAGGCCGTCGGTGTAGTCGTTCGCGTAGACGGAGACGTAGGCCTCGGTCGCGTGCGTGAGGGCGTCGAAGCCGGAGTCGGCGACGAGGAACGACGGCATCATCGACGTGAGGGCCGGGTCGACGATCGCGACGGTCGGCGTGAGCGCGTAGTCCGCGAGCGGGTACTTCTTGCCCTTCGCTGGGTCGGAGATCACCGCGAACGGCGTCATCTCGGAGCCGGTCCCCGAGGTCGTCGGGATGCAGACGAGCGAGGCCTTCTCACCGAGGTCGGGGAACTTGAAGGCGCGCTTGCGGACGTCGAAGAACTTCTCCTTCATGTCCGCGAACTCGATCTCGGGGTTCTCGTAGAGCAGCCACATGACCTTGGCGGCGTCCATGGGGGAGCCACCGCCGAGGGCGATGATGGTGTCCGGGTTGAAGTGCCGCATGAGGGCGGCACCCTTCTGGACGAAGTCGACGGTCGGCTCGGGCATGACGTCGTCGATGATCTGCAGCGCGATGCGCTCGCCACGGCGGTTGAGGACGTCGAGGACCTTGTCGACGAAGCCGAGCTTCGTCATCGTCGAGTCGGTGACGATCGTCACGCGCGAGATGCCGCGCATGTCGGCGAGGTAGCGGATCGCGTTGGGCTCGAAGTACGTCTTGGCCGGAACCTTGAACCACTGCAAGTTGTTGTTCCTCCGACCGATGCGCTTGATGTTGACGAGGTTGACCGCGGAGACGTTGTTCGACACCGAGTTGTGGCCGTAGGAGCCGCAGCCGAGCGTGAGCGACGGGATGAACGCGTTGTAGATGTCGCCGATGCCGCCGAGCGAACTGGGCGCGTTCGTGATGATGCGGACGGCCTTGATGCGCGAGCCGAACTCGCGGATGACGGCCTGGTCCTCGGAGTGGATCGAACCGGAGTGGCCGAGGCCGTCGAACTCGACCATCTGCTCGGAGAGGCGGATGCCCTCCTCGGCGCCGTCGGCGCGGAGCACGGCGAGGACGGGGCAGAGCTTCTCACGGGTGAGGGGCTCGTCGGGTCCGACCTTGCTGACCTCCGCGAGGATGATCGAGGTTTCCTCGGGGACGGAGAAGCCGGCCTTCTCGGCGATCCACTGGGGGGACTGACCGACGACGGCGGGGTTGAGCTTCGCGCCGGCGCAGTTCTCGCCGCCTGCGGTGACGCCGAAGATGAACTCCTCGAGCATCGCCTTCTCGGCGGGGGTCGCGCGGTAGGCGTGGAGCTTGGCGAACTCGGCCATCGCGTCGTCGTAGATGGGGGCGTCGAGGATGACGGCCTGCTCGGAGGCGCAGATCATGCCGTTGTCGAACGCCTTGGAGAGAACGACGTCGTTGACGGCGCGCTTGAGCTTGGCGGAACGCTCGATGAAGGCGGGGACGTTGCCCGCTCCGACGCCGAGGGCCGGCTTGCCGCACGAGTAGGCGGCACGGACCATCGCGTTGCCGCCGGTCGCGAGGATGAGTGCGACGCCGGGGTGGTTCATGAGGGTGCTCGTCGCCTCGAGCGACGGCTGCTCGACCCACTGGACGCAGTCGGCGGGGGCGCCGGCCTCGACCGCGGCGTCGCGCACGACCTTCGCGGCGGCGACGGAGGAGGCTTGGGCGGAGGGGTGGAAGCCGAAGACGATGGGGTTGCGGGTCTTGAGGGCGATGAGCGCCTTGAAGATCGTCGTCGACGTCGGGTTGGTGACGGGGGTGACGCCGCAGATGACGCCGACGGGCTCGGCGATCTCGGTGATGCCGGTGATCTCGTCCTCGCCGACGATGCCGACGGTGCGCATCTTGAGCATCGAGTTGGTGACGTGCTCGCACGCGAAGATGTTCTTCACGGCCTTGTCCTCGAAGACGCCGCGGCCGGTCTCCTCGACCGCGAGGACGGCGAGCTCGCCGTGCTGCGAGAGGGCGGCGACGGAGGCCTTCTTGACGATGTGGTCGACCTGCTCCTGGTCGAGGAGCATGAACGCGTCGAGGGCCTTCTGGCCGCGGGTGACGAGCGCGTCGATGGCCTGGGCGACGGGGCTGGTGGTGCCGGGTCCGGCGGTGGTGGTCATTGCCTGATCCTCTGTGCGGTGTGGGGGTGCTTGTGTGGTCTCATGTCCAACCTAGGTGGGTGGTGAACGTCACTCGCATGTCAAAGGTCCCACCTTTTGGCATGAGGGCGCGGCTGGCGCCCCCGGTTCGGCCCGGTTGCACGTCGATGCAGGTCGGAGGTCCTAGGCGTGGCGCTCGCGGCCGAGGCGATGCCGTGTGACGTACACCCGACCTGCGACACCGAACCCGAGGACGAGCGCCGCGACCGCGAGGGCGTCCCGAGGGAGCGTCGCCACGAGGGTCGCGCAGCCGAGCAAGCCGGCAGCGGGAACCCAGCGGGGCACGAGCCGCTCGTCGCGCGGCTGCGTCCACGCCGCCGCGTTCGCGACGCCGTAGTAGAGCAGGACGCCCGCTGACGACGCGCCGAGCATGCCGCGCAGGTCCGTCGTGCACACGAGGACCGCGACGATCGTGCCGACGAGCAGCGTCGCCGCCGTCGGCGTGCCGCGGCGCGCGTCGACGTGCGCGAGCGCGCGCGGCAGGTCGCCCTCGCGTGCCATGGCGAGCGTCGTGCGCCCGACACCGGCGAGCAGCGCGAGCAGCGCGCCTCCCGACGCGGTGACGGCAGCGACGCCGACGACCGGCACGAGCCACCCGGCGTCCACGGCCTGCGCCGTGTCGACGAGCGGCGCGCCCGACGCGGCGAGGGCCGCCGGACCGAGTGCGACGAGCGCAGCGGCCGCGACCGCCGCGACGACGGTGACCGCGCCGACGAGCGCGAGCATCACCGCCCGCGGGATCGTCCGCGTCGGGTCGCGCACCTCCTCGCCGAGCGTCGCGACGCGCGCGTAGCCGGCGAGGGCGAAGAAGAGCAGGCCCGCTGCTCCGAGGACGCCGGTGACGCCAGGCTCGTTGAGTGCAGCACCGCCGGGCGCATCCGCAGCGGGCGCCGTCACGGGCGCGTCGGGCACGCCGAGCGTCCCCGTTAGGCCTGCGACCGCCACGATGGTGACGAGCGCACCGAGCGCGAGCAGCGTGACGACGAGGAGGACGCGCGTCGCGCGCGCCGTCCGCGTCACCCCCGCCATATCGATCGCAACGAGCACCACGACCGCGACGAGCGCGACGACCCTCTCGTGCTCCGGCCACGCGTACGCCCCGAGGGTGAGCGCCATCGCGGCGCAGCTCGCGGTCTTCCCGACGACGAACCCCCAGCCCGCGAGGAAACCCCACCACGGGCCGAGCCGCGCTCGGCCGTACGCGTACGCTCCGCCCGCGACCGGGTGACGGGCAGCCAGCTGGGCCGTCGACAGGGCGTTGGCCGTCGCGACGAGAGCCGCAAGACCGAGCGCGACGAGGAGCCACCGGCCGGCGAGCCCCGCCGCGGGGGCGAGCGCCGCGAAGACGCCCGCGCCGAGCATCGATCCGAGGCCGAGCGTCACGGCGTCGACAAGTCCGAGACGGCGGGCGAGGGGAGCGGAGGTCACCAGGCGACGCTAGCGCGGGAAGGTGGACGGGAGGTGACCGCTCCGGCCGCGTCTGGGGTCGTACCGGCGCGGGACAGACATGCGGGGGCAGGGCCGACTACGACGACGCCCCGGTCTCCGCGTGGGGGACCGGGACGTGGTGGGTGCCCTCGACAGGATTCGAACCTACGACCTTCTGCTCCGGAGGCCTGCGGTTGGTGTGTCCCACCGCCCTGCTCACCGGCTCCTGCCTTGAAACTGACATCGTCCCTACTCCTGGCCTCGCCTCGATCGTGTGGTTCTTCGACCATGCGCCCGCGTCCGGCGGGTGTCCACGGGTGTGGCACCCAGAAAAGTGTGTCTGGCTCGGGTTGGCGTCGCCGCGGCGACAAGGTCAGTGTCGGACCGCTGCGGGCCCATCGTGCGACTCCCCGGACCGCTCGAGGTGCCCACCGGAGTTGAGGGAGATCGGTGCTCCCGCGTTCGCTTGGTGGACTCGTGCACCAGACGTGGGTGCTCTCGGAAACTAAGCTCCCAGCGGGACCCGTCCTGGTATGTGAAGGCACCGAAGAGGTCGTCGGATGAGTGGCCGCTGAAGTCGTCGGGAGTCCCGAAGTCTTCCGAGATGTCCACGTCCCACGTCTCTCCCGTAGAAAGGAGCGACCGCGGGGAGACGGCCCGGTCCTTGCCTCGGACAACCGTGAACTCGACGTCGATGATGGGGAAGGAGCCTCGGTTGGTAATACGCGCAGACCTTGTTTCGCCCCGGGTCTGATGGAGGCTCTCATTACTGGGAAGGACGATGAGAGTCATGGCAGCACCGAGGAAGTACAGCGTTGAGCTCCAGCGTCGGGCGACGCGGATGGCGATGGACGCCAGGAAGGACCCCTCAGCCGCTCGTGGGGCGATCAAGCGGGTCGCCGATCCGCTGGGGGTTCACCCCGAAGCGTTGCGGACTTGGGTCCGGCAGGCCGAGATCGACGGCGGCGTCCGATCGGGTACTACGACCGATGACGCTATCCGGCTGGCCGAGCTCGAGCGTGAGGTCCGCGAGCTGCGCCGGGCGAACGAGATCTTGAAGACGAGCGCAGCTTTTTTCGCGGCCGCGGAGCTCGACCGCAAGATCAAGTAGAGGTGCCCACCGCGGTGCTGGTCGACTACATCGACCAGCACCGCGACCGGTTCGGGGTCGAGCCGATCTGCACCGTCCTCAAGGACGCCGGCGTGCAGATCGCCCCGAGCACCTACTACGCCGCCAAGAAGCGCCCGCCCTCGGCACGTGCCCTGCGGGACGCCGAGTTGATCGTCGACATCAAGACTGCGCACAAGGCCAACCTCGGGGTCTACGGCGCCCGCAAGATCCACGCTGAGCTCAACTGTGAGGGGCTCACGGTTGCCAGGTGCACCGTCGAGCGGCTGATGCGGGCCGAGGGCCTGCGCGGCATCGGTCGGGAGAAGACCCGCAAAACCACCATCGGCGACGGCGCCGAGACCGAGCGGCCCGAGGATCTCGTAGACCGTAAGTTCGGATCTGGCGCTCGACGCCCTCGACATGGGCCTGTGGGCACGGCAACGCGCCGGCCAAGACGTCACCGGCCTGATCCACCACAGCGACAGAGGAGTCCAATATCGAGCGGTTCGCTATACCGAGGGGCTCGCCGAGGCCGAGGCCGTCGCGTCCGTCGGGTCGAAGGGCGACAGCTGCGACAACGCCATGGCTGAGGCGCTGAACTCGCTGTTCAAGGCCGAGTGCATCCGCAACCCGGTCATGCGGCCCCAAGGCGGCTGGAAGAACGTCGGTGACGTCGAGATCGCCGTTGCCGAATATGTCGACTGGTTCAACCATCGACGGCTTCACGGCGAGATCGGACTCGTCCCACCAGCCGAGTTCGAGACCCACCACTGGGCATCCCAGCCCACGAAGCACTACCGTCAGAACCCGGTCCTCTCCGAGGTCGGATCCAACTAACCGAGCCTCTACGAAACCCGGGGCGAAACATCTCGACCCTGCACCGCCCAGCGGCGATCGACCCGTGGCGCGAAGATCATTGGCTCTGGAGGTACGGATTCGAGGTTGTGCTCGGGAACCCCGAGGACCGGTACAATGCCAACATCGACTGGCACCAAGTCACGCAACCCTGGCTTCGCGAAGCAGTAAAGGCACTTGCGAGACGCCGGCTCGTAACCAACGAGCGGTCCTGGAACACGATCCTCACGTGGTCAAAGGGAATGCGTCACTTGTCCGCCTACCTTGATTCCGAGGGAATCGACCGGCCCGCACTACTCGATCGCGAGATCTTCCTCGACTATCTGGCTGCGACGCGGGACGGAGGCGCATCCAAGAGCCTGCTCATGCAGGTAAACACGGTTTCGAGCGTGCTGGCCGATCTTCGCCACGACGGGTACCTACCGGATCTTGGGTCAGAGGCGTTCCTTCGCTGGGGCGAGAACTCGGTCACGAGAGTGGCGGCACCACGACTTTCCCGGCGGACATCGTCGACAGCATCGACCGCATGCTCGATGAAGACGAGGAGCTCGACGAAGTGGTCCGTGTCATGCTCAAACTCAATCGTTGGGGCGGTCTGCGTATCAGTGAACTCGTCGCGCTTCAATTGGACTGCCTGCGAGTCAACCACACAGGCGGCGTGTGGGTTGAGTACTACATGACAAAGACAAAGGACTGGCGCCGGTTCCCGCTTCCCGAGGGCCTGGCCCAACTTCTACGGGATCACCAGTCATACGTGCGCAGCATCTTCGGCGAAGAGGCCCATTTCATGTTCCGATCGTTGAAGCGCTCCTCTCGAGTGTCTGAAGTCATCCGGCCCTGGTCAACGGCAGGATTGCGCAACCACACCTACAAGGCGTTCATCCGCAACGGAATTTCCAAGTCGGCCATTACAGGCGAGTACGTCTCCGGCGCATCTATCCACAGGTCCGCCACACTATCGGCACGGCTCTCCTCAACAGCAACTGGACCCAGACCGAAGTGCAGGAGTTCCTCGCGCACAGATCGCAGACTATGACCCAGCACTACGCGGCAATCACCGACGACACGCTCAACCGCAAGGCACGAGAGTTCCATGAAAAGCAGAGAATCGACAAGACACGATCTGCGACGGAGCCACACGACGACGCCGCTGTCGAACGAATGCGCGCCAAGTTCACAGCTGTGCTCCCTGATGGCAAATGCCTGTCGCCGCCGGTCCAGGGGTGCGACTTCCGACAGAACCCGTGCAACACTTGCTCCTTCTATGACCCCGACGAAGAGAACTTCGGCGAAACGCACATGAACCATCGACGAATGCTCCAGCTCACCGTGATCCAGCACCAGGACGATCCTGCCCGCCGCGCAATCAACCAGGCAAACCTCGACGCCCTAAACCACCGAGTCCCGGAGAAGCCGTGAGCGAACCGCACGAACTTGGAGCAGCTCGAACGGCACAACTGGTTTCAGCCGCCGCTACCCGCGCGCAGAACAAGCGCGCCGACGTTAGGCGCGCTCTTATGAAACTTCGGTCCAAGGGAGGGCCGTTCGACCTCTCGACGGTAGCTGAGAATGCGGGTTGCTCGACAAGCTACCTACGCAAACATCCCGACCTCTTCGCTGAGATCCGCTCATTGGCGCACGCGTCACCTGCACGCACGGCGCGCCGGGGGTCAGTTGAAGCGTCGAGTGTCGCGTCATTGCGGACCAAACTGCAACTTGCGACGGGGAGGCTCCGGGAGATTGAGCGGGAGTTGGGCTGGCTCCGCGATGAGAACGCCGCACTGCGGGGTGAGGTGCTCGATCTGCGACGGGAGTCTTTCCGATAGTATGCCTCGGAGGAGCGGCCGACCGTGATGGCGATAGCACAATGCGGCGCGCTCGACATGCCCCCCAGGTCAGAGGTCACCGGAAGCCTGCTGCGTGCCCAGTGCCCAGTGCCCAGTGCCCAGACCAGAGTACCGCCCATGGATTCGACGAAGGTGAATCTACACGCAAACCGCATTCTACTCATGGGGGTAAGAGTAGATCGCACGTCACTCCCCGTGCCATTGACTCAGATGTTCGGGCGGAAGCAATGCATGCTGCAATCTGGGCATCTGGCGATATTCGCTGTCAGGGCTGCGGCGATGATTCGACGTGCGACGCATCTACCCCTTCATGGCGCACAGCCAAACGGGTACGAAGGGGCAGCTGACTAACCAAGAAGCTCGCAACCCATACACCGAGGTAGACAGCCAATAGGACGACCGGACCCTTGGAGAAGAGAAGTATGGGAAGAATAAGCGCGACGGATGAGACTGCGTTTCGTCGAACCGATCTTCTGGAGACCGCCCATCCAGCCCACCCGCCTGCGGCAGCTCCGAAAACTACAGCCATGATTGCCAGCTGCCACAGTGGAACATACATGATGCACGACTCCTACGAGCTCGGGGGAGGGGCATGCCTGCCCCTCCCCCGAGCCTACATGGTGGTGTTCTACCGGCAGTTGCGCTTGTACGTGAGCGTGGAGACGAGCATCGGTGCCACCAGGATCTTCGCGCAGCCATTCGCCTTGACGGCTCGCTTCGCTCCCTCCGAGATGTTCACCGCGTTGCCAGCGCACAGAACGGACAGGATCGGCCCAATCGCGAGCCCGGCAGCGCCGCAGAGGAACTGAGCGACCTGGGTGTCCTGGGCGGAACGTGTCTCGGACTTCGAGAGGTAGATCGTCGGAATCCCATAGCTGTGGCCGTAGGTCGGGTCGGCAACGATCGGGTAGGCCGTTGATGCGTCAGGAGTCACCGTCTGCACAAGTGCCGTGCCGTCGATGCGGTAGGTCGTATCGACGCTCGCACCACTTGAGTCAACCGCCCATGCTGGCGCGACGCGACCGACCACGAGCACGCCGAGCCCAAGGTCCTTCACCAGCTCGATCGAGCCGTCCGCCGCCGCGCGCGGCGCGATGCCCTCACCGAAGGCGTAGGTGAACTCATGCTGGGCATCGGCATCGGGGATGACTGTCTGCAGTCGCACAGAACCGTCCTCGAGGACCTGAACGGCCGCGTCGACCCCTTGCGCGCCTTCGTAGACGATCGTCCCGTCAGCGGCCACGGTGCCCCCGTCGAGACCCAGGTCGGACGGCAGGTTGATCTCCCAGTCGAGGCTGGGGTCGTCCGTCGACCGCACGGCGATCGGCTCAGTGGCGTCGACCGGAACGCTGACCTGGACGTCTCCCACCAGGTGTTCGATTCCGTCGGCCTCCGCCACTCCCGTGAGGACTTCGCCCTGGTCTGGGGCGACGTCTGCGATGAGTCGCGCCGTCGATTCCGTCGGGTCCTCTGCGGCATTCGCGGCGGGGAGGCCCGCAGTGAAGAGCGCAACGCTGGCCGTAGTCGCTACCAGCACACTCACAAGTTTCCGGCTCACAAAAGCTCCTTTGAGTCTGTAGCCGCCGATGTCGGCGAACTCGGCTAAACGGTACCAGCGCTCCGCTCTTCATACCAGGGGTTGGCCAGGTCGCGGGAAGCGGTGTAGCAGTTCGCTTCGGCAGGCAGTGAGTGTCAGAGGTCGGGACTGCTGCACGAACAGGTGACACCCACCCGCGGTGCTGACCAGCACCGCTGAGAGGATGTCTCCATGTCTAAGCGCTATCCCCGCGAGTTCCGCGATGATGTCGTGCGCGTCGCCCTCGCGCGCGACCCCGGCGTGTCACTGGCACGCATCGCCGCCGACTTCGGCGTCGGCAAGTCCTCCTTGCAGAACTTCGATTCGAGAGGCCGCCGAGGCTGCCCCCGCCGCGACGTCCGCAGAGGTCCCCTCTGAGGCCCTGGAGGCTCGCGAGCTGCGTCGTCGGGTCAAGCTGCTGGAGCCGGAGAACGAGGTCCTGCGCCGTGCTGCGGCCTACTTCGCTCAGGCGCACCTGCCGGGAAAATGACCTACCCGCTCGCCGGAGAGCTTGCCGCTGACGGTGTCCCCGTCGCGGTGACGTGTCGGGTGCTTCATCTCGCTCGCCAGCCCTACTGCCGCTGGTTCGAACGGCCTGTGACCTCGGCCGAGATCGTGGAGGCCTACCGCGCGAACGCGCTCTTCGACGCCCACCGTGACGACCCGGAGTTCGGCCACCGTCTCCTGGCCGACGAAGCCCGCACGGCCGGGCAGCCGATGGCTGATCGCACTGCGTGGCGTATCACCTCGGCCAACGGCTGGTGGTCGGCGTTCGGTAAGAAGAAGAGCAAGAACGGCAAGCGGCCGGGCCCTCCGGTCCACGACGACCTGTGCGCTCAGGTCGACGAGCACGGCCGCACTCGGCATGTCTTTGCCGCCGATCGCCCCGACGAGCTGTGGTTGACCGACATCACCGAGCACACGACTGCCGAGGGCAAGGTCTACATGTGCGCGATCAAGGACGCGTTCTCCGGGAGGATCGTGGGCTACTCGATCGACTCTGGGATGAAGTCTCGGCTGGTCGTGCGCGCGATCGAGAACGCAGTCGCCATGCGCGGGAACGTGGCCGGATGCATCGTTCACTCCGACAGGGGAAGTCAGTTCCGCAGCCGCAAGGTGCTGCGCGTCCTGGCCCGTCACAGCCTCGTCGGATCCATGGGGTGGGTCGGGGCGGCCGGCGACAACGCGGCGATGGACTCGTTCTTCGCGTTGCTGCAGAAGAACGTCCTTGACCGCCGTCGTTGGGCGACGCGGTCTGAGCTGCGGATCGCGATCGTCACCTGGATCGAGAGGACCTATCACCGTCGCCGGCGGCAGGTCCGACTGGGGCGGTTGACCCCGATCGAGTTCGAGACCATCATGACCACTCAGGTCGCACTCGCAGCCTGAACCTAACTGTCACCTGTTCGTGCAGCAGTCCCCATCGTGCGACTCCCCCGGACCGCTCGAGGTGCCCGCCGGAGTTGAGGGAGATCGGTGCTCCCGCGTTCGCTTGGTGGACTCGTGCACCAGACGTGGGTGCTCTCGGAAACTAAGCTCCCAGCGGGACCCGTCCTGGTATGTGAAGGCACCGAAGAGGTCGTCGGATGAGTGGCCGCTGAAGTCGTCGGGAGTCCCGAAGTCTTCCGAGATGTCCACGTCCCACGTCTCTCCCGTAGAAAGGAGCGACCGCGGGGAGACGGCCCGGTCCTTGCCTCGGACAACCGTGATCTCGACGTCGGTGATGGGGAAGGAGCCTCGGTTGGTAATACGCGCAGACCTTGTTTCGCCCCGGGTCTGATGGAGGCTCTCATTACTGGGAAGGACGATNTCGGATGAGTGGCCGCTGAAGTCGTCGGGAGTCCCGAAGTCTTCCGAGATGTCCACGTCCCACGTCTCTCCCGTAGAAAGGAGCGACCGCGGGGAGACGGCCCGGTCCTTGCCTCGGACAACCGTGATCTCGACGTCGGTGATGGGGAAGGAGCCTCGGTTGGTAATACGCGCAGACCTGCCGCCTTGCTCCCAGTCCTTCACGCTGAGCTCAACCAAGCGCACGTGATCCAGCCGGTGCAACAGCCGCGTCAGTCGGTCGTTTGCCCGCGTGGAATGCCATGCGACGAATCCGAGGGCGATCGTGTCGACGCCGCTGAATCACTCACCCCAAGTTCCAAGTTCCATGAGCGCGATCCTTGCACCTGCCGCAGCTTGACGACATGGTCGGCGGCGATCCGCCCTGCCAGTTTATCTCGGAGCGCACAGACCGAGGTCAGGGAAAGTCGTGGTCAGCCCCGTGGCGCGGTTGACTGCGGATCGCGCGTTGTCTCGCAGCACAGTCGCCTCGACCACCGAGGCTCCGTGGAACCGGATGCACCCCGGTGGCCTTCGTAGTGTCGGACCCAGGCTGTACTGTGAATCACAGCGTTGAAAGACGTTTGACGGGCCGGGTGCAGCAACACCCGACCCGTCGTGACAACAGCATCTTCAGGTGCGACCCGTTGTCGTAAGTTCTTGGCGAACTTGCCTGCAATCCTCGCACAAAGTTGTGGGGATGCCTGGCAAGAGGCACACGGGTCGCGTCTCCTACCACAAGGGCCGCCTCGGTGTCGGTCCGGAACGGAGCATCATGCCGACCACCCTCGAGAGTGCCTTCTCCGAGTTCGACGAGAGCCTCAACCTCGACGCCTTCGAACGTCGTCGCGCCCAGGACCGCCACCGCGAGCTTCGAGACGTCCTCGAAGCCACCGACTGGGTCGCCGGATCGTTCCTGCAGGGATCCTTCGCCCGCAAGACGATGCTCAAGCCGCTCACGGACATCGACATCGTCATTCTCCTCGACGTCGAAGCGCACCCCGAGCTTCGCGGCCCTGACGGTCCGGAACGCGCGATGAACCTCTTCCGCGCTGCGGTCAAGGACCACTGGCCTGGCGCACAGTTCGACATCGGTGACCCGCCTGCCGGCAAAGCGCTACGCGTCCACTTCGACGACGTCCACTTCACGGTCGACCTCGTCCCGGGGATCGATGCTCCCGGGCGCCGCGTTCTCATCGGTGACCGATTCGACCGTGAGTGGACCGACTCCAACACACGAATCCAGATCGACCGAGTCACCGAGCGTAACAAGAGGTGCAACAGCAAGTTCGTCCACCAGGTGCGCATGCTCAAGTCGTTCCGTGGCACCCAGCCGGAACTCGACTTCGTCTCAGGCATCGTCATGGAGTCCCTGGCCTTTCAGGTGATCCATGAGCCGATGCTGCACGCCGAAGCGCTCGCGGCAGTCCTGGAGGCAGCACCCAGCCTCCTCCGTGGCAAGCTTCTGGAGCCTGCGGGCGAGGATGACATCACAGAGAAGTGGAGCGAGCACGAACGGGACATCGCTATCGCTGTGTTCACCCGTCGCGCGGTACAGGCGCGCGAGGCGCAGGAACTGGCGGCAGCCGGCGACCCACACTCGTCGATCGATGTCTGGCACGACATCCTCGGCGATCCCTTCCCGGCCGCGCCGCCCCGCAGCCCCAAGGACGTCGTGACGGCGCTGGCTTCGGGAAGCTTCACCTCGACACAGCGACCCAGCTCCACGCTCGCGGGCGTCATCCCGGGAAGGCCGACGCGGGCATGGCGATCCAACTGACTGACGTTCTCGAGGATCCGGCGGGCACCTCCCGGCGTATCGAGGATGCCATGGCGGGAGTGCACATCACATCGGTGAGGACGTTCGAGGACACGGTCATCCTCAACGTCGCCTTCGATGCACTGCCCGAGCTGGCGGACTTCCCAGCAGAGAACGTCCGCATCCGGATCCACCGAAGCGGTGAGCTCGAAGCTGTGCCGGGCCGTTCCGACCGCCCCTGGGAGCACCGCGAACGTCCACGTGGACCCGAGGGCTATGGAGGGGCGCTCTGCCTCTACTACGTCGACGACCCGCGCGAGCTGCGATGGTCGTGGGACGACGGGCTCGAGGAGTACATCCACATCGTTCGCCGCCACCTCATCTTCGAAGAGTGGTTTCGGCGCACCGGGGACTGGCCGACGGAAGACGCACCGCACGGGCGGCCCGCGCAAGGGAAGCACCCCATCCGTACGGCTGAACTGCGCAAGGACCTGGCGCGATGGCGATAACGATGGCTGCGGCCGCCACCGAGGCGGCCGCAGCCAGTCCCGCGTGGAGTCAGCTTCTCCTGGCGGTCCTGGGCTCATCCGTTGCGGGTGGACTACTCACGACCGCCCTCGGTTCGTTGCGGGCATCGGCGGAAGTGCGCAGAGACGGCTATGCCCGCGCTACCAGCGTCCTCGTCCGGAGAACCGAGTATGCCTACCGCGTCCGACGGAGAACATCGGACGACCCCGCGACGCTCGCCGAGCTCACCCACCTCGGAAGCGAGATCCAAGAAGAACTGGCCTGGTGTCGGGCTTGGGTGGCCGCGGAGAGCGCGGCCGTCTCCGCAGTGTTCGACGGCGTGTGCAGCGAGATCTCCCAGGAAGCTTCGGCCTGGCTTCGCGAGGCATGGACCTTGCCCCCGGTGAGCCGCCCCACCGAGATGAACCTCGGTGAATGGGGTCCTCGCGCAGGACGCGATCAGATCGCCCGATTCCAGTCCGCCACGCGGTTTCGCTTCGGTTGGCGGCGGACGATCCCCGCGTGGATCGTGAAGCGGTGGCTGAGGCGCAAGGAGGACACATCGAGAAGCGTGGCGACGATGGGGCCAGCGAGCGACGCGACATGATGAGACATCGAGAGTCCGCCCGCAAGAAGTACTTGACTCTTGCGACCAGGCTGGGTCGGCGAGCACTTGACGAGGGGCGTTCGAGGAATGCTACGGAGATGTGAGAGATGACTGACGGGGCACTTGATGCCTCGACGCCGCCGAGTGGCTACGGCGCGAGCATGATCGCGACAAGCAGCGCGATGGTCATCGCCAGTGTCATGCCGACGAGACAGCCTGTGACACCTACGGGTTTGCTGGTCGCGAGTGAGTCGCCCGTTGATGCCGGGGTGTTTGCGTTTCCGAGTTCGAGATCGCCTCCAAGCAGTGTGATTGGAGCACTCGTGGGCTCGAGCGCACGTGAGATGAAGGTGACCCTTCCGCCGTGCTCGAAGAGCAGCGAACCTGCAGGGGGTACGTCGATCGACTGATCAAGCCACCGGATAGTCCCCTGGCGGCCCGACACCCGCTGGATGACAGTGACGACAAGCCCACCCGGAATGTGGTGCTCCGAGGCCACGACCTCGACTGCGCGGGCGGTTGCCCAAGCCTTGCGGCTCGTCGCGGTCCGGGCATCGGGCATGGTGAGTTCCCCATCTCGCGGAGACTCCCAGGCGCTCTCAGAGATGTGGCTCGGAGGGATGCATGGGTGCTTCGTCCACGGCGGCCCGATGACGTCGAAGTAGACGCGGGATCCATGGTGATTCGCGTAGAAGTATGTGTCGTGACCACACACCGGGCACTTCGAGTTCGGGGCGACGAGGTACGGGATCGAGCGTGACGCTGGAGGGATCGGTGCGACCGGGCCTGTGGCCACCCTTCGGGGCGGCACATACCCCCGTGGCCGGACATATCGCGGCGTGTGCCAGTCTCCATACGGCCCGTCGCGAGTGACCTTGTGGGCCTTGACCCAGTACCTTGTTCCGTCCTTGCGTGTGCGCCAATGACCGCTGCGCCAGAAGGTCGTCATCACACCCGTCCCAAGACGCGGGGCGTGTGAAGACGAGACTTTGGTTGCCGACGAGCCATGAACACCTCCCCTACATCGAGTCGATCACCCCGTCGACGTCGGACATCGTTGCCACGACCTCGTACGCGAGGTCCGTGACTCCGAGTCGTTCCGCGACGGTGGCGAAGTGGAGCTTGCCGGCGATGGTCTTCGGTTCCTGGAATCCGCCAAGGAGTGCCGTGTTCGTCTCGCTCTTGGTCTCGAAGACGATGTAACGACCGCCGTCAGGGAGTTCGATCAGCACCGCCCAGTCAGGGTTGTACCGGCCGAACGGCGTTGGGATGGTGAATCGGGACGGCAGCTTGACGAACGCTTTGACGTCATCGCGGGTGAGGAGCGCGAGGGAGAACTCGCGCTCGACGGCCGAGTCGACGACGACGTGCGCGTAGGGCGACTTGGCGCTGAAGTCGATCGCGGCACCGTCGGAACCGGCGACGACGTTTCCTCCCTGGCCCACGTATCCCTGGAGGTCCTCGCTTTCGAGGAGGGTGAGCGGGTACCAGCGGTCAACGTCGGGACGGTTGTCCGCCACGAGGTCGTACTGAAGGCCATTGACGAGGAACTGATTCTTGGTCTCGTTGAGCAGCTTGGAGACGCGGTCGACATAGGCCTGGGGGTTCTGGCGGAACTGGGGGAGTGTGCCGGAGTCCGTGAGGACGTTGGCAATCGTCGCTCGCGTGAGCTGCGTGCGGTCGGCGAGCACCGAGAGGATGTCCGGCAGGTCCTCGCTGTCGGTGTAGACGACGTCCGTGCGACGAACGCTCGAGAGCTCGGCAGACAACCCGCTCTGGTCGATGCTCGTGACGAGCGAGGTCTGCCATTCGCCCTTGCGCTTCGGGACGGCCGGCATCTGGCGGAGCTTCTCGACGAGAGTCTTTCGGAGTTCGTCCTCGTCGACCTCGAGGCGGTACTCGGTCCGGTGCTTGATCCGGTTCCAGAGAGCCCGGAACTCCGGGCTCTCCAGCCGTTCCTTGACGACCGGGACGACGACCCGCTCAGAGGCCTTCTTGATCTCGATCGGCTTGGCAAGGCGCTTGAGCAGGCCGAGCAGTGCGATCTGGCCGGCCTCGCTCGGGACCGCGTCGGCGACGAGCGCGTTGAGCTCGTCGCTGTCGTCCTGGATCGCGGTGCGAAGCGACTCCTGGACCAGACCTGCCGCGTCGACATAGCCGGCCAACGTCAGGGCGGTGAAGAGGTTCTGTGCCGCAGCGTTGCCGACCGGGACGACTGCCCCGTCGTTGTCCAGGTCCTTGTAGGTGACGCGTGCGAAGCCGTCGACGGTGACCTTGCCGAACTCGATGCCGAGGTCCTCGGCCAGCTCGCGCTGGAGGTTCTCTGCGAACTCCTCGAAGGATTCGTTGGCGATGACGGTGAGCCTGTTGACGCCGAAGCCCCGCACGCGGTTGCCGGTGCCGTCGACGGCGAGCCGTAGCCCACGTCCGAGCGACTGGCGGCGCCACCGTTCGGAGCCCATGTTCCGCAGGACGCAGATCTGGAAGACGTTGGGGTTGTCCCAGCCTTCCTGGAGCGCGGAGTGGCTGAAGATGAAGCGGATCGGGGTTCCCGGGGTGGTGAGGCCGACCTTGTCCTTCATGATCTGCGAGTACGCGAGTTCTGCCTGCTGACGTCCGGCGGCGGTGTTCTCCGCTGTGTCGACGAGGCGACGTGCACCGCTCTTCTTGCTCTGGTCGATCGAGAAGTAGCCCTGGTGGGCCGCCTGCGCGACGGCGTCGGCAGGTTGCTCGGGCAGGATCGTCAGGAACTCCGGCTCGACGGAGACGCGGGCGGACTCCTCCTCGAAGATCTGCGCGTACTCGCCGGGCTGTGCATTGCCGTCCTCGTCGTACATGCGGTATTTGGCGACGGAGTCGACGAAGAAGAGGCTGAGCACCTTGATGGGGAGGCCGCTGAAGGCGAACTCCTTCTCCTTGCGCAGATGCTGACGGATCGTCTGCGCGATCATCTGGCGCGCGCGCTCGCCGAGGTCCACCTCGGCGCCGATCGACTCGCCCGGGTGGAGGGGCTCGGCGACGGTGTCGAATCGGATGTGCTCGGGGGAGATGCCGAGGGCGGTGACGTTGAGGTTCCGGTAGATCTCTCGTCCGGTGACGTCCGCCAGGTTGGAGTCGGACCTCACGGTCTCGACCTTGCGGACGATCTTGCCGCCCTGCTCCTTGTCGACCTCGATGCGCGCCGTGAAGCCGCCGGCGGTCCTCTTGACGCTCTTCAGCTGGACGTACGGGGTGGTGCCGCTGGACTCGGTGACGAGCGAGTCGACCTCGATCTGCTTGACGAGCTGCTTCTCGTAGGCGGCGATGGCGTCGAGGCGGTAGACGAGGTTGCCCTTGTCGAACTTCGGGTGCGTTGCGGAGTAGCGCAGTACGGCGAGGGGCGTGAACTTCGCGATCGCGAGACGGCCCGCCCCCGGCTTCTTCTTGGGGTTACCGTCATCCCCATAGACGCTCTGGGGCTCGTCGATGATGACGACCGGGCGTGTGGCCGCGATGAGGTCGATCGGGCGCTCGTCGTCGAGGTCCTCGGACGGCTTGTGGATAGTGTTCGATGCCTTGTTGATCGCGGCGACGGTGACGACCATGATCTCGATGCCCGACGACGTCGCGAACGTGCGTACACGCGAGGGATTGCCGCCGTCGTAGCGGAAGAACTCCATTGGTGTCTCGTTGCCGTAGATCCCGCCGAGGTGCTCCCTGAGCATCGAAATCGACGCCAACACGCCCTCGAGGATGGCGACCGATGGGACGACGACGACGAACTTGGTGAACCCGCAGCGCTGATTGAGCTCGTAGATGGTTCGCAAGTACACGTAGGTCTTCCCAGTTCCGGTCTCCATCTCGACCGTGAAGTTCGTCGACGATAGCCCTGGTTCCGGGGGGAACCCATTGGACTCCTGGACCACGTGGAGGTTTGCCAGCAGCGATGCGTTGTCGAGTACAAGCCGGTTAGCGAACCCGGTGTCGGCGAGTCCTTGGAAGCCGCCGTGAAGTGACGGGTGTGCGTATACATCGAACACACCCGTGAGTGGGTCCTGGCCCTTAAACAGTCCGACAACGGCATCGATCGCTGAGCGCTGATAGTCGAGGTCTGCTTCGAAGGTGAACTTCATCGCCTCAGATGCTCCGGAACGTCGTGAAACCGGCCTGCTTGATCGCGGCCTCGAGGTTCAGCTTCGCGGATGAGGTCGCGAACCCGGTGTCGCGCACGACGATCGTCACGTCGGAGTCCACAGGGTTCTCCTCACGCCAATCGACCAGCGCGCGTGCGACCTCGATGGAGCGTTCCGTCGAGACGTCTTCTCCGAAGTATGCGTAGAGAGTGCCACCACCCACGCAGTAGAGACGAGAGCCAGCGACGTCCCGCGACTCGACCGTCGTGGTGAGTTCAACGCCGAGCCGAAGCATCGTCTCGACGAGGAGGTCGTCCGTCGTGCGCCCTTCGATGAGGTTGTCCACGGACCCAAGAAGATCCATCTCCCCGGTCCCATCCCATGGCCTCAGATTGGATGGAGCCAGGCGGTACGAGCGAAAGCCGAGATCGATTTTGGGTGTGTCAGCAGTCGCGCCGTCCGAGAGCGATTTCACGGCACGACGGAGGCGATCTCTGGTGATGTCGGCGATGGTTGAGTAGCCTGGCTTGGCTACAGGTTCGTCCAGTTGCACCAGAATATATCGCCGATTGCCTCCGTCGGCTCGATTTAGCTGCATGGCGGCGTGCCCTGTAGATCCTGATCCAGCGAAGAAATCGAGGATCAAGGCGTTGCTGTTCCCACGCGTGACGAGGTTCATCCAGCGCTCGAGGACCTCGGTGTCCTTGGTGTGCTCAAAGGGTGGGCCGTCTGGGAACAGCCTCTGAAGTGTTACCGTCGCAGCATTTCGGTCGCGAATGAAGAACGAACTTGCCACCTCGCTGTCCAGCTCTTCGAGCCAGATTATTCCCCCAGGCTGCGTGGATTCGTCCGGTCCGAAATGGACGCGGCCCGCGTTCACGGCTGCATCCATGGCGGCGCGATCCGCATAGATCCAGCCGCGAATCGGAACGGCGACGGGCTTTCCGGTCTTAGGGTGCGGGTATGGGAACTTTGGGCCGCCTCGTCCAGGCCACGAAATGTTCCCGTCGACGCGGATTGGCCGCCCCTGGTCGTCCATCGTCGAGTATCTCGTCACGGAATCGCTTGGAATCCCAGATCGTTTGAATTCTCGCAGCCACCGGCGCCACTCCCTCTGCGCTGCTGGGTGGTCGCCGTTATGCCGCTCCCAAATTTCTGCAGCCGCCGTGAGGGCCTCGTCGATGCCGCCCTTTGGTTCTCGCCAGCGAATTCCGGATGCGCGGAGCGCCTTCTCGTTCTTTGCGTAGATCAGCATGTAGTCGTGTCCGACGGAGACATATCGAGAGTCGTTCTTCCTTCCGCCTTGCCAAATAATGTTTGCGATGAAGTTCTCGGCGCCCATTACTCGGTCCAACAGAAGTTTGAATCGTGCATGCTCAGTATCATCGATCGCCGCGATCAGGACGCCGTTCTCCTTGAGAAGCGAGTGAGCGACCAAGAGTCTTGGGTACATCATCGAGAGCCACTTTGCGTGTTTCGCGGAGGAGAGTCGTCGCTCTTCGGCGCGCTCGGAGCCTTCGCCGACTTGCGTGGCGCCAGCCTCATCTCGCAGGCCCGCCGCGGACTCGTGCTCGCGGAAAGTCGACATTCGCTTGTCGTCGTACACAAAATCTCCGGCCGTGTTGTACGGCGGGTCGATGTAGATGACGTCGACCTTGCCCGTGTATCCACGGCGCAGAAGACGAAGGACCTCGAGGTTGTCGCCTTCGATGATGATGTTCTTCGTCGAGTCCCAGTCGACCGACTCATCCGGACGGGGGAGCAGCGTGCCTGTTGCCGGCAGCGTCGACAGTCGGCGAGCTTCGGACATGCCAACCCAGCGGAGGCCCGACGGCTCGGAGCCAGCGGGCTCGGCGTCGTCGCCCAGGAGGTCGCGCAGCACATCGAGGTCCACCTTGCCGTCCGCGACGGCATCGGGAAAGAGGCTTGCCAGAAGCGCGATGTTGCCGTCAATCTCGCCGAGCGTCTTCGCCTCGCCCACAGGAGTGAACTCGATGCTGCCGTCTGACTGGGAGGTTGTCACTTGTCATCCTCGGTTGGATCGGTCGGTGGAACTGTCGGTGCTGGGGGCGCGGCGAGCCGGGCCTCGAGGGCGTCGATGCTCGTACGAAGGGTACGCGCGCGGGCGTTGAGGTCGATCCTTCGCTGCATCGACGGCTCCCGTGCGGCAACTCGCGCAACAGTGGTGAGTTCGTTCGTCGCCGCGGTGATCTGTCGTCGGAGCCCGATCGCTTCGGCCGCCGACAGTGAGAGCCTGGGGAACTTCCCGTCCGCGGCAACTGCTCGAACGAGGTCGTTGTGAAGCGTCCCAAGGTCGGTGCGAGAGAGGCGCGCGATGTGGAGCGATCCTGTTGCGAAGCGTTCGGGTGACGCGATCAGGTGCTCCTCAACGACGGACCTCCCCGCGTCCGTCTGGCTCAGACGGGTCAGCGCTACCGACAGGCTCGCGGTGCCTGCGCTCTCGTCATAGAGGCCGAGGATCGAGGGCCGTGGCATCGACCTGTGGAGCAGCTCGGCGACGCGAACCGTGTCACGCCTCTTGGCTCCTTCAACGACGTTGATCTCGATCACCGGGATCATGTCGACGCGTCGATCAGGAGTCTCGACCGCAGCTGCCCCGACCGTCGTCGGACTGAGAACTGCGGTGATCCTGGCGCTGGAGATGACTCTGCCCAGCAGCCGAGCATCGGCGGATGACGACCCCTCCCACTGCGCGACGATGTCCTTCTTCGTTAGACGATGCGACTGGCGCGCGCGATCCGGCAGCCCGAGCAGGTCCGCCACACGCATCGACTCGGTGCTCACGGGACGATCGCTAACCATGCGACCACGTCGACCGAACCAAGCCCTGCCACCGAGGCGTCGGTGCCGAGACGGGACGGAGCGGGGGAGAACACTGACGCAGCCAACGTCTGGTCACTGTGACCGGACGTCGCCGTGACCGCTGCGTCGAGGAGGGTCCTGTAGTGGGACATGTCTCGGCCGTGACGCGTAGCCTTCTCGAAGTCAGCGAACGCTTCCGGGTCGGGATCTGTGCGGTCGAGGCCATGGCGCCGCAGCACGTCGAGTGCCAACTTCGGTTCTTCGACCTTGTGGGCAAGCACACCGTCATCACCGACGTATGCGAGCACGTAGGGTGCGAGCGGGTATCCGGACCCGAACGGCGGCGCGCCCTCCCTCAGGCGCAGAAGGAATACCGCTCCGGGCGTGAGGCCTTCACTCGAAAGGGTTGCATCAAACCGTGCCACGCCGAACAGTGCGAGCGGCCACTCGTCAATCCGCCGGAGCTCCGCCCGGGGTCGCGACGCGGCGTCCATGCGGAAGTCCGAGAGCGTGAGGTCCGTGATCGAGAGCCCGCCGGCGAGATCCTCCATCGTGGGAGAGGCGTTCTTCAGCTGCTCGAGCTGTCGCCGCCGGTAGTCGAGATCATTCATCTCGGAGGAGTCCAGGACGTTCTCCTCGCCCGTGGCAGAGACATCCAACAGCTTCATCCGGCTCGCGACTCGCCCTTCGAGATTGATGTAGGCGTCGAGGTCCTCGGTCGGCCAGAAGTTCACGAGTTGCACGCTCGTGTTCTGCGAGCCGAGACGGTCGACGCGTCCGAAGCGCTGCACGATCCGCACTGGATTCCAGTGGATGTCGTAGTTGACGACCGTGTCGCAGTCCTGGAGGTTCTGGCCCTCCGAGATCGTGTCGGTCGCGATGATGAAGTCCACGACCTCGGCGTCCTTGGAACCGCCCTTCGACAGCGGCGAGAACGCCGCGAGCACGGAGTGCATGTCGCGGCGCGACAGCGCAGCCGTCGTGCGGGTCGACTGTCCCGTGATGAGTGCGACGTGCACGCCCAGCTCCGCCACCGCCCACTCGGCGATGTGCTTGTAGAGGTACTCGGCGGTGTCGCTGAACGCAGTGAACACCAGCGCCTTGTGATTGCCAGCGTTGAACGGGTTCTCGACCTTGGTCCGGAGAAATGTGCGCAGCTCAGCGAGCTTGGCATCGCGAGCAGCATCAACCCGCGTCACATCAGCCAGGAGAGTGGTGATCGTCGCGCGGTCGGCCTCGAGGTCCTGACGCCACCGCGTGCGATCGACGTCCTTGAGGAAGACCTTGACGTTGCCACCTACGACATCGTCCAGCTCGGGGTCCTCCAGGCTGAGCAGCGTCGCCGCCCCGGCATCCGTGATCGAGAGTCCGTCGCTTCCGCTCGCCTCGAAGGTGTCGAGCGTCTCGATCGACGCGTCGACGACGGACAGCACCTTGGCCAGAGTGAGGGCGAACGAGTGCACAGACGACTCGAGCCGCTTGAGCAGCCCTATCCGAAGCAGGTGGACCACGTTGTCCTCACGGTCCGTCTGCACCCACTTACGCTTGCCGCCCGTGCGCAGCGAGCGGTCGTAGAGTTCCGCATACTGCGCGACGTGGGCTGCGTGGACGTAGCTCGTCGGCTTGTAGGCCGCGAGAGTGAGACGCAGGATCGATCGGTTGATCTGCTCAAGCGAGCTCATTGAACCGTCGAGGTCGATGCCGGGGGAGAGGTTGATGGGGCTCAGCCGCACCGGGAACTTCCCGGTGTCGGCCACGCCGTAGTACTTCTCAATGTGCTTGCGAGACCGCGCGATTGTCAGCAGGTCCAGAAGGCGGATGTAGTCCATCCCCAGGGTGCTCACCAGCGACCTCGCGGTGCGCTGGGCCTCAGGAGCCTTCTGCCAGGCATTGAACCTCGACTGTGCCTGCCTCAGCGTCTGACCGATGTCCTTGATGCCCTCGTGCGAGAGCGCCCCGTCATCGCCCTCGGTTGCAAACAGCACCTGGTTGCGCAGGTCGGCAAGCCGCGTGTTGACGGGTGTCGCCGACAGCATGAGGACCTTGGTACGGACGCCAGTACGCACGACCTCGTCCATGAGCCGCTCGTAGCGCGTCGTCCGACCGTCAACCTGCGGGTTGTTGCGGAAGTTGTGCGACTCGTCAATGACGACGAGGTCATAGTTGCCCCACGCGATGTGCGACAGATCGATGTCGCCGCTCATCCCGCTCGTTCGCGAGAGGTCCGTGTGATTGAGGACGTCGAAGTTGAACCTGTCGGCCACGAGCGGGTTGCGCTCGTCATTGGCGCGGAACAGAGTCCAGTTCTCACGCAGGCGCTTCGGCGCGAGAACGAGAACGCGGTCGTTCCGCAGCTCGTAGTACTTGATGACCGCGAGAGCCTCAAACGTCTTTCCGAGACCCACGCTGTCCGCGATGATGCAGCCGTTGTGGCGCTCGAGCTTCTCGATCGCGCCGAGAACACCGTCACGCTGGAACTTGTAGAGCTTTTTCCACACCTCGGTGTCGAAGAACCCGGTCCGGCCGCGTGCCTCGGTCTCCTCGCCCGCCTCCTCGACGAAGTCGCTGAAGAGCGTCGTGAGGATGCGCAGGTAGACCGACTCCGGGGACCTGTCTTCGTAGAGCGCCCGGGCAGCGTCGAGGAAGCTCTCCTGCGCGGGCACCGAGGCCGCATGGTGCCACGTGCGCTCGAAGTGCTCGCCGATCTGCGCGACCTGATCGACGTCGGTGAACTCGAGAGGCAGGTGAAGACTCGATGACGCGACCAGGCCAAGGCTCTCGGCCTCGATGCCAGCGCCCTGGATCGCATAAGGAGACGGTCCGTGAACCGTCGTCGAGGTGTCCCTGGTCTTAAGATTCAGCCGACGAGCCTGGAGACGCTGCTCGGCCCACTCGACGAACTCCCGAGCGACCCGGTGCTGGTCAAGCCGCGCACGCAGGAGGTTCTCGTCGTCAAGACCGTTGAGAGGGAGATTCTCGGTGTTCCGACCCCACAGCAAGAGTCGCATATCGACGTCGGCGAGTTCGTCCTTGAGCGCGTCGTGAACGAAGATCGAGAACGACTCCGAGAGCGAGTCGAGCGACGTCGCATCGCGCAGATGCCGGCGCAGGCTATCGAGCGGCCGATCGTCCTCGAACGTCACGCAATGCCTCCCTGGACTCACACGCGCTCGGCGGGCCGTCCCCTGTGACGACTTGAGCGCAACGTCAGACTACCGACATCTCACGCTCGCGAAAGAACCGTGAGACCGCCCGGCAGTTAAGGGCGATACGGTAGGCGCCAACCCGCCGGACCTGACGCGACAGAGTGTCGCACTCCACCTTCGCCACCATGGAGCCCGCCAATGTCGACGTCGCCGGTCTGGGAGAACTACATGGCGCCCGCACTGCGCGTCCTGTCGGACGGCGTCGTACGGAAGTCCCGTGACATCGTGGAGGACGCCGCAGACCTCCTCGGGGTGAGTGCAGAGCAGCGGGCCGCGCTCATCGACTCCGGCCTGCCGCGGTATCTCAACCGCGGAAACTGGGCCCTCTCCTACCTCAAGCGGGCTGGCGCCGTCGACAGGCCTGCACGCGGGCAGTACGTCATCACCCAGCAAGGTCGTGACCTGCTCGCAGCACTTCCTGGCGGCATCACTGAGCGTGACCTCCGGGCGGTGCCGGGCTATGTCTCTCCTCGGGGTAGGGGACGCGCCACGACGACGGCCGAGGCAGCCCTTGCCACTCCGGAGCCTGCGGACGAGCCGACCCTCTCGCCGACCGAGCAGATCGAGGACGGCGTCGCCCGCCTCCACGCGGCGGTCGCCGCCGACCTTCTCGACCGTCTGCACGCGCAGTCGCCCGCCTTCTTTGAGCAAGCCGTGCTCGACCTGCTCATGGCCATGGGCTACGGCGGGACCGAAGGCCGCGCCACCCGTACCCAGCTGTCGAACGACGGCGGCATCGACGGCATCATCGACCAGGATGCCCTCGGCCTGAGCCGTGTCTACGTCCAGGCGAAGCGCTACGGCCTGGACTCCTCCGTCGGCAGCCCAGAGATCCAGGGTTTCGTCGGGGCACTCCATGGCAACCAGGCCAACCAGGGTGTCTTCATCACGACCGCGTCGTTCAGCAAGAAGGCGCGTGACTACGCGAGCAACGTTGCTACGCGCGTCGTCCTCATCGACGGATCCCGGCTCGCGGCGCTCATGATCCGCTATGGCGTCGGCGTCCAGGTGCGTCGCACCGTGAACATCGTCGAGATCGACGAGGACTTCTTCGAGCAGCCTTACTGACATCAGGCCGCTGCCAGGTGGCTCGCGTCGAGTTCAGCGCGGACCGGCGCGCGTACGGGGCGCTGCCGTCGTCGCACGCCCCGGAAACGCAAGAACCCCGGACTCCGCGAGGGGAGTCCGGGGCCTGAACGTGCCCTCGACAGTGTGATGGCTCAGCACATCCGCGACAGGTGTCTCAAGACATCCGCGACACCATGTCTCACGACATCGACGACACCGCCCGTGCGGCGGATGCTCAGCCATGTCCAAAGCCAAGATCGTCCTC
>NZ_LT964980.1:0-33618 GCF_900240335.1 Sanguibacter massiliensis
CCTGTAGAGGTAGACCCCGCCACTGTGCCCGATGAGGCAATCGCGGGGTACAGCCGTGACCAGTTGGTCAACGCAGCTCACATCCTCGAAGCGGGTCGGGCGCTCAATCTAGGTGTGCGGGACCAAACCATCGGGGTGATGACAGCGATGGGTGAGTCCAGCCTCGTCGTCGTCGACCACGGCGACACCGCGGGGCCCGACTCGCGAGGGCTGTTTCAGCAGCGCTCCACCGGCTGGGGGTCCTACGAAGACCGCATGGATCCCCACATCAGTGCCACCAACTTCTTCAAGGCGCTGATGACGATCAAGGGTCGCGAGAACCTCACGCCCACCACCGTCGCTCACCGCACCCAACGCAACGCCGACCCCTGGCACTACGCGCCCTTCTGGCCTGCAGCGGTCGAGGTGGTCGAAGTACTGTCTGGCATCAGCACCGGCTTGAAGTCTGACGGGCAATGCAGCGCTCCGCCCGGCGACGTGAGCTCCTCCGGATGGGCGGTGCCAGGAGCCGGCCCGATCACCAGCCCGTACGGCATGCGGATGCACCCGATCGACAATGTGTGGCGACTCCACAGCGGGACCGACCTGGGCGGCGGCGGGTGCGACGGCCCCATCTGGGCGGCTCAGGACGGCGCCGTGATCTTCTCCGGGTTCGACAGCGTCGGCAACGGCACCATCACCATCGACCACGGCGACGGCATCCAGACCTCCTACCTGCACCAACACGCATCCGGACTTCTCGTCCGCGAGGGCGACAAGGTCACCGCCGGACAGCAGATCGGCCGCGTCGGTAACTCCGGGCAGTCCAAGGGTTGCCACCTCCACTTCATGGTCACCGTCAACGGCTCCCCCACCGACCCCGTGCCTTTCATGGCCGAGGTCGGCATCACGCTCGGCTAGGAAGGAGGACGCCATGGGTACAGAACGCGAGCACGTCGCCGCCTGGCCGCGTATCAGCGCAACAGTGCGGCCAGACGGTACCGGCACGATGACCATCAACGGCACCGAGCGACCGTGCGCGGCCCAGTCGGTCGACGAGCTGCGCACCGGGATCATCGCTCGCTGCGTCACGCTAGCCCGACGCCTGCACCGACCCGTGAGGCTCACAGTCGACGATGGAACTGTGTCGTGGGTGCTGGCCGTACGTGCCTCGGGCGTCGTGCAGCTCGTCGACGACGCAGGAGCGATCGCGGCCGCAGCGGACCTCGTCCCGCACGAGGGCCGCTGCCGAGCGTGCCGACACCTGGAGCCCGTCACGACCCCGGCCTGCAGCCAATGCGGGCTGGACGAGCCGCACAGGGTCGAGTCCGATCCGACCGTCTCTCGCCAGACGGTCCCCGAGGCCGCCGCGGCCACCGGCTCGCTCCACCAGGCCGAGCCCGGCACGGGTTCGCCGCTCGGACCGGTGCAGCGCGCGCTGCTCCTCGAGTTCGCGACGCGCTCGCCCGTGCAGACAGAGACCGGAGTCGCCGTCGGCCGCAATCCCGAACCAGTTGGCGGCCGACACCCCGTGCCGGTCGACAGCCCTGAGCGCATGCTCTCGCGCACCCACGCACTTATCGACCTCGACGAAGCAGGGCGCATCATCGTGACCGACTACCACTCCGGCAATGGCATCGAGGCCCAGACCCTGCCGCCGGCGCGGCTCGAGCCCGGGACGCCCTACGTCGTCAGCCCCGGAACGCAGCTTCTGCTCGGTGACGTTGCGGTTTTGGTCAGCCTCGCATGATGGCCACGGCGTGTCCGAGAGCGTTGCTTATGTCGACACCGTCTAGTGTTGGACTCGTGAACATTCAGCCCCGTCAGCGAGGATCGCTCGTCGATCCGCGGCGCCTCGGCCTCTGGGTCGAGCGCAGCGCCGACGAGCGACTGACCGCGATGGCCGGTTCTGTCGGTGCCACCAAGTCGGCGTTGATGCAGTGGCTCATCGAGCAGGCTGACGTCGACGCAGCCGGGCGCCCCCGCGGCTGGGACTCGGATCACCCTCGCGCAGAGGAGCTGCCTCTCGACAGCCAATAAGAGCAACGAACCCCCGCCCTTGGCGGGGCGGGGGTTCGAGAAGTTTGCGCCTGATCTGCTGATGTTTGGCGACTGAACCAGATCAAGCGATGTGAGGAACCGGCTGGCTAGGCCGGGGCCTTGTTGTACCCATCAGAGCTGAACCCGAAGGGTGGTGCCATCATACAGTCGAATCCTGAGCCGAATCGAGACGACGCAGCGCTCGGCGCGTCGCCGTGGCACCTGACCGCCGCTCTGAGCCCTCGTCGGACCGTTCGCGTCGCCGCTGTCGACGCCTACGGAGAGGTCGTCAACACCTACTCCGCCGTCCGCCGTACGGATGGACCCGAGCCGACGTCGCCGTGGGCGATTTACCTTGCAGGGGACGACCACCGGTTCCGCTACCTGTGCTTCGACCTCGACGCGAAGGGGCCGGCGGGGAACACCCGCGTCGCGGAGGACACACGCGCTCTCACCGAGCTGCTCGAGCACGTAGGCCTCGACGTCGTCGTCTGCGAGTCGGGACCCGGCGGTGGCCGACACGTCTGGACCGCACTGGCCGAGACGGTCGACGCTGACGTGGTTGCCACCCTGGCACGACTGGCACGCCACATCTGCCCGACCCTCGACCTTTCCTGCCTGACCAACGCGGCTACCGGCTGTGTCCGCCCACCAGGCTCCCCTCACCGCAAGGGCGGGCGGTCGACGATCCTGCGCGGCGACGTCGCCGCACTCCTGGTGCCGCAGGGCACCTCGCGGCAGGTCGCAAGTCTCGTCGAGCTGCTTGCGGCACGAGTCCACAGCGCTGGCACCGTGGTGAGCCCCGAACCGCACAAGCCGCTCCCTCTCGACGAGCACGCCCGCATCTATCTCCCCGGAGCGCGCCGTGATCTACCGGCGGTCTCTGCTGCGGCGCTGCGTGAGGACGCAGCATCCGGTGACGCTTCCGCCGTCGCATGGAGAATCCTCATCGGCGCGGCCGCCGCGCACTGGCGTTTTGCCGACGTTGCCGAGCTCGTCGACCGCTCCCCCGGCCTCGAGCACATCCGAACCGAGCGTGATCGAGGGACGCGAACGCCCCGTACCCGCCTCGAAGCCACCCGCATCCTTCAGCGCCAGTGGGACAAGGCCGTGCGGTATGTCGCGAGCACGGGCCGGCAGATCGGCGATGACCCGACCTTCGACGCGCGTGCCGGCGCTGTCACAGCTCTCGTGAGGGACGTGCAGACCCGCGCGGACGCAGCAGGCGGCCGTTGGGTGACCGGCGGAGGCCCTGCAGACCGCCGTGTACTCGACGTTGTGAGCCTGCTGGCGCTCGAGGCAGTCACAGCCACCGTCGAAGCGGACATCCGCCGGGTGGCGATGCTCGCCGGCATTGGCCGGGAGACGGTCCGCACAGCGCTGCACAGGCTCGCAGCAGAGGGCTGGATCGTTCGCGCGCAGGAGTCGATGGGCGCCCGCGGAGCGCAGTGGACGATCGACCCCCAGAGCACTTTCCACAGGGATATCGAACGTGCCCGGTCACAAGCGGACCCGCGCCCCGCAGGGGCCGGGTCCGCAGAGAGAGCAACCCTCCTCGCCACGCTCGCCGACCGCACGACGGCCTCGACGCACGACGTGTTCGCCCCTGCCCCCGGCCTCGGCGCTCTTGCAGGGAACGTCTACGGGCGACTGTCCGGCTCCGCTCCCCTACAGACTTCCGAGGTCGCGGCTCTCACAGGTATGAGCGTTCGCGACGCAGTGCGCGTCCTCGGCCGTCTTGAGGCCGTAGGGCTTGCTGGTGTTCGTGCTGGCGGTTGGCGCCGCGCAGCGGCTGGGCGACGCGATGCAGTGTCCCGTGTTCTGAACGTCGACGGGCTGCTCGCCCGACGACAGCAGGCGTATGCCATTGAGCGTGAACTGTGGGCGTGGTGGCAGGCTGAGGACGCGTGGATGAGAGCTCCTCGACGTACTGACGCTAAGCGTCGCGCCGGTCGGGGGCAGCTGTCCCTCCTCCCGGAGCCTGGGACCCATGCCTTCGGCGCCCACCCGAGAACACCTGACGGCCGCCTCAACTGGCGCGAAGCACGCCGCATCCTCATCGAGGACCGTAGCGGCCGCGCTCACCTGCGGGGTTCATCAGCAGGCGCGGTCGGAGTTAGCGGTCTCGTGGCAGCGGCCTGACCCAACCGGAATCAGTACCGCAGCGGTTCACACGCCTCGACGGGCACCCACGCTCGCCAGATGCCCCAGTCGGGGTCGTGCTGCTCGACGCAGAGCATGCCGGGAGCGCGCGCGGTGACGTCGAGGTCGAGGGTGACGGTGTCCCCGGCGTAGGTGGGGGCGGTGACGCGGGCGCGGCGGGGCGTGTCGTAGACGGCCTGCGGGCCGGTGTGGGGATGGGTGACGAGGAGGCGGGCGTAGCTGACGCCCCGCTTGTCGGTGAGCATGGATCCAGTGTGCGACGTCGTCGAGGTTGGTCGCGCGAAAGTGTAGACTGGTCTACAGATCGTGTGTAGACTGATCTACATGGGCAGCCGGTACTTCCGCATCCAGCCCGCCGACCGCGACACCGTAGTCCTCCTCGACCCGGCCCGCTGGAACTCCCGCAACTACGGCGGCGAGAAGTACATCGACGGCCCCGACGGCGAGGAGATTGAGGACGTCCGCCACGGCGTCTCCGTCTGCGAGTCCGTCGAGGAGCTCGCCACCTACATCGCCCAGTCCGGCGTCCCGGTCGCCGACCAGGCCGTCATCGTCGAGCTCGAGGCCGACCTCGCCGACGACGAGGACCACGACGCCCACCTCGGCGCCTGCCTCGTCCACCCCACCGCCGTCATCGGCACCACCGTCGTCGGCGACGAGTTCTACGACCTCGTCAACGCCGCCCACGACGCCATCTACGCCTGATCGGAGACCGGCATGTACGACATCGACACCCACGGCGCGTGGCTCGGCGACGCAGCCGACGACCTCACCCCCGAGCAGCTCGAGCGCTTCGCCGCCGAGTGGGACGAGATCTCCGCCCGCTACCCGACCCGCGACGATGACGATGAGGCCAACGCAGCGCTGTCCGCGTGCGTGCAGTACCTCCTCGAGGAGGCGACCGTCGAGGCCGCGGGCATCGAGCGCCGGCGCACCCAGCGCGCCGAGATGCTCGCGCTCGCCGCAGCCCGGCAGGTCGCACGTATGGCCGCGCTCGACGGTATGCCCAAGGCGACCGCGGCGCGGACCGCAGGCGTCGACCGCATGACGTTGCTCAAGGACCTCGGCGAGCGCCCCGCCCGACGCACGGCGAGGAGCTGACGTGCTGATCTTCGTGGCCCGCAAGCGCGAGGACCTGCTCGACGAGACGTGGGCCGCGGTCTGCTCCTCGTCGAGCTACGAGGACGCCGCGCAGCAGATGACGGACAACGTCGTTATCTACGCGGGCGCCCCCTACGCGACGAGTGACACCGCGCCCTACCAGGTCGAGGTCCGCGTCCAGCCCAAGGGCCGCCCCGAGAGCGAGCGCTACACGATGGGGCTGTGGGCACGCCGGTTCGGCCCCGGCAGCGAGTCCTAGCCGTGGCACGGCGCCGCGAGACGGCCGTGACACGGCCCGGCGAGCCCGTGCGCATGGCCGCGGCCGGACGCGTGTGCGGGCAGGTCGCCGGCCCCGAGTGGTGCGAGCGTGACGTCCTGGCGCGCGGCCTGTGCCGACCGCACTACCGGCGCGCAGCCAAGGGGCTCCCACTCGACCCGGACGGCGGGCGCCTGGTTGGGGTGACGCCGTCCGGACACGGGGTGTGGGGCGTGCTCGAGGAGCGCGAGGACCGCCTGCGGTGCCACGAGTGCGGCGGCTGGTACGTCGCGCTCGGCGTGCACGTCGGCATGGTGCACGACGGCGCGCACGCCTACCGGCTCGCGCACGGCCTGCTCATGTCGACGTCGCTCAACGCCGGGCCGTTGCGGGAGCGGCTCTCGCAGGCAGCGAGAGCAACGGCGGACCGACTGCCCCCGCCCCCGCCGCAGAGCGACCTCGCGCGGGAGCGGGCCGAGCGCGGAGTGCGGCTCCGCCGTCGTCCGGGGTGAACGACGAACCCTTCGGCGCAGCGATCGACCGCACCGGCATTGCCACGATTACCGGCAATGGGGGTACTCCCGCAGCCCGTGTGCACCGGGACCGGGATTCCCGGCCCACAGGAAGAGCGCCTGTGGACCGCGAACCCTGCAGCTCTCGGAGTGGGTGGCTACCGCCGCTGCCGTGTGGGTCACCAAGGCGTCCCCCCGCGAGGCTTGAACGTAACGGAGCGCTGTCGTGACGGTGCCGGGGTTGCGTGAGAGCAAGCAAGTGCCAGATCCAAGTTTGTGGAACTAATGCCACTGTTGCCGTTGCGCGGCGACGCCACTAATGGTACCATTAGAGTTACAAGCGGTAAGAGGGTTGGGTGATGGGAGGCGGCGATGATGGCAGTGACGGTCTACAGCACCGGTGCAGGATGCATGCGGTGCGTCATGACGATCAAGGCGCTCGTTGAGGCGGGCATCCCTCACGTCGAGGTCGACGTAAGGGAATCGCCGGCCGCTCTCGAGTACATCACCGGCGACCTTGGGTACACCGAAGCGCCCGTGTGTGTGGTCGAGGACGGAACAGGAGAGAACCACTGGTCCGGATTTCGCCCCGACCACATCCGAAGCGTCGCTGCTGCCTGACGGCGGCAAGAGTACTATTACCACCAATGCCCCTGTTGGGGGTGTAGCGGCGAGGCGCCTCATGGCCGCGAGGCTCGCAGCACTCAAGAATGTCGGTGGCGCGTGATGTGCTCCGATGAGGTCCAGACGCACTCGAAGCCCCCGAGGTGAAGCATGAACTCTCGTCTTATCGCAGCTTGCACGGTTGGCCTTGGCGCCTCCGTTGCAATGACCATCGGCAGCTCGCTCGAAGCCAGCAGGGCCATCATGGTCTCGCTTGCGACGATCCTCGTCGTCGCCGGCATCGTAGCGATCGTTGAGATCAGGCGACAGCGACGCAGCCCCGACGATCGACCCTGAGTCCACTTTCGCTTCCGGCCGTCGCCTGAGGGAGCGGTCGGCCCGGTCGAGCAGCGTTGCGAACGCCGGCACCAAGCATCAGAACAGTACTGTTGGAGTTAGTTAAACAGTACTGTTGGAGTTACTAGCCCCAGAAGGAGTTTTCATGGCAGCTCAGATCTTCGCCCTCTGCAACCAGAAAGGCGGCGTCGGGAAGTCGACGACTACCTTTCACCTGGCCCGCGCCGCGGTGCTCGCCGGCAAGCGCGTGCTCGTCGTCGACAACGACCCACAGGGCAACCTCACCGCGGTCGTGTCCGCCGAGCCCGTCGCCGAGGACCAAGCGGGCCTAGCCGACGTCCTGTCGGCGCGGACCTTCGAGACCGTGCGTGATGTGATCGTGCCCGGTGTGTGGCCCGGACTCGAAGTGGTTCCCACCACCGGAGCCACGCTCGGCTACGTGAGGGACGAGCTGGTCATTGCAGGTGCCGGCCGCGAGGTACGGCTCCGCCAGGCGCTCGCCGACGTCGCGGACGACTACGACCTGATCCTCATCGACAGTGCACCGAGCCTGGACCAGCTGACGATCAATGCTCTGACCGCGGCCCACGGCGTCGTTGTCGTGACTCACTCGAAGCAGTGGAGCCTGTCCGGCCTCGCGCAGCTGCTCGACACGATCGACAACGTGAGGGAGTACTACAACGCTGCGCTGCGAGTGGCGGGTGTCATTGTCAACCAGCACGAGGCAGGCACCGTCTCGGGTCAGACTTGGCTCGACGAGCTCAACGCGGCCGCGCAGAATCGCGGGCTTCCCGTCCTGATGCCAGCCGTACCCAAGCGAGTCGTCATCTCCGACGCTACCGAGGCCGCCCGAGGGCTCGACGAGTGGGGGAGCGCGGAGGCAAGCACCATCGGTGGCATCTACGCCGGTCACCTGGCGAGCATCGAGGGGGCCGTGCGATGAGCAACCGACCCACGCCCCGCAAGTCGGCGCTGGCCGGAGCCAGCCCCGTCCTGCCGCCGCGTCCTGCCACGGTGACGACGCCGAGCGCGAACGCGGACGACGCGCCGGCGATTGAGCCCAAGGAAGACAAGACCTCGAGGCCTGCCGAGTCGCGGCCGCGTCCGAAGTACCCGCCCAAGGTGAGCTTTTACCAGGCGCGGGAGGACACGGCTCGCGTGCGCGGTGCGATCCTGCACACCGGCGCTCTCGAGGGGCCTCGCAGCCTGTCGCAGTTCATCAACGACGCGGTCATGGCCGAGGTAGAGCGCCTCGAGGCGAAGTACAACGGGGGGCAGCCGTTCCCGTCTGTGGGCGCCAGAGTCCTGCCGCAGGGCCGGCCCATGCAGGAGTGAGTGTCCGTTGTAGCCAGGCCGTACCAAGGAATCCACCGCACCCAACGAGCCAGGAGGCACATCGTCGACGTCGTCTACGTCGACCGTAAGACCCACAACCGCAAAGTGCCCCGACGGTGTTCGAGCACCGCCGGGGCGAGGAACCCCCAACCCAAGTGGAGGACTCCCATGCCCATCATCCCCTCTGGCGACCCGCGCTCCGAGAAGCAGGCCGCCACCCTCACCGATGCCGACGTGCAGGTGCTCGACCTGCTCGCGCTGCACGTCATCTGCGGGCAGCTGCGCGAGGCCCGCCGATGATCGCCTACCCGCTCCGTGCCGAAGCCCTGGTGCCAGGCTCGGAGTTCCTGAGCTGGGCGAGCGCCTGTGCGATCCCACTGCTCATGTTCGCGCTCTTTGGGTGCTTTATGGCCCTCGCTCTCTGTTTTGGACGAGGAGCGCCGGCTCCCGAGGAGCCCAGCCTGCCGAGGGTGCGTCCGGAGGACGCGGTGTTTGCTGCCATTGACGACGCCGTCCAGGGGCTGTGTGTCGCGGAAGCGGACTACTGGATCCTCAACTACGACGGCGAGACCGCTCGCATTGAAATCGCCGTGCGCGGTGCGGCGAACGGCCTGGGCGTCAACTCCTCGATGGTGTACATCCTCGTGCGGGAGGGTGCTGGTTGGGAGCTGGTCGACGCTGATCCTGCGGTGCCGATCGATGACGAGGACATTCTGTACCTGTCTGGCCACGTCGCTTGGGGGTAGCAGCGACAAAGGACTCGACCGGCAGACGCCTCGCGTGACCTGCCAAAGCCCCGGGTCCCGATCTGCAATCAGATCGGGCCCGGGGCTCGTTTTGTTACGTCATTGATGTTACGATAACGAAATGACGGAACGAAACGTAATGACAGAGGCTGCCACGCGGATCTGCCGGTTCCCGGGCTGCACGCGGCCGGCGGGCGAGGGTGACGGACGCGGGCGCCCGCCCGCGTACTGCGACGATCCCGGGCACACGCGTGCCGCTGCGTATCGGGCCCGGCGGGACGCCGAGGCCGAGGGAGGCGTCACTGGCGCCGCTACCGTCGAGGAGCCGGTCACGTTCGCCCGAGTGCGCGCGGGTCTGCTCGTCGAGCGTGTCGAGGCCGCCGTCGCGGCTCTGTCGACGATGACTGCTGAAGTGGTGGCCGAGCTGCGCACGCTGGGCGACGTCGAGGCCGTCGAGGTCGAGCTGGAGAGCGTGTCCGCGTCGGCCGAGCAGCGGGCCGCTGAGGCCCGTGCTGTTGCCGCAGAGGCCGAGGCGCGGCGCCGACGCGCTGAGGCAGCAGCGGTGGAGGCTGAGCAGTTGCGCGCGGAGGCCGAGGCGGCAGCCGAGGAGTCGCTGTTGGCAGAGGCGCGGTCCCGCGAGGTCGCGTTGAGCGCCCAGGAGGAGGCCGAGCGACTGTCGGCCGAGGTCGGCGGGCTGTATGACGAGCGCGACGCTGCGTTGACCAAGGTGCGCGAGGTGACTGAGGCATTGGCTACGGCGCACGCCGAGATCGAACAGCTGACGGCTGACCTCGACCAGGTGCGTGCTGCGCTGCTCGAGCAGACCGAGGCCGGCAGCTCGTTGGGTGAGCAGGTCGAGGCTGAGCGCGCGCGTGCTGAGCGGGCGGAGGGGGCGATCGCGCGGCGCGACGAGCGCATCCGCGGACTCGAGGAAAACCACGCTGCGGCGAGTGCGGAGGTCGCCGGGCTCACGGCCCAACTGCGCGCCGAGCGGGCGGCGGCGGCAACTGCGGCGGCGGTGGCCGAGCGTACTGCCACGGAGCGTGTCGCAGAGGTCCGCGCCGTGTACGAGGAGCGCATTGCTGAGCTGCGTCAGCGTCAGAACGAGAAGCCCTGACTCGTCGACAGCCCACAAACGATCGTTTTCGGCGCGACCGCCGAGGACGCCGAACAGAGCGTCGACACGCCGAGTGTCGATCAACCGAAACTCACAACCGAAACCTCGGCCAACCGAAACTTCCACTAGACCGTTTTCGGTTGCTCCGATAGAGTGGTCTGAGATCTAGGAGAGGTGCCGAGATGAGCAGCGATAGAGACTTCAGCCCGATGCTCTACGACGTGATGCGGGAGCTGGCGACCCAACTCGGTGGCCGGTACGTCGAGTGGATGGACGAGGCGACGAGCAGTGCGGCCGAGGAGCATTGGCGGGCCGAGCAGTTCCGGGTGATGCGGGAGGTTCGTGCGGTCGACCCTGATAGCCGCCGAGCGATCGAGGCGCATACGGAGAAGTTGCGCGCAGAGCTTGCCGCGATGCCTCGCTACGCGCCGGTTCTTGCGTGAGCGGCGAACTGAGTCCGGAACAACTCCGGAGCCGGTTCGAGCAGCGCGTGGCCCCGTACCTTGAGGATCAGCGTTCTCCGACAACGGGCGGCCGTTCATGGCCGCCCGTTCTTGTGTACACGGGTGGTCAGCCGGGAGCAGGGAAGAGCCGAGCGAACGAGCGCGCAGCGCAGGCGCGGCCGTCGCTCGTTCCGGTGATTGGGGACGATCTTCGGCAGTTCCACCCGGACTACGCGCGGTTGATGCGTGAGGACCCCTTGTCGATGCCAGCGGCGACCGCGCACGCGTCGGGGCAGTGGATCGGCATGTCTGCGGAGTATCTGCGTGAGCAGCGCGCCGATGTGCTCATCGAGACCACGTTGCGGTCGCCGGAGGCGATGGCAGCGACGATCGCGGGCTTTCGGGAGGCCGGCTATGTCGTCGAGCTTCGCGTGGTCGCAGTGCCGGACGCGGTGTCGCGCCTGGCGACGGTCGAGAGGTACACAGGGCAGGTCGAGTCGACGGGCGCGGGCCGATGGACGCCGGCGGCCGCGCATGATGAGGCGTACACGCGGGCGGTGGCGACGGTCGAGGGCTTGGTGTTGAGCGGTGCGATTGACAGGTTCGTGGTCGAGGACAGAGCAGGCGCTGTGCTGTTTGATCGGAGCTATTTCGGCGTCCGTGACGGTGGGCTTCGTACGGCTGGCAGGGAAGCCGGCATTGCTTTCGAGGCCGCGCGGAACGTCGATCAGATGACGCCTGATGCAGCGAACGCGTGGCTTGATCTGGCACGAGTCCAGATCGAGCGCGTGAAGACGCAGGGGCACCGTGACTCAGACCTATGGGCGACGATTGAGCGCATCTGCACGGTTGACGCGCTGGCTGTTGCTGCGCGTGCCTATCCGCAGGACCCCGCGCACATGAGTGCGGTCACGGATGCACTCAGCGGCGCACTGCTCCCGGCTCCACCGGCGCCGAGCACCGGACGGTCAGCCACTCGCGCGTCCTACCCGCAGGCTGCGACGCAGGCGACCACCCGGCCGCCGCAGACGGAACCACAAGGGCGTCCCCAGGCGCACCACAGCGGCCCCTACTTGCCTGGCCGCGGCAGCGGGACCGGGATCGGGAAGTGAAGCCGTCATGAGCAACGTTGTGGGCTATGCGCGAGTGTCGACGCGGGAGCAGAACCCCGAGGCACAGGAGGCCGAGCTACGCGCGGCCGGCGCCTCGCGAGTGTTCGTCGACCACGGCGAGTCGAGCCGGGTCAAGGACCGTCCGCAGTGGCTCGCGTGCTTGGACTACTTGCGGCCCGGCGACACGCTTGTGGTGCGTCGCCTTGACCGCATTGCAGGCAGCGAGACGATGGCGATCCAGACCATCAACGAGCTGAACGATGCAGGCGTGAACATCAAGAGTTTGACCGAGCCCGACATTGACACCACCACGCCGATGGGGCGCGCGCTGTTCGGCATCGTCGCTGTGTTCGCGCAGCTGCGCGTCGACACCATCCGTGACAACACCCGGCGCGGTTTGGCGCACGCTCGTGCTCAGGGCCGTGTCGGCGGCCGGCCGACTGTGATGACCCCTGAGCGCGTTCAGGCGGCGGTGTCCCTGCGTGCGCAGGGCATGTCCTTGGCCGCGATCGGCGCCGCGCTTGGTGTCGGTCCATCGAGCGTTGCTCGCGCCCTCGCGCGGCAGTGATGACCGTCGGTGCGATCGGGGCCCGCGGTAGCGGGCGGGCTTGTGAGGTGACCCGAGCGGATCGAAGCCGTGCACGGGCTGCGCATGCCTTCGTGAGAGAGCAGCGTGGCGTGACGGCGCAGCCCGTGTGCGGGTGGACGGTGGGTCCCGCGGTCCACATGTGTGCGAACCGAGCCGCGGAGCGGTGGAGCTCGGGTCGTGCACATGTGGGCCGGGGGCGAGAACCGGCGCGGTCACGGGCGACGGGTCTTCACGATGTTCCAGCAGATGGGGCAGCGGAACGTGTCGACGTCGTAGACGGGGTCGACGTCGTGGTGGTCAGGGCAGCGCGGGATCGTCTTCATGGGAGCGACTGTGCGGCACGGAGTGTCAGGTGCAATGTCCATACCCATGACCCATCGACCGGAGCGCTCTGAGTTGTTCTCGCTGCCGTTGCCGACGCGCTAGATGTATGAGGGCAAGACGTTGGTGACGCCAGCACGGAGCCGAGATGCTGGGGGATGTCCGCCCGCTCCACTGTGAGGGCGGTGGTAGTTGTAGTGGATGTTCCAGATTCCGATCGCGGTGTCGCGGGCTTCTTCGCTGTCGAACTCTCGGGCGTACAGCAGTTCCTCGGCCAGGATTCGCTGGTAGCGCTCCACCTTCCCGTTGTGTCGGGGCGTGTAGGGCCTGGTCTTTTGGTGGCGCGTGCGGTTGCCGACGATTCGCGCGAAGTCGCCCGAGCGGTAGCACGCACCGTTGTCGGTGATGATGCGGTGGATGTGCGAGATCCCGTGAGCGGCGAACCAGGCCTTCGCTCGGGAGAGGAAGGCTGCCGCGGTGGTTCCCTTCTCGTCGGTCAGCGGCTCGGTGTACGAGAGTCGGGAGTATCCATCAACGGCGGAGTGCAGGTAGGTGTACCCGCCCTTCGCGCCGGCTGACTTCGCGCGGCCGGCGGTCTTAGCCTGGTCGCTGTCGCGCCCGTGAATGCGCCAGCCGCCGCCGTCAGGGATTCGGCCGACCTTCTTCACGTCGAGGTGCACCATGTGGCCGGGCCAGCGGGCGGTGATTTTTCCTGGCTGGCGATTGGTGTCGCCGCCAGGGTCGATGAATCGGCGTCGGCCGAGGCCGAGCCGGCTCAGGTGTCGGGTGACGGTGCGCCTGTTGATCCTGACTTCCAGCTCGGCGAGCTCGTAGGCAATGCGCTGGGCAGACCATTTGTGCTCGCGCCGCCAGGCCTCGATCTGTTGGATGACACCGGGTGCTGTCGCGGTACTGCTGTGGTGGGGTGTCGAGGCACGGTCTTGAAGCCCGGCTTCGCCGTGACGCCTCCACCGGTTGACCCACTTCGAAGCGCATGCGCGTGAGATGCCCATCTCGGCAGCGACGTGTGCGATCGGGCGGGTCAGGCACCGATTCACTAGTCGGCGTCGACCTTCCAGGCTCAGCGGAGCATTGGCGTGCGTCACTTGGCAACCTCCACTTTCCGTACCCGCGGTGCGATCATGCGCAGCGTTGGCAGCATTACGAGGAGTGCGAGAGCGGTCAGCGCAGTCGCGGCCCAAACGGGCCCAAGGTCGCTCGAGCTCTCGAGCGTTACCGCTCCGAGCGCCGGACCAGCAGCGGCCCCGATGTTGAGAGCTGCGGTCGCGTAGGAGCCCCCCATGGTGGGTGCTTCCGCTGCTGCGTAGAGCACTCGAGCGATCAAGGTGCTGCCCACAGCGAATGCCAGCAGTCCCAGTAGGAACACCAGGACGAGCAGCGGCACGGAATGCCCAGCGAGCACCGCGAGCATCAGCCACCCAACCAACAGGAGGGGCGCGGCCACAACGAGAACCATTCGCGAGTGCTGGTCAGACAGTCGTCCGGCAGCATTGACTCCCGCGAAGGACCCGATACCGAAGAGCACCAGAGCCACCGGTACCCACACTGGGCCCAGGCCTGCTGTCTCGGTCACGACCGGTGCGAGGAACGTGAATGCGGCGAAAGTCCCGCCATTGACAAGCGCAGCGAGAAGCATCGCCGTAAAAAGACGAGGCACGCGGAGCTGCGCCAACTCGAAGGCGAGAGACGGGTCATCGTTCGCTTCATCCCGGATGACTCTCGGCTGTGGACGGATCCCGGTGAGGATGCCGATTGCTGCAGGAACGCACAGGAAAGCTACCGCCCAGAACGTGGCCCGCCATCCCAGCGCAGTGCCAAGTAGAGCTCCCGCGGGAACACCCGCGACCATCGCGATCGTGGTGCCCGAGAGGAGGATGGCAAGAGCGCGGCCCTTCCGGCTGGGGGCCACGAGGCGGGTTGCGGTGCTGAGGGCAACGGCCAGGAACCCGGCGTTGGCGACCGCAGCCACCACACGAGTTGCGAACAGTATGGAGAAGGTCTCGGCAGTGGCGGCGACGACGTGACAAGCAGCGAAGATGACCACGCACCCGAGCAAGGTGGTCCGGGCGGGCAGTCGACGGGTGAAAGCTGCCATAGCGGGCGCACCGAGGATCATCCCGACCGCAAAGGCAGAGGTGAGTAGCCCAGCTGCGCCGACCGAGACACCGACACTGGCCGCGATGTCTGGCACTAGGCCAGCAAGCATGAACTCAGAAGTGCCCATGGCGAAGACAGCCAGGGCAAGCAGGTAGAGGGCGAAGGGCATGGAGGACTCCGAGGAACGAGATCGAGAAGAGAAAAACGTCTCGTCACCACGGCCAACACCCAGGAAGCTGCCCAATGGCCCGCGGAGCGCGCAGGCGCAATCAGCGAGTTGAGGACTCAGGAGGTCTGGGGGCTGCCGGTGTGACCGAAAGCCCCCTGAGTGTCTGATTCAGGGCACGCCATGCTTCTCACTCTAGCGACGCTCCCTCGACACCGCACATCCTTTGCACGAGCAGCGGCATCGTCATCAACGTCCTGCCCCGCAACAGCTAGAGGACGTCGCGTTCGGTATTCCAGATGATGCCGGCGGCCACGCCGTCGGCGTCGAGCGATGACCAGAAGAGCTCGCGAATCTCGTCCATGGGGGAAGTCTTGTCCGAGTGGCGGCCGGGCGCTCGGAAGTCGGCCAGGTTGTGGATATGTCCTCGGACGGCAGTGGCCGGCCACCGCCTGGTGGCCGGCCACTGTCGTCAGCGCTCGGGTTCTGCGGTCGGCTGTTGGCCGAGGGTGTTTCACGGAGGGGAGTCGTGCGTCTTCGCGGCAGGGTGCGGTCCGGTCGAAGGCGGCGAGGGGAACGACGCAGCTCGGGGCGAGGTGCTGGCCGTGTGGTTGAGGTCGGCGGCGGCGAGCGACTGGTGGAGACGCGCGATGCTTTCGGCACGGTTGAGCCGCTCGGGCGGTAGCCCCGCGTCCATGGCTGCCTTGATGAGGTGCGCGAGGTTCTCGCCGCTGCCGGGTCCTTCGGCACGTGCGACAACGAGGGCGGTCCGGGGTGGGATCATCGCGTCGCTGTGGAAGTACAGGGCCGCGCCGGCAGTCACCGCCAGGGGTCCGATGAGGTGCTTCGGAGCGCCGCGATAGATCGCCACGAGAGCTTCGGTCGTCTCAGGCTTGCTCCAGTTCTCAAAGAGGAGGAGGTCGCGCGAGATCTTGTCGGTGTTGATGACATGGGCCAGCCAGGCTTGCTTGGTCGGGTCGGGGATCCCGGGCTGGGCGAGCTGCTCGAGGTAGCGCTGGCTGACCTCCGCGCGGAGCGAAGGAAGCATCGTGTCGATCGTGCGCGCCACGTCGGGCGCAACCTCTTCGAACGCCGGCGCCGGGAGTGGGAAGTAGCGCTCGATCGCCTCGTCGCGGTTGGCGGCAGGGGGTGCCCATCCGGCAGTGACAGCGAGGTCGGCGGGAGGTGGCGGAACGGGCTGTGATGCCGACCAGTCGTTGGCGGTCTCGCGCCTGTGACGGAAGTCGCCTCGATCGACGTGCACCGCCAGCGCGAGCGATCCCTTGTCCGCGGCTCGAAGTTCGAGCTCGAAGGTGTCGGCCAGGACGTCCCCGTGGGGGCCGTACCCGAAGGCGAAGACCTTCGCCCCGGTGGGAACGGCGTCGGCCACGGAACGGTACGCCTCGACGAGGCGCGCCGGCACGACCGAGTCGGGTCGCGCCTCGTCGACGATGTGGGGGACCTGCTTGAAGTTCGCGCCATGCCCGGGGACCTGGACGCCGACGATGAGCTCGCCGGGTTCCGGCTCGTAGCCGATCAGGTGCGGGATCGTCGCGACGAGGTCGGCGCCCTGGCGGGTCATGGGCTTGTCGCTCATGGGAGCAGCTCCTCGTCGACGATCGCGACCACCTCGACGAGGGGGTCGGAGACGGGGTTGAGGGGCGATCCGGCGATGGCCTCGGCCAGCGTCTGCTCTAGGGGAGTGCTCACTGTCCCTCCTGCTGTTCGGTAGCGGGTTCTGCTTGCGCGTTGCTGGACTTCGACATGCGCGCCCGGCGCTGTACTCCGCCGGGCGCCTTGAGGCCGAGCTTCTTGAGCTCGGCCTCGTTCCATCCGGCGCCGGTGGCGCCGACCCACGCGCGCTTGTAGCCGGTGCGGGCCTCGGCGAGTGCTGCTTCGGCGCGGTCGATCTGCTCTTGGGCGATGACGACCTGACGCACGGAAGTGATCCGTGATTCGAGCAGTCCGCGGGCCTTCTTCTCGATGCTCTCTGCCGTCGCGCTGACGCCACGGCCGGTGTGTTCGTCCATGCTTCGACGGTAGGTCACACTTGCGCGATGCGCGCGTTGGGCGACCAGACCCCCACGGCGGAAGCCGCGGAGCAAGCTATACACTTAGGTTCCCTAAGTGGCTTGGATTCTCGACGTCCCGCCGAGAATCGGGCACACTTGACGTGTGGTCCCCGCAGTGGGCGGGGTCGCTGCGCTGGGCCGAAAGCAGGTGGAACCGCCATGAGTGAGCACGCTTCTGAAGCGCGGATGTTCGCCCGACGTCGGCGCGCGAACGTGGCCGGCGGGCGGCAGCACCAGCACAAGGTAAAGGTGACCCCCGAGGAGGAAGCACTGCTGCTTCGCCTGGCCGAGGCTCAGCGCGTGACAGTCCCTCGCCTGCTCGTGGAAGCAGCGTTGGCGTCGGCACCGGGGGAGACCCCGACCGAGCGGCGGGATGCGATCGCCGAACTGTTCCGACTGCACCGGCTGCTGGCGGCGATCTCGAACAACGTGAACCAGATCGCGCGGGCCACGAACGTCACCGGCGAGGTGCACGAGGAGCTCGTGGCTACGCTGCGCGCGGTGCGGCGTGCGGCGGAGCGGATCGATGCGGCGATCGATGGGCTGTCCTTGCCGTGATGCCGAACGTTGTGCGCGGCGATCGCATGGTTGGACTGATGTCCTACCTGGTGGGTCCCGGGCGCTCCAACGAGCACACCGAGCCACACCTGGTCGCCGGTGACGGAGCACTCCTCGCGTGGCACGACGACGCCGAGCTGAGCGGTGAAGCAGCCGTCGCCATCGCGCGTCACCTCGACCGACCTCGCACCGCGATGGGGGTCGAGGTCAATGGTGGCCACGTGTGGCACTGCTCGCTGTCCCTGCGCGCCGAGGAGGGCGCGCTGAGCGACGAGCAGTGGCGCGCGATCGCGGACGACTTCGTGCGAGCAATGGACTTCGATGACGCCGAGGGGACCAAGGCACCGTGCCGGTGGGTGGCTGTGCGGCACGGGGTCTCGACGAACGGCAATGACCACATCCACCTGGTCGTGAACCTCGTACGTGAGGATGGGACTAAGGCGTCGGTCCACAACGACTTCAAGCGCGCGCAGAATGCCGCACGTGCGCTCGAGGTCAAGTACGGGCTGGAGCAGCTTGAGTCGTCGCGTGCTGAGCGCGCGACACGCGGTTACAACCCGGCTGAACGAGTGGCGCAGGCACGGGCTCGGGCGCGGGCAAAGCATGAGCGAGCCGGCGCCGGCGCATCGGCCTGGTCGATGCTCAACTCTGCGGAACGCCAAGCGCGGATCGACTCCGAGATGCGCGCTGAGCAACCGCGCTTTCTGCTTGCCGTCAAGGTGCGTGGCTGTGCGTCGGCGAGCGCCGACGAGGCGGAGTTCGTCCGTAGGATGCGGCACGCCGGGCTTCTCGTCCGCCCGCGGTTCGCCGAAGGTCGTACAGACGTGGTGACGGGCTACTCGGTGGCCGAGCGACCCGTCGCAGGTGAGCGACCCATCTGGTACGGCGGCGGCCACCTGGCGCGCGACCTGACGCTGCCTCGACTCCGTGACGGGTGGCCGGACACCCCCACCGGGGCGAGCGACGCGGCGGCCGAATGGAATGCCGCCAAGCGAGGCCGGCGTGTGGTCGCTCCTGGTCGGGAGTCCACCACGCCGGATCCGGAGGCGTGGGCTCGACAGAACGACGAACTGCGCGCACTTGTCGAGCGACTCCGCTCCGTGCCGGTCGAGGACCGTGACACGTGGGCGACCGTCGCCCGGCAGACAGCGGGTGCGTTCGCTGCGTGGTCGAACGCGACCGAGGCGACACCTGGCGACCTGGCCGCCGCAGCCGAGGCACTGTCACGCTCGGCGCAGACATACGGGCGGACCGTGCGCCCGGTCAAGGCCGGAACCGTGGCCATCTCGGGTGCGGCCATGCTGTTTGCCAGTGCGGCACGTGGTGGCCAGGGGACGGTTGCGCAGGCGGTGATGATCCGCCAGCTTCTCCGGTTGACCCAGGCGGTCTACGAAGCGTCCGTAGCCGCAGAGCAGGCGCGCCAAGCACAGCTTCTGGCCGGGGATACCCGAGCCCGTCTCGTGCGTGTGCGCGAGGCACTGCCGAACCCGCTCGATGGGGCCGGTGCCTTGGCGGTGGGGACGCAGACGACCGTGCTCGAGAAGCCGAGAGCGGCTCTCGATCCTGAGTCCCAGGCGGTGCTCGACCGGCTGCAAGCCGGGCAGGCGCACGATGCCACGCGGGCGACGTCGCCGGTGCCCAACCGGCTGGACCCCCGTCGGGTCCACCAGACATCACAACCGGGCGCAGATCGCGGTCCGGAGCGATAGGAGAGGGGTGCACCATGGCCGAGGAGTCAGACGGAATCGAGGAAGCCTTCGAGGGGCAGCTGCGAATGCTGGTCACCGCAGCGGCACGGGCCGGAGAGGAGATTGCTCGACTCCGCGAGCAGGCTCGTCGCCGAGCGCAGGCTGCCAGCGAACAGGAGGCTCGCGAACTTGCGTCTCGTCTCGCAGCTGAGCAGCAGGCTGCGCGGGCTGAGACGGCCGGCGTGCACCACTCAGAGTGGTGGGACCGAGCCACGCCCGAGCAGATCGCTCACACCTTCCAGGTTGCCCATGCATGGTCTCGAGAGGATTCCGAGGCAGCGCGCGCCGAGAGTCGGATGCGCGAGGAACTGCGCGTTCGGTTCGGCGTCGACGTCGCCAATGTCAGGGCCGACCCCGCTGCACTCCGTGAGGCGGTCGAACGGGCCGCCCACGACCGCGCACAGAGCGATGCGGAACGCGCCCGTGCCGCGGCCGAGGAAGCTGAGGCAGAGCGGGTCATGCAGCAGTCGGACCGGGACGACGCCAGAGCCGAACAGGCGCAAGCCGCTGCCGAGCACGAGCCCGACCCTGCTGAGCGTGAGCGAGCGGCCACGGAGACGGAACAACGGGCGCGCGCCGCGGCAGTGGCGCGCGAAGACGGCAAGGACCTCTACGACAGCGCGGAGCGACGGAGGGCGACCGCGAGCGACCTCGCGGCCAGAGGTATCGATCACGACGTCGTCGCAACGCGAGTTCGCGCCGATGTCAGCCAGGCCAAGCCCGCCACTGAGGCGGTGACGACTGACGCCAGGGGCCGAGCCCCCAAGGCGCGGAAGTTCGGATTGCGTAAGCAGCAGGCCGAGGTGAGCCGGTAGCGTCCCCGGGCGTCCGGCTCAACCGCAGCCACCAGATGCAGAGCGCGGTTACTCAATCGTCAAGGTCTGTCCTTGGTCACGGTCAAACCCCCTCACCGCCCGCGGCCAGCGCCCGAGCAGAAGATCTCCTGCGTGGCGCAGCCCCAGGTGTCCGCCGCCGCCGATCCTCCATGGGCTTGATGAGTTCCTCGTAGCGCTGCATGATCGCCTTCATGCGCAACGCCTCGGTGGGGCGCCGTAGGCCGTAGAGCCCGTCGATCTGGGCGTCCAGGCCATGATGGCGGGCACGGAGTGTCGGCGGCATGGAGATCGGGTCGTACAGGTCGGCGAGGGTAGCTCCGGAATGGAGTGCCCTCTCATCGATGATGGCTTGAGCGGCAAGTTCGAGCCCAACACGCTGCCGATCGGTGGGCAGGATGAAAGGGAACGGGAAGTACACGAGCGCGGGCGAGAGTGAGAAGTCGGACTTCAATCGCCCCGCGTAGGTCCTGATCCAAGCCATGTACAACGAGGACTGCAAGTAAGCGAAGTGCCAGAGTTTGTCGGTGTCCCAGACGATCAACTTGTTGCCCGCGATCACGTCGGGTTCGAAGAATGCTCCCGGGATCCACTCCCGGTTCTCGCTGGAGACCTCGGGCAGTGCAAGGTAGCGCTTGGTCGGCTGGCGGATCTGGGTGAACAAAGACGGTGAAGAAGCCTGCGCTTGCACGCTGAGCGTGGGGCTGCCTTCTCGAGCGGCCGCGACCCTCTGCAGGCGAGAACGCAGCACTGGCGAGGAGCGCAAGTCGGCGGGCGCAGCCCCCGGCAACCAAAGGCACCAGCGCGGTCGTCCGTTGAGCATGTCTTTGCCTTGGACGAAGGGGCGGAGGTACTTCGCGGCGATCGGGTCACTTGCGACCTCGTGGTGATCGTCTTCCTCGACAAGCAGGTGGCCACCATCTGTCGGCTGACTCCCCTTGGATGCGAGGGGCATGCCCGAAATTAAGGGTGAGCGTAGTTTGACTGGAACCACGTCCGGCCCGTCGACGAGATAGAAGTTCAGTTGGGCCGGCTTGGTCTCGATCGGATCGGCAGTGATTCGGGGGTAGTCGAAGAGCCGCTTCGCAGAAGTCCTAGCGATCGAGGAGAAACCGACGATGACCACATGCACGGCCGCCGCGGAGGGCGCCTCTGAGGTCCACTTGAAGGTTCGGTGGCCGAAGTCGACCTTGAACCCATGGCGTGCCAGGAGCGGCACCATCGACCGGCCCTGCTCTCCCTGGATGATCGAGTTGGTCGAGACGAACGCGGCGCGACCTGTCGATCCGGCGAGCAGCGTAAGCGCCTTGGCGTACCAGCACGCGACATAGTCCAGGCGTCCAGACCGCAAGCCGGCGGTATCCAGAGCCGCGAAGGTCAGTCGGTTGTCCTCCTGCTGCTCTTCGCTCATCAGTGACATCCCGATGAAGGGCGGGTTCCCCATGACGATCACATCGTCGGCCATCTGATCCGTCTCGAGGCCTAGGACATCGCGCCAGTCGGTCCGCAGGGCGTTGCCACGCACGATCGTGGCGGAAATCTCGATCGGCAGGCGGTCTGGTGCGACACCGAACTCGGCTGCTAGAGCGAGGTTGGCTTGATGATCAACAAGGAACATCGCCGTCTCGGCGATCTGAGCTGGCCACTCCTCCAGCTCGATTCCGTAGAACTGATCGAGGGAGACGTTGATCTCCTGGGTCGGGTCGAGGATGTCCTGCTGGAAGCCGGGGCCCCGCAAGGTGCGCAGCTGGATCTGGATGTCCAGCTCGAGCTGCCGCAGTTCGCGGTAGGCGATGATCAAGAAGTTTCCACAGCCGCACGCCGGGTCGAGGAACCGTAGCCGTCCCAGGCTGCGCGCCAACTCTCGAAGGCGTCTGGGGTCGTGCTTGACCGAGGCATATCGCTCGCGCAGGTCGTCGAGGAACAAGGGCCCGATGACCTTCATGATGTTGCGTTCGGTGGTGTAGTGCTCGCCTAGTTGACGGCGGGCTTCCTTGTCCTTGACGGATTGGAACATCGACCCGAAGACGGCCGGGCTGATCGCCGACCAGTCGAACTGCGCACACGCGAGAAGCTGGCGGCGCATCTCACGGTTGAAGAACGGGAATCTGATGGTCTCCGCGAACAGTCCACCGTTGACGTAGGGGAAGCGGGCCATGAGCTCATCGACGGCCGAGCCTCGTCGGTTCGCGGGTGTGTTGAGAATCTGGAACAGGACACCGATCTGCGCGCCGAGGTCAGAGCCGTCGGGGCTAGTGCGAGTCTCAAGCAGTTCGGTGAACAGGCCCTTGGACCACATGCCGGTGTCGTCGCCGAACATGAGGAAGAGCAGTCGAGCCAGCAGGACCGAGGCGTCATGGTCGGGGTAGCCGTCTTGGGCGAGCTCTTCGTAGAGGGCTCCCATGAGTTTCGCGGCTGCGATGTTCGCGGCCGACTCTTGCTCCGCGCTGAATCGTCGCTGGGTGTACCCGGCGATGAAGCCAAACCGATCGATTTCATTGGGCAAGTCCTCGAGCCGGATGGTTACCGGCTCAGCCCCGACCTCCGTGAGATCGAGCATCCGGATGTGCTGGAAGTCGGAGGTGAGCACGACCTGGGGGACGTTGTCCTGCTTGAGGTCGTCCAGGTAGTCAAGCGCCTGTGCTTCGGCGTCGTCGAGACTCCGTCCGGCCGACTTGTGCTCGGCTACCAACACGCCCGGCCAGTACAAGTCGATGCGACCGTCCTTGCCCGTGGATGTGCGCTTGACGTGCTTCTCGAACAACGCCACGCGGCGGCGGTCGACACCGAAGATCGCGAGGAACTCGTTCCAGAAGCTCTGCGCCTCACCCTGTTCGGAGGTGACCCCTGTCCAGCGCGGCACAAACTGCCGGGCGTTCGCGCGGATCTCATTCCACGATGGGGGTTTGACGGCTGGCTGCTTCGACATGAGCGCCATCGTAGGGGCAGCAACAGCCAGGTGAGCGCGACAAAACAGCCCGTTCCCGCTCAAGTCGACGTAAAACTCGTCCAAGCCGCCCTAGGCTGGCCCTAAGCACAACATGTGGACCGCTGGTGCGCCGGCGGTACAACATGTAGTGGTTTACGTTGCGTCTGCTGGGGGTGGCCTGAGACACTTGTCCCGAAGCACGGAGAGCCCAGATCGGGCTCATGCCGATCCGGGCTCTCGGGCTCACGTGGGGTGAACCTAGAGAGTAGCCAAGTTCTAGCTGCCTCGGGCAGGGGCACTTGCGATCCGGGGAGGTTCCGGCAGCTTCTTGACCGGACCCCAGGGTCCAGGACGGAGGTGTCCCATGGCGGGACGCTCTGTGAACCGCAGTGCTGGCTCGGGCCGGTTCGTCTCTCGTGCGGCCGCTGCTCGCTGGCCGGGCAAGACGACGACTGAGCGCGTCGGCGGTGGAACGGGCAACAAGAGGACCGTCTACCGCAGCGCGAGCAGCGGTCGGTTTGTCACCAAGGGCCGCGCCGACGGTGACCCAGGGGGAACGATCGCTCAGCGTGTCTAGCGTCGCCATGCTGGGCTGGGATGGGCATGCGTTACCCCGTCCCAGCCCAGCATGTGTGTGCCCAGGAGGCTGAACCCAGCCGGGTTGAGAAGCCGATTAACGGACGTCGGGAAACATACCGGCGGGCGGAGCGACATACGGCAGCGGGTCGCCCTTCCGGCAGGTGTTCTCCTCGCCCTCCGTGGCGGTCGCGAACGGTCCGTCAGGGTCCATCAGCGCGGCCATGTGAGGGTCGGCGTGGTCCCGCCACCACACGCTCATCCCGGTAGCAGGGTCGAGCCGGAGGTGCTCCCAGGCACGCCAGAGCGCCTCGAGGCGGATGATCCCCTCGTCGTGCTCCCACCAGCGGCCAGCCCAGCACCGGTGTCGCCCGTCGATCCTGCGTCGGTAGACGTTGCGCAGGTACTCGCGGACGAACTCGTCGACGGACCCAAAGTAGAGCGAGGGAGTGGAGGCCTCGGTCTGCTCGGCTTCGACGTCGTCCGTGCCCCAGTCGTCGATGTCACTCACGAGGCATCCACCGGCTCGTCTGCGGTGTCCACATCAGCGACTTCTTGGGCCTGGTGGATCGTGCGCGGTGCCTGCGGGTCGTGCGCAGCGATCGAGGCCGTCACAGCAGCGGCATGACTGCCGGCCATCCAGGGAACGGTGCGGATGAGGGTAGGCCGCGAGCCCGAGGCCATGACGAGGGCCCGGCCCTTGGGCATCGCCGCGAGGTCGGCGACGTCGAGGATGCGCTCTCGGTGTAGTTGCTGAGACACCGTGCGGTGCCCTCGCCCATGCGACGTCGACGAGGACAGACGGTCGTAGTCGCCCACCATCCGCGAGAGGTCCTCGAGGAAGGTGCCTTCGCTGACGCCACCGCCGTAGACCTTGACGTTGGCGGCCGACCAGAGCTTCTTCATGCCCGACTCGCCCCAGACCTCGACGCCCTGAGACCAGGACTGCAGGATCGTCATCAGCACGATGCCGCGCGATCCATAGTGGCTGTAGAGGTTCGGCAGCTCACGCCACCGGCAGACGTTGGCCGCTTCGTCGAGCACGCCGAGCAGCGGTGTGGCCAGACGGCCGCCTGCGGAGCGCGCTGCGAGCTCTTCTGCGGCCTCGACCACGGCCACGGTGAGGGCCGTGACCAGGGGGCCGGCGGTGCCGCGGCCCTCCTTCGAGAGGGAGAAGAGAGTGCCGCCGTCGGCGCGCACGAAGTCCTCCGGACGGAACTGCGGGCGCATGTCGCCGGGGGTGGGCGTGACCCACGCGGCCACCTGCCGGTTCGTGAGGCACGACGCCATCTGCATCGCCGTGCCGTAGATGCCACCGCGCTGCTTCTCTGGGGCTGCGACGACGCCGGCCACCTGGTCGGCGGTGAGCGAGAATCCGTGCTCGCGGAGTACATCGACAGCAGTCTCGTCCGTCGGCCGCGTCAGCCACGTGTAGACGTCCGTGATCGGCCGCTGGTCGAGCGCCGCAGCGAGGAGGAGGCCGGCAAGCAGATCCTGGCCGGCGGGATCGAAGTAGGCGTCGGTCTTGGCGCCCGGATCGCGGGATCCCGAGGCGAAGTGTTCGGCCATCTTTGCGGCCCGCACCTCGTCGGTCACGTAGCTCAGTGGGTTCCACCACCAGGTGGGCTCCTCGAGTGCGATCGCCTGTGGGTCGAAAACCCACACGGGGCCTCGAGCTGCGCGCGGGTCGCGCGTCGCGTCGACGACGTCGCGCTTGTTCGACGTCACCAGCACCGCACCGGGAGCCTCAAGGATCGCTGGCACGGCACGCGACGTCGTCTTGCCCGTCCTAGGTCCCCAGACGTCGATGTGCATGTCCTCCCACGATCCGAAGAGCCACTGGCCCGTCCCCACCGCGCGACCGATGGGCACACCCGGCGACGCCGTGACGCCCAGGCGTGCTGCCTTCGCCTGGGCGCTCTTGCGCGAGAGGTCCGCGACGTCGCGACCGCGCCCCATGTACGACGCTGCCCGGTCGACACGGGAACGACCGCCGTTGAGCCGGCGGAATGCCAACGCCACGATCCCCGCGAGGATGACCAGCGTGCCGGCGCAGCCTCCCAGGACCCACCCCCCAGCCGCGCCAGGCCATGCAAGGTCGCCACCGAGCACACCGAACATCACCGTGAACGGATCGGCCGGCACCTCGAGGCGGGTGCCGGCGATCCTGTGGCCTAGGTGCATCGCGGCGTACACCGAGCCGACGACGAGCACGACCAGGAAGATCCCGGCCCACAGCAGTGCCACCTCGCCGGAGAGACCGCCAGGGTCGCGACGGCGGTTGTTGGGGATGCTCATGAGTCCACTCCCACCTGGGTCGATCCCGCGCGGCGTCCGACGCGCGACTGCTGGTGCCAGAGCTTGTTGGTGTCGTTGATCGACCGCTCGACGTCGGTCAGTTGCACGTCGACCGGGATGCCCGGGCGCCCCCCGACCTTGACGAGGAACTTGCCGCGCCCCGGAGGCTCAGCCTCACGACCGGTCATCGGGTCCCAGGCGGGCGGGTCCTGCCATCCGATGAGGAGGTTCTGCTCTGCCTGTGAGAACGGCACTGCGGCGGTGAGCTGCGGCATCTCGGCAGATGGCAGACCGCCGCAGATCACCATGCCGGAACGCTCGACGAACCCCCGCGCCTTCATACGGTCCTCCTCGCTGGCCAGTGCCAGCAGGTCGCTCATCGTGTGGGAGATCATCGCCATGCCCACGCCGCGCTGGCGGTTGAGGCGGGTGAGTGCGTCGACACGGTCGACCATGCCGCGCCCTGCGCGCAGTGCTCGCCAGAGCTCGTCGAGGATGACGAAGTAGTGCCGACGAGGTTCGAGGCCGGCGTCGGCCAGCACGTTGGCGACGTTGACCGTGCCGAACCCAGCCGACCAGCATGCGAGCAGTGTGGCCGCCTGCAAGTCCATCTCGGAGTCGTCGATCGCGGAGACGTCGTAGACGACCGGTGCATCCCGGCGCATCGGGTTCGTCGTCTGTCGCGCGAATGTCTCGCCCAGGCGTCCACCGCCCACTAGACCGATGAGGGATGCCTCGAGATTCTCGGTGATCGCCTGGTATCGCTCATCGACCCCGCGGTCCAGCGCCACCGCGCGCACCTCCGGTGGGCCCTCCTGGATCACGCGCAGGAGGTCGCCGAGGACCGGCACGCCCTCATGGTGCTCGTCGAGCCACTTCAAGGCCCGATCGAGGATCGTCTCTTCACGGTCGGTCGGAGGGGTCGCGCGCAGGATCGTTAGCAGTGCGGAGACCATCGTGTGTCTGCGCCCGTGAGCATCTGCAAGTACCTGCGCCGCCTCCTTCTCGAAGCCAGCATCACGCAGGCGCACAGCGGCCTCCGTCGCCTCGCCCGGGTCGAGAATGTTGAGGAAGCCGCGGCCGCGTCCCAGGGTGATGACCTGACCTCCAAGCGCTTCGATGAGGTCGACGTAGTCAGGCTTGAGGTCGCCTAGGACCAGTGGCATCACCCCGTAGCCAGCGAGCCCCGCGGCCATCCGACGTACGAGGGTCGACTTCCCCAGACCTGGCTTGCCGAGGACGAACGCGGACGGGTTGCTGATGAGCTTGGCTCGCTGGAACCAGCTGATGGGGTCGCAGCACAGCGTTGCGCCGGTGTGGATGTGCCGGCCGAGCGGTACACCAATCATCGGTGTGCCGGTGCCGATCGCAAACGGCCACAGGCCGCACACCTGCACCGTCGTGCCGCGCCACTCGTCCGCCTGCTGCACATAGAACGACTCGCCCCGCCCAGGCCCGAGCCACCCGCGCATCGGCGGCCGCTTCGGCACAGTCGAACGCGGCTTGGACATGCCGCGGCGCTTCACAGCTTCTCCCGCAGTTCGGTCGGCACCTTGATGTGCTTCGGTAGCACGAGGCCCAGCGGCAGCGCCGCTGCAAAAGCCGAGTCCTGCGACCCGTAGACCGGGCGAACACGCAGGCGTGCCGTGGCTGCGAGGTTGTCGATTGCGGCGCGGGCGTCGGAAGCCTTGTCGAGGCTCGCGACGGTGGCGGTGATGAGCACTCCGAACTGCACGAGGCCCGCACCGGAAGCTTCTTCGCTCGCGGTTGCCGCCGCCGACCGCGCAGCGAGCGAATCGCGAGCCGCGGGCTTGCTCGTCGCGGTCAGGCGGAACTCCGCTGCACGCAGATCAGCCTCGACGATCGCAGCCGCCTTCGCAGCGTCGAGCGGACGATAGAGCAGCGTGACGCGCTTGCGCGCAATATCCCGGTGTGGCGCGAGCAGACGGGCAAGCACGCCGGACTGCACGGCACCTCTCGGGGCGGAAGTCATTGCCCATGTGCAGGAGTATGCCGAGTCGTGTCGGTACCCATCCCACGATGCCTGCGTGGCAGATGGCCCGACGTCGGGCCAAATGAACTCAAGCGACTCGCCGGCGGCGTGCGCCTCGTCGATGAGGCCAGCCGCGGCCGGGTCGTAGGCGATGCGGATCGTCTCGCACAGTTCCTGTGCTGAAAGCGGGTGCGCAGCACCTGCACCAGTAGCCTGCAAAGTCCCAGTCAGCCCCGGAAGGCGAGCCGCGAGCTCACGAGCCATCTCCTCTGCGGGCCTCTTGCGGCCACCAGAGCGCTGCGCAGCGGTGAACGTGATGGCCACGTAGGCCTTCACGGTCGACGAGCCTGCCGGGTAATGCGCGACCGCTTCCCGGAGCATTGCCTGGGCGAACGCTGGCGCGTCTTGATCAAGGTTCGATGCGACCTCGCGGCGCAGCCGCGTCCCAGAGTCGGGAGCGGTCTCGATCGTCACCGAGGCTGCCTCGACACCGGGTTCATCACCGAGGTTCGCGAGCCAATGGCCCCAGTCTGCTACCCACACGTCGATCTGCTCTTGGTCGACGAGCGCGGCTCCATCCGGCTCGGTCCCGATCACCACGGCGAACGAGCCCGTCGCGGGGGTGTGGACCAGGGCGAACGGACGACCGTAGGAGTCCAGGTGCTCAGACAGACGCGTCGGCGCTGCGATCCCCGGCAACTGGTAGGTGCCCCACAGAGCATGGCCCAACGGCCCCGACCTGTAGATGTTGGACCGGCGCGAGCGCGCAGCCCAGAACCCGGCTCGGGCACCACCCCTGCTCAGTGCGTTTTTGCCGTGGGCGTCCTTCGCGACGATGGCGAGCATCCCAACACCGAGCACGGTGGCCATCACCACAGCCTCGAGAAGTCCAGCGATCATCACCGTGACCACTACGACGATCAGTCCGCCAAGGAGAGCGACCGTGCCGACAGAGCCAAGTCCCATCAAGCCCGGTGACGTAGGCCGACGCCAGTTGCCGTAGGTTCGTGCACTTCTGTTGGTATCAACGGCCACTGCCATCTGGACCGCCTCCTTCGCCCGTTGCGTCCTGGCCGATCTGGTGTGCGGCTCCTGCAGCCGCCTTCCCTGTCTTCTTGGCCACGTCGAGCGCGGCACCAGCCACGATCCCTACGGGACCAGCCGCGGCTCCGGCTGCTGCGCCGCCGCCCGCTGCTGCCGTGCTGCCGCCCGCTGCGCCGCCGCCCGCTGCGCCGCCTCCCGCTGCGCCGCCTCCCGCTGCGCCGCCTCCCGCTGCGCCGCCGCCTCCCGCTGCGCCGCCGGCGCCAGCTCCGTTCGAAGAAGCGCCTTGCCCAGCGGTAGTGCCACTCTGCGGGGACGGACCGCTCTGAGGACTGGAACCAGACGTCTGACTGCCGCTCGGCTCAGGTGGTCGCTGTGGCGTAGGGTCCCCGTTGCGCCCAGATGTCTCTGAGTTGGCGAGCCTAGAGACAAGCCGTCCGAGGCCCGCTGCACCAGCCGGAAGAGCTGCAATCGCCCCGGCAGCGGCAAGCCCGCCCGACCCTCCCCCAGCGGTACTCCCGACCATCGGAGTCACGAAGCGCATGAGCGCCGGCATAGCGAAGAGCGCAATGATCATCAGCATCAGCCCCGTGAGGACCGCGAGCAGGCCCGTGCCGTCGTCGCTGAACACTTCGGTTCCGACAAGCTGGAAGGCCGCCGAGTAGACGATCGCAGCCGCGGGCTTGTAGAGGATGAAGGCGATGAGCCAGGCGATGCACTTCTTGAACCAAGTCTTGCCCATCTCCGTGTTCGTGAAGGACGCCGAGAGGGGAAGGATGCCCGTGAGGATCACGAGCATGCCACCGCGGGCGACCATGAGCACGATCTGAATCGCCGCTGCGAGCACCGCGACCAGGCCAAGGATGATGATGAGCAGTGGGCCGAGACCCCCGGTGGCGGGATTTGTCGTGATCGCGAGCAGCGTCATCATGTTCTCGCCAAAGCAGGCCGATCCCGGAGTGGCAACGTCGCACACCAGCGAGCTGTTGATGAGCCACACGGAGAAGGAATCTGCGGCCGTGACGAGTAGCCCAACGATCGTCACGCCTGCACCTGCGGTGACAATCAGGGTGAGCAAGCCTTTGACGGTTTCGCGGCCCGGTTCTGCGCGCTGCTCCCAAACCATCCGAGTGCCGCCGATGATCACTCCGAGCACGGCGAAGGCACCCATGTACCACCAAAGCCCTGACTGGAGGAATGCCACCGCGCCGCCCGCTGCCTGCGGCCCGGAGGGCATCAGTCCTGCCACAAGTGAGCTAGCCCCGGAGACCAGGACGACGGCACACAGGACTAGTCCAACTCTTCCGACCGCAGCGATACCCTCCCCGGCCCGTACCCGTGTCGCGATCATCGCTCCAAGGGCGATTAGCGAGATGATTGCGACAGCGAGGCTGATCCATGTGACGTAGCCCAAGGCTGTCGTGAGGTTCGCCGAGTCGGGTGCGGAGGTGCCCGCAGTGATTGCCGAAGAGCCACCGTCACCGGTGAGGTTCGGGGTGCCGATATGAACCCATACGGTTCCCAGTGACGTTATAGCCTTCCCGAATGCCTCCATGACCGCATTCGCCATGCTCGCGATCGCATCACCCAGCGCGTTCGATGCAGCGTCAGCGGCACACCGGCTGGGGCTCAAGGCCCACTTCAGAGGGGAGCACATCTCACTGCTCCCAGACGGTGTAACCAGTGAGGTCAGGGATGCTCACAACACTTCCCGGCGTCGAGGTGTCGGTGTTGAGCTTCCAGTCACCGTCGGCCCACACGAGTGGATAGACAGCGGACATGGTCACGTTCTGCCCTTGAATCGAGGCCACCATGGCGACATCGATGCTCGCGGCCTCACCGTCATAGGAAAGTTGGCGGAAACCCACTACCCGGAAGCGGATATCGGCCGTCTGCTCGGGGGCGCCGGCCTCCTGGATCAGTTCGTCGCGATGACGGCCGGGGGCCGCGAAGTACTGAACCCATGCAGGAACGACCGTCGGGTCGCCCGCCACAGTCGCTGCGTAGGTGGCTGCGAACAGCGCTCCCTCTGGCGAGTGCTGGAAGCAGTAGTGGAACCCCGCGGGGTCCTTCTTTCCCGGCCCGTGTGTCGTGGAGGTTGGGTAGGCGATGGCGCCGTGGAACTTCCAGTCAGCCGCCGGCGCGGTCGTCAGGGTGCCGCTCAAGACCTCCCCGGCGAGTCCACAAACGCTTGCGTCGCTAACGGGCGCTGCGATCGTCGTCTCCGTTGCCGAAGGTTCAGAACTGCTCCCCCTCGCCGTGGGAGGTGGCGCGGTGGTGGCTTCGTCATCGCGATTCATGTTCGCGATCGCGAGCACGACTCCGAGCACCGCCACCACTGCGACGATGAGTGCCGCGGCGATGAAGCCGGGTCTGGTGAACGGGCTCTGCTGTTCTTCGTCGTCGAGGGTCATCTCAACTGCCAGTCAGGACAGGAAGCCGACGAGGGCAGCTGCGGCAGAGATGACGATGACGCCGCCCAGAGCCATGCCGATTTTGCCAGCGTGCTCGCCGCCCTCGCCTCGGCGGGACTGGATCGCCATGAGGGCGCCAGCCATGATCAGGCCGGCGATGCAGACCGCCAGCGCGACCCACTTCAACCATCCCATGATCGTGGTCAAGCCCTCGGTGCCCGGAGGCTGGGTGGCGATGGGGTCTGGAATGTCATCTGGAATGGCAATGGGCAGGACCGCGACTGCGTCGAGGGCGACGCTCACGATGCTGTGAAGTGCACTCACTAGACTGAGTTCCTTTCAATTGGTGGTGCCGGCGGCACCGGGGAGAAGAAGCGAGCGAAGGTCGTCGACGAGGCGGCGAACTTCGCGTGGGGCGGTGGAGAGAGCAGGGGGCTCCCCCATCCGCCATGACTCGACCCACGGCACGGTCCAGGTGCGCGGGAAGCCTCCGGAGACAAGTCGGGAGAGATCGCGCAGAGGTCGCGGGAGACGGCCAGGGGTGTCCGGGACGATCACTAGGCCGAGGACCTGGGCATGCGGTACGAGGCCTGATGCCCACTGGGCCGCCGCGTGCTGCGCGGCACGTAAACCACGAACATTCGTGCGTGCGACGACGACGACGCGCGATGCAGCTGCACCAGGCACGTAGGGCCACCCATGGCTGGCTGCCGGCCACTGAGGCACGAGCGAAGCCAGGGACGTCTCACCCGCACCGCCGTGCGCGCCGAGCCACCAGAGCTCCGCGCTGTGAGCCTGAGAGAAGCTCGGCAGCTGATCGACCAGATCGGGAGCCGGGACTCCTTCCTGCGGGGCGATAGGGCCCGTGACCGGGACCACCGATGCTGGCGCGCCGAGAATCGTGGCTGGCTCCGGTGCCGTCGGCTGAGAAAGCCACTCGTTCAGGTCGCGAGACATGACTCCCCTATCCATAATCACCCGGGCGGTCCCTTTCGATCCAGCGTAGCTGTGTGTAGTGATATTGCCAACCGCAGCGGACCTGATGCGACACCGAGTGATACTTGTGTATATGATGTGGTCACCTCTTACGGCAACCGCTCGGGCTACGCTTGCTTCGTGCAGGAATCTCCGCAGGTACGCCCAGTGACCGAGCCCCTTGACGCTTTGTTCGAGGGGCTGAACAACACGCTCGACGTCGGAGAGGTGGCCGAGCTGCTCGGCCTGACGAAGCAGAGCGTCTACAACTGGCTGCGCGACGGCGTGATCCCCGGCTACAAGCTCGGGAGCGTCTGGGTCATCCTTCGGGACGACCTCAAGGAGGCACTGCGAGATGGATCGAACCGACCGCAACAGGGTGGTCAGCGGACGCCTGAACGCTAGGGACCGCTGGCGGTCCGGCAGGTCGACCCTCGTTGTCGTGGCGGTCCTAGCCCTCACGGCGTGCACCGGGCAGGGAGAGAGCCCGTCCTCATCTCGCCCGCCCACGCCGACGACGACTGAAGAGACCCAGGCCGTGTCCGCACCGAACGGCATCGTCGACGAGGACACCCGTGAGACGATCACACCGCACGCCGTTCCGACCTGGGACATCCCCTCGCGCACGGCGGTCGTCGAAGCGGCACGGAATGCGCTGGCGGCCTTCGCGCGACCCACGCTCGAGCAGGAGACCTGGTGGGCAGAGCTCTCTCCTCTGCTGACCCCGCAGGCGCAGCTGGACTACACCTACGTCGACCCGGCGAACGTGCCGGCTACTGCGATCACGGGCCCCGGAACGCTGACGGACGAGACGAGCGCCTACGTGGCGTCCGTCGAGGTGCCCACGGACGTCGGCACTTACACCCTCGTCCTTACGCGCGCTGACGCCGAATCTCCCTGGCTCGCCAGCCGGATCACCCCTCCAGCCGGTGTCCGCTGACCCATGGCCGCGAACAGTTCAGGCGCCGTTCTCAGCATTGCGATGGTGCCGTTTGTCCTCGTGTTCGGCGTCGTGTTCAGCCTCATGCTCGCTGGCGACGACGCCGATAGTGCTGCTGCTGCTGCTGAGGATGGCTGCACCCCGGTCCGTACCCAACCTGTAGAGGTAGACCCCGCCACTGTGCCCGATGAGGCAATCGCGGGGTACAGCCGTGACCAGTTGGTCAACGCAGCTCACATCCTCGAAGCGGGTCGGGCGCTCAATCTAGGTGTGCGGGACCAAA
>NZ_LT964981.1:0-4398 GCF_900240335.1 Sanguibacter massiliensis
TTGTGTATAAGAGCCCCCCTTCCGCCCATTCGATGCGGGTCGTCCGTCAATCCGTCCACGAGCCCACCCACAGTGTTCCGATAGCCGATCCACACCCTGGAGGTGTGAGGATCGGCTATCGAGCATTCCGCTCCTGCTGGCGACAGTTGTCGATAGCCGATCCGGACACGTCCAGTGGTCCGATCGGCTATCGAGCCGCTGGGCCCCGACGGTTATCGGGATCCGACCGTTCGACGGGCAGCCCCGTCGAGCCGTCGGGAGGACGTGGGAGGGTAGGCGCGGCGCGAAAGACCTCAGCCCACCAGGGCAGAGAAGCGCCGGATAGGCGATACATACGTGTCACGCGTGCGGATCGGCTATCGAGCATGACCGTCCCGCTGGCGACAGTCGTCGATAGCCGATCCGGACACGTCCAGTGGTCCGATCGGCTATCGAGCCACTTCGCGCTCGGGGTGGTGGCGGATTGACTCCGCCCGCACGTCGAATGGTCGGCAGGCGTCCATCCGTCGAGGAGAGGGTCACACCGGGAGCGTGAGGATGCGCGCGCCCGGGACGTTGCCCGTCGCCGTCACCACGTCGTCGACGACGCCCGCCGCCGTCATCGCCGCCGCGAGCGCGAGCGCGTGCCGCGGCGAGCGGCCGAGCGCCGCGACCGTCGGCCCGGAGCCCGAGACGACGACGCCGAGCGCGCCCGCCGCACGCGCGACGTCGAGCACCTCGAGGAGGGCCGGCTCGAGCTCGCACGACGCCGCCTCAAGATCGTTCCTCAGGTGCGCGCCGACGCCCTCTGCGTCACCAGCGCGCAACGCCGCCATGAGCTCGACCCCCGGCTCGTCGTCCCACCGTTCCGCGGTCGGCACGTCCCCGCCGCGCTCCGCCGCGGCCGCAAGCCGCTCGTCGAAGCGCCCGTACGACGCCGCCGTCGAGATCCCCGCGTGCCGCAGGCCGAACGCCCAGTGCAGCTCACCACGCACGAGCGCAGGCGTGAGCAGCTCACCCCGGCCCGTGCCGACGGCCGTGTGCCCGACGAGCGGGAACGCGACGTCCGCGCCGAGCTCGCCCGCAAGCTCGAGCAGGCGCGCCCGCGGCACACCCGTCCCCCACAGCGCGTCGCATGCGAGGAGCGCCGCGGCGCCGTCCGCCGACCCGCCAGCCATCCCGCCTGCGACCGGCACGCCCTTGGCGAGATGGAGGTGGACGTCGGGCTCGATCCCCACCTCGGCGGCGAGCAGCTCCGCCGCACGCCACGCGATGTTCGACGCGTCGAGCGGCACGAGCTCCGACTGCGGGCCCGACGCCGTCATCGACAGGCCGTTGGACCGCTGCGCCGTGACGTCCTCGTAGAGCGACACCGCCTGGAACACGGAGACGACGCGGTGATAGCCGTCGTCACCGACAGGGCTCACCTGGAGCGCAAGGTTGACCTTGCCGGGAGCACGGACGACGACGCGGCCGGGCAGGTCGCCCGCGCGGGTCGCGCCCGTCATGCGGCGGGGCCGTCCGTCGCCGAGAGCTCGTCGGCGGACGTCGCGTGCCGAGCAGCCGCACCGTCGTCGGGAGCAGCAGCGCCGTCGCCAGGTGCAGCAGCCGCACCGTCGTCACCTGCACGACGTTCGCGCTCGCGTCGCGACGCGCGCGGCGCCGGCGCGTGGAACCCGCCCCGGGCGAGGATCTCCTCGGTGATGCGCGCGAACGTGTCGATGTCGCACACCTCGCCGCGCGCCGACGGGTCGACGCCTGCGGCCTCGAGCGCCTCCGCGGCGGCCGCGCCCGAGCCCGCGAGCCCGGCGAGCGTCGCGCGCAGCGTCTTGCGGCGCTGCGCGAACGCGGCGTCGACGACCGTGAAGACGTCCTCGCGCGACGCCGTGGTCGACGGCGGGTCGCGCCGCTCCATCGCGACGAGCGCCGAGTCGACGTTCGGGGCGGGCCAGAAGACGTTGCGGCCGATCGTCGCGGCGCGCGACGTCCGGCAGTACCAGGCGGCCTTCGCGGACGGCACGCCGTACGTCTTCGACCCGGGAGGCGCCGCGAGCCGGTCGGCGACCTCGAGCTGCACCATGACGAGCACGCGCTCGAGCGAGTCGAAGCGCTCGAGGAAGTGGAGCAGCACTGGCACCGAGACGTTGTAGGGCAGGTTCGCGACGAGCGCGACGGGCGGCGGCCCGGGCAGCTCGGTGACGGTGAGGGCGTCCTGGCCGACGAGCGAGAAGCGCTCGGTCGCACCCGGCTGGAAGGTGGCGACGGTCGTCGGCAGCTCGGCAGCGAGGACCGGGTCGATCTCGACGGCGACGACGCTCGCGCCCGTCTCGAGGATCCCGAGCGTGAGCGAGCCGAGCCCGGGGCCGATCTCGACGACGTGCTCGCCCGCCTCGACGCCTGCGGTGCGGACGATCTTGCGCACCGTGCCGGCGTCGATGACGAAGTTCTGGCCGAGCGTCTTCGTCGGCCGGACGCCGAGCCGCTCGGCGAGCTCCCGCACCTGGACGGGGCCGAGAAGGGTGGCGGCAGAAGTCATGCCCCGAGCCTACGCGGCCCACCCCTCACGCAAGAATCCGAGCATCTGGTCACTGACAGCGACCAGATGCTCGGATTCCTGGGGACGGCTGGGTCAGCGCAGACCGAGCTTCGCCGAGCAGTGCGGCCACTGGCCCCAGCCCGAGCGTGCCTGGAGGATCTTCGCGCGCTTCGTCTGCTCGGCGGCCGACGCCTGCGACGGGAGGCCCGTGCCACCGACCGAGCGCCACGTCGCGACGGAGAACTGGTAAAGGCCGTGGTAGGCGCCGCTCGCCGAGACGGCGTTCGCACGACCGCCCGACTCGCACTGCGCCAGCCTCTGCCACACCGTGCCGGACGGGGCCGTGCCCTGGTCCTTCGACGACGTCGACGGCGTCGCCACCGGCCGCTTCTTCGTGCCGACGACCTTGATCTCGGTGACCGGCTTCGTCGTCACCTTCTCGGAGATCTTCTCCTTCTCGACGACGTCGCCGTCGACCGTGCGGATGCGGTGGACGGTCGTGCGGACACCGTCCTTGCCGGCGGTGCGGACGATCGTCGGCTGGTCCGTGTAGCGCGCAGAGTCCTTACGCGTCTCGGTCTCGTGCGCGATCTTCTTCGTCGAGGTCTTCTCGGTGACCTCGACCCGGCGCACGACGACGGTGACGACGCCCGCCTCGCCCGCGGCGACCTCGTGGCCGTCGGAGGAACGCTCGGCGACGAGCACCTCGTCGAGCTCGCCGAGCTCGACGTCCACGGCGGCGAGCGCCGCATCGACGTCGGCGACGCCTGCAGCCACCGGGTGGACCTCACCCTCGACGAGCACCTGGACGGCCTCGTCGAGCGGGAGGCGCACGCCGATCTCGGTGCGGGCCGAGGAGCGGGACGCGACGAGGTGGACGCCCGACTCACGCTGCTCGAGCGAGTCGAGGACCTCGGCGGCGTCGAGGGCCGTCGTCCACACGGACTCGTTCTCCTCGCCGTCGAAGACGGTCACCTCGCGCCCGTAGCGGACGACGATCGTGTCGCCGTCGCCGAGGGAGGAGGCAGCACCGGGGGCGACGACGTCGCGCGCACCGGTGTCGATGCTCAGCTCGTCGAGCAGGTTGCCGACCGACCCGGCCCACGTGTCGACCTCGACGATCTTGCCGTCGACGTCGAGGCTCACGGTCTTGTGGGCGTCTGCGGCGACCGCGATCCCCACACCGCCGAGCGCGAGCGCGACGGCGGTCGTGCCGACGATCCACGGTCGGCGCCTGAGCGGCCTGCGTGCGTGCACCTCCTCCGTCGTCCCGAGGGTGGGGTCGGTGCTCTCCGCACGCGTGGCGCGGCTCAGGGGGTTGTGCATCAGTGTCCAGACGTCGACCTTCCCGGCACCGAGATCGACGTTCCACGCGCCCGCGGGGCACGGCCCTGATGCGCGCCCTGCGGCGCTGCCTGAGGTCCGTGGTGCGCTCGGCGCACGCGACGTGGGGTCGAGACCGGATCCGGTTGAGAGACCGTCCCCCGGCAGGGGTGGCGCTCCTCCCCTCACCGGGGCGGGGCGACCGTGACGGCCGTCCGCCGACATCCCACGGCCCGGTCGGGAGGTCCTTGTGGGACCGCCGTCAGGGCCGCCGGGACGGCGGACGAACGGTTTACCGTAACCGGGGCGTGACCTTCGCACCAAGTCTTCGTGGGACAGATCACCCACGCGACGCCGTGTCCTGGGAGCCTGGACACGAGCCGCCGCGGCTGTGGTCAGGCAGTCGTGGCACGGCCCGACGCGCCCGCGGCGCCTAGGCCGTGTTGCTAAATCTATTGGAGTGCTGCGGAGAGGCAGGGGCCGGCTGCGTATGAGCGGGCGGTCTTGTCGTAGCGGGACGCGAGTCCTCGCCACTGCTTGACGAAGCTGAAGCACCGCTC
>NZ_LT964982.1:0-4215 GCF_900240335.1 Sanguibacter massiliensis
CTCCCTCCGCCGACTTGTAGGTCTGTGGCACAGTTCGATGGTGCTGGGGGCCTACGAGTCGGGGAGGGTGCCCGGTTTGGAGCGTGCCGAGGCCTCCGATAGAGTGTGCTGGCCTGGAGACGTCGCATAGTCAGGTCTAGTGCGCCACCCTGCTAAGGTGGTAACGGGGTAACCCGTTCGAGGGTTCAAATCCCTCCGTCTCCGCTTCCGAAGGGCCCCGGTCGATGACCGGGGCCCTTCGACATCCCCGTGTGGCACGCACCACGCGCCGTCGATTTCGCGTCCCGGCCGCCCAGCCGCTATAGTCGACGAGGCCGCTTGCGAGAGCAGCCATGCGCCCGTAGCTCAACGGATAGAGCATCTGACTACGGATCAGAAGGTTGGGGGTTCGAATCCCTCCGGGCGCACCAGATCGAGAGCCACCCCGCGGGGTGGCTCTCGTCGTCTCCGGGGCAGGTCTCAGCTGGCCTTCTTGCGCTTCGAACGGGCGGCTTCGACGCTGCGCCGGAGTGCCTCCATGAGCGGCACGACGTCCGCCGACTCACCCTCCTCGGTCTCCCCGAACGTCTCGGCGGTGTCGAGCGTCTCGCCCTTGGCGAGCTTGGCCTCGACGAGCTTGCGCAGCTCGACCTGGTAGTCGTCGCTCACCGCGTCCGGGTCGAAGTCCTCGGCGTACGACTCGACGAGCGACTTCGCCATCTCGAGTTCCTTCGCCGAGACGCGCGCGCCCTTGCGACCCTCGAGCTCGCCCGGGTCACGCACCTCGTCAGGCCACAGGAGCGTCTGCACCGTGAGCATGTCACCACGCGCGCGCAGCGCGGCCAGGCGCGTGCGCTGCCGCAGCGCGAACCGCGCGACGGCGGTGCGGTCGGTCGACTCGAGGGCCTTGAGCAGCAGGGCGTACGGCTTGCGGGACGCAGGGTCCGCCTCGAGGAAGTACGTGCGGTCGAGAAGGATCGGGTCGATCTGATCCGAGGGCACGAAGCTCAGCACCTCGATCTCACGGCTGCGCTCGGACGGCAGCGACCCGAGCTCGTCGCGCGTGAGGACGACGGTGCGTTCGCCGTCGTCGTACGCCTTGTCGATGTGGTCGTAGTCGACGACCTCGCCGCACACCTCGCAGCGACGCTGGTAGCGGATGCGTCCGCCGTCGGCGTCGTGCACCTGGTGGAGCGGGACGTCGTGCTCCTCGGTCGCGCTGAAGACGCGCACGGGCACGCTCACGAGCCCGAACGAGATGGTGCCCTTCCAGATCGCCCTCATGCCTCCAGTGTGCGCCAGGTCACACCAGGGCGCAGCATGGGTGGATGGCAGGCACGCAGACGAAGGTCGGCCGACGCACCCTCCGGCTCACCAACCTCGACAAGGTCCTCTACCCAGCGACGAGCACGACGAAGGGCGAGGTGATCGACTACCTCGTCGCTGTCGCGCCCGTGCTCCTCCCGCACGCCGTCGACCGGCCCGTGACGCTCAAGCGCTGGGTGCACGGCGTCGGCACGGTCGACGAGCCGGGCGAGGTGTTCTTCCAGAAGAACGTGCCCGACGGCACGCCCGACTGGGTGCCGACGCACGACCTCGTCCACCGGAGCCGCACGACGACGTACCCCGTCCTCGACGAGGCCGACGGTCCCGCGATGCTCGCATGGTTCGGCCAGCTCGCCGGGCTCGAGCTCCACGTCCCGCAGTGGCGCGTCGCGCTCGACGAGGGCGCTGGCCACGACGTCGTCCACCACCCCGACCGGCTCGTCCTCGACCTCGACCCGGGCCCGGGCGCCGGCCTGCCCGAGTGCGTCGTCGTCGCGCACGCGTGCCGCGAGATCGTCGAGGGCATGGGGCTGACGATCCTGCCCGTGACGAGCGGCTCCAAGGGCATCCACCTGTATGCGGGGCTCGACGGGACGGCCTCGTCGGACCAGGTCTCGCAGATCGCGCACGAGCTCGCGCGCACGCTCGAGCAGGAGATGCCGAAGCTCGTCGTGAGCACGCAGAGCAAGGCGGAGCGCGCCGGTAAGGTGTTGCTCGACTGGAGCCAGAACAGCGGCGCGAAGACGACGGTCGCCCCGTACTCGCTGCGCGGCCGCGAACGGCCCACGGTTGCCGCGCCGCGCTCGTGGGACGAGCTCGACGACGACCTCGCGCACCTCTCGCCCGCGGACGTGCTGGGGCGCGTCGAGGAGATGGGCGACCTGCTCGCGCCGCTCGCGCCGCGTGCCGCGGCGCGTCCCTCCCGCTCACGCCGCGGCAAGGGCGTGCCCCGCGCGGAGGCCTCGGACGACGACGCGCCGGCGGGCGACGGGCCGTCGCGTGCGGGCGGCACGCGGGCGGGTGGAGAGCCCGCGGACGCGCGGCCGCCGTCGGGCACCGCGGACCGCCTCGCGACGTACCGGGCCAAGCGCGACCCGGCCCGCACGCCCGAGCCCTACCCGGACGCGTCCGCAGCCGCTCCATCCGGCCAGCCCGTGGCGGGCGACCAGCCCGCGGCCCGGGACATGTCGGCAGACGACGACACGACCGGGGACGCGGCGGCCGACGCTCGCCCGACGTTCGTCATCCAGGACCATCGCGCGCGCCGCCACCACCACGACTTCCGACTTGAGCACGACGGCGTGCTGCTCAGCTGGGCCCTGCCCCGCCTCACGCCCGCCGACCCGGCGCGCAACCACCTGGCCGTGCGGACCGAGGACCACCCGCTCGACTACGGTGCGTTCGAGGGCACAATCCCGCGCGGGGAGTACGGCGCCGGAGAGGTGCGCATCTGGGACGCGGGCACGTACGTCGCCGAGAAGATGCGCGACGACGAGGTCATCGTCGAGCTCACCGGCCGACCGGACGGCGGCCTCGCCACGGACGGCGGGCCGCAGCCACCCGTCATCGCGCTCATCCGCACGGACGGCGACACGTGGCTCGCCCACCGCATCGACCCCACGCGTCGCCGGCGCAGCGCCCGTCATCGGCCCGCCACGGCCAGCCCCCGCGCAGCCGCGGGTGGAGCGGCAACTGCCGCCGCAGGCGCCGAGCCGAGGCTCACAGAGCTGCGCCCCATGCTCGCGAGCCCGACGACGCAGGCCGAGCAGCGCCGCCTCGCGCACGAGGTCGAGCCCGGCGGCCCCTGGGCCGTCGAGATGAAGTGGGACGGCATGCGCGTCCTGTGCGCCACGAACCCGGACACGGACCGGATCGAGGTCCGCACCCGGTCCGGGGCGGACGTCACCACGTCGTTCCCCGAGCTCCGCGCGCTCCTTGAGGCCGTGCCCGTCCCCGCAGTCCTCGACGGCGAGGTCGTCGCGCTCGGCCCCACGGGCGCGCCCGACTTCGGCCTGCTCCAGAGCCGCCTCGGGCTCGAGGACGCACCCCCGCCCGGCTCCGTGCCCGTCGGCCTCCTCGTCTTCGACGTGCTCGAGGCGTCGGGCAACGACCTCACGGGCCTCCCGTACGACGCGCGCCGGGAGGCGCTCGCGACCGTGCTCACGCCGACCGGCGGAATCGCGATCTCCGACGTCGTCGACCTGCCGTGGCACGAGGCCCTCGCGACATCGCGCGAGCTCGGCCTCGAAGGGCTCGTGCTCAAGCGCCGCACATCGACCTACCAGGCAGGACGGCGCTCGCGGGACTGGCGGAAGGTCAAGCACGTCGAGCACGCCGACGTGCTCGTCGTCGGCTGGTCCCCCGGCGAGGGCGACCGGGCCTCGACGCTCGGCTCGCTGCTGCTCGCCGAGCGCGACGGCGATGGTGTGCGGTACGTCGGTCGCGTCGGCACGGGCTTCCGCGACGCGACGCTCACGCGTCTGGCCGCGACGCTCACCGCCGACGAGACGGACACGCCGCTGCTCGACGACGTGCCGCCCGACGTCGCCCGCAACGCCCGGTGGGTCGCTCACCCGGTCCCTGCAGAGGTCGAGCACTCGGGTCGCACACGCACGGGCAGCCTGCGTCACCCCGTGTGGCGCGGCCTGCGGCACGACCTTCGCTGAGGTCGTGCCGCAGGCCGCGCGTGATCAGCCGTCCGTCGCCGTCTCGTCGTCCGCGCCCTCTGCCTGGTTCGGCTGCTGGGGCCGGCGGTGTGAGCCGAGCTGCTCCGGGTCGGCGTCCGGGTCCGAAGCCGGGTCGTACGCGCCGTTCTCCTCGGGTGTCGTCGTCATGGTCGGTACCTCTCTCTCGGTGGGAACTGGGTCTGTGGGGGGGGTCTCTTTTACACCTCTGACGCTGCCGACGGAG
>NZ_LT964983.1:0-3927 GCF_900240335.1 Sanguibacter massiliensis
CCGTCGACGGGGGACAGTCGCGCGTCCGCGGGCACGCCCGGCGGCACGGCGAAGAGCCCTGAGCCCGTGTGCCGCAGGTACTCGACGAGCAGGTCGTCACGCGCCATGCGGGTCTGCATGGGGATGAACTGCCGCGCGGGATCGCGGACGAACGCGAGGAACATGAGCCCCGCGTCGAGCCTCCCGAGTCCGTCCGACCCGTCCGTGTAGTTGTAGCCCCGCCGCAGCATGCGGACGCCGCCATTGTTGGAGGGGTGCGCCATCGCGACGTGCGAGGCGGGGTCGATGAGCGGCGTGCCCTCGCGGCCTGCGCGCGCGAAGTCGGGCGCAGTGTGCTCCTCGCCGCCCGAGAGCGGCGCCCCCGTGCCCTTCGTGCGGCCGATGAGCGTCTCCTGCTCGCGCAGGTGCGCGCGGTCCCACGTCTCGATCGTCATGCGGATGCGTCGGGCGACGAGGTACGTGCCGCCCGCGAGCCAGCCCGCGCCCGCATCGTCGGCCGCGTCGACCCACACGTGCGTCGCGAGCTCGGCGGTCTCCTCCGCCATGATGTTCGCGGTGCCGTCCTTGAACCCGAAGAGGTTGCGCGGCGTCGCTTGCGCCTGCGACGTCGACGACGTGCGGCCGTAGCCGAGCTGCGACCAGCGGACCGTCGCCGCACCGAACGCGAGGCGCGCAAGGTTCCGCACCGCGTGGACGGCGACCTGCGGGTCGTCCGCGCACGCCTGGACGACGAGGTCACCGCCCGTGCGCGCCGGGTCGAGCGTGTCGCCCGGGAAGTGCGGCAGGTCCTCGAGCAGCGCGGGGCGTCGCGCGGCGAGGCCGAAGCGGTCGCGGCCGTCGGCGTCGCGGAAGAGCGAGGGCCCGAAGCCGATGGTGATCGTGAGGTTCGACGCAGGCAGTCCGTCGGCCTCGCCCGTGTCGTCGGGCGGGGCGTCGTACGCGCCGCCCGTCGGGCCGAGGTCGCCGGCCGGCAGGCCGCGCGTCATGCGCTCGGCCGCGTACGTCCAGCGGCGCAGGAGCGCGATGAGGTCGCTGCGACGCTCCGTCGTCACGTCGAACGCCGCGAGGTGGAGGCGGTCCTGCGCGGGCGTCGTGATGCCCGCCTGGTGGAGGCCCGTGAACGCGTGCGTGCCCGACGGCGGTTCGCCGCCCGCCGCGGGCGCCGCTGCGCTCGCGGCGTGCGCGGCCCAGCCGCCGACGCCGCCGAGCCCGACGGCCGCGAGGCCCGCGCCCGCGAGTCCGAGCAGGCCGCGGCGGGAGATCCCCGCGGGCGAGGCCGTGCCCGAGGGCACGGCGGCGCCCTCTGGCACGGCGGCGCCCGCCCCGTCGTCGGGGGCGGGCGATCCGGTCGTGCGTGCGTCGGTCATCGTGCTCTCACATCGCTCGTGCAAGGTTCGGTCGTGCGGGTGCTGCGGACGGGGTCAGAGGACGACGGTCGCGGTGAGCCGCGACAGCGGCTCGCTCAGTGCGTCGACGGCCACTGAGAGCTTCTTGACCTCGTCCGTCGAGAGCGCGGTGTAGAGGACGAAGCCGTCGCCGTCGCGGTGGGTGTCGAGCAGGCCCGTGAGCGTGTCGAAGCGCGCGTCAAGGTCCTCGGCGAGCGCCGGGTCCTTCGCGACGACGACGTCCCGCAGCCCCTCGTACGCGACGCGCGCACCGTCGACGTTCGCCTGGAAGTCCCAGAGGTCGGTGTGCGACCAGATCTCCTCCTCGCCCGTGACCTTGCCCGTCGCGACCTCGTCGAGCAGGCCCTTGGCGCCGTTGCCGATGAAGTCCGCCGTGATCGTCGACGCGAACTCGGCGGCGTGCGTGCGGGTGTTGAGCTCGGTCGTGTCCGCGAGGAGACGTGCCGCGTAGTCGGCGCGCTGCGCCGTCGTGAGCGGCGTGTAGACCGTGCCGCCGTTGGCGTCCGCCGACGGCGCCCAGAGGTCCTTCTCGAGGAGGTGCCAGCCGGTCCACTCCTCGCCCTCGGCGAGGTCGGCCTCCCGCAGGTCCATGCGCGGGTCGAGGTCGCCGAACGACTCCGCGACCGTCTCGATGCGCTCCCAGTGCAGGCGTGTCGAGGCGTAGAGGGCTCGCGCCGTGTCGTCGTCGCCCGTCGTGTACGCGTCGACGAACGCCTGCGTGCCCGTGAGCAGCTGCTCCGTCTGGTCCTTGACGTACGCGACGTAGCTCGTCGTCGCGGCCGCGATCTGCTCGGCGAGCTCGCCCGACGGCGCGACGACCGCGCCCGAGTCCGTCACCGTGAACGGGTGACGGATGCCGTCACCGACCATGCCCGGCTTGCACGCGGCGACGTACGTGCCGGGCTTCGCGACGACGACGAGGTCGCGGGCGAGGCCCGGCCCGATGTTCTCGACCTCGGAGACGATCCGCAGGCCGTCCTCGGCGAGGAGGTAGAACTCGGTGACGTCGTCGCCCGAGTTCGTCACCTTGAAGACCACGTTGCCCGACGGCGCGCTCGCGGCCGCGAGCGCGCACGCGTCGGCCGAGGAGTCGACGGTGATCGCGGCGGGACCTGCCGCGCCGGTCGCGCCGCCGGGGGCGGCGGGGGCGTTGTCGACGCATGCGGCGAGGGGAAGTGCGAGCGCGAGCACGGCGAGCGGGGCGGCGAGGCGGGAGGAGCGTGTCATGGGAGTCCTTGGGGGAGGGAGGTGTCAGGCCGTGGCGGCGACGACGCGGGTTGTGGCGGGCCGCGCGGGGGCGGGCGAGAACCACACGCTGCGCACGAAGAGCGCGAGCGGCGGCACGACGTACGCGATCCAGCCGATCGCCTGGAGCCATGTCGTCGCGGGCGTGAAGTTGAAGATCCCCTTGAGGAGGGTCGCGTACCAGCTCGACGGCGGGACCTGCGCCGACACGTCGAACGCGAGGTTGTGGAGGCCCGGGAGGATGCCGGCCTCCTGGAGGTCGTGGATGCCGTACGCGAGGACGCCGCCTGCGACAACGATGAGGAAGACGCCCGTCCACGCGAAGAAGAGGCGCAGGTTGAGCCTGAGGGCGCCGCGGTAGAAGGCCCAGCCGAGCGCGACGGCGACGGCGAGACCGGCGACCGCGCCGAGGAGGGGACGCGTCGACGCGCCCGTGGCCTGGGCCCCGGCCCAGAGGAAGAGTGCGGTCTCGAGACCCTCGCGGCCGACGGCGAGCAGCGCCGCGACGACGATCGCGCCGCGACCGGCAGCGACGGCGTCGTCGAGCCTCGCGTGGAGGTGCGTGCGCAGATGCCGAGCGGTGCGGCCCATATAGAAGATCATCCAGGTGAGCAGGCCGACGGCGACGATCGAGAGCGTGCCGCCGATCGCCTCCTGCGCCTCGAAGCTCAGGCCCTTGGGGCCGAACGTCAGCGCGGCGCCGAAGCCGAGGGCGGCGGTGACGGCGATGCCGACGCCCGTCCACAGCGGGCCGAGGAGGTCGCGGCGGCCCGCCTTGACGAGGTACGCGACGAGGATGCCGATGACGAGCGAGGCCTCGAGGCCCTCGCGGAGGCCGATGAGGAAGTTCGCGAGCACGGGGAGCCCTTCCGGACCGTGGCTGCGCACCTCGGCCGTGCCCGCCCCCGGTGGGGGCGGCGCGCGTCGGGCGTGGCTCGGGGCGGTCGCGGCGCGTGGGTGAGGTGAGGCTTACCGAAGGTCGTGGTCGACGTTAGCGCAGCACCGGCATATACGGCACGCCGTCGTGCCCTAATGTCACTGGATGGACAGTGGCGTGGGTCACATCGCCCGGGGGTGCGTGCACGGGACCGCGACGGGTCGCAGAGACGGCAGCGACTCGTAGGTCCTCAGCACCGTCGAAGCGTGCTGAGGACCTACGAGTCGCGGGGGGGGGGGGGGGGGGGGGGGGGGGGGGGGGGGCGCGGAGGACTCGGAGGGGGCCCTTGGCCGCGCGGCCCCGCCCCCGCGTGTCCCGGCGGCGCCCCGGATCGCCCGG
>NZ_LT964984.1:0-3844 GCF_900240335.1 Sanguibacter massiliensis
TCCTCACGAACTTCTTCACGGCCCGCCGCGCCCTTCTGCGCCCGAGGAATCCGCGCGTATGGCTACTCCCAGTAGCCATACGCGCGGATTCCTCGGGCGGGGCTGCGGGTCGGGCGAGGCGTCAGCGGCGAGGCGTCAGCGGCGGGCCGTGAAGAAGTTCGTGAGGAGGCGCTCGCACTCCGCGCGGCGCACGCCCGGGCGGACCTCGACGAAATGGTTCTGGCGCGGGTCGCGCACAAGGTCCCACGCCGAGCCCGTCGCCCCGACCTTCGGGTCCCACGCGCCCAGCACGAGCCGCGGCACGCGCGCCGCGACGATCGCGCCCGCGCACATGACGCACGGCTCGAGCGTCACGACGAGCGTGCAGCCCTCGAGCCGCCACTCCCCGTGCGCCCGCGCAGCCTCGCGCAGGGCGAGGACCTCGGCGTGCGCGGTCGGGTCGCCGCTCGCCTCCCGCTCGTTGCGGCCACGGCCGATGACCGCGCCGTGAGCATCGAGCACGACGGCACCGACGGGCACGTCACCCGTCGCCAGAGCGGCCCGCGCCTCGTCGAGCGCAAGCCCCATCGCGTCGTCCCACCGACCGTCGTCGTGCACGCCCCCACCCTAGCCACGCACGAGCGCGCGTGAGATCCGCCTCAGCGGACCTGCGGCCCCTGTGCACGCCACGGTCGGGCGGTACCGTTGCCACATGCGCCTGCACGTAGCCGACCACCCGCTGGTGGCCCACAAGCTCTCCGTCCTCCGCGACGAGCGGACCGCCTCCCCCACCTTCCGGCTCCTGGTCGACGAGCTCGTCACGCTGCTCGCCTACGAGGCGACGCGCGAGGTGCGCACGCTCGAGGTCCCCATCACGACGCCCGTCGCCCCGACGACCGGCACGAAGATCGCCGACCCGCAGCCCATCGTCATCCCCATCCTCCGCGCAGGCCTCGGCATGCTCGAGGGCATGACGCGCCTGCTGCCGACGGCCGAGGTCGGCTTCCTCGGCATGCAGCGCGACGAGACGACGCTCGAGGCCATCACGTACGCGAACCGCCTGCCCGACGACCTCACCGGCCGCCAGGTGTTCCTCCTCGACCCGATGCTCGCGACCGGCGCGACGCTCGTCGCCGCGATCAACTACGTGCTCGAGCGCGGCGCACACGATGTCACCGCCGTCTGCCTGCTCGCCGCACCCGAGGGCATCGAGGTCCTCAAGGAGGCCGTCGGCGGCCGTGCCGACGTGTCCGTCGTCGTCGCCGCCGTCGACTCCCACCTCACCGACAAGGCCTACATCTCCCCGGGCCTCGGCGCCGCCGGCGACCGCCTCTACGGCATCGTCGACTGACGTCCCGCACCCTCGACGACGCCCCTCGCACCCGCCGGTGCGAGGGGCGTCGCCGTTCGGGGCCGCAGGGTGCGCGCGGGCGCCGGCCCGTCTCGACGCGTGCGTCAGCGGGGCGTGAGCGGACCGTGAGGCTCGACGAGGTGAGGCGTCAGCGTGAGCGAGAAGGACGCGAGGGCATAGGAGTCCCCCTCCGTGCCAAACGTCAGCGTGCTCGTACCCGCCGCGACGGCCGTGGCTCCGAACCCGCGGACGTCGACCCCGAAGCTGTTGACCGCACCGTTCACCTCGACCGGCGCGAAGCCGGTCGCCGTCGAGTCGAAGGCGTTGCTCGGCAATGCGAGCCCACCGAGCGGAGTCAGCGCCACACCGTCGTGCTTCACGTAGTCCCCCGAGAGCCCACGGTCCCCCTCCCATACCGTCGCGCCGAGGCGCACATCCGAGGCGACGTCCGCCGCGAAGCGGACATCCATCGAGCCGGTGCCCGAGACGAGGTCGAGCGCGTCGTAGACGCGCACGTCGGACACCGGAGCACCGGGCTCGTCGACGACGACGGTCAGGCTCCAGCCGCCGAACAGGGCACTGCCCGTTCCGGGAGCGACGTCCGGAACGAACGACCAGCCGCCCGTCCGAGCGTCCGGGTCGACGTCGATCACCGTCCGCACGAAGTCGGTGACGTCAGCGACCGATTGGAAGAAGTCGCGGCCCCCGAGCGGCTTCGCCCCGAGCGAGTCCGACGCCAGTCGCGACGAGCCGCGGACGTCGAGCGCCGTGCGGCTCGTGCCGGTCCCTCCGGGTGCGAGGAAGGTGCCGCCCCCGCGTGACGTGGCGTCACCCGGTGGCAGGCCCGGGTACGACGCCCCCCACGTGAGGTAGGCACCGACGACACGTGCTCCCTCGGGCAGCGTGAGCGTCGACGTCGAGAGCGGCCTACCGTTCACCCCGTCGAGGACGACACGACCGTTGACGCTGTCGTTGTTGGCGTTCCCGGCGGCCTGGCCGAGGCACGCTCGGTCGTTCGTCGCGCAGTGGATCGTCGGCGCACCGATCTCGTAGGCCCTGTACTGCCCCTCGAAGCGGGCACGCAGCTGGGCGCGCTCGGTGTCGACCCGGACGTCGAGGTCCGCGTCGACGACGTGCGACGTCGCCCCGACGGTCGCGGTGAGCGTCGCCGGGAGCGTCGTGAGCGTGAGCGGCGCGTCGGGGAGCACCACGACCTTGAGCGCAATCGTGCGGGTCGCACCCGCGTCGAGCTGGCCGAGCGTGCACCGGAGTCGCGTCGTCCCGCCCGCCCAGATGCCGCCGATGCAGACGTCGCCCGAGATCGCGAGGATCTCGGGCACGACAAGCTCGACGACCGCAGCGTCGAGCGCGCGGCCCGCGTTGGTGACGTCGAGCGTCATCCTGCCCTCGGCCAGGGACGGGCTCAGCACGACCGTGCCGCCGTCGGCGCCCAGCGCGTTCGCGTCGAGCTTCACCGCGAGCGCTGCACCCAGCGGCATCGACGTCGGCCTCGGCTCACCGTCGCCCGAAGCCGCCTCGACCTGAAGGTCTCCCGGCTCCGCGACACCGGCATCGAGATGAACAGCGAGTTGGAGGACGTCGGTGACGGTCGGGCCCGGCTGCGCGGCCGCCAGCCCGATGGTCCGGATCACGGCGGCGGTGAGCGGGATCCGCGCAGCGGCAGCAGCCGGCGGTCCAGGCTCGAGCATGCAGGTCGCGGAACGTGGCCCGTCCACCACGCACGACCAGTCCGACGCAACACTCCCGACTGCTGCGAAAGCGTTCTCAGCCCACGTCGCACCGAGCGGAAGAGTGAGGTGCGCCGTCAGCCTCTCGGTGAGCACCGCAGGCCGCTCGATCGCGACGTCGAGGACACCGGTGCCGCCAGCGACGAGCACGGTGCTCGCCCCGACCGTCACGACAGGCGGCTGCGCGCGCGGCGGTTCGGGGGGCGTCGGAGCGTCGGTCGGCTCGGTCGTCGGCGCGGCGGTCGGCCCGGTCGTCGGACGCGACGTCGGCTCGGCGGTCGGACGCGACGTCGGCCCGGTCGTCGGACGCGACGTCGGCTCGGCGGTCGGACGCGACGTCGGCTCGGTCGTCGGACGCGACGTCGGCTCGGTCGTCGGACGCAACGTCGGCTCGGTCGTCGGACGAGCGGTCGGCCCCTGCGGCGGGCCCGCCGTCGGCCCCGCGGTCGGCGCACCCGTCGCGGCATCGGTCGGCTCGTCCGTCACGGGCGGCGTCGGGCTCACCTCAGGGGCCGGGCTCACGTCGGGCGTCGGCCCGGCGCGCGGCGCCGACGGCGCGACCGGAACCGTCGCCGCCGCCGGCGGCACCGCCGGTGCCGGCGCATCGTCGCCGAACCTTCCCGCACCGAGCGCAAGGCCCCCCACGACCAGCAACGTCGCAACCCCCGCACCCGCAGCCACGAGCCACCGCGAGCCGACGCGCGCAGCCGCGGCGCCGGCCGCACCAGCGGCACCCCCGGCGCCGCCCGCGAACGCGACCCCGGCC
>NZ_LT964985.1:0-3823 GCF_900240335.1 Sanguibacter massiliensis
GCCTCGCTCCCTCTCCCGCGCCCTCTCCCGCCGCCCCCGCTCCGTTCCGGGATTCCGCGCGGATGGCTGCTCCCAGGGGCCATCCGCGCGGATTCGTCGGCGGGAGAGGGCGCGGGAGAGGGAGCGAGGCCGTGCGGGAGAGCACCCGGTGTGAGGTGGGCGACACGGGACCGAGGACCCATGCCCGGCCGCGGCGGACTAGGCTGGGGCTGATGTCTCGACGTCGAGACATTCATGCCGGTCGAGGGAAGGACGAAGCAGGGTGGACCTGTTCGAATACCAGGCGCGCGACATCTTCGAGAAGCACGGCGTCCCCGTGCTCGGTGGCGTCATCGCCACCACGCCCGAAGAGGCCCGCAACGGCGCCGCAGAGCTGCTCGGACGCGGTGGTTCCCCCGTCGTCGTCGTCAAGGCCCAGGTGAAGACCGGCGGCCGTGGCAAGGCCGGCGGCGTCAAGCTCGCCCGCTCGGCCGACGAAGCCTTCGAGCGCGCCGAGGAGATCCTCGGCCTCGACATCAAGGGCCACGTCGTGCGCACCGTGATGATCGCCGAGGGCGCCGCGATCGCGCAGGAGTTCTACTTCTCGCTGCTGCTCGACCGCGCCAACCGCACGTACCTCGCCATGTGTTCGGTCGAGGGCGGTATGGAGATCGAGCAGCTCGCGGTCGAGCGCCCCGAGGCGCTCGCGAAGGTCGCCGTCGACCCGCGCGTCGGCATCGACGCCGCCAAGGCGGCCGAGATCGTCGCCGCCGCGGGCTTCGAGGCCGAGATCGGCGCGAAGGTCGCCCCCGTCCTCGTCAAGCTCTGGGACGTCTACCAGGGTGAGGACGCGACGCTCGTCGAGGTCAACCCGCTCGTGCTCACCGAGGGTGGCGACATCGTCGCGCTCGACGGTAAGGTGACGCTCGACGAGAACGCCGAGTTCCGTCACGCCGACCACGCCGAACTCGAGGACGCCGCGGCTGCGGACCCGCTCGAGGCCAAGGCGAAGGAAGCTGGCCTCAACTACGTCAAGCTCGACGGCTCCGTCGGCATCATCGGCAACGGCGCGGGCCTCGTCATGAGCACTCTCGACGTCGTCGCGTACGCCGGCGAGAACCACGGCGGCGTCAAGCCCGCCAACTTCCTCGACATCGGCGGCGGCGCGTCCGCCGAGGTCATGGCCGCGGGCCTCGACGTCATCCTCGGCGACGCCCAGGTGAAGTCGGTCTTCGTCAACGTCTTCGGCGGCATCACCGCGTGCGACGCGGTCGCCAACGGCATCGTCAAGGCCCTCGAGATCCTCGGCGACGCGGCGACCAAGCCGCTCGTCGTCCGTCTCGACGGCAACAACGTCGTCGAGGGGCGCCGCATCCTCACCGAGGCCGCGCACCCCCTCGTCACGCTCGTCGACACGATGGACGGCGCGGCCGACAAGGCCGCCGAGCTGGCCAACGCCTGACCCGCCGCACCGACACAGGAGAATCCACGAATCATGGCGATCTTCATCACCGAGGCGTCCAAGGTCATCGTCCAGGGCATGACGGGCTCCGAGGGCCAGAAGCACACGACGCGCATGCTCGCGTCGGGCACCACCATCGTCGGCGGCGTCAACCCGCGCAAGGCCGGCACGACCGTCACCTTCCCCCAGGGTGACCTCACGGTCGAGGTACCCGTCTTCGGGACCGTCGCCGAGGCCATGGCTGCCACGGGCGCCGACGTCTCCGTCATCTTCGTCCCGCCGGCGCACACCAAGGGCGCCGTCATGGAGGCGATCGACGCGGGCATGCCGCTATCCGTCATCATCACGGAGGGCGTCCCGGTCGCGGACACCGCCGAGTTCTTCGCGCACGCGCAGGCCAAGGGCGTCCGCCTCATCGGCCCCAACTGCCCCGGCCTCATCAGCCCCGGGAAGTCCAACGTCGGCATCATCCCCGCCGACATCACGGGCCCCGGCAAGATCGGCCTCGTCTCGAAGTCGGGCACGCTCACGTACCAGATGATGTACGAGCTGCGTGACTTCGGTTTCTCGACCGCGATCGGCATCGGTGGCGACCCGATCATCGGGACGACGCACATCGACGCGCTCGAGGCGTTCGAGAACGACCCCGAGACCGCCGCGATCGTCATGATCGGCGAGATCGGCGGCGACGCTGAGGAGCGGGCCGCGGCCTACATCCAGGAGCACGTCACGAAGCCGGTCGTCGGCTACGTCGCGGGCTTCACCGCCCCCGAGGGCAAGACGATGGGCCACGCCGGCGCGATCGTCTCCGGCTCGTCCGGCACGGCCCAGGCGAAGAAGGAAGCCCTCGAGGCCGCCGGCGTCCGCGTCGGCAAGACCCCGTCTGAGACCGCCGCGATCATGCGCGAGATCCTCTCGGCCTGACGCGCCCGGCGCGTCCGACGCGCCGCGCGCACCAGCACGACGGCGACGCCCGTCCGGTCCACGTGACCGGGCGGGCGTCGTCGTTCCCACGGCAGGGCGGCGCGTGTCGCCCCCGGCGTGCGGTGCGGGCGTGGGCGACGATGGACGGATGAGCGCACCGACAGGAGCGCTCGCCGTCCTCGGACGCCGCCGCGGCCGCGTCATCGACGGTGGGCCCACGACGCACAGGTCCGAGCACTCCCCGTGGCTGTCGGGGGTCCTCGCGGCCGCGCAGGCGTGCGTCCTCACGGTCCTGCTCCTCACCTTGCCGGCGCTCGTCGTCTTCGTGCTGTCGTCGGGCGACCCGTCGAACGCCGACGTCGGCTGGTTCTCGTCAGTGCAGGTCGGGCTCGCGCTGTGGCTGCTCGGGCACGGTGTGCCCGTCGCCGTCGGAGGCACGACGATCTCCATGGTGCCGCTCGGGCTGTCGCTGCTGTGCGCGTTCGTCCTCCACGCGTCCGCGCGCCGGTCGATGCGACCCGCCGCCGTGGCCTACGGGGCGGGCGTCGCGACGTATGCGGGAGCGACGCTGATGCTCGTGCTCGTCGCAGGCCTCGCCGGCGTCCCGCAGCTCGTCATGGCTGCCCTCGGCGGTGCAGTCGTCGCGGCGCTCGGGCTCGGCTCCGGATACGTCACGCACCCGGAGGGACCACGGCTCGCGGGAGTCCTCGAGCCGCTCACGTCGCGCCTGCCCGCATGGCTCCGGCTCGGGATGCGCGCCGGGTTCATCGCGACGGCGCTCGGGGTCGGTGCCGCGACGGTGCTGCTCGTCGTGTGGGTCTTCGCGGGGCGGGGACCGACGCTCGACATCGTCGAGTCGCTCGGCGTCACGGGTTTCGACGCTGTTGCGCTCGCGGCCGCGCAGTCGATGTTCGCGGCTGACCTCGCGCTGTGGGCGTTCGCGTGGATCTCGGGCGTCGGGTTCTCGTTCGGCACGGGAACGCTCTTCTCGCCGACGACGGCCGTCGCCGGGCCGATGCCCGTCGTGCCGCTCGTCGGCACGATCCCCACGGGGCAGCCGGCCTCCGTGTGGGTCGTCGTGCCGACCGTGGTCGTGCTCGTCGGCGTCGTCGCGGGGATCTTCGTGCACCGGCGCGTGGCGGACCGCGCGTGGACGACCCTCCTCGGCGCGCTCCTCACGGTCGCCGGGACGACGGGCGTGACGGTCGGCGTGCTCGTGTCGCTCGCGTCCGGAGGTGTCGGCCCGGGGCGCATGCAGGAGGTCGGCGCGGACGCGTTCGTCGTGGGGCTCGTCGTCGCGGGCGAGGTGCTCGTCGGGGCGGCGCTCACGGCTGTGCTGCTCCATCCGACGTCGCTCGCGTGGTTCCGCAGTGTCGGGGGTCGGGTGCGCGGCGCTGTGCGCCGCGACGGCGGGGCGGCGGCCGGGCGCGCTCAGGGCACGACGGGGCAGGGCACGAC
>NZ_LT964986.1:0-3567 GCF_900240335.1 Sanguibacter massiliensis
ACTCGTAGGTCCGGAACACCGTTCGATGGTGCTGACGACCTACAAGTCACACCCACACCCCGACTCGTAGGCCCGAAGCACCATTCGATGGTGCTTGAGACCTACAAGTCACACCCACACCCCGACTCGTAGGCCCGGAACACCATTCGATGGTGCTTGAGACCTACGAGTCCCGGCGACGGGGCCTGACCGGCATTCGGCACGACACCTCCCCAGGAACACGGCGCCCCGACGCCCCAGGACCGGTAGCGTTCGGAGAGCTGGCCGCCGCCGGCCGCGCCGCCACCCCGACAAGCCCGGAGCCATGAACCTCACACGCATCGCCCAGTTCGCGACCGACGTCCACCCCGCAGCCGAGTACGACGGCTTCATCGGGTGGGTGCTCAGCCTCATGGAGACACTAGGTGAGGTCGGCGTCGGTATCGCCGTGCTCGTCGAGACGTTCGTGCCGCCGATCCCATCCGAGGCCGTCCTGCCCGGCGCCGGCTTCCTCGCGTACGAGAGCCGCATGAACGTGTGGCTCGCATGGGCCCTCGCGACGCTCGGCGCGATCATCGGCGCGTGGGCCTGGTACGGCATCGGCTACGCGTTCGGTCGCCACCGCACGCGCGCGATCGTCGGCGCCGTCCCCCTCATGGAGCACGAGGACTTCGACCGCGCCGAGGCGTTCTTCGCCCGGTGGGGCGGCACGGCGGTGTTCGTCGGACGGTGCGTGCCGCTCGTGCGGTCGTTCATCTCGATCCCGGCCGGGATCGAGCGCATGAACCTCGGCAAGTTCACCTGGTACACGTTCGCCGGCTCCGGCCTGTGGAACGCCATCTGGATCGGCGCCGGCTACATCGCTGGCCCCGCCATCAAGCCCGTGCTCGAGAAGTGGAGCGGCGTCCTCTCGAACCTCGTGCTCGTCGCGATCGCGGTGCTCGTCCTGTGGTTCGTCGCTGCCCGCCTGCTGCGGCTCCGACGGGTCCGCGCCGCGAACCGCGCCGCGCAGGACGCCATCGAGGACGCCGTCGAGACCGTCGTCGAGACCGTCACCGACCGCGAGATCGGCCCGGACACCCCCGTGCGGCGGACGTCGGACGACCAGCCGAACTGACTGCGTCAGGGCACCTCCAACAGGTGCCCTGACGCAACCTTCCCGGACGCACCCGGCCCCCGAGGCACCGACGCCCCCCGGGCATGCGCAACGCCCCGCCCCCCGTGAGGGGAGCGGGGCGTTCGAAGATCTACGCGCTGTGCGAGATCAGAGGGGGCGGATGTTCTCCGCCTGCGGGCCCTTCGGGCCCTGCGTGACGTCGAACTCGACGCGCTGGTTCTCCTCGAGCGAGCGGTAGCCGCTCGACTGGATGGCCGAGTAGTGCGCGAACACGTCGGCGCTACCGTCCTCGGGGGCGATGAAGCCGTAGCCCTTCTCCGAGTTGAACCACTTCACGGTTCCAACAGACATTCCGTACTCCTTCAGAGTGCTCGGACGACCCTCGTCTTTCGAGGGCCGCTCCGTCGCGGTGTTCTTCGTCCACTCCTGAAGCCGGAACGCGATGATTCCATCGCAGCGAGACGAGCAAAGCACAGCAACTACCCCCCGATCATAGGGGGGTGTGCGCCCAAGAAGCGAGCCGGAGCCAGAACGTCTTCATAACGATGCGGAAACGACACGTAACCCACCCATCGCAGATTTCTGCGGATCACGCCTGCGCGTCGGGACCTTCGGACCCCACGGGCACCCTGCCGGACCCGTAGACGAGCTGCCAGGCACGCACCGCGTACGTCGTCGCAGCAAGCGCATGCCCGACGCACCCGGCGACCGTGAGCCCGAACGCGACGTGCCACAGCACGCCGTCTGTGCCCGAGGCGAGGAGCAGCAGCGGGAGCCCTGTCATGAGCGCCGCGGTGCGAGCCTTGCCGAGTAGCGACACCTCGAGGTCCGGAAGCGGCCAGCGCCTCGTGGCCATGAGGAACAGCGCGCCGCAGATGAGCACGGTGTCCGGCACGACGACGAGCCCGAGCATCCACCACCTCAGCTCACCTAGCAGCGTGAGCGTGATGACGACCGCGAGCATGCCGAGCCTGTCGGCAAGCGGGTCGAGCGTCTTGCCGAGGTCGCTCGTCATGTTGAAGCGCCGCGCGATGAACCCGTCGGCCCAGTCGGTCACGCCGAGGACCATGAGCGCGACGATCGCGGCGCCCGTGCGCCCCGACGCGGCAAGGACGACGAACAGGGGCGTGAGGACGATGAGACGGGTGAGGGTGATGATGTTGGGGATCGTCACCGGCCGTCCTTCCTGTCGTCGCGCGTGGGCTCGGGGGTCAGCCTAACGGCCCGGAGAGCCCTCGTCGGGCGGCGTTCCACGGTCTGCGTGGACGTCCTTGCCGGGGGCCGCATCGTCCGCCGCCGCATCGTCCGACCCGCAGCGGGCCGTCGGGCCGTCAAGGCCGGGGGTGCCCGCCGTGACCTGCAGGGTCAGCGCCTCCTTCTGGATCTCCTCGTCACGCTCGACAGCACGCGCCTCCTGGCGCGCACGCTTGTCGATCTGCGCGGTCGAGCGCATCGGCAGGAGGGCGCGGTCCGTCGCCGGCAGCCCCTCGCGCAGCTGTCGACCCCGGAGCAGCTCGTGGTCGAGCGCCGCGCCGAGGACGAGGATCATCGAGCAGATCCACAGCCACACGAGCACGACGACGACGCTCGCGAGCGCCCCGTACGTGCGGTCGTAGCTCGCGAAGTTCGCGACGTACACGCCGAAGCCCCAGCTCGCGACAAGGATGACACCGACAGCGACCGCCGCCCCCGGCGTCAGCACGCGGTAGCGGCCCGTGCGGACGTTCGGCGTCCAGTGGTAGAGCAGCGAGACGAGCAGCACGATCGCGACGAGCACGAGCGGCCACCGCGCCCACGCGAACACGGTGACGAACGTGTCGCTCAGGCCGATCGGACCGCCGAGCGTCCGTGCGAGGTCCGCCGAGACGACGAGCAGCACCGCGACGACAGCCGCGACGAGCACCAGCACGATCGTGAGCACCGCCATGAGCGGGCGCAGCACCCACATCGGGCGCCCCTCCTCGACGCCGTGGACGGTGTTCATCGCCCGCGAGAATGCGGTGACGAACGCGGAGGCGGACCAAAGTGCACCGAGCAGACCGACGACGAACGCCACACCCGCGCTGCTGTTCTCAGCGAGCCCGTCGAGGATGCCGCCGACGGTCTCGACGACCTCCGGCGACGCGACCTCGCGCAGCACCGTCTTGATCTCGTCGACGACGCTCTGCGGGTTCTCAAGCAGCCCGACGATCGATAGGAGGGCCGCCGCCGCGGGCGCGATCGCGAGGACGGCGTAGAAGGTGAGCGCGGCCGCGACGTCGGTCCCGCGGTCCGCGAGGAACGCGCGGACGGTCGTCATGGCGACGGTCACGGGGGAACGTCGGGGGGCGCGGGGCACGTCATCGGTCGTCATCCTCCGATGGTGCCGCGCGCGGCGGGGCCGCGCCATCGGACGCAGCCGCGCCCCGCTTCGCGGTCCGCGGCTCCGCGACTCTGGGGCTCTGGGGCTCCGGGGCTCCGGGGCTCTGGGG
>NZ_LT964987.1:0-3290 GCF_900240335.1 Sanguibacter massiliensis
AGTCGGGCGCAGTGTGCTCCTCGCCGCCCGAGAGCGGCGCCCCCGTGCCCTTCGTGCGGCCGATGAGCGTCTCCTGCTCGCGCAGGTGCGCGCGGTCCCACGTCTCGATCGTCATGCGGATGCGTCGCCCGTCGTCGTCCGCGCCGACGAGGACGGATACCGGTTTGCTGGCGCTCGGTTCAGTCGTTGGCATAGGTTCTCAATCCGTGCCGCTTCGGTTGCGGGTTTGTCGCGGTGAGCTCGGGCGGAGGGAGAGGCGCGGCCGCGGGGCGGTGCCGAGTGTCTTCCGGCAGTGAGCCGGCGATGTTGGTGAGGGATCGGAGTTGCTGCTTTAGTGCCCGGCGTCGGTTGTTCCTTGCGCTCTGCAGGTCGGCGAAGGTGATCGTTTGGGAGGAGCGTTCGGGGGCGATCGCGCGGCTAAGGAACGCATTGTCGTGGAACACCCGGATCTCGCCGAGGTCGCGGGGGTCGTAGCGGATGGTGACGTCTTCACCGACGTATGCGGCGAGGACGGGCGAGACGTATCGGGTGGAGGCGAACCGGATGCCGTCGCGCTGCACGCGTCTGGAGGCGGTGGCGGTCAGCAGCAGCGCGTCGAGGTCTTCCGGGTGTGCGGGCATTCGCGGGATGAAGCTCCCGCTCCGCCACCGCGCGTGCGGTGCCGTCCCGGTCGCGGAGTGCGGGCGCTCGTTGTATTCGTCGACGATGTACCGCTCGAGGACGTCGTCAAGCTGATGCAGGGCCAACGCGGGGGCGCTGGTGGGTGTGCCACCGGTGCCGTACGGGATAAAGCCAGGTAGGTGCGGGAGCAATTCGGTTGTCATGGTGCGGTAGAACCGCTCGATCTTCCCGCGGCCCTGCGGAACGCCGACCCGGGAGTGGATGGGGCGCACGTGCAGGTCCAGGCACACCTGTTCGATCCTGTCTGAGGTGAAATCCGACCCGTGGTCGCTGTAGAGAACACCGGGGAGCCCCGACACCACCCACGAGGCACGTCGCTTCCGGCTCGCGGCTTGGTGAAACGCCAGTGCGGAGCGCTCGGCCGTGGGCGCCGAAACCCCGAGCGCGTACCCGGCGACGGCACGAGAGTAGTCATCGAGCACGATCGTCAGCCAGGGACGCACGGGCATCTGCTTGTCGTCGAGGAACATCACGTCCAACAGCGTGTGGTCCATCTGCCACTGCTCATTCGGGGCGGATGTCGTGCGCCGGTAGACGAGCTCGAACTTGTCGCGGTACGCCGCGTCACCGCCTTCGGCGAGGGCTGTCAGGCCGGGGTCGAGAGCGTGCACGATGTGGCGAACGGTCGTGTACCCGGGAGCTGGTAAACCGCGATCGCGTGCGACATCGCCGACGCGCCGATGAATGTACGCGATGGTGGGAGTCGGCCGGCGAACGGCCAGCGCTTCGATCGCTGTGACCAGTTCTGCGGGGGTGCGCGAGGCGCCTTGATCTCGGCGAGGCGGTGTCGCGAGCTGCCCCGCCTCGACGCGAGCAGCCCATCGCTGCAAGGTTCGCACCGTGACGCTGGAGTGCTCCGCGATCCGTGTCCAGGGCACACCGTCGAGGTGTTGGCGCACAAGCTCGGCTTTCTGCCGGTCGCTGAGGTGCGCCATGATCCCTCGTCAGGCTCGCTCGACGTGCTCGGCCAGGTGCCGGGAGATCGAACGGTCGTTTATGTGAGCCGTTGGAGGGCGGTGAGAAGCGCTTCGCGCTGACTCTGATTCAACGCGCCGAAGTAGGTGGCATCCGTGGACTCAACGTCCCGCGTGGCCAGATTTGCCAGCTCGACTCCGCGAACAGTCGGTGCCAGCGCTATCGCTCGCCGATCTTCCGGGTGAGGTTCCCGGCGAACATAGCCCTTCGCTTCGAGTGCCCGGAGTACCTGCGAGGTCATCATTACGTCGAGTTCCGCGTGCTGCGCAAGGTCGCGCTGGCTCACCGGCTCGGTGCGATCCATCCACGTCAGCGACGCGAGAAGCACATATTGGACGTGCGTCAAGTCGTGCGGGGCGAGAGCTGCGCGAATGTGCCTCTGCCAGGCGTTGGTTGCTCGCCACAACGCGAGCCCCATACTCGACTGCGCGTCGGGATGCCGAGTATCTAGACCTCCGGACACGCGACTACTCGGAAGACTGTTCTGCCGCGGACAGGAGTTCTGCCATCGCCACGGGGAAGTCCCCGCTGATCTGCGGCCCGAGTTCGGGTCCGATGTCGTCGGAGCCGGGTCCGTCGATGATGAGCGTGTGCGTCACCGTCGTCCCGCCGTCAGCGGACGGAGCGAGGTCATGCCGGAAGGTCAGCTCCAGGTCGCCGAAAACGGTGCGGTCCGCATAGGTCGTGTCGGCCACGAGAGAAACGATCGTCGACTGCATCGGCTCTTGACCTTGTGGCGTGATCGTGAGTGTCGTCCCGACAGCGAATGGCCCGTGCAACTCGAAGGCGTCGGAGTTCGGGCCGAGTGGCGTGCCTGAGTGCAGCCTTTCCAGCGCACCCCAGACCGCGGATGGGGCGGCAGTGGTTGTCTGCGTGTAGTTCGTCGTCCACATGGCAATCCTCCTAGTAGTAAGTGCGCTTACTATACCTCAAGGTGTGCGCTACTGAAACCATCGTCCGGAGCTCCGGTCACGCGACAGTGACAGTGAACGCCGCCGAAGGCGCGTCACGTATCTCCGCGATCCACATCGTCGAGCTTGTGATCACCGTCGACGGCATCGTCGTCACGTCGGCCTGTGGTGCCAGAGTTGCGCTGAGTCCCGGCAGCACGCGGGACGCTCTGCACGACGCGCTCCGCGCGGCAGGCGTCGAATGCGCGGTCCCCCACCGAGGCGACCTGCCCGACATCGTGCGTGGCGACCCGCACCTTGACTGGGTCGAACTGCTCCGCGACCTCGCGTACGGGCCCGACGACCTCGCGCGGCTTGGCGGTTGGACGCTCGTCGGAGCGAGCACAGACGGCGCGTCCGCAAAGGTGCGCGTGAGCGGACCCGACAGGACCCTGGACGGGAGCTATGCCTTCGACGGCAGCTACCCCGCCGCCGTCGCGCTCACGGTCGCGACCGACGACGCCGCTGAGCGCGTGGCGGACGGCTGAGTCCCGCGCCTTCACCGCACCTCGGGCGCACCGTGTGCTTAGGCGAACAGGCCCTCGCCCACGAACGCTCCGTCGACGGGGGACAGTCGCGCGTCCGCGGGCACGCCCGGCGGCACGGCGAAGAGCCCTGAGCCCGTGTGCCGCAGGTACTCGACGAGCAGGTCGTCACGCGCCATGCGGGTCTGCATGGGGATGA
>NZ_LT964988.1:0-2930 GCF_900240335.1 Sanguibacter massiliensis
CATCTGCATCTCTCATCAGCATCTCGACTTCCTTATTCAAAATCACTGCTTGATCTCCTAACGTCCTTGCTCTCTCCGTGTTATTTTTTTTTGTCTTCGTCGGCCGCACAAGATGTGTAACAGCGAAGGAGGTGCCCGCCGGCACCGGATGTAGAAAAGGCGCCCGGCCCCCCCCGCGCCCCCTGCCCCCCCGCCTCTCGATCCAGGAGGTCGTCGTCGACTGTGCCGACCCCGCCGCTCTCGCCACCTTCTGGGCCGGGCTCCTCCGCACCCGCTGGGTGCTGCGCCACGACGGCTGGGCCGTCGTCGACGCCGATCCGCTGCTCCTCGCGTTCCAGCAGGTCCCGGAGCCGAAGGGCTCTCCGAAGAACCGCCTTCACCTCGACATCCTCGTGACGGATGCCGACGCGGAGACGGCCCGTGCGGTCGCGCTCGGCGCCACCGTCACGGGCACGCGCGAGCTGGGGCCCGACGGCGACGGGTTCGTCGTCCTCCAGGACCCGGAGGGCAACGAGCTGTGCCTCGTCGTCGACAACGGCGGCGGCTGGACCGCGGGAACGCGCACGGCGCTCGACGAACGCGGCGCCGCGGGCTGAGCGGCGCTCAGCCCGCAGCCGACGCGGTCCCGCGCCTGAGCCCGACGGGCCCGACACGGCGGGCGTCATAGACGAGCACGGAGACCAGCGCGAAGAACGCGACCGCCGAGACGAGATGGAGCACGAGGCCCGACGGTGACGCATCCGCGCCGGGTGACGAGCATGACGCCGACGACGGCGACGAGGCGCGCACCGCGCACCTGTGCCTCACGTCGCTCGGGGGTGCTCACAGGTCGACCGTAGGGCGACGGCGGGCGCGGTGCCTCCAACCCTGGGGTGATTTCGTGCGCATCGCGGCAGGTTGCGGCGCGCCGCGTCGAGCAGCAGCTCCCCCGAAAGCACGAGGCCCGGCATCCCTCACGGGGTGCCGGGCCTCGCTGGTCAACGCTGCGCTCAGGCGGCGACGACCTTGATCTTGAGGTTCGCGGCGACCTCGGCGTGCAGACGCACCGACACGGTGTAGTCACCGGTCGACTTGATCGTCTGGCCGACCTCGATCTTGCGACGGTCAAGCTTGGGGCCGCCGGCGGCCTCGACGGCCGCGGCGATGTCCGCGGTCGTCACGGCGCCGAAGAGACGGCCACCGTTGCCGGCCTTCGCCGAGACGGTGAACGGCTTGCCCTGGAGCGCGTCGCGCACGGCGCGGGCGTCCTCGAGCGTCGCGATCTCGCGGGCCTTGCGGGCCTTGCGGATCGCGGTGACCTCGGACTCGGCGCCCTTCGACCAGGCGGTCGCCAGGCCACGGGGGACGAGGTAGTTGCGCGCGTAACCGTCCTTGACGGTGACGACGTCGCCGGGCTCACCGAGGCCGGAGACCTCGTGCGTGAGGATGAGCTTTGCCATCTTCTGTGACTTCCCTTCGTGGCGCCGGCTCAGCGAGCCGAGGACGAGTAGGGCAGGAGGGCCATCTCACGCGCGTTCTTCACGGCGCGCGCGATCTGACGCTGCTCCTGGACGGAGACACCCGTGACGCGGCGCGCACGGATCTTCCCGCGGTCAGAGATGAACTTGCGCAGGAGCGCGGAGTCCTTGTAGTCGACGACGTCGATCTTCGCGGACTTCAGCGGGTTGGACTTCTTCTTGGGCTTGCGAACAACGGCCTTGGCCATCGTGGGGGCTCCTTGTCAGGTGCTGTCCCTCCGCGCCGCGCGGCGGGCGGAGGGTCGTCGTGTCTGTGTCCCGGGCGGGGACGGTCAGAACGGGGGCTCGTCGGAGAAGCCGCCGCCGGAGGAGGCGGGACCGGACGTGGCCCACGGGTCGCTCTGCTGCTGGTAGCCACCGCCACCACCACCCTGGGGGGCGCCGCCGAAACCGCCACCACCGCCGCCACCCGAGCGCTGGGCTCGCGTGACCTTGGCGGAGGCGTACCGCAGGGACGGACCGATCTCGTCCACCTGCAGCTCGACGACGGTGCGCTTCTCACCCTCACGGGTCTCGTACGACCGCTGGGTCAGCCGACCCTGAGCGATGACGCGCATGCCCTTGGTGAGGGTCTCTGCGACGTTTTCGGCGGCCTCGCGCCAGATCGAGCAGCGGAGGAACAGCGCGTCGCCGTCCTTCCACTCGTTCGTCTGGCGGTCGAAGGTGCGGGGCGTGGAGGCCACCGTGAAGTTGGCCACCGCTGCACCCGAGGGGGTGAAACGGAGCTCCGGGTCCGCGGTGAGGTTTCCCACCACGGTGATGACGGTGTCACCAGCCATTGCCTACTCCTTCGAGGTGTACGGGACCCACCGGCTGCTGCCGGCGGGGGTGGAGCGTTGAGACGTCAGGAAGCGTCGGCCTCGGCGGGAACCTCGGCGGCGACGGCGGGGGCCGCAGCAGCCTTGGACTCCTCGCGGCGGAGCACCTTCGTGCGCAGGACGACCTCGTTGAGGCCGAGCTGGCGGTCGAGCTCCTTGGCGGTCGCGGGCGACGCGGTGAAGTCGACCACCGCGTAGATGCCCTCGGACTTCTTCTTGATGTCGTAGGCGAGACGACGGCGGCCCCAGATGTCGACCTTGTCGACGGACCCACCCTCGGTCGTGACGACCGTGAGGTACTTGTCGAGCGACGGGGCGACGGTGCGCTCCTCGATCTCGGGATCAAGGATGATCATCAGCTCGTACTGACGCAGGCTCATACCCACCTCCTCTGGACTTGGCGGCCACGGGATTTCCGTGACAGGAGGGTTGTGCGTCTCCCTGCGGCGGGCACGTCCGATGGCGGACGGTCGACGCAGGGCAGGGTGTCAGGGTACCGGAAACGTCGGCACCCTCACCAACGGTGTGACGGACCGCTCAGGTGCGGCCCCGTCGTGCGGGGCGTCAGCCGTCGCTGGAGGGCGGGGCTGGGGCC
>NZ_LT964989.1:0-2742 GCF_900240335.1 Sanguibacter massiliensis
GGTCAGATGTGTTGAGGGCAGAGACGCTGCACCGACCGCCCCGCTGGACGTGGGCCGGGCTCGCGGTCATCGTGTGCGGGGCGGGTGCTGCGGTGCTCGTCGGCACGACTCCCGCGCAGGTGCGCGTGCCCGCCGCGGAGGCGTGGCTCGTGCTGTCGGGCGCGATGCTCGCTGCGACCCTCGTCGCGCTCGTGCCTGCGCTCGTGGCGTTCGTCGTCGTTGAGCTCCGGGTCGCGGCCGACGCACCCGACGGCGCGCGACCCGCGTCCCCCACCCGGGTCGGCGCCGCGGAGGGAGCACGATGATGCGCGTCGACGGACTCACCGTCACCGTCGGCGGGCGCACGCTCCTGCGCTCCGTCGCCGCGGATGCCACCGAGGGCGATGTCGTCCTCCTGGCGGGACCGACCGGCTCGGGCAAGACCACGCTTTTGCGGACGCTTGCGGGACTGCTCGACGGCACCGGTGCGCGCGCGACGGGCAGCGTCACCCTGAGCGGGACCGACCTCCTCACCGTGCCCGCCCGCGACCGCGCGCACCTCACGGGCTACGTCGGCCAGGATCCGCTGCGGGCGTTCGTCACCGCGCATGTCGAGACCGAGCTCGCGTTCGCGCTCGAGCAGCAGGGCATCGCGACCGCCGCGATGCGTCGACGCGTCGAGGACACGCTCGATCTCCTCGGCATCGCCGACCTGCGCGACCGCCGCCTCGACACGCTGTCCCTCGGGCAGGCGCAGCGCGTCGCGCTCGGCGCGGTGCTCGTCTCCGAGCCGTCCGTGCTGCTGCTCGACGAGCCGACGTCCGCGCTCGACCCCGTCGCCGCCGACGACGTCGTCGGGGCGCTGCGGCGGCTCGCGCACGACGTCGGGCTCACCGTTGTCGTCGCCGAGCACCGGCTCGAACGGCTCACGGGCATCGCCGACCGCGTCTGGCACCTACCGGGCGACGGCACGCTCCGCACCGGGGACGCCGCCGTGCTGCGCGGGACGCCGCAGGCGCCGCCGCTCGCCCGCCTCGCGGACCTCGCCGGATGGGACGCCGTGCCCGCCGACGTGCGGGAGGCGCGGCGACGGTACATCGCTGCGCCGGGGCTGCTCGGGCTGCGGCACGACGTGGACGGTGACGCCGACGAGCATCCGACCGCGAGGCGCCGTGCGACGTGGACGGACGCACTCCGCCCGCGCCGACACGCCCTCCGGGACGCAACGTCTGACGCTCGCGTCGTCGCCCGCGGGCTCGAGGTGCGGCGCGGCACGCGCACCGTCGTTCACCGGCTCGACCTCACGCTGCACGCGGGCGAGGTCACCGTCCTCATGGGCCGCAACGGCGCCGGCAAGTCGACGCTGCTGCGTGCGCTCGCCGGCGCGCTGCCGCACCGCGGGCGGCTCGACGTCGACGGCGTCGACCCGGCGCGGCTCGGGGCCGCCGACGCGCGTCGTGCCGTCGCACTCGTGCCGCAGGAGGTCGGAGCGCTGCTCTTCACCCCGAGCGTCGACGAGGAGTGCGCGAGCGGCGACGCCGACGCGGCGGCCTCGGTGGGTACGACGCGCGCCCTGCTCGACGGGCTCGTGCCCGGCATCGACGGGGCGACGCACCCGCGCGACCTCTCCGAGGGAGAGCGGCTCGCGCTCGTCCTCGCGATTCAGCTCGCCGCCGGTGCCGGCATCGTCCTGCTTGACGAGCCGACGCGCGGGCTCGACACGCCCGCGCGGCACACGCTCGTTGCCGCGCTGCGCGCGCGAGCGGCCGCCGGTGCGACCATTGTCCTCGCGACGCACGACGTCGAGACGGCCGCCGAGGCCGCCGACCGCGTCATCGTCCTCGCCGACGGCGAGGTCGTGAGCGACGGCCCCGCCCGCGACGTCCTCACCGGATCCGTCGGGGGAGCGCCGCAGATCGCACGCGTCGTGCGGCCGCTCGGAGCGCTCACGGTCGACGACCTCGTGCGTGACGTGGCCGTGGGTGCCGAGTCCGCGCCGCCCGACAGCGACGGCGCATGAGCACCGTCGCCTCGCGCGTCCTCGTCGCGCTCACGAGCCTGCTCGGCGTCGCGATGCTCGGCTGGCCCCTGCTCGCGTCCGTCGCACCCCGCGCCGAGGGACAGTCCGCGCCGTGGCTGCTCGTACTCCTCGTGCCGCTCGTCCTCGCGACCGCGCTCGCCGCCGTCACCCGCGACCGACCCGACCCGCGCGCCCTCGCGCTCCTCGGCGTGCTCGCCGCGCTCATCGCGGCCCTGCGCCTGCTCGGCACCGGCATCGGCGGCATCGAGCCGATGTTCTTCCTCCTCGTCCTCGCCGGCGCCGCACTCGGCCCGAGCCTCGGCTTCACGCTCGGCGCCCTTGCGATGCTTGTCTCCGCGCTCCTCACCGCGGGCGTCGGGCCGTGGCTGCCGTTCCAGGCGTTCGCCGCCGCCTGGGTCGGAGCGGGGGCCGGGCTCGTCGGCCGCGTCGTGCTGCCCCGTGACGGGGCACGGCCCGGCCGGCGTGCCGTCGTCCTCCTCGCCGTCTACGGCGTCGTCGCCGCCTACCTCTACGGACTCGTCACCAACCTCTGGTTCTGGCCCTTCGCGCTCGGCGACGGCACCCAGCTCTCCTACGTGCCCGGCGGGGGGCTCAGCGAGAACCTGCCACGGTTCCTCGCTTACACGCTCGCGACGTCGACGCTCACCGTCGACACCGTCCGGGCCGTCGTCACCGCGGCAGGCGTGCTCGTGCTCGGGAAGGCCGTGCTCGGGGTGCTGGGG
>NZ_LT964990.1:0-2044 GCF_900240335.1 Sanguibacter massiliensis
TGGCTACTCCCAGTAGCCATCTGCCCGAATTCTTGCCCCCCCCCCGCCCCGGCCCGCCTCGGCCATTCCCAGGAATCCGCGCTGATGGCTAGTGCCAGTAGCCATCTGCCCGGATTCTTGGCGCGCGACGGGGGGGGCTAGCCGGGGCGCCGCTACGCTGGGGGCATGACCCCCGGCGCAGCCCCTCGCAAGACCTACCTCCTCGTCGACGGTGAGAACATCGACGCCACCCTCGGCGTCAATGTCCTCGGGCACCGTCCGAGCCCCGACGAGCGACCGCGCTGGGACCGCATCACCGAGCACGCCGAGCAGGCGTGGGGCCAGCCGGTCCACCCGCTGTTCTTCCTCAACGCGACATCGGGCACCATGCCGATGCCGTTCGTCCAGGCGCTGCTCGCGATGGGCTACACGCCCGTCCCCCTCTCGGGCGGCCCGGGCCTCAAGGTCGTCGACATGGGTATCCAGCGCACCCTCGAGGCGCTCGTCCCCCGCGACGCCGACATCCTCCTCGCGAGCCACGACGGCGACTTCATCCCGCAGCTCGAGGCGCTCATCACGCCCGGCCGCCGCATCGGCGTCCTGTGCTTCCGTGAGTTCGTCAACTCGCGGATGGCCGAGCTCGGCGAGCGCGGCGTGGAGTTCTTCGACCTCGAGTACGACGTCGCAGCGTTCAACGCACCGCTGCCGCGCGTCCGCATCATCCCGATCGAAGAGTTCGACCCGCTCTACTTCATCTGACGCCCGCCCCCTCTCCGAGGAATCCGCGCGGATGGCTGCTCCGAGCAACCATCCGTGCGGATTCCTCGCCTGCGGAGGGGCCAGCGCTACTCGCTGCGGCGGAGCGCCGGCGCTACTCGCGGCGGAGGCGCGCCAGCGCCTCGTGGATCTGCTCGATGACGCGGTCGGGACGGTCCTGCACCGCGCGCGCCGTGAACGCCAGGTGCGTGTATCCCTGGAGCGCGAGACGGTTGATCTTCTCGTGGTCGCGTTCGAATCCCGCGACCGAGTGGTACGCGTATCCGTTGATCTCGATCGCGAGACGACACTCGTCAAACAGCACGTCGACGACACCGATGAGCCCACGCTCGTCGTGCACCGGCGTGTTGAGGGTCCAGCCGCGGATCTTCGCGCGGCGTAGCAGCGAGACGACGACACGCTCAGGATGGCTGAGCGCTCCGTCCCGCGTCTCGTCGGACAGTCGCGCGAGCTGCCCGTTGCCCCAGCAGCCCGGGCGCGCCCGCCGGTGCTCCTCGAGCGACGCGCTCGTGACGTCACCCCGGATGATGCTCAACGCGATGAGCTCGTCGACCTGCCGCGCGGGCAGGTGCGCGTGGACGTCGTGGATTGTTCGCACACGTGACGTCGCACGTCCGTAGGGAAGCGCGACGACGTCGTCGGGGTCGAGGTCGTACCGGTGCGGCACCATGCCGGCTCGGGGACGACGGTTGGCGGGCACCCAGACGTGCACGGGAAGGACGGGGACGTCGATCGCCAGGCCGTGCGCGATCGCGGCGCTCTCACGGAGGAGGACCCCGTCGGTCCACGTGAGCATCGCCGCGACGAGCGGCGCGAGCCGGTGCGGGACATCGGAGTCGAGCCGGATCCCGTCGCCCACGCCGGCCCGCCACTCCCCGGAGGCGAGTCGGTGCCGCGCCTGCGCGCGTGTGACGCCGTCGGCGTACGCCATGGCGACGGTGAAGACGCCGGTCAACCGGTGCGCGCCGGGGGGCCGATAACCACGAGGGAGCTTTCGCATGCGCAGAGACTCCCGCACCTGCACAGCCATCTCACTGGCGAGCGCGCATTCCTGTGGACGCGCCGCCCACTCCCCCGTCCTGTGGACATCCGCGCACGCCCGCATCCTGCGGACGCTCTGCCCCGTGTTGCGCCGGCCCGCACCCCACCCCGCCGCCCGCCCCCGCCGCACCAAGTCCGTGGATGCGCACCTCGCGCTCGCGACCGCCGTTGCATCTCAGATCGCCCCGGTGACCGCATCGTGACGATCCTGCGGATCGACCCCTTCAACGCCGACATCGTGAGGGCC
>NZ_LT964991.1:0-2023 GCF_900240335.1 Sanguibacter massiliensis
GTGGCGAGGGCGTCGTGCGGGGGAGGGCACGGTGGCGCGGTGCGCTGATCGTGCCGTCGCGCAGGGCGTGCGCGACCTTGTCACGCAGCTCCATGGCGCGGCGCGGGTCGCCGCCCGCGCTCACCGTGACGGTGACGTCGTCGACGCGCGCGGCGGCGGGCACCCACAGGTTCGAGCGGGTGCGGTCGTCGGCCCGGCCGAGCCACACGCGTGCGTCCTCGGCGTCGGCGGCGACGGCCTCGTCGATCGCGGGCACGCCCGTCGCGGTGTGCGCGAGCCATGCGCCGTCGAGGTCGCCGGTCGCGTAGGGACGCTGCTCCCAGCGGAGCTCGCCGCGGGCGGCGGCGCCCGTGACGTCGGCGCTCGCGACGGGCGCGACGACGGTGACGTCGGCTCCCGCGCGGACGAGCGCGAGCGCGCGTCGGGTGCCGACGGGGCCTGCTCCGACGACGACGCAGCGGCGGCCCGTGACGCGCAGCATCAGCGGGTAGGCGGGGTCGGTCGTCGAGTTGTCCACGATGCCTCCGGGGTGGGTGTGGCGGGCGTGCGCGATCCTACCGACCGCAAGGTTTCGACCGTATGACGGCCCGGGCAGCCCGCGTGGACGGCCGACGGCGCACGACGCGGGTGCGTCGTGCGCCGTCGGGCTGGGCCGCTCAGATCGCGAAGTCGGCGGGGCGGTCGCCGGGGAAGCGGGCAGCGGCGAGCGCGTCCCCGACCATGCCGGCAGCGAGAGTGAGGCCGTCGGCGGGGTCGATGACGCAGAACGCGCCGGTGCGGCGGTGCTCGGCGTACTCCTCGGCCGGCACGGGCGACGCGAGCCGCAGCTGGACGCGACCGATGTCGTTGAGCTCGAGCGTGTCGCCCGGCACGAGGTGGGCGGCGTCGAGGTCGAGGCGCCCGACGACGTCGCGGACGACCGCCTGGACGACCTTTGTCGTGTGCTTGACGAGGACACGCTGCCCGGCGCGCAGCGGCTTCTCGCCGAGCCACGCGAGGGTCGCGGTGACGTCCTGCGTGAGCGCGGGGACGTCGTCGGCGGCGACGATCGTGTCGCCGCGCGCGATGTCGATGTCGTCGGTGAGGCGCAGCGTCACGGACTGCGGCGCGAACGCCTCGGCGAGCGGACCGTCGGCCGTGTCGATCGCCTCGACGAGCGTGCGCTTGCCCGACGGCAGGACGACGACCTCGTCGCCGGGACGCACGACGCCCTCGGCGATCTGGCCCGCGTAGCCGCGGTAGTCGACGTGCTGCGGGTCGCGTGCCGCGCCCTGGGGGCGCAGCACGACCTGCACGGGGAAGCGCAGGTGCTGCGCGGCGACGTCCTCGCCGACGGGCAGGTCCTCGAGCAGCTCGAGGAGGCTCGGCCCGTCGTACCACGGGGTCGCGTCGGAGCGGTCGACGACGTTGTCGCCGACGAGCGCGCTCACGGGCACGGTGTGGATCGCGGGGACGCCGAGGTCGGCGGCGGCCGCGCGGATCTCGGCGGCGAGCTCGGCGTAGCGCTCGGCGGAGTAGTCGACGAGGTCGATCTTGTTGACGGCGACGACGACGTGCGGGACGCGCAGCAGGGAGGCGACCGCGAGGTGGCGGCGCGTCTGCTCGAGGAGGCCCTTGCGGGCGTCGATGAGGAGGACGACGGCGTCGGCCGTCGACGCTCCGGTCACGGTGTTGCGCGTGTACTGGACGTGCCCGGGGCAGTCGGCGAGGACGAACGCGCGGCGGGCGGTCGCGAAGTAGCGGTAGGCGACGTCGATCGTGATGCCCTGCTCGCGCTCGGCGCGCAGGCCGTCGGTGAGGAGGGCGAGGTCGGCGCCGTCGAGGCCGCGGTCGCGCGAGACGCGTTCGACGGCGTCGAGCTGGTCGGCGAGGACGGACTTGGAGTCGTAGAGGAGGCGGCCGACGAGCGTTGACTTGCCGTCGTCGACGGAGCCGGCGGTCGCGAGGCGCAGGAGCGTCGCGGACGCGGGGAGGGTGGCGGTGCTCACGGGTGGAACTCCTTGGCGACGAGCGGGGCGGTGTC
>NZ_LT964992.1:0-1928 GCF_900240335.1 Sanguibacter massiliensis
ACATAAGCCTGTTCGGTTCGTAAGCTATAATGCAAGTAGCGTATGCGCTCACGCAACTGGTCCAGAACCTTGACCGAACGCAGCGGTGGTAACGGCGCAGTGGCGGTTTTCATGGCTTGTTATGACTGTTTTTTTGTACAGTCTATGCCTCGGGCATCCAAGCAGCAAGCGCGTTACGCCGTGGGTCGATGTTTGATGTTATGGAGCAGCAACGATGTTACGCAGCAGGGTGACGGTGTTCGGCATTCTGAATCTCACCGAGGACTCCTTCTTCGATGAGAGCCGGCGGCTAGACCCCGCCGGCGCTGTCACCGCGGCGATCGAAATGCTGCGAGTCGGATCAGACGTCGTGGATGTCGGACCGGCCGCCAGCCATCCGGACGCGAGGCCTGTATCGCCGGCCGATGAGATCAGACGTATTGCGCCGCTCTTAGACGCCCTGTCCGATCAGATGCACCGTGTTTCAATCGACAGCTTCCAACCGGAAACCCAGCGCTATGCGCTCAAGCGCGGCGTGGGCTACCTGAACGATATCCAAGGATTTCCTGACCCTGCGCTCTATCCCGATATTGCTGAGGCGGACTGCAGGCTGGTGGTTATGCACTCAGCGCAGCGGGATGGCATCGCCACCCGCACCGGTCACCTTCGACCCGAAGACGCGCTCGACGAGATTGTGCGGTTCTTCGAGGCGCGGGTTTCCGCCTTGCGACGGAGCGGGGTCGCTGCCGACCGGCTCATCCTCGATCCGGGGATGGGATTTTTCTTGAGCCCCGCACCGGAAACATCGCTGCACGTGCTGTCGAACCTTCAAAAGCTGAAGTCGGCGTTGGGGCTTCCGCTATTGGTCTCGGTGTCGCGGAAATCCTTCTTGGGCGCCACCGTTGGCCTTCCTGTAAAGGATCTGGGTCCAGCGAGCCTTGCGGCGGAACTTCACGCGATCGGCAATGGCGCTGACTACGTCCGCACCCACGCGCCTGGAGATCTGCGAAGCGCAATCACCTTCTCGGAAACCCTCGCGAAATTTCGCAGTCGCGACGCCAGAGACCGAGGGTTAGATCATGCCTAGCATTCACCTTCCGGCCGCCCGCTAGCGGACCCTGGTCAGGTTCCGCGAAGGTGGGCGCAGACATGCTGGGCTCGTCAGGATCAAACTGCACTATGAGGCGGCGGTTCATACCGCGCCAGGGGAGCGAATGGACAGCGAGGAGCCTCCGAACGTTCGGGTCGCCTGCTCGGGTGATATCGACGAGGTTGTGCGGCTGATGCACGACGCTGCGGCGTGGATGTCCGCCAAGGGAACGCCCGCCTGGGACGTCGCGCGGATCGACCGGACATTCGCGGAGACCTTCGTCCTGAGATCCGAGCTCCTAGTCGCGAGTTGCAGCGACGGCATCGTCGGCTGTTGCACCTTGTCGGCCGAGGATCCCGAGTTCTGGCCCGACGCCCTCAAGGGGGAGGCCGCATATCTGCACAAGCTCGCGGTGCGACGGACACATGCGGGCCGGGGTGTCAGCTCCGCGCTGATCGAGGCTTGCCGCCATGCCGCGCGAACGCAGGGGTGCGCCAAGCTGCGGCTCGACTGCCACCCGAACCTGCGTGGCCTATACGAGCGGCTCGGATTCACCCACGTCGACACTTTCAATCCCGGCTGGGATCCAACCTTCATCGCAGAACGCCTAGAACTCGAAATCTAACGTCCGTTCGGGCATCGAGGTCCATGTCGGGGTGGGACGGGCCCGTGGCTTCAAGATCACTTGCAGTCCGACCGCGATGTCTTGGTTGCGCGAGAGGTTGTCGATATGGCTCTGTTGCAAAAATCGTGAAGCTTGAGCATGCTTGGCGGAGATTGGACGGACGGAACGATGACGGATTTCAAGTGGCGCCATTTCCAGGGTGATGTGAGGCTCTGTTGCAAAAATCGTGAAGCT
>NZ_LT964993.1:0-1821 GCF_900240335.1 Sanguibacter massiliensis
TGTGGTTTTTGTTTTCAAGCAGAAGACGGAATACGAGATACTCTATGGTCTCGTGGGCACGGAGATGGGTAGAAGAGACAGAGAAAACAGTGTGCAAACTCTGAGACACAGCGGCACCGATGAGAAGATTCGGGTTTTGGGAGGGGTAGGGGGCTTGGGAGGTCTAGTACGGTCTGGTGGGCTCGAAAATGTGTATAAGGGGGAGGGGGTGGGGGGCCTGCCTATTCGGCGGTCGGGGCGCCGCCCACGTGATCGTTCGCATCGGGCGCCCAGAGTACGAAGGCGAGGATGGCGAGGAGCGCGACGACGGCGGCGTGGAGCTCGTGCTGGCCAGGGTAGGCGTTAGCGAGGTGATCGTTGAGGGCGTTGAGCGCCGCGGTATAGATAAAGGCTCCGCCGGCACCCGCGGCAATCGTGTCAGCGGCGCTTGCCTTGGCTCGTACGGTCTCGACCTCTGCGGTGGCGTCGTGTTCTGGGCTTGCCGCGAACGCCGCCTCGAGGCTCTCGGCCAACACCTCTTCGGCTCTCAGCCGCATGTCGGGGGCGAGGCGTGAGACGAATGACTGGATGCTGCTGATGCTTGCGCTTGCCTGGGGTGCCGGTCCCATTGAGAGGATGTCGGTGGCGCTCAATGAGCGGCTCGTCGCGGAGGCCGCGGCCAGTGCGCGGGCGTACTGCGAGACGAGGTCGGTGGCCGCCTTGATGGAGTGTCTGACGCTCGATGTTTGCGCGATGGACTTCGCCAGGTCGGCGTTGACTCTTGCGATTCTCGCCAGCACCTCGCGTTGCTGCGCCGATGTGGCGAGCTGCGGGGCTTGAGCGGCCAATCGGCCGATCGATGCGATCGTGCTGCGGTTCTGGCGGCGCCACTCGCCGAACATGGCCTCGTACTGGGCGTTGAGCTCAATCGCACGATGAAATGCGGACGGTTCGCCGGTCATCGTGTCAGCGTATCGGTGGGCTTGGGTCCCTCGTCGCGGTGGCTCGCGTCGGTCGCGCGTGGCGGCGAGTGTTGGTCGACGGCTCTTGCCGTGACGAGGGGGTTGGCGACGCCCCACGGCCTAGAACGTGGGGGTCTCGTGCGCGCCCAGGGCTTGCACCTGGGGGCCTGCTGGTCGCGCGTGTTCGTCCCGGTTGGACGTCGGGGCGAGCGTTGGCAGTCTGGGGGCTGCCGTGGGTGGCGCAGGTCGCGCTGCTACGGGGAGGAGATGACCGGGTGTTGTGCTCCCCAAGCGGCCTTCGCGGGTCAATGATCCATCGTGGTTGCCCGGCCCGCGTTGACGCCGGTCGTCTGGTGGGACGACGAAGGCCCGGACTCTGTGAGCCTCGGGCCTGGATGTGGAGACACGTCTCCTTGGGCTGAAACCTATCAGCCTTGGCGTCTGGTTTCTACTCTGGCGCGCCATGCGTGTTCGGCGGCGGCTGCGTCGGGCATGTGGATGTAGGCGGTGCGTCCGATGCGGTGGCGGCGGACGGTGCCTCGTGAGGTCCAGTTCCAGATGGTGGAGGGGCGGACTCGGAGGATGCGGGCGGCTTCTGTGACGGGGAGCCATTCGATGCCGTCGGGGTCGATCAAGCGGTTCTCCTGGTGGTGAGGGCGAGGGCTTTGAAGCGGTCCCATTCGTCTTCGTTGAAGATGCGTGCGCAGTCGGGGTTGGAGCAGGCGACGACGAACGGGGCTCGGGCGACGGTGGGGGGTGTGTAGGTGGGGTCCTATACACATCTTACGGCGCCGACGGCGCCGTACGGGGGGAGTTCCGTGGTCCGGCGCGCGCTCTCACAAACCAATGTGGCTGAGTCCGTGTGCTGAGACCGATGTCG
>NZ_LT964994.1:0-1717 GCF_900240335.1 Sanguibacter massiliensis
CGGCGCTGACGGAGGCCATGGGCATGCTCAACCACCATTTCGCAGCAGCCGCCTGATCGGCGCAGAGCGACAGCCTACCTCTGACTGCCGCCAATCTTTGCAACAGAGCCACCCAGTGGACATAAGCGGCTCTTCGCCGTTGCGGTGGGGAGTGACGGGTCCGACGGGTTGAGCATCAGGTAGGGGTCGAGGTCCTCGAGAATCAGGAGCGACCAAGCAACCTGATCGATCTCGAGGACCTCGACGTGTCTCACGCTACGGGGTGCGCCGACGCGCGCCCAACTACTGACCCCTGCGTTCGCTGTGACATTCTGCTCGGCCTGGACGGCGTCCGGGTCGAGGCTGTGACGCGGAGCTCGACCGCGATGCGAGTGATGGTCTCCACACCCTGGCAGCTGATGGGGTGCCCGGACTGCGGGGGCGTCGCGGTCAGCCGAGGACGGAGGATGCGGGTGCTGCGCGACGTGCCGCACGGCGACGTGGGGGTGCAGGTCGCCTGGCGGCAGCGACGCTGGCGCTGCACGGAAGCGGCTTGCCCGCGCGGCACGTTCGTCGAGCAGCTCCCGGTCCTGGTCGCCGCCCGCGGGGTGCTCACCCGCCGGGCGGTGACGTGGGCCCTCGGGCAGCTGCGCCGTGAGCACGCCACGATCGCGGGGCTCGCCCGCCGCCTCGGGGTCGGGTGGGCGACCCTGTGGCGCGCGGTCAAGCCCGAGCTGGAACGTCTGGCTGCGGACCCGGTCCGGTTCGCGGGCGTCACCTCGTTGGGCGTCGACGAGCACATCTGGCACCACGGCGACGTGCGTGAGCGCGGACCCAAGGAACTGACCGGGATGGTCGATCTGACGCGCGACAGCCACGGGCGCATCCACGCCCGGCTCCTTGATCTGGTCCCAGGCCGCTCGAAGAAGGCCTACGCCGACTGGCTCACCGACCGCGGCCCCGCGTTTCGCGCGGCCATCGAGGTCGCTGCGCTGGACCCGTTCGGCGGCTACAAGGCGGCGATCGACGCCGAGCTCGCCGACGCCAGGGCGGTCTTGGATGCGTTCCATGTCGTCAAGCTCGGCACCCAGGTCGTCGACGAGGTCCGCCGCCGCGTCCAGCAGGACACCACCGGGCACCGCGGCCGCAAGGGCGACCCGCTGTTCGGTATCCAGACGATCCTGCGCGCCGGGGCCGAGAACCTCACCGACCGCCAGGTCGCGCGCCTGGAACGTGCGATCGGTGCGGACGAGGCGCACGAAGAGGTCTACGTCGCGTGGCGCTGCGCTCAAGACCTCCGAGCCGCCTACCGCTCCAAGGACGCTACCGTCGGGCGCGGCCGCGCTGAGAAGATCCTTACTTCGTTCCACACCTGCCCGATCCCCGAGGTCGCCCGTCTCGGACGGACTCTGCGGCGTTGGCGTGAGGCGTTCCTGGCCTACTTCGACACCGACCGGGCGAACAACGGTGGCACCGAGGCCGTCAACGGCATCATCGAACTTCACAGGCGGCTGGCCCGCGGCTACCGCAACCGCGACAACTATCGGCTGCGGATGTTGCTCGCCGCCGGCGGCCTCCTCAGCTGACCCCCCACCGCATCGACGAAGAGCCACATAAGCCTGTTCGGTTCGTAAGCTATAATGCAAGTAGCGTATGCGCTCACGCAACTGGTCCAGAACCTTGACCGAACGCAGCGGTGGTAACGGCGCAGTGGCGGTTTTCATGGCTTGTTATGACT
>NZ_LT964995.1:0-1485 GCF_900240335.1 Sanguibacter massiliensis
GGGAGGGAGTCGGGGAGCGCGCCGATGCGGGCGACGGGGGCGTCGACGAGCTCGGCGACGACCGTGACGACGATGATCGCGACGAGCGACGCCGGCAGCGCGGCCCACAGGCGTGGCAGCACGAGCATGAGGGCGACGACGACGGCGACGGCCCCGAGGGTCCACAGCACGGTGTCGCCTGCCCCGCCGATGACGTCAATGGCGGCGACGAGAGGGTTCTGGCCGGCGGGCGCGTCGACGCCGACGGCTGCGGGCACCTGCTGGAGGAAGATGATCGTCGCGATGCCGAGCGTGAATCCCTCGACGACGGGCCACGGGATGAAGGTGACGACGCGGCCGAGCCGTGCGGCACCGAGCGCGAGGACCATGAGGCCCGCCATGATCGCGACGAGCGGGACGGCGTCGGCCCCGTGGATGGCGACGAGCGGGGCGAGGACGACCGCCATGGCGCCCGTCGGGCCGGAGACCTGCACGCGCGAGCCGCCGAACACTGCGGCGACGATGCCGGCGACGACCGCGGTGACGAGGCCGGCGGCGGGGCCGACGCCCGAGCTCACGCCGAACGCGAGCGCGAGGGGGAGGGCAACGACGCCGACGGTGACGCCGGCGAGGAGGTCCGCGGGGACGGTCGACCAGCGGCTCGGAGAGGTGAGGGTGAGGAGCGCGCGCGAGGGCGCGGAGGTGCGGGTCATCGGGTGGGCGGCGTGCGCGGGCTGGGAACGCACGGGTCACTCCTTCCGCCTCATGTTAGGGCGGGCCCCGCTCAGATTCGTAGGACGTCTGTCACGCCGCCCGCGTGCGACGGACTGATGGCTTCCCCCCCGTTCAACGGGGGAAGCCATCAATCCGTCTGGGAGCAGGGCGGGCTCGACAGGGGCGTATCGCGCGGGCTGAGGACCTGGGCGACGATCGCCTCGATCGCGAACTCGGTGGTCTCGGCGAGCTCGACGGCCGTGGGGTCGAGGAGCCACTGGGTCTGGAGGCCGTCCATGACGGCGAGGATCGAGGCTGCGGCGCGGTCGACGGTCTCGGGCGCGTCGATGCCCTCGTCGGCGCACATCACCCGGAACGCGTCGGCGACCTCGGCGCGCAGATTGGCGTAGCGCTCCTCGAAGAAGCTCCGTGCTGGGTGGCCGTCGGTGACGGCCTCGCTTGAGAGGACGGTGAAGGCCTGGACGATGCCGGCGCGCCGCGCGTTGAGAAACGCTGTCTTGACGAGGTGGCGGAAGAGGCCGGCGTCGCCGGGCATGTGGCGGGTGGGAAGGTCCTCGACGTCCTCGAAGTCGCGGAACTTGAGGACCTCGAGGAGCAGAGCGCTCTTGGACCCGAAGTAGTGGAGGACGCCCGCGTGGGTCATGCCGACCTGCTCGGCGATGTCGCTCAGCGGGCCCTTGTACCCCTTGGCGCCGAACGTCGCGATGGCCGCACGGAGGATCTCCTCGCGGCGCCGCGCCGTCTCGGGGCGCGGTTGGAGGGGCCTGCGGG
>NZ_LT964996.1:0-1468 GCF_900240335.1 Sanguibacter massiliensis
GGGTTGAGCGCGTCGTAGCGGTAGAAGGCTGGCCAGCGGCGGACCAGAAGCCACAGGACAGCGACGCAGCTGAGGCCTCCGACGACCGCCGCCATGCCCTCGCCCCACCACGACGCCTGAGCGCCCAGCCACAGGTCGCCCGCCCGCGGCCCACCCGCGACGACGACGATGAAGATCCCCTGCAGCCTCCCCCGCATCTCGTCCGGCGCCGCAGTCTGAAGGATCGACGTCCGGAAGATCGCCGAGACGTTGTCCGCCGCCCCGCAGAACGCGAGGAGCACGAGCGCCCCGACGAGCGCAGGCCACAGCACGTGGTCCGGCGTCGTCCGCCCGGCGCCGAGCAGCACGACGCCGAAGCCCGCGACGCCCAGCCCCCACGCCGTGATCGCCCACACGATGATCGCACCCTGCCGGCGCATGCGGACGAGCCCGCCCGAGAGCAGGCCCGCGATGATCCCTCCGACCGCGATCGCCGCCGTGAGATAGCCCGTCGTCGTCTCCCCGCCGCCGAGGACCACGACGCCGACCGCCGGGAACAGCACGCGCGGCATCGCCAGCACCATCGCCGACAGGTCGACGAGGAACGTCATCCGGACGTTCGGCTGCGTCGCAAGGTAGCGCAGCCCCTCGACGACGGACGACAGGCCCACCCGGCGACGCGCCGCAGGCACGTCCGCAGCCGCATCGGCGTCGGTCACCGCGCCCGACGTCGCGACGTGCGCAGGCACGACGACGTCCGCCCGGGCGCCGTCGGGCACGTCGTCGTACGCGATCGTGCCCGGACGCAACGACGGGAGCCGCAGCAGCGCCCACAGCGCCGCGAGGAAGAGCACCGCGTCGATCGTGTACGCGACCTCGTACCCCCACCGCGCCACGAGCACGGCGCCCGCGACCGGGCCGAGCATGAGCGACGTATTGAACAGCAACGTCTGCAACGCGTTCGCCGCCGGCAGGCGCGCCGGCCGCACAAGCATCGGGATGATCGCCGACCGCGCCGGGTTGTTGATGCCGAAGCCCGCGGACTGCGCGGCGACGAGCGCGTACAGCACCCACACCTCGTCAACCCGCAGCCACGCCTGGAGCGCGAGCAGCGCCGTGACGAACCACAGCCCGGCCGACGTCACGAGCGCGACCGTCCGCCGATCGTGCACGTCGACCAGCGCGCCCCCGTACAGACCCGTGACGACGAGCGGCACGAGCGCCGCAATGCCGAGCCCGCCGACCGCGAGCGTCGAGCCCGTGAGCGCATACACCTCGAGCCCCACGGCGACGACCGTGAGCTGCGTGCCGAGGCTCGAGAGCCCCAGCCCCCACCACAACCGGGCGAACGCGGGCGACTCGCGCAGGGGCGTCGTGTCGATGATGAAGCGTGCCACCGCAGAAGACTACGCGCGCCCGCCGTGTCCGGCGGAGGCTTCCCGAAGGTCACCACTGATGGGACCATGTTCCCGTGTCCATGCCACCGCTC
>NZ_LT964997.1:0-1188 GCF_900240335.1 Sanguibacter massiliensis
CTCCTCCATCATCTTGCTCTTCTGTCTTTTTTTTTTTCAGACCCTCGCCACCCCCATACCACCCCCCCTGCGGGCTCCGCCGGCGCCTCCAGATTTTAAAAAGGGCCCGCCCCGCGTCCCGGCCCCTCCTGCCCCCCCCCCCCCCCGCCCCCCCCCCCCCCCCCCCCCCCCCCGCCGCCGCCCGCCGCTACGACCCCGATCGCGAGCTCGTCGGCCAGGGCCTCGCAAGCGTCGCCGCCGGGCTCTTCGGCGGCATGCCCGCGACCGGCGCGATCGCCCGCACCGCCGTCAACGTCCGCGCCGGCGCACGGACCCGCCTCGCGGCCGTCGTCCACGGCCTCGTCATCCTCGTCGTCATCTACGCCGCGACCGGGCCCGTCGGGCAGATCCCGCTCGCCGCGCTCTCCGGCGTCCTCATGGTCACCGCCGTGCGGATGGTCGACGTCCGCGCCGTACGGACCGTCCTGCGCTCGACGCGCGGCAGCGCGCTCGTCCTCGTCGTCACCGCGATCGTGACGATCGCCGTCGACCTCGTCCAGGCGATCGTCGTCGGGCTCGCGGTCGCGGCGCTCCTCGCGCTGCGCGCGCTCTCGCGCGCGTCCGTCGTCCACCGGCAGCCCCTGCCCGGGCCTGCGGCCGACGGCGACGAACAGATCGCACTCTTCAGGCTTGACGGCTCGATGTTCTTCGGCGCCGCCGACCGCATCGCTGAGACCGTCCAGCGCGACCACGGCGCACGCGTCGTCGTCCTGCGCCTCTCCGGGCTGCGGCTCGTCGACGCGACGGGAGCGCACGCGCTCGCCGAGCTCGTCGGAACCCTCGAGCGGTCAGGGGTCACCGTGCTCGTCAAGGGCGTGCAGGAGCAGCACCGCAGCGTGCTCACCCGCGTCGGCGTGCTCGACGAGCTCGCGAGCGAGCAGCACCTCTTCGAGGACCTCGACGCGGCGATCGCGCACGCGCGCGACCACGTCGCGCGCCCACGGCCCTGACCCACGGTCCTGACCCACGACCCTGACCCAAGGTCCTGACCCACGCCCTTTTACACATCTGACGCTGGCGGCGACCTCCTACATAGATAGCGTGATTGGTGACCAGATGACTAATACATAACAACCACTGAAATATATGATTTACGCTCACTTCAAAGATAATCCGACTTATACCACGTTCGAACAATCGGATATCATG
>NZ_LT964998.1:0-980 GCF_900240335.1 Sanguibacter massiliensis
GCCTGCGCCACCCCCACTAACCCCGCCCCCGCACGCAAGAATCCGCGCTGGTGGCTACTCCCAGTAGCCACCAGCGCGGATTCTTGCGTGCGGGGGCGGGGTTAGTGGGGGTGGCGCAGGCCGCGCGCGGAGACGAGCGCGTTGCTCGCGACGATGAGCGCGATGCCGGCCCACTCGTGGGCGTCGAGGGCCTGGTGGAGGACGAGCCAGCCCATGAGCGCCGCGATGACGGGGTTGACGCTCGCGAAGGTCCCGAAGATCGGGGCCGGCACGCGGCGCAGCGCGAGGACGTCAAACGCGTAGGGCACGACGGACGCGAGAAGCGCGCAGCCGGCCGCGAGAGCGAACGCGTGCCAGGTCAGCGGGTGCTGCGTGAACCACCACGCGGCGACGGGCAGCCACGCGAGGGCGGTGAGCCCGCTCGCGAGCGCGGGCCCGTCGAGCCCGGAGAACTGCTGCCCGACGGCGCGGTTGAGGAGGATGTACCCGGCCCACGCGGCGGCGGCTGCGAGGGCGAGGAGGATGCCGGTGACGTCGGTCGTCGGGCCGGGGTTGGTGAGGACGACGACGCCGACGCCCGCGAGGAGCGCGCACGCAACGTCGAGGCGTCGTCGGGAGCCGAGGATCGCGACGGCGAGCGGCCCGAGGAACTCGATCGTCACGGCGAGACCGAGGCCGAGCCGCTCGACTGCGAGGTAGAGCGAGAGGTTCATGACGCTGAAGACGACGACGAGCCCGAGCGCGAGGAGCCACTGAGCGCGGCTGCGACCGCGCAGGCGGGGGCGCACGGCGGGCACGAGGACGGTCGCGGTGACGAGCTGACGGAGGGCGACGACGCCGACGGGGCCGATGAGCGGGAAGGCGCTCGCGCCGAGGGCGGCGCCGCTCTGCCCGGAGACGGTGCTCACGAGCATCTGCCCGAGGCCGACGGCGCGGTCCTTGCGCGTCGTGGAGGCACCCCGCACCCGCACCCCAGGCGC
>NZ_LT964999.1:0-837 GCF_900240335.1 Sanguibacter massiliensis
GGGTTGGTGAATAATCGGTGCGCACATCGGGGTTTGGCGCTTGTGGGTCCCGACGGACGGCGGCGACGTTGCTCGTGATGTCATCGGAGTAGAATCCGGAGTCGGCGGTCGCGAAGCCGGTCACCATCGGGCGTATCGACGCCCCGGTCGCACGACTGTCCGGCCTGATGCCTCGCCCTGCCGTCGCGCGATGCGACTCACATGATCTGGACCGCTGAGGATTGGGACGATCCAGGTGGCGAAAGCCAACCCTGACTCAAGCGACTCGCGATTCCGACGGAAACGCCCGCGCGACTACTCTCCCTGCTCGCGTTCCACGAGCGCAATCAATCCCGCAAGATCTCCGGCGAGCACGTCCTCCAACCCCGCAAGTTCTGCGGCGAGCTCCGCCTCACGTGGCCCTTCGATACGGCCGTGCAGCTCCAATCGGCTCCCCGCACCGTCGCGGTGCGACTCGTGGCGCACGGTCAAGGTGCCGCCGTCGAGGTAGACGGTGTCCTGGAAGGCGAGCCCCGGCACGAGGTCGCTGACCAGCATCCGCGTTTCCTCACCGTCTCGGGTCTTCATAACGCCACCGACGCCGCGAGCCACCGGACCCTCGAGACGGATGTACTCCATGCCCGGCGCCCACTCCGAGTGCGTCTCGACGTCGCACCAGCGTGCGTGGAAGTACTCGGGAGCGACGCGTGAGCGTGCCGTGATCACACGAAGATTAACCATGGCGTCAACGCTACTGGTCACCACCGACGTTGAGAGAGACAGGGTGATCGATGGAGGTCAGTCGATTTCGCAGCCCCTCTCGACTCGACGATGACGCCCTTGGAGGAGGTTTCTCCT
>NZ_LT965000.1:0-837 GCF_900240335.1 Sanguibacter massiliensis
CCCCCGTGCCCGCCCCCATCCCATCCCCCTCTCCTGACTCGTAGGTCCTCAGCACCGTTCGATGGTGCTCCAGACCTACGAGTCGGAAGGGGGTTACCCGAGCGCGAGCGTCGCCGCGACCGCGACCATGACGACGGCGACAAGGCCGTCGATGACGCGCCACGTCGTCGGCCGCTCGAGGCCTCGCTCGGCCGCATCCTCGTGCGCCGCGGCACACCGTCGACCGTGACGCCTGATGGCGCACCCGTGCTCCGGCACGCGCGCCAGCAGGCGCTCGTCGCCGCGGCTGCGTGGCCGGACACGTTCCTCCAGGTCGTCGCCGACGACGAGGGGCACGCCGTCGAGCGGCTGCGCAGCGGCGCCGTCATGGCCGCCGTGACGACGGACGCGACTCCCGCGCCCGGCTGCCGCGCTGAGCGCCTCGGCGTCGTCCGCTACAGCCCGCGCGTCCACCCGGACCTGCTCGCGCGGCACGACGTGCGCGGGGTCGCTGACGTGCCGCGGCTGCCTGCCGTGCGCTTCGACGCGAAGGACGGGCTCCAGGATCTTGTGCTCGCGGCGGCGGGGCTGCCGCGCGCGGGTCGGGGCCCGTCGGTTCCGAGCCCCGACGGCTTCGCGACGGCTGTCGGGGCGGGTCTCGGCTGGGGCATGCTCCTCGATCCGCAGGTCGCCGCCGCACCCGGGCTCGTACCGGTCCCGGGCCTCGCTCCGGTCGAGCGTGAGCTGTTCTGGCAGCGCTGGACGATCGGCTCGGAGGCGGTTCTTATATCCCTTTTGCGGCGCCTGAGGCTCCTCACGGGCCACGCGCCTGGGGTCTCCCTCAGGCCTACCATAACA